>NZ_CP102258.1:1210000-4206509 GCF_025146565.1 Bacteroides eggerthii | reverse complement strand
AACGGTTACTGATACATTTATTAATTAAGCAAAACTTCTACGTTTGCAAAATTGGTAATCTTATTTGAGAAAAACAAATCTCTTTTTTCTTGTGTTTCTCAATAAAACAATAATCTCTTTACTTTCAGCTACTTATCGGAATATGTGAAAATTCCCCCTTTATATATACTATTGTTTTTGTATAACAGCTTGTAATATAGTAAGATAATGCTGTTTTCGTGGGCTGCTCCTCTCCAAAAGCGGAGTAGATATAAACCCCTTTTTTACTTTGTACATAGACTTATCAAGGGTTTTTCCTTTTTGGATAAATAAGCTTTGCTATTTAGACAAAATCTATATAAGCGTAATTCCTACTTATCTTTCTTACCGAATAAAGAGAAATGAACGTAGCGTTTGGGGTGTGATTTTAAATCTTCTAATAGGCTCGCTGCATTTGCTGTTGTGGCATTCAGGTTATTGTAGAGTGACGGATCGTTCAGCAATAATCCGACAGTATTATCCTTTCGGTTTAATTTATCTGTAATCATTTTTACATTAGCCAATGTGGAGTCTATGCTTTGCATGGCTGTTGCATAATCTATTTCTTTCAAGTTATTTGAAATAAGTACGAAGTTATCCCCAATAGTATTCAGCTTGCCTGTAAGTTGGGGAATGTCCTTGTTCATTAATGTTTGCAGCTGTCCACTGGTCACTGCTAAGTTGGCTGTCAGAGTCTGTACATTATGCAGAGTGGTGGGGATGGCCGGATCTGCCAATACCGTATTTAAAGATCCGAGTATAGAGTCCAGCTTAGGCAGCATCTTTTCCAGTTGCGGCATCATGGCGGCAACTTTTTCCATCATTCCGTTGTTGAGCGTACCGGGAATTGTATCTCCTATCTGGTATTTCTCGCGGGGATTGTTGGCAAGGAGCAGGTTCATTTTGACGCCGCCCAGCATTTCTGCTGCCAGTTCCGCCGTACTGCCTTTGGGAATACGCAAGTCGGTGTTGACATCTATTTCGGCAATTACCTTTCCGGGCTGGCTGTAATCATAGTACAGGTCGCGTACGATGCCTACACGAAAACCGTCGGCAAAGACAGGACTAGACTTGGTAAGTCCGTTGACATTCTGAAATTTGACATAGAAATAACTGGAAGGCTTAAACATATTGATACCTTTCAGGTAATTGATACCATATACTAATATACAGAGAGCAGCTATTCCTGCAATTCCTATTCTGACTTCTTTGGTAATATACTTCATGATGTTATTCTATTTATTTCTTTTTATTTTTAAATTCGTTGATGGCAGCGTTCACATTCACCTTTTTGCCGTTTTTGAAAGCTATGATGAAAGCGTCCTTGAATTGTGCCGTAATTGAGCGTTTGGTGCGTAATACCTTATTGTAATCGGAGGATGCACCATACGTATATTTGTACAGGCCGCCTTCTTTATAATAATCCACGTTCTTCAATCCTTTCAATCGCTTGTCATTTTTTGCCAATGGGCGGGAAGATGTGAGTATTTGTATCTTGAACACCGGGGCGTTGTCTTCTGTTTGCGCAACAGCGTTTTTTTCTGTGCGCCGGGGTGTGGAGTTGCTGTCTTGTCTGACTGTCTTTTCTGTTGCATTCGGCGTTGTGCCGGCAGGAGTCGTATCTTTCTCCTCCGGCAGGTCTTCCGGTAGAATGGTCTGGCTACTTCCGTTCAGACGGATTTCCTGCTCTCGCTTATAGGTAAGGAAAGCGCGAAAAATGCCGTTGGCAAGAGTTGTGGTTCCTGCATCTGTATTCAGGTAACGTTCTTCTTCAGGGGTGGAGATGAAACCCAGTTCAACCAGAATGCTGGGCATGGCGCTGGCTTTCAGTACTAAAAAACCAGCTTGGTGCACGCCTCGGTCCACCCGGCGGCAAGTATTACGGAAATGCTTTTGTACGAGTGAGGCCAGGTGTACGCTTTGCGACATATACTTATCCTGCATGAATTCGAAAATAATATACGATTCGGCAGAATTAGGATTGAACCCCGCATAGCGTGTCTTATAATCGCTTTCGTAGAGAATCACCGAGTTTTCCCGTTTGGCGACTTCGAGGTTGGCATCCGATTTGGCAAGACCTAATGTCCATGTAGAAGCGCCTTTAGCAGTGCGGTTCTTAGCCAATGCATTTGTGTGAATCGAAATGAACAAGTCTGCTTTGGCGTTGTTGGCTATCTCTGCACGACGGTCCAAGGGGATAAAAACATCTCGCGTACGGGTATATACGACTTTTACGTCTGGACAGTTCTTTTGAATTTGTTTGCCGAGTTTGAGTGCAACGTTTAAGTTGATATTCTTTTCTTTGGAGATTTTGCCGACAGCGCCAGGGTCGTGCCCGCCATGTCCGGCATCAATAACGACAACAAAATCTTTTGCTTCGGCACTGCTGCTGCAAAAGGGTGAAATGAGCAGTCCCAAGCAAATATTTATATATAATATGTATCGTCTGTATAGTTTCATATTAAAAATATCGTCGCAAAGATAGCGCAAAGGTCTATTATCGCTCTGCAAAAGTAATGTAATTTTATAGAAAACTCACACTTTGCTTTCAAGTTTTATCTGTAACAGCTTCTTTTTAGGGAGATTTAGTCTTAGTGTTTGCAAAATTTATAGATTTTCTATGTTTGCTTTTAGTTTGCGGTTAGTGGCGAATAGTTCGTTAGACAAATGCCTAACGAACTAAAATTGCTGTATCTCCCGCTTATTCAAATCTTTCTCCTTATTTATTTTCCGCGACGGACATACTTGTTAATAATATCCGTAACTTTGTACGCAAAATTAATAGGTAGACATAGGTATGCTTCTTCGTTTCATAAAGAATTGGACATTGCCTTTAGCAATGCTTGCAGGCACTGCAGGATACTTCTTCTTTGCAAGAGTTCCTTTGTTGGCACCGGTTAAACCCTGTTTGAACGGGCTGATAGCCCTGCTCACTCCAACGTTGATTTTTGCACAATTATTACTTACCTTTTGCAAGGTGGAGGTGCATGAGCTGAAACCGAAGGCATGGCATGGGTGGTTGTTGCTGTTTCAGACAGTTTCGTGCCTGGCTGTTGCCGCCTTGTTGGTATGCTGCCCTATGGAGGAGATGTATCGGGAAGTTTTTGAGGGGGCTATGGTATGCCTTATCTGCCCTACGGCCACTGCCGCTGCGGTTATTACCGGTAAGTTGGGTGGGAGTGCATCAAGCCTTACTACCTATACATTGTTGTCTAATCTTTTGGCAGCGGTGGCTGTTCCGTTGGTGTTTCCTTGGGTTGAACCGCATGCCAATATAACTTTTTTTGCAGCTTTCCTGAAAATATTGAGTAAGGTGTTCCCATTGTTGCTTCTGCCTTTTTTTATTGCATGGTTTCTGCGGGTGTTTGTCAAAAAGGTGCATCGGTATTTGCTTGAATTCCACGATGCCGCTTTCTATTTGTGGGCAGTGGCGCTTGCCATTGTGTCTGGGCAGACTGTGCGTTCTTTGGCGAATAGCGACGCTCCGGTTTTTGTGGAAGTCTTGATTGCTTTGGCCGGTTTGATAACCTGCTGTGTTCAATTCTATCTGGGAAAAAAAATTGGCGGACACTACAATGATCGTATCAGTGGCGGGCAGGCGTTGGGGCAGAAAAACACAGTTCTTGCCATTTGGATGTCTTATACGTATTTGAATCCGCTGTCTTCTGTGGGGCCGGGATCGTATGTACTGTGGCAAAACATTATTAATAGCTGGCAGTTGTGGAAAAAGAGAAAGAAAGAGTTGAAAAATTAAATATAAATAACTGAAATATAGTGATTTGTCTTTTGTTTATCGTGTTCCCTTTGTTTTGCTTGCTTTCCTGTGTTTGCCTATAAATTCCTTTATTTTGTTACCAGTTTGTTACTTAAATGCTATTGGGTAACAAAAAAACATCTATATTTGCCATCGGTAACAAAATAAAAAGATAAGTATGGTGAAGAAGAAACAAGAGGTCAATGTATCAACGGGAAAAATGTTTTTGACTGGTTTAAGGAACAATTCAATAAACTTTATCAAAACCTAAAACCATCAATTCGGCAATCCACCAAAAAAGTAAAAGGAATGAATTTATAAAAACAAAGTGGCAAGAGAGTGTTTAACTTTTGCTTGTTAGACGCTCTCTTAGATGGTTAATTAAAAATTGTATTAAGTTAGTTCCCTTTTAAACAGAATATTACCTAATGGTTTCAGCCACAGTAATCTATTAATTGAATAGAATTTCACGATAACTTTTCAGGAAACCAACTTTTTGTATTATTAGCTATTCTTACCAACATAAGCATTACCGGGACTTCCACTAATACGCCCACTACGGTAGCCAGTGCAGCACCGGACTGTAAGCCGAAAAGAGAAATAGCCACTGCCACCGCCAACTCAAAGAAATTGCTTGCTCCAATCATTCCGGCAGGTGCAGCAACATTGTGGGGCAATTTCCACCACTTCGCCCAACCGTAGGCAACAAAGAATATCAGAACTGTTTGCAGCACAAGCGGAACGGCAATCAGGACGATATGCAGCGGATTGTTCAGTATCGTTTCCCCCTGAAACGAAAACAGGATGATAAGCGTTAATAGCAATCCGCCAACTGTATAGTTATCGAACTTGCGGACAAAGACGGTATTGAAATAGTCTATTCCTTTGCGCCGGATAACCATTATACGGGTTACTATTCCGGCAGAAAGAGGAATGACAACAAATAATACAACCGAGAGTATCAATGTGTCCCACGGGATAGAAACGCCACCGACACCCAATAAAAACGCAACGATAGGAGCGAAAGCAACCAATATGATTAAATCATTGACTGCCACTTGCACCAATGTGTAAGCTGCATCCCCTTTGGTTAAATGACTCCATACAAACACCATCGCCGTACAGGGTGCAGCACCTAACAGAACTGCCCCGGCTAAATATTCTTCGGCTAATCCGGCAGGGATTAATGACTTGAAAATAACGTAGAAGAATAGATAAGCTATTCCAAACATGGTGAAAGGCTTTATCACCCAATTCGTCACACAAGTAATGACAATCCCTTTCGGACGTTTGCCAACATTCTTGACACTCTGAAAATCTACTTTCAACATCATGGGATATATCATTAACCAAATCAGAATAGCCACAGGTATAGATACGTTGGCATATTCAAATTTGCTTAATGTTTGCGGTATTGCCGGAAGATATTGTCCGATGGCTATCCCGATAACGATACACAAGGCTACCCAAATAGTCAGGTATCTTTCAAAAAATCCAATTCCTTGTTTCTTTTCCATAATGACTGCCTTTTATTTTAATTGCGGTTTTAATTCTTGCAGGTAAAAATCATAGAAACGCATTCTTATTTCATCCCGTACCCGAAGAAATTCACTATTTATAAACTCCGGTGTCCCGGTCGCTTCTGATGGGTCATCAAATCCAATGTGTAATCTGTTTTTTACCTTGCCTGTAAACATAGGGCAGCTTTCATTTGC
The DNA here is from genome assembly GCF_025146565.1 of Bacteroides eggerthii. Taxonomy (NCBI): domain Bacteria; kingdom Pseudomonadati; phylum Bacteroidota; class Bacteroidia; order Bacteroidales; family Bacteroidaceae; genus Bacteroides; species Bacteroides eggerthii. The sequence goes on along the minus strand of NZ_CP102258.1, from coordinate 4,201,022 downwards.
GCCACCACATACCGTTATCACATAGTCCCATTCGTGCCCTAAATACAGGCTTACGTTTTTAGGGGTATGGTTGGTAAGGTCTATTCCTGTTTCAGACATAACTTTTACCGCCATCGGATTAACCTTTTCAGCAGGTTTTGTTCCTGCTGAAAAGACATCCATGTTTTTATCGAATGACTGTAAGAAACCGTGTGCCATTTGGCTACGGCAACTGTTACCAGTGCAAAGGATTAAAATCTTCATATTCTTATAAATTTTTCCATTCAATCAGGGCAGTATTGCCCTTTGACAATTCTTCTACTTTATTAATCCAAGTCAATTCACTTTGCGCTTTTGCTTGCAAAAATGAATTTTTCGTATTTGTCAATGACAAACAGGCATTTACCACCCACCATTTGTTGTTAATCCCGGCACGCTGCAAATCCTTTTGTAGGCGTTCCGCTTCAAATACAGGTGTGGCTTCGGGTAAAGTGACAATTACCACTTCCGTTTCCTTTGGATTGCGCAAACGAGGTAATAAATTGGCTACTGCCCCGGTTACTTCTCCTTGTGTACGTTCCACTTCTTTGTGATAGCTTTGGGTTGCATCCAAAAGCAACAAAGTGTGTCCGGTTGGTGCAGTATCAATCACTACAATTTCATTTTCCGCTTTATCCACAATTTCGGCAAAAGCCTTGAATACGGCGATTTCTTGCGTACATGGTGAACGTAAATCTTCCTCTATATATTCCATATCTTCGGCAGTCATAGTTTCGGCTGCTTTGCTACGAACTTCGTTCTTGTATTTTTCTAATACTTCCGCTTCGTCTATATGGCTTACTGTAATACCTGATTTGATGGCAAAATCATAGTTCAGGTGATTTGCCGGGTCAGTGGTGGTAAGATGAACTTTTGCGCCGAGCTTTGTTAATCTTAGGGCTATTTCAGTAGCTAAAGTTGTTTTCCCTACACCACCTTTTCCCATTGTAAACACTACACGCTTGCCGGAGGTATAGAGGTCATTTACCAATTCGTCTATACTTTTAGCATCGGTGATGGGCTGATAACAGGAATTATCCGTAAGGCTGTCACTATACAGCATACGGCGGATATTAGCAACATTCGATAAGTTGTAAGAACGTAAAGGAACGCTATACATGGGATATTCAGATATTGCAACAGGCATACTTTGTAACGCCTTTTGCTGCCTGTCATGCAGCTGTTGTGATACATTGTCCGCTTCATCTAATTGTTGCAAAATGCCATTTATCACCAATAGCTGATTTTTAATTCCCAACAATTGTAATTCATGCGAAGAACGGGCAGCTTCTTTCAATGGGGCTATTTCAGGACGACTAACTAACACTAACCGTGTTGCGTTTGTATCGGACAATGTTTCAACCGCTTGTTTGTAGATACCCTTTCGTTCTTCCAAGCCTGATAATTGTCCTAAACAAGATGCGCCATGTGTACTTTCGCTAATAAATGTACTCCATGCCGATGGAAGTTGCAACATTCGCAATGTGTGTCCGGTAGGTGCTGTATCGAAAATAATGTGGTCGTATTCCTTTGCTTTATCAGCATCGGTGATAAAGTCTGAAAACTCATTAAAGGCAGCGATTTCTACCGTACAAGAGCCTGAAAGTTGTTCTTCCATATTCTGAATAACGCTTTCAGGTAATTGCCCCCTGAAAGGTGCAATCACACTTTCCCTGTACTCTGCTGCTGCTTGTTCAGGGTCAAGGTTTACGACCGTCAGCTCCGGTACTTCTGAAATAGCTGTACCATGTCCGTTTAAGGTCTGATTGAAAACATCTTGCAGATTAGAAGCCGGGTCTGTACTGATAAGAAGAATTTTCTCCCCTTTATCAGCTAATCCCACTGCCGTAGCGCAAGCGATAGATGTTTTTCCTACTCCACCTTTTCCGGTGAAAAATAAGTATTTAGTTAGTTCTATATCGGATAAATTAAATGCTTTCATTATTCTGTATATTAATTTGTTCAACGATTATTTAATGGGAATCAAGTCTAAATTAATCCCCGTCCATTCACTCATTTGTTTGGTTGTGGGATAATCTTTAGAGACTGCAATTTCACCATCCACCAAAGTAATAGGCAGTGCTTCTGCACCATTCTTTTGAAGATATTGGTTTACAGTCTTGTTACTTACATAAACTTGCGGTTCGTCCCGCAAATTATGACGGGTAACAACAACACCCTGTCTTTTCAATGTTTCGATAACAACGGCTATCCTCATTAATTCAGGATTAATATTTGTTCCACACAAACCCGTAGGGCAACACATTGCCGGGTCAAAAATTTCTATCGTTTTCATACTGTCTTTTATTTTAATTAATACATTGTTTATAGATAAAGAATGACCGCATAATAAATTCCTATCGCAATAAAGAGGATAGCAACAATTTTGCGAAACCATTTTTCAAAGATTTGTACTCTGTTATAAAACTTGCCTAATCCGGCAACACTATACGCCAATATCCAAGCAACGAGGATTACAGGTAGCCCCGTAGCAATAGCATAAATTACAGGTAAAAGATACCCGCCTGTTTCTGCTGCTGACAAAGGCATAAGCATACCGAAATAGAAAACTCCACTTGTAGGACAAAAGGCGAGTGCAAATAAAATTCCTAATAGCAAAGCTCCCCAACTACCTTTAGTTTTTTTCTTTAAACTCTCTCCGCCGATATTGATTTTCGGTATATTCAGTTTTATAATATCAAGCATGAATATTCCGATAATAATTAAAATCGGAGCGATTAACATTTCACCGTATTTACTGACTGCCTTTTGAACCATAAACATACTTGCCCCTTCACGAAGAATAGGAATAAGAATAAATCCAAGTGCTGTATAAGTTACTATTCTGCCGAATGTATAAAGCAATCCGTTTATGAATATACGGTGATGGTTTTCTATATCCTTACTGATAAAGCCTATTGCTGTTATATTGGTAGCCAAAGGGCAGGGGCTAACTGCCGTTAAAATCCCTAAGATAAAGGCTGTAATAGCAGGAATAGAACTATTGTCTAATAGTGATTGAAGAAAGTCCATCTTACAATGTTTTTAGTAATTCGTCAATCTTGTTTTTTATTCCCTCTTTAAATTTATCCGGTTCATTTCTTGCATTGGAGAAACTAAACTCCGTCATGTTATTTACATTCTCTTTACTGTCTTTCCAGCCATTCACAAACAAAGACGACCATGTAACTTCGTATTTATCTGCAATTTGTTCATTTTCCTTTTTGGATATATCTATCACCTTAAAGATGATTTTACCGTCCGCCTGTTCTTTGGAATAAAGGCTATCTAAAAGAGCTACCGTATTGGCTTCTATTGCCCGGCAGGTTATGCAACGTTGCGCACCGTGAAAATATAGAACTTCAACACGGTTAGTTTGATTTTCTTTTGCTATACTGGTTTCTGTTTTATTCTTTGAACCATTACCACAGGAAATTAAAACGATTGTTGCAATCAGTAGATAAAATAACTTCTTCATAGTAAATAATTTATTTAGTTATCAATTCTTTCACTTCTGATAAGGATAATCTTTTTCCAGCAGATATGACTTTGCCATCAATAACCAAAGCCGGGAGACTTAAAATATTATACTCCATGATTTTTAATAAATCTTCTTCCTTAATTAGAGTTGCATCGCAGCCCAGTTCTGAAATAGCTTGTTTTGTGGTTTCGTACAATGCTTTACAGCTTGAACACCCAGTTCCTAATACTTTGATTTCCATTTTCTATTCAATTATAAAGTTAATATGCTAATCGTAATTCGTAGAACTACGAACATGTTTCTCAAAAAAAGGTGCTGTTATCCATAGCACGATGTACCTGTACATTTACAATCGCCCAAAAATGCAGCAAATAATTTACGGGCAAGTTCCCAATTCTCTCGGTTGATACAATACCGAACTTTCGGTGTTTCTATTTCCCCCTGAATTAACCCTGCATCTTTCAGTTCTTTTAAATGCTGCGAAACGGTTGCTTTAGCAATGGGTAGTACTTCGTGAATATCTCCGAAGAAACAACTTTCTTGTTTAGCTAAGAAACTAAGAATTGCCATCCGCGCCGGGTGACCCATAGCTTTAGCAAAACGAGCCATCTGTTCCTGTTCCTCTGTGTACTGCTTAGTTTTCACTTTTATATCTCCTTTCTTGTTTGTTGTTCGCAAAACTACGAACTATATTTTACATGGCAAAATAAATTAAGTTTTTTTTCGGTTAGCTGGAAATCGAGTTTAAGTTTATCTCTTTGTTTATATATCCAAAACGGACTAAACTCATTTGCATCGACAGCAAGATAAGTGCCGGCGAAAAGAAAAAGATTGTTTCTCTTTTCGCCAGTTTTGTTTTTGTGGTTGGCTGTCTTTGTTACCTTTGTCCATGAAGCCCACCACTAAGCGAATTTCTTCGTTTTTTTTGTTACTATTTTGTTACCCACTATTAGTAATTGGTGGGCTTATTTGTTGATAATCAAATTTATACACCGAATAATATATAATATGTGGCAAAATATAATCAATAGTTATCAGTTGTGGAAGAAAAGAAAAAGGGAATCTTGATTTCTTTCGTAAAGAGTTAGTTGTTATTCATCATATCCCAGTTTTTTTTCATTGTAGTCTGATGCGATATAAGCAGGGCGTCCTTTGGTTTCTTTGAAGATGCGTCCTATATACTCCCCGATGACTCCCAATGAAAAGAGTTGGATGCCGCCCAGAAACAAGATAACCACTATCAAAGTGGGGAAACCGGCTGCTTGGTCGCCGTATATGACGGTCTTTATCAGGAAATAGATGGCGTAAATGAAGCTGGAAATGGAACAAATGATACCACATACGGTGGCAATACGCAAGGGGGCGGTGGAGGAAGAGGTAATTCCTTCAATCGCTAGATTGAGCAATTGGAAGAAATTCCAGGAGGAGTGCCCGGCAAGGCGGTCACCGCGGTCGAACTCTATGCTTTTCTTTTGGTAGCCTATCCAGCAGAACAGCCCTTTTGTATATCGCTCTTGCTCGCGTAACTGTCTTAATGTCAGTATGCAACGACGGTCAAGCAGGCGAAAGTCGCCTACATTCGGCAAGATGTCTATCCGGCTCATGTTTTGAAGGAGCTTATAAAAAGCAAGCGATAACCGACGGCGCATCCAACTTTCTTCGCCGCGATTGCGACGCTTGGCGTAAATGTCGTCGTAACCTTCTTCCCAGTATTGCAACATCTGATCTACCAATTCGGGAGGATCCTGCAAGTCGGCATCCATTACCACGCAACAGTCTCCGGTGGCATAGTCGAAGCCTGCCAGCATAGCGATTTCCTTGCCGAAGTTACGTGAGAGGTTTACAAAGTTCACCCTGCTGTCCGTTTGCCTGAGCCGGCGGATCACTTCGAGCGTTCTGTCGCTGCTACCGTCGTTTATAAATAAAATTTCCCATTCATAGGCACTGTTGCGATTGATAAGTTCTATCAGGCGTTGATATAGAGTGGGAAGCATGGCCTCCTCGTTGTAGACGGGAATCAGTAAGGTTACTTTTTTCATTTCACAAATGTGTATGTATAATAAATGCTTCGCAAATATATTATTTTTAAAGAAGTATTGAACAAAATTGCTTTAAAAACATGATCAATTGAAAAATATCAGCCTTTGTGCTTAAAAACAAAGCGTACTAATAAAAAGTTTACCGGAATGGCTATGGCGAACACCGGAGCAGGGGCAGTGGTCTTGGAAAGGCCAAGCCAAAGAAATGTATTCAGTAATCCAATGTGCAAAAGGTAGTTGAACAAATGAGCCCCGCCGAAACCGAACGCTTTTCCCCATGACGGTTTTTTACCGAACGTAAAGTAGGCGGTAAGATAGAAATTGGCGATGAAGCTGAAGGCATAGCCAAGGGTGTAGGCTATATTGACATTGATGAACTTCTGCAGCAAAAAATAGATTCCATAGTGCAAGGCGGTTGCAAAAACGCCTACCAGGACAAAACGTATAAATTCAGGGAGTCTTCTTAATTGCTTCATTTTGGTTTTACGCTATCATTGAGTCGGCAAAGTTAGGTATTGTTATAGAATAATTCGTATTTTTGCAGCGTGAAAATATAAAAACGGAAATATATGTCAGATAAAAAGATAGCGTTCTGGTTCATTGCACTGTTGAGTGTACTCGTGTTGGTCCCTTTTTTAGGAGAAACCATATTCTATTCAAAAGGGGAGCCGCGTGAAGCGATAGTGGCGTACACCATGTTGGAGAGTGGCAACTGGATACTTCCGATGAATTACGGAGTAGAAATAGCCTATAAACCGCCTTTCCTTTATTGGACAATAGCTGTTATATCGTCAATTTTAGGAGGAGTATCGGAGTTTTCGGCACGTATGCCGTCGGCGCTTGCTTTTCTTGCCATGCAATTGGTATTCTTCAGCTTCGTTGCCAAACGGAAAAATGTGAAGACGGCATTCCTGACTTCTATTTTGCTTCTATCTTCTTTTGAGGTACATCGTGCAGCAGTGGCTTGCCGGCTGGATATGTTGCAAGTTTCCCTTATCGTAATCTCGTTGTGTCTGCTTTTCCGCTGGGATGAAAAGAATTGCAAGGGGGGTCCTTGGCTGGCTGTTTTGCTGATGGCGTGCGCTACATTGACAAAAGGGCCGGTTGGATCTATTTTCCCTTGTCTGTGTATCGGTATCTATCAGCTATTGCGCGGACGTTCGTTCGGAAAGGCTTTCTTTTCATTATTGGGCATCGGATTATTATCTCTTATACCTTTGGGTATTTGGTTCTGGGCTGCTTATCAGCAGGGAGGGGAGCCGTTTGTCAATTTGATGTTGGAAGAGAATACCGGTCGCTTTTTCCGGAAAATGTCATATGAGTCACACGAAAATCCTTTATGGTACAACTTTCTCACTCTGATTTGGGGGTGGATTCCTTGGACTTTGGTGCTGCTTGTTTCCTTGTTTGGACTGAAATGGAAAGAAATGCATGTGCTGCCGGAGGGAGATTCGGTTGGTGAACGCTTAAAAAAAGTGTGGGATAAATTCCGCTCTCAATCACCGTTGCAGCTTTTTATATGGGTGGTGATTCTGACTATCTTCATCTTTTATTGTATCCCTAAGAGCAAGCGTAGCGTGTATTTGTTGCCTATCTACCCGTTCATGGGGGTGCTGCTTGCCGAATACTTATTGGCGTTGGTGCAGCGTGGTGCAAAAGTATTTAAAATTTCTGCATGGATTTTTGCTGCATTGGCTGTGTTGCTCACCGTTACTTTCTTCACTGTACGTTTAGGCTTGGTTCCTGAAAGCATTTGGGGAACAGGCCGACATGCTGCCGAAAACATTGCATTTATGAATGCTTTGCAGACGGTGCCGCTTTCGTTTTCGAAATGGCTGATTGTTTTCTTGCCGTTGATGTCTGCCGCCTGCCTGCTCTATACACTCTTGAAGTGTGCGGATGCACGACCGTTGTTATATGGTGTGGCGGGATGTATGTTATGTATTTTTGTGGCATTGGATGGAGTTTATCAGCCCACCGTTTTGGCTGTGAAGTCGGATAAGCATCTGGCGGTCCGCCTGAATGATCTTGAGCCGGAAGAACCGGTATATTCATATGGAGACTGGGTGAAGTTTTATAGCATAAACTATTATTTGGGTGATCGTGTGCGTATCTTTGACATGTTGCACCCTGCAGAAGGGTATGTATTGGTGATAGACGAACTGCAGGAGAAGTTCTTGCAGAATAACCAGAATGCATACCGGCTTGATGAGGTTTATCGTACTCCACTGCGTAGCTGCGATATGCGTAAAAAGGTGATAGTTTATAAATTCAGCAGAAAATAAGATGCCTTCTATAAAATTGATTGATAAATATTATCCGGAAGAGAACGAGCTGAAGCATATTTTGCTGACTCATAGCCGTTCTGTGGCCGACAAAGCTTTGTGGATTGCCGATAATCATCCTGAATTATCTTTGGACAGAGACTTTCTGTATGAAGCAGCTATGTTGCATGATATAGGTATATTCCTGACGAATGCTGAGGGAATTTATTGCTTTGGAGATAAACCTTATATTTGCCATGGCTATTTAGGAGCGGATTTGGTGCGCTCGGAAGGCTATTCTCGTCATGCACTGGTTTGTGAGAGGCATACCGGAGCCGGTCTTTCGTTGGAAGATATCGTTAAGCAGGACCTGCCCGTTCCCCACCGGGATATGCTTCCGGTGAGCATGGAGGAACAAGTAATTTGCTTTGCCGATAAGTTTTACTCTAAGACGCATTTGGAGCAGGAAAAAAGCGTAGAGAAAGCACGAAAAAGTTTACAACGCTATGGCGAAGCCGGTTTACAACGCTTTGATCATTGGTGTGAACTGTTTTTGTAGCAATCTAAATTTCTTTAAAAAGGGAGATTATCCGTATAAATTACGTACTTTTGCCCTTTCAAGCGTAAACTATTAGTTAATGACGCCATTGAAAGCAAATACATTCATATCATTCATACTACTATTTGTCTTACTCCTTCTTTCCGGTGAGGCTGCTTCGCAACGTCGTCGGAGAGGTGTTGTGCCGCCCGAAAGACTGCAAACGGACTCTTTGCGGAGAGATTCTTTGCAAGTAGATACATTGGCTGTTACCGAGAAGAAGAAACAGCCTTTGGACGCACCGGTCACCTATGAGGCAAATGACTCTATCGTGTTTGCCCAAGGCGGGTATGCGCATTTGTACGGACAGGGAAAAGTAAATTATCAACAGATAGAGCTGGCTGCTGATGTTATCACCATGAATATGGACAGCAGTACTGTATATGCTCATGGAGTGGAAGATTCTTTAGGCGTGAAGACGGGAACTCCGGTTTTCAAAGATGGCGAAACTCCGTATGAGACCAATACGATCCGTTATAACTTCAAGAGCAAAAAGGGGGTGATCAGTAATGTGGTCAGTCAGCAAGGAGAAGGATATGTTACCGGAAACAATGCAAAGAAGGGGGCTAATGACGAACTGTATATGAAAAGCGGGCGGTACACAACCTGCGACCACCATGAGCACCCTCACTTCTATATGCAGATGACTTATGCGAAAGTACGTCCTAAAAAGAATGTTGTAACGGGACCTGCCTATCTGGTGGTGGAGGATGTTCCTTTGCCGCTTGCTGTGCCGTTCTTCTTTTTCCCGTTTTCGAGCAGTTATTCATCCGGTTTCCTTATGCCTACATACATGGATGACTCCAGTCGTGGTTTCGGTCTGACGGACGGCGGATATTATTTTGCTATCAGTGATAAGATGGACTTAAAGTTGAGGGCCGACATTTTTACGAAAGGCTCATGGGCATTGAATGCTGAATCCAATTATATTAAACGGTATAAATACTCCGGTTTGTTCCAGGCGAGTTATCAGGTGACCAAGACCGGTGATAAGGGGCTGCCGGACTACTCTGTCGCCAAAGATTTCAAGATTGTCTGGTCTCACAGGCAGGATGCGAAGGCCAATCCGAATCAAACATTTTCTGCCAGTGTGAATTTTGCGACCAGCAGTTACGAGCGTACTAATATTGGAAACATGTACAACTCGAATGCTATGTCGCAGAATACGAAAACTTCAAGTATCAGTTATTCCCGTTATTTTTTTGATAGAAAGCTGACGGTAGCGGCAACTACTAATATCGCTCAGACTATGAGGGACTCTTCGGTTAATGTTACTTTGCCTGATTTGAATATTTCTTTATCTACGATCTATCCCTTCAAGCGTAAAAAAGCGGCAGGCGAGGAGAGATGGTATGAGAAGATTTCAGTACGGTATACGGGCCGTTTGACTAATAGCATCCAGACAAAAGATAATCTGCTGTTTAAATCCAACCTGATAAAGGACTGGAAGAATGGTATGAAGCATGAAATACCGGTCAGCGCTACCTTTACTTTGTTCAAGTATTTTAATGTAACTCCCTCCGTCAGCTATACAGAACGTTGGTACACGCGTAAGGTGATGAAAGACTGGGACCCGAACTATGGTACGAACGGTAGGGAAGTGGCTACTGATACGATTTACGGTTTTCATCGTGTGTATAATTATAATGCTAGTCTGGGTATCAATACGAAGATATACGGTATGTATAATCCGATTTTCTTTCCTAAAAAGAAGATACAGATCCGTCATGTCATAACTCCATCGGTAAGCATAAGCGCCGCTCCGGATTTTGGTTCTTCACGTTACGGCTATTATGATTCTTACATTAAGAATTATGCGGACGGCAGACGCGATACGGTCATTTATTCTCCGTATTCGGGACAAGCATTTGATGTTCCGGGAAGAGGTAAGCAAGGAAACATAACCTTCAGCATCTCCAATAATCTGGAGATGAAATATTATAGCAGTAAGAAGGATACGGTAAAGAAGGTTAGTCTGATTGATGAACTGGGGGCCAATATCAGTTATAATATGGCTGCTGCAACGCGCCCCTGGAGTGATCTTGGATTGAATCTTCGTCTGAAACTGAGTAAGAACTATACATTCAGCATGAGTTCTTCGTTCAAGACATACGGTTATAAATTCGATGAGAATGGTAACGTTGTTGATAATGACCGTACGGAATGGTCTTACGGGCGTTTCGGTATATTCCAAGGTTATGGCTCTTCTTTCAGTTATACGTTTAATAATGATACGTGGAAAAAATGGAAAGAGAAGTTAAGCGGTACTAGAGACTCCGATAAGAAGAAAGAAGAGGAAGCTGCTTCGGATGAGGAGGGTGCGGAAACTGATACTGATGGAAACGGTATTCCTAAAAAGAAAGTGGAAAAGGCGGCCGTTGATGCCGACGGGTATCAAGTATTCAAGATGCCATGGTCTCTGAACTTCAATTACAGCTTTAATATCTCTGAAGATCGTAGTAAGCCTATCAACCGTAAGAAAATGCGCTATCCCTATCGTTATACTCACAACTTGAGTGCTTCCGGTAATATAAAACTGTCTAATAAATGGGCGGTAAGTTTTAATTCCGGTTATGATTTTGAAGCTAAGAAGATTGTGCAGACCACCTTTAATATAACGCGCGATCTTCACTGTTTCAGCATGTCGGCCAGCCTTTCTCCTTTTGGGCAGTGGAAATACTACAATTTTACCATTCGTGCCAATGCAAGTATTTTGCAAGACTTAAAATGGGAACAAAGAAGCCAGACCCAGAGTAATATTCAGTGGTACTGATTTATTATTTTACCATTTGATCTCTTCTTCGCCATGTGCCCTCAAATAGTCATTGGCCTTACTGAAATGTTTGTTGCCGAAAAAACCGTTGTAAGCGGAAAGCGGAGAAGGATGTGCTGATGTCAATACCAGATGCTTGTTGCGGTCGATAAACGCGCCTTTCCGTTGTGCATAAGCTCCCCATAGAATGAATACCAAGTGCTCCCGCTCTTCGGCAAGGATACGGATGGCGGCATCTGTGAATGTTTCCCAACCATGATTTTGGTGAGAACCGGCTTGATGGGCGCGTACAGTGAGGGTGGCATTGAGCAATAGCACACCTTGTTCCGCCCAACGTGTCAGATTACCGGTAGGTGGCGCGTCTGCTCCGGTATCAGCTTTGATTTCTTTAAAGATATTTACTAAAGAGGGAGGGAAAGGAACACCGTCATTTACGGAAAAACAAAGTCCATGCGCCTGTCCGGGGCCATGATACGGGTCCTGGCCTATAATCACTACTTTTACCTTATCGAAAGGACATAGATTGAATGCGTTGAATATTAATTTACCCGGTGGGTATATAGTATTCTTGCCGTATTCTTCGCGGACAAAATTCGTTAACTTATAAAAGTAATCCTTATCAAATTCAGGCTGCAAATGTGTTTTCCAGCTATCTTCTATTTGAACATTCATAATTGGAAGTGTTGGTGATTTAGGGTGCTAAGATACAAATATTTCACCACAGAGTATACAAAGTACCGCAGAGTTTTGTCAAGTGTATTAAAAAACTCTGCGGTACTTTGTATACTCTGTGGTGAAATATTTAAATGAGATGTATGTTGTGTGCCTTACATTCCCGGCGCATGTCTTCGGGCCAGATGCTGGCTTGTATTTCTCCGATGTGTGCTTTACGTAAGTAGAACATACATAACCGGGACTGTCCTATGCCTCCACCGATGGAAAGTGGCAGTGCGTCTTCCATTAAGCGCTTGTGGAAATAAAGCCCCATACGCTTCTCTTCACCTTCCTGTTTGAGCTGGCGTAGAAGTACTTCCTTGTCTACGCGAATACCCATTGATGATAATTCAACGCTGCGTTGCAGGACATCGTCCCATAACAGTAGATCGCCGTTTAGTCCGGGGAGTCCGTTCAGTCCAGAGGTTGTGTAATCATCGTAATCCGGAGCACGCCCGTCGTGCTTTTTGCCGTCGCCCAGTTTGCAGCCGATGCCGATGATAAATACAGCACCAAACTTCTTGGCAATGGCGTGCTCACGACATTTCGGCTCTAAGTTGGGGTACATCTGGCGGAGTTCTTCCGCATGGATGAAATGTAATTTCTGTGGCAGACAGGGCTTGATTTGTGGGTACATTTCGTATACCATGTATTCTGTACGGACCATTGCAGCATAAATGCGGGTGACAATCTCTTTTAGGAAATCAACGTTACGGTCTTGGTCGGTAATTACACGTTCCCAGTCCCATTGATCTACATATAGAGAGTGCAAATTGCCTAATTCTTCGTCTGCGCGGATGGCATTCATGTCGGTATAGATTCCGTATCCTGATTCTATATGGTATTCGGCAAGCGTCAGGCGTTTCCATTTGGCAAGTGAATGCACTACTTCGGCTTGTGCATCGCCTAAGTCTTTGATAGGAAAGGAAACGGCACGCTCTACTCCGTTCAGATCGTCGTTGATACCCATGCCTTTCAGTACAAAGAGAGGGGCGGTGACGCGACGCAGACGAAGTTCGGATGAAAGGTTCAACTGGAAGAACTCCTTAATCTGTTTGATGCCTAATTCAGTTTGTTTTAAGTCTAATAAAGGTTTATATCCTTCGGGTTTTATCAGGTAACTCATAGGTTTTATTTATATGTCATTTGTTAATTTGTTCGGCAAAGATAGAAATAATATTGATGATTGATGCTATTTTGAACGAAAAAATAACAAAATGTATATATGTGCTCGTGTAGTGCTCTCAAAATAATAATATAGAAAGTGAATGTTGCTAGATAGAAAAAGTGATGAACATTAGGAATATGCCGAGATTTTTTCTACTTTTGCACTCGAATTAAGGCTCCGTAGCTTAGTGAATAGAGCGTCAGATTCCGGTTCTGAAGGTCGTGCGTTTGAATCGCACCGGGGTCACAAAAAATCCTTGATAATCAGTAGATTATTAGGGATTTTTTATATCTGTATTATTTTTTAATACGGGTAGTAAAAGGATTTTTAGCTTCTGTTTCTGTATTTGCTGGCTAGTTAGAGTAGTTGTAATGTGTTGATAATTAGGTTGGAATAGCTTATGATGAACGAGCCGTAGTTCACTATCCGTAACTGCCGCGATAGATCACTTCCTTTCAACTAATTTACCAAAATAAGGGTTAGTAATGCGCTTTTGTTCTAAAGAGTTATTACTTGAAACAGTCAGACATTCTTATTCTATATAAATAGTGAAAAGGTAAGTTACCCAAATTAATAACTTACCTTTTTCTATGTATATAAAATTAACTACAACACTTTAATTTTAATATTTTTAAACCATACTTCATCTCCATGGTCTTGCAGCAAAATATTCCCATATTCCGAATTACCAAAATTCTCCCAGTTTTTATACTTACTGTATGCTACCAAAGCATTCCACATTTCATTCTGACGGGTATATTCTATTAGCTTCACTCCATTCAGCCAATGCTCCACATGATTATCTCTCACAATAATCATAGCTGTATTAAAATCTTTCTTATTGAAAGGCTTATTTGCCGGAGCTGGAATCAGATCATAAAGTGAACCTAATTGTCGATTTCCTTTCACTCCCAATTTTGCATCAGGGTGTTTGTCATCGTCCAATATCTGAAATTCGCATCCGATAGCCGATCCGGCTCCCCTATTCATGCCCGGATTAACAAAATACTTTATACCGCTGTTAGCTCCTTCAGTGATCTTAAAATCTACTTTAAGAATAAAGTTCTTATATTCTTGCTCTGTCACTATATCACCACCATTTGCTGATTCCGCACCGCCACTTTTTAGGACTTTCAGAATACCATTTTCCATGACCCAACCTTTCTTAGGGAAGGCATCAATTCTTGCACCCCGCCAACCTTCCGAGGTTTTACCATCCCAAAGAAGTGTCCAACCATTTTTTACTTCATCTGGAGAAAGAGTGTTAGAAATCACATTAATCTCCGGTGCTTTGACTGGAGTCAAATAGCGTTCTACATTGGTAGTACAAATACGTATATTCTTCCAACGGACAGTTTTCCCTTCATCAGCTGCACTGGCAATAGCATGTACCTGCAAGGCTATGAAGCCTGAAAGAGTCATGTCATCCCAAATATTGGCACATGGAACTCCGTTTATCCACGTGGCAATGGAGTTGCCAAACGCTTCAACACGTGCTTTGTTCCATTCCTTACTTTTAAAGGCTGTTTTGGCCTGCGGATTCCAAGTCAGCGGATAAAGCCAATTACGACGGGCCTCATCGTAAATACCTCCCGACCAGGCGCGTTCGGAAGGATCAATCTCAAATTGATAGCCATGCACTCGGCCTTTTTGATAATCCTTCTTGCTTTCACTACGCAATTGTACACCGGAGTTCAACCCTTCATCAATCTTAAAATCAAATTCCAAGATAAAATCACCATACTGCTCCTGAGTAGCCAAGAAAGTGTTAGGCGTGCCCAGCTTTGAGATCCCCACAATCGTACCATCCATAACTTTATATTCAGCTTTCCCATTCAGTTTTTTCCAACCTTTCAGGTTCTTGCCATTAAAAATATATTCCCAGTTTTGAGCCTGTATAACCAAAACAGAAAACAAGCACAAAAGCAATAAGTAAACTCTTTTCATACCAGTATATTTATTAAATAAGTAACATTATAATTTATAAAATTCATCCCAACCCTTACGAGGAGGTGTTCCAATCAGCATCGCATTGGCAAATTCATTATTTGTAATCTGTTTCATACGTGAATCAAAGAACAGTCTGGTGTTCAAACGCTGTGCTATTACTCCCAATGAGAAGACCTGGCTCAGCACTCCGTTAATTTCAAATGGAGAACGAGTTTTTTCCTGTCCCATGCAAGCCAATAAAAAGTTTTCGAAATGATTTGATGGACTTTTTGGTATTTCAGGAAGTATGCCTGCCATTTCTTTTGCTTTTTCTTCCGGTATAATAGAAAGAGTACTGCCATGGCTTCCTCCTTTAAAAACCAGGTCTTTTGTATAAATAATCTTTCCCGGGTTTAATTTGGCAGCCGGTGTGTCTCCCTGATTTGTTTTGGGAATATTGGGATCAAGGCCTGACACCCCATAGCCTTCCGGAATGGGAGGTAAATTATCCAAACCATCATACCAGGTGATATCTACCGGCGGCATTCCTTTACGCTGTGGAAAACGGAAGAGAATGGTAGAAGAGTAAGGGAAAAAATAGTCGTTATGCCCGTTAGCATATTGCATTGATACTTCATATGGCAGGCCCAGCTCTAAGAACTCATGAACCGTATCTAGAATATGCGCTCCCCAGTCACCTAAGCATCCCATGCCAAAATCATACCAGCAACGCCACTGTCCCAAATGATAATCCTTATTATATTCGTGGTATGGGACAACTCCCAACCATGTGTCCCAGTCCATATCATTGGGTAGCTGCTGCCCTGATGGAAGTTTATAAATACCGGAATCCCAGCCATGCCAACGGCGCGGGTTATTCATGTGTGCAGTCACAGCAGTCACATCTTTGATTATACCCGCATCCATCCAAGCCTTAAACTGGAAATAATTGGCTTCCGAATGCCCTTGATTTCCTACCTGAGTTACCAGATTAGGACGTTTCAATGCAGCCTGCATAAGCAGTTCCGCCTCATAGAATGTACGCGCCAGAGGCTTTTCCACATAGACATGCTTACCGGATGCCAAAGCCAGCATGGTGATAGGAAAGTGGGAGTGGTCGGGGGTGGCTATAGCCACAGCGTCAAAGTCATTGCCAGCCTTATCAAACATCTGACGAAAATCGCGGAAACGCTTCGCCTTCGGATACATGTTCATCACTTTTTGAGTATGGGGGGCACCCATATCAACATCACATAAAGCTACTACTTCTACCATACCCGTACGGGCAAAGTCACCAATAATTTGCTCACCGCGATTTCCAATACCCACATAAGCGATCTTCACCTTATCTGCTGCAGCTTTTCTTTGCGATACAGAAATAGGAGCTCCCAACAGATCTCCCGTTCCCAGTGCCAGTCCTGCAGAAGCCATTGTCATTGTTTTTAGAAAGTCTCTTCGTGTTGTCATATTTTTCCAGTATTTATTAAGTTATTTATTGTATGTTCTATTTTTGAGGAATACAAGAAAGGTTCGCACTCCGTAAATGACGAGACGTAATACACTCCATATTACATAAAGCACGCACGAAAACATAATGACGTAAAAAAAGGATGTTAGCACCTCCAGAAAAGAAGTCTTATAAGCAATAATTGCATACAGATTCAATAAGTTGGCCATAACGAAACATACCAACCAAGTCAGCAGTTCCACCTTTTTCCGGTGTGCAGTGATGAGTGTGTCTTTCATATTTGTTTATCTGCTTTAGAATGATGATTTAAGTAATCTATTTTATATTCATCAGGAAAGCTAAGGGTGCGTTGTTCTTGCAAGGCCCGGTCACCCAGTAAACAGAGCATACTTGCATAGTAGCCTTCTTCGGCTATACGCTTGGGTTGTTTTCGGGTAATAACTGCCTCTACAAAAGCTTCCAGCAGCAAGGATGTACCATCCGACTTAGGCCTTTCACCTAAGATGAATTCCCCATTGTTCCCATTTGCTGTTTCGGGAGCCCAGCTAGTTCCGGCAAAAGACAGGGAATCAAACACCTTATTTTCCCATTCATTGATCATCTGCAAAAAACCGGGTGCAGGTGGGACATTCTCGAAATAGTATTTACCCTTTTCAAGCTCTATTGTTCCCAGGCTGCCCATGATTTGTTCCTCCAAACCATAAAACTTATTAGAGATAACAGAGTCGAATGTCATTTTTTTTCCATTCTCAAACACATATATGCAACTTACATTATCATATACTTCCCGGCCGTCCTTCCAATAAGTTATTGCCCCATGTCCCATTACCTTAACCGGTAACTCTTGCAACGCCCAGCTCCCGATCTGCAGCTGATGACAGGCCAGTTCTGTCATCAGTCCTTTAGAATATTCACGATATAAACGCCAATTGATCAGACGCTCCAGATCTGATGAAGGTACTTCTCTTCGCCAATCTCCATTCCGGTACCAGAATGTACGGATCGCATTTATCTCACCGAAAGTGCCTGCATGAATCATCTCCATTGCTTTGATATAGCGTGGATCGAACAGCCGCTGTTGTCCTGTGAAAAACACTTTGCCTGTACTGATATGCTTCTTATAGATGCGAAAACATTCCTCCATAGTAAAGCCTATCGATTTCTCACAAAAAACATGCTTCCCCGCATCGAAAGCATCCAGCACTATCTGACAGTGGAGATTAAGAGGAGTGGCCACCAATACCGCATCAACAGTCTTATTTTCCAAGACTTTCCGATAATCTGTATATACCTTGGCTTCCCGAACCAGATTCAATGCTTTTTCCATAGAAGGTTGATATATGTCGCACAATGCAACAATCTCCACCTTAGGATTCTGCAACAAAAAACTCATCAGGAAACGTCCCCTTGACCCCGTACCTATAATCGCCAGACGGCATTTTTCACCCGATGTCTCTACAACTTCTGAAAAAACAGAAAGCCATGGACTCATGGACAATAAGGCGCCCGCACCTATAACTCCTAAGTTTCTCAAAAACTCCCGCCTGTTAATCAATGCATCTTTCATAATCTAGGTATCTGTAAAAATTAATAAGGTCGTTTATTTGAATAGTAATTATGTTAAAAAATATTATGCTATGATAAATATGCAAAAGACTCCTATAATGCATAATTCCATATTTCTTGATGGTATTTTTCTTTACCTCTAATTTAAGACTATCCTATCCATCATTCTGATGGGTACTTTAATATTAGAGCTTTTCTTCAAGAGCTTTTGAATATATATTATGAATAGGTGTCATTTGCTTTTACCTTTTTATGGCCATAATTGGAGCGTTTGTAAATTACTATATGTCATTTAAAAACTTCAAGATGCCGTTCTCAGAATACGAGAACGGCATGTCGAAGTGTTACCCCTGAGATATGATCTTTATACCTGTACTGTTAATAACCATAGTTTTGTGGATTTGGATCAGCTGGTTCCAAACGATCTATATGTTTTTGTGGAATAGGGCGGAAACGGTGGAAAGGTTTT
Source organism: Bacteroides eggerthii (assembly GCF_025146565.1). NCBI lineage: Bacteria > Pseudomonadati > Bacteroidota > Bacteroidia > Bacteroidales > Bacteroidaceae > Bacteroides > Bacteroides eggerthii. The sequence goes on along the minus strand of NZ_CP102258.1, from coordinate 4,182,535 downwards.
ATGTTTTCTCTAGCAAGTTCATTACGTTCTTTTATTCTTTTCACAAAGAAATCTGCGCCATTACGAACTAATTGTTCAAAACGATGCAATTCGCCTTCCATTTCACGTCCATATTCATCTAAGAAAAATATAAGTTTTTCTTCTTCATCCATTTGGCTTATAAAATCAGCCGATACTTTCATATCCTCAATAGTAGATTTGCTAATGTCTGCAGGATCTCCACCATCATATTTATAAAAATTAGGCGTTTTCATTTCACCCTCTTTCCATGCTGCACGTTCACGTACTATATTCAAAGCAGCAGCTGAATTGGCATAATCTCCTTTCAAGGCAAACGCCTCCGCCAATATGATATATGTTTCAGCTAAACGATAACAGAAATAATCGCGATAACCACTTTGATCATTAGCCGATGTGCGTCGACTATCTAAATATTTAATCAATGAAGGATAAGTATTTCTAATACCATCACGATCCCCTCTTTCATTCAATCCTGGCCTATTAATTGATTGCATCGGTATATACCAATATGGTTCTATAGCGCGTGCATAAGCTAATTTTTCAGATCTTGTTCCTGTTGAAAAACGCTTATTTACGTCTTCCATAGAAAATACAATTGCAGTATCCCCTATAGTATAACGATTTTCACCTTTTATTTTTCCAATATTAATAGGATCAAAATTACCAACTGCATTAGAAAAACTCTCCCAAGGAACATTCGGTTCAGAATTACAATAATATACCCAAATATGTGATTTATATAAGCGTGCATCTATTAGTTTTCCATGTTTATTACTCTTATAATATTGAGGACCATACAATCCATTATCCTCGTATAGAAAGGGAGTAGGTGAAGCTCTTCTCCAAGGACGTCCTGTTATAAGATCTCGTCCAATACCATTGCTTATGCCCCATTTTACTGTTTCAGAGCCATTTCCGTTTACAGTGTTCAGAGGCATACCTTCTGCCTGGCTAGTAAACATCATATGAAGCCAGTTTCCTCCTGTATTCACATCCGTAGCTAATTGATTATTATAAAAATGATCAGTAGAGAATTGAATATTGAATAATACTTCAGAACCTGCATAGTCATCAGGAGTAGGACCACCTGTCTTAGGGTCAAAACGCCATAAGTCAGAATAATCTGGAGCTAAGTTATGTAAACTTCCACTTCCAGCTTCAGCACCGAAATGGCATACAGCACTTGCATATTCAATCGCCTTGTCAAGATCTGTATTCTCGCCCCCTCGTTCTTCATTCATATGAGTATCGGACTGGCTACCTGCCCATTTCTGACTATAACGAAACATATAAGCTTTTGCTAACAGATGACCAGCTGCACCCTTACTTGCACGTCCATAATCTCCGGTTACCTTACCTTCGGCATCTGCCCAAGGTAACAAATTATAAGCATCAGTAGCATCGTCTATAATTTGCTTCCAAACATCTTTTTGAGGTGCACGTGTAAAATTAAATGTCGGTTGATCTACTGGTTCTAACACTAGTGGGCAATCGCCATAATGAATCGCTAATACTGAATAGTAATATGCACGTAAAAATTTTAATTCTCCTTCACGAATATTTTTTATATCTTCTTTCATTTCTGTATTTGAAGCAAGATATTGTAATCCTAAATTGACACGTGCTACCCCATTATAACAACTGGTCCAAAAAGCTGAGAAAGTTTCATTCGAGGGATTCATCGTAGAGGTATAGAGAGCAAAATCTGTACCTCCATCACCACCAATAGTATACATATCCGTACCTATCTCTTGGAAAATGATACCTGAAGGGGTGTTAGATGTAGAGAACATACTACGTCCATTCTGATAACATGATGCAACAAGAGACTCTACACCTGCCGCTGTCTCATAATGACTGTAGTCTGCATTATAACCTTTCTCATCTAGGAAATCCGAACACGAAGTTAGGCTAAATCCTAACAGGCCTACAATGAGTATATGCTTGAAATGAGTTTTCATATTTATTATTTATTGATTAAAAAGTTAGATTAATACCAAATATATAATTTCTCATCGTTATTGGATCACTATATGCTTCTTGTTTACGATCCCATGTGCGTCCTGCCTTAACAGAACCTTCCGGGTCATTATTAGGATAACCTGTTATAGTAAAAGGATTTTGTAACTGTACATAGAAACGTGCCCTTTCCAATCCTGCATATTTAATGATACTTTTCGGAAGACTATAACCCAAAGTTATGTCTGAAATACGAACAAAATCTCCTTTATTATACCAATAAGCCTCTCTATTAGGTTGATCAGCATCCCCCTTAGAAGGTTTCCTGAATTGGGTTTGAGTATTCTCTGGCGTCCAATAATCTGCATAACGAGTATTCATACGACCGTCGTGACCTACTCCCGGATCACAATAAATAGTATGCCCAAACATACCGTACATGAAGATATAGAGGTCAAAGTCTTTATAACGGAATGTGTTTCCCATACCAGCTGTCCATTTAGGCATTTTCTGTCCACGAAAAGTTCGGTCATAAGCATCAATTTTATAATTACCATCTAAATCAACAAAACGTAAATCACCAGGTTTATACGAATGTCCATTAGCATTGAATTTTGCCATCTCTGTCATATCCTCTTTAGAATATCCCCACACGTATTTCGTATTTACATAATCATAAAAAGTATCTACAGGATGACCAACAAACCACATATTGGCAACATCTTCTTTTAATCCACTAGCTAATTTTACAATCTTTTCTTTATTGGTCGCAAATTGCAGTGAAGTAGTCCAAGCAAAATCTTTTGTTTGGAAATTTACTGTTTCTAATGTAACTTCAAGACCTTTATTTTCAGTCTCTCCAACATTTTCTGTAATACTGCCAAAGCCTGAGACTTCTGGAAGAGCACGTGGCATCAACAAGTCATACGTATTTTGTTTATACCACTCAATGCTACCAGAAATACGCCCATTGAAAAATCCAAAATCTAGACCTACATTATACTGTCCGGTTGTTTCCCAACCTAATACTTTATTAGAAAGCGAACTTGGTGCATAACCTAAAGCTCCTATGTTCCCCCACGTATAACGACTGCTACTGATTTTTCCAACTGTTTCATAAGGATTAACAGCAGAGTTACCAGTCTTACCATAACCAAAACGAAGTTTTAAATTGCTAATATTACTAATATTATCTTTAATAAATGATTCATCAGAAATACGCCATGCAACGGCTACTGATGGAAAAGCTACCCATTTATGCCCATCGGCTAACCGAGAAGAACCATCATAACGTAAAGAAGCCGTTACCATATATCTATTATCTTTAAAACCATAAATTGCACGCCCCATCCATGACATCAAGGTCCATTGGGTAAAATTACTGGTAACGCCTTGTGTCGTAGCGCTACCTAGATTATAATATAACTGTGATTCCAAAGGAATACCTACACCACTGGCGGTAAGAGGTTCCTGTGTAAATTTTTGGGCTGATTGTACTGCTGTTAGATTCAGACTATGTTGTCCAAAGGTTTTGGCATATGAAAGAATATGTTCCAAAGTCCAACCTCTATCAAAAACTGCTTTTTGCTCGGCCTTAGCATTACCAAATCCTTGTGAAGTTGATGCTTTAGCATAGAACATTTGTTCTTGTCCACTATAATAATCAGTACCAAAATTAACACGATAAGATAAACCATTATTCAGTTTAATCATGGCATAAAGAGTAGCATCAATACGGTTTCTTTTAGTCTTACCTTCTGTTCCCGTAAAATCATAAAAAGGATTCCATAGCATTCCTTCACCAGTTGGATGAGGTACTAATCCCAATGCAGGGTCACCATCTTGAGTAATATCACCCCCTACACCATAATCACCACTACCACCTGGAGAATAGTACGGGGTGCCAAGAGGATTCCAATTACCTCCAACTCCGGTACCATTGAAATATTCCCAATAAGCAAAATTGGTTGTAGCTCCCATGGTAATATATTTGCCTAAATTTTGGTCCAAATTCATACGTAGCGTATAGCGCTTACGATAAGAGCGCGGCGTGATACCCTTATTGTCCATAAAGGAACCTGAAATGAAGACTTTGGTGTTTTCGTTTCCACCACGAATACTAATATTATGGTTCTGCGAAATTGTTTCATCACGCATACCAGCACCTTGCCAGTCAAAAGTACGTAGTTTTGACGGATCATATGTTCCACCTTCCCATGCACGTTTTACAGACTCCAAAACATACCCAGAAATATCGCGTGAACCTACATATTCCAATCTTTGATCATATTCCCAATTAGGAGTCATAGAAGGATAAGTGCAACTAGGATCTATAGAATAACCGCCTTCGCCATCATATATATAATTACGGTCTGCTTCACGTAAATATTCCAAATATTCTGCTCCATTGCGTACACGACGATACTCGTCCACCTTACCTATGGAAAGGTATCCATTGTACTCAACATTAACTTTTCCAACTTCACCTTTTTTAGTAGTGACCAAAATAACACCATTGGCACCGCGTGCTCCATAAATTGCTGTAGCTGAAGCATCTTTTAAAATTTCAATGGATGCAACATCTGAGGGATTTAATACATCAGAGCCCCCATTTACAGGTACACCATCTATAACAAACAAAGGTTCATTGCTGGCTGAAATAGAACGGTTTCCACGAATTCGAATCATAGGTGTATCATTCAGTCCTCCACCAGCTACCATAACACCCGCAGCCTTACCTCGTAAAGCTTCTTGTATATTAGTAGGTGCAGTAGCCATCAAATTTTCGGCTTTCACTTGAGTGATAGCTCCTGTAAGATCACGTTTTTTGGCAGTACCATAACCTACCACTACCACTTCATCCAAAGTTTCAGTATCTTCTTTTAATACTATTTCCAAACTTTTTCGTCCGGCAACATCTACGGTTTGTACTTGATAACCAATGAAAGAAATTCGAAGTTTTCCTTTGGGAGAAACATTCAAAGAAAAATCACCGTTAATGTCTGTAATAGTACCATTAGTAGTACCAACTTCAGTTACGTTGGCACCAATCACAGCTTCTCCTAAAACATCTTTTACTGTACCTTTTACAACTTGATTTTGCGCATTTGCCCATATTGCTACAAAACAAAGCAAAAATGACAATATCAATTGTTTAAAATAAAAAATAGTGTTTTTCATCGTTAATTAAAAAAACTTAGTTAATATAAAAATATATATTATGTAACATTTTTGTCACTATAAAATGTTACATAATTTCCATGATAAAATATGCTTCATCAAGGAAATAGAGGAAATAATATTGTTAAACTTTTTATAGGTGAATTTTGGTGTAAATATAAATAAATTAACAATATTGTTAAAGAACAAACAAAATCTCGTATGGCAGAGATTCTGTATCACGTAATCATCTAATGAATGTGTGAAAATTATGTCTGTCTCATGTTTAAAATGTTATAGTTGATTAATTAACTCGTTATTTTTATTCTCACTAAGAAATACTTACATCTTTAATTTCTGTTTGCTTGGTGTTTTATTGTATTACAAAGATAGAGAACGTGAAATTAAAATGGATTAACAGATATGTCTAATTCGTCAGCTTTTATAACTATGCATACATCTATGTACTATATTCATTCATTTTTGTCACATTATTCAAAAAAAATAGCAATTTATCCTTTTTTTTAGGTGTAGGAAGGCAGTTTGTTTTTTAAAAGACATAACTTTGTCGTGAGAAAAAATCTATAAACTATGATAAAAAAGCAACTGATATTTTTATTGCTTTGTATTACACAATCAGTATTTGCACAAAATGCAATCTTTTACGATAAAGCAACAATAGGCAGCCAATGTATAAATGTATTATGTCAGGATCAAAACAATTATTTATGGATTGGTACAAGAAACGGACTTCGCAGATTTGACGGTTCGCAGTTTGTGTCTTATTATCATGCAAAACAAGATTCCACTTCATTGGCCGATAATGAAATTCACTCCTTATATATTGATGATGAAAATAATCTTTGGATAGGCACAGCCAACGGCTTGCAACGTTACCTTCCGGAAAAAGACAGTTTCCAGACAGTCACTCTCCATACTATAAAGGCAAAAGGGCGAATTACCGGTATCTTTCAACGGAATACGGGTGAAATTTTATGTAATGTATCTGATGTGGGCATTTTTTCCGTGGACATTCAAACAATGGTGGCACATCCTGTTATAACTGAAAGTAAACTTTTTCATCCGCCTTTTGTAACTTGCCTCTTTGAAGACAGCCGGCGACAACTCTGGCTGGGAACTGACCGGCAAGGCATAGTCCGTATCGATTCCACCGGTCAGGAAGAAAAAATATATCCGCTAAATAATATGGCTGTGCGTAATATACTCGAAGATTATGACCGGAGGGTTTTTATGGTTACCGCACAAACTGTTTTCTTGTGGGATCAAGAAAACGACAAGCTTGTGCCGTTTCCTTATTCCGGAAAAAAGAAGAATATCCGTTTCCATTCTGTTGTAATCACTGCTAATGGAGACATTATGCTGGGTACTTATGGACAGGGAATCACTTGCATAAAGCGTGGAGACAAGAAAATTACAGATGCAGATGGCATTCAAAGCTCATTTATAAATATCAATCAGGCTAAGGTTAGTAGCCTTTTCGAAGATAAACAGCAGAACTTATGGATTGGATGTTTATACCAGGGCTTTCTGATGCTGCCTCATAAACCATTGCTTTTTTCTTTTTGGAACCAGCCCATCATGCTTTCCGATATGCCGGGATGGCTCAATGCGCTCTATTGCGATAAAACAGATACTATGTGGTGTTCTGTTGAAGATAATGGTATTTATCAACTGGATTGTAATGGTAATATCTCCCGCCATATTTATACGGATGGGGTTGTCTTTTCAATGTTTGAAGATAGTGACGGTGTGTTTTGGGTGGGAATCAATGGAAAAGGACTGTATTCGTTTAATCGAAAAAAAGGAAAGTTGGAATTGAAATATCCATTACAGGGGGATTTCAGCATAAGATGTATTACAGAAGATAAGCATAAAAATTTGTATGCAGCTATTTTAGGAGAGGGTATTTTGCAATATCATTTGCCTACGGGAAAGTATCAACTACTTTCAAGGAAGAATCCTATTAAAGGAGAAAATAATATTACAAATTATTGGATCATTTCTATTTTATGCGATTCTGAAGATAGAATCTGGTTCGGACATTTTGGAAATATAAGCTGTTATGATACCCGGAACGAAAGATTTCTAGACTTACCTTTTGAACCAGAAATAAAGTCCAGTTCTTTCTATACAATTATTGAAGGAAAGGACCATACGATTTGGATGGGTACTAAGAATGGGCTAGTTCATTATAATCCCCAAAACAATCAATATTCGGTTATCACTACTGAACAGGGACTCCCAGATAATGTTATCTGTGGACTAGTGCAGGATAAACATGGTAATTTATGGTGTAGCACCATACAGGGAATTTGCCATATCCTTGTAGACGGAAAACAAGTTGTTAACTATTATACAGGGAATGGACTGCAAGAAAAGGTATATTTAGAAGGACGTTATACTCAAAGTAAAAAAGGAAAAATTTATTTCGGAGGAAATAGGGGAATTACCGGCTTTAATCCTGATGATATTCAGTTAATAAAACCGGACACTCCACCTTTCATTACCGATATGTATATTCGGGATCAGAAAGTGACTATGGAGACATGCTCGGGAAATAAACGGGTCGTTGATACAGAATTGGTCCATGCTGATTGTTTCAATCTTTCTTATATGGATAATACATTCGTATTCATGGTCTCAACAATGGACTTTCGTGATGCTGGAAATGTCCTTTATGAATATCGGCTTGAGGAATTCAATGAAAACTGGAATAAGACACAGCCTGGCGAAAACCGGATACAATACCACCATTTGGCTCCTGGGAATTATACCCTCCAAATACGTGCTTGCGAAAATGGATTTCATTCACCGATAAGATCCGTACGGATTCATGTTATCCCGCCTTGGTATCTGAGTACTGGTGCCAAAATTGTTTATATTTTGTTGGTTATCTGTGCCGGCTATTTGTTATATACAGTTTACAGACGGAAAAAACAGGAGGAAATTAGTGAAATGAAGTTGCAGTTTTTTATCAATATTGCACACGAGATACGTTCACCGCTTACTCTTATCCTCGGTCCGCTGGAGAAATTGCAGAGAATGCAGTGTGAGCCGGATATTAATAAAATGCTGTTAACAATCAAGTATAATACCGGCCGTATTTTAAACCTTATTAATCAGTTGCTTGATGTACGGAAGATTGATAAAGGCCAGATGCCTATTCTTTGTGAGGAGGTTGATATCCGGTCGTTTGTCAATGAACTGCTTCTTGTATTTGCAGAGCAGGCACGCCTGAAAAAAATCAGTTTGGAAACAAAATTTCCGGAAAAACTTCCAACGGTGTGGATTGATCCGAATAATTTTGATAAGGTGCTGGTCAACCTGCTTTCAAATGCTTTTAAATATACGCCTGAAAATGGTGTCATCTGCATAGAAGTAAAAACCGGCAGTAATCCGAAAAGCTCCGGCCTTTTGCAAAAGTATATGGAGATTTCTATCTCAGATACGGGCAAGGGAGTGAATGAAAAAGAACTGAAAAAAATCTTCAATCGTTTTTATCAAGGCGATGGTAGCCATACTATGCACTCCTTGGGTTTCGGCATCGGATTAAACCTATGCCAACTGCTTGTGAAATTGCATCATGGTATCATTTTTGCTGAAAATAGGACGGATACTCAAGGTTGCCGTTTTGTGGTACACCTCCCTTTGGGGTGCAAACATTTGAAAAAGGAAGAAATGGTAAAGGTGGAAACCGGTTTGGTTCCACATGGCGTAATGGCAGACCAATATATTCCTTACCATCCATCCCGGGAAAAAGTAAAATATAGAAAGACTAATTATAGTGTTCTTGTAATTGATGATGATGATGAACTACGGAGCTTTTTAAAAGACAACCTGGCTGCATATTATCATGTAGATGTGGCTATAGATGGAGTAGAAGGACGGAAAAAAGCGATTACTCAACAACCGGACATAATCATTTCAGATGTTATCATGCCCAATATGGATGGCATCCAACTGCTGAAAGAATTGAAAAAGAATGCTAATACTAGTCATATCCCCATTATTTTGCTGACTTCTCAAGTTGAATTTTCCAACCGGATTGAAGGCTTGGTACAAGGAGCGGACGGGTATTTATGCAAGCCTTTTAATACGGAAGAATTGATGGTGCTTATAACCAATCTGATAGCTAATCGTGTGCGGCTAAAAGGAAAGTATTCGGGTAGTCAGACTCAGGAAGGGAAAATAGCCCCGGTCGAATTGCAAGGAAACGATGAGGCATTGATGGAACGTATTATGAACATTATAAATGAGAACTTGAGCAACCCTAATCTTAATGTAGAGATGCTTACGCAAGAAATCGGGATCAGTCGTACTCATTTGCACCGACGTATGAAGGAAATGACAGGAACCGCTCCTAGCGATTTTATTCGCAATCTGCGCCTTCAACAAGCTACCGTGTTATTAGAAAATAAAGATCTTTCAATAACCCAAATAGCTTATGCGGTAGGATTTACCAGTCAGACACATTTTTCAAGCGCCTTTAAGAAAGTGTATGGCCTTTCTCCTATGGAATATGCACAATCAAATAGAAACAGGTAACATTATTTAAAACACACACACTTTCTAATATTACTCATTTTTCTTTTAGAACACAAACTACTCTTCCTATCTTAAAAAAAAGGGGATAGTTTGCTGTTGGTATTGAGTAATGTGACAAAAATGAATGAATATAGTACATAAATATAGGCGTGGTTATAAAAAATGATGAATTAAGTATATCTGTTAATCTAATCTAATTTTACGTATTCTATCTTTGTTAGCAGCAAGACAATATAAAATGACCGAGAATAAATCCCAATAAAACATTTAAATTATGCCGACTTCGACTGGTTTGGATACAAAGAAAATGGATCGTAAAAAGAATCTTTATATATAAAAAAATGAAGACTTATTTGATTGTTTTGTTTTTTGCTGTTTGCGCAGCAGGAGCATGGGCACAGGAATACAAGGTACCTGTAACTAATGAGAAAGAGCAGATGGTTGAGGGACAGTATAAGCCGCAGTGGGAATCACTCAGAAAACACAAGACTCCGGAATGGTTCCGCGATGCCAAATTCGGCATCTGGGCTCATTGGGGACCGCAGTGCGTGGAAGGTTCGGGCGACTGGATGGCACGCAATATGTATAAAGAAGGCACATACGCTTACAATTATCATAAAGAACATTATGGCCATCCATCAGAGGTGGGATTCAAGGATATTCTTCCACTCTTCAAAGCAGAAAAATGGGATCCTGACAAACTCGTGGAAAGATACAAACGCCTCGGAGCACAATATATCTTTGTCCTCGGTAACCACCACGACAACTTCGACCTTTGGGATTCGAAATATCAGCCATGGAATTCTGTGAATATGGGGCCGAAGAAGGATTTGATTGCCGGATGGGCAAAAGCGTCAAAGAAGTATGGTTTGCCTCTTGGCATTAGTTTCCACGCTGACCACGCATGGTTGTGGTATGAGCCTGCACAGCGTTACGACATAAACGGACCTAAAGCGGGTATACATTACGACGGCAAACTGACCAAAGCCGATGGAAAGGGCAAATGGTGGGAAGGTTACGATCCGCAGGATCTCTATGCGCAAAACCATCCCATGAGTGAGAAGTCTTGGGCAAACAATCGTGTGCACGTACAGTGGGCATGGAGTGGCGGAGCCTGTCTACCTACACTTGAATATGTCACCAACTTTTATGACCGTACTCTCGACGCTATCAACCGCTACAATCCCGACCTCATCTACTTTGACGTCACCGTTGCGCCCTTTCATGACATCAGTGACTGCGGATTGAAGATTGCATCGCATTTCTACAATAAGAATCCGCGTGCTGTGATGTTTGGTAAGATGCTCAACGACGAACAGCGCGAAGCCCTCACATGGGATGTGGAGCGTGGTGCGCCCAATGAGATTGTCGAAGAGCCTTGGCAGACATGCAACTGCCTTGGAAACTGGCACTATAATACCAGCATCTATGAGCGTGGTAGCTACAAGAGTGCAACGGAGGTTATAAAACAACTCATTGATATAGTTAGTAAAAACGGCAACCTTTTACTTAGCATTCCTCTGCGTGCCGATGGTACGTATGACGAGAAAGAGGCTGCTATACTTGATGGCATAGAGGCTTGGATGACAGTAAATAAGGAAAGCATCTTCAATACCCGTCCGTGGGTGAGGTTCGGCGAAGGTCCAGTTGCCGAGTCTGACATCAAGCTTAAGGCTCAGGGATTCAACGACGGTATGTACAGCAATATGACATCAGCTGACATCCGTTTCAACCAGACGAAGAAATATCTCTACGTCACCCCTCTCGGATGGCCTGAAGACGGCAAAGTAGTCGTGAGGTCTCTCGCCAAAGGTAATCCCCATTTCAAGAAAAACATCACCACAGTGGAACTGCTCGGTTATGGTTGTCTGAAAGTCGTGCAGACAGACAATGGGCTTGAAATACAGTTGCCAATAGTCACAAATGCCATTGCTCCTGTTTTGAAAATATCAAAGTAGCTCATCTTTTATACAAACGATAATATGAAAATAATATTGTCAGTTATTCCTATGGTTATATTAATAATAACCAATGATCAAGAGAAAATGAAATATGTACTTGACATGGTACATAACACTTCTGGCGAGAAACCGTATGTTACAAAATATAATGATCCGGAATTTTTAGAAAGCTAGAAATTCAGCGGAGCGGTGACACACTGGCACGTCAATTTCACTATTACATACGACAATGTAAAAAGGAACTTATAAAAGATAGGCAGGAAAGGCAGTGGATAGAGCAGCGGGCGAAATACATAGACAAACAGCTCGCTAAGTTTCACAAGGTGGGAGTAAAGGTATATCCTTTTACCAACTTTGTCGTGTTTCTCAAGTCCCTGTGTACGGCATACGGCGATGAGATATGCGCTGAGAAGAACAAACTGAAATCTCACTTTGCTAATTACTAAATTTATAGATAGTTGCAATTTGTTGAGTTTGTATTAATTTACCAATAAATAAAAAATAATTTTATGAAAAAAAAGATGTTTTGTTTAGGGATACTATTCTTGTTTGCATGTGACTTGTCGCTCAATGCACAACAAACAATGAGTGTCATCCCTCCTATTGTTCATGACTATGCTACTGCTATTAAAGATTTTCCTGTGGTAGACGTCCACCGGGAATGTGCAACCATCCGTTACGATTCACATGATTATAAAGGAGTAATTCGTGCTATCAACGATTTACACAAAGACATCGAACGCGTGACCGGTGCAAAAACCAATGTATCTGCCGATACCGTTTCCGGGAAGTACGAAATCATAATCGGAACGTTAGGAAAAAGCAAGGTTATAGATGCTCTCGCCGCTTCCGGCAAGATAAAGCTTCGGAACTTGCAAGGGAAATGGGAAAGCTTTGTAATAGCAACTGTTGAAAATCCGAGTCCCGGCATCCGACAAGGGCTGGTCATTGCCGGCAGTGATAAACGAGGCACCATATATGGTATTTATGAACTTTCACAGCAATTAGGTGTCTCCCCATGGTACTGGTGGGCAGATGCTCCTGTGCAAAAGCGCAAGTCTGCCTATATCAAATCCGGCTATTACGAATCAGGCGAACCTAAGGTGAAATACCGGGGCATCTTTATTAATGACGAGTGGCCTTCCTTCGGCAACTGGGCTACCGAAAAATTTGGTGGCGTCAACTCCAAGATGTATGTACATCTTTTTGAGCTGTTGTTACGTTTGAAGGCTAACTACCTCTGGCCCGCCATGTGGGCAAGTGCATTTAACGAAGATGATCCGATGAATCCGATTTTGGCCGATGAGTACGGAATTGTCATGGGAACCTCCCACCATGAACCAATGATGCGCGCCCATAAAGAATACACCCGAAGAAAAGAAGAAGTAGGTCCTTGGGACTATAAGACAAACAAAGAACGGCTTGATAACTTTTTCCGTAAGGGTATGGAACGGAATAAAAACTTCGAAAATGTCGTAACTATCGGTATGAGAGGTGATGGAGACGTGGCGATGAGCAAGGAAGGCGATGAGGCTAATATGCAGGTACTGAAAAAAGTTATAGAAGGTCAGCGGCAGGTATTAAAAGAGGTGTATGGAAAAGAACCGTCTGAGATCCCCCAGCTATGGGCTATATTCACCGAAGTGCAACGGTATTATGATGCTGGTTTTACAGTACCCGATGATGTAATGCTGCTTTTCTGCGATAACAACTGGGGGTATATTCGGCGTACAGGTCCCGACAAAGAAAAGAAACGCAAGGGAGGGATGGGATTGTATTACCACATAGACATGAACGGTGGTCCATGGAATGACCGGTGGGTTACCACGACTACCATACCTAAATTACGCGAACAGCTCCATCTGGCATATCAATCGGGCATCGATGACCTTTGGGTGGTCAATGTAGGTGATATCAAGCCTAAAGAACTTCCAATCGATTTCATTATGCGTTATGCGTGGAATCCCGACGCTATACCGGCGGATAAAACAAAAGATTATATGATAGATTGGGCACGACACATTTTTGGGAAAGAATATGCCGGAGAAATAGCCGATATCGTATCTAAGTACACCAAATATAACTTGTTACGCAAAGCGGAAGTGCAACTTCCCGATGTGTTCAGCATTGTCAATTACCATGAAGCCGACCGTATGTTGGCCGCATGGAAGGAACTTACAGTAAAAGCCGAGGAACTGGAACACAAACTATCACCAGAAGCCAAAGATGCTTATTATCAATTGGTACTCTATCCGGTGAAAGCCTCTGCCGGAGTGGCTGAGATCTATCTTTCAGTCGGCAAAAATCGTTTATATGCAAAACAAGGGCGTGTCAGTGCCAATGATTATGCAGACCGCGCAAAAGAATTATTCAATCTCGACTGGCATTTAAGTCATCGCTACAATAATGAAACAGCCAACGGAAAATGGAAACATATGATGTCTGACAAACATATTGGCTATACGAAATGGTATATGCCCAAGGACAATGAATTACCTGAACTGTCAATGGTGAATCCGCTGGGTTCTCCAAGTCTCGGTGTTGCGGTGGAAGGCAGCGAAGCAGCCTGGCCACTTATGGCAAAACAGCTTTCATTGCCAGTGTTCGATGCCCTGAACAATCAGACTCATTATATAGAGGTTTTCAATCGTGGAGTAGGAGAAATTGAATATACAGTTCTCACCTCCCAACCGTGGATAAAGGTAGATGAGTCCGAGGGCAAAGCAGCTAAGGACAATCGCCTGCATGTTTCCATTGACTGGTCCAAAGCACCACAAGGTACGGTAGAAGGAAATGTAGAAATAGTATGCGGCAAGAGTAAAGCAGAAGTAAAAGTAACGATTGTCAACACAGCACTCCCCCATAGCAAAGAGACGTTCTTTGGAACACTGGCCCATTCCGAATTCTCCATACCGGCACACGCTTATAATGCCAACATTTCAGGGAAACAGGCAGCTTGGGTCTTTATTCCGGATTTGGGTAGAGGCAAAGGCTGCATGGGAATAACGCCAGTGACGGCGTCCAGCACATTGACACACAAGAAAGCTGCCCGTCTGGAATATAAGATATACCTTCCTTCGGCAGGAAAAACAACAGTAGCTTTAGGTATTTTACCTACCCAAGATGTCAATCCGGCACGCGGACTCCGCATAGCGGTAGGCATAGATGAAAAAAAGCCCATAGTACTGGATGCTCGAAAAGGTTTTGTCGATACTTTTGAAGAATACAATTCCCAAAACCTTGCTCTATCAAAAGTATTGAAAGCACTCCCCACTAAAAGTACTTTGGGCCTAAGCGGTAAAGGCATGTATTTAAGAAATGAAGTATTTGATAATATACGCTGGTTGGATGTAGAAATAGATGTGGAGAAACCGGGATTCCATACACTGAAAGTTTATATGGTTGACCCTGAAATTGTATTGGAAAAGATTGTGGTGAATCCGGATAACAGTCGGCCGAGTTATTTAGGAGCACCATCCAAGCAACACAGCATTACAACTATAGAAGAAAAGCCACTATCTACTATTTTGTATAAATAGAAAATTATAGGATTCGAGTTTTATACTTGAATCCTATTTTTTAATATAATTATATTAGTGACTGATCTATGTTTATATAAATGTTTATTTATGGGGGGCTGAATAAGCAACATCTGACTTAGTGTGCCAATATTCATTATTTATATATAGAACCTGAAAGGAAGCAGGTAATTTAGAAATGCAGGACCTATAAAGGAGGTGTTGCCTTTATGCGTAGATGCCTCTTTTAAAAATTATAATAGATCCTTCTCCGAAGGGAGCATTATAAAAGTCTTTCGTAGAGAGCGTTTGATATCATTGTATACTATAGGTTTGCTCGGATCGCAATGGCATTACTGAAAGAAAAGCCTGTAATTATCTTGCAAATAGATAACTATGGGCTTTATTATTTGCTCCTTGTTTGTTTGTGGGCTACAGAAAGTTGATCAGCAAATCATTTACGATTGTTGGATTGCTACTTTTATGGGATTAATGCTTGCTGTAATTTTTCCCAATTTTCGTTGAGTGCCTGCATTGATGGAAATAATAAATTGGCTCCTGCATCTAATAGCACTTGTGCATCCAATGGACCGGTATTGACGGCAATCGTGAATATCCCCGCCGCTACTCCGGCTTGTACACCGATAGGAGCATTTTCAACGACGATGGCTTCATTGGCCTTTATCCCGGCCTTTTCCAGTCCCATGAGATAGGGCTCAGGGTTGGGCTTTCCATATCTTACGTCAAAGGCGGTCACCATATGTTCACGTTGGAACATGCCGGGAAAATTGTGGGCAAGGCGATCCAGTAAAGAGTGTTGACCAGAACCGGTTACCAGTATGGGAGTTAATCCTTCTGCTTTTATTTTCTGTAATATTTCCCAGGAACCGGGCATGCGTCCAGGCTCGGGATGCTTGTTGAATTCTGCGCTTTTTTCTGCATAGATACTTTCTATCAGTTCGGGAGTGGCATCCTGTCCGTACTGGCGTTGATAGACGATATTGATTGTTGCTGCTCCGGTACGTCCTTCGTGCATGTAGGCTTCTTCACGACTTAGATGCAGGCCGCGACGTTCCATGACCTTGTGCCAAGCGTCGGCATGATAGGGCATGGAGTTAAAAAGTACACCGTCCATATCGAAAAGTACGGCTTTCAACCGAATGTCAGAGTGCCCATGGTGTTTCAGATAACGGGAAATAGCGACTTCAAACATAATTTGTTGTTGTATAGGGCACAAAATTACACAAAATCTGTATTCAAACTTTGAAAAAAATAGGAATATTGTCATTTATGTATTGAAATTACAGATTTATTGATTTTATTTCATAACTTTACTATTTATTAGGTATATCATTGTTCTAATACATCCACTATGAACATACAGGAAAGACTGAATTTAGAGAGAGAAAATGTGCAATTGAAAAAAGAACTAAGCGTGCTGAAAAGAAAAATGGAACTACTGGAGTCCAATCGCTCTTTGAATTCTTTTTCTCAGCATCTGATAGATAAGATGCAGGCAATAATCTTTATAAAGGATGTAACAAATGGTTTTCGCTATTACAGAGTTAATGATGCTTTCTGCTCCATACAACATTTATCGCGCCAAGAGGTTATAGGGAAAACAGATTATGACTTGTTCTCACTTGAAGAGGCAGAGAAATATCGCAGGGACGATGAAGCGACAGTGAGCATGAGAGGAGATTTTACATTGCGTGAAATGGTGCATTTTCAGGGAGAGGAGAAGATTATATTGCAAACGACTAAATCGTATGTAGAAACTTCTGAAGGAAATCAGTTGTTGGTATGCGTCTCTTACGATATAACGGAGCATATTCAAAAAGAAAGAATGATGGAAAGTCTCATGAAAGATGAGCAGGAAGCGCATCAGATGATGAAAGCCATTTTTCATAAGTTACCATCCGCTATTCTTATTAAGGATATAGAGGATGATTATCGTTTTTATATTATCAATCAAAAGTTTGAGCAGATGTGTAATATGCCCAAAGAACTGTTGATAGGCAAGACTGATTACGATATTTTTCCGAAAGAAGAGGCTGACAAATACAGGCAAGATGATGTAGCGGCTACTTCCTGTGAAGAGAGTGACCCTATGTTGATTCATGAAATTGTTACTTCTCCCGACCGGGGTACACATACTCATTTGCAAACCATAAAATTTTCCTTCACTTTCAAAAGGAAGAAATTGTTGGTGTGTGTGGGAAACGATGTAACTTTGCAATACCAGATGATGGAGCAATTGCGTGATGCTTTGAGCAAGGCGGAGCAGGCAGATACGTTGAAGGCGCAATTTATAGCTAATATGAGTCATGAGATCAGGACGCCGCTGAATTCGATTATTGGTTTTTCACAGCTCATGGCAGAGGCTGAAAATCAAACGGACCGGGATGAATATAACCGTATTATCAGTCTTAATAATAACTTGTTGCTGAATCTTTTTGAAGACGTGCTGAACCTATCGATGCTGGATTCGGATAATATGTCTTTTAAAAACGATGAATTTGATTTCTCGGCAATGTTCGATGAGCTTGCTGTCTTGATGAGGGAAAAAGTGAGTAATCCGGAAGTAGAGTTTATTTGTGAAAACCCTCTTCAAACTTTAATGGTCAAAACCGACCGGGAACGTTTGACGCAGGTTATCGGTAATCTGATAACCAATGCTGCTAAGTTTACCGGACAGGGATATATTAAAATGGGATATGCCCGTAAAAATGACGGCGTGCAGATTTATGTGGAAGATACTGGGTTGGGTATTGAAGAGAAAAATCTGGTGGAAGTGTTTGACAGGTTCAAGAAGTTAAATGTTTTCATTCAGGGCACAGGCTTGGGACTACCTATATGCAAGTCCATCGTCAATCAGATGGGAGGTGAGATTTGGGTGGAGTCCGAATATGGGAAAGGAAGCACATTCTATGTATGGCTTCCTTGTTTATGCTGAATTTATGGTGATCGGACCTATGTAAAAATGAAGCATTTCTTGAGGGTGGCTGATACTTCATCTTGCAGCTTTCGGGCGTTGAGTGGTTTGGACATATAACCTGTGAATCCGCTTTCCATTATTTTTTGTTTGTCCGAAGCATAGGCGTATGCCGTAACTGCGATGATTGGTATGCTTTTCGATAACTCTCGTATCTGGTGAGTAGCTTCATATCCGTTCATATTGGGCATATTGATATCCATTAGGATGAGGTTTGGATGATGAAGGGAATATAGCTCGACTGCTTCTTTTCCGTCGCGTGCATGAATTAGTTGAAAATCTTTTTGCAAAATGGAATGAAAGAGCCGGTAATTGCTTTCGTCATCTTCAGCTATAAGTATGGTTATTTGTTTGTCTTTGGAGAGTTCAGATAGTTCAACGGGCTTGTCTGTACTTTCATTTGCGGTGCCTGTATGGTAGGGAAGTGTAAACCAGAAAGTACTTCCATTTCCTACTTTGGAGTCTACTCCTATTTCCCCGCCCATGGCATCTACTATGCTTTTGCATATAGAAAGGCCCAATCCGGTTCCCTGCGCAAAGTTATTCAGCTTAATGAAACGTTCAAAAATTTTATCTTGTTTTTCTGCCGGAATACCGCATCCTGTATCGGTTACATAAAAATAGATTTTCTCTTTTTGCAGTTTGTAACCGAAGGTGATTTTACCTTTTTGTGTGAACTTAATGGCATTGTTCAGTAAGTTGATGATGATTTGAGACAGGCGGTTACGTTCGGTAATCACCCAACAGTTGTCACTGTCCGGGATCATTTCAAGGCATACATCCGGAGAGGTAATGCGCATAAGGGCGGTGCTTTCCAACTCATTCATTAAAACATTCAGATCAAGGCTGGAATAGTTGAAGTCCAGTGAACTGGCTTCAATTTTGGCAATGTCCAATACGTCGCTGATAAGTTGCAGAAGTAGTTGGTTGTTGTTCTCTATAATATTGATATATTCACTTTTTTCTTCCTCTTCTTCCGCTGTGGCTAGTATGGAGGAGAAGCCTACGATTGCGTTGAGTGGCGTACGTATTTCGTGGCTCATGTTTGCAAGGAAAGCTGACTTCAGCCGGTCTGATTCTTCGGCGCGGTTTTTGGCATTTATGAGTTCCTGTTCGTTCCGCTTGCGGTCGGTAATGATAAGTAGGGATCCGATGAGTGAGATAGGATGTCCCTGTTCATTCCTCTGTTCCACTACGGCGCGCGCCTCTACCCAGTTGATGTATTCTTTGCCATTTTTTTTGATGACGGTGCGGAACTCTTCTTTCAGTGCCTTTACTCTGCCTAAGATGAGTGCTTGGTAGTCGTCTCTTATCCGTTCTGCATCATCAGGGTGTATGTTGTTGAAGTAGTCGGCTTCGTGGATAATCCGTACTCCTCGTTCATCCTTTACACCGGTGGCAAGTTCGAAAGGAGAACGGTTGGCATCACAGGTGATGGCATGCTTCTGCAGGTCCCAATGCCAAGGGATGATATGTGCGATGTCTAGTGCCAATGCCAGTTTATTGTTGGCGGCTCGTAACAATTCCTGTGTCTGGTGTAGGGTAGTGGTATTTACGCCAAAAATGTCTATTAGATTTTCCTCAGCGGCTTGACGTATTATTACCTCATAGAAGGCGTTCTGCTCTTCAAAATAGTAGGTGAATACAATCGACCTTCTTTCTTGAAAAACAATTCTGGCAAATTGCATAAAATACTCTTCCGTCTGGTGAGGAAACATGCTTGAATTGACTTGTTCCTGCTTTTGCTTGGAGCAAAATAACTCTTTGAACAAGATGTTGGCATTGATGTAGCGCATGCTTTCGGGAATACCATTTTCATTGAACATTACCTGTTCCTGCACGTAGAATACGGGCATGTTCTCAAGAAGCTTGTTATGGCTTCTTAACAACATGATTTCTTTCTGCTGAAATTTATGTTTTATGTATGAGACGATGCCCAGTACTGAAAGAATCAACAGGCAGATGCTAATTTGTAACTTATATCGTTGCCATAGCGTGGGCGGTTTGTTGATAAATAGGGTGTTGGGTGGGCAAAGCTTTTCTGACATCCCCCGTTGTTTCAGTGCATTATAATCAATAACGGGATAGCTCTTTTCGGGAGTATAGAATGGGATGTCTCGCGCTTCTCTTCCGTTGATGATACTACGAAGGCATTGCAACAAGTGCTTTATGGTGGCATCATTGTCGTAGAAGTATCCTCCGATGAAACCGCCTTCTGCGAGGAAGGACTCTCTTAGTGTAAAAACTCCTTTATTGGCCGACATAATGAAACGATAATCTTCCGTTGACATTGTGATGAGATGTCCCAACAGATTCTCCCTTACGCAGAACCAGGAACCGAATAACATTCCTACGGTAGGGTCTTCATTGGTCAGCAGATACTTTCTCAAGTTTGGTACTGCAGGGTTGGAATTGGGATAGATGCGTTTATACTCAATGTTCGGGTAGCTGGATGATAGGTAACTTTTAATCTCTTTTTCGTGTATCCTGTTGATGAAAAGTTTGTCAGCGGCAAAAATAAATGTTTTTATGCCGGGCTGTATCTTCATCATCATGTCAATGGTTTCCTTGCAATAAGTAGGGCATAGTATGAAAGTGAAATTATATTTGTCTTTGAGCCCTGAGATGGAAAAGATGGAGTCTTTCGGTATTTCTGCCGATTCATACTCCGGATAGTTATACCGGGGCGAGGTGTAGCTATCCCGTCCGGCACACAAAATGATGGGGATATCTCCCCATTCTTCCTTGATTCTGTCACGTAAAGTAAACGCCATGTTGCCTATCAGTACGACAGAGTGGGGTTTGGTGTTTTCATAGCGTTGGAATAACGTGTTTACGGAATGCTGGTAAAGGGAGTCGTTTTTAATAAGAATGGAGTGCAAGTGGCTCACATAGGCACTGGTGTTCGACATTTTCCCCACTTCTTGCATAATGGGCACGATAATACTGTTACTCCATGCGGCTTGTTCGTTATATGAATTGATGATCAGAAGGTTATGGGAACTTTTATTCGATAGGGCGAATATAGGTTGAATGAAAAGTAAGCATAAGCAGAGGCTATGGATTTTTTTGAGTATCGGTGTGCTCATAGTATGTAGGTTTGTTGTTATTGTCGGTGATGTGTGTATCTTCTCTGAAGCACCTCTGTTGGTGTTGAAAGCCGGATTGCGGAATATGGATCCTATTTCCGAGCAATGTGTTTTGAAAAAGGTGTCAAGACTAAAACTTGCTATTAATAGCCTGGTTTAGTTTTGACACCTTGGATATAGTTGGTTATTTACAGTCTTGCCCGAATAGCTTTGGATTCTTCTTCGTAACCCGGTTTGTTCAATAGGGCGAACATGTTTTTCTTGTAAGCCTCGACACCCGGTTGGTTGAATGGATTGACACCCAAAAGATAGCCACTGATACCGCATGCTTTTTCAAAGAAATACAGCAGTCCGCCGATACTTTCTTCATTCAATGCAGGGATGACGATGCGTATGTTGGGTACGCCACCGTCTACGTGGGCCAACTGTGTTCCTAATTCTGCCATTTTGTTGACTTCATCCACACGTTTGCCGGCGAGGAAATTCAGTCCGTCCAAATTCTGGGCATCACTTGGAACTTCCAGTTTATGGTTGGTTTTTTCCACTGAAATTACAGTTTCGTAAATGGTGCGTTCGCCTTCCTGAATCCATTGCCCCATAGAATGTAGGTCGGTGGAGAAATCTACGGCTGCCGGGAAAATACCCTTGTTTTCTTTACCTTCGGATTCTCCATAAAGCTGTTTCCACCATTCGCTTACATAATGCAGTTTGGGGTTGAAGTTTACGAGAATTTCAATTTTCTTGTCATGCTTATAAAGCTCGTTGCGGGTGGCTGCATAAATAGCTGCCGGATTTTCAGCAAATGGAACGTCCTTTCCGCAAAGCTTTTCCATGGCCGTTGCGCCGGCTACCAGCTTTTCAATATCGAAACCTGCTACTGCGATGGGTAACAGGCCTACCGGGGTAAGTACAGAGAAACGTCCGCCTACATTATCGGGAATGATGAAAGATTTGTAACCTTCATTGTCTGCCGTAACACGAGCAGCGCCTTTCTTGGCATCTGTAATGGCAACGATGACTTTTTTTGCCATGTCTTTACCGCGTTGGTCTTCGCATTGCTTTTTCAGTAGGCGGAAAGCCAAAGCCGTTTCAGTTGTGGTTCCTGATTTGGAGATATTGATAACACCGAATTTCTTATCTTGCAAGTATTCGGTAAGTTCATACAAATAATCTTCACCGATGTTGTGTCCTGCATACAGAATAACCGGAGTGGATTTCTTGTCTTGCAACCAAGTGAAACTGTTTGACAAAGCCTCGATAACGGCACGTGCACCGAGGTAGCTCCCGCCAATTCCGGCAACGACCACTACTTCACAGTTATCACGCAATACTTGTGCGGTAGCTTTCAAGTCAGCCAGATGTTCTTGTGTGATGGAAGAGGGGAGATGTAACCAGCCTAAAAAGTCATTACCCTTACCAGTACCATTTTCCAATGCATCCTGTGCGGCTTTTACTTGAGATTCGTAGGCGAAAACGTTTTCTTTGGAAATGAATCCAAGAGTCTTTTCAATGTTCAAACTAATCATAATATTATAGATTTTAAATACTGTATTTCGTCTGCCCTGTCTCTTCCCGCATTATTATTAGCGGAAAGAGTCGGTCAGTAACTTAATTTCAATCATTGGTGAGATACGCTCATATAAAATGTTATACACAGCATCCAATATCGGCATATTCACGTGATAGTGCTTATTGATCTCCTTGATACACTTGGTTCCGTAGTAACCTTCGGCTATCATTTCCATCTCAATTTGAGCGCTTTTTACGGAATATCCTTTTCCTATCATCGTACCGAACGTGCGGTTGCGGCTGAAATTGGAATATCCTGTCACCAGCATATCACCCAAATAAACAGAATCACTGATACTTCTGTTCAATGGATGGACGGTTTGGAGAAAACGGTTCATTTCCTGTATGGCGTTGGACATGAGTACAGCCTGGAAGTTATCGCCGTATTTCAAGCCGCTGCATATACCGGCGGCAATGGCATATACATTTTTGAGTACAGAGCCATACTCAATACCGGCTACATCATTACTGACGGAGGTCTTGATGAATGAACTGGCCAAACGGCGGGCAAATTTGTCCGCTTTGTCTATGTCGGGACAGGCTATCGTCAGATAGGAGAGACGTTCAAGTGCAACTTCTTCTGCGTGGCAGGGACCCGCCAGCACAGCAATGTTTTCGGTCGGCACACCGTATTCCTTCGTGAAGTATTCCGACACGATCATGTTGTCGTCAGGTACGATACCTTTAATAGCTGTGATGATGAATTTGTCTTTGATTTTTGTCTTCAGCTTCTTCAAATGAGCTTTCAGATAAGGAGAAGGAGTGACAAAGATTAGTGTATCTGACTCCTTGACTACATCGTTGATGTTTGAATTGAAATTGATACGTTTTGTATCGAACTTGACGCCCGTCAAATAGGCAGGGTTGTGACCAAGCCGCTTAAAATCGGCAATGCGGTCATCACGCCGCATATACCAATTTATAGTGTCCTCTTGAGCCAATACCATTTTGGCAATGGCAGTGGCCCAACTTCCTCCGCCCATAATGGCTATTTTACCGGGTAGCTTCATTTCTTAGATTTTCTCAACCCAACCTTCTACATCTTTCACAGTCGGATTTGCCAGTTCTAATTTATATTTTTTATTGATGCCGCAAATGTCCATGTGCAACTTCTGCGGATTTACGTCTTTCATGTCACCAACCATGTTGTAGCCTGCCTTCTGAATGACTGCAACCCATTCTTCAGGGATACCCAGTTCCATAAATTTGGCAGGCGCGTCTTTCGGAGTTACCTTTTCAGGGCGCATCTGCGGGAAGAACAACACTTCCTGAATAAACGGCTGACCAGTCATCAACATAGTCAGACGGTCTATACCGATACCGATACCCGATGTCGGAGGCATACCGTATTGCAATGCTTTCAAGAAATCCTGGTCGATGAACATAGCTTCGTCATCGCCCTTTTCACTTAGTTTCAGTTGTTCTTTGAAGCGTTCTTCCTGATCGATAGGATCGTTCAGCTCGCTGTATGCGTTTGCCAGTTCTTTGCCGTTCACCATCAGCTCGAAGCGTTCGGTCAGTCCCGGTTTGCTGCGGTGCATTTTGGTCAGCGGACTCATTTCCACCGGGTAATCGGTGATGAATGTAGGCTGTATGAATGTACCTTCACAGAATTCACCGAAGATTTCGTCTATCAGCTTGCCTTTGCCCATGGTATCGTCAATTTCCATTTTCAGTTCGCGGCATATCTGACGGATTTCCTCTTCGCTCTTGCCGTTGAGGTCATAGCCGGTCTTTTCCTTGATGGCATCCAAGATAGGCAAGCGGCGGTAAGGAGCCTTGAAACTGATGGTCTTGCCGTCAATCGTTGTTTCCGTTCCTCCGTTTACAGCAATGCAAATACGCTCAAGCAGCTTCTCGGTGAAGCCCATCATCCAATTGTAATCTTTATATTGCACATACAATTCCACGCAAGTGAATTCCGGGTTATGGTTCTTGTCCATACCTTCGTTGCGGAAGTTTTTTCCGATTTCGTACACACCTTCAAAACCGCCTACGATTAGTCTTTTCAGGTAAAGCTCGGTGGCGATACGCAGGTAGAGATCCATATCTAGTGAGTTATGGTGTGTAGTGAAAGGACGAGCACTTGCTCCGCCGGGAATGGATTGGAGAATCGGTGTTTCCACTTCCGTATAGCCGGCTTCATCCAGTGCGGCGCGCATAGTCCTGATAATTGTGGCACGCTTTTGAAATGTTTCTTTAACACCGTCGTTTACAATGAGGTCAACGTAACGTTGGCGGTAACGCAATTCCGGATCGTCAAAAGAGTCGTAAGCTACACCGTCCTTATATTTTACGATAGGTAGCGGTTTGATGCTCTTGGCAAGTACGGTTAGCTTCTGGGCATGGATGCTGATTTCACCCATTTGGGTGCGGAATACAAAGCCTTCAATGCCGATGAAGTCACCTAAATCAAGCAAGCGTTTGAATACGGTATTATACATTTCCTTATCTTCGTCCGGGCAGATGTCATCGCGGGTAATATATACTTGGATACGTCCTTTTGAGTCCTGTAATTCAATAAAAGAGGCTTTTCCCATAACACGACGGCTCATGATGCGTCCGGCTACAGATACGTGGCGCGGTTCGGCGTCGTCTTTAAATTCATCTTTGATATCGGTAGAGAAAGCGTTGGTTACATACTCTGCTGCGGGATAGGGCTCGATGCCCATCGCGCGAAGTTCATTCATGCTGTTGCGACGAATGATTTCTTGTTCACTTAGTTCTAATACGTTCATTTCGCTATAATTCACTCAATTTGGGGACAAAAATACGAAACATTTTTCAGAAAGCGAATCTTTAGAGGAATTTATTCGTCGCATAGCTTGTGTACTCTGTGGAACGTTTTTTGCTCACCTGCCGAATTTTGAGTACATTTGCGCCCTCAAAAAAAGGTAAAAAGTATGGTAGGACAAAAAACTCCCACAGCGTTGGGTACAGAGAATATCGGAAAATTATTGATGCAGTATGCTGTACCGGCAATCATTGCTATGACAGCATCTTCCTTATATAACATGGTAGACAGTATCTTCATCGGGCATGGTGTGGGCACAATGGCTATTTCGGGATTGGCATTGACCTTTCCTTTAATGAACCTTGCGGCGGCTTTCGGGTCGTTGGTGGGCGTGGGAGCTGCTACATTGATCTCTGTCAAGCTTGGGCAGAAAGACTACGATACTGCGCAGCGCGTCTTGGGCAATGTGTTTGTATTGAATATTCTGCTTGGAGTGGCTTTTACGGTGATAGTCATGGATTTTCTTGATCCTATCCTTTACTTTTTCGGTGGCAGTGACGAGACGGTGGGGTATGCACGTGACTATATGTATATTATCCTTCTTGGGAATACTATTACGCATCTCTATCTGGGATTGAACGCGGTACTGCGTTCTTCGGGGCATCCACAGAAGGCCATGTATGCCACTATCGCTACGGTGATTATTAATACGATACTTGACCCCGTATTTATTTACGGTTTTGGCTGGGGTATTCGCGGAGCAGCGATCGCAACGATTGTGGCGCAGATTATATCGTTGATGTGGCAGCTTTGGATATTCAGCAGTAAAGAAGAACTGTTACATTTTCATCGTGGTATTTTCCGGTTGAAACGTAAAATTGTTTTTGATTCGTTGGCCATTGGCATGTCTCCGTTTTTGATGAACATGGCGGCATGCTTCATCGTGATTCTTATTAATCAAGGATTGAAGAAGTATGGCGGTGACTTGGCTATCGGTGCTTTTGGTATCGTCAATCGGCTGGTCTTCATTATCGTGATGATTGTAATGGGATTAAACCAGGGAATGCAACCTATTGCAGGCTATAATTTTGGAGCCAAACAATATGAACGTGTTACCAAGACATTGAAACTGACGATTATCTATGCTACCGGGGTGACGACTTTCGGCTTTATTATAGGAATGTTGTTTTCGGATACGGTAGTCGGTATTTTTACATCGGATGCCGAACTTATAGAGCTCTCGGCAAAGGGGTTGCGCATTGTGGTGATGTTCTTCCCTATTATCGGCTTTCAAATGGTTACGGCTAATTTCTTCCAAAGTATAGGAATGGCGAGTAAGGCGATATTTCTTTCCCTTACCCGCCAAATGGTAGTGTTGCTCCCTTGTCTGTTGATTTTACCTCGCTTTTTCGGTGCAGCAGGAGTTTGGTATAGCATGCCTATCTCCGATCTGCTGGCCAGTCTGATAGCGGGGACAATGCTGGTGTGGCAATTTCGAAAATTTAGGGTACAGGCTCAAGGGAGATGACAACGTTGTTGCCCAGCTTATCAGTTTGGAAGCGGAACCATGGGTCTGCGTCCATGATTCAGTTTCAATCCTAATTTATAGGATTCGGGGCCATGCAGGTCCTTTATATTCATCTCACCGAGGTTGACCAAAATGCCGCGTGCCATTAGCCCGGCATCTTCATTTGCTTTGCGAGGAAGAATTTCGGCCTTCTCTTTCAGGTCTGCCAGATGAGTGCGGATGGCAGGTTGCATAGTTTTGTCCAAGGACAAACATTCCAGTAAAGAGTAACCGACTTTTCTGTCAGCTTCTTTTGCCGGATGATTTAGACGCTCGATGCCTTTGGATGTTTCTCCCAAATAGGCTGCAGCATAGGCTGCTTCGCAGGCTATATATGGGTCGGCATCGTTCATCAGGGTAAGCAAGGTTGGAGGACAAACTTGTAACTCTCCTTTGATTCCAAGTTGCGCTAAACCTACGGATGCCCAATAACGCATTTCCGGGTATTGGCTGGATAATGCTTTCTCGAATACAGAGGCATCGCTTGCTTTAGCTGTACCGGCTAACTCTACAAGGTTATATAGTTCATTCAAGGGATATTTTTCTTTGCGCACTTTGTCGTATAATGTTGTATTTACGCGGGAAGTGGGCATGAAAAATCCTAAATCTTTTGTAGAACGGATATGGTCAGAAAGGGCTTTACGCATTTTTGCCAGGACTTCCGCATATTCGGGAGAGTCGGATAAATTATGTAGTTCGCCTGGATCTTTTTCAAGGTCGAACAACATTTCGGCCGGGTGGGCGTTGAAAGTTTGTGCCCAGTCGGGATTGGTATTGTGACCGCCTAATACCAACGTGTCCCATGCCTTATTGGACGGCATACCCCATTGATAATAATTGCGCAGGGCAAATTGACGATAGGGGATATAGCTACGGATGTATTTGAAACGTCCGTCGGTGGCGGCACGTACAGGCATAAAATGATGTAGTTGGTTGGCAGCCAGAGCAAACTGAATTTCCCGTTTTTCATCGGATGCATATTTCCCGTATAAAGCTTTGCCTTGCATGTGCTTAGGCGGTTTTACTCCCGCAAGACTAAGTACGGTAGGGCCTAAATCGGTGAAGTTCACCAAAGAATATTCTTTACCGGATGCTTTCTTTCCAGCCAGATGTTGCCATTTGGGTGGAAAGTAGGCTATCATGGGGACTCTCAAACCGCTTTCATATAAATATCCTTTGCCGCGCGGGACGCAACCGCCATGATCGCTGAAGAAGAAGATAATCGTATTGTCGTCCAATCCCTTTTCTTTCAGATCTTTCAGAAAAAATCCCAACCAAGTGTCTACATCCTGTACGGCTTCCAGGTGGCCGGCATAGTCGGAACGCACTTCGGGCAAGTCGGGTACGTAGGAAGGCAGGGTGAGAAGCTCAGGATAAATACCTTCCGTTGTATAATCTCTTCGTCCATCAGTGTGGAAAGTACGGATACGTCCCATGTGTGAGGTCACTGTGTTATACACAGCGAAGAATGGTTGGTCTTTACCGCGTTTAGTACTGTTGTAGGATGCTTTAGGGGTACATTCGTCCCAACAACTTTTATTGTCTGTGGTGGAGTTGTAATGCGTTTTGCTGTTGTTAGTGCAATAATATCCGGCTTCCCGTAGCCATTGAGGGAAGAATATGTTTTCCGGAGTGTCGTATGGAACCGGATGGACATCCATTCCGTAGCTTGAGGAGTAGCAGCCGGTGATAAGTGACGAGCGTGCAGCAGAACTTTGCGGAGCCACTGACCATGCGTTCATAAATTGTATGCCATGAACGGCTAGACTATCCGCATTTGGGGTGTGTACGCCTTTATTACCATAACAACCGAATTCGTAAGCGCTGGTATCTTCAAAAGTAAGCCAAAGAATATTGGGCCTTTCATCCTTTTTGTTGTCTGCAGCATCAGCCTGGACGGCATTCAGCCCGCAAAAAGCAGTACACATGAGTAAAGGTAAGTTTTTCATGTTATATTTAGTTTTTTAGTAACGGTTGCTAAGATAGGGCATTTGCTCTGATAAGCATGCCTGATGTGTTTAAAAAACTGCCAATATTGTTTTGGCATACAAATATTCAACAAAATTGATGAAGATTCAACAAAATTATGGAATCGGTAAACGTATGTTGTGGTGTATTGGAGAAAATAACGGCAATATGTTGCCGGAATGTTCTATTTTTGAAAAATGAATCTGATAATACTAAATAATATGAGAAACATTTTTTTTGTGGCGTTTGTGTTTGCGCTCTCTTTCTCGGGACGAGTATGTGCCGGAAATCCTGTTTATTCTGATAAATCCCTGCGTAATGATGCGGAAAAACTGTTGATGGAGTGGGTAGATACTCTGCTGACTTACCAATGTGAAGGATTGCATCCTGCGCTTGACGGAGGTTTTCTTTGTCCTGCCTGCGCTCGTATTCATGGGCGGATAGGAGATACGGTTCTCCCTCTGATGTATTTAGCGCACAAAACCGGCGATGATAAATATTTGCTTGCCGCCAAGAAGCTTATGAAATGGATGGAGAATGTGCATCGTCCGGATGGTTCATGGATGAACGATGTACATGTGTCAGACTGGAGTGGAACGACTGTATTTGCGGCTATCGCTTTATATGAGGCAGTGCATTATCATGGGCATTTGCTGGATGATTCTACCTGTAATCATTGGAAAAAACAATTGTTGGAAGCTGGCGAATTTATGATGAAGAATCCTCAGATGTACAGTCGCCGTATGCAGGGGAACATGAAGCGCTTGAATAATGTGAACTATTCAGCCTCGGTGACATATGCCTTGCAGGCTCTTGGCGAGATGTTTAACCGTCCGGATTTCAAGGAAGAAGCCCGGATTGTGGCTTCGGATTTGAAGAAATTTTTTACAGTAAACGACTTTTTTTTATACGGTGAAGGACCTAAGATATGGACACCTACTAAGAATGGCTGTCTTCCTGTGGATTTAGGCTATAATATAGAAGAGTCTTTGCCTAATCTGGCCTATTATGCGCTTATGGTGAACGACCGGGAACTGCTCTCTATTGTGGAACGTTCCATGAATACTCACTTGGAATTTATGTTGCCTGATGGTGCGTGGGATAATAGTTGGGGGACACGCAGTTTTAAGTGGACATATTGGGGCGGACGTACGAGCGATGGTTTCATGGGTGGTTATTATGCTATGGCAGAACAACACCCGGAGTATCTGGAAGCTATTCGGCGCAATATACGATTACTGAAGAAATCGACAAATAACGGATTGCTTCATGCCGGACGTGATTATCAGGCTTCGGGAATTCCGGCTTGTATTCATCATACTTTTGGTCATGCCAAGGCTCTGACCGCTTTTCTTGAGCTTCCACCTGTCAAAGCACCACAATACAAGTCACTGCCACGCGATAATGCTTATGGAGTGAAGTATTTCCAAGATATTCGTACTTGGCTGGTTGCAGAAGGATCATGGCGTTCCACGTGTACCGGTTTTGATGCTGAATATAAGGTAAAGGGCACTCACCCGATGGGAGGAGCTGTTTCTCTGTTGTGGCACGAACAGGCCGGTCCGGTCTTTGCCGCTACAACAAACCGGTATGCTCTGATAGAAGCGCCTAATATGCAGAGTAATAGCAGAAAGTATATAATGAGTGGAACACCGCGGGTTGAAATGGTACAGTATGGAACTATTTATAGTAATTTGGATGACTTGGATACGGATATTGTTTATACTCAAGAGAAAGATAAGCATCGTTTCCATATCAATACTCATTTGGTGGACGCTGACCAGCAGACACCGGTTCAGGGGGCGTTTCCTGTGACTTTGGATTATGTGTACTCCAAACAGGGCATGTCGATAGTAGTGGATTATTGTCCTTTGACAGCCTGCCTTGTTTTGCCGGTCATTGCCGCACCTTCAGAGGTAGTGGATATTACCTCGAAAGGCATGCTTCTTCAGAAAAAAGAGGGCGTATTGGAAATAATCTGCGTGAATGGCATGTTGAAGGTAGCTCCGACAGATGAAGATGGTCGAATATTTAATCCTGTACCCGGTTTCTCTTTTGTTCCTTTACAGATATTTCCTGAGGGGGAGAATAAGAAAATTCAAATTGAAATCACATATAATTAATATATTTTTGTTTCTTTGTTTTTATGTTATAATATTATATATCTAATTATATGAAAACGTTTCGGCCTTTGTTAACATTCTTTGGAGTATTATTTACATGTATCGGGTATGCCAATAATCTGGACGGTATACGTTTTACGCATATCGGATTGGAAGAAGGCCTGTCACATTGCACGATATTTGGTATTAATCAGGACAAAGAAGGAAATTTGTGGTTTGCGACTTACGATGGAGTCAATAAATACGATGGCTACAATTTTACAGTCTATCGTCATCAATATGCGAATCCTCAAAGCATAGCTTGCGACATTAGTCGTTGTGTAACAGTTGATGATTCCGGTAGAGTATGGATTGGTACCAGAGAGGGTTTTTCTCTTTATAATCGGGACCAAGATACTTTCTCGAATTATTTTTATAAAGAAAATGGTTATAAAGCTACTGTCACATGCATAGCACCGATGAATAAGGACTATCTGATGTTGGGTACAACCAGTGGAGTATTGCTTTTTGATATAGGGAAGGAACGTATTCTGAATGATACGTTACCTCATCCGCTACATTTGTTGAGACCTACTGCTATGGTTCGTCAAAGTGATAAGATTTACATAGGAGTGGAGAAAGGACTTTATGTCTATTCTTTGGCAAATGGAACTTTGGAAAAGTTGGTGGATATGCCGAAAGCAACCCGTATACATTCTGTCTTTTGTCAGATGTTCACCCGGATATGGATAGCGACGGAAGGTGAAGGGCTATACATGTATGATACTAAATCCAAGGAACTGAAGAATTATAGACATGAGGACGGATATTCCGGTCTGAATTCAAACTATGTGCGTTCTTTGGCCGTAGATCAGGAAAACAGATTGTGGGTTGGCACTTATGGGGGCTTGAATATTTACGAAGGAGGTAAAGATCGCTTTTTGTCGGTGAGAAATTCTGCAATACAGGAGGGGAGTCTGTCACAGAATTCTGTACGTAGTATTTTTATGGATTCGCAAGGAGGAATGTGGTTGGGCACTTATTGGGGAGGATTGAACTATTATCATCCTTTGTGCAATCGTTTTCAGCATATTAAGCATGTTCCATTTGCCAATTCCATCAGTGATAATGTAGTCAGCTGTATAGTGGAGGATAATGCAAAGAATCTGTGGATCGGCACTAATGGAGGTGGCCTGAATTTTTACGACAGCGCTTCAAAAACATACAAATACTATTTGCAGAATTCCGACTTGTCAAAAGAGGTATCTTTTAAAGATATAAAGGCGGTGTATGTTGATGAACTGCATGATAATATATATGTTGGAATTCATGCGGGTGGAATGATAGTACTGAATCGTAGGACAGGAAACCAACGTTTTTTCAATACTCAAAACAGTGATTTGCCTAGTAATAATATTTATTCTATTTTATCGGATGGGCATGGAGGGCTTTGGATTGCATCATTGGGTACTCTAATTCATTATGATATAGCTGGTAACCATTTTCAGACGGTTGATAAAGATAGCAAAGGAAAGCGTTTGCAAGAATCCAACAGTGTATTGTTCCGGGATTCTAAGAAACGTATTTGGGCAGGAGGGGAAATGGGACTTACTATTTATAATCAAACAGGCACTTCTTTGACAATTAATACGGAATATGATATCGCTCCTATATTGAAGCAATCGTTTATAAACTGTTTCTGTGAATCTACATCCGGATATATATGGGTTGGAACACGTAATGGACTTTTTGGCTTGAAGGAGAATGCTAAAGAATTATTGCAGTACACAACGGTTGATGGACTGCCCAGTAATGTTATTTATGGCATTCTGGAAGATAGTTACGGGCGTTTGTGGATAAGTACAAACCAAGGATTGAGCTGTTTGACCCCCGGAAGCAGAAAATTACGTAATTTTACTATCGTGGACGGTTTGCAGAGTAATCAGTTCAATGCCGGTTCTTATTGTCGAATTAATAATGGGAACATGCTTTTTGGAGGGATTAATGGAATTACTTCGTTTCGGCCTGAAACGCTTATTGATAATCCGTATTCTCCGAGACCATTTATAAATAAATTATATGTATCCAATAAGGAAGTATTGCCTGGTGATGAAACAAGAATTTTGAAAAAATGTATAGAAAACGAGGATCATATAACATTGACCTCCTCCCAAAACTCTTTTTCTATCTCATTCGTGGTTTCAAACTATATTGCTGGAAAGCATAACACTTTTGCGTATAAGCTGGAAGGATACAACGACTCGTGGTACAGCCAAGATAATATAAATTTAGTTTCCTACTCAAATTTACCGGCAGGAGATTATACATTTTTTTTGAAAGCTGCCAATAATGATGGAAAATGGAGTGAAGAGCCTGCAATTCTTCATATACGGGTACTTCCGGTTTGGTATTGTACTTGGTGGGCTATTTCTATTTTCATTATTTTGTGCGCGGGGCTATTGTTTGGTGTCTTGCGCTTCTTTTGGTTGCGCAAGAATATGCAGGCTGAGATTCTGATGGAGCGCTTGGATAAAGAGAAACAAGAGGAAATCAGCCAGATGAAAATCCGCTTTTACATTGACATCTCTCATGAGCTTCGTACTCCTCTTACTTTGATTGTTGCCCCATTGCAGGAACTTATTGAACGTATTAAAGGCCATTGGGAACATGAAAAATTGTCATATATTCAGCGTAATACGAACCGCCTGTTGCATTTGGTCAATCAGTTAATGGATTATCGTCGCGCTGAATTGGGTATTTTTGAATTGAGACCGGTATATGCTAATGCTTATAAGAAAGTCTTGAACTGTTTCTTGAATTATGAGAACTTGTCGAAAAGGAAGGATATAGATTATAATTTATATACGGAATTGCAAGATGAAGAGTTGCTCTTTGATGAGACCTATTTGGACTTGATTGTAAATAATTTGCTTTCAAACGCTTTTAAATATACGGAAAAAGGAGAGTGCATTACCGTACGTCTTTATAAAGAAGATAATAATCTTGTTTTGCAAGTGATTGATACGGGTGTCGGTATTCCGGCGGAAAAGCAGAAAAAAATATTTGAGCGTTTTTATCAGGCGGAAAGTGGACATGAAGGAAGCGGTATAGGCTTGTCGCTGGTTCAACGTCTGGTAGAACTGCATCATGGGCATATCACTCTGGAAAGCAAAGTGGGCGAAGGCTCTACGTTTTCCATTTATATACCGCAGGATAAGTCTATGTATACTTCTGAGGAACTGCTTGCGCAAGAAAAGGGGGCCAAAGAGCAGCGTGCATATTATACAAATGCACATGATGTTTATATTGATGATGAAGAACTGCTGGAAACAAGCGCGTTGGCAGACGGAGAAAAAGAAAAACGGGGAAAGATTTTAGTAGTGGATGATAACCAGGAACTTCGGCAATATTTGGTGAGTGGTTTGTCAAGCGACTTTAATTTATTGGAAGCAGACAATGGGCAGAAAGCCTTGGATATATTGAAAGGCCAAGAGGTTGATTTAGTCATTACTGATGTTATGATGCCCGTAATGGATGGAGTCAAATTGTGTAAAGCGATTAAGCAAAATATACGAACTTGCCATATTCCTGTATATATGCTGTCGGCAAAGGCTGATACAAAATATCAGTTGGAAGGGCTTCAAGTTGGAGCAGATGACTATATTCCTAAGCCTTTCTCTATGCCGATCTTGAAAACAAAGATTCAGAATGTGTTACGTACGCGTTATCGTGTTTTTGAACGCTATTCTAATACTACCGAAGTAGAACCGGAGAAATTGGCAAATAATACAATGGACGAGGAACTGTTGAGAAGAGCCATATCAGTGATTGAGAAAAACATGGATAATGTAGAGTTTTCAACGGAACAATTTGCCAGGGAAATGAATATGAGCCGTTCTAATCTCCATTTGAAGTTGAAAGCGATTACCGGTAAGTCGGCGATAGACTTTATTCATAAAATCAGGTTTAATCGTGCATGCCAGTTGCTGAAAGAAGGCAGATATTCTGTTTCGGAAATTAGTTTTATGGTGGGATATAATACTCCTTCTTATTTTGCCGCGCGTTTTAAGAAGTATATGGGATGCCTGCCTACGGAATATGGAAAGAATAATGCATAACTGTCATGGATAAGCGGATTGTTTTGTTTATAATGCAGGTTTGGATTTCACTCGCTTTGTGGGGACAAACAAGTATGTGCGGATTCTCCATAACAAAGGAGGATAGTTTGCGATATGAGGGTAAGCCCGTAGAACTGATTAAAATAGTGAATAAGAATGGAATGACTATTAAAGTGACAAATTATGCAGCTTCTTTAGCGTATGTTTCTGCACCGGATAGAAACGGGGTGTTTGAACCGGTCGTTTTGGGGCTCGACAGTTTGCGCTATTATTGGGGCAGGCAACCTAAACTTGGTGCTACGGTAGGACGTTTTGCCAACAGAATTAAAAATGCGGAGTTCAGGCTGGATGATAAAATTTACTATTTAGATAGAAATAATAAGGGACATTCCATTCATGGGGGTATAAAAGGATTTAATCTGCAAGTTTTTGAAACAGATACATGCTATATAGCGGAAGATACCGCGGTGGTTGTTTTTAAGTATCTCAGTCCCGATATGGAAGGCGGGTTTCCCGGCAATCTCAACTTGTCATTAGCCTATAAATTCACTAATGACAATGAGGTAATTTTGGACTATATTGCATCGACAGACAAACCTACTGTAATAAATCTGACTAATCACAGCTATTTTAATTTGACCGGATGTAAAGAGTCGGTCTTAAATCATTGTTATATGATTATGGGAGATTCTATCACACCGGTAGATTCTACGGGAGTGCCAACAGGTGAACTTATGCCGGTAGCAGGAACAGAATACGATTTTAGTACTCTGCGAACTATAAAACACCATGTTGAACAGCTAGGAAAAGGATATGACATCAATTATAAACTCAACAAAGCATTGGATACTTTAGCGCTTGCTGCCAAAGTGGTTGATCCGGTTTCTGGTCGAGTATTGAAAGCATATACCACAGAACCGGGAATGCAGTTTTATACTCCTGCTTCTGATTTGAGTTATTTGAAAGCTGCTGACAGTTTGTGTTATAGAAAATATTTTGGATTTTGTCTCGAAATGCAACATTTCCCAGATTCCCCTCATCATGCCCAATTCCCTACTACTGTGTTGCTGCCGGGAGAAACTTATCGTCAAACGACTATATATAAATTTGAAACATTATAAACTTAAATAATTATCAAACTAAAGACTTGATTATGAAAGCAAAAGATTGGAAAATGTATGTGTGTTTAATTGTTTTTTCTTTATTTATGTTCCCTGGAATATATGCTGCACAAGAAGGGAACGGCAAGACAGCCTGTGAACCGGTAAGAAAAACGCGCAGTGAAACTTTTATTAGTGGAGAAAAGGCATGGGAACCGGCAGGTACGGGTGTTACTCGTCAGATTATGGGATACGACGGACAAGTGATGTTGGTGAAAGTGAAGTTTGAAAAAGGAGCTATAGGAACTCCTCATACTCATTATCATACACAAACAACTTATGTGGCAAGTGGAAAATTCGAATTTACGGTAGGAAATGAGAAGAAGATAGTGAAAGCTGGTGACGGCATTTATATTGAGCCTGATATTTTGCATAGCTGTGTTTGTTTGGAACCTGGTGTACTTATAGATTGTTTTGCTCCTATGAGAGCTGATTTTTTGAAATAAAACAGGGGTAGGCTTAGTCGTTAAATTTGTTTTATTAACAAAAAATGGGTAACTCTGGCGCTGGTCGCTTGATATTTAGAATCGGCTTTATACATGTTCGTAGGCCGTTTTTTTATACAAAAATGTCCTTTTCTATACAAAAATAGCATTTGAAAAGTGTAAAAGTGTGATGAATAAAAACAATACTTTTACACTTTTTTTTGCATTTGCAGTATGTTTGCTGCCGAAAAAATTATTTCTAACGTAGAACCTTAGATTTATTTATTATGTACAAATTAAAAGAATTATTTTTAATGTTTATCCTCGTCTTTGTGAGTATGTCTGCATATGCACAAAGTTTGACTGTAACTGGAAAAGTCATTGATAGCGAAGGATATGAAGTAATCGGTGGTAGTGTGACTATTAAAGGTGCCGCCGGTGTAGGAACGGTTACGGATGTGAATGGTAACTATTCTTTGAAAGTAAATGATGCATCGAAAGATGTATTGGTGTTTTCGTATGTAGGTATGACTTCCCAAGAAGTAAAAGTTGATGGTAGAAGTGTAATTGATGTAACCTTGAAGGCTGATGCCGTAATGTTGGAAGAAGTGGTTGCAATTGGCTATGCTACCGTTAAACGTAAAGACTTAACGGGATCAGTAGCCTCTGTGAACAGTAAAGAACTTTCTAAAGTTCCGACAAGTGATATAACTCAAGCGTTGGCCGGACGTATGGCCGGTGTTCAGGTTATGCAGAGTGAAGGGGCGCCGGGAGCTTCTATTTCAATTCGTGTTCGTGGAGGTATTTCCATTACTCAAAGCAATGAACCTCTTTATATCATTGATGGTTTTCCGAGTGAAGACGGAATGTCCACCCTTGATCCGGCAGAAATTGAAACTATCGACATTTTGAAGGATGCTTCTGCTACGGCTATTTATGGTGCTCGTGGTGCCAATGGTGTTGTGGTTATAACAACTAAGAGTGGAGGCAAAGAAGGCAAGGCTACCGTGACTTTCGATAGTTATGTGGGCTTCAAGAAAGTGGCAAAGAAGCTGGATGTACTTTCTACAAGGGAATTTGCGTTGCTTGATTATGAACGTCGTTATTATAGCGCCTTTACGGCCAAGAACAGTACGCAAGAAGATTTGGACAAAGCTGTCGCAAACTTCGAAGCACTGTATGGTAAGTATGCCGATATTGATGCCAATTATGCCAATCGTGCAGGTATAGACTGGCAAGATCAAACTTTAGGACGTACGGCCTTGACACAGAATTATCGTGTGGGTGTCTCAGGAGGAACAGATAAATTGAACTATAATTTGGCATATTCTTATTACGATGAAGAAGGAGCTATGGTATATAGCGGTAATAAGAAGCACAATATCTCATTCAACATGAACCATAAGCTGAATGATCGTTTGAGTATTACTGCTCGTATTAGCTATGACCAGATGAAAATTTATGGAATGGGTACTTCCGAAGGTGGTGACCGTTTCAACAAGATGCAACATATCTTGCAGTATCGTCCGATGGTAGGTATCAATGGTACTGATGATTTGTTATTGGGTGATGAAGACCCGCTATTGGTAGATGATACCGGTAATGTGATGCAGAACCCTCTGCTCTCTGCTGCCGAAGAGACTAAAGATCGTGAATATCGCACATTCCAGGCTAACGGAGGCTTTACTTTGAAGTTGATTAAAGGGCTTTCATTCCGTAACACGACGGGTATGCGCTATCAGACACGCCGCAACGATACTTTCTATGGCGACAAGTCTATAACGGCTAAACGTTCAAGCATCAATGGTAGCATTCAGAATATAGAAAACAGTAGTTTCCAAACTTCAAATGTTTTGAATTATAACTGGGCCGGCAAGGGGCACGATATAACTGCCATGCTTGGTCAAGAATATGTTAACCGTTGGAATCGTAGCTTCTCGGCTGCTGCTGCCAACTTCCCGAATGATGATATCGGTTTGGGAGACCTTTCACTTGGTTTGCCGACTGCTGTTTCATCTTCCGAGAATTATGATGATAAGCTTCTCTCTTTCTTTGCACGTTTCAATTACGGTTTCAAAGACAAATACTTGTTTACAGCGTCATTCCGCGCCGATGGCTCTTCTAAGTTCGGTAAGAATAATAAGTGGGGGTACTTCCCGGCATTCTCTGCTGCATGGCGTTTGGGCGAAGAAGAGTTCATTAAGAACCTGAATATATTTTCCGACTTGAAAGTTCGTTTGGGATATGGTATGGCTGGTAATAACCGTATTGACAGCTATGTGAGTCTGCCTATGTTGACTTCTGTTACTTATCCTAATGGCGACTCTACACAACCTGGCTATGTTTCTAAGCAGATACCTAATCCCAACCTGAAATGGGAAGCTAACAAAACATTTAACTTCGGTTTGGACTTTGGTTTCTTTAACCAGCGCTTGACTATCTCTCCGGAATTTTATATAAACCGCAGTAGCAACCTGTTGCTGAATGCTAAGTTGCCCACATCCTCCGGTTATGACAGCATGGTTATTAATGCCGGTGAAACGGAAAATAAGGGTATTGACCTTACTATCAATTCTACCAACATTATGACTAAAGATTTCACTTGGAATACAGCTGTCACTTTGTCGCACAACAAAAACTCAGTGAAGAAGCTGACAGGTGAAGATGTACAACTTTGGGAAGCCAGCTTCGGCTATAATCAAAATACACACATTATCGGTGTTAATCAGCCGTTAGGACAAATGTACGGATATGTAACAGACGGGCTGTATCAGGTATCTGATTTTGATTATGATGAGGCTACAAAGACTTATACTTTGAAAGACGGCGTACCTTATTCCGGTAAAAAGACGGATGTAAAACCGGGTATGTGGAAATTCAAGAATGTAGACGGCAGCGAGGACAATAAAATTACAGAGAATGACAAAACGGTGATCGGTAATGCTTATCCGAAGTTTTACGGTGGTATTAACAATACTTTCACTTACAAAGATTTTGATTTGAGCATATTCCTGACTTACAGCTTTGGCAACGATGTGTTCAATGCTACCAAGCTGACCAATACCAAGACTGCTTTGCAGAATAAGAATGTGTTGGACATTGCCAATTCCAGCAATCGTTGGGTAGTGGTGAACAAGAAAGGCGAATTGATCACAGATCCGCAGGAAATGGCCGACATAAATAAGGGTAAGACTGTTGCCGCCGTATATGATAATGAGATCGGTGATACTTATATTCACTCATGGGCTGTGGAAGATGGTTCTTATCTGAAGCTGAGCAATATCACTTTAGGTTATACATTCCCCAGAAAGATGCTTAGCAAGATTGGTATAAGCAAATTGCGCTTGTATGCAACAGGTTCCAACCTGCTTACTTGGACTAAATATACAGGTTTCGACCCTGAAGTTTCTACAATGGGCAGTGGCTTGACGCCGGGTGTGGACTTTGGTGCTTATCCTAAGAGCCGCTCGTTCGTTTTCGGTATTAATTTAGCTTTCTAATGAACCTTAAAAAGAGAATATAATATGATGAAAAAATATAAAATGATTACTTTCTGCGCGCTGATTGCAGCAGGAGTTACCTCATGCGAATTGGACGAAAAGCCCACTTCCTACTATGAGAAGGATGCTTATTTCCAGACTTACAACCATGCAAAGATGGCGGTGGTAGGTATTTATGACTGTCTGGCGATTGATAAGCACTATGGACAGTTTGAAATGGCAACTCCGGCTTCGGATGATACCTATTATATACAGGGAACGGGGACAGACAATACGCGTCGTGATATTGCCCACTACATGGTAAAGACAACCAATACATGGATTGCAGACTTATGGAAGTACAAATATATGGGAATAGATCGTGCTAACTATGCCATTGCAAACATCAAGAACATGGAAGGCTATGAAGAAGATGTTGAATTGCAGGAGTTGGTTGCACAAGCCTGTTTCTTGCGTGCATTCCTGGCATTCGATTTGATAAAATATTGGGGAGATGTTCCATTTAAAACAGAATACACCTTTTCTTACGGCGACATTGCTAACGGTCGTGTGAGCCGTGAAGAGATTTATAAGAGTATTATCGATGACTTGAACTTTGCAAAGAATAACTTGCAACAAGGAGATGCCGAACTTTCTCCTGAAGTGCCTTCGCAGGGAGCAGCCCATGCCTTACTGATGCGTGTTTATCTGCAACGCGCCGGTTATAGCTTACAGCAAGACGGTACTTTGACCCGTCCGGCTGATGATAAGAGAAAGGAATACTTTGATGCTGTAATTACCGAGTGGACTGCTTTCCAAAATAAAGGTTATCATGGTTTTTATGATGGCGGTTATGTGGAATTGTTCAAGGGTTATTCGGGAGGTGTTTTGAACTCTAAAGAAAGTTTGTGGGAAATAGCTTTCAATCCTACGGGTAGTGGTTATAAGGATAACTCCGGTACTTGGGCTACTTACAACGGACCGTTGGTGGAAGCTCCGGGGGCAGGCGCTTCGGCAGAGGTCATGGGACGTGCAAATGCTTTCTTTCGTGTAATGCCGGCTTGGAAAGATTTCTTTGAAGCAGGCGATGAACGTCGTGATGTGATGGTTTGTGACTATCAATACAAGTGGGATGCGACTGAAAAGAAACATAAAAAGACTGTGAATAGGAAAGTGGCGGATTGGTATCCCGGAAAGTGGCGTAGAGAATGGATGCCGTTGGGCTTCCTCGATCCCAACAATACGGGTGTAAACTATTGCCCGTTACGCTATGCCGATGTTGTATTAATGGCAGCAGAAGCCTATAATGAAACGGGTAATACTCCGAAAGCCTGGGAATTATTGAACGATGTAAGAGAACGTGCCAAAGCCACCAAGGTCAATTCATTGCAGGAATATAAGAATGTACATAAGAAATTGTATGATTTGCCATTCTTCAACGGTGGTGATGCTGCCGACAATTTCCGTACTGCACTCTATTGGGAACGCGGTTTCGAACTGGCTTTTGAAGGGCAGCGTAAATACGATTTGTTACGTTGGGGCATTTTGGCTGAGACATTGCAGTTGTTCCAAAGCAAAATGGATAAATCATTGAAAGGTAAATACGTTGCCGGTGATAATTTTGTGAAGGGAAAACATGAGTTATTCCCTATACCATTGGGAGAATTGCAAGCTAATCCCGCTTTAAATAATCAGAATAATCCTG
This sequence comes from Bacteroides eggerthii, assembly GCF_025146565.1. Classification (NCBI taxonomy): domain Bacteria; kingdom Pseudomonadati; phylum Bacteroidota; class Bacteroidia; order Bacteroidales; family Bacteroidaceae; genus Bacteroides; species Bacteroides eggerthii. The sequence goes on along the minus strand of NZ_CP102258.1, from coordinate 4,140,440 downwards.
GTTATGAATAAGATATTATTGCTATAAATAGCAGGATGTCATTCTGTTTGAAATGTTGAAAGATGTTTCAGAGCTGAAAAGGTTAACTCATTCCATTTTCAGTTCTGTTAAACATCTTTCTGCTTTTCAAGGCTATTGCAGCGATGATTAATATAAATGAATTATTGATTGTTTTCAAAAAACGCATTTTGTAAGAAATTTGTTACGTAAAGTCCTATAAAAAATGAAGAAAGTATCATTGTCCTATTTCGTTATTGGTATTGCATTATACACTTTGTCGGGATGTTCCTCCAAGCACGCAGAGAAAGCGGATTATACTTGGCTGAAATATGCGATAGAAACATCTGCTGCACAATTGGAATACACAGTCTCGGAAATTGGCGACTCTGTATTATTGCCCCGTTCCATTTGGACGGGCTATGATGTGAACTCCTTGTGTCAGCAGTTGGAAAAGAAACAGTTGATAGGCAAGGATTCTGCCCGGTTGAAACCTATACATGATAATTTAGGGAGTCGTCGTTATTGTTTCTCAATCTATGATTGGACGAGTGGCTTTTTCCCCGGTAATCTGTGGTATGCCTATCAACTGACAGGCAATGAGGATTTTAAAAAGGAAGCTGTCAAGTTTACGAACTACTTATATCCGTTGCGTGAATATAAAGGTACACACGATATAGGGTTTATGATGAATTGTAGTTTTGGGAATTCTTACCGTCTATGCCCCGTTGACAGTGTTCGTCAGGCATTGATACAAACAGCCGATAACCTGTGCGGTCGTTTTAATCCGGAAATTGGCTGCATCCGTTCATGGGACTTCGGTAAATGGAATTTTCCTGTTATCATTGACAATATGATGAATTTGGATCTGCTGTTTTATGTAAGTCATCTTACCGGGGATGATAAGTATAAGGAGCTGGCTCTAAAACATGCCGAAACAACAATGAAAAACCATTTTAGAGATGATTACTCATCTTATCATGTAGTTAGTTATAATAATGACGGAACGGTAGAAAAGAAATGCACACATCAGGGGCAGAAAGATGATTCTTCGTGGGCGCGCGGACAGGCATGGGGCTTATATGGTTACACTTCTTGCTATCGTGAATCAAAAAATGCGGAATTTTTGCGACAGGCTGAGAATATAGCTGCATTGATTATGCGGCGTGTGAAAACGGAAGATGCGATACCTTTGTGGGACTATGATGCTCCTGATATGCCGCAGACCCCTCGTGATGCATCAGCTGCTTCTATAACGGCTTCTGCTTTAATAGAACTGAGCACGTTGGTTGAGGATGGACAAATTTATTTTGACTATGCCGAGAGACTGCTCAAAAACCTTTCATCGGAGGCTTATCTGGCAAAGGTCGGTACGAATCAAGGGTTTATCCTGATGCATTCTACGGGGTCATTGCCCAACGGTTCTGAAATAAATACGCCGATTAACTATGCTGACTATTATTATTTGGAAGCACTGCTTCGTTATATGAAAGTAAAGGGGCTTAACTATAAGAATATTTAATCTTATTATTATATATCATGAAAATAATGAAATTCATTTTAAGTGTTTTCTTGCTGACCATCGCCATTATTGCAGATGCACAGCAACTCCGAAAAGAGGCTTTTGACTTATTGAATCTGGATTATCCGGGTTTGGAGAAAGTAAAAACTGCATGCTCCCGGCAGCAATGGGAGGAGGCTGCACAGGAATTACTGGCCTATTATCGCAACCGTACCGACATTGCACATCCGGATATCGATTTAAAGAATCTCGCCATATCCAAAGAGGAACAGAAGTGGGCGGATGATGCCATGGATCACACCTTTTTTGTACATAAAGGTTATCAGCCTTCGTACAACTATGGTAAGGATATTAACTGGGAGTATTGGCCTGTGAAAGACAACGAACTGCGCTGGCAACTACACCGTCACAAATGGTTTACTCCTATGGGCAAAGCCTATCGTATATCCGGCGATGAAAAATATGCAAAGGAATGGGTTTTCCAGTATATAGATTGGATAAAGAAGAATCCATTGGTAAAAATGGAAAAAGAGAATTTTGAACTTGTCAGTGCCGGCGAGGTAAAAGAGGATGCTGATAATGTGCATTTTGCATGGCGTCAGTTGGAAGTCAGCAACCGCTTGCAAGATCAAACCTGCCAGTTTCTCCTGTTTTGCCCCGCGGAGGCTTTTACTCCTGAGTTCCTGACAGAGTTCTTGGTGAATTATCATCGTCATGGTGCATATCTTTTTAAGAATTATTCTGCGGAGGGTAATCACCTGTTGTTTGAAGCCCAGCGTATGGTATATGCAGGTGTTTTCTTTCCGGAGTTTAAGGATGCCGCTACTTGGAGAGAAAGTGGAATCAATATTCTGAATCGCGAAATCAAGAAGCAAGTATACGATGACGGCGGTCAATATGAGTTGGATCCCCACTATCATCTGGCTGCAATCAATATATTCTGCAAGGCTCTGCGCATGGCGGATTGCAATGGTTTCCGCAATGAGTTCCCGGCAGAATATCTGGATACCGTAAAGAAGATGATTGAGTTCTATACCAATATTTGTTTTCCCGACTATACCAATCCTTGTTTCAGTGATGCCAAGTTAGGCGATTATAAGTCTGAGCTTGCTAATTATCGTGATTGGGTTACGCTTTTCCCGGATAGTGAATGGATACGTTATTATGCCACAGAAGGTCGTGAAGGAGCTCCGTTGCCTTATCTGTCTCATGGTTCATTGGCTTCCGGTTTCTTCACTTTTAGAAGCGGTTGGAAGAAAGATGCGGCCGTAATGGTAGTCAAGGCTGGTCCTAAAGGTGAATGGCACTGCCAGCCGGATAACGGCACCTTTGAATTCTGGTTTAATGGAAAGAACCTCTTTCCGGATTCCGGTGCGTATGTTTATGCCGGGAGCGACGAAGTGATGAAGCTGCGTAACTGGTTCCGTCAGACACGCGTACACAATACATTGACGTTGGATGGCCGTAACTTCGAAACTACGCAGTCTGTAACTAAATTGTGGCAACCGGAGGGTAGGGAACAGATTCTGGTTACTGAAAATCCAAGTTACCAAGGGTTGAAACATCGCCGTACGGTGTTCTTTGTCGATCAGACTTATTATGTTATCGTAGATGAAGCGGTTGGTGATGCCAAGGGAACGGTGAATTTGAATTATCACTTTTGTGAAGGAACGGTAAATGTTGATGTAAAAAAGAATATGGCAACTACGGCTTATGCGGGTCCGAGTAACGTGAAGCTGCAATGTTTCCCGGAAAAGAAGGCGTCTTTAAAGAAAGAAGAGGGCTGGCGTTCTATCGCTTATCGCCAACGTGTTCCCCGTACTTCATTGTCTTTCGATATACATAAGGACGATGCGGAAGCCGTACGTTATATAACCGTTATCTATCCGGTGAAAGATACCGCCTCTTATCCGGTATTGAAAGCAAAATTCTTGAACAAAGATTTTGATGAAAAAGGTGTCAAAGTGGAAGTTTCCGTAAACGGTGTGGCACGTCAATTAATGTCTCAGCTTAAATAAGCTAATAATCTATGAATCGATTATCATACATATTACTGCCTCTTGCTGCTACCGGGATTTCGGCTTGCACATCCCGGAAAGCGGAAGTAAAGCGGCCTAATATCATCTTTATGATGACAGATGACCATACCACGCAGGCAATGTCGTGTTACGGAGGACGCCTTATCCAGACCCCGAACATGGATAGGATAGCCAATGAGGGGCTCCGTATGGATAATTGTTATGCGGTTAATGCGCTTTCCGGTCCTTCACGAGCTTGTATCCTGACGGGCAAATTCAGCCATCTCAATGGTTTTACCGATAATGCAAGCACTTTCGACGGCAGTCAGCAAACCTTTCCCAAGCTATTGCAAACGGCCGGCTATCAGACTTCAATAATCGGTAAGTGGCACTTGATAACCGAGCCGCAAGGCTTTGATTACTGGTGTATCTTGAGTGGTCAGCATGAGCAGGGCGATTACTATAATCCCGATTTTATTGAAAATGGTAAGCATGTGGTAGAGCAAGGCTATGTAACCGATATTGTCACAGATAAAGCGATTGAGTATTTGGAGCACCGGGACAAAAGCAGACCTTTTTGTATGATGTTCCATCAAAAAGCTCCTCATCGGAACTGGATGCCGGCTCCCCGTCATTTGGGAATGTTCAATAACACGATTTTTCCTGAACCCGGTACGCTTTTCGATACCTATGAAGGCAGAGGACGTGCGGCTAAAGAACAGGATATGTCGATTGAACATACGCTGACTGATGATTGGGACTTGAAGTTGCTGACTCGTGAGGAAATGCTGAAAGACACTGCCAATCGTCTTTATCAGGTTTATAAGCGTATGCCGGCTGTCGTACAGAACAAGTGGGATTCTGTCTATGCACAGCGTATCTCGGAGTATCGCAGTGGCAATCTGAAAGGTAATGCGTTGGTTAGTTGGAAATACCAGCAATACATGCGCGACTATCTGGCCACCGTAGTTGCTGTGGACGAGAATATCGGAAGGTTGCTCAATTATTTGGAGAAGACCGGTGAATTGGACAATACAATCATTGTCTACACCTCCGATCAGGGGTTCTTTTTGGGTGAGCATGGTTGGTTCGACAAACGTTTTATGTACGAAGAATGTCAGCGTATGCCGATGATTATCCGGTATCCCAAAGCGATCAAGGCAGGAAGCACCTCAAATGCGATAGCCATGAATATAGACTTTGCCCCCACATTCTTGGATTTTGCAGGAGTGGAAATTCCGGAAGATATTCAGGGAGTATCTTTGAAACCGGTTCTTACCAATGAAGGTAATGAGCCTTCCGATTGGCGGAAAGCTGCATATTATCATTACTATGAGTATCCTGCCGAACATTCGGTGAAACGCCATTATGGTATTCGTACGACAGATTTCAAGCTGATCCATTTTTATAATGATGTGGATGAATGGGAAATGTACGATATGCAGAATGATCCGCACGAGTTGAATAACCTGTATGGTAAACCTGAATATGCTGCCAAGCAAGCCGAGCTTATGCTGCTGTTGAAAGATGTGCAGGAGCAATATGCAGACTATGACCCTGACGAGAAGGTAAAAGAACTGTTCAAAGGTGACAGGCGGTTTATGGAGAATCGGTGAAAAGTCGAGGAATCCTTGCCCGAACTTGATATTTACCGGAAGAATACCTATATTTGCTACCAATCAATCATTCAGAGAATATATCTATGGACAATAAATTTGTAGTAAATATAGGTCGCCAGTTAGGTAGTGGCGGACGGGAGATAGGAGAGAAACTGGCCGTCAGACTGGGGATAGACTTCTATGATAAAGAGCTGATTAACCTTGCTTCCGAAGAAAGTGGATTGTGCCGGGAATTCTTTGAGAAAGCCGATGAAAAGGCTTCGCAAGGAATCATAGGCGGGTTGTTCGGTATGCGTTTCCCGTTCATTAGTGATGGAGCTATGCCTGCAACCAATTGTCTGAGCAACGATGCGCTGTTTAAGGTACAAAGCGATGTGATACGGAAACTGGCTTCCGAAAAGTCCTGTTTGTTTGTCGGGCGTTGTGCCGACTATATTTTGCGGGATAATCCACGCTGTGTCAATATCTTTATCTCCTCATCGCGTGAGGATCGTATAGCCCGTTTATGTCATCTGCATTCCATTTCGGAGGATGCGGCGGAAGAGAAGATGAATAAGGCAGATAAGCGGCGAGCGGAATATTATAACTATTACAGTTATAAGACTTGGGGCGCAGCGGCTACCTATCATCTTTGCATCGATTCATCTGTATTGGGCATTGACGAGACTGTGAGTTATATAGAAGAGTTTGTGAGGAAGAAACTGAAGTTGTAGTTTTATAATCATTAATAAATTCGGGAGGAATTTTACTATAATTTTGATAGAATTATAGTAAAATTCCTCCCGAATTTATTAATAGCTTGAAAACTCTTTTGTATTTTACATCATTGCCAGTAATATCATCTGTCCGGCCAGAATGCGCAGGAACATTGTCAACGGATAAACCGTAGAATAACCAACTGACGGCGCGTCGTTGCCTGATGCCTGATTAGAGTATGCCAATGCGGGTGGGTCGGTGTTACTACCGGCAATCAGACCCATCAGCGTGAAATAATTGACTTTGCAATAAAGTCGGGCAATTATACCGATTATCAGCAATGGAATGGTAGTAATCAGGAAACCGTAACCCACATACGACAAACCGCTTCCTTCCACTACCGTCTGTACGAAATGTTCTCCCGCTTCTATACCTACACTGGCAAGGAAGAGGACGATACCTATTTCACGCAGCATTAAGTTGGCACTCATGGTTGTGTATGTTACAAGATGTAATTTGTGCCCGAAACGCCCGATTAGAATGGCTACTACCAGCGGACCGCCTGCCAAGCCTAATTTTACCGGAGTCGGCATGCCTGGGAATGCAATGGGAAGACTTCCCAACAAGATACCCAAGAATATGCCCACGAAGATTGTAACGATATTCGGTGAGTCTAAACGCTTCAGCTGATTACCCAGTACACCGGCCACACGTTCTACCGCATCCTGCTGTCCTACCACCATGACGCGGTCACCTACCTGAAGCACCAGATTGGGATCGGCAAACAAGTCCATACCCGAACGGTTGATGCGCGTCACGTTCACACCGTACATGTTTCGGAAGTGCATGCTTCCCAGTTTCTTGCCGTTGATTTCTGATTTTGTAACCAAGATGCGGCGTGACACCATAGGTGTATCCTGCTTTTCCCAGTCCACCTGAATCTCTTTGCCGATAAAGGCAGTTACCGCTTCGGCATCTTCCTCGGAACATACGATGAACAATTGGTCGCCGATGTGGAATTGGGTATCTTGGTTAGGAATACTGACATGGCCCTCATGACGGATACGGGAGCATACGAACGGGCGTCCCAGAAAATCTTTTACCTGAATCAGTTTCTTGCCGTCAATGGCTTCGTTACGTACCTCGAGGTGCAGCATATGCGGCATGTGTTTCATATCCGCTTCCTGCGTATTGAGCTCTTCTTCTTCCTTTTTCAGGTTGATGCGGCAGATATAACGTACGGCAATGATAGAACCGATGATGCCGACTACACCAAGTGGATAGGCGCAGGCATATCCCAGTGCGATAGGGTCTCCCGTATAATTCAGCTGGTTCAATGCTTCCTGAGCGGCACCCAAACCGGGGGTATTGGTTACAGCACCGTACAGGATACCTACTATCATTGGCAAGTCTATGTTCCCGTCAATGAAGTAAATGCTCAGGGCGACAACGATATTCAGTGCCACAATGCCCACTGCAAGCATGTTCAGCGTCATTCCTCCTTTCTTGAAAGAGGAGAAGAAAGACGGTCCTACTTGTAAACCTATACAGAATACAAATAGAATCAAACCGAATTCGCGGATGAAATGTAAAATGTGTGTTTCACCTGTAAATCCAAAGTGTCCCATTAGAATACCGGTGAAGAGCACAAACGTAACTCCCAACGATACCCCGAAAATTTTAATCTTGCCCAGCAGCACCCCCACAGATATAACGAATGCATACAGGCAGACGATATGTGCGACGGATGAAGGGTCCCAAAGAAGACTTTCTAACCAGTTCATAATACCTTATTATAATGTTGCTTTTTTAAATTTTGCGCAAAATTACTTAATAAAGAGGAGCAAACAAAGGGTTTGCCTTTCTTTTTGTAATACCAACTTTGCAAAAGGCGGGTGTACATCAAGAATATGCTTTGAATAAAGATGAACATAGTGCTATTCATAGGTGCAATTTTCCCTAAAAAGCCTTTTTGTTTTAAGTATTTCCTTATATTTGCATGTCTCTTGATGACAAAATGAATACTATTCATCTATTTTAATTTTAAATAAACTATGGCAGACAGTAAAGAAAAACTCTTCTCGGACTTTTCTCCGGTTTCTACGGAACAGTGGATGGAGAAAGTTACCGCAGACTTAAAAGGTGCGGACTTTGAGAAAAAGCTCGTTTGGAGGACGAATGAAGGATTCAAAGTGAAACCTTTCTATCGCATGGAAGACCTTGAAGGCTTAAAGACTACAAACGCGCTTCCCGGTGAGTTCCCCTATCTTAGAGGTACAAAGAAAAATAATAATGAATGGTTCGTTCGCCAGGAAATAAAAGTGGAATGTCCTAAAGAAGCTAATGCCAAAGCATTGGATATCTTGAACAAGGGCATTGATTCGCTTTCTTTCCATGTGAAAGCCAAAGAACTGAGTGCGGAGTATATTGAGACTTTGCTGAAAGACATCTGTGCGGAATGTGTGGAACTGAACTTCTCCACTTGTCAGGGACACGTGGTGGAATTGGCGGAGCTTCTTGTGGCTTACTTCCAAAAGAAAGATTATGATCTCACGAAGTTGCAAGGCTCTATCAACTACGATTATTTCAATAAGATGCTGGCTAAGGGTAAGGAGAAAGGCGATATGGTAGCTACTTCCAAGGCTTTGATTGAAGCCACTTCTGCTCTTCCGAAATATCGTGTGCTGAATGTAAATGCACTGACACTGAACAATGCGGGTGCATATATCTATCAGGAGCTGGGCTATGCGTTGGCTTGGGGTAATGAATATATGAACCAACTGACCGATGCCGGACTGCCGGCAGCTTTGGTAGCCAAAAAGATTAAGTTTAACTTTGGCATCAGCTCCAACTACTTCCTTGAAATTGCCAAGTTCCGGGCAGCGCGTATGTTATGGGCCAATATCGTGGCTTCCTATAATCCGGAATGTCTGCGCGACTGCGAAAACAAGGGCGAACACAACGAATGTCGCTGTGCCGCCAAGATGAGAATACATGCAGAAACTTCTACTTTCAACCTCACCTTGTTCGATGCACACGTAAACTTGTTGCGTACGCAAACTGAGGCTATGAGCGCTGCCCTTGCGGGGGTGGATTCCATGACGGTTGTTCCGTTTGACAAGACGTATGCTGTCCCCGATGAATTCTCCGAACGTTTGGCGCGTAATCAACAGCTGCTGTTGAAAGAGGAGTCGCACTTCGACAAAGTGATCGACCCGGCTGCCGGTTCTTACTATATTGAAAATTTGACTGTGGCTATTGCCAAGCAAGCATGGGAATTGTTCCTTGCAGTAGAAGAAGACGGCGGTTTCTATGCATCCGTAAAAGCCGGTAAGGTGCAAGCTGCTGTGAACGAAAGTAATGCGGCCCGTCATTCTGCTGTTGCCAAGCGTAAGGAAGTGTTGCTGGGTACTAACCAGTTCCCCAACTTCAACGAAAAGGCGGGTGACAAGAAACCGTTGGAAGCTACTTGCTGCTGCGGTGGACACAGCACTTGCGAAAAGGATGTTCCTTCATTGAACTTCGATCGTGCAGCCAGTGAGTTTGAAGCGTTGCGTCTGGAAACGGAAGCATCCGGAAAGCGTCCTAAGGCGTTTATGCTGACTATCGGTAATCTGGCAATGCGTCAGGCACGTGCTCAATACTCTTGTAACTTCCTGGCCTGTGCCGGATATGAAGTTGTTGACAACCTCGGTTTCACCACCGTAGAGGAAGGTGTGGAAGCTGCAATGGCGGCTAAAGCCGATATTGTAGTTCTCTGTTCAAGCGATGATGAGTATGCGGAATATGCCGTTCCGGCTTTCAAAGCCTTGAATGGTCGCGCCATGTTTATCGTAGCCGGTGCTCCTGCTTGTATGGACGAGCTGAAAGCAGCTGGTATCGAGAACTTTATCCATGTCCGTGTCAACGTTCTGGAAACATTAAAGGAATTCAACGCTAAACTTTTGAAGTAAGATGAGAAAAGATTTTAAAAACTTAGATATATATGCCGCTTTCCAGCCTGCCAATGGTGCTGAGTGGCAAAAGGCTAACGGCATCAAAGCCGACTGGAAAACTCCAGAACACATTGAAGTGAAGCCTGTTTACACCAAAGAAGACCTCGAAGGTATGGAACACCTTAACTACGCGGCAGGTATTCCGCCTTATTTGCGTGGTCCGTATTCGGTAATGTACACTCTGCGTCCCTGGACCATCCGCCAGTATGCCGGATTCTCCACAGCCGAAGAATCTAATGCTTTCTATCGCCGTAACCTGGCTTCCGGACAGAAAGGTTTGTCCGTTGCATTCGACTTGGCTACCCATCGCGGTTACGACCCCGACCATGAACGTGTGGTAGGCGACGTTGGTAAAGCCGGTGTGTCTATTTGTTCATTGGAAAACATGAAAGTGCTTTTCGACGGTATTCCTTTGAATAAGATGTCAGTGTCTATGACAATGAACGGTGCGGTGCTTCCGATTATGGCATTCTATATCAATGCCGGGCTGGAACAAGGCGCTAAGTTGGAAGAAATGGCGGGTACTATCCAGAATGATATTCTGAAAGAATTCATGGTGCGTAACACTTATATCTATCCGCCTGCATTCTCTATGAAGATCATTTCCGATATTTTTGAATATACATCTCAGAAGATGCCTAAGTTCAATTCTATCTCTATCTCCGGTTATCACATGCAGGAGGCAGGTGCTACGGCGGATATCGAGTTGGCTTATACGTTGGCCGACGGTCTGGAATATCTTCGTGCAGGTGTTGCTGCCGGTATCGACATCGATGCGTTCGCACCGCGCCTGTCGTTCTTCTGGGCTATCGGAACCAATCACTTTATGGAAATAGCCAAGATGCGTGCTGCACGTATGTTATGGGCCAAGATTGTGAAACAGTTCAATCCGAAGAACCCGAAATCACTGGCATTGCGTACACACTCCCAGACTTCCGGTTGGTCACTGACCGAGCAAGATCCGTTCAACAATGTCGGTCGTACCTGCATCGAGGCTATGGCTGCCGCTTTAGGGCATACTCAGTCCTTGCATACCAATGCTTTGGATGAGGCTATTGCACTGCCCACCGATTTCTCTGCACGTATCGCGCGTAACACACAGATTTATATTCAGGAAGAAACTTACATCTGTAAGAACGTTGACCCATGGGGCGGTTCCTACTATGTGGAGTCACTGACCAATGAACTTGCGCATAAGGCTTGGGAGCTGATCCAAGAAGTGGAAAAACTGGGCGGTATGGCGAAAGCTATCGAAACCGGTATTCCGAAGATGCGTATCGAAGAAGCTGCCGCACGTACGCAGGCTCGTATCGACAGTGGTTCACAAACCATCGTAGGTGTGAACAAGTATCGTTTGGAGAAAGAAGCTCCTATTGATATTCTTGAGATTGATAATACGGCTGTTCGCCAGGAGCAGATTCAGAACCTGAAGATCTTGAAGGAAGGGCGCGATGAGGCTGCTGTTCAGAAAGCGCTCGATGCCATCACCAAATGTGTGGAAACCAAAGAGGGTAATTTGCTTGAACTGGCAGTGGAAGCAGCACGTGTTCGTGCCACATTGGGCGAAATCTCGTATGCTTGCGAAAAAGTTGTAGGACGTTATAAAGCAGTAATTAGAACTATTTCAGGCGTGTATTCATCAGAAAGTAAAAATGACAGCGACTTCCACAGAGCTTGTGAGTTGGCTGAGAAGTTTGCAAAGAAAGAGGGACGTCAGCCTCGTATCATGGTAGCCAAAATGGGACAGGACGGTCACGATCGTGGCGCCAAGGTGGTAGCAACCGGTTATGCGGACTGCGGTTTCGACGTGGATATGGGACCGTTGTTCCAGACTCCTGCCGAAGCGGCTCGTGAAGCAGTGGAAAATGACGTTCATGTAGTGGGTGTTTCTTCATTGGCTGCCGGACACAAGACATTGGTTCCGCAGATTATTGAAGAACTCAAGAAGTTAGGTCGTGAGGACATTGTGGTCATTGCAGGCGGTGTAATCCCTGCACAGGACTATGACTTCCTTTATAAAGCCGGCGTAGCTGCTATCTTCGGTCCGGGCACTCCGGTGGCGAAGGCTGCTTGCCAAATCCTTGAAATCTTGCTGGATGAGGAATAATCTGCTAAGATAAATGTTAAAAAGGGACGGAATGTGTTTGCATATCCGTCCTTTTTTCTTAATCTGTGTTATAGAACATACTTTTTTTCTTGGATAGTTTGCAAATATCCCAAGAGTCCGTATCTTTGCAATGTGTTTTTCATAGTATTAGATTTAAGGTTAACAAAGGTTGGAGTACAGCGGTACTCCTTTTTTTTGCCCTATACTTTTCTTTTGAGGGCGATAATGTATAGCTTTCGGACGGGCTTTCACGAACACTTTTGGCCCGACAATCATTGTTTTTCTGTTGGATTTATCCATTTTGAGACGATTTTAAAACCGTATTCGACAATTTTAAAACTGTTTTGCCTCATAGTGAAATTTTTCCACCATGTATTTAAAGACCTCTTCGCAGATTTTTTAATTTATTTGCAATCAGGAAACTGCTAATTAAAATTTGTTCAGTTTGCTTATTTTAAATAATTAAAAAACATAAATTATGAAAAACATTTTTGTTGATTGCCGCATGCGAAAAATACTGTTTGTTGCCGTATGCATTCGATCATCTTTAGGGGGAGATTACTGTTATTCCTCAGAGGCGAATAGTAATTGGCAAGAGCATGGAACCATGGTCAATAATGAATGGACAAGCTATGGTGCTTTGCAGGATAAGAGTATTCAGGTTACCGGAACGGTTACTGATGAGTTTGGTCCTGTTATCGGAGCTACTGTGCAGGTGAAAGGGTCTACAACCGGTGTGATAACCGACATTGACGGAAAGTACATCATTCAGGTGCCTAATGAGGATGCTGTGCTTACCGTTTCATTCATTGGCTATTTGTCTCAGGAAGTCAAGGTAGGAGGGCGGAGAACAGTCAATGTCCGTCTGAAAGAGAATGTACAGAGCTTGGAAGAAGTAACAGTAGTGGCATACGGTGTACAGAAGAAGGCAACATTGACCGGTGCCATTTCCAGTGTAGGTACGGATGCTTTGTTGAAGTCGCCGAGTGGTAGTGTTGCCAACTCTTTGGCCGGTCAGCTGCCGGGTGTATCGTCCATGCAGCCCAGTGGACAGCCGGGTGCCGATGACGCAAAGATATTTGTGCGTGGTGTGGGCTCCTTGAGTGAAGCCGGCGCTACTCCTCTTATTTTGGTAGATGGGGTGGAACGTAGCTTTTTCCAGATGGATCCCAATGAAATAGAATCTATAAACGTGCTGAAAGACGCTTCCGCTACGGCTGTATTCGGTGTGCGTGGAGCCAACGGTGTGGTTTTGGTGACGACACGTCGCGGAAAAGAGGGTAAAGCCCGGGTGTCGGTAAGCTCCAATGTCGGCGTGCAAGTGCCCACCCGCGTGTTGGAAACGGCAGATAGCTACACTACCGCCTTATGTTATACCGAAGCGCAACGCAATGACGGTATGGCGGAAGATCAAATGGCATTCAATGCCTATGACTTGGAAAGGTTCCGCTTGGGCGATTCTCCTATCATGTATCCCAATATCAATTGGTATAAGGAGCTGACAAACAAGATGGCTGTCCAGACGCAACATAACCTCAACATCTCCGGAGGTACAAAGAAGGTACGTTATTTCATCTCTTTGGGTTTCCTCTATCAGAATGGTTTGTTCAAGCAGTTGAAAGGACTCGACTATAATAACAACTATAATTATTCCCGTTATAACTATCGTGCCAACTTGGATGTAAATCTTACCCCTACCACTACCTTGAAGTTCAATATGGGCGGTATTGTGGGGAATAAGCGCGAACCGATTGAAGAGATCTGGAAGAACTTTTCTTCTACATGGCCTTTCTCTTCTCCCGGACTGGTAGACGGAAAGAAAGTGGTGCACCAGGATAGCCGCTATCCTAATCTTACGATGAAGAACCAGATATTTGATAGATACTACGGTTCCGGTTACAAACGCCAGTTGTCCAACAATATGACGTTCGACCTGAACTTAGAGCAAAAGTTGGATTTCATTACCAAAGGTCTGTCGGTCGACATCAAGGGATCCTATAATACGGATTATTCTTATGTAAGAAGAGTAGTCGGCCATGTAGAGACTTATACTCCTTTCTATAAGTCGGAGGTGGATGGTTCCGGTCTTTCTATCGACGATCCTGACTTTAACAGGGAGGTTGTTTATCGTGTGAGTGGACAGAATTCCATGAATACCTATGAAGAAAAAGAGAGTGACCGTAAGCGCGGGCGCGACTGGTATCTGGAAGGAAGTGTCCGTTACAACCGTAAATTCGGCGACCATAGTGTAGGGGCTTTGTTCCTTTACAATCAAAGCAAGAAGTATTATCCGAAGTTATATACCGATGTAGCTGCCGGTTATGTAGGTTTCGTAGGACGCTTGACTTACGATTATAAATCCAAATACATGGCTGAGTTCAATATCGGTCACAACGGTTCCGAGAATTTTGCTCCGGACAAGCGTTTCGGTACATTCCCCGCCGGTTCTGTCGGGTATATTCTGACGGAAGAGGATTTCTTTCCGAAGAATAAGTTCTTGACCTATTTGAAGCTTCGCGGTTCTATCGGTCTGGTGGGTAATGATAATATGAAAGTGAATGGGAAAGACCTCCGCTTCCTGTACTTGCCCGACTCTTATTCAGTGAACGATTCCGAGTGGCTTGAGAAGAGCTATCAGGATAAGAACGGTTATATCTTCGGTCTTACCAATACCTCTTATGAGTGGGCGGCCAGAGAGATCCTTTTGGGTAATCCGGATGTAACCTGGGAAACGGCTCTCAAGCAGAATTATGGTCTGGACGCTTATTTCTTCAACGACCGTTTGCGTTTGTCGGTTGACTATTTTATTGAAAAACGTAAGGACATTCTGATTCAGCGGAGTACGGTTCCTTCTTTGATTGCTATGGGTGGCGGTTTGTTGCCGGCTGTCAACATGGGTAAGGTGGATAATAAGGGATATGAGATTGACTTGAAGTGGAATGACAAGGTAAAGGATGTTTCTTATTTTATCAATGCCAATGTATCCTATTCTAAAAATAAGATTGTCTATCAGGATGAGGTAGAGCCTAACGAACCTTATATGTGGCATACCGGTAATGAAGTCGGTGCCCGTTATGGATATGTGGCGCAAGGATTCTACACGAAAGACGATTTTGATGCCGACGGCACTTTGCGCGATGATTTGCCGCAACCTATATCTAAGGTTCAGCCCGGAGATACGAAATATGCGGATTTGAACGGAGATGAAGTGATAGATCCGGACGACCGCACGAAAATCGGAAAGCCCAAACGTCCGGCTTACACGTTCGGTTTGAACTTCGGTGCGGAGTATAAAGGCTTTTTTGCTTCAATGAACTGGACAGGGGTTGCAGGATGTGATATTGAGATGCAGAATACTTATAGGGATCCGTTCTTCAACAAGCAGTTGGGCGGAACATTCTATCAATATCTGGTAGATGGCCGGTGGACGGAAGCAACGGCGGCTACGGCAGAGTATCCGCGCTTTACGTACAACCGTAATACCAATAATCAGGAAACATCCCGCGTATGGCTGAAAGATGCTTCTTATCTGAAGCTGAAGAACCTGACGGTAGGCTACAATATCACAAGCGAAAAAGTGCTGAAAGCAATCGGCGCTTCAAAACTTGCCGTACAGTTTACGGGATATAACCTGCTGACTTTCGATAAACTGAAAATATTTGATCCGGAAGGTGAGTTGACACGTGATGATAATACTTACCCTGTAATGAAGATTTTCAGCCTGGGAGTAAATGTAACCTTTTAATCATTAAAATTGAAGATATGAAAACTATAAGAGCAATAATTTCCTTAGGGTTACTGGTCACCATGATTGTAGGTTGCGAGGACCTGAAATTTGGAAATAGTTTCCTGGAGAAACCGCAGGGTGACGAAAAGTCCATTGACAGTGTGTTCTCACAGAAAAGATATGCAGACCAAGCTTTGAACCAATTCTATAAAAGCCTGCCGGACTACATGCCGGCTTTGGGTGGTTATCATGACGGAGCTTTTACGCTGGATTTATATTCGGATCTGGGCTATACGACACGATTGTCGTGGACGCATGGCGCTATCACTTCCGCCAGCGGAACAAGCAACTTCCCTTACCAGCTCTCCAATAAGGCGGTGACGGGAGACCCTACCTATGGAATCAGAAAGGCCTATATCTATATTGAGAATGTAGACAAAGTTCCCGATATGTCCGCCGACGAAAAGAAGGTGCGCAAGGCGGAAGCGAAAGTTGTGATTGGTTATCATTATATGGACATGATCCGCTATTATGGCGGCATGCCTTGGATTGACCATGCTTATACTGCGGATGAACTTTTCCAATTTCCCCGTTTGACGTTGGAGGAAACTGTGGAGAGAACGGTGAATCTGCTGGATGAGGCCGCAAGGGATTTGCCATGGTTCACTACGGACGCAGAGTACGGACACATGACGGCTGCCGTTGCCAAAGCGTTGAAATTCCGCTTGCTGATGTTTGTGGCAAGTCCGTTGTTCAATAATGTTACGCCTTATTATGAAGGACAGGCAGCTACCGAACATCTGACATGGTATGGCGACTATCAGGAAAGCCGTTGGGAAGCAGCTCTGGAAGCCGGAAGGGAATTCTTGAAAATGAATGAGGAGAATGGCAATTATTACCGGGTGGAAAATACCGGCAATCCACGTACAGACTATATAAACGGCTATTTCACGAAAGGCAACCGGGAAGTGGTAATGGCTTCTTTCCGCTGGCCCATTTATGTAAGTAGCTATAAAGCATTCCGTATGTTCGATCAGGGCTATGGTATGCCCCGCAGCAATCATGCCGATATGTTCTTATGGCACGACGGTTCTAAATTCGACTGGGATAATCCGGAGCACCGGGCGCATCCTTTCTTTGACGCTTCAGGTAATCCTACTCGTGATATCCGCCTGTATGAAACGTTGGTGGTGAACGGTGATAAGTATAAAGGAAGAAAGGCGGAGGTCTTTGTCGGAGGTTCTGAGGGCTTTGGACCGGGTGCGAAAGAAGGGCAGAAATTCCAGTTTGGCTATGGTTTCCGGAAGTTTATTCGTGATAAAAAGAACGAAATGGAAAAGAAACCCTATTCCTGTCCGTTGGTCCGTATGCCGGAAATCTATCTTTATATGGCCGAAGCAATGAACAAGTTGGGGCAGGCATCCGTAAAAGACGAGTTTGAAAGAGATGCATACGATTATCTCAATCTTGTGCATACGCGTGCCGGGCTTCCCGAAGTGACTGCTGCCGAGGTGCCGGACGGAGAGCCGTTGTTGAACTATCTGCTGGATGAGCGTGCGCGTGAGTTCGGTCAGGAGGATATACGCAACCACGATATGAGACGCTATCTCAAGGGTGCCGAATGGGCCACCCGTCCGTTGGAAGAGCTGGTGACAACAAAGGTTGGAGAGAACTCATTTAACTATCAGGTCAACGTGCGCGAAGAGAAATACTACTGGTACGATCACTGGTACTTGCTGCCATTTCCATTGGCGGAAATCAATAAGAAATATGGCTTGGTTCAGAATCCCGGTTGGTAATAAAACTAATGAATAAGAAAAAATATGAAGAAAATTCTATATACAGTAGGTTTGGCCTTTACACTCTCTTTGGGTGCAATGGCACAGCAGACATTGAATGGAGTTGTGAAGGACGCTTCCGGAAAACCTTTTCCGGGGGTGAAGATCTCGAAGGCCGGAGAATTCCGTATCAACAGCATTACAGATGAGTCCGGCGTTTTCTCATTGGAGCTGGAAGAAGGCGACTATATCGACCTGAACTATGCCGACGTGGTTCTGAAACGTGTGAAGGTGACGGGAGAGACTATGAATATAGTGCTTGACTCACACAAAGACGGAATGAGCGACTTGGGTTTTATGAAGCGCACCGAAGAGAACCGTACGCAATCGGTATCCACCATCTATGCCGATCAGTTGATGAAAGGAGCCACTTCAACCAACAGGGTGAACAATGCCCTCTTTGGTCTGATACCGGGGTTGCAACTCTCGCAGAACGCGGGCTGGCGTACGAATGCCGGAATGAAGATACGTGGCGTTTCCGGTTCTCCATTGGTGTTGGTCGACGGTTTCCAACGCGGGCTGACGAACATGACTTTGGAAGAGATTGAATCGGTGCAGGTGTTGAAGGACGGAGCGGCCACCGCTCTCTACGGAGCCAGAGCTGCTAATGGCGTTCTTTTGATTAATACCAAACGTGGCGTTTACAATTCATTCGATATTGACGTGAATTACCGCCATGGTTTTAATTTCCCTATCAACCAGCCGGAAATGGCGGATGCTTACACCTATGCAATGGCGCAGAACGAGGCTTTGCATTATGACGGATTGCCTCTTCAATATACGGCCAAGCAGTTGGAAAACTTTAAGCAAGGAACGAATCCCAACTTTTATCCCAATACCGATTGGGTGAAAGAAGGCATGCGCGATTTCAGCCAGAACAACCAGTTCAATATTATGGTGCGTGGCGGCGGACAACGGGTGCGCTACATGGCTTTGTTGGATTACAAGAATGAGTTCGGTTTGCTGAATGAGGATTACACCCACTATTCCGACCGTTACAACTCCCAGATCCGTAATTACGAACTGGATTTGCGTATCAATCTGGATGTGGATGTCACTCCTGCTACCAAAGTGAAATTCAGCCTTTACGGTATTATTGCAGAAGATAAACGCCCCAATACCGGTATAGACGCTATCTTCCAAAACCTGTATAACGTGCCTTCCGCAGCTTTCCCCATAAAGACTGCCAATGGGAACTGGGGCAGTAATTCTGTCTTTAAGATGAATCCTATTGCCGCGATTGCCGATGTGGGGTATGTGCAGGAAAACCGTCGTTTGCTGGAAGGGGATATGCGCCTGACGCAAGACCTCTCCATGTTTGTGAAGGGGCTGAACGCCGAGGTTGCCGTAGCCTATGACAACTCTGCCACTTATCAGGACATAGGCAGCAAGACTTATCTGTATGAAATCTTCAATCAGACCGCAGCCGGACTTCCCACTACTAAAACGGAAGGTTCCAACTCTACTTTGCAGGTTTCATCGTCCAAACTGTCCGACCAGTTCATTCGTGCCAGCGTAGAGGCAAAACTGAACTATGACCGCACATTCAATAAACATCAGGTTGCCGCGTCTGTCGTTTACCGTCAGGAGATGGAAGAACCTCTCGGTGTGAATGGCGCTTATTATCGCCAGAACGTAATGGGATTTGCAGGATATAATTATGATAACCGCTATATGCTTGACGTGGTGGCCAATTACTACGGTACCAGCGTATTGCTGGAAGGCGACAAATTCCGTTTCTATCCTGCGGTGTCGGCCGGATGGAACATAGCCAACGAGGCTTTCTTGGAGGATGTATCCCAACTTGATATGTTGAAGTTGCGTGCTTCCTGGGGGCGTTCGGCAACGGACGGGCTGGATTACGGTCTGGGAAACTATTTTTGGATCAGTGACAAAACAAGCGGTAAATATGCTTTTGGTGAATCCTTGGGTACTCCCGTTAATGGTTTGCGGGAACAGCAGTTGCCTATGTACAGACTGGAGTTGGAGACTGCCGACAAATACAATATAGGTGTCGATTTGCGGATGTGGAAGAACTTTACGGCATCTGCCGAAGTGTTCTACGACCGTCGCACCAATATTCTGGTTGACAATAACCGTACTTCGGGAATGTTGGGAGTGACGCCCGCCAAAAGCAATATCGGTGAAAATGAAACCCGCGGACTGGAACTCAGCATGGGCTGGAACCAGCAACTGAAAGATTTCAACTATTATGTCAATGCTAACTGGGGACTGAACGACAGTAAGGTGATTGAAAACGGACAGGCTTATCAGCCATACGATTATCTGTACACCAAAGGCCATAAAATCGGACAGTTGTTCGGCTTGGAAGCCATCGGATATTTCAATGATGAAGAAGATATAGCCAACAGCCCCGAACAGACTTTCTCGGTGGTGCGTCCGGGTGACGTGAAGTATAAAGATCAGAACGGTGACAAGCGTATAGACAGTGAGGATCGCGTTGCCATTGGCAAGTCCACCTCTATCCCCGACATGGTCTACGGATTGAACTTGGGTTTTGAATACAAAGGTTTCGGCATAGACATGACCTTCAACGGAGTCAGCGGGCTGACAAAGCAACTGAATGTGTCAAGTGTGCATCAACCCTTGCGCAACGGCAATACCAATATTGCCACTTGGTATCTGAAGGACAAAGTACGCTGGACGGAAAGCACCAAAGACATTGCCAACGTGCCGCGCCTGTCCACGCTCTCCAACGAGAACAACTATCAGACCAGTACGCAATGGATAGCAGACGGTTCTTTCTTCAAACTTCGCAACCTGAATGTGTATTACACTCTGCCGCAGGCATGGTCCAAGAAGATGAAGATGGACAAGTGCCAGGTCTATGCCAAAGCGCTGAACGTGTTTTCTATCGACAAAATAGACTATTTCAATTGTGAGGACATCGCTTTGGGCTATCCCGACCTGTTCTCGGTATATGTAGGCTTGAATATTAATTTTTAAACGGGACGAAATTATGCTTAACATAAAAAAATATATGGTAATGGCCTGTGCGTTGCTTTCGTTGAACGGATGTGACTATCTGGATTATAACGAGACTTCCGGCAAGACGAAAGAAGAAGCGTATGCCTATTATGATAATATGAACCAGTTGGTAGCATACGTGTACACTTTCTTGCCATCCGATTTAGGAAGCGGGTATATCATGGAAGCTGCCACCGACAACTGCATTTACACGCAGGAAAATGCGAATATCAACTATATGACCAACGGAGTGTGGAGCCCTTTGAAACGGGTGGACGACGCTTGGAATCTTTGGGACGGTATTCGTAGCGCCAACTCTTTTCTGGAGAATTACGATCCGGAAGCCTTGAAACGTTTTGAGTATAATGACGACTACAAGGAGATAATGGAGAAATCCTCGAAATTCCCATACGAAGTTCGTTTCCTGCGGGCTTTCTATCTCTTTGAACTGGCAAAGCGGTATGGTGACATCCCGTTGTTGACACGCACTTACACGCAGGAGGAGATTAACTCGGTGAAGCAGACTCCGTTTAATGAAGTGATTGATTTCATCGCAGAGGAATGTTCCGAGATAGCTCCTGAACTTCCGGTGAACCAGATGGATTTCTGGGATGAGACAGGACGTATCACCTGCGGTGCGGCGCTGGCTTTGAAGTCGAGAGCGCTTCTTTATGCGGCGAGCGAACTGCACAATCCCGACAATGACTTGAGCAAGTGGGAAAAAGCCGCCAGAGCAGCCCATGAGGTGATTGCTTTGAATGAGTACAGCTTGCCTGAGATTACTGCCGACCCTTTGTATTCCGATAAGGGAGGAAATGAAATATTCAAATCCAAACAATTGATACTTGAACGCCGCAACACTGACCTGACAAATAGTTTTGAAGCACGCAACCAGCCTATGGGATATGCCGAGACTTCCGCAAAGGGAGGAAATACCCCTACCCAGAACTTGGTGGACGCTTATGAAATGAAAGACGGTACTCCTTTTGACTGGAGCAACCCTGCACATGTATCGAATATGTATTATGATGCCGAAGGCAAACCGACCCGCGACCCGCGTTTGTATAAGAATGTGCTTACCAACGGAAGTGTTTGGCTGGAACAAAAGGTGGAAACTTTTGAAGGCGGTAAGAACAAGATTATGGAAGGCTCCACCAAGACCGGATACTATTTACGCAAATGGATGAATCCTTCCGTATCGCTGGATCCGGTGAAGCCCAACAAGATAGAACACCATTATATCTTGTTCCGCTATGCCGAAATCCTGCTGAACTATGCGGAAGCCCTGAACGAATGGAAGGGTCCTGACGTTAAGCCCGAAGGATGTACGCTCACTGCGATTGAAGCGTTGAATAAAGTGCGCGCCTCGGCTACAATGGAAGGCGTGGCTGCTGCCGGACAGGACGATTTCCGTAAGAAAGTGCGCAATGAGCGCCGCGTTGAGCTGGCTTTGGAAGGACACCGCTTCTACGACATACGCCGCTGGAAGATTGCAGGCGATGATGAGGTGCGCAATCTTTACGGGGTGAAGATTAGAAAGAGTGGAGATGATGAACTCTCGTTTGAGAAAGTGCTGATAGGGACGATGTATTGGGCGAACAAGATGTATCTCTATCCTTATCCACAGAACGAATTGTATATGAATGAGAACTTGGTACAGAACCCGGAATGGTAAAATTTGAATAGTATGAAAATGAAATTTATAAATATCTGCTTGTTCACTGCAGGCTGTCTGTTTGTGACAGGGTGTAACGATGATAACGAGATTTTCTTTGAAGATCTGACCGGCAATAAAGCATTGGAAATGGTGCATCCCAATGATCGGGACCAACCTTATCCGCGCGAAGAGCATGAGCTTTTTGTGAATCCGGCGCCGCTGATTGTACCGAAAATACTGAGAGGAGAAGATGAATTTCTGGAATTTGAGTTGTCGCAAGATAACTCATTTCCTGAGAAAGGTACGTACCGTTCCGGCAAACTGAACTGGGACCTATATAATGTTCACGAGCAACTGGCTACCGGTGACTGGTATTGGCGTTTCCGCAAAGTGGATGCCAATGACAAAGCTACCATTTGGAGCGAAGTCTATAAGTTTACGGTGACAGGCAAGGAAGAGGTATTCGTAACGCCCAAGTGGGAAGTGTTCCAACAGAACATACCTGCCACGTATCCGCGTATCAACTGTTTTCTGGAAGAGGACATAGCGAAGGTAAGCCCGATTGCCGACACTCATCCTGAATATAAGTCGATGATTAGTAGGGCAAATGGAAAGGATGGTCTTGGTGTCAAATTACCGGCCAATCCCCATGATTATGGTATGGAAGCATTGGCGAATAACACGAGGAATTATTTGAATACTGCTTGGCGTCTTACCAAAGACCGGAAGTATTATGACAAGATACTGGAAATTGGCAGAACTTTGATTAATTACGGTATTACCGATGACCAACTGAAAAAGTATGAAAATTTTGCGGCGGGAGGTATTGTTGATGTAGTGAGTCTATGCTATGACCTTTGTCAGGAGAGCCTGACCGAAGACGAGAAGACAAAGGCGGAACAACTGATCTTGAAGATTGTCAATTACTACTACCGGAGTTATACGGGAAGAATCGAAAATCACATCTTCGATAATCATACTTGGCAGATTGTATTGCGCAACATGACACAAGGTGCGTTGGTAATTTGTCAGGAATATCCCGAAGCAATGAATGCGCTGGAATACTTCTACGAACTGTGGACAGGGCGTGCGCCGGCTTCCGGTTTCAATCGTAGTGGTGCATGGCAGAACGGAATCAGCTATTTCGGAACCAACTGTTATACGCTCTACTGGATGCCGATGTTATTCTCACATCTGACGCAGACTGATTTTCTGAAACATCCCTGGTACAAAAATGCCGGTAAGGCAATTGCTTACACCTGGCTGCCGGGTTCGGGCAACTGTAGTTTTGGTGACGGAGTCGAAAAATGGATGACAGAACCGGGAAGAGTACAAGTGGGATTCATGGACTTCTTGGCTCGTGAAACGGGTGATTCTTACGCTGCTTGGTATGCCAAGGAATGTGCTGTGGTACTGAAAGACAATTTTGATATGCGTTTGTATCGTATTGCTCAGGGGGACACTGACTATACAGCTGCGGAATTGGATGATAGTGCTTTTGAGAACTTTATCTGGCATAAAGACATCGGTGAAGGTGTGGCGCACTCCGATATGCGGAATTTGAATTCCAATCTTTCGTTGGCTTTCCGTTCCAGCCCTTACGGTTCGGGCAGTCATACGCTGGCAGACCAGAATGGTTTCAAATTGTTGTATAAGGGTAGACCGGTCTATATCAGCGCGGGCTATTATCAGAATTTTGCGGACAAGCACAACCTTTTGCAATACCGCAACACCCGCGGTCACAATACAATTATGATAAATGGCATCGGCCAGCCTTTCACTACGAAGGCCTATGGAAACATATGCCGGGGATTGAATGGAGAGAACATCGCTTATTTCTTGGGCGACGCTTCGAATGCATATTGCGGTACTTCCGATTATTGGGAATCGAATTTTGTTGCCGCCGGCATCAGCCAGACGCCGGAGTTTGGATTTGGTGACAATCCTTTGAACAACTACAAACGCCATATCTTTATGCTCCGCCCGAATAAGATTGTTATTTACGATGAATTGGGTGCAGACGAAGCTGCAACCTGGCAATGGTTGCTGCATAGTCCCGTAGAAATGCATGTTGCCGGGAACAAAGTGACAACCGATTACACCTATGAAGGTAGGGGCAGTTTCACTTCCGTTGCCCAGATTTACAGTGAGCAGACTCCGGACATTACTGCAACCGATGAGTGGTTCCCCGGTGGTGAGCCTGCCGACCAAGATCCCGTAAAGTATCCCAAGCAATGGCATCTCACCGCTAACTTCGGACCGAGCCTCAATAATAAGATACTCACCGTTATTCAGGTGACGGAGAATGGCAGTGTAGATGAAATCTGGCAGGTGAATAACCGTTTCACTTTGGGCGACTGGAAAATTGAAGCGGAAATGGCTGCCGATAAACCTGCCGCTATCACCATTTCCAATAAGTTAACCGGAGCCATGTTCAGCTATGGAACTCCTGAAGTGATTGTTGGCGGCGCTCCCTACAAACGCCAACAAGAAAACTCTTCTGTCTTGTATGACAATGTACAAGGTATGATGCAAGTACAGGAAAGTACGGACAAACCGTTGCAGACAACAAGGGCTTTGAAATAACATTAAATTTTTAAGAAATGAAGAAACTATATTTTATAATAACTTTATTGTTCACCGTTCTTCTGGCTTCGTGCAGCCAGGAAGAGCCGGTGAACGGTGAGACTGACAACAGCCGGGTGAGCATTTCCGCCGAACTTCCCGGGGATATTGCAGCAACACGTGCACAGATAACTATTCCTACTACTCATAAACTGCGTTGCATCATTGAGGTGTGGACAAAGAGCGATAGTCCTTTCTTGAAATATCGTGAGGAGATTGCGGTGGCAGCGGGCACTGTCCCTACATTCGACTTTCCATTACGGCCGGGTGATTACACCTGTCTGATGTGGGCGGACTTTATAGCTGCGGATGCGGCTGTTTCCGAGGTGACCTCTGTGGATGGTGTGATTTATACCCATTTTGAGGATACCTACTACGATACTTCCAACTTGCATCAGCTCACCGTCAAAGACGAGTTTGCCTCCAATTTGTTCGATACCGACCTTTGCGACGGCTTCTATGCCAAGCTGGAAGTGAAAAAGAATGCTACTGCGGTGAATGAGTCCATGAAGCTGACGCGTCCGTTTGCTAAGTTGATTGTGCAAGAAACCGATGCGGAAAAATTTGCTACACTCACAGGATTGACCGTCAGCTTCGAAATGCCTAAAACATTCAGTGTAGCTACGGGAGAACCGGGAGCGGAAATGCTTACGGCGGTGTATGACAAGAACTTTGCTTCTGCGGAAGATGCTCCTCAAATATTATATACCGGATATGTCTTCACTCCTTCCACAGGACTTTCCTTGGGTAGCTCTATCCTTACGTTTACGACAGCTGCCGGTAAATCGACTCGTGAAATACCGGGAGAAAGCATTGAGTTGAAACGTAATCAACAAATGACTGCCGGTGGTAAGCTGATGGGTGACGGGGCATTAGATCCCGGTACAGATCCGGATCCTGAACCGAGCAAAGACCCGCAAGTAGGAGACTATTTCTTCATAGACGGTACGTGGAGCAGTGAACTGACGGAAGAGAATAAAGCGAATTGTGTCGGTATTGTATATGCGGTAGGAGCACAAGGGGGCGATGACATCAGTCTGTACGGTGATGCGTTCCAAGGCAAGAGCATTAAGGGATATGTGATGGCGTTGAAGAATGTTGTAGTGGCGAATGATGAAAGAGAAGATGGTGTACGTGATATAAGCGGACGTCCATATTTATACAGGCATAGTAGTAAAAAAATAGATCCAGGTGTCACGCTTTTTACTGGCGTAGAACCGGATAAAAAGAACTTTACGGGTTATTCAAAGACGAAGGAATTATTGGAATCCTCACAATTTACCGGACATGCTATTGACTGGAGTTATCCTGTTTTGCAAGTGTTGTCTACTTGGAAAAAGAATACGGCTAAGAAACCTCAGAACGTAAGTGAGTGGTATATTCCTTCTGTGGCTCAGTTGTATGCAGCTGCAGGCGGTTGCTATGGAGTTGAATCAAAAAGTGGATATCCGGCTGTAACGAAAGTCGATGCTTTGAATACAGCATTTGCCAATGCAATAGACATGAAAGTTGCAGAAGTATTTACCGGAAACGCTAATAAAGGATATTATGTATATACGAGTTGTTTGAATAATGATGCCGGTCCTTGTTTTGTTCAGATTAATAAATCCGGTAGTGAGATTGCTCCCAAAGAACATCCTGTAAATGGTGCTCAAGGTGTTATTCGTCCTTTCTTGACAATCATAAAATAACCCCTAATTAAAACTTATATGAATATGAAAAAGAATATATTAGGATTACTACTGATAATCTGCTGCATGGGTTTGTTCACCTCGTGCAGTGACGATGATAACAACGGCATTGATGCCGGGCAGATGCATGTATCCGCTGTTCTCCCTGCAAGCATCACTGCCGGTGGTTCAGAGGACATTGTCGGGCACAAACTGCGTTGCATCCTCGAACTTTGGACAAAAGGCGAAGTTTCACAACCGGCTTATCGTAATGAAGTAGTCGTAGAGCCTTCTGCCGAAACTGCCGCTATTTCGTTCGATTTGGCTGTGGATGCCGGTACGTACGATTGCCTGATGTGGGTGGACTACGTTGACGGAACAGTTGCCGCTACCGGCCGTTCCGAAGATGAAGCAATCCGTTATGCAGATAAGTATTACGACACTTCCGATTTGAGAAACGTTGCCATAAAAGAGATGAGTAGCTTGATTAACAACGAAGCTGCCGATGCTTTCTATTATAGCGGTGAGGTTTCAAAGAAATCAGGTGAGGCGTTGGTGTTGCAACCCCAAATGGTGCGTCCTTTTGCCAAGGTGAGTGTCTTGGAAAAGAACCTGAGAGAATTTAAACTGCTTTGGGCATTGTCCGGTTCCTATAATGCGACATCAAAGTTCAACGTCAGCACCGGCAAGGCTGTAGACGGCGAGATGGTGACTGTCGACTTCTCCATTCCGAAATTCAACTGGGAAGCTACCCCCGACGGTACTCTCTTCTCTGCCTATATCTTTGCTAATGAAGAAAGTGAAGACATGGGAGAAATCAAACTGAACTTTACCACCAAACAAGGACAGCAGAATGTAACAGTACCGGCCGACCTCGTTCCATTGCTTCGCAACCAACACGTCAAGGTGAGCGGTAATATGATGAAAGAATCTCCGATAGAAGATACTGAATTTGACATTGTATTCGACATTGACGTAGAAGATTGGGAATCGGCTAATTCGGATATCACAACCAGACCTCTCGCCGCCAAAATAGGCGACTTTATCTATAAAGACGGTACATTTGGAAACGAATATAATGAGAAAGCCATCGGTGTTATATTTGCATTGAAGGAGAACTTTACGGACAATAGTGACTACGGGACTGCCTTCGAAGGCAAGAAAATAGCAGGCTATGCCATGGCATTGGAAGGTACTGATCGTATTTACATAGGCCCCTCCAAAGATGGTGGTTTCACTGACGGGACTGATATTACAACCTTAGCGACAACAGAAACCTATAATGCCGACTACACTATTAGGACGTACAATGGATATGAGTACAGTAAGGCATTTAATGCTATTTTTGATAATACTGAGCAATCTTTGTTATTCAAACAATACAAGGGCTTGCGAGCAAAGTATAACCATACAGCTACAAATCTTAGTGACTGGTACATACCTTCCGCACACCAGATGTACGATATTTGTGCCCGGATTTATGGCATCTCTCCTGAAAAGAATGGACCACTCGATGAATCAACGAAAAATGCAACGCTAAGAGCAGCCTATGATGTTGCGGTAAGTAGTATAGGTACACCTCAGGCTAAGTTAATCGGTAATGCTACCAGATCCACTTGGATAATGACAAGTTCGTTTGATAAGACACAATCAAAACTATCTACCTTGCTTGTAGATAACAATTTTAAATTTATCAATTCGGCAACTACCGGTAGCTGGGCTCTTAATTCTCAATATGTTCTTCGTCCAGTTCTCACCATCTTTGAAGGCGAGTAAATACGCGGAATACTAACTTAACACATTTGTCTATTGACGGACGGTATGGTTCATAACACCTTGAGCTATACCGTCTGTTCTGTTTCTTGATGAAGTCAGTGTGAAATCCTTTCTGTCAGCCCGCCGAACCACTTGTTTTCGATATTTTCTCATCACTCGTCACACCGCCTGTTAACTCTCTAAGAGTAAGCCGACTATAGCGTGATGACAACCAAATAATGCGTGACGACAAAACTTTTGTCATCACGCATTATCACTTTTTGCACAGGGGCAGAACCTTGTTTTATCCAATACGTTTTCTGTTTTTAAACCATGTAAAACCTTGCTAAACTATAAGTTAAACTTCGTTTTCCAACTGCGGGCTGTACGGTTTCCGGTTGCGGGCCGAACAGCCCACAGTTGGAAACCGTACAGCCCGCAACTGAAAAACGAGGCTTAACTAAGTGTATAAAGACAAAATCTATAAGGGAATGAAAGATTTTGTTTGATGTTTCGGCTGATTTCTCTTGTTGGATTGTGGAGCTTTCCTCAGGCCTTCTTTATAATCTTCCTGCTTTTTTCCGGAAACCTCCAGTGAAAGTATGGTGAACTTGAAAGTCAGTGAATAGCACATGGTTCTGTAACAGTCTCAATCCGAAATGTCCGTCGCCTTCGTTGCGTTTGATAGAGAGGCGGAATAGTTCTTCTCCATTGATGCGGTAGGTTGTGATTCCTTTCTGCACCCGGATTTGGATGTGATACCATTGGTTGGGGAACAGCAGGTGAGCGGGATCTGTATATTCCTTGATTACAGGCCTTGCTATTGAATCGTTCAAAGAAGGGCCTCCGCCGTAGTATTGACGGAAACGGGTGGTGGAGTTATGGTTTCCTCCATATCCCACGTAAAACAGCTTTAAGGATTTGTAGTGTTGGAAGATGCCTTTTCTCCATGCTGCCTGTGCATGCAGGTTCTCAGGATGCTCCGGGTCGTTGGCACCCCAGAAACAGTTCAGGTCACTTAAGCGGTCGTACTTCCCGCCCTGCATCAGCATCTTTATGCGGTAACTGATTTCATAGTCGCCTGTCAGACGTTTGTTATACCATAGCGTAAGGCCTTTGGGAGCCGTTATGTCCAGTGTGTCACCGGATACCATTATCTGCATTTCGCCGGAATGGTCCTCGATGGCCCAGTTTTTCAAGATGACTTGGGCCTGCATGATGAAGGGGAAAAGTAGGAATAAGCTTCCTGCAAGAATTCTGTAAATGAGTTGTCGGTTCATGGAAATAGTTGTTAAACAGTTTTTCTTTTAAAGGCAAAAGTAGCCAATCGGCATGAATAAGAGAAATTGAGAAAAGAAAAAGGCTGAACTTTTGCAAATCCAGCCTTTCCCCAACCTTGTTAATCCAAATAAAACCCTTTTTTACCTTAAAATTAAATGTCTGTTTTGTTTATAAGTTATTACTGATGTCTGTCCATGTATCTTTTCATTGCTTCCAGATAGTAGTAGTCAGCATAATTCAGCGGTACATCTATCTCGGAACCATGCGGCAGTGAGCCTGTGGAGTGCATCAGCACATAACCCTGGTTGCTGCCTTTGGCAGACAGATAACCGGGACCGGAAAGACTTTTCAATATAGTCTCGGCATAGTCGGCATATTTCTTGCCGTCGGGCACGAACGTGCTGAGTTCTAAGAATGCGGATGCCGTAATGGCTGCGGCCGATGCGTCGCGTGGCGTTTTTTCGCCTGCCGGAGCGTCATAATCCCAGTAGGGGATAAGGTCGTCGGTTTTTACGCGTTCCATGATCATGTCTGCAATGTGAACGGCTTCTTGCAAGAAAACCACGTCCTGGGTTTCACGATAGCAAGAGGTGTAGCCGTACACTCCCCATGCCTGTCCGCGCGACCATGCCGACTCGGCATTTTTGCCTTGATGCGTCTGTTTGACTTCTACACTTCCGTCATTGTTGTAGCTCACCACATGATAGGAGGTGTAGTCGGGACGGAAATGGTTTTTCATGGTGGTCTGTGCATGCTTTACGGCTATGTCTTTGTATTTGTTGTCTCCTGTCAGCTTGGAAACGTTGAACAGCAGGTCCAGATTCATCATATTGTCAATGATGACCGGGAAGTTCCATTCGCCGAAATCCCATGAACGGATGCAACCTATTTCCGGATTGAAACGGGAACATAAATTATCCGCGGTTTCTATAAGTACCGCTTTTATGGTGTCGTTCGGGGCAAGGCGAAGCGCGTTGCCGTAGCTGCAATTCATCATGAAGCCTATATCGTGCGTGCCTTTCAGCTCACGTATGGGGTTCAGCAGGTTGGTGTACTCGATGGCGCGGTTCTTCAACTCCTCATCGCCGGTCATTTCGTAAGCATACCAAAGGCTGCCGGGAAAGAAACCGCTGGTCCAGTCGTAAATGCTGCAAAGATATCTTTGGCCCAGTTGCAAAGCCGGTGGATTGGGATGCAGAGAGTCTATATATGATTTGTCTTCACGTTGCAGTTGCGTGTCAAGGAAATTCACGTCATAACCGGAATATATGGAGCGTGGCAGCTTGCCTGTTCCGGAAAGTTCTTCAGCGGTCAGTTTCAATTGGTAGGAAGCGGCGTCGAGCGCGTTGCTCATCCATGCCTCTTGGGGGGCCGGGGTGTTTTTACAACCGGTCAGGCCGATGAGCAGGGCGGTTGCAAATAACAAGGAGTTTCTTTTCATATTTATTGAATATTAGTGATTATTGTTCGTATGCAAAAATACGGATATTCGGTAAATATCTTGTATAAGGTTGTTGAAAGGAACTTCGGAAGGGTCCAAAGACGTCTCACTTTTGTCGCATATAGTTTTAATTTTGTGTTTTATCGGACAGAAGTATCATGGCAACCCGAAAAAGTTCCCTCCTTTGCCTTCAACCGGGCCTATCGGGGATGCTTCGGCAGCTTGGGACGTGATGGTCACCGTTTCGCCTTTTCGTATATCCAATGCGTACACACCTTTGCCTTGGGGAACCAGCATGGCATTGCCGATTTTGACAACAGGATTTTCCATATCCGTCTGTAAGATGCAGGGCTCTCCCGCGAGGCTTTTAATCCGTATGTCTGTTGTTTTCCCTCCTTTGCGGATGGCGGAAACGAGGAAAGCGCCTTCTGCCCGCAGGTCTTGGAACCGGACGTCCTGCCATTGGGAGGGGACGGCGGGGAATACGCGTATTTTCTTTCCCCAGCTCTGCAACAGCATCTCGTGGACACATTGTGCGCCTGATAGGGGCGTTTCGATAACGGGACCGCTTTCCATATACATTGTGTTGGGACGCAGGGTGAGGGCAAACAGGCCGTTTAATTTTTCCAATGCCTTGTTTCCTTCACCGAAAGCGGCGTACAATAAGGATGCACCCGTATAGGAAAATCCGAGGATATTGTCGGGCAGGCTGTGCCAGTGTTCCACCGACTTCTCCAGCAATTCTTTGCTGCCTTCCTGCTCCGCGTTCAGGAGATGGAGCGGATAGAACATCAGCAGGTGTGAGAAGTGGCGGTGCGAACGGTTGTAGGGGACATCTTTTCCTATCATCATGCCATCCTCGTTTTGGGGATAGTCGGTCAGTTTGTCGGCGATGTGCTGCCATGTGGGGCGTAGTTCGTCGTTGATGGACAGAATGCGGCAAGCCTCAAGCAGAGTCAGGCATCCCCAGCGGAGCAGTGCAAGGTCGTAGTTGCAGTCTTTGGCGTTTCCGTATTCCGGAGAGTAGGTCTCTTTCAGGTGCAGTATGCCTTGCCCGTCTTCTTCGAGGAAAGGAAGATAGAAGTTGATGGCACGTCTTAGAGTGGGGTAGACCGTATTTCGCAGGATGCTCTCGTCCATGCTGTAACGGTATTGTAACCAGAGGTTGTGGCATAACCATGGGAGGTTGCCCACTTGGGCGAACGGTTTGCTGCCGGGCACGCGCACATCTACTCCCACCAAGTTGAAGTCGGTGGCTACGGGCAGTGCGGCGGCATCTTTCCGGTAGGCTTCTGGCACATTGTTTATTAAGTTTTCAAAGTTGTTGTTTATCGCATCCACCACCGGCATGCCCAGTTCCAGCCGGTTGGAGGCATAGACGGGCCAGTAACTTAGTTGCACGTTCAGGTTCCACCAGGTGTTGGGCCATGGCGTCAGCACTTGCCAGGGGCCGCTGTTGTCCAGCAGTCCGCCGCCGACGCGTGTTGCGGATGCCAGCTTGTACATTTGCGCCCAATAGAAGTTTTCTATCTTTTTGTCGGGCAGGCTTATGAAGCTTTGGGGGTAATAATTGTGCCACCAGTCCCGGTGTGCTTGCCGGAGGAGGGATATATCCGCCGTTTGCAGGTTTGCCAATGCGGTCTCCGCCTTTTTCAGGGCGTCGGTCTCAGGAAAGGAGTGTGCGTTGCTGATGACAAGGACGCTTTTATTGCCTTTCCTTATTTCTTTCCAGACGGTGGCGGTACCTCCACCTGCCAGCAACGGTTGCCAGCAGTAGTTCAGCCCGTTGCGTTCGTACAGTTGTGATGCGGGGTTGGATATATAGTCTTTCTTGAAGTGGTTCTTGCTTTTTTTCAGTATGGCGTTCAGCTGTCTGGGCGAATCGGTGCTTTCCGGATAGAACCGCCAGGTAAAACCTCTCTCGCCTTCCGTCGCTTCCGTTTCGACAATGATGTAGGGGCTTTCGGAGGTGACGCAGGCCCTTAGCTTTATTTCCCCCGATGTGGTGCGGATGCATCCCCGGGTTTCGGCATCCCATAGGTCGAGCCGCATGGTTCCGGAAGTGATTTCACCTACGGGGTGGAGGAGGAAGTAGCCTATGAGCAGGCGGCTTCTTCCATAGATGCCTTTGTCGTCTTCGCGGTGATCGTGTACCATACTGTTGTTTACGTCCACCCGTATTGCGTTCTTTTCCGGTTCTTTGCAGATGTATGTTCCCATACTTCCGTTTCCCATAAAGGGGGCTTCGTACCATGTCTGAGGCAGACGGTTCCATATCATGTCCTGTCCGGACATAAACGTTTTCCAATCGATTTGGCAATAGCAACAAACAGCTGTACACCATATCACAATAGAGAATAATAGGGCTCTTTTCATGTATTAATTAAGTTTTGTAATTTGTTGTATGTTTCTTTATAGTCTATATTTATCTCTTCTGACAAAGGTAATCAAACTATTTATAAAGACGGGATTGATACTGTTGAAAGGATTTGTATCATTAACTTTGTGTTGTTTTAAGAGGGTATGTCAAAACCCTGACAATCATATCATTAGCTTCGCTCAAAATATCTTTTATTTCTTATAGTCTGTCATGCAGAACGTAGTGAAGCATCTCTTCTCCTACTCACACAGAGAGTAGATTCTTCGCTTCGCTCTGAATGACAGAGTAAAATGATAGTTAATGTTAGTTTTGACACGCCATCTTAATGAGTGTCATTATTTCCGTCTATGATGTCATAATTGTTCTTGTTCATAGGCTTGATTGGATAACGTGGCAGTATACAGTCAAATGTCAATTCAATTACTGATGCGATATTATCAGGAGCTTTTGAAGGCACATTGATATAAATTCCATCATGTGTATTTTCAAAATTCAGAATCTGCCCATTGTGTAGCAAGCGTGCGGAAGAAGCAGTTTGATACAAACGAAACAGTAATTCCCCGTCTTCAGGCCATTCGATAACATGAAGATAAACGTGAGTCTTATTTGCAATGACTTTTTGTGTACAATACCCGAAATCGGGCTTCTTTACCTTGCAACGTTCTGTTCCGTAAATAGAGTTTCCGTATTTTTTCATCCATTTTCCTATTGTATCCAGGCGTTGAATGTTCCCTTCCGGAATGGAACCATCAGGAGCGGGACCTATATTCAACAGGAAGTTACCTCCTTTGGATACAATATCAATTAGATTGGTTATTAAAGTCTGAGGAGATTTCCATACAACTCCCCTGCATTGGTATCCCCAACTGTTGTTCAACGTCATGCAAGTTTCCCAATCCGTACCGTCCAATTGTTTTTCTGTCGGTATTGCCTGTTCCGGAGTTTTATAATCTCCCGTAATGTCTTCTTCATTTCTCACCAGTCTGTCATTGGTTATGATATGAGGATACTTCTTTATCACCTCATTTATTTTTCTTGCGAGAGTGGGTGGACCACTAGGAGTGTCCCACCAAATAACAGCGACATCACCGTAATTCTTGAGTAACTCTTTTATTTGGGGGATAGCTACACTATCTGTATATTCTTCCATTGTACGTGCTTGTTGTACCGGGTCCCAACTGCCGTTATGAGCCGCAGTATAAGCATCAATCTTTTCCGCATCAGGGTTTGGCCAGCCTTGTTCCATAGGTCTTCTGTGTGTAGCCCCCCCGGGATTATTCCAGTCTTGCGCCTGCGAGTAATAAAAACCTAATTTCATTTTATGTTTCCGGCAGGCTTTTGCCAATCCGTCCAATACATCTTTACCATAGGGAGTGAAATCTACTATGTTATAATTGCTTGCATTACTTTTAAACATAGCAAATCCGTCATGGTGTTTTGCAGTTATGATTATGTATTTCATTCCCGCATTTTTTGCTAATAGTACCCATTCTTCCGGATTGTATTTGATGGGATTGAAGGTTTTGGTCATTTCCTGATATTCTTTTACGGGAATTTTGCAACGGTTCATCATCCATGCCGGTCCACCTACTCGTGACAAATATCCATGATAGTCACCTCCCCACACAGCGTAAGGCCCCCAGTGTATGAACATACCGAAGCGTGCTTCACGCCACCATGCCATCTTTTTGTCTTGTTCACTTTGTTGTGCAAATGAATTAAAACTAAAAAGAAGGAATAAAAAAATAATTTTCAATTTACTTTTCATATCATATTATCTAGTGATTAGAACTGTTTTACCATTTCCCCATTGTCTGTACTCTTTGGTCACTCATTTCTTGGGTTTCCCATTTTCCATTGACACTGTCGAACAGGACAGAAGCGCCTTTTTCTTTACATGAATAAGTCTTTCCATATATGCCGGGTGAACCGACTGCCGGAGTGACGACCAAATATCGGTCGTCACTGTCACAACGCTTCTCATAACTTATTAACTTTCACATTTATAGTAGGTTGACTATAAAAGTGATGAGTGATGAGAAAAAACTCATTATTGCATAGTGACTTTAAAGGCATAAGCATATTCTCCTACCGGGGCAGCCGGTGTAGTGATATACAATCCGCTTTCATCCTGTGTCCATTTAACTTTCTCTCCGGATGCAAGGAACGAAATGGATTGGATGTTTTTTAGCTCTTGATTGTTCAGCTTTTGTACTTTGAGGGTTTCACCGTTTCCCGGCCAGTCCAAAGTGAAGATGTATATTACATTCTTTTTGGTGGTGAAACGTATGTCCTTTGCAGTGAATTTGTACAGGTAGTCCGCATACTGCTTCTTGCCGCTTGCGACATTCATATTGAATGTGCCTTCGCCATATACTTTGAAGGGACGGGTATCGTAAATAGCTTCACCGTTTAATTTCAACCAGTTGCCTATTTTCACCAGTTCATCCCGAAATGTTTCGGGCAGGCTGCCGTCAGCGCGGAGACCTACATTGAGCATCATATTGCCGTTTTTGCTGACAATATCCACAAGGTTGTCCACAATCTGTCCTGCCGTCATGCGCAGTTGGTCTTTTGTCTTTCCCTGTATGACAGAACCCATACCGGCATCTCCACCCTCTTTATTGATGTTCAGCGAGTTTCCCATGTAGAACCAGCCGGGATTGACGGTAGTATCCACTAAAAACGGATTTTTCTGCAAATCGTCTTCGCCGGAACATTCGCGGTCGAGCGTATATCCTTTCCTTATTCTTTTGATGGTGAGTACGCCATTCTGCACTCCTTTGCGTGAGAGATTCTTATTGTAGAAATGCGCTGCCAGTTGCTGACCGTAGATGCCGTTGGGCAACGGACCGTCAAAATAGAGTAGTTCGGGTTCATATTTATCTATCAACTCTTTGGTTCTGAGATACCATGACTGGGCGAATTCGGGTTCCAGCCGCATGATGCGGTCGGGGGTGCGTTTGCCGTATAGACCTTCGTAGGCCGGGTCCATGTAGTCATAAGGTATGCCGGCATAGGGGCCTTCGGGATCGGCATTGGTGCCTTGATAGAACATATGCTCATGGCAGTAGTTGCTAAGGTGAGAGGAAATGGCAAAATGGACTCCTACTTTTTTGCATGCTTTCTGCCATGCGCCCACGATGTCTAGTTTAGGACCCATGTTTACGGAGTTCCAGGGTTGGTGGCTTGAGTCGTACAAGTCGAAATTATCATGGTGAACGGCCATAACCCCGATAAACTTTGCGCCTATTTCCTTATAGAAGGCAGCCAATGAGTCGGCATTGAACTTATCGGCTTTCCACATCGGTATGAAGTCTTTATAACCGAATTTGGACGGGTGTCCGTAGGTTTTCAGATGATGCTGGTACACTTTAGGCGCATGCGCCCTGTAACCTAATATCGGATATTTGCGCAGGCAGGAATCCGGTTCCTGATACCAGTACATCCACCTGCCGTAATGACCGTCGTGCCCCGGGACGGAGTTGACTCCCCAATGCATGTAGATGCCGAATTTGGCATTACGAAACCATTCGGGGCATTGGTAATGTGCCGCTATGGATTCATCGGTAGGTTCGATTGGGCCTGATGCGATGTCAAAGTTGAAAGTTGCTGCGCTTGGATTTATCAGGGCGTCCTGGCCGAAGTCCTCCTGCTGGGCTTGTACGGTAAGAGTGGTACATGAGAAGATGAATAGTAGTGCTTTGATGTTCATGATAGATATTTTGCTTTACAAGTGGAACAGTACTGAAAGAGGATAGGTTATTATACTATCTTTATTTGATTGCATAATAAGATATCCTCTTTTAGGTTGGATTATTTAGAATTATTTATACCGGGCAGTATCCCACCATACGCGAACTGACAATCCGTCTCCCTGGCCGCCGTTCAGGGTTGGATCTGTTGCGTACTCTTTGTTATTGCTCAATTCATTGTCCACGTAACGCAGTTTTTTGATAAACTCACCGTTTTTCGGATTAATTGTGGGCTCAAGGCTTTGCTTCACCGGGTTCAGCTTCGGATAACCGGTGCGGCGGAACTCTGCCCACGCTTCTTCCGAATTGGGATAGATTCCTATCCATTTTTGGGTGATGATTTTTTCCAGTTTGGCTTCGAAGCTGTCAGCATTGTTCCAGGCTACATTGCCTTCACTTATGTATTTGTCATCATTACTTTTGGAGTAGGAATCCTTAGGAGCGTTGGCTCTCATTTCCTCGAATGAGGCGCGAATACCGTTTTCATAGTTCGTTTTGGCATCGCCTGCTCCTTGCCAGCCGCGCAAAGCAGCTTCGGCTTTCAGGAAGCACACTTCCGAGTAATTCATCAGTCCCAGCGGAGTGAAGTCTGCGTCGGTTTTGGGCTTTGAGATGTTATCGCCTTTTTCGGCAGAGTTCCAGTCATATCCCCACATATATCCCCAAATACAGGAGTTGTGGTTGTTATCATATTCGGGCAGTGAAAGTTCGGTAACGGGCAGCCCGTTAGGAACTCCTTTCCACTCTTCAGCGCCGTCTTTCCCTTGTACCCATGCTTGGCTTTTCGACAGGATTAAAGTGAGGCGCGGGTCAGGTACTGAACCATAGCCTTGTAATATATCTACCATTGTTTTGCTGGCTCTGGCTTCATCTACCACCAAGCTGCGGAGCAATGGGTTTGCCCAAACATTGGGTTGGGGAGGCGTTACTCCTGCGTTATCGGCATTGGATGCCAAAAGCATTTCTTTCAAGGCAAGTTCTCCTTCTGCTTTTGCCTTTTCCGGATCGATAAAAGAAAGACGTATAGCAGCACGCAGGCGCAATGAATTAGCAAGCTTTATCCACTTGTCTACGTCACCTTGATAGATCAAATCTTCGGTGGAATATTTCAATTGATTGCTCTTTTGCTGTTTTAGTTCGTCAACCGCTTCAGTCAGTTCCTTGAACACGTCGTAATAGATGTCTTTCTGGCTGTCGTATGGAATCAGTGTTTCACCTCTTCCTGCTTTGAAATAAGGAATATCGCCGAATGTGTCGGTCATACGTATGGTGCTGATAGCTAAATTTATGCGCATAATCTGATACATGTCGTCGTATTCCGGATGATTTTCCAGAGTAGGTTCTATTTCCCGGATTCTCTTTACCATTTGTCGATAGTAGGGAGTCCATAGTCCACGTTCTGCCCATGAGGTATTATAGACATAATTGCCTGATGTAAAAGAAGAACTTGTATTGGACATGTATTGGCAATACAGGAATGAATAGAGCAAGGCTGCTCTTTGATAGTCTCCGTATACTATGTGGAAACCATGATATTGCATATTGGGCAATGATAAATCGGGAGATATTTCATTAACGGCCAATGGATCCCTGTTCATATCTTCGAATCCATTTGTACAACTGCTGATGACGGCTGCAGAAAATAGTGCGATTAGAATTTTATGTAATTTCATAATGATGTCTTTTTTAGAATTTTACATTAAGCGAGAAACCGATAGTTCTTGTTGACGGAAGAGCTGCAAGCTCGAATGCTTGGAATACATCTTGGCTGTTTTGTGCAAACTCTGCATTTACGGGAGCAGCTTTATAGATGTTGAACAGGTCGCGTCCTACAACAGATACTTTAACATTGGTTATCGGAGTGTTCCTGAACCAGACTTGTGGCAGGGTATAGCCGATAGAAAGTTCACGTAGTTTCACATAAGTGGCATCGTGCAGGAATTCTTCTCCTACCGGATAAGTACCGGCTATGGTGGCGTAATATTCTTGAGCGGTTATTTGTTTGGTATTTTCTTGTCCGGTTGATTCTACGATACCGTTTACTACCATACCGTCGCGTCCATTCAGTGTCCGTTTGGAGTTTCCAGCTCCGGTGGCGTAGGCATCGGTCATGGAAAGGAATTGTCCACCATATCTGACATCAATCAAGGCATTAAGCACAATGTTTTTCCAGCTGAGGGTAGTTCCGAAAGAACCTGTCCACTCGGGCATCATATTGCCGATGACCTTTTCTGATTTTGTGTCGATAAGAGGGAGACCGTCATCGCTTACCAGAATCCGTCCTTCTTTGTTTCTCTTATAGGCAGTGGATACAATGTCACCGAATTTGCCGCCTTCGTCAATGACTACTTTCCCTACTCGTACATTGGTCGTGAGTGGAAATACATAGCGTTTGTTCTTTTCATCCAGTTCCACATTGCGCGTGGTATTCTTACCCCAGTTCAGAGTTACGTCCAAACGCCAATCTTTAGTCTGGATGGGAGTACCGGTAATCATCAATTCAACACCCTTGCTTTCCATCTTTCCGGCATTGATTTTTTTGCTGGCATATCCGGAAGAACCGGGAACTGTCATGGATAGAATCTGATCGGTAGTTATAGACTTATAGTAGGTGAAATCAATACCTAAACGATTGCTGAACATGCGGTAGTCCACACCCAGCTCCCATGATACAGTCTTTTCCGGCTTGAGGTCGGCAAGCGGGTAGGTGTTGGAACTGCTCCCTACCGTATGGTTGCCTAAGGCATCCAACGTATACACATTGTACAGTGAATAAGGGGATGTATCGTTACCTACCTGTGCGATAGAACCGCGTACTTTCAGGAAATATTCTTTAGGTAATTCGAATATATCTGATAAGATTCCGCTTAAACTGGCAGAGGGATAGAAATAAGACCAATTCGAAGAGGGTAAGGTAGATGACCAGTCGTTTCGCGCCGTAACATCAAGGAAGGCATATCCTTTGTACCCCAATGTAGCATTACCCAAGACTGAATTGATACGTTTTGAGGAGAAATCTTGTGTTGCTAACTTGCTTTCACCATTGCTCAATGCTACAAAGTTAGGGATAATGGCTTTGCCGCTTTCACCTGCCAGAGATTTGAACTTATTATAGTTTGTGGCGACACCGATATTGGCTGTTACGGAAAAATCCTTGAATCGCTTGTCGAAGTTCAGCATCAGGTCTGCATTGAACTCTTCTCTGGTGGTATTTGTGATTGTCATCAAGTCTTTAGGACTTTCGGCCTTTGAATGATAAGGCATGTAAGTTTCAACATTGTCTGACATCCGGTCCATGCCCACTCTTCCGGTTATTTTCAGGTAATCGGTGATGTTGCCCACTACGGTGACCTGCCCTTGGAAACGGTCTCTGTTCAATTCGTTCCCATTGCCTTTTTCTATGAATCCGTAAGGATTTCTATACTCGGTATCTTCGCCATGCCAGTTTACGACATAACCGTCAATGCCTACGGGATTCTGCAAATCTTGTAAACGGATGCTTCTCGGAATCCGGATAAGGTGTGACCATGTACTGGTATAGAATGTCTCGGGACGGTTCTTTACTTTCTCACGAAAATAGGCTACTTTACCGCCGATAGTCAAATACTTGTTTTTGATTTCCACATTCAGGTTATAATTCTGCTTGTTCATAGATTCATTGGGCAGAATACCTTGGTTACGCGTGTCGGTGAAAGAAAAACGGGCGTTCATCTTATCATTTCCACCGGTAGCGCTGACGGAGTTTGTATAGTTCAGGGCTGTACGGAAGAAATCATCGATTATATTTTTCTGGGGTAGCATGGCGTACTCTTTATAAGACTCATCCCCGTAGAATTCATTACGCCAATTGGGAATGATTTGTCCAGTCATTTTAGGTCCCCATGAACCGGTAGCTTCAAGCGCATATTGTCCATTGGTTCCTTGTCCGTATACATCTTGAAATTCATAAGAGTCATAGGCTTTGGTCATGGACACATAACCGTTGTATTCCAATTGCAGTTTTCCTTCCTTGCCCTTTTTCGTTGTAATAACGATTGCACCGCTTTGTGCTCTCGAACCGTATAGGGCTGCCGCGTTAGCTCCTTTCAAAACTGAAATACTTTCAATATCGTCAGGATTGATATCAGCAGCTCCCGAAGAATATGAAAACTGTGTATTGCTGTTCGAACTATCCAATACGGGAAGTCCGTCGACTACCCAAAGTGGAGAGTTATTACCGCTTAAAGAGTTAAGACCGCGGAGGACCACGCGGGTAGGACCACCTACACCGCTACCGGATTGTGAAATCTGAACACCTGCCACTTTACCCTGCAATAGGTTGGACACGCTGCTGGAACGGTTTTCAGAGAACACATCCGTTTTTACTTCTTGCATGGCATAGCCCAATGCTTTCTTTTCTCTCTTAATACCCAGTGCAGTTACTACTACTTCATCCAGCATTTCTGTGTCTTCTTTCAGATTGATGGTGAAAGAACTTTTTCCTTTTATCGATATCTCTTGTGTGACGTATCCTACGAAGGAAATGACCAGTGTTCCATCTTCCGGCGCATCAAAACTGAACTTTCCGTCCATATCGGTAATGGCGCCTATGGAAGTTCCTTTTATAGATACATTTGCACCGATGACCGGACCGAAATTGTCATTTACCACACCTGAGATTCTTTTGTTCTGTAAGATGCTTTCAACGGATTCCGTTTCTTTCATTAAAACAGGCTCATTTGCCGTTGCATAACTGTGGAAACAGCAAGCACCGGTCAATAACGAAAGCATTAGCATTCGTTTCATGT
Source organism: Bacteroides eggerthii (assembly GCF_025146565.1). Lineage (NCBI taxonomy): Bacteria > Pseudomonadati > Bacteroidota > Bacteroidia > Bacteroidales > Bacteroidaceae > Bacteroides > Bacteroides eggerthii. The sequence goes on along the minus strand of NZ_CP102258.1, from coordinate 4,098,582 downwards.
GTGTTTTCTTGTTCTTCATAATACTTTGGATTAATTAATAAATTACTTTTATTATATATACAATAAGTATACTACTTTATCTTGCCGGTAGCTTGCGCAGGCCTGTCTTTCATCTCCTGCACTTCCCATTTACCGTCAAAGCTGTCATATAAGATAGAGGAATTTTTGTCCTTACTTTCGTACACTTGGCCGTTCATGACCGGTTTCTCTTTTCCGTAACTGAATGTGGCTTGCGTTTTACTGTTCCGGATGTATAGGCTTGCCGGGCGCTTGGTGTTCAGCTCCGCTTCAATCTTCCAGTCGCCGCATTGAAAACTGTTGCTGTCGGCATGCTTGATGTCTACAATCCGGTTCCCGTCCGCTTCCACTTGGATGATGGTAAGGATGCGGTTGGTCTTACTGGGCGCATAGCTGGCTGTCAGCGACCAAGGGGAGGTAAAATCTTCACCGCGCACGCCTGCCTTCGTATTCGGTTCGGCAGCAAACTTGTCTGTTTGGCTGATGGTGCACTTCTGCTCACTGAACAGGCGGGCAACAGAGGTGTATCTGCTCTTTTTGTTGCGGGTTGTCAGTGTGGATGTCGCTTCGTCTATTTGGAATTTCACCGGACTGTGCAGCAGCCAGTCCCAGCGGACAGCCTTGCCGGCTTCCAGCTCATCGTAGATCACTACGACATTGGGATGCAGCAGGAATATGTGACGGCGGTATTTCTTTAGCGGAGTCTCTCCAAAACCGTTTTCACGCGACTGTTCGAGGTTGTGGTTGGCAAAGTTCTTCTGCCACATGGGGTATTCGCTGATGCCGCAATAGGCATTGGACGCGTCACCCAGAGCGTAGGAAATGTGCTCACCGTTGAACATACGGACGATGTCTCCGTAGGCGCGTGTGGTGAACGGCTGACCGATGCCGTCTACCAGCAAGGTGTTGTGGGCGCGTGTATTGCGGTAGGACAACAGATTGTGCGGATCGGAAAAGTTCATATAATGACCTACTGCATGATAGATGGCTTTGCCGCCGTAGTGCAGGTTGAAGGCGTTTTGATTGGAATGTGTGTGGCTGCCGGAACCGAACGCGCCGGAACGGAAGCTGAGGCTGATATTATGCTTATAGTTTTTCAGGTCGTTGTTGGCTATCATTTCGCCAGTGTCTTTGAACCATACGGCTTTGGGGGCATCCGATGGTAACTCGGCTTTCGGGGGGCGTTGCTTGCCGCATGCCATGCGGTAGAGGCGTGTTTCGGATTCCGTCTTATAACGGTTGTTGATGGACGAATACCATGCGGCATAAGGGTCTCCGGTGGTACGTGCCATGAAGTCGGCAAAGGCGCTTCGGATACGCAGGGGTTTGCCGTTGTTCTTCTCATGCCCGTCACCGAAACCGGCGCTCAATGACCGGGGTTGCCAGCTATACAATAGGGCAAGACCGGCGTTCTTATACCAGGGGTGTTGCATGAAGTCCGTTTTCGTCAGGTAGCTGAATAAAGAGGGAACGTAAGCCAGAGTGACGGCATTGGCGCTGAAATAGCTTGTTCCGTTGTGCCATGAGCCGTCGCGGTTGAAACCGGATGCCGGAGCACGCGCCGTCCATAGCTCGTAGCTATATTCCAGATATTCTTTGGCAAGCGGGTATTTGTCGTACATCACCAGTGCCGCTTGCATGAAGTGACGGAAAGCGAATTGCCAGAAGTGATTGTCGAAGATATGGGTTTCTTCTTTCTCTATCATGTGTTTTTTATAATAGAGTGACAATACGTCCATAATGATGCCTTCCATTTGCTTGCGCTCTTGCGGAGTGAAGCGGTCGTAACAATTTTCGTAGGTGCACGCCAGAGTGTAAATCAGTTCTCCGGCATTGAAGTCATTGTTGATGACTTTCTTGTCGGGTTCCACTGCCAGCAGGCAACGTACGTTCTGCACCATCTTATCGGCATACACGTCCAGTTGCAGCATTTGATAAGCGGTATTCAGGTTGTCACATTCGGCAGCCATGCGGGTGATCTGCCTGTATGGCTTGGTGTCGTTGGTGTAATTGGAGCCGAGTGCATTACGCGAATCGTTGATCATATTCTCGAATTCCGGATTGGAGCGCACTTTCTTGCGCGCCTTTTCCAGATTGCCGTTCAGGAAGCAATAGATGCGGGGGTATGCCTGAGGAATGTTGTTCAGGAAAACATTTGCTTCGGGGGTGACGAATTGAGGTATGTCATCGGTTACAGTGAAGCTGTAAGTTTTGCTCCAAGGGAGTTCTTTGCCTTCTTTGCTCACCGAACGTACGCGCCAGTACCATGTGCCGCTTTCCAGCACCTTGTGCGGGTTGAACATGCACCAGGGTTTGGGCTGTGACAGGAGGGTACTTGCGTCCGAAAAGTCTTTGCTTCGCGACAGGTTGAATTGCAGGTAGTCCGACTGCTTGGTGCTTTGGGGCACTAACAACGGGGCAGGGTTTATATATAAGGTATGTCCTTGCTGTGGATACGGAGTCTCGCGTACATTCTCGTGTATGCAAATTATGTTTCCGGCCTGTGCGGCAATCAGTGTCAGGCAGAATGTCAAGAGAATAAAAAGCTGTTTTTTCATGTTATATTGTTCTTGAAATAATTCTAAGTCAACGATAGCAAAGGTATGGGGTTGGCATGAAAACAGCTTGCAGTAATGTCAAATGAATTATTATCAGGATGTAAAGTACTTACACTCCTGTATAAAGTACTTTCAAATTTGTGTAATTCATAAAAAGGTGAGACAAATGGCAATTCAGTCTCACCTTTTTGTGAATTAGTATTTTAATAACTTTCGAATGACTATTTTCCGTACTCTGACGGCAGGCAACCGAAGTATTTTTTAAAGCTGGTGGCGAAGTAGGATGGGGTGTTGAAACCCACCATTCCACTGATTTCCGAAACTGTGTATTTCCCTTCTTTCAGCAGCTTGCATGCCTGGTTGAAACGCATCTTGCGAATGAAGTCATTGGCAGATTCTCCCGTCAGTGCTTTCATCTTGATGTGCAGGTTAGAACGGCTCATGCACATTTCGCGGGCGAATATCTCGGTGGAAAACTCTACATTGTCCATGTGCTTCTCCACAATGGCTATTGCTTTCTTCAGCAGCTCTTCGTCCAACGGATTAAGCGCTACTTTTTCGGGCTCTACTTTCAAGGAATTGGAATAGTGTTCGATAGCCCGGTAGCGGGTGCGGAACAGGTTCTTGATCTTGGTAGCGATCATTATCATTGAGAAAGGTTTGGGAATATAGTCGTCCGCACCTACTTGCAGTCCTTCCAATTGTTCTTTCAGGTCGGTTTTGGCAGACAATATGATGACAGGTATATGGCAGGTGCGCAGGTTCTGTTTTATCTGTTTGCATAGTTGCAGACCGTCCATAACGGGCATCATGACATCCGTCAGTATGAGGCCCACCTCTTGCTCCTTCACAATGGACAACGCTTCCTCTCCGTTTTCTGCTTTCAGTATATGGTAGGTTTTGCCCAACTCCTCACATAGGTATTGGCGGATGTCCGGATTGTCTTCCACAATCAGGATGCTTTCTTTGTTTTGTCCGTCTTTAGCTGCCGTCTCGTCCGGGGTTGTTTCGCCTTCCGAAATCTCTTCGTCTTCCGTATCGATGACATACATGTCCCGGTTGTTGGTGGTGTAGACTCTCTGTTCCTCGATGGATTCGGACTCAACCTGTTTCTCTTCCGGAAGGTATGCCGACTCCTCGGTGGGCAGATAGATGGAGAAAGTGCTCCCTACACCTTCTTCGCTCTCCAGCTCGATACGCCCATGATGCAGCTCCACGAGGCGTTGCACCAGTGATAGCCCGATGCCGCTGCCCAAGTGCTCGTTGTCTGCTTGATAGAAGCGTTCGAAGATTTTGCCTTGCTTGTCAACGGGGATGCCGCTTCCCGTATCCTTTACCTGAAGGAGCAACTCGTGATTCTCTTCCTTCAAGGTCACTGTGATGTTCTTGCCTTCACCTGTGTATTTGAAGGCATTGGAAAGCAGATTGTTTACAATCAGTTCCATATAATCCGGATCACAGAATATCTCACGTCCTTCTGCATTGGAACTGAGGTTATAGGCTATCCGTTTGCGTTGAGCCAGACGTTCATAGAACAGGAAATTCTTTTCGACCACATTGTGTATCAGATTGAGCCTTACTTTCAAATTGAACACACCTAATTCGGCACGCCGGTAGTCCATTAGTTGGTTCACTAGATGCAATAGTCGGTTGGTATTCTTCTGTACATGTTCCAGTTGCCTGTGCAGCCACCGGTCGCTTACTTTGTCCAGCATTTCCTGTACCGGGGCGAGAATCAGGGTGAGCGGGGTGCGTAATTCATGGGAGATGTTGATAAAGAAACGCAGTTTCATTTCGCTCACTTCTTTCTGTCGCTCTTTGTCCACGCGTTCCATTTGCAGTTTCGCTTCCATGCTTTTGCGCAACCAGAAATAACGGAATATAAAAATGGTGATGGAGATAAAAGCGATGACGAACAGCAGGATAGCCCACCACGTTTTGTACCAGACAGGAAGCACCACGATTTCCAGTTCTGTGGGCGTTTCATTCCATTTCCCGTCGCTGTTGGCGGCTTTTACAAGGAAATGATAGGTGCCCGCCGGCAGGTTGGAGTAGGACACTGTGCGCAGGCTGTTGGAGTAGTACCATTCTTTGTCGAAGCCTTGCAACATATAGGCGAATGTGTTGTGATTGCCTGATATGTAGTTGGATACGACGAAATCCAGTGAAAACATGGACTGTTTGCTCGACAGTGTGATGCTTTTTGTCCCGCTGATATCTGTCTTCAATATGCCGGTGTCGTCATTGGGAAAGACCCTTCGGTTGAACAGGTGCAGTTGGGTGATAACAACCAGTGGAGTGTATGGATTGTCCACTATCTGTTCCGGATGGAACAGAGTGATGCCGTTGATGCCGCCGAAATACATTTGTCCGTCTGCTGTCCGGCAATGGGCGTTGTTGGTGAACTGGTTGCTTTGAAGCCCGTCGCTGTCTGCATAATTGCGGAATTTTTCCGTATTCGGTTGGAAACAACTCAGCCCTTGATTGGTGCTTAACCATAAATTGCCGGATGAGTCTTCCAGAATTCCATGTACGACATTATTAGGCAATCCATGTGCTGTGGTATATTGTCTGGTTTCTTTTTTACTTTCGTCAAAGCGGTAGATTCCGTTTCGTGTTCCAATCCAGAAGATCCCGTTACGAGCTTCATGTATACAGTTTATGGACTTATAGTTAAGAGGTGAGCTTTCCGGTATTATCATCGTGTTTAGCAAACCGTTGTCTTTTTCCGTATATACCGACAGTCCTTTTTCTCCGCCAATCCAAAGGCGTCTTTTGCTGTCTCGAAGAAAATAAGTGAACTGATCCTCTGCCAATGGCTGTCCGTCTATTTGTGAGTTTATGGATTGGAATGTTTTGTTCCGGGGATTAAAACGGACAAGCATGGACATGCCGGTCATCCATAACTCTCCGTTTGCGGCAGGTTCTATGTCATATATGTTTTTTACTTCTTCATTATGGAATATTTCTATTTGTCCGGATTTACGGTGCAGAATACCGAGTCCGCCCGTATGTGTGCCTATATAGACCAAATCATTGGCTTCATCTATATATATGTCTTTTATGTCATTTGACATGAGGCCTTCTTCTCTCATGTAATGCGTAAATTGCTGTGTATGGGGGTTGTAATGATTCAAACCGCCGTTATTTGTTCCTATCCAGATTCCTTTTTGAGCATCTTCTTTGATACATCCTATTGTATTGCAGTTCAACGAGTTCTTCTTTGCTGTAAATTGTATGTTATGGAAACGGTTTTTAAGTGGATGATAATAATTCAGCCCTCCATAATAGGTTCCTAACCACATGCCGCCATGGGCATCCATGAAAATGTCGCGAATGGATGTTTGCGATAAACTTCCGCTGATTTCTATGTTGCTGGTATGGTTATTAAATGAATCATGCTTTTCATCATATATACTTAGTGAATTGAGGGTACCTATCCATAACCTGTTTTGCGGATCAAGTGTGAGTGAGCGTATATAATTGGAACTTATGCTGTTTGGGTTCTTCGGATTATTGACATAATTGGTGATTTCCTGAGTCTGTAAATTAACTTTGTATAATCCATGTCCCTCTGTCCCTATCCATAGAAGAATAGGCGATTGCTGTAAAATGGAGAGAATTTGTTTGCCTTTTAGTTTATCGGGCATGATGCTTTTTAAAGTCTTGTCGGAGATAGAGTAGGAAAACACGCCTTTATAGCTCCCGATATAAATATGATTGTCCTGCTTTGCAATAGCAGTCGGCAGGATATTCAGTAGTGAAGGGTGCAGAGGATTGTCTGAAAAACAGTGTGTTTCAGTATCGAATGTCAGCAGGTTTTCATTTTGGTTTGTGTAGAGAAGCAACTGCTTTTCATTTATTTCGATGATGCCGTTGATGGCGAGCGTCTTTTTATTTTTGGAATATCTGAAATTCTGAAATCTGTCTTGTTCGGTATCGTAAAGCGATAATCCTTCCTCTGTGCCGGCCCATATTCTTCCTTGGGTGTCTGTAATGCATGCTCTGACGATCACGCTGCCGATGCTATGCGGGTCCGACTCATTATGCCGGTAGATAGTAAAATCGTAACCGTCATATTTGTTCAGTCCGTCATAAGTGGCAAACCACATATTGCCTTGTTTGTCTTGGGTAATATCGAATACTGTGTTTTGCGACAGCCCCTCGTTGACTCCGATATGAATAAAGTTAATTGACTCTATGGCCCGCACACGAAGCGGGTATATAAATATCCAAAGTAAAATGGATAAGAAGACAGATTTTGTCATGGTTTGTTGATTTATATCATTAATCATCCATTGGCCCTCATTTGTTCTTGATATATTCCGAGGGTAAACAACCGAAATACTTCTTGAAACTGGTGGCAAAGTAAGACGGGGTACTGAATCCTACCATTACACTGATTTCCGCTACTGTGTATCTTCCCTCTTTCAAAAGTTTGCATGCTCTGTTAAAACGTATCTTGCGGATGAAGTCATTGGTTGACTCACCTGTCAGAGCTTTCATTTTCAGGTGCAGGCTGGAACGGCTCATACACATTTCACGTGCAAACTCCTCGGTAGAGAACTCCACATCGTCAAGGTGCTGTTCCATAATTTCCATAGCCTTTTTCAACACTTCTTCATCCAGAGGACTGAGGGTCAGTTTCTCCGGTTCTATCTCCAGCGAATTTGAATAGTATTGGATAGCTCGATAGCGTGTGCGGAACAGGTTTCTTATTTTCGTTGTCACCAGTGTCAGGGAGAAAGGTTTGGGAATATAATCGTCCGCACCCATATGCAACCCTTCTAATTGTTCTTCTAAATCGGCTTTGGCCGATAAGATTATGACTGGAATATGACAAGTGTTTAGGTTCTGTTTGATTTGCTTGCATAGCTGCAGGCCGTCCATTACGGGCATCATGACATCCGTCAATATAAGATTTATTTCCTGCTCTTTCATTATTTCCAATGCGTCTTTGCCATTTTTCGCTTCCAGAACATTGTACAATTTGCCCAGTTCTTCACAGAGGTACTGGCGGATGTCCGAATTGTCTTCTACAATCAGGATGCTTTCTTTCTGCCGAGGTTTTGTTGGTTTTTCCGGTTCTTCTTCCGTTTCTTCTTCGGAGGCTTCTTCGGCGTCTGCAACATACATTTCCTGTAGATTGACAGAGTAGCTTTGTTCTATTTCTGCTATGGTGCTTTCCTGCTGAAATTCTTCCGGACGATAAAACTTCTTGTCAATAGGCAGGAAAATGGAAAAGGTGCTTCCAACGCCTTCTGCACTGTCCAGTTCGATATGTCCATGATGAAGTTCCACCAGGCGTTGCACTAACGAAAGTCCGATACCGCTGCCGGTATGACTGCTTTTGACTTGATAGAACCGTTCGAATATCTTTTTCTGTTCTTCCAAGGGTATTCCGTTGCCGGTATCTTTGACTTGTAAAAGAAGGTTGTTTCCGGTATCTTTCAATGATACAGTGATACTCTGCCCTTCTTCTGTGTGCTTAAAAGCATTGGATAACAAATTATTCACAATCAGCTCCAGATAATTGGGATCACAGAGTATTTCTTTATCTTCCACTTCCGAGCAGAAGTCATATTGTATTCCCTTTCGTTGTGCCAACGCTTCATAGAACCGAAAGTTCTTTTCAATAATCCGGTGTACTTGGGATGGTTTTACTTTCAGACCGAAGACTCCCAGTTCGGCTTTCCTGTAATCCAACAGTTGATTAACTAGATGCAACAACCGGGTAGCATTTTGTTTCATCAGTTCCAGTTGCTTGTGTTGCCACCGGTCATTCACTTTGTTGAGCATTTCATGGAGCGGAGCCAGTATCAAGGTGAGTGGGGTGCGCAGTTCGTGGGAGATGTTGATGAAGAAACGTAGCTTCATTTCGTTTACTTCTTTTTGTCGTTCCTTGTCTATCTGTGCCATTTGTATCTCAGCTTTCATGCTTTTCCGAATCCAAAAATAGCGGAAGACGAAAACTGTGGCGGCTATGAAAGCTGCTGCAAACAAGAGGGATGCCCACCAGGTTTTGTACCAGGCAGGCAGAATGATAATCTCCAGCTCGGTGGGTGTTTCATTCCATTTGCCGTCATTGTTGGCTGCTTTTACGAGAAAACGGTAAGTGCCTTGCGGCAGATTTGAATACGAGACCACGCGTTGCGAGTTTGTATAATACCATTCCTTGTCGTATCCGTCAAGTTTGTAGGCAAAGGTATTATGAGTGCCTGAGGCGTAATTGGATACCACAAACTCCAACGAGAACATGGATTGTTGGGCGGTGAATGTAATGCTACGTGTTTCATTGATGTTTCTCTCCAGTATTCCTGTTTCATCATCCGGAAAAACGATCTTGTTGAAAAGCCGTAACTGAGTGATGACAACCGGTGGTATATATGGATTATCTACCACTTCTTCCGGGCGGAATGTCGTAATGCCGTTAATTCCGCCGAAATACATTTGTCCGTCAGCGGTTCGTTGGCAGGCAGCCGTAAACTGATTGCTTTGTAGCCCGTCATTGTTAGTGAAGTTACGGAACTTTCCGGTAGAGGGGTGCAGACAACTGATACCTTTGTCGGTACTAATCCAAAGTTTTCCATAAGAATCCTCCAATATCCCATGTACTACATTATTGGGCAGTCCATGCGCTGTTGTGTATAGAGTGACTTCCTGGCTTTTTTCATTCAGGCGGCAGATGCCGCTTCGAGTACCTATCCAGAATGTTCCATCGTGTGCTTCATACAGACAATTGATGAATTTACGGCTGATGGAGTCTAATGCAGGTATTGGGTAGTTGTGTAATTTTCCGTTTTGCTCGGTATAGGCAAACAGTCCTTTTTCGCTGATGAGCCATAAGCGATGTTTGCTGTCGCGAAAAAAGTTCGAAACGCGTTCCCGGAGAAACGGCCGCCCGTCTGATTGGGTGGTTATGCTGGAAAAAGATAACTGCGAGGGGTTGAACCTGAGAATGGAACTCATGCCGCTCATCCAGAAATCTCCTGTTTCTGTCGGCTCGATGGCATAGATATTTTTTTCCCTGCTGTTTCGGTTGTAGGTCTCTATCTGTCCTGACCGGCGATGAAGAATGCTGAGACCTCCGGTATGTGTACCGATGTAAACCTGTTTGTTCGCTTCATCTATGTAGATGGCTTTCACATCATTCGATCCAAGCCCTTCCTTTTGGGTGTAGTGGGTGAATTTCCCGGTTTGGGGGTTATAGTAATTTACTCCGCCTCCATTAGTTCCTATCCAAAGGCCTTTCTGTGCATCTTCCCGGATGCAATTGATGATGTTGCTGTTCAGCGAATTGGGTTTGGCGGTGAATTGCAGATTCCGGAAGCGGTTTTTCAGCGGATGATAATAATTGATTCCTCCGAAATAAGTGCCCAGCCACATTCCACCCTGTGTGTCCATGAAGATGTTACGTACGGACATTTGCGAAAGACTTCCGTTTTCCAGCGGGTCGCTGGTGTAAATGTTGAAGTTGTCTTCTTGCTCGTTGTAAATATTCAGGGAGTTGATGGTGCCTATCCACAGCCGGTGCTGGGAGTCGAGTGCAAGTGAACGTACATAATCGGAGCTGATGCAATTAGCCGTTTTGGGCGTATGACTGTAATTTTTGATTGTCCCTGTTTGCGGATTGTATAGAAAAAGTCCGCCTCCTTCGGTGCCTATCCAAATCCGGGTGGGTGATTGCTGCAGAATGGCTGTGATATTTTTATCTTTCAGATTGTCACTTAATACGAAGCTGCTCAGTGTGTTTGCTGCGAGGGAATAAGTATAAACTTTGTTGTTGCTGCCGATATAGATGTAATCTCCTTGCCGGGCCACAACCGTAGGCGAAAGGGATTCTAAGGAAGATTCCGGCATTTTACAGGAGAACTGCGAGGTTTCGGTGTTGAACAGTAACAGTTTTTTTTTGTTGGAAAACAGCAGTAATTCGTGATCGTTGAACTCCACGATGCCATTGATGGGTACTTGCTCCCCTCTGTCTTCAGAAGAGAAGTTTTCAAATCGGTCTTTGTCGGCATTGTAGAATGAAAGTCCGCTATCGGTTCCTATCCATATCTTGCCCAGCCTGTCGGCGGTACAGCTGCGGATTATATCGTTGCTAATGCTGTGTGGGTTGTGTTCATCGTGTTGATAAACGGTAAAGTCGTAGCCGTTGTATTTATTCAGCCCGTTATAGGTGGCGAACCACATGTTTCCCTGTTTATCCTGTGTGATGCCGAATATGGTACTTTGCGAAAGCCCTTCATTCAGACCGATGTGGACGAACTTGATCGGTTCTACGTTTTGTGAACGAAGGGGCGCGAACAATATGCAGCACCCGATGAAAAATAATATATATTTTGTCATGTCCGATGAAGAATAAGGTTATTGGGCAAAGATATGGAATTATTTTTCAATATGATAGCTTTGCGGCATATTTGTTCGTGCCCGTTACCTACGGATTTAACGGCTTGAGGCGCGGGTTGAAAGCGGCCGATGGTCTGCCTGTTCCATGACGAGGTATTCTCCATTTATCTTATCATAGAGTATAGACGAACTACGGTCGGCAGGCACATAGGATTGTCCGCCCAGCACAAGGGAGGCGTTGCCATAGTGAAAGGACGACTTCTTCATGCTGTGCGTTACGTTCAGCATGGCAGGTGAAGAAGCATCCAGCCCGGCCTCTATCGTCCAGTAACCGCAGGTCAGGATATTTCCGTTACGTTGTATCTTGACGGGAGTATCGTTGTCGGGTTTTATCTGGATGACGGCAAGTATGCGTGTCTTTGCTTTTCCGTCGATGCAAGCCGTCAGGTGCCACTGGTTGGGATAGGTAGTATCGGATGCTCCGGGAGGCGGTACGGTGAAACGGTCGGTTTGCGACAGGGTTATCTGTTCGTTGCTGAACAGGCTGGTAGTGGCGGTGAAAGCTTTTTCCGTATTGCAAGTGGTTACCGTTTGCCGGTTGCTGTCGATGCTGAACTCGGTGGGGCTGTGTAGCAGCCAGTCCCACCGTACGGCTTCTTTGGCCTCCAGCTCATCGTAAATGACGACGATGTCGGGGTGCAGCATCAGTACGTGGCGGCGGTATAGAGTGAGCGGTGTGGAACCGAACCCGTTCTCTGGAGTTTGTGTGATGCCGGCTGCTTCGAAAGCTTCCACCCACATGGGATCTGTGCTGATGCCGGAGTATGCTTTGGAAGCGTCGCCCAAACAGTAGGAGAGGTTGTCACCTCCCATGGCGCGCATCACGTTGCCATAGCCTTGCATGGAGTAAGGCTGTCCGATGCCGTTGACCAGTATCGTGTTGTGGGCGCGGGTGTGGCGATAAGACATCAGGTTGTGGGCATCGGAGAAGCTGGTGTAGTAGCCACTGCTGCGATATATGTTTGCGCCGCGGTAGAGCAGGTTGAACGCATTTTGGTTGGAGACCGTATGGCTTCCCGAACCGAATGTGCTGGAACGGAAGGCCAGCGCCAAGTCGTTCCGGGGATTCGTCAGGTCACTGTGTATCGCTACTTCACCCGCATCTTTGTACCAGATGAGTTTCGGGCAGTCTGCCGGAAGTTCCGTTACATAGGAGAGCGTATTGCTTGCCATACGGTAGAGACGCATGTCGTTGTCGCGGACTAAAGTCTTTGCCGCTTGCCGGGCATACCAGCCTGCATATCCGTCTTCCGTTTCTCGTGCCAGAAAATCGGCGAAAGCCGCATATTGGTAGGTTGACGTGGTATATTTTTCACTATTATCACCGAAACCGATATTCCTGGATTCCGGCGGACAGGTGAAAGTGAGCGCCTGTCCGGCATTTCGATACCAGGGATGCAGCAGGAAGTCTTTGCGTGTGATGTGCGAGAGGAGCATCGGCATATAAAACAGTGTATACACATTGTTGTTAAAATAGCCTGTTCCGTTGGCCCACATTCCGTCCCGGTTGAAGCCGGAAGCCGGTGCGCGGGCTGTCCACAGTTCATAGTAATATTCCATTATGGGCAACACCTCATCTTGCAGGGCTTCGTTATCGTAAAGCAGGAAAGTGGTTTGAAAGAGTACACGCAGGTTTTGTTGCCAGAAATGATTATCGAAGATGCGGTTTTCCTGCGTACCCTGTTGTTGCGGATAATAAAAGCGCAGTACACGCATCAACAAGTTTTCTACACTTTGGCGTTCTTCGCTGCTCAGTCGTTTGTAGAGCAAATCGTAGGGCTTGAGGAAGCAGTAAGCGATGTTGGTGCTTCCGAAGTTGTCGGCAAACAGGACGGCATCGCTCACAGGGGTGTTGAGCAATAGTTGCAGCAGTTCGTGCAGGCGTTTGGCATAGGTCTCCTGCTGTGTCAGATAGTAGGCTTGATAAAGGCTTTGTACGTATCTTTTGATGACATTGATTTGGCTGTATGGGTTGCCGATGGCAGTCAGGTCTGCTTTGAGGGCATCGGCAGCGTTTTGGATCAGTCGCTGGTATTCGGAATGTGAGCTTGCTTCTTGTCGTGCTTCCTGAATTCGGTCGTCCAGAAAGCAGTAGAGGCGAGGGTAAGTGTGGGGTGCATATTGTCGGAATGTTTCGAACGGCGGGGTAACGAAAACGGGAGTCGTTTCTTTTACTTCGAATGGATGGATCTCGCTCCATGCTTCTTCGGTTCCGTCGGCGGAGATGTTGCGAAAACGCCAGTACCATGTGCCGTTTTCCAGCTTTTTATGGGGGTTGAACATACACCACGCTACGGCTTGTGAGGTGACGGTTTCGGGTGTATCGAAGTTTTTGCTGCGTGAAAGGGAGAATTGCAGCTTGGCGCCGGTCTTCATGGTTTGTGGAACGATGAGGGGCGAGGGGTTCAGATAAAGTTCATTGTCTGCTTTGGGATAAGGTTTCTCTCGTATCTTGTCATGATAGGCATCAAGTGCTTCGGGGGGTTCGGTGTCGGTGGAAGCCGGTTGTTCGGGCATTGCATCGTCATGGCAGGCGCAGAACAACAGTAGGACAGCAAAGAGATATGGCAATAACCGTAGGCAGGAACTTTGTTTCATAATGGTATATTCTATATAGTTGCTAATGCTTTGAAAATAACAGCTTGCGATTCTTAGGCGTTTTCATGTAAGGAAGCCGTCGTTTTTGTTAGAAGGCTTTTTCTCTTTTTTAATTTAGGGGAATGTTAATATTTAGCTTTGTCATTCAGAACGAAATGGAAGAATTACTTGTTTTTATGAATAGTGAGAGAGGAGATTCTTCGCTGCGCTCTGAATGACAAAACTTAATGAAGAAAGGCAAGGATGAAAGGGGCTTGCCTTTCTTGGAATTGATATAAGGCCGTTAATGGGAGTTAGAAAGTCAGGACGGCACGAACATAATATCCGCCATTCGCTCTTTGGGTTCTAGCAATCCCGTAAGAATTTGCCTGCTCAGCTTTGTCTGCTTCTTTGAGATTGATCCCTAAAGGAGCATAGCTAAGCTCTTTGGTCTTGTATAGAGTACTACTTAGATATACTCCTGTATTAACAGCTTTACCGCTTGCTGCTATTAATTTATCGGTAATAGTTGTCTCGGCTTGATATATTCTTTGAAGTTGGGCTATTGAGGGAAAATACCAACCGCTTGTTGTATTGCTGGTTATTTTTGGGGACCAATTGCTACATTCTGTATTAGCAGGGAACTTTTCTGAATCAGTTGTTACAGCTGTGATAGCTTTTGAATTTTTATATCCTAATAATTCTTTGGCTATCTGCTCTGGACCTGTACTTGTTGGGACTGCTACGCCTTCAATCGTATTTGTTAAATTATTACCGGTGAGATTAGATGATCCGTCATACCATTTAGCGGAAATATCGTTCAATGCCACTACCCATCCTCTTACTTTGTCTTGCAGGTTGCTTCCTTCGTAGTTTTCTAAAACGTCATCCGCTGCCAAGTCAAAAATAACACCGGCTACGGTTTTTTCACCATTTAGCTCTGTGGACCAAGTGCCGTCAGTGTAGAAGTAATCTCCTACTTTCGGTGCATTTGGATCTTCAGGCTTACCGTCAACGGTTACATCCACAGTAATATCTTGTTCTTTAGAGAGGTTGGCTTCGCCATTAATTTCATTATTCGGTTTAATATTAAATCCTCCTTTGATAGTTCTTGTTACAGTTTCGGAAGGTTCGGAGCCCGGTTTGACAAAACTTATTTTGATATCATCATTGAACTTTGCTGTTTCGGGATCTTCAATGAACAAGAATGTTGAGAAATAAGCGTTTTCAGCTTTGGATACTCCGGTTGCTTTCACGGGCGTCTTGGAACCGGCAGCTTTACCTGTCAACATGTTGAACTCTCCCGGCATATTAAATTCTATATCCATTGTTGTGATTTGGTTTGCCCATCCATCGTTACTCTCAGGTTTCAGGTTCAGTTTGGCAAACGGACGCTTCAAAGTAATGCTTGGTGTTTGAGAATCGTCAATGTAGGCTTTAGGAAGTACACCATAGAAGGCATCGGCAGCGGCATTGTTGAACAATTTGGCGTTGTTGGCCGGCGTGTCGGCATCTACCTTTACACTGATACCTTGCAGATTGGTTGTGTTGTAGTACTTATCGGCATATCTTTCACCGGATTTACTTACATTATTATCTACATAATCTGCCCAGAACAAGCAATTGTAATCTACGTCACTGCCTACTGTAAAAGTGAATGATATTTTGGTATCATCTGCACCTACCAGTTTTTCTATACGGGCTAGCTCTGAATTGTTTGCACTGTTCACGACGGAGAGGATACAACGCAGTTGGTTGTCACCAATTACATTGTCTACTCCTACGCTGCGTGTAGCCGGATTCGTAGGAACTTGTGCCATGACGGTTACTTCCTTGGGAGTTCCGTCCTGGGTGGCGATAATTTCTTCTTCACTGCAAGCTGCAAAACAGCTGATAAATGCAGCCATTGTGATGTTTAGTAAACTTCTTTTCATAATCTTAGAAATATTAAAGTGTTATATAATTATTATTGATTCTCATTGATTCTTATTCTACGGTCAGATCCTCATCTATCGTTCCGTCGTAGCCGGGATCTACACCGATACCTCCGGACGGGTCGGCGGTAAGGAAATTGGAACGCTTCACGATGCGATCGCCTGTCTTGCATTGCAGGGTCAGGTAGGTGCGTGCCAGCAGTGCGTTTTTATCATTACTCAACTCTACGGCAATGGGCACTTCACCATTTTCGGGTACGAAGATGTGGTCGAAAGCAATGCTCATCTCTTGCGTTCCTTCTTGGGGAACGGTAATCGTGCGTTTGTATGTGACGTACTGCAAACCATGTTTGCTGATGCCATCCAACGTGTGGAAGCCTGTGTCGTAGAAACCCAGATAGCGTACGGTCATGGTATATTTGCTGCCCGCTTTCGCACCGTTTGTCATAAACGTCTCTATGTCGTTGGCTATGAGTTCATAACGTGCGGTGGGACGTTTCATTTCGGGATTCAATGCTACTTGGGCATTCCATTGGTTGCGATATTTACTTAAGTTCAGCTCCTGACAACTATAAAGCACATCTTTATACTCCGAGTTTCCAAGATAGGTTTCGGGCGAGATGACAGGGGCGAGCGTAGTGGTGTTGTAGAAAAGATCATCATCACTGTCTTCACTGACGTAGTCTGCCCATATCACCAGTTGATAGTCGCGTGCATGGAGTTTCAGATTGAGTTCCATATCCAGCTTTGCCGCTTCGGTCAGTTCTTTGTAGACAACCTGTCGTTTGGAAAGGATGCGGTTCAGATAAGCGTCCACAATAATGCGGTGGCGGTATCCGGTTTCGGCGTCGGCGCGGGAAGCAACCTCGTCATTGGCCGCCTCGTCTGTTTTCAGTTGCAGAGACAGGTTGATGTTGACGTTTACTGCCGTAGGGTCTATTCCTATTTCTCCGTTTTCGGTCATTTCGGGATGTTCGTAAAGGCTGCAGGCAGTCATTGTCAGGGACAACAGCAGGCAACAAATACTTTTGAAAAGCGGTGTGTATGAGTTCTTCTTCATAATCTTGCAGGTATTAGAAACGGTAAACCAAGGATGCGCCTACGCGGGTGATACCCCAATAGTTACGTTTACGGGTATCCAGCTTTGCGCCGTTCTCTATGTTGTAATATGTATTGTATTTCATGTTGGCATATCCCGCACCAAGCGTAAATTCGGCTCCCCAGTGTTCGGAAAAAGGCAACTTATAACCATAACTGATGCCGGCGCCCAACAAAGGATATTGCTCGCTTTGATAACGCGTATCTTCCCATTTCAGGTTGAACCAGGCGGCATGGGCGTGCAGACCGAAGAAGTGTCCTTCGCCTGCAGACTTCAACCACCAGCGCCCTTCGGGTTGGAAAGCGATGGTATGCAGTCCATGCTCACGCTCGATATCTCCGATGCTCCACATCACAGGGAAGTCAATGGAGATATGTTTGTGTAGTTTTATTTCTATTGCCAGATTTTGTATGCCTACTGCCAGAAAAGGCACGTTAGTCTTCAGGGCGATGTAGGACTTTGTGGGAGTTGCCGTTTTTTTCTCCTTGGGCGCTTTGTTAACCGTTTTATTCTTGGCAGCATTGCTTTTGCCGGTCTGTGCAGGAGCTTTGGCAGGTGTACTCTTTGTTTTCAGTTCGGCTTGCATATCTTCCCAAGATTTATATATCGTTTCTTTTGGGGAAGCGGAAGTCTGCATACGCGGCTTCTTGGGAGTTTGCGCTCCCACCAATAACGATACCATCAGGCAGAGTGTCAGGGTAAAGCCCCGTTGCATGAATCTATTCGATTTCATATGTTTTTCGGTATTATTAGATTTCCAGTTCGGGTAATTTGTCTCTTAAAGTTGTTTCGTAACCGTCTTCGCGTACTACGGTCACGTCACCGTCGTAGGTCACTGCCGCATCGTACTGGGGTCTTGGGAAACGTACATCGAACGAAGGTTTGCCCTCGGAAGATACGTTGGCCTTGATGATCCAGCTTCCCATCTTGATGCTGCCGTCTTTCAGACGTTGCGGTATGGAGAACGGTTTGTCGGGAGTGGTTTTGTTGATATGGGTATGAATAATAGTGACAAAACGATACACTTTGTGCTTGCCTGAAGTGGCGGTGAAATGCCAATGGTTCGGATACTTCTTGAAGTTTCCTTTGTCGTCGGCGCGCAGCCAATTGGTGGCAGGAGTGAAAAAATGGCTGGTAGTGTCTGTCTTCAATTCATCACTGCCCAGTAGGTAGGCGTCGGAAATGCCGTTCTTACTGGTAGCCTGAACGTGCACAAACTCGTTTACCATATTGACATTCATCGGATTGGTGACCGTATGTAGCAGATAGCTCCAAGTGACAGGTTCTTCGGCTTCCAGTTCGTCATAGATGAATGTGAATCCGGTTTTTCCCAGTTCTACGATGTGACGGCGGAAGGTTTTTAGCTTCACGTCGTCCCAACCGGCTTCGGGGCTGAACGATACTTCTTCCTTTTTGGCTCTTGCCAGCCAGCTTTTAGAAATAACCTTTCCGTAGGCATTGGATGCATCACCCAGTACGTAGCCTATCTTTTCGCCCACATAGTAGCGTGGAATCCAGCCGTAACCTTCGGTGCCGATGCGTTGTCCGATGCCGTTTACAAGAATGGTATTATGGGCGCGGGTGGCGCGATGACAATACATGCTGTGCTTGTCGATGAAGCTGATGTGGTGTCCGCTACTGTAAAATAGCGGTTGTCCCGACCAAAATGTATTGAACGCATTCTGGTTTGCCAGCGCATGGGAGGTGCTGCCGTAAGGACTGCTACGGAAACTGAACATGGCACTGCGGCCCACACGTTCAAGGTTGGTGGAGAATGAAGCAAGTCCGGTTTCGGGGAATACATATCCAAATGGCAGGTCTTTCAGTCCGGCGCCGGTAGGCAACGGTTTGTTGCATTGCAGGCGGAACCAACCAAGTCCGGCTTCTTTGCCAACATTGTCTTCTTCCAGTATATTGGCACGACTGGCTTGTATAATACGCACATAATCGGCAGCATACGTATTTCCCGTCATGCGTGCCAGTGCATCGGCGTATCCCACTCTGGAACCTCTTGGCCGCGTTACGTTCAGGTGTGCGCTACCGTTTCCGGCGGATTTGGAAAAAGGAGGCTGGTGATAAATGATGTATAAGGCATTACCCTGGTACCAAGGGTCGTTGAAGTAGTTGTAGCCGGTGATGCGACTATAAAAATAGGGAACTTCGACCAGGGTACGGACGTTTACGATGAAGTAGGAGTCACCGTTGTGCCATCCGCCGTCTTTGTTCAGACCGGGGAAGCGTGCCAGCCAGAGATTGTAGCAATAATCCACCCAAGTGTCGGCTTCGGGCAATTCACCGTAAACGGTAAAGGCAGCCATTGTGAAGATACGGAAGTTCATTTGCCATACATGGTTGTCGGCAATGAAGTTCTCCAAACGGTTGTTATACATCTTAAACAGGTTGTTTCCGTATTTTTTTATATGCTCCAGAAACAGTTGGCGAGTGGCGTCATCCAGTAAATCATACAGTGTGTCGTAAATGGTGGAGCAGAGGGACAGCATTGTGGCCTCGTTGAAATTGCCGACTATGTTTTTGTTTCCTCCCCATGTGATGATTTCTTTGACACGCTTCAAGGCTTCGTCGGCGTAGCGACGGTCTTTAGTCAATAGGTAGGCACGTGCCAGTACATCGATATTACCTTCTTCCGCATCAATAACACGACGGCTTTCGCGGGTCATCATTGCTTCTCGCTGGGCTGCATTAGTCAGCTTTTCCGCCAATTTGGTATTGATGTCATTGACAGATTTCATAGGTGTGGCAAGTGCTTTGTCTGCGCGAGTGATATAGGTCTTGCGGTCGGCACTTCCTTGGCTGCGTTTGATGAGATTATCCCAGTCGCTTTTATCCATATAGACGCGCGGATGAACTTTCGGTAGTTTGGTCAGTACCGTTTTCAATGCCGGCGGACAGAACATTGCCGGGTTTTTATTTACGGTAAATTGTTGGACAGGCGCCCATTTGGTTGCGCCATTTAGCACGTAGCCGAATTGCCAATGCCATGTGCCCGGTGCCAGAGCTTGTTCCGGATTGAAAAAAGGCCAGCGGGTTTCGGCTTGCATGGTTCCTTTTTTGAAGGTTGCATCTTGTGACCAGCGTACTTTATAGCGAAGTTTAGTTTTATCTGCTTTTTTCAAGGCGGCCTGGGCGGCAAGTGCCTTTAGCTCGCTGTCTTGCGTTTTGAGGTCGGCAAGGAGCGGCCATTGGAACGATACATTCCGGTCGCTGATGATAGCTTTGTCTTCCGGTATGCCCGTTTCCCTCATCTCATGCATCAGAGTGACGTCGGTCAGCCTGATAGTGGCCGGTGCTTGTGCCTTTACCATTGCTATGGTTAAGGTGAGTGATAGTGCTATTAGTAAGGTCTTTCTCATGATATGTTGTTTTATTGTTTTTCTCTCTTTGCAAAATTATAGTTTTTATGATGACGGGAATTTTCTGTCTGTTTTTCCATTATTCGATATTGGTGATTTTCCTTTCAATTTCGTTTGAGTTTCTTGCAAATTTGTTTAATAACTTTTGTAAAGGTCTATGTCCCATTAATATCCGGGGTTATTCACTCCTTCCAGTTTGCTGTTTATTTGCAATTCATCTTCGGGAATCGGGAAAAGTTCGTGCTTGCCTTTTTTGAAATTCCGATAGGCAGGGTAGGCGATATTGGTGGAAGTGTTGACTGCCGTATTTTCTCCAAACAGAGTTAATGCTTCTTTCAGTATGCCCCAACGTATAAGGTCGAATTTACGCTGTCCTTCGAAAGCCAGTTCGAAGCCGCGTTCCCAATAGAGGGCAGTACGGAATTTGCCGGTATCGTCGCTATCATCGATGAAATCGAGTTTTTTCATAAGCTCATTGGTCTTGAGCAGACTTTTATAGTTACGGGTTGTAATTTCTGTGGCTCCGGAACGCTTGCGCACACTATTCAGAAGTTCCCAGGCTTTGGGCGTATTGCCGGTTTCGTTGTAGGCTTCGGCGGCCATCAGCACAACATCCGCGTAGCGCAACATACAGTAGTTGACATCTGTATAGTTAGGCTCCTTATAGCCGGCCGGCATCCATTCGCGTCTCCACTTGGCAGGGGTCCAGTTGCCTTTTTTCTTTGACAAGTCTGTCTTTTCGTGCACACCGGTTGTCTTATTCCATGTCCAGCTGTGCCTTCCGATAGCCACATCGCGGCGCACATCCTGTGCTTCATAGAGATCATACCATTCGGGTACGGCACGATAGGAGACTGCTGCACGACCCATAACTTTGTTGGCGTCTGCCGAATTGGCCGGTGCATCTACAATTATGCCGATATATGTTCCCCAATATCCTTTAGTGCCGGGGTAATAGAAAGAAACTTCAAACAAGCTCTCCCGGTTGTTCAGGACTCCGGCCGAGAAGCCTTTGAACAACTCCTCGTAACCTCCTTCGTAAAAACCATGATACTGTCCTTCTTCTGATTGGAAAGCTTCCCACTCTTTGATAACCGCATTAAAATATCGGGTACGTAATGCTTCATTCGGGCGGGTTGTCTTTCCGTCCAATTGCAGACTGTATCCTGCTCGTGTCAGCAGTACACGCATCAGCAATGCACGTGCGCTTCCTTGAGTGGCACGTTCGGGCGAAGAATTATCATTGGCCCATGCCAAATGTTCTTTGGCAAAATCCAGGTCTTTAATGATTTGTTCGTATATCTCTTCACGTTCTGTACGTGGTTTGTAAGAAGTTTCATAGTCGGTCGTGTAATCTATGCTGAAAGGAACATCTCCCCAATAGCGTACTAAGTCGAAAGCTGCTTGTGCACGTAAAAATTTCGCTTCGGCTGCGAAAGCCTGCAGAACTTTGCTGTCGCTGTATCCGTCCATATTTTCAATTCCCGTAATGGCATAGTTAGCGCGATTGATTTGCTGGTATTTCCCTACCCACACTGCGTCTACCCATGTGTTAGCAGGGCGGATGGTGTAATGGCAGATATCACGACGGGTATTGTCGCTGTTGGTCCCGCTGGCATAGTAGGTGTCATCGGAGCAGGGAAAAGCCATGCCGTCTTTGTCTCCGTAAATGCCGGGCAATATACTGTATACTCCCAATACGGCCATATCGGCCTGTTTGTCGGTAAGGAAGAAGTCTTTCCGTTCATATGAAGAGTTGGGAGACTCGCTTAAAATGTCTTCACAGGAGGTATTGATACACATTCCTGCCAATAAGAAACAGATAGTATATAGGGGATTATTTCTTTTCATGGTTGTATCTTGTTTAGAAAGTGATGTTAAGTCCGAATACATAAGAACGGTTGCGGGGGTAGGCGCCGTAATCCACACCCGGTGTTAGGTTATTCCCTTTAGTGGATACTTCCGGATCGAAGCCGCTATAAGGTGTCCATACGAAGAGATTGCTGCCTGTGAAATAGAGGCGCAGGCTCTGGATGTTGAAATTGCGTAATTTTTTGCGGTCAAAAGTGTATCCCAGGTTCACGTTGCTCAGACGCAGGTACGAGGCATCCTCCACTGCCCATGAATGGATGTATTTGTCGCCTGCTTCCATATCATATATGCATGCAACGGTTCTTCCGGCATTGATGGCCGCCATTTCTTCCGGATCGGTTATAAGTTGTCCCTCACTGTTGACGGTCATCCATCGGTTGCTGCTGTTGGCAATGTTCAGCACACTGTAATTGGTGGTAGCTGTTTTGGTGTTGGTCAGCTTGGTTGCATTCAGCACTTCACCGCCATAGCTGAAGGTGAAAAAGAAGTTGAAATCCCACCCTTTGTATTTGAACTGGTTGTTCAGACCGCCGTAGAAGTCGGGATTGGCATTGCCGATGACACTCATGTCCGAGTCATCAATGACTTTGTCTCCGTTCCGATCATCGAATTTCCACATACCGGGACGTATGTCGCTACGGTTGAATGTGCCGCTCATATAAGGGATTCCTTCTTTCAGGGTGTAGGTCTGGTCTTTGGCATTGTAGTCAAAGTCCTCTACCTGATATAATCCTAATGTCTTATACCCATAGAATTGTCCTATCGGTTTGCCAACTTCGATTTTGTGTGTTTTCTGGTCGTAGCCGAAGCGGGCTTCTTCAAGGAAATACTGTTCTCCTGATAGAGCCTCAATCTTGTTACGGTTGTGCGAGACATTGAAATTTGTGGTCCACGTAAAATTTTTCTTCTGTATGTTGACGGAAGTAATGCTGAGGTCGAAACCGATGTTGCTGGTTTTTCCGATGTTCCGCATCATGGTTTTGTGTCCGGAAGATGTCGGCACGCGTGAATTCAGCAACAGGTTGGAACTTTTGTTGAGGTAGAATTCCGGAGAAACAATGATCCGTTGTTCCAGAAATCCCATATCTATGCCGACATTCAATGTCTTGTTTGATTCCCATTTAAGATCGGCACTCGGAATCCCGGATGTGGCATATCCCGGTGAGAGCGCTTCACCGATGGGGTAGCGGGTGGACGTTAGTAAATCAAGCGATGTATAGCTTGCTACTCGGTTGTTACCTGCCAAACCATAACCCACCCGGAGTTTAAGGTCGGAGAACAAGTTTAATTTTTTGATAAACTCTTCTTCGCTTAGGCGCCATGCTGCGGAGACGGATGGGAAAAAGCCCCATTTGTTGTGGGCAGCGAATTTGGAAGACCCGTCGGCACGCACTGTGGCGGTCAACAAGTATTTCTCCCGGAAATTATAGTTGGCACGTGCGAAGAATGAAAGCAGGCGGTCGTCGTCGTTGACACTGGAACGTATTTCACTCGGAGTTCCCAACCCCATGTCGTCCAATCCGATGTCGTTGTTCGGGAAGTTGGTGGCATAGGCTCCCAAGTATTTGGACCAGCGCGAAATCCATTCTTGACCGGCCATTACATTCAGTTTATGAGTCTTACCTCTATAATCGTAAGTGAATACATTGGAGGTCTGGAAACTGCCATTTTCGTTGTAAGCTATGTTGCCGTTGATGCTGGAACGTTTGCCGGCAACGGATTTTTCGCCATAGAAGATGTCTTGGCGTGAAGTCTGATAGCGCATACCGGTACTGTTGCGGAAGCTGAACCGTTTGGTGAAGTTGAAGGTGAAGCCGCCGTTAGCCTGCATGCTACGCACTTTGCGGATTTTTGTTTCTTCTTGTGCAGAGAGAATGGGGCTTTGCATCGGATTGGACTCATCGTCAATCAGGTCATCATCTCCGGTGATCAAATCACGATCGTTGCCTGTCAGTGAATTGACAGGGCGGTATTGCAAGATATGTTCCATTTTGTTGAAACGGTTGTTTCCTTCCGAAGTTCCCATACCGTATGTTTTCGATTCGTCATAGCTGAGGCGGGCGTTGGCTTGAAAACGGCTGGATGCTTTATGCGAGATGTTGAAAGATACGTTGTGGCGGTCCATTCCGCTTTTTATCATGGCTCCCAGATCTTTTACATAATTATAGGAAAGACTGTATTTCAGTTCTTTATTTCCACCGGAAATGTTCACACGATAATTCTGTGAGGTGGTGACCCGGCCGAAGGCTTCTTCTTGCCAGTCTACGCCTTTTCTGTTTCCGTAATTTTCTTCTATTTCTTGGAAAGAGCCGTAGGCATTCTGGAACCGTCGTATGCCGCTTTCTCCATATAAAGCTAAATTGCGTTCATAGTCCAGCAGCACATATTCTTTAGACGAAAGTACATCAAGCTTTTTATTAACTTTCCGTATTCCTATATAACTATTGAAGCTGACGTTCATTTTTGAAGCGTCCTTCGTGCCTTTTTTCGTAGTAATCACTACTACGCCATTGGCTCCGCGAGCTCCGTAAATGGCTGTTGAAGAAGCATCTTTTAGAATATCGATAGTCTCAATTTCACCGGGATCCAGGCTGCTCATGCCGTCTTCGCTGGGAAAACCGTCAATGATATAAAGCGGTTCGTTGCTTTGGGTAATGGAGATACCGCCACGCACACGAATAGAGACAGATGCTCCCGGTTCGCCTTCGCTTTGCATGATTTGCACGCCTGCCACGCGCCCTGCCAAAGCCTGAGCCACATCCGAGGTGGGCGTTTGCATCAGGTCTTCGTTTTTTACAGATACGACAGAACCGGTCAAATCGCCTCGTTTGGCTGTTCCGTAACCAATGACAACCACCTCATCCAGCACCTTACTGTCTTCTTGCAAAGTCACATTGATTTGTTTTTGGCCTTTTACCGCTATTTCCTGTGTTTTCATTCCTATATAAGAAATGACAAGCACATCTTTAGCGGGGTTGTTTACATTAAGGGTATATTGTCCGTCAATATTGGTAATTGTTCCAACGCCTGCACTCCCTTTGATAGAAATATTGGCACCGATTACTTCCAGTCCGGTATTGTCTATAACCTTTCCGGTGACGGTAAAGCTTTGCGCATGAATACTCAATGTGGAGAGTAAACAGACTGCTAATAGAAAAAATCTCTGCATGCTTTTCATATGGGGTTTAATAGTATGATTACGTTTTGTTTTCTGTTTGCTAAATTAGGGATTCTTTAGTTCCATTGCTTTTTAGTGTGTTTTGTAATTTTGTAGGAACGTTGATTTGTCTTTTAGTTCTGTGTAGTTTTCTTATATTTCTGTGTAAAATGGCATTCAGACAATGAGAATGACATAAAAAAATAAGTCCAAGACCACGTGATGTTCGTGGTTTTGGACTTGTTTTTATGGATAATTAGGAGAGATTGTCAGATTTCCAGTTCGGGAACTTCGTCTTTCAATTCTGTCTTTTTATTGCCGTCGTGTATCACTGTTGGGCCATAATCCTTATAGCTTACGCTTGCATCGTAGCCTTTGCGCGTATTCCGTACTTCGAACGAGGGCTTTCCATCGGTGGAAATATTCGCTTTGATATTCCAGTCGCCCACCTGTATGCTGCCGTCTTTCTGTCTTTGGGGCGCAGCCTGTACGGTGTTTGCATCAGTGCCTTTAGCGTGCGTATGCACAATTGTGGCAAAGCGATAGACTTTCTGCTTGCCGGATGTGGCAGTGAAATGCCAGTGGTTGGGGTATGGCTTGAAATGTCCGTTCTCGTCTGCACGCAGCCAATTAACGGCGGGTACAAAGAACCTGCCGGTTGTGTCCGTTTTCAATGTTCCGGCAGAGAAGAGGTAGGCATCGGATACACCGTCCTTGCTTGTGGCTTGTATGTGTACGTATTCCTTGGTTTTGTCTACATTCATCGGGTTGGTGACTGTATGTAGCAGGTAGCTCCAAGTTACGGGCTTGTCAGCTTCCAGTTCATCGTATATGAAAGAGTAGCCGCTTTTGCCCAGCGTTACGATGTGGCGGCGGAATATTTTCAGTCCGGTATCGTCCCAGCCATTTTCGGGGGAGTATTCCAGATTACTCTGTTTGCCGCGCAGCAACCAAAGCGGGGAGATTACTTTGCCGTAAGCCTTGGATGCGTCGCCTGCAACGTAACTTATCCGGTCGCTGACATAGTGGCGTGGAATCCATCCGTAGCCTTCCGTACCTATGCGTTGCCCCATGCCGTTTACCAGAATTGTGTTGTGGGCGCGTGTGGCCCGGTGGCAGTAAACGCTGTGCTTGTCGGTGAAGCTGATGTGGTGTCCGCTGCTGTAAAAGAGCGACTGCCCGTTCCAGAAGGTATTGAAAGCGTTCTGGTTGGCTATGGCGTGCGAGGTGCTGCCGTAAGGACTGCTGCGGAAGCTGAGCATGGCGCTCTTGCGGGTATCGTCCAAGTCGGTGGAAAACGAAGCCAGTCCGCTTTGCGGGAATACGTGCCCCATAGGGAGGTCTTTCAATCCCGGTCCGTTGGGGAGTGGTTTGTCGCATTGCAGGCGGAACCATGCCAGACCTCCGGCTTTGGAGGTGCTTCCTTGTTCGAGTATATCGGGTTGGCGCTCACTGATGTGGCGTACATAGTCTGCGGCATAGGTGTTTCCTGTCATGCGTGCCAAAGCATCGGCATATCCTACGCGTGTGCCGTTGGGAGTAAGTATATTCTGATGCGAGCTGCCGTTACCGCCCGATTTGGAGAAAGGCGGTTGCTGGTAGATGACATACAGCGCGTTTCCCTGATACCAGGGGTCGGAGAAGTAGTTGTATCCGGTGAGGCGCGTATAGAAATAGGGAACTTCCACAAGTGTGCGGAGGTTGACGTGGAAGTAGGAATCGCCGTTGTGCCATCCGCCGTCTTTGTTCAGGCCGGGGAAGCGGACGAGCCACAGGTTATAGCAATAGTCCGTCCACGCATCGGCTTCGGGCAGTTCGCCGTAGACAGTGAAAGCTGCCATGGTAAGGATGCGGAATGTCATCTGCCATACGTGATTGTCGGCGATGTGGTTTTCCAAGCGGTTGATGTCGTGTTTGTACATGCTGCTGCCGAATTCTTTTATCTCGTTCAGCAGGAATTTGCGCGTGGCGTTGTCCAGAACGTCGTACAGCGCATCGTATGCCATGGAACAGAGTGAAAGCAGGGTAGCTTCGTTGAAGTCGCCCACTACGTTTTTGTTGTCTCCCCAAGTGGCCATTTCCTTGACACGCTTAACGGCTTCATCGGCATAGCGGCGGTCTTTGGTGAGCAGGTATGCGCGAATCAGCACATCCGTATTGGCTTCTTCGCTGTCGATGATGCGTCGGCTTTCGCGGGTGAGCATTGCGCTTTGCTGTACTTTGTTGGTCAGCCCCTTTGCCAAGTCTGAGTTGATGTCGTTTACGGATTTCATCGGGGTGGCGAGTACTTTATTGGCGCGTTTGAGATAAGTTCGGCGTTCGGGTTTTCCTTGGCTGTTCTCTATGAAACTGTCCCATTCGTCCTTGTCGAGCCATACGCGGGGATGATGGGCGGGCAGCTTTTCGAGTACGGTTTTCAGAGCGGGCGGGCAAAACTTCATGGGATTGGGTTCTACCGTAAATCGCTGTGTGTCGCTCCATTCGGTTTTGCCGCCTGTGACATAGCCATATTGCCAGTACCATGTGCCCGGTGCCAGGTCTTGTTCCGGATTGAAGAAAGGCCAGCGGGTTTCTATTTGCATGGTATTTCCCGGTCCGAATGTCGGGCTTTGCGAATAACGCAGGAAATAGCGCAGCTTGCTTTTGTCCACTTCTTTTTTGGGGGTGCTCTCTTCTGTTCCGTCCAAGCCGCTTCGCAGGATGTTGAGCTCTGCCGGTAGCGGCCATTGGAAAGATACGGCACGATCGCTTATGGTGGCGCCGTCCGACGGAGAGGGAGTTGCACGCATTTCGTGCATCAGAGTGGTGTCGGTGAGCCTGACGGTAACCTTTCCCGCTGTCTGCGCTTGTGCACAGACGGCAGGAAGGAAGAGGAGGACGGTTGATAAAATCTTATTCATGTAATTAATATTGTTATAAGGTTAGTTGGATGAGTGGGAGTTTGCCTTTTTAGGAAGCGCTTTTCCCGGCACATCGTGCAGCTTGGGGCGTGTAGGCTTGATTTTGTAAGTATTCATATAGTTTTCAAGAATGTCTCGATGTTGCTGCGCTACTTTCGCGTAAGCGTTTTCCATCATCAGGTTTCTTGTCTCGCCTCTGTCGTTTTGCATGTCGAACAGTTGTTCGCGGTGTCTTCCTTTGTCGTACAGCACGTATTTGTAACGTTCGGTACGTACCATCCAGCCACGTGTTTTGCTGCCGTCGAAACGTGTTTCGGTGATGACATAGTCTTGGTGGGGAGCTTGCGGATTACCCTCTTCTGCTATTTTGCGGAATGATTTTCCTGTTGTACTTTCGGGCTTTTCGGCTCCGGTCCAGTCGCAGATTGTGGCAAAGAAGTCCACCCCGTTGCTGATGAGTTGCGGCAGTTTTTCGCCTGCATGCTTCTTGCCGGGCAGGGTTACGATAAGGGGGATATTTACCACCTCTTCGTATAAGGCCGATTTTTGGTTCCAGTGGTGGGCGCCTATTCCGTCTCCATGATCGCTGGAGAAGATAACAACGGTGTTCTTCCACAGGTTGTTTTTGTCGATGGCGTCGATGATCTTACCGATTTCGCGGTCTACCTTCTCTACCAGACGGTAGTAAGTATAGCGGTACATGCGCCAGTCCTCAGGGGTGAACGTTGCAGTGGGGTAGACGTTGAAGTTATTGTCTCTTTCCTCCTCGATGACATCGGCATCGTAAGGATTCTTGGCAAAGTTAGGGGGAAGTCCCGGACAGTTGCGTATTTCGGGTATTTCCATGTTGCCGTAGGGAAGATTCTGGCTGCGTGCATATTCGCAAATGTTATGCGGATTGTCATAAGAGGCCACGAGGAAGAAAGGCTTGTCGTGCTTGCGTGAAAGGAATTGTACGCAAGCCTCTGCCAATCCGTCGTCGCTGTGTCGGTGTATCTGGTCGAACCCGCGTACTTCGTCGGGAATGTCAAGTTCGGGTACATGCCATTTGCCGCCGTATGCACATTCATATCCGGCATTCTTGACCAGCGTGCCCAGTGTTTGTGTTTGGAGCGCTTCCGGTAACGGTGCGCCATTGGTCAGCAATTCCACCGAACCGGGATAGTGTCCTGTGAACATGGCGCCGCGCGAGGGACCGCTGAGTGGAGCCGTACAATAAGCGTTTTGGAACATAATGCCGGCTGCGGCCAGTCTGTCCAGATTGGGGGTATGCACATCCGGGTTTCCGGCGCAGCTCATGGCATTTGCCGTATGCTGGTCGGTAAAGATGTAGATAATGTTGGGACGTTCGGCAGCGTATGCCATTGATGAGCTAAGCAGTGATAGGCAGGCTATGTGCTTCATTGGAATTTGTTTTACCATATTATTAGTTTTATATATTGAGATTTTAGAGGCTATTTCTCCGATTGCTAAATTACGTCTTTTTCCATGTATGGGAGAACGCTAATGTTTTTTTTATGGTGCCGAATGTTTATTCGACTGTCAATTTTGTATAGTAGACTTTTAAATTTGTGCTAAACGTCTCGGTGGCTGCTTGGCCTTGTCTTGCGGAATGATTTTTTTCGTCCTGCAGAACGGTTTTATTTGTCTCGTGGGATGATTTCGTTTATCTTTGCCGCACCTAAAGAGAAAATGAATGATAGTTTGTATTGCCGAAAAGCCTTCTGTGGCGCGTGACATAGCCGATGTACTCGGAGCGAGAGATAAGAGAGACGGATACATCGAAGGAAACGGATACCAGGTGACGTGGACATTCGGTCATCTTTGTACCCTGAAAGAACCGCATGAATATACGCCCAACTGGAAATCGTGGAGCTTGGGCAGCCTGCCTATGGTTCCGCCCCGTTTCGGAATCAAACTTATCAGTAATCCCACCTACGAACGCCAGTTTCACGTGATTGAGAACCTCATGCAGCATGCCGACATGATTATAAACTGCGGTGATGCCGGTCAGGAGGGAGAGCTGATTCAACGCTGGGTGATGCAGAAAGCCGGTGCGCGTTGTCCGGTGAAACGCTTGTGGATTTCGTCGCTGACGGAAGAGGCCATTCGTGAAGGATTTGCAAAGTTGCGGGATGCTTCCGATTTTCAGCCGTTGTACGAAGCTGGGCTTTCGCGTGCTATCGGTGACTGGCTGCTGGGCATGAATGCTACCCGCCTGTATACGATGAAGTACGGTCAGAACCGGCAAGTGCTTTCTATCGGACGTGTGCAGACGCCTACGCTTGCATTGATTGTAAACCGCCAGCTTGAGATACAGAATTTCGTTCCCAAACAATATTGGGAGCTGAAAACGGTATATCGCGACACCACTTTCTCCGCCATTCTCCGCAAAAGCGATGAAGAACTGGTGCTGGAAGCGGAGAAACAGAAAGAAGGAGCTGCAGCCAAAGCTGCAAAACCGGAAGAAAACCGAGGTATAGAACCTATCACAGATCGGGAACGCGGAACGGCTCTGCTGGAACAGATCAGGAATGCTCCTTTCACGATAACGAATGTCACCCGCAAGAACGGCAAAGAGGCTCCCCTCCGTTTGTTCGACCTGACTTCCTTACAGGTGGAATGCAACAAGAAGTTCGCTTTCTCTGCCGATGAAACGCTGAAAACCATCCAGTCGTTGTACGAGAAGAAAGTAACGACCTATCCGCGTGTCGATACCACTTTTCTGAGTGATGACATCTATCCCAAGTGCCCCGGCATATTGAAAGGTTTGCGCGATTATCAGGCGTTGACAGCTCCGTTGGAGGGGACTACGTTGCTGAAATCAAAGAAGGTGTTCGACAATTCGAAAGTGACGGATCACCATGCCATTATCCCTACCGGGCAGCCACCGCAGAATCTGACGGATATGGAGCGCCGCGTGTTCGACCTGATTGCACGCCGTTTCATTGCTGTCTTCTATCCGGACTGCCTGTTTGCAACGACCACCGTCATAGGTGAGGTGGAGCAGATTGAGTTTAAGGTTTCGGGAAAGCAGATATTGGAGCCCGGCTGGCGTGTGGTCTTTGGTACTCCCTCGGCTCAGTCTCAAGAAGAAAAAGATGAGAAGGGTGGGGAAGAGGAGAATGTACTCCCTGCGTTTGTGGTAGGAGAGAGCGGTCCGCATCTGCCGGATTTGTATGAGAAGTGGACGCAACCGCCACGTCCTTACACCGAGGCCACCCTGCTGCGTGCTATGGAAACTGCCGGTAAACTGGTGGATAACGATGAATTGCGCGATGCTTTGAAAGAGAACGGAATCGGCCGTCCTTCCACCCGGGCCGCCATTATCGAAACACTTTTCAAGCGTAACTATATCCGTAAGGAGAAAAAGAACCTGATAGCTACTCCTACCGGTGTGGAGCTCATCCAGATTATCCATGAGGAACTGTTGAAGTCTGCCGAACTGACGGGTATATGGGAAAAGAAGCTGCGTGAAATAGAAAAGCGTACGTACAATGCGGGACAGTTCTTGGAAGAATTGAAGCAAATGGTGTCGGAGATTGTTATGAGTGTTCTTTCCGATAACAGTAACCGCCATATCACCATACAGGCCCCTGCACCGGAGAAAGGTGGAAAGAATTCTGCTTCATCGGCTTCCGCTTCCGATAAACCGAAAAAAGAACCTAAGAAAAGGGCGCCGCGAAAGTCTGCCGCAAAGAAAACGGAGACGGCAACAACTGACAGTCTGCCGGCGGCAGCAGAGCAGCCGGCATCTGTTGTACAGGCCGATGAGTTGGTAGGACAACCTTGCCCCCTTTGCGGAAAGGGAACGGTGATTAAAGGAAAAACGGCTTACGGCTGTTCCGAATGGAAGAGTGGTTGTACGTTCCGCAAGCCGTTTTAGTAAAATCTATAATCCTTTTTCGGCTATATATTTCCACAATGGGGCAGCCATTAGTGCTTGTTTTATTTCTCCTTTCTCCAACAGCTCTTTTACTTCCGTTAGTGTAAGCAGATGTACGCTGAGGCTTTCCGTATCTTCCAGATGTTGTTCGGAAATCTTTTCTACATCGGTGGCAAGAAAGCAATACGTAATGTTAGTGTGAGTGCCTGGGTTGGGAGAAATCTGCATGAATTCCCGCCATGTACCATTTCCGTAGCCGGTTTCTTCCAAGAGCTCCCGTTGAGCGGAAACCAACGGTGACGCGTCTTCCTTCTCGCATACGCCGGCACAAAGTTCATAGGACGTCTTTCGCAAACCATGCCGGTACTGACGGATAAATACGAACTGTCCGTCGCGTGTAATGGCAATTGTATTTACCCAGTTGGGATATTCCAGTATATAATAAGAGGGAATGTGGTTACCGTTTGGCAACACTACATGGTCTTTGCGTACGGTAAGCCACAGGTTCTTATGCAAGTATTCGCTGGAAATTACTTCCCAAGGTTTTTCTGAATCGTTGTTGGGCTTCATTACTTTTATATTTTGAATAACCTTTAGTAGTTCAGGTGGAACTCAACCACCGCTTCAATACCTTTCCGCAGGATGTCCAACGGGATGTTTTCGTTGGGAGAATGGATGGCGTTGGACTCCAAGCCGAATCCCATCAGTATGGTTTTTATTCCCAATACTTGTTCAAAGGTAGAGATGATAGGAATACTGCCGCCGCGGCGCACTGCCAGCGGTTTCTTTCCGAATGCTTTGGTGAAGCCTCTCTCCGCCGCCTGATATGCAGGGAGGGTGATGGGGCATACGTATCCTTGTCCGCCATGCATGGGAGTGACCTTTACCTGTACGGTGTCGGGGGCTATGCTCATGATGTAATCGGCAAACAGTTGCGAGATCTTATGGTGGTCCTGATGCGGAACCAGCCGGCACGATACTTTGGCGTATGCTTTGGAAGGTAGTACGGTTTTGGAGCCTTCGCCCGTATAGCCGCCCCAAATGCCGCATACGTCGAAAGACGGGCGGCAGCTGTTGCGTTCCAGTGTGCTGTATCCTTTTTCTCCGAAAAGGGCTTTCACGCCGATAGCCTTTTTGTATTTCTCTTCGTCGAACGGAATGTGTGCTATCATTTCGCGTTCGGCTTGCGGCACCTCCTCCACATCGTCGTAGAAGCCGGGAACGGCGATACGTCCGTCTGCGTCCGTCACTTTGCTTATCATCCCGCAGAGCACATTGATGGGGTTGGCCACTGCACCGCCGAAGTGTCCGGAATGCAGGTCGCGGTTCGGACCGGTCACCTCTATCTCCCAATAGGCAAGTCCGCGCAGGCCGGTGGTCAGTGAGGGGAGGTCGGCGCCCAGCATGCTGGTATCGGAAACGAGGATGATGTCGGCTTTCAGCAGTTCTTTATGCTCTTGGCAGAATCCCTCAAGGCTGGGGGAGCCAATCTCTTCTTCTCCTTCAAAGATGAATTTCACATTGTGGGTCAGTAAGTTGTTCTTTACCAAATATTCAAATGCTTTTACCTGAATGAAAGACTGTCCTTTATCGTCGTCTGCGCCGCGCGCCCAGATGTGCCCGTCGCGTATCTCCGGTTCAAAAGGGCTGCTTTTCCAAAGCTCCAGCGGTTCGGCGGGCATCACATCGTAGTGTGCGTATATAAGTACGGTTTTGGCTTTCGGGTCTATCATTTTCTGTCCGAACACAATGGGATTTCCTGCCGAAGGCATCACCAGCGCTTCATCCGCGCCGGCTTCCAGTAGCAGTTGCGCCCAACGTTCTGCGCAAGCAAGCATGTCGTCGTGGTGCTCGGGCTTGGCGCTGATACTGGGGATACGGATAAGGCTGAACAGGTCTTCCAGCATCTTTGGTTCGTTCTCTGCGATATATTTCTTTATTTCCATTACTTTATCGTTCGTTTGTTATAATTGTGTAGTACGGTCTATCAGGTAGAAGTCGAGCAAGGTCATGGCCGTCATGGCTTCTACGATGGGCACTGCGCGGGGCAACACGCAAGGGTCGTGGCGTCCGCGGGCTTTGAGGGTGGTGTCCGTACCATCCAGATTTACGGTGTGCTGTTCCATGAGTACGGTTGCCACCGGTTTGAAGGCCACGCGGAAGTAGATGTCCTGTCCGTTGCTGATGCCGCCCTGAATACCGCCGGAATGGTTGGTGTGCGTTTCGATGCGCCCGTTGTTGTTGAAGAATACGTCGTTCTGTTCCGAGCCTTTCATTTTCAGTCCTTTGAATCCTTCGCCGTATTCAAATGCTTTGGCAGCATTGATGCTGAGCATACCTGCGGCGAGGGCGGATTGGAGCTTCCCGTAAATGGGCTGTCCCAGCCCTATGGGGCAACCTTTGACAACGCAAGTCACCACACCGCCGATGGTGTCGCCTTCGCCTTTTATCTTGAAGATAAGCTCTTCCATTTCTTTTGCTTTCTCCGGGTCGGGGCAACGTACGGGATTGGTTTCAATCAGGTCGAGGTCGTAAGCGGTATAGTTGTCTTCCAGCTTGATAGGTCCCACCTGTGAGGTGTAGGCTGTGATGCGGATGCCAAGCTGCCTTAATGCTAATTTGGCTAATGCCCCGGCCACCACGCGTGAGATGGTTTCGCGTGCCGATGAACGTCCGCCTCCGCGGTGGTCGCGTATTCCGTATTTCACATTATATGTATAGTCGGCGTGTGAGGGACGGTACACTTCTTTCAGATTGTTATAATCGTTGGAGTGCTGATTCTCGTTCCATACGATAAATCCGATAGGGCAGCCGGTGGATTTACCTTCGAAAATGCCGGAAAGGAATTCCACTTTATCAGATTCCTTGCGTGAGGTGGTGATACGTGATTGTCCCGGGCGGCGGCGGTCGAGTTCCGATTGAACGAAGTCCATATCGATAGTGATTCCTGCGGGAAATCCGTCTATTACGCCGCCTATGCCTTTGCCATGTGACTCTCCGAAACTGGTCAGTCGAAGAATATTTCCAAATGAGTTGAACATATCAAATGCTTTAAAGGTTTATAATGAGGTTAATGCGTCAGTTTGTCTTGCCATAAGGGGCTTTGACTTTTTAAAGGTAACAATTATTTTTGTAAAACGTTTCAAAAATGACAATAAATCTTTTATTTCCCGACTTTGAGGTATGTGGACAACCATCCCAATCTGTCTTTTGGATATATAGAAGTATTTAAGAATGTGAAGAATCTTTATAATTAACCCTTTCTGAAAAAAGGAACATCTATTTTTTAGAAAAGACCTTGTTTAAAGGTTCTAAAAACTGTTATTTTGCACTTCAAATATAAAAGAGAATATTAACTGCCCCTTAACTATGTAGGGATTTTATTAACTAAACAAGTATTTATATGAAGAAAAATTTGTTTTATTTATTTGCATTGATCTGTTCAATGAGTTTATTTACAGCTTGTAGCGACGACGATCCTGACTACTCAAAAGTCATTGAAGAAGAAATTGCAGGTAACTATAAAGGAACATTAACAGTGACGGTAGAAGGAACTACTATGCCTTCCGAACCTCAGAAAATTAAGATTGAAAAAGCCAGTCCTTCAGCTATAAATCTTTCTTTAGCTAATTTTAGTTTTATGGGAATTGCTATTGGAGATGTTGAATTAAAGAATTGTGTGCTATCTCAAAATGGTGATACTTATGCATTTACCGGCACTCAGAAATTAGAAGTTGAGGCTTTGTCTTGTACAATTAATGCCAAAGGCACTATTAAAAACGGTGCTGTAAAGGTTGATATGGATATTGACGCTGTTGCAGGCGGCGTAAAGCAGAGTGTAAAGGTTGTATACGAAGGAACTCGTTTGACGGGGACTGAAAGTAGTGAAGCTAAGATTACGGCTTTTTCTTTCGATAGCAAGTTAGTGACAGAGCAACCTGTTATTAATGAAGAAAATGGTACTATTACTTTCAAAGTTAGTGATACGGCTGTTGACGATGACTTGAAAGCATTGGTTCCGACTATTACTTTCTCGGAAAAAGCAACTGTAACTCCAGCAAGTGGAGTAGCACAGGATTTCTCTAAGGGTAAGAATGTTGTTTATACGGTTGTTGCAGAAGATGGTACTATTAAAACATATGCGGTTTCGATTTCAGGAAGAGCCGCATTATATTCTTTTGAGAAAGATGAATGGAATTTTGAACTAATGGTGGAAGCAGATGAAAAAAATCCTCTGAATTATTGGGATTTTTCATCGAATGGTTGGTGCACTAGCAATGGAGCTCTTTATCTATTGAAAGTTCTTCTAAATGCCGTGCCTGCGGATGCACCATATGCTGTGACTCCGACAGAAGCTGGATATAAAGGTGGAGCTGCAGAAGTTAGAAGTACTGATTCAAAGGGGATGTGGATGCTAACAACTGTGCCTAAAGTCACTGCAGGTACGTTATTTTTAGGTAAATTTGAAACTGATTTAGAAAATACTTTAAAGAGTACAAGATTTGGTATAAAGTATGATGAACAGCCAGTTTCTTTGAAAGGATATTATAAATATCAGGCAGGGGAAACATATTATAAGACGATTGTAAATCCGGATAATCCAATGGATGTTTCTAGTGAAATAGTTCAAGGCAAGACAGATAAGGGGTTGATTTCCGCTGTCTTATATGAAGTGACAGGTGATGAATCTTTAGATGGTACTAACATTTACGATGAGACTAAACTAACTGCCATAGCCAAGCAGGTATGTGAAAATACAGCTGAGTTTAAATCTTTTGAAGTAGAATTACAATACTTGAAAGAGTATGATGCAAATAAAAAATATAAGTTTGCTATTATATGTTCTTCTAGTGCTGAGGGTGATAAATTTGAAGGAGCACCAGGCAGTGTACTAACAGTTGATGAATTGACCGTTTCAGTAAAATAAATTAGTTTGTGACCAGTCTTAAATAGCTATAATGACGCTACATAGGGACTGGTTACAAGTTTTTGAGACTGAGAAATAAAATAAAGTGTTGGAAAGATTTATATTTTTCTCATCACTCGTCACTTTTTGCCTCAATGTATTAAGGATAAGGGAATTATCGAGTGACGACAAGGTATATATGCAGTGACGACCAAATATTGGTCGTCACTTTTTATTTGGGAGCCATAAAGGTGTACTTTAGAACTGTAAAGGTCAACTTTAGGTGGGGAAAGGATAACGTGAAATGCAAGGTAGAGGAAACTATTTATAACAGGTTGTAAAACAATATACTGCAAGTACCATTTGAATACCACCCTTTGGTATATTGAGTACCAATGATTGGTATTTTAAGTACCACTCTTTGGTATTTCGAGTACCAACGGTTGGTATTTCAAGTACCAAACATTGGTATTTTGAATTTCCAACTTTGGTATTTTAAATAGCCGGCATGGAGATTGTCTTTGGGCAGGTTGCTGATGACGGATAGTCAGCCGGATTAATTTAGGGACAAAACAGACAGTGACGACCAGCATTTGGTCGTCACTGCATATATACCTTGTCGTCACTCGATAATTCCCTTATCCTTAATACATTGAAGCAAAAGGTGACGAGTGACGACAAAAAATGAAAAAATCTTGTTTAGAAAGCATATCCGAATCCCAAGTTCAGATAGATAGGATACATATTGAATGTAATCGTATCAAAGTCTTTTTGGAAGATATTATTCAGCCCCCATGTCACGTCGGCGTGTACGGTGAGGTGTTTGAATGCTTTCCATTCACCGCCGAATTGCACACCCCACTGGAATTTCCTTAAATCACTGGAGAAGTCATAAGTGGCGATGCTTTCACCGGTGAACTCCACTTTGGAACCGGTCTGGTCGGGGGTACGCAGGTGTCCTTCATAAACATGTCCGGAGAAATTGCCCTCCAGCAGATAGGAGAAATAAGGACCGGCAGACAATATCCAACGCTTGCTGATGTGGTAATTAGCCAAAATGGGAATTGTCAGATAGGAGTTCTTTACCTTTGTCTTGACCCCGCCTGTCCAAAGACCTGCCAGCTCTCCGCCATTGGTATTGATGATTTTCATACCATAGTTCTTGACAGTGGCTTCGGTGGTCATGTTCTTATTCTCTAACCGCAGGCCTAACGTAAGTCCCCACTTTTTCTTTTCGTCAAACCATTTGGTGGCATTTCCTTCAATGGCAATGGCTATGCCCGGCGCATAACTGTCTATCTTGCGTATCTCTTTGGGCAGGGGGATAGGCGAGGTTCCGCCGATGTTGAACCCGGCTTTTATGCCGTATTCCCAACCATGCAGATAGGAATTGATAAGACTTTTGTTTCTTTCTTCTTGTGCCTGTACGTTGGTAACCATTGCCAACAGTGCGGCTATTATGCAAATAAAATGATACTTTTTCATACGCTATATTAGTTGTCTTCGCTTATAAGTTCTAATTCGTCTACATATAATGTGCTGCCAACAGCTCCCTTGAAATAAGCGCCGTCTACACTGGAAGAGAGTACGATGCTTAGTTTGTACTTGCCTTCCTGCAGTTTGACAGGGTCTATGCTCTTGCCGTTCACCGCTTTGAAAGGAAGTTCAAAGGGTGTCCATGAATCGGTCTCCTTAGCGTCCTCTTCACTGATACGGGCGATGGATACGAGCTTGTCGGAAGTCAAATCCAAACTGTTGCTGCCATCCAGCATGAAAGAGTTCTCGTTGGCTTCGTACATAATGGCATAAATGTCGAAACGGTCTTTTTTGTCTTTCTGCACTGCGCCTTCATCGGTGTAGACATCTCCTGCCTTAAACTTGAAGTAGCCTTTCAACGATACGGGGCGTTTATAATACTGTATGCCGAACTTTGTGGCACGCAAGGGATCTTTAAGTGCATTTGCCAAGTCGAATGAACCGATGAAGAGGTTTCCGGCGGCAATATACATTTTCACCATAGCTCCAAAGCTGCCTGTATCACAGGTTGTCAGTTTCAAGCCCTTGCCACGAAAACCTTCGGCAATCTGCTGTGTGGGGTAGCCGGTGCGATTGTCCGTCATGCTGGTAAGTTTGTAACCGGGATTGCCGCTTGACCATTGCAGCACGCTGGAAACATTGGTTGAGGTGCCGGGCTGGAACTCGTAGAGAATGTCATATTCGGTACCGGCAGCGGGAAGCAGGTCTTCAAAATGGAAGATTCCCGGAACTTCTGCCGGTATGATTTTTACGGTATAGGTGGCAGTCCACTCCCCGTCTTCGGATGTTACGGTGAATGTGCGTGAATGTGAATCGTTGCTGAAATCGTAATTGTTCAGTATGTCGTTCGGGTAATGTTTGTCCGCACTAAGGGTCGCTCCGACAGGCAGAGTAAACAGTAATTGTTGTTTTGACAGGTCTGCTCCTTTATGCACATATATGTTTATTTCTTTCGAGTCGCTGTTGATGTGAGCCAATTGTACATCCGCACCGGTGCAGGCGTCAATCGCCGCTTCGGAATTAAGTGCTTCGTCCTGTATACACGACGTGACAGTCAGAATAAGCATGAGGGCAGTAGTCCACTTCTTAAAATTCATATACTTCTTTTTTTGAGAGTTGATAAATTGATATAGTTTAGCAATTTGCAAAAATACGCTATTATTTTGTAATAACAGATGCAATGACAAAAAAGTGCGATAAACTCTGTTATTTATTTGTTATTCCGCCTATCTTTGCATGAAGATTGAATAAAATATATATCTGTGATATGACTGAAGCCGAAAGAAAACAAATAATAGACTTGGTGCAGCGTGAAGTGGTGCCCGCCATCGGATGTACGGAACCTATCGCCGTTGCTTTGTGTGTGGCGAAAGCGACCGAAACCTTAGGAACAAGACCGGAGAAGATAAATGTCTTGCTAAGCGCCAATATCCTGAAAAACGCAATGGGGGTGGGGATTCCCGGTACAGGTATGATTGGACTGCCCATTGCCATAGCGTTGGGGGCACTGGTGGGCAAGTCGGAATATCAGTTGGAAGTGCTGAAAGACAGCAATCCTGCCGCTGTGGATGAAGGTAAACGCTTTATCGCTGAGAAGCGCATCAACATATCGCTGAAAGAGAATATTTCGGAGAAACTCTATATAGAAGTATGTTGTGAGTCCGGAGAAAACAAGGCTACCGCCATTATAGCAGGCGGGCATACCACCTTTATATATATAGCCCGGAATGGTGGCATCCTTTTCAGCAGGCAAAATGCAAGCAGTGAAGAGACGAAAGAGCAGACTGTGGATTTGACGTTGCGCAAAGTGTATGACTTTGCCATGGACGCTCCGTTGGATGAAATCCGTTTCATCCTTGAGACTGCCCGCCTGAACAAAGCGGCGGCTGAAAGTTCTTTCGATAAGAACTACGGTCATGGTCTGGGCAGGATGTTGCGCGGCACTTATGAACATAAGATATTGGGGGATAGTGTGTTCTCACATATCCTTTCTTATACGTCCGGTGCATGCGACGCCCGTATGGCAGGGGCCATGATACCGGTGATGAGTAATTCGGGAAGTGGAAATCAGGGTATTTCCGCTACGTTGCCCGTACTGGTTTATGCCGAGGAGAACGGCAAATCGGAAGAAGAGCTGATACGTGCGCTCATGCTCAGTCATCTGACTGTGATTTATATCAAACAAAGTTTGGGCCGTTTGTCCGCTTTATGCGGCTGTGTGGTAGCTGCTACGGGTTCCAGTTGCGGCATCACATGGCTGATGGGAGGCACCTACGAGCAGGTGGCTTTTGCCGTTCAGAACATGATTGCCAACCTCACCGGAATGATTTGCGACGGAGCCAAGCCCAGTTGTGCTTTGAAGGTGACTACGGGCGTTTCTACGGCCGTCCTTTCGGCTATTATGGCAATGGAAAATCGTTGCGTTACTTCTGTTGAAGGGATTATCGATGAAGACGTGGACCAAAGCATCCGTAATCTGACGAAGATAGGTTCCAAAGGAATGGACGAAACGGACAAACTGGTACTGGAAATAATGACGGGAAAGCAGTGATTAAGTGATTAACGATCAGGGATTAATCGCAACATTATAATATGTGCCATTGATAAACTAATCCCTAATCGCTAATCCCTAATTCTTATTTACAGCATCCGTCGCCGCAGTCTCCACAATCGCATCCGCCATTGCATCCACCGCCGCATCCGCCACCACTCATCATGCGTGCCATTTCTGCCAGCTCATCGTTGGTGGCCGGGCGGTTTTCCGTAACTTCACCCACGAAGTTCAGGTCGCAGCCTGCCAAGGGGTGATTCATGTCCATTACCACTACATCGTCTTTTACTTCGACTACGCTTCCGTTGATGCGTTGGCCTTCCGAAGTCATCAAAGGAATTACGGCGCCTTCCACTACGCGTTCGCTATCGAATTTGCCTTCTATCTCGAAGATGTTTTTGGGCAGGTCGATGACGTGTTCTTCGTCATATTCACCGTAAGCCTCTTCTGCTTTGATTGTAAAGTCGAATTTATCGCCTTTTTTCAAGTCTTTCACTTGGCTTTCAAAAGCTTCCAAAGTCAGGCCCAATCCGGAGATGAACTGGAAGGGGTGTTCTGCAGGAGCTTCTTCTGTGAATTCTTTTTCTCCGTTTTCGATTGAGTACAGCTTATATGCTAAGGTGATGTACTTGTTTTCTACTGTTTCCATTAATTTGTTATTGTTTAGTAAATACTGTTGTTCTGTCTCTAAAGTGGCAAAGGCAATGCGAATATCCGCATAACTTCAGAGGCGCACCCCGCCTTTGCCCGGTGCGCAAAGATACGAATATTTTGTTTCGTGGGAGGAAGCGCTCCGGTAAATTTCAGATTATTAAGTGCGTTGTGACTCTTGGGCATACTCTTCAAAACTATCCGAATCTTTTTATTTGAGCCTTATAAGTGATAAAATAAGATTTTAAAGCATGATTTTCTTACGATTATTCATGTTTATATCTTTTTTTTCTTCAATTTGTTTGGAGTTTATAAAAAAGCACTTACCTTTGCAGCATAATTATACGAGACAATAAATAAAAGAACAATAAAGACAATTTGGTTATGAATCTACATACATCTATTAACCTGGCAGTCCTGCATATTATTCGCGTCGTGGTGGTGGCATCAAGAGCGTGAGAAAGGTTATGTATGTATTCGTACGGTAAAGATATTTATAATAAGCCTTTCTCATTCCGGTGAGAAAGGCTTTTTTCATAAAAGGAGACAGATAAGATGAAACATCAGTTACGCAGTTCGTTCAGCACGCAAGGCCGCCGCATGGCAGGCGCTCGTGCATTGTGGACGGCCAATGGCATGAAGAAAGAACAAATGGGAAAGCCCATCATTGCAATAGTCAATTCTTTTACTCAGTTTGTTCCGGGGCATGTGCATCTGCATGAAATAGGTCAGTTCGTAAAGAAAGAGATAGAAAAGCAAGGCTGCTTCGCCGCCGAATTCAATACGATTGCCATCGACGACGGCATTGCAATGGGGCATGACGGTATGTTGTATTCCTTGCCGTCGCGCGACATCATTGCCGACAGTGTGGAGTACATGGTGAATGCCCATAAGGCGGATGCCATGGTCTGCATCAGCAATTGCGATAAGATCACTCCGGGTATGCTCATGGCGGCGATGAGGCTGAACATCCCTACGGTGTTCGTTTCCGGTGGCCCTATGGAAGCCGGAGAATGGAACGGGCAGCACCTCGACCTGATTGATGCCATGATTAAGTCGGCTGACGAAAGCGTGAGCGATCAGGAAGTTGCCAAGATCGAACAACACGCATGTCCAACTTGCGGATGTTGTTCGGGCATGTTCACCGCCAACTCCATGAACTGCCTGAATGAAGCAATCGGACTGGCGCTTCCGGGTAACGGCACGATTGTGGCTACGCATGAGAACCGGAAGAAACTGTTTGAGGATGCAGCCAGACTGATTGTTGAAAATGCGTATAAATACTATGAGGA
Source organism: Bacteroides eggerthii (assembly GCF_025146565.1). NCBI lineage: Bacteria > Pseudomonadati > Bacteroidota > Bacteroidia > Bacteroidales > Bacteroidaceae > Bacteroides > Bacteroides eggerthii. The sequence goes on along the minus strand of NZ_CP102258.1, from coordinate 4,055,865 downwards.
GGGAGACGAAACGGTGCTTCCCCGCAGCATTGCCACCCGCGAGGCGTTTCTGAATGCGATGACGCTGGACATTGCAATGGGCGGATCTACGAATACGGTGCTTCACTTGTTGGCAGTGGCGCATGAAGCCGGGGCGGATTTCACAATGGATGATATTGATATGCTGTCCCGCAAAACTCCCTGCCTGTGTAAAGTGGCTCCCAATACTCAGAAATATCATGTACAGGATGTTAATCGTGCCGGCGGCATCGTGGCTATTATGGGCGAACTTGCAAAAGGAGGACTGGTGGATACGAACGTGCATCGTGTGGACGGAATGACATTGGCGGAGGAGATAGACCGGTACTGCATCACCAGTCCTAATGTTTGCAAGGAAGCGATCGGGAAATATACCAGTGCCGCTGCCGGAAAATTCAATCTGGAACTCGGTTCGCAGGGGGCTTATTATAAGGAATTGGATACGGATCGTGCCGAGGGATGTATTCGTGACTTGCAGCATGCTTATAGCAAGGACGGCGGTTTGGCTGTGCTGAAAGGAAATATTGCACAGGATGGTTGTGTGGTCAAGACAGCCGGAGTGGACGAAAGCATCTGGAAGTTTACCGGCCCTGCCAAAGTTTTCGATTCACAGGAAGCTGCGTGCGACGGTATCTTGGGCGGAAAGGTGGTCAGCGGCGATGTTGTCGTCATTACCCATGAAGGCCCGAAAGGTGGGCCGGGCATGCAGGAGATGCTGTATCCTACTTCCTATATCAAGTCCCGCCATTTAGGCAAGGAATGTGCGTTGATCACCGACGGACGCTTTAGCGGCGGCACTTCCGGACTGAGCATCGGACACATCTCTCCCGAAGCTGCGGCGGGCGGCAATATCGGTAAGATTCAGGACGGCGACATCATCGAGATAGATATACCGAACCGTTCTATCAATGTGAAGCTGACGGATGAGGAACTGGCTGCACGTCCTATGACGCCGGTGACGCGTGACCGTCGGGTGTCCAAAGCGTTGAAAGCGTATGCCAGCATGGTGAGTTCGGCAGACAAAGGGGCTGTAAGGCTGATAGATTAAAGAAAGTTTTAATAGAAATATACTTGACTTGATGGAAAACTTAATAACAGGCGCGGAAGCATTGATGCGTTCTTTGGAACATCAGGGGGTAAAGACCATTTTCGGTTATCCGGGTGGCAGTATCATGCCCGTATTCGATGCTCTATACGACCATAGAAAGAATCTGAATCATGTTCTGGTGCGCCATGAACAGGGAGCTGCACATGCGGCACAAGGCTATGCGCGTGTGTCGGGTAAGGTGGGCGTATGCCTGGTTACCAGCGGTCCGGGCGCAACGAACACCATTACAGGTATTGCGGATGCCATGATAGACAGCACGCCGGTTGTTGTCATTGCCGGACAGGTTGCTACGGGATTCCTTGGAACTGATGCCTTTCAGGAGGTGGATCTGGTGGGCATTACGCAGCCCATCACGAAGTGGAGCTATCAGATCCGTCGTGCGGAAGATGTGGCATGGGCAGTGGCCCGCGCTTTCTATATAGCGCAGAGCGGACGTCCCGGTCCGGTTGTGCTGGACTTTGCCAAGAACGCTCAAGTGGATAAGACGGAATATGTGCCTACCAAAGTGGATTACGTGCGCAGCTATCTGCCTGTACCCGAAATGGAACCGGAAGCCATACAACAGGCTGCCGATTTGATAAATGCGGCGGAACGTCCGTTGGTGCTGGTGGGGCAGGGCGTGGAGCTTGGCAATGCGCAGAACGAATTGCGTGCTTTCATCGAAAAGGCGGATATGCCTGCCGGTTGCACCTTGTTGGGGCTTTCCGCATTGCCAACAGAGCATCCTTTGAACAAGGGGATGCTGGGCATGCATGGCAATCTGGGGCCGAATATCAATACCAATAAGTGCGATGTGCTGATTGCGGTAGGCATGCGTTTTGACGATCGTGTGACGGGCAAGTTGTCCACGTATGCGTCGCAGGCAAAAATAATCCATTTCGATATTGATCCGGCAGAGATAGACAAGAATGTGAAAACGGATGTTGCCGTATTGGGCAACTGTAAAGATACCCTGGCTGCAGTGACCGAATTGCTGAAACCTGCCGGACACAAGGAATGGCTCGACAGCTTCTTGCCTTATGAACAGATGGAGGAAGAAAAGGTGATCCGTCCGGAGTTGCATCCGGCAGGCGACACACTGAGCATGGGTGAGGTGGTGCGTGCCGTCAGTGAGGCTACAAACAACGAAGCCGTTTTGGTGACGGATGTGGGACAGAACCAAATGATGTCTGCCCGCTACTTTAAATATAGCAAGGAACGCAGCATTGTCACTTCCGGCGGTTTGGGTACAATGGGCTTCGGCCTTCCTGCCGCTATCGGCGCCACTTTCGGACGTCCCGACCGTACCGTTTGCGTCTTTATGGGCGACGGCGGTTTGCAGATGAATTTGCAGGAACTGGGTACGGTGATGGAGCAGAAAGCTCCCGTTAAGATGATTTTGCTGAACAATAACTTCTTGGGTAACGTTCGTCAATGGCAGGCTATGTTCTTCAACCGCCGTTACTCGTTCACTCCGATGATGAACCCGGACTATCTGAAGATTGCTTCCGCCTACGGTATTCCGGCGCGTCGGGCGCTTACCCGTAAGGAACTGGCGGAAGCCATTGAAGAGATGATTTCGACAGACGGCCCGTTCCTGCTGGAAGCCTGCGTAGAGGAGGAAGGAAATGTTATGCCGATGACGCCTCCGGGTGGCTCTGTGAACCAGATGTTGCTGGAATGCTGATATAAATGAAGAATTATGAATTCTTCACTTATCATTCTTAATTAAAAAAAGTATGGACAAGACATTATATACAATTATCGTTCATTCGGAGAACTTTGCAGGTTTGCTGAATCAGGTAACGGCTGTTTTCACCCGCCGGCAAATCAATATCGAGAGCCTGAATGTTTCGGCATCCTCTATCAAGGGGGTACATAAATATACCATTACTGCCTGGACAGATAAAGACACTATCGAGAAGGTGACGAAACAAATCACCAAAAAGATAGATGTGTTGCAGGCGCACTATTTCACAGATGATGAAATCTACCAGCACGAGATTGCGCTCTACAAGCTGACGACTCCCACGCTGGAAGAAAAACCGGAAGTGTCTAAGGTGATCCGCAAATATAATGCGCGTATCGTAGAGGTTAACTCCGTATTCTCCATTGTGGAGAAAAACGGTATGAGTGAGGAAATAACCAATCTCTACGAAGAGCTGAGCGCTTTGGGGTGTGTGCTCCAGTTTGTGCGTTCCGGACGTGTTGCCATCACTACGAGCTGCTTTGAACGTGTCAACGAGTATCTGGCAGATCGTGAAACAAAATATCGTCAGAGTAAAGAACAACAAGGACAATGAGTGAAAATAACAAGATAGGTACTTATAAGTTTGTGGCCGAACCGTTTCATGTGGACTTCACCGGCCGCCTCACAATGGGGGTGCTTGGCAACCATCTGCTGAACTGTGCAGGATTTCATGCGACGGAACGCGGTTTCGGCATTGCAACCTTGAATGAGGATAATTATACATGGGTGCTTTCCCGGCTGGCTGTCGAACTGGACGAGATGCCGTACCAATACGAGGATTTTTCCATCCGGACATGGGTGGAGAATGTCTACCGCCTCTTCACCGACCGTAATTTTGCCATTATCGACAAGGACGGAAAGAAGATAGGATATGCCCGTTCCGTATGGGCGATGATCAGTCTCAATACCCGCAAACCCGCCGACCTGCTGACTTTGCATGGAGGCAGCATCGTGGATTATGTGTGCGACGAGCCTTGCCCCATTGAAAAGCCTTCGCGCATAAAGGTAGCTTCTGCGGAGCCGGCTTCTTCTCTCAATGCCAAGTATAGCGATATTGACATCAACGGACACGTAAACAGTATCCGCTATATCGAGCATATCCTCGATTTGTTCCCGATAGAACTGTATAAGGAGAGCCGCATCCGTCGTTTTGAAATGGCCTACGTAGCCGAGAGCTATTACGGTGACGAGCTCACTTTCTATAAGGACTATGCAGGCGACGGCGCGTATGATGTAGAAGTGAAAAAGAACGGCAGCGAAGTGGTTTGCCGTTCCAAAGTAATATTTGTAAAGAAATAATTTATTAACCAATCAGTTGGCATAAGCCACAAATAAAAATTAAAACAAAAAATGGCACAATTGAATTTTGGCGGTGTTATTGAGAATGTAATGACCCGCGAAGAATTTCCTTTGGAAAAAGCACGTGAGATTTTAAAGGATGAAACAATCGCAGTTATCGGTTATGGTGTACAAGGTCCCGGTCAGGCTTGCAACCTGCGCGACAATGGTTTCAACGTAATCGTAGGCCAGCGTCAGGGTAAGACTTACGAGAAGGCAGTGGCAGACGGATGGGTTCCGGGTGAAACTCTGTTCAGCATTGAGGATGCTTGCCAAAAGGGTACTGTCATCATGTGCCTGTTGTCCGATGCGGCCGTTATGTCTGTATGGCCCACGATGAAACCGTACCTGACGGCCGGAAAGGCACTTTACTTCTCTCATGGTTTCGCTATCACATGGAGTGACCGTACGGGTGTGGTTCCTCCCAAGGATATTGACGTTATCATGGTTGCTCCTAAGGGATCGGGTACATCACTCCGTACAATGTTCCTCGAAGGCCGCGGCTTGAACTCTTCTTATGCTATCTATCAGGATGCTACCGGAAAGGCTTTGGACAGAACCCTTGCACTGGGCATCGGTATCGGTTCGGGTTATTTGTTCGAGACTACTTTCATTCGTGAAGCTACTTCCGACCTGACCGGTGAACGCGGTTCTTTGATGGGAGCTATCCAGGGATTGTTGTTGGCTCAGTACGAGGTTCTGCGTGAAAACGGCCACACTCCGTCGGAAGCGTTCAACGAAACAGTTGAGGAACTGACGCAGTCATTGATGCCGTTGTTTGCAAAGAACGGTATGGACTGGATGTATGCCAACTGCTCTACTACTGCCCAACGCGGTGCTCTCGACTGGATGGGACCGTTCCACGATGCTATCAAGCCGGTGGTGCAGAAGTTGTATCAGAGCGTTAAGTCGGGTAACGAAGCCCAGATTTCTATCGACAGCAACTCTAAGCCCGACTATCGTGAGAAACTGAATGCAGAGCTGAAAGCGTTGCGTGAGAGCGAGATGTGGCAGACTGCCGTAACGGTTCGCAAGCTCCGTCCGGAAAACAACTGATCTCCGGTGCGGACTTCTGAATAATAGAAGAGGTTGTCTCAGGTTTGAAGATTGCTCTGGATAATACAGGGTGGTCGGTTAATTCAAATTTGGGGCAATCTCTTTTTCATTGCCTGCCGTTCACCTTCTTCACGTATTCGAGCAGTTGCTTGTAGAAAGCATGGTGTCCCAGAGTAGCTGCTTCTCCCAATATGACGAGTTTCATGCGTGCCCTTGTTATTGCCACGTTCATCCTGCGCAAATCATTCAGAAATCCTATTTGGCCTTCTTCATTGGCACGTACCAGACTGATGAAAATCACGTCACGCTCCTGTCCCTGAAATCCGTCGACGGTGTTGACCGTTATCAGGCTGCGGTAAGGACGCAGGGTGGCGCTGCCTTTTATCTTTCCCCGCAGGTATTGCACTTGCGCCTTGTAGGGCGAGATCAGCCCGAAGTCGATACGTTCCTCAAGAATACGGCTTCCGCCTATCCGCAGGATGTATGCTTCCAGTTCTTTCAGCAGTAAATGGGCCTCCTCCTTGTTGATGCGTCCGAATGTTTCCCCGACAAACTCTTCCTTGAAGTCCATGTCGGAAGTGTCGATCCATGTGACGGGAGTGTCCCAGTCCAATATTCCCCGGTGGCGTATTTCGGGAGCCGCCTCCAGTTCCCCGTCATAAAACCAATTCGAGGAGAAGCGCATAATGTCCTCGTGCATACGGTACTGCACTTTCAGTAGGGATACGGCAGACGGCTTGTTGGCGGCGACTTTCTCCATCAACGTACGTTCCAGTCCGCCACGTGCGGCTTCATAACATTTAATGGTGGGCGGCAACTGGCAATGGTCCCCTGCCAGCACCACCCGGTCTGCCTTGCGGATGGCTATCCAGCAGGCGGCTTCCAGGGCTTGGGCGGCTTCGTCGATGAACAGTGTGCCGAAGCGGCGGCCGTTTAAAAGACGGTGATTGCTGCTCACCAGCGTGGAGGCAATGACGTGGGCGCTGTCAAACAGTTCGGTGTTGATCTGTACTTCCAGCGCTGTGGCGCGGTCGCGCAAGCGGCTCATGCGGCTGCGTATTCCCTCGCGTTCATCATAACTGCCGCGGCGGGCTCTGCCACCCAGTTGCCTCAGTTCCTTACGGATGCTCCATAATTCGGGATAAAGCGGATGATTCTCGAAGCGGCGTTCGTAAGTGAAAGAGAGCATCTTGTCATTGACGCGTGTGGGATTGCCGATTCGTAAAACATTCACGCCTCTGTCCACCAGCTTTTCAGAAATCCAATCCACTGCCATATTGCTTTGTGCGCAGACCAGCACTTGGGGTTCGCGGTGCAATGTTTCGTAGATAGCCTCTACGAGCGTAGTGGTTTTGCCCGTTCCCGGAGGTCCATGCACGATGGCTACGTCGCGGGCGCATAGCACCTTGTTGACGGCTGTCTCTTGGGTAGAGTTCAACCAGGGGAAGCGCACCGGATAGAGTTCGCGGAACCCGACTTTCATCGTACCCAGCAGTGTGTCCCGCAGTTCGGCGAGCCGGTTGCCTTTGGCACGAAGAACATCTTCCAGCGTCTCGAACATCGTGCGGTAGGAGGTTTCGTCGAAGTAGAGCTGAACGCCGAGGTTGTCGGCAGACTGTATATCCATAACAGCTCCTGCGCCGGGCATAACCACTACCATACGCACATCGTCCGCATAACTGACGGTGGCCGTAAAATTAAAATAAGTGATCTTTCCGTCGGCCGATTGGCGGAAAAAGCAGACAGGACGTCCGAATTCGAAATTATGTTCTATATCGGTGTTTTCGGTATGCGTAACCTCTATTACTAATTGGTTCAGGGAGTTATAGTAACTTCGCCCCGGTGAGGCAGGATACCAGCAGAGTCCCCGTTTGACTTTCCGGGCGACACCCATATTTTCTGTTTGCCGCTTGAACTCTTCTTTCTCGTATTCGTACTCCATGCGTAACAGGAGTTGCTGCCGTTGAATATGTATAATAGGAGATTGTATGTCGCTCTTTTCGTTCATTCTTATCATTGTAAAGCTCTGTGAGACCTGTCTCCTCTGTGGAGATTATTCTTTTGCAAAGGTAATAAATCCCCGCCGTTGGGGGAAGAAATGCTTTCTTTTGTTAAACTTTTCCTTGTTCTATTTTGTTTATTATATTAATTTGTAATCTTTACAATATTGAAAAACTAAAAAATAAGAGTGGTTATGGTTTATGATTTGACAATGCTTAAAGCGTTTTATTCGCTTTATGAGGGGAAGATAGGGCGCATCCGGACTGTGTTGCAACGTCCGCTGACTTTAGCAGAAAAAATTTTGTATGCTCATTTGTATGATGAGAGAAACGTGAAAAACTACAAACGCGGCGAGGACTACGTAAATTTCCGTCCCGATCGTGTTGCCATGCAGGACGCAACTGCACAGATGGCATTATTGCAGTTTATGAATTCGGGACGCAATGAAGCGGCTGTTCCTTCAACCGTACATTGCGACCATCTGATTCAGGCATATAAAGGAGCCAAAGAAGACATTGCCACCGCTACCAAAACCAACGAGGAAGTCTATCGTTTTCTCCGGGATGTCTCTTCCCGTTACGGCATCGGCTTTTGGCAGCCCGGAGCAGGCATCATTCATCAGGTCGTATTGGAAAACTACGCTTTTCCGGGCGGCATGATGATAGGCACCGACTCCCATACTCCGAACGCCGGTGGTTTGGGCATGGTGGCTATCGGCGTTGGCGGTGCCGATGCGGTGGATGTGATGACCGGCATGGAGTGGGAACTGAAGATGCCCCGCCTGATCGGTGTGCGTCTCACCGGAGCGCTGAGTGGGTGGGCAGCCCCCAAGGACGTTATTTTGAAGCTGGCGGGAATCCTGACTGTGAAGGGCGGGACAAATGCTGTCATCGAATACTTCGGTCCGGGCACTGCTTCGCTTTCGGCCACCGGAAAAGCCACGATTTGCAACATGGGCGCGGAGGTAGGAGCCACCACCTCGCTTTTCCCTTACGACGAACGCATGGCAACCTATCTGAAAGCCACCGGACGCGAAGAAGTGGCGGACATGGCTACTGCCGTTGCCGCAGAGCTTCGTGCAGATGACGAGGTGATGGCCAATCCGCAGAAGTACTATGACCGTATTATTGACATAGACCTTTCTGCATTGGAGCCTTACATCAACGGACCGTTTACGCCGGATGCGGCTACGCCCATTTCCGAGTTTTCCGAGAAGGTTTTGAAGAACGGTTATCCCCGTAAAATGGAAGTGGGGCTCATCGGCTCCTGCACCAATTCGTCCTATCAGGATTTGAGCCGCGCCGTCTCTTTGGCGCGTCAGGTTACGGAGAAAAACCTGCATATGGCTGCTCCCTTGATTGTCAATCCGGGTTCGGAGCGCATACGCGCCACAGCGGAACGCGACGGCATGATCGGCGTCTTTGAAGAGGTAGGAGCTACGATCATGGCAAATGCCTGCGGCCCTTGTATCGGGCAATGGAAGCGTGTGACGGACGATCCCGTCCGCAAGAATTCCATCGTGACTTCCTTCAACCGTAACTTTGCCAAGCGCGCGGACGGCAATCCGAATACGTATGCGTTTGTGGCTTCTCCCGAACTGACCATGGCGCTGACCATTGCCGGAGATTTATGTTTCAATCCGCTGAAGGACACGCTGATTAGTGCCGACGGCAAAAAGGTGAAGCTCTCCGAACCGGTGGGGGAGGAGTTGCCGCCGAAGGGATTTATGGCAGGCAGCGAGGGATATACCGCGCCTTCCGGTGTAAAGGCGGACATTGTGGTGGATCCCCGGTCGCAACGCTTGCAACTGCTCACCCCGTTTCCTGCTTGGAATGGGGAGGATTTGCTCAATATGCCTTTGCTGATTAAGACGCAGGGCAAATGCACCACCGACCACATCTCAATGGCGGGTCCATGGCTTCGTTTCCGGGGGCATCTGGAGAATATCTCGGATAATATGCTGATGGGGGCCGTCAATGCTTTCAACGGTGAGACGAACAAGGTGTGGAACCGTTCTACAAATACGTACGAAACGGTTTCCGGTACGGCGAAGCTGTATAAGTCCGAGGGTATTCCTTCCATTGTCGTAGCCGAAGAGAATTACGGCGAAGGCTCCAGCAGGGAACACGCTGCTATGGAACCGCGTTTCCTGAATGTGCGTGTCATACTGGCAAAAAGCTTCGCGCGTATTCACGAGACGAACCTGAAGAAACAGGGCATGCTGGCGCTGACCTTTGCCGACAAGGCGGACTATGACAAGGTGCAGGAACACGACTTGCTTTCCGTTGTCGGTTTGAGGAACTTTGCTCCGGGACGCAACCTGGAGGTGGTGCTTCACCATGAGGACGGCAGCAAGGAGAGCTTCGAAGTACAACATACTTATAATGAACAGCAGATAGGCTGGTTTCGTGCCGGCTCTGCATTAAATGCACGATAGAATATGGAAAAAATTACTGTACCTTTTATTACGGGTGACGGAGTTGGGGCAGAGGTGACCCCGTCCATGCGGACCGTTGTGGACGCAGCCCTGAAAAAAGCCTATGGGGGCAGCCGGAGCATAGAGTGGAAAGAGGTTCTGGCGGGCGAACGGGCGTTTCATGAAACCGGCTCTTGGCTGCCGGAAGGGACAATGGAGGCGTTCCGGAAGCATAAGATAGGCATTAAGGGACCGCTGACTACGCCGGTGGGCGGCGGCATCCGTTCGTTGAACGTGGCGTTGCGTCAAGCGCTCGACTTGTATGTGTGCCTGCGCCCTGTGCGCTGGTATAAAGGCGTAGTCTCTCCGGTGAAAGAGCCGCAGAAGGTAAACATGTGTGTGTTTCGCGAAAATACCGAGGACATCTATGCCGGCATCGAATGGGAAGCCGGAACGCCGGAGGCGGAAAAGTTCTACCGTTTCCTGCATGAGGAGATGGGGGTGGCTAAGGTGCGTTTTCCCGAAACCTCTTCCTTTGGCGTGAAGCCTGTCTCCAAAGAAGGGACGGAACGGCTGGTACGTGCGGCATGCCTCTATGCGCTCCAAAACCACCTTCCCTCCGTTACGCTGGTACACAAGGGGAACATCATGAAGTTCACCGAAGGCGGTTTCAAGAAATGGGGATATGAATTGGCGGAGCGCGAGTTCGGCAGGGAGATAGCGGACGGACGTCTTGTCGTTAAGGACTGCATCGCTGACGCTTTCTTGCAGAACACGCTGCTTGTTCCCGAAAACTATTCGGTCATTGCCACTCTGAACCTGAACGGCGATTACGTTTCCGACCAACTGGCTGCCATGGTGGGCGGCATCGGCATCGCTCCCGGAGCCAATATCAATTACGCGACAGGACATGCCATTTTTGAGGCGACCCATGGTACGGCTCCCGACATTGCGGGAAAGGATATTGTGAATCCCTGTTCCATCATTCTTTCGGCTGTGATGATGCTTGGGCATTTGGGCTGGAAAGAGGCGGCTTCGCTGATAGAGGACGCTCTGGAGAGCAGCTTTGCGGAAGGGCGTGCCACTGCCGACCTGGCCCGTTTCATGCCGGGTGGCGTCTCGTTGTCCACATCTGCTTTTACACAGGAAATTGTGGAAAGAATAGAACGCTGCGGGAGATAAATACCATTTACTTAACAAAAACATACATATCATGAAGAAGGAGTATCTGATTTATAAACTGTCCGAAGATTTGAAAGAAGCGACCCGGATCGAGAATGAACTGTTCAAGAAGTTTGATGTAAAGCGCGGCTTGCGCAACGAGGACGGAACGGGAGTGCTGGTGGGACTGACCAAGATAGGCAATGTGGTGGGCTACGAGCGTATTCCGGGGGGCGGACTGAAACCTATTCCGGGGAAACTGTTCTATCGCGGTTACGACCTTGAGGACTTGGCGCATGCCATTCTCAAGGAAAAACGCTTCGGCTTTGAGGAAGTGGCCTATCTGCTGCTTTCCGGTCGTCTGCCCGACAAGGAAGAGCTGGCTTCCTTTCGCGAGCTGATCAATGATAATATGCCGTTGGAACAGAAGACGAAGATGAATATCATCGAGCTTGAAGGAAACAACATTATGAATATCCTGGCACGCAGCGTACTGGAGATGTACCGTTTCGATCCGGATGCGGACGACACCTCGCGCGATAACCTGATGCGCCAAAGCATCGAGCTGATTTCGAAATTCCCCACTATCATAGCCTATGCCTTTAATATGCTTCGCCATGCCACTCATGGCCGTTCATTGCATATCCGTCATCCGCAGGAGAATCTTTCGCTTGCAGAGAATTTCCTCTATATGCTGAAGAAGGACTATACGGAACTGGATGCCCGCACCCTCGACCTGCTGCTGGTGTTGCAGGCGGAACATGGCGGCGGTAACAACTCTACGTTTACGGTACGTGTCACTTCCTCCACCGGTACGGATACTTACTCTTCCATAGCTGCGGGCATCGGCTCGCTGAAAGGCCCGCTTCATGGCGGAGCCAATATCCAGGTCACCGACATGTTCCACCACTTGCAGGAGAACATCAGCGACTGGACCAGTGTGGACGAGATAGACACCTATTTTACCCGTATGCTGAACAAAGAAGTGTACAACAAGACGGGACTGATATATGGCATCGGCCATGCCGTCTACACCATCTCCGACCCCCGCGCCCTGCTGTTGAAGGAGCTCGCCCGCGACCTTGCGCGTGAAAAAGGCAAGGAACGGGAGTTTGCCTTCCTTGAACTGCTGGAGGAACGTGCCATTGAGGTCTTTGGCCGCGTGAAGAACAATGGGAAAACCGTTTCGAGCAATGTAGACTTCTATTCCGGCTTTGTATACGAAATGATTGGTTTGCCGCAGGAAATCTTCACTCCGCTGTTTGCCATGGCGCGTATCGTGGGCTGGTGCGCACACCGCAATGAGGAACTGAACTTCGAGGGGAAACGCATCATCCGGCCTGCATATAAGAATGTGCTGGAGGAAGTGGCGTATATCCCTATCAGGAAGCGGTAGGATTTACCTGAGAAACACAAGCGTCGGATCACCTTATTCTTTCCTATATGGGGTATCTTTCTTTCCACCATGGTGGAAAGAAACTTTCTCCATGAGGGAACAAAACTTTCTTCGTGGAGGAAAGAATAAATATTGGCACTTCCGACGGTAAGCATTTCTGCTCCTTTTTTATAATTCTCGCAAGAAAACGATTTGGAAGTCGCAAGTTTTCTTTATATTTGCCACATCTAAATGAAAGGATATGAGCGAGGAGGGGTTTCATCTGTTTTTGGGAGCGATGTGTGCCACTGCACTTTTTGTATTCATCGCCCTTTATTTCATCAAAGCCGGATATGGAATGTTCCGTACGGCATCATGGGGATATTCCATTAACAACAAGTTGGCATGGGTGCTGATGGAAGCGCCGGTTTTCATTGTCATGTTTTGGCTGTGGGGCAGGAGCGGGGTTGGCTTTTCTGTGCCGGTGTATCTTTTCTTCCTGTTGTTTCAGTTGCATTACTTTCAGAGGTCGTTTGTCTTTCCTTTTCTGCTGAAAGGGAAGAGCCGGATGCCGGTAGCCATTATGGCTATGGGCATTGTGTTCAACGTCCTGAACGGAATGATGCAGGCAGGCGGTTTGTTCTATTTTGCTCCTGAAGGGCTGTATGCCGGTGGTTGGGCCTATTTGCTGAAACCTCACGCCTTGCTGGGAGTGCTGCTGTTCTTTGCAGGCATGTTCATAAATCTTCATTCCGATCACGTGATACGCCATCTGCGCAAGCCGGGCGACACGAGGCATTATCTTCCGGCAAAAGGTCTCTACCGCTATGTCACTTCGGCCAACTATTTCGGTGAATTGGTGGAGTGGACAGGCTTTGCCATACTCACCGCTTCACCCGCTGCATGGGTGTTTGTCTGGTGGACTTTTGCCAATCTCGTTCCCCGTTCCGACGCCATTTACCGCCATTACCGGGCAGAATTCGGGGATGAGGCTGTGGGAAAACGCAAACGCATCATACCTTATATCTATTGAATAACCGAAACTTCATAATTCACAATTCACGATTCATAATTCACAATTCATAAAGTCGTCACATGGAATCAAAATTATTCACACCGGTCACTTTCGGACCGTTGACTTTGCGCAACCGTACCATCCGTTCGGCTGCTTTCGAGAGTATGTGTCCGGGCAACGCTCCTTCGGATATGTTGCTCAATTATCACCGTTCGGTTGCGGCAGGAGGTATCGGGATGACCACTGTGGCCTATGCCGCCGTTACCCGGAGCGGCCTTTCTTTCGACCGTCAGTTGTGGATGCGTCCCGAAATAATTCCGGGGCTTCGTAGGCTGACCGATGCGGTGCATGCAGAAGGCGCTGCTGCCGGAATTCAGTTGGGACACTGCGGAAACATGTCCCACAAGAGCATTTGCGGGTGTACGCCCGTCGGTGCAAGTGGCAGCTTTAACCTCTATTCGCCCACCTTTGTGCGCGGGCTGCGTGCCGATGAACTGCCGGAACTGGCGCGTGCCTACGGGCGTTCGGTGAATTTAGCGCGTGAGGCGGGGTTCGACGCTGTGGAAATCCATGCGGGACATGGTTATCTCATAAGCCAGTTTCTGTCGCCTGCCACCAATCATCGTAAGGATGAATTCGGCGGGTCTTTGCAGAACCGTATGCGTTTTATGGATATGGTGTTGGAGGAAGTGATGAAGGCTGCCGGCAACGATATGGCTGTACTTGTGAAGATGAACATGCGCGACGGTTTCCGGGGAGGCATGGAGATGGATGAAACGATGCAGGTGGCGAGGCGTCTCGAACAGTCGGGTGTGCATGGACTGGTGCTGAGTGGCGGTTTTGTGAGTAAAGCGCCCATGTATGTGATGCGCGGGGAAATGCCGATTCGCAGCATGACGCACTACATGACGTGCTGGTGGCTGAAGTATGGAGTGCGTATGGTGGGCAAATGGATGATACCGGCGGTTCCTTTCAAAGAGGCTTATTTCCTGGAGGATGCCTTGAAGTTTCGTGCAGAGCTGAAAATGCCGTTGATATATGTAGGCGGACTGGTTTCGCGTTCCAAAATAGACGAGGTGCTGAACGAGGGCTTCGATGCCGTACAGATGGCACGTGCATTGCTCAACGAACCGGGTTTCGTAAACCGGATGCGCGAAGAGGAGGATGCCCGCTGCAATTGTAAGCACAGCAATTATTGCATAGCCCGGATGTACTCCATTGAAATGGCTTGTCACCGGCATCTGGGCGAGGAGCTTCCCGCTTGTCTGAAAAAGGAAATAGAGAAAATTGAAGCCAAAGGGTGATTGGAATTTTTATAACCGGTAATTAATAATTGATAATCGTGAAACTTGCTGTCATAACCGGCGCCGACGGTGGCATGGGAACGGAGATAACGCGTGCTGCGGCTAAGGCCGGATATAGGATTGTTATGGCTTGTTACCGCCCTGAAAAGGCGGAAAAGGTAAAGGATATGCTGGTGCGTGATACCGGCAATCCGCATATTGAGGTGTTGGGCGTCGACTTGTCCTCACTTGCATCTGTGGCGGCGTTTGCCGAAATTCTTTTGAAACGCGGCGATGCCGTCGGTCTGCTGATGAACAATGCGGGGACAATGGAGACGGAGCGCCGCATCACAGAGGATGGCTTGGAGCGTACGGTAAGCGTCAACTATGTGGCCCCTTATTTGCTGACGCGCAAACTTCTTCCTCTGATGGGAGAAGGAAGCCGTATCGTGAATATGGTGTCTTGTACTTATGCTATCGGACATCTCGATTTTCCGGACTTCTTCCTCCGCGGCAGGAGAGGGGGCTTCTGGCGTATTCCTATTTATAGCAATACGAAATTGGCTCTGACCTTGTTTACGATTAATCTGGCTGCCCGCATCAGGGAAAAGGGCATTGTGGTGAATGCTGCTGATCCGGGAGTGGTTTCCACCAATATCATAACAATGCACATGTGGTTCGACCCGCTGACGGACATTTTCTTCCGTCCTTTCATCCGTACGCCGAAGCAGGGAGCGGCTACGGCCATTCACCTACTGCTGGATGAGGATGCCGGAAAGCGTACGGGTACGTTGAATGTGAACTGCCATCCCAAGCGGCTTTCAGGGAAATATACCGGTCATGTGCAGATGCAGGAGCTGTGGAACAGGACGGAAAAGATTGTGGAGAAATGGTTGTGACAAAAAAAGAGCGGGTCTTAGCACCCGCTCTTTTTTGTCTTTATGCTTTGCTGACTTTTGTCAGATGGAAAGCTCTCTTAATACGTTTACCAGATCTTTCTTGATAGGCTTGTCATTCTTGATGGCTTTCGTGAAAGGTACATAAACCACTTCATCATGCTCTATGCCGATCATGACATTGCGCTGGCCTTCCATAATGGCGTCGATTGCTGCGGCGCCTAAACGGCTGGCAAGGATACGGTCGTGCGCCGTCGGGCTGCCGCCACGTTGCAAATGGCCGAGGATCGTTACACGCACGTCATACTGGGGATACTCGTTTTTCACGCGTTCGGCATAGTGCATCGCACCGCCGGTTAATTCGCTTTCGGCTACAAGCACGATACTGCTGTTCTTTGATTTGCGGAAACCGTTCTTGATGAATTCTTCCAGTTGGTCCACTTCCGTACTGAACTCCGGAATAATGGCCGCCTCGGCTCCGGAGGCGATAGCGCCGTTCAGAGCAAGGAAACCTGCATCGCGTCCCATTACCTCAACGAAGAAAAGGCGCTCGTGGGAAGTCGCTGTGTCGCGAATCTTGTCTACGGCATCCAAAATCGTATTCAAGGCGGTGTCATAGCCGATTGTCGTGTCTGTTCCGTAAAGGTCGTTGTCGATAGTTCCCGGCAGACCGATACAGGGAACGTCGAATTCTTGCGCGAAAATGCGCGCACCTGTCAGAGAACCGTCGCCGCCGATAACCACCAAAGCGTCAATGCCTTCTTTTTTCATGTTGTCATACGCAACCTGACGGCCTTCGGGAGTGGTGAACTCTTTGCAACGGGCTGTTTTCAGAATAGTACCGCCCAGTTGGATGATGTTGCTCACATTCTGGCTTTTGAATTCTTTAATCTCGCCGGTTACCAAACCTTTGTAACCTCTATATATGCCTTTCACTTGAAGTCCGTTGTAAATAGCCGCGCGTGTCACTGCGCGAATAGCTGCGTTCATTCCCGGAGCGTCACCGCCCGATGTTAAGATACCGATACACTTAATTGTTCCCATAACAATCTCCTTATTTAGTGTTAATAATTACCTTAAAAATTTGCTGGCAAAGATAACAAAAGCTTTTTAAATTCGTGATTTTATTGCCTCGGATATTTCTTCCATTAACCATTTGGGCGTGGAGGTGGCTCCGCATATGCCAATGGACTCTGCACCGAGGAGCAGTTCGTTATCTATTTCTTCCGCACTGTCAATCAGGTGCGAGTTCGGATTTACTTTTTTACATTCGCTGAACAGGATTTTTCCGTTGGAGCTTTTCTTGCCGCTGACAAAAAATACCAGGTCGTGCGAGGCGGCGAATTTCTTGATGTTGGGGATGCGGTTGGCTACTTGCCGGCATATGGTATCGTAATACTCGAAAGTGACATCCGGGGATATATGCTCTTTTATATATTCCACTATCTTCTGAAATTCGTCGAGTGATTTGGTGGTTTGCGAATAGAGGCGTATGCTCTTGCTGAAATCCAGCATTCCGGCTTCTTCCAGCTTTTCAATGACGATTGCCTGCCCTGTGGTCTGTCCCACTAAGCCCAGCACCTCGGCATGCCCGTTTTTGCCATATATGACGATCTGCTTCTCTTCATCATCCTCCTGAATGTACTCCTGCTTGATTTTCTTTTGCAGGCGTAGCACCACCGGACAGGTGGCGTCGATGATCTCTATGTTGTTGCGCCGGGCGATTGTATAGGTCTCAGGCGGTTCGCCATGTGCCCGTAACAAAACTTTGACGTCATGCAAACGGTTGAACTCCTCATGGTTGATGGTGATGAGGCCCATGGCTTTCAGCCGCTCCACTTCACGACTGTTGTGTACAATGTCGCCCAAACAGTATAAGGTTCCGCCTTTGGTCAGTTCTTCTTCAGCTTTATTGATTGCGGTCACTACTCCGAAGCAGAAACCGGATCCTTCATCTATTTCCACTTTTGCCATATCGCAGATTTTTTGGATTATGCTTTACAAACCTTTTCAAACTGTGCTGCCAGCCATTCCTTTTGTTGTGAGATCGTCATGTGGCTATTGTCCAGCAGCAATGCGTCGTCGGCTTTGCGGAGAGGGCTTACCTCTCTGTTTTGGTCTATATAATCCCGTTGTTTCACATTCTCTAAAATCTCGTCGAAACCGGCTTCCTCCCCTTTGGCTTTCAACTCGTCATATCTGCGCTGTGCGCGGATTTCGGGAGAGGCCGTTACGAAGATTTTCAGTTCGGCATCCGGAAAGACGGTAGTGCCGATGTCGCGGCCGTCCATTACAATGCCTTTGGATTTTCCCATTTCCTGCTGTTGGGCTACCATTGCTTCGCGTACAAAGTCGAGTGCGGCAATGGGACTGACGCGGGAAGATACCTCCATTGTACGAATCTTTTTTTCCACGTTGACACCATTCAGAAATGTGTCGGGACGTCCTGTATCCGGATTCAGTTGAAAAGAAATATGAATGTCTTTAATCTGCTCTTTCAGCTTCTCCGTATCAATGTCATTGCCGGTGAACAGACCGTTTTCCATACTATATAAAGTGACGGCGCGGTACATGGCTCCGCTGTCAATGTAGATATAACCTATTTCGCGGGCCAGATCCTTGGCCATTGTACTTTTCCCGCATGAAGAAAAACCGTCGATTGCGATTGTAATCTTTTTCATATGAAATGATTTTATACTATAATTTATATGGAAATATTCTTTTCGATAGAAAAAAATGAATATTTCAATTAAAATTCCTGCCAAAGATACGGTATTTTTAAAATATCTCGTTACATTTGTGGCACAAAAGCAGAGGAAGGCTTTTGAAGAATTAAAAAAATGAAAATGCACTGCTTATTGTGTGAAAAAACACAGCTAAGCAAAAACAATAGTGGGAAAAGTACTATATTTGCCACAGATGGGAAACACTAATAATTATAGTATAAATTATGGAAATTAAAAAGACACCTAAGGCAGACTTGGAGAACAAAAAGTCAACTTGGCTGCTCGTCGGTTACGTGATTGTGCTCGCGTTTATGTTCATCGCATTTGAGTGGACAAAACGTGATATCAAGATTGATACGAGCCAAGCCATTACCGACCTTGTATTTGAAGAGGAAATAATTCCTATTACGGAACAACCTGAGCAGGCGGCTCCACCACCTCCTCCTGCCGCTCCTCCGATTGCAGAAACCTTGACAATCGTGGAAGATGATGCCGATGTGGAAGAAACTACTATTGCTACATCTGAGGAAACAAATCAAGCTGTAGAAATTAAATATGTTCCAGTAGCCGTTGAGGAAGAAGAACCGGAAGAACAGACTATTTTTGAGGTAGTAGAACAAATGCCGGAATTCCCGAATGGCGGTATGGCCGGCTTGATGCAGTATCTGAGCAAGAACATCAAATATCCTACTATCGCTCAGGAAAACGGTACCCAAGGTCGTGTAACTGTACAGTTCGTTGTTAACAGAGACGGTAGTATCGTAGATGCTAAAGTTCTTAGAGGTGTGGACCCGTATTTGGATAAAGAAGCTATCCGCGTGATCAGTTCCATGCCGAAATGGAAACCGGGTATGCAACGTGGTAAGGCAGTGCGTGTAAAATATACGGTGCCTGTAATGTTCCGATTGCAGTAATAAAATATTTATAACGTGAGGAGGCTGCCTAAAAGCAGCCTCTTTTCATTCTCTGCTATTCTTAAATTGAAATACTTATGTTTACAGCTTCCGAGCTTCTCGAAAAAATAAATTCTCATATTGCAGACCTGCAGTTTGTCCGTACTCCCAAAGGTTTATACGATCCTGTCACCTATGTCTTGTCAATGGGTGGAAAAAGAATCCGTCCCGTATTGATGCTTATGGCTTACAACCTCTACAAGGAGGATGTTGAGTCTGTCTTTTCACCGGCAACGGGTATCGAAGTATATCATAATTATACATTGCTGCATGATGACCTGATGGATCGTGCAGACAAACGTCGTGGAAAAGACACTGTACATAAAGTCTGGAATGACAATGCCGCCATCCTTTCGGGTGATGCGATGCTGGTGCTGGCTTATCAGTTTATGGCGCAATGTCCGGTGGGGCATCTGAAAGAGGTAATGGACTTGTTCAGCCTAACGGCGCTTGAGATTTGTGAAGGTCAACAGATGGATATGGAGTTTGAACGGCGAAATGATGTGAAAGAGGAGGAATATTTGGAAATGATTCGTCTGAAGACATCTGTTCTGTTGGCTGCGAGCTTGAAAATAGGAGCACTATTAGGGGGCGCTTCTGCAGAAGATGCGGAGCGTTTGTATGACTTTGGTGTGAACATGGGAGTAGCCTTTCAATTGAAAGATGATTTGCTGGATGTATATGGTGACGCCGCTGTCTTTGGAAAGAATATAGGTGGGGACATCTTGTGCAATAAGAAGACTTATATGCTGATCAAGGCTTTAGACCATGCGGATAAGGAGCAACTGAGTCAATTGGAGCATTGGATCACCATTGCTGACTTTAATCCGGTTGAGAAGATTGCAGCCGTAACCGATTTGTATAATCAGATAGGGGTTAAAGGTCTTTGTGAGAATAAAATGGTAGAATATAGTGACAAGGCTATGGGTAGTCTGGCTGCTGTCAGTGTGTCGGATGAGAAGAAAAAAGAGCTGGAAAAACTTATAAAAGAACTGATGTACCGGGAAGTGTAACCAATATTAATCCGATTACCCAATGCCTTATAGGAGATTACCAAATACAGACCAAGCAAGAATACGGGCGCTGAAAGCCGTAGTTGTGAAAGGCGATATATATAATGTATATGATTTGGCAGTGTCTTTAAAAACTCTTACGGATGCCAGAAATTTCCTGATGAAATTTGAGGCTGCCCAAGCGTATTATGCCGAATGCTTCGAACGCCAGTCGAAAGCCGGGCGTAAGCACCAGTCGAATGTAAAGATAGCACGCCTTTATATATCGCATTTTATTCAAGTCTTGAATTTGGCTGTAATCCGTTCGGAAATCCGCACTGCGCATAAAGAGTATTATGGCTTGGACATGAAGAGTAATAATGTACCTGATTTGTCCACCGAAACAGCTCTCGCAGAGTGGGGACGTAAGATCGTTGAAGGTGAGAACAGACGTATTTCTCAAGGTGGAATCCCTATTTATAATCCTACCATTGCCAAGGTCAGGGTACATTATGATATTTTTATGGAGAGTTATGAGAAGCAAAAGAATTTGCAGGCCTTGACAGCCCGTAGCCTGGAAACGCTTGCTTCCATGCGTGCCGAGGCTGATGCTTTGATCTTAAATATCTGGAATCAGGTGGAACAGAAATATGCAGGAATCACACCCAATGAAAAACGCTTGGATTTGTGTCGTGCTTATGGCCTGATTTATTATTATCGTACCGGAGAAAAAGAAGAAATAACGAAATGAGGTTAGTCGATTCACATTCCCACCTTTTTCTGGATGAATTCCAATCTGATTTGCAACAAGTGATGGCCCGCGCTCAAGCAGCGGGAGTAACTCATATCTTCATGCCCAACATCGATAGTACGACCATAGAGCCCATGCTTCGTGTTTGTTCGGAGTACAAAGGATATTGCTTTCCGATGATGGGGCTGCATCCTACTTCTGTAAATGCCGATTATAAGAAAGAGCTGGCCATTGTGTCCGAACATTTGGCAATGCCGAATGATTATGTGGCAATCGGTGAAATCGGCATGGATCTCTATTGGGACAAAACTTTCCTGAAAGAACAGCAATTTGTTTTTGAGCAACAGATACAATGGGCGTTGGAATACGAACTGCCCATAGTTATCCACTGTCGTGAAGCATTTGATTATATATATAATGTACTGAAACCTTACAAAACATCTCCTTTGAAAGGCATTTTTCATAGTTTTACAGGTACATTGGAAGAAGCGCTCCGCATATTGGAGTTTCCTGATTTTTCTATTGGTATCAATGGCGTGGTGACATTTAAAAAGTCGAATTTACCGGAAGTTTTGTCAAGCATACCTTTAGCGCGGATAGTCCTTGAAACCGATTCCCCCTACCTTACTCCTGTGCCGAATCGGGGGAAGAGAAACGAGAGTGCGAATGTTAAGGACACCCTGTTAAAAGTAGCCGAAATATATGGAAAGCCGCCTGAGGAAGTGGGCTGCATCACTTCTGAAAATGCCTTAAAAGTGTTTGGAATACTCAAATAAGGTTCCGAAGATTTTAAAGTTTATTAATTTTGAGATTTTATTGCGGATAAAACTTTGATAATGCTGTGGAAGAACAAAAAAAAGAATACATTTGTAGCTGAAAACGCTTGTGGTTCGCATTTTTTTTGTAATTTGCACCCGATTTCGAAAAAGGCGTATATTGGAGAGATGCTCGAGTGGTTGAAGAGGCACGCCTGGAAAGCGTGTATACCCCTAAAGGGTATCCGGGGTTCGAATCCCCGTCTCTCCGCAGGGATTTGAGATAGCGAAAAACAATAAATAAATATAATAAGTAATTTAATTAATTAATCTTAAAAATTAGACACACAATGAAAAAGTTATTTGCAATTGTTGCTGTGATGGGAGTCTTAACATTTGGCTCAACTCAACTTGCTCAGGCTCAAGATGCTCCTGCTGCTGAACAAACAGAACAAGCTGCTCCTGCAGCACAAGCAGCTCCTGCTGACGAAGTTGCTGCTCCTGCTGTTGAAGCTGAAGAAGGCGGTATTCACAAAGAAATCAAAACTAAGTTTATTGAAGGTACTGCATCTTTCATGAGTTTGGTTGCTATCGCATTGGTTATCGGTCTTGCTTTCTGTATTGAACGTATCATTTACTTGAGCTTGGCTGAAATCAACACTAAGAAGTTTATGGCTGCTATTGAAGCTGCTTTGGAAAAAGGCGACGTTGAAGCTGCTAAAGACATCGCACGCAACACAAGAGGTCCTATCGCTTCTATCTACTATCAAGGTTTGATGAGAATTGATCAAGGCATTGACGTTGTTGAAAAGTCAGTTGTTTCTTACGGTGGTGTACAGGCCGGTTACCTGGAAAAAGGTTGCTCTTGGATCACACTGTTTATCGCAATGGCTCCGTCATTAGGATTCTTGGGTACTGTAATCGGTATGGTGCAGGCATTTGATAAAATCCAACAAGTAGGTGATATCTCTCCGACAGTTGTAGCAGGTGGTATGAAAGTTGCCTTGATTACAACTATCTTCGGTTTGATCGTTGCTTTGATCCTGCAGGTATTCTATAACTATATCTTGTCTAAGATTGAAGCTTTGACCAGCGAAATGGAAGATTCTTCTATCTCTCTGTTGGATATGGTTATCAAATATGACTTGAAATACAAAAAATAAGTAAAATGGCTAAGTTATCATATAAAGTATCATACTACGTACTGTACGTAATGTTTGCTGCCATCTTGGTAGTATTGGGCTTGTTCTACTTCGGTGGAGACGCTCAAGGCGATGCAGTACTTATGAGCGTTGACTCTGAAATGTGGCAACCTGCCCAAACTGATGCCTTGATCTATTTGATGTATGGTTTGTTTGGTATAGCTGTCGTTGCTACAGTGGCTGCTTTCCTGTTCCAATTTGGAACTGCCTTGAAAGATAATCCTGGAAATGCATTGAAATCTTTGATCGGTGTAATTATATTGGTTGCCGTTGTTGTTATAGCATGGGCTATGGGTAGTGATGAACCTCTCGTTATCCCGGGTTATGACGGTACGGACAATGTGCCTTTCTGGTTGAAGATCACTGATATGTTCCTTTATTCTATCTACATCTTGTTTGCTGCAACAGTGCTTGCAATCATCTTTAGTAGTATTAAGAAGAAATTATCATAATCAATTGAGATAACTCAATTTAAAGAGTAATTACAATGGCAAAAGGAAAAAGAAAAGTTCCTGATATTAACTCAAGTTCTACGGCGGATATTGCCTTCCTGTTGTTGATCTTCTTCTTGATTACAACGTCTATGGATACTGACCGTGGTTTGGCAAGACGTTTGCCACCTCCACCGGAGCAGGAACAGAACAATGACGATATTAAGTTGAAAGAGCGCAACGTATTGCAAGTCTTCCTGAATATGAACGACCAGTTGATGTGCGGAAACGATTATATCACAACTGATCAATTACGTGCAAAAGCAAAAGAATTTATTGCCAACCCGTATAACGATGATTCCAAACCGGAAAAATACTCAAAAGATATTCCGTTCTTTGGTAACATGATGATTACGGAAAAGCATGTAGTTTCTTTGCGTTGTGACCGTGGTTCTTCTTATAAGGCATATATTGCTGTACAGAATGAGTTGGTTGCAGCTTATAATGAGTTGCGTGATGAACTGGCTCAGGAAAAATGGCAGAAAAATTATGCTGATTTGAACGAGGACCAACAAAAAGCAATTCGTGATATTTATCCTCAGAAGATCTCTGAGGCAGAACCTAAAAAGTACGGAGAAAAGAAGTAATGGGAAAATTTAATAAAACTGGCAAACGTGAAATGCCGGCGTTGAACACTTCTTCTCTGCCTGACCTTATCTTCACCTTGTTGTTCTTCTTTATGATTGTAACAACTATGCGTGAGGTAACATTAAAGGTTGAGTTTAAGGTTCCGCAAGCAACAGAGTTGGAAAAACTTGAAAAGAAGTCTTTGGTTACGTTTATCTATGTAGGAAAACCTACTGCTGAATTCCGTAAGAAATTAGGTAATGAAAGCCGTATCCAATTAAATGACAGTTATGCTGAAGTTGCTGCAATTCAAGATTACATTATTGGTGAACGTGCCAGTATGAAAGAAGAAGACCAGCCGCAGATGACAGTGTCTTTGAAAGTTGACCAAGATACGAAAATGGGTATCGTAACAGATATCAAAGAGGCTCTTCGTAAGGCTTATGCATTGAAAATTAACTATTCTGCGCAACCGCGTCAGTAAAAGTTAGTTCAGACTATATGAATAAAGGCTGCTTGTAAAAACAAGCAGCCTTTATTTTTTATAGGAATTGGGGATAAATGAATATCTTTATTTATTCTGCTTTGTATACTTCCCGGTAAATACATTTTTTTACCTGCTCAAAGTCTTTCTCACATTCCAAGTTGCCATGAGCCATTAATAGCATAGGAAGATAATTATCTCCCACTTTATAAGGTGGTTGCATATATGGCTTTTCCCATAAGGTAAAACCATGCCGTTTATAGAAATTGATTCGTCGTATTGCCATTTCCTCCTCGGGCATTTCTACTTCTAGAATAATGGGCTTGTTGAGCTGCTGGCATAAATGGTTTAAGACATTCTTGCCATGACCTCCATTGCGTAGGGAAGGGTCAATAGCGAAATGCTCTACGTAATAAAAATGTCCGAAATCCCAGTACGTGATAAATCCGACCGGAGTGTCGTGATGAAGAATGATGTTGCAGTAAAAATGGGTTTTAGTATCTGTATAATTACGCAATTCTTCCAATGGGCGATATTCTTCCGAAGGAAAAGAGGCGGTCATCAGTTGTTCCATGTAATTGTACAAGGTTGCATCCTTAGTTGTGATACGTTGAAATTTAATCATAAGTCAGTCTTTTGATGTTTATTATTCAGTATAAAAATTTATGATTCGGCGGAGAGCACGTTGGCACACAGGACAGAATTCCGGATATTCGTTGGTGCGCATGCGGCAGTTATCTGCCGGGCGGAAAATACCCTTTGCAGAGTAGCCTCCTCCTTCATACACACCTGTCGGGTATTTTTCACTTACACTTATCGGAGTGGGAATAGGAATGTTTGAGGGAAGCATGTCTTTCCATTTCGACGCAAAGTCCACTTGTGTACTGATGTTCTGTTCCCATGGCTCTATATCCAATGGATAAGTGTCTGTCATAATATCGTTGTCATAGAAATATTCATCGGCAAGTCCGCCAAAGCTATGTCCGAATTCATGTACTACTACCGGACGAAACATGGCGTGATGAGCAGTGGTCAGGGTGTAGGAATTATAAATACCTCCACCACCGTACTCTTCCGTATTGGCTAATATGATAATGTGCTCATAAGGGATTCCCGCTAAGGCATCATGTACTGCTCTTACGCGTGATGTGGTCAAATAACGGTCGGAGTAGAATGTACTGAAATGTGAGCTGAAAGCAGTGTGCTTCCATTCGTTCAGTCTTGGCACGCTGACTCCACTGTCTGTGGAAGGGCTGGCGACAGCAACAATATTGAAACGTTTCTTCATGGACTTGAAAGGCTCGTGTGCAAAAAGGCTCTCACAGGCAATACCGGCATCTTTATAGAATGTCTGCATTTCCTGAGGGGTGTATCCTTCTGCGAGGATAGCTACATCAATGCATTTGTCGGCATCTCCATTTTGTAGCAGGTATTTATGCGGAGTAATGTGTGAGTTCCCTTTTTGTGCTATCAACACATCGTCAGGGTGTATGGTATGCCTCATGGAGACACGAATGTTGCGGCGCGAATCGAGTAGAATTATTTCTATTTCGGCCGGTTGGAGGGGATACGGAAGAAGGAATGTATTTTCAAATCCCTTTGTTACACTTTTGGCTTCATCTGTTTCCAGCCATTCCTGAAAGAGCGAGGAAAAGGAAGTTGTATAAATAGTCTTTCCACTGGCTGCATCGCGCATGACAATCTGTCCGTTGCCTTGTAATGGAAGTTCCGCCAGATGATGTTTTCTTCCCGCCCATGTGGGGAGAGAGGACAGGCCGTCCAGACAAATGTCTTGTTGGGATGCATTGCCGCTGAATATGTAATCGGCACGAAGCGTTTTGTCTGCAAAATATTCGGCAAATACCTGTGCATATATGGGAGAGACTGCTGTTAGACAGAGTAAAAGTAAAATATATTTTTTCATATTCATTATAGTTTAATTACTTCACAAATATACGATTATTTCGGCACTATCCATATCTTAATATAAATGAGAGACACGAAACTCTATTTTGAATCCCGTATCTCTCATTCCTATTAATATGCGGTAATGCCGAATTATAAATGCCTACTGTGAGATTTAGATTATTTTATGACGGCTACAAAACCACCACGTGGCAAACACTCTATTGTCAGGTCTGATTTAACATTTGCCAAAGGGATATTTTCTTCAATGGCAAAATGCTTGTCATCTATACCATCTTTGAATATAGAGATTTTCTTATCGCTAACAGCTATTTTATCTAATGATATATGAAGTGTTTTTGTTTCATTAGTGCCATTGATGCCTCCAATATACCATACGTCGCCTTTACGACGTGCCAGGATTACTTCTTCTCCCGGATAACCGGCTAATAATTTTGTATCATCCCATGCAACAGGCAGTTCTGACAAAAGTCTCTTCACCGGTTCCGGTAAGCCATAATAAACAGAGGGTCTGTCCGGCATATGCTGCAGCGCTGATTCAAAAATGACCGGCAATGCCAGTTCATGGGCATATGAAGTAATATGAGGATGTTGAGAATTGGAAAAAGTTCCCGGAGTATAATCCATCGGCCCTACAACATTTCTTGTAAAAGGCAAAGTCGCGTTATGCTCGGCAGCCCGATTGGTTAATATTGGAGCGTTATTATACCATTCGGCGCCATATACCCCCTCAACCGACATCATGTGGGGATATGTACGTTGCCACCCTCGCGGAATAGTAGCCCCATGAAAATTAAGCATTAGTTTATATTTTATGGCATCTTCGAGCAAATCTATATAGTAATTCATGGTAGAAACACTGTCACCCGAGAAGAAGTCCACTTTAATACCGGCAATTCCCATTTCGCTCAACCATGCATATTCTTTTTCCCGGTCTTGCTTTTTATTCAAACGGAACAAGGGGCCGGGACCAATCCAGTTTGTACTTGAGTTATACCATAGCAAAGGCTTAATACCCTTGTTTAAAGTATACTTCACAGCATCTTGAAGATTGCCTCCATTGCTCATTTCATCCCATTCCCAATCAATCAAGTTGTAAGGCCAATGCATTTCAGCTGCCAAATCAATATACTCTTTGACTTTTTGATAATCCTTAGAGCCATGGTTATATGCCCAGTATATCCAGGACACCATGCCGGGATTTATCCATTCTGTATATTCTACTTTAGAAGGGTCAGAGACGTCAGTTACCAGTGTTGACTCCACAATATCGGACAAACCTCCTATAATGAGTACTCTCCAAGGAGAAACCCATGTTTTTTCAGCGACCTGTTTTTTATCGGCAAGTTTCACTTGGTATCTGTCATTGTTATCACCGTTGAATAAAAGAGAACCGCAATGTCCACGTCTGATATTTGCTTCTGTTATCAGCATAAATACAGAATCCTGCAACTCTACGAGTCCGGGATATCCCCAAGAGTTAACTTTGGGACGGCCGGGGAGTTTTCCATCTGTTGATACCGGAAAAAACTTTTCGTATCCGGGGTCGTATTGCTGCATCCATCTTTTGGCTCCTTGCGGAATATTATATGCCGTATATTCATCAACGACATATTCTTTGTCTGCAATAGTATTAATTTCATATCTGAAAACGACCCCATTGTCATATACTCTGAATGTAATATCCAAAGCGTTTCCTTCTTGGTTTTCAAAAGAATAGGTCCTTTCAAAGGCTTCATTGATACAATGACTGCGTTTTCCCGTTATCATCTTGTAATCATCGACGATTCGTTTTGCCTTAGAAACAGATTTCAGCTTCAAATTTCCATAAAACTTCTGAACATCTGTTTCCAACCCCAGTTCTGTTTGGGAAAGGATAGTTTTTCCGTCATAGTTCACAGAAAAAGTAATCTTGTCATAAGCCTTTCCCTCCATAGGCTCCACTGTAACTCCTAGTTTACCGGTAGGAGAGGTTACATCCAATGTTTCTGTACTGCATGAGCTGATCATGATGACAACTAGTACAAACCATATATTTCTTGGTAAATACATATCGTTTTTTATTTTCTTGTATCGTTAAACAAACACTTTTTTATTCTTGCAATAGGTTATGGCAATTGGATTTTCATCCTTTTACCTTGATATACGACTGTTTTTTCCGCAGACGGACTTATGATACGGAGAGTCCTGTTGGCCTGCATGCCGGGATATTCTCCTTGTCGTTCTTCTATCGTCAATACTCGTTTACGGTCATTCCAGTTAAAACGGATGTTGCTATATGCCCCTTTTTCATAATTGTAATTATCTCCCTCATCCTCGTATAAAATGAATGAAGCGTCTTCACCCGGATAAATGTGTATCTCCAAGGGGGCGCTAAGATTTTCCGAAGCATATTGCTTTTTCATGCCTAACGGTAATATGGTACCGGCTTTTACAAATACCGGGATTTTCTCTATTGATGCCGGAATATCCACGTATTCTCCTCCCTCATAGGCCTTTCCATTCCAAAAATCAATCCATCCTGCCTCATGTTCAGGAAGGTAGGTTTTCCAGCTTTGTACATTGCTTTGGGTTATGGGATTAATCA
The DNA here is from genome assembly GCF_025146565.1 of Bacteroides eggerthii. Lineage (NCBI taxonomy): Bacteria > Pseudomonadati > Bacteroidota > Bacteroidia > Bacteroidales > Bacteroidaceae > Bacteroides > Bacteroides eggerthii. The sequence continues at coordinate 4,027,035 of NZ_CP102258.1, read as the reverse complement.
GTAAGGAGTTTCCAAACATATATTCATTCTGCTGTTTCAAAGCCTCCTTATCTTGTGAAAAATCAAATATCAGCGGACGCATAAAAGTACCTCCTTGGTGTGAAACTAATGCAGTATGTGAATATATATAGGGTAATAGGCGATAACGTAGGTCTAAGAAGTCGGAAACAATGTGTTCCACTTGTTCTCCGTACCGCCAAGGCTCTGTCTGACTCATATAACCATGAATACGCATCAATGGCAGGAAGGTTCCGGCCTGTATCCAACGCAACATTCGTTCCTGGTAATCTTTATTCGTATACTGGTCGGAAGGGCGGAAAAAGCCGCCTGCATCATAGGTCCACCAAGGCAGACCGGTAGCCATTTGCCCTAATCCGCCAGCTATTTGCCGACGAAGTGTTTCCCAGTCATTGCCTACGTCTCCCGACCATGTTACTGCACCATATCGTTGTATACCGGAGAACCCGCTTCGGGTTAATATCATAGCACGCCGATCCGGGTCATCCTTACGTAAGCCTTCATAGACGGTTTTATTCACAAAAAGCGGATAAACATTGCGGTAGAATTCACCCAGAGTTTTCCCATTGTTTATTCGCCGGTTCAGTAAATCATCATTTTCCGGTTCGGTAGCGTCCTGCCACCACGCATCAATTTTGTAGGGCTTCAATAGTTTACTGCTAAAATTATGCCAATAAAAAGCTGCTGCATCAGGATTGAAGAAATCAATCCAATCTGTGCCGGGAATGTAAAAACCTTTAGACTCCATTTGCTTTCCAAGTGCCGATTGCTTATCTATTTTAGACCAAACGGACAACATCAGGTGCATGTTCATGTTATGAAGCTCACGTACCATTTTGCCGGGATCCGGATATTTGCTTTCATCGAATTGCATGGCATTCCACCCGTACTTTCCCCACCATTGCCAATCTTGTACGATTACATCCACAGGGAGCTTCCGTTTCCTAAATTCATGTGCGTTTTCCAACAGCTCCGCTTGTGTATTATAACGTTCCCTGCAATGAATATAGCCTAATGCCCAAAGCGGCAACATAGGCGCTTTGCCTGTCAACTGACGGTAACCGGCTATTATTTCATCAGCATTTCCGGAGAATACGGTATAGTCCAAAGAATGTGCTACCGGAGAACGGAAGACAGTCTCATCGGTCACTTGTCTCCAATATAATACGGGGGAATCTTCCTTTACGCCCTGTACTTCAACAGTATGTTCTCCTTTCGATAATTCTACTATAACGGAAGTTGTAGGAGGGAGCCACAAATTATTCACATCGACAATTTTATTTCCATCAATAGCGATGTAATGTTTGCGTGCCATACGCTGCCCTACATCCAACAGCAATCCGTACTGTCCGTCGGCCGGAACACTGAATGTTGCTGTGAATGACTTGAAGAGACGAGTCTCACGTTTATTGCCTTTTGTACTTGTCGCGTCCACTGTAACGGCTTGTCCCTCTGTCTTTGCCGGTAATAACTTTACAGACTCGTCGGCAGGATTAAAGTCTGTCAGACCATAGTTGTTCCACAAAATGCCATATCCCTTGTTGGAAAGAATAAAAGGAATTGCGATCTGTGTATTAACTTGTGTAAGGCGTCTGCTCAGTCCCCGCACATTTAAATAGCCATCTTGAAATTGTCCGGTGCCAAACAAGTATTCATCAGCCGGTGATAAGAAATGTTGTTCGGCCAAAAAGGTCGGTTCGCCTTGAACAGTAGAACTTTTCAATAAACGCCCTCCTTCTTTTTCCTGCAAGATAATTTGCCCTTTAGCATCGGTAAAAGTCAGTGTATGACGCTGTTTGTCATAAACTACAATCATTTTCTCAAGTGAAAGTTTCAGTGAGGTATTATTCTCTTTCACTTTATATGCAGGAGACGCTACATCTTCTGTATAGATTAATTCTTCTTTCGGAACAGCCTGTCCTTTGGTGAACCTTACGCGCACCGTATTCTGATTGAGCGGTTGTAAAGAAAGCTTTCCTGTTGGCAATTCGATATTCACACAATTGCTTTTAGGAGAATCATTTTGGGCAAAGGCCGTAAAGCAACCAATCAGCAAAACGAATAAAAACAGTGTTTTTCTTGTCATGTTCTATGCTTTATTTCTGTGAATGAGTGACTTGATTTACAGTATATTGGGAAGTACACGATTGTGCCAATGGCTGTTCTTTACTCGAATGCCCACCAGTCCAACATAAATAGGTTCTTTTTCAGTTCTTTCCCACCTTTAAAAACAAGATAGAGATCGTGTACGCCATTCAAGTTCACAACAGACGTCGTAAACTCGCGAAGTTCACTTTTCGTATGTGAGATATTCACTGTGCCGACACATGGACCATCTTTTTGGTCAATGTGAATTTCCAATATGCCGCCATATAGGTGGGCAGAAGCGGAGACTTTAAACGTCTTGGCTCCTTTTCCAAAATCAACACCTTTCACCATTAGGTATTCGCCGTCATCTATACTTGTTACCAGCTGGTTCCAGTGTTCGTGACTCCAGATATTCTTGGGAGTGGTCTTCAGCCCGAAGCCCCAAGCCATTGTTTCTGCTTCTACTTTACGGTAGGGATTGAATTTCTCAATCTGTTCCAATTTACATTCGTGAAAATAAGGCAGCATGCGGATGGTGCCGTTAGGGTTATACTCCATTTCAGCAACCGACACCGAGCGCCGTTCTGCGTGGCGGCTTGTTTCCAAACGGAAGATATCATAGTTTTGTCCAAAACAGTAAGATTTACCCTTGTAGTCTATGATGCCGGGATGATTGCCACGAGTCCGCGGGGTATGGTCCATAATATGCCCTTTATACTCCCATGGCCCAAGCGGGTTTTTACTCATGGCATAGCCGATACCCTCAGGGCAGCATGTAGAGGCAAAGGCTAAATAGTAGTGTCCGTTTCGCTTATAGAACCAAGGGCCTTCCTGATAATCTTCGATATGGGGTAGCTCCATGATTTCGCCTGAGTAGGAAATCATGTCTTCATTCAGTTTCACACAATAGAGATTCGGGTTACCCCAGTACATATAGGCTTGGCCGTCATCATCAATATATACTGTGGGGTCAATATCGTACCAGTGTTCCTTTTGCCATACCAGCGGTTTGTTTATGGGATCTTTAAAAGGGCCGTAAGGAGAGTCGGACACCAGCACGCCGATGCCGTTGCCATGAATGGGGCAATACATATACCATTTGCCGTTGCGGCGAACCACTTGCTGTGCCCAGGCACCATTGTTGCCTTTGTACCATTTGAAATCTTTGAGCGAGGCTACGGCGCCACGATCCTGCCAGTTCACCATATCGGTAGAGGTGTAGAGGAGCCAGTCCTTCATGTGAAAATTTTCGCCGTCATCCTCATCGTGGCTGGTAAAGAGATAGACAGTGTCATTGTACACAATAGGAGCCGGGTCGGCTGTGTACTTGGTTTGGATGATGGGCATGTTCAACGATAGTTCTTGTGACAAGGCGGTTGTCGAGAGTAATGAGCAAAATGCTAAAAGTTTTAAAGAAGATTTCATATTTGCAGATAATTTAATTATGTTTTTCATGATTTCGTGTTTTCTGTTACAAAGGAATTCATTTTCCGTCAATCTGCTCCAAAAGTATGTTACATCTTTTTTTGTCCATGTTACATAATAGTCCCGGTATTTCCCGAATGTGCGATTATTCTCTTTTTAGCAAGAAAAGTTATAATTCGTATTTTTATTGGAGAAAAAATGGCTAACTTTGCACCTTGCCGTAGTAAAATGCGGGAAATCATTTATAAAATTAATTATTGAAAATAGAAATGGGACATCATCAATTGGATACTTTAGACGAGCAAATACTGCAGTTGATTGCCGATAATGCACGTATTCCTTTCCTTGAAGTGGCCAGAGCTTGTAATGTATCTGGAGCAGCTATTCATCAACGTATTCAGAAACTCACTAATCTGGGGATATTGAAAGGATCGGAATATGTTATAGATCCGGAGAAGATAGGATATGAGACCTGTGCATATATCGGAATTTATTTAAAAGATCCCGCTACTTTTGATGCTGTGACAAAAGCGTTGGAGGCTATTCCTGAAATTGTGGAGTGTCACTTTACGACAGGTAAGTATGATATGTTCATTAAGTTGTATGCCCGGAACAATCACCATTTACTGAGTATTATTCACGATAAGCTGCAACCGTTGGGCTTGTCGCGTACGGAAACGTTAATCTCTTTCCACGAAGCGATTAAGCGTCAGATGCCGATAGTAGTAGAAGATGAAGAGGAGTAAATCCTATCGGCGGATATAATCGACAAAAGCATAAGCGCAGGGATGTTTCTCGTCTATCGGATGGGAGTCCCTGCTTTTTTCTTGCCATATTTTAAGATCTACTTCCGGAAAGTATGCATCTGCATGGGGAGCTTCAGCATCTATTTCGGTAAGGCAAAGTGCGTCTGCCAAAGGGAGGGCTTGGTGATATACGCTGGCTCCGCCTATAATGTAGACTTGTTCGTCCTGTGCACAGTTTTTCAAGGCTTCCTCAAGAGAGGGGAATACTTCTGCACCCGGGCATTGGGTATCGGGGCGGGTAGACAAGACTATGTTGCGACGGTTGGGTAAAGCGCCTTTGGGCAGTGACTCAAAGGTTTTCCGTCCCATGATGATTGTATTTCCGGTAGTAAGCGCTTTAAAGCGTTTCAGGTCATTGGGAAGCCAGAACAATAATTTGTTTTCGTAACCGATGCCCATGTGGCGGTCTACTGCGGCAATAATGCTGATCATGTCTGTACAGGGTTCAAATGGTTCTTATAGGATGAGATTTTCTCTTTCTTTTATACCGCAACTTTTCCGGCGATGTGCGGGTGCGGATCATAATTGATTAATTCAAAATCTTCAAATTTGAAGTCGAAGATATTCTTCACGTCCGGGTTTATTTTCATCTGCGGTAATGCCTTCGGTTCACGACTCAATTGGAGTTTCACTTGTGCCAGATGGTTCAGGTATATATGCGCATCTCCCAGAGTATGTACGAAATCTCCTGCCTTCAGTCCGGTGACTTGTGCTACCATTTGTAGAAGCAATGCGTATGATGCGATGTTGAAAGGCACTCCCAGGAAGATGTCCGCACTCCGCTGGTAAAGTTGCAGGCTGAGCCGGCCGTTGGCTACGTAAAACTGAAAGAATGCGTGGCAAGGAGGCAGGTTCATGTTGTCCAGATCGCCGACATTCCAGGCGCTGACTATGATGCGGCGTGAATCGGGGTTGTGTTTGATCGTTTCTATCGCTTCACTGATCTGGTCGATTGTTCCGCCTTTGTAATCGGGCCATGAACGCCATTGATAGCCGTAGATATGTCCCAAATCTCCGTTTTCGTCTGCCCATTCATTCCAGATGCGCACACCATTTTCTTGCAGGTATTTCACATTTGTATCGCCCTTCAGGAACCATAACAGTTCATGAATGATGGATTTCAAATGAAGTTTCTTAGTTGTCAGGCAAGGGAATCCCTCGTCCATATTGAAGCGCATCTGATGTCCGAATACACTGATTGTACCGGTTCCGGTGCGGTCGCTTTTTTCTATGCCTTCAGTCAACACGCGGTTGAGCAAGTCTAAATATTGTTTCATGGTTTACTTGTTAAAAGCCTCGCCAAAGGTAGCTAAAGTTCTTGGGAGAATAAAAAAATAAGAATCAAAAATTAAAGGGAACGATTTACAGGAAAGGAGTCAGCAGGTTTCCCACCCAGCCGACGAATTTCTTCCAGCCGGAACGTTTCTTCCATACTTCGGGAGTGAGCAAAGTGCTGTTTTGCTTATCCTTTTCAAACATGCTGTTCAGTTGATTGGTGGTTGCCGGGTCAAAAATGAAAGCGTTTGTTTCATAGTCGTAGCGTAAGCTGCGGCTGTTAAGGTTGGCCGTACCTACTGTACAGAAAGTGCTGTCCACCATCATTATTTTGGAGTGGTGGAAACCGTCTTTGAACAAGTAGACTTTAGCTCCCCGTTTCATCAGCTTGTGTGCAATGTAGAAGGAAGCTTCAGGCGTAAAGGGGATATCCGATACTGCCGGTATCATTATTTCCACTTCCGTACCTTTCTTTAATGCTTTTTTGATGGCTTTACGAATGGATTTTGTCGGTACGAAGTAAGGGTTCACTATCTGGATGTTTTTTTGGGCGGCTTCGATTGAAACGGCGTAGGCATGGCTGATGGAACGGGGTGTTTCTCGCGGGGTGCGGTCCACTATTGAAATCTCTTCGGCTATGCTGTCCGGAAATTGGGGCAGGTTGGGGAAGTATGCCGGACCGCCGATGTGTTGTCCGGTCTCCCGGTTCCACATAGTCAGGAAGATGCCTTGCAGATAGCGTACGGCGTCCCCTTCTATATGCATGTGTATATCGTGCCATTTGCCGATTTTGGGTAAACCGTTGATGTAATAGTCGGCAATGTTCATCCCGCCTGTATAGCCTGTCTTTCCATCGATCACGACGATTTTACGGTGGTCGCGATGCATGGCATGGTTGATATAGGGAAAAGTGATAGGGTCGAACTTGACAATTTCGATGCCACGTGCCTTTATTGCTTGCAGATGATGTTTTTTTAGCGGTTGGTTATTGGACCAGTTGCCGAATGCATCGAACATGGCACGTACTTCCACGCCTTCTTTCACTTTTTCTGCCAATAAGTCGAAAAGGGAGTTGGCGATGGAGTCGTTGCGGAAGTTGAAATATTCCAAATGAATATGATGCCGGGCATGGCGAATGGCTTCGAATAAGTCGGTGAACTTTTCACGACCGGTCATTAGTAATTCAACTTTATTGTTGTAAGTCAGCGGTATTCCCATTTCCCGCATGTAGTTCATAACAAGAGAGTCGCTGGTAGTGTGCGCCCGGGCGCTTCCAATGAAAGATGCAAATAATATAATGAATATAATCCGTCTCAAAACTTTGTAAGGTTATTTAGTTTTATGAGTTGGCAAATATACAATATATCGTTGAGATATGTTCATTCGTTTATAAAAAATTAGCCCTTACCTTGCCAATGGAGAGGTAAGGTAAGGGCGGATTGTATTGTCCTATGAGGAAATCTGTTTATCCTATGAGGAAGTTTGTTTATCCTATGGGGATTTTTTCTGTTTCAGGTTGCCGAATCCATCTAAGCCAGTGAACATATCTTGCGGTAGAGCAGGTAAAGCAGCACTATCCCTGCTACCAGTAAGGATTTGGGATCAAGTTCGGTCATTCCGCTTTGGGCAGCGGTGGTGAATGTCTCACGAAGCGTACCCAGCACTTGTTGCAAACCGTCGAAGGCGAAGAACAGCACTAATGCCAGCGTGAAGCAGAATGTTACCCATACTTGTGAAATCCGGTGGGTACGGTCGGGTAAATGGCGCATCACGCGGCGGGTGAAGCCATTGTCCGGTATTTCCTGCCGGTTTCCGGCAAAGAAAGCAGTTAAGAGTTTATCATCGTTTTCTGTCATAACCATTTTGTTTTAAGTAGGCAGCCATTTTATCTTTGGCCCGCGACAGATGGCTTTTTACTGTTCCTGCGGGGCAGCCGGTAATGCCTGCAATCTTTTCAATGCTTTGATCTTCCATATAAAAAAGAGTGATGCAGGTTCGTTCCATATCTTTCAGCATACTCAGCGCGCGGTAGATATCCATGCGTTGACCTATGTCGTTTTGTTGCGTACAGCATTGAGCGTCTACTTGACGTGTCTCCAGGCTGTCCATCTCTTTACGGGCACGAAGATAGTCATAAAAAACATTATAGGCAATACGGTAGAGCCATGTGGAGAAACTGGATAAGTTCTTGAATGAGGCCAGGTTGGTATATGCCTTGATGAATGTGTCTTGTGAAAGGTCATCGCTCAATTCGCTGTCGCCACAGGTCAGATGCAGGAAGAACCTCCGTACGGGTGACTGGTACTTTCTTACTAACCGGTCGAAGGCCCTGGTGTTGTGAAACACCACGACCTGTGCAACTAACGATATATCATTGAGCTGGCTCATTTTTCTTCATTCTTTTCCGGAAAGCCTGTTTTTGTATTATCGGGTTGCCCGTTGCTTTGGGGGGCTTTGTGCTGTTGCGTATAGTAGATGACGACTTGTCCGAATCCTGTGAACATAATGAGCAGTCCGATGCAGCCCAGTCCGAATTCGCCGGTAATGGCCCAAAGGAAGATGAACAGTCCGATACCGGCAAACACATTTTTGATTCCTTTGCTGCGGGTATCTATTGATTCGGTGTCTTTAAACAGGTGTTCCGGCAGCGGTTGTCCGCTGGCCAAAGCCTGTTCTACCAAACGGTATTTGGCTTTCCGGTTCTTATAGCGGAAGAAAAAGACGATGAATACGACAACCAGCGGTAAGCCGAAGACGGAAACAATGGCTACGATGGCGATGATTGCTTCCCGGGTGTTATGTCCGATATTCCAGCCGAAGTCATAAGCGTCATTGCGGCTTTTATAATCATTATCGCTTTCGGTATGACGATGGGTACTGTTTTCATAAGTCATGATGCTGAGTGTGTCCGTTACGGACTTTCCGTTAATCATGGTATCTTTCAGTTCTATAACTCTTTTTGGGTTTCCCAAGCTGTCATTTTCTGTTACAGTTCTGTTCTTTCCCTGTGCCAATGTACAGAGCATTATGGCTGTCATTAATGCAAAAATGATACGTTTCATAATCATGCTATTTTTTATTTTATTAATTTCTTTGTGTGTTAGACGTGCCCAATCATTTAGAAAGTTGCAAAGAGACGATATTTTTTTTAAAATAGCTACTATCGGCCGCCGAATATTTATGTTATCTTTGCGTACTTAAAATAGCGCACACATGGAATTACCTGTTTTATTTACAGACTATACCCGCAATCTTTTGGGAGATGAGGATTATATGAGATTGACGGCGGCTTTGGAGTCGGAGCAACCTGTCAGCATCCGGTTGAATCCGTTGAAGCCGTTTGCTTTTCAGCTTGGGGAGGATGAAGTTCCCTGGTGTGCTTCCGGTTTTTATCTTAAAGAACGCCTGACGTTTACTTTCGATCCTTTGTTTCATGCGGGTTGCTATTATGTGCAGGAAGCTTCGTCCATGTTTGTGGAGCAGGTCTTGAGGCAACATTGGGGTGAGGAGCCGGCGGTAATGCTTGACCTTTGCGCAGCTCCGGGTGGTAAGTCGACGCATGTCCGCAGCATTCTTCCCGAAAACAGTTTGCTGATAGCCAATGAAGTCATTCGTAACCGTTCTCAAATACTTTCCGAGAACTTGGCAAAATGGGGGCACACCGGTGTTGTGGTCACCAATAACGATCCGTCGGACTTTACGCCGTTGAAAGATCTCTTTGACATAATATTGACGGACGTGCCCTGCTCCGGTGAAGGGATGTTCCGTAAAGACCCTGTGGCGGTAAGCGAATGGAGTTTGGAGAATGTAGAAGTTTGCTGGCGTCGTCAGCGAAGAATTATTTCGGACATCTGGCCTTGCCTCAAGCCGGGTGGCATCCTGATATATAGTACTTGTACCTATAATACGAAGGAAAATGAAGAAAATATCCGTTGGATAAGGGATGAGTTTGGTGCAGAGGTGCTTCCGCTTGATGTTGCAGAAGATTGGAACATAACGGGCAACCTGTTGCCGGGAGAACATTTTCCCGTCTACCGCTTTTTACCTTATAAGACGAAAGGCGAAGGCTTCTTTATGGCTGTTCTCCGAAAACCGGGTATGAGTAGCCGTAAGGCTTGGGATGAGCGCTTGTCTGTCCGGGGAAAAGTTTCCGTAACTCCGGGAGTGAGGGGGGAAAACGCCAAGGGAAAGGGTAGGAAATCTCAGGGAAAAGGGATGAAAACTCCGGGACTTTCGAAAGAGCAGTTATCTGTATTCCGGAATTGGATTCCGGCTTTGGATGAGTATGAGTTTATTCAGAGCGACGGCAGTGTCAGTGCTTTCCCTAAATGCTATCTTCCTGAATTGTCGGCATTGCAGTCGTCATTGCGCATCGTGCAGGCAGGGGTAGGGATAGCCGAGCAAAAAGGAAAAGACTGGATTCCCAATCATGCGTTGGCGATGAGCCGGATATTGGGGCCGGATGCTTTCCCTCGCGAAGAAATCTCCTACGGACAGGCCATTGCATATTTACGGAAAGAGGCTGTCACCCTTTCGGATGCAGCCCCTCGCGGTGTGGTTTTACTCACATATAAGGATATACCTCTCGGCTTTGTTAAGAATATCGGCAACCGCGCCAACAATCTTTATCCGCAGGAATGGCGTATTCGCAGCGGTTATTTGCCGGAGAAGGTGAGGGGGATTAGTGATTGATTCTGATCGCGCCTCCCTTCATTACGGTCAAAGTTCATTTTTGTATATCCGGGCCATTGCCTTCTGGTATTGGTTCTCCAGTTGCAAAAGGTTTGTTTTGCTTTGATAAACCACCGACACTTCAACGAAGTACTCTATCATGCTGATTTGTCCGCCTGCAAGAGCTTGCTTCAGCAAAGTCAGGTCCTGCTGGTCTTGGAAGGTCTCTTTGTATTCCTGCATAGATACATTCAGGTTGCGGGCTTCTTCGTAGAGCTGCCACAACTCGGAACTTGCTTTTACTTTTGCATTGTCTTTTTGGAAATCGATGTTCATGGCTTGTGCTTTGGCAATCTTTACCTTTCCTTTATTGGCAAAGAGAGGGAAGGAGAAACCTACTACAACACCGTTCAGCGGATGTCCTGATTCGGTATTGCGGCGGTAGCCCAATTCCAGTTTCGGCAGCCAGCCTTGTTTGCTTGCCGAAATGAACTTGCGGGCGGCGGCACTCTCATTGTCGAACGATTGCAAGGAAGGGTCGGCTGCCAGTTGCTCATTACATACCTGATAGAAATCGGCAGGCAGTGGAACTATGGGATAGTCCGTCAGGCCGAGGGCTTGGGCTGTGGGTATTGCCGGATTTTCGGACAAGTTGTTGCCGGGAGTAAGCGGCTGGTTCCCGTTAAGCACCAGCAGTTCTTTGATTTTGTTGTTCAATGCTGTACTGTTCATACGCGATTCGGTGCGTACATTCAGCAGTTCCAAGTTTATTTTATTGGTCTCCAGAGCATTGGCATCCCCGTTGGACAGTCTTTGGGCATACATAGCGGCCAGTTCCTCTGCATTCTTCAGCCGGGCATTGAGCAATTCCTGCTGTTGTTGCAACATGATGATGTCCAGACATACTTCTTTGGCTTGCAGTAATATCTGCTGACGCATGGTTGCCGCCTGTGCATCTAAAGCTCCGGTTTTCAGGCGGTTCATCTTTCCCCTTGTTACGTATAGGGTCGGAAAATCGAAGCTTTGGGAAACAACCATTTCTCCTACGGTCTCATCACTGTTTTTGGAGTCCCAGAGATGGGCATACGAAAGGGTGGGATCGGGCAGGTTGTTCTCTGCCTTATTCTCTAACTTCTGCGAAGAGATAAGTTGTGCGTTGGCCTGCAGCTCCTTGTTGTTCGCCTCTATCTGGCGAAGTACGGAGTCGATGCCCGTATCCTGCGCCCTCATCCCCATACAGGTGAGGAGGGCGGCGGTGAGTATAAATATTTGTTTCATACGTTCTGTTTTTAAGTCATTTATTCGTTTGTCACTTTCTTCTTCCCATGCATCATCAGATAGACAATCGGAATGATGAAGCCATTCAGGAAGGTAGAGGTAAGCAGTCCTCCCAAAATAACTTTCGCCATAGGGCTTTGTATTTCATTGCCGGGAAGGTCGCCGCTGAGTGCCAGCGGGATCAGTGCCAGTGCACTGGACAGGGCTGTCATCAGAATAGGATTCAAGCGATCCAACGAACCGCGTATCACACTGTCGTACACTCCGTAGCCCTCTTCCTTTTGCAAGTGGTTGTAATGGCTGATCAGCAACATGCCGTTTCGGGTGGCGATGCCGAACAAGGAGATGAAACCGATGATGGCAGGAATGCTGATTTCCCCTGTGGTGATGAGCAGGGCAAACACGCCGCCAATCAGTGCCAAAGGCAGGTTGATAAGGATGATTGCACTTTCCTTGACACTGCGGAACTCGTGATACAGCAGCAAGAATATCACAACGACAGACATGAATGACGTCAATGCCAGTGTGCGGCTTGCAGCCTGTTCGCTTTCAAACTGGCCGCCGTATTCGATGTGGTAGCCTTCGGGCAGTTTGATTTGTTTGTCTACGCGCTCTTGTATATCGTTCACCACACTACGCAGGTCGCGGTCGGCAACGTTGGCGGAGATCACGATTTTACGTTTTACGTTTTCGCGGCTGATTGTATTCGGGCCCATTGCCGAACGTATGTCCGCTACGTAGTTCAACGGTATTTTTTGTCCGTTGCCGGTATCAATCATTAAGTTGCGTATCTTTTCCATCTCATCCCTCAAGTCATCCTTGACGCGTACGGTGAGGTCGAAGCTCTTTCCTTTCTCGTACACTTGGGATACGGATTCGCCTGCAAGGCACACATTGACGAACTCCGAAAACTCCGGCAATGAGATGCCGTATTTGGCAAGTACTTCCCGCTTGGGCGAGATGATGAGCTGCGGGCGTTCAATCTGCTGCTCTACATTCAAATCGGCAATGCCGGGGATGTCCTGAATGCTGTTTTTTATTTCATTGCCCAAGGAGAACATGCGGTTCAAATCGTCACCGAACAGCTTGATGGCTATGTTTGCTTTCGTTCCGGACAGCATGGCATCGATGCGGTGGCTGATAGGCTGGCCGATTTCCACGTTAGCACCGACAATCGTACCCAGTTTTTCACGTACGTCGGCCACCAGTTCGCTGCGCGAGCGGTCTTTCAACTCAAACGGGGCTTCGATCTCCGAAACGTTGACGCCTAAAGCATGTTCGTCCAGTTCGGCACGCCCTGTCTTGCGGGCTACGGTCTGGATTTCGGGGATGGTAAGAAGCAATTCTTCGGCGCGATGGCCTATCTTGTCGCTTTCTTCCAATGAGATGCCCGGCAGGGATGATATGTTGATCGTGAAGGAGCCTTCGTTGAATGGCGGCAGGAAGGAGCGTCCCAGTGTGAAGAAGCAGGCGAGTGCTATCACAAACAGGCCGATAGTTCCGCCCAATACGCTCTTTTTATGTCCCAATACGAAGGTTAGCGCTGCGCCATACCACTCTTTCATTTTACGTGCTACGGGTGAGTCTCCGGTGGAGCGTTTTTCATCTTTTATCTTTTCCTTGCCCAGCAGGTAGGAGCACAGTACAGGCGTCACCGTCAAGGCTACGACGGTGGAAGCTGCCAGTGCCACGATGAAGGCGATGCCCAGCGGTACGAGCATCCTGCCCTCCATGCCGCTGAGGAAAAACAGCGGAACGAAACTTACCACGATGATGAGTGTGGAATTCAGTATGGGCATACGCACTTCTTTAGAGGCGTTGAATACAACTTCCAGTATGGGCCGACGCTCTTCCTGCGGTTTCATACGGTTCTCCCGCAATCGTTTGTACACGTTCTCCACATCTACGATGGCATCATCTACCAGCGAGCCGATGGCGATGGCCATACCTCCGAGGCTCATTGTGTTGATTGTGAAGCCCATGTAGTGTAATGCCAGCAGTGAGGCTATCAGTGACAGGGGAAGTGTGACCAATGAGATGACAGTGGTCCGCACGTTGGCGAGGAACAGGAACAGGACGATGACGACGAAGATACCTCCTTCGAACAATGACTTCTGCACGTTGCCGATGGAACTTTCAATGAAGCGGCTTTGCCTGAAGATGTCGGTGCTGACTTTTACGTCAGGCGGCAGGTTCTTCTGCAGGTCTTTCAGGGAGGTTTCCAACTTGTCGGTCAGCTCAAGGGTACTTGTGGCCGGCTGTTTGGTTACGGTCAGCAGTACGGCAGGTTTCCCGCGTTCGGAAGCTGTGCCCAGTTTCGGCAGTTTGGCTCCGATGCGTACGTCTGCAATGTCTTCCAGCAGGACGGGAACGTCGGGCATTGAGGCCGGGGAAGCGGATGAGGTGTCACCGCCTTGCAGCTTGACTGTTGTTTTGGCAAGTTGTTCCACCCGGTCGGTGGAGATCACTCCGCGTACGATGTATTCGTTTCCGTATTCATAAAGCACGCCGCCATTGGCATTCAGGTTCATTTCGCGCGTAGCGTTCATCACTTCTGTGAGAGTCACGCCGTAATGACGCATCCGTTCCGGATCGAGTTGTATCTGGTATTCTTTAATATCGCCACCCAGTACGGCCACTTGCGCCACACCGCCGGTAGAAAGGAGGCGCGGACGGATTGTCCAGTCTGCTATGGTGCGCAGGTCGAGCATGGAAGTAGAGTCCGCAGTCAGCCCCACAATCAGCATCTCGCCTAAGATAGACGATTGCGGTCCGAGGGTAGGCTTGCCCACATTAGAGGGGAGCGATTCGCTGACGACAGCCAGTTTCTCGCTGACAATCTGGCGTGCCAGATAAACGTCCGTTTCCCAGTCAAATTCAACCCATACGACGGAAAACCCGTTTGTAGAGGAAGAGCGTACGCGGCGTACTCCTGTCGCACCGTTTACGGCAGTCTCCACCGGGAAGGTGACCAACTGTTCCACTTCTTCGGCTGCCATACCGTTGGCTTCGGTCATGATAACTACGGTCGGGGCATTCAGGTCGGGGAACACATCCACTTCCGTATGCATTGCAGTATATGTACCGCCAATCAGTAGCAATACGGATGCCACCAGCACCAATATTCGGTTCTGAAGGGAGAAATGTATAATCTTGTTCAACATAATTCAAAACTCATAATTATTATTAGTGTTCGTGGCTGTGTGCCGGAATTGCATTGGTGGCGCCGGCAAGTTTGACTTGGTATGCGCCTTGGGTCACTACCTTGTCACCGGCTTTGACGCCCGAAAGGATTTGCACCTTTTCGCCGTTGTCGGCTCCGAGAGTGACGGGTTGTTTTTTGTATCCTTCTTCATCTATTTGCAGATAGACGAAGAAGCTGCCTTGTTCTTCGGTCAAGGCTGTGTGGGGAAGTGAAATAACATTCTCCATGGGGGAGGAGAGCAGGAATATTTCTACAAAAGAACCGGGGATGATATCTCCTTTATTGTCAAATTCAAAGGTGACGGGCACGTAGTAGCTGTTTTCGCCCGATGCTTTCCCATAAGAAAGCAGGCGTCCGTTCAGTTCCTTTAGCGTATATACCTTATTGTTATAAGGAGTGCAGAAGTTGGCAGAGCCGATTGTGCGGAGATAAGGATAATATTTTTCCGAAACATCGGCACGCAGGAATAATTTGCGGTTTTGGGTTACGCTTACAAGCGGTTGGCCCACTGTGACATAGTCACCCTCCTTCACTAAGAGGCTTTTTACGTATCCACTGATAGGAGAGGGGATGGCCTGACCCTGTGCCGAATGGTTTTGGGCAACGGCTTCATAGCTGATGCGGGCATTCTCATAGGTCTGCCGGGCTTGGGCGAAGTCTTTTTCCGAAACGATTTTGTTGGGAAGCAGTTCTTTCATCCGTTCGTATTCCTTCTTGGCTGTTTCGTAGGCAATCCGCGCTCTTTGTACGGGATCTCCGTCTGCCATATTCTTGGACGAAAGCACTACGAGGGGAGTGCCTTTGCTGATGCTCATGCCCTCTATTACTTTTCCATGGAAAGAAACGACACCGGCCACAGTGGCTACGGCAACACTCTCGTCGCCTTGTGCAGCCATAACCCGGCCGCTGGTCTTAATCACCTGATTGAAAGTACCCGGCTCGATGATGCTCGTCTCCACGCCGGCGGCCTGCGCCTTAGCCGGAGGCAATATGATTTCGTCGCTATGGCCGGCGGCAGCTTCCGCAGCATGCTCGTGCTCGTGGCCGGCTCCTTCGTGCTCATGGTTTTCGCTCTCATGGTCATGACCTTCGTGATCATGTCCCGCATGGGCGTGTTCTTCCGTTTCGTGGTTGTGTCCTTCACCGGACTTACTATTGCAGGAGCCCAACAGGAACAATCCTATGACCCCCATGAATATAAATTTCTTCATGATAGTTGTTTTTATTCTTACTTGTTATTGGAATACAAAATTAGAGAATGTGGCGTGCAACCAAGTTGCATATATTCTCCTGCCGGGAAAGGAGTTCCTTTCGGCAATGTGGGTTAAGCAAGAACGGAAGGGGGCGCGCGAAGTCCGGTGGCACGTGTGATGAACGTGCCATGCAGAGATTCCAAGTAGATAAACTCTTGCCTTATGCCTGTTTCGTCGGGCAGGGTCGGGAGTTTGAGAAGAGGTTCCACAAATAGGGTGGTTACCCATACGAAGCAGGGCTGTATGTCGCTGTTGTTCGGATTGGGGGTCTGTTGGAAGAAATGGGTGGTCATGCAGCCTGTATCGCAGCAGCAATGTTCGTTGCAAGCGTCTTGATGGTGGCAACACCCGTCGGACGGCAGGTCGTTTTTCATACAGATCATGCCGTCTTCATGATGATGATGGGGAATGACAGGCACTGTCAGCATAATCATGCTGATGAAGAACAGGAAATATGCAATGTACCTTTTCGTTTTCATTCCTCTCTGTCTTTGACCGGTTGCAAAGATAGAGGTTAATCATTTAACTGCCAAGAACAAGATGCTAAAAAGCCTTGAATAAATCATTTAATCCTTCGCTCATGCTGGGGTGTGTGAAGATGAAATCGCGCAGGACACTGTAATGCAGGTCGTTTTTCATGGCTAATGCCACCAGGTTGATGACTTCGGGCGCATCGACGCAAAACAGGGTGCATCCCATGATGCGGCCCGTATGTGCATTGACAATAACTTTCAGCATGCCGTCTATGTGTTGCAGGGTGCGGGCACGCGGAATGGCGGCAGCCGGGAGCCGGGACACTTGGATCGAGTAACCGCGCTTTACGGCTTCCTCTTCGGTGGTGCCGATGTGTGCCAAGGGAGGGTCCGTAAAGATGACGTAAGGCACCGGAAGCCTGTCGTCCATATTCCGTTTTTTATTGCCGAATAAATGGTTGGTGATGATGCGGAAGTCATCAATGGACAAATAGTCATACATGGCGCCTCCTCTGACGTCTCCCATTGCCCATATATGCGGAGAGGTGGTTTGCAGATGTCCGTTGACGACGATAGCCCCCTGGGCGTCGGTCTGTACGCCGGCTGCGTGAAGGTTGAGGCCGTCGGTCATTGCTCTGCGCCCTGTGGCAAGCAGCAGGGCATCCCCTTCCAGGAAGTAGGGAGTGCCGTCGGAATTGTCCGTATAGGTCAGGGTCATGCCGTTGGCAGTGTCGTACATGGATAGTGCATGGACATTCAGCCGTACCTCAATGCCTTTTCTTTTGAGGGCTTCCAGCATGGATTCGGCTATGTCCCGGTCCGACTTGGGCATAAAGCGGTTGCCGGATTCCAATAAAGTGACTTTGCTTCCAAAACCGGCATACATGGTGGCAAACTCCATTCCGATGGTTCCGGCGCCAAGAATGAGCAGGTGCTTGGGTAGTACGCTTTGCCGGAGCAGCGTTTCACTGGTGAAGGCATGCTTGCTTTCATTCAGTCCTTCCACATCGGGCAGGATGGGGGTGGAGCCTGTATTGATGAAGATCTCTTTCCCTTGAAGCAGGATTTCCTTTTTGTCATGGGCAACCTTTACGGTGTCGTTGGACATAAAGGATGCCTCACCGTCGTACAGCGTGATGTTGGGGTAGCTTTTCAGATGCTCGTGGTTCTTGTCCCGCAGGAATGATACGAGCTTGTTTTTCCGGCTTACGGCGGATGTGTAGAATTTGGCTTGGCTGTCGTAGTTGTCCCGGTAGAGCCATTCGGCTTGTTCCGATTCGTGAATCAGCGTTTTAGTGGGAATACACCCTGCGTTTACACATGTTCCTCCATACATTTGTGAGGAACGTTCAATGATTGCCACTTTCCAGTTGCGGTTGGCAAGTTCGGCAGCCAGCAGTTTCCCGCCTTTGCCGAACCCTATGATTATAGCGTCATATTGTTTCATTCTAATTCATAATTAATGATTTATGAGAATGAAACAATAAGAACAATGTATTGTTGCAGGAAGTTAGTTAATGAAAGTTTACCGTTCCAGTTCGCGGAGCGAGTCCATTTTTTTCTTTTCGAGAAACTCATAGATGCCGCTCAGATGTTCGGTTACCCGTTTGTTGCCAAACTCATAAACCTTGCTGACCAGTCCGTCCAGGAAGTCACGATCGTGGCTCACGAGTATCAGTGTCCCGTCGAAGTCCATAAGGGCCTGTTTCAGGATGTCTTTGGTCTTCATGTCCAAATGGTTGGTAGGCTCATCCAGTATCAGCAGGTTCACCGGTTCCAGCAGCAGCTTAATCATGGCCAGTCGCGTACGTTCGCCGCCCGACAGGACTTTGACTTTTTTCATGGACTCTTCCGGTCCGCCAAACATGAAAGCGCCTAATAAGTCGCGTATCTTATTGCGGATTTCCCCTTTGGCAACATCGTCGATGGTTTGAAAGACCGTCAGGTTCTCATCCAGCAAGGATGCCTGATTCTGGGCGAAATAGCCTATCTGCACGTTGTGGCCGATAGTAAGGGTTCCTTCGTGTTCTATCTCTCCCATGATGCATTTCACCAGTGTGGACTTACCTTCGCCGTTCTTGCCCACAAAAGCTACTTTATCGCCTCGCTCTATGGTGAGGTTGGCGTTCTTGAATACGATGTGGTCGCCATAGGTCTTTCCTACGTTCTCCATGATGACCGGATAATTGCCGGAACGCGGAGAGGGTGGGAACTTGAGCCGCAATGCCGATGTGTCCTCTTCGTCCACTTCCAGAAGCACCAGCTTTTCCAGCATCTTGACGCGGCTTTGCACTTGCAGGGTTTTGGAGTAGGTTCCTTTGAAGCGTTCGATGAATTCTTTGGTCTCGGCAATGAACTTCTGTTGTTCGTCGTATGCTTTTTGTTGCTGTTCGCGACGTTCTTTACGGAGTTCCAGATATTTCGAGTAGTTCACTTTATAGTCGTAAATGCGTCCCATTGTCACCTCGATGGTGCGGGTGGTGATGTTGTCCACGAACTTGCGGTCGTGGCTGATGACGATGACCGCCTTTCCGTTATTGATGAGGAAGTCTTCCAGCCATTGGATGGACTCGATGTCCAGATGATTGGTGGGCTCGTCCAGCAAAAGCACATCCGGTTTCTGCAGCAGCAGTTTGGCAAGTTCGATGCGCATGCGCCAGCCACCGCTGAAGTCGCTTGTCTGGCGGTCGAAGTCCTCTCTGGTAAACCCAAGGCCAAGCAATGCCTTTTCCACATCTTCTTCGTAGTTGGTAGCGTCGATGGCATAGAATTTCTCGCTCAGGGCGGACACCTGTTCGATGAGTTCCATGTAGCTGTCGCTTTCATAGTCGGTGCGGGTTTCCAGCTCTTTGTTCATGCGGTCTATTTCGGCTTCCATTTCGTGCAGGTGGGCAAAGGCCTGTGCCGTTTCCTGAAAGACGGTACGTCCGTCTTCTGTCATCAGGTGCTGGGGCAGGTAGGCGATAACACAGTCTTTGGGCGCTGAGATTTTCCCCCTGGTGGGTTGCCGCACTCCGGCAAGAATCTTTAACAAGGTGCTTTTGCCTGCTCCGTTTTTTCCCATGAGGGCAATGCGGTCTTTTTCGTTGATAACGAAAGATATATCACTAAACAAGGTGGTGCCGCCAAATTCTACGGCGAGTCCGTCAATAGAAATCATTATGTCATTTTTAAAAATAAGTTGCAAAGATAATGCAAATATATTATTTTTTATATCTTTGCCCTGAACAAACAGTCATATTAGCCATGGAAATCGAAAACCAATCGGTAGATTACCGTCCACTCATCCTTGTTGCGGAAGATGATGATAGCAATTTCAAGCTGATAAAAGCTATTATAGGGAAGAAATGTGAGGTACAGTGGGCAAGGAACGGTGAGGAGATTGTCTCTTTATTTCTCGAAAACCGGGACAAGGCGGATGCGATATTAATGGACATCAAGATGCCTGTCATGAACGGTTTGGATGCCACCCAACGCATTCGTCGGGAAGGCGGAACTTTGCCCATTATCATGCAGACAGCCTATGCATTCTCTTCCGATCGTGAGAATGCCATGAATGCCGGCGCTTCGGAGGTGCTGGTGAAACCGATAACACTGAGCACCTTGCGCAACTGCCTGAGCAGTTATCTGCCCCAACTGGTGTGGTAGGACTCCACCGGCTCTACATCATCTCCCGGCACGTGTGAATAGCTGCCGGGATTCTTTTTTTCCGCCCGGACACAAACTGCACTCTCCTGCGAAGATTTTACGGAAGATTCGAAAAAGTTCATGGAGGATTTGAACAAAGTTTCTTTTTTTTCTGTTAATGAAGCCTAACCAAACTTTAATAGAATGAATAATAAACTGCGTTTTTTCCTGACTTCACTGTTTATACTCTTCGTGGTAGCGCTGCGTGCCGCAGCAACCGGTGATATTCGGGTTTCGGGCGTTGTGATGTCGGAAGGCGAGCCTCTGCCGGGAGCGTCGGTGCTGGTGAAGGGAACCCACAACGGGACAGTGACCGATGTTGACGGGAGATATACCCTTACAGTGCCGGCAGACGCTACATTGGTCTTTAGCTTTATCGGTTTGAAAACCACAGAACAGAAAGTAAACGGGCGTTCGGTTGTCGATGCTGAACTGCTCCCGGACAGTGAGCAACTGGATGAAGTAATGGTGGTGGCCTATGCCACTGCCAAGAAGTATAGTTTCACAGGGGCGGCTTCCACCGTAAAAGGAAGCGAAATCGCCAAGATGCAAGTGTCCAACGTGTCGCGGGCACTCGAAGGTACGGTGTCCGGCCTTCAGGCCAGTGCGCCCAGCGGCCAGCCGGGTACGGATGCGGAGATACGCATCCGCGGCATCGGTTCTATCAATGCTTCGAGCGCTCCGCTTTATGTGGTGGACGGTGTGCCTTTCGACGGCAGCATCAACTCCATTAATCCGGAAGACATCGCTTCATTGACGGTTTTGAAGGATGCTGCTTCGGCTGCTCTTTACGGCTCCCGCGGGGCGAATGGGGTGATTATCATAACCACTAAGCAGGGACAGACCGATTCGAAAACTACGGTCAGCATCAAAGCCAGTTTCGGAGGCTCCAACCGCGCCATACGCGATTACGACCGCATTGGCACTGACCAGTATTTTGAGCTCTACTGGGAGGCGCTGCGCAATCAGTATGCTTTGAATACGGACAAATATACTCCGCAGACAGCCGCAGCGCAGGCTTCAAAAGATTTGGTGGGCAAGCTGATGGGTGGCGGCCCAAATCCTTACGGAGCCGGCTATCCGCAGCCGGTGGGCACAGACGGCAAACTGGTTGACGGAGCTGTTCCGCTTTGGAATGTGGACTGGCAGAAAGAAATGGAACAACAGGCCCTGCGTACGGAAATTGGGGTGAATGTCTCCGGAGGCGGAAAGACCAACCAGTACTATTTCTCGGCCGGCTATCTGGACGACAAAGGCATTGCGCTTGAGTCCGGTTACCAACGTTTCAACCTGCGCTCCAACATTTCCAGTGAAATAACCCGTTGGCTGCGTGGCGGCGTGAATATGAGCTATGCCCACTCTGTGCAGAACTATCCGGTTTCGTCCGATACCAAGACCAGCAATGTGATTAATGCCGGACGCCTGATGGCCGACTTCTATCCGATGTACGAGATGAATGTTGACGGCACGTACAAACTGGACTCGGAGGGACACCGCATTTATGATTTCGGGTCCTACCGTCCTTCCGGCTCTATGGCCAACTGGAATTTGCCGGCTACCCTGCCCAATGACAAATCCGAGCGTATGCGGGATGAGTTTTCGGGACGTACTTTCCTTGAAGTGACTCCGGTGGAGGGGCTGAAGTTCAAGACCAGCTTCAACTTCGACCTGACAGACTATAATACACTGGATTATACCAATCCCAAGATAGGCCCTGCCGTCAATACGGGGGGCGGAGCAAGCCGCAGCTATACCCGTACCTTCTCTTGGACTTGGAACAACATTGTGACGTACGATAAGACCCTCGGTGAGCATCATTTCAACGTTCTTGCCGGGCAGGAGGCCTACTCATACCGTTATGACGTGTTGCAGGCATCCCGCAGCAATATGGCTGTGCCGGATATGCCGGAACTGGCTGTCGGCTCACTTGTAACTGCGGGTACGGGCTATCGCATTGACTACTCATTGCTGGGAT
Organism: Bacteroides eggerthii; assembly: GCF_025146565.1. Classification (NCBI taxonomy): domain Bacteria; kingdom Pseudomonadati; phylum Bacteroidota; class Bacteroidia; order Bacteroidales; family Bacteroidaceae; genus Bacteroides; species Bacteroides eggerthii. The sequence goes on along the minus strand of NZ_CP102258.1, from coordinate 4,004,881 downwards.
ATCTGGTGAGTGGGCAGTATGACTACCGGAACAAGTATTTCTTCTCCGCTTCCTATCGCCGCGACGGTTCATCCCGTTTTGCGCCCGACACTCGTTGGGGAAACTTCTGGTCGCTGGGAGCTTCATGGCGTGTCGATCGTGAAGAGTTTATGCAGAATACCGCCGACTGGCTTTCTGCCTTGACCCTGAAAGCCAGTTATGGAGCGCAGGGCAATGATAATTTGGGCACCTACTATGCCAGCAGCGGACTCTACTCCATTGTTTCGCAGGCGGGTGAGAACGCTTTGGTGTCCGACCGTCTCGCAACGCCCGACTTGAAATGGGAGACCAACCTGAACCTGAATGTCGGCATTGACTTTTCATTGTTCAACAACCGCTTCTCCGGTTCGTTCGATTTCTTCCAGCGACGCTCCAAGGATCTGCTGTATTCCCGTCCTTTGGCCACCTCTTTGGGTTACACCTCGATGGACGAGAACATCGGTGCGTTGAAAAACACCGGTTTTGAGATAGATCTTAAAGGCACGCTTATACATACTCGTGACTTCATGTGGCGCATGGGGCTTAACCTCACGCACTACAAGAATGTGGTGACCGAACTTCCGCTCGATGACATGCCTGTGACGGGAGTCACCCGCTTGAAGGTGGGACGCTCGGTGTATGACTTCTATCTGCGCGAATGGGCAGGGGTGGACCCTGCCAACGGCGATCCGCTGTGGTATAAGAATGTAAAGGATGCGCAAGGAAATATTACCGGACGCACCACCACCAACGATTATGCCCAAGCTGATTATTATTATGTGGACAAGTCATCGCTGCCTAAGGTTTACGGCGGTTTTAATACGGCTTTCGCATACAAGGGTTTTGAGTTGTCGGCCATCTTCGCATACAGCATAGGCGGGTATATTGTGGATCGTGACGTTACGATGTTGTGGAGCAATGGGAGCAATCCCGGACGCGCCTGGTCCACCGAGATCCTGAAACGCTGGACACCGGAAAACCGCGATACGGACGTGCCCGCTTTGAGGACAGTGTCCAACAACTGGAATTCCAATTCTACCCGCAACCTGTTTAATAATTCCTATTTGCGGATGAAGAACATCACGCTCTCCTACGACTTTCCGCAGCCGCTGATAAAGAAGGTCAGCCTGAACAGCCTGCAACTCTTCGTACAGGCGGACAACCTGCTGACTTTCTCTAAAAATCAGGGATTGGACCCGGAGCAGGGCATTACGGGGTTGACTTACTATCGTTACCCTGCCATGCGCTCCATTTCCGGCGGAATCAATGTTTCATTCTAAATCACTATTCACATGAATACTTCAATAAAAAATATAGCGGCTTTTACGGCCGGGCTGTTGTTCGTCCTGTCTTCGTGCAGCGGCGATTTTCTCGACCACAAACCTACGGATGCGGTGGATTCGGGCATTGTTCCCGTACCTTCCAATGCAGGGCGCATATTCAACGGGGCATGGTACAACCTGTTTGAGTACAGCAGTACGTATGCCAATATCGGCTATCGCGCCTTGATGTTGCAGGATGACATGATGGCGGATGATGTGGTGTCGCGCCCTATGTACGGCTTCAACTCTTCCTATCAGTTTAATGATGTGGTGATGCCTGCCAATAACCGTACCGCATTTGCGTGGTATCTGATGTACAGGACTATTGACAACTGCAACACAGCCATTTCCATTACGGCTACCGGTGATGACGACACACCCGACTTCCGCTACTCCCAGGGACAGGCCTATGCTTTGCGGGCTTTTTGTTACCTGCATCTGGCGCAGCACTACCAGTTTACGTATTTAAAAGATCCCGCTGCTCCGGCTGTTCCGCTCTATACCGAACCCACTGTTTCCACAACAAAGCCCAAGGGCAAGGCCACTTTGGAGGAGTTGTACACGCAGATTTTCAAAGACCTGAATAGGGCTAAAGAGCTTCTTAAGGGCTATGTCCGTCCGGATGACAACTCTAAGTTCAAGCCCGATGTGAGTGTTGTCAATGGGTTGTTGGCGCGTGCCTGTCTGCTCACCGGGCAATGGGGCGGGGCTGCCGATGCTGCACTTGAGGCTGCCAAGGGATATGCCCTGATGACAGATGCCAAAACCTATATGGGCTTCAATGATTTGTCCAACACCGAGTGGATGTGGGGGCATCCGCAGTCCGTAAGCCAGTCCGATGCCAGCTATAATTTCTATTATATTGATGTGGTGACTCCCGATGCGTATAATAGTTTCATGGCCGACCCGCATTTTATGGATCTGTTCGAAGCCGGAGATATTCGTCTGGACCTGTTCCAGTGGATGCGTGAAGGGTATCTGGGCTACCGGAAATTCCGCATACGTGCCGACCAGACCGGGGACATTGTCGTGATGCGTTCCGCCGAAATGTATCTGATTGCCGCCGAGGCGCTGGCGCGTGAGGGACAATTGGGAGAGGCCGTAAAGCCGCTGAACACATTGCGCAACGCACGCGGCCTTGCCGATTACGACCTGACGGGCAAAACGCAGGAGCAGCTCATCGGTGATATCTTGCTGGAACGCCGTCGCGAACTGTGGGGCGAAGGATTTGGCATTACCGACATATTGCGCACCCAGCGTGCCGTTGCGCGTGAAGCCTTGACGAAAGAAGAAGCGGAGAAAAAGTATGATTGCTGGCAGCAGGACGGCTCTTATAAAGAGTATAATCCCGAAGGGCACTGGTTTACTTCCTTCCCCGACGGAACGAGGTTTGTGCCGAACAGTACCTATTATCTGTATTCCATTCCGGAGAAAGAAACGAATGCAAATCCCAACTTATAGGCAGGGACCTTAATAATGGCAGGGTAGAAGGACGGCACTCAAGCACCTATTCTTTCTCCCTGCCTTCTCTTTCCGCCATTTTCCGTTTCACGAATTCAATCTTCAGGTTGGCTTCGTCCTTGTTCTTTTTAATCTCGGTGATGGCGGACAGCAGTTGCGCCAGTTCGTAGACTGCCGCTACGGCTTTGCGGTCGTTGGGAGTCATGGTGGTGGCGTAGGAGCGTTCGCCAAGATAGTTGACGCGGATGTTTTTATCCTTGTTCAGGTTGAGGAAAGCGATTACGTTGCCGTCTTCTCCTACCTTGTAATCCGCTTTTTCTATTTTCTCTCCCAAGTCGGTGGTCTCATAGCTGTCTTTGGACGCCGGAGTTTCGGCAAAGCTGCCGTCGGGGGCGGTGACCTTCACTGCTAAATGGTGGATGTTGTGCGGGCCGCAATAGATGGAGGTCATGCTCATGACGCCGTTCTCGTCCACCTGAAAACGCAGGTAAGAACGGTGGAGGTTCTTTTCTATCACTTGCGAAGGATGCAGGTAATTGCCTATCCTCTGGTACTCGGCGTCTTTCTCGAAGGCATAGTTGCCTTTAATGGCGTCTACGGCTTCCTGCTTTTCCTGCAACATGCTGTCGAGGTAGGCAAGCGTCTTTTCCTGTTCTTTCAGTTCCACCTGCTGCATGAGTCCGATGCCCTCGCGTCTGGTTTCAAATGCTTTCGGGTAGAGTATCTTGATGCTGTCAATCTGCATTTTCGCTTCGCTGTAATCGCCGCGTTCAAAAGCTGCGCGGGCGGTCTGGAGCCTTTCACCGGCTTTTTTCTCCACATTGCTGCAAGAGAAGAGCGTGCAACAGAGGCACGCAAGGAAGGTTGCTTTCTTCATAATTTTCATTCTTGATATTAACAGGGGACAAAAATAAAAAATAATATCCGTATCTTTGCAGTCTTTTAATGTGATAATGTGCCATTATATATGATTGAATTGACAACAGAAGAGCTGAAACAGCGTTTCAGTGACAATATATTCGGACGGATTTCCGAGACGGCAGATGAACTGGGACTGGAATGTTACGTGGTAGGCGGCTACGTGCGCGACATTTTCCTGCAACGCCCTTCCAAAGATATTGATGTGGTAGTGGTGGGCAGCGGCATTGCAATGGCGGAGGCGCTTGCCAAACGCTTGGGGCGTGGTGCACACCTTTCTGTTTTCAAGAATTTCGGTACGGCGCAACTGAAGTATCATGGTACGGAAGTGGAGTTTGTGGGCGCCCGCAAGGAGTCCTACACGCACGATTCGCGCAAGCCGGTTGTGGAAGACGGTTCGTTGGAGGACGACCAGAACCGCCGGGACTTCACTATCAATGCCTTGGCGGTCTGCCTCAACAGGCAGCGTTATGGAGAGCTGGTGGATCCTTTCGGAGGAATGGAGGACATGCGTGAAAAGACCATCCGCACGCCGCTCGATCCGGACATTACCTTCAGTGACGACCCCTTGCGTATGATGCGTTGCATCCGCTTTGCCACCCAACTGAATTTCTATATCGACGATGACACCTTCGAGTCTTTGTGCCGCAACAAGGAGCGCATCTCTATCATATCCAGGGAGCGCATTGCGGATGAGCTGAACAAGATATTGCTGTCTCCCGTCCCGTCCAAAGGGCTGATAGACTTGGACCGTTCCGGACTGTTGCAGCTCATCTTCCCGGAGCTGGTTGCCTTGCAAGGCGTTGAAACCCGTAACGGCAGGGCGCATAAGGATAATTTCTACCATACGCTCGAAGTGCTCGATAATATAAGTAAGAAGACCGACAACCTATGGCTTCGTTGGGCAGCCCTGCTTCACGACATTGCCAAGCCGGCAACCAAGCGTTGGGAGCCTCGTGCCGGGTGGACGTTCCACAACCACAACTTCATTGGTGAGAAGATGATTCCTGAGATTTTTCGCAGGATGAAGCTCCCGATGAATGAGAAAATGAAGTATGTACAGAAGCTCGTGAGCCTGCACATGCGTCCCATTGTGATAGCCGATGATGTGGTGACGGACTCGGCTGTACGCCGCCTTTTGTTTGAGGCGGGCGATGACATAGACGACCTTATGACCCTGTGCGAGGCCGATATCACTTCCAAGAACATGGAGCGTAAGCAACGCTTCCTGAACAACTTCCAACTGGTGCGCCAGAAGCTGAAGGACTTGGAGGAGCGCGACCGCATCCGTAACTTCCAGCCTCCTGTCAGCGGTGAGGAGATTATGAAAACATTCAATCTGCCGCCCTGCCGGCAAGTGGGCGCATTGAAAAGCGCTATCAAGGATGCCATATTGGACGGCGTCATTCCCAATGACTACGAGGCTGCACGCGCATTTATGCTGCAACGGGCGGAAAAGATGGGACTGAAATAGGGTTTTGACATGTTTTTTCTTAATGTGGCGCTTCGAAAAATAGGGGGGGATAATAGGAGGCTCTGAGGAATAAGTCGGAGGAAGAAAATTTGGGAATATGAACTTATTAACTTGATTTTTAATTGGTTATGTAGAAATATCACTTTGTTTTTTCAAAGGCTTAGGGTTCATTTAGGGTTCATTTCCCTTATGACCCCCATTCCCCCCTGAAAATAGGCCTAAAAATACATGAGATGACTTGTTTTTTTACTATGCTCCTGTCTGGCTTTCTTTGGCATATATCCTACAAACAGACTGATAGATGCTTTTTTCAGTCAGTGCTGACAGATGTTCCTTTCAGTCGGTGCTGATAGATGTTCCTTTCAGTCGGTGCTGACAGATGTTCCTTTCAGTCAGTGCTGATAGATGTTACTTTCAGTCGGTGCTGATAAATGCTTTTTTAAACAGCCTGATAAATGTTCCTTTCAATCGGTAATAATGGATATTTCTTTACAACGCAGTAATCCCTTATGGCGGAAACGACCTATGAACTGTCAGTTTGTGAAGGTTGTCAATATGCTATAAATCAGATGAATATCCCTGAAATGGGTGGTGTTTTAGGGGCTATAAGGAAATGACCCCTAAATGAACCCTAAACAGTAATTTGCCTTTGGTAAAAATAGCATACATATATGTTCCTTTTTCCTTTTTGCGAATACACAGAATCCGCGCCATGAGATGAAGATATCCGTTTCGTAAGGCGGAAGCATTCACCCTGCGGGACGGAAATATTTATCTTGCAGGACGGAAATATTCGTCCCGTAAGGCAGAAATATTCATCCCGCGGGATAAAACAAATCGTCTCGTGAGATGAAACAGGGCATCTCACGAGACGAAAATGCATATCTTCCGGTTCTCCGGTTGATGAGGGAAAACGTCCTTACTCTTCGGCTTGGAACTTTCTGCTCACCTTCATCAGGTTGGTGGAGTAGGTCACTATATTCTGCGCTTCCTGTATCATTGTCAGGTATACCATGCTGACTTTGATGCTTCCGGACTGGCTCTGGATGCGTTGCAGCTCTTCACGTTTCAGGTGGGCGAGTTGTCCGTTCAGCTCGTTTGCCCTGCGCACTTCTTCTTCGAAGTCGCTGTAATCGTTATGCTCCAGCTTATGGCGGCATACTTGCAACAGATAGACGATGTCTTCCGTTACGTCGGCAAACTCGCCTTTCTGCACTGCATCCAGCGGCTTGAAGTTATTGTCGATATGTTCCAGACATGGTTCGCACAAGCGTCCTACACTATAAATCAGCTCACTGGCAAAGTCGTTGCCCTGATAGTAATAGAGCCCTTTTTCGAGCACCGTATTGTTGTCCAGACGACACATGGCGAGCGTGCCGGTGCGCTTCATCTGTTTGATCAGTTGCTTCTCGAACTTCACAGCACCCATTGCCCGGCGCAGTCCGCGCAGGTTCTCGTGCAGGAAGGCGGTGACGGTGCGTTCGAAGTTGTCTTCCGTAAACTCCAGTATCTTGCACAGCTCCTCGCGGGTGTGGCGACGCAAAAGTTCCAGAATCTCCATGTTGTCTGTGCTTTGCATCAGTTGCTTGATAGTGGCGTTGCCCTTTTCTTTCTCCTTGCGTTTCTTGTACATCACTTGGCTGCGTATCAGCATGAACACTGCCAAGCCGATCAGTGCGATAATGGCGACTGTGCCGCCGAAATAGATGATCAAGGCCACGAAGAAACAGATTGTGAATGCAGCTCCGGCAGTGATGAACCAGCCGCCGATGACGCTCAGTACGCCGGTGATGCGGAATACGGCGGAGTCGCGTCCCCAAGCGCGGTCGGCAAGGGAGGTACCCATGGCCACCATGAAGGTGACGTAGGTTGTGGAGAGGGGAAGTTTCAGGGAAGTACCGAGGGCAATCAGCAAGCCGGCGAGTACAAGGTTGACGGAGGCGCGTACCAAGTCGAACGCTGCGCCGTCGGCAATGATGGCTTCGTCCTTCCGGAAGCGGGTTTCTATCCAGCGTTTGCTGCTTTCGGGCATCGTTTTGGACAGCCCGTTGGCTATTGTCATGCTGAAGCGTACCAGTGTACGTGCTATGGGGGTGCTGCCGAAGCTCTCTTCGCCTTCATCCTGACGGGAGAGGTCGACGGAAGTCTTGATTACGTTATGGGCCTTCTTGGAGGTGCACAGCGAGTAGACCATGATGACTCCCGCACCGATAAGGAAATACCAGGGCGTTTTGGCCGGACCCAGCAACGAGTCCATGAGGAAGCCGTCGGGACCTGCGGCGGCGCCGTTGGTGGTGTAGTCGATGAAAGAGGAGTAGCCGGCAAGGGGCACACCGATGAAGTTCACCAAGTCGTTACCCGCAAAGGCGAGGGCAAGGGCAAAGGTTCCCAGAAGCACCACGACCTTGAACACGTTGACCTTCCGCCAGTGTAGCACCTGCATCAACAGGGTGAAGAACACAAAGAAACAACCGATCAGCAGGGTGGTGTTATCTTGTATCCACTGCTTGTTTTCCGGGGTCATGAATGAGCTGTCTTTCAGCCCTTTTATCAGCATGAAATAGATAATGGAGGTTGCTGCGATGCCACCGAAGATGCCGATGCTGTACTTCATCTTCTTGGTGTAGTTGAAGGTGAACACCACACGCGCCAGCCATTGCACCAGCATACCGAAGAAGAAGGCAATGGCTACGGAAAGGAAAATACCCATGATGACGGACAGGGCTTTGTCCGTATTGATGAGGTCGCCGAATCCCAGCGTGTCACTGCCATGCACCTTGATGAGCGCCAGGGCGAATGTTCCGCCCAGCAGTTCGAATACCATGGATACGGTGGTGGATGTAGGCATCCCCATTGTGTTGAATACGTCCAGCAGCACTACGTCGGTCAGCATGACGGCCAGCAGGATACACATGATTTCGGCAAAATAGAAATGCTCCGGCTGGTAGATGCCATGCCGGGCGATGTCCATCATGCCGTTGGACAGGGAAGCGCCGATAAAGACGCCGATGCCCGCTATAAACAGTACGGTTTTGAAAGATGCTGCTTTGGCTCCGACAGCAGACTGAAGAAAGTTTACTGCATCATTGCTGACACCCACGATGAGGTCGAAAACCGCGAGGACGAACAGGAAGATGACAATGCATAGATAGATAGTTTCCATAAGATGTATTTTATTTCTGGCTGCAAAGGAACGTTATTTGTGTTGCAGGGAAATGTCATACATGTTACAGAAATGTTACAAGAAACTTTTCGCTCTTAACTTTTCAATTCTCCGCTGTTTATTAAATCATAGCAGTTTTTTCAGTTCTTCAATGTCGGGCATTTGAAGTTTGTAGTCCCCGGTTATCTGTGAAGATGGTCGGTTTTTGGCGTTAATATGAGGATATTATCATAAAGTTGTTTATATTTGCATAGCGAAACTTTAATTATCATGGTGAAAAACGATAATACGTCACGAAAGGCATTGTATGAAGAAGCCGGGTATTTCTGTCGTTTTGTCTGCTATACTTGGTTTTGTGTTATTTAAAAAAGGAGTGATTATGGAATTAGTGGTATTATTTGGCCTGATAGCTGTTGGATGCGGTGGATTCTTATTGTACATCGTTACTCCTAAGGGCAAAAGATGGTTTGGTTCTTTATAAAGCATAAAGCCTCGTTTTTACGCGAGGCTTTTTTTATTTTATGTAATTATAACTTTTCGCTCTCCGTTTTCAACCCTTCAGGTATTCGTAGAAAGTATATTGCGAACGTATCTTTTCTTTTTGCGGACGTGCCGATTTCCAGCGGTTGCACAGGTGGTCGTCCACAAAGCATGCCTTGCGCTTGTCCGACAGTTGGATGGAAAGCATGTCCGACAGCTCGCGCTTCAGGTCCGGGTCCAGAATGGGGGTTACGGCTTCAATGCGGCGGTACAGGTTGCGGCGCATCCAGTCGGGCGAGCCGAGAAACAGTTTCGGCTTTCCGCCGTTGCCGAAGTACCACACGCGTGCATGTTCGAGGAAGGTGTCCACAATGCGTGTGACGCGGATGTTACGGCTGTATTTCCGTCCGGAGATGAGGCAGCAGATGCCTCGTACGATGAGGTCTATCTTCACCCCGGCTTGTGATGCCTCATACAGCCGTTCTATCATGGCGGGGTCTTGCAGGGCGTTCATTTTGAGTATTATCCTTCCCTGCTTACCGCTTTTGGCGAGTTCTATCTCATGGTCGATGAGGCGGTTGAGTTCGGGTATCAGGTTGAAGCGCGCCACCAGCAGGCGGTGGAATACGGGATTCTCCTTGCCTTGGAATGTGCGGAAGAGGTTGTGCAGGTCGTTCACAAGTACCGGATTGCAGGTGAACAACCCGCAGTCGGCATAGAGGGTGGCGGTTTTCTCGTTGAAGTTTCCGGTGCTTATATAGGCGTAGCTGGGCAGTTTGTGTCCCTGCTTGTCGCGGCGCAGCACGAGCGCCACTTTGGCATGCACCTTCAGTCCGGGCAGGCTGAACAGGATGTTGATGCCGGCGGCTTTCATCATCTCGGCGGTTGCCAAGTTGTTCTCTTCATCGAAACGTGCTTTCAGTTCTACGAAGACGGTCACTTTCTTGCCGTTCTGTGCGGCGGCTATCAAGGTGTTGATGACGGCGGAGTTTTCGGCAACGCGGTATTGGGTCACCATGATCTCGCGGACGGTAGGCTCGTGCACTGCTTCGTACAGGAAATGGATGAAGTGTTCGAAAGAGTGGTAGGGGTAATGCAGCAGCAGGTCTTTCTTCTCCACATAGCGGAAGATGGATTCACGCTCGTCCAGACAGGCCAGTTTCATGGGCTGTGGCTTGCGGATGGGGCGTACGGCATTGTTAGGGTTGGGCAGGTGGCGCAGGTCTTCCATGTTGAGGTGCTTGTCGCCCGGAACCAGCTCTTGGCGGTTGATGCGGAAGGCGTCTACCAGAAAGTCCAGAAAGTCATCCGGCATGGCGCGGTCGTACACAAAACGGCAGACGGCTCCTATCTTGCGCTTCTTTACCTTTGTCTTTACCTGCTCTATGATCTCGGAGGTATTGGCCGATTCGTCTATCAGTATGTCCGCATCCCGCGAGATCTTGATGCAATAGCTGCTGTCCACGTCATAGCCGGGGAAAATCGTGTCGATATTGGCTTTGATAATGTCCTCGATGAACATCAGATAGTAGTTCTTGTCCTGTTTGGGAAGCTCGATGAAACGGGGCACCTTGCTGTAAGGCAGCTTCATCACGAAATATTGCGTATGGTCGGGGTCGCCCGGCAAAGTGCCTTTGGAATGCAGGCGTACGGCAAGGTAAAGGCGGTTGTCGCGCAGGAAGGAGATGACCTTGTCCTTGCTCACCGGTACGGGCGAGAGATACGGGAAAATCTCTTCGCGGAAGAAGCGTCTCAGGAACTCTTTATGGAAAGGCTCCACGTTGCGGCTCTGGTAGAAAATTATGTGATGTTGCCGCAGTGCGGGCAGTATCTTCTGTTCGTAGATGCGGATGCGTTCTTCCAGTTGGCGGTTCACCTCTTCGTTGATTTCGGTCACCAGCTGCATGGCGGACTGTACGCTCTCCTCGTCGCTATGCGCGGCGCCGGTGGCAATGGCCTTGTGGTCGGCCACGCGTATCTTGTAGAACTCTTCCAGGTTGGACGAGTATATGGATATGAAGTTGATGCGCTCGTACAGCGGCAGCGTGTCGTCCTCTGCCTCCAGCAGCACCCGGTAGTTGAATGACAGCCAGCTGATGTCGCGTTTGAAATATCTGCTTTCCATATAAGATTAGGTTTATTTTCCAAATATAGCTACCTTTGCACATATAAACAAAGGAAAAATGACAAAAGTTGGTTTACTGTCGGATACGCATGGATATTGGGATGAGAAGTACCTGCAATACTTTGAGTCGTGCGATGAAATATGGCATGCCGGTGATATAGGAACATTGGAAGTGGCGCAGAAGCTGGCGGCGTTCCGGCCGTTTCGTGCGGTATATGGCAATATAGACGGGCAGGACTTGCGCAAGCTCTATCCGCAAGTGCTCCGTTTTACGGTGGACGGCGCGGAAGTGCTGATGAAACACATAGGGGGCTATCCCGGCAAGTACGATCCGTCCGTACAGGGGAGCATCATGGTGCGTCCGCCCAAGCTGTTTGTCAGCGGCCATTCGCATATACTGAAGGTGAAGTTCGACAAGACATTGGGCATGCTCCATATCAATCCGGGCGCAGCCGGCATCTACGGCTTCCATAAGGTGCGCACTATGGTGCGTTTCACCATTGACGGCGGTGTGTTTAAGGACCTTGAAGTGATAGAGCTTGCCGGTTAGGGATTAGTGGTTAGTAATCCCACTTTTCTTCTCTTGAAATTTTGTAATTTTCTGATTTTTGTCGAACTTTGCACTCTGAATAGCAACGAGAGCCGTGGGGCATTGTCCTCCTTCTTATTTTATTCTACATTTGAAGTCAATCCAATAAAGAACTGAAATATGAAAGGAATTATTCTTGCAGGTGGCAGCGCCACTCGTCTCTATCCATTGTCCAAGGCTATCTCCAAGCAGATTATGCCGGTCTACGACAAGCCCATGATCTATTATCCCCTCTCCACACTGATGTTGGCAGGCATACGTGAAGTGCTGATTATCTCCACTCCGCGCGATTTGCCCATGTTTCGTGACCTGTTGGGAACGGGCGAGGAGCTCGGCATGTCTTTCTCTTATAAGGTACAGGAGAAACCGAATGGACTGGCACAGGCCTTTGTGCTCGGAGCGGAATTCCTGAACGGTGAGCCGGGATGCCTTATCTTGGGCGACAACATGTTCTATGGACAGGGATTCTCTGCAATGCTGAAACGTGCCGCTTCTATCGAGAAAGGTGCGTGCATCTTCGGCTATTATGTGAAAGACCCGCGTGCATACGGGGTGGTGGAGTTCGATGCCGACGGCAAGGCCATTTCGTTGGAAGAAAAACCTGCACAGCCCAAAAGCAATTATGCCGTTCCGGGACTATACTTCTACGACTCCACTGTGACAGAAAAGGCCGCAGCCCTGAAACCGTCGGCCCGCGGCGAATATGAGATTACCGACCTTAACCGCCTTTATCTGCAAGAAGGCACGCTGAAAGTGGAACTTTTCGGTCGTGGCTTTGCCTGGCTCGACACCGGCAATTGTGACAGCCTGCTCGAAGCAAGCAACTTCGTTGCCACCATACAGAACCGCCAGGGATTCCGCGTGAGCTGCATCGAGGAGATAGCATGGCGCAAGGGATGGATTGATCTTGACCAGCTCTATCATCTGGGCGAACAACTGGGCAAAACGGAATATGGCAAATATCTGATGGAACTTGCCGACTCGTACCGTTGATGTGACGACCGCCTTTAAACTCATACATAACTATAACTTATAATTCATAATTGCATGAAAACTTATCTTGTAACCGGTGCTGCCGGATTTATCGGAGCCAACTATATAAAATATATTCTGGCAAAGCATGATGATATAAAAGTGGTGATACTGGATGCCCTGACCTATGCCGGAAATCTGGGCACGATTGCCAAAGATATTGATGAGGAACGTTGCTTCTTTGTCAAAGGTGATATCTGTGACCGTATTCTTGCCGACGAGCTGTTTGCCAAATACAAATTCGACTATGTGGTGAACTTTGCCGCTGAAAGCCATGTGGACCGCAGCATCGAGAATCCGCAGCTCTTCCTGATGACGAATATTCTGGGTACTCAGAACCTGCTTGACGCCGCCCGTCGTGCATGGGTGACGGGTAAGGACGAACAGGGTTATCCCACATGGCGCAAGGGAGTGCGCTATCATCAGGTGTCTACGGATGAAGTTTACGGCTCGTTGGGCGCCGAAGGTTTCTTTACGGAGAACACCCCGCTTTGCCCGCATAGCCCGTACAGCGCTTCCAAGACAAGTGCCGATATGGTGGTAATGGCATACCATGACACTTATAGGATGCCGGTCACCATTACCCGCTGTTCCAACAACTATGGCCCGTACCACTTCCCGGAGAAGCTGATACCGCTGATCATAAAGAATATCCTTGAAGGCAAGCCGCTTCCGGTGTATGGTGACGGCAGCAATGTGCGCGATTGGCTGTATGTGGAAGACCATTGCAAAGCCATTGACCTTGTGGTGCGCAAAGGGGTGGAAGGCGAAGTGTATAATGTGGGCGGCCACAACGAAAAGACCAATCTGGAGATTGTGAAGCTGACCATCGCCACTATCCGCCGCCTGATGGAAGAAAAACCGGAGTATCGCGCAGTCCTGAAAAAGCAGGTCAAGGGCGACGACGGACAGATTGACATCAGTTGGATAAACGAAGGCCTGATAACGTTCGTGAAAGACCGTCTCGGCCACGACCAACGTTATGCCATAGACCCCGCCAAGATAACGGAGGCTTTAGGCTGGTATCCCGAAACGAAGTTTGAAACGGGCATCGTCAAGACCATCGAGTGGTATTTGAATAATCAGGACTGGGTGGAAGAAGTGACCAGCGGCGATTACCAGAAATATTATGAAAGGATGTACGGGAAGAAATAAACCGTCCCTTTCCTTTTAAGCCTGCATCAGTGCAGCGCTTAGTAAGAGTCCGAAGAACAGCATATTACGTGAAGTCTCACCTAATATGCTGTTTAGTTTTCGGCCGTTCCGTATGGCTGCCATTTTGCGCCACGTCAGCACGTGCAAGTACAGGTAGACGCAGGGGGCCCAAATGAAAGCAAGCGGTTCTATCTTGCCGGCATGTACAAACCATAGGCTGAGCAAGACGGCCGACACGCCCAATCCGAGGTACAGGTAACGCCCGAAGGGCTCGCCGAAGCGGACAACCAGCGTGCGTTTGCCGCTAAGGGCATCTTGTTCGCGGTCGCGGTAGTTGTTCACCACCAATAAGGTGTCTATCACCAGTCCGCAGATGAGTGAGGCTATCCATACGTCGGCGGTAATGGCGTGGGCTTGCACATAGTAGGTTCCGCCTACGGGGATGAATCCGAAGAAGACCAGCACGAGCAGATCTCCCCAACCCCGGTAGGAGAGGACGGTGGTATATAAGAAGGCGAATATCACGCAGAGTAGCCCCAGCAATATCAGTTCCCAGCCGCCATGAGGCAGTTGTCCCCAGCATTGGCGCAGCAGTGCGCAGCCTATGAGGCAGGAGAAAACCAGCATCCCCATTATGCCCCGTTTCATGGCTATGGGGGTGATCCAGCCTTGTGCACAGGCGCGTTCCGGGCCGAGACGGTCGGTACGGTCGCTGCCTTTCAGGTAATCGTAGAGGTCGTTGATGAAGTTGGCTGCGATTTGCATGCCGCAGGCAAACAGTGCGCACAGCAGCGCCGGTATCAGGTCGGACTTGCCGTCGGCAAAAGCCAGTGCGGAGCCTATCAATACCGGGATGATTGCTCCGGTCAGGGTCTTGGGACGGGCGGCAAGCACCCATGCGTGGAATGAGTTGGTTGTTATTGCTTTCATGTCGGATTTTTAGAAAGTTATAGTACAAAGATAAGGAAAGGAATTATTATCTTTGTACTGCTGTCAAGGTAAAATTTATTATTTCATTAAACAATAAAGAAAGGCTTATGTGTCAAGCGCTGTTTTATAGGGAGTTGAGGAATCTGCTGTGTCTGTCGGCTTTGGTGTTGTTACTCTTTTCCTCGTGCCGGTCCACCCGGCAGTTCGTTTCGCCTCTTCCGGAGGAATATACTGTCCGCATGTCCCGGTCTTCTGCATCCGGATACAAGAATGTGAAACGCGTCAGGCAGTATGAGTTTGCTCATCGTGATGTTCCTGCGGCGTTCAACGGATGCAGGCTGGCTTTTATCTCCGACTTGCATTACAGGAGCCTGCTGAAAAAGGAGGGACTGGAGGACATAACCCGCTTGCTGAACGATTTGCATCCTGACGCCCTGTTGATAGGCGGCGATCTGCATGAGGGGTGCGAGTATGTTCCGGATGTTATTGCTGCGCTGGGAGCGGTGAAAACGCCTTTGGGCACTTATGCCGTTCTTGGAAACAACGATTATGAAGCGTGTTATGATGATATCCTGAAGGAAATGGAACGGCAGGGCATACATCTGCTGGAGCATAAGGCGGACACCTTGAGGCGGAATGGCGAACATATCGTGATAGCCGGTGTACGCAATCCTTTCGATATAGGGCAGAACGGACAGTCGCCCACTCTTTCCCTTGCTCCGGAGGACTTCGTTGTTTTGCTGACGCATACTCCCGACTATGCCGAAGATGTGCCCATTACCAATACCGACTTAGTGCTTGCCGGACATACGCATGGCGGGCAGGTGACTGTGTTCGGTTTGTATGCTCCTATCATTCCGTCTCACTACGGACAGCGCTTCCTTACGGGACTGAAGTATAACTCAAGTAACACGCCGATTATCATAACCAACGGCATTGGTACTTCCAACAAGAATGTCCGTCTCTTCGCACCGAGCGAGGTAGTGGTGATCACACTGCTTTCACGCCCATGAGGCGGGTTTATGAAGCAAGAGGAGTGGGGGACGGGGAGAAAACCATGACTTGTCAGGCATAGGGATTCACGTCAAAATCCTTGTTTTCTTCTGTGACCGATGAATCTACCGCCACTCCCAGTTCTATTTTTCCGGTTTGTGTGGCTTTGATAGTCAGCTTCACCCATTTCTGCGGTTCAAGTGAATTTATTTCGCCTTCTTTCATCACTTTCTTCCCGTTGTAATAACCTGTAATGGTGTATATGAGCTTGTTGCTGGCATTCTCCAATATGTTGAAATAAGCGGAACGGGTACTGAAGGAGGCGTTCTCATCAAATTTCAAAAGCCGTTCTTGACGCCCTTCCCGGTAGAGGGTGACACTATACGGCTCTTCAGGGTTCTTGCCGAAGATGTCTTTGAAGGTTTGATCGTATTCCACATTGACCTTGGCGTTCTGCATGGTGCATATAATGTCTGCGTTGACGGTTTGTGAGGTGACAACGGTTATGTCCTGACTTCCGTAATAACGCGCTTTGCCCCAACGGTCATTGGCCGACTCAGCGTCAGTGCTTATGCAGCTTTCTGCTATTATGCTATAAGTACCCGCTTCAAACCTCAAAGGAGTGGATTGGATAATGCTATAAGGCTTTTGACTCAGATAGGTGGTGGTGCCGCTTTTAATGGTAATCAGGTATGTGGAGACATCCGTATCGGTATCCCCTGCACGTGTCGTAGCTACGGATATTTCGGGATTGGTGCCTATGTTCAGGTTGATATATCCATACCCGGTTGCTTCGGGAGCATCGCTGCTGTCGCATGCTGCCAAAAGAAAGAGAAATAAAATGAGAGATAAATATTGTTTCATTGCTAATATAGGGTTATGGGTTATTCGTAAATAAGTTCGACTTCGTCTATAAATAATTCGCTGCCGATAAACATTGGCATTTCATCATCCTTGTTACTATCCTCACGCATATATACATCTGTATTTGTTCCAGATTCAAACATTATTTCATAGTGTGTGGCTTCAACTCTGAAGTTATTGTGATAGTCTATAACTAATTTACATTTTTCGGCTTGATACTTTTTATCGTAAGAAGAAGATACCAGTTGTGCATTTCCTATTATTGTATTATTGTTATAGATATTTATCTTTATAATTGGGCTGTCAGTTTCCTTATATGGGATATATTTATAATAAAAAGCTAATGCTGAGGGTCTTGATTTACAATTCACTTTGTCGGTATAGAGACTGCCGATTGCTACATTTCTGGGACTATCGGGGGCTGTCAGTGATACTCCGGTAATCCCATATCCACTCGTCATTATTTTTGCACAATTATTGGATTTGGAGTTTGTATCAGGGCGTGTTCCTGAACGTGAACTCCAACTATAAATATATCCTGTATTTAGAGGACATTTTGTTTCATTATTAGTCCTCCATGGACTGTTGTTAGGGTTTCTATCTGAATAAAATTCATAAACAGCTCCACGCCCCTTAGAAAAAAGACTTCCACCTCCCCAATTATCATTATCTTTTCCTGCCGTAATTGAATATTCATCTAAACTTCCATTAGGAATATCAATGATAGTTTCTGTTGTAAAAGGCACAATATCAGTTACCATATCTTCCCCTAATGATGCTCTAAGTTTATATGTAGTATTGGGAGCAAGCTCAGTGAAAACAACGTCTCCTTGGTTCCCATTATCTTTTTTCGTTATAGCGGTACTCCAATCAGATGAATTCTCCGGTAGCAACTGGTATATGATACCTTTAGGCGTATCTATTTCTTTTCCATTCTTATCTGTTGCAGTGGCAGGAGTTATATAAAGCCGTTTTGCCCATGCACCTGCCTGTTGGTCTGGTAATGTTAAATTAGGCAGTGATAAGTCGCAATTGATATTATATGCCTTTTGGGCTTGTGCGTTCAATGTGGCTATTGTTTGCTTGACCTCAATTTCCGCTTTATTCTTTCCTTCCAGTGTCAATGTATATTCTCCCGGCAGCACATACAATGCCTGTCCGTTAGTAACCTCTTTTTTCTCTTCTCCTTTACAGACATAGAATGTGGGCACGCCGATAAAGTGGTCTATGATATTGGTAGGTATGTTTGGAATAATGACAGCGTTTGCAAGTTTGGCAGTGACAGTTCCTATTTGGGTGGTCTGCCCTTCGGAGATGGAAAACTCGGCAATTCCTTCAAAATAGGGACTATTCCCCATTTGCTGTTTATTGCCGTAGTAGGCACGCAATGTATATGAGGCTACGAAAAGATCTATTCCATTGGCATAATGGTCTATCTTTCCGCTTTCTATTGTGTAGCCGTCCGGATCTATTATTTCTATGGTTAAATCTTCGGGCTGAGGAGTGGGAATTGAAATGGCGCGGGTGTTTGCCTCTTCTGCTTCTATCCTTATTTCTCCTAATACTACCCGGCCTTTCGCTTTGTTCAATTCGTCCTCTTCCCGGCAAGCGGTGAATGTTGCCAGTACAGCGAGTGTTGCCAATATGTAACGTAATATTCTCATATCTTTAATAATCATATTCCAAACTGAATTCATCTATGGTCAACGTGGCTCCTGCTCCTCCGGTGAAGTAGTCGCCATATTTGCTTGCCGAGCATACCACTATGAGATGAGTGGGTACGCGGCTGGTTGATTTGTATTGTAAAGTCAGCTCCAGTGGGGTGTAACTGTCCACACTCGTACCGCTGTTGAACTCTGCATAAGCGATGACATGCGGGTCATTCTTGTCGAACAATTTGCGGTCTCTGGGATTGGTCCTGATTTCTACCGGTTTGTCCCAATCGCCTAAAGCTATATATATGGCGCATGTATCCGGCTTGTCCTTATAGGGGAGAAAACGGTTGTAGTCGTCCGTATTCGACTTGGAAGGCAGATAGGTAATAGGTGCTGTGGCATATTTATAGTAGCCTTTCAGCTTTGTGGGGCGTGCCGTAAACTCCTTGCCGAAACTCAAAATGCCATTGGTGCCGTCTGTGCGGACATATTCGCCGATGAACAGGTTGCCGGCGGCAAACTTGCCCACACCGCCCAGCCCGACGAACTTTGAGCCTAACTGTGCAGCCTGTCCTCCGGCAGGTGCACCGCTCCATGTGTCGCTTGTGGGTACAGTGATGCTTTCGCCCAAAGTGGTTGCACCGTCATTTCCGCTGTCCCAGATAGGATTGCCGCCTTCCGCCCATGGTTCCCACACCTTGTTCACCTTGTGCCATTCGTCGAACGAACCGTTGGGAAGCTCTACGGCCGTCCCGGTGGTAAACTCTATTTCTTCACCCTTGTCTTCGCCCGAATAAGCACGACACACATAAGAGGTTCCCGCTTTCAGATGAGGAACGCGTGCCGTAAAGCTTCCGCCATTGGCGGTGATGTAGGAGGCATCTACCGGCTGCCATTCCTCTGCATCTTTCTCTTTCAGCTCAAAGCCGTTTTCCATGCCTTCCACGCCTTCCCCATAGAGCCATGCCACATTTACCCAACCGTCTGCCGACTTGGTGACTACGTTGGTCTCTACTTGGAATACGTAGAGCGTCCATTCTTCCATTACAATGAAATCGCGGAAGTTCACCACCACGTTTGCTTTGGCGTAGTTGCCCATTTGCTGCCATTCCAAATAGGGAATGCCGCTGCTCATGTTGACAGTGGAGCCGGTAGGCCCCAGCTTTAGGTCGGTTAGCCGGATGTCTTTCAAACTGCCTTTGGTGCTGATGTTGACTGAGGCGAAATGCTCCTTTTCATCGAATGTAGCAGCGCCCACTTGGTGCTCTACGGTAAACCGCCGTTCAATGGTTTGATTGGCTTTCAAAGTCCATTGGTAGTCCTGATATAATGAGAGGGTCAGCGGATAGGGGTTGCTGAGGTCTATAATCGTATCGTCAGGCAGGCTGCAACGCCCTCCTTCGGTTACGCTGATGCTTTTCACGCGCACTTTCTTCATGTTGACGGTGTCCTCCAGGTTGACCGTTACGGTGCGGTCGTCATTCGAAATGACGGCGCTTCCTATTTGGCCGTCAATTTCAGTGCCGGTAACAAAGAGCTTGATGTACGGATAGGGTACATCGTTCTCGATGCAGGCGCTCAGGAAAGCGGCCATTAGCAAGAAACATCCTAAACGGATCTGTATATAGACTTTCTGATGCATACTCTCAATCTTACAAACAAAGGGTGATACCTATATTGATATTGAACAAATTAATCTTGAAGTTCGCACCGCTGTTGTGGCGCTTGCCGGTTTCTCCCAGATTGTTCTTTTGCGTTTCGCTGCTATATTTAAAGCCGATCACTCCGAAAGAGACTTCGGCAGAAACATTCTGCATGATAAATACGGCTACTCCGGGGTTTATGCCCAAGTGAAGCTCATAGAGCGTGGTTTCTGTACTTTTGAAAGCGTTTTCCGAATCAGTTGCTGCCGCTTCGGCATTTTCTGTGCCACGAGAGAACCGCGTGGTGCCCGTATTGAATGAAAGCGTTGTTTCGTTGAACAGCCCGAAACGTCTGCCGGCATCCAGCCCTACATAGGAACGGTGGAAAAGCCCAAGGCTGTAAGTATCTTCCGTATAGCGTATGTCCTTTAGTGAAAAATCGAGGTCGTCCATGTTCAGAGCCAGATTATCCAACTGGGCAACGGTGTGGTTATAGCCCAGCTTGGCACCGATGACGATGTTGTTCCGTACGGCATATCCGATGAACGGCTTCACAGAAACTGTGCGGGCATGGCAATCGAAATCTTTCAGCAAAGAGAACAACAGGCGGCTGTCCTGACTGTCAAAATCCACATAGGATGCCGTAGCTCCGCCAATCCATTTGCCTTTGGGTATGAAACGGTAGTTGATGATGCCGCGGTCGTAACGTCCAATAGCCTTGGTGCGGATTATATCTTCCGGTTTGGCTGTTGTCTTTGGCGCTTGCAGGTAGACTGTATCATGCACAAACACCGTTTCGCGGATCAGTGAATCGCGGCCGCTTATGGAACGGAGCGTATCACCCGTTTGTGTATGTGCGAAACAAATGCTTGCCATGCCACAGAGTACATATGTCAGTATCGTTCGTTTCTTCATCTTTCTTACAAATAAAATGCGATGCCCAAGCCTATGGAAAACAGGTTGATGCGGAAATTCGCGGAATTAAGGGAACGTTCGCCTATATATACTTGGTTCGTCGTTTGCCGGGTTTTGCTAAAGTCGAAACCCAATACGCCTACGCTGACCTCTACTGCCGTATAGTTGTTGATGAATGCAACCATTCCCGGAGCTACGCCGATGTTGAGATCGGTTGAAGTGGAATAGGTACCTGTAACGTCTTCGCCCGTACCGCTGACCACCTTGGACTGGCTGCCACCCATTTGCAGCTGTATGTCGCAATAGAGTCCGAAGCGCTTGCTGTTTCCCAGACTGATGTAGCTGCGCATCATTGCCATAGCTGCATAGGAATGTTTCAACTGGTACATGTCGTCCAGATCGAATTGGTTGTCGTCATCTACATTGATAGTAACTCCGCTCAGCTTGGTGAGTGTGCGGGCATAGCTGAAACGGCCGCCCGCCGCTAAATTGTCTTTGAATGCATAGCACAGCATCGGACTCACCTTAAAGGTATATCCGTCGGAGTTGATGCCCTCTATAATAAGGAAGTTGTAGTTGCTTTCATTGTGTTCCGAATAGGAAATGGAATTTCCCAGAATCCATTGCCCTTTGGGAACAAAGGTCTTCAACTCAATAGACCGTTTAAACTCTTGCGCCTGCATGGCAGCATGAGGCAGTATAAACAGCAGGATACATATATATATAACAGTCCTTTTCACGAGAATATCGGATTATTCATATACCAACTTAAGATCGTCGAGCCACATTGTACTGTCTACGCCGCCTGTGAAATAGTCTCCGTATTTGCTGGAGGAAGCTACCAGCACGATACTGGTGGGCTTGGTATCCATGTTGCGATACTCGATGGGAATCTCGAACTCAACCATCCCGTCTCCGGCGGTGGCTTCATCCCACGTCTTTTCACCATAGGCAATGATGTGAATGTCGTTGGGATTGAAGAGCTTGGCGCTGTTGCCGTCTTTGAAATTGGTTTTAACGATGACGGGCCATGTCTCACCGTTGGCTGTCTCGCCTACCCAGTCGCCCAAAGCGATGTATATGCACCCTTTGTCCATATCGCCCGCATTGATGTAGCTGCAATTGTTGGTCATGTCGACTGCTTTGGGCTCGTAGCGGATGTAACCTTTCAAGGCTACGGGGCGGGAGCTGAAAGGACGTCCCCAACCCAAGACGCCGTTGCCCCTGACACCGGACATTTCCGTAGCTATGTACTTCCCGGCAAACAGGTTGCCTGCTGCGAATTGATACACGCCCATCATGCCGGCTTTCTTGGATTGCAATTTGGCAGAGAAATTTCCGCTGTTTTTATATTCTGTACTGTAAGTTGTGATGTTTATGCTGGCAGTGGCGGAACCATGGTTTCCACTATCCCACCACATGGACTGTCCGGAACCGAAAACAAGCATTGGCGTGCCGTCTGTCCAATATTCAAATCCCGCATTTTCCAATTGGGTGGTTGCTTCGGTAGTGAACTGGCTGATGATTGTTGAGGGCGAAGCTCCTGCCAGCGCCCAGTATTCATAAGTTGTACCGGGAGCCAGATTCTTGATGTTGGCATAAAGCAGTTTGGAACCGTTTACTCTTTGAGCGGGAACGGTAAATTCGCCCGTTGTACCTTTTATGCGGTATTTAAAGGCCAAAGCCTCTTCCGTCTCTTTTGCCAACGAGGCGCGTATGGTGGCTTTTGTTGCCCATACTTCCGCATCTATTACGTTAGTGGTGACCACTATTGCATCCGATACGATGAAACGGAACACAGAAGAGCGTTGCAACTTATTGTCGTCCGTTGCATTGATTTGTATGTCATATACTCCTTCTTTCTGTGACAGCTTCTGCATGAAGGCCTCCGAAAGCCCTATTTTGGTATTACCTTGACCGGTGTTGACATTGTACTTGGACACAATGTTCACACCGTAGCTGCTGAACAGGCTTTTGTCCTCGGCATTCATGGCCAATATGTCGAATGAATTGACGGGGAGTCCCAAACTTGTGAATTGGTCGCAGCTTACCAGAGCTTTTGTCAGGATGGAAGAGGTGGCTATCCAAAACTCCTGTTCTGTACCTTTGTTTAATTCGACAAACAGCTCGTTCTCATTCCCGAAGTTTTTTCCGGTGATGCTGGGACGCCTGTAAACCGGAACCTCAACGGTGCTTGTTTCTAATGGCTCGGTATTTATGTCCAGTGTCAGGGTAGAACCACCGTCATCGTAGCTTTCTCCGCTGTCTTCATATCCGAAAGTCAGGTCGTAGCGTGTGGTTGGCGCAACGGTCAGGGTATTTGTACGGGTGTACTCATTTCCGCTGAGTGTCGTTGCCTTGAACGTCCAAGACAACTGCGCGTCATCGGCGGGAATCATGTAATAGCCAATGGCATTGGGGTTGTCGGCGGTAAATGTCAGGCTGCCTGCCGATGAGGCTACCTGCACTTCGTAGCTTTGGAATGCCTGCGTCAGGCTTTTGGCAAACTCTACGGTAACCAGCGTGTTGGCAATGATGCATTCCACGCTGACGGAAGAGGATTGACCGGCATGGATGCTGAAATCCTTTTCTCCCCGATAGAATGTCTTGTCAAAAGAAGCGGCAACGGAGTCACCGGCTGCTACTTTGATGTTGTAGTCACCTGCTGCAAGTTGCATTTCTGCCGGCATTTCGGCTGTCCCATTGTATTTGCGTACAAGCCCTTTACCGCTGTATATGCGGATTTTAGCATTTCCCTTCAAGGCATTCTGTTCCTCGTCGGACAGTGTGCGGGTAACGGTTTCCACCTTGTCTTTTATCCCGATGCTCAATCTGAGCAACCCACTCTCGTTCAGGTCTTTTTCGCGACAACCGGTGGTTGCGAGAATGAGAAAAAGTAATGCCGATATGTTATAAATAGTCCGTTTCATAAATAGTTAGTTACTCCAGACAAGTGTTAATGTTTCAGTTGTCTTATTGTTCTTGGTGTCTACAACCGTAATAATGAAATTGTGGGTGCCGGGATTCAGCATTGTCAATAATCCGGTGAACTTGGTAATATTGAATATCAACTCTGTCTTTCCGGCAACATCTTCGCCTACGGGGAAGCCTAATCCTTCCAAGGCGTCTTTCAGCTCTTCGGGATGGGCCAAGTCGAAGTCTTTCTTCAGGCCGACATCTGCCAATGCGTCTTCATCCAAGACGTCGGAGTCTATCGTGACTTTCAGGTTGGCGATGCCGTTGACAGCGGCGATGTTCACCACTACCGGATAAGGATTATCGGGAGAGGTCGTCTCAGGCAATACGATAGCTTTGGATATGTTGAATCCGTCCCCCTTGATGGTGGGTTGCTCTCCGGAAGGATTGTCCGGGTTGTCCGGCTCATCGGGCTCGTCGGGAACGATATCTTCATCGGGGTCTACTATGATATCCTGCTCTACGGTGGTGCAAGTCACGTCGATTCGGATGCTGATGTCCGCATTGCCTCCCTCGGAGCTGCCGTTTTCGTCCACATCTTTCAGTGTATATCTGATAATCTTATGGGCGCCTGCTTTCACTTGCGGAAATCCTTTTGATATATCCACGCTTTCACCCTCTACGGTTCCGGTGAGGCGTGTGGTGATTACATTGGCGTTTTCATTGATCGCCTGATAGTAACCGGCGCGTGTTTCATCTTTTACAAAATCCAGTGAGCCTTGGCCTAAAGTGACATTTGCCTTTACATCATTGCCCAATAGGGTCAGTAGCTTTTCGTCATACTCCACTGTCACCATGACGCTGCGCAATACGCATTGCAGGTCTATGATGTCGGTGATTTGGTCTTTTAGGATTTCAAAGTCTTCTTTCCCGTAGTAATAGGGATGCTCGAACTCGGCGGGAAGAACATCGTGCGAGAATGCGGCTACGGTGTAGTTGCCCACCTTTAATGAGAAAATCTCCGGCATCTCACTGTATTTCCATTCTTGTACGAGTTTGTTATCGTTGTCACGATTATAGATGCGGATGATATAGTTTTTTGTATCTATATCGGCACGTGTTGCAGCATTGGCGTTGACGTTTACCGTCAGTTTCAAGGAAGAAAGGTTTATCTGCCCTTCCGAAACTGTTTCTACCTTATTTCCCTCTTCGGTGGAGTATTGCTCACGCTCGCATGAAACAAATGCGAGCACATACACTAAAGAGAGTACTATTATGCATACTGATTTCTTCATATCGAAAGTATATGTTCAATTAGTTTACGGATAAAGTGAATGTTGCTTTTTTGCGTCCGCAGGTTACTGTCATTTGCGTGGATGACGTTATCTTGACAGGGAACGTGACGCGGATATGATGTGTGATGCCATCACCTTCAGTAGATAAAAGTCCGCATTTCAAATCTTGTGAAGCGCCGTATAATATACAACTGGCTTTTATGGTTTCCGGTTTGCCATCCAAAGTGACCACCAGGTCAATGTAGGTGGAACCCGATGGCAACGCTTCGGGAGGAACCACTGCAAATTGGTTGCTAAGACTGTTTATCGCCAATATAACCTCCTCTTTATTCACTTTTTTCAGTTTGTCCTTGGCCACGAGCTTAAAGGTGCTGAGAACCCCGTTGTCATATTCTATATGGGGAATGACGTTGGTGAAATCAATCGTGGCAATCTTGTCTTTGTTGGCTCCGAGCCCCTTAAGCTGCAAACCGAAAGATTGCAATAATTGCAGCTTGTCGGTAGATAAGTCGGCCAAATCTATATAGGCAGGCCAGCCTTGTGAAATGAGCGAGGAGGACGATGTGGTTAATATGCACTCCTCGATGCCGGAACGCGCATTCAAATATAAGGATAAAGGATGATCGGCTTCCTTTCCTTCTTTGATGTCTAATGCCGTATTACTGGTAAATCCATTAAGTATGAAGAAAGGAGGATCTATACGCATAGTCCCGTCTGACACATCAATGGTGTGCGTCACTGTTTCGGTCCTGTCCGTAAAGGTGATGTTTACGGTTGCACTTCCTGCGTTGACATCAAAATTAAACTTATAATGATGTTGTGCCAGCGCATTGTCTATAACAATGGGCTGGTAGGAGGACTGGACGCCGCCGTCTCTTTTGGTCAGGTTCAGTGTGAGGGTCAGTTTGCCGGGCTTGAAATAGCAGGAACGTGTCTCCTCTTTGGCAAACTGGATGGGAGAGTTGCCTTCCGAATTTACTTTCAGACTGTAATCGGAAAAGTATTTCTTGAAACTTTCCGTATAAGTGGCCGACACCTTGACATTGGCAAGATGACAGGTCACTTCCACATTTGTTTCCTTCTGGTCTTCAATCGAGAACTCTTGCAGACCTGTGAAGCAGGGCTTGTTGAATCCTTCGTTATGAAGTTGCCCGTAAGAGGCTTTTAGAGTATATTGCCCGATGGGAAATAAGACTTCATCCGAATATTGGCTGAACTTATCGCAGGAGTATTTCACTTCATCACCTTTCAAAACAGATATTGCAAAATCGTTTATATCGGGTAATGTTTCTTCCACCCGCGTAGCTACATCCTGTGTGCTGCCGTCAGCAATCAACCTGATGTTGAGGCGCCCCTTGCCTGTTGTGACTGTGTAGTCATTGTCTTTAGTACATCCGGATAACAGGGTGCACATTGTTGCAAGTAAGATTAGAACAGTTGCATGTGTGTTGCCCATTTGCAAAACTTGATTATCTTTTTCACTTATTAGTTCTCTTTTCGGGTACAAAGATATTGCTTTTAGGCAATAAAAAGCTCCTATAAAGCTCCGTTTTACATGCAAAAATGAAAAATGGAACATCATTTGTTCCATTTCCAGCAAAAAAAGAAGAGCCTGTCATTGCTTTTTTTGCTTATTTTTAACAACAATACGTTAGGAATCGGGCAGCAATACCACTCCTTGTTTCTTTTTCCCGTCCATCTTGGCCACTATCGGATGTTCAAAATGGACATGGCGCAGGTATTTAGTCTCATGCACAGCAGGTTGCGTATTCAAGAAGTCCTGATTGTATACTCCGTCGTTCATAAAAGCATTGATCGTGAAATAGCCTACTCCGAAGGAAGTCAGGTTCTGAAAAAAGTGTGTCCCCTGACTGGGATCGACGCGATAATTCGTCAGCCCGGCTTCTACAATGATGCGCGCTGCACTGATATGCGGCCATTTAACAGGAATTCCGAGCCACGTGTCACTGCTACCCCAACGTCCCGGACCTATCAGGACATAATTCTTTCCTTCATTCAAGAATTGCTGGTTCAGCTTTTCTATCTCCCAGGCAATATCCTGATTGTGGGAAGCGCTGTAATCATCGGTCTTTACATAGACCACATCTTGCAGTTCGTTCATGATTCCATGCCCTAAGGAATTATTGGAACGGAGCAGCAATTGCTCGTCGGGGATAGCTGTGAGATCTTCATCGAGCATCTCCTTGCTGTCGACAATCGGGCGGATCTGCAGGAGATAGAAAGTGCCTGTCTTGTCTTTTTCCCGGCTCATGGTAGCTGCAAATTCAATCTCTACGGGACGACGCATTTCCTGCTGCCCATACTTCAATGCCAGTTGCAGGATGCGGGACAGTGGAAACACATCATGTTGCAGGATATTGGCGAAGGTAATAACTTTGCGCCCTCCCGGATATAAACCGTCGCGGATAATCTGGTCATACGGGTCGTAGGTGGAAGCTATATAGTTGAGCGAACCGTCTTTTTCCGCTTCTTTTACGTGCAGTTTCAACAGGTTGAAGCCGTCATCGATAGAGAAATCATGGCCGGCATTGCGCAAGTCGAGAGCGTAGAAGCGCGTCTGGGTTTCTTTCAGTGCAATTTCCATTTCACTGGTTTGCAGGACTTGGTTGGGATGATAGGGAGAGAAACGGAGGGTCATGCCGCCGTCCACGATATACTTACCCAAGCCGAGCGCCAGGTTTACGATGCCTTCTTCCGCTCTCTCATCTCCGATGGGGTAGTAGTTGAGCGAACGTGCCACACCCGACATGGAAGGATAATAGCGGTCACCGTACTGGTTGCCCACCACTTCTTGCAGGATGACAGCCATCTTTTCCTGGTCGATGACATTGCTTGTGGCCTGCATATAGGCTTTGGAGTCGCGGAAATATACAGAGGCGTAAACTCCTTTGATTGCATCACTGAGCATGCGGAGCATTTCATACTTATCGTCCAGGTAGGGAATCATATAAGTATTGTAGATCCCGGCGAAAGGCTGGTAGTGCGAATCTTCCAATAGAGAGGAAGAACGGATGGCAATGGGCGATTTCACTACATCGAAGAAAGTGAAAAAGTCCTCAACCAGACGGTCGGGCAGTTTGGCTTTCAGGAAGTAGCGGAGAATCACATCATCATCTGCATCGGACAGGGCTATCTGATACAGGTTGTTGGTATCCATGAACTCGTCGAATACATCTGTACAGAGCACTACGGTCTTGGGTATGGCAACGCGTGCATTCTCAAACTCTTCAAATTCAGGGTGGTGCTTCACCATATTGTCGATAAATGCCAAGCCGCGGCCTTTCCCGCCCAATGAGCCGTCGCCGATGCGGGCAAAGTTCGAGTAGCGGTCAAAACGGTCGCGTTTGAATACCGCCACCACACCCTGGTTTTTCATTTTGCGGTACTTCACGATAGCCTCGAAAATGATCTTACGGTGAGCGTCCACATCCTGAAGGCTGTTCCATGTGATAGGTTTCAAGAACTCTCCAATGGGGAACATGGCGCGTGAATAAAGCCAGCGGCTCACATGGTTGCGGCTGATGTGATAGAGGAATGACTCCGCCGGAACAGCAAAGAGAATGTTCTGGAGCTCTTTCAGGTTTTTGACGCGGGCAATCTCTTCCAGCGTATCGGGATTGCGGAAGATAAAGTCGCCGAAACCGAAATTATCCGATACGATACGGCGTAAGTCCACATCCATTTTCTTGGAGTTCTTATCGATAAAGGCTGCGTCATATTTGGCTGCATACAACACATTTTCCGATTCGGAAGATTGTATGATCAATGGCACGAACGGGTCTTCCTTGCGTATGGCCGCACATAATTTTATACCCGCAAGCGCATCTTTCTCACCACGTTCTACGCGGGGAAAACGGACGTCCGTAATGACTCCAAGGATGTTGTTCTTGTACTTTTCGTAAATGCCGATTGCTTCATCATAGGTACGCGCAAGAACTATTTTGGGACGCCCTCTCATACGCAGCGTACGCTGGTGTGCATTCAACGCCTCGGTGGAGAACTCCTGACTCTGCTTCAATACGAATTTATAGAGGTTGGGCAGGATGGAAGAGTAGAAACGGATGCCGTCTTCTACCAGAAGAATAATCTGCACGCCGACTTCACTGACGTCATGCTCCAGATTCATCTTGTCTTCAATCAGCTTGATGATGGATACCAGCAAATCGGTGTTTCCCAGCCAACAGAAAATATAGTCGAACGAACTGAGGTCTTCGTTGGCAATGCGTTTGGTGATACCATGACTGAACGGCGTTAAAATCACCATGGGAATATGCTCGTATTGACCTTTGATGGTTCGTGCTACGTCAAACCCCTCGTTGTCTCCTGTGCCCGGCATGCATATAATAAGGTCGTATGGCATGGAAGACAGTTGCGCCAATGCTTCCTCGCAAGTGGAAACCTGGGTGAAACGCGGCGGGTAGCGCAGGGAAAGCGAGGTGTATTCATTGAAGATTTTCTCATCGATGCGTCCGTCGTCCTCCAGCATGAAAGCGTCATAAGGGTTGGCGATTAAAAGCACATTGAAAATACGCCGCGTCATGAGGTTGGCGAACTGCGTATCTTTGAAATATAGCTGGTTTAATTTAAACTTACTAAGCATGTTCTCTCATGGTTTATTAGTTCGGAGGACAAAAGTAACAATTAAAATGAAGAATGAGGAATAGAAGAATAAAGAATTACCGGTGCGATATATTGGCATGGCATGGCTTAACTTCAATTTGTTAATCCTTCATGTTTTGTGCGGCCTGACGTTTTATCATTATTTGATTAAAATATTGCTGTTAAGTTTAGGTGTTTTGAAAAGTTTTCCTATATTTGCAGTGTTGTTCGTTGACACTTTGTCTAAACAACGATTGGCTAACGTGATAAGAACCTTTAAAACGTAATATTATGAATATCGAACGTATCATGTCCTCTTTGGAGGCAAAGCATCCCGGCGAGTCTGAATATCTTCAAGCCGTAAAGGAAGTACTTCTTTCTATCGAAGATATCTACAATCAGCATCCTGAGTTCGAGAAAGCAAAGATCATAGAACGATTGGTTGAACCCGACCGTATTTTTACTTTCCGCGTCACGTGGGTGGATGATAAGGGTGAAGTGCAGACCAACCTCGGTTATCGTGTACAGTTCAACAATGCTATTGGTCCGTATAAGGGCGGTATTCGTTTCCATGCCTCTGTGAACCTCTCTATTTTGAAGTTCTTGGGTTTTGAACAGACTTTCAAGAATGCTTTGACCACTCTGCCTATGGGCGGCGGTAAAGGCGGTTCGGACTTCTCTCCGCGCGGTAAGAGTGATGCGGAAGTGATGCGTTTCTGCCAGGCATTCATGTTGGAGTTGTGGCGTCATCTTGGTCCCGATATGGATGTGCCTGCCGGTGACATCGGTGTGGGCGGTCGTGAAGTGGGCTATATGTTCGGTATGTATAAAAAATTGACACGTGAGTTTACGGGAACTTTCACTGGCAAAGGTCTGGAATTCGGTGGCTCATTGATACGTCCCGAAGCAACCGGCTTTGGCGGATTATATTTTGTACATCAGATGCTGGAGACCAAAGGCATTGACATTAAAGGCAAGACCGTTGCTATCTCCGGTTTCGGAAATGTGGCTTGGGGCGCTGCTACGAAGGCTACCCAGTTGGGAGCGAAAGTCATTACCATCTCCGGTCCGGACGGTTATATCTATGATCCGAACGGTATTAGCGGTGAAAAGATTGATTATATGCTGGAACTTCGCGCATCGGGCAATGATATTGTAGCTCCGTATGCCGACGAATTCCCCGGCTCCACTTTTGTTCCGGGCAAACGCCCATGGGAGGTAAAGGCGGATATCGCTTTGCCTTGCGCAACACAGAACGAGCTGAACGGCGAAGATGCACAGCACTTGATTGATAATAATGTGACTTGTGTAGGCGAAATTTCTAATATGGGATGTACGCCTGAGGCCATTGACCTCTTTATTGAGAATAAGATTATG
The DNA here is from genome assembly GCF_025146565.1 of Bacteroides eggerthii. Taxonomy (NCBI): domain Bacteria; kingdom Pseudomonadati; phylum Bacteroidota; class Bacteroidia; order Bacteroidales; family Bacteroidaceae; genus Bacteroides; species Bacteroides eggerthii. The sequence goes on along the minus strand of NZ_CP102258.1, from coordinate 3,973,936 downwards.
TATGCACCGGGTAAGGCTGTGAATGCAGGTGGTGTAGCCACCAGCGGTTTGGAAATGTCGCAGAATGCCATGCACATCAGCTGGAGTGCTGCCGAGGTGGATGAAAAATTGCATGCCATTATGCATGGAATCCATACCCAGTGTGTGAAATACGGAACTGAACCCGACGGCTACATCAATTATGTGAAAGGTGCTAATATAGCCGGTTTCATGAAAGTAGCCCATGCCATGATGGGGCAGGGAATTATCTAAAGAAAAACTTTGTTTAGTTGTATTTGTATTTGTGGTTTGTGCTGCCCTTGCCTGTGAAGGTATGGGCAGTGCTTTTTTTATAGTAATTAGTGGTGAGTGATTAATCACTAATCGCTCACCACTAATTACTGTTTTTTCGTACCTTTGCATCTTGAAATTATAAAAAACAAAGAGATGTTACAACCTGAATTGAAATTGAGACGTGATAAGATACGTGCCCTCATGGTGCAGCAGGACATTGATGCCGCCCTTATCACTTGTAATGTAAATTTAATCTATACATACGGACGCGTAGTCAGCGGATATTTGTATTTACCGCTGAATGCTCCTGCGCGCTTGTTCTTAAAACGTCCTAATGACATTGAGGGCGAACATATCCATTCTATCCGTAAACCGGAACAGATTTCTGAATTGTTGAAAGAATATGGCTTGCCTTTGCCAACCAAACTGATGCTGGAGGGCGATGAGCTGCCTTTTACGGAATATAACCGTCTGGCTGCCTGTTTCCCTGAAGCAGAAGTTGTGCCTTGCGGTACGGCATTGATCCGCCAGGCGCGAAGCATAAAGACTCCGATGGAAATTGAACTGTTCCGCCGTTCCGGAGCTGCCCATGCAAAAGCGTATGAACAAATCCCTTCCGTTTATCAGCCGGGGATGACGGACCGGCAGTTGTCCATCGAAATAGAACGGTTGATGCGTCTGGAAGGTTGCTTGGGCATTTTCCGCGTATTCGGGCAGAGCATGGAAATCTTTATGGGAAGTCTTTTGGCCGGTGATAATGCAGCAGTCCCTTCCCCGTATGATTTTGCGTTGGGAGGTAAAGGACTTGACCCGTCATTGCCCGGTGGGGTGAGTGGAACGCTTCTGAAAGCGGGACAGTGTTTCATGGTGGATATGGGTGGAAACTTCTATGGCTATATGGGGGATATGAGCCGCGTGTTCTCCATCGGTAAATTGCCGGAACAAGCGTATGCTGCGCATCAGACTTGTATGGAGGTGCAAGAAGAGGTTACTGCAATGGCAAAACCGGGGACTGCTTGCGAAGATATGTACAACAAGGCCATTGATATAGTAACTAAAGCCGGTTTTGCGGATTACTTTATGGGAGTTAGTCAAAAAGCGAAGTTCATAGGGCATGGCATCGGACTGGAGATAAATGAGATGCCGGTATTGGCTCCGCGCATGAAGCAGGAGTTGGAGCCGGGAATGGTATTTGCATTGGAACCGAAGATTGTTTTGCCGGACATAGGCCCTGTCGGGATTGAAAATTCCTGGGTTGTAACAACAGAGGGCTTGGAAAAACTGACTCTGTGTGGAGAAGAGATCGTAGAACTTTGATTAGTGATTAATGATTAGTGATTTGTCTGTGCTTTTCATGCGGACAATGATATAACTTAAACACAAACAAATCACTAATCATTAAATTTCCTCACTTCACTCTTCTGTTCAATTGGTTGTTGGCTTTTGAGGGTTTGGATTTGCCTATTCTTTTTCCCGTCGGTTGGGCTTTATTGTTCCGGCGGGGATGTGGTTGTGTCCTTTTAGTCCCCTTCATAATACTCGCATAAGTAATAACGGGCGATAAAGTCCCAATTCCGGTGCAATATTTCTTTGCCGTTGGGGAAAGGAAGCTGTACATCCGGCAATATCCCTTTGGCCATTCCATATTTTATCAGGTCGAACGGGCAGGCTTCCGGACGACAAAAGAGTTTGTAGCCTTCGGCGGCAGCGCGTTCGGCGTTGTACATCGGATTATGTTCTTCACAAAAATAGGCGGCTACATTATGCGCTATTAGCATGCCTTTGGCATTGGCGTATACTACAAATTCTTTTTTATCCTGCAGGTCAGGAAGTAGGGAAGAAGGGGAGTTCTCCCACTTTAAGACATCAACAAAGAATTTGCATAGTTCTTTGTAGGTGGCAAAATACAGCAACGGTTTGCCCCCGCTATACTCCAGACAATATTCGGCGTTCTTGCTCAGCTTCGTTTCCGGTGTGATTTCGGGGAGGGGAGTTAAAGGCATCTCCAACAAGTCAGGGCCCATTACCCATAGCATGGAGGAAGGCTCTTCATTAATGGGAGCCTTTTCAAAATCCTCATCCATTAGTGTGTAGACCTCTTGGGCTAAAGCCAACAAGTCTTTATCATACGGGTCTTGCAGTGTATATTCGTCCGGTTCGTAGAGTGCGGCATGGGACTTTAACGTCCACAACACGAATGCTATGTCTTCTTTATTAATCTCATCAGGAATATAACCGTCCGATAGCTGATAAAAAGGAAGATACGTGTTGTATAACGAATAGTATGATTCGGAGAATATCTTCCAACCTCCTGTTTGGGCAATGGCGTCCTGAAAGTACATGCAGAGCGAGATCGTTACATTCTTCTGCATGTAGTCATTTTCTTTAAATAACAGAGATTGTTTTACTATCGGAAATACTTTTGCTGCAAAATTGATGTACCATTGGTCACCGGGCAGCGTACGTGTACGTTCATTGGCGCTTAGCCATTGCTTCATGGAGATAAGAGTTGGTTTCATTGTTTGTTTTTATGTGTGAATAATTATGTATTGGGATTATAGCCTTTTCAGAGCCAGTTTGATGACTTGCTCCACCGGAGCGCCGGCATCTTCCTTTAAAATGGCCATTACAACCTTTTGTGAAGGGGCCTGTGCAAATCCCAGCATTGTGAGGGCGGCTATGGCTTCTTCCTGCACCTGTGCATTGGCGGCAGTGAAGGCGGAGATATCGGTTGTTCCGGCGGCTATTCCACCGGGCTTTATCTTGTCTTTCAAATCGACTATCACACGTTGGGCGGTTTTTAGACCGATGCCTTTTACTGTTTTCAGCAGATTGGCATTTCCTGTACTGATGGCGTTTATCAATTCGGAAGGGGACAGGGCCGAAAGGATCATGCGGGCCGTATTGCCTCCGATGCCTGATACGGAAATCAATAGTAGGAACAGTTCGCGTTCTTGTTTGTCGATAAACCCGTAAAGAACGTACGCGTCTTCGCGGATGGCTTCGTAGATGTACAGCTTGCACTCCTTTTTCCCTTGTATGGCGGCATATGTGTTCAAGGAGATATTGACGGCATATCCCAGGCCGTTACAGTCTATAATTGCGTTTGCCGGACTTAGTTCGGCGATTTCGCCTTTTATGTATTCTATCATATTACCACTTTATGACCTATTAATTGGCGAATGTAGGAATTATTATTGACTTTTAGACTCTAAAAAAAGAAAAACTCTGTAAAACTTGTCCCTTTCTTTACTAAGATATAAATGAAAATGCTTACTTTTGTCCTCATAAAATAGAAAGTTGATAACTAAAACCGATAAAAAGATGAAAAAAGTAAGAGCAGCCATCGTTGGTTATGGCAATATCGGACATTTTGTACTTGAGGCGTTGCAGGCAGCTCCCGATTTTGAAATCGCCGGAGTGGTGCGTCGTGCAGGAGCAGAGAACCGTCCTGCAGAACTGAGTGAGTATTCCGTAGTGAAAGATATTAAAGAGTTGAAGGATGTGGATGTTGCAATCCTTTGTACCCCTACTCGCAGCGTTGAGAAATATGCCAAAGAAATATTGGCATTGGGAATTCATACAGTAGATAGTTTCGACATCCATACAGGTATTCCGGCATTGCGCCGCACGTTGGATGCCGAGGCGAAAGCTCATAACACAGTGTCTGTTATTTCTGCCGGTTGGGATCCGGGAAGTGACTCCGTTGTGCGTACCTTGCTGGAAGCTATTGCCCCGAAAGGTATTACGTACACTAACTTTGGTCCGGGTATGAGCATGGGACATACGGTAGCGGTGAAAGCTATTGAAGGCGTGAAAGCAGCACTCTCAATGACCATTCCTACCGGTACGGGCATACACCGCCGTATGGTTTACATTGAGCTGAACGACGGCTATGAGTTCGACAAGGTAGCTGCCGCTATCAAGGCAGACCCGTATTTCGTGAACGATGAGACGCATGTGAAGCTTGTTCCGAGCGTGGATGCATTGCTCGATATGGGACATGGGGTGAACCTGACTCGCAAGGGCGTTTCCGGGAAAACTCAGAACCAGTTGTTCGAATTCAATATGCGTATCAACAACCCTGCCCTCACAGCACAAGTGCTGGTGTGCGTGGCGCGTGCCGCCATGCGTCAGCAACCGGGTTGCTACACAATGGTGGAGATTCCCGTCATTGACCTTCTGCCGGGCGACCGCGAGGAGTGGATTGCACATTTGGTATAAGAGCATAAAAAAAACAGATGATGCGTTTGCTGGAAATGCATCATCTGTTTGCCTTAAACACATCATCTGTTCTGCCGGAACAGATGATGTGTTTTTTTATATCCTATCTCATCAGAAGAAGAACCGGAGAATATCGTTGAAGTTTGCCCAAATAAGTAGGCCAAACAGCAGGAACATACCTACCATTTGCGCACGTTCCATGAACTTGTCGCTGGGTTTACGGCGTGCCACAATCTCGTAGATCAGGAATAAAACATGTCCGCCGTCCAATGCCGGAATGGGCAGGATATTCATGAAAGCAAGGATAATGGAAAGGAATGCCGTCATGTACCAGAACTGATGCCAGTCCCACGTTGCAGGGAAGATACTGCCGATTGTTCCGAAACCGCCGAGTTGCTTAACGCCCTCTTTGGAGAAAAGATACTTCATCTGGCTGACGTAACCTTTCAGCGTGCTTACTCCCAGGGATATTCCGGCAGGGATAGAAGCGAAGAAGCTGTATTCTTCTTTCACGATAGGCAGCAATTTGGATGTTTGCATGGTTGGGTATACTCCTATATTGTATAAGGAGTCGCTGGTCAGTGTCAGTGTATCTGTAACGCCGTTGCGGATATACGTTAAGTGCAGGTCGTGCGATGCATTGGTTTGTTTGCGGCGCATCTTGTCCTCTTCAAAGTCGGAGTAGGAGATTGCCTTTCCGTCCACGTGGGTAATGTTGTCACCCGGCAACAGTCCGGCAAGGGAGGCAGGAGTACCGGCTGGGATACTGTCTATCACAAACGGAGTGCGGAAAGAGGCAAAGCGCACGCTGTCTGCAAGCAGGCGCTCCATCATGTCTTCAGGGATATAGATGGAGGCTTCGCTTCCGTTGCGCAATACGGTTACTTGACGGGCATCAACAATGCTGGTCAGCATGTCACTGTTGTAACGCTCCAAAGGAACGCCATCGGCGGAAACCAGTATGTCACCGTCGCGGAAACCAACGGCTTTGGCTGTTTCGTTGAAGTCCATACCCAATGCCACTTTTTGCAAGGGAACATATTCTGAACCCCACGTAAAGAGTATCATGGAGTAAATGAACAGTGCTAAGATAAAGTTGAACAGCACGCCGCCCACCATGATCAGAAGACGTTGCCATGCCGGTTTGGCGCGAAACTCCCAAGGTTGCACCGGCTGTTTCATCTGCTCGGTATCCATAGATTCGTCTATCATACCGGCAATTTTGACATATCCGCCTAAAGGCAGCCAGCCGATGCCGTATTCTGTTTCGCTGTTTTTCGGTTTAAATTTGAATAGGGTGAACCAGGGGTCAAAGAATAAGCAGAACTTTTCAACTCGTGTTTTGAATAAGCGAGCGAAGAGAAAGTGCCCTCCTTCATGAATGATGACGAGCAACGAAAGGCTCATAATGAGTTGCAGGGCACGAATCAAGAATGTTTCCATCTAATTATTTATTATTTTATGATTTACAATTTATTGTTTAACTATCAATTTCCATTTATCAGTTCTTTTGCTATCCGCCGGGCTTCCGCATCCGTTGCTACATAGTCTTCGTAGGTAGGCTTTTGTATGAAGGATACGTGTGCCATTGTCTTTTCAATGACATCACTCATGCCAAGGAAGGATATTTCGTCACGCAAGAAAGCGGCTACCACTATTTCATTGGCGGCATTGACGATGCATGGCATGTTGCCTGCGCGATGCAACGCTTCGTATGCCAGTGCCAGGTTACGGAAACGTTTTGTATCCGGTTGCTCAAATGTCAAGTCTGTGCAGAGCTTGAAGTCCAGCCGCGGGAAAGATGCTTTCAGGCGTTCGGGATATGAGAAAGCGTATTGGATGGGCAGGCGCATATCCGGCATCCCCAACTGTGCCTTCACTGCTCCGTCCTCAAACTGTACCATTGAGTGAATGACTGATTGCGGATGTACCACTACTTCTATTTGATCGGGACGTACACCGAACAGCCATTTGGCTTCAATCACTTCGAAACCTTTGTTCATCATGGAAGCGGAGTCTATGGTGATTTTGGCTCCCATATCCCAGTTGGGATGTTTCAGGGCCTGTGCTTTGGTTACGGTGGCAAGCTGCTCCATTGTGCAGGTGCGGAACGGGCCGCCGGAAGCTGTCAGTATAACTTTTTCGATAGGGTTGTCTGCCTCTCCGGTCAAACACTGGAACACAGCAGAGTGCTCGGAGTCTACCGGCAGGATTGGAGTACCGCTGAAACGTGCCAGGTCATTGATGAGTTCGCCTGCCACGACCAATGTCTCTTTGTTGGCAAGGGCTATTACTTTACGTGCGCGGATGGCGTTCATGGTCGGTTTCAGTCCGGCATAACCCACCATGGCGGTCAACACTATGTCAATGGGAGTTTCCGCTACAATCTGGCACAAGGCTTCCTCGCCGGCATATACTTTGATAGGCAGGTCGGCAAGAGCGTCTTTCAGTTGTTGATATTTGGTTTCGTTTGCTATTACCACTGCTTCAGGCTTGAACTTACGGGCCTGGGCAATCAGATCATCCACCCGGTTGTTGGCTGTCAGCACGTAGGCTTCGTACCGGTCAGGATGTTCCTCTATGACTTGCAATGCCTGCGTACCGATAGAACCGGTAGAGCCAAGTATGGCAATTTGTTTCTTCATCAGCTTTATAATTTATGATTTCAGATTTTATATCTTATACTTCATACTTTATACCTAAATATTTCACTCTCAAAATACAATATAAAGTTCCGGATTCACAGCTCTTCCTTTATGCCATAGCTCGAAGTGCAGATGAGGTCCGGTGGTCTGTTGTCCGGTGTTCCCTACTAATGCAATGGCTTCTCCGCCTTTTACGATATCGCCTTCACGTTTCAGGAGGGAACCGCAATGCTTGTAGACAGACACAAAATCCTGATTGTGCTGTACTTCTATCAAATAGCCGGTTTCGGCTGTATAGGTACTTAGGATGACTGTCCCGTCCAAAGTTGCCAATACACTTTCACCCGGATTGGCGGCTATATCTGTTCCGAAATGCTTCTTTTCTGCATTGAAAGGAGATGAAATCATGCCGCGGGTGGGGCGGTAGAATATCAATCCGTCCACATCGGGGCGGGAGGTGATACTTGTCAGGTTGTATTTTTCCGTTTCTTCGTATTGCTTACGGAATTCCGCTTCGCGTTGCGTCCGCTCCATGAGTGAGTCTTCACGCACAGTGGTCAGCGAGTCGATGGAGTGGATGGTATCGGCTTTTATTTTACCTTGGAAAATATCTTGGATATTCATTATGTACAGGTTCTGCCTGTCTACCAACTGCTGGAGAGAATCTACACGCAAGGCATTCTCCACAACCTGCGCACGAATTTCACTGTTCATGTATCCGGGCAGATAGTTGCGCAATGGGGTAAAAGCAACAATCAGGGAAGCAACCAGAAAGAGTATCGTCAGTACGGAAAGCAAAACGGAGAGCCCGTTCAGTTTGGACACACGCAACGTGATAATATCCTCAAGGGTATTCTCATTCGTAATGGTCAGTCTGTACTTGAACTTGATATTACTCCAAAAAGCCTTTCTTCTTTTTTTCTTCTTATTTGCTGTCACTTATATACTTTTGTTTTGCTATTTGTAAATTGAATCTTATTGCCTTACCGACTTTTTATTGCTTTATTGCACACCTGTTCTACACCTCTTCCATATCGTCCAAAGCCAATAACCCTTCCGGCAGGTCCATCGTAATGACTTTATGCTTCCGGTCAATATCTATAATAAAATCTTCCTGTGCCGGAATCAGTAGCTCTTCTCCTTTATAATCTACCACGAACAGTGTATTCAGGGTAGCGGTATCCACGTCCGTCACTTCGCCTAACTTGCCGTAATGAATTTCTTCCATGCGGAACCCTACGAAGAAATCCCAACTAAGCTCTCCCGGTCCGGCTTCTTCCGCATGCTTCACCGGAAAATAAACCTCAATGTTGGTGAACATGCGTGCACGTTCGGCTGTATCTACTCCTTCAAGTTTGACGAGAGCCGTAGTGTCCGACCGAAAACGATATTCTTCTATAAAGAACGGTACAAATATCCCGTCCAACAAGCAAATGAGATATTCAGCTTCCACGCGGTCGAAAATGTCATCCGTAAAGGTGAATGACAATTCTCCATGAATACCATGAGGCTTGTTGAATATACCTATCTTATAAACTTCTTCTTTTCGTATCATATCGTTCTATCAGCTTACCACTTAATCACCTTGTCATCATATTCTTGTTATTCTTGCTCCGAGCGAATTCAACCGCCTTTCTATATCCTGGTATCCGCGGTCTATCTGTTCGATATTGTGTATACGGCTGATTCCGTCGGCACTCATGGCGGCTATCAGTAAGGCGATGCCGGCACGAATGTCCGGAGATGTCATGTTTCCGCCACGCAGTCTGAAACCATGATTGTGCCCGATCACTACGGCCCGGTGAGGATCGCATAGGATGATTTGTGCCCCCATGTCTATCAGCTTGTCCACAAAAAACAGGCGGCTTTCGAACATTTTTTGATGTATCAGCACACTGCCTTTTGCTTGTGTGGCAACCACAAGCAACACACTCAGCAGGTCCGGAGTGAGTCCGGGCCATGGGGCATCGGCAATTGTCATAATGGAACCGTCAATGAAAGACTCTATCTGGTAGGTTTCCTGTGCAGGAACGTGAATGTCGTCACCGCGCTGCTCCATTTTGATGCCCAGGCGTCGGAAGCTGTCGGGGATAATACCCAGATTTTCGTGTGAGACATTCTTGATGGTGAGTTCGCTTTTCGTCATGGCTGCCATGCCGATGAAACTTCCTACTTCAATCATGTCCGGAAGGATAGTATGCTCTGTTCCATGCAGCTCATCCACACCTTCAATGGTGAGCAGATTGGAGGCGATGCCCTCTATCCGGGCTCCCATGCGGTTCAGCATCCGGCATAATTGCTGTATATAGGGTTCGCATGCGGCATTGTAAATGGTGGTTTTCCCTTTTGCCAGTACAGCTGCCATTAGGATATTGGCCGTTCCCGTTACAGATGCTTCATCCAGCAGCATATAAGTGCCCTGTAACTGTCGGGCGGATATTTCGTAGACTTCCCGCTTTTCGTTATACGCGAAGTCTGCTCCCAAATTCTGTATACCGATGAAATGCGTATCCAGGCGGCGGCGACCTATCTTGTCTCCGCCCGGCTTGGAAATCATAGCCTTGCCGAAACGTGCTACCATTGGTCCTACCAGCATAACCGAACCGCGCAGGCTGGAGCACCGTTTCAGGAATTCATCGCTTTCCAGATAGGTCAAATCTACATTGGCAGCCTGAAAGCTATATGTATCGATATCTTTCTTTGAAACGTTCACTCCCATATCCCGCATCAATTGAATCAGGTTGTTCACGTCCAGTATATCCGGTATGTTGTGTACAGTCACTTCTTCGGCAGTGAGCAGCGTGGCGCAGATTATCTGCAACACCTCGTTCTTTGCCCCTTGAGGATAAATGTCACCGGAGAGGCTGTGTCCGCCTTCTATAACAAATGATGCCATGGTATGATTTTAGATTTTAGTACTTTCTTTTATTGTTTCTGTTGTTGTTCCTGTTGTTCTGATTGTTCATCTTCGGACGGTAATTCTGTTCGATCCGTTCGGCCATCAGGCGAAGAATACTATCGGTGATTTGCAGCTTGCCGTCCGACAGTTCTGCGAGGTCATCTGCTATTTTGCGGTCATCGACAGTGTCTTTGTTCCAAGACATGTAATCTTTCTTCATGTGGTTGCATATCAGTGCAACGAGATTCTGTTTTTCTTCTCCTTCGGGGAAGTCGATTGCTTTCTTGATCAGCACTTCCAAAGTACGGCCGTAATGGCGGTAACGGATTTTAGTGCTGGGGTAAGGAACTACTTCCGGTTTGGTTATCAGATTGTCTTTGCGGATAATTTCGTATGGATAGTCGATGTCCAACTTAAAATCGGACATGATGGCAAGATGATCCCAAAGTTTATGTTTGAAGTCGGGTACATCACGCAAATGAGGAAACATATTTCCCATGATGTTGATGATTGTGTTTGCGCAACGTTGGCGTTCGGAACGGTCCTCGATTGTCAGGGCATGGTCTACCATATTTTGGATGCTGCGGCCATATTCTGGTAAAGGCATCCGTTTTTGTTGAGTGTTATATTGCATAATCTTTTAGTTTTAGCGATTAGTGATTAATGTTTAGTGATTAATGTTTAGTGATTAATGCCATGCGGCATAATTGCGCAGTCCGCTAATCACTAAACACCCATCACTAAATAAGTTTTTTCGGTTGGCTTGCCACGAACTCTTTCAAATAGAATGGTTCGAAATAAGCGACGTCCTTGAAGTCCTCTTCGGCTATTGCCTTTTCTGCCAGCGGAAACATCATGCTTGCCAGCGGACGGATACCGTCGATGAAATGTGCATTGGGATGTACAATCTTTTCCTTGCATTTGGCTGCGCCGTCACCAAAGAAGTAGACGGGATGGCTGTCCAGAAACTCCCGGTATGAGTTTTCGTCCACAATGTCTGCTGCAATATCGCGTACGGGCTTCAGGGCGCGGTCATAAACGGCGGCATACACTTCCATGCGCCGGGCATCAATCATCGGGCACAGCAGTGCATCCTCCGGTAGCTCTTCGTGGTAAAGCAATACAGGTACGCATTGTACTTTCAGGGTGGGAAGCCCGATAAGGGGCAGGTTGCGGCCGTAGCAGATGCCTTTGGCCATGGATACACCGATGCGTAATCCTGTGTACGAGCCGGGACCGCAACTCACAGCAACAGCATCCAGCGGCATGGCGTGGCTGTCGGCAAATGACAACGCTTCGTCCACGAATACACCCAATGAAACTGCGTGTGAAGGACCGTTCAGGTCTTCTTTTTTGAAAACATTCTGCCCGTCCTCACTCACAGCTACGGAGCAAGCCGAAGTGGACGTTTCAATATGCAAGATACATGACATAGCTTCTATTCTGAATTTTATTGTGGCAAATTTACGTGATTATTTTCAGTAATTAAAATAATCGTGTAATTTTGCGCAAAACTATAACATTATGATACAATCTATGACGGGCTACGGCAAAGCAACAGCCGAGTTGTCCGATAAGAAAATCAATGTTGAGATTAAGTCACTCAACAGTAAGGCAATGGATTTGTCTGCACGTATCGCTCCTCTTTACAGGGAGAAGGAAATGCAAATCCGTAATGAAATATCCAAGATGCTGGAGCGTGGCAAAGTCGATTTCAGCCTTTGGATTGAAAAGAAAGATGCAGAACAAATGGCTACCCCTATCAATCAGGACTTGGTGGAGGCTTACTATAAACGGATTAAAGAGATTTCGGCTGCTGCCGGTATTCCCGAACCAGCCGACTGGTTTGCTACTCTGCTCCGTATGCCGGATGTGATGACAAAGAATGAAACTCAGGAACTGAGCGCTGAAGAGTGGGAAGTGGTTCATGTGGCGGTGATGGAAGCTATCAATCATCTGGTTGATTTCCGTAAGCAGGAAGGTGCTGCGCTGGAGAAGAAGTTCCGTGAGAAAATAGCCAATATCGCCCATTTGCTCGAAACTGTTGCTCCGTACGAGCAGGAACGGGTGGGCAAGGTTAAAGAACGCATTACTGATGCCCTTGAAAAAACTTTGAGTGTGGATTATGATAAGAACCGCTTGGAGCAGGAGCTTATTTACTATATTGAGAAACTGGACATCAATGAAGAGAAACAACGTCTTTCCAATCATCTGAAATACTTTATCAGCACGCTCGAAAGCGGTAGCGGACAAGGTAAGAAACTGGGCTTTATCGCACAGGAAATGGGACGCGAAATCAATACTTTGGGTAGCAAGTCCAATCATGCCGAGATGCAGAAGATTGTAGTGCAGATGAAGGATGAGCTGGAGCAAATTAAGGAACAGGTCTTGAATGTAATGTAAAGGGAAGCTTCTGCATGTTACACGAAAGTATGTTGTTATTGGTAAGAGCATTAAATAGTAAATTGTCAAATAATAAATACCATAAATGGGTAAACTGATTATATTCTCCGCCCCTTCCGGTTCGGGAAAGTCCACTATCATTAACTATCTGCTGACGCAGGAGTTGAATTTGGCTTTCTCTATCTCCGCCACCAGTCGTCCGCCGCGTGGTACAGAGCAGAATGGTGTGGAATACTTTTTTCTTTCTCCCGATGAATTCCGGAGCCGCATAGCGAATGATGAGTTTTTGGAATATGAAGAAGTGTATCAAGACCGTTTCTACGGAACGTTGAAAGCGCAGGTGGAAAAGCAGTTGGCTGCCGGACAGAATGTTGTGTTTGATGTAGATGTAGTTGGCGGTTGTAACATCAAGAAGTTCTATGGCGAGCGTGCTTTGTCCGTTTTCATACAGCCGCCTTCGGTGGAAGAATTGCGTAAGCGCCTTGTGGGGCGTGGCACCGATACTCCCGAAGTAATTGAAAGCCGTATAGCGAAAGCCGAATACGAACTAAGTTTCGCTCCGAAATTCGATGCCGTAATTGTGAATGATGATTTGGAGACTGCCAAAGCAACTGCTTTGAAGGTGATAACTCAATTCTTGAACCAATGAAACAGACAAGACGCAGAAGTTTATCACCGGGAGCCAATAAGTTCCTGCTGGTTTTGAATATAGTCTTGTTTTTGGGTGCTATTGTTTTGGCGGTATTGAATATTGATTTGAAAGAGTATATTCCGGCGGTAGCCATGTTTATCGTTATGCTCATAAGCGGCATCAATATTTATGGGTGCTGGAAACGCCTGAAAGGGCAACTCTGATATCTCTTAACTTTTAATTTATAAGTTTGTCAAGTGGATATAGGTATCTTTAGCGGTTCGTTCAACCCGGTACATATCGGGCATTTGGCTCTTGCCAATTATCTTTGTGAATACGAAGGTCTGGATGAGATATGGTTCATGGTGACGCCGCATAATCCGCTGAAAGAGGAAACCTTGTTGATGGACGATGCTTTGCGATTGAAGCTGGTGCGGCTTGCCATTGCGGGGTATCCTAAATTCCGGGCTTCCGACTTTGAGTTTCATTTGCCGCGTCCGTCTTATACTGTTCACACACTTGATAAACTGAAAGAGGCCTATCCGCAAGATACTTTCCATCTTATTATAGGAGCTGATAACTGGGCGCTTTTTCCCCGCTGGTATCAGTCGGAACGTATTCTTGCAGAAAATCCAATCCTCATTTATCCCCGTCCGGGTTGTGTGGTAGACGAAGAAACTTTACCTCAAAATGTGAAATTGGCTTCTTCGCCTACCTTCGAAATCAGCTCTACCTTTATCCGCCAAGCAATGGAAGAGGGCAGGGATGTGCGTTATTTCCTGCACCCGGCTGTTTATGAGGCATTAAGATGAGTTTTATTGTCACTCTTCCAGACATTCGTCAAGATCGCGTATGATCTGCTCCTTGTCCATATGCTGGCCAATGAAGACAATCTTCTGCATACGGTCTCCGTACTTTTCATCCCAGTCGCGTAATAATCCCGGTTCCTGACGCATCAACTCAATCAGATCTTCTTCGGAGGCGGTGGCATACCATAGTCCGGCTTCAGTCAGTTGCTTCTGAGTGCCTGCTTGTTCGAAGAGGTAGGACATGTCGCGGTTATGGCTGAAATAACATACGCCTTTGGTGCGAATAATATGACGGCTCCATTGGGTAGCGATAAAATGGTCGAACTTGTGAATGTCGAAAGCCGGGCGGCGGTAATAGACAAAAGTGCTGATACCATATTCTTCAGCTTCGCCCTCTTCATGATGATGATGGTGATGATGGCTATGTCCTTCATGCTGATGTTCATGTTCTTCATGCTGATGTTCATGTTCTTCGTGCTGATGCTCATCTTCCTTATGGTTGTGATGCCTATGAGCTTCTTTCTCCTCCTCTTCGGTAACTTGGCTTTCTATTCCGCGGATCCAGCCGGCTGAGGTGGCTACATGTTCGAAGTTGAACATTTCTGTATGGATGATTTTTTTCAAGTCTACGTCCGCATAATTACATTCGATTATTTCGGCTCCGGGTTGCAAGGTGTGTATGATTTGCCTGATGCGTTTCACTTCTTCGGGCTTGACTTCCGCTACCTTGTTCAGCAGGATGATATTACAGAATTCAATCTGCTGGATGATAAGATTCTCGATGTCCTCGTCATCAATTCCTTTTCGGGTAAGATCGTTGCCGCAAGAAAATTCACTTTGCAGGCGCAAGGCATCCACTACGGTAGTGATGCAGTCCAAGCGGCAGACGCCGTATTTGGTGTACATGCCGCCCATTCGGGGTATGGAACAGATGGTCTGGGCGATAGGTTCCGGTTCGCAAATGCCGCTGGCTTCAATGACGATATAGTCGAAACGCTCCATTCGCAGGATTTCGCCTATTTGTTCTATCAAATCCATCTTCAGGGTGCAGCAGATGCATCCGTTTTGAAGTGCGACAAGGCTTTCATCTTTTTTGCCAACGATACCGCCTTTCTGAATAAGGTCTGCATCAATGTTCACTTCGCCTATGTCGTTGACAATGACGGCAAACTTGATCCCTTGTTTATTGCTAAGGATATGGTTTACTAAAGTTGTTTTGCCACTTCCCAGATAACCGGTGAGAAGCAGTACGGGAATTTCTTTTGTTGTCATATTGATTTTGAATCTCTATCTGGTTGTTATTTGTTTTTCTTGATGAATTCAGCTATTGCGTTTATCAAAGCGGCGTTAACGGGTAATGACGGATTATTATATACAGCCATTTGTTGTTGCGGATTGATGCTTTCGCAATCTTTCAATACATGGTTCATTTTGTCTATCAGTATCAGTTCGGCTTGGGGAGATGCTTTTTTCAGCCGCGCCGCTTCTTCTTCCTGTACTTGAATGTCTTTTTTCCCTTGAAGAATCAGTATGGGCATCTTTAGGGAAGCAATGACGGTCTGTGGGTTGTATTTGTACCATGAAATGAGATAGGGCTGTACGGAAGGGCGAAACAATGTTTGCAGATAAGCGGGAACCTGTGCCACTTCTTTCCCGTTTTTCAGGGACTCATTGATGCTTGCCACTTCTTTCCGTATAGATTCCGGTGTCATTTGGGCGGCCACCTGCTTTTCTATCAGGTCGTATGCGGGGCTTCCTGCACCGGCAATGGAAATAAAGCCTTTTACTTCAGGCCGTTTCCGGCAGGTTAACATTCCGATAAGTGATCCTTCACTATGCCCTGCCACTGTTATACCGGTGAAACGTTTGTCTTTGGCAAGAAGGTCTATCCACCCCGTAACGTCGTTTACGTAATCTTCCAAGCGGAGTTTGGACTCTTCCTTACCGGCAGAGGCGCTGCTGGCTATGCCACGCTTGTCAAAACGTAGTGAGGCTATGCCTTTCAATGCCAGTCCTTCTGCGAGGAACTTCAGTGAATTATTTTTCATCATGGGGTTATTGCCGTCCATGTCGGTGGGGCCGGAACCGGCAATGAGCACTACTACATGACAGGATTTTGCATGTGCCGGTAGAAGAAGTTTCCCATTGATACTACCGCTGGCGGTGTTTAATGTTACGGGATGCTCTTCGGATGTGAGGGGTTGTGCCTGGCAATAAGGAAGGACAAACAAGGCTAAACCGAATAGGAGTAAAAACAGTTGTTTCATATGATTTCTTTTTGCAGTTTCAAATGTAGGCAATATTATTAAATAAAAAAATAGAGGCGGGAAACATTGTGTGCTTCCCACCTCTATTTTTTATTATGCTATGGCTGTCTGTCGTTACAGGATGCCTTGTGCCATCATGGCTTTGGCTACCTTCATGAATCCGGCCACGTTAGCACCCTTCACGTAGTTTACATAACCGTCTTCTTCCGTACCGTATTGTACGCAAGCAGCGTGGATGTTCTTCATGATGCTCTTCAATTTTTCGTCTACTTCTTCGCTACTCCAGCTCAGTTTGATAGAATTCTGAGTCATTTCGAGGCCTGATACAGATACACCGCCCGCATTGGCTGCCTTGCCCGGAGCGTACAGGATTTTGGCATCCTGAAATACTTTGATGGCTTCCGGAGTAGAAGGCATGTTGGCACCTTCGCTCACAGCTATACAGCCATTGGCCACCAATTGACGGGCATGGTCGCCGTTCAATTCGTTTTGAGTTGCAGAAGGCAAAGCAATGTCGGCTTTCTCACCCCAAGGTTTAGCTCCTTCTACATACTTAACGCCCGGATATTGCTCGGCATATTCGCGGATACGTCCACGATAGAGGTTTTTAAGTTCCATGATGTAGTCCAGTTTTTCGCGGTCGATACCTGCGGGATCATATACGTAACCGTCGGAATCGGACATGGTTAGAACTTTACCACCCATTTCCAACACTTTTTCCGCTGTATATTGAGCTACGTTGCCGGAACCTGAAATCAGGCAAGTCTTGCCTTTCAAGTCTGTGCCTTTGGTCTTCAACATTTCCAGCAGGAAGTAGATGTTACCATAGCCGGTAGCTTCCGGACGGATCAGCGAACCACCGAATTCGCGGCCTTTGCCTGTAAATGTTCCGGTAAATTCCTGAGCCAGTTTCTTGTACATGCCGAACATGAATCCTACTTCACGACCACCCACACCGATGTCACCGGCAGGAACGTCGGTTTCCGGACCGATGTGGCGCCACAATTCCAGCATGAAAGCCTGTACGAAACGCATAACTTCAGAATTGGACTTGCCGCGCGGAGAGAAGTCCGAACCGCCTTTACCGCCACCCATAGGAAGTGTGGTCAGTGAGTTTTTGAAAGTCTGCTCAAAGGCAAGGAATTTCAGAATGGACAGGTTTACAGAAGCATGGAAACGAACGCCGCCTTTGTACGGGCCAATGGCGTTGTTGTGCTGTACGCGATAACCCATGTTGGTTTGTACGTTGCCCTTATCATCCACCCAGGTAACTCGGAATTGGTAAACGCGATCGGGGATGCAAAGACGCTCAATCAGATTAGCTTTGTCAAACTCCGGATGTTTGTTGTACTCTTCTTCAATGGTAGCAAGAACTTCTTCTACTGCTTGATGATACTCCGGTTCGTTGGGGAACCGTCTTTTCAGATCTTCTAATACCTTTGCTGCATTCATAATCTATTGCTTTTATTGGTTACTTATCTCATTGCTTTATTGCGGTTGCAAAAGTAAACATAAAAATGGAACAAACAAACATTTTATAAATAAAATACGGGATAAAACAACATTTTTGTTGTTTTATCCCGTAAAAAGGAATAAAAAGATATTATTTATCCTCTTTTGAGCGCTTTTATTACAGGAATGAACACTAATGCCGCCGAAATGACAAGCGTCAGAATGATCGGACCGTCAATTCGTTCGGCAGATGTCAGAACTATGTAACAAAGTGCCGCCCAAAGGAGCGTAATACAAACTATTTGGAATTTGGATAATTGTCTTTTCATTTACCGGCTTTCTTTTTGTCTACGATGGCGTCGATGACTGCCACTGCAGTGATGTTTACTATATCGCGTACGGAGCTTTCAAAGTCGGTGAAGTGGATAGGCTTGTTCAATCCCATCTGTATCGGACCGATAAGTTCGGCATCCGTATTCATTGCTTGCAGCAATTTGTAAGCGGAGTTTGCGGAACTCAGGTTCGGGAAAACAAGTGTATTTACGTCCTTTCCTTTCAGGCGGGTAAACGGATATTTGGCATCGCGCAGCGTGCGGTTCATGGCAAAGTTTACCTGCATTTCGCCGTCTATGGCAAGTTCGGGATAATTTTGCTGCATGTATTCTACGGCTTCGTGCACGCTTACGGGGCTTCCCTCCTTGTCTGCACCGAAATTGGAGTAGCTCAGCATGGCCATGACAGGCGTATGGTTGAAGAAGCGTACGGTATGTTCCGCCAGCTTGGCAATGTCAATCAGTGTTTCTGCATTGGGATGGCGGTTGATGAGCGTATCGGCAAGGAAGTACGTACCTTTCTTGGAGTTGAGGATG
This sequence comes from Bacteroides eggerthii, assembly GCF_025146565.1. NCBI lineage: Bacteria > Pseudomonadati > Bacteroidota > Bacteroidia > Bacteroidales > Bacteroidaceae > Bacteroides > Bacteroides eggerthii. The sequence goes on along the minus strand of NZ_CP102258.1, from coordinate 3,955,464 downwards.
TGCATCGTGCCGAAGTGCTTGTACTCAGGGCGGATGCCGATGACTTCTTTGGCCACCTTGATGGTATTGCTGTATTTGGTGTACAATCCGGTGATGAATGCGTCGGCTTCGCCGGTTTCCACCATCATCATGCCGAAATAGTTGCGTTCGAACATCTTGTCGTTGGCCTCTTCATAGGTAACGCCTTCGCGGGCGCGTTTTTCGGAGAGGATGCGTGCATAGCGTTCGCGGCGTTCCGCTTCGTTGGGGTGGCGCAGGTTTACGATTTCGATGCCTTCGAGGTTGAGGTCGAGTTGTTTTGCCAGTTTCTCGATGGCCTCGTCATTTCCTAATATAATAGGATGGCAGATTCCTTCGGCTTTGGCTTCAACGGCGGCTTTCAGCATCGTGGGGTGGATTCCTTCGGCGAAGACCACGCGCTGCGGATTGCGGCGGGCGGTGTCGTAGAGCTGGCGGGTCAGTTTGCTTTCCTGTCCCATCAGTTCTTTCAGATGCTGCCGATAGGCTTCCCAGTCGGTGATTTGTTTGCGTGCCACGCCGCTTTCCATGGCTGCTTTGGCCACTGCCATGGAGACTTCGGTGATGAGGCGCGGGTCAACGGGCTTCGGGATGAAGTAGTCGGGACCGAAGCTGAAGTTGTTGACGTGGTATGCTTCGTTCACCACATCGGGTACGGGCTGTTTGGCAAGTGAAGCAATGGCGCGTACGGCTGCCAATTTCATTTCTTCGTTGATGGCGGTGGCAGCTACGTCCAGAGCGCCGCGGAAGATATAGGGGAAACCGATTACGTTATTGATTTGGTTCGGATAATCCGAGCGTCCGGTTGACATCAGTACGTCTGGGCGCGCTTCCATAGCATCTTCGTAAGAGATTTCGGGTACGGGGTTGGCAAGGGCGAACACGATGGGGTGAGCCGCCATGCTGCGCACCATATCTTGTGTCAGCACGTTGCCTTTGGAAAGTCCGAGGAATACGTCGGCGCCCCGTACGGCTTCTTCCAGTGTGTGGATGTCGCGGCGATCGGTGGCAAAGTACCGTTTGGTTTCGTTCAGTCCTTGGCGGTCGCTGGTGATGACGCCTTTGGAGTCGAGCATGATGATATTTTCGTGGGTGGCACCCAATGCTTCATAGAGCTTGGTGCAGGAGATGGCTGCCGCCCCGGCGCCGTTCACAACGATCTTCACATCCTCTATCTTCTTGCCTGCCACTTCCAGGGCGTTCAGCAGTCCGGCGCTGGAGATGATGGCCGTACCATGCTGGTCGTCGTGCATTACGGGGATGTCGAGCTCCTCTTTCAGGCGGCGTTCTATCTCAAAACATTCGGGAGCTTTGATATCTTCCAGGTTGATACCGCCGAAAGTGGGGGCGATGGCTTTTACAGCCTCGATAAATTTGTCGGGATCTTTTTCATTCACTTCGATGTCGAACACGTCAATGCCGCCATAGATTTTGAACAGCAGTCCTTTGCCTTCCATTACGGGTTTGCCTGCCATTGCGCCTATATCGCCCAGTCCGAGAACGGCGGTTCCGTTGGAGATTACAGCCACCAGATTGCCTTTGGCTGTATATTTGTATGCGTCCTGCGGGTTCTTTTCTATTTCAAGACATGGCTCTGCCACGCCCGGGGAATAAGCGAGTGAAAGGTCGGTTTGCGTACTGTAGGGCTTGGTTGGCACTACCTCAATTTTTCCTGGTTTGCCTTGCGAGTGATAGAGCAAAGCGGCTTCTTTGGTTATCTTAGCCATGATAGATTAGTTAAAATGGTTATAAATTGGTCGCAAATTTAGAGATAAAAGTTCTAAATCGTAGCCTGCGACTAATAATTTCTATTGAATTTATTAGTAAATAAACTAAAAATGCTTATTTTTGGCAGTATATTTAAGTATTACCCCCAATTTACTAACTTAACACAAGTGTTTTATGAAAATTTTCAGACGTCCTCTTGCAGGATTATTGTTTTGCACAATGCCGTTTTGGGCAGGATGCGGAACAGGTGACAAACCGGAAGCACCGGTTTCCCTGACTTGGGAAATGGGTGCGAGTGACATTGACCCCGGGTATTATGAGAACTCCTTTGTTCTTAAGAATATCTCCGGTGCTCCTCTTTTCAAAGACTGGGCAATCTATTACTCACAGCTTCCCCGCTATGTGAAGCAGGAAGGAACTCCCGCCGTCAGGGTGGAGGCGGTGAACGGAAACTTCTTTAAAATGTATCCTACGGACGATTTTGTGCCGTTGGCTCCCGGTGACTCCATGCGCATCACTTTCCTTTGTTCTTATAAATTGGATCGGAACTCGCATGCGCCTGAAGGTACTTATTGGGTGGCTACGACGGACGGCAAGGAAGGCAAGCCGCTTCCCGTAGCGTTGGACGTGCTGCCGTTGCCCTCACCGGAAGCGCTTCCCGGTTATCCGGATGCCGCCAAAATATACGCATCGAACCTCCGTCTGGACAGTGTGCCGGCTTTGAGGCAGTGGGACAGGCTGCCGTCGGTAAAGAAAGTGACACCTGCCGGAGGGCATGTCGTGCTGGATGCTAAGGTGGCTTTGACCTATCCGGACGAATATGCCGGCGAAGCAAAGCTGCTGAAAGAGAAGCTGGCCGCTTTGTACGGTTTGGAAGTGGCAGATGAGGCTCCAGTAACGATTGTTTTGGAAGAACTGTCCGACAAGGCGAAGGCAGTGAACGCTGAATATTATAATTTGGTTATAGGAGATTCCCTGATAAAGATTACCGCCGCTACTCCGCATGGCATTTTCAACGGTACACAGACTTTGCTGTCAATACTGAAAGGCAAGGCGGTGCCTTACCGGCTGGAAGCTATGTCTGTGGAAGATTACCCCGACCTCTTGTATCGCGGACAGATGATAGACATTGCCCGTAATTTCACCACCGTAGACAACCTTAAAAAACTGATAGACATTTTCGCTTCCTACAAAATGAACGTGCTGCACTTCCATTTTGCCGATGACGAAGCGTGGCGTCTGGACATTCCCGGTTTGGAGGAGCTGACCGCGGTGGGAAGCCGTCGCGGACATACCGTTGACGAAAGCCGGTGCCTCTATCCATGCTACGACGGCGGATGCGATCCTGATGCTGCCACCGTTGGAAACGGGCATTATTCCCGCGAGGACTTCATCGGCCTGTTGCGCTATGCCGCCGAAAGGCATATTCGTGTCATACCGGAGATAGAATCGCCCGGACATGCGCGTGCGGCTATCGTCTCCATGAAGGCGCGTTATAATAAATACAAGGAGACGGACATGGCAAAGGCCACCGAATATCTGCTGAGCGAGCCGGAAGACACCTCCCGCTATGAGTCCGTCCAGTACTACACAGACAATGTGATAAACGTCGCTCTGCCTTCGTCCTACCGCTTTATGGAGAAAGTGATTCGGGAACTCGCAGCCATGTATAAGGAAGCGGGCGTACCGCTGTCTACGGTGCATCTTGGCGGTGATGAAGTGGCGCATGGGGTATGGCTGGGATCACCCAAGTGCATGGCGCTGATGAAAGAGAAGGGGATGACGAAGCCGCAGGATTTGGCCGAGTATTTCATTACACAAATGGCGGACATCATGCAAAAGAACGGTTTGAAGTTCAGCGGTTGGCAGGAAGTGGCTTTGGGACATACCGAAGAGGCGCACCGGCAGTTGAAGAGTCAGGCGGCAGGTGTGTATTGCTGGAACACAGTTCCGGGGTATGAGGAGGTGGTCTACCGGATTGCCAACGACGGTTATCCGGTGATTCTCTGCAATGTAGGCAATTTCTATATGGATATGGCCTACAACGGTCATCCTGACGAGCGCGGGCTCGACTGGGGAGGTTATGTGGATGAGGCTGTCTCCTTCTCCATGCTTCCTTTCAGCATCTACCGGTCATTGCGTACCGACAGGGCGGGAAATCCAGTCGACTTGGAGCAAACCGGAAAAGGAAAAACCGCTCTGACGGCAGTGGGCAAGAAGAATATTCTGGGCGTGCAGGGCCAATTGTTTGCTGAGACTATCCGCAGCTTCGACGGCGTGGAATATCTTCTTTTCCCGAAAATCATGGGACTGGCGGAACGTGGATGGAACGCTTACCCGGCATGGGAGGGTCTGCAAGGCGCACAGGAGCAGCAGGCTTTCGACAAAGCTCTGGCATTGTATTATGAGAAAATCAGTGAAATAGAGATGCCCTATTGGGCAAAGAACGGCATCAATTTCCGCTTGCCGCATCCGGGACTGCTGGTGAAGGATGGCAAACTATATGCCAATGCAGCCATTCAAGGCGCCGGGATACGCTATACAACGGATGGCTCCGAGCCGACTATGCAATCTGCCTTATGGGAAATGCCGGTGGAATGTGACGCGCCGGTGGTGAAGGCGAAAACATTCTATCAAGGCAAAGAAAGCCTGCCGATAATGTTGAAAACAGAGTAATATGAAAACGCATCATCTGCTTGGGCTAAACGCATGATGCGTTTTACTAAAACAGATGATGCATTTTACTAAAACAGATGATGTGTTTTACTAAAACAGGCCATCTGTTTTTTTCTTTCTTCTGAGCGCAAGGTGAAAAGGTGCTTATGCGTTTAGCGCCTGTTCTATATCTGCAATGATATCCTCCGCGTTTTCAATACCTACCGAGAAGCGGATCAGGTCGGGACGGATACCGGCTTCCAGCAACTGTTCGTCCGAGAGCTGGCGGTGTGTGTGGCTGGCGGGATGGAGCACACAGGTACGTGCGTCGGCAACATGGGTTACGATAGCTGCCAGCTTCAGTGAATCCATGAACTTGATTGATACCTCACGACCGCCTTTCAGTCCGAAAGAGATAACGCCGCACGAACCGTTGGGCATATATTTCTGTGCCAGTTCGTAATACTTATTGTCGGGCAGCCCGCAATAGTTCACCCATGCCACTTTTTCGTTCCGGGAAAGGTACTCGGCAACTTTCTGGGCATTGCCACAGTGTTGCGGCATACGCAAATGCAGTGTTTCCAGGCCGAGGTTCAGCAAGAATGCATTCTGCGGGGACTGGATACTGCCGAGGTCACGCATCAACTGTGCCGTAGCTTTCGTGATATAGGCCAGTTTGCCGAAGGCTTTTGTATAGGTCAGCCCATGATATGATTCATCCGGGGTGCAGAGACCGGGGAACTTGTCGGCGTGTGCATCCCAATCGAAATTGCCGCTGTCCACAATTGCGCCGCCTACGCTGGTGGCATGTCCGTCCATGTATTTGGTGGTGGAATGCACCACGATGTCGGCTCCCCATTCAAACGGGCGGCAGTTGATAGGAGTGGGGAAAGTGTTGTCCACAATCAGGGGCACGCCATGCTTGTGGGCGATGCGGGCAAACTTTTCAATGTCGAGAACCTCCAGTGTGGGGTTGGAGATTGTTTCGCCGAACAGTGCCTTGGTGTTCGGACGGAAAGCGGCGGAGATTTCTTCTTCGGGTGCATCCGGATTGACAAAAGTCACGTCGACACCCAGCTTCTTCATGGTTACGCCAAACAGGTTGAACGTTCCGCCGTAAATGGTGGACGAACATACAAAGTGGTCGCCTGCCTGGCAGATGTTGAAGATGGCATAGAAATTCGCTGCCTGTCCGCTGGATGTCAGCATGGCGGCTACGCCTCCTTCAAGGGCGGCTATCTTGGCGGCAACGGCATCGTTCGTGGGGTTTTGCAGGCGGGTGTAGAAATAACCGCTGTCCTCAAGGTCGAACAGGCGTGCCATTTGTTCGCTGGTGTCGTATTTGAAAGTCGTACTTTGATAAATGGGGAGTACACGAGGTTCGCCCTTTTTAGGAGTCCACCCTGCCTGTACGCACAGTGTCTCCGGCTTGAATTGCTTTGCCATAATGCTATCTGTTTTTAGAGTTTCTTTTCTTTAAAACGCGTAAGTTGTCGCAAAAGTAGGGAAAAAAATATAAATTTGTACGCGTGAACGGTAAAATGCTATAATTTAGCGGCCGAAAATCTGCTACCGACTACGAATAAATGACGAATAACGGGAATATGAAACGTATATTTTGTTTGCTGGCTTTCTTCTTTTGCGCTTTTCTTGTTTTTGATGTCTCTGCCCAGGGAGAATATGCCGCACCTAAATCGGGTGAGGGCATCTCTGCTTTTCTGGAGCGGAACAAGCGTCCGGGAAAAGCCTATTATAATGAGTTTATAAGGCTGAACGAGAAGCGTCTGCGCGGAAAAGAGGAGTTGCAGCTGGGAGTGAAATATGTGCTTCCCCCGTTGAGGAAAGGGGCTTCTGCCACTGCTTCGTCCAAGCCTGCCGCCAATAAAAAAGGAACTGTTCGTGAACGCCTCTTCGGGAGGAAACTTGCCGATGTGGAGGTGACCTCTAACCGCTTGCAGGGCGCTTGCTTCTATGTGGTCAGCGGACATGGAGGACCCGATCCGGGAGCTATCGGCAAAATAGGAAAGGTGGAATTGCATGAGGATGAGTATGCCTATGACGTTGCCTTGCGCCTTGCCCGTAACCTGATGCAGGAAGGGGCCGAAGTACGTATCATCATTCAAGATGCCAAAGACGGGATTCGTGATGACCGCTACCTCTCCAACAGCAAGCGGGAAACTTGTATGGGGGATGCCATTCCGTTGAATCAGGTGGCTCGTCTGCAACAGCGTTGCACCAAAATCAATGAGCTTTACCGGAAGGACCGTAAGATTTATAAGTATTGCCGGGCCATATTTCTGCACGTAGACAGCCGCAGCAAGGGTGCACAGACGGATGTTTTCTTTTACCATGCTCCGAAAAGTGTGTTGGGAAAGAGGCTGGCTGTTGCCATGAAAGGAACTTTCGAGTCGAAATACGACAAGCATCAGCCCAACCGCGGATTTGAAGGGACGGTCAGCTCACGCAACCTCTACGTATTGCTGAAGGCCGCACCGGCTTCCGTTTTTGTGGAGTTGGGCAATATACAGAATGCTTTCGACCAACGCCGTTTTGTGATCAGCTCCAATCGTCAGGCATTGGCCAAGTGGATGATGGAGGGGTTCATTGCGGATTATAAGCGGACGAAGTAGGATTACTTGCGTACTTTGCCCATGCTGTTTTCGCGCGTGATAACGATTATTACTGCTGTCACAATCAAGGCGATTCCGATAGTGCTGCTCCATGTGAAGCTTTCTTTGAACACGCAACATCCGATGACTATGGCAGTCAGAGGTTCCAGTGCTCCGAAGATTGATGTAAGCGTGGGGCCTACATGTTTGATAGCCTTTACCAGACTGATATTGGAGACTGCTGTTGCCGGTATTGCCAGTCCGAGGATGTTCAGCCATGTGTGACTGTCTGTGGCCAGCCGGATCCCATCTGTCAGGCATCCGCCTATAATATAGAACAGGGTTCCGAATCCCATAACATAACAAGTCAGTGCCGTAGACGGGATGTTGACAGCGCGACTTTTTCGTACACCTATAATATATCCGCCGTAAGAGAATATGGAAATGGCGGCAGCGACCAGCCCTGTTGTAGTATCTCCGCCTTCGAAATCTATCTCGCCCGTTGATAGCAGTGTTGCACCTATCAATGAAATGAACACTGCAAACAGGATAGAGAAAGACTTTTTTTCCTTGAAAAACAGCATCATGGTGACGGCTACCGCCAGAGGGTACATGAAGTGTATGGTGGATGCTACGCCGCTGGCAATGTTTTGATAGGCTATCACGAGACTGAATGAGGTGGTGGCTCTGAACAGGCTTAGTATGAATACGGTCTGCCAGTCTTTTCTGCTGATTCGGAACTGCTCTCCCAATATGATACCGGCAATTGCCAAAATGAGTGAGGCGATTCCCCAGCGGTATGTCAGCACTTCAAAAGATGAAAATCCGGCTATCAGCAATGATATGCTGAAGAAAGGCGCCAGTCCGAATGTGGACGAGGAAAGCGCTGCATATAGAAAACCTTTTATAGTAGTGTTTCGCATCTTTTTCTTGAAAATTAAACGATATATCGGAACCTATCTCTCTCATCATTTGTTTGTTCCACATAATGAATTGCAAAATTAGTGAATAAAAGCGTACATGCGAATGGTACATGCATATTAAAAAATGAAAGGAAACCTTATGAGAAAGATTTTAATGTTTGTGGGAACGTTTGCAGTTATCTTTATGTTGGCTGCTTGCGGTAACGGTGTTCAGAAGAAAACTTACGAAAAATATTCTGCTGCGGAAGTGGAACAGGCCGGTCAGGTGATGAAGTACTACAACACTTCGCTTGCCTTATTGAAGAATCTGGTGCTGGAAAAGGATGTGAATTCCATACTGGGATATATGGAGCAGGGCGGCAATGCGCCGATGCTGGCAACTGTTATTCCTCCGGTTTTCTCTCAGAAGGACTCTGCATCGGTTGTCAATCCCGGTACATATTTTGATGAAGAGGCCCGGCGCAATCTGAAACAGAATTTTATGCAGTTGTTCCAGACAAGAAGGCAATTCTATACTAATTTCAATCAGTATCTCTCCTTGCTAAAAGTAAAAAATAAGATTGCCGCCGATAAACTGCTGCCTGCCAATTACCGTTTGAGTGTTGAGATGGCGGAGTATAAAGAGAATATTCTTGATGTTTTGTCGCCTTTTGCCGAAGGGGCGCAGAAGGTGTTGCTGAATGATAATCCGATGAAAGAGCAAATACTTGCCATGAACCGTATGTCGGTCACGATGCAGGGTGTTTTGCAACAGTGCATGCGCAAGCCTGCTCCCGACATGCCTCGGCTGGACATGAAAATGATGAAACTGGTTATTCAGTTGGACATTGCCAAACGTCTGCCGATAGTGGAAGGGCATCCTCAAGAGATGAAAACTTTCCGGGACTTTCTGGCTAATGCTGAGACATTCATAAGAGAAGTACAGCACATCAAGGCGCAGGGTAGTTATACGGCAGACGAACTGGCGACTTTAGGCGAGTATGGATTGAGCCTGAACTAAGTTCTCTCTTTATCTCACGAATCCGTTTTTATAGAAATCATAGGAAGCATGAATATTTTCCGGTGTATCGGCTTTTAGTAACAAGAGAAGTTCGCGGCAGAATTCCAGTTGTCCTGTACCGTTGGCGGTGACGATATTTTGGTCGCTGACGGCCTGCTTCTCTTCGTAGCCTGCTTCGTTGGTGTACTCCTGTCCGCCCCAGAGTTTTAGTTGCTGTATGGTATTTCCCGTATGCTTTACGTTGTTGAGGAAACCATGCTTCGCCATAAAGGAGGCGGCATTGCAGATGGCGCCAACGATTTTTCCACGTTGTAGGGCATCCTTCACCAAAGGAACTGCTTGCTCTGCTTCTGGGGAATTCCATTGCATACCTCCTATCAGCACCAATGCTGCATAATCTGTGGGCATAGTCTGGAAACAGTAGTCGGGCAACGTGCGGAAACCGCCGATGGAGCGCACTGCGTCCAACGTCGGGGCAACTACTTTCGGGGTGTATTTCACTTCGCTGCCCGGCATTACTCCTGCGTTCAGGCAGGCGGCTATGAAAGCGCCTTCCCAGTCGGCGTATTCATTGAGTATTATGAATAATATTTCTTGCTTCATTTTTGCTTTTGTTTGATACCTTGCAAAAATACGAATACAAAATTACAAATTTGCAAATATTGCAAAGAAAGTTCCATAGGCTTTTCGTGATGCAAAAATAAAAGGAAGGGGGAGAAGTTGGCTGAGGTTCTTATAAATCTGGTTTGTTGAAATCTGTTGGGTGGAAGTTTGTTAATAATCATTGTCGGGTTTGTCGGTAAAGATAAAACATGTGTACCTTTGCGAGGGATTACATTGTGCAGAATAACTTTTGAAAAAGTACATGAAAGGGATTTAGTTTCTATTAGGACGTGGCATTGCACAAGTTGCGAATAACTGAATCCTATAAAATATGACTGAAGAAACAATATGACTGAGGAAATCCGATTGAAACTCTTGGAATGGGCAAGGGAATATCATTGTGCCGCCTTTATACAAGGTGACCCTGTTCAGTTCCCGCATCGGTATATGCGGAAGCAGGATATTGAGATTAGCGGTCTGCTCACTGCTTTGATGAGCTTTGGAAACCGCAAGCAGATATTGAAGAAAGCGGATGAACTACATGGCTTGATGGGAGCTTCACCTCATCAATATGTCTTGTCCTGCCGCTGGAAAGAAGATTTCCTTCCGGCAGACCGGAGCAGCTTTTACCGCATGCTTTCTCATGCGGATTTTTATACGTATTTTGCCCGTTTGCATGACGCCTATTCTCGGTTTGATAGTTTGGAAGATGCCCTTTCGGGCTATCCGGGCATCCCGATGGAAAAGTTGTGTGCTTTTCTGGAAGTCTCCGCCAAGAGTCCGCAAAAGAAGCTGAACATGTTTCTGCGCTGGATGATACGGAAAGAGTCGGAGGTGGATTTCGGCATCTGGGAAAGTTTTGACCGTCGTGATTTGCTGATTCCTTTGGACACTCATGTTTGCCGGGTAGCCCGTCTTTTGGGACTTACCGATACGGAGACATTCTCTCTAAAGAATGTAAGGAACATAACCTCAGCCTTGGCGGAAGTCTTTCCGGATGATCCTTGTTTGGGAGATTTCGCATTGTTCGGCTGTGGGGTGAACGGGGTGTTGTAAGTTCCGGGTCTTTCTACCAATCTATCTCCTCAATGCCTTTGCTCCGCAGATAATTGTTGGCTTTGCTGAAATGCTTGCATCCGAAGAAACCGTATTCGGCAGAACGGGGCGAAGGATGGACGGTTGTCAGTATGAGGTGCTTGCTTCTGTCTATCAGGGCTGCTTTTTCTTTGGCGTATGCTCCCCAAAGCATAAAAACGAGGTGTTCCCGTTCATCACTTAATTTCTTGATTACCGCGTCTGTGAAAGTTTCCCAGCCCATGTTGCGGTGTGAGCCGGTTTCGTGAGCGCGTACCGTAAGGACGGAGTTCAAGGAGAACACACCTTGGGCCACCCAGCGGTCCAGATTGCCGGAAGTGGGAATCGGCTTACCTAAGTCTTGATGTATCTCTCTGAATATGTTGACGAGTGATCCCGGTATGGCTACTCCTTCCGGCACAGAAAAGCATATTCCGTAATATTGTCCGGGGGTGGGATAGGGGTCTTGTCCTAAGATAACCACTTTTACCTTTTCAAAAGGACATGAGTTGAAAACATGGAAGATAAGGTGTCCTGGCGGGAGCACATGGGCGCGTCCGTATTCGCTTTTCACAAATGACACTAACCTTTCAAAGTAGGGCTTGTCGAATTCTTCTTGCAGACGTTGCCGCCAGCTTTCTTCTATCTTGACTTTCATAGGATGTTGCATCTAGGTATGATGCAACAAATGTACAAATAATCTCTGTGACTGCGTATGCCTTTGGCAGATAAAAAAGAAAGCCCCATAGCCGTCAGGGAATATCAGGCACAGGGCTTTCACGTACTACGTTATGCTTTTAGGGCGGTCACGATTTTTTCTATCATTGTCCGGATATTGTTTTCATCCTGCGCTGTGTAGAAGTTACCGTCTATTTCGGAGGAATTGTCGGTTGCTTCTCCGTTTCGGATAGCGGGTTTGGCCAATGGATGAACGGCTACTTTCTTACCTTTCGTGATACCCGTAAAATCGAACATCATAGCAGCTGCACAGTGCCCGATCATGATTTTGCCTTTCTCGCCGAATGTCTTGATGATTTCCAGCATGGTGACGTTATACGGTTTACCGGCATTTTGCTGGAATACGGGAACGGCATCACCGCAGGCGAACACAAGCGCATCGTATTCATCTTCATGCCCTTTCAGATTGGCCACTACATCGTCCACTGTCAGGACAATGCCGGAATTTGTCTTGATTTCCTTGCTGTCCGCTACCGCGAATACTTTATAAGAAATGCCATTTTCAAAAAATGCTTCCAGATATTGGAACAAACCGCATCCATTTACCGGATTTACTGCTAAAACTGCAACTTTCTTTGCCATAATCTTAATTATTAAATAAAACAATAGTTATTTTCAGTAAGTTCATTACTTTTGTGCTGCAAAGTTAGCTTTGCTGTTGCTCTAAAACAAGAAGGCACTTGAATGTTAGATAGTTACAGCAATGTAACCATTGTTGAAGTTCAGATAATTAGTAAAAGTTAAAAAATGGAAAACTTTCATCACACAGGTGGTTGCCCCATACGGGATGTCTTGAGTAAGTTGGGAGATAAGTGGACAATGCTTATCATGGTTACACTAAAGACGAATGGTACGATGCGCTTCTGTGACATTCAAAAGACGATTGGGGACATTTCACAACGTATGCTTACGGTTACGCTGCGTTCGTTGGAAACGGACGGGCTGGTCATCAGAAAAGTATATGCCGAGGTTCCCCCGCGTGTGGAGTATTCCCTTACGGAGATGGGGCATAGCTTGATGCCGCACATAGAATCGCTGGTAGGCTGGGCGTTGGAGCATATGGCGGATATTCTGGAACGGCGGGGAGTACAGCAAGAAGTGGATTGATAAGAACCGCATGTCGTTGTAATATGCAAGAATTCCGATTCATCACGAACCGGAATCCTTTTTTCACGAGATTTATATTCTGAAAAGGGTTATTCTTTGACAGCTTCGCCTTTTTCGTTCAGAATTGTCTCTGTTTCCTGACCGTCTTGAGTGAGAATAATGATTTTGTAGATCTTTGCTTCATCTTTTACCTTTACATAGGCTTCTTTTACAGAGGAACCCTCGTAATTCTTTGCCAATGTCAGCAGAATGGCCTGTGGTAACTCTGTCGGATCCATTTTCACAAATTCATCCTGCGGCACTTGGGCTTCTGCCACAACTGCTGATGAGTTATTTACTTCCTGTGCGAAAACAACAGAGCTTCCTGTTCCCAGAACCATTGCTAATGCTACTAATACCTTTTTCATAACTTTCTGATTTTAAGTGAGTATTTGGGGATATTATCTCTAACACTCATCATAGGACAAAGAAGATGCCAAAGATAGATGGATAAACTTATCTTTCTGATTTATAGCGAAATGAATGGAAATCCTATAAATGGTACAGTGTGGAAATCCGTAGAGCACTGTGGAATTGAGTAACACATCTGAGGAATAGTTACACAGAATTCCAACGTGCTCCTTGTTTATTCCATCATATCAATCTGCATACAGGAGATTGCAAAAGGTTTTTCATCAATCGTCAATATCAATCACTCTCATCTTAGAGTCAAATGTAATTTCCCAACGGTTGGATAACTTTATCTCATATTCATTATCGTCATATTCAATTTGGAGGATTCTTGCATCCGGATAGTTTGTTTTTACATAGTTACGGATAGCTTCCGGCACGATCTGGGCAGGCACTTCGCTCTGTCTGCATCGCACTTCTTTCCATTCTCCCGCTTTGTCAAACTCCACTTTCTCGCCGTTGGTGAAAACTACATCATAGCTTTTATAGAATACTCCCGACTCCAGCTTAGCCATTGCCACCTTGTGATCCTTGAAATAGGTCTTGATAAATGTCTGTGCCTTTGCAGGTAACTGACTCACTTGTATTGGCTTGTCATTATCCGCCATTACCATTGTGTGCATTGCAAACGTACAAACTAACATCATAATAAACTTTTTCATACTTCTTTATTTTTAATGATTAATACTTTATTTGTTTCTGTACTGCAAAGATGGGACAGGAATCTGGAAAGAATTGGGAAAAAACAGAAAAAAGTCTGATTTCTTATTTTGATGTTTGTTTTGTGTTTTGTAATCAAGAATGCTTATTCTTTATTTGTAAATATTTGTTTGAAATAAATATTGCTTTATTTTTGCAGATGGTTTCTTGTGAGTCATATCTGTACCGGAGTAATGAAGCTCGCTGAAACATCCTCATGAATAATGATATAGAAACAGTTTGTTATGGCAATGAAAATATTAAATAGGTTTATTGATGACTGTGTGAATGCTTTTCAATATCGGTTTATGGACACCTTTCAATACTTTAAAGAAAGGAACAAGAATAAATATTTGGGAGATAGATTTGAAGAGTGGGTTGTGAAAAATTCCAATATCAGTAAAGATGGGTGCTCCGACCTGAATGCAGGAAAAATATTCTGGCGGCTTTTGGATTGGCGAGGTGATAAATATGTTGAGGGATACCGGCCTCTGTCTTCTTCATCTCCGGATTTGTTATTGGAATGTGTTGTAGATAGGAGTGCTATTTATGAGGTCGGGGAGATAATTGCCGTAGAATGTAAATGGAGAAGTAAAGCAGGATTTTATCTTGAAAGGAAAGATATTGAGAAGTATGAGGTGTATATGAATATTAACCAACTGAACCGTCCGATAAAAAGCCTGTTTTACGTTTTTGGTTTTGGATGGCTTAATGATGCTCCGGAGCAAGTTTATGTGGTTCCTGCGCGGGAATTATATGATTATGACAAGGACACTGGTCAGATAACGTTTCCTGCCAAAGAAAGTGAAAGCGAGAGGCTGGAACGGTTGAAGCGTTTTAAGAAGAAGGACAATAAATGTTTGATGTATATAGAATAATTGTTATTTAATTTATTTTTTGTTATTCTCTTCCATAAGAGCCAATGCCAATTTTATGATGAAGAGAAACACCACTCCTATTACGGCATACATTGATAATATGAATAAGGAAAACATTACCGGGAAATAGATTACACATACCAGTAGAAGACGTTTACCGTGTTGCCGTAGTGCGGTAACGAACTGGATGAATTGAATAACAATCATAATAACGGCATATACCAGTGAAAGTGCTGTCATAAAGTGCCAGAAGCCGAAGTCGAAACATAACGCTCCCCATATATTATTCTTGGGAAACATATCCAGCGGATTGTCGAATGGGATTTTGATAATCATCACTACCAATGGAACAAGAATAGCGTATAAGGAATAGCTTAAATCCATTGGCAATGCTTCACGTCCTATCCAGGACAATACATTCCTGAACAATATAAAATCTTGATATACGACAAACATACTTCCCAGAATAGTTAGCGCCATATTTCCCAGATTATTTTCTACTAATTGAAGCGATGATAGCATCCCGGCTCGTGAGTGAATCATCCAGGCGAAAATACATACGGTCATGGAGAGAAGGGTAGCAAGTGATATTCTGTTGAACACCTTCCATGAAAGATATTCACTATTCGAAAAATGTGCTGTAAAATTCAATACCGTTGCCAAAATTGTCAGGGCAGAAAGAGTTGCCGGGAATATATACTGTGAGTCGATCATAGTTAATAAGCTATTTGGTAGGGGCATTAATGAAAAATCCTTGAATCTCATGGAAATTCAAGGATCATATTTTCTTCAAAGTGGTGCCACCAGGAATCGAACCTTTTGCTTCGGTTTATTCTAACTCCTTGAGTGACTGCACATTTTTTGCTTTATCTTTTATGAAAACCATTGAATTGGCCTTACGCTAAATTCATTGTTTTTCTTTACTAATCTGACAAAATTTGTCTCTTTGACACTGCAAATATAATACACAGGTTCGATTTCTGCAAATATTTTCATTCCTTTTAATTATAGTTTTCAACAAGAGAAAAAAATAAAAACATGTGCTAAATTAAATGCATTAAGAATTTATTTATTGTTTGGGGTGTTGACTTTAAAGTTGGAAATTTTGCTTCGCAAATCATTAGAAAGATATACCCCTTGAATCTTTATTTTGCATGAATAAACCAAAAGCACTAAAAGAGCAAAAATACAAATGACGACTATTTCACTAGGCGCCAAAAAGTTTGGAACTGACTTGGGCATGAAAGCACCTGCAAAGAGATCTACTAAACATAAGATTATGGCTCCCACCTTTCCTAAAGCACTCTTTACCTTTCTTGATTTTTGTATCTCTATATCGCTTACAATTTGTGCAATCACAGTATTATTGGTTTTCATTGCATATTCTTTCAACATAAATATCGAAACTTCTTCATCCTTAAATAGAAAAATATATTTCCCAATTAAGGGTACTGCTAGTGTACATAATGCAAAGAGGATACAAGTAAAAAATTTCACAGTCCAAATACAGACAATACCTAATATTACGAATGGAATCAGGTTTATTAGAGTTAAATCCTGAAACGTAATTCCAGGTTCTTTTTGGGGACAACACACACCTAAATACAAATCTGTAAACACCAATAGAATAAGGACATTTGTCCATATATCCGTATCATAAATCTTGTGGTTGTCAAATAACGCAATCAAATCTTTCATGTTGTTCATAAATACTTTTTTAAATTAATAGTTTATAGTAAAGCGGCAGTCAACAGTTTTTAAATTTCCATTGTATTAAAATATAGAGTTTATACAGAAAAGAAACAGGGCTATTGGTTATCAATATCCTAAAACCTTATTCGATATAATGTCTACAGATTATACCATTCAAATATATTATGTGTTATTGGATTCTACAAATATACAGATACTATTCAGAATGTCATAACTTCTCCATAAATATTATTTTGTACAGTTTTGTTTTACTTATAATTCATGCCTTTATCATACTTTGCGGCATTGTTGCATGAAGGAGGTGTGCATGCCAAAACAGAAAAGTTTTTTTGAGCCATTCATGTAAAAAGGATATACAGGATGTCATCTGATGACTTTTAATGACATCTGATGACACTGCTTTTTATGTTTCGGATATAAAGCGGTTCTTTGTCGTGTATTAATAGTGAACTAATCCATGAAAATGAGATGCCATGAACATACAAGAAGCAAAGAACATCAGACTTGTTGATTTTTTAGCCGGATTCGGATACGAACCGGTAATACAGCGTGGGAACAGCGTATGGTACAAATCGCCCTTCAGGACGGAAAAGGAGGCCTCTTTCAAGGTTGACCTCCATAAGGAATTGTGGTATGATTTCGGTCTGGGGAAGGGAGGGGACATTATAACGTTGGCCAAGGAGATTTATCGGACACAAGATATAGGTTATGTACTACAGTGTATTGGGGATAAAAGAGCCGTACTGAAACCGGTTACTGTTTCCTGTCCGTTTGAAAAGGCATATCTCGCCTTTCAAGATCTGAAAATCATTCCTCTTGCCAACCGGATACTGCTTACTTATCTGAAGGAACGGTGCATCGATCTGGAAACTGCCCGAAAAATATGCAGGGAAGCTCATTTTAAACGGAATGGGAAGAATTATTTTGCCATCGCTTTCCCTAATATTTCCGGAGGGTACGAAATCAGGAACAGGTATTTCAAGGCTTGTATTGCTCCCAAGGACATCAGTCGCATCATTAGCACGCCGGAAAGCAGGATTTGCTATATTTTTGAGGGGTTTATGGATTTTCTGTCTTTCAGACCGGCTTTTCCATCTTTGGAAGAGGGGGATTATATAGTGTTGAATTCTGTCAGTAACTTACAGAAGGCTTTTTCTTTCCTTTCACAATATGACGGCATCCGTTGCTGTCTGGATAATGATACCGCCGGGAAAAATGCGGTGCAGGCATTAAAGGACAAATACGGAATCCGTATATGCGATTTTTCGCATGAATATTCCGGATATAAGGATCTGAATGAATATTTGTGCAGGAAGAACAATCTGCTCCATATCTAATAGATGTATTGAAAAGACTGCCTGATGATATACCCTTGTTTCCTTCCTGTCATATGTGGCAGAAGAAAACAAGGGTGATTTTTCATGTGGTGATACTATGTTAATAGTAGAATGTGGTCAGATGCGTTTTATGGTCTTTTACAATCTTTACTTCATGCATTTGTCCGTATATCTCACGCATGGATACCGGACAATCCATCTTTTCCCATTCTTCCGGGGAAATCCTCATGTCGGAATGCCTGAAACACAGCATGACCATTTCCTGAGAATCCTCTTCTGCGAATATGGTACCTTCATGGTCGTTGACAAACTGTTTGAGTCCATCCTCATCCTTACAGGATATTTCTCCGACGTACATATCCTCGCTCGGCCGGGTGTTTTTGCGGATATGGATTTTGAACCATTCCCGGCTTTCCGGCTGTTCAGGTGCGCCACACTCCCACAGGGCTATTTTCGCATCGTAGTAAACCTCCCCGTTTTCACATGCCCCGTAATGCCCCCAATGCTTGAAACGGCCGGTAGTCCATGCCTTGAACCTTACATCGCCTGCCTTTACCAACAGACACTCACCGCCATGCATATCGCATTTGATACCCTCTTTGTCACGGGACACGAATGGAACACGGGAAAAATCCCGGAGTATAATGTTATCTCCATATACGGCATCTATAAAGAACAGCCGGGAACGCTCACCATAACCGGAAACAAAGAACAGGTTGTCTCCTGTCCGTGGATACCGGTCAGAGCGTGTCTTTTCGATGTGTTCCACCATGGTATTCACTTTATCTATATCTTCCTGTACAAGTCCGTGTATCCGATCATACCAGTAGTTCAGGCGGATGAAAGTTTCTTTGCTATACTTGTTTGTTGTCTGAATCATAATTTTCTTATTTTGTGATTAAACATTTCCGGCTTTGGCAAAGCCGGTATTTCTATCTCTTACATGTCAGACATTTGTCTTTTGCTCTGATAGTGCAAGGCTTGGCGAAAAAATACCGCAGCGAAGCGAGGATGATTTTTTCAGCCAACCAGTCCGAAGGACCGCCTTGCGCATCAGAAGCAAAAGGCTACCTTTACATGTAAGAAATAGAAATGCTGACCGATATATGATTCCAAAATAAAAAAACTTATAATCTGCCGGTTCTGTAATAAGAAAGCCATGAAACCCTCTCTTTTTATCGTTTCCATGACTTTCTTATGTTTATGTCGTGATACTTGGAAACGGGTATTACCAATGATCAAATGTTTCCACCCTGTTTTTTTCCAACAGAACCAGAATGTCCTTTTCCTTATATAAAAGTTTGCCTCCTACTTTGTAATAGGGCAGCCTGCCGTTCATTCTGTAATCAGCCAGCGTCCTTCGTGTCAGCTTTAATTTCTCCGCCAACTCGCTGTCGGTAATGTAACGCTCTCCGTTCAGAACCGGACGAAAGTTTTTCTCCTGGTCATCCAGCATTTTGGACAGGGTGCTTATGTTCCGAAAAAAACGTATAATCTCAGGGCTTTCTTTGGTCAGTATGAATTGAGTCATAAGGATTCGGGGGTTACATGGTGAATACTGTTTTCCAAATAACGTATAATATCCTGACGCCTGTAATATACCTTGCGGTCTATATGGCTGTAAGGGATAATCCTGCTTCTCCGAAGTTGCAACAGCTTTCGGGGCGAGACATTCATAAGCATACACGCTTCCTGATTGTCAATCCAGTCATCCATACTACAGATGCCTCCTCCGCATGTTTCACGCATTTTCTTTTCAACGGCTTCCAAAGCCTCATTCATTTCCATGAATGCCTTAGCTTCGATACATACAAACTCCATAAACTCTGCTTTTTTTGTCCGGCACGAAAATACGGGAAGTAAAAGTCGTGGGCAAAAGGATGTCATCAAACGGCATCAGATGTCATCAGATGTCAGAGACCGCTCTGTTTGGGGAAGCAAAGTAAAAGAATGGCTAAAAGTCTGTTTCTTTACCGGAAAAACAGTATTTTTATCTCGGACAATCTGTCCGAAAATAAAAAAACAGGAAATATGGAACTGATAATCAATGCAACATTATTACTAGCGGCTATCGTTCTCTGGATATACGGACAATACTGGAGAAAAAAGTGCGGCAAGGTGCTATGCCAATATGCAGCAGCCTACGATGAGCGGGAAGACAGGGAGAAACCGCTACGTCAAGCCATCATAGCAGGAAATCCTCATGCACCGCTGCTATATGCGCTGACTTGTCCTGAGCTGTTTGATAAAGTCCGTCCGTTGCGATTGTTCTCATTCGGGAGCATTCGCTGCGTGTTTGCCGGCTATTATTTTCCCAAACGCTTTGAAAGCTGGCTTTGTGATGACCAGTTGGCATTCGTGCAAAAAGTATATGATTTCAAGGATGGAAAAGACAGCTGTACGGAATATTTTTCACAAGCATTCCTGCTTCTTTCCACTGATGAGGATATTACTGCCATGTTTATGCCGTGCAGCACATCAGACCGCTATTACAGACGTTTCTCAGGTATTGCCAGTTTTCTGGAAACGCATGGCTATGTCCGTTCAGGACTGGATTTAATATGCATTACGGAAAGCAGGGAGTGTAAACATGCCTCAGAAAAACGCTCTGAAATAAATACCGCCAACTATATGATGTCAAACGATCTGTACGGAAAGCGCGTGGTGATTGTCGATGATTTGCTGACCAGCGGAGCCAGCCTGATGGAATACGCCCATAATCTGGAAAGGGCCGGTGCCAAAGTGGAAGGTGCTGTATTTCTTGCCCGTACCTTTCAGATGCCTTCGCCGGCAAAAGTAAAACGCCTGGTATGGAAACGCCATCTATCAGTCCTGATCTGGAGAAGGTCTGACGACCTGTAAATTGTAAAGTTTACATTCGGATTTTACAATTTTACACCTCGAATTTTTACATTTCAATTTCCCCTATACTATTTTTATATCTGTATTTTATTGATTTGCAGTGTTATACAATTTCTTATCCAATATAAACGGATAATGTGGCATACATTTTTCACTGAACATGGCATATACTCTTGAAAGTGCGCACAAGAAAAGGGTATTCCAGTAATAACCTTTAAAAAGACAGGAGAAAATTGCCATGATGTATATAGACAATGAAGTGCTTGAAAAAATGATAATGACCATAGTGGAAGGTTTTGACCGTATAGAAAAGAAACTGGACAGGATGGGACGCGTGAAGGACTGCCTGAACGGAGACGAGCTTTTGGACAACTATGACATTGCCAAACTGCTAAACGTGTCATTGCGGACAGTCGCCCGTTACAGGGAAAAAGGGCTGATCCGTTATTACCAGACGGACGATAACGGGAAAAACTTCTACAGAAGCTCGGAAATACAGGAGTTTTTACAGAAACGTGGGAAAAAAGATAAGGGCGGGAATACCAACATGGGAAAGTTATGCTAACTTTGTTTCATAAACAGTTGTTATGAAGACAAATGCCAATTCAAGATATACCGTTGCAGTCCTTATTGACGGGGATAACGCATCCTTTGAGAGGATGGAAGATATAATGGGCTTTGTTTCCCGTTACGGGGATGCCGTTGTGAGACGAATTTATGGAGACTGGACGAGGAAAGCGCTTTCCGCATGGAAGGAAAGTGCCAGGGAGCATGGATTCAGGCTTGTACAAGCTTCCTCCCATGTTCCCGGAAAGAACACGACGGACATTGCACTGGTCATAGATGCGATGGATATTCTTCGGGACGGGCAGGTGGACTGTTTCTGCCTGGTGGCCAGTGACGGTGATTACAGCCTGCTTGCCCAACGGATACGGGAAGCCGGGGTGAAAGTGCTGGGATATGGGGAAGGAAAGACCCCGGTGTCATTGGTACGGTCCTGTTCCGTATTCCTGTATGCCGACCGGAAGGAAAGCAAGGCAGAGGAGAACACTCCCGAATTTTTTATCCGAAGGGATATGGAGTATTTCGACAAGGCTTTTGAGCAGGCGGCTGACGGCAAAGAAGAGGTTTCCCTTTCACTGATCGGCGGTGCATTGAAAAAAATGATGCCCAAATTCAAGGTCAGGAGATATGGATGCAAGACATTGGGCAAACTTTATGAAAAGTTGGACCGGTATGAGCTGGTCATGACGGAAAAGGGAGTGGCAAATGCCGTACGGCTGAAATATTAAACCGCATGGCAGGAGTGTTCCAAAACGTCAGTTTCTCCTATACATCGTTTTATGTATCAGGAGAAACTGACGTTTGTGTTCTATACCGGGATGGGGTTTACCCGTAACGTGTCAAGATTGAGATAGGCTCCCCGGTAGAACGTTCTTCCTTCCCTGAGCATGCGCCACAGGACGTCGCATCCGATTTGTGCCAACATGGAATTGATGAAGAGATCCTGCTTTTGCAATGCCTCCGTCAGCGAGCAGCTCGGTCCCGAATCCTTCTCCCTGATGGTGGAATAAGGGACTTCCTCCGTTATGACGTTCATCTTGGGTATAGGCAGGTATTCAATGGAGGAGGGCTGCGGTATCTTGCTTTTGACATTTCCTATCAGTACTTGTCCGGTGGTCTGAGCATTGCCGAAATCCATCCAGTATATCGGTGATTTCTCGTCATCGTATGAACGTTCCCTATGCTTTTTCAAAAAACGCCACAGACCGGTCCGTGAACGGGTGGTATCCGTGCAGGTGATGATGATATTCGCCAAAACGGAATCTGATGTTCCTGACGGATAGCATTGCCTTTTTGCCTCCCATGAAAAGCCGAAAAAGCGGTTGATACGGGTTACAAGTGCCACCGCCTTGTTCAGTCCGAGCTCGGATTCGCTGAACAACTGGCGTCCGATATTCGCTTCCGTGACAGTATCGGGGTCAAAAACCGTCACGTGCAGGCCCGGATGTCCGAGTGCCTGCAATGCGATACTCATTCTTGCCAGATTGGTGGCCACCTGCGATCCGGTTCCGCCCGCACCGATTACGAAAACGGTTACGGGATGGTGGGGATTGAGCAGGTATCTGTCTGTATAATGAATCTTTTTCATACCAATAAGTCTTTAAGTTGTCTGTCCATAGGTTTCAATTCGTTATAGTCAAACGGATTGGTCCGTGCCTTTTCCGTCACCGAAACCAGATTGCTTTCGGTGGGGTTCCTGCTTCCTCCCAAATGGGAAAATTCACTGAGCCAGAAGCGTTTTTCCCAATGCTCAAGGAGTTTTGAGAAAGTCATGTTTTCCGGAGGAGTCAACGAGGCATTTCCCAGACAGACACTGCTTCCCGTTACATTGAAAAACGGGGCAAGGAAAAGCGGGCTGTCTTCTGCCGGTGCTTCTCCCTTATAGGCAAAAATTTCCAGTCTGTCACCGGAAACCCTGTAAATGACACCGGGTACATGGAATGTCCCGTCCGGAATATTCAGCCTTTCGGAAAAGAACATCTGCCGTTTTCCCGGAGGATTGTACCAGATGTACCTCTCGTGTCCCTTGCGTGTATCGCACCACAGCATATTGGCGGGGATTTTCCCATGCGGTACATCCTGCCGGTTATCCGTATAGTATTCCACAAGGGAGTCCATAAATTCATACGTAACGGGGACGGCAGCCTCCATCCGGCCTCTGTCGTTGATCGGATGCAGTTCGAGATAATATGTCCCGTGTCCATAGCGGCCATCACTGTATTCGTAAGCAATCAGTGCCGCTTTGGGAACCATCACCTGTTGAAGTTTCTTAGTCAGTTCATTCATTTCATTCGTTTTAAAAGTTGTCATCAATATAGTCTGTAAAACGCACCAACCATCTGGAAAGCCTTTCCGGATAGTCATCCATCTGAAAAAGACAGTCTGTTTCCGGTGTCAGTAGCTTGTAAGTGACCGGAGTAAGGGCATAGACCTCCCGGTAGTCCGAATTCATATACTCCTTGACACACTCCGCCAGTGTATCACCAGTAGAATAGACCAGCATGACCTGGCTTTCCATTCCCACCGGGGGAAAATCGCATTCCTCTTCATAAGCCCAATCGTACTGGTAGCCTGTCAGGACCGGGCTTTCCGGAGTAATCAATGCCATGCCGTCCTCTATCAGTTCCAACAGCTTCAGCTCTTTTTCCTTTTTTGTCCGGTAATTCCGCACAGCCTCTTCCAAAGACTTGCAGAACGGTTTGCCCGACATCCGTCTGAGTGCTTTCATCCGTTTTCCAGACTGATAGGAATCCGCCAGCCGTCTGTTCGCCCTGATTTCCTTCGGGGAAGCATCGGAATCCCGGTTTCCCCAGTCTTCCAGCTCTTCTATGGCAAAGTCATAATAAAATGTCTCGGTAACATCGTACAGCCCGTGATGCCGGACAAATTGCCGGATGAACTCCCTGACAATGTCCTTCAATGGTGCCGGAAGCCGTTCCGTAAAATCAACCGGAATCCAGAACAAAGCAGGTTCCGGCCAGTCGTGATGGCGGAACAGACAGAAATGCAGCCTTCCGCTTTTCTTTTCCAGATTGATACACTCCGGTACACACTCTTCCATAACTCTGTACAACTCGGTAATATTCAGGCGGGGGCACCCCCCTTTCCTGTATCGGAAAGGGAGTTTTATGCCCATAAGTTCCGCATATCTTGATGCCGACCGGTAGAGATAGTCAAAATTTTCCGGAGTCGTGAGATTGATCGGAGAATCATTATCCATATCCTGATGCCAATAATCCGGTGCAAGGGGTGTGATTCTACCGGTCAGAAAAGCATTGTGCTTCCCGGTGGCGGAAGTATCCTTCTTTTCCGTTCCGAGGTTCCCCTTCGGA
Organism: Bacteroides eggerthii; assembly: GCF_025146565.1. Classification (NCBI taxonomy): domain Bacteria; kingdom Pseudomonadati; phylum Bacteroidota; class Bacteroidia; order Bacteroidales; family Bacteroidaceae; genus Bacteroides; species Bacteroides eggerthii. The sequence goes on along the minus strand of NZ_CP102258.1, from coordinate 3,931,174 downwards.
TGTGGGACGAACTTACTGAGAGAATAATCAGCCGTGCCAGTCCATCCTTGGCTTGTTCTGAAAGCTGTCTGCATGTTTCCTTATCCTTTTTTTTCTTGTTCATACCGCTTACCCTTTCACTCCGATGGTTGTCTTGAAGCGGTAAACCGCCTTGTCGTCCTCCCACTCAGGACCATATACCGTTGCCGTGGTCAGTTCAGGGTAGGTCATGGAATAGAAGTCCATCACCTCGTTTACGGACAGTTCGCTGTTCGGATCATCCAACACGAGCTCCATAGAGTCCTTCTTGAATTTGAATACTCTCTGCAATCCTTTGATTTCAAGTGCCATATTATTTTTCTTTTATAGGGTTTAACAATATACCATATCCATTTGTGCCATATCCGTCATGCGGCATTCCTTCGGAAAGTCCGGATATTCCGCATAAGGGTCCTCCCTGAGCAGCTCCCGGTCATCCTCGTAATCCTTGTCGAAGTTATACATTGCAGCCTCCTGCACCGTTGCATACTGTGACGGAGCCGGTTGTTGCATCCAGCGATTGTCCGCCAATTGCGGTTGCGGCACCTGTACCGGTTGATGGAACTGGATGTCTTGCGGTTGTGGAGCAGCCTGCTGAGGAACCGGTTGCGGTGCAGGTTGCCTATATTGTACGGGCTGGACTTGCGGCTGTGCAACGGGTTGCGGAGCCGGGGCAGGCTGTTCGGGCATGAACATCGGAACTTGCTCTCCGCTCCGGTATTGTGGCGTCGGGGCTGCCATCGATTGTGGAGCCGATTGCTGCAAGGATGGCTGTGGAGCAGTTACCGGCGGCTGTACCATGTCGAACAGACTTCCCTCGGATGCCTTCTTCTGCACTTCCGCCATTTTTTTGTCAATGTCCGCCTGTTTGTCCGGCTGTGCCAGTACCTTAGCCTGCCTGAACCAGGTCAATGCTTCGGAATAATGCTTTCCTGCCGTGGCATCCTCAGCTTTCTTCAACAGTTTTTCCATCTTTTCCCGTTTTTCACGGGCTTCCTTGGACTCCTTTTCCACCGTAGGCTTGGAGGTTTTGCTTTGTGAAACCGCCTGCTCTGCCTGCTTCTCGAACGATTCCAGGTTGGTAAGGATACCTTGCGCTTTCTGTACGGGTGCACCGACAGCCTGCAGGAATCCTGCATCCAGTTCTTCCGGCGTACCGTTCAGGATGAGCGGGACAATGCGTTCTCCGGCCTTTACTCCCGACCGTCTGGGAACGACGGCTACCGTCAGATTGTCGTTTACCCGTCTGATGTTGATACTCAGGTCTGTGCCTGTCGTAATCATTTGGTTGATTGCTTGAAAAAACATAATGGTAAAATTTAAAATGTTATACATAAGTTTCCTTGAAAAAATCCTTCAGGATTCTCTGCCTGTCCGGATTCGAGGCGATGCCTTTCAACGGTTCCAGATAGTAGCCGATACGTCTGGGCCCGTCTGTCGTACAGGGAGGCTGTCTTTTGACAGGTGTTGTCCGGTTTGTGGCAGGCCATGCAGCCGGCATGACCGGAGCCGAGGATGTAAATGTGTAAGTTCTCATATCTTCTGCATTTGATGGTTATACAAGCATGCCCATGACAATCAGGACAAGGATTGTTTTCAAGACAAAGGTGAATGTCCTGAAGGCGAGACGGACCAGTGTTCCGGACATAAGGAACAGGACAGACAGATACACGGGAATGACGCCCTTGCAGTAAAGCAGGCATATTCCCGTAAGCAGAACCAGTGCGACCACTTGCCTGCAGATGTTTTCGATGAATTTCAGTTTCATGTCTTTAAATTTTTAAGAATGAATAATCCCATCGGGATATGTTTTCCCGATTTTATAGGCCTCCGGCCCTTGGATTGCCTTTTTGCGCAAGGCTTGGCAAAAGAAAATACCGCAGCGAAGCGAGGATGATTTTCTTTTAGCCGACCAGCCCCTGAAAGGGGCCGCCTTGCGGCAAAAACGAGGCAATCCAAGACCTTTGCCGCTTAAAAGCGGAAAAACGTATCTTGTACATATATAAAAAAAGAGGCACAGACCCCAGTCTGCACCTCTTCTGTTCCGTACCTTCCGCCCAGCCGTCTATATGGAACCATGCGGCCGTTCATCTTCCGAAAGTTTCCGGAAAATCTCACCGGTAACCTCATTTACCGTTTCCAATACACCATCCAGGAATTCTTTCTGTGTGAGTTCTCCCCGTTCAATCCGTGCTAGCTCCGCTTCCCAGCCGGAGGTGAGGGAGGAGTCAGCCACTTTCATTCCGCGTACCGTTTCATATAAAAGAAGACCTTTCGGGGTCGGGATAATGTATTTGCCCGAATACCGGATATATTTACGCTCCAGAAGCGTACGGATGATATTCGTGCGCGTGGATGCGGTTCCCAGACCGGTCTTGTCCATATAGTCTGCCAGTTCCTCATCCGTATAAGGGGCAGCGGGCAGCGATTTCCTGTGTATAAGACTGCATCCCGTTACCGGCAGTTTCTCCTCCCGAAAAAGTTCAGGGGGTACGGGACAGAGGTCGTTGTCTTCCGCGACAAGCCGTTCCCTCTGAAAGATACCGAGCCACCCCGTTTCCAGAATACGGTATGTACGGATTCGGAACTTGCGTGCGGCACAGACCGCTTCAACCGTCGTATATTCCACCTTGCAGGGCGGCATGAACGTTTCAAGCATCCTGCCGACAACAAGGGTGTAAACCAGCCTTTCCTCCCTGTCCAGTTCCCCCGGCTGTATGCCGGTGATGACAATGGCATGATGCTCCGCCGTGTCCTGATTTCCGGTTACGCCTTTCCTTGCAGCAAGGTCGATCATACCGGCATATTGGCGGAATTCCTTGCCGGACAGCAGCTTTTCCATAACCGGAGGCAACATGTCATACATGTCTCCGGGCAGCAGACGGCTGGAAGTGCGCGGGCAGGAGATCAGTTTTTTCTCGTACAGGCTTTGGGTAATTTCCTGCACCCGTATGGCTGTCAGGTTATGGTAACGGTTCGCATCCTTCTGAAGCCCGGTCAGGTTATAAAGGGCAGGTGCGGTGATTTCCTCAGTCCGGCTGCTGACTGCCGTGATACGGGCATATCCTGCCGCCTTGCAGTCCTCGTAAAGTTCCAGGGCATCCCGGCGGTTGCAGAAATCTTCCACATGCCGCATCTTTATTATCTTCCCGTTCTTGCAGAGGCTGACGAATACGGGCCAGCTGTCTGCGGGAATGTGATTTTCCCTTTCCCTGTACCGTCCGCTTATCGCTGCCAATACAGGGGTCTGTACCCTTCCAAGCGAGTTGTTCCCGAAACCGACCGCCTTGCAGACGGCATAGCTCGAATTGACTCCAAGAAGCCAGTCGGCCTTGTTGCGGCTGTCTGCCGCCAAAAACAAGTTGTCGAACAGGCTGCAAGGACGAAGGTTTTCCATTCCTTTGGCAATGGCTTCGTCCGTCAAGGAGGAGATCCACAGGCGGAGGCAAGGTTTCCTGCATCCCAAAAAACGATAAAGATACCGGAACAGCATTTCCCCCTCGCGGGAAGCGTCGGTTGCCGCAACAATGGTGTCACACGCATCGAACACCCCGGCTATCACCTTCAACTGGAGCACCGCATTGATGTCGGGATTCCATCCCGTGTCCGTCTTTACATGCCGTACCGTCAGAAAAGGAGGCGGCAGCAGGGGGAAGTTCTCCCGCTCCACCCATGCCGTACCGGTATCTTTCGGCATCGCCAGGGAAAGCATGTTGCCGTATGTCCATGTTACCATGTATCCGTTTCCGCTCATATATCCGTTCTCTTTTCTGTCAGCTCCCAAAACCCTTGCTATCTCTCTGCCCACATTGGGCTTGTCAGTCACTATCGCTATCATATTCTTTTTCCTTTTGATGTTCCGTACCGTCAGGAACGGCACGGAACGTGAGTTATACTTATTGTTTCCCGGTCAAACTGCCGCCTCCTCCTTCTGACGGAGACCGTTTATTTCCATAACCGGCCTGCCGTTGCCGTCGGGTACCAGCTTCAGCGTGGCATCCATTGTCAGGCTGAGGACCGAAATATGGAGTTTCAGCGGAACGATGCCCGTTTCCTTTCCTTGCAGCAACAGTTCCATGTTGCCTTCCGCTTCCAGTTGTTTCTTACTGATACCTGCGGCCTTCAGACCGTCCCAGTCGATATCTTCCGTCTTATAAATATGACGGGTATTCTGATCCGTATTCATACGATTCGTTTTTTTTAGGTTTGTATGATTGATTCTGTTTCTCTCCGAGCAGGTCTATACCGCCTGCGATGCACCCTTCTTCTGCTCCTGCTGCTGTCCCTGTGCGGTTTCCGTCTGTGTGGCACGGCGGGAAGTGTCCCTGCGGATGTCCGGATTTTCCTGAAAATACTGCAACTGCCCGGAATAGGGATTGACTTTCAGGTAGGAACTGAAGGTCTGCCCGTTGTTTTTCAGCCCTTCGACAAGCAAAGTCTTGCCATCCTGGAGGTTCGCTTTTTCCTGTGCCGTGAACACGTGCCCGTAAACCTCCGCCGGAATACGCGGTGCCTGCTGCTCGTTGAATCCGTTCGGCGTGCGTGAATACATCGTCCTGCCGGTATTCATATCCAGCTTGACGAACGAGGAGAATTCCTCCCCGTTGCGCCCGATCATGTTTTCCAGATAGACCGGCTGTCCCTTGCGCAGGGTTTCCCTGTCTTCGGCAGTCAGCTGCACGTTGCAGATTTCCTTTGGAATATAAATCTCTCCGGTTTCCGGATTGTGCCGCGTGTAGTTCGGGCGCCCCGTTACCTTGTCTATCGTTACAAAGGACGAGAAGGTGTCATTCCTGTTCCTGAACTTCATGTCTTCCACCAGAATGGTATGTCCTTCGCTGAGCATTTTTATCTGGGTGGGCGAGAGAGGCACGCCTCCGATGGAACGTTCGTTGAAAATCTGGTTTTTCGGAAAGATGAATTCCAGTCCCCTGCGCTCGGCACTGTACTGGAGTGTGGCATCGAATTCCTTGCCCGCTTTGGAAGTCATGCCCTCCACTTTGACAGGCTGTCCCTCCTTCAGCAGCCTGATTTCCTCTGCGGTAAGTTTGACCCCGCTCACTTCCTGCGGGATGTAAACGTGCTCCTGACGGACGGCAACCAGCTCGTTGGTGCTCTTGTCGATGGAAATCAGACAGGGGGTATATTCACTTCCGCGCAGATTGAGTTCCGCCACACGCCCCATGTTGCCGGTCTCACGCAGGTTCTTCTTGTCCTCCTCGTTAAAGTTAAACCCGAAATAAGGACGTTCCAACTGCGGTTCCTTGCGTATGCCGTGAATGGCAAGTCCCACCTGTCCGTCCTGTTGCGGGATGAGTGAGAGCCTTGCATCCAGTTTGGCTGTCAGCAAACCGGAAAGATGGATGGTCAGGGGCACCAGTTTGTTGGTCTTGTAGCCCTTCAGCATGGAATCAAGGAGTCCCTGCTGTTCCAGCGAAGCCTTTGAGATTCCGACCTTTTCCAACTCCTCCCAGTTGACCATGTTCTCATTATACCGGTAACGCGGTCCTTGCGACTCCTGCGCTGCCTGTTGAGCCTGGGGCTGCTGCTGTTGCTGTGCCGCCTGCTGTACTTCGCTCTGTTGCAGGGGTTCCTGCGGTTGTGTCTCTTTGTCTGCCATAGCTGTTGTTTCTTTTTGGTTTACACTTTGTTCCTTCTTGTTTTCTCTCGGACGGATTTCGTAGCGTTTGAGGAACTCTTTCACCGCATCCGTCTGCTTTCCCTCCGACAAATCCCTGATGGCCTGCTTGTTCACCTTGTAGTCGTGGTAGGTCATGCGGAGCAGGCGGAAATGGGTAGGTTCCTTGAGCTGGCTCCAAAAATTCTTGATGAAGTTTTCGAGAATACTCGAATTCTTGTCGAATTTCAGGAATGAGTTTTCATTCTTCTCGTCCGCCGGAACCGTCTTCGCTTTTCCGTCCTTGTCAATTTCACTGACAGCCTGTACTCCGAATTTCGGATCGTTCTTGTTATGAACCAGCATCAATTCCGTAATCTGTTCCACCGGGAGAGCATCACTTCCGGCCTTCGGCTTCCGAGTCCGTTTGGGCTTTTCGTTCGGGGTCTTTTCTTGTGCCATACCTTTTCTTTTAGGGGTTAATGAATTGCTTTGACGCTTCAAAGGTATGGGGTATTTCCAAATAATATGCTGATTTTCAAAAAGGTGTCATCAGATGTCATCAAATGTCATCAGATGTCATAAACACGACTGTTTCCAACGGCTAAACCGTGAACGGAGAAGAGGGGAAGTGAATGAACGGAAAGAGAGAAGATACGTGAGGCAGAAGGGAAAAAGCCTGCGCATCCGACACCAGAAAAAGAGCAGGCGGACAGGAAAGAAAACCATGCAGAACAGAGGGAGCTGAAGCCCCCTGTCTTCTCATGCCTTCCGCTTTTTTACAGCAAGACTTTCATAAGACCTGTATTCCGGCTGGATATGTGGAATTTCATGGATTATGAAACACGGCCTCTTCAAGCAGCCCATATCCTTTATCCATGCGTCACGTCGGTCGCAGTTTGCCCCTGTAATCGTTTTTCAAATCGAATCTGGATTGCCGCCGCATTCTTTTTCGTGAAAATTTTCCACGGCGAAGCCGCAAGGAAAATTTCCACGAAAAGATTCGGCAAATGCGGCCGGCAAGACAAATTCGATTTTCCTTTGATGAGGGGAAAACTGTATCGCAAACAAACCTATCTGGAAATTCCGTGCAGGCTCATTCTCTTGTAAAGGGTCGGGCGGCTGATTCCCAACAAGGCCGCTGCCTGTGTCAGGTTCCCTTTAGAGATGGAAAGAGCCGTCTTGATCTGTTCTATGTTTCTTCTTTCATCTTTCTGCAAACACTTGTCTATCTTCTCTTTCCCCATGGGGTCAGAAACGGACTCTCCCGTATATTGGAGCCGTAAGGAATTGGGGGTAATCAGTTTTCCTTTGCATATCAATACCGCCGCATGAATGACCTGCTTCAGTTCCCGTACATTTCCCGGCCAACTGTATCCCAGCAGCATCTTCTTTGCCGGTTCGTCAAAATCCAAGACCTCTTTCCGGAGCAACCCGCAAGATTGCTCCCGGAAAAAATCCGCCAAAGGCAGTATATCCTCCAGGCAATTATGCAATGCAGGTACGGTGATGGTAAAATCCTGAAAGCGATAAAGCAGGTCCTTCCGGAAACGCTTTTCCGCAACAGCCTCCTGCAAATCCTCATTGGTGGCCGCAATGATGCGCACATCCATCAGCCTGTCCCGTTGTCCGCCTACCGGACGATATCGCCGTTCCTCCATGGCACGCAACAGCATCCGCTGCGTTTCTATCGAAAGGTTCTCCACCTCATCCATGAACAGGGTGCCTCCCTGCGCTTCCTGAAAATATCCTGCCTTTTCCTCTGTGGCTCCGGTAAACGCCCCCTTGACATGGCCGAAAAAGGCGGAAGGTGCCAGCTCTTTGGACAAACTGCCGCAATCGACCGTTACATACGGCTTGCCGGATCTGAGGCTCTGCCTGTGAATCTTTTTTGCCAGGTGTTCCTTTCCCGTTCCGGTGCTTCCCAATATCAGTACCGTCATATCCGTCGGCGCTACCATGTGAATGTACCGGTTCAACTCGCAAAAAGGGGTGCTTTTGCGTTCATAGATTACCTTGGTGAAAGCCTCGTTCACCGTCCTTATTTTTTTGATTACGGGCAGCAGCCTGGTTTCAACCAGCGGTTTGAGGATATAATCTTCCGCACCCAGCTTCATGGTATGAACCGCAGAATGTATCTCTTCATAATTAGTCATCATGATGAACGGGTGCATATAGCCGTTCTCCCTCATCCACTGCAACAGCGTGGTACTTTCCCCGTCAGGCAATCTTAAATCCGCCAATACGATGTCATCCTCACGGACGGATGTCCCAATGACCTTCTTAGCCTGTGCCAGCCTGTAAGTCCTTACAGTATCCAAATCCGCCTTCTGCAAAAAATTGCAGATATAATTACAGAACAAGACATTGTCCTCAACAACAATTACTCTCATAAGCTTTCTTAGCCTGTTGTGCCAAACATATTATTTCTTTTCCTTTTTCCAATACCTGCTGTACAGTCCGCCCGAACTCGTCCACAGAAAACTCTCCCGAATCCTGAAGCAGTGCGAACAACTCACGCAGCGGCTTGCCGGCATGAATGATCTCCCATGAGCCTGTCAGATGATGTATCCATTCTTTCAGTGCCTCATGATCATTCTTTTCTGCACATTCAGCCATAGCCTCCATATCCTTCCTGGTCTCCCGAATCAGGGTATCCAGCATCTTCCTCCTGTTCCCATATTTCAGCAGGGCATCGAGGTCTATTTGTTCAGACTGCCTTTCACTTCCCAGACATTCCGTACATACCTGCAAAAGTTCTTCGGCGGAAAACGGCTTTTTCAAACAGCCCGAAAACCCTGCCGCATACAAATCCCCCGTATCGCAGTTTCCCGATGCGGTACTCGCGATAACCGGAATGCTCCGTGAATTTCCCACATTGGCCATGCGCAGGAGCTTCAACACCTCGAATCCGTTTGTCCGGGGCATTTTCAAATCCGTAATCAAAAGGTCATAACTACGGCTGCGGACATGCTCCATCAGATCACGCGTGTTCTCACATACCGTGCAAGCCACCCCGTGATACGCAAACATTTCCCTGATTGCCGCCAGCAAAACGGTGTCATTGTCCAATACCAGTACCGTATAGGACCGTACGGAAATCCGGCTCCTGCCGCTCTCCGCCGTCGCTTCCTCTGCCACAGCCAAAGGAAGACAGACAGTGAACCGGCTGCCCACCCCTTTCCGGCTTGCCACTTCAATCCTGCCGTCCAACAATCCGACCAGACCTTTTACTATTGAAAGTCCCAGTCCGACCCCTTCTTCCGCAATCGCATTGGGAAGCCTCTCGAATGCAGTGAAAATGCGTGTCTGCTCCTCATCGTCCATTCCGGTGCCGGTATCTTCCACGATAAGCGTCAATACGCCCTGGTCAAATTGTGTGCGAACCGTTACACTTCCCCGCTCCGTAAACTTGATTGCATTGGACAACAAGTTGCTTCCTATCTGTATTATCCTGTCCCTATCTCCTATAACAACCGCATCTCCGGCACTCAGCACGTTCAGCAAAAGGTTTTTTCCTGCCGCCAGCGGCATAAAATCCGTTTCCAAAATCTCGGTGACGGAACATAACCTGAACGGGACAGGAACGGCCTTTTCCCCGCCACTCTCCAACCGGAAAAATCCCAACAGGGAATTCAGCATGGAAGACATGTGTCTCGCCACCTGCCGTATGTTCCGGCTGTATTCCCTGCACTTCGACACTTCTCTTTCCGTGGAAAGCAATTCCGCATAGCTGCTGATAGAAGCAAGCGGCGCACGCAAGTCATGGGTTACGGCCAGCATGATTTTCTTTCTTGCCTCAATCAGTTCCTCGTTTTCAAGAACGGTCTGCTCCAACTGACGGACTGTGCCTTCCAGCCTTTTTTTATAACGGTTTATACGCATCATGTCCCGGTGTATCACCATATAGGACCATATCAGCAGCAAAACCATGAATGCCGTCAGACCGATGACCGTGGCAAATGACCGTTTCCCGGCTTCCGCAACTTCTTCTTCCTGTCTCTTCAATTCCGCTTGTACCGTTCCATCCATATTCTCAATCATCTGCCGCAACTGCACGTTCAGCCTTCTGTTCATCCTATCCAAGCTGTCCGTCCGTTCTGCCAGCTTCCGGGCATACGCCTGCTGTCTGCCAACCACGCTCCGGTTAAGTTCATGAAGCATGGAGGCGGCAGAAGGAGTATCCGCCTTGTGGCGTTTTGCGAACAACCTCTTCAGGAATCCCCCTTTGGGGGCATTTTCCCGTTCACTCTGTTTGGCAATGGCCGGAATTTGCGCTGCAATTTCCCGGTCGGCTTCCTCCTGCCTGTGTACCCAATATATGATTTCCCGCATATACCGCTCCTTGGCTCTCCACAAATTACGGATGCTGTCTGTATGTGAGCCGGAAGAGGAGTACCTCAAGCTACACAACAGGCTGTCAATGTGCCGTCTCTGTTTCTGAAATAATAAAAAATCCTGCTCACTCCACTCCATAAAGGTTTCACAGAAGAAAGAAAGCCTGAGCATTTTCACATATATATCATTTATCTCATGCTTTTTCCGGTTAATCATCCGTACTTCCATTTCCCTGGCCTTAGTCTCTTTCCATTCGCAGATGCCAACGTAAGCAATACCACTTATAACTACAATCTTGGCCATATATCCTACCGCTATTTTGGCAAGAAGCGGTTGCAGGCGCAAAGATTTCAACAATTTATTCCTACTTTCCAATTATTCACTTTTTAATTCATTATATTCTATTAAAATTCTTTGCAAAATAAACCGACCAGTCGGTTTATTTTGCAAAGATAAGCCTTTTCCAAGAATAATGAAAAAAAACAGGTTCCAGCAAGTAAAGTTTTATCATTTATCAGTCTAAAAGACAACGGAATGAACTGAAAGGGAAGAAAAGGAAAGGAATGCGGACCTAAATTTCTGAGAACATCCCCAAGAAAGTCTTACCAATAGAAGTGTTCAATGCCTGTCTGCTGAACGCCTTGGCATCCTTCAAACTTATTTTATGACCATAAGCCACATTGGAAAGAAAGTCCTGTTCCCGGACAAGAAGTTGCTGATACATTTGTGGAAATTCGTCCATATATTCATGGGCGGAGGAAACAAACTGCATATAACATATCAGGAGATTGCCATTCAGATGTTCGGGAAAACTGTTTATCACCCGTTCTATCGGATTCCTGTATTGCCTTAAAAACTCATTCCAATCCTTGTCAGCCAAAGAATACATTTCACAAGAAATCTGCGAGTCGGGGAAAAAACGCATTCTGACAACCGCATCAATCAGTTTCTTTTTGGAAGGAAAGTAGTGTATGACAGCCCCTTTGGATTTATGCACGGCAACAGCCACATCACAGAATGAGGTCTGCTTCATTCCTTTTGTGATGAATAACCTGTATGCCTCCTCTATAATCCGCTGTTTCAAATTCGGGTCCATCCTACTGCCTATATTATAAAAAAATAGCATAGACGCAATCAACATCCAAACATGGTAGTGGAATACCTAGAGACGAAGTGACGCACCTGTGCTATATATTTTAATATAGCGCAAGCTGTCATATTCCATCTTGTCTCTTTGAAATTTTCCACTTTTCGTTTGGAAGATGATATATGATACTATACTATGTCGTTTTAACAGCGCAAAAATACGTTATTTATCGTTTATTTCCAAATTTATACGACACTTAATAGCACTGTTCCATAAGAAAAGCGTCCGCTTTCAGGGACAAGCAGCAGTATTTTTTCACCGGATTTGAGTTTACGGGTAGAACAGAACTCATCCAAGGCAGCCAGTATTGCTGACGATCCGATATTTCCCACCCAGGTAAGATTGGTAAACCACTCTCGTTTGTACAATTCAAAACTCTCGTTTTTCATCGCTTCAATGAGATTACCATAAATAACCATTGACGAAGAGTGAGGTATTACATAATCCACATCGTCAGGAGTCATGCCATGTTTATTCAGACATGATTTAATATGTCTAATCCATAACGGCATCAACTTCGTCCCTAAAAGTTTAATGTCCTGTTTAATAACCATAAGGGACTCATCGACCAATTCCTGACTTTCAAAAGATTTCCAGCTTTTCAGTTCACCGTCCTCCCTCCGGACAGCTCCGGCAAACATACAGGTAGGGGTTTCATTGGCATATGAATCCATTTCTATCCATTCAATCTTTAAAGATACGCCCTTTTCTCCCGGATGATTTTCCAATAATGCACAACTCGCACCATCGCTTAACATAAAGCGCAGGAAGTCCTTTTCCAAAGCCATATATGGATTGGTGCCCAAATTGCAGCATCTTTCATATTCGATATCGAAGTTTTTGGATAAAAGCATTGCTGACACCAATTCAGATGTGCTGCATATTGCATTCTGTTTTTCTGATGCAGCTATGCTCAAATAAGCTATTTTCAGAGCTTGCAGACAAGACAGACAAACTCCAGCAGAAGAGAATATTTCAACAGGTTCTTCCCAAAGCCCATGTACCATAGACGCATGAGAAGGCAGAATCTGATCAGGGGTCGCAGTAGCACAAGCAAGCAACTCAATGTCCTTTTGGCTCTTATTGGTCAATGCCAGCAACTTACGTATAGCCAGCATCGCCATTTCTGCATTTGTATGTGTGATTTCTTGATTTTTGTTTAAGGCATAGTATCGCCGTTTAATTCCATTTTGCTTTAAAACTATCCGTTGCACTTTGGAATGTTTTCCAGAAATGAGTCCCAAGAACTCTTCCATTTCATCATTGGAAACAGGAGAGTTCGGAAAGAAGCTTGCAAGCCCAGTAATAAAAACATCTTTCTTCATTAGTTCAATTTTTAATTAGTTCATATTGATTATAAAGAACTACTTTCAGTTCTTCTATTCGCAATCCATTCACCAATGCATCCTGAAAACATTTTCCAAACAGCAGGATTCGAAATGTCAAAGCCAATGTAGAAGGATTAACATCGGATCTTATTTCTTTTGTTTCAACAGCCTTCACAAATATTCTTTCCCATAATTTAATCTCCTTATTTGTTATTTCGTTGAAAGCCTCGTTAAATCCCGGATAGAAATATTCTGCCTGCAAAATCAAGTTAAGATATGCACGTGTAATATTGGTCTTCTCTTTTTCTATGAGATAGATCCTCATTGCATTCATCGTTTCCTCCACCTTCTTTATGTAATAATCAATAAATTCAAGCAGAGAGGTGTGAGAAATGTCCTTGAACTTATTTTTGGCATCTTGTTTGTGAAAAATGTAAAAATCAATCACATCAATAAACAGTTCTTGCTTGCTTGGATAATGATATGACATACATCCTCTTGATAAATTCAGACTTTTTTCTATCTCCTTCAGGGGAACCGTGTTGTAATCTTTTGTCAGAAACTGTTTGTATGCAGCTTCCCTGATTAATCTTTTTGTTTCTGAGCCTTTTACTCCTTTCATAACCTTGTTTTTTAGTATCATACAAAAGTAGGTCTTTTGAGTGAAAACACGTTCATTTTTAGTATAATTAAATATGTCCTACCCAATTACCATTAAATCATTTATGACCATACATACCAGTTTATGAAATAAATGCCAACGATGCCTTTTTCTTTTTTTTCTTATACATATATTATTTTTTGCTTATATTTGTCTTCAAATAAGCCGATTAGTCGGTTTGTTCGGCATAGAGGAACCCAAACAGAAAGTGGAATTTCAAAACAGAGATGTTCCTCTATGTCTTTGTTATTCCATCTTCCGGCAACCGGATTCTATCCCTGTTCCGCCATATCCCTAAAAAATACCGACCGGATGGTATTTTTTACGGCAAAAGTATAAATATATACCATAAAAACAAAGGGAAAGGCCAATTATGCATTCTATCGGCAAAGAAATGCCTATGAAGGGATATTCAGTAAATGTCTCTAAAAAATAAGATGGCATATGAAGATGATAGGGCATGACCACTTCATATGCCATTCTTATTGCCATTTTTCCGTGCTTTCTCACATAATTCTATCCGACAGGACATGACGTTCCGGAAGAAGTCTGATGACCTCTTCTGATTCTGTGAGTAAAATCATATCATGCTGCTTTAGCTGTTTTGTTTCTGATTTTTTCTATCATCAGTATGGCATTTGCCGTATGTATTCCAAAGAAAATCCACAGTATTTCCGTCTTCCTGTTTCCGGCCTTTATCCTTGAGAGCGAGTAATGTTGCTTTTGAGTGCCGAAGCTTCCTTCAAGCCGTGTTGCCCTTTCTTTTGAGAGTTCGCTTCTAAGCACCTTCCTCAAAGGCTCATCTTTGGCCGCCCTTCCCTTGCGCACAAAGGATGTGGATATCCCATATTTTGTACAGAACTTTCTGTTGGCATTATTGGCATATATGGAATCGGCAGCCACACATCTTACCCTTACATTCATAAGCTTCTGCTGCATACGGATACAGTCCTTCAAGCGTATACCCTCATTGAATGCCTTGAACGAGAGGTGTTCTATGAACGATATGCCGTCTATCTGTATATTATTGACCTTTGCACCAAACTCGACGGACTTGGTTTCCTTGCCTCTGACGATGGGACGTACATAATGACGGTCAATGCTGACGATGCGGTCACTGACTTTCCGCCCTTCAAACATTTCCTTTTCTTGTACAAGCACCTTTCTGATGATGGAAAGACGCTTATGATAATCCTGGGTATATCGGAGTAAAGCACCGTACTCGCTATGGATCCCATCCCTTTGACTGAGGAGCTTTTCAAGAAGCTTGATCATACGGCGCTTAAGCATTCTTGTCCTTGAAGCTCTCCTCTTTCTTTTCTTGCAGTAGGACAGATAGGATTCCGCCACATTCCTGTATTTGTTGCGCGGACGCCTTATGCCCAGCTCCCTGCAATGCCGGCATATATGCCTGTAGAGCCATTCGAGGCTTTCCCAAAGGAGTTTCATGTCCGTAGGAAAACGCATGTGGCTTTCATAGCATGTGGCATCGGTCATGCAGACGTGAAGGTTATCAAGATAAGGTTTCCAGTGTGAAGCCAGGAGCTCCTGGAAAGAATCAATGTCAAGGCGGGATGCTATCTCATTACGGATGGCACTGATTATCTTGAAGTTGGTTATGGGAAGGGACGGGGGAATCATAATTCCACAGAAAATCTGGTAGTGTATGTTCCCGTTCAGATGTTCCACCAGTTGCCTGTCGGAGAATCCGGTGTATGCCTTCAGGACCATAAGGGCGATCTTTGCGGAAGGACTGAATCTGTTCCTGCGTCCCAGGCGCCGGGCCGACAGGCCTGCGGCTTTTGCCATACATTCAAACGGAAAGACTGAATGAAGCTTGCCAAGCTCACTCTCATTAAAACTCTTGCGGTATTTTTCCAGAATATCAAATTCTGTAAAACCCAAAGTAGGGTGAATTTCTGAAATATTCACTATCTTTGCCATATCTTATTAGTTTGGATATTTCCCCCGTTTTGGCCGTCAAACCTTATTTTCGGGGGAATACCTAAAGATACAAAAAAGCCAACTAATTCGCAATAATTTGTGTATGAATTAGTTGGCTGATTTTGTAATATTTAATGAATGTCCCTATGAAATATACATAATCCGCTTTTCCCTATGAGAAACATTATGTTACCGGCTTATCTTGAAGGCATCTTCATCTTAACCTGCACCCCCTGTGAGTTTAAAACACGAACCGGTGTCTTTTCTCCGGCTTTCAAATAGAACAGAAGATAATCCTTCGCACGCTGGGACTCGAAGAAACCTTTTTCGCGATACTCGGCAATCCACCTCTGAATCATCGGAATCTGCCAACGGTTCATCAAAATATAGTAGCCGAAATAATACTCCAAATCGCTTAGGAAAATATTGAGTTTCAGGTAATCCCACCAGAACTGTTCTTTCTTTTTGCTTTTGGCATTGAGTATGATAACCTGATGTTCATAAGTGTCACGAGGATTTTCCCAATCCTGTTGCGAAACAAATACATCGGGAACCACATTATCGGCATGGTCCTTTGCCGGAATAAAGGGAGATAAGGATTCTATTGAATCCTTTATCTTTCCATATAAGGACGGTTCGTACTCCTTGTTGTACAGCATAACATCCCGCAAACGGGTGGAAGTGAGATGGGTTACCACAGAACGTCCTACCACACAATGATCCGGAACAGTCATTACCGATGCCAGACGTTTCATAAATCTGATTTCCGCTTTTGCCTGTTCTTCCTTATCCGGTCTCTTGAAAGGATAATCTGACCAGGCAATCTTCCGCATCCCCAGATGCAGGTCTGTAAGCTGCAACCCCGCATATGCACAGAAAATGGAAGCACGAATTATCTTGAAGATAGGGGTACGGTCACCCTCGTGGGCCACGTAAGGCAGGTTTTCCACACCAAAAAGCATTTCATTTTCCGCTATCAAATCGGCAGAGACCGTCTTGCCTTCTTCCAACCGTCCCTTAATCTTGAAGTTACGCTTTTGGTATCCCCAAGTGTGAACAGGCCGCGTAGCTATCAGTGCCACACAATAATTGCCGTTTTGCGGTGTGAAATCTACATTTTGCGGTGTTGCATTGAGCATCAACTCGTTCAGCAACTTAATCTTTTGGATATAGTCCATAAATCAACAGGTTTTAAGTGAAACATTTTGTTAACAGTGCAAATGTAGGCATCAAGTTTCGTACCGGAGTTCCGTTTTTCGCCGAAAATCACTGCAGGGTCAACCAATTATTCAATATTTATTCTGTTCTCGATTCTCAGTATATAGTTTGTTTCCGAGAAAAAGCGTTCCATACGTACTGCCTGACCGGTTCTGAACAAAGGTTTTTCACTATTGGCTATGTAGGCTTTTTTTATGGGAAAATTCCGTGCCTCTTCCTGTTGTTCAAAATAACCAATGGTAGAACGCAACTGCTGTTCGCCGTCTTTTATCCATTGATTACCCTTGCCTTTTCTTTGCTTCAACTCTACAAATATGATCGTATCTCTATAAAACAGGCAGCCGTCGCAGCGGTTGTCCATACTCCCGTCCGCCCTGCGCAGTTCAATGCAATGGTCAACCGGTACGAAATTCACCTTTACCTGAGGATAATTATCCACCGCCGCAATCCAATCCTGACCCTGTTTTTCTGCAATATATGCTTTTTCAGCAGCAGGAGCCGGCCGGTCGCATATACCGAATTTGCGTCTGTTTGATGATGATATATGTTGTGTCGGGAAGAAGTCAATCATAATTCCTGTTGTATTTCCAATAAATCGGCAAAATCTTCGTTTGTTCTCTCCAGCATCCTGTTGAGGAAGTTCTCATCGGAAGGAAGCCCATGATATGTGTCCAGTACTGTTACCGTCCCTTCTATCTCGTTGAACTCGTAAATAGCGATTTCGTCAGGGTGTATGGCAGCTTCTATGGGATAAATAGCATTTATCCTTTCTTGTACCTCACAGGAAAGATTATCTACAGTCAACAGCATACCGGCTTTGACAGCGACGGTCAGGCTATTAATAAGGTATGGGCTATGTGTTGTAACCACCAAACGGTTTGTTTCCAAAGCATTGTTAAAAGCCAGCAACTGTTTCATTATCATCCATTGCGATTCCGGATAAAGGTTTTGTTCCGGTTCTTCTACAATGTTGACAAATGCCGATTTGTTGAATCTGGCAGAAACGGCTGAAAGGGCAATCCTCCGTTGCTCGTCTGTAAGGTTCGGTGTGTTCCATATATTCGCAACTTCCGCTTCGAAGCGTTTCGCTTCATCGCTGCTCATCTTCTGGGCACTATTCGCCTGACTTTTTACAGATTCGGACAAATGTAAAGAAACCAAATAAAGCGGTACGATGGATTGGAATCCGCTGGACGCTTCCATCAACTTCACCTTATAGTCCTCACCTTTGACATAAACAATGTCATTTTGTTTGTTATATTCCAGTTGAGCATGATTGATAGGCAGTTCCAGACTACTCTTAATGCGTTGTTTGGCTTTGTCATATTCCGTAAGAAAACCTAGCAAGGCATCCGGCAAATCCTTAATCAGATCCGGTTTGTTGACCATGCTGATGAAATTCCGTTCGGCAGGAACATACATGATTTGAGGAAGGGCATAGCTGTCCAATGCATTCTCATTCTTTTCCATGACAAGTTCGCCTTGCTTCGTGTAGGTAAACTTGTAAGAATCCCCTTCGTAGAAAATCTCAGTCTGTTCCTTTATGAAATAATTGGAAATACGATGGTAACCGCAATACTTGTTCTTGAACTTGGAGGCGGTAAATTCTTTCTCCTTGAAATCACCCCGTGTCAAGACCTTCTCCATCCATGTAAAGGTGGAAACCAGTTTGGCAACCGTACTTTTACCGCTACCCTGGTTACCCGTAAAAACGGTTACTTTCTTTATATCTATCCATCCGTCCGTTACAGATGCTGTTTCTTTCAACGGACCGAAGTTTTTAATCTTGATTCTACTCATATGGTTATTTTATAGACTTACGGCAAAGATAGTGTTTCTAAATGAGACGACCTAATGAATGTTGTGTTTCATTTGCTGTGAACATAGAGGTCTTCCCAATTCTTTGTTTTTCCAAATTTTAACCTGTATGTTTTATGATGGCTTTCTAATAGTCAGAAGTGTCAATCTGATATCCGAATATGTATCAGTCGGCATTGAACGGACGGATTTCGGAAAGATTTTCATTGCCGCTGTCAATAAAGCGGTCGAGCACCTTAATCATGACAACAGGTATTTTCTGCTTCCATAGTATCTGTGCGTCCAGCTCTGTACAAACCAATGCCATCTGTTTCAATTCTTTTTCCAAGTATGCTCCCGAACTGATATATTCATTCAGAAGAGGTTCGTTTTCGGATAATTTGATTACAGAGGCATATAACTTGTATTGTTTATTGATACATTTCAAATGAAACTTGTCCTTTAGTGTGGAAGGCGGATCAAGTAATTTCAGTTTGGGCAGGTCTGACTTGTTGAGAATAATCACAGTATTTGTAAATTCGACTGTATGATCTCCAGGCAGACTATACAACAATCTGTTGTCAGGGGATTTGAACTTATACTCGTTTTCCTTCCGTAAATTCTGAGGATAAGCATTGTACCAGTTGAAGTGGAATCCGATGATTATCTGTTTGTCGGTCAATCTTAAAGTCTGGAAGACTTTGTCAAGATTTTCCGGAAAAACCCTATATTCACTTTTAGGCTGATACTGGAAGCTTCGGAGCCAGCAGTTTTTGAAAGAGTATAGTGTAGCAGCACTGAAAGACTCCTTAAAATTGACATATCCTATTGTTTTATCCGTACAGAATGCCTCTGCCGGCATCAGCTGACGTATTCTTCCGACACAATTGAACTTGTTACAGCTTTTGTACTCATCATCAGTTATGACAGATACTTCTGTAATCCACTTCATTTCTCTGCCAATACTATCTGATGCTATTTGGTAAAAATCCTGAATTTCATCTTCAGACAGCTGTTGAGTAACTTTTTGATGTTGTATTGCTGAAGTAAGCGAATTGGAAAGGGACTCCAGTGCATTCTTCAGCTTATGTTTAGCCCTGTATATGCGCGACTGATCCAATGGCAGTATTGTTGTGATGTCTTCCAATGGAATGGAATTCTGCTCAATCTGTTTCAGGATAATAGGAACATTTTCCAGCCATTCGTTCTTTTCGGACAAGGATTCAGGAAGAGCCGGCAGTGAATAAAAATCCTCGTAAACATAGGTGCGGTTAAGTGTTGCCAGACGTAACATTAGGATATACAAGTATTTCTGTATCCAGCCATTGATGATGCTATTGTTGCGTACGCCAGCCTGAAGACCAAAAAATGGATATTTTTGCTCGTATTTGTACATTGAATCGGGGCTGAATGAGAGCAAGTTCATATACAGTGGAATAATTTCAGCCAGCGATCCTGGAATCAGAACATAATGAGGTGGTTGGCTATTAGTGTAATACAATATTTGATTTAAAAGTTCGTGCTCCTTTCTAAACAGCAAAAGTCCCCCCAATGCGATATGGAACTCCTTAAATTCTTTCCGCTCTTTTTGCCTTAGCTCAACCATTTTACTATCGGCAACAGCTTGTCCAGATGGGGTATAGGAGACATATATGCGCTCATTAAGTTGGAAATCTGCAAGGTGAAGAAGCAGAAGAGAATTGGCTGCATTCCAATATTTGATAATCCATTCACTGCGTTTGTAAAACAATTGCTGGTTCAAACAAGTCCAGATTGTACGGTAGGTATTCTGATGCATTATGGTGAACTGCACTCCATCAAGCATTACATTGACTATGTCATTGCCGTTTTTGATGGAAACCGCCTCCTTTTGTTGCATACACAGCTGTTCATTGATAGAGATAATGCCTTCGTATAACTCCGGCGGATATTCCATTACCGTCCATTGTCTTCCTTCACGTAAAGACATGGTCCAATTATACAATTCTTGAAAACAATCGCGCAATACATCCACGTTGTTCTGTTTGAGCATGGCAATAAAAAGTTCGAACCATGCCTTTCTGGTATTTCGTGGAATATCGTTCCTCTTGATTAGATGCTTTTGCAGTTTTTCAGGCACATTATAAATATAGATAAGCCTGAAAATCATAAATATACTGAATGTTAGCAGTACACAGAATATTGTCGCGAGAATAATGGCAGAATAATCTATGCACTTTGTAAGAACTCCGAAATCAAAATAGTTAGGTGGAGCGACCAATTGATAGAACAGTAAAAATATGGTAATAGCGAGCAAGCCAAGAAAATGCTTTGTGCTTCTTTCGTTCATAAAGAGTTGTATCAGGCGGGTAGATTCATATTTATCGTCTATCCGCTGAATAACTCCAATTAACAAGGGAACGGCAATGCCCAGTATGGCTGCCGTTATAGGTATAATAATTTCTTTAGAAAAAATATCCATAATGTAAGAGGTTAATTATTTTTTATGGCATAGTGAATTGCTATTCTATTTTATACTTTTGAAGTATCCAAATCTTATCTATCAGTTTATATTGAGCTAATATTTTTGTTTCTTTATCTATCTCCCAAAGCAAATCTTGTATTTTTTGTCCATTTTCCATGTTAGTGAATTTTTTTCGTATCGGATTTCCAAGCAAAGCCATAGCTTTCTCATAAGATACAGTTTCTATTACTGATAACTTTAAATTGCCATTGTCATCTGGTAACCAAAGATTATCTATCAAAAATAAACGCATATCCTCTGTTAAGTCTTCTGCTATCGACTTTAAATTTGGCAATTTACTTTTATATTTTTTTATGTTCTCTGCAAAAAAAGGAAATAAATGTTTCCCCATAATTAGCCGTTGCATTGCCACATTAGTCTTGTAAGGGTTAAATTCATCTAAAGACATTATCAAATCCATTCCTAATGTGTTATCTCCTTTATCAAATCGGACTTTGGAGTTAATCCCCATTGTACTATACAATGCTCTAAAGCAAAACAGAAAATCAAAATCAATTTGATTATATTTATCTTCAATAATTTTAGTGAAACTCCTAAGTTCTTTACTAATTTCGCGAACTTTGATATAACCTGGAGAGTCTGAAACTACTCTTATTCTTTCCATAATCAATGATAACATTTATTACCTGCTGGCTTTTTACCAAATCGTTTTTCAAACTTCTTTATACGGCTTGTTTCAAAATTTTGGAAAGAAGGTTTTGCAGATTTATTTGGAGAACGCTGTAATGGTTGATAATCTAATTTGTTATTATCTAACCATTTTTTGCTATATCTGTTTTGAATTTCTGAGCCGTTTTTCCTTCTTCTGAAATCTGCGGTTTCTCCTATTTTCCAAATATCGCCTTCATTTAACCACGTTTTACCAACAGGGGTATCGCTTCCCCATTCATACACATCATAATAACCGCTCTTTGTTGCAACCAATTTATATATTTCGGCTGTAAGTCCAAATGGGTCTAACCAACTATTGGTGTCATAAACATATCCATAAAGAGTTGGATTGTTTCCGACTAAACCAATTGGGTCTTGCAACAGATAGCTTCCTGTTTTAGGAGAGTAATAACGGAAACGGTTGTAGTATAGATTTGTTTCTTCATCCTCATACTGCCCCTGATACCTGAACGGACACTCATTCAAAGAATGTCCTTCAAAAAAAGTTGCAATTTCCCCATAAATATCCAGTATACAGTCCCATGTCTTATTTCCATGTTCGTCGAACATCTGGATGGGTGTTCCCAAATAGTCAGACACGATGGAATATTGCTTGCCATGCTGTATCTTCGCCATTGGTACAAATGTGCCTGCTTCAAATACCCAGGTGGTAATATTCTCTGTCGGCTCTTTTGACGGAACGTTTTCTTCCTTATCCGGCTGCATATCGGGAATTTTGTAGCTCCACTCATGTAAAGGCACGTTTCCGTCCCACACCCAGCGTGTGACCTTACTGAGATATTGCTTGGCGGTGCGGCGTCCCAGCGCATCGTAGCGGAACTCCACCGGTCTTCCGTCCGGACGTATAACCTTCTTTAGCATACCATTGGAACTCCACTCGTAGAGCCATCCCGTACCTGTAGCTAGACAGCGGACGCCGCGCTCCTTCTCCATGCGCTTGCGATCGTACCTTACGCCCGTTTCCTGCAACCGTTTGAACTCACGGAAAATGAGGTTCCCTTCATCATCGTAGTGATAGAAACAATCCGGGTCCTCCAGCAGTCTTCCCCCGGCACCGTATTTGCGGTCCTTCCTGTCCGGAGTCCCGAAGAGGTTGCCCACGAAGTCCGGTACGCGGTAAATCACGTCCGTTTCCGAACCCTGGGTAATTTCCTGCCGGATGAGGAAGTCGAAACGGTCATAGTCGTAGCGCATGACCGTTCCCGTCAGCTCGTTCTCCTTAGAAAGCAGTCGGTTGGCAATCCCCCACTCATAGCGGTATGCTCCACGCTCGATGCCTCCCGACCGAACCGACTTGCGCACCTCGCGCCCGAAACAGTCGCGCTCGGTGCAGACTGTTACGCCACCGGAGAAGGTGCGCTGCACCTCCAATCCCGTGTTGTCACGCACCCATGATGCCTGCCAGCCTTCGCCCGCCTGCATGGTCTGCAAATTACCCTCTCGGTCATAGGTATGACGGATGTCCGCTCCCAGACTGCTGGTGATGCGGGTACAGCTGCCTTCGCCGTCATAGGTACGGCTGACGGTGTATTCTCCCTGCCTTTCCTCGGTAACCAGTCCCGTCTTCCTGTCACGGGTGAACTCCAGCAGGTTCTCGCTGTTCTTCGCCTTGACAAGCATGCCGTCCTTGTCGTACGTGTAGAGGGAGACCTCCCCGTCATACTGTTCCTCCTTCAGGATATTGTCCAGTCCATCATACTGGTATTCCGTCCATTTTCCTCCGGGACGGTTCACACGGGTGACACGGCCCGCACCGTCGCGCTCGTACTCACGCCGCATACCGTCGAAGCCGGTTTCCGTAACGACCAGTCCCAGCCCGTCCAGCTCGAAGAAATAGTTGTCGCCCGCCTCGTTGCCGATGCGCCGGAGCTGCAACTCGCTGTTGTAGCCGAAGGTGATGTGGTGCCGTTCCTGCTCGCGGCTTTTCAGTACTCCCAGTGCCCCATAGGTGAACCTGACCTCGCGGATGTTGTCGCTGGCATGTACCATGTTCCCCATGGCATCGTACTCAAACCGGTGCACGTTGCCGTCCGGTTCTTCCAGCCGTACCAGGTTGTCCGCACGGTCGTAGGCATAACGGGTAACATTGCCTTTCACATCCACCGCCTGCACAAGCCTTCCCCTGCCGTCGTACTCCCACCGGCGGAACAGCCCGTTGGGGAACTGCAGCAGCTCCAGGTCGTACCTGTCGTTGAACGTGAGCGTGTAAACCCGGCCCTGTCCGTCCGTTATGGTACGCAACACGCCTCCCTCGTAGGCATATTTCACTGTCTCTCCGCCCGGTGTGGTCCGGCTGACGACGCGGTCCAGTCCGTCATAGTCCCATGAAAGCCTCTTTCCGCCCGGAGTGTAGAGCGAGACGAGGTTGCGGTTGCCGTCGTAGTCCAGAAAGGTGTCCTCGCCGTTCTCGTCCGTTATCCGGACCGGCTGGCCGAATTCGTTGTAGGAAGTCTTATGGGTGTAGCCTTCGGGGTTGACCGTGACCTCCAGCTCTTGAAAGCTGTTGTACTGGCGGCGGGTAATTCCCCCGTTGGCATCCACTATCTTGTAGATGAGTTTGTCCTCACCGTAATAATATTCGGTTTCGGCATTTTCCCCGTTACGGATATGGGTATATCCCTTGCCGTAACGGATGAAATATTCCATCACGCCTCCATCGCCCCATGTATGCACACAGCGGGCATTCTCTCCCTTACCTTCATATTCCCAATGGAAGGACATGCCCCCTTGGTTGGTAAGCTGTACCAGCAGGTGTCCGCCGGAATAGACGAAATGCTTGCTGACATCCAACGCGTCAATGGTTTCCACCATGTCGCCCCGGTCATCGTAACGGTAACGGACCAGCTTCACCTCCTCACCGTCCTGATGTACGGATACGCAGAGTACCCGTCCCGACTCGTCGGTTTCCACCTTCAGGAATTCTCCCCGTGAGGATATGATTCCTGCCAGCCTTCCCCCCGAAGCGTATTCGAAGCGGATCCGGAATCCGTCCTTCGTGGAAATGCCCGATACCATGCGGTAACCGGAGCGGTTTTCAGGACCGTCAAAACGGTATTGCAACCCCCGGATGTCCGTAAGCATGTAACCCCGGTCATCGAGTGTCCATGCCAGCTGTTCCCTGCGGTCAAAATGGGATTCTCCAAGTTTCAGCGCAGGCAGGAAGGACTCCCGTCCGTCAGCATGACGGAATGCGAACGCCCCTTCCTCCAGCTGCCGTATTCCCAGATTGTAGCTGTGGTGCCAATTGTATCCCAACGGACCGTCCACGGCGGCATCACTGTAATAGGTACGTTCCCATACGACGGGAATCGGACCCGGAAGCTCGAAGTCCACATTGGTGTGATAGACCCTGCCCGTAGCAGCGTCCACCGGCTCACCGAATATGATGCAAGCTGTTTTCTTGAGAATCCTGGCAAGCCGGGGATTCAATCCCGCCTTGTCTATCAATCCATGCAGCAGATGGGATATTTTTTTTCCGAACTTTGACAATCCTTTCAGCCCCAGTTTCATCGCCAGCGCAAACACATCAATGGTAGGCGGTCCTCCCACAATCACGGGATTTCCTACGGATGTGATGGTGGAGAGCATGGAAGTGGGGGCAAGCAGGGCCTTGCTCACCTTCCTGGGCTTCCCCTTGCGGGGAATCGTCGGTATTCCCACAATGTTGCATGAGAGTGCCGGATGTGTGAGGGAGGAACAGGGCG
Source organism: Bacteroides eggerthii (assembly GCF_025146565.1). Lineage (NCBI taxonomy): Bacteria > Pseudomonadati > Bacteroidota > Bacteroidia > Bacteroidales > Bacteroidaceae > Bacteroides > Bacteroides eggerthii. The sequence goes on along the minus strand of NZ_CP102258.1, from coordinate 3,906,206 downwards.
CACCGTCCGCCAGGACAGTGGAACTGCCCATCCACATCTCCGACTCGGACATACCGCTGACCAACGGAGCCGGATGCAATACAAATGCCGGCAGATGCACGATGCCGATACCTGCCTGCGCAATCCACTGGTTATGAACCTTGACCGACGGAGCCATGCTCTTGAGGATGTTGCACGCCACTCCGGCCACTCCATCAGCCGCAGACGGCATGGCAGCCGCCATGCCGGCCATGAGGTCTGCCATGAGGTCGTACACCTTGCCTACATGAGGCACAGGCATGATGGGAGAGGGAGGGGTAACGGTAGGATGCATGTCTATCCCGATGGACAGGTCGCCGAACTTGGCGACAGGCATACCCGGCATGGAAGGAAGGATTCCGCCCAGACCCGCCTGAATCTCGTCCAAAGCCGCCTTGGAGGCTGAAAAAAGGTCGGCAAAACCCCGTCTGACGCTGCTGCTACCGGCGGCGTCAGCTATATTCTTGAACACATCTGACATGGTGAGAATTTTTTAGAATGTGAAAAAGAGACAACCGGGTGTTCCAACCGGCACACTCCGGCTGTCCCTGCAAGGACTTACCTATGCATCCTGTGCATAGTCGCTGTTCCAGTCGTTCTCGTCATCCCCTTTTGTACCTTCCAACTTGATGACAAAACTCTTTGCCGGGAAATAAGGAGTCAGGTGAATGTCGAGGAAAATACGGTCTTTCTGCTTCGGATCGCGCTCGAAACGAAGAATCTTGAATTTCTCAATCAAGCGTCCGGGACCCTGTATGCTATCCAAAAACTTGCTGATCTGACCACGCAAATCCCTTTCCGCCTTGCTGTTCCAGTTCTCAAAGGCACGGCGGTTGAGGAAATCCATCAGCACTTTCGTTACCCAATCGAACACACGGACTACGGAATAGGTCTGCAATCCCAAGTTGTCCCCATTGAACAATGTCTTGGCAGAGAAAGCCATCACCTTGCCGTATTCCTTCACCATCGGAATCAGGCCAATCTTCTCGATTTCGGAAATCTCGCTTTTTTTCAGATTGAAGGCAACCCCGTCCACTTCGCTCATGGAACCATACTTCTTACCGGCGGTAACCTGTGCCATTACCGTCTTGTACACACTGCCGGCCAATGCCGCAGAAGGAGGAATCAGCAAGTCTTCGGTTTCGCCCAGTTCTGCATAGCGTCCCCGTCCTACCAGATAGTTGCAGGTCATACATACGTTGGACTTGTACACATCGCCTCCCGAAAGATTGGAATCAAAGAACATTTCAATGACATCATCCGGTTTTTCCAGATCAGCGAAATCCGTGTAAATCATCACCTTGTTGTCATGCGCAATCTTTGCCCATTTTTCAACAACCTTGTTGGAACCCAAATATCCCGGGATAACCAGCAGGGAATAGTTGGTACGCAAGTCCAAACGGTCATAATTCGCACGAAGCTCGTTTGCAATGGCATCGATAAAGAAGGAGTTGTCCAAATCGGTAAGCTGGCTCATCGAAGCGTTCACAATGGAGATATTCTTGATCTTGTCGGAATCCGTATTCTTGTAGAAGAGCATGACCGTGCGGTAGGACTTCTCCAACTGCCTGACCTCTTCCACCGCTTTCAGCTGGTTCTGGGATAGCAGACCGGACACCGCCGCAGACTTCTTCTGGCACAGCTCCACCATCTCGCTGATGGATTTGTTGCCTTTCAACATATCGACCCACATCTCAAGCCGTTTTTCCAGCTCCTTGCGCTCAGCCGCCCGTTCAGGGTCGGAAAGGAATATGTTCCGCCGTGCCTTACGCTCCGGATTCATGTTCTGTATGCCGTCCACGGAAGATTCCAAGACATTGAAACCGCCAAACTTAGCCAGAATCTGCAATTCAGCGTTCAGATTTCTGGACTGCGCCACAGCCTGTTGCTGCTGTACGGCTGCTTCTCTTTGTGTATTCTGTTCGCTCATAACTATCATTCATTAGTGGAGTTAGACTTCTCATTGTTCTTCAAATCGTCCAAAATGGCAGAAATCGCATTGACAAACGCTCCACGTGTCTCCGGATTTTCCAGCACCCGTTGCAGCACCTTGTTGGAACGCAACGACTTCTCCATCCTGTCCGCAAACTGCTTTTCCGCATTCAGGCCGGACAAGAATGAACTCTGCTCCGTCATTTTCTTGACAGAAAAATCACCGACATTGTGGAAACGGAAATTTTCCTCTACGGGAGCACCGTCCGCATCCGCGAACTCGATATCTATTTCCGGCCGGAAATGTGCAAAGACTTCGTCAATGTTGGTCAGACCTGCAACCACTTCGGGAGCCACCGCCTCATCCTTCGTCAGCTGTTCCACCAATAAGGTTCGATTTTGTGGAATTTCCGCAATACCTTCGGAAGCGTCAATCTTCACTTCGTTTCCGCCGATTCCATAATTACCAAGATCCATACTTATTCAATTTTAAATTTAAAATATATATTAATTAAATCTCGCTCAACTGAAAAAACTTCCCCTTCTTCTGGCCTTCGCCTGCTGCATATCCGGATTGTCCACCAGTTCCTTCCAATCCTCCCCAATCCATTCGCAGAGCTGCCGTTCCAATATCCCGACATCAATCGGAGCACGAACCAACCTTCCCGTATGAAGAGCCAGATACGCCGCATAAACGAACGTGGAACTCCGCCTGATTTCGGCAGAAAGGTAGCTGCCGCCTGCCAGGGCAAGCAAAAAATATTCGAAAGCCTGTTCCATCTTTCCATCCTCATAGCGCAGGAAACCACACATGCGATAGCCTTCCATGACATAATAAGGGTCCTTTTGCATGACGGCTTTTTTAGCCATCATGTCATACAAGGCAACCGCTTCCTCCCGTTTTTTCCCGGCTGTCAGAATGGCCGCTTTCATGGAAACAGCCATTTTCCAATAACTATATCCTGCCGTTTCACCGCCCTGCATCGCCTTTTCCGCCTCCCGGACGGTTTCGTCGCTGTATTTCATGCTATGCTTATATTCCCTGATAGCATAACATGCCTCGGATGCGATAAGCAGAGCGGAAATCCGGATATTCGTATCCTTTATTTCCTGTGCAATATCCAACAGTTTTCGGATTTCCCTGTCCAATAATTTCCAATCCTGCTTTTGTGTAGAATCCATGACAACCGTAACCTGCTGCTTGAACCGATTTTCAGGTGCAATCAGGTCGTTACCGCTATCCGACCGTGCCATCCGGTTATGCAAAGCCGCCGCCATATCGAACCGCGGGCGTATGCAAACCACTTCCCGAGACTCACCCAATCGGATACTCCTGTTCTTTTTCAAGTCAATGGTTGTCATCCGGATTCCCTGCGGGACACCTTCTTTCAGCACATTGCCGAACCATCCTGTCCGGGAATACCCCCTTTCCTGTTCCGGAGGAAAGTACAGACAGAAAAAGGCATCATCCAACCGGGAGATACATGCCTTGAAACGCAACATCTCTCTCCACAAGTTGCCCGCCGTATGCTCAACCGACACATCAGGAATGTATTCTTCCTTCAGCAACCCGTCGTGCCTCAGAGCCCTGAGAATATCATACTTCTCCTCAACCTTTTCTGAAAACCAACCCGCATATTCCTGCCAGAGCTGTTCAGTGTATTCCTCGTCATCCCCCCTGTACGGCGTATCAAAACGAAAGAATATGTCATCGAACTGCCCTACCGGAGAACGTTCTATTTCCAGAAACCTGTCTACCAAGTCCACATCGTTCTGCCCGACAATCCATACAGACAGTTTCCAGTCCTTGTTGCCGACTATGTCCGCCCAGTAATCGACCGCTTTGTAATATTCCTGTATCACAGATGCAGATGCTCCCATAGCCAACCGAATTATGAGTTAAACTTTACTATTCCTCCCGAAACCGTTACGTTTCCCTTTCCCTCTATCATCAGATTTACACCGTTGACCGTTCCGTTCTTTGCAGCAACATCGTAATCCTTTGTCGCTTCCTGTTTGATATTGGTACCGCTGCTGCTAATTATACTCTTTTCGCTGCTGAGTACCATACATTCGTTGCCGGACAGCAATGTTACACTTTTCCTGCCTTCGAGAGCAATGGTATCGGCCTGCAAGCCTATCGACTTATCATCCATTACGATGACCGATTCCGCCTCGTTGGTAAGGGTAATGCTCTTTTTCGCCATGACGGTAATGGCATCCGTGCCATCCAACATGATCAGCTGTTTTCCCGTCTGGTCGGTAATAACGATGCTTCCCGTCTCATCATCGAAAACGATGGCATTGCCGCTGCGTGTGATAATGCTCTTGACCTTGTTGTCCTTGTCCCCTCCTTTACCTGAACCGGAATGGAACACCGACCCCGTAACATAGGGGCGGTCCGGGTTGCCATGCTCGTAGCTTACCATAACCTGATCGCCGACTTCCGGAACAAATACCCATCCGCGATTTTTGGGAACCGCACCACTTACTCCCGCATTAGGAGTCTGCACCCTGATCCAATTGGTTGTCTTGCCGTTTTTCTGCCAGTCGAAAGCCACTTTCACACGTCCCTGTCCCTTGTCGTCGTTGTTTTCCTTCACCGTAGCCAGTTCCGGCAACGCCAACGGCCGCTTCGCATCGGGAACAGGAATATGTACCGTACTGTCCGGCACACCGACAAAACTATTGGAGTAATGTCCGTCACGGCATACCTCATGCTCAATCCCGACAATACGGAACTTGCCTAAAGGAGGCAGTTTCATCCTGTCGGGGAAAGAAACATCGATGATTTCACCAATCCTTATCCGGCAAGTCTTTCCTATGCCTTTGATGTTCAGAAGATTGGCACCAGACGCATTCTTTACAATCCTCATCTGTTCGTCCAGTTCCGCCTTGTCCGTTACATGGGGGTCGGCAGCCGAGGTTGTTTTTGCGGTATATGCCTTCTCAGAGCAGCTGTGTGCAATAGACTGAAGGTCGTTCATGCCATCCGGTTTGGCAGGCGTATCCGCATTATGCTGTTTGTTCTCCTGCGCTACATAATCGTATCTTGCGGATTTACCCGGTACCAGATTGGCAACCAGACGTACTTCCTCCAAATCCATGTCATAAACAATCTTCTCCGTATTGTCCCTGTCAGGCTTGCCGAAATACACTTTCGTTCCGTCATAATAGAACCACTCCCCATAAAGAGCCGAAAGGCGATTCATAAAGTCAAAGACACTCTCGTTATACTGCGCCATGTAGGGTATGGGCGCCGCATACTTGGGATTGGAAACCAGATTGACCTTTCCATACTCCTGCGTCGCCTCCTTTATTATGGTAGAGAGGGACTGATCCATCCAAGAGTCGAGTGTCCTGTTGTTCTCATACAGTATCGTAGGGCTTGTTCCGTGAATGGCCACTCCGCCTGTCTCGCCCATGCTTCCAACCATTTCCACTTGAGTGATGATTCCCTCGAAGTCATAACTTTCACCCGTCTGCCTATGGACAAATGAAATGCTGGCAGTTTCCCCGATGTAGCCGATGAATTTTTCCGGGGTCTGTTGGAACGTATTGTTAGGCGACAGATAATTCACCACCACAGTAAAGGTGTGATGCCGGTTGAAACCCTGACGGAGATGCAGTGAAACGAATTTCTGTTCTTCTCCTTTCACGGTTACTTTAGTAGTCACCAAATTCAGAAAACTTGCTCCCATACTATCTTAAACTATGATTTTAAATAAATAATCCGACTGGTCGGTATGTTTTTTGGTGCCGAAATAACCGGAATTGGTATATTCCGGCACCTTAAAACTTTGATTAGGAAACAACCATTAGTTGTTTTCCGGCCAATCCTGTACAAATGTAGCCTCGTCCATCTTCACGGTCTGTGCAGAAATGGCGAACTTGATTGTCATCGGATAAGGGTTAGCCACATTCAGTGCCTCTTCGTAATCCACCACATAACCATTTTCGAACACCAATTCCTTCATTTTGGCATCTTCATCCGCTTTCTTGAAGACGATGTTTCCGTTTACGGGCTGGTACTGCTTGAACATCTTATCCAGCACAATGGTATCGGGAGTTGATTCGATTTCCACATAGATTGTGCCACCATAAATGTCAGATGCCGGACGGCCTTTGGGGTCCACATCACGATTGAACTTAACTCTCCAGGTCAGTACATCAAACTCTCTTGAGTCCGAAAACTTAAATGACGCTTTAAATGCCATATTCTCAAAGTTTTAAATTAAAAAAATAAGTTGATTTTGAAATATCCGGTCAAAGGAGGCCTGCTACAGTCCTATCTTTGTCCTTCAATTTCTGCGCCCAATATATGGCATTTTCTGAAAACTACAAAGAACTTTTGATGATTTTTTCTTGTTTTTGCCGAAAATATGCCCATAAGCATAAAAAAAACACTGCCAACAATAGCCGAATTATTTTTTTTGCCTTATATTTGCAATGTTCTCCTGCGCAATTTTTAAATCTTACGATTATGGAAACAGGAGTTGGTTTCATCAATCTTGATGATTCTGTAAAAATTGCGCTTAACATAGCACTTGCAGTGGCTCGTGAAAATGCGAACGAGTGTTATACACCCTCGCATTTGTTGAAGGCTCTACTTCATAAAGATGTAGGGTTAAGAGATTTTATAATAAGTATAGGCAAGGATTTAGGCTATTTGGAGGAATGGGCGGACGTGTATATCGAACAATGCCCGAAATCCACCCAGTTGTCCGAAATCAAGCCTTCGGAACGGATTGACGCCGTTTTCCGTGCCGCAGACGATGCACGAATCCAGTTCGGGCTGTTCGACATCAATCCCATCTGTGTGCTATTGGCACTGGCAAAACCCGGTGTCGCTTTTTCCAGCGACCAGCTCAGGTCTTTCCCCATTCTGGAAAAGGATATCCATTCCATATATATAGGTAACGGGCAGCCGGCATGTCCTTCCGCCACTACGGAGAAGCCCTATGCCCCGACTTCCGCCTCATCCTCCTTCTTGGGCAAATACTGTGTGGATCTAACCGAAGATGCGGCCAACAAGCTGCATCCGGTCATCAACCGCGACCGTGAAAACCGTATGGTCATGGAGATACTGGGAAGCCGGAGCAAGTCCAATGTCCTGATTGTCGGTGATGCCGGAGTAGGAAAGACAGCACTGGTTTACGGACTTGCCTGGGACATAGTCAGCCATAAAGTACCCTCGTTTCTGGAAGAGACCCGTGTATTTGAGCTGGACAACGCTTCCTTGATTGCGGGAGCCACCTACAAGGGGGAAATCGAGGACCGCCTGAAAAACATCCTGAAGGAATTGCGGAATATCGACAATGCAATCCTGTTTATTGACGAAATCCATGTATTGCTGGACAACCGGCAAGGAAATACCGGTGCTGGAAATGTATTGAAATCCGAACTGTCGCACGGCGACCTGACCGTCATCGGTGCCACCACCATTGACGAATACCGCAAAATCATCGAGCCGGACCATGCTTTCAGCCGCCGTTTCGAGGTCATACAGGTAAGCGAACCGGACATAAAGTCCGCTATCCAGATGCTACACTCCGTGCAGAAACAATACGTGGACTACCATCATGTAAGAATCAGCAACGAAGCCGTAGCCGAATGTGTCCGTCTTGCCAAACGGTATATCAAAGACCGCCGTCTGCCTGATTCCGCCATCGGTCTGCTGGACATGACGCTCTCCGCCATCAAGATGGTCAATGAAACAGGAAAGAAGAATGTGGAGACCCTGCTGTCCGGGCTGGATGAAATAGAAAAGGACGAAAAGGACCTTCAGGAAAAGACCGAAGAACTGAAAACGCTGCTTTTCGTAATGCACAACAAATTAAGCCCCATCCTTTTAGGAGTCATACCCGATGAAGCGGACATCCATGAATTGCAGGAGTATGAAGAACTGACCGGCTATCTGAGAAACGCATTGAACGTCCTCCTCCAATTTGCAGAGAAGAAAATAGAGGAGGTGGGTATCTATGAGGTAGCCGCCGTTGTCGCCAGCAAGACAGGCATCCCTATCGGCAAGATACAGTCGCAAGAAAAGGAACGGCTACTCAATATGGAAGACTATCTGAGGCGACGCGTCGTCGGACAGGACCAGGCCCTGAAGACATTGACGGATGCCATCCTGGAATCCCGTAGCGGCATGAACAAGCCGGGACAGCCCATCGGCTCCTTCTTCCTGCTGGGACCCACCGGTACCGGCAAGACCGAACTTGCCAAAGCACTAGCGGAGGCACTGTTCAATGACGAGAAATCCATGATTCGATTCGACATGTCCGAGTTTAAGGAAGAACACTCCGCCGCCCTACTGTACGGAGCGCCTCCGGGATATGTGGGATATGAGGAAGGCGGCATGCTGGTCAATAAAATACGGCAACAGCCATACGCCGTTGTCCTCTTTGATGAAATAGAGAAAGCGCATCCATCCGTATATGACATTTTCCTGCAAATCATGGACGAGGGAAAACTGCATGACCGTCTGGGCAAGGAAGGAGATTTCTCCAACTCCATCGTGCTGTTCACATCCAATGTAGGAAGCGAGTGGCTGACCAAGCAACTTGAGTCCGGCAATGTTCCGTCCACCACCCAGATCATGGAGGTGATGGGGCAGCATTTCCGTCCGGAGTTTCTGGCACGCCTGTCTGAAATCGTTCCGTTCTCCCCCATCCGCGAAGACATACTCCTGAAAATATTCGACATACAGTTCAACGGAGTCAGAAAACTTCTGGACAAGCAGGGTATCGGCATAACCATCACCGATGATGCCCGTAAGATGCTTGCACACAAAGGATTCACACCCAAATACGGTGCCCGCCAAGTGGCCGGTGTAATCCGTAACTATCTGCGCAGACCGATTTCACGGCTTATCATCAACGAGGAGCTGGGCAAAGGAAAAAGTCTGGAGGTAGATCTGGACGAACAGAATGAATTAACCTGGAATATTCACCAATAATCAAGTATCGTATGTTTGGATATACCGTATTCTTAAAGATAGGCAACCTGGCTGCCTCCTCACTGACCGACATGTACAAGGACAGCTACCAGCTCATCGGCTGCGAATTCGGATTTGCCCAAGGGATAGATATCAAAGGACAGGTACAGACCGAGGTAAAAGGCGGCACGTTTTATGTAACCTACCCTCATCTTCCCAACCGTGACATGATCCAGTGGATGCTGGATGCCCGTAAATACCAGAGCGGAGCCATCGTAGTTCATGACAACCAAGGCTCCACGCTCGAAAAGATACTCTTTGAGAAAGCGACTTGTGTGGATATGGAAATCAGCTATATCCGGCAGGGCAAAAGCTATATTGCGACCAAACTGACCGTACAGGCACAGAAACTGGCATTCGGTACAGAAGAGTTTGAAAATCAGTGGGTGTTTTAAAAACAGCAGCGTTATGGGACTTTTTAATTTTCCGCAAGTGGACAGCAACGTGAATGTCATATTCAGCGTTGACGGCGACGAATATGCAGTGGAACAGTTCAAGATAGGTTTTCACCAGCCAGTAGATAACCTAAAGAACCAACCGGAAGGCGAAGTGCGTGGAGGACGAATCATGATAACCCTTTCGCAGACGGTGAAAAGCAACATCTACGGATGGGCTGTGAAACCGTGGGTGAAAAAAAACGGGGCAGTTCTGTTCAAGACCGGAACGTCCGGAGTGATATTTGAGGTGGCGTTTATGAACGCGTATTGCATAAGGCTACACAGAAGTATCAGTTTCGGACAGGGGTTATCTACAACATTAACGATTTCTCCAGAAACATTAACTGTTCAAGGTGTTGATTTCGACAATAGATGGGTGTAATATGGGAAATTATAGAACAACATATATGGAGTTAGATGACTTTAGGGTCAGCTGTATCCAAGGATATCCTTATGAAGGATTTGTCATTGGGTGTGGGTATGCATATGTTGAAAACATCCCATCGGAGATGGCTATATTAGAAAATTCATCATATATATACAATCCAATAAAAGTTCAACAAATAGACACTTCTTTGTTGGCAATTATCAAGAGCCTTCATTTGACACCTGATGACATTCGAAATAAATTAGTTTCAGAAAAAGGAGATATGTATGTCTTAAATATTCCAGAAGGCCCATTGATGATACCTAAAAAAGATTCTGAAATTATCATATCTACTGATGAATCCGATACTTATTTCAATATTAAAATTGAAGTGAAAAGTAAGGATATAAATGAAACATATAATTATGAATATAATCACTATTATATTGATCGTTGGTCAATAGAGTTATTGAAACTTTTAGGAACTAAGGATACTAATACTTTGATTGATAGTTTTATAGATTACTCAAAGGAAGTGTGTGGATATGTTGGCAATTTTGCAGAAGGTTTGACTAAAACAGGAAAAACTAGAATTTCAAATAAAAATTTGAGACTTTATTTTGAAAAACAATCAGGATATATCTTTTATGGTAATCAATATGTTAAGACTTATTCACTTTTTCGTATCGGGGAGAAAATAGGAAATGCAATAAAACCTATTGAATATGGATTAAATGCTCTTGAAATAGGGTACGCTTTGGCTAAAGATAAAGGATTTGGAGATAATACCCAAAATACTATTTTAAAAATTGGTGGTGGCATGGCTGGAGGGGCTGCTGGTTTATATTTAGGTACAAAAATAGGAACGTTTTTAGGAGCTACTGTTGCTGGGCTATTTACTGCTGGTATTGGAATCGGTGCCGGCGCTGCTATTGGAGGGTTTATCGGAAGTGCTATTGGAGGGTATTTGGGTGGTGAGTTGGGAGAAGATATTATTATCGATATTTCAAATTCTTTGATATTAAAATGAAAACATTGCTTAATTTATATTGGAATATAATGTTTTATTGTACATATACATTGTTGTTCTATCTTTTTAATAGATTGCTAAATCCAATATATTGGTTGCAAAACAAAAAAGTTAGATTACGACTTAATGAATATATTAACAATATTGTGTCTTTTTTGAATAAACGAGAAGTGGATGAACGAGGTATAGATTCTGGGATTATTATATTTTCAACTTCTTATATTTGTGCCCATACACTTTGTTTTTTAAGTTTTATATTTTGGCTTATTTATAAAATTACTAGGGTCAATGTCATTCAAATGGCTTTCAATAACATGTTGGTATTAAGTATATTTTTTGTGATTATATGTGCGGTTATATATATTACGAACTATTTGTTTTTGTTTAAAAAAAATAAGTACGAGTTTTTTTTTGTGAAGTTTAATACGGATAAAAAATATACACTATATTATGGAATATTTTTATTCTCTTTGACAATGCAGTGTATATTGGTTTGGATTATGATTAGTTGCTAATAAGATTAAATTTCATATAAGACGAGAATTTAAAGACTCTGAATATCAATTTTCTAAACCTTATTCAATATATCGTTAATATTTAAATAGATTATTATGAGACAATATAAAGTATTAGTGATTTATATCATAGCTAATGGTCAATTAGAAAAGTCTTTTGAAGAAGAACTGGAGAAATATGGATTAGAACGTGTGGGAGAACAAGGTATATTCGCCCTCCCTTTAGAGGAATATCGGACAAAGGTACAGGCATTCAAAGCCTACCTGCGAACCTACGTGCGCAAGCATTTGGACAGTCAGGACACCGTACTGTTCGTTGAATCACGCATGAACGAGGAACGGACTCTGACAACCATGCTGCAAACCAATCTGATGAGTGAAGAAGAATAAAAAAACATAAGGATATGAGTGCACAATCGTATATCAAGTTCTGGACCGCCGAACCCTCGGAGCATGAGGAAGTGCAGGCATACGACCTGCTAGGCTACGAGTATGACTTCCGGAAAGAAACCACTTCTAACGGAAAGGTAACCGGAAAGACCTACGGCGGTAAAATACGGGTAAGCATTGCCGGATTTCCTACAGAGGAACTCTTGGAATGGATGTTCAATTCAAGAATCCTGAAGGACGGAGAGGTGATGAACACTTCCGGCCTGCCCGGTACTCCCAAAGAGATCATCCGTTTCAAGGGAGCAAAATGCCTTGAGTTCAACGTACATTCAACAACCAAAGAGAGCCGTATATCACTATTCATCCACTTCCGGGAAATGGAGACCGGCGATTCGTGTCACTTAAACTTATAATCATGAACTGGTTCACTTCATTGTTCAAAAACAAAAAATCCTCAATGCCGGATGACCGCTACGTGATGCGGCTGTCCGTCTGCCATGAGGCATACAGCATTGAAGAGTTCGACCTGCAATTCAAGCGGAATACAGACCGTGACGGATTGCCTGAAGGTGAGGCATACGGCGGATTCATTACCTGTACCCTTATCGGTATGCCGGGTGACGAGCTGTTGAGATGGGCCGCATACAGCCACTCCCATGAAGACGGCGAAATACGGATCTACCAGAAGGAGCAACCCGACCAACAAGCGGCATTTGCCTTGCGCTTTGTGGATGGGAACTGCATCCGTCTGCAACGCAAGGTTGACCGTATATCCAATTCCAGCAGCATCGTCCTTCTGTTTGCCGCAAGAACACTGAAGTTCATAGACGAAGAATTTGAAAACGAATGGCACTGACAAGTATGGAAACAAAGTTTTGCAAATTGCCCCTGGATTTTGAAGCCTTGCTCAGCGAGGATGTGGAAAACAGCCGTCTTGCATCCTGCTCGGAAATCGAGTCCATCGATCAGTTTATCGAACTGCTGATCAGTACGGCTCCCGGCGAACATGCCTTTGACAAGGAGTTCGGCTGTGAGATCTTTTTTCTCGACTTTGAAAGCATTGTTTCACACACCCGTTGGGAAGGACAATTCTCGGAATATATAACCAAGGCAATTACTCGGCACGAGAAGCGGCTTACGGGTGTAAATGTACGTGTCATCATTGATGACACCACCCGACAGGACAATGTATTTGACGCTCCCGCCGTAAAGAAACGTGTACAAGTATATGTATATGGAACCCTGGTACATACCGGAGAAAAACGGTGTTTCTATTATGTAATCTATTTAGGACCGATTTCAACCCGATGAAAGGATTATGAGTACAGAAAAATACAATAAAGAGCAAATCAGAAACCGTATGCTGAAATACGCTGCGGCTTTCTGGGGAATAAAAAAGGCGGAAAACTTCGACCCGGTTGTCAAGCTCCTGCTGGAAGCATTGTCCAACGAGATATATATGCTGGGAGAGGATTTTACCGCCATCGAGACAAGGCTGCTGGAAAAGACCGCCCGAATCCTTACTCCGGACATCCTTACCTCACCCTTTCCCGCACACGGCATCGTACACGCCTATCCCATAGAACCGTGTTACCTGATAACCCGGGAATCGGGCATGTATTACGAGAGCGACTCGCTTACCCGGAAGCTATCGACCGGAAGTGTATCGTTTTATCCCGCCTGCGATACCCTGCTGCACAAAGCCGACGTGAAATATATGGTCTGCGACGACCTTCTCTACCGGATAGCCCCTACCTTGGAGAAGACCATGATTGCCCGTGCAGAAACAAGGATGCCTCCGCGTACCGTCTGGTTAGGAATGGCGGTGGATGAATCCATTTCCGACCTTGAAGACTTTTCCTTCTATCTGGATTTTCCCAACCTTACGGAAAGCTATGAATATCTGCTCCTGCTCCCCTGTACGGAATGGTCCGTAGAAGGGAAAACAGTCGTGATGGAAGGGGGAATCCATGAAAAGACAACCATACAGAAAGAACCAACCCGTGCCTTTTTCCAAGACTATGACGTGATGTCCGTCATAGACAAGGAAGTCATGGATATTTACAGCAAACATTTTCTGAAGGTATCGCAGTCCTTTCCACTCGACGGTTCCTGCAGGAAAAACCTTCCGGACACCCTGCGGTCCTGTTTCAAAGAGGCCGTTCTGGAGAAGATGCAGGACAAGCTGGTATGGGTGAAAATACAGTTCCCCGCCCATTTCACAGCGGAAGTCCTTGAAGAACTTCATGCCGGCATCAACATCGTGCCTGTAGAGAACAAGACGCTTCACGAACAGACGACCACCCTTGAGGAAACTTTCAGGGTGATACCCTTGCGCACGGGCAGCTACGAATCCCTTCTGTCCGTACACAGCGTGAAGGACTCTGACGGAAAGAACTACCATGAACTCCTCTATCCCGCAAAGGATTCCACGGAAAGCTATGGAACCTACTCCATCCGCAAAGGAGGATGCGAGCGTTTCGACTCCCGTTCCGCCAAGGAGCTGCTCGGCTATCTGTCCGACCTGCTGGATGACGAGACCCATGCCTTCAATGCCGTATCAAGCATCAAGCTACAGGCACTTACCATCCAGATGGAGCAACTGATGGCGCAAATGAAACAGACAGCGGACAACATGAACGAGTTCAGGGAAACACCTTATTATCTTATGATTGACGAACTGTCCGGCAAGGGGCAGATTACCGTCAAATACTGGACAACCAACTGTGAGGTAGGAAACCGGATACAGGCAGGCGTAAACCTGTCCCCCAATGCCACCACTTACCTGGACCCGAAGACACTGGCTCTGGTCAGTACCACCTACGGTGGGAAACAAGCCCCCCAAAACAGAGAACGGATTGACATCTACAAATACGCCTTCATTTCGCACGGCCGTGTCCTGACACAGAACGACATAGCCAGTTTCTGCAAAAAAGAACTCGGCGAACTGCTGGTGCGGACAGAAATCCGGAACGGGGTGGAAATCAGCCCGATGCCGCACGAAGGACTGATCCGAACCAAAGAAGTCCATCTGATTCTTGGAACGAAACTGGATGAGCCTTCGCAGGAAAAACAGATAAAAGACAACCTGCGTACCAAACTCTCGGCCTGTTCGCCGGACACATTCAATTACCGGATATTCATAGAATACAATAAAGCATAAATACCATACTTATGAACCCAGTTACCCAACATCTCATTTCATCGTACCTGCTGATGCCGCTGCTGACCGTGATTTTCGGAATCGCAGCCTATTTTATCGCACGCAAGAACAAGCTGCTCAACAACAAAAAACTGATTGCGTATCTGCTGCTGTGCGGCATAATCCTTGCCCTGCCCGGCCTGTCCGGATTCATGGACTATAACTTCATGCCTTATGCCTACATCCTGCTGGTCATCCTGTACTGGACTGCCGGATATTACAACCGGCTCGTCCTTCGCAAAGTGTTCGCATCAAGCAAGGAAATGCCTTCTTTCGGCATCCAATGCCTGCTGACGGTTACGGTCATGCTTCTGGGAGCCGGACTCTTTTCCGTAGTGTTCAACCTCTGCAACGAACTCCAGTACGGCATCTGGGCCTCCACCTGCCTGCTGCCCTTTGCATTTCCACTCCTGTATTCCCAAACGGTGAACAGCTATTTCGACATACCCATTGAAATTTATAAAGTATGGAAATATTCGGAGGAATATGACTCGGATACCTTGTACATCAACCGTGAACGGAGCATCGTAATGGATGTGGACATATTCCGCAGGGTGGATGACCCCGCATCGGAACGCATAACCGGCAAGGCATCCGAGGATATCATCTTCGGGCAGTGGTTCCAGCGCATGATTGACGACTGCAACCTCAAATCACCGTCTTCGCCCATCGTATATAAGAATGAAGGAGGAGCCTATTACGAATGGGTATTCTATACCAAACCGTCCTTTTTCAAGAGACGGCGCTATATAGACCCCGACGTTACACTTGCCGGCAACAAGCTGAAAAGACACGATGTAATCATAGCCAAGCGTGTGGCAAACGAACTTATAAAGTATAACGAATATTAAATAGAAACATTATGATAGGAAAACAGAGCCAAAAGAAAAAATATCCGCTGGTAAACTGGGCGGACGGAATGCCTGTCAACAAAGGGCATTTCACCCAACAGGAAGACCACTTTACGGACCGGTTGTGCGAATACCAGTCATTTCATCTGAACCGCAATACCTACGGACTCCTGCCATTCAAGAAAGGAGAACCGGTTTCCGGCGATTTCAGCATTACGGAACTCGTTACAGGCACCTTGGAAGTCCGTCTGAAACGTTGCCACGCCCTTACTTCCGGAGGTTACCTGATAGATTATGATGCCGGTGAGGATGACGAACTCACCGCCAGTTTCCATATCCCTACAGAAGAGGAAGAAGAAAAGGACAAACGGTGGGATGTCATACTGATGGCAGACCCTTTCGAACATCTTCCTTCGGGTATTCCGAACGAGAAGGAAATCAGTCCACGCCAGCCCAATGCCTTACCCAAATATGCGTTGAGCGTGCTGCCGAGCGGACAGACCGACGGAAGCGAGCTGGGAAGACACTTTCTGCTGATCGGACGCCTGCGCAAGAACGGAAACCGCTGTGAAGTGGACGGAAACTTCATCCCGCCATGCACAAGCATGTCCAGCCATCCGGACCTGAAAGGCTACTATACCAAATTCGGGCAACTTGTGGATTCCATAGAAAAAGCCTCGTTTGACATCCTTGCCAAAGTGGAGAATGCAGAAAAACAGACCAGCCTGGCCACCAACATCGGTATGCTGTGCCGCCATGTCATGCTGTTCATATCCGATATCTACTTCTCCTTCCGCAACGAGGGGCAATACTATTCACCGCTACACTTCCTGAATGTATTCTCCACATTGGCTCACCGCCTGTATGTATGCCTGAGTTTCATGGACAAGGAAGACAAGGAGGACCTGCTGAAATACTTCAACGAATGGAACGGCATCACTCCCGGTGCCTACGAAGGCCTGCTGAGGGAAAACTGCGGGCTGCTGTACAACCACCACAATATCCGCCAACTGATGGTTACGGCGGAACGTTTCCTATACCTGTTCAATGACCTGTGGACAACCCTCAGCCGTCTGGAATATATCGGCAAGCACAAGGAAAACATCGTTGTCGCCGAACGCTCCAGACAACCGAAAGAATCGAGCGAGTCACGCTGGAACATACTGGACTAATCCCCTATAAGCGAACGGACATGACGGAAGAACAAGATAAAATAGTACGGTTTGACGAACATTCCCATTCATTCAACCTGCCGGATACCGACTTCAAGGCGGAAGTGGTGGCCAGCGGACTGAAAGAAGCCGGGTATGATGCAGAGCGTACCCTCATATTCAGACGGGGAGACATCCGGCGCGGATTCTCGAAAGACATCCATGACATCCACCCGGAATATTCCCATTATGACCTGACGGACTATCTGTATCTTTATGTGAACAGGAGAAGCCTTTATGACGAGCTGCCCGAAGGCATATTCCACAAGAACCTTTACCAGTCCGAGAAAATATCGAAGGAACAGGTGCTGGACGAAATCCGCATCCACCGTGAAGAGGAATTTTTCGCCCGCCGTTTCTTCAAGCCTTTCGAAATCTCCCTGGACCATATGTTGGTAGCCTTCCAGAACAAGGAACGCCGCATTGACGAGATGAACGTACATCCGGATTTCGTAAGCATCTTTTCCGGTCAATGGCCCGTACTGGAATTGCTGCCGACCCATCTGGCGGTCATGCTTGTCCATATGCTGGCCTATATGGAACAGATTACAGCGAGCCTTTCCAAAACCGGCGAGTGCATGACCATTCTGACCGGTGTGCCCGTGCATATCAAGAGAGGAGACAAATGCGTGGTGGAAGTGGATCCCTGCCTTATTCCCAAATTGGGGAGCTGCATTCTGGGAGACGACATGGTTCTGGGAAACAGTTTTGCCGACGGCACCTACCAGATGCTGGTGGAAATCGGTCCCCTGTCCGCCCGACGGATGGAAAGCTTCTTTCCCGGCGCCGCCGACAGTAAAATACTGAATGCGCTGACAGAACTGTTCCTCCCCTCGGACAAGGAGATACAGATCCGCTACATCATCCAGCAGGAAGATGCCCGGTTCAGGCTGGGAACCCCAACCGAACAAGGCGCCTATCTGGGTATCAGCACCTATTTATGAATATAAAACATCATCCTATATGAAACCGAAAAACAACACAGAAGTAAGGAAAGCCTATCTGAGATTCGCGGGCTATCTGACATGCTGCACCATCCTTGCGGTAAGCATCTTTGCCTGTTTCCTGAAAACCTCCGGCATAGAAGTAAAGCGAATCACGGAGCAGGCACTGGAATATGACCATATCTATGCCAAAGAGCTGTCCCTGTCGAACAGCATGGATTCCATCTACCAGTACATGAAACTGATGAACACTTCACCGCAAATAAACGACAAGCTCCTGCAAAGCGTTGTCAGTACGCGCAAGATGAACCTGCTCAAATATGTCCAAGGCATGGACACCAAAGATTGCAGGCTTTACAGGCAGCTGCTGGAAAACCTCAACATCTTCCTCGGGGTAAAAGACTCCATCCGTCTGCTGAATATCCAGGAAGAGATGGTGAAGAAAGACCTGATGCAGTGCATCCAAGACAACTGGAAAACAAGGCGTAACCTGAATGTGGGTTCCGGCGGCAACAAACAATAAAACGGAAAGCCATGGACAACAACAGAAAGACAATGAACAAACGGGAAATATTCATGGGACATGCCTATGTATTCCTGTTCTTTTTCCTGACAACCGTAGCGTGTTGTCTGGTAATTTTCATGTGGAACTCAGATTTCAAGATGTTTGAGCAGAAAGAGTTCGTAAAGATCAAGATGAACCGCATCAAGGATTTCCAGCAGGAACAAGCGGAAAGCCAGTTGCCGGTGGACTCCCTGTTCCGTAAAATAGAAACATTTGAACCGGGCGTTTACGCCCAGTATGAAGAAGACGACATCCATTATCTGATAAACAACCTGCGGAACACATACGAAAGGAACAGCTGGGACAAGCGATACAAGCTGTTCATGCACATTGCCGACTTTTATGCCATGTGGCTGTCCGACAGGAAACAGCTATGGAGTATCGGACAAAACATAAGTCTGTTCAAAGCCAATCTGGAGGAGTGCGAGATAGGCTTGCAGAAAAAGGAGGAAGACTTGCGCTCAGGAACTAAAAACAAATGACATGGGAAAAATTTATACCAGAAAGATTCTGTTCGTAATCGCAGCCATGCTGCTGTGCATCCTTGTCGCCATACTGATCCGGCTGTTCTTTTCCAGCCGCACCGTGCGTATGACACTGACCCCCATAGAGGTGGAAACCGGAGAAACGGTCCATTATGCCGACAGCACCCGCAACGCACGCTCCTGGCTTTGGGAATTCGGCAACGGAGACATATCACACGAACGGAGCGGAGAATACGTGTTCAAGAAACCGGGACGCTACCAAGTACGCCTTCAAGTGGACGGAGGACTGGAAAGGAAACAGATCATCACAGTACACAGGAGCCGGGATGATTACGGAAGCGACGAGCTTGTCAGGATGAAAGCACCGGCAACCGCCTTTCAAGGAGAAATCGTATCTTTCAAAGGATACGGTCCGTCGAAAGAATGGCGCTGGCAGTTCGGAGAATCCGGAATTGTCGATTCGCGGGAGCAGAACCCACTCTACGCCTATACAGAACCCGGCATATACGAGGTTCTGCTGACTACGGAGAATACCCAATATCCGGTCCGGCACACCATTGAAATCCTTCCCCAATATACGGAGAACGACTCGACAGACGTGCTTGTCATCATCGGCAATGACATCCGTGAACACTTGCAAGCCATCGTGGACGGCAAGCCGTTCAATACCCATTACAATTATATCCTGAAGAAATACCTTTGCGGAAATCCGGACATAGCGGTAACCGTCAACAACAGCAAGAAGAATGATTTCTATTCCTATTGCCAAGGACTGAAAATCATAGCACGCAGGAAAACCCTTATAGACGAGGTGTTCGTCGATATGGGAGACAACCTGAACAACGAATGTGTGATGCAGCTGATGGTAACACAGCACGAACGCTTTTCCGAACAAAAAAACAAATGAGGCATGAAAAAGAATTGCATATCGACACTCATAAAAGGAGGATGGATTTGCGGATGCATCATCTGTATGGCATCCTGCGGACCGGTACACCGTTTTATGCGGATAAAGAATGTACCCCGTGAATATATGCGGAACTATTCCATAGAAGGGGTAAAGGCTCCCTGCAGCCAGACACTGCCCAAACATACCCCGTGGATTGTCTTCGCCAATGAAGCAGGAACATCCTATCTGAGCCCAAGCGGAAAGAACGAGATGCAGTCTGTGAAATATATGGACGCATTTCTCGTCATCAAGCGAAAAGGAGACTGGCTCAGGCTGATACGATACGACCCCACCATTCTGAAGAACGGAAAACTGAAAGAATGGAAACAGGCAAAATACTGCGGATGGATCAACCAAAACAACCTGTTGCTGACCCGGAGCGGCTTTACCGACATTGTTACCGGATTCAAAAACAAACAGGTGGTCATGCTGAACGACAGCGTGGCATTGGCCACCCCAAAAACGTATTTTGCCAATGACTCCGTAAAACTGTTCAAAAATACAGACCTGACACAAGAGGCTGGCAAGATTCCATTTTACAGTGTCGTATATCCTTATCAAATATCGGAAGACAAAGGATGCACCCTCGTGGCAGACAAACCGCAGCTTGACGCAGACAGCATAGGGCATGCTGTCATCGGATGGATAGACGGACGCCTGCTGACCGCCCCCGAACAACAGCTCCATATAGACCTAACCTCGCTGCCGGACAGCACGCTCGTCTTTAAAGACAGGGAACGGAAAGACACCTTGCCGCTATCATCCAACGACCTGAAGCGGAAATTGCAACTTTCGGCCAGCCAGCCTGCTATCCGCTACAGCCCGGTACTGTCCTACCGGAACAATGACACGAGCTTCTGCTTCAGGACCCGGCTTCCGATGCCGGTCATCGACAAACGGGAAAGCTATGTGCTGAATGTCAACGGCAATCCAATCTATTACGGGATTTTCAAAAACAAGATAGAGAAGGACCTGCAAAAAATAAACCTCATGTTTGTCCTGGAAGGAAAAGAGAACACCATCCAACGGTTTCCAGCCGTGGTGAATGCCATCCAGGGACTGCAATCGCAACTGGTGAATGACGACAGCTTTTCTTTCAGGTTCGGTGCCGTGCTTACCTTCAATGAACCGGACAACCGGAAAGACCCCATCTGCAAACTGACTCCCGACTACATGGAGCTGCTTGATTTCCTTTCCGCCAAAGCACGTAATGCCGAGCAACTGAAGCCTACATACGGACGATTCGGCAGCTGGTCCGGCCTTCGGATCGGAGTGGAGCAATTCAACAAATGTCCGGATGAAACCAATATCCTGGTTGTCATCGGCGATAAAGGGTTCAACAGCGAGTGGGCAGACTCCACCTTGGTGAACAAGCTGGTAAAAAACAACTGCCGCATGATCGGCTTCCAGCTCTACGGAGGAGAACCGGACAACTTCAACAACTTCGTGCTGCAAATCGGAAACATGATAGACTGCTCGGCACCACGCGTCAGCCGGAAAAAACGGGAACTGATTGTATATCCCGAACAGATCAGAAATGAAAACGAATATGCGGAGGTGAACCATAACACCTATTGTTTGGACTTTCCAAACCGGAGCATGACACAGGGATGGCTGGTATTTCCGCAAAAGAACGAATCGCTGGAACTGGAAGGACTGACCACCGCCGTGGATTCCATGCTGATACAAGTGAAGTTTGACAATACCCTGCTGAGCAACAGCCTGGCAAGGGCATTCGACGAAGTGGGTACACACCGATATAGGACAGATTCGACAATGACAGCTTATTACCATATCCGCCAGTCGGGGGTACAACCCATGCTATCCGTACTTCCGGATACCGAACCTGCCTGGAGCCTGCCTGCACAGCCAATCGTACTGCCGGACTCGCTGTCCTCCACACTGGACTATTATCTGCTTGTCAACGAAGAGGAGTTCAAACGGTTGAGAAAGTATGTGGAAGCACCCTCCAAGCTGATCGTTGACTATAAATACGAAGCGGTCAAAAAGAAAAAGCAAGCGAAGGTGGATATCTGCGACTGTCCAGACGACTACCTACAGGCAGATGCCGAAGAATCTACCGTACGTGTAAAGACGGACAGCCTGAACGCACCGGAATATGCCTCAACCCGCCGTGCAAGGAGAAAACTGGTCAGACATTTCCTTTCAGAGCGCAACAGGGACAGATTTTGCAAGGTAGGGAGAAAGACTTTCCTGAGAATGCCCCTGTCAGAGGCCTTGCAAAGGTTTACCTCCTGCCCGACCGACTATCCTTTCTTTGAAGTTTACCGTGTCAAGGACTTGCGGAAAAAGAAAATGATTACGGATGCGGAGCTGGACATGCTGATTGAATATTTCAAGGAAAAGAAAAAACTGCTGGACGAAGCCGCCGGCAAGCCGTTCCAGTCCAACGGGCAGACATACTATTGGATCAGCCGTGACCTATTACCATAGTCATTCACCTGAAACTGTATTATCATGATTTATGAAACTATTCTGAAAATAAGAGGAATGGAGGTGCCGATACTCTATTATAACTATCGGTGCCACATCCGGCACTATGATGACCCGAATCTGAGAAAAATCATACAACTCCACATCCAAGTATGCGAGGAAATCGGCAATCGGGAGTGTCTGCCGGTCGAGGGAGACCTGATTACGCTTGCGTTTGAGTGCAAGGGTGAAGAACAGTTCTTCTATGACTGGCTGAACGAAGGAGCCATGCACAACGGGGAAATCCATTTTATCTACAACGAAGTGGAAATAGTGGATATTTTCCGGTTCTGGGACTGCTTCTGTGTGAAAATAGAGGAGTATATGAGTGTAGGAAACTCTCCGATGATGATGGTGCTGTATTTGTCACCGGGGATTATCAAAAGGAATAATCTGGAGGTTAGGGAGAAGGTGTGGAAAGTGTCGGATATTTCGCAGCAACCATTTATTTCGATTGCGCCTGAATCGAAAGAGGAAAAGCAAGCGGAAATAGTGGAGGTGTATTGGATGGATGCAGAGGGTACTCGTAGAATTGAAGAATTGCCTGAAAGTGGAATAGCAACCTTATGTGCTAAGGTTAAAAATGCGAATGCTGGTGAAACTGTAAAGTTTGAAATAGAGTATGATGATGGTTCAATTATAAAATTGTTAGGTAAAGTTAATTTGCAGGGCGAAGTTAAAATTGAAAATGTAAAGTTAAACCAAAAACAAGAATCTAAATGATAAAAGTTAAAGGTTGTTTAGCAGGCTCTACAAAATATTCCATATTAAGACCTGTGTCTATGGAAGCTTATTGGGCCGATCAAGAAAATGGAAAGTTTGATAGTTTATATTGGGGAACAAAAGTAAGACTTTATATAAGTAGAAAATTTTTATATGATGCTATGGTGAAAATATATCTTAAATCTGTTCCCGATGAAAAAATTATCATAAATGAGGATTCTATAGTTAATTTGATTCCTTCTTTTTTTCAGAGTGAGGTGAACTATTATGAATTTTATTTGGAAAAATATGAACATTATAACACTCTAATAAAGAATATGGGAAATGTAAGGCTTTGTTGTGAAGTATCAAGTACTTTAGGCTTCTATTTTAATGATTGCATTGCTTCTATAAAAATAGAGTCTCAATTTTGTGATCCTTTGGTTGAAATGCAAATTAGACGAAACAGGGCGAGTAATCTATTTGGTAAAGTTCGAAATAATTCAACGAAGAATCATCAAGGATTTGATTATTATGCAAATCAAGGGACAAATATAATTGCAGTTGCTAACAGTATAGTAGATAGAATTGTGGATTCTGAAAAAGGAGATTATGGAAAGCAATTAGTTTTAAAATTAGACCGTTGTAATTATTATGCATTTTACGCTCATTTGTCAGAAATTACAGTAAAAGTAGGGGATATAGTTCATAAAGGAGATATTATTGGTAAAACAGGCATTACCGGAAATGCAAAATCCATGAAAGGAGCTGATCAACATCTTCATTTTGAATGTAGAACTTCATCGAATTTGGGAATAGGCTTGATAGGAAGAATAAGTCCTAATAATGTTGTTTTAACTAAGTTTTATTCTCAAGATGAATCAAAACCAAATCAAAGCAATCTTGGTGTAAAAAAAATAGACAATAATGGAAATGTAACTTTAATGAATATACAATGGTAGTTATAATATTATGTTTTTTCTTTGTATTTGGCAATTGTTTTGTAGCAAATTCCGCCTCTGAAGAAGTCATTTGTGAAAAAAATGATACTCTTATTATTGAAACAGAGATGCAAGAATACCAAGAAGTTTATGAGCTATATTTTAAATCTATGAATAAATGTTTTCTAATTTTTAAATTAGAGACACAAGATGGTAGTAGCATTGAATTTGGGAAAAAGATTAGCGATGGAAAAAGAAAAATAGATTGTTTTGTTATATATAATGGATCTGCTGATGGAAATCAATTTTTATTATTTGATTATCAAAGTAAAATAGCATATATTACGGATATTATATTTGCTAATTTTTATCCAATAATAAGTTCAATGGATGAGAGCAAATTGCAAATTTTATTGGTTAATCATGATATAGAACAAATGAATGCCACTGATACTTTAAGAATAACAGATGAATATAAATATATTCCATATAATATAAAATACGGGGTTGTTAAATGCCCTTTACGTATTTTACAAAGGGTGAATATAAACTAAGGTAATATAATAACATGGTAGATAATATTTATTCAAAACATAGTCATTTTTCATTATTGCTATCTATTGTTTTGTCTATTGATTGTAACTATGATTACACAATGGACTATATGGAAAACGTAGCCCGGAACTTTACCAAAAAATATCCGAGCTACCTTATCCATAAGAAAAGCGAAGACAAGATAAAAGCCTTTCTGACCGACAGGGTGAAGGCTAAAGTAGAAACCTTTGTGAATGCAGAGGCAAAGAACGTGGCAGTAACCGAGGTGCGGGAAATAGCAGACCTGATAGCGGAATATGAAGGTGCAGAAAGTTCTTCATCTTTTGGATCCCATCCTACGGATTCCCCCTCTTTAGGAAACACCGGAGTGGAGCTTGCCATGAGTGTGGACACAGGCGTATCGGACATCCGTCCTGTCAATGTTGCCAAACCCACGGGGGCAATAGGAAAACCCAAGATAATGAAACGAAGTGTCATCCGTGTAACTATGGAACTGGAAGTGCAGATGGAAACCAAACAATACTTGCAATTCCTGCAACAGATTCCGGACCTGTTCAGCCTGCATGAATTTCCCAATTTGAGATGCCGCGTGATATGCAACCAGAAAAAGGCAACAATCAACGAAGAGCCTGCACCAGTTGAAGTGAAGGTTTTGGATGACAGAAAATACCAGCGGTGGTTTGTTGCCTTTACCCTGTTGATGATATGCTGCATGGGCGGAATCATAGCCCTGTTCTTTTCCATTCCGAACCTGTACAAACAGGACATCCACTTCCTGCGGAACGATACGATTCATCAGGAGTTTTCCATCTCCAACAGCCGTATTGACTTGAAAGATGTAAGCCTGACGAATCATGGCGGGAAAGACACACTTGTCATCAAGGATAAAAAGATAATCATAGCCAAATAAAAAGTAATGGAAAATTCAATTCAGATACAAGGGATAAGAAACATGCTATCCCATAGCGGATGCCCGGAAGACCTGCTGGAAAGTTACCTGCAATTCCTACAAACCGAAGGCCAACAGGTGCAGATTGTCAGAGGAGAAGTCTTTATGATGTTTGAAAAGGAAGCGCAATACCGCAAGAGAAGGAATGAAAAGATGAAAGGAACCGTAACTTTCTGCAAAAACACGAAGAACGATACAGAGGAATACAATACAGGAGTGTTCATTGGAATGGAATTTATCCAATGCTGCTTCAACCATGGGATTCCTGCACGGGTGCTGAATGTGCGAAGAGTACATGGGGAAATGACGGAGATTGTCGTGGAGTTCGGGAAGTAGATGAAAGGAATACCCCTATTGCAGAGCTCCGACCTGATAATATGTGGGGGAAATTGATGGGAAAATCCCCCACACACACTTCATCTTGATATTTAATGAGAGGAAGGATTACTCCTTCTTGGATGTTTTTTCATTATCCAACCCCAATCGCTTGCATAACTCCGGATCGTTTTTGATACGGTCCATCTCTTCGTTGATGATGGCCTGTGCGTCCGACTTGATCTGGTCGTAGTTACGCTGAATCTGCTGCATCATGATGTCATTACCGTCCTTGTCCTTGAATTCGTTGATGAAAGGGATTTTCCTGTAGGCCTTTTCTTCCGCACTGACCGCTGCATGGTCCACAACAATTTCGGCATGGAATATTTTCTGTTCTATCTTCTCGCCAAAATTATCCGCCACAGCCCCGACAAATGTACCTTGCGACAGATTGGCAATCTTGGATGCCGGGATAAGCGAGTCAAGCTGCGTGTTGATGGAAGTGGAAACATCTTGACGGTTGATGGAAACGGACTGACGCTGCTGGAGCACCTTGCCGAAGCGTTCAGAAAGTGTCTTTGCGGTTTCTCCGACCACCTGCCCGCTGAATATATTTCCTACCGTGTTCTGAATAACCTTGGACTCCTTTTCACCATAATCGCGGGTCAGCTGGCTGAAATCCTGAAAACCCAAAAGTACGCCCACCTTGTTGCTTCGTGCCGTTGCAATCAGATTGTCAAGCCCCCGGAAATAAATGGTGGGAAGCTCATCGATGATTACGGCACATTTGAGCTGTCTTTTCTTGTTGATAAGTTTGACAATACGGGAATTATATAGTCCGAGTGCAGCCGAATAGATGTTCTGCCTGTCCGGATTGTTGCCGACACAAAGTAATTTGGGTTCTTTCGGATTATTGATATCCAACGAAAAATCATTTCCTGTCATCACCCAGTATAGTTGTGGGGAAATCATACGCGTAAGGGGGATTTTTGCCGAAGCAATCTGGCCCTGGAGCTGATCCTGCGCCCCTCCTTTCCATGCATCCATGAAAGGAGAAAGGTAGTTTTCCAACTCCGGATAGGAAGTCAGGACGGTGAACAGGTCCGAGTAAGGCTTGTTCAGTAATTCCACCGCATGCGGGAACGTACAATAAATCCCGTTCTTGTAAATCTTCAAATACCAGATTATTGCAGCAAGCAGAATGATGGGGGATTCTACAAAAAAGTCACCCTGCTTTTCAATCCAGGTGCGATTGAGGTTGAGCATTATCGTATAGCTCGCCTCGTACGCATCGGAAATGTCCGTCATAAATTCCGGATTGATAGGATTGCATCGGTGAGACCTGCGCGGATCGTCGAAATTTATGACATAGAACCGGGGCTTGACCTCGTACTTGTCCATATTCTTCAACAAAGAATTATAGGCTATGGTGGACAGGTCATCAAACTTGTAATCGTAGATGTAAATCGCAAAGCCCTTGGCTATAAGCTGGCGTATGTAACTGTTGACTATCGCATAGGACTTGCCGCTACCCGGTGTTCCGATAACCATGCAGGCACGGAAAATATTGACAATATTGACAAATCCGTTATTCCAGCGTTTTTTATAATAGAATCTCGTCGGGAGATTTACCGAATACTCATTCTCCATCAGTCGGGTTTCCTGCATGAAACTCTCATTTTCCATATTGAACACATCTTCCATGAGGTTGTGCCTGTAAAGGCGGCTCATCCATAGCCCCGACATCAGCAGGGCGAGATAGCCTGCCGTAAGAGTAAAAATATAGAATGCGGTATTTGCCGCGTGTGGCAATGGCAGCTCAAGCAACCACCAGTTCAGAAAGAACAGTGCGCATCCTGCCACCAGCGCCGCATAAATTTTAGGCCAGGTTATCTTTTCACCTTTGACCCCGTGCGTACCCAGACAGGAAACTGCCAGCAGAAGCACTGCCAACAGTTTGCTCCAGAGAATACAGTTGAAAATCCCGGTCGTATTATTGAAATTCACCAGAATCCTGTCCATCACCGCAAGGTTCAAGTTCCACGCGGTGATACTCGGATAACAATACACATAGACGTGTACCACCAAAAGAAAAATACTCACGGCCCTGCCAAATTCCATGATCTTGGCAAGCGCCCTCAAATCGTCTTCTTGCTGCATAAGAATTGTATATAAATGGGTTGATACTTGTTTTGTCTAAATGCCACGTTTGCGTCCGGTCTTCTTCTTTTTCTTCATGCGGCGTGCAAAGGCTTCCTCCTCATAGTCACGCGGGTTGGTTTCCATCGAAAGAATGCCCGCCGCCAGTTCGAGCGTGCTGCCGGATTCGTGGCGGTGATGCTGCCGAAGTTCTGTAGCGGAATGTCCGCCCCGTTCCTTTTCGGGTATGTTTTCCAACCATTGGAAATAGTCGTTGAACACATTGGCGGAAAACTCCTTGCCCATGCGTGAACCGTTGAATACCTCCCGTCGGTTGTGGTCAATGAAGGTGACACCGTAGATACGTCCCCGCTCATTCTCACGGAACACCACATCAATATTTTTTTGCCCCAGCAGTTCCACAAACCGTTTCCGTGAATCCGCCTGCCGCAAGGCACGAACGATGTCCGCCTGTATGGAGGGTGCCCATTTCCCGTCCTTGAGGTCTTTCAGGTTCATCAGCATCCGCTTTTCCAACTGTTCATTTCCGAAGCGTTTCCCAAATCGGGAACTCTTGAACGGCGGGCTGACCACCTTGCCGGTATCATCCGTGACCGAATAGACAATACCGGTATATGGTATACCGTTGTATTCTCCCCTGACCTGTTTCGCCTCGATGTTGAGCGTGGAAAGCAGCGCATTGTATTCCCCGAAAGTCTGGAAACGGTAGCTTTCCAGTACGGCTTTAAGGGTGTTGCCTACCTGATGGCGGACATCCCCCAAGGAAGCGTCCACCTTTTTTAGTTCCGCTTTCGGATTCCGCCTTTCCGTGTCCGCCCCGTTGCGCAGGCCGAAATCCGTTTCCAGTTCCCGACAGGCGGTCATGGAACGGCGGTGCTCGTAGGCATCACTGATCTTTTTCCCCTGTCCGTCCACACAGACACTGACGATATGAATGTGGGCATTATGGGTATCGGCATGTTTGTAGGCTATGTACGGCTGATTCCCATAGCCCATCTTCTGCATATACCGTTCCGCCAACTCTACCAATTGCCCATCAGTCAGCCGGTCTTCCGGTGCCGGAGAAAGGGAGATATGCAGGACGGGCTTCTCCGTATTGCGGTTTGCCAGCAGGTAGTTCTCAAAAGAGAGCAATGCCAGACGTATGTCCTCACTGGGCAATCCCAATCTGTCGGAAATCATGCGGTTGCCCGAAAGAATCTCGGCGGTACCTGCCGTTACCTTGTCGTAGTTATAGGCAAGTGCTCCGTAAAGGCTTGTTCCGTGACTTATTTTTGCAACCATTTCCGCTCGTATTCCTGGGTTAGCACCATGACTTTTTTACAGACAAGCATCAGTTCGATGCTCAGTTTCTCCAACCTGTAAAGCAGTGCCATCGCACGTTTTTCCCCGAAATTGTTCTTCAAGGTCCGGACAACCTGATTGTAGTTGTTTCCGACGGCCTGAAACTGCCTGTGGAATTCGGTCAGTTTGATGTAGTAGTCCATTGTCGCCTTGTCGATTTTCACCACCTTTATCTGTCCCGAGAAGATGGATTTCTTAATGAACAGCGTGAGATCTCTCGCTCCGGATTCCGCCAACAGCTGTTCAAATTTTGTGTTCTCTTCGGCATTCAGGCGGAAACTGTATTTGCGGTCTGCCGGATTGCTTTTGGACTTCCTGCCTGTTCTTGTTCCAGTTTTTTTCTCCATGTACATGAGATTTTGGGTTTGTACTTCTTTCTCTTCCGGAATCCGCGACTTTGGAGCGGATTCTCCCGGCTTTTAGCCGGGCTAGTTGTTTTTGTCGGACAAAAGACTTTTTGTCGGACGAAAACACAACTTGCTCTGTTCGCTTGAACAGAGAATCCTCCTTCGTCGGATTGCTGTGCGACGTTCACGACGCACTGTGGTCCGACGAAGTCAGTTCTTTTCCATCGTCTGATTCCGATTTTGCAAAATTAGACAGTGATAACCGATTGGTAAACAGCGCTTGATATGACATTTGATGACATCTGACGACATCTGATGTCAGGTAGGGGAAATGTTGGTGGAAGTTTCAAAAATAGCCGCTACTTTTGGCACAGTGCATGAGGGCATACATTGAAACATTGTCCTGTAAGGGGTATTGCTTGCCTGCCACAGGTGGTGCATGATGTGAATGCGGCATCATCCATATATGTGCAATGCCATATATGCTGCACGACAATCCTGCATGACGGAATACATTGCATCCGTGCAATGCAGTATGGGATACATTGAACCCCATATTGCATGAATGCAATGCACCTTATATGGCAATGCCCATCGGCAACCGGTATTACACTGGTGCAATATGGTATGCAATGTATTCATGCAAACCGGCAAACAATGCGTCATTGCCATATACCAACGGATGCATTGCCGTGTGATGAAACAAAAAAATCCTGACAGATATAAAACAAATTATACACTCTAAATTCAAGCCTATGAAGAAAGAACCTTTATTTGTCGCTTTGAGCAACCAGAAAGGCGGTGTGGGAAAATCCACGTTCACGGTATTGCTCGCCAGTTACTTCCATTACCTGAAGGGGTATAACGTACTGGTGGTGGATTGTGATTATCCACAGCACAGCATCAGTACCATGCGGAACTGGGAAGTGGGAAACATTGAAAAGAACGTGCATCTGCAAAACCAGCTGGTGGAACAGTTCGGAGCAAGCGGCAGGAAAGCCTACAGCATCCTGAACTCCACTCCGGAAGAAGCCCGGGAAACGGCCGGACGCTTTCTTGAAAAGTCGGAGCTGGATTATGACCTTGTCCTTTTTGACCTTCCGGGCACCGTAAATGTGCCCGGTGTATTCCAGTCCGTAATCAATATGGATTATGTATTCACTCCCATCACGCAGGAAAGAATGGCAATGCGGAGCAGCATGTCTTTTGTCCTTGCCATCCGGGAATACATGCACCGGCATAAGGATGTACCCTTGCGTGGTATCCATATGTTCTGGAACCGGATGGACAAACGTGTTTCCAAAGACCTGTATAACGGCTATACTGAAATTTTCCGTTCGCTGAAATTGCCGGTACTGGAAACCGTCATTCCCAGTGCAGAACGTTACAAAAAAGACTCCGGAATGAAAGGGCCTCTGTTCCGCAGCACTTTGTTCCCTCCATCTTCCTCCGCAATGAAAGGAAGCAGTCTGGACCTGCTGGCAGCGGAAATAGAAACCATACTGAAACTTCAATAAAAACAATTATGACCACCAAAAGAAGAACGGATTACCAAGTGGACGAGGAGGCATTGAAACGCATGATGGCAGGAGATGTGACCGCTTTGGAAAGAACGGTTCCTCCGGAAGAGGAGCCGGAAACAAAAAGTCAGGCTGGACCTTGTCCGGAGAAACAGGAGAAGAAAAGCGGTTCTTCCAGACAGCAAATAAAAAAAACACCGGATGGAGCGGCTGATTCAGATGAATACCGGAGCCGGTTTCTGAAAGTGAAACTGTCGGGAGCAAGAAGGCAGACCTATATTAACGATACATTGTACAGGACTGTTGCCAAAGTATTGCCGGTCATTGCACCGGAAATGTCTGTCCCCATGTTTTTAGGGAGTGTACTGTCAGACCATCTGGAAAGGTATCAGCATATCATCAATGAAATATATAATCAAGAAGCAACTCAAAAGCCAATAGAATGGAAGAAATAGTTTATTTATCAATACGGTTCGGCTGTACCGCTTATCTGTTATATAAGGTATGGAAACAAAAAGAGAGAATAGGTAAAATCTGTGATCTGCTTTATACTCCCCGCAATCGGCCACAAGCAGAAAAAGACAACGGTGAACCGGGAAATGCACAGGATGTGATGGGAGCTACCCGCTTTGTCTATCTGGACGAGAATGCCGGGAAGACCGTCGCCCCTTACATGAGCCAGCAACTGGAAACCGGAAGTGATTTTATCGGAGCGGATAAGGATATTCCGGAAGATGAAGTGGAATGCAAACTGCCTTTGGAGGAGATGAGAATGCTGAAAGAAGAACAGGAGGAACTGGACAGCCGCTCTCCCGAAACGGAAGCCATTGCTCCGATGGTTACTCCTGCTGACCTGCTCAATGTAGGCGATGTGCTGCTTAACCTGAATGGTGCCGGCTCGGACGAGAACAAATCATACAGGGCGGCCATGACACTGCATTCCATCCGGGAAACGGACATGTTTGAACTGTTCTCCTCCCAGGTGGAGAACAAGAAGCTGATTGAGGAACTGATGGGGAAGTATGTGGATAAGGAGGGGAATGCGTTGCCTTTGAAAAGAGAGAGAAAAGAAAATCCAGTTGATTACGAATGGAGGCAGTTTCTTTAAAGTGAAGTAATAGAATAGTGGATACTTTAAAATCATCCCCACCATAGAAAAATATATCTGCGATGGGGATGAATAATACTGATTTTATTATTATGTCATTGACAAAAAGGACATTTTATTAAATTATCAGGAGAATCTGGATGTGTTATATTTAATAACTTGCCCCTATCTCCTCCAAAGTCATGATAATTCTTGCATTCTTTAATATATGCTTCTATAGGAGTATCTGCATAGCTGAATTTAAACCATTCATAACGATATTTTGCAGGATTTTTTTTGTTGTCTATTAACCCAAGCATTATTTTAGTGTGTAAGTTTGTGTCCGAACGTCCTACATATCTTACGATAAACACTCCCTTATCATTTAAATACCCAAATGCATAATTACCAATTCTTCCGAATTCTACATTAGCATTTATTTCATGCTCTGTTAAGAGGTAGGGTCCGACCATGTTTAGTGATGCCATAGTTTTACCATTTTAAACTTGTTCTTAATTTGTCCTTCACTTGTATTGGAGTGATTTTATTTTCCTGCTTATATCTTTCAAGTAACTTTTTCACTTCACTTGCAGAACAAATTCTTCTATTATTTACATTTTTTGCAAGTTCTGTTAAATGGTCCGCCAGATATCCGAGTCTCCAATAGTCTAAATCTATTAGATCTCGGTGTTTAGTCAAAATTTGACTATCCAGCCCTGCAGCAACACCCACTTGCTCATCAGATATTTTAATATCCATTTTATCTAAATCTTCTTCTTTCAAAAGAAAATAGCTTAGTTTACTTACTGAATCCCGATTTAAGGCTAATGCTACAATGGCATCGTTTATATCTTCCTGAGTATCGGCTTTCCAAACACTCAATTTGTTATCAGTAGTACGTAAGTCACCAATAGCATCACCACAGATATAATAGTCTTTTCGGTTGACAGCTTTTGAACCATCCCACTTACTTATTCCAGAAATCATTCGTATTAGCATGGTCGCAATTCTTCATTTAATTCTGATTCAATTTGTTTTGCATAGTCACAAAGCCAAGAAGAGTTAAATGATGGAGCAGTTTCTATGGCTATTAAACAATTTCGAGTTCTCCATTGCTCTATTACCATTAATGCCGCTTCTTGCGTTTTAGAGTGAGAATCGGATAACCCCGCTTTTACCATTGTTAATAACATATCTGTATCTTCCTTTTCTACAGTCATTCCTATAATACGTAATAGCCCTGCTAAAACATCAATATCTTTCTGGTTATTTGAATAAATAGAATGTAACCATAAATAAGTTACAAATCTATTCGTTTTAATATAACCTTCTACCTCTTTAATTATATCATTTTCTACACCATCCTCAAAATCTATATGTTGCAGTGTCCATACAAATGTTTGAGTCCGTTTAGATAATGATGAATGAAATTCTTCATTCATTCTATTTAAATCAGCGCTACTTGTAGAATCTTTAGACGTTCTGCGTATTATTTGACCGCTTGAAATATTATCACTGTTTGCGCTAGAAGCACATTTTTCATTTATCCTATCTTCGGCATCCTGTGCTATATATTGAGAAGAACCTATTGGCAATTTGTTTAGCCAAAACATATCAGGAAGTGCAGGACACTTTATATCAAATGATTTTAAAGCACCTTTGGATATGTCACTTAAATAGTTTTCCCAAAAATCTGTTGGATATTCAAGGGCAGACTGAAATTGTAATTGTGGCTCTGTAAATCTTTTAGTATAATCATATAGTGAGGTTACTTCCATATCTATATCTATTATTCTCCAATATACCACAACAAGAATTCAGAGCAAAATCCTGCTCCTTTTTGAAAGAAATCACTAGTTGCATTAGTGTCAAAAGAATACTCAGGATTTACAAACGTGTTAATATCAAAATCTACCATATTTACCTCTTGGATAGTATTTATACCGTTAACAACTACGATAGGAGTAGCTACATAAAACTTAGATAAATAATTTACAATGAACTGTTTCCCGTTAATTTCCTCATCAACGCGAAAGACTTGTGAAAAATCACAATTATCCACTTTCGATTCTTTGAATGTGTTCTTTGCGTAGATTTTATTGACAAAATTCTTAAATAAAGTAGTATCACCTTTATATTCAAGAGTGGGGGCAATGGCTAAACGGCTTGCTCTCATCCCTGTAATTTCCATAATTCTCTTAAATATCTGATTACAATTATTTGCAAGTGTAGATACTATATCTTGAGTATATTCAATATTTGTATTAATAATATAGTCTACTTTTTGTGCTTGAAACACTATTCGTATATTATCATCAGGAGAAGACAAAATCCAATCCCCAGGAGAGAGTAGCATACCTTTTATTACTTGTGGGGTATCAGAAATAACGGAAGGGATATAATTAGGCAACATCGTTTGTATGGCTGAAATAAATTCCCAATTAAACGTTATCTGTGGCATAAACACACTTCCACGTAATCCTCTTATGATAAAATTCTGTTTCATAATATTCTATATATCAAATCTATATTAGTAAATCACTACCTGCGTATATTTATAATATCGTATTATATTATACAAATATACTCTTTTCCCCCAATTTACCATTATGTAATATTCTTGAAGCCTATTTTTTTTGATTTTTTATATTTAATAAATCATTCTTTCCACGATGTTGTAAACGCACAAGTCATAAAATTTCATTTTGAATAAATTGAAAATTTCACAAATGTGCAACATATTTGGAAAAAGGAAAGACAACAAAAAATTGAAGGTAAAACTACCTGTTTTATAAATATTTTGACTAAGCTCTTTTTAGAATAATAATTAGGGAGTTAGAAAAACATGTGAATTCATTTAAATAGTGAACTGAAAAAAACTGAAATAGGTGAACTCATTAACGGCAAACACATATAGTTAGATAGTAATATAATTAACGCAAATAACATATATGGCAGTCTATCAATACATACCGTTGAATTGGTAAATAAGTAAACATATACATACAATGACGCAATGAGACATCTGATGACATTTGATGACATCTGATGACACATCTGAATCATAGCGCATTATCCCCATTTATCTTTGTTGTCGAATTCAAATTTATGTCTTACCCAAACGATTCGACAATGAAAAGAAGAATCCTTTTTTCTGTGATGTGTGCGGTCATCGCCGCAAACACCTTTGCGCAGGGCCAGGGCCTTGCGGGTATCAACGAGGCAACCAGCCTCATGACCTCGTATTTCGATCCCGCCACCAAACTATGCTATGCCATCGGTGCGGTGCTTGGTCTGGTAGGCGGTATCAAGACCTATGGCAAATTTTCCAGCGGAGACCCCGACACTTCGAAAACCGCCGCTAGCTGGTTCTTTGCCTGTATCTTTCTGATCGTAGCCGCCACCATCTTACGTTCCTTCTTCCTCTAAAGCCTATGGAATATCCGGTAAACAAAGGTGCCGGCAACCCCGTCGAGTTCAAAGGACTCAAGTCGCAATACCTGTTCGTCTTTGCCGGAGGGCTTGCGATGGTGCTCCTTATGGTAGTCTTTCTTTACCTGACGGGGGTGGACCAATGGATATGCTTATCCTTCGGAATCCTGTCCGGCAGCCTGTTGGTGTGGGTGATATTCCGTTTGAATGCCCGTTACGGTGAACACGGGCTGATGAAGCTGCTGGCTGAAAAACGACATCCACGCTATCTGATTCACCGCAAGAGAGTTTTCAGATTATTCACAAGAAGAAGAAAAAAACAACAATCATGAGAAATGTATTAAAGGCGGAAACGCTGGAACGCAGATTCCCCCTGCTGTCGGTAGAAAACGGCTGTATCGTGAGCAAGGATGCCGACCTGACCGTGGCTTTCGAAGTGGAACTGCCCGAACTGTACACGGTAACGGCGGACGAGTATGAGGCCATGCACTCCTCCTGGATCAAAGCCGTGAAGGTATTGCCGGAACATAGTGTCGTCTGCAAACAGGACTGGTTCGTCAAGGAAACCTACCGTCCGAAGACCGATGACGGAGAACAGAGCTTCCTGACACGCAGCTATGAGCTGCATTTCAATGAAAGACCTTACCTGAATCACAAATGCTACCTGTTCCTGACGAAGACAACCCGCGAACGCAGCCGCCGGAAGAGTGACTTCAATACCCTTTGCCGGGGATTCCTGTTGCCCAAAGAGATAACCGACAAGGATGCTGCCGCCCGCTTTCTTGAGGCGGTGGAACAGTTCGAGCGTATTATGAATGATTCCGGACATATAAGGCTTCGCCGTCTGGAAACAGACGAAATCACCGGTACGAAGGAACATCCCGGACTGGTGGAAAAATACTTTTCCCTCTCGCTGGAGGATGAGACCGCCGTATTGCAGGACATCTGCCTCAAGCCCGGCAGGATGCGCATCGGTGACAAACGCCTCTGCCTGCATACCCTTTCCGATACGGAAGACCTGCCCGGCAGACTTTCCACGGACATGCGCTACGAGAGGATGTCCACGGACCGCAGCGACTGCCGCCTCTCCTTTGCCGCACCCGTAGGACTGCTGCTGTCATGCAACCACATCTATTCACAATACGTGTTCATCGACGATGCACAGGAAATCCTGCAGATGATGGAGAAAAACTCGCGCAATATGCTCTCGTTGTCAAAATACAGCCGGAGCAATGCCGTTAACCAGGAGTGGACGGAGATGTATCTTGATGAGGCACATACCAAAGGAGTGCTTCCCGTCAGATGCCACTGCAACGTCATCGCCTGGGCGGAGGATGCGGAAGAGTTCCGCCGCATCAGGAACGACACGGGCAGCCAGCTGGCCATGATGGAATGCACGCCAAGGTATAACACCATTGACACACCGGTCATCTATTGGGCGGGAATCCCCGGAAATGCAGGCGACTTTCCATCCGAAGAATCCTTTTATACCTTCCTGGAACAGGCCGTATGCCTCTTTGCCGGAGAGACCAATTACAGGAGCTCGCCCAGTCCGTTCGGAATCCGGCTGGCAGACCGCCAGAACGGGATACCGGTGCATGTGGATATTTCCGACCTGCCCATGAAGCGAGGAATCATCACCAACAGAAACAAGTTCATCCTCGGGCCTTCGGGCAGCGGAAAATCCTTTTTCACCAACCACCTTGTCCGCCAATACTACGAACAGGGAGCGCATATCCTGCTGGTGGACACAGGAAACAGCTACCAGGGGTTGTGCAGGATGATCCATGACCGTACCAACGGGAAGGACGGGATTTACATCACGTATGAAGAGGACAATCCGATATCCTTCAACCCGTTCTACACCGAATCCGGAAAATTCGATGTGGAGAAGCGTGACAGTATCAATACACTGATACTGACCTTGTGGAAACGGGAAGACGAGTCGCCGAAACGTTCGGAGGAGGTCGCTCTTTCTGGAGCAGTGAACGCCTATATCCGAAAGATTTCGGAGAACCGGAACATCAGACCGGACTTCAACGGTTTCTATGAGTTTGTCGCCGATGACTACAGAAGAATGATTGAAGAGAAAAAGGTGCGTGAGAAGGATTTTGACATTGACGGTTTTTTGAACGTTCTGGAACCGTTCTACCGGGGCGGAGACTATGACTTCCTGCTGAACTCCGACAAGGAACTGGACCTGACAGGCAAACGGTTCATCGTATTCGAACTGGACAATATCAGCAGCAACAAAGTGCTTCTTCCGGTGGTGACACTGATCATTATGGAAACTTTCATCGCCAAGATGCGCAGGCTCAAAGGTATCCGTAAGATGATATTGATAGAGGAATGCTGGAAAGCCCTGATGTCCGCCAATATGAGTGAATACATCAAGTACCTTTTTAAGACCGTCAGAAAATATTTCGGTGAGGCTGTGGTGGTGACACAGGAGGTGGACGACATCATCAGCTCCCCGATAGTGAAAGAGGCCATCATCAACAACTCTGACTGCAAGATACTGCTTGACCAGCGGAAATACATGAACAAGTTCGAGCACATCCAGCGGCTGCTCGGTCTGACCGAGAAAGAGAAAGGGCAGATTCTTTCCATCAACCAGGCGAACCATCCCGGGCGCTTCTACCGGGAAGTATGGATAGGGCTTGGAGGAACCTGCTCGGCAGTATATGCCACGGAAGTGAGCGAGGAAGAATACTTCACGTTCACGACCGAGGAGTCGGAGAAACTGGAAGTACAACGGATTGCCGGAGGACCGGAGGGCAGTCTGGAAGGAGCCATCCGCCGTCTGGCGGAGAAAAAGCGAGAGGAACAGAAACAGGTATCAAACCCGAAATGAAAACGATTATGAGAAACAGACCCCTTATGAGGCTGGCGGTATGTCTGATAAGCATGGCCGCCATGATATTGCAGAGCTGTTCGGAAAGCGGTATCGACCGCGACAAGATCTGCGGAACGTGGACCAGCGTGGAAGGCAGACCTGACGTGCTGGTATACAAGGAAGGAGAATGCTATAAAGTGACGGTGTTTTCCCATAGCGGGAGAACCCGAAGGCTGAAGCCGCAGACTTACCTGCTGGTGGAAGAAAACGGAAACCTGTTTGTCAATACGGGCTACCGTGTCGATGTGTCCTACAATGAGGCAGCCGACGTGCTGACATTCTCACCGGGCGGAGACTATGTAAGGAAGGAGGAACGGGCATGAAGGCAAGAACGCTTCTGATCGGAACGGCATTTGTACTGGGCGTTACCGGAGCACGCGCCCAATGGGTGGTGACAGATCCCGGCAATCTGGCCCAAAGCATCATAAACATGTCGGACAATATCGCCCATACCTCAAAGACGGCAGTCAATACGGCAGAAAGCTTTGCCGAGACAGTAAAGATCTATGAGCAGGCCAAGAAATATTACGACCAGCTGAAATCGGTCAACAACCTGATACAGGATGCCCGCAAGGTGCGTGACATCATCCTGATGGTGGGCGACGTGTCCGACATCTATGTAACCAACTTCGGCAAGATGATGAACGATGAAAACTTCTCACCGCGCGAACTGGACGCCATCGCCTTCGGTTACACCCGCCTGCTGGAAGAGAGCAACGGCGTGTTGCAGGACCTGAAACAGGTTATCAATGTCAGTACCCTGTCCATGACCGACAAGGACCGTATGGACGTGGTGGACAACTGCTATTACGAGATGCGCCGTTACCGCAACCTTGTGAGCTATTATACGAACAAGAACATAGCCGTAAGCTACCTCAGGGCCAGAAAGAAGAACGACCTGGAACGTGTGATGCGGCTCTATGGGAATGAAACCTCCAAATACTGGTAGCCATGATGCCGTTGTCGATAGATTTTGCCAACCTGCACACCATACTGGCAACCCTGTATGACGAGATGCTTCCCCTTTGCGAGGACATGATGGACGTGGGCAAGGGACTTGCCGGACTGGGTGCGTTGTTCTACGTTGCCGTCCGTGTATGGCAGTCGATGGCACGTGCCGAACCGATAGATGTCTATCCCCTGCTGCGTCCCTTTGCCATAGGCATCTGCATCCTGCTCTTTCCCACGCTAGTGCTCGGCACGCTGAACAATATTCTCAGTCCCATCGTGCAGGGCACACACAAGATGCTCGAAGGGCAGACGATGGATATGGAACAGTACCGGAACCAAAAGGAGGAACTGGAAAAGGAGGCCATGCTCCGCAATCCCGAAACAGCATATCTGGTAAGTGACGAGGAGTTTGACCGTCAGCTGGATGAACTGGGCTGGTCAACCATAGATACCGCCTCCCGGCTGGGCATGTATGTGGAAGTCGGGATGTATAATCTGGAAAAGAAGATCCGGGACGCATTCCGCAGCCTGCTGGAGCTGATATTCGCAGCGGCATCGCTGCTGATAGACACCGTGAGGACTTTTTTCCTGGTCGTACTCTCGATACTGGGACCGGTAGCGTTCGCCTTCAGTGTATGGGACGGATTCCAGTCCACGCTCGGACAGTGGTTCACGAGATATATTTCCGTTTACCTGTGGCTTCCGGTCAGCGACCTGTTCAGCACCCTGCTTGCCAAGCTTCAGGTACTGATGCTTCAGAATGACATTCAGGAACTGCAGAACAATCCGGACTACTCGATAGACAACTCGAACAGTGTCTACATCATCTTTATGCTGATTGGGATTATCGGATACTTCACCGTGCCTACGGTAGCAGGCTGGATAGTGCAGGCAGGCGGTGCCGGAAACTTCAGCCGTAACCTGAACCGTACAGCCACCAAGACAGGTGGCCTTGCAGCCGGAGCAGGCGGTGCCGTATTGGGGAATATCGGAGGCAGGCTGAGGGGCAAATAAACCCTGCGGAGCCTCCTTCCCATGAGTCGGGCAACCCAAGATGACGGGTCCGGTGACTTGTCGGAACGGGATGTCCCGTCATACCGGAAATATTTATTCATTCAAACCAGACATCAAAAAAAATGGAATTCAAGTCATTGACAAACATTGAGAGCAGCTTCAAGCGCATCCGCCTGATGTTGGCGGTCTTTGCCTGCTGCTGTGCGCTCGTTACCGGATATGCGCTGTGGAGCTCATACCGCTTTGCCGAGAAGCAACGCGAGAAAATCTATGTGCTTGACGGGGGTAAATCGCTGATGATGGCCCTTTCGCAGGACCTCTCACAGAACAGGCCTGCCGAGGCGCGGGAACATGTAAGGCGCTTTCACGAACTGTTTTTCTCGCTCTCACCCCAGAAGGATGCCATCGAGCACAATATCAACC
The DNA here is from genome assembly GCF_025146565.1 of Bacteroides eggerthii. Taxonomy (NCBI): domain Bacteria; kingdom Pseudomonadati; phylum Bacteroidota; class Bacteroidia; order Bacteroidales; family Bacteroidaceae; genus Bacteroides; species Bacteroides eggerthii. Next base: position 3,865,181 of record NZ_CP102258.1, on the reverse strand, counting down.
GTGCCCTGCAACTGGCAGACAAGAGTGCCTATCACTACTATGTGGATTTTGCCGAAAGAGGGTATTACAACCGCCTGATTTCAGGCAACATCAACCAGGTGGTGCATGTGGACAGCGTGGTGTGCGACTTTGCCGCCTACCCTTACAAGGTGCGGACATATGCCCGGCAGCTGATTATCCGTGAAAGCAACGTGACCGAGCGCAGCCTCGTAACTTCCTGCTCGCTTCAAAACACAGGACGTTCGGATGACAATCCCAACGGATTCATTATCGAGCAGTTTACCGTGCTGGAGAATAAGGACATAAGAAGTGCGGAACGATGAGGGGAAAACGCGGATTCTTCGGCCATGCGGACAGCCGGGTACGGCTGTTCTGCCGGCGGCTGACAGGAAAGCAGCGCATCCTTCTGGCAGGCACGGCCTCGTTCCTGCTTGCTGCCTCCTGCCTGTACTCGATTCTCTCCTGTGTATCCCGTTTCGGGGAGCCGGGCCAAAGACCGGCAATGGGACATATCCGTTCCGTCGTGTTCCGGCCGGAAAGAACAAGAAACATTCATTCAAACATCCATAAACATGAAAATGGACTTTCAGAAAATCAGGGAATGGCTCGGAGTGTCAAATGACAAGCCGCTGACTCCCGAAGAGAAGCGCCGGCGCGCAAAGTATATTGTCTATCCGTTTTTCTGCCTGCTGTGCATGGGGTTCCTCCTGCTGGTATTCAGCCCGTCGGAAAAGGAGAAGGCGGAAATGGAAAAAGGCAGGGGTTTCAACGTGGAGATGCCTTCACCGGAAGATTCGGAAATGGAGGGCAACAAGGTAAGCGCCTACGAGCAGGAAGCACTGGCAAAAAAGGAAAAATGGCGCAGGGGAACCTTCCAGGAAATGTCCGAACTGCTCAACAAGGACGGTCAGGATACTGCCGGTCTTACCGCAGGAAAAGCAAACATGGAACTTCCGCCGGAACCGGAAAAGGGGAAAGCCCCCGGCTCCATCCGTTCCTCTGCAGAAGCCTACCGGAATATGAACCGTTCGCTGGGCACTGTATATACCCGGAATGAAAATCAGCCAAACGCCGATCTGCTCCGCCGTATTGAGGATCTGGAAAAAGAAAGGAAGCCGGCGGAAGAACAGGCGGAAGGCCAGACCCTGGAAGAAAAGATGGCTCTGCTGGAAAAGTCCTACGAGCTGGCTGCCCGCTACAACGGGAAAGAGCTGGATGCTTCCTCTACGACCAATGCCCCAAACAGCCGGAAAGAACGGACGGCTGTCCGGCCTGTAAAACGGGTACAGAACCGGATGGTGTCATCACTGGCCCAGCCTGCAGGCAATGAAGACATTGCTTCCGGATATGCAGGCGAGAGAAATACCGGCTTCCACACCCCGGTAGGCAAAATGCCATCTTCCGGCAGGAATACCATCGCCGCCTGTGTGCATGGCACGCAGACCGTATCTGACGGACAGGCACTGCGTATCCGCCTGCTTGAGCCGATGGCAGTGGACGATCTCCTTATCCCAAAAGGTACGGTACTGGTCGGCGGCACACGTGTCGAGGGGGAACGGATGGGAATCCTGATCGAGACAGTGGAGTACAGGGGCACGCTGTTTCCGGTGGAACTCGAAGTGTATGACGCTGACGGGCAGCAGGGAATCCTTGTACCGAACTCGATGGAGTATGATGCCGCACGTGAGATTGCCGCCGGCATGGGCACCTCTATAGGAAGCAGCATCAATATCTCAACGGATGCCGGAGCGCAGATTGCCTCGGATGTGGGCAAGGGGGTGATACGGGGTGTGTCACAATATGTGGGCAAGAAGATGCGCACGGTGAAAATCACCCTGAAGGCCGGGCATCGGCTGTTGCTGCATTCTCCTGAAAAATGAAGGAGGAAAGGAAATCAACCATTTATTCACCAATCAACCAAGAAACACACATGAAGAAGATTCTGATGATGCTTGCCCTGATTGCGGGCACAGTGGCTGCATACGCGCAGCAGAGCAACGGGGATTATTATGAAGGACTGAGCCGCAAGATCGGATTCAGCCGGATGATTCCCCCGCACGGTCTGGAAATCACATATGACAAGACCGTACATATTATTTTTCCCTCTCCCGTGAGATATGTGGACCTGGGTTCGCCCAATCTGATAGCGGGCAAGGCGGACGGTGCGGAAAATGTGATCCGTGTGAAGGCAACCCGGAAACATTTCCGGAGCGAGACAAACATGAGCGTAATTACCGAAGACGGCAACTTCTATACATTCAACGTCAAGTATGCCGACGAGCCTTTGCTGCTGAATGTGGAAATGTGCGACTTCATCCATGACGGAGAGGCCGTGAACCGTCCGAACAATGCGATGGAAATCTACTTGCAGGAACTCGCCGGGGAGTCTCCCCGTCTGGTACGGCTGATCATGAAATCCGTGTATGAACAGAACAAACGCAAGGTCAAGCACATCGGCTGCAAACGGTTCGGAGTGCAATATCTGCTTAAAGGACTTTATGCGCACGGCGAACTGATCTATTTCCATACCGAAGTGAAGAACGCCACGAACGTGCCTTTCGACGTGGACTTCGTGACCTTCAAGATCGTGGACAAGAAAATCATGAAACGTACCGCCATGCAGGAACAGGTCATCTATCCGCTTCGTGCCTTCAACTATGTGACCCGTGTGGACGGGAAGAAGAACGAGCGGACGGTGTTTGCCCTGCCCAAGTTCACCATTCCCGACGACAAGAAGCTGATAGTGGAAATGTATGAGAAGCAAGGCGGCCGGCATCAGTCCTTTGATGTGGAGAATGAGGACCTGGTACGCGCAGAAACCGTCAATGAACTGAAAGTCAGATGAACGCCATGAAAAGAAACTTCCTCTTTATTATCCTCCTGCTTGCCCTCTTTACGGGGCAGGCAGAAGCCCAACGCCGCCTGCCGGGAATGAAAGCCGTCCGCTTCACCACTGAAATGACCGACGGATTTTACAGCCGGGCAAACCGTCACGATGCAGGCTATGCCTTCTCGCTGGCTGTATCCACCTGTACCGGGAACGGAAACCAGTGGATGTTTGGCGGTGAGATGCTGAAACGTAACATCCCTTACCGGAGTACGCATATACCCTTGTCGCAATATACGGGGGAAGGCGGTTATTACCATACGTTTTTTTCCACCCCCGGCAAGTCCTTCTTCCTGAACCTCGGCGCTTCCGCCCTGTTGGGCTATGAGACCGTGAACGAAGGAGACCGGCTGCTGGATGACGGAGCCGTTTTGCAGCAATGCGAGTCTTTCATCTATGGCGGCGCGGTAACGCTGGAAGCGGAAGGCTACCTGTCCGACAGGGTTGTCCTGCTGGTGCGTCTGCGTGAGCGTTTCGTATGGGGCAGTGCCTCGGGGATCTGCCACTTCCAGTATGGAATCGGAGTAAAATACATTTTCTAACCTTAAAAGAATACATACCTATGAAAAGAAAAATCCTTGATTTTATGCTGACAGCCTGCTGTATGGCATTCTCCTTTCTTGGTCTTGTTGCTTGTGACAATGAGCTGGATATCAGACAGGAATACCCGTTTACGGTAGAAACCATGCCGGTAGCGGATGAGATTACCGATGGGGAGACTGTGGAAATCCGGCTGGAAATCAAGCCGGAAGGGAACTTTGCCGGAACCGTCTATACGCTAAGGTATTTCCAGCCGGACGGCAAGGGCAGTCTGAAGATGGAGGACGGAACGGTACTGAAGCCCAATGACCGTTATCTGCTGAACGAATGGAAATTCCGTCTTTACTATACTTCGCAAAGCGGCAAGGAATCCCAGACCATAGACCTCTATCTTGAAGATAATTGGGGGAATCTGCAACAATTGACATATGATTTTAATGGAAAGGATACGGATGAAGAAAATAACAAGGAGGCTGCATGAAAAGAATACCGGCTGTTATGATCTTTCTGTTACTTGTCTTGTACGGCAAGGCGGAAAATCCCCCGTCTGACAAAGATAAGGCGGTAGCCTGCATCAAGCGGTGGGAAGGCTGGCACCGGGGGAAAATGCCTTACATCGGTTACGGACACCGTTATCCTAACCTTGATATTATCCTAACTTTATATTGCAAATGATTGAAATATAGCATATAAATAATTTCATAGTTGTGATATTTTTCTATACCTTTATAGTAGTTGAGCACCAACACTCAACTACTATAATTATGGATACATTTCTATAAAGCATTTGGTAATATTGCCTGTTTTTATTATATTTGCATTTGATTTTAATTAAATAAAGATGAATGTAAGACCTCTTAATCGGCTTAAAGTGGTTCTTGTGGAGAAACAGAGAACAAGCAAATGGCTGGCAGAACAATTGGGCGTATCAACTGTTACAGTAAGTAAATGGTGTACCAATATGCATCAGCCGGACTTACAGACGCTAGCTAAAATTGCCGATTTGCTAGGATGTGAAAAACGAGAACTTATCACAGAATAGATATGCCTAAAAGTAAAATACATAAACGACGCGGGAAATTACCTTCAATAGAGGTGGTTGACCTATTTTGCGGAATAGGCGGACTAAGCTATGGAATGAAGTCAAAAGGTCTCAAGATAAAAGCCGGTTTCGATTTGGATTGGACTTGTTTGTATGCATATGAAACCAATAACGAAGCAAAGTTTATTTTCAAGGACATTAGGACAGTTCAAAAAGAGGACATAATACCCTTCTATTCCAAGAAATCAATAAAAGTTTTGGCTGGTTGCGCTCCTTGTCAGCCTTTTTCGTCATACGCATTTAAAAACAAGAATAAAGATAAAAAAAAATACAACCTTCTTTATGAATTTGGACGTCTTGTTAAAGATGTGCAACCAGACATCGTTACAATGGAGAATGTTCCGGCTATAGCTTCATTTAAACTTCAATCAGTATTAGGAGACTTTGTTAATACACTTGAGGCAGAAGGATATTATGTCTCCTATCATGTGGTTTATTGTCCCGATTATGGCATACCACAGACACGTAGGCGATTAGTATTGCTAGCCTCGAAATTAGGTGAGATTGAATTGATTTCTCCAACACATCAAAAAGATAATTACGTGACTGTTGGCGATGTAATCAGTAACCTTCCCCCTCTTCAAGCTGGTGAAGAATGTCCTACAGACAAGTTGCATCGCTGCCGGGCCTTGTCTGCATTGAATATGAGAAGAATTGAGGCTACGCCATATGGTGGAAGCTGGAGAGATTGGCCAGAGGAACTTATGTTAAATTGCCATAAGAAAGAAGGTGGTAAGAGTTTTGGTAGTGTTTATGGGCGCATGACTTGGGAAGAGCCTGCTCCAACGATGACCACACTTTGTACAGGTATAGGTAACGGGCGTTTCGGACATCCTGTTCAGAACAGGGCTATTTCAGCACGTGAAGCTGCATTGTTCCAGACTTTTCCGATAAAATATAAATTCTTTCCTAATGAGCAAGAAGTATCTTTAGTTAAAGCTTCACGTTATATAGGAAATGCTGTTCCCCCAAAATTAGGCGAGGTAATTGCAGAGAGTATAAAAAAACATATTAGAACCCACAAATAATATGGACGATAATCATAAACTAAAATGGCGATTTGACGTCAGTACATTCCGGTTAATCGGACGCGATTTGATAACAGATCGAGTTACTGCTTTGTTCGAATTGGTAAAAAACTGTTACGATGCAAATGCCCAAAATGTAAATGTCATTTTTGAAAATGTTGGAGCCGGGAAAAAACAGGCAGTTATTCGAGTAGAAGATGACGGATATGGAATGTCGTTTGAAGATATTCGGGACAAATGGATGGTTATTGGAACTTCAAGTAAACGCGCTCGTCCATATTCACCTAAACCCTTCAATAGAAAATGTGTTGGAGAAAAAGGTATAGGACGTTTTGCTGTAGATAAGCTAGGAGATAAGGTTTCCGTTATCACTAAAAAGGAAGGGGAAGAAAAGTGGCTAAAGGTAGATATTGACTGGACTGCTTATTACACTGAAACCGAAAAAGAGGCAGATATTCGTCTATTTACCGATATGGAGAATGTCTATACGTATAATGATGCTGAAAATCCAGATGTATCAGGAACGAAATTGATAATTACTTCCATCAGAGAGCCTTGGACTAAGAAAGAAATTGAGCATTTAATGCGTGAAATTTCAAAAATTGTCTCACCATTTGCAAATTTGAGTTACCCATTCAAAGTGCGAGTAATTGCACCTGAATTTGATATAGACCAAGAGTCTATTAGAACGTTGGATGACTTTAATAATGCGACCATTTCTCTGAGTATAGACTTTGACGAGACTAAAAAGCTTCAGCAAAGTATTTTCTACGATAAGGAAAAGAGTACTTTTAATTATCATCTTATCCCACTTAAACCTTTTGGAGGAATAAGGATGAAGATTTTCTTCTTTGACGAGCCAGCTCGTAGAAACTACCGAAAAGCCTTTCCTAATGACCCTATAGATGGATTTAAGGTCTATCGTGATGGTATCATTGCCACGCCTTTTGCAGAAACTAACGAAATTCAAGATTTGAAACGTGACATTTTAGGAATTGATAAAAGAGTATATCAAGATATATTTAATAGAATAAGCACACGTGAGTTTTTGGGGGTCATTGACATCACCAAAAATGGAAATCCTCAAATAATAGATGCGACCAATCGCCAAGACTTTGTGGACAATGACGAGTATCGAGAGATGAAGAAATTTATCATCACTCAACTTAATGCTCTTCAAGATTACAAGGTGGAAATGCGTCAAGCAAAACGAGACAATGCTCAGGAGGGTCTAAAAGCTGCATCAGATGATATCAATTCTTTAGTAGAAGCCTTTAATGATATAGTCGCCCAAAAACCAGAATTAAAGCTGACTGTAGAACCTCTTATCAAACAAGTACGTAAGACAGGCCGTAGTGTAAAGACTGCTATTAGCGAACAAAAAAAAGCTTTAGAGGATTTTACTCGTAAGGAGAACATCTATATGAGTATTATGTCCCTACAACAGTTTGCAATTAATATCACTCATGCTGTCCGTACCACACTTAACCAAATACGCGATAGGGTGGAGTTCTTCTATAGATATTATCCCGATCCCGAGGAGGAAGATTTATTCATACTCTATTCTAAAGAGATGTATGAACGCTTCAAAGTACTCAACCGTGTGATTAACTATATGCTTAGCTATTCACAATCGAACTTGACTCCTGAGGAAGTTGATTTAAAAAACACGTTCGAGGAAATACTGGGTGAATACGATGATGTCTTCTCACGTGAAGGAATATCCTTACAGACAGATTTTCCCGATAAGCTGGTTCTGAACGCGAACCGACAATTTTTTAGGGATATTCTGCAGAACCTAATAGACAATTCCGTGAAAGCAATGGCTAAGTCAGAACAGAAAGTGATTCGTTGCTCTTACGAGGTTCAAAACGATATGTTGGAGATCCTTGTTTCAGACACAGGCATAGGTATTCCCCAAGAAGACAATGAACAAATCTTTGCTTTGTACTATACAACAACCGAGTTGCAAGGAGGTGCTGGCGTTGGATTGTATATTGTAAAAACTCGTGTTCAGTCTCTTGGAGGCTCTGTAGCCGTCGTTGACAGTGAATTTGGCGAGATAGGGACGACAATAAAAATAACAATACCTTTTAAAAAGTAAACAATTATGGATTTTAAAATAGTTTTTATTGACGACAACATGTCGGAGAAAGAGCCGTTTGTTCAGAATATAAGAAAGCATTACAAAGATGCCGATTGTAACCATGTTTTCCAAAATCCAGATAAAGGACTGGAATTCGTTTTGGAGAATTTGAATAGCAAAATGCTAGTATTCATTGACTGGAATTTCAGCGGTCACCACAAAAAGGGCATTGACTTGTTGAAGGAGATCCGTAAAAAGACGTCCTTGCTTTATATTGTGATAATGTCGGCTAACCAGTTAAGGACTGATATTCCTTTGGATTCCATCATTGAAATGATGAACGAGGAGAATTTCTTCTATTTGGACAGGAGTAATGATGATTTTGAATCCGTCATCTCCATCATTGACAGAGTTCGTTCTCAGTGGAGCACAAAATTTGATTGCGTCCTTGAACAATGGCTTCTCCGTCATCCAGAGGATAACGATAGAGAAGCTTTTAGTGAAGTCTCTACAGGCACAACATTCACTTGGGCTGACATCCTTGTTGAGTTGAGACAACAAACACCCATAGGTAAATCTTTTGAGCAAAAACTTAATGAATATTATATCTATCAATTAAATCGTTCTAAAAAATAAATATGGATAAGGTATTGATAGCATATAATAATGATTCTACTACCATACTTCATGACTTCTTAGAATCATGTGCGGACGAGGCGAAGCAAATCTGTGCTGATAATGGCATTGAATACTCTTCTGTTTACCCTCCAAATTTGAGTGAACAGAATGTTATTGGTGCCATGCCTGAACACCAGTTTTGTTTTTTTGCTGGTCATGGTGATGCCAATGGAATTTACAATGAGGATGAAGACGCTGTTGTCTCAATACATACAACCAACTACAATTTCAAGAACAAAGGTCTTTATAGTATTGCTTGTTCTTGCGCTCAAAAGCTTCATCCACATTTAAAGGCTCATGATTTACGATTTTTTGTCGGTTATAACAACACGTTTAATGTAAGAGGTGAACATGAACCTTTTATAAATAGTGCCATAGCAGGTTTAAAAAGTTTTTTGAATGGAGATACGTTAAAAGTTGCGAAAGAAAAAATGATTACTACATATGACACTCAAATAGCTGCATTGGATATAACTGATCCGATGGCTGCTGTTGAATTGGTGCACAATAAAGAGGCTTTAGTTTTTGACGGCAATGATGATTTATTGTTTTCCGACTTACAATAAGTATGTAAACGAATTATTATATAAAAATATATTAATACGTTAATTATTAAATATATAATTACATGGAGCTTGCATTGTATTTGATAGAATGAAACATACTCTTCACTCTATTTTATTCCTCTATTCTTTTATGCGACTGAAGTATAAGGCTTCAGTCGCATATTTGACAAATTATTGTTACACTTAAATTATTTCTTTAGCCCTACATATTCCAAAAGAGATTGTCCTTTGGGAAGTTTCTTCCATTTCTTTTCAAGTTTTAGAGTTGATTTACTTTCCAAAGTGGCCAAAGCCTTATTCTTTTGTTCAACAGAAACAAAGATATACCGCATAGTGGTTCTTATATCCGCGTGTCCCATTAGCCTTTGTATAGCAATAATATTCAGTCCTTGTTCTAGCCAATGACTGGCACGTGCATGTCTAAGACTATGGCAATGAAGATTGCGGGGTACACATTTGTCTATCTCATTTGCTTTAGCCGCATACATCTTCAAACGTTTGTTGATGGCCTCCTGGGATATTTTTTTCTTCTCTCCATTATAAAAGGAATAGAATAAATAACTATGAGAAGCAAAATCATTGTTATGGAATACCTCTATATACCGTAAAAGAATTTTAGTCACATCCTTCAATATGGGAGGCGTCCTGCATTTATACCCTTTGCCTATAATCGTCAAATAATTCGGATTAGGATACTCATGAAGATGTAAATCACATATTTTAACGGATAGAATCTCGTCTATGCGTGCGCCTATGCTATATATAAGATAAAAGATTGCCAAGTCTCTTTTTCCTGTTCGAGTATCTGTTCTAATGGTACTAAAAAGGGATTTGATAGCCTTTTGTGTAATTTCCTCATGAATCACTTTAACCGTACGCATAGGCTTTATTTCTTTTGAAGATATATATACGGCATTAAATCTTATATCTTTTATGCTTAAAAATTTAATGAAGCTTTTTACACCAGACAAACGGTCATTGCATGTTGAATTACTGCACTTTCGGGTTTTCTTTAACCATAGTAACCAGTCATTAAGATTGCTTTTGGAATAAGATTCTGCCGAAAGAGTGTTGGGAGTGACTTTTTTTTCTTCTTGTAAGAACTGCATATATTGCGATAAAGCCGTAAAATAAGAACGTTGTGTATGGCTACTACATCCTCTTGCGATAGGAAGATAACTTGTAAACCATTCATTTACGGCTTGGGATATAACGATTGATTCAGATTTAAGTTTCATCATTGTAAAAATCTTCAAGATTAGGTAAAATGTCATGTAGATAAGAACCAGAAAGTGTCTCCAACATATCAGGAAACATTGGTGCCAATTGATAGTAATAGCAAGTACTTTGCAGAGTTTTATGCCCCATGCTGCGTCCCAGAACGAGAAGTTTATCAAACCATTCTGTGCCATCATAATTCCAACTGTTTATATTTTTGACTGCATAATTGGAACGAAAATCGTATGGACGAGCGTCCGTCTTTGATATTCTTCGCCATATTTCACTGAATGCATATCCTTGCCATTTTATATCGTGATACTTGCCATCCGAAGTAGGAAAAAATACTTTTCTCTTCGGTAATAACTTTTCTACAGCATGGTCGTATCGCTTGAGAAGTTCCCAAATTGAAAGGTGTAGGGCTACTCTATGTTGTGCCCATCCTTTGGTATGCCTGATATTAATTATGCCATTTTTAAGATCAACGTCTTCACAGTCAAGTAAACGTGCTTCATTGGTACGCATACCTGTACTAAGCAGTAGTCTGAAGAATACAGGTATTTGCATACTTCTCAGCTTAAAATCGAAATCTGAGATATTAACAGGCTTGCGAAGCAATATGGTCGCATTAAAAAAATTGGCAAGTTCGTCTTCTGTGAAAATATGGGGTATGCGTGGTTTGTTTCCACCTCTCGGCAAAGAAGGGGGAACGCTCACTTTAGTCCAATGATGCCTGATTGCATACCTCAAAAATTGAGATACGGGAAGCACTCTTGTATTTCTTGATTTACATTTCTCAAAAGGTCTTCTGTCACACCAGGAATTAACGATATCTTCGGTCAGTTCTTTAGCTTCAGGATGAACTCGGGCACAAAAGTTATTGAAACGGATGAGATTCTTATGCGTAGTGTCACATATCCTTGGAGCAAGTGTTTTCAAGTAGAGAATATATTTTTCAAGCATTTCAGAAACAACAGAATTCTGAATGGGCATTTCTGTCATAGGTATTCCCTTTCTTTGTTTCCTTACTTCGGGTAATAACAATGGTAAAGGTATATTCGTATATCGTTGTTTGTTAGAGTATGCAATAAAATTCCGTAATTCCGCAATTCGATGGTTGGCAGAGTTAATGCTTTCGGTTGGATGCTTTATGCACCATTCATCTATCAAGTCCTTTGATAAATAATTGCATCCTCTTTTTGCGCAAAAAGAAATGAATGTCTTTAAGCGGCTAAATCTGTAAGACTTCCCATCGTTTCTTAATTCGTTCCGGTATTTTCGATAAAGGAACTCAAGCTTAATTAAGTCAATCATACGTCAAACACCTCCTCTCTGACAGGATATTTCGAAATGTCAATGCCGCATTCACGTAAATGTACAATATCAGCATCTATGTATGGATTGAGCGACTCCGGAGAAATATGTCCCATTATTTCGCTGATATAACGAGGAGTAACTCCATTTCTTAAAAGTTTGGTGGCCAGATAACGACGAAAAAGCCTGATTCCATTTTGGCACTCTCCTTTTCTAATCCCAAGTTTATTAAAGAAACGTCGGGCAATTTTCCCAATAACACCCGGGCTTATCGGTTTTTCCGGATCATACAGGTGCGTGAATAATCTCTGAATATTCACTTCTTTCGGCCTTTCCTTTTTTAGGTATTCCATTACTACATTTCCTACAACAGCTCTTAATGGAAGAACTAACTTCTGATGTGTTTTGGACTGTTCAAGAGTGATAAGATCACGCTCGAAATCAATAGTGTCGACTGTCATTTTTGCGATGTCACTACCACGCAGACCTGTATACATGGCAATAGAAATGACAGCTTTATCACGAAGTGTGAGATTGGAATTGTCATTTTCCAATGTAGAAGCTATTATAGCAGTCTCATCATCAGACAAGATTGCAAAATTCTTTCGTATATTTTTCAATGGAGGCATTATATCGCAAAGGTATTTACATTCTTTTTGGCAAAGTAGCCCTTTAGAAGAACGTAGTACTCTTATAATACTTTTTTGGCAAGTATATCCCCGAAGTTGTCTTCCTCTATCATAAAAATAAGAAAGAATTAAAGGCTCTGTTACATCTGCCAAGGTATATGCGCCTTTGCTTTGCATATAAGCGAAAAATGCAGCCGCATAATTAGATTCCACTATTATTGAACTTGATGCTTTCCCTGTTTGCAGTGATACCTCTTTGTAATGCTCTATTATGGTTTTGAATAGACCTTCTAATTGATTCATTGAACTTTTTTGTTGTAGAGTAGGTATAAAGGCAAAGCGATTAGGCAAATGACCATATTCATCAAATGCCTCAATCCTTCGTATAGAGAGCCGATAATACTTTGAGCGTTCATCGCCTTTACTTATACCTTTTCTTTTTAGAAGCTTTTCATAAAAATCGCCATAAGACGCATAGTTACCTTCTTGTTCAAAAAGTTCTTTAAGTCTCACTTGAACTCCACCAATAGAGACCTTTCCATATCCCTGCTGTTTCATATAATCAAGCAAAACGGGATACTCTTGTTTTAATTTTCTTATATCCATAATTACGGTAGTTGAGCGTAAGTGCTCAACTACCGTAAAAGGTATAGAAAAATATCACAACTATGAAATTATTTATATGCTATATTTCAATCATTTGCAATGTAAAGTTAGGATAATATCAAGGTTAGGATAACGGTGTTTATCCGAATTTTCGGATAAACACCGCCTGCTTCCCCACGAGACGCTGACCGAGAACCTGAGTGAGGCACAGGCAGACTCACTTTTGAGATGCGACCTTGAACGGTGTTTGAAGGTATTCCGAAAATATGGGAAAGACTCGCTCCTTTTAAGTCTGTTAGGCTTTAATGTAGGCTGTTACCGTCTGATCGGCAACGGCAAGATACCTAAAAGCAAACTGATTCAGAAACTGGACAGCGGCAACCGGGATATTTACAGGGAATATGTATCGTTCCGCTGTTATCGGGGGAAAGTCATTCCAAGCATAGAGAGAAGAAGAAAAGAGGAGTTTGAACTGTTCTATATACCGTAGATTGCTTACTGATAAAGGTTTGGTTGTTACGAGACAACCGAACCTTTTTTATTTGTCCGGCATGTTACATCCTGAACAGGTGTTGTATTTTAATGTAACCGAAAGACATAAAATGTGTTATTGAGCATATGGTGCATAAAAAATGCTCTGTGAACATTGTCTTTCTTGATTTTTTGCTAAGTTTGAGATGTAATGTCAAATGCATAAAACAAGTCGTCATGAATTCAGAAATAATATTGGAAATAAATGGCTACAAATGCAATCTACTAAAGTATAAATACTGTTTTTCCCGTAATATAGACCGTGAAGGAAGACCTGTAACAGGAGTGTTAGGAGGAAACATATATATAGAAATGGAATCTAATGGCAGCAATTGTATTTTGGATATGATGCTTGTTGATACGGACCGGCAGCGTCCCGCTTTCTTTTCTCATGTAGAACATTTTCCGGTTTGGGGGAAGATACTGCATAGCATAGATGACATGATGTTTCGTGAACTTGCTTTTGATGAAGCGTATCTTTATTATCATGAGGAGAGTATGAGTGCGGAGGGAAACGCTCCTATGATTACTCGTTTCCTCATATCTCCAACAAGACTGGATATCAATAGAACCATTCGACTGGATAGAAGGATGGATACGACAGACGGATTCTGGTGGGAGGAATATAAAGAGGATGAATTTGTTAAAACTGTTAGAATATGTGATAATACCCCACTCATTATTGATGCTTTTTGGATTGATAAATCAGGAAATAAATGTAGAGAATTTCCTATTGGTCAGTCTGTGAAACTACATATACAGCTTGCAGAGTTTACAGCAGGAGATTATTTAAAATTTGATTTTAAAGATGAAGCAGGTGAAGGAGTACACCACGCTTCTGTTTCCGGAACTGTAGATAAAGATGGTTTTGTAATTATAGAAAACTTTGAATTAAAGAAAAAATAACTATTATGGTACGTATTAAGATAACTTCTAAACAAACTAATGGTAGTGCTATAATTAATGCAGAGAAGAAAATTATAGTCTTTTTCATAGGTGGTGCAGGGGATAAAAATAGTTACTATGGTTATGGTCCTACGAAATTAGTAAAAAATAGTATTTTACATGTTTTTAAAGGAAGAATAGCAGCATATAGTTTAATATCACCCCATATCGAATATTTAGGCTATGAAGAGATAAGGGGCGAGGATGATATAAAAAAGAATGTGATAGATAAAATAGCAAGTAAAGATATTCCTATTTATATAGTAGGTCATAGTTTAGGGGGATGGAATTCTGCTCATTTATGTAAACATCTTGTTAATAATGGGTATAACATTAGGATGCTTGTTACATTAGATCCTGTGGGAGAAGGGGTAATTGTATATGTAGGTTCTGATATTTATAAAGAACCGGAAGCAAATCCAGGTGCTAAAATTTGGATTAATATCTCATGTAATCCAATTTATGAAGACCAATCAGATAAAGTTGCTGATTTTGGAGAACGTTGGTTTCCCAAGAACGGACCAACGATATATTATGAAAGTAAATGTTCTCATGCAGAAGTCCTTAGGATGTTTATGGAGAATATATTACAAGATAAGTCAGCATTAGATTTATTAATAGAGGACATTGTTAAATAAATGATATGGGCATTTTATATCTTATATTTAGCCTTTTGATTGTTAGTATTACTTCTATTTGTATTATTGGGTATGTAGTCAAAACAAGAAAATATCATTTCTTATGGATTATTGTTGCTTTGATAGTTTTATTGTATTCAGCAAATGGACTTTACAACTATTATCGAACATGTCAAATACCAAGTATTACCCTACTTTCATTTAGGCAAGTTAATGCCGATGAGATTCATAGCATAATACCATATAACAAAAATTATCCAGTATATGTATTAGAATTTAATTCAGACAAAAAATTGGAAGATTTTTCTCGTGCTCCAAAAATAGCTTTTTTATCTCCTTTTATAGAAAGAAAAGACTATCAGTCTATTTTAGAAATAGGAAAAGATTCTGTTTTTGAGAGTATTTATATATATCCAAGTAAAAAAACTAATAGATATGATTATATTGCTTTATTCCAAAATGATAATGAATCCATAGAGAGGCTACAACATTATAATACACTTTATTTTAGGCTATTTTTTCTTGGTTATTTAGCCCCTATTTATGGTACACTATCTGTTCCTGTTCCAATGTTTGATACACACAGCCGAGATTCAGACCAATTGTTTTTAGACAAATATATAATCCAATAATTGCTTAATGCCGAGTGAATTGTATATATTTAATAACAATAAATAGTATTATATACACTAATAATATTGTAGAGGATTTGTATGATGATTAATTGGGTAAACTTTTTGGAATATGGAGGTGATTAGAAAGATTAGCAATCAAAATGTATAGAAAACACTTAAAATTATTTGATATTTGCGAATATTTTATCAGATTCGTTTAAAATAATACACCATAATTTTAATTATATCCATCTATGAGCCAATACAATAATATTTTTATAAGCAGAGAAGATTTTCTGGATTATAAAACAAAAGGAATTCCGTATACCGGATTTGTAATAGGAGAAGGGTATGCTTATGTGCAATATCAGGATTATTACGAGGATACAGATGGAACAGTCATAGATATGAATGACAATATATTGCCATACCAAATATGCATACCTAACATTGTTCAAATCCAATGCATTGATACCTCAAAGGAAATGATAAAAAAAAGCCTCAGAGGGCTATTTAGCAAAAATGGATGCGCAAGATATGTAGTGTGTGAAGGAGATACCTTAGTATATATTGCAGAAATGTTTGATGTTACCGTTGAAGAATTAAAAAGATGGAATGACCTGTCAAGTGAGTATTCTATATCCACAGGACAAAGGTTATTAATAATTGACATAACGGAAAGAAGGATTATAGATATACCAAGACAGGTTTACCATGGTGAAATAAAAGAATTGAGGGGATTGGCAGCTTTTGAAATGGATATAAACTCTCCTTCTTCAAACATTCTAGGAGAAGGGCTAAGGTTATTCACAAAATTCTTTTATGATGGGGTTAATGCCCCTGTAATTTGGATTACAGGACATACACTTGGCGGTTTTTCTCAAACACCACAAGAAAGGGCACAAGCATTCATGGACTTTGCGCCCACAGCATTCATTGGAGGAACACTAAGAATTTTAGGACCTTGCAGTAAAATAAATAGTGGTCTTAATGGTTATAATGCTTATGTCAAATCTTCAATGTATAAACAAAATCTTTATAAGCCAAAAGGACAAGGATGGCAAAAAGAGGCTGGAAAAATGTTTCAACAGGCTAAACAACGTTTCAAAATGAGTGAAGAAGGTGTATCATTTATTGACATGATAGAAACTTTCAACTTTTGGAATGACACCTCGGAAGAACATTTTAATTGGTATAAAACTTCAACAGATACATTAAACAACAAAAACAATAAGTAATAATGAGTGCACCTGGTATATATTATCACGTTGGGAAATTCTTAGTTTGGATTTGGCATAATCATACACAGAAAAAAAAGATAAAATATGAAGATATTATATTTCAATATCCAATAAAACTATTCTGGATAGTTGGCATTATTGCAGGAATATTATTTATCATAATAGGATATGCGTTATTCAGACTGACAAAAGATCTCTAAGAGCAACGGAAAACTATAAATGGCAGTTTATTTCTAAAACGAACCATAGAATGAATATTCAAAAGACAATAATAATGATTGATATTGTAGGACTGGAAAGTATAGGCAAATATATTATTTGGCTATGGAGTAAATATGTAAAACGAAAACATATACCTTATATGGACCTTGAGTTTCATTATCCCAACTATCTCTTTATAGTACTGGGAAGTATTGTATGTGCCATTATATTGTGTAGATACTAATTGAAAATTGCGCCAATATTCCAGTTGAAAATTGCGCCACCATAGGATAAGTATAATGACCTTTGTATAATCCAAATGCAAAGGTAAAATGAAGACTATGGTAGAAAGACAATCAATAATACACATGTATAGAGTATGCGGTTATAGCAAACGGCGTATCTCTCGTGAACTTCATGTCAGCCGTCATACCGTTGACAATATTCTTTCAAAGTACGAATCAGCCATCCGCACGGACAATCCAGAAGAGGCTTTGAGTGATTTGCTTACCATCCAGCCCAGGTATGACAGTTCCAGACGCCGTCCTCGCCGGCTCACACAAGAGATTAAGGATAAGATAGGATTTTGCCTGAAGAAGAATGCCGTTAAGATAGCTACCGGACTTCGCAAACAGCGCATGTTGAAAAAGGATATCCACCAGTTTCTGTTATCTCAAGGATACACCATCAGTTACGCCACAGTATGCAGTTATATAAAAAATATAGAGTCATACAAAGAGAAGAAAAAGAGCGAAGCCTTTATCCGGTTGTTCTATGAGCCTGGATGCATTGCCGAGTTTGACTGGGGTGAAGTTCTTCTTTTTATTGACGGCGTCAAAACCAAGTTTTATCTGGCCGTATTCACTTTCGGGCATAGCAATGGCAGATACGCCTATCTTTTCAGGCATCAGAATACGCTTGCCTTCATGGAATCCCACCGTAACTTTTTCAGGGATATACATGGTGTCCCCGCCATGATGGTCTATGACAATATGCGTGTAGCCGTCAAGAGCTTTGTCGGTGGTGATAAGAAACCTACAGAAGCTTTGATGAAGATGTCCGGTTTCTATTGTTTTGAGTACCGTTTCTGTAATGTACGGGCCGGATGGGAGAAAGGACATGTGGAGCGCAGCGTGGAATATGTCAGAAGGAAAGCTTTCTGCCTGACAGACCATTTTGGTGATATACATTCTGCCCAGGAGCATTTAAACCGGGTATGTATGCAGGTCAACAACGAGCAAGGCAGTCTTTCAACAGCGGAGAAAACATCACGTCTGGAAGCTGACCTGTCATCGCTGAAGCCTTTTCCCGGTAATCTGGGCTGTTTTGAGGTCTATGAGTACATTGTGGATAAATGGTCAACTATCAGCATGAAAAATGTTCATTATTCCGTACCTGATTCTCTTGTGGGAGAAAAAGTACATGTCAAGGTTTATAGTGAAAAAATCGTCATCCTGCACGGGAAGGAGAAAGTGGCCTCTCATCAACGCAGTTATTGCGGTGGAGACTGGTGCATCAAGCTGGAGCACTATTTGCGTACACTTTCCCGTAAACCGGGGGCATTGCCCCACTCTGTGGTTTGGCAAAGAGCACCGGAAGAACTGAGAAGGCTGTATGACATCCATTTCAAGGAGGACAACAGGACGTTTGTTCTGTTGCTGGACTATGCCCGAAAAAATGGATTTTCCGGAACGGACATTGTCACGGCATGCAAGGAGCTGACCGGACGTGGTGTCAGAAAGATATCTCCGGACCAGGTAAAGGCCATGCTGCATGGTAGCGTACAGGGAGAGACAGAAGAAACCATGGAACCGCCTGTTCTCCCGGCACAACAGGAGAATATAGAAAGAGAAGCTGTGGATATGCTTGAAGGCATCACGGCGCTCATGACAGGATACAATGAAGTGCATGATATAATACCAACCATTTAAGTTTATAATATATGAAATCAGAAAAAGAAACCATTTATGACTATGCTGCAGAACTGAAGCTTCTGGCCTTTAAAGAGGAACTGGAATGCACCCTTTCATTGGCAGCTGAAGAAAACTGGAACCATCTGCAGTTCTTGACGGAATTGCTTGGAAAGGAAAGCGCCAGGAGAAGGGAGTGTAGAAGAAGATCAAGGATAAGATCTGCGGGATTTCCACAAATGAAGTATCTGCATGAGCTTGTTATGGAAGACATGCCCAAAGAGGCACAGGTAATATTACCTGAATTGGAGACACTGGACTTCATCAGACAGGGAAGAAACCTGGTCCTGTATGGAAATCCGGGAACGGGAAAGACGCATATTGCTACGGCTTTAGGAATAAAGGCCTGCCAACAGGACTTTACCGTATTGTTTACTTCAGTGCCGGTCCTGCTTACCCAGATAAGGGAGGCTAAATCAGCAAAGACACTGAGGACGCTACAATTAAGGTTTGAAAAATACGATCTGGTCATCTGTGATGAGTTCGGATATGTCAGTTGTGACAAGGAAGGAGGAGAACTGCTTTTTAACCACCTGTCGTTAAGAGCCGGAAAAAAGGCTACAATCATTACTACTAATTTGGCTTTTAACAGATGGAATGAAATCATAAAGGACAAGGTGCTTGTGGCGGCAATGGTTGACAGGCTTACACATAAAGCTTATCTGGTTAATATGACCGGACTGTCTTATAGGCTTAAGGAAACACAAAAAATGAGACAAGATAAATGAATATTTTAAACTTATAGTAATTTTGTAACAAGTTATGGATGGAGCTCTTTTCAATTAGAATACAGCGCACTTTTCAATTAGTATCTACAATATTGGGCATAGCAATTGCCTATTTTTCAATTAAATAAGGAAAAGACCCCAATTGCCATATTAGATGCAGATTCCCAAAGCGAGCAGAATCAAGAACCGGGAAGTGGCTAAAACGGAAACGCCACAGGTATGATGTGATATACATCACCTTGTGACGTTTCTGTTTTAAGATGTATTTGTCTGCTGTTCTTACTTTTGCAGCAAGTATTCCCCTATTGAATGATACCGGTCTTTGATTGTGGCATTTTCATTGAATCCATTCAGACAATGGAGCAAGGCTTTCTCCAAAGTGGTGTATCTGCGGTTAAAACATTGCGGATTGTCCAGGCAATAGGCATTCAAGGCATATCTGTATGGGGCATATTCAGAATTATCCTCTTTGGTGATTTTCACATGCCAAGGAAAGTGTATCCGCAGGGTGAATGAGCGTGTTTCCCCTTTTGTAGTCCGTTCCTCTTCCTCCAGCATTTTTTTCACGAGAGACCTGTCCAGCAACGGATATCCATATTCCCTGTAATGTTTGATATGGCAGCAATACTCCGTTGCGTATTGCTTCAATTCTTCCGGTCTTATACCATAGTGCTCCCCATAGAAAAGCAGCACTTCCCTGCCTGTTACGATAACGGGCTTTCCGTCCGCTTCATGTTTAAATACCTGCCGTTCCATCTTTTCCCTGTCTGTCAGCAAGGCAAAACCGAAACATTCCGTAAGGGTGAAACTTTCCCTGCCGGGAACGGACAGCCCAATAAGCCTTTCCAATGTGTGGCAGTAAAAGAAAATACCGTCATCGGCCATACCGGTGTCCGGTGAAAGCATAATTCTTACATCCTTGACCTGACCGCTGTCCCTTTGGACAATCCGGCAATTCGCGTAATGTGGCTCACAAGCATTCTCTTTCTTGAACCTGTGGTATTTCTCCAAAATTTCGTTCCGGATTTCCTCCTTGTCGGTCAGGGCAACTCCCAATCCGCAGTTTTCGCACCACCCGTAATAAAAAGCTTCGTCCGTGAAGTGGTCGAACCCTTTTGTGTTGGGGTTTACCATTGCCTCACACCTGACATTGGCCGATCCGCATCTGCTGCACACTATATTATTTCCCATTGTTCTTCTGCTTTACGGGCGACTCACGGCCGCCCTTGTCATACAATTCGGTTGTTATTCTCTTAATTTATCTTTACCCGGTTCATCAGCTGTCCCGAAATTTCATGCAGTTCCCGGCAGCGTTCCGGCTGCTGTTCCCTTGCAAAGGCGGTGATTCCCTGTGTCAGTTTCCATAGCGTGGCCCCACCTGTAACTCCGTCGTCAGGATTGTTGTTCATCAGCAGTTTCTCGACCTCACGTCCTTCGTTTTTCAACAAGGCTCCTTTCTGCACCAGATTCTTCAGTTCCTTGTCGAAATCCACGTCTATCTCCGATGCTCCTTGAATTTCGATGGCCTTCTGCATGATGGTGTCTTTGCTGTACAGTCCTTTGGTCAGGTCGGAAACAGCCGATACGGTGGTCTGCGTGTCCAGTTCGTAGGTCTTTTGGGAGAGGGACAGGGATTCCGGCAGTCGGCCTCCAAGGTGTATCTGCCGCATGACGGACTCCCTGACCATCCCGTTCAGGCACGCCCCGTTGAGCAGGAACGACCGCATATCGACCGATCCGTTGCCATAGTCGGATGTGGAGAAGCGTGCTCCTGCGAAGATGATGACCGTTCCGTTCTTACGGGTGGGTATCTCTATCGGAGTGGGCAGGATTGTCTCACACCATACTTTCGTGTCGTTCATATAGGCATCGGACACGACCGCTCCCTGTCCTCCCGCCTCACGGATGAAAGCGGTCAGGATATCCACCGAGTTCAGCCGACGGTAGGAGTCCGACAATACGCCCCGGACTTCCATTCCTACCGCCCGTATCAGTACCCGTGTACGCTCGGTCCATCCCGAATGCTCGTTCAGGATGGTGGCGCACAACTGTTTCTGCCAAACATCCCCGGCGGAAAGCTCGCGCAGGTATTTGGCGGGAATGCCCATCTTCTCCGAAATCTGGCTTATGGCGTTGCCGTGCAGGTTGAAGTTCCCTTCGGGCATTGCCATCTGTACCCTTCCTTCCGCTTTGAAAGAGATAACGGGGCGTTCCTTGCTACGTTGGCTTACCCCGATGGGAGCGATGAAATCCTGCGCGATCCGTCCCTCACTGAGCAGACGGTTGATGGTGTCCATGACACCGCCTTGCCTGCCTTCTATCATCCGCTGTACCTTGTTAATGACTACCTGGTTGAGGCCCTGCTGTTTCTGTACCGATGCAGTTGCCGGCATTACTGTTGTTTCCATAATACTATGTTTTTAATGTTGATGAATCAGAATTTATTCTTAGAACTTGTCTTGGTTGTTTTAGCATGTCCCATGTATGTTTCTTCTGACAAACGGATATAATCCTCTTCGCTATATCCGGTCAGCCCGAACAGTTCATAATATCCGGGGAAAGTTTTTTTTCCCGCTTCCGGTATATGCATGCTGGTTCCCTTGTGGCAGCAGATGATATGCCGGACAAAGCGGTAACACTTGCAAAGATCAGCCACGACGGTATATTCGTTGTCCGTATGAGGTTCGTAATATCCACAGGAAAGATTGATGCAGGATACTTCCAGACCATTTCTTTTCAAAGCCGCCACATCTGTATTCAGTCCCTGTGCCGGCTTGTAGCCGTACTTCCGGACATCTATAGCTGAAATGAACTCGTTGGAGCAGAGCTTCATCCCATTGATTTGTGTTACCATATCTCCGTTCCCTTTCCGGTCACACTGAATCACGAACCGGCAATCGGAAAAGAAGGACATATCGGCATGGCTGCTGCCTATGCATCCCACCTCCTCCTGTACGAAGAAGGCGCATTTCACCGTCTTGCAATCCTCAAGGCATTTCAGGCAGATCCAGATGCCGTTCTTGTCATCCGCACCGATTCCGGTCATCCGTTTACGCTTGTGATCATAGCCGACAATCATCGAGTCCGCCACAAGATGGGCTGCATAAGAGCCTGTCTTGCGCCGGTGTACCTCGTCCATGTGCGCCACGACACAGGGGTAGCTTTCCCGGTTGCCTTTGACCGCATAGATGTTTCCGTACCTGTCTTGCCGGAAAGGAATCTCCATCCTTTTGAGTTCCTCTATGATGAATTTAGCCATCTTCCCCTCTCTGCCAGAGGGGGAAGAAATGCCGTAAAGAGCCATTAGTTTTTCCATGATAATGATATTTTAGGAAATGAACAATTTTTCGATTTGCAGGTATCGTCTGAATTCCGGTACGGGACGCCCTTTACGAAAGAGGAAAGACGGATATTTCTTTCCTTTATATTCCACTGATAATCCTTTCAGGACTTTCCCAAATACGGTAGATACATAGTACATATCCTGACAGTTCTTGCAGAATGCCGCATCCGGGAAGGTATGTATCTTCCCACATTTGGGACATACATATTTTTTCCTGTTTGCACACCCTTCCGTGCTCCGGCAGGTGGCTATGCTCGTGTCGCCCTCCGTATTTCTCAGTTCCAGGTTACCGTCCGTCAGATGGAGGCTGTAGAACGTGTCGAGGTAAGGCACCCCTTTCTTGTGCCACCTGCAGGCGGGCACTTTCACCGTCAAAGAAACCTGTATATTATCTCCGGCCGCCCATTCCTGCCCCTCAATGGGATTCAGTACGGTGAAATCCGTTGTATGTGTATAATCGTTGTATCTGCGTCGCAACAGGATGCCTGCCTCCTGCGCCTGCTTGCGGATCAGTTCGACGACGAATGCGTGTGAGGAATAGATACGATCCAGCAGGGAGGCGGCAATCGGTGTGTTTATTGATTTCCACAATGTTATCTCGTTCCATACAATGGCCCGTCCGACCACATTGCTGCTGTCATCCTTTGCCACGAGTATTTTGGCTCCTGCGAAATTGGCATAGAAATCCGCTGCATTACGGGCCTTGTCTTCATATCTCATACAGGAGTTGTGCAGGCTGGATTCGCTACCGTCAGATATGGGACTATAGTTGCTTTCCAGATAAGCCTCCATAAAATCGTTCATACTGTCATGCAGTCTGATTGTGACCTTGCTGTCCAGCGAGATGGCGCTGCAGAAATAGTTGATTTCATCGGGCTGGTACGGTCCCAGATTTTTGAACAGCTCGATAAACGTGGACGGTTCCAGATCTGTCCGGTTCTCCGGAAACCAGGGTGCCTGCGGATTGTTCCGGTCCGGGAAATTGGGATGGGCCAAGTCTTTGTTGCATGCCGTGAACACGATCCGGATTTTCTTGAACGTGCCGGTTTCCGTCCGTTTGCGTTTGGTGGAGAAAAAATTGTAGGACCCCCGTATGACTTCTTCCACCGGTACATTCTTTTTTACTTCCGAAAGGATATCTTTGGCTATTACACTTCCGTTTTCCGCCGCATGGGTCAGGCGGGATTTCAATTCGTTGCTAACATTCAGTTTCATAATCATTCGGTTTATTGTTTATAAATTCTGTTGTTTATATGGCAATTGTTTCTTGCCAGGCTGCATTTGGCGCAATTTCTCTTTCCGCTTTCTGAGCAGGTCAACGGACATGTTCCTGCTTGTCCGATATTCCTCCTCACTCATCCGGCGAATGGAGGGAATGCCCGTCTGGGTCAGCGTATGGTTTACCATCCAGCCGTCCATGAAGTTTTCGGGGCAGAGGCTGTCATGGTGGATGACCTCACCTATGCAGCCATGTACGAGCATGTTGCAAACGGTCATCAGGCAACAGGTACGGCTGACATCCTCTGCAACCAGATAATTACCCAGGTGGCGTACATGATATGCCAGCAGCAGCCTTCCGCTTCCGCATGTCGGGTCACAGATACGTTTTCCTATCGCTGTCTCCCCCGAATCGGTACATAAAACCATCAGGTCGCAGATATCCGGCGGAGTGAAGAACTGTCCGTTCACCTGCCGACCGCTTTTGGAGGATATTGCCATGAAGAGGTCACCGAACGCATCAAACCATCCGCCGGATTGCAATTCCCGCTGCATGAGCCGTATCCATCCGGTAAGCATTTCCATAAAATGCCTGTTCTGCTGCCGTTTGTATTTCCAGTCCATAAGGGGCGGTGCGCCGGGAGAGAACCCGTGAATGACATAACGCAGGAAATCGTTGAAAACGGATATCGGATCGTAGCCGTTCGAATAGGCGAAATCACAGACCATTTTCTCAAGCGGACGTATCGCCTGCGGTGTGTTGTATGGTGCCATATTACTCTGATTTTTTATAGATTGTTACTATATGTCTTTTATGGTCAGTCTGTATCCTGACGGGAGAAATGCCAAGGAAAGAGAGATGGGTGTCCGCTTTCAGCATGTTCCATTCCCATGTGGGAAGTTCCTTCCATTCCATACGGTATGCCCAGAGTATGAACAGACCGGGACGGAATCCGTTGAAAAGCTTTCCGTGCAGAATCCCGACCAGCCGTTCCAGTTCTTCCCGCGAGTAAAGGGTGAATGCCTCATTCCGATAGACAAAGGCATCAGCCGGTTCAATATCCGGCTGACACTCGATGAGGTATCTCGTCCATTCTTTTGTGGTGTACTTTCCGTACAGAGGATCGGGTTCCGTGTATTTCCATGCCCTGACGAATGTGTGGAAGAGGACGGCACCGTTCCTGTGCCTTCCGGTATGCCCCCACATCCGGAACTGTTTGCTGCGTATGCCATCGGGAATCAGCAATTCCGGATCGGTTGTAACCCAAGGGCCTCCTTCCGTATTGTAACCGGTACACTTTTCATTTTCATGGCAAAAAGGTGTTTGTGGGAGAAGGCAGATATGAACTTCCCGGTCATCGCCCCTTTCAATGTGTGCCTGCGGATAATAGTCACCGCCACGGGTGATATAAGTGACAACGTCTCCTGCAGTCGGTAAACCGACTCTTTCCCTGTCCTCCCGCATCCTTGAAATCAGCCGGTTCACCTTCTCCACATCACATTCCTTTATGGAGCAGGCACACCCTTCATGCCTGTTGAGCAGAGTCAGACTTTCCAGGTCATAAAAATTACCGTACTTCATATTGAGATCGTTTTTGTTGATACAATTTGACCTGACGAGTAACCATGTCGCAGAACTTCTGTCCGTTCTTCTTCTCGCTTCTGAAATAGGCAATCATGTCCCAGAGATTCCGATTGAAGTAGCCGGTCCATTTTTCGTAATAGTGACTTCCATAGACCTTTCCGAACGTTTCCTCGAAAAGTGCAGGAGTCAGCCCTTCATCCCCGTGGTGGTTGTATTGCCACAGGGAGACAAGCAGCAGCTGGTTATAATCCAGTGTTTCCATATCTGTTCTTTTTTAAGTAAAACATCGGCCTACATGGGTAGGCATTTTTATTTCTTGATGTCTTTCCAGTCTGTTTTCCGGGGATTGCGGCAAGGCTTGGCGAAAGAAAATACCGCAGCGAAGCGAGGATGATTTTCTTTCAGCCAACCCAGCCCCTGAAAGGGGCCGCCTTGCACAATCAGCCCGGAAAACGGCTATCTTTACAGCAAGAAATGAAAAAGCAGACCTCGGATTCTCTGTTCTGAAGTCTGCTTTTCGGTCATTGTCAAGTTTCATGTTTTTCAGGTATGTATCTGCCATCCGTGGAACGGCTGCAATGTTACGGCAAATGATTTGTCCGGTATTCCGTGATAGAGCAGACCTCCTATGATACCTATTCTTCCATCAGCATAATGCTGGGTAAAGCCGAACGAGTATGGGGCATGGTCATAGTAGAGTGAAATCTCACTGGGATAGTCAGGATTCCCTTCCCAACTCTTCAACCGTTCCAAGCACTTTTGAAGTGAGGTGTCACCAATGGATTCGGCATAGCGCTTTACGTTCTCGAAATGTTCTTCATTCAGGATTTTCATAACTTTGGTGTTTTATCTGTTAAACAATGAAAAAGCGAACTCCGGCTTTTCAGCACTGGAGTCCGCTTTTCGGTCATACTTGAATTCCATGTCGTCAAATAAAGGGTAAGTCGGTATCTTCCAGCATGGGCGCGAGCATCCGGCACATTTCGTAAGACGCTTGATTTCGGCTGTCAATCCGGCACGACTCACGTTTTGCCATGGCGATGATACATACCTTTATTGTTTTGAAAAATGTCTGTTCCAAGGTCTTATGGAAAAACGGGAGTGTCTCTGCAAAACGTTCGGGACTGAATCCCGTATCATTCAGTGCCTGTTCCAGTGCCTTTGCCGCCTTATACTCCCGGCTTTGTTCCAACCGTTCCGGTAAACCTCCGGACTGCGCTATATGGAGCTGGCGTTCCAGTTCGGTAACGGCTGCCGAGAGCAACAGCTTGATGGCATCCGGATTTCCGATGCCGAATTTCCGGTTGTCGGTTGTGTGAAATTCGATCAGGTTTACAGAGCCGTTCTCCTGAAGATTTCTGTAGTGCGTCAGGTTCTCACCCAGCATCTTTGTTCTTTGATTATCCATAGTTTTATTCATTTTCAAGATGTGTAAAAGACTCGTCTGTTTTCAGTCAATCCAAAACGTGCCGCAATGCGGACATTTGGTACCGCATGGGAAGCTGTTTATATAATAGGTATCTCTGTGGCGTTTATGGTTCATGTCTCCAAAAGTACATCCGCCTTCCCGAAACCTTTTTTCATAAAGAGCTTCCTGCTTCTGATATTCATTTATGTGACTCTTCTGCAAAGTGACTTCCAGAGACATCATTCCGGTTTCCCAACGGGTGGAATCACACCAGCTGTTCAACAACCCGCAAATTTCATTCGCATAGGAATAATGTACCTGAGAATCCACAAAAAGATTGTCCCTGTAAAACGGAAGGGTGATGTCAGTCTGAAGACTTACATGATACCCCGCACCATTCCGGCTGTCTACAATAGCAACAATGACACCTCCATAGAATCGGATGCGCTTGAAATCATGTGAAGTATCTCCCGTAATCAGTCTGGAGAATATGGCATTGAAATAGATGCGGAGTTCGCCACCGTACGGAGCATTGAACAGAAGTTCATGGAGTTCATCGGTAAACAGCCCTTCCTTCAGTTGAAGCGCCCGTCTGATTTTATGAAGAGAGACCGTTTCGGATTCTCCGCGCCCACAGCCCCCATACACATAGCCCTCGATTTCGACTCCAAGGGAGTAGAACATATTGGTTACAGCGGAATTGTCTATCAGTTCTTCTGCCGGATCGGTATTGTTCCGTTCGTAAAGCAGGTCTTTTATCTTCTCCTCATGTCGGATATATTCGGCGGATTTCCCGTCCGCTTCCATCTCATTCCGTATCTCCGAGAGATACCCTTGCAGGTTGCCATGTTCCTGATCGGCATACCACTCCAGGATTTGTTCTTCCAACGGACTGAGACTGTTCCGACGGATGCACTGCTCCTGCAAATCATCATGGCTGTCCAAATTCTCCCGGTAGTCCACGTAATAGAGGCTGACCGAATGAGGAACATAGTCCGTCCAGGATTGTTTTTCCTTCTTCATACCGCTTCCTCCTCTGTCTTTAATGTTGTCACATCATCCACTCCGTTGACGGGCGGCAAACAATCTATGATATATGACAGATGTCCGGCAAAGGCTTCATCCGGCCGGAAGTTTACCTCATTCCCGTATTCATTCTCCACACCATAGAGGCGCAAGTTGCCGTTCTCAATGGTAACCCTGCAAATCAGCACATCAGCCGGAGCCAGTTGTACGCTGCCTGTATTGACAGCAATGACGGGGCATTCCCCATCATTGCTGTTCCATTCATAGGAAGCTCCATGCAGTTCTATGGCTGCATACAATTCCCTGTATTCCATTTCTTTGATAGCCCTTATCCGGGCGTAAAAGTCTGTATGGTTCATATTGCGTTTTTTTTGTTGGATTTCTGATACATGTGCAGGATGGAAACCCTGCCGGGAACCCATCCTGCATACTGATTCAAGCCTGCACTTCCTTCTTTTCCATTCTGATACTCCGCAGCTTGTACAGCAGGTAATGGAACAGTTCCAGGTCGTAGATGCGGTAAAAGAACTTTTCCCCTGTTTCTTTGACCGTTCCGGCGAAAGACACAGACTCTCGGTTGGTGGGATATTGCAGAAAATCCCCGTTTGCTGACAGGGTATGTCTGTTTTGCACCACTCTTTCCAGGAATCTGCCCATATCGTCGTTTCCCTCATAGCCGGAGAAGTAGAGGAAATGATGGCGGCGCAAGCTTTGGAGAACCCTGGCTGTTTCCTGTCTTGCATCCTTGCCGGAGGATTCGTCCGTACCTTTCACCAGGTTGCAGATGAATTTCTTCTCTCCATTTTTGTCAAGAAACAGATATGGGACTATAACTGTGAAACTATGCCGTGTATGGTCAAATATTCCCATTGGTTTTTCTTTGAGGATGCCGCCTTTGAATGTGACCTTCCGGTAATGTCTGTCCATTTGCTGTTCCAAATCCTTTCTTGGTGTGTTCACGGAACGCAGCCCCGTAAAATACCGTCCGTCTGTCCGGAAGCAGAACCGGTGAATGCCGGCATGATACGGCTCGCTCATGAAAAAGAAATTCCGGGTGTGCCGGATGGGTGGCTGGGTGTCCATATAGTCAAAATAGTCCTCTTCCGTAATTTCACAGAACGGGGCGCAGAGAGACTGCAGGTGGATCTGCATTTTTTTGCAGATGGCATTCCCGGGCACGGCAATGAGGCTGGGGTTATTTTCCCTTTCCCTCAATTCTTCCAGTGTTTCGTGACCATAATCACTATGTATCCCATCAGACATGACGGTCACGCAACTTCCGTCAAAGCAACGTGAATCAATGATGAATCTCAAATTGTCGTTTTTCATGGCTCAGATGTTTTGAAGGTCCAACAATCTTTTTGCGGCACCGAGGGCATTGGAGGTAAGCTGCCGTTGCCATGCCTTGTTTTTGGGTGACCAGCGGAATCCGGAGGATTTCAGTTCCTTTCGTCTGCTGTCTTCGGGAATCCTGTCAAACAGGATCTGAAGGCGGTCTTCCCCATAGTTCCATACAAGTGTCCCGCCCTCGAACGGCACTTCCTTGTTTTCCCGGCTTTGCATCGCTTTCAGCTTTTCGCGCATCCGTTCCGCCAGTTCCGGCAATTGGAAGAATTTGTTTCTCGGTGTGATTACGGGTTTCTTCACCCTTGCGTTATATTCGGAAATGAAGTCCACGGCCCTACGGACGATTTCCACTTCCCCGTGATTGGCCAGGGTGGATACCTTGTTCAGGATGCTGCTGACAAACAGGGCACGGCTATAGCCCCGGCATTGTCCGGTATCAATCCCATGGATGGTGTCGGCACTGCTCTTGATGTCGCGTTTGAGCGTCTGCCATGCCTTTTCCTGTTTCTCTTCCTCCGGTCGTGCGGCTTCCTTTTTCCGTCTGACGGTTTCAAGAACTTTTTTCCGCCAATTGCGGAATTCTTCGTAACGGTTCTGATAGCTTCTGTTCGCTTTTTCCTGCCTGTAGTAATCAAATCCGCTCCGTCCCGTCACCATCGGGTTGGCACAGCGGGAGAGGACCGAGAGCTGGGCGGACAACTTCTGCCGGTAGGCGGCGATGTATGTATCCCGTTCCTCTTCCGGCATGAGTTGCAGGTCGTTGTGCAGCTCCTCTCCGTAGATCATGATGTCCGTCTCGCCGCGAATCTCCGGATTGAAGGAACTCCAGGCGTATGCGTCGCAAGCCTGTTTCCACATATCATCCAAATAGGCAGGATGTTTGAATGCTACGGCTTGCCAGTCTTTGAAATCCCTGGAATGCAATTCATTCCGTTCTTCCGGATTCCCATACAGGTGTGTGTAATTGGACATTCCATGATGCTCCTTTCTGAAAAGGAACGGTACGGGGGGATAGTCCGTACCTTTTTTCCGGATCATCGTGACCCTGTGTGCATTCTCTATGGTTAGGTCTGCTACTTGTTCCTCGCAGATCTTTGCTGTTGTTTCATTCATAATCATTACTTTTTTAAATGTCAGCCGTAAATCATTTCTTCCAGTTCATCGTCCGTCAACAGGCGGATCTCTTCGTCCGAACAATAGTAAGCGATTTCTTCGTCCAAATCGAATGCTGCCGGATCAAGGCTTCTGATGCCATCCAGCAGTTCCTGTTCCAGTCTTTCTACGGAAACCAGATAGTTTCCATCTTTGCCTTGCACTTCCCGTGCAGGATAGCTCATTTCCCGATAAACCAACATCGTCATTTCCGGATTGGCTTCCTGCTGTCCTTTGCTTGTCGTCTTTCTGTTCATACCTTTATTTTTTTAAGTTTGACATGATCGGCTCCATGGAGCCGGATTTTCGTTTTCTTACTTGCCGGGCTGTCCTTTGTCGGGGATTGAGCAAGGCTTGGCAAAAGAAAATACCGCAGCGAAGCGAGGATGATTTTCTTTTAGCCAACCAGCCCCTGAAAGGGGCCGCCTTGCGCAATCAACCCGACAAATGGCTATATTTGCAGGTAAGAAATTGAAAGGACGGCAGGATATTGTGAATTATAGATTACAAAAAAAGCCATCCCTAGGGGGACGGCTTAATGACTGAATTTATATACTTATTGTGCAAGACGCTCCTTCACGCTGTTCATTGCTTCTTTCAGGCTGCTGTTCATGACCCGTGCATAATGCTGTGTCATACGTGTGGAGGCATGGCCGAGCATGACGGAAACATCTTGAAGAGGCACATTGTTGGCAAGCGTGACCGTAGTCCCGAAAGTGTGACGGGCAACGTGCGTGGTCAGATTCTTCTTAATGCTGCAGAAATCGGCTATTTCCTTGAGATAGCTGTTCATCTTCTGGTTGCACATGACGGGCAAACAGCATCCTTTCTTAATGCAGGTCGGATGTTCCTTGTATTTCTCCAATATGGCCAGGGGTACGGGCAGCAATGGAATATTGCTGATGGAAGAGGCCTTCCTACGGTGTTCCAATTTGACCCTTCCTTTTCTTATCCACCAGTCTCCGAGATTGTCCTGTACCAGATTCTCTTTGTTCAGACTGGCAACATCGGAGAATGCCAGACCGGTGAAGCACGCAAAGACAAAGACATCCCTGACCAGTTCAAGCCGTGGAATGGTGAATTTCTTTTTCATTACGGTCTGCAACTCGTCGTAGGTCAGGAATACCGGATCGGTCTCGTCCTGCTCCATCTTGTAACCGTAAAAGGGATTCTTGCGCATCCATTCCTTTGCCAATGCCATATTGGTAAATTTCTTGAAGCATTTCATATAACGGACTATCGTGTTCCGGCACAGTCCCGCCTCCGTTTTCAGGTAAATGTCAAACGCACGGATGAACTCCGGTGTCAGCTCATGGAAAGTGACATCCTCCTTTCCATAATAAGAGGGGATGAGCAGCTGTAATTTCTTCACCACGTTCTTATACCGGTTGATCGTGACGGGAGAGTAGTCTATACCCGCCAATGTTTCCATTTCCTTGATGCCTTCCCTCATGGTGCCGAGCAGTGTACGCATTTCGGTGTCTTTCCCGAAAACACGTTTAAGAATCAGTTTTGGGGTAATCAGGGCCTGTTCCAATACCAGTTCCTTGTGTTTTTCCAAGGCGCGTGCGTGCAGTTCGGCAATATAGGCGTTCAGTGCCACTGATGCCCTGTCCCTGCCTTTACTGCATCCTTTGGCGGCGTTCCATAAGTTCAGGGGTACGCTTCTTTGGATACGTACATCGTCATAGTCTCCATTGATGGTTATCCGCATCAATACCGGTGCCTCACCGTTTTTCAACAATTTCGTTTTAAGCACGAAAAACAGAATGTTCATTGTTCCTTGTTTCATCACTTTTGTTTTTTGAGGTGTTACATTCAATTGTTTCGTCAAAACCGGATGGCATGAGGACGTGGAGCGAAATGTTAAATTCGGTGGCTTTTTTGAGGGACTTGTGGAAAAGCCATAAAAATCCCATTTTTCTCAGGTTCGAATTGCCTTTTGTATCCCGGGTTCGATTCCTTTTTTTTATCCTGATGGGAAATACCGAATTTTTAAATTTCTTTCACTTTTTCGACTTCATCCGGTCATGTGTGCAAAATTACTTTTTCACACCGGAGATTGGAATTGTCAAACAGCTGAAAAACAATGAAGTATGGTGCATATTTATGGCTTTTTCAAAAGCCTTAAAAAAAGCCACTGAATTGGCAAAATCCAACTTCACAAATATGTAGCGGAATGCGTAGTGAGGGTAAAAAAAGAACCCTTGAACTATCTCTAATTCAAGGGTTTTCATGTGTGAAAAGCATTTATGTACTTTCTTTGGTGGTGCCACCAGGAATCGAACCGGGGACACAAGGATTTTCAGTCCTTTGCTCTACCAACTGAGCTATGGCACCATTTCTATCTCTTTTGCGGTTGCAAAGGTAGTGAAAGTTTTGGACTATGCAAGAGGTTAGGAAATAAAAAACACTGATAATTGGCTATGTGGCTAATTATCAGTGCCTATATTTTTATAGAAAATACAAAAAAGTTGATAAGCATCCGGCTTTTCAGCTTTTTCCTTTCTGCTTTCGTCCGGGAGTTTCGGCCTATTCCGTTTCTTCGGGAGTGGAAGAGTCCTCTTTCAGTGGGTTCCAGCCTTGTGCTTTCAGTTCAAATTCCTGACCGTCGCGGGTGATTAGGGCACAGCCCAACTCCGGTTTCGTGATATGGCCTATCAGCTTGATGCCTTCCATTTCGGACACTTTCTCGTGGTCGGCAATGGGGACGGTGAACAAAAGCTCATAATCCTCGCCGCCGTTGAGGGCGCAGGTCGTTAGGTTCATATTGAACTCCTCTGCCATAACGGCTGTCTGGTAGTCGATGGGGATATGCTCCTCGTAGATGCGGCAGCCTGCTTTGCTTTGCGTGCAGATATGCAGCAATTCGGAAGACAGGCCGTCGGAGATGTCCATCATGGCGGTGGGCTGCACACCTTCTTTTGCCAATTTCCGGATGATGTCACGGCGGGCTTCCGGTTTCAGTTGCCGTTCCAACAGATACTCTTTGCCAGCAAAATCGGGTTGCAGATCTTTGTCGCCGCCTTTGAGCACGCTCTTTTCACGTTCCAGCAATTGCAGTCCCATGTAGGCGGCGCCCAGATCGCCGGAGACGCAGATAAGGTCGGTGTCTTTGGCGCCGTTGCGATAAACCACTTTGCCCTTTTCGCCTTCACCGATGCAGGTGATACTGATGGTGAGTCCCGTATAGGAGGAAGACGTATCGCCGCCTACAATATCCACCCCATATTCCTCACAGGCAAGGCGTATGCCGGCATACAATTCTTCCATTTCCTCTACGCTGAAGCGCTTGGATAAGCCCAGGGAAACGGTGATTTGACGGGGAGTTCCGTTCATGGCGTAGATGTCGGAGAAGTTGACTACGGCCGATTTGTATCCCAAGTGTTTGAGGGGTACGTATGTCAGGTCGAAGTGTATGCCTTCCAACAGTAGATCAGTGGTGACCAGCACCTCTTTGTCCGCAGGGTAGGAGAGGACGGCGGCATCATCGCCTACGCCGTATTGACTGGATTTATTCTTTAGTTCGATACCTTCGGTGAGGTGGCGGATAAGGCCGAATTCACCGAGGGTTGCTATTTCTGTTCTCATTCAGATATCTTGTTTTAACCCCTTTAGGGGAGCCGGGGGCGTTTACGCTCTGTTAATCAACTCTCTCATGATTTCTGTCATCTTCGGCTGTGCGGCATCTGCGGCTTTCTGCACTTCTTCGTGGGATACTTCTACGATTTTGCCTTCCACGCCGAGGTCGGTGATGACTGATACTCCAAACACTTTGATGCCGCAATGATTGGCAACGATAACTTCGGGGACGGTGGACATACCTACCGCATCTGCTCCCAGAATACGGAACAGCTTGTATTCCGCCGGAGTTTCAAACGTGGGGCCTTGCGTGCCGATGTACACTCCATGCTGAACTTTAATCCCTTTTTCGGCTGCAATCGCATCTGCTTTGCGAATCAGTTCTTTGTTGTATGCTTCACTCATGTCCGGGAAGCGCGGGCCGTATGGGATATTCTTGCCCCGCAGCGGATGTTCGGGGAAGTAGTTGATGTGGTCGGTGATGATCATCAGGTCGCCAATTTCGAAGTCCGGATTTGTACCGCCGCTGGCGTTGGACACGAACAAGGTTTTAATGCCCAGTTCGCGCATCACACGTACCGGGAATGTAACTTCTTTCATGGAATAGCCTTCGTAGAAGTGGAAGCGGCCCTGCATCGCCAGAATATCCTTGTTGCCCAGCTTGCCGAAAATCAGTTTGCCGCTGTGCCCCTCTACCGTAGATACGGGGAAGTTGGGGATATCCTCATATTTTATTTCGTACTTCTCGGTGATCTCGCCTGCCAGGCTGCCAAGTCCGGTTCCGAGGATAATTGCCGTCTCAGGATGTGTGTGCATCTTACCTTTCAGATAAGCTGCGGTTTCTTGAATACGTTCTAACATAGCCAATAATGTTTTGGTTAAATATATATTGTTGATTTTGCAAAAGCTCTATCTTGATAGGAAGCACGTATATATACGGTTTCAGTGTTTCGCTCAGGGCCGGGTGATTTTTCAGCCGGGTGGCATCCTTTTCTGTTGTGATAATCATCCTTTTGTCTTTTTCCAGCTGTAAGAACCGTTCTTCGATGAATTGCAGGTCTTTCGTGCTGAAGTCGTGGTGGTCGCCGAAAGCCAGCAGGCTGACGTTTGGAGTATGCGATTTCACTTCTTCCACCAATGGGGCGGGAGAGGCGATGCCCGTAACGAGAAGCACTTGTTCGTTGCCGGTACAAACAGTCCCTTTCCCTATCTCCGGGAATAGCGGTATCAACGATCCGTAGCGGAATTTGGAGAAATACAGTTGCTGGTACGGATATAGATGCAGCCGTTTGGTGATGATATTGAAATCTATCGGCTTGATATTGTCCGGACACTTCGTGACGATGACTATTTGTGCGCGGTTCTTCCCTCCGGCGGGTTCGCGAAGTCTTCCTGCAGGGAGCAGGACATCATCGCATAGCAGTCGGTGGAAGTCTGTCAGCAGAATGTTCAGACCTGCTTTCACACGACGGTGTTGGAAGGCATCATCCAGTAGCACAGCATCCACAGCGGGGTTCTTCAGTTTCAGCAATTGTTCGATGCCATGACAGCGGTCTTCATCCACTGCTACCCGTATGTCCGGGAATTTGCTTTTTATCTGATACGGTTCGTCACCGATCTTCCCTGCGCTGCTTTCGGCGGTTGCCAGTATGTAACCCTTGCTTTTCCGTTTGTAGCCGCGGCTCAATGCAGCCACGTTTATGCCTTCGTTCTGCAATAATCTTATCAGATATTCCGTATGCGGTGTCTTTCCTGTTCCGCCTACGGCAAGGTTGCCCACACATATCACAGGAATGTCAAAACTCTTCGACCGGAGCCAGCCCCAGTCAAAGAGTTTGTTTCGCAAGCACACCCCTATCCCGTAGAGCCAGGAGAGGGGATATAGCCAATGATGTATTTTTACGGATGCATCTCTCATTTAGAATTATTGTATGTTCAGTTCAAACGGCACACGTGCCTGTATACGGTCTATCTTGTCGAAGTTTTCGATGATGCCGAACTGACGATATACATCGCTTATTTTTCCGTTCAGCATGCGAGCCTTGATGTAATTTCCGGGATTCGTATTCATCAGGCTCTCCAAGAAGCCCTCTTTTTTGGGATAGTTCATTACGGTATAGGCATCCACGCCAGCTTTGGCAACGGCGATTTCCAGAGCCTTGTCCAGACCGCCCAGTTCGTCCACCAAGCCCAGCTCTTTGGCGGTACTCCCTGTCCACACCCGGCCTTGTGCAATTTTGTCAAGCTCTTCCATGCTGATGCCGCGTCCATCGGAGCAGCGGGTCAGGAAGAGTTTGTAGCCGTTGTTGACGTACATTTGCATCAGTCCTTTTTCACCGTCGTTCATCGGTCGGGTGAGGTTGCCGAAGTCGGCATAAGGGTTGGTTTTTACGACGTCGAAGTTCAGGCCGAGTTTCTCTGTCAGTCCTTTGGCGTTGGGCATCATGCCAAAGATGCCGATAGAGCCGGTCAGAGTGGTGGGTTCGGCAACGATGGTGTCGGCATTGCAGGCAATGTAGTAGCCGCCGGATGCTGCATAGTCGCCCATGGACACGATTACCGGTTTCTCTTTCTTCAGTTGTTCTACGGCATACCATATCTGTTCGGAACCGTAGGCGCTTCCACCCGGGGAGTTGACGCGCAGCACTACGGCTTTCACATTTTCATCATCTTTCAACTTGCGCAGGTCTCTGATAACCTTTTCGGAGTTGATGCCCTCTTCGGTAGAAGCCGACGAACCGCCGTCAATTTCACCGTATGCATAATATACGGCAATCACGTTTCCGCTCTTGTCTTTGGGTACGTTCTTTTTCACGTTTACCATGTCCTGAATGCCCAGCACCGGCATGTCGTCGTCCTTGTCGATGCCTACAAGGGTTTTCAGGTAGTCGCGTACATCGTTTTTATAGATCAGGGTGTCTACCAATCCGTTTTTCACGCTCTCCTCTGCGGGATAGAACATCAGCATGCGGTCGGCCTCTTTGTTCAGGGCTTCTACGGAGAGGTTGCGCGATTCGGCAATGTCGCCCGTAATCTGTCCCCAAACGGACGACAGGTAGACGTTCACCTGCTCGCGGTTGGCAGGGCTCATTTCGGTAGCGATGAATGGTTCAACTGCCGATTTGTATGTACCCACTTTGAACACTTGCATTTCCACGCCGATCTTTTCCAGCAGGTCTTTGAAGAACATCGGGTTGGCTGCCAATCCCCGCCATTCGAGCATACCTTGCGGGTTCAGCATCACTTTGTCCGCTATGCTGGACAGGTAGTAGAGGCTTTGTGTGTAGGAGTCGCCGTAGGCTACGATGAATTTGCCCGATTCCTTGAAGTCTTTCAGTGCGTGGCGAATTTCTTCAAGGGAGGCGTAGCCTGCGCTCAGAGAATTGGCCTGAATATAAATGCCTTTGATGTTTTCGTTTTCTTTGGCTTTCCTGATAGAAGAGAGAACATCATCCAGACCATAAGTCTTATAATCGTCTTTCATGAGGATGTCTAACGGGTTTTCCTGACTGCGTTCGGCCAGTGTACCGTTCAGATCCAGCATCATAACGGAGTTCTTGCGCACTTGCGTTTCCGACTCCGAGGAGGATACCATACTGAAAACTACGAGAATACTGATGAAAAACAGAACGACGCTCGATACGATAATTCCCGTTACGGTGGCGAGCGTAAATTTCAAGAAATCTTTCATTGTCTTATTGTTTTTGGTATGCTAACTTTTTTAAGCTAACAAAGATAAATAATTAGGTTGATATTTTCCCTATCTGTCGCAAGGTTTTTCGTTTTTGTCACATGATATGCCCTAAATATTTGCTGCATTGTTAATTCCTGTTCTGCGGCATAATTTCAATAAATCGGATAAGAGAGTGGAAAAAATGATTATCTTTGCATTAATTTAATGGCGATTAATTTAACCGCCATTAAATTAACCGCTGTTTAATTAATGATAAAACAAAGGTAATTATGAAGTTCTACAACAGGGAAGATGAGATGAAATTAATCCGTCAGACGGAAGAAAGGTCACGTTCAACCGCTTGCTTTACAGCTATAATGGGGCGTAGGCGTGTAGGAAAAACTACTTTGCTGAGAAAGGCGCTCGAAGGGAAAAAATACATTTACCTGTTTGTTTCGCGTACCAGTGAAGTATTGTTGTGCGATGCTTTTAAAAGAGAGATAACGGACACGCTTTCCATTCCTATCTATGGCACGCCTACCCGGTTCCGGGACTTGTTCGAGCTGTTGATGCAGCATGCGGCAAGTGAGCACTTCACACTTATCATTGATGAATTTCAGGATTTTGATCGTGTGAATCCGTCTATCTTTAGTGATATACAGAATATGTGGGATCGGTATTCACCTTTGGCGAAAATCAACTTCATTGTTTGCGGTTCTATCTATTCTTTGATGAAGCACATTTTTGAGGACCACAAAGAACCTTTGTTCGGACGGTTGACGTCTAAATTTGTGTTGAAACCGTTTAAGACGTCTGTGCTCATAGAGATTTTACGTGATTATAATCCTGCCTACACTCCGGATGATTTGCTGTGCCTGTACACGCTGACAGGCGGAGTGGCTAAATATGTCACTTTGTTGATGGATGCCGGGGCGGTGACTTTGGAGACGATGATAGATTTTGTGACGCAGCCCGACTCCCCTTTGCTGACTGAAGGGCGGGATATGCTGGTACAAGAATTCGGACGTGATTATAGCACTTATTTTTCTATCTTGCAGCTCATTGCGTCGGGGTATACCCGGCAAGGAGAGATAGACGGCATTATCGGAAAAAACAGCGGCCCCTATCTCAATAATCTCAGTGAAGGTTATTCGTTGATTCAGCGCAGACTTCCGTTGTTGTCCAAGCCGGGTACGAGAAACCTGCGTTGGTACATTGCAGATAATTTCCTGAATTTCTGGTTCCGTTTCATCTATCCTCATCAGTCTGCTATCGAATTGGAGAAATATGCTGAATTGAATACATATATTAAAAGTCACTATGTGCAATACAGCGGTGGAATGTTGGAGAAGTATTTCAGGGACAGGGTAGCCGAAACCACCAATGTGACCCTTGTGGGTAACTATTGGGATAGTAAGGGGGAGAACGAGATAGACTTGATAGCTCTGAATGATTTTGAGAAAAAAGGTTTGGTTGCAGAAGTCAAGCGTAATCCGGATAAGATAAATTACACACTCTTGGCGCAGAAAATGGCAAACTTGCCCAAGGAGTTCTCAAAATACAGTTTGATACAAAAAGGGCTGTCTTTGGACGATATGGAAATGTAACAGCATCCGTCTTTTCGGGGTTTGATTTATGATGTTATATATTTGCCGGATAAAGATTTGGTATTTAAACAAATATGATTTGCGGTTT
Organism: Bacteroides eggerthii; assembly: GCF_025146565.1. NCBI lineage: Bacteria > Pseudomonadati > Bacteroidota > Bacteroidia > Bacteroidales > Bacteroidaceae > Bacteroides > Bacteroides eggerthii. Next base: position 3,825,630 of record NZ_CP102258.1, on the reverse strand, counting down.
GTTGATAAGTCGATTTTTCATCTATTATTTTTATAACAAATTCTATGTTTAAGTTCAAAATGTGTACTTTTACGGAGAAGTAGAATGTGTAATCGGTAAATGGACCTGCGAAACAAAAAGAAGAAATTGAGTATTCATGTTATATTAAATCCTTGTAAGGCAAGTGGTGATGAAATTTACTCTCTTGCGATTCGTGTGCTGTATTGTCGCAAGAAGAAGGAATATTCGTTGGGCAGGCAGGTTCATCGGTCCAACTATCGGGTGGATGGGGAACGGGTGGTGTATTCTCCGGAGGGGATTTTGAAGCGTAGAGATCCCGGCAGCATCAATCGTCTTATTATGGAGGAGAAGGAGGGGATTGTGAAGTCTTTTCTTTTTTTGGAGAGGACGGAGCCGGGGTTTGGTTTGGAGCGTCTGATGCAGAGACATCACAAGGAACGGCACGACCAGTATGTGGAAAAGTTCATTTTGCAATATATAGACTCTTTGAGAGAGGAAGGGAAGCTGGGAACAGCAGATGCTTATATGAGCGGGTTGCGTTCTCTGTTGCGTTTTTGCAGTCCGCGGAAGATAAAGTTCAAGGATGTGGACTATGTTTTCATTACGGACTACATGCACTATTTGCGTGCGCGAGGGGTTGCGGAGAACACTGTCCACATGTACCTCAGCAATTTCAGGGCGATTTGCAACAAGGCACGCAAGCAGGGGGTGAAGGTTGGCAAGGACAATCCGTTTGCCGATTTGGACATTCGCAGGCGGGAGACGGTGAAACGGGCTTTGAGCAAGGAGGAAATAGCACTCATTGCTTCGGTCAATCTCAGGCGGCATCCCCGGTTGGAGCAGGCGCGGGATTTGTTTATGTTCAGTTTCTATTGTCGCGGCATGTCGTTTGTGGATGTCATTCATCTTAGGAATGATTGGGTGGTAAAGGATACGATCTTTTATGCACGCAGCAAAACCGGGCAACGGTTGCAGGTGGGGCTGTTGCCTGATTTGCAAAAGATTATCGAAAAATACCGGACGGACAGCCCGTATATTTTTCCTTATATCGACTCCGGTTCTTCAAGATCCGTTTATACGCAGTATCGCTATGCTTTGGGGATGATAAACCGTTACCTCAAGCAGCTTGGGAGACTGTTGCACATAGACCTTCCGCTCACCACCTATGTGGCCCGCCATTCTTGGGCCACCATAGCAAAGAATGAGGGAATACCGATTTCCCTCATCAGCGAAGGGCTGGGGCATACGTCCGAGAAAACGACACAGATCTATTTGGCGTCGTTTCCCGTTGATGCTGTGAACAGGGTTAATGAAAGCGTTGCCGCGGCAGTAGGCAATTGCATAAAAAAAGGAGGTGGAATTTCATCTGTCTGAGCAACACAGATGAAAGCATAATCCGTTTTATTTGATTTGCTCCACAGATTGCACTATAAAAGTGCAGAATTTTGCAGTTTTCTGCACTTTTGTTGTGCAATTAATGTATATTTGCATATAAATATATGCTAATCATGGATAGACTATACGAGAATTTCAATAAGCTCCTTAAAGCGACAAGTACCGATTTCATCCGGTATAAGTATGCTGAAATAAACTGGGATAGCCATATGCTCGGACTTGTAGGGCCACGCGGAGTAGGCAAAACCACCATGTTCCTGCAACATATCAAGCAGAGCTTGAATCCGAAAGAGACATTGTATGTTTCAGCAGATAATATGTATTTTGCCGATAATTCCCTGATTGACTTAGCAGACAAGTTCAATAAACAGGGTGGCAGACATTTATTCATTGACGAAATACACAAATACCCTAATTGGTCTCGTGAATTGAAGCAGATATTCGATTCTTATCCGGATATGCAAATACTTTTCACAGGCTCCTCTATTCTGGATATTTATAAAGGAACGGCAGACTTGAGCAGACGTGCGCCAATCTATGAAATGCAAGGACTGTCTTTCAGGGAATATTTAAGCATGTTCCACCAAATTCATGTACCGGTCTACACCTTGGAAGAGATATTGGAACATAAAGTTGAGATTCCGGGGATAGCGCATCCACTTCCATTATTTTCCAAATATCTCCAATATGGCTATTATCCATTCGGCAAAGATGTCACTTTTGAAATAGAGTTGAATCAAGTAATCAATCAGACTATGGAGAATGACATACCCCAATACGCAAATATGAATGTGTCGACAGGACGAAAGCTGAAACAGTTATTGATGATTATTTCAAAAAGTGTTCCATTTAAACCTGTCATGCAAAAGCTTGCTGATATTATAGGAGTAAGCCGCAATTACTTGAGCGACTATTTGCTCTATATAGAGAAAGCCGGTATGATAGCACAAGTCCGGGATGCAACCGGAGGGATCAGAGGTCTGGGTAAAGTGGAAAAAATATACCTGGATAATACCAACCTTATTTATATATTAGGGGGAGAGAATTCTAATATCGGTAATATACGCGAAACATTCTTTTATAACCAGATGCGGGTGAAACAGGATATTATATATTCCAAAGTCTCTGATTTTCAAATTGGAGAGCGGACATTCGAAATTGGCGGAAAGAGCAAAGGACAACAGCAGATTGCCAAAGCACAAGAGGGATATGTTATAAAAGATGATATTGAGACCGGATATGGAAATATTATTCCACTTTGGAATTTCGGAATGAATTATTAGTATATCTTTGTACGAAGTGACGCGCTTATGCGAGAAGATAAAAGAGAGATGCCAAGAACGGGCAGAGATATTACAGGGGACGGCTGTTTTCTACGTGAGCGGATTGCGTTTTCCTGTTGCGTTTTTGCAGTAGTTCAGGGAGGTGGAATTTCATCTGTCTGAATAACACAGATGAAAAAATAAAAAGAGCATCAAAAAAAACGTACTATTCAGTGAGTTCATATACTCGTAGAATGTTGCTTTTTTTGATGCTGCAAAGATATGGACTATTCAAAATAAATTAGTTGTCCAAATAAACCAATCGCTTTACCTATTATTTAATACATTGAAAAACAGATGATTCTATTCGTCTTTCTTTTATCTGTTTTTTTAATTCAGTGGGATTGTAACCAAAATTGCATTTGCAATACTTATTAAAACTGGATGCTGACAAGAAGCCAAACTCATGCGCAATTTCTTTGATAGAAATTGAATCATAACTTAACCTTGACAGTATTTTCTGGTTTTTTTGTTTCTGTAACCAGACAGAAACAGGTTCTCCAAATTCCTGTATGAACTTTCGTTGCAAGTCGGAGTTGCTCATTCCCAATAACTGCGCCAGTTCCTTTTTGCTGTACACTTGGTCTTTGTGTTGCAATACCGCTATTTTGAAGTCAAACTCCTTTCCCATTATGGGATGGAACAGTCTGATCATTTCTCTTTTTGTATAGGTTGTCCTAAAGATAATGAACAGTTCCCGTTCTTTAATTTCATGCAGATGTTTGCAACTCACACCTGCCTGAAGATAAGTTTCCAGCAGACCAAGAAACAAGTTCAACGGCTCCTTTATGGGGAGTGCCTCGAAGTACAAAGGTACATCTGATTCTTCTTTTAAATAGCTGCTTAACATGTGTTTATCACATAAGGAAATGTTGTTATGGAAAAAAGTAAGGTTGATGTATCTTCCCGGAAGGATAACCTTTCCGACATAGTGGGACGAGATAGGGATAAACACAAATTCATTTGCATGCACCCTTGCTTTTTCATTTTCATCTTTGGTAATTTCGACCTCTCCAGACAATATAAATATCAGGTGGTTGGCTTTTATCTCCTGCTCCTGATTGTCGAAATTTTCTCCTGTCAGGGCTTGTCCTAATGAAAAGCCGCTGTACTCTTCTGTCTTGTAGTTTACACACGATGTGTGCTCTTTAATGTAGTTCAGTTCCATTTTGTATACTCAATTTAAAGTTATTAATTCAGGCATTTCATGCCCAATGTTTCAGTTTATGTTTCAGAAAAGCTGTGCCTTATGTCATTCATACATAGCGTATTATCCACATCTATAATAGAAAGAAATGGTACAGTGAAAAAACATTGAATCTTTTTATCTGCGTAAATCATTAATTATCAATACTATATATGTATCTCATCTGTGTTATTCAGACAGATGAAAAATGTGAAAGCCGAGAAAGGGAAATTAACGTAAATAAATAGTTGAAATACAACGAATAATAAAATAAGAGACTATGCTAAAAAAAGTGACGATTTTCATGATTACCTTGTTTGCGCTCTTATCCGGAACGGCTTCGGCTCAAGAGTTTGCGGTGAAGAGTAATCTGTTGTACGATGCAACTTCTACGATAAACTTGGGAGTAGAATATGGGTTGTCTCCTCGCTGGACGTTGGAGGTGTCCGGCAACTATAATGCGTGGACTTTTTCTGATAATAAGAAAATGAAGCTCTGGATGCTTCAGCCCGGAGTTCGTTATTGGACATGCAGCCGTTTCGCCGGACATTTCTGGGAAGCCCACTTGTTTGGAGGCGAATACAACTACGGCGGTATGCTTCCTTTCGGCATAAAGCCCTCCGCGTCGGGATTGGGCAGTAAGCGCTATCAGGGCTGGCTGGCGGGAGCAGGAGTGGGCTACGGTTACAGTTGGGTGCTGGGCAAGCGCTGGAATTTGGAAGCTACCCTCGGACTGGGCTATGTGCATTTCAGCTACGACCGTTTCGAGTGCAAGACGTGCGGTGACAAGCTGGGCAGTGGGAATAAGAACTATTTCGGCCCTACTAAGGCTGCCGTTTCCCTTATCTATATTATAAAGTAACGAAAGAAGAAATAAAGATATGAAGTGTAGTGTGCTATTATGTGGCTTGCTGCTGATGCAGGCGGTTGGCCTGTCGGCTAAGGAGCAGGTGCGTTTATCGGCGGACGATGTAAAGATGGTTCGCAGTGAAGACTGCGTGCGCGTTTCGTTCAGGCTGAATGTAGGCGGGCTGGGCAGAGATTATGTGTTGAAAGTTACCCCGTTGTTGCGTGGCAAGGGCGGGCAGGAAGCATGCCTTCCGAAGTTGAACTACGGCAGCCGCCGGGCGCAGATAGTGGAGTGGCGCGAGGGCGGCATGAAAAAGACGCAGGCGGTTGCTCCTGTCTACAACAAGGCAGGCGAAGAACTGCTCTACACCTATACGCTCCCCTACAACGACTGGATGGAAGGCGCCTCCCTCCATTTGGAAGCGCAGAGCGAGGGCTGTTGCAGCAAAGAGACATTGCAGTCCCTGCGGTTGCTGGACAATGCGATGCTTGCCACCCCTGCCGAGCTGTTTGTTCCCGTAGTGCCCCGGTCGGAGCCTGTGATACCCGTTGTGGAGCAACTGGCGCAGGAAAACAAGTTCTTGGGTGTGTGGACAGGCAGCGTGGGCACAAAGGAGGACATCGACCGTTATAAAGACGAAGCCACTCTGGTGGTCTACTTCCCTGTGGGTAGCGTACGGGTGGTTCCGGAGTTCGAGAACAACCGCGCCAATCTGGAACATCTGCTCTCCGTTCTCGACAAGATAGCCGAAGACAAAAACTCCCGTATCGCCAAGATATTGGTAGTAGGTTCGGCCTCGCCCGACGGTTCTGCCGAGCTGAACGCCCGCATTGCCGCCAACCGGGCGCAGGTGTTGGTGGATTACATCACGAGCCGCACCCGGCTCTCACCTTCCTATTTCGAGGTGAAAAACGACCAAGAGTCGTGGAGATTTCTGCGCAGGCTCGTTGCAGACAGCGACATGGACTCCCGGCAGCAGGTGCTGCACATCATCGACACCGCTCCGGTGTGGGATGCCAAGAAGAAAGTGGGTCGCTTGGGACTTCTCATGAAGCTCAACGGGGGCAAGCCCTATCACTATATGAAGCAGCACTTCTTCCCGAAGCTCCGCAACGCGGGATACATCAAGGTGTTCTACGAGGCGCAGCCCGATCCCGAACTCCTGTCGCTCAACAAAGCCATCGACCTGCTGCAAGCCGAACAGTACGCCCAAGCGTTGCACACGCTTCAAGGCAACACCCACTTCCGGGCGGACAACCTGCGGGGCGTGTGCCACATGATGAACGGCGATACGGAAAAGGCCCGCACCTTGTTCCAAAAGGCGGTGGCCGCCGGTGACCCCCAAGCTGCCGAGAACCTGAAACAACTGGAAGAACTGCTGAATAGAAGCAGATAAAGCAAGACAGGTTTTCCGAAGCGGAACAGGTTCCGGCAGAATAGAAAGACAGGATAAAAAGAGTTTTCAATAGGTATTATATACAATAACAATAATCATTTAACTACTAATTTTTAAGATTAAAAAACAATGAAGAAGATTAAATTTTTAGCAGTGGCTCTTGCAGCCTTCACGATGTTCTCGTGCACTAACGATGAAGTAGAGAATTTAGGAAACAATGTTCCGGGCGAGCAGGCGGTACTTACCATCAAGCTTAAAGGCGATGGAGATAATCAGGCGCAATCAAGAGCTGCGGGACCGGCTACCGATACAGAAGATGCTGTGATTAATAACTATCTTGTGTTCCTGTTCCGCGAAGGTGGCGCTTTGGACTGTGCTCCTTATGAGGGTAGTTCCAATGCAGCTGCTACAATCACAACTGGTACTACTGCCGCAAAGAAAGCGTATGTGGTGGCCAATACGGGCGCACTGGCTGGCGGCCTTTTTGCAACCGTTAAGACGGAAACCGACTTGTTGGCGGTGACAGGTAGCCTGATGGATAATACTGATAATGCTTCAACTCAGACGAAAACCAACCTTTGGATGTCGGGAGAGAGTGAAGTTAAATTTAACGGTGGTACTAACGCTCAGGTTACTGTATCCTTAAGCTTCGTAGCGGCAAAAATACAGCTTATTGTTAAGGATAATCGTAAGAATATGACCGGTGGTACTATTACGATTACAGACGACGCAGCTGTATTGCTGTTTGCAGGTAAGAAGGGACGCTTCTTCGGAAGTGCCGCAGAAAAGGTTACCCAAAACGAATTCTATACAGGATTTAACCAATATACTGGTGCCTTTGATTCGGGTGTAACAACATCTACGGCTCTGTCCGATGCAGTGAGTCCGGGTGATTTCACAATCAATGCAGGTAGCACTGTTTTCAACCACTTCTACACTTTCGGCAACGACGGTACGACTCAACCCACCATCCTTGCCATCAAGTCAACAAAGACTGTGGGCGGTACTTCTTCTCCTATCTTCTATCCCATTCTGTTTACAAACACCGATGCACGCCACACCATCGAACCGGGCAAGTCCTATACAGTGACTGTTACCCTGAATGGCGATGTAGCAGCCGGTGGCGGCGGTGGTACTACCGATCCGGAAGAACCTGTTGTCTCTTCTTCCATAGAAGTGACTGTGACTGCTGCTCAATGGGTTACCCAACCCGTCGACAAAGAGTTTAACTAAAAATATCCGTAGAAGTTATTTTTATCTCTAACAAGAATGTGCAGAAAGGCGGGACGCCTCCCGCTCCCGCCTTTCATATTACAATATTTTCGTTTCACTATCAATACACCCACCCAATCATGCAGAAGAACAAATTCCGTAACTGCTTGCAAATACTGCCTGTATTGTTTCTTATGGCATTTGTATCTGCAAGCTGCATCAAGGACGACCTTTCGGGCTGTCCTTCTCCCCACGTCTCCGGACTTACCTTGCAGGTAAAGGCCTTCGACGCCGACGGCGGCACGCTTGGCAGCGAGACTATAAAGGACATCACGCTCTATGTTTTCGACAAAGACAAAAACTTGCTCGACACCCTCCACACCTCCCTTTCGGAACTTGTCACGCTGGACTATCCCGGACACGACGTCCTGAAACTGGTGGCATGGGGCAACGGCCGGCAAGGCAGCCAGACGCTGCCCGCACTGCGGCAGGGCGACCACTTGGAGACGGCCTTCGTATCGCTCATCCACCAACCCCAAACTCGGATAACCTACCCCGTAGCAGGCTCGCCCGACGACCTCTTCTACGGCACCATAGATATACAGACCTCCGCCGATGCGCTCTCCGCCACCGGCACCCTCTCCGACAAGGAACTTCCCCTGCGGCGCAAGGTCTCCGGCGTAGCCGTTACGGCGCGCCACCTCAAGGAGTACGTGGGAAGCTCCGACGGCGATTTCCACTACATCCTGCGCAAGACGGGCAACATGCTCGACTTCTACGGCCTGCCCAACGGCACCGATGTGAGCTACCGCCCCGAAGCCTCGTTCAACGACCGGGGAGATTTCGTCTCCTCCGTTTTCAACATCCTGCCCACCGAGGAGGAGCTCCGCATAGACATCTACCACCGGGGCGTGCTCCGGACAACCGTCATTTCCGACAGCAACGGCAAACCCCTGCGCGTGTCAGAAGGCCGCCTGCTCAACGTGCTTGTCGACTTCGACGGTGCTATCAGCGTAGAAGTCAAAGTCACCGACTGGGGCAAACAGGAGATATGGAAAGAGTTCTAACCCTGAGGGCAGGACAAGAATGATAAGACAGAACAATAAGATACACTAAAAAAATACAGAGATATAAAATGAGAAAGATAAGAAATACGATACCTTTCCTTCATGCGCTGCTTCTCTCCGCCTTGCTTCTGGCGGGATGCGTCCGCGAGGAGTTTCCGGGTGCAGGCTCTGTGGCAGAAGGAGAGCCTGCACGAATAGAGCTCAACCTGATTGTGCCGACCATGAGCAGCGGTTCTTCCACCCGCGCCCTGACTCCCGAACAGGAGAACAAGATTGAGAATTTGCGGGTGATGGTGTTCCGGGCAGACGGCTCGGTGGTGAGCAACGGTAAGTATGTAAGTTCCGGTTCTAAATTTACAATAGACAGCTATTCGGGTAGCAACTACACGCTCTTTTTCATTGCCAACGTCAGCAATGCGGAGATAGAGGCCAAGTTGCAGTCCGCCGCTTCTCTGCCGGAGGTGGAAGGCATTGTGACAACCGCCACCCAGCTGGACTTCGGCATGAACACCACGCACCCCCTGATGATGACGGGAAAGCAGGAGAACGTGACCTTCGCTCCGGGCAACAGCACCTACGGCACTCCGGTTCAGCTTCATTTCATTGCCGCCAAAGTGACGCTGAAGGTGATGGACAAAACCCCTGGCGGCCAAGAGATAATCTTCATAGGCTGGGACGTGGAGAATGTTCCACTCCGCAGTTATCTGTTTTCGAATGCTACGGATATCAACCAGCCCGGCACTACCGCCGACAAAGATGATTACTGGCTGACAACGGATGCGGACTATCCGTTTGAGGTGGAGGACAAACCGAAGAAAACAGTCTCCCAAACACTCTATGTCTTTGAAAATCGCAGAGGAGGACGTGTGAACAGGTCCCTTCCTGGCGACAGGTATCAAGGGATGGCTTTTGACGACCAAGACCACCGCGGCAAAGCCTGGTTCAAGCCCGCACGTGCCACTGCCATCGTCATTAAGGCCATGCACAAGACCACATGGGAAACGAAGCAGGTAAAGGCGCATATCTACTTGGGAGCCGACAACCATAGCGACTACAACATAGAGCGTGGCAAGCACTACACCTTTACCGTAACGGTCAACGGGTTGAATGACATCAAAGTGGACTCGAATGTGGAGTATTATACGGGAGACTTTTCGGTGGATTTTGAAAAGAGAAACTTCGATGCACATCCCGATTTTTCTCCCATGCGCATCAATGCGGTGAAAGGAAAGATGACCATGGAAATTTTGGATGATGCCGGCAGAGCTTATAACGAACCGGGGTTCGATGCCACATGGCTTAAAATATCTCCTTTGGACTTGATGTGGCATCAGGTGAAGCAAGCGTCTCCCCATGATGAGTGGCAACAGCAGGTGGGCGAGGTAGGCAGTTTTGTACGTGCGAAATATATCCCCCACAAGAGTGTGAGGGAAAAGCTGGAGCAGCAAGGAATAACCGGCTGGAATCCTATTCCCACAGGGCAGGAGGATGACGATGTCATGGCATTTGCCGATGCCACCCATCGCATGTGTTATAAAATAACGGATATTCCGTTTACGGAAATCACTGCAACCAGTAAGATGCTGTATGTTTATGCGGATGAATATCTAAACAGGAAGGGTGATCGTGGTGCCAGCGTACAACTGACTTTCTACAAAGATGGAGGAGATCCGAATACGCCGGAAGTTAGGACTTTTCACTTTACGCAAATTCGTGGTGGTCATATTTATACTGAATATGTTAATGACCCCGGATTACTTATGATAAATGAGGATGGCTCGCTTGGCACTGTCAAAAAACCGTTTTTTACTGAGAGAATTAAGGAGTGTGAACTCTACAGCTTATATCCGGGGGTATTAGACTTTAGAACCAGGAATCCGCGATGGGGCTTTTACGGTATGTTGCTCTATAACGGGCCTGATAAAAGCCGTAATGGTAAATTCCTGACAGAAAATGCCGTATATACCGATGTTCGGCGTGTGAACAATGAGGTTGTAGGTTTTGGTACGGCTTTTGACTCTTACCGTCCGATGTATGGGACTGGGGATCAACCCCTTCCCAAATATACAGGAGCGACTTCCGGTGCTCCTTATTATTATCCAGATGCATCTGCGAATATTTACCACCCCATTTACAAGACTTCTGCGGCACGATACTGCCACGAGAAGAACAGGGACTTAAACGGTGATGGAATGATTGATGCTTCGGAGAGCCATTGGTATCTACCATCGATAGATGAAATGAAGTTAATCTTTCTTTCCAGAGTCCTTGATCACGATATCCATGGTATTTTGAATCTTATGACTTCTACTGAAAAAGAAGCCGATTCTTATCTTTCTATCGGTTTATACGTTGATACTCAATATTACAGATTCGCTGAATACTTTAATGGCTCTCTTAGCAAGGATACTCAAACGTGGACTTATTGTGTCAGGAGATTATAATGACTAGAGTAATCGGAGGGTGCTTTAAGATCTTAAGCAACGGATTGTGATAAAATAAAAAACAGATAAATGAAACTATATATGAAGTTAATATTAGGAATTCTCGGACTGCTGATGACAACTGCAAATTATGCTCAAGATGTGTATGGTAATTCGATAGATGCTTCGGCTATCAATGGAGATCGTGGTAATCATCCACCGAAGACAACATCTGTAGACGGAACAAATTATGCTGAAGGTTCGGACGATAATCAAATAAATTTAGCCCATTGGGGTAATGCTCTGGCAGTTGGCAAGGGAATTGAGATTGAAACGTCAGACTCTTTTTCTGACAATTGGCTGGATGCTGCAAATACGTGTACAAATAGGGGATGGCGCTTGCCTACAGTAGCGGACTTCTGGTTGGTGTCCATGTTAAAGAAAGAGCTGGAGGAACAGAACCCGTATTCTTTTACTCCTTTTCTCAGAGGGAAGGCCAAGGAGCTTCCCCCTAATCCCGGAGACAGAGGTTGGCACTATTGGCTTGCTACTGAATTTCGTGGTATGGGACAATATTCCTATATGATGGTGTTTGATGATGATGGAGATGAAATGGTAATCAATGGTCTGTTAGGCTATGATGGCAGCAGCGGCAAGGCAGGAATAAAAAAAGGAACCTATGATCCTCCCTTTCTGATGCCGTTTCGTTGCGTCCGCGACCACAACTAATAAAAAAATAATTTCTTTCTTTCTTTTTAACCCCGGTTCTATGACCCTATACAGTCCCCTACGCCATTACCGCCGCTACCCCCGCCGTTCCCGCACGCCTCGTGCACTGCGCTGGTTTGCCGCCGTTGTGCTGTTGCTGCTGTCGCTCCTGCCGTTGTTTGCCGGATGCGCTTCGCAATCCGCAGAAACGGAGCGCGGTACGGCGCACTCCGAAGCGGCATTCACATTGCCCGACATCCCCCCGCTGCTCGTCACTTCCGAGGCGCGTGCTTCCTACTTGGCGGCGCACTACTGGCAGGGGTTCAACTTCCGCGATACTGCGCTCATTTCCCGTCCGGAAGTCACCGAACAGGCGTTGGCCGATTTTCTGGACATCCTCTCGCGTGTTCCGCCGAAGGAAGCGCAGAGCAGCCTTACGGCCATGATGGACTCCGCCGCTGTGGACAGTGCCATGTACGCCCACTTCATGAAGTTGTCGGGGAAATACCTCTACGAGCCCAACTCGCCTTTCCGCAACGAGGAGTACTACATCCCTGTGCTGCGCCACATCATCGCTTCGTCCCGTCTGGGCGAACCGGACAAGGCGCGCGCTAAGTTCAGGCTGGACATGGCGTTGAAGAACCGTCCGGGCGATGTGGCGGCGGACTTCGCCTACACCCTTGCCGACGGCACTGTCGGCAGCCTCCGGCAGATAAAGTCAAGCTATACCCTGCTGTTCTTCAACTCGCCCGACTGCGAGGACTGCCGCCGCGTAAAGGATTACATGGCTGCTTCGGAGTACCTCGCCGGTATGACGGGAGAGGGTTCCGCCCGTCGTCCCCGGCTGGTTATCCTTGCCGTCTATCCCGATGAGGACGTGGAGCAGTGGCGTGCGGCGGCTTATCCGCCCTGCATGCTCAACGCCCGCGACGCCTCGCAGGTCATCAACCGCCACCGGCTCTACGACCTGAAAGCGGTTCCCTGTCTCTATCTGCTCGATGCCGACAAGCGGGTGCTGCTGAAAGACGTCACAGTGGAGCATGTGGAACTGTATTTGAGAGAGCATGCAAGAAATTGAATTTAGAAATGGAATTATATATAGGGATAGAATTGAAATAAGATTATATATAGAATTTAGATGCGGGCGGTAACTTAGCTGCATCAAACATTCGTAATCTGGAATGTCCCAGTTACGAAGTCTATCTAATAGATTATGGATGCGGCAAATTTAACAAAAAAGTACACATTATGGAATAATGTTCATGATCTCCGTTCGCGAGGTCTTAACATAACAAGGACGGCGCAACGTCTTGGCATCTCTCGTGATACTGTCAGGCATCTTCAGCATTTGAGTTCAGAAGAACTTTTCCAGAAATGCCGGAGCATACGTCCATGCAAACTTCATGCCTATGAGCAGGAAGTCGTATCCCTTCTCAACTGTTTTCCTTCCATTTCCAGCAGTCGTGTCCATGACTATTTGAAGGAGCATCATCCGGCCTTTCCAAAAGTCTGCGAAAAGACTGTATATAATTACATGCAATTCATTCGGAAGAAATACCATATTCTTTTGACAAGATAAGCAGGTTCCGCCGTTTATGGCGGAATCCGGATTTTCATGTACCTATCCTTTAACACAACAATATTATACATTATCATATATGAATACCCCAAGCTTTACAGACGGAACAAACCATTCCCTTTCCAAGACGCTGCAAGGAAAGTGCACTACACGTCCCTATTATGAGATAAGCACTTCGCAATTTTCGGACATGAAAATCAGACGGCTCATGCGTAAGTACGGTTTCGGAGGATACAGCATCTACCGGTATCTTGTAAACGAGGCTCTCCATCAAGGAGACTATTTCCTTCCCTGGTGTGAGGATACAGCCCGGAAAACCGCTTCTTACTGGAATACTTCTTTGGAAGATGTAACCCGGATTGTGAAGGGTTGCATACAAGTCGGCCTGTTCAACGGCGGACTGTACAGGAAGTACCGGGTACTTACTTCGGAGGACATACAGCAGAACTACCTGAAGACCTGCTGCATGCTTTCCCGGCTTCCCGACATATCCGAAGAGCTGGAGCTTGCGGTCAGTTGATTCATAAGACAATTATCCACTTTAAATAAATAAGCTTATGCCAAAAACAGCAAAAAAAGGTTTCACCTATTTCAGATTTGAAACCGATCATTTTTATGATCCGAAAGTCAAGCGGCTAAAGAACAAATTCGGAATGGAAGGCTGGGGCGTTTTTCATTTCATCGTGAATGAGATCTTTCGTGTGGAAGGATGCTACATGGTGATGGATGCCGACGGCCTGTTCGACATAGCGGACTATTCCCGCATGGATGAGTGCCGTATTGCCGCCATCATCGATTATTGTACAGACCTGGGACTGTTCGACAAAAGGCTCTGGCAGGAGAAACAAATCCTTACCAGCGAATACATACAGGAACTGTATACCGGTATCTGTAAAGCCATTCACCGCAGGCCTGCCATTCCCGGAGAACTTCTTCTTTATTCACCGGAAAATTTGCCGGAAACAGTGCCCGCATCATATCCTGTCCCGGAAGAACCGGTATCCACTATGGAAGCCAACGTTTCCGTCTTACCCGAAAAAGAGAAAGCTTCCCGGCCGGAATCTCCCGATACCCATCCGTTACCGGCTTCAGGAGTATCACATGAGGTTCTTCGCGAAAAAGCTGAAATACTTCGCGAAAATAAACCACAAAATAAAAACAAAGAAAACATATCCTCCCCAAACCCCTCAAACATTCCTTCGGGCAATTCGGATGAGGAGAATTTTCTTTCAAGGAAGCTTAAAAGCATGGGAGTATCCGAGAACAATATCCGGTGGGTACATTTCCTGAGAGGATATTATCCGGATTTTCCAGTCAAGACAGCTATCCGGGAGATTGAGCAGAGCCATTTCCAACTCACCACGTTCAATTATCTGGAACCCCTGATAAACAACTATATCGCCAAGTACAATGCCGAATACGGGCAGGCGGACCGTGAAAGGAAACAGGCTGAGACGATGCGCTCCATGCGCAAGACTCTCGAACTTCTGGGGATCGCCGCAAGAGACCAGCTGGAGATCATGCAGCTTGCCTCCGCCGCGCCTGTAGTACTGGCTTCCGTCCTGAAGGAAACCTGGGGCAACAGGAGAATTAAAAGCCCCACAAGGTTTATCCTGAGCCGTATGCGCCAGGCCGTACCCATGTCGGCATAGAGAATGAATTTTACTGAACAATCAAACATAACAAGTCATGACATCACAGGAAGCCAACTTGATACCGTTGGAAGATATTCTCTCCTATTACGGGCATAATCCTTCCCGGCACTTCGGGGGATATGACATGTACAGTTCACCTTTCCGGCGTGACAGCTCGCCGAGTTTCAAGGTTTTCAAAGACGAGAACCGCTGGTATGACTTTGGCGAGGGCACTCATGGCAGGGCCGTAGACCTGGTCATGCGCATTGAGAACTGTTCCTTTCCGGAGGCTATGCGCCGTATCGGGGAAATGGGTCTTACAGGACAGGCCGGTGCTACCTCCGGACAGACTTCCGTCCGGGAGAAGAAAGCACTTTCGGGAAGTTCGATGAAGATTCTGGGAACCGTTCCCTTGGGAAACCGCCATCTGCTTGAGTATGCGGCCTCGCGTGGTATCGATGCGGACGTCATCCGTAAGTATTGTGTGGAGGTTCACTACTGTTTTGAAAAGAACCCCCGCGAGAAATACGCGATTGGATTTGCCAATGACCATCAGGGGTTCGAATTGCGGAACAGCATGTTCAAGGGGTGTGCCAATGCCAAGGACATTACCAGCATTGCAGAAGGCAACCGTTCCTGTGCCGTTTTCGAAGGTTTCTTCGACCTGCTCAGCTTCAAACAGTATGCAAAGGACCATCCTGAACTGCCGGCACTGAGGAAGCTGGATGTATGTGTGCTCAACTCCACGGCCATTGTCGAACGTTCGAAAGATTTCCTTTCAAGGTATGAGAAAGTACACGCTTTCCTTGACAATGACGGCCCGGGACGGGAGGCTTTCCGAAAAATGCAACGGTTCCTTCCAAAAGGTGCGGTATTGGTGAATGAGTCGGAGCGTCTGTATCCGTCATGCAATGATTTTAACGAATTCCTGCAGAAAATGAAATGCCCGGTAAGCGGGCATGAGATGTGAAGAGCAAAAAAACAGAATAATGAAAACATTTGAAGAAATATACCGGGATGTAACAGAACGCAGAGGCTGCAATTCCGGAGAGACATTTGCAAGGGCCATGTTTGAAGAAGGCATGAGACAAAACCTTGAGTGTTGCATGGATAAGGCAGCCGGTTCCTATACGGATCTCATGGCCTTTGCAGGATGGTTCGGAAACCGTCTGGCCAGGGAGTCGGTCAGGTGTAATGCCGCCCGCGTAAGTTTTTCCCAGAATATTACAATTGAAGGGAAAAAATACACCACCCGGTTCGGGACTGTGACTTTCAGTACAGAAGAAAAGAAGAACCTTGAAGAGTGTGCGGAAGAGATTGTCGAAAGACTGTTGTCATCCGGTCTTGCGAATGACCTTAAAGCGGCATTGAAAGAAGCGGTACTGACCGGCTACGATTTACAGAAGGAGGATTTTGATGAAAATTAAACAAGCAAGCATGAAACAGGACAATGACATACCGGATAAAATTATGGAACGTATCCGCAAGCTGATACGCCTGAAGGAATCGACAACCTCGGAAGGCGAAGCGAACAATGCGGCCATACTGGTTAACCGGCTTCTGAGGGAGTATAACCTTTCCCTGCTTGACTTAAATGACAGGCAGCCAGAGGAGAAGTTTCAGATCAAGACATCCGGCAGGCTCAGTTTCAAGGATACATTCGGTAGTTACTGGAAGCGTGATCTACTTCGTGTCCTGTGCCAATATAACTATTGCCGGCTGCTTATTTATCAAGGAACCACAGACATGATCATCGTCGGAACTGAAGAAAACGTTGCAACCGTAAGCATCCTATATGATTATCTGCGTTCCGCCTTCCGCAGGCTGGCGAATAAAAGACATCTGGAGTACGTGTCATCAAAGCGGGGTTATTATCGTACGGGGAAATACAAAAAGAAATATATCCGCTCATATCTTGAGGGAGTGTCACCCGGGCTGAGAGAACAATTTGAAGCCATGCACGACATTCCGACGGAAACAGTCCGTGATACCGCTCTGGTACTTTGTCACAGCGCGCTCATCGACAAGTATCTGGAGAAAATCAGGACATGTAAAAAAGTCCTGGCAAGAAATACACAGACCGACTATTCCGCCTATTATTCAGGCATGGGTGACGGCCGGAGTATCAGTCTGAACAGGCAAATAAAAGGAGGATGCCTATGAAAGTATTCTGGATAGTTTTTGCCACTGTATATATACTGGGTTGGGTGTGGCTCTGTTATTCCGCCATGCATGCTCCCAGTGATCTGGATTTGTGGGGTGAAGAGATAGAATAAGTCATTAAAACCATAATAATATGTACTTTATACATTATATACAAACCTATGCGTCGGTAAACAGGAAAGGCAGTGAACTCCAGGAGTATATCCTGAAATTCAAAGACTGCCTGCTCAAGGACCGGAATGCACTGGACGACCTGAAAGAAGAGATTCACTGTCGGATAGAAGAGCTGGATGCCAAATATCCGCGTACCAAACCCCTGCATTTTGATGCAGGAAAGGATGCCGAACCTCAATGGTACATCCATGTGGAAGGTAAACCGGACAAGCTGGTATGCATCATATCGGTTACGAAAGTGAAATGCCTGTTGGGAGAAGGAACTGTTATCTTTCCCGGGGAGGAACCGGGCAACGGTAAGCCATGAGGAATACATTCTGGTTTGCTGTGGACTATGACGGTACGGGGCATCTTTTCACTTACAAGCCTGAAAGGGATACCGGCATATGGATCGGCAAGGAAGCCCTGCATATTCCCCAGGGAGCGTTCAAGGAAATGTTTCCCGGTATCACCTGGCAGGATATTCCCATAGCGGTAACATTGGAAGTGCTTCCTCGTGAGGAGACCTTCCGGCTACGCCTGTCAAAGAGTTGCAGTTATCTTTTCAGGAAATATATCCGTATCCCGAGGAAAGGAGAGTAATCAAAACATTAGAGCCATGAATAAATCAGATGCAGAAAGAATTTTCCTCTTGGCAACCAAAAAGAGTGCTGAAAGAGACGGCACGACCTATTGTATAGGCGTGTTCAAATTAGGTACTTCAAATATGGAGTTTATTGTAGGAGAAACTGACAATGACCGGGAATACAAGGCCGGTGATGAAGTCACGTATATCTATAGTGCTGACTATACAAATGATATGCAAAAAGCATTGAACTGGCTGAATAGCATAAAATGAAAAAGGAATGGACTATGGAAATATTAACGGCATTACAATGGGCTAAAAAGGGTTTTATACCCAATGAGGGGGCGGAAGGTACAGAACAATGGACTAATTGTTATTACCCTGCCAAAGCTGTCTATTTCAAAGACTGTGAAGTACATGAAGATAAGGAAGCTGCAAAAGCCATCCTCTCTGCCAAAAGGAAGGAATATCGGGATGTAGCCAAGAAACGGGAAGAGAAGAGAAAACAGAATGCCGAATACCGGGAGAAAATGAAAACTCATTGGCAATGGTTACAAGAGGGAAGAATTCCTGACCCTCATGCACGTTGGAGAGTTGGAGAGGAATTGAATAGAACTTATAATACCTGTTCTTATGGCAGTAGATACTGTTATTGCCATGAGAGATATACCCATGAACCTAAAAATGATGAAGAGATACAAAAAGCCATTTTGGATTTTCATAAAAACGGAGATAGCTGGGGCTGAATATAAACAGTATAGAGATGAATAGATACATGGACTGGGAACTCATGAAGAACCGCCTGAAGGATTCTCTATTGACAAACATACCGGTTCTCCTCTATTCGGATATGATTTCTTTACAAACGGTAAAAGTGTCCTGAAGGGTCAAAAGAGGGTTCTTGTGAAGGCCAACATACCTGCCAATGACGTAGCGGTTAATCACCCAACGAGCAAAATGCAGAAGCCCAAGAGCAAAGAGCCCAAACAAGACCCGATGATTAACCGTAATGTACGTCAAAGGGTAAACGTCTTTGCCCGCGAGAGATTTAAAGTGAAGCTGTTACAAGAAATAGAATTTGATTTAATGGTGTGTCAGCTGGAAGGATGGAGCATGGGAAGCTATGTCTGTGAGATTAAACAATTGATTGATGATATATTTCAGAAAATGACAAAAGAAATGAATAAAACTGTATTATGAAATATCTGGCAGTTGAAATAAATGACATTACAAATATAGAGCATAAGCGGGATATGCGTCTTTCATAAATGGAATAAAAGTTTTAATGGCATTCAGATTTTAACCATGAAAGCGTATCCCCGCTTAATCTACAGAATCACATCAAACCAATATTAATAAAAATGGAAATACAAGGAAAAATCATCGCCGTTCTTCCCATCAGGGATGGGATCGGCAAGACATCCGGCAATGAATGGAAGAGCCGGGAATTCGTTCTCGAGACAGAAGAAAACAAGCCGCAGAGCCTGTGCCTTCAGCTGATGAACGCCAACATTGACCGGTATGCCGTCGAGGTCGGCCAGACTGTGCATGTGAAATTCGATTGTACCGCCCGCCAGTGGGAGAACCGTTGGTTCAATACCCTGACTGCCTGGGAAGTGGTTGTCATCAAGGAAAAGGAGGAGAAGCCGGTATGATAAAAAAGGCATTTCTTCTGGCAGGCTTCCTTGCCTGCGGCCTGGCTGTATCGGCACAGTCCTATTCGCTGCGTACCAACATAATCGGTCTGGCTACGGCCAACCTGAACCTGGAGGCGTCCATGACACTGGACCGCAAGTGGTCGCTGCATCTGCCGCTTCAGTACAACCCTTTCAAGTTTTCGAAGAACCGCCAGTTCCGCAATTTCTATGCATCGCCCGGTGTACGTTACTGGCTGCTTGAGAGTTATATGGGAGGGTTCATCGGCATGCATGGCACTGCCGGTACATACAGTGTAGGCAACCTTTTCGGCAGCAAATACCGTTATGAGGGTGAAGGTTACGGCGTGGGTATAAGTATCGGCCGGGCATACCAGTTGGGACGACGCTGGAACCTTGAGTGGGAGATCGGAGCCGGAGCAGTGTGGCTGGGATATGACAAATACCTGTGCAAACGTTGCGGTGACCTTGTGGAAAAGGACTACGGCTGGCATTTTCTTCCTACCCGCGCCGCACTGAACATGGTTTATCTTTTTTAATTTCCCCACCGATGAGAAAGACAAGACGTATCATACCTTACGCATTGCTCTCGGGACTGCTTGTCTCATGTGTTACAGACCACAAGCTGGCACGTGTACGCATCTCCCAGCCTCAAATGAAAGAAGCGGTCGCAGATACAGGATTCCGCCTGCCCCGGCAGATAACATGGACGGATGACAAAGGAAAGGAGCATATTGTGACCGAGGCCACGAAAGACAGCGTTACGGGTGAATACATTACCCAGATGGAACTCTCCGAAATCACCGTCGTGGCAAAGAGCAAGCAGGTGGCGGAAAGGAACGGCAAGATCAACCTGGATTTCATCGTCACAGTACCCGGTGAGCTGATCAGCAACAAATGGCAGGTCCAGCTCACGCCTGTAGCCTACAAGTCTGCCGATACGTTGTATCTGGACAGGATTTTTCTTTCCGGGGCTGACTTTGCCAAGATGCAGAGAAAAGGTTACATGCGTTACCAGGCATTTATGAACTCCATTATTCCGGACAGTCTCTACCTTCAGAAACTATTCGACGAGAAAGGCTACAGGAAAGCCCTGGCCGAACTTGAAGAAGAGTACTTTCAGGCATGGAAACATGAGGTTATCAGCAAAGAACGCTGGATTGACTGGCCGGACAAGGCCAATGCGCGTTTTGCACTGTTCAATTACAGGATGGAGCGTAACAAACAGGCCATAGCCGGCTATAACTCAATACTCGAATATCTTCCGGCTTACCGGCTGCGTCGTGAGATGGATGGTAAGTATATTCCTTCCAAATGGAAAATATTTGCCGAGGGAAACTATAAGATCCGTACCCGGAACATAACACCGGAGGATTCGGCTTCCATCACCAGACGCTTCACCGACTATGCGAAGATGGCCGAGAAGCGGAAAAGGAAAGAGCAGGCCGGTGAAATGTACGAGAAGTATGTGCGCTTTCCATATGAAGCGGCACGCCTGGATACGGTCATCAAGGAAGGCGATAACTTCGTATATTATTATAAGCAGGAACTTCCGGCTACGGAAAATACGAAAAAGATAGACCTGACCCTGGATGGGCAGATTCTTTCAAAGGATGAGACAAAGACGCAGCTCCCCCCTTCGGATACAATCACCTACTTCATATCAAGCATGGTGCAGTTTTTGGACCGCAGTCCACGTTACAAAAAGAAAATCATCACCCGTAAGGATGAAGTCAACCTTCGGGCATATGTGACCTACAAGAGCGGAGCCACCGAATTTTCCGAGGACATCGGGGATAACAGAGCGGAAATCGACAAGGTGTTCGAAACCATTCATGGTATCAATTATACAGGGGAGTTCCTCATCGACAGTATCCGTATGACAGCCACGTCATCTCCCGAGGGCAGTGCCGATGTGAACCTTTTCCTTTCAAAGGGACGTGCACTGGCACTCAAGAAATACCTTGCCCTTCGCAGCGATGACCGCGAAGGAGTCGATACACTTTTCCGCCCGCGTTGGATCGGCGAGGACTGGAACCGGCTGCATGAACTGGTACTGGCAGATGACAGCCTGGAAAACAAGGCATATCTTCTGCGTATCATGAAAGAGACGGACAATCCGGATAACCGGGAGTATGCCCTGCGTAAATATCCCGCCGACTACATGCGTATCCGGGGAAAGCATTATCCGTTACTGCGCGGTGTGGAGTTCAAATTCCATCTTCATCGCCGGAACATGCTCCAGGATACGATAGTCATGCCGGTTATTGACACTACCTACATGCAGGCAGTAAAAATGATAGAAGACAGACAATACCGGCAGGCTCTTGCCATACTGGACGTATCTTATCCGGATGACTACAATACGGCAGTGTGCCTGATGTCCCTGGGCTATGACAAGCGTGCACTTGAAATCATGACGGAACAGGCGGACACTTCGGACAGGAACTATCTGCTGGCCATCCTGTACAGCCGCCTGAAAAGAGAGGAAGACGCCCTCAAAATGTATGTCAAGTCATGTGACCAGGATGCTTCCAAGATATGGAGAGGAAGACTCGATCCGGAAATTAACAAACTGATAGTAACCTATAATTTATATAAAGATGAACTATATTAACAAGCTGGCATCCTTCGCGGTTCTTGTAACCGCACTGAGTGGTTGTGACTTCAACGAGGATTTCTGCATAAGAAACGGGGAACTTGTTGCCTGGTGTGATTTCAGCGGAATCAAGGAGCCGCTGCCCATACCGGCGCAGCGGCACATGATTGCGTTTCCTCTCGGGCATACGGATATCCCTTCAGGTACGGAAACGGCCTTTACACAGGATACCCTTCGCTGGAGTATTCCCCAAGGTGAATACCGCTTCCTGTTCTATACAGGAAATTACAAAGTAAGCGATATTCAGAACTACCATGAAGCGTGTCTTACCGTACAGACAGATACAGTGGAAGGCGGGGCTTACATCCCGGGAATACAGGACTTCTGCAGTTCGGCCATGTTCAGCGAACATCTGGAGTATCAAAATACCAAAAGGGTGGAAGTCAGCCCCTCGGCATTCGTCCAGCGTCTGAACATACAGATCAATGTATCCGGTAATACTGTTCCCCTATCTTCTTTGAAGGGTACGCTTTCAGGCATTTCCACCGGGCGATATCTCGTCTCCCGTGAAAGGACAGGGAATGCAAGCCTCACTACCATATTTGCACGCAAACAGGATTTTAACCGGTGGCGTACAAGCCTGTATGTATTCGGTTTCAGTCCCGTAGCGGAGAATATACTGACAGTGAAGGTTGAGATGGATGAAGAGGATTCCGCATTCAATGAAGAGCAGACGGTTGACCTGACACCGTACGTCAGAGGTTTCGAAGGTGAGGAACTTTCATTGGAACTCAATCTGCATGTCGGTAAAGAGCTGACCATAGACCAGCCGGTTGTCATTCCGGATTGGGAGGACATACCTGAAACAGAATTATAAAACTATAACTAATATTTTTT
Source organism: Bacteroides eggerthii (assembly GCF_025146565.1). Taxonomy (NCBI): domain Bacteria; kingdom Pseudomonadati; phylum Bacteroidota; class Bacteroidia; order Bacteroidales; family Bacteroidaceae; genus Bacteroides; species Bacteroides eggerthii. The sequence goes on along the minus strand of NZ_CP102258.1, from coordinate 3,802,805 downwards.
TTTATGAAAACAAGATTTTTTCTTTCAGCGGTAATGACCGCAGGTTTACTGGCTTCATGCAGTAACAGTGAAGAGACATTTATTGAAAACGAAACAGGCCGGGAACATACGCTTGCACAGCTGAATATCCTGCCAACCGTAGGAACAGAGACCAGGGCCGGTTTTATCCCCAAAACGGACTGGGCGGCGGGTGATGCTCTGGGGCTGTTCATGTACAAGGCAACCGGATGGGGTGATGCCTATCCGCGTTATGATGCCCAAAACAACAAGTCAACCAGAGAGACAAACGGCTGGTCGCAGGCCAGTCCGGTATATCTCCTTTCGGACGAGGCAACAATATGGGCATACTACCCGTATAACGGTGCGGTAACCGATGGAACAAAAATACCCGTCCCTATCAACGCAGGCACATCCGTCGATTACATGTGGGGAAAAAGTTCCAACCAAGTGTCGGTAATTGAAACCGAGGCTAAAATACCGATGAGACATGCCCTCTCACAGTTTGTCATCCGTTTGAAAGTTTCCCCCGAGTATCATAACGACGGGAATCTTACATCGGCCAAGCTGAAAGCATCGGCCGCCAAGTTTGCCACCGTCGGGACGATGAACCTGAATGATGAAGGGAGAATCACATTCCAGCCGACCAATACCGAGCTGTCATGGAGCCCGAACACAACCGTCCCTGCCCAGGGAGAACAGGCGGTAGACTATGCCGCAGCCATTTATCCGATGAACATTTCCGGGGGTGAGGTATCGCTCGAAGTCGTGATCGATGGTGCGACCTATACGTATTCCATTCCGCAGATTCTCTGGGAAGCCGGAAAGAGATATATCTACTCGGTCACCATGCGCTCCAATGATGCGGAAATCGGCGGGGAAAACGGCCAGTCGGTAACGATAGAGGGTTGGACATCCACAGAAGAGGACATTACACTTGTACCGGTCAAATAAATTAGTAACCTATGGGGGAGCCTTCCGGTTCCCCATAAAACAGAAACCATGATAAGATCAATAAAACCGATTGTTTGCGCAGTGCTGCTGTTTTCCTTTTCATCCTGCGGGGACGATGCCGCAGAGAAGGAAGCCGTCGCCGGCAGCGGGCTTGTTACATTCACCGCCGTCACCGGGGATACGGAAACGCGAAACACCCAGGAGAGCAGCTTTGAGACGGGCGATGCCATAGGCGTGTTTGCCATTGAACCGAAGACCGGTGTGTATTGGGCAGTGAACAATGAATACATCTATGACGGCAATACATTCAAACCTGCGACGGAAGCGGATAATATTATTGTAACGGTGGGAACCGATTTCGACTTCTATATATACTATCCTTTCAAGGAAGGACAAACAGACATTACCGCCATATCCCATTCCGCCGGAGATCAGGCTGAGAAGTCCGGATGGCTGTCAGCGGATTTTATGACTGCGACCTATACGGAACCGGTTCTGAACTACACGATACCGCTGAATTTCAGGCATAGACTCTCAACCGTGGAAGTCAGGATCGAGCGTAACGAAGGAGTCCGGGAGGCTACCATAGAGAATGTGAAACGCACGAGCCGTTTCAACCTGCTTACCGGTGAAGTCGTTACGGACGAAAGCAGGGGAAACTGCCGGATGTACAGATATTCCCAGCAGGGAGATGCCACAACGGTATTCCGCGTGACCATTCCCGCCCAGACGCTTACGACTTCCTCCAACTATGTAGCCCTTACGGGAGATACGGATATAAAACTTCGTGGAACTTCCGATATGGTCACCCTTGCCGGTCAGATACACAATTACAGTATCGACTACAAGAAACAGATTACCGTTCTGGATTATACGGCGGGCGGGACTACTACAGGTGCGGGACTCTACAATATCGGAAGCACCTGTACAGTGAGGGCAAACGTGAATGGCGGTTATGAGTTTGCAGGGTGGTATGAGGCAGGCAGGATCGTATCCGATGCGGTACAGTACAGTTTTGAGGTTCTGACAGACCGTACCCTTGAACCCAAATACCGGAATTACGGCGGTTGGTCGGTTACTTTGACAGCAAACCCTTCATCCCTGGGCTGGAAAGGAGGCAACTCGACGCTTACGGCGGGAGCCTCACGTGACGTATTTGTAAATGGCATAAAGGAAAGCTCACAGACCGGTTACCCGTCCGTTACCGGCGGTTCGGATGGTTTCTTCCTTTCAGGGAATACGGTAACGGTAGCGGAGAACAACACCGCATCCGCACGTAGCTGTGTCTTTACGGCAAGCTATGGTGGAAATTCCGCCACAGCCACAATCAGCCAGGAGGCAGCCCCGGTCAGCTACTATTTCAGTTATACGGATGGCAGCACTACCCATAGTGAACGTACCGAGGCGAGTGCCGGTTCATTCACATTGAGTATAACAAGCTATAAAGTGACAGGCAACAGCCGCAGGGATCTTTCCTGGAGTGTGTCAGGAGACAGCTGGATTCACGTGTCCGGAAGTTCGGTAAGTTATGACGAAAACCCGGGGAAAGAAATCCGTAGTGGAAACGTGACGCTCACACAGGCAGAAAGTGGAAAAACAATAACATTGACTGTCAGGCAAAAAGGAAAGACTTCCGTAGATATTGATCCCTAATTGAAGAATTAACCATAAACGATATGATAAAGGCATATAAATGTATTATGACAGCCATGCTTCTTTGTCCTACTGTTCTTACGGGCTGTTCGGATGAAAAGGACTCGCTTGAACAGGAAGGGGAAAAAGAGCTCCGGGTGGAGAACTGTTTCAGCCGTGGTGTCGGGACAGATGTGGACGGCTCTCTTGTAAAGGATTTCGGGATGGTATTGCTTGATGATGCAGGCGATACTTACACCGGTGTACCGGGACCGGTACATGTGACGTACGATGACGGCTGGATCTTTCCGGAAGTCACGCTCACTGAAGCTACCTGCAGACTGTTTGCTTTTTCTCCTTTCCAGAAAATTCCGGGAAAGGAACTGCCCGTAAGCCTGGTTTCCCAGACTGATTATCTGGCTTCGGAGGAGTTGCGGCTCAACTGGCAGAACCACAGGGCAAGCATTGAAATGAAACACCTGCTTTCCCTTCTGGAATTTACAGTGGAAGGGAGCGATGCATGTACCTTGAACATGGAAGGACTTCCTGTGGAAGGCGCATATGACCTTACAAGCGGAAGCCTGTCCGTGAAAGATAATAACGGAAGCATCGCTTCCAAAGGAAACATGCTGCTTCTGTTCCCTGGCAAAACGGAAGAACGCAGGATACAGATCCATTACCGGGACAATGTTTACGACTGGTACCTTCCGGCCAATACGTTTGAGGCCGGAAAGAGATACACCTACATATTGTCCCTGAGCAAAGAAGGGATGCTCATTCTCTCCGGTGTGAGCGTCCGTCCCTGGCAGGCAGGTGGAGACTATACCGGATCAATTAAACCGAATGAATAATGACGACAAAGAAAAATGTATTGCTAACCCTCATGTTTCTGCTTACTACCGTACAGGTATCCGCACAGGACATGAATTCGACTGTAAACACAATGCTTGACGGCTGGGCCAGACCCATATATCTGGCAGGCATGCTTATCGGCCTGATTGCCGGTTTAGTACGGAACTATGACAATATTGCGGCCAAGAATGACAACGGAAACAGAATGGACGGTGTCATTGCGGTCGTTTGGATGGTAGGCTATGGTCTGGCCGGTTCGGTTGTCATCAATGCCATAAGGGCGGCAGCCATGGGTATAAACCTGAGTGTCTGATATGGAATACAAAGTAAGAAAAGGCCTGGAAACTCCCTGCCGGATCGGTGTTTTCCTTTCCGGGGATTATTGGGTGGTATATTCCGCCAGTGTAGCGGCTATCGGACTGTGTGTCCTTGCAGCCGCCCAGGGGTTGACTGAAGGGCGCTGGGAATTCTTCTGGAGCATGATGGGCATATGCAGTGTGGCGGAGCCCCTGCTGTGCTATATGTTCTGGAGAAAGACCTTGTCCCGGAAGTTCAAGAACCGTAACCGGGAGATTACCCTGAGCAATTTGGAAATGACCCGTACCCTTTACCGCATCCGGGAAAGACACAGAAAGGAGCAGTTATGACAACAAACTACACATACGGACTTTTGGACATCATGGGAGACGGAGCCATGCTGGGACAGTCAGGCAGCCTGACCGTTTCCTTCCGTCTTACAGAACCGGAATGCTACAGCCTTTCCCCGGAAGATATAGACCGGAGAAACCTCATGTTGGAGGAAGCCTTCCGCTTTCTTCCCGACGGGAGCTACGTGCATAAGCAGGATATCTTTCTCAAGCGCAGCTACTCTCCGGAAAAGGCCGGCAGCTTCCTTTCCCGGGCGGACGCGCGCCATTTCGCCGGACGTACCTATCTGGAGCATACATGCCTGATGCATTTTACGTTCGCTTCCCTTGAGACATTGGAAAAGGCGTATGCGGCCTCTCCGGTGAGATACAGGGAGGAACTGCACAGGAGTGATGAACAAAAACTGAAGGACTTCCTTGAAGGCGTGGAAAATGCCATGAGCATCATCCGTAATATTCCCAATGTAAGTGTCCGGCAGCTTGACGGGACGGAAATGGTAGAACTGATGGGAGAATATACCAATCTGTTCGGTGGAAAACGCGAAACAAGGGATATGCGTTTTTCTTCCATCATGAGCATAGGGGAAGAAAAGGTCAAGTATTACAGCATCTGCGATGAAGCACACCTGCCGGAAGGTATCATTTCCTCATGTGTCAGAGACTATTCGCTGCCCAAAGCGGGCAGCGAGCTGTTCCATACTCCTTTGGAAAGCCTGGGAGTCTATCTGCCATGCAACCATATCGTCAATCAGGTTATTTTCTTTGAAGGGGATAAAAAACTGCGGGCGAGGGTGAACAGCAATATTGATGTTTATAAAAAGAACAGCAGCATAAGAAAGAGCATCGAGTCGGAGTACAGGAAACTGGATGAGGTCCGCAATGAAATCATGGAGGAGAGCACACCGCTTGTACGCACTTATTTCTCCCTGTGCTTTTTTGACCGTGACGAAAAAGAACTGGAGAATGCCGAGAAGAAGATCCGGGAATGCCTGAACCTGGCCGGCTTCGGATACTACATCCCTTCGTTCGAGCATCTGGCGGCCGCACATCTGGCTTCCGTACCCGGACAGGTGAACTGTCTGCCGGGAGAGTATATGTTTCTTTCCACGCTCTCCGTTGCACTGTGCCTTTTTCTTACCTGCAGTACACTCCGTTCCGACGCGGAAGGCATTCAGCTACAGGACAGATTATACCGTATCCCGATCAAAAAGGATATATGGGATGCCGGAAAGAGAAGGGCGGATGCACGCAACGGGATGATCATCGCCGGTTCCGGCGGGGGAAAATCCACTTTCGCCGAGAATTTCACTTACCAGCTTCTTGAACAGGACTATACGGTTGTAGTGGTGGAGTTCGGAAAAAGTTTCAGCCAGCTCTGCAAACTTTATCCCAAAGAGTCGTTGCACGTGGATTATGACGGAAAGACGCCGTTGGGTATCAATCCGTTCGACCTGCAGGGACGCAGACCGGACAATACGGACTTGGAAACGATCTCGGGAATCGTGCAGCGTTATTGGAAACACATGTTCACAGGAAAGGAACCGGAGAGGGAAACGGCACTGAACCTGTTTATCGAGGACTATTACGAACAGCCGGGAAAGGAACACAATTTCGTGGGATTTTATAACCATGTAAAACAGAATTATCCGGATATCCTGAAAAGGAAAAACATTCCGGAGAAGTATTTTGAGCTCTCTTCGTTTCTTCTGAACTGCGGGGAGTTCCTGCCTGGAAAAAGATACGAAAATGTAACGAAGGATACTAAAGAGGACTTCCTGGCCAAGAAGTTCATCGTATTCGAACTCACCCGGATCAAACAGGACAGGTTCCTCTCGAACCTGGTCATGACGATGATTTTCTCGGTCATACAGTCGAAGATACTTTCCGACAGGAGCAAGCGGGGAATCCTCATATTCGACGAGTATGCGGAAACGGCACAAATGAAGGATACGGCCACGAATACGGGCATACACAGCTCGGTAGCGTTCTGCTACCAGAAGATCAGGAAAGAGAACGGCGCCGTCTACACCATCGTACAGACTCCCGACCAGTTGCCCGATGACGAGAATACGCAGAACATCATCGGTAATACGGACATGCTTTACGTACTGCCCACCAAGGAGGTGATTTACAGCAGCATCATAGAGAAGTTCAAAATTACCGACCAGGCACATATCGACCTGATGAAATCCATGCGGAACAACTTTTCCGGCAGGCAGCCGTACAGTGAATGTTTCTTACGTATGGGAGAGAAATATGCCACCGTTACCCGCCTGGAACTGTCTCCGGAGAAGTTCCTTGCCTTCCAGACGGAAGGGAACATATGGGCCGAGCTGGAAAAGAAAACGCAAAGGATGGGTATGGAAGATGCCATCCGTGAATATCTGGAGGAACATCCGGAGAGAAAAGTAAAGAAATTACCATCAAACAGATAACAGTATGAAAAAGACTTTGATTTTGGGACTCATGACATTGCTCCTTTCGGGGACTGTCCGGGCACAATGGATTGTGAGCGATCCGGAAAACACCTATCAGGGTGTTCTTTCTGTACAGCAGCTGAAGAACACCGTCTCCTCGCTCAAGGAACAGAAGAAGATACTGGATGAAAGCCTGGATTACATGAGGAAGGTGAATGCCACAGTGAGTAGCTGCATGACTGTAAAGTATCTCATTGAAAGGCAATTGAAACTGAGTACGGAGTGCGGAAAGCTTCTGGGAAGGGCCGGCAAATCGGGTATGAAGTCGTCAACCCTTTCCTCACTGACATCGTGCGTAGGACAGATCGTAAGCAACAACGGACGGCTGATAAGCCTTGTGAAAAGCGTTCTTTCGACCTCGCTGAGGATGAACGATGCGGAGAGGCTGACACTTCTCAGGGACATAGAGAAACAGACCGAACAGGATGAGCGGAACATATGGAAAATAAACCGTCTTGTCGGTGAGTATGAAACCTTGAAACGTGCCCTGCAATGATGGAGAAAGGAGAATTCAGCGTGCTGTTCCACTCCTACCGGGAACTTAGGGAGGCGGTAGCTGTTAACGGCTTCTACTCGCTGGTGGCGGGACTGATCATAGCAACTTTCATATTCAAGTTGCTTGATATGGCAAATGACATGATTAAGGAGGAGAAAGGATTCAATGCTAAGCATTTCTTTGAACTGGGCAGGGAATATATTTTCTGCTCGGCTCTGATAGCAATCCTGCCTCTTTTACTGGGATGGCTGGAAGCGATATTCGCTATGGGGGCGGACAAGGTGGTAGAATCCATAGGCGGGAAATACAACTCGGACAACATCTGGAGGGCCACGCTTCTTGGTGACCTGGAGAACATGGTCGAGGAAGGCAGCTGGAACGTGGCGGGAACGATCTTCACGCATATACTGACCTCACAGGTGGGGACACTTTTTGCCCTGGCATATGATTATATCACCACCCTGTTCCTGGCGACAAGGTATGTCATACTGCTCCTTTTGGAAATAGTCTCTCCCGTGGCCATCGCATGCCTTTACAACAAGGATCTGAGGAACTCTTTCTTTGTATGGGCAAAGAACCTGTTCGGATGCTATATGCTGTACCCGGCTTTCGTAGTAGTAAGTGTATTCAGCGATCTTATAGTGAAGAATTACATCCAGCAGGATTCATGGCCGATATGGATCATGCTGTTTTTCTCGATCATTCTGAAAACAAGCCTGCTTGCAGCGGCCAAGGCTACGGTCAACAAATGGTTATGAGTATGAAAAAGATATTAAGAAAAGAGAGGGAAACATTCTCCATTATGACAAACATGAAGGAAATACTCGGGGACTTCAACGCGCTGGCCGACGCCCGCAAGAAAAGCTCCCTTCTGGTGAAGCTGGCATTCGGCTTCTGCGCGCTGACGGTGTCGGCCGTGTTGTTTTTCAGCTATTCACTGCTCAGCAGCATGGGAAACAAGATACTTGTGGTAAATGAGAACGGTGAATACCTGAAGCAGAAGGCTATGGATACGGATAAGCTCTACGAGGAGCTGCTGCGGGCTCACTGCAGTTCCACAGCCTATTATCTGAACAGTTTCGACAGGCTCTCATGGCAGGAGAACCAGGCGCATGCCCTGTTTCTGGTAAGCAAGCCGGACGCAACGGCCATATTTGCAAAGTATCGTGCGGACAGGGCTTATGGGGATGCGCTGGAACTGGGAGCGGTATACCGGAATAAATTCGAGAAGATAATTTCCCTTTCGGTTGAGAACGGCCAGTATCATGTCATCTTTTCTTCCGTACTGACCATCATAAACGGAAGTGAAACAAAGGAAGTAAGGATTATCAGTGAAGGTACGGCCATACGTGTGAGACCGCGTTTCCCTGAAAACATATCCGGTTTTTTCTTCCGGACGTATAACCAGCAATACGAGAACTTATGACACAGTCTGAAAAAAGCAGGATCATCATTCTGGGAGGAGCAGGTATCGTGACCGCCCTGCTGGTCTGGGGGATTATAGCCAGTTTACCGGCCGGTCAGGATAAGGGAGAGGATACAGAGGAAGTGACACTTCGGGGCCGGATCAAGGAAAGTTTTACACTGGAAGACATGCTGAAAAGCGTAGAGAAAGACAACCGGGGCATGATGAACCCTTCAACAGTCTATGAGGGTGTACCGGGCCGGAGAGAACCGTCCGGAACGGATGCTGAAAATGAAGAAGAGATACGGCGTATTAGGGAACTGATAAGACAGAACGAGGCGGAGATTACAGGTGGCAGTGCAGCGGTAACAGGCGGAATGCAGCCTTCTTTCCCGGGAAAGGAAAATACCCCCATACCTGAAAAGAAAAAAGAGGAGAAAAAAGAAGAGTTGCATACCGATACGTTGGAAAGCGCGCCTGAGGCAAAACCGCGCAGGAGTTTTAATAGCGTGCGGCTTGTCCGGCAGGATGAAAAGAATGTCATCAGGGCATTTGTACACTCGACACAAACCGTAATGACCGGATCGACACTGAAGATGCAACTGGCCGAGAACTGCCTTACCGATGACGGGCAGCGTATCCGTAAGGGAACACCGGTGTTCGGGGAAGTAATGAAGATTGACGGGGAACGCGTACTGGTAAGGATTACTTCGGTAAACCTGGGAGGCAACATACTTCCTTTCGAAAAGGAAGTATATTCTGAGGATGCAATGGAAGGGATTTACGTTCCGGGAAATGCCAAGGCGGAAACGATACAGGAAGCGGAAGCGGCCGGAGTAAGCGGAGCCGGCACTAACATTGCCGGCGGACTTGATGTAGGCAGCCAGCTTGTGGCGGGGGCAGCAAACAGTATCATCAGTGCCACCAAGTCGGCTGCGAGCAAGAATATACGTAAGATAAAGGTGACAATCAAAACTAACTACAGGATACTGCTCAGGCAGCCAAAAGAATAAGGAAGGAAAAGTAATGGAAACGATAAAAGAATTTATTGTTGAAGCAATAAAGCTTCCGGAAGTGTGGATATACATGATAACGCTTGCTATTGTAGGCTGGAATCTTCCAGCTATCAGAAAAGGGTTGAATAAAGATACACATTCCTCAAATAAGCAGAAAAAGGAGAGGTAATATAAGTTTTTTCAGCTTTTGTAAAAGCTTATAAAGAACTGTCTCTGTACAATTTTTAATTAAAAGGATAAGTCCTAAAGTCGGGATGCTGAGAACCAAAAAGAATAGAAAAAAATGGAATTCATCATTCATATCCAATTGGAATCTAAACGTAAAATAAGTATAACCGGACACGGAAGCCAATAGGAAAATCGGAAGATTTATTCCTTTCTTTCCTAACAGAAGTACAGATAAGGGAAGAAAAAGGACCGTGTATATGGCAGATACTCCCATTACAAGTGAAATTTGTGTATATAAGGAATATGATTCAAAGGAAGACGTAAACAGGAATAATGTAGGATATAGCATAAGAGAACAAGCAATAAAGCATCTGATGAAATCCAAATAATGCTCAGGAAGACACGCTAATATCTCTGCCGTTTTTTCGAAGTAGGACATAATATTGATTTTAACAATTGATTGCGAAAATAGGTAAACAACTATTATGTACAAAGTAATTGAAATAGAATTTTGAAGAGTAACAAAATGAAAAGATATAAAAGCATCGTGTTTACTTTTCCTGAAAAAACTCATCCGATGGAAATATCAGGAGAACGCCGAGGAAGTATGCCAAAGCAGAAACAATACAAGAATTCCGTCCTATTCTCACGAACCGGACGGAATGAAACAACGCAAATTTTAGAATATTTTATTTATGACGTAGCTGGTGCAAAGATAGGAATTTTGATAAGAACAGAGAAATAACACTTATAACATATTGAAAAAATTGAAACAATGGCAAAGGTTTATGTGGCAAGCAGCTGGCAAAATGAATACCAGCAATCAATAGTTTCCTTCCTGCGCCGGAAGGGGCACGAGGTGTACGATTTCATGAGCCCCGAGGGAAAAACGGATTTTCACTGGTCGCAGGTTAGTGAGAACTGGCAGCAGATGGATACGGATGAACACCTGGATGCGTTGGAGCACCCGCTTGCCCAGACAGGGTTTAAATCGGACTTCGATGCCATGAGGTGGGCTGATGTTTGTGTACTTGTACTTCCCTGCGGGGCTTCCGCGCATTCCGAGGCGGGATGGATGAAGGGAGCCGGCAAGAAGGTGGTTGTGTATCAGAACCGACCGCAAAAACCGGAGCTGATGTACAAACTCTTTGACGGGATATTCCCGATGGCTGCAGATATAGCCCGGTTCCTGAAAGAACTTGATAATATGAATGATTTAAAATCAATGTGATGGAACATGATTTTTTAACCGAAAACATAATCCGTTTTTATAAAAGCGGATACGCTGTTCCAACATTTTGGTTCATTTTTCTTGCAGTATATCTATTAATGTTATTTGTGCCCTGGAATAAAAACAAATAAGTATGATACAAAATAGAACTTACATCACAGTCATTTTTCTCCTGAGTCTTCTTTCAGGGAAAGCCCAGAAAATAGAAGAGCTTACCGCCATACCTCTGGAAATCGGCTATGAAAAGACGCTGCACCTGATATTTCCCACCGAAGTGAAATACTACAGTATCGGTGGGGATTACGTCATTGGCGAGAAAGTAACGAACTGTCCGGAGATTATACGCCTGAAGGCTGCGGAGGAGAACTTTCCGGGTGAAACAAATCTCTCTGTGGTAACCGCCGATACGAAATTCTACTCCTATGCCATACGTTACAATGCGCATCCGAAAGAAAGCTATATGCGTATAAACGGGGAGGCTCCCGTACCGCATATCCTGCCGGTGGGCAGAGACAAGCAACTCTTCCTTATCTTTCCTTCTGCTGTCTCTTATGTGGACTATGGCAGTACGAATGTGGAAGTTGAAAAAGCCGAGGGAGTGGACAATATCCTGGCTGTAAAAGCCATGCGAGCCTATACGGAAGATACGAACATTTCCGTGGTGGTTGAAAGTGGTAAATTCTATACGTTTGACCTGCGCTATGTACCTGCCCCGGAGCGTTTCAGTTTCGTTATTGATAAGGAAGATACACAAAAAGTGGCCATACTTGATGAAAAGGAACGTTCAAGCGAACAGAAAGAAAGGATCAGGGAAGCAATCGGCAAACGGCTACCACTGGATCTGGGACTCAAAGACAAGAATGCCGGCATGGAATTCGAGATTGGAAACATCTTCATCGACGCGGACATACTGCTATTGCGTATGACGCTGACAAACCGTACCCAAATCGGTTATACGACGGATTTTATGAGGTTTTATATTCAGGATGCCAAGATCCGCAAGAAAACGGCGGTACAGCAGCTTGAGCAGAATATCTTGTTCACCTTCGACTATCCGGAGGAGATACCGGCACACGAGAGCCGGACATTTACGGTGGCTATGAACAAATTCACCATTCCGGATAAAAAGAGACTCGTCATCGAGATCCAGGAAAAGAACGGTGGCCGGCATTTCCTGTATAAGCTGAAGAACAAGTCGCTCCTGGATGCAGAAGAGGTATTCAGGAATAGAGAACAGCAGGAGACGGAAGAGGAAGCCGACAGGATATTAAGGAGGATAGCCCGATGAGAGTGCTTCTGTTCATATTGTTTTTCCCTTTTTCTTTCTCCGGGCATGATGACGGAAAGGAACTGCTTGATATGGCACTTGATAAGTGTGAACGCCTGGAAAGTTTGAAAGATTACCGGGACATACTTTCCCGGTACGGAATGACAGACAAGCTCCCGCTGGCCTGCCCCCTGAAAGAGAAGTTCCGTATCAGCAGCACGTATGGCGGCAGGATTCATCCTGTAACGAAAAAACGTAGTTTCCATTCAGGCATTGACATGGCTGTGGAACTGGCCGCACCCGTCTATGCCACCGCTTCGGGCACGGTTACTTTCGCGGGGAGAAAAGGCGGATATGGAAGATGTGTCGTTATACGGCATTCTTACGGCTTTGAAACGCTGTATGCTCATCTGGCTGCGTATTATACCACAAAAGGGGAAAAACTCGTGAAAGGGGCTGTAATCGGCTTTGCAGGGAGTACGGGAAGAAGTACCGGCTATCACCTGCATTATGAGATAAGGAAATACGGCAAAACTATAAAACCATATTGGTATGGATATGACAATCAAAGATGAAATAGAACAGCTTATCCTGCGGTGCATCGCTTCCGACGGGCTGAAGGCTTGTCCGAAGGATCTGGCTTTCCTGGAGAAATACGGGCTGAAGAACCTGTTTTTCTTTTCTGTGGAATATGGAATGGAAGGTGCGGATACACAGTCACTCGACGGCAGGGCAAAAAGTCAGATAAGATGGAATCTCTATGTGACGGACTTCCCTCTCCTGCGGCGTATGTATGAACGGGAAGGGAAAGGAGCATTGATGGAGTGCCTTTATTTGGAGGAAAGATATTTCAGGAAGTTCCTAAGCATAACCGGACAGGAGGATAAGCCATGACAAATCTGTCAGTTGTCAATTACATAGAGCGGATCAACCGGACGTACCGCTTCATCCGGATGGAAAGTACAGGCAGTCTAAGTGAACTGGCCGCCAAAGTGCGGGTAAGCGAGAGGACCATCAGCAATTATCTGGAGGAACTCCGGTTGATGGGAGCGGAAATAAAGTTCAGCAGGGTAAGGAATACCTATTATTTTGATAACCAGTTCGTACTTTATGCGACGTTCGAAGCACGTATCGAGGCGGAGGTCTTGAATGATTCAGAATAGCATCTTGTATGCAATTATAACAAATCTTTTAAAAACAATTAATTATGAGAAAAGTAAAATTTTTATTGTTGGCGGCATTGACGGCGATGTTCGTTGGCTGCCAGAGTGATGAAGTTTTGGAGCAGGATTCCGACAATGACAGACCAACTCCTACCGGTGATACACGTATTACCATTGAAGGAGAAGGTATGAAAGATGTAACAACCCGTTCTTCGGACGGAAGGGTTGATTTTGCAGGGGGATATGCAACGGGAGCGGGATTATACAATGGTACTTCAACTCCAACCGTAGCCGCATATCCTAATCCGGGATATGAGGTAAACTACTTCTATGGCGGACCCGCGAATGAACCTCAAAAGTATGATTATGCACAAAGTTCCGCTTCTTCATTTGAAGTAAAGTTAGACGGTCAGGATCATAGATTTCATTGCGGATTCAAAGAAAAGAAGCGTAATTTGACTGTTAATGCGGGTTCCGGCGGTTCCGTTTCTCCATCAGGGACAAACAGTTACCAGGTGGAAAATGCAATCAATATTACGGCCACTCCGAATACTGGGTACAGATTTTCCGGTTGGACGGTTACAGGTGGTGATGTAACTATCGCAAATTCAGGGAGTTCAAGTACCACTGCAACCTTACATAGTTCCAACAGTACTATTACAGCAAGATTTGAGGTAAAAATCTTAAACAACTATATCAAAGGAGAAATGTCTGTTTATAGTTCTAAAAGTCTTCAATTGAAAGTAACCTCCGGGTTTCCAATTACTTCCCCTATTACAATCAAATACTCTGCAAGAGGAATGTTTTATGTGGATGAACAGGATGAATGGGGAGGCATGCAACCGCCTGACCAGTATTTTGATTGTAGAGTTTGGACGGAGACTTTAACTGTCGGCCAATCTGCATGGGAATTCATTTTCATGCCAGATGAAATGGGAACGAATATTCCATATTTGCCGGGTAAGGCAGTTATCACAAGTTTGGATGATTGGTATATGGACTTTAAAGAGTTTTCCGATGATAGATATAATTACCTGAAGTGGTAATGAATACCAATTTATCATAAAGAAAGGAACTATCTACTTTTGAACTGCATTCCAAAAGTTAGACAGAAGGCTTTTGGAGTGCAGTTCTTTTTTAAAGGACAGCCTCTTATGCTTTATAAGAGGTAACGGTTATCATTTGTATCATAGGACTATAATATTATAAGTTACTCCATTGTAAACATATGTATCTCCATTAGTTTTTTCAATACCATTTACATAGATGTTCCAACCCCAACTGCCACCATTAGATACTCCAAGCCAGAAATTATTGTGGTCCGATTCCTTTTGTCCGGCTTTTAACGTTACAGTAGTAGTTCTTTCATAACTTGTTTCTTGAGGTGGATCATAACGGTCATCCCATTCTATTATTGTTTGCCAGGCAGTGAGTTTAACTTCGAAAGGCAAAATCACACTTGAACTGATATACATATTTTCAAATCCACCATCGGCCAGTTTTCCATGAAAGTAGATATCTATGGAATTTATACTGAAATTCGCTGTAATAGTACTGTTGGAATTGACGATAAATTATTAGCTTCTGAAAGAAAAAGTTCGGGCTATTCTTTTCTCCGCTTTTTCCAATTCTCTAAATCTTATTTTAGATATAGAATTATAAATTGTAGCTTCATTTATATCTGCATATGTTTCTGTAGTACGTATATTGGTGTGTCCAAGAATTTCTTTAATGGTTGTAAGCGGTGTGTTATGATAAAGCAAAAGAGTTGCTGCAGTATGCCTTCCGGTGTGAAAGGAAATATTTTTTTTCCCACGAAAAAGCTTTTTATAAATTCGTTTAATAATCCGATTACACACAGCATTGGATGGCATATGGAAAAGTTTTCCTCTGGTTCTATGAAATAATCTCATTATTCCCAGTGCTCTTCCTGAGAACATTTGTTCAATGGGCACAAAAACTTTTTGACCTGTTTTTTTCATTGTAAGGAAAAGCCAACGTTTATTCCTGATCCGTTTGATATTTGAATACTCAACCGAACAAATATCAGAATAACGTAAACCGGTCAAACAAGAAAAAAGGAAACCTGCAAGGATTTCTTTTTCTCTATCTGCCATAGTTTCAAATTCTGTTTGCAAATACTGATAAAGAATGAGCAGTTCCTTACTCGTCAGACTTTCTTTAAACGTTTTTTCTTGTTTAACACTGCACAAGCTGAACAGTTCTTCTATTGAGAGCTTCAGGTAGCCTTTTCGACATGCCTGATGAAATGCTTTCTTCAGATGCTTCATGTGTTTAATTATAGTGTTGGCTCGCATTTTTAAGGATAAGAGGAATAATTCATAACCGCATACAAATGCTTTATCTATGTTACAGAAACGTGCGGCGGGAGCGTACTCTTTCAAGGTATCAAGAGTTCGAAAATAATTTTTACGAGTAGAGTCTTTTATATTAATATCATGGCATATATCAGAAAAAAAATCAATGAATGTATTGTAATTCTTACCGGTATCTTTTTCTGGTAAGGTTGATTTTACTTGATCATAATATCCACCTAATTCTTTATCTTCCAAAGATACCTCTTCAGCTATTTCCCATACTTCAGATATTGAAATATTAATTTCTTTATCTCCATTGAATAAGTATATATTTCCCTTGATTTCACTAATATCAGTTTGTGACAAGAAGTCCGTAATGCAATTACGTATTTTAGTTGCCAATATATCAATTCGCTTCATTTTTGCTTCAAAAATACTTCTTTTTATGTGATTTGAGAAGTAAATAAATCATGAATGAAATTAGCTTAGAACCAACAGTACTATTACGGCAAATTTCACTACTGGTGTAGCTGTTTATCATTTTTCTTCCTCTAATAGTGACTATGGTACAGTTTCTCAACAACTCGCTATTATTGAGGATTGGCGAGATTTGGATGAAGGTGGTTTTAAGGTATATCCCATAGCAAACAGTGGTTATTATTTCAATGAATGGATATGTAGGATACCCAGTGCTATTTCTTATGAATCTGTTCCTGATTGGATGATTCAAAATGACGGCAGCCTTTGGTTTAATAATAGCCAGTATGGAGAGGATTATCCATCAGGCACAGAGTTCCGGGCTGTATTTTCCGACAGTCCGAATCGTAAACAATATACAGTTACAATTACAGTTGCAGAATGGATTAATGATAAATGGGTACAAAAGGGTGATTATTCATTATATTGGGCGGGAAATGACATCTCATCAGGCAAACGGTCAATAAGCAAGACTTTCTTTGAAGGGGATATCTGTCACTTCAATTTTATTGCAGGCAGTGATTCTCATGGATATTATGAATATAGAGGAGTAAAGGACAGCAACAGGAATACAGTATCCGGTATTGCAGAAGATAATGGTTTGTCATTTACGGAGACGTAAAATAAACTGTGTCATGCGGCGTTTTCTTCCAAGCTCATCGGTCGGGGATCGGCCAGCGCCAAGGGGGTGCACCAGCACTCCCGACGAGCGTAAAGTTACAACAATTTAAATCTGTCTCCAAACTTTATCGCTAATTGTTGTGCGATGGCCGCCCAGTTGGCTATGGGCATGGTCCATTTCTTGCGTATGTTGCGGTAAGCGAGATAAACCAACTTTTCAAGGGCGGTGTCGTTAGGGAACACGCCCTTGTTTTTTGTCACTTTCCGCACTTGGCGGTGATAGCCCTCGACTGTATTCGTGGTATAAATCATACGTCGTATATCCGACGTAAACTGGAAGTATTCAGTAAGCCTTTCCCAGTTATCCTGCCAAGACTTGATAACGATAGGGTATTTCTCACCCCATTTTTCTTCCAGATTAAAAAGTCCTGTCTCAGCGGATTCCTTATTTACCGCACCATAGACATGTTTCAGATCCCTCATGAACTCTTTTTGGTGCTTGCTGCCGACATACTTGATGGAGTTACGTACCTGATGGACAATACAGAGCTGGACAATAGTATCAGGAAACACACTTTGGATAGCGTCTGGGAAGCCTTTCAATCCGTCAACACAAGCTATGAGTATGTCACAGACACCACGGGTCTGCAAGTCTGTCAATACATTCAGCCAGAAGTTCGCGCCCTCATTCTTAGAGATATACATCCCTAACAGATCCTTATGTCCCTCGCTGTCCAGAGCCAGTACATTGTAAATCGCACGGGTTACGGCACAGCCTCTCTCGTCCATTACCTTATAATGGATG
This sequence comes from Bacteroides eggerthii, assembly GCF_025146565.1. Lineage (NCBI taxonomy): Bacteria > Pseudomonadati > Bacteroidota > Bacteroidia > Bacteroidales > Bacteroidaceae > Bacteroides > Bacteroides eggerthii. Next base: position 3,785,279 of record NZ_CP102258.1, on the reverse strand, counting down.
GCATCCATCCAGACTATCGGATAAACGCTGTCCAGGCTACGGGAACGCCATGCCTTTATTTCCGGAAGTACACGATCGGTGATGGCGCTAATTGTCTCAGCAGACACACGATTACCCAAGTTCTCCTCCATCCAGTCACTTATCTCACGTGTGCTGTTTCCCAAAGCATAAAGTCCGATGATACGGTCTGCAACACCTTCTGCAAGAATGGTTTCACGCTTTTTTATGAACTGGGGTTCAAAGGTGGAGTTACGGTCACGAGGGGTAGATACGGTGACTTCTCCCATCGAAGTCTGTACTTGTTTTTGCATCTTGCCATTACGACGGTTGCCACTCATGCGTTCATCCTCAGAAAGATGAGCGTCCATCTCACCTTCAAGGGCAGCATTTAATATACTCTCCAACAACGGAGCAAAAGCACCGTCCTTACCTAACAAGGGTTTACCAGACTTCAACTGTTCAAGAGCCTTGTTCTTGATACTTTCAAAATCAAATTCTTCACTCATAAAATAAACTGTGTTAGCAAAGTTAATATTTTATTCTTTTCCTTAGCTGACACAGTTCAAATTACGGACTCTCATTTACCGTAACTTCTGATATAAATTACTACGTTGAGATGATGTACCAACGTTATTAATCTTTTACGAAGGTTTCCTCATTGTCTGCAAAGGAAACCTTCATTGCTGTTTACACCGGATGTTTTTTCCCAGAAAATTCTATAATATCTCTGTTAACTGAAAATAAAGGCTATCCATTCTATCCTTCATCTATAAAATGTGGCTATACTTTTGCATAGCTTTGTTCTTCATTTCATTCTCCTCTTTGTTCAAAGCAAATCCCATATATTTGCAGGTGTGGTCATTCCGTAGAATACATATACACATCCTTTTATAAGTCGGGATCTCCTTAAACTCCTCGATATCTATATCATCCAGATAGTCCATTCTCACTGGTTTCTTATTCGTTTTATAATTTGTACTATCACCAACCTGAATGGGAATATTGCGATCCTTCAGCTTCTGTATTACTTCGTCACTGAGAACCCCACCTTTTTCCTTCCAGAACTTGATACTGGTATCCAACTTCGCCAAATACCTATTCCGAGTTCGTTCAGGAAGGGTTGAAAGCAGGAACTCCATGAATGACTTCCAGGTATATCCTTTTGGCAGACGGATGCTTTTTCGTCCGGCAGCATGAGTGTTGCCGTAAAGCCCGGCAAAGCAGACTCCGTTGACACGTCCAATCATTCGCCCCCAGGTATTGGGATCAATAACTTTATACAGCGCAAGGCTTTCAATAGCCTCACTAATGAAAGGACTCGCCACACGCTGTCTGTCCAAACTTATTCCTGCCTGATAGTATAAATCATACAGGCGGTTATAGTCCCAATGGAACCGACCGTTGGCAACCCAAATATCCTCTGTTTTCCAGTCATAAAGAGGATACAAATTGTATATTCCCTCATCAATCCGGGTGCTCCATTCGCAGTCTTTATACTTTTCTTTGGTCTGTCGATAAATGGCGCGCCAACGGTTATAACTTTCTTGAGTACGTATACCTACCAGACAGCAGGTACGTTGTGCACCTTTTTGCTGATGGAACCAGCGCGAGAACTCCAGTTGAAAATCATAGTCCCACATTTGGCAGTTATAAAAAGGAAAGTTATTTACCGTCATCGCATCTTTGGGTATCTCTCTGACCCATGAGTCTTTCTTTGTTTCGTCCCAGGGACGCCAATAGTCTTGGTACATTGAGGTGCAAGTTGTTACACGAAAAGGTACACAAACACGATATATATCCAGAATATCTTTATTGCTTTTAAAGACGTGATCCACATAATCGATTGTCATACTGTACTGTATCTCATAATCCATGTGGAATACCCCGATATGGCGTTCCAAATGATGCTGACGAATATAATCTATGCATAAATTCAGTAATACTCCACTGTCTTTTCCCCCGGAAAAGGATATATATACGTTATCAAATTCCTTAAAAATTACATTCAACCTCTCTTGAATTAGGTCATATACGTTCTTTTTATTCATGATTATATTATCAAGACTCTACAATTAATTACAAAATTAAAAAAAAACTTATAAACAAAGATTGGAGGAGCAAAAACAATAATAAGCCCAACAGTACTATTACAGCCAGATTTGAGCAAACTATTATGGATAATGTAATCGGTGCTCGGTTTACCTTAGGCCCTGGTTCTCGTATTACTGTAGAAGTTTCAGCAGATTATCCCATCGCATCTCCTATCACAATCTCATACAGTGCACAAGGTACTTTTACATATGACAATGATCCACACGAACCCAGCCAGCCACCTATAGACTACTTTAGCAGCAGGACTCATACTAAGACTTTAAATGTTGGAGAATCCGAATGGGAATTTTGGTTTATACCGGATGTATCACCTGAAGAAGGAATGGGAATGCCAAGTGACGCTATTCTATTAACCATATCCTCTGCTTGGATAGATTTTGATAATTTTTCCGATTCTCAATATAATTACATTTGTGCTGAATAGAATAAATTGTCTGGTATAACAAAAGGGGCAGTCCCGGAAAAAATCCGGATAGCCCCTTTCTTCTTGTACCAGATGTATTATTCAAATATGTAGATTATGCCATTGTATGTATATGTAATGGTATCTTTGAATGGATTATACGTTTTTCCATTAATCACTATATACGTCCAGAAAGAGCCTAACTGATCAACTCCGGATGTTCCGGAATCCAATTTATTATGATTTGAGATGGTTGATCCGGTATAAAGCGTTACGCTTTCAGATGTTGTATAAGTATTATAGATTGGTGGATCTTCTCTGTCATCATACTCTATCACATCCTGATTCACTGTGACTCTTACATCAAATGGCAGCGGTTTTTCTGCTGTAATATAAAAATCTTCAACAACAATAGAACCTCCGTTACCATAAGTCATGTGTAGTTTCACATGTACAGACTCTTGCTCAAATCTGGCTGTAATAGTACTGTTGGAATTAAAAAATAATGAGATCCCGGTGCATCACTGCAGCGGGATCTCTCCACCTTAAATTCATCTTACTTTAATGCCAAATGAATTGTATCTTTATTTGTATTATCTATATACTTGTTGTAATTACTTATTTATCAATATTTAATTATACCATTCTGCAAGGGATACATTTATATAATTTAATGTTTCATCCCAAATATCTCCATTCACATGATTACGATTAAATAAATAGTCTGCATCCAATCTGAGAAGTTGCCATTCCGATGCCCCTTCAGGCAACCAATAAAGATGAATTATTGGCCCAGCATATTGAGTTCCATCCACATGAGGCATTGGATAGTATTGAGTGACTTTACATTCTATAATGCCTTTCCAAAATCGTACACCTGGTTGGATATTTATATCAACTCTTCCAATCTCGTCATTCCACTCATTATCATTAACGGCTTCTTTCTTCTGAATACTTGGTCTATATGAGTTAGAGGCAAGTTTAAATTCCCGTTCCCATACAGCTTTTATTTTTCCTTTCAAGGCCTTTTCTCCCTTATTAGATAAAGTAAAGACTATATTGAATGATTGATTAAAAGGGATACGATAAGATAAAAAGGTAGTATTATCTTGGCCTTCCAATTCTATATCGCGTAATGCCGGCAGATTATCCGGTGCAGGTGCTTTTACTTCATACAGCCATTCCTCATCCGTACTGCCATAGTCATAATCTACTGCCTTGCACCACATTGTTTCTCCTTTCTTACGGAACAGAGGAACAAGCTGGTATGTACCGGGAGCGGAAGTAATATAGCACTGGATACGCTTACCGTCCCATGCACCATTGGTCTTGATGTCTATCGGCTGGAATTTCTCCACTATCTCATTGGTTCCTTCCCTCATGAATACAAAGCGCAGTTCTCCTTCCGATGTACCGCACCAGGGATAGTAGAATGTACCGAAAACCTTACCTTCATTCTGATAGCAATCATAGCCGTATTCCGTATAGTTCGGCCAAATGGTAAATTCGTAATCTTCCGGATTCGGATTGAGTATGATTTCATCCGTCTTACCATATCGGCTCCAATATTCCACATCTATATCAACCTGTTCCTTGTTTACTGGGGAATTATAGTTTCCTGTCATTTTCAAGGTGTAGGTGTATTTCATACCTGCCTGCCATTCATGCAGTACTGGGAATGTATAGGTATGTTCCTGCCCGTCAATGGTAAAACTTACATATACCGGTTCGTCGTGCGCCGGCTTGGGCATAAGGATGGCATCCACAATCACCGGGTTGGCATCATTGAGCATGTAGTTCCCGCCGGCCTTGATTATCCCCCGACCTGTTCCGTAATCCTTTGTTATCGTTCCTGCTGTGGCATCAAGCGTTCCAGCCGTATATACATTCTTGAAAGTCATGTCCGATACCAGCCCCGTACCCATGTATTCGTCTTTCATCAGGCGTACGCGTACCAATGTCATCGCATGCTTCATTTCCAGACTTGCAGTCGGAATATCCTTTGTTACCTTAGCCGTTCCATACAATATGTCGTCCTGGTCTGTCAAGTCGAAAGCAACCTTCGCATAGTCGGTCACAGCTTTGTCATACGGCAGATATGCTACTACATCGGCATCTCCTTCCACCGGTACATCCCGGTCTGCATTCCAGGTTTTCCCGTCAAAAAGATAAGAGGCGTTCTTTGTTGTCTGGCCGGTTCCACTTGTAGCGACAAAGACCCCCATGTCATGTCCCGGCATGAATGCTTCTATAATCCCTCTGGTCTGCGACATTGATTGTAGCGATGCAGTAATGCCCAACTGTATTTTGTCCGGCTTTTCATCCGGTTCATCCTTGTCTCCCGGTCCTACTACCGGCGGTTCGGGTTCCGGCAATACCCCATCCTCTCCGCATGAAAAAAGCGTGCATGCGAGTGAAGCTACCAATATGTATCCGTATATCTTCATTGTTCTTAAAATAAAGTATATTACTTAATAAGTATATTATATATTTTACTTGTTTACATACTTTCTCCAGAATTCTTCCAGCTTGTCGCGGTCCAAAGTCCCGTCTTCCCTGACGAAGCATCCCACTATTTTTTCAAGTACCGTTTTGACTCCCCTGCAACGGTGATCGGACGCGAATGACCTCAGCTCCCATACCAGATCCTCTGTTATTGCAATGCTTTGGTTATATGCCTTTCCTGCCGTTTTTTTTTCTTTCACAGGATTTTCTCCTACTATACCTTCCAAAGATATCCCTTTTGATTTGAACTCTTTCATAACGTCTATACAGTTATTCCTATTTTGCATTTAACTTTTCAATTCTCAGGAGAAATTCCTCTGTCAATTTGCGGTAATCCTCCGCTCCATTGGATGAAGGCGCATAATCGAAAATGCTCATGGCATTGTATTGGGCTTCTCCCAATGCCACATTGTTACGGATCACCACCTCGAATACGCTTTCTCCCAATGTCTCCTTCAGGCTTTCCCTGATATCCAGGTCCAGTTTCCTCTTAGCATTATATCTGGTCATGAAGTAACCGAGTATCCGGACGCCGGCTCCGAGCTTCCTTTTCAGCAGACTGATGATATAGTGTATTTTCTCAATTCCTTTCATTGCGAAATAATTTCCGTCTGTAGGTATGATTACAAAATCACTTGCCATTAATGCGTTCTGTGTGATAATCCCCAATGAAGGCGGGCAGTCTATCAATATATGATCATACTTTCCTTCCAGGCCTTTTATGATTTCCCTGAAAAGGAATTCTCTGCCGGGAGCCGTATTCATTACCACTTCCATTGCCGCCAAATCCAATGATGTCGGTATGACATCCACCTTTTCCAACCATTTTTGCGGTTTCAGCCTCAAAGGTTTGTCCTGCATACAATCCTGCAATACACTCTCAAGCAGGCTGTCCTGGGAAAGGCTTGCCATTTCTTCCCCGAATGTCGCTATCGTCGTATTTGCCTGCGGATCTGCATCGATAATGCAAACCTTTTTGCCATAGAACTTTGCAATTCCGGCTGCCAGATTCAATAAGGATGTGGTCTTTGCAACCCCGCCCTTATGATTTACACATGCTGTCGTTAATGTTTTCATTATATTTATATCTCCTTGATTATTACGGTGTAAAGATAGTAATAATTGTGCATTACTGCAAATATTTTACCATGTTTTTACTTATTAAGTATAATACTTGAATATATTTTATATTGTATTAATTAAAATATCAATATGTATATATAAGTAATTTACTTGTTTTATTTGTAAAGCATAAACATATAAAAAGTATTTTACTTTCAAGAGAAAACCGGTGTATCAGCCGGGATGCTTAATAAATGTAAAACGCAACGGCGTTGCGGCAAATTAAAATACTTTCGTTCAAAACATGAAAGCAGAAAATGCTTACGGCATGTGATAAAGTGGCAGGAAAGGTTGAAATCGTTTCATGTGTTACCGGAGAAGTTCCGAACGGTTTAAGAAATGAAAAAGCCCCCGGCCTGTTAAAAGTAACGCCAATCACTTTGTAACATTACGCAGAACCGCGCAACCGGGGGCAAGTACCCTCTGTTACGGTTCTGCTTTTTTATGTTACAAAAATGATTGGCGTTGCAAAGATACAATAAAATTATATATATGACATTATTCGAGATATTAAACCTAAACAAGGAACTATTGGAGCTTTTGGCCGAAATGGGTTCCAAGCCGGATGACTACAAGTATATCAGTCTGTATAAAGAGTATGAGAAGATGCGCAATACCGGCGACAAAGTAACCTATTGTGTTACCGTCCTTTCTGCCAGGCATGGTGTCTGTGAACGTAAGGTGTACGAGATTATCGGACGTTTTAAAAAGAAGTGTATGCATCACGCAGTATGAGTGTGCTATTTTTTTTGTTTTCATGGGTGAATAAGAAGAACTTTGCGCCTGAATTATGAACACAACCATTATATAACACGCTCAAAAGACTATAACAATGGAAAAGACTTACTCCCAGGCCCCGCTTCCTTTCGTGGGTCAGAAACGCATGTTCGCATCGGAATTCAGGAAGGTTCTGAAGCGTTTCAGTGACAAGACTGTTTTCATCGACCTGTTCGGCGGTTCCGGCCTGCTGTCGCATATCACCAAACGGGAACGGCCGGATGCCACTGTAATCTACAATGACCACGACAACTATCGTGAACGTCTGGGGAATATTCATCGTACCAATGAACTGCTGGAGGACCTGCGTGAGACAGCCAAAGGTTATCCCCGGCATAAAAAGATCACAGGCAGTATGCGCGATGTGTTTTTAGAGCGCATACTTCAGGACGAGCAAAACGGTTTTGTGGATTATCTTACCCTTTCATCATCCCTTCTTTTCTCCATGAAGTATGTTCTGAACTTTGAAGAATTGAAGAAGCAGAACCTTTATAACAAGTTGCGCCAAAACGATTACAACTGTGACGGTTATCTTGACGGTCTGGAAGTGGTCTGTTGTGACTATAAGGAACTTGCGGATAAGTACAATGCCGATACGGATGTTGTCTTTCTGGTTGATCCGCCCTACATGGCAACGGATATCAGTACATACAAAATGGACTGGAGGCTGCAGGATTACCTGGATGTACTGCTTGTCCTAAGCGGGCATCCGTTTGTCTATTTCACTTCCGGAAAATCACCCATACTGGATTTCTGTGAGTGGATGGAGCAACATCCTGGTATAGGCAATCCTTTCAGGGGGACATGCAAGTCCACACTTACGGCACGAATGAACTACAACTCGTCCTATACGGATATCATGCTTTACAAAGGGACTGCAGAAGCAGCTTAAGAACGTCCTTATATACCATCATATACATTTTACCACCTTGAATTCATCTTAGAGGACACTCCGGATGTGATATCCTGAGTGTCCGTTCTCTTTTTATTGTATATCGCAACGCAATTGCGATGAACCGCCGTACCTTGCTTCCCGAAAGCATATCATTATAATTAAAACAGACAGTTATGTTGAATAAAAGCAGTGCATTACCGGGAACAGCCCGGTTAAAGGCGATCCTGGAAGATCCGGATACGATTCTACAAATTGAAAAACCTACCGAGAAGATGCAACTGGCCGCAGTACAGAAAAAGCCGGAACTCATTGGGCATCTTCCTTTTGCCACAGAAAAGGTACAGCTCTCGGCTGTCATCACCTCTGCGGAAAGCATCTTCCTGATACACAACCCTTCACCGACAGCCTGTTTCGTCGCTATGGAAGGGATATTGGGACTAAGTCTTTTCCCCGGCCGGACAGTACTGGAAGCGGCAAAAGAACTGGTGCTGCAGATGCAGAAAGACAAAGCCGGGGAAAGGTCGAGTACAGCAGCCATTGAAAAATTCATGAAAGAAGTCGAACCTTTTAAAAACTGACACATATATGCCTACCGTTTTAGAACGACTGGCCGCCCTTTTCAGCCGGGATATGAGGGCGGTTCTCCGAAATCCCCGCGCCATCAGCATGATTGAAAACCCTTCCGAGCGTGTCCAGATGGCGGCAATACGAAGGGACAGAAGTGTTATCTGCTTCATAGACAAGCCTGCGGAAAAGGTACAGCTTGCCGCAATCAAGGGAGCCCCGCATAATATCCATTTCATTGCCACACCCAGTGAAAAAGTGCAGCTTACCGTCATACGCAACAGGCCTGTCTATATCGGTTTCATTTCTTCCCCTACGGAAAAGGCCCAGATAATGGCCGTGGAAAGAAAACCGGAATGCATCTCCCTGATAAAAAAGCCTGCGGAAAAAGTACAGTTAATGGCCGTATTGAGAAATCCTCAATACATCGCTTCCATCAAGGAACCTGCAGAGAAGGTACAATTGGCGGCCGTACAGAAAGCTCCGGAGTATATCCGGTATATTGAAGAGCCGACAAAGAAAGTACAACATATGGCCGTACAAGGAGATCCGGGAGTATTCCGGTATATCAAATCCCCTTCCGAGACAGTACAGCTGGCCGCAGTACAAGCCAGGGGAGAAAATATCGGTTATGTATCCGCACCTTCGGAAATCATGCAGTTTGCTGCAGTCAGGGAGAATCCCGGTAATGTCCGGTTCATTGAAGAACCGGCGGAGAAAGTACAGCTTTTTGTTCTGCATACTGACAAAAAAGCCGCACAGCTCATCCGGCATCCTTCGGAAAAGGTGAAAAGACAGGCAGAGGAGATGTACGGTGTCAAATTGGAAGGTGTTGCTGAAATAAAAAACGAAACGGAAACAGAAGCAGGAACTGCAACATCGAAAGACAAGGACAATGCCGATGCAAATGAAAACGCTTCTGCCGGGAAGAAAAGCAGGGAGACGCAAAAGCCGTCCGCCAAAACCGTAAAGGCCGCCACCGAAAAACTGGACGGGGAGATAAAGGACATCAATATGGAATATGACAAAGCCGTCCGGGAGATCCGGCAGAAAGAAGATGCCGGTTCCCGTCAGTCCGCGCTTCGGAGTGCCGGGGCAAACAGGGACAGACAGCTTGCTAAAGCCGTCGGGCAATTCAGTGAGTCGTCAACTTCCGGAAAGAAAGGGTACGATATGGAAAACATCATCAAGGATTTGCGCAAGGAAGGTGTCAAGGTGGAGAATATGCAGGCTACGGAATGGAATGCCCTGCTCAAAGGCAAGAGTATAAGTTCTTCCGCCGGTTCCACCACCCGGAAGGCCGCGACAAAAAGCCGTGCGTTGATGCTTTCGAAAACGCCGGTGGGATATACGCTCAAAGCCATAGGTACGACCAACCGGATGAGCCGGCAGGCCAGTGCCGATATGTAGAAGTTGCGTTCGTAATCTAATAGTATTACTTGTTTACTTATTTACTTTAATTTTATTTGAAGTAAATAAGTAAACAAGTTTTTCTTTCCGGATAAATCATATTGTCGTACTAACCGATAGTTAAGCTGATGGAAAATACATCTGAAAATGTTTTCACAAATGAAGAACAGGATATCATAGCGCGCAGCAAGGCGGCAGGATGTTATATGCAGGCTCCGAACGGACAGCCCACAAATTTGAATGAAAGGCAGTGGGTACAGGTCAGAACCGGAGCCTTCAAGGCATGGTTCGGAGATTGGGAAAAGGCCGCACGCATAAAAAAACTGTATAATGCCAGACCTGTGGAAATAACAGGCAATGAGATTGCAGCGGGGGATGATCTGAAACAATACAAGAAGAATGCCCTGGAATACGGCAAGAACCTGCGGGGTGAATATACGAATAAGGATACAAACACCCCGATATCCCTGACCGGCGGTAACAGTCGCGGCGGCATCCGGGAAATACTGCAGCATGACTACAAGGACAAGGAGCATCTTCAGAGCATTGCCGCCATTCCTCGGATTATAGAGGATTCGATTTTCATAGACGAGCTTCCCAACGAGGATGTCGGCAAGTATCCGGGGATAAAGTCGTTTTCCTATTATGTATGCGAGTTAAAGATAGGCGGGAGCAATTATACCGTCAAGGCGGTTATCGCCAATCAAAACAACGGCATCAGATACTATGACCACAGACTCTCAAGCATAGAAAAGAGCGAATTGCTCTCAATTATCCCAACAATACAAAAAGCTGGAATTGAAAGTAATCCGCTCCTTTCCGATTTCAAAGATAAGCGTTTGTTTTCTATTCTCCAAACAAACAGCTCAAAAGTTGTGGATGAGAACGGGGAGCCGTTGGTGGTCTATCATGGTACATCCCTTTCAAGGGAGCAGGAAGGGCACAAAACCCGGTTCAGGATTGACGATGACTGGGTGATAGATGTGACCGACGCCCCTTTCCACACTTTCAGGGGCGGCGCATATGGCGGATTGATTTTCACCTCCTTTGACGAGGGAAAGGCCAGTAGCATCGGGTCGATACGCAGTATGGAACTGCCGGACGATGAAAACGGAGAAGAACAGTGGACGGAGGTAAGCTACGTATATGACCTCTTTGCTAATGCCAGGAAGCCTTTCGATGTAAAAGACGGGAATGCAGTCCGAGAGGTTCTGGATGAGTTAGGGGAAAATATTACAGCTTACGACTTCTATCTCGGTCTGGAACTCCCTGTTTCCCGAGAGGACGCGGAGAAAATGCTGGCAGGCGGTAACTCCTGGCGTATAGTGGAGACACCTACCATGCAGAAAGTCATCAGGGCAAAGGGCTATGATGCCATCCGGAGTATGGATGAGGGCGTCGAATGCCTGGCCGTTCTTGCTCCGAACCAACTGAAGGCGGCCGGCAAATATCTGTATTCGGAGCGGAACACCGGCGCTTTTTCGCCGGACATTGACGACATCCGTTTCCGGCAGGTATACCATGGCAGTCCGGCCTCCTTCGAACATTTCGACCGTGCCTTTACCGGAACCGGCGAAGGGGCGCAGGCCTACGGCTGGGGCACTTATGTGACAGAAGTGGACGCAATAGCCAAAAGGTATGCGGCCATCGGCATAAAGCGGGGAAACCACATCACCTATGACGGGGAGCCTTTATCCTCGGTACTTGACAACGAATATTATTTTGATGGCGTATGGAGAGTATGGAAACGTCAGATCCTTTCTTCCACCGACGTGGACAGTTTGAAACGGAACATTTCTTCCGTGTATATGGACGGGCGTGCTGCGGGCACATACAGCAGAAGGCGAAAGGCATTCGAGCAGCAGAAAAAGGATTTGCTTTCCGACATCGATGCCGGCAGGATATGCATTGAACTGCCACGCCACCTTTATACAGTGGAAATTCCGGAAAGCAACGGGACGAACTACCTGCGATGGGAGTCTCCGGTATCGCCGGAACAGCAAGGACAAATATTCCTGCAACTGCGAAAAGAGCATATACTTTTCCCCGGTGTTACAAGCGATTTTTGGAATGGCAAGTCCCATGTATGGAACAGTGGCAAGGAGTTCTATGGCTTTCTGGACTATATGTTCATAGATTTGGAAACGGACACTGATTCGGGACGTCTCGCCAGCGAGTTTCTTTCGCGGGCGGGTTTTACCGGTATTGACTATCCGGCGGAGTATTCGACCGGCGGCCGGGCTGACGGTGCACGGAACTATGTCATTTTCAATGAGGCCGACCTGAAGATAACCGCCCATGAACGTTTCCGTTTCATAGGAGAAAAAGGGGCTTCCAACCTTGACCGGTTTGAAGGAGTCTGTTCGCGTCTGGAAAACCTTGCAGTGGCCCGCGAAATGGAAAAGTCAGGCAAGGATGCCGGAACAATAAAAATGGCGACAGGCTGGGAACGCGGAGCTGACAGCAAGTGGCGCTATGAGACACCGGATTTCGAATACCATCCGGCCGGAGATCTGGGCTACTCACGCCTGTTGGAAAAACAGTCCTGGTACGGGGAGTTTGAAAATCTTCTTGACCGGCAAATAGAGGGGAAGGTGCTCTCTGAGGCGGAGTGGAAACGTTTTGCGGAACTGACGGAACTGGCAGCCGGACTGAAGGAACAGGATGCACTGCGTGAACGGATTTATCTGGATGACTATGTGAAAGACGATGAACTGTTCCATGCCTATCCTGAAATGAAACAAACCCGGTTGGAGTTTGTAGACCTGCCATCGGCTGACTACGGCGGAACCTATCTCCATTCGGATAACAGGATAGTAGTAAACATTTCCCGGACAGATGATGTAAAGTCCGTTCTGGCACATGAGATACAACATGCCATACAACGCATGGAAGGATTTGCAAGGGGAAGCAGCCCGGAGGAATTTAAAAATACGGCAGAGAATGTGATTCTGGATATCGTACAGGCCACTGACGGAAGGATTTTAGAGGGTGGAGGTTTCGACAACACCCCGAAAGGTATATTCGCTGCGCTTGGCCGGGAAGTACCCTATGGGACAATATTGAGGCATTACGACTACCCTCTCAGCCTCGTGGCTGAAAAATACGGATACGAAAATATCTTTGACCTGGTGAATGACATTGACCGGTTCAAAAGCAGCATACAGAAATACCGTTCCACTGCTGGGGAAGTGGAAGCGCGTAATGTGCAGGCCAGGATGAATTTTACTTCCGGCCAAAGACGGAACACGCTTGCCGTTTCCACCGAGGATATTGCCCGCAGCGAACAGATATTCCTTTCAAGGGAGGCCCGGATGGATGAACTCGCACGCCATGCGTCTTTTCTGGCCGGAAAACAGCATATTCCTTTGGAAGTGGTCCGTCGTGCCGATGAGGTAAGCTCTCCTGACGTGCGCGGCCTACTTTCCTGCGGAAAAGACATCCGGGGATGGTATGACATTCCCTCGCAGCATATATGCCTGTATCTTCCGCACGCCCGGGGAAAAGAGGATATCGAACGTACCCTGTTGCATGAAGGTGTGGCGCATTATGGTCTGCGCAGACTTGTCGGGGACGGGCATATGGATGCGTTCCTGGACGAAGTGTTTGCCGGCTGCGGGGAAAAGCTGCGCGGTGAAATTACCCGCCTGGCCGGGACGGAAAAATTAGACATACGGGTTGCCACTGAGGAGTATCTGGCGCATATGGCCGAGAACGGTATCGGCCTTTCCGTTTGGGAAAGGATCAGCTTGGCTTTCAGGAACCTTCTGCGGAAGCTGGGATTCAATATCGAGATCGGCACGAAAGAGCTCAGAAGCATACTCCATGCCAGTGGGGAGAACCTGAAAAAAGCGGAAACAGCAGCCGCACCTGAAAAAATCCGGATATCCGGAGGTGAGCTTATACTGGGGCCAAAGCATGGCAGTGCCTGTATCAGGAAAAGAGGTTCGGAAGTGGATGTAACACCGGTACTGGAGAAGATGAGAGAAGCGGGTGTCAAACCAGTTTCCTTTACTCCGGAACAATGGAGAATGCTTTTTAGCGGCAAATCCTTGCAGCTGGCCGATGGCAGGATGCTTATGGTTGTCAAGGAACCTTCGGGCTATGGAGTAAGGCTCACCGGGATGGCAGCCTTAAAGAGGAAAGTTACAGAAATGGAATTATAACGGAAATAAATTGCGATATGAAAACGGATAGACACAAGTTTCTTGATAAGGCTGAACCGGAGAATGAACCGGCGGGGATATGTAGTTTTTCCTGGGGAAACCGGGAGCTCAGGATCTTTGGTGAACAAATGACCTTACAAGTCAACGGAATTTCCCATGATATGACTTCTGTGTTGGATGAACTTCGTGATATCGGGGCAAAACCGGAGAAGACAAGTCCCGCCAGATGGATATCACTACTGCGGGGAAAGCCGACTAACCTGCCGGGGTACGACAGACCGCTTATGATAGTCAAAACCCCGTCCGGTTATACGGTCAGATGTCTGGAAACTACGAGTTGCAGGGATGATAAATCGTTGCAGATGGATTTACTGTAAAACAAGTAAATTACATATTAAGTATTAAAGTAAATTATTATAGTAGTATGGAGAATTGTGTCATTTATATCAAGCTGTTTATATTGGCGGTGGCTTCACTGATAACAGGAGTTTCCACCATAAGTCGCAAATGGTATATCAATTTCTTTGTTTTTTTGCTTTGCATAATTGTTGAAACCTCTCTGGCATATCTGTTTTTTCCGGCATATGTGTTTTATCCGGCATGTGCTTCCCTGGTCATATTCGTCCTGTCATGGTTATGGGAACGGGGCAAACCGAAAAGTCCCGGAGAAAACAATAACCCGATCAGGCTCCCCGTACAATCGGGAATATCGAAAAACTATCTGGAATTTTATTATTACTATTCCAATTTCCTGATTTATGGCGGAGCCGGTTCAGGAAAGACCAAGAGTATAGGCAAGTGGTTGTTGGAGGAATATATCCGTTTGGAGTTTGCCGGCTTTATATACGACTTCAAGGACATCGATTATACCCGGACTGCCTATAACCTGATAGAGAAGCATGGTTATCCGCACAAGTTTTATTATGTCAGCTTTGACAGGCCCGAGCGTTCATACCGTTTCAACCCGCTGAAAGTTGTAAAGGACCGCACCGAACTGTTGCAGCTCATGGAGGATATCCTGCTTGCGCTGCTTCCCAAGAAAGAACAGCAGAATGAATGGGTGGCCGGTGGGCTGGGTATTCTGCGTGGAGTGGCTTTCAGGTTTTGGGACGAGTTTCCCGAATACTGTACGCTGCCTCATATCATGGCGTTCATCATGACGGCTTCTTCCCGGCAGCTTTCCATGTTCCTTCAGCAGAATCTTGTTTCGGAAATGATGGCCGGTGCTTATCTGAAGGCGGAAGGCTCCGAGAAGACACAGGCTTCCTATCTTTCCACCCTGTGTAATAATCTGGCAACCATATCACAAAACGAGGAGATTGCCTATATCCTTTCGGGGGATGATTTTGATTTCAACCTGATCGACCCGGAAAACCCAAAACTGTTTGCCATCAGCAACAGCTTCTCCAAGAACTCGGTCTATGCACCTGTCATAGGCATGCTCATGAGTATATCGGCCAGACAGTTCACCATGCAGAACAAGATCCCGTTCGTGTATGTCCTGGATGAAATGACAACGGTGAACATCAAGAACTTTGAAACGCTGCCTTCAGTATTGCGTGAATATCTGTGCGCTTTCATCCTGCTGACACAGTCCGGTTCCAAGCTGGAGAACCTGTATGGCAAACTCGACAGGGCATCGGTGGAAGCCAATTTTGGAAATCTCTTTCTCGGACGTACCAAAGACGTGGAGGCATTGAAATATTACCCGTCGATATTCGGTAAGGAGGAAAAGGAGCGGAAATCCAGAAGTACCGGGAAAAGTGGCGGTGGCACGAACAGGAGCGTGACCGTATCCTCACAGAAAGAGGACATCTATCAAGGACGCGATTTTGCGGATTTGGAACCGGGAGAGTTTATCGGTTCGGCCACCCGTGCCAATGTAGACTATTTCAAGGTGAAGTTGAAGGAGTTCAACCAGAAGAACGAGAAACCTCTGCCGGATGTCAGGGTATTGGAACCTGAAGAAATCAGCAGGAATTTTGCAAGAATACTTGATGAAGTCCGTGAACTGTTTCCCTGTGAATAGTGATAACGGCATATAAGATTGATGGGAACGGCCGCTTACTTCTCCCTTCCGGTAAGCAGATCCGTTCCCATTTTCTTTAATTCCCGGATGATGGCTTTCTTTGGATTCACTACGAACCTGTAGAGACGGAAAGTGTTTGTGTACAGGCGTCTTTCCTCTTTGAGCTCTCCATGCAGCACTTCCTGCTTAAGCTGTGAGACTGCCTGATTCTTCAGTTCGTTCCGTAGCTGCCAGTTCTCGGAATATTTTCTCAGGCTTTCATCCTGTGAGTGGTAATAAGGAAAATAATCGTACTGCCGGTTAAAGCATGATGCGCACCGCGTGGACCATTGGGAACGGTCAAAACCGACAATCACCTCCTTTCCGTCAAGTATCTGCCTGTTCCCCCTGCTTTTGGAAAGGGGGGAAAGGGATACGGTCTGTGTCTTGTCCATGCGGGAGACGATAATATGCACATGCAGTTGCAGTCCCGGTTTCCTGTCACCGGCTTTTGCCCTGCCGGCTTCCACCTCGGGATCATCGCCTTTATAATGGCGTTCCGTTTCCACACGTCCATACCATACCAGATCATCACCGGACTTGATTTTCTCCCGGTAAAAGTTCCGGGCATATTCGTCCATGCATCCGCGGGAGAATTTTTTCAGCTCGGCCAGTACCTCTTCCTGTTCACCTGCGGTCAGTTCCGAGAATTCCCCGACTTTCTTTCCGGTCACCTTTTCTATGAGATGCCTCTGCTCCTCACCACTCGGATTGATGGAAAGCATATAGAACTTATCATCATTTCTTTTCAGGGTTCTGTGGTTATTGTCTATATGATGCATGACAGTCCGGGGTGTGACAAAGTCTTTTTGTTGTGAAAAAAAATTATCATAGTAAGGACGCACATCCTGTGACTCCTTGCTGAGATATTCCACCAACTGCGTACATTTTCCCTTGTTATCCGATACTCCCGGGGTATTGACAGGCCGGTGCACTTTACAGTACATATTCCTCGTCAATCTTCTTGATGAGCAGCTGCAAGGTATTAATGGGTATCTTGACCTCATCGCTGAACTTTACCTTCACAAACCTGTCGGGGTTGAGCTGGTATTTGACAAGTTCGGCCAGACGTTTGAGTTTGTCCGCGTACCCGGCATTATCATCGGACACCGCCTTTTCGTTTTCAGAAACCTGTTGTTGGAGCTGGCGGTTCTTCTCCTTGAGATCACGCAGCTCATTCATCAAGCGGGCATAATCTTCCGGTATTTTTTCTTCTTTATTATCCCTGTCAATTACTTGTTTGAAATAATCCCTTTCATAACTTCTGAGTATCTTGACAACATCCTCTATTCTTTTCTGAATTTGTACTATTGGTTGTTTGGTTATCTGCTGCGGAGTTACACCGGAGACTTCAAAATATTCCATCATTTGACTGATATAGGAATTGTTTGATTGCGTACCGCTGTTGACATCAAGCCGGTATTTGACACTGGGTGACACTCTTAGAAAACATGTTAGCTTTTCTGTTCCTTTTTGCTTCATTTTAACAACTATTGTTTTGATACAAAGTTACTTATAAAAAACAGGACGTCAAAGGTAAACATATTCTTTTTATAAAAACATTGTAATTTATTATTAATCAAATGTTTATATATTTACGTAAACCATGCGTTTACGGGTATTAAATGCTTATTAACAGAAAGTTGAAAGTATCATGTTTACAAGATGTTTATTATCGGTTTACATATTTTTAAATATATGTTTCATTATCAACGCTTTGCGTCGATTAAGGTTCTCGCGTGCGGGAACTCCTCTTGCTCTTCCTTATCAGGAATTCACTAAGGGACTTTCAGCCCCTTAGCCCCGGGAAGCCACAAAGCCCCGGAAGTACTTCGGAACAGTCGTACAATCCGAAGGCCCCACCCATGAAAGAAAGTGACAAATGGGAAATGACAATAAATGCATGGAAACGGATGGAAACAGCGTGTGAACTCCCCCTTGAAAGGAAGACGGATACAATTATTAGCAGAAGCAAAAGTAAGCTAATTCACTGATAAAGAGCTGTGTATAATTTGGACAAACAGAGAAAAATCATTACCTTTGATATGTGATAATAAAGGATATAACACGTTATGAATGAAGAAATTAGAAACATTTTAGCCGAGAATGGAACAAAGACTTCGAAGATACGTAAACTTCTTCTGCTCGGCCTTACCCACCGGGAAATAGCGGAGCTCGTTACTCGTGGAAATCGTGGATTTGTGTGGAATGTATATAAGAAAATGAGGGATGAAGGATTGCTATCCGCTACTCAGACTTCCGTAGTTACCGTACCCGAACTTGATTATTCTTTCAGAAGAAAATTCGGTGTCGAGATAGAGGCATACAACTGCACACGTGAACGGCTCGTTCACGAATTGAGAGAGGCGGGCATCGAAGTGAACAGTGAAGCATACAACCACCATTTGCGTTCACGTTGGAAATTGGTTACGGATAGCAGTCTGAACGGGAATGATACATTTGAGCTCGTAAGCCCTATATTAGTAGGAGAAGACGGATTGGAAGAACTGGAAAAAGTCTGTTGGGTTTTGGATGCATGTAATGTAAAGATTAATGGAAGCTGTGGAATGCATGTGCACATGAGTGCTGAAGACTTCAATATCACTACTTGGCAGAACCTGCTCCTTTCATATAAGCATGCCGAAATTGAGATTGATAAATTTATGCCAGTTTCACGCAGAGGAAACAACAATAATTTCTGTACTTCACTCTGTCGCTTCTCTGATGAACGGATACGCTCGGCACGAAATATTGAAGAACTTCAGAATCTGTTCCCAAACAGATATATGAAAGTAAACCTTAAAGCCTATTCGCGCCACAAAACGGTAGAGTTCAGACAGCATTCGGGAACTATCAGTTTCACAAAGATGGAAAATTGGGTGAGGTTTTTGGATAGAATGATTACCTTTGCATCTGTAAGCGCACTCCCGACAGGAGTCAGATTGGAAAATTTTCCTTTCTTGGGGGAAAAACAAAAATTGTATTATAAATTAAGAACAAAAAAATTAGTCGTATGAATAAGAAAACATATATGTTGCCTGGTGACGAACGTATCGTTGCCGGCAACGCCAAAGAGTTTGTGCATGAACTTCGTGTGGGCAGTTGGATGGATTCCGATTGTACCGATGAACAGTATATGCACAATTTTGCCGAACGTTATGTGGTGCAGTCGGGTGTGCGGATTGCCACCGATACGCCCGAGAAGTTCCTTGCCGATTTGATTCGGACAGGATATGCCAAAGAAATGTAACGGACGGTTTCCTTTATTATTACACCATCCCCGTTTTCCTTTCATGGGAAGATGGGGATTTTTATATGGATAAATACTGATAACAATATTATACTTTATTATGTATTTAAGTAAATTACAGTATTTACTTTCGGGGATTCTGCTTGTTACAGTCAAAATGATATAAGAACGGCTTGTCTGTGTATTATAGTAAAAAACGGGTAATGACTATAAGGTTGTTATATTGGCATTGTCCCTTGCTGGCACAAACTGTATGGCATACATGTTTTTAGATATTATTTAAAGGATTTTTGCGAATTGTTTTGTGAATAGAATAATAATATCAATTACTTTTGTATTTGATAAATGCTCTTTTGAACATTTATACTCTGACTATTTTGTGTCTGTGAAGATGCAAAGTTGTTTGTTTTGTTTGTTATCATCCTCTCTTTAAGCGTAAAGGGAGGATGATTCTTATTATTATTTGGATTGGGAAATATACGGGCTATATAATGCGTCGAATAAAAGACTTTCAATCAGGACTGCCAGAGACCTCTTTTCTTTTTTTATTGTACAATGAAAATTCCTTTGTTCTACCGGAATGGTAGAACAAAACAGGAAGGACTGTAATCTTATCATTTGGAACCGGTTCCGCTTTCCCCTGAAAACTGTAATTTCACCCTTGAAAAAATGGAAAAGATGATGTAACACTTACGGGATTGAATCATCTTCATCCTGAGAACGGAATGTCTTATCTTTGCCGGCTCAAAAAGAGAAAGACATCATAATGGAAACTACGAGCCGCTTTTTAAAAGATAAACAGTATATGTGGTACAAGGTAAGGGAACTATGTTCCAAAGGACTCAACAAGACACAGATCGGCAGATGCCTGGGCGTAGACAGAAGCACCGTACGGCGATATCTGGCGATAAGCAGGGAAGAATTCATTAGGAAACAGAACTCTCATCGCAGACATAAGTTGAAACTTGGAAGATATGAGGAGTATGTGCGCGGAACCCTGGAAGAATATCCGTACATATCTGCCGCCAGGATACATGACTGGCTCAGGGAATGTTATCCGGACTTCCCCCAAGTATGCGGCAAGACCGTATTTAACTTTGTCGGACGCATAAGGGAAAAATACGGCATCGGGAAGAACTCAGACGGCAGGGTTCGTCGGGATTATGAGAAACAGCCTGATACACCTTACGGGGAATATGCGCAGGCTGATTTCGGTGAGAAATGGATACCGGTTGGAAACGGAAGTAATGTGAAAGTTTACTTCTTTGCAATAGTCCTTTCACGTTCCCGGCAAAAGTTCATCCATTTCAGCCGCCGGCCTTTCGATACGGAACTTGCAGTATATGCACATGAACTTGCCTTCCAGTATTTCGGTGGAAAGCCCCGCAAAATAATCTATGACCAGGACAGGGTACTTATATCGAGAGAGAATTTGGGAGATCTGGTGCTGACAACAAAATTCCAGTCGTTCGTAAAGGAGCAGCATTTCCTGCCTGTATTCTGCCGAAAAGCTGACCCGGAATCGAAAGGAAAGGTGGAGAATGTAGTCAAGTACGTAAAAGGCAACTTTCTCTCAGGGAGACTTTTTCATAACATAGACAAGCTTAATGAAGAAGCACGCCTTTGGTTGGAAAGGACCGGGAACGGAAAGGAACATGGAACCACCCGGCTGATTCCCAACCGGGAGTTTATCGTGGAGAGAAATTTCATGATGCCTTATCATGGGACTCCGCAACCGCCGCAAGAAGAAATGGCCGAATACCATGTGCGTAAAGATAATACGGTACAGTATCGGGGAAACTACTACAGTGTTCCTTCAGGAACCTACCGGAGTGGAGAAACGACAGTCTGGTTACAAGAAGCTGAAGGGAGTTTGGAACTGTACAGCAAAGATACGGGAAAACTTCTGGGCAGGCATCCTCTTAACATGGGAAGAGGGAAGATCATATATGATGAAAACCATAGGAGGGCCAGAAATGCCGGTACACAGAAATTGGCGGAACGCATCCTTATATATGTATCTTATAACAAGGAAGTCGCCTTATGGCTGGAAAATCTGCGCCGGCGAAAGGAACGCTACTACAGGAGTAATCTGGAAGTAATCCTGCGTAGTATTCCGAGCTATGACGGACATACGCTGGTCGAAGCCATACGCATGTGTCTGGACCGGGGCATCTATAACGGGGAGTCTGTCAGGAACCTTTGCGAGTGTGTGCGTAGAAACTCCGGAGAGATACCGGAAAATGGCAGCACTTATATTTCACAACCAGCAGGCATGCATCCACCGTTTCAAACCGGAATGATGCAGTCTTACAAAGATATTTTCACGAATCATGATAAAACGTAAAAAAGAACTGGTCGAATATGCACGACGTCTGAAACTGGCAAGTCTGGCTGAACACATGACGGAGATTATACACGAGGCACAAGAAAAGCAGCCTACCTATTCGGAGTTTCTGTTTTCCTGCCTTGCAAAAGAAGTAGGTGAAAGGGACCGGAAAAGCTTTCTTTCGCGGATAAAGGTGGCCGGACTCCCTGCCAGGCATACTTTGGATGAGTATGATTTCAACCGAACAGAAGGATTGGACGGCAGACAACTTCGGGAGTTGCGTGAGCTCACGTGGATGAGCAGGGCATACAATCTTCTCCTAATAGGAGGTCCCGGAACCGGAAAGACATTCATTGCATCCGGGCTCGTCCATGAGGCGGTAAAAGAGGGATACAATGCTGCCTTGATAAGCCTGGAAGATCTGCTCGTCTGTCTGAAGACAAAGGATGTTTCCCGACATGCTATGAAGACCTATAAAAGGATAATGAAAACCCGGTTGCTGGCAATTGATAATGTCACATTATATCCCTTGAAGAGAGAAGACATACTGTTATTGTTCAAGCTGGTTAACGCCCTTCAGGAAAAAGTGTCACTCATTATTATTGCGAACAGGGGACTGGCGGAGTGGTTGGAGGAACTGGGAGATGAAGCGGTGGCTGCTGCTTTACTTGACAGGTTGCTCTACTGTTGTGAAGTAATCAATCTCTCAGGAAAGAGTTATCGTCTGGAGAATAGGAAAACAATTTTTAGCAATCAGACATAGGGCATTGCTATATAAAAAGGGTTAATTAATGTAAACCGCTAAAGTTATAAAAGTGGAATATATTAAATTACATAAAAATGAGGTGTGTAAATTTGCAAGGTACAAATTTAGAAATAGCAATAGAATTAGAAATAAAATCTGATATGATTACAACTAAAACCGAAAACATCCCCTTGTCAATGAAAGAAGGCAGTGCTTCTTATTTTTGTTTTGTTTGTTTGTTTATCCACCGGGGGATATGCTACGGGGCCGCTTACGGAAGCGTCTTGTTTTTAGCCGGCTTCGTAGCCGTTTTCGGTTTGCCCATATTGTTGATGGAGCTTTTTGAGAACCGTTTCAGGAAGCGTAACCGGGCGTCACTTGTCCGATAAATAGTAAATTTTTATGAAGAAACCCAAGAAAGAGACGCGTGACGTCATAGCCAAACATGTCCGTTGGACGGAAGCCTTGCGCGTAGTTCGCGCCTATCATCCCGAAGTCACCATTATTCTGCCGGAGGAGAAGATACAGATTCTTCCCGGTGACGACGTGCGTGCCGCTATCGCTCCTATGGTGGGCGTCATCCGTCGTGCGCTCGATGCGGGGGTGGGGCAGTGGCATGGCTACACCGAGACATGCCGCGTCAGGCAGGTGCGGCTGCTTCTCAGCCACTACTTCCATTATCACGAGGGCTGCATCGGTGCCGAGGAACTTGACCTGCTCATCGAAGACCTGCTCTATGTGCATAAGGCTTAGGGGGAGATATGTCAGGATGAGACTCCGTTATCATTCCGGTTCCCCCCCCCTGTATAATCATGTAAAAAAATACACTTTTCCGGACTTAACCCTTTGCTTGGTAAATGTTTACACTGTCATAACTGTAAATATTTACTTTTCTTGCGTTATTCTCATTTAATATCTTTGCCCAAGCATTGCAGATAAAAGGCCGCAAAGACCTTTGTGCAGTGTGTATAAATTTAAACAACTGACAAAGATAATGAATTCAGAAAATTATGCATCATTGTGCCGGAGAAAAACGGATGATCCGTTTACCGCAAACGCATCATCCGTTTGCCCCGGACACATCATCTGTTTGGGCGGAACGCATCATCCGTTTTTTTCTTCAACACATCACCCTTTTTTTCAATGCGCCGTTCGTTTGTTTTTCGGCGCGTCATTCGTCTTTTTCAATGCATCATTCGTCTTTTCCGCGTTGCCCGGTAGATATACGATAGTATATCTTATCTTCTTATTATTTATATTGTGTCGTCTTGTTGGTTGTAGGGGTGGCTATGAGGTATATTCAACTCGTTGATAACTAATGTACTAAGGTGGCTTAGGGGGTGGCTTTTTTGTGGTCGTAAAAATTAAGTGTCATATATATAACTTTTCATGGAGAATAATCTGTTAAAAAAAGGCTATGTCATGGTTTCTCGGGCATTGCTGCAAAAGGTTTGCGAGAAACAGGGTGCAGCGTGCTGTGATGAGGCTGCTTTTCTGCGGGTGCTGATAAACGTGAATTTCAAGCCGACTGTGGTGTTCTGTAACGGAGTGGAGCTGCAGTGTGCCCGCGGCGAGTCGGTCATCTCTTTCTTGGGCTGGGCCGATCTCTTCGGCTGGACAAGGGGGCGCACCCGGAATTTTTTCAAAAACTGTTTCCGTACGGGACTCATTGAGATGGTTTCGGACGACTGTCCCAGCCATATCCGCATACCCGGTTATGACGCATGGACAATGAAGCTGGCATCGGCTCCCAAACCGAAGGCTCCCGATGCCTTTGAGGAATCGTTGAAGGATTTTCTTGCCTATTACAGCCGCACCACGCACCTCCCCATAGAGAATGGCAGCTACGTGCGCAGCCTTTGGCGAAAGCTCTCCTCCGGCGAACGGCAACTCGCCTATAAGAAAGTGGAGGACTACTATTTCAGCCTGAACAACACGAACTACTGCTATCAGGTAGCCAAATATTTGGAGTATAGGATGTTTGAGAATGAGTTTCCCGGTTTTAATTAATCCTTTTCATAGTAAAATAATGAATAAATGCTTTGGTAGTATTCGTATTATTACTATATTTGTATTGTAATTAAGTCCAAAACGTTATGAGTTACAAATCAGTGAAAGACGTTGTAACTATGTTGCAAGAAAACGGTTTTGTCCTAAAGAGTCAGAAAGGTAGTCACATGAAGTTTGAGAAAGATGGCAAAGTGGTTATTGTACCGAATCATAACAGCAAAGGCGTTGAGAAAGGCACTTATTACAGCATTTTGAGACAAGCGGGGCTGAAGTAGCCCCCTTGTTCTCTTAATTTTTTGAAAAAAAGGAGGTAACATGAAAACTGTTGAGGTAATCGTTGAACATGCAGGAAAGAATTTGAGTGCTTATATCGTAGGTGCTCCGGTTATTACTGTGGGTAATGACATGAAAGAGATTGAGGATAATATGAAAGAAGCAATCGAGCTGTATCTGGAGGATAATCCTAATCCTTGTGCGGTGTTGTCCGGAGAGTTTGAATTAAAGTTCAAGATAGATGCCGCTACTTTTATCAATTATTACAGTAGCATCTTTACCAAAGCTGCATTGAGCCGCATTACAGGAATTAATGAACGTCAGTTGTGGCACTATGCTGCCGGTGTACATAAACCCCGTAGGCAGCAGTTGGAAAAAATTCAAAGAGGTATAGATGCGCTGACAAAAGAATTGTCCGCCATAAACCTTGTTTAGCTTGTAGAAATAGAAAATATGTCCGAAATCCTAAATCCCCACGATGACGATCTTGAGTCGGTCATCTTGGGAGCTTGTCTCACCGAAACCACCGCTATGGTGCTTGTGGGCGATAAACTCTCTCCCGAAATGTTTTATGAGACGAAGTTTGGCGAAATCTACTCCGCTTTGCTCTCCATGTACCACTCCGGCAAGGCGATAGACCTCGTGACGGTGCGTGCCGAACTCGCTTCACGTGGCAAGCTGGAGGCGGTGGGCGGCGCCTACGAGCTGGTGCGCTTGGCGGGGCGCGTGGCGTCTTCCGCCCATCTGGAATACCATGCGCTCATCCTCCGGCAGATGTACATCAGGCGTGAGATGATTGCAGGGCTGCACACTCTGCTTGCCAGCGCTGCCGATGAGTCGGTGGACCTGAGCGATGCTTTGGCAGATCTGCACCGCCTTGCCGGACATCTGGAAAGCGGCGCTGTCTCCAACAACTGCCTGCGCGATATGGAACGCCTCATGCAGGACACCCTTGAGCAAATGGACAAGCGTGTGGAAAACAACCGGAACGGTATCACCGGTATTCCCACCGGACTGCGCGAGCTTGACAGGCTTACGGCGGGCTGGCAGCAGGGCGACCTGAACATCATCGCCGCCCGCCCCTCGGTGGGAAAGACTGCCTTTGCCCTGCATCTGGCACTGGCGGCAGGACGCGCCGGAAAGCATGTATTGGTGAACAGCCTTGAGATGCAAGGCGAAAGGCTGGGCGACCGTTGGCTCTGCGCCCAAGCGGCCAACGTGGATGCCGGACACCTCAAGACCGGACAGCTCGATGCCGGCGAACGGCAACAGGCATTGGAAGCCGCCCGGCTGCTGTCGGCCCTGCCTGTCTACGTGGACGACAATCCGAAGATGAGCATGGATCACATCCGTTCGTCCGCCCTGCTGCAAAAAAGCAAGGGACGCTGCGACCTCCTCATCATAGACTACCTGCAACTCTGCGAAATGAAGTCCGGACAGAAGAACCGTAACCGCGAACAGGAAGTGGCGGAAGCCAGCCGCAAAGCCAAACTCATTGCCAAAGAACTGGATATTCCCGTCATTCTGCTTTGCCAGTTGAACCGCGAGTGCGAAATGCGCGCCGACAAGCGCCCTGCTTTGAGCGACCTGCGCGAGAGCGGCGCCATAGAACAGGATGCTGATGTGGTGATGCTGCTCTATCGCCCCGCCCTCTACGGACTGACCTCCGAGCGCCGGAGCAAATTCCCCTCCGAAGGACTGGGCATGGTGATTCTTGCCAAACACCGCAACGGCGAAACCGGCGATGTGTACTTCGGGCACAATCCCGCCATGACCAAAATAGGGGAGTATGTGCCGCCGACGGAATGGATGATGCGAAACGCGAAGTAAATATTAATCTTGCTACTCGATAGTATCTGTCATTCAACTACTGATTCGCATTAATAATTAATACCTGATATTTATCACCCTTTTTTTGAAAATAAACGACGAAATACTTGACTTTGCCTCGCTGATTTTGTATCTTTGTAATGTGCTTAAGAAAAGGAATAATCATTGATTATAGAGCGCCTTATCCCTCCTCTTACCCACCTTGTTTACGATAGTTCCGGCCGAACTTTTTCTTTTAAGATATATCTTTACAATTTTGAGATGTTTCTTTCAAACTCTGCTTCAGGCAGGGAGCGATTTTTATTGAACTTAAACCTTAACTTTTTATTTTATGGATGTACTTGTAGAGCGTTTCAAACGCCGTAAAATCGTGAGCGACAAGAACTCGCCCCAGTTGTATTATCTCCGTCAGAAGCCCAAAACCTGCGGTACGGTGGACGTCGATGTCCTCGCCGCCAATATCCAAAAGAATTGCGCCATGACAAAAGGCGACGTGAAGCACGTCATCGAAGCCCTTGTGGAGGAAATACAGACCAACCTTGCCAACGGCGACAAGGTGAAGCTGAACCTGCTTGGCACGCTTCACATGACTTTCCGCTGCCCCGGCGTGGAAAAGTCGGAGGATTGCACCGTCAGGAATATCTCCAAAGTGAACATACGCTTTGTCCCCGACAAGGAACTGAAGCTGGTGAACGGCAGCACCGCCGCCACCCGAAGCCCGGCCAATGTGGCCTTTGCACTGGACAAGCCTGCCGACGGCAGCTCTTCCGGCGGCAGTGGCAGCGAGAACCCCGGCGACGGTGAGGAAAACGATCCTCTCGGATAAACCGTTCTCCGTTTGCTCTTTCTGATGAAGGGGAGTGTGTCCTGATCATTATTCGGATGCACTCTCTGAATAATTCCAAACTCAAAACTCAAAAATTCAAATCACATGGCAGTAAAATCAACTTGGTGGGACAAACTCCTTAAAATTGTAATCGCAGTGGCTTCAGCCGTTCTCGGCGCTTTTGGCGCACAGGCCATGCCCGCCTGATTCGTAGTTCTTAATTCACACTTCATACATCGTAATTCACATGCGATTCATCAACCTCATCGTTGTCCACTGTTCCGCCACCCGCTGCGACCGCAGCTATACGGAACATGACCTGACAACAGACCACCTGCGCCGGGGATTCTCCGGCGCAGGTTATCATTTTTATATCCGCAAGAACGGGGATATAAAAACACTCCGCCCCATCGGACAGCCCGGAGCGCACGTCAAAAACCACAATGCCCATTCTGTCGGCATCTGCTATGAAGGCGGGCTCGACGAAAGGGGGCATCCCGCCGATACCCGTACCGATTTTCAGAAACATTCCCTGCGGGTGCTCGTCATGCTGTTGCTGCGCGACTATCCCGGCAGCCGCCTTTGCGGGCACCGCGACCTCAGCCCCGACCTCGACTGCAACGGCGAAATAGAACCCGAAGAGTGGATCAAGGCATGCCCTTGCTTCGATGCGGCATCCATTCTTCAAGATTCTGTTCCTCCCAACCCCGCTTATCTGTGATTTCTTCTGCTTTTCTGTGTTTTTCCAGATTCTTTCCAGATTTGTCCGGTAGCTTTGTGACGTAACAAAAACAATAAAAAGTATGATGATTATGAAAAGAAAAATGTTTGCCATCGCTTGTGTGGCTATCGGTATGTGGAGTTGCAGCAACGACGATGTTCCTGCCACCGGAAATCCGGAAGATGACAAGGTGAGCGCCGAGGTGCGGGCTGCACTGCTCGAACGCTACCCGAATGCCACCGACGTGAAGTGGACTGTGAAAGGAGACTATGTGGTGGCGGACTTCAATCTGTCTGCTTCTTCTGCCGCAGGCGAATATGCCGCTTGGTTCGACAATGGAGGCCGATGGTATATGACAACAGACAGCGAAATCCTCTTTGAGCAACTGCCGGAAGAAGTGAAGGCTGCCTTCCGGGCGGGCGAATACTCCGCTTGGACCATCGACGAGGTGGAACGGGTGCAACGCAACGGCGCGGAAGAGGTCTACGTGATCGAAGTGAAAAACAAAGTGGACGGCGTAGAGACGGAAATAGATCTGTATTACTCGAAAGACGGCGTGCTGGTGAAGAAACTGGTGGATGCTGACAACGATTATGACTATGGCGACTATATCCCCGCTGCTCCGGTGGAAGGCGTCGAAGCGTTCCTGAAGGCAAACTTCCCCAATGCCCGTATCTTGGACATCGATCGGGAGGACAACATGACGGAAGTGGAGATTCTGGATGGACAGGTGGTGCGTGAACTGCTGTTCGACAAGGCAAACAGCTGGCTGTTCACCAAGACCGAAACCGTTTATGCCGCATTGCCGGCAGTGGTGAAGCAAGCGCTTGAGGCTTCGGAATATGCAGGCTATCATGTGGATGACGTGGATCATTACGCAACTCCGGAAGAGGAATACTACCGTCTCGAACTGGAATCAGTCAAAGGTGACGTCAAGGTGAAGATCACCGCTGCCGGCGTGTTGTCGCTCATGGAATACAGTCCGTCTGATCCCGGAAACAATACCGGTGGCGTGCTGCCCGGGAAAATCAAGGATTTCATTGCACAGAAGTATGCGGGAGCCCGTATCATTGAGACGGATATGGAAAATGGCATGACGGAAGTGGAGATCTTCCACGATGCTCGCGAGAAGGATGTTTATTTCAACGGCGCACAGGAGTGGGTGAAAACCCAATGGGAAGTACGGGTGAGTGAACTGCCCGCGGCTGTATCCGATGCCATCAAAAAATCGTATGCAAATTACGAGATAGATGATGCGGACTTTGTGGAAACGCCCCAAGAGGCCTATTACTTGGTGGAACTGGAAGCAGGAGACAGGGAAGTGAAATTGCGTATCCTCTCCAACGGCACTGTCTTGTAAGCTGCAGGCTTGTTTGTCCTTTCATTGAATATACATTGCACGCACGTACGCCCGCCCATTCGCCTGCCCGCACGTGCGTGTGTATATATATTGTGTGTCTTCCTTCCCCCTTTGTTTTCCTTTAAAAAATCATGTTCTGCAACCTGTTTGTCAATCAGTCATTTATGAAAAAGTTTTGATATTTCTGATAAAAAAGGCCTTGTATATTTGGTGCGTATTCCCAAATCCGCTACTTTTGCATCCGCTTTCGAGAACGGGGGCAGCGATAGTTTGACATTCTGACAGAAACGGAGTAGGAACCCTTCCTTTTTTCTTGTTATTTGGTGCTGTTTGTTTCATGAATACCGCCTTTAAAAAGAAAAATGAAAAAAACTTCAGATTTATTTGGAGTATATTAAATAAAGTTCTTACCTTTGCACCCGCTTTCAAAATGAGAGCAGCGTTGTTTGACAATCTTTTTGAAATCCGGGCGGTAACGACAGTTCTTTTTCTTTGTTCTTCCTTTCGCAAGAGAGATGACTTGAAGAAAGAAAAAAAATAAAAAAAAACTTCCGAAAATATTTGGAAGATATGAAATAAAGTCCTTACCTTTGCATCCGCTTTTGAAAAGAAAAGCAATCGTAAAACAAGCGATCTTTGAACAGATTTACATAAACAATACAAGTAGTACAAGAGCAGGTACATTCTTAATTTTTTAAGATATGTATCTGGGTAAAAAAAGAACCGTCAATACTTATTAATATATAGGTAATTGAAAAGCTTTTTTAAATTCGAGCGTCCTGAACAGAGCAAGAACCACTCCTATGGAGTGATTAACAATACTTTTACAATGAAGAGTTTGATCCTGGCTCAGGATGAACGCTAGCTACAGGCTTAACACATGCAAGTCGAGGGGCAGCATGATTGAAGCTTGCTTCAATCGATGGCGACCGGCGCACGGGTGAGTAACACGTATCCAACCTGCCGATAACTCGGGGATAGCCTTTCGAAAGAAAGATTAATACCCGATAGTATAGTTTTTCCGCATGGTTTCACTATTAAAGAATTTCGGTTATCGATGGGGATGCGTTCCATTAGATAGTTGGCGGGGTAACGGCCCACCAAGTCAACGATGGATAGGGGTTCTGAGAGGAAGGTCCCCCACATTGGAACTGAGACACGGTCCAAACTCCTACGGGAGGCAGCAGTGAGGAATATTGGTCAATGGACGAGAGTCTGAACCAGCCAAGTAGCGTGAAGGATGACTGCCCTATGGGTTGTAAACTTCTTTTATACGGGAATAAAGTGGAGTATGCATACTCCTTTGTATGTACCGTATGAATAAGGATCGGCTAACTCCGTGCCAGCAGCCGCGGTAATACGGAGGATCCGAGCGTTATCCGGATTTATTGGGTTTAAAGGGAGCGTAGGCGGGTGCTTAAGTCAGTTGTGAAAGTTTGCGGCTCAACCGTAAAATTGCAGTTGATACTGGGCGCCTTGAGTGCAGCATAGGTAGGCGGAATTCGTGGTGTAGCGGTGAAATGCTTAGATATCACGAAGAACTCCGATTGCGAAGGCAGCTTACTGGACTGTAACTGACGCTGATGCTCGAAAGTGTGGGTATCAAACAGGATTAGATACCCTGGTAGTCCACACAGTAAACGATGAATACTCGCTGTTGGCGATACACAGTCAGCGGCCAAGCGAAAGCATTAAGTATTCCACCTGGGGAGTACGCCGGCAACGGTGAAACTCAAAGGAATTGACGGGGGCCCGCACAAGCGGAGGAACATGTGGTTTAATTCGATGATACGCGAGGAACCTTACCCGGGCTT
The DNA here is from genome assembly GCF_025146565.1 of Bacteroides eggerthii. Lineage (NCBI taxonomy): Bacteria > Pseudomonadati > Bacteroidota > Bacteroidia > Bacteroidales > Bacteroidaceae > Bacteroides > Bacteroides eggerthii. Next base: position 3,754,099 of record NZ_CP102258.1, on the reverse strand, counting down.
AAATTGCAGCGGAATGTAGTGGAAACATTACAGCCTTCGGGCCGCTGTGAAGGTGCTGCATGGTTGTCGTCAGCTCGTGCCGTGAGGTGTCGGCTTAAGTGCCATAACGAGCGCAACCCTTATCTATAGTTACTATCAGGTCATGCTGAGGACTCTATGGAGACTGCCGTCGTAAGATGTGAGGAAGGTGGGGATGACGTCAAATCAGCACGGCCCTTACGTCCGGGGCTACACACGTGTTACAATGGGGGGTACAGAAGGCAGCTACCTGGCGACAGGATGCTAATCCCGAAAACCTCTCTCAGTTCGGATTGGAGTCTGCAACCCGACTCCATGAAGCTGGATTCGCTAGTAATCGCGCATCAGCCACGGCGCGGTGAATACGTTCCCGGGCCTTGTACACACCGCCCGTCAAGCCATGAAAGCCGGGGGTACCTGAAGTACGTAACCGCAAGGAGCGTCCTAGGGTAAAACTGGTGATTGGGGCTAAGTCGTAACAAGGTAGCCGTACCGGAAGGTGCGGCTGGAACACCTCCTTTCTGGAGCGACGCTCTTACGAATAAAGAAGCTGGTTCTTGAAGTTTGCTTCCATAAGAACCTCTTGTACTGCGAAGATTGTTTATTAATATAAAGAGAAAGTAGAAGCCGAGCCTTAGGGTGAGGGTTTGACTGACAGTCCTATAGCTCAGTTGGTTAGAGCGCTACACTGATAATGTAGAGGTCGGCAGTTCAACTCTGCCTGGGACTACTTCGGAAACGAAGGGGGATTAGCTCAGCTGGCTAGAGCACCTGCTTTGCACGCAGGGGGTCAACGGTTCGAATCCGTTATTCTCCACTCTTGTCATATTAACGGTGGCGTTGTCACTTAACAGCTGACAGTTCATTGTTAATCCCTGATAAAACGATCTTTGACATGATGTAACGTAAAAAAGTAAAGTTAAAGCTGAAAGTATATATCGACCATACGTTGTCGGTAAGACTAAAAGTAAGCAAGGGCGCATGGCGGATGCCTTGGCTCTCGGAGGCGATGAAGGACGTGATAAGCTGCGATAAGCTTCGGGTAGGTGCAAATAACCTTTGATCCGGAGATTTCCGAATGGGACAACCCGGTTGGTTGAAGACCAATCATTCTGCATAGCAGAAGGCTAACGCAGGGAACTGAAACATCTTAGTACCTGCAGGAAAAGAAAATAAATAATGATTCCCCTAGTAGTGGCGAGCGAACGGGGACCAGCCCAAACCACCTATGTTACGGCATATGTGGGGTTGTAGGACCACGATGTGGCATGAAAGTTGGTGAGCAGAATGTTCTGGAAAGTACAGCCATAGAGCATGATAGCTGCGTATGCGAAGCCAACCCAAGCCTAGTGGTATCCTGAGTAGCGCGGAGCACGAGGAATTCTGCGTGAATCTGCCGGGACCATCCGGTAAGGCTAAATACTCCCGAGAGACCGATAGTGAACCAGTACTGTGAAGGAAAGGTGAAAAGCACTTCGAACAGAAGAGTGAAATAGTTCCTGAAACCATGCGCCTACAAGCGGTCGGAGCTCGCAAGAGTGACGGCGTGCCTTTTGCATAATGAACCTACGAGTTACTTTTTCCGGCAAGGTTAAGGATCTTGAGATCTGCAGCCGAAGCGAAAGCGAGTCTTAACAGGGCGTATAGTCGGAAGGAGTAGACGCGAAACCAAGTGATCTACCCTTGAGCAGGTTGAAGGATGGGTAACACCATCTGGAGGACCGAACCAATAAGCGTTGAAAAGCTTCTGGATGACTTGAGGGTGGGGGTGAAAGGCTAATCAAACTTGGAGATAGCTCGTACTCCCCGAAATGCATTTAGGTGCAGCCTTGACTTATACTGACATGAGGTAGAGCGACTGATAAGATGCGAGGGCTTCACCGCCTATCAAGTCTTGACAAACTCCGAATGCGTGTCAGTTCTATGTCAGGAGTGAGGGCATGGGTGCTAAGGTCCATGTCCTAAAGGAGAACAATCCGGACCAACAGCTAAGGTCCCGAAATGAATACTAAGTTGAACTAACGAAGTCAGATTGCTAAGACAGCTAGGATGTTGGCTTGGAAGCAGCCATTCATTTAAAGAGTGCGTAACAGCTCACTAGTCGAGGAGTTTGGCGTGGATAATAATCGGGCATTAAGTATTCTACCGAAGCTTTGGGATGTGTAAACATCGGTAGGGGAGCATTCCACTCTGCGTCGAAGGTGAAGCGTGAGCTTTGCTGGAGCGTGTGGAAAAGCAAATGTAGGTATAAGTAACGATAAAGGGGGTGAGAAACCCCCTCGCCGAAAGACTAAGGTTTCCTGATCAACGCTAATCGGATCAGGGTTAGTCGGGTCCTAAGGCTCAGCCGAACGGCGAGGCCGATGGCAGAACAGGTTAATATTCCTGTACTACCTTTAGGAGTGATGTGGAGACGGAGCAGTGACAGCGCCGCCATCTGACGGAATAGATGGTTGAAGGGTGTAGATGTTGATTCCTGTAGGCAAATCCGCAGGAAGAGTCGAACCTGATAGTATACAGCGTTCTTCGAACAATGTAATAGTGCGTGTAAACATACTTCCAAGAAAATCCGCTAAACTTAATCCTAACGGTACCCGTACCGTAAACGGACACACGTAGTCGGGTTGAATATACTAAGGCGCTTGAGTGATTCACGGTTAAGGAACTAGGCAAACTGACCCTGTAACTTCGGGATAAAGGGTCCTCATCAGTGATGGTGAGGCGCAGAGAATCGGTCCAGGCAACTGTTTAACAAAAACACAGGGCTGTGCAAAATAGAAATATGAAGTATACAGCCTGACACCTGCCCGGTGCTGGAAGGTTAAGAGGAGATGTCATCGCAAGAGAAGCATTGAATTGAAGCCCCAGTAAACGGCGGCCGTAACTATAACGGTCCTAAGGTAGCGAAATTCCTTGTCGGGTAAGTTCCGACCTGCACGAATGGTGTAATGATCTGGACGCTGTCTCAACCGTGAGCTCAGTGAAATTGTAGTATCGGTGAAGATGCCGATTACCCGCGATGGGACGAAAAGACCCCGTGAACCTTTACTATAGCTTAACATTGAATTTGGGTAATTGATGTGTAGGATAGGCCGGAGGCTTCGAAGCAGGTACGCCAGTATTTGTGGAGCCGCTGTTGAAATACGGCCCTTTGATTATTTGAGTTCTAACTCGCCGTTGCGAGGACACTGTTTGGTGGGTAGTTTGACTGGGGTGGTCGCCTCCAAAAGCGTAACGGAGGCTTCTAAAGGTGCCCTCACGACGATTGGTAACCGTCGGTAGAGTGTAATGGCATAAGGGCGCTTGACTGGGAGACTTACAAGTCGATCAGGTAGGAAACTAGAGCATAGTGATCCGGTGTTTCTGTATGGAAAGGACATCGCTCAAAGGATAAAAGGTACTCCGGGGATAACAGGCTGATCCCTCCCAAGAGCTCATATCGACGGAGGGGTTTGGCACCTCGATGTCGGCTCGTCACATCCTGGGGCTGGAGAAGGTCCCAAGGGTTGGGCTGTTCGCCCATTAAAGTGGCACGCGAGCTGGGTTCAGAACGTCGTGAGACAGTTCGGTCTCTATCTATCGTGGGCGTATGAAATTTGCGTGGCTCTGACACTAGTACGAGAGGACCGTGTTGGACTGACCTCTGGTTTACCGGTTGTGCCGCCAGGTGCATTGCCGGGTATCTAAGTCGGGATTGGATAAGTGCTGAAAGCATCTAAGTACGAAGCCAGCCACAAGATTAGATTTCTTAGGGTCGTCAAAGACGATGACGTTGATAGGATGCAGGTGTACAGGCAGCGATGTCATAGCCGAGCATTACTAATTGCCCGTTCACTTTTGGTTTTACCCAGTATGGGTGGTATATACGTTCAGCGTACCGGTTTTCGTAGTATTGCCGGTGGTTGCTTTACTTTTTTCACATCATGTCTGCCTTATTCAGGTGACTATAGCACTGAGGTTCCACCTCTTCCCATTCCGAACAGAGAAGTTAAGCTCAGTCACGCCGATGGTACTGCGTAACAGTGGGAGAGTAGGTAGTCGCCGTTTTTGATGAAGCCCTTGTATCGGAAGATACAGGGGCTTTTTTTGTGTGCTTATTTCTGTTTTTAGCAATAATTTGCTATCTTTGCTTCCGAACTAATTTTTAATTAATATTTAAAGCAAATTGAAGTATGAAAACTAAAGTTTTATTGGCTGCTGTGGCAGTAGCATTTTCTTTCGCAGTAACATCATGTGGTAATCAGAAATCTGCCAACGCCGACTCAACCGCTGCAGATTCTTGCTGCGCTGCAAAAACAGAACAGGTATGCGACTCTGCAAAGAAAGCTTGCTGCAAAGCTGACTCCGCAACTTGCCCGAAGGCTGCTTGCGATAGCGCCAAATGTGACAAACCTTGTGCAAAGAAGTAATTCGGAACTCGTATAGAACTGAAACATAAGGAAAAGACATACTATTGCAGTATGTCTTTTTTTGTTATATATTAGAGTGATAAATGTGTGTCTGCTTATAAAATGTTATTTTTTTAAAGAAAAAAGTTACGAATTTGTTTGCATGGTACGAAATAATCTCTACCTTTGCAGCGTTAAAAGTAAAAAGATAAGATGATTCAGAACTTTACATATATTCTACTGTGTGGCATTATTATTCTACTGGCAAAGTTTAGTGGAAGTGGGTGTTGTGCATAAATATATGTGAATATAATGATATATAAAGCCTTTCTCACTTCCCGGTGCGAAAGGCTTTTTTTATGGAATATAAATTTATAAATGTAATAAAGTGATGAGTGATAAGTTATTTATTTTCGACACAACGCTCCGCGATGGTGAGCAGGTTCCGGGATGCCAGTTGAATACAGTGGAAAAAATTCAGGTGGCCAAACAACTGGAAGCGCTGGGCGTGGATGTAATTGAAGCGGGATTTCCCATTTCGAGCCCGGGCGACTTCAATTCGGTGATTGAAATATCAAAAGCTGTGACATGGCCCACGATTTGTGCGCTGACACGCGCCGTACAGAAGGATATTGATGTGGCGGCGGAAGCCCTGCGATTTGCCAAGCACAAACGTATCCATACGGGTATCGGTACTTCCGACTCGCACATCAAGTATAAGTTCAATTCCACTCGCGAGGAGATTATAGAACGTGCGGTGGCTGCTGTGAAATATGCCCGCCGCTTTGTGGAGGATGTGGAGTTTTACGCTGAAGATGCGGGACGTACGGATAACGAATATCTGGCGCGTGTGGTGGAAGCGGTCATCAAGGCAGGGGCTACGGTAGTGAATATCCCCGATACGACCGGATATTGCCTGCCTACGGAGTATGGCGCGAAGATAAACTATTTGATGGAGCATGTGGACGGTATTCACAATGCGATCATCTCCACTCATTGCCACAACGATCTGGGTATGGCCACTGCCAATACGATGGCGGGCGTGTTGAACGGTGCCCGTCAGGTGGAGGTCACTATCAACGGCATTGGCGAACGTGCCGGAAACACTTCGCTCGAAGAGGTGGCTATGATTATCAAATGCCATAAGGATATTGACATCGAAACCAATATCAATACGCAGAAGATTTATCCTACCAGCCGCATGGTGTCCAGTCTGATGAACATGCCGGTGCAGCCTAACAAGGCAATCGTAGGCCGCAACGCCTTTGCACATTCGTCGGGGATTCATCAGGACGGCGTGTTGAAGAATGTGCAGACCTATGAGATCATCGATCCGCACGATGTGGGTATTGATGATAACTCTATCGTTCTGACAGCCCGCAGCGGACGTGCTGCCTTGAAGAATCGCCTCCAAGTGCTGGGCGTGTCACTTGATCAGGATAAACTGGATAACATCTACGAGGAGTTCCTGAAACTTGCCGACAAGAAGAAGGATATTAACGACGATGATATTCTGGTATTGGCAGGTGCGGACCGTTCGCAGAACCACCGTATCAAGCTGGAGTACTTGCAGGTGACGAGCGGAGTAGGCGTACGGTCGGTAGCCAGCATCGGACTGAACATTTCCGGTGAGAAGTTTGAAGCCGCTGCCAGTGGGAACGGTCCGGTAGATGCCGCTATCAAAGCATTGAAAAAGATAATAGACCGCCACATGACTCTGAAGGAATTCACTATCCAGGCTATCAGCAAGGGCAGTGACGACATGGGTAAAGTGCACATGCAGGTGGAATATGACAAACAGATTTATTATGGTTTCGGTGCGAATACGGATATTATAGCTGCATCGGTAGAAGCCTATATAGACTGTATCAATAAATTTAAATTGGGTGTTTAGTGATTAACACTTGGTGGTTTGTAACTGATATTTGTTCTTTGTGTTTGGTAATAGATAATTCGTAAATAATAATTTGTAATTAATACTCATTCTGATGAATACATTATTTGATAAAATTTGGGATGCCCACGTTGTGCAGAAGGTTGAGGACGGCCCCACGCAACTTTACATAGACAGGCTTTACTGCCATGAAGTAACCAGCCCGCAGGCTTTTGCCGGACTGCGTGCCAGAGGTCTTAAATGTTTCCGTCCGGAAAAGATTTTCTGTATGCCCGACCACAATACGCCGACGCACGATCAGGATAAACCGATCGAGGATGCTGTTTCGAAGATGCAGGTGGATACGCTGGCTAAGAATGCGAAAGATTTCGGTCTGGAGCATTTCGGCATGATGAATAAGAAAAACGGCATTATCCATGTGGTGGGTCCGGAACGCGGACTGACTTTGCCGGGTATGACGATTGTGTGCGGTGATTCGCATACTTCTACTCATGGCGCCATGGGAGCGGTGGCTTTCGGCATCGGCACAAGCGAGGTGGAGATGGTGCTGGCTTCGCAGTGTATCCTTCAGACGCGTCCCAAAACGATGCGCATTACGGTGGACGGCCGGCTGGGCAAGGGCGTCACTGCCAAGGATATGGCGCTCTATATGATGTCCAAAATGACAACCAGCGGTGCTACGGGCTACTTTGTGGAGTATGCCGGAGAGGCTGTGCGCAGTCTGTCTATGGAAGGACGCCTCACTTTGTGTAATCTCAGTATAGAGATGGGTGCGCGCGGCGGTATGGTTGCTCCGGACGAAACCACCTTTGCATACATCAAGGGACGTGAGTACGCTCCGAAAGGGGAAGAATGGGACAAGGCGCTGGCATATTGGAAAACGTTGAAAAGTGAGGAGGATGCCGTCTTCGATAAGGAGGTGCGCTTTGATGCCGCTGATATCGAGCCGCTGATTACCTACGGCACCAATCCGGGTATGGGCATGGGCATCACGCAGCACATTCCCACTACCGAGGAGATGGGAGAGGCAGCCAAAGCGTCTTTTATGAAGTCTATGGATTATATGGGATTCCGTCCGGGTGATTCGCTGCTGGGCAAGAAGATTGACTATGTTTTTCTGGGTGCTTGCACCAACGGCCGTATCGAGGATTTTCGTGCGTTTGCCTCTATTGTGAAGGGGCGCAGGAAAGCTGCGGATGTGGTGGCTTGGCTGGTTCCCGGTTCATGGCTGGTGGATGCGCAGATACGTGAGGAGGGGCTGGATAAGGTGTTGGAAGAAGCGGGATTCGCTATCCGACAGCCGGGATGTTCGGCATGCTTGGCGATGAATGATGATAAGGTGCCTGCCGGGAAATATGCGGTGTCCACCAGTAACCGTAACTTTGAAGGGCGTCAGGGACCGGGTGCGCGTACTTTGCTTGCCAGTCCGCTGGTGGCTGCTGCTGCGGCGGTGACGGGGGTGATTACGGATCCGAGAGATTTTATCTAAATTAAGGTTCACGACAGAGGATGCATAGTGTCACAGATTTTTTAGACAGAAGGACAGAAGAATAGAAAGAAAACAATATAAGAGGAGAAAGCTCTGTGCCCTCTATGGTGAACAAAGAACAATCTAATAACAGCAACAATGAAACAAAAATTCAATATTATCAACAGCACTTGTGTACCTCTTCCTTTGGAGAATGTAGATACCGACCAGATAATTCCTGCCCGCTTCCTGAAAGCCACTACAAAAGAAGGTTTTGGTGAAAATCTGTTTCGCGACTGGCGGTACAATGCCGACGGTTCTCTGAATGAGGAATTTGTTTTGAACAATCCCACTTATGGCGGGCAAATCCTTGTGGCGGGCAAGAACTTCGGCTCGGGAAGCAGTCGCGAGCACGCAGCCTGGGCCATTGCCGGCTATGGTTTTAGGGTGGTGGTAAGCAGTTTCTTTGCAGATATTCACAAGAATAACGAGCTGAACAACTTCGTGCTTCCCGTTGTGGTGAGTGAACCGTTTCTGAAAGAACTTTTCGATTCAATCTTTGCCAATCCAAAGACGGAAGTAGAAGTAAACCTACCCGAACAGACCATCACCAACAAGGCAACCGGCAAGAGTGAGCATTTCGAAATCAATGCCTACAAGAAGCATTGCCTGATGAATGGTTTGGACGACATTGATTTTCTTGTCGGAAACAAGGATAAAATAGAAGCTTGGGAGAAGAACAATGAAGCATAATCATCCGAAGATAGAAATCATGGACACCACTCTCCGCGACGGTGAACAGACCAGCGGAGTGTCTTTTGTGCCCCATGAAAAACTGATGATAGCCCGTTTGTTGCTTGAAGATTTGAAGGTGGACCGGGTGGAGGTGGCTTCCGCGCGGGTGTCCGAAGGGGAATTTGATGCGGTGAAGATGATATGCGACTGGGCGGCACGACGTAATATGTTGCCGAAAGTAGAGGTGCTCGGTTTCGTGGACGGACATACCTCGGTAGACTGGATACATGCCACCGGCTGCCGCGTCATCAACCTGCTGTGCAAGGGGTCGCTGAAGCATTGCTCCTGCCAGTTGAAGAAATCGCCTGAGGAGCATATCGAAGATATCCTGTCGGTAGTGGACTATGCAAATGTGCAGGATATGGAGGTGAATGTCTACTTGGAAGACTGGAGCAACGGCATGAAAGATTCGCCCGAATATGTCTTTCAATTGATGGATGCGCTGATCCGGACCAACATAAAGCGGTATATGCTGCCCGACACATTGGGCGTGCTGAACCCGTTGCAGGTCATTGAGTTCATGCGGAAGATGGTGAAGCGTTATCCGAATGAGCATTTCGACTTCCATGCCCACAATGATTACGACCTCGCGGTGAGTAACGTGCTGGCAGCCGTATTGAGTGGCTGCAAGGGTCTGCACACCACCATCAACGGCTTGGGCGAACGTGCGGGCAACGCACCTCTTGCCAGCGTGCAGGCTATTCTGAAAGACCATTTCAGTGCTATTACCAACATAGACGAGAACCGCCTGAATGATGTGAGCCGCGTGGTGGAGTCTTATTCGGGCATCGTGATTCCCGCCAATAAACCGATTGTGGGCGAGAATGTGTTTACGCAGGTGGCGGGCGTGCATGCCGACGGTGATAACAAAAGCAACCTTTACTGCAACGACCTGCTGCCCGAACGCTTTGGACGTAAACGGGAATATGCATTGGGCAAGAATAGCGGTAAGGCGAATATCCGCAAGAACTTGGAAGACTTGGGGCTGGATCTGGACGAGGAGTCCATGCGCAAAGTTACGGAACGCATCATCGAGCTGGGCGATAAAAAGGAGCTTGTGACACAGGAGGACCTGCCGTACATCGTGTCCGACGTCCTGAAACATGGAATAGTGGATGAGCGCGTGAACCTGAAAAGTTACATCGTGAACCTTGCCTACGGACTGAAGCCGATGGCTACGCTGAAAATAGAAATCAACGGCAAGGAGTACGAGGAGAGTTCCAGCGGCGACGGCCAGTATGATGCCTTTGTGCGTGCGCTGCGCAAGATATACAAAGTGACCTTGGGCCGCAAGTTCCCGATGCTGACGAACTATGCGGTGACTATCCCTCCCGGCGGGCGCACCGATGCCTTTGTGCAGACGGTGATCACATGGAGCTTTGAAGACAAGGTGTTCCGCACCCGCGGCTTGGATGCCGACCAGACGGAAGCGGCTATCAAGGCTACGGTGAAGATGCTGAATATCATTGAAGGAGAATACGATAAATAGATATTACTTATGACTTATAAGACAGTGAAAGATTATTTTGAGAGAAAACCCAATGCAAGCTACTTGTTTTTTGCTTGCATGATATTCCTGTTTCGTGTTTTCTTGAATTGGTATGGAAATGATGCACAGCTTGTCACTCTTTTAGATGTGATATGGACGCTTATGATGACTGCGGGATTTGTGGTGGGTGATCGTATTCGCCGCAAGAATAAGACTATGAAAGATAAAATAGAAGATGAATTAAAAAAAAATAAATAAGTATGGATTTTAAAATTGCAGTATTGGCCGGTGACGGTATCGGCCCCGAAATATCCGCCGTAGGTGTGGACGTAATGACCGCCGTTTGTGAGAAATTCGGCCATAAGGTGAGTTATGAATATGCTGTCTGTGGTGCGGACGCCATCGACAAAGTGGGCGATCCTTTTCCCGAAGCTACCTATCAGGCTTGTAAGAATGCCGATGCGGTACTTTTCTCGGCCGTAGGTGACCCTAAGTTCGACAATGATCCCACCGCAAAGGTGCGTCCTGAACAGGGCTTGCTGGCTATGCGTAAAAAACTGGGGCTGTTTGCCAACATCCGCCCGGTGCAGACCTTCAAGTGCCTCCTGCATAAGTCCCCGTTGCGTGCCGAACTGGTGGACGGAGCCGATTTCCTCTGCATCCGCGAACTGACCGGCGGTATGTACTTCGGCGAGAAATATCAGGACAATGACAAAGCCTACGATACCAATATGTACACCCGTCCGGAGATTGAACGTATCCTGAAAGTGGGTTTTGAGTATGCGATGAAGCGCAACAAGCACCTGACGGTAGTGGACAAAGCCAACGTCCTTGCCTCTTCGCGCCTGTGGAGACAGATTGCCCGGGAAATGGCTCCGGACTATCCGGAAGTGACCACCGACTATATGTATGTGGACAACGCCGCCATGCGTATGATTCAAGAGCCGAAGTTCTTCGATGTAATGGTGACGGAGAACACTTTCGGAGATATTCTGACCGATGAAGGCTCCTGCATCAGCGGTTCTATGGGATTGCTGCCGTCGGCTTCCACCGGAGAAAGCACCCCGGTGTTCGAACCTATCCATGGCTCATGGCCGCAGGCTAAGGGCCTGAACATAGCCAATCCGCTGGCGCAGATCCTGTCCGTAGCCATGCTGTTCGAATACTTCGGCCTGAAAGAAGAAGGCGCACTTGTTCGCGAGGCGGTAGACGCTTCGCTTGATGCCAATGTCCGTACTCCGGAAATTCAGGCGGAAGGCGGAGCCAAATATGGCACGAAAGAGGTGGGCGCATGGATTGTTGACTACATCAAACACTAATCTTTATTAAGGAAAGAAAGGGACAAGCGTTTTTTTTCTACCTTTGCGAGGAGGTGCATCAAAAGTATGATAACGGATTCTATTTTTGATGTATCTCCTTGTTTTATAACTAATGATGATTATGGCAAAAATAGCAAAGAACTTGACGGAACTCATCGGCGGCACTCCGTTGATGAAGTTGGCAGGATACAGCCGAAAGTACGGGCTGCAACAGGATATAGTTGCCAAACTGGAGTCTTTCAATCCGGCGGGCAGTGTGAAAGACCGCGTGGGGCTGGCAATGATTGAGGATGCCGAAGCACGCGGAGTGCTGAAGCCCGGCGCCACTATAATAGAGCCTACCAGTGGCAACACCGGAGTGGGCCTGGCAATGGTAGCGACTATCAAGGGCTATCATCTGATGCTGACCATGCCTGAGACAATGAGTATTGAACGTCGTAATCTGCTGAAAGCCCTCGGAGCGGAAATCGTGCTGACGGATGGCATGGCGGGCATGGCAGGCTCTATTGCCAAAGCAAAGGAGTTGCGTGACCGTATACCCGGTGCTGTGATTTTGCAGCAGTTTGAGAATCCTTCCAACGCCAAGGCGCACGAGCTTACTACGGGTGAGGAGATCTGGAGGGATACGGACGGGCAGGTGGATGTGTTTGTGGCGGGAGTAGGTACGGGCGGTACGGTTTGTGGTGCGGCCCGCGCATTGAAGAAACATAATCCGGACATTTATATTGTGGCGGTTGAGCCTGCATCGTCTCCCGTACTTGAGGGGGGAGAGGCTGCTCCGCACCGCATACAAGGCATAGGGGCGAACTTTGTTCCGGCTCTTTATGATGCCTCGGTGGTGGATGAGGTGATTCCTGTGCCGGACGATGAAGCTATTCGCGCCGGACGCGAACTGGCATCTGCCGAGGGACTGTTGGCGGGTATATCTTCCGGTGCCGCCGTCTATGCGGCGCGTTTGCTGGCAAAACGTCCTGAATTTGCAAACAAAATGGTGGTTGCTTTGTTACCCGATACGGGAGAAAGGTATCTTTCTACGGAGCTGTTTGCTTTCGACACGTATCCTTTGGAATAAGTGCAGGGGATAAACGTTTATTCCCAAGGCAGGTACTATAAAAATAAAATCATAAGTATGAAGAAGCTGATTTTTCTCGTAGTGTGTTTGTTGTCAGGCGGTATGCCTGTGTTCTCGCAAACCTATCAGGAGCTTTGCGACCGCGCTGTCACTTATACCGAACAGGACAGTCTGCCGCAGGCGGAGGACTATATCCGCCGGGCCTTGAAGTTGGAGCCGGCAAATCCCCATAATGCCCTTCTGTTCTCCAATCTCGGAACGATACAGCGCCGGCAAAGACAATATGAACAGGCTTTGGAATCTTATAACTTTGCCCTGAACATCGCACCGCGGGCGGTTCCTATCTTGCTGAACCGGGCGGCTATCTATATGGAACTGGGACGGAATAATTTGGCACAGGCCGATTATTCTTTAGTGTTGGATCTGGAGAAAAACAATGAGGAGGCTTTGCTGATGCGTGCCTATATCTATATGCAGCAACGCGAATATAAAATGGCAAAGGCAGATTATGAGCGTCTGTTGAAAGTGAACCCCGCCAGCTATAACGGGCGCCTCGGCTTGGCAACCTTAGAGCAGAAAGAGGGAAAGCATGAAGATGCCCTGCGCATATTGAACAATATGTTTGCCGCCACAGGGAAAGACGCGCAGTTGTCACCTTCCCAATATGCCATGCTCTATGTGGCTCGCGCCGGAGTGGAGAAGGACCTGAAACACATGGATATGGCATTGGTCGACTTGGAAGAGGCAATAAGGCTGGACAGTTCGCAGCCGGATATATATCTGATGCGCGGCGAGATCTACCTTGCCCAAAAGAAAAAAGACCTTGCCAAACGTGATTTCGAGAAAGCCATATCATTAGGAGTACCCCAGTCCGACCTACGCGACCTACTAAAACAAACAAGGAAATAGTGGTTAGCGATTAGTGATTAAGCTATGATGCTATAAACTGCTAACTCTTAATCGTTAATCGCTAATCATAAAACGCTGATCACTAATCGCTAACCGCTAATCGCTAAATTTGCGTATCAGATTAACGAATTCTTTTCCGTATTTTTTCTTCTTGTATTCTCCGATGCCGCTGATGTTTCCAAACTCTTCGATTGTGGTGGGGCGTGAAGTGCTGAGTAAATGGAGCACTTTGTCGGACAGGACGATATATGCCGGTAGGGCTTCTTCGTCGGCGAGCCGTTTCCTTAGTTCCCGCAAGGCTTCAAAGAGATCTTCGTTTTCGGTGTTGGGAAGTCCCAGCGGCAGTTCCTTGGAAAGAACGGGGAGCTTGCGTTTTCTGCCCCGCTTGGTCTCGTTGGCTTCTTCCCGGCGTATTACTACCAGTCGGGCAGTGGCCCTGCCGAAGAGGACATCGCTTCCGGCGGGGGTTATCTTCAGGTGATTGTTCTCATTGTAGGCTATCTCAAAGTAGCCGAGTTGCAACATCTGTAACAAATAATCGTGCCAGTCGCGGGCGGGCACTTCCCGTCCGGCAGCAAATGTTTTCAGTTGTTCATACCCCTTGTCCACTACTTCGGGAGTCATATTTCCTCTTAGGATATCAACCAATACACCTGTGCTGATTTGCTGTTCCGTACGGACAATGGCGCTCAATGCTTTCTGTACGATGATAGTCCCGTCAAAGCGTTCCGGAGGGTTCTTGCAAACGTCACAGTTACCACAGTCATGGGTAGCCGTTTCTCCGAAATAACTCAACAATATGCGACGGCGGCAGATGTCCGATTCGGCATATTGCTGCATCCGTTGCAGCTTCTCTATATTGATGCTTTGCTGTCCGCTGTCGGTAGCGAATTTAGTGAGCAGAATCAAGTCGGACAGCGAATAGAACAATAACGTGTCACTGGGCATCCCGTCCCTTCCGGCACGCCCTATCTCCTGATAAAAACTCTCAATGCTTTTGGGTAAATTATAGTGAATAACCCAGCGTACGTTACTCTTGTCTATGCCCATGCCGAAGGCAATGGTGGCGCATACCACCTGTACGCGGTCATTGATGAAATCATCCTGCGCTTCGTCCCTGCGGGTGGGAGAGAGCCCGGCATGGTAGACGGCAGCGCGTATGCCTTGCTTTTGGAGCATTTGTGCAACGGATTCCGTCTTGCTGCGGCTCATGCAGTATATGATGCCGCTTTCTCCGGGATGACGGGCTATGAAGTCTATAATTGCCTTTGACTTTTCCTTCTGCTGGTAACCCCGTTTTACGGTGAGGCTCAGGTTGGGACGGTCGAAGGAGGAGATGAATATCCGGGGATGGTTCAAGTGAAGCTGTTTGATGATGTCTTCGCGTGTAATCTTGTCGGCGGTGGCGGTCAGGGCTATGACAGGGACCTGCGGAAACTGTTGGTGCAGAATTCCCATTTGCGCATATTCCGGACGGAAGTCATGTCCCCATTGCGAGATGCAGTGCGCTTCGTCGATGGCAAAAAGCGAGACATGCATATCCCGCAAAAGATAGTTGGCTTCAGCCAATAGCTTTTCAGGAGAGATGTAGAGCAGTTTCAGTTTCCCTTCCATACATGCCCGGCGCAGGGCGGCATTTTCCGTTTCGTCGTTGCTGCTGTTCAGCGCACCGGCGCTGATGCCGTTGGCGCAGAGTGCTTCCACTTGGTCTTTCATCAGCGAGATGAGTGGTGAAACCACTACCGCAGTACCTTCACGCAGCAGGGCGGGAAGCTGGTAGCAAATGGATTTCCCACCGCCGGTAGGCATTAATACAAGTGCGTCGTTTCCGCCCAGAATATGGCGGATGATTTCTTCTTGCAAAGGGCGGAAACTATCGTAACCGAAATATGTTTTAAGCGTTTGTTGCATAAATAGGTGGCGGTATATTTTGAGGGGACAAAGTTACATTAATTATTGTATAAAACCTCAAAGGAAGTGTAGTTCAATTTAATAACCTAAATTTAATGCCCAAAGTTAAATAATCTTATTATTAAGCGTACTTCGCTTCTTTTCAACCTTTTTCGCTGTTTATATATTAAAAATATCTGTTGGAAAAGTTGCGTATAAAAAAAAAATGTTAGACTTTTGTGTTGTCTAAAGGAAACTCCTTTGGATTTCCTAATTTAACAACCCCTAACCAGTTAATTCAATGAGTGATTTAGAAGAAAAAGCACAGGAGGGAGCTGCAAAGAAGCATCCCTACAACCTGCGTGAAAAGAAAGAAAAGAAGGCTGCCTACCGTTCCTTGATTCGTCCGGAACTGGCAGATGAACTGTATGACAGGATATTAAATATCATCGTTGTACAGAAGAAGTACAGAGATCCTAATTATTCTGCTAAAGATTTGGCAAAAGAGTTACAGACTAATACCCGCTATTTATCGGCAGTCGTAAACTCTCGTTTTGGAATGAATTACTCTTGTTTATTGAATGAGTACAGAGTAAAAGATGCTTTGCATTTATTGACAGATAAGAGGTATGCTGACAAAAATGTAGAAGAAATCAGCACGATGGTTGGTTTCGCTAATCGTCAGTCTTTTTATGCTGCATTCTACAAAAATGTAGGAGAAACTCCTAATGGTTATCGTAAGAAACGTGCAGTAAAAAGCAAATAATTCAGTGAAGCTGAATTTATGAAAGGAAATATTCTGGGACGGTTGCTTCGGAATACTTCCTTTTGTCATTTTAATACTAACTATATCCTCCCGACACACATGAAAAAACAACTGATGTCCGTAGCAGTCGCTGCATCTTTGCTGACGGCTTGTGGCGGAGCGCAAAAAACGACTGCCGAGGCAGAAAAATTTGATTATACAGTGGAACAATTTGCAGACTTACAGATTTTACGCTATCGCGTACCAGAATTTGAGAACTTGTCTCTCAAACAGAAAGAATTAGTTTATTATCTCACAGAGGCCGCTTTGCAGGGACGTGACATCTTGTTCGACCAGAATGGAAAATACAACCTCAGAATACGCCGGATGCTGGAAGCCGTCTATACAGGGTATGCCGGTGACAAAACTACGGCGGACTTCAAGGCTATGGAAGTGTATCTGAAGCGGGTGTGGTTCTCCAATGGTATTCACCACCATTACGGCTGCGAAAAGTTTGTTCCGGGCTTCACTCCCGAGTTCTTCAGGAAAGCCCTTTTGAGCGTGGATGCCTCCAAACTTCCGCTTGCAGAGGGGCAAACGGTGGAACAGCTTTATGAGGAGGTTGCTCCTGTCATCTTCGATCCGAAGGTAATGCCGAAGCGCGTGAATCAGGCTGCGGGCGAGGACTTGGTGCTGACTTCCGCGTGCAACTATTATGACGGGGTGACACAGCAGGAAGCCGAGGACTTCTACGGTGCGATGAAAGATCCCAAAGATGAAACGCCGGTTTCCTACGGTCTGAACAGCCGTCTGGTAAAAGAGGACGGCAAGATACGGGAGAAAGTGTGGAAAGTAGGAGGATTGTACGGACAGGCCCTTGAGAAGATTGTATATTGGCTGAAGAAGGCGGAAGGCGTAGCCGAGAATCCCGAACAGAAAGCGGTGATTGCCAAACTCGTGGAGTTCTATGAAACGGGAGATTTGAAAACATTTGATGATTATGCCGTTCTCTGGGTGAAGGATCTGGATTCCCGCATTGACTTTGTGAACGGATTCACCGAAAGCTATGGCGATCCTTTGGGAATGAAAGCAAGCTGGGAGTCTTTGGTGAATTTCAAAGATTTGGAAGCTACCCGCCGTACGGAGATCATCAGCAGCAATGCGCAGTGGTTTGAGGATCACTCTCCGGTGGAGAAGCAGTTCAAGAAAGAAGAAGTGAAAGGTGTTTCGGCTAAGGTGATTACCGCTGCTATTCTGGCAGGCGACCTTTATCCGTCAACTGCTATCGGCATCAACCTGCCCAATGCAAACTGGATCCGCAGCCATCATGGCTCCAAGTCTGTTACGATTGGCAATATTACGGATGCTTATAACAAGGCTGCCCATGGCAACGGTTTCAACGAGGAGTTTGTATATAGCGATGCCGAACTGAAGCTGATAGACCAATATGCCGACATCACTGACAATTTGCACACCGACTTGCATGAGTGTCTGGGACATGGCTCCGGTAAGTTGCTTCCGGGTGTAGACCCCGATGCACTGAAGGCCTATGGTTCTACTATCGAAGAAGCGCGTGCCGACTTGTTCGGGCTTTACTATGTGGCCGATCCGAAGTTGGTGGAATTAGGGCTGACTCCCAGTGAGGATGCCTATAAGGCGCAGTTCTATACCTATCTGATGAACGGCCTGATGACGCAGCTCGTACGCATCGAACCGGGAAATAACGTGGAAGAGGCCCATATGCGCAACCGCCAGCTCATAGCCCGTTGGGTGTATGAGAAAGGTGCTGCCGATAAAGTGGTGGAACTGGTGAAGAAAGACGGTAAAACTTATGTCGTAATCAACGACTACGCAAAAGTGCGTGAATTGTTCGGTGAGTTGCTTGCCGAAATACAACGCATCAAGTCCACCGGTGACTACGATGCTGCCCGCAAACTGGTAGAGGCCTATGCCGTAAAGGTGGATCCCGAACTGCATGCGGAGGTTTTGGAGCGGTATAAGAAATTGAACCTGGCTCCGTACAAAGGTTTCGTCAATCCTAAGTATGAAGCGGTGACAGATGCCGACGGCAACATAACCGATATAACGGTGACCTACGATGAAGGTTATGCAGAACAGATGCTGCGTTACAGCAAGGACTACTCCGTTTTGCCTTCGGTAAATAATTAATTCATCATTTCTCTAATCCTCATTATTGATGGAACTAACAGAACAACTCAAAGAAATAAAGACACAGCTCCGCCTCTCCATGAACGGGGCTGTGTCCCAAAGTATGCGCGAGAAAGGTTTGGTCTACAAACTCAACTTTGGCGTGGAGCTGCCCCGTATCAAGAGCATTGCTGCCGCTTACGAGAAAGACCACGCTTTGGCGCAGGCACTTTGGAAAGAAGATATTCGCGAATGTAAAATATTGGCGGGACTGCTCCAGCCGGTTGACAGTTTCCTGCCCGAAATTGCGGATATATGGGTGGAGAACATCCGGAATATTGAGATTGCGGAGCTTACTTGTATGAATCTTTTCCAACATCTTCCGTATGCTCCTGCCAAGTCTTTCCATTGGATTGCGGCTGAGGAAGAATATACGCAGGTCTGCGGCTTTCTCACCATTGCCCGCTTGCTGATGAAAAAAGGCGATATGAACGAACGCGTGGAAAATGAGTTCCTTGATCAGGCGGTAACCGCTTTCTTGTCCGGCTCCTATCATGTGCGCAATGCTGCACTGACCGCTATCCGCCGTTTCATGCAGCATAGTGAGGAAAATGCTTTTCAGGTTTGCCGGAGGGTGGAGGAGATGAAAGAATCTTCCTCGGAATCCGAGCAGCTTCTTTATAATCTGGTAAGGGAAGAGGTGACAGAGTGATAATTCGGTTTACTATTCTCATTATTAATTTTTCTTTTTTTGTTTGCTTTCCGCAAAAAAGGCTTAACTTTGTTGGCTGTTAAAAAACTGCGCCTTTAAATGGAAAGTCAGAATGTGAAAGATACGGTTAGGCAGATATTCACAGAATATCTCAATACGAACGGGCATCGCAAGACTCCCGAACGCTATGCCATACTCGATACTATTTATTCCATAGACGGCCATTTCGATATCGATACGCTTTATTCGCTCATGGCAGACCAGGAGAATTTCAGGGTCAGCCGCGCGACACTTTATAATACTATCATATTACTTATCAATGCCCGCCTGATTATCAAACATCAGTTTGGAAATTCCTCCCAATACGAGAAAAGCTACAATCGTGATACGCATCACCACCAAATCTGCACCCAGTGCGGCCAGGTTATTGAGTTTCAGAATGAGGAATTGCAGCATGCCATTGAGAATACAAAGCTGAGTCGCTTCAACTTGACACATTATTCATTGTATATGTACGGACTGTGCAGCAAGTGCGACCGCGCAAATAAACGAAAGAAGAAAAATAATAACCATAAGAAAGAGAAATGAAAGTAGACATTCTATTAGGATTACAATGGGGCGACGAAGGCAAAGGCAAAGTCGTTGATGTATTAACTCCGAGATACGATGTAGTGGCACGTTTTCAAGGCGGCCCGAACGCCGGCCATACATTGGAGTTTGAAGGCCAGAAGTATGTGCTCCGTTCCATTCCTTCGGGAATTTTTCAGGGTGATAAAGTGAATATAATCGGTAACGGCGTGGTGCTCGATCCGGCGTTGTTCAAAGCAGAGGCGGAGGCGTTGGAAGCATCCGGCCACAACCTGAAGGAACGCTTGCATATTTCTAAGAAAGCACATCTCATCCTGCCTACGCACCGTATTCTGGATGCCGCATACGAAGCTGCAAAGGGCGATGCTAAAGTGGGAACTACCGGTAAGGGTATCGGCCCCACTTATACGGATAAGATAAGCCGTAACGGAGTGCGTGTGGGTGACATCCTGCATGATTTTGACAAGAAATACGCTGCGGCCAAAGCACGTCACGAACAAATCCTGAAGAGCCTGAATTATGAATATGACCTGACAGAACTGGAAAAAGCATGGTTTGAAGGTATTGAATACTTGAAGCAATTCCGGTTTGTGGACAGCGAACATGAGATCAACGGCCTGCTGTCAGAGGGTAAGTCTGTTTTGTGCGAAGGTGCGCAAGGCACAATGCTCGATATTGATTTCGGTTCTTATCCGTTCGTCACTTCCTCCAACACTGTCTGTGCCGGTGCATGCACAGGTTTGGGCATCGCGCCCAATAAGATTGGCGAGGTTTATGGTATCTTCAAAGCATATTGTACACGTGTGGGCGCAGGTCCGTTCCCGACGGAACTGTTTGACAAAACCGGCGACCAGATCTGCACGTTGGGACATGAGTTCGGTTCGGTAACCGGACGTAAGCGCCGTTGCGGCTGGATTGACCTGGTAGCCCTGAAGTATGCCATTATGGTAGACGGCGTCACCAAACTGATTATGATGAAGAGCGATGTGCTCGATTCTTTCGAAACAATCAAAGCTTGTGTGGCATACAAAGTGAATGGCGAGGAAATTGATTACTTTCCGTTCGACATTGAAGGTGTTGAACCCGTATATGTAGAACTTCCCGGCTGGCAAACGGATATGACAAAGATGCAGAGCGAAGATGAATTCCCCGAAGAGTTCAACGCTTACCTGTCGTTCTTGGAAGAGCAACTCGGTGTGCCTGTCAAGATTGTATCCGTAGGTCCTGACCGCGAACAAACCATTGAACGCTATACAGAAGAATAATAGATTTTAGCTAATTCTTCCTAAAAGATAAGGGAAACCGTGAGATTGCTCGCCGTTTCCCTTTATTTTTGGCAAGCTATTTGTTCTGTAAAAAGAAACGACACATTATTCACTTATTTATATTTAAAAGAAGAAAATTATGGGAACAGGAATGATAGGGATGCAATGGATTATTTTTATCGGCATAGCTGTGGTCAGTTGGCTGGTACAGATGAATCTGCAAAGTAAATTCAAGAAATATTCTAAAATCCCCACAGGCAACGGGATGACGGGAGCCGATGTGGCTTTGAAAATGCTGCACGACAATGGAATCTATGATGTTACCGTTACGCATACTCCGGGACATCTGACCGACCATTACAATCCTGCCAATAAAACAGTAAACCTGAGTGAGGGCGTATACAACAGTAACAGTATCATGGCGGCAGCAGTTGCAGCCCATGAGTGCGGACACGCCGTACAGCATGCACGTGCCTATGCCCCGCTGACGATGCGCAGCAAATTGGTTCCGGTGGTTTCATTTGCTTCCAACATCATGACCTGGGTGCTGCTGGCAGGTATTCTGATGCTGAACTCTTTCCCGCAGTTGTTGCTGGCAGGTATTATCCTGTTTGCCATGACTACGTTGTTCAGCTTCATTACCCTTCCGGTAGAAATCAATGCAAGCAAGCGCGCATTGGTGTGGCTGAGCAATTCAGGCATCACGAACTCTTATAATCATGCCCAAGCGGAAGATGCGCTCCGTTCGGCTGCCTATACTTATGTGGTGGCTGCTCTGGGTTCATTGGCGACGCTCATTTATTACATCATGATATTCTTGGGACGCAGAGAATAAGAACATTTTGTTCCGTAGAAATAGAAAAATGCTTTCTTCACGCTAAATGGAGAAAGCATTTTTTTTCTTAATCAATAAAATACCGTAACTTTGTCGCCTGATTTTATAAATGATTGATACGATTATGGCAGCAAAACCCAGTATTCCAAAAGGAACCCGCGACTTCTCGCCCGTAGAAATGGCGAAGCGTAACTATATATTCAATACGATTCGTGATGTATATCATCTCTATGGTTTCCAGCAGATAGAGACACCTTCAATGGAGATGCTTTCCACTTTAATGGGGAAGTATGGCGAAGAAGGAGATAAACTACTGTTCAAGATACAGAATTCCGGTGATTACTTTTCCGGTCTCACCGATGAAGAACTGTTGAGCCGCAATGCAGCTAAACTTGCCGGCAAGTTCTGTGAAAAGGGTTTGCGCTATGACCTTACCGTACCTTTTGCACGCTACGTGGTGATGCATCGGGATGAAATAACCTTTCCCTTCAAACGTTATCAGATTCAGCCGGTGTGGCGTGCCGATCGTCCTCAGAAGGGACGCTATCGCGAGTTCTACCAGTGCGATGCCGATGTTGTTGGTAGCGATTCTTTGTTGAATGAGGTGGAACTGATGCAGATTGTCGATACTGTATTCACACGCTTCGGTATTCGTGTCTGCATTAAAATCAACAACCGTAAGATACTGAGCGGCATTGCCGAGATTATCGGTGAGTCCGACAAGATTGTGGATATTACCGTAGCAATTGACAAACTTGACAAAATCGGCTTGGACAATGTCAATGCGGAGCTGAAGGAAAAGGGAATCAGTGATGAGGCTATTGCCAAGTTGCAGCCTATCATCCTGTTGAACGGCAGCAACGAGGAGAAACTCGCTACGCTGAAACAGGTACTCTCAGCCAGCGAAACGGGTCTGAAAGGTGTGGAAGAGAGCGGGTTCATCCTGAATACGCTTTCGACGCTTGGATTGAAGAATGAAATCGAACTTGACCTGACTTTGGCACGCGGGCTGAACTACTATACCGGTGCTATTTTCGAAGTCAAGGCGCTGGACGTGCAGATCGGCAGCATTACAGGCGGCGGCCGTTATGACAACCTGACCGGTGTCTTTGGTATGGCAGGTGTCTCCGGAGTGGGTATTTCGTTTGGTGCAGACCGCATATTCGATGTGCTGAACCAGTTGGAACTGTATCCGAAGGAAGCTGTGAACGGTACGCAGCTTTTGTTTATCAACTTTGGTGAGAAGGAGGCGGCTTTTTCGATGAATGTACTTGCCGGAGTACGGGCAGCAGGTATTCGTGCTGAAATATTCCCCGATTCCAGCAAAATGAAGAAGCAGATGAGTTATGCCAATTCCAAGATGATCCCATTTGTTGCACTGGTTGGAGAAAATGAAATGAACGAGGGCAAAGTGACCTTGAAAAACATGGAAACCGGAGAGCAGAAGCTGGTTACTCCCCAAGAACTGGTTAGCGAACTGAGTTAATAAAAACTGAAATACTATTAAAAGGGAGCACATTTGTGCTCCTTTTTTTGTATATTTGTAAAGGAGGTGTTGCAGAAATGTAATATTCGGCTTTTACCTTTGCAATGACAATAAAATAGGAGGTTTGTATGGTTTCCGTTCAATTCAAACAAGAAAAGCACAATGCCCTCGTCAGTTTCTTGATGATTGTCATAGCGGTGTTGTTTCTGCTTTATAT
This sequence comes from Bacteroides eggerthii, assembly GCF_025146565.1. NCBI lineage: Bacteria > Pseudomonadati > Bacteroidota > Bacteroidia > Bacteroidales > Bacteroidaceae > Bacteroides > Bacteroides eggerthii. The sequence continues at coordinate 3,730,861 of NZ_CP102258.1, read as the reverse complement.
GGGAAGTTCGCTGGTGCACTCTACCAGGACTTTTTGGGCAAACTACTCTATTGAGAACCTGCTGGAGTAATGTTTGTGCAGTAAGGCTTATAGGAAGTTAACTTGATTGCCCGGATGAAGTTAACTGAATGTGGTGTAATAAGTTAACATCATGATGTGGATGATGTTAACATCGTATGGGCTATGATGTTAACTCGCTGTTTTACTCGTGCATAATTTGTTTTTGCAGTATTTATCCATACAAGGAATAAATAAAGACAACTAATTCGTTGTGGTTAGTTGTCTTTTTGTATATTTGTAAATCTGTGTCTTGAATTTTCGGCACAGACAAGCTTTGTTAATCATATCATAACTTAAAAACAACCAAAATCATGAATCAAGATTTCTCAATGCATGCCAATCCGTTGGTGGCTAAGCTTCAAAAGCCGGCTTCCGAACTTACAAAAGCCGACATAATTTCTTATATAAAAGAGAATGGAATCACTATGGTGAATTTCATGTATCCCGCTGCCGACGGACGGTTGAAAACGCTGAACTTTGTCATCAATGATGCCGCCTATCTCGATGCGATACTTACGTGCGGAGAGCGTGTGGACGGCTCCAGCCTGTTTCCTTTCATAGAAGCGGGAAGTAGTGATTTATACGTGGTTCCCCGTTTCTGTACGGCTTTTGAGGATCCTTTTGCCGAACAGCCTACGCTCTCCATGCTTTGCTCTTTTTTCAATAAAGACGGCGAACCGCTGGAAAGCTCTCCGGAACACACTTTGCGCAAGGCGTGCCGGGCGTTTACGGAAGTGACCGGCATGGAGTTTCAGGCTATGGGCGAATTGGAATATTATGTTATTTCGGAAGACAGCGGTATGTTCCCCGCCACCGATCAGCGAGGCTATCACGAATCTGCTCCTTATGCCAAATTCAATGAGTTCCGCACCGAATGTATGGCATACATTGCACAAGCCGGCGGGCAAATCAAGTACGGGCATTCCGAAGTGGGCAATTTCACCCTTGATGGCAAGATATACGAGCAGAACGAAATAGAATTTCTGCCGGTGCGCGCTGATCAGGCTGCCGATCAGTTGATGATTGCCAAATGGATAATCCGTAACCTTGCTTATCAATATGGATTTGATCTTACTTTTGCTCCGAAAATAACGGCAGGAAAAGCAGGTTCGGGATTGCATATCCACATGCGCATCATGAAAGACGGGAAGAACCAGATGCTGACAGACGGCGTGCTCTCTGAAACAGCCCGCAAAGCCATTGCAGGAATGATGGAGCTGGCTCCTTCCATTACTGCGTTCGGCAATACGAATCCTACTTCTTATTTCCGTCTTGTTCCCCATCAGGAGGCTCCGACCAATATTTGTTGGGGCGACCGCAACCGTTCCGTATTGGTGCGTGTTCCGCTGGGATGGTCGGCTAAGACGGATATGTGTATGCTTGCCAATCCTTTGGAGGCTCCGAGCCATTATGACACTACTCAAAAACAAACGGTGGAGATGCGCTCGCCGGACGGTTCTGCCGATTTGTACCAATTGATTGCAGGACTGGCAGTGGCCTGCCGTCGCGGTTTTGAAATGGCGGATGCATTGGAGGTAGCAGAAAAAACGTATGTGAATGTGAATATCCATAAGAAAGAGAATGAGGACAAACTGAAACAGTTGGCTCAGCTTCCCGATAGTTGTGCCGCTTCTGCCGATTGTCTGGAGAAGCAACGTGCCGCTTTCGAGAAATATAATGTTTTCAGTCCTGCTATGATTGACGGGATAATTGCCAAACTTCGTGCTTATGAAGACAGGACTTTGCGTAGTGAGGTTCAGAATAATCAGGAGGCGATGTTGAAATTGGTTGAGAAATATTTCCACTGCGGATAAAGATTGGAGCGAAACACATCATCTGTTTATACAAAACGCATCATCTGTTGAGGCTTAACGGATGATGCGTTTTGTATAAACAGATGATGCGATAAGGAACCATTCTTCTGAGGCTGCAAATATAGCATTAGCCGTTTTATTCTTTGCCATTTTGGCAGTTTAAATCTGCCAAACAAACAGCTTTGCCTTTTGGCACAGTTTTCGTAAGTTCTTTATCGCTTGCATAAAGCAGTATTACTATTAATAATGCAAATGTATAACATATAAAAAATAAAGAATTATGAACATTAAACCATTGGCAGACAGAGTGCTGATACTCCCTGCACCTGCAGAAGAAAAGACAATCGGCGGTATCATTATTCCTGATACGGCAAAAGAAAAACCTTTAAAGGGTGAAGTTATAGCAGTTGGCAACGGAACAAAAGACGAAGAAATGGTGTTGAAGGTTGGTGACACAGTGTTGTATGGCAAATATGCCGGAACAGAACTGGAAGTTGAAGGAACCAAATACCTTATCATGCGTCAGAGCGATGTGCTCGCTGTTTTGGGATAATTAGTAATTTATAGTTTGTAATTTCTAAATTAGATAAACATTATGGCAAAAGAAATATTATTCAATATCGATGCCCGCGACCAATTGAAGAAAGGTATCGATACACTGGCAAATGCAGTAAAAGTAACTCTCGGCCCGAAGGGACGTAACGTAATCATCGAAAAGAAATTCGGTGCTCCCCACATCACGAAAGACGGTGTAACGGTGGCTAAAGAAGTGGAACTGGCCGATGCTTACCAAAATACAGGTGCGCAACTGGTTAAGGAAGTTGCCTCTAAAACCGGTGATGATGCAGGTGACGGTACAACCACTGCTACCGTATTGGCACAGGCCATTGTAGCCGAAGGTTTGAAGAATGTCACTGCCGGTGCAAGTCCTATGGATATCAAGCGCGGTATTGACAAGGCTGTTGCCAAAGTGGTGGAATCCATCAAGAGCCAGTCTGAAAAGGTTGGCGACAATTACGATAAAATCGAGCAGGTGGCTTCTGTATCTGCCAACAATGATCCGGTTATCGGTAAGCTGATTGCAGATGCTATGCGCAAAGTTTCCAAAGACGGTGTTATCACTATCGAGGAGGCTAAGGGTACGGATACTACTATCGGTGTAGTAGAAGGTATGCAGTTCGACCGCGGTTATCTTTCTGCCTATTTCGTTACCAATACTGAAAAGATGGAATGTGAAATGGAGAAACCGTACATCCTGATTTACGACAAGAAGATTTCTAACTTGAAGGATTTCTTGCCTATCCTTGAACCGGCTGTACAAACAGGTCGTCCGCTGTTGGTAATTGCAGAAGATGTGGACAGCGAAGCATTGACTACATTGGTTGTTAACCGTCTGCGTTCTCAGTTGAAGATCTGTGCAGTGAAAGCTCCGGGCTTCGGCGACCGTCGTAAGGAAATGTTGGAAGATATTGCCGTATTGACCGGTGGTGTTGTAATCAGCGAAGAAAAAGGCTTGAAACTGGAACAGGCTACTATTGAAATGTTGGGTACAGCCGATAAGGTAACTGTTTCCAAAGACAATACGACTATTGTAAACGGAGCCGGTGCAAAAGAAAATATCAAGGAACGTTGCGAACAAATTAAGGCGCAGATTGCTTCTACCAAGTCTGATTATGACAAGGAGAAACTGCAGGAACGTTTGGCAAAATTGTCAGGTGGTGTAGCTGTTCTGTACGTAGGCGCTGCTTCCGAAGTGGAAATGAAAGAGAAGAAAGACCGCGTAGATGATGCTCTCCGCGCTACTCGTGCCGCTATCGAAGAAGGCATTGTTGCCGGTGGTGGTGTGGCTTACATTCGTGCACTGGATGCTTTGGAAGGTTTGCAGGGCGACAATGCCGATGAAACTACCGGTATCGACATCATCAAGCGTGCCATCGAAGAGCCGTTGCGCCAGATTGTTGCCAACGCAGGTAAGGAAGGTGCTGTGGTAGTGCAGAAAGTTCGCGAGGGCAAGGCAGACTTCGGTTACAATGCACGTACTGATGTTTATGAAAATCTGCACGCTGCCGGTGTGGTAGATCCCGCTAAGGTTACTCGTGTGGCTCTTGAAAATGCTGCTTCCATTGCAGGTATGTTCCTGACTACTGAGTGTGTCATTGTAGAAAAGAAAGAAGATAAGCCCGAAATGCCTATGGGCGCTCCCGGAATGGGCGGTATGGGTGGAATGATGTAATCCTTTTCCCTTGATATCTTAATCATATAGAGTGCCGCGATGCCTTTTCAGAAGGTGTCGCGGTTTTTTTATGCCCGATGAGCCTGTCCGGCTTAGTTTCAGTTGTTCTTGACATGCCTCGCCCGGCAATTGATGAGTTGCTGAAAAACTACTTCTTCTATTTTTAGGAATGAAGAGCAGAATGAAATTCGTTTGAAAGCTCCCTGACCTTCACAGGCCGGGGAGCTTAATCTGTAACTTTCCTCCTCTTGGAGTGGAAAGGTTTCTGAAAACAAACTGATTGATTTTTACCTTAAAATACCTTTGTTTGATAACCTTCTAACTAACCTTTTTTCTTTTCTACTTTGATGATTTTGTTGAAGATGAACTTGTGGCTTCAATATGTATTCTTTTCACCCGCCTTGTCTGAAGGGGGGGATGCCAGTATCAGTGTTAAGAGCCGGTAATAGTGTTTCATAAATGACTTTTTATTTAAGGTTGAAAGAACTATGAAAACAGGCTTATTTAATTGCAAATAAAGCAGTTTCTATCAATTTTAGAAAGTGTTGGAGTGAATAATTATACGATATTATGTGTTATTTACATTCTTTTGGCATAATGAAGACCGGAAGAGCGGAACAGACAATGGTAAATGCTTGTTTGTTATTGGTTGATATGATGTAGAATGGTTTTTAAAATTTGTTTACGTATTTTAATTTCCTGAAAACAATGTTGGTGTATTATTTGTTCTATCCTTTTTAGAATACAAAACTTATAAACTATGGCTTATATTGATTATTATCAAGTCCTTGGAGTAGACAAAACGGCATCTCAGGATGATATTAAGAAGGCGTTCCGCAAATTGGCCCGGAAATATCATCCCGACTTGAATCCGAATGATGCTACTGCCAAAGACAAATTTCAGGCTATCAACGAAGCCAACGAAGTGCTAAGTGATCCTGAAAAAAGAAAGAAATATGATGAATATGGTGAGCACTGGAAGCATGCTGATGAGTTTGAAGCCCAGAAGCGGGCAAGGCAACAGGCCGGGGCAGGAGGTTTCGGAGGCTTTGGCGGTACAGGTTTCGGCGGTCAGGGTGGCGCAGGTTTTGGTACAGATGGTGGCGGCACATATTGGTACTCTTCCGACGGACAGGAATTTTCCGGAAGTAATGCAGGTGGTTTCTCCGATTTCTTTGAACAGATGTTCGGACACCGTACGCGTGGTGGAGGAGGAGCGAATGCCGGTTTTCGTGGACAAGACTTCCATGCGGATTTGAATCTGTCACTTCGTGATGCTGCCCAAACCCATAAGCAGATATTGACGGTAAACGGTAAAAATGTCCGTATTACTATTCCTGCCGGGGTGGCCAACGGTCAGGTCATCAAGCTGAAAGGTTACGGTGGAGAGGGCATCAACGGAGGTCCCGCCGGTGACTTGTACATCACTTTTGTGATAGCGGAAGACCCTGTCTTTAAACGTTTGGACAATGACCTGTATGTAGGTGTGGAGATAGACCTTTATACGGCGCTCTTGGGTGGTGAAAAGTTGGTGGATACTTTGGAAGGTCAGGTGAAACTGAAAGTAAAGCCCGAAACACAAAACGGGACGAAGGTACGCCTGAAAGGAAAAGGCTTTCCGGTGTACAAGAAGGAAGGGCAGTCCGGTGACTTGATTGTGACTTATTCCGTAAAGTTACCAACGAATCTGACGGAACAGCAGAAAGAGATGTTCCGCAAAATTCAAAGTATGAACTAAAAAGGAGAATGGGGTATGCAGAACGAATTAATTATAATCAGTGAATATTGCGACAAGTGCCACATAGAGCCCTCGTTTATTGAAATGTTGCAGGAAGGTGGCCTGATAGATATTCGGACGGAAGACGGAGAACGTTGTTTGTTGTTCTCCCAACTGCCGGATGTGGAGCGTTACAGCCGTATGTACTACGACTTGTCCATTAATATAGAAGGCATTGACGCCATTCATCATTTGTTGGAACGTATGGAGGAAATGCAGCAGGAGATTTATTCGCTGCACAATAAGTTGAGGCTGTTGGACGGTTTGGACTGACCCTGCGGCAGTGATATAAAGAAGATGGATATATCGAAATTTCAATAGGACATCCCATCTTATCATTCAGAGGAGTTTGCAACGAAGAATTTTTTCCCTATACATTAGGAGAAGAGATTCTTCGCTCCGTTCTGAATGACAGGATGGGATGTCAATCAAAGTTTTAAGGGGCTTACTTGCGATAGCCGTCTAACTCTTCAGCCTTGAACTTACGGATAAAGTTGAAGTGTTTTTCTATCTCTGCTTCAGCATAGTTTACGTATACAAGTGCTGATTTGGCAAACAGTTCCGGTGCTTTTGTAGCATCCTGAATCAGCAAGTGGGACATAACGCATACGGCAGCCATTTCATAAAGACGACGTGCTACGAAATCCAGCAATTCCTGGTTGCCGCTTTCCTTGACGGCATTGGTGCAGGCTTCAAACTTGTTTGTCATTTCTTTCACACGATCCAGAAGTGGTTGCATCTCTTCGCTACAAGGAATCAGCTCATAGTCGCGCAGGGTAGCGGCATAAGAACCGTTGGTGACGTAACGGATAGCGGCTACGGTCTGCAACTGTGTCGTACCTTCGTAAATGGAGGTGATACGCGCATCACGATAAATGCGTTGGCAGGCATATTCCAGCATGAAACCTGAACCACCATGGATTTGGATACTGTCGTAAGCGTTTTGGTTGGCATATTCGGAGTTCATACCTTTGGCAAGTGGAGTGAAGCTGTCTGCCAGTTTTGCATATTTCTTCTGTTCCTGACGCTCTTCCGGGGTCAGCTTGCGTTCGCGGGCGATGTCGTCCAAGGCTTTGTAGATGTCCACATAGCGTGAAGTTTGGTACAACAGGGCGCGGCCGGCATCCAGCTTGGCTTTCATAATGGCCAGCATGTCGTATACTGCCGGGAATTCGATGATGGCTTTTCCGAACTGCTTACGGTCTTTGGCATAGGCCAGACCTTCATTGTAGGCAGCTTGTGATAAACCTACGGACTGGGCTGCAATGCCCAGACGGGCGCCGTTCATCAATGCCATTACGTATTTAATCAAACCGAGTTTGCGGTCACCGCAAAGCTCACATTTAGCGTTTTTGTAAACCAGTTCGCAAGTAGGAGAACCATGAATACCCAGTTTGTTCTCAATGCGGCGAACGTTTACGCCACCGTCACGCTTGTCATAGATGAACATTGACAGGCCGCGACCATCCTTTGTTCCTTCTTCTGAACGTGCCAGTACGAGGTGCAGGTCGGCGTCACCGTTAGTGATGAAACGCTTCACACCATTCAGACGCCAGCAGTTGTTGGCTTCATCATAGGTGGCTTTCAGCATTACGCTTTGAAGGTCGGAACCGGCATCGGGCTCGGTCAGGTCCATGGACATGGTTTCACCGGCGCAGATGCGGGGAATGAAGCGGCTGTGCTGGTCTTCGTTGCCGAACTCGTAAAGAGTCTCGATACAGTCTTGCAAAGACCAGATATTGCCGAAGCCGGCATCAGCGGCAGCTACGATTTCCGCGCACATGGTGTACGGAGTGATCGGGAAGTTCAGTCCACCGAAGCGACGCGGCATGGTCATGCCGTTCAGTCCGGCTTTCACCATGGCATCGAGGTTCTGTTTGGTGCCGCTGGCATATTCCACACGACCGTTGGCACAGTGCGGACCTTCTTCGTCCACGCCTTCAGCATTGGGAGCGATAATCTCACCTGTGATTTCACCTGTGATTTCGAGCACTTTATCGTAGGAGTCGATTGCATCCGCATAGTCCTGCGGTGCATAATCAAATTTGTCTTTATCTTCGTAACCGCGTTCTTTCAACTCGCAGATACGTTGCATCATCGGATTATTCAAGTGATACTTGAGTTCCGGAATATCTGTATAAAAATTAGCCATAGTTTTCTTACTTACTATTCTGTTTGTAATACTTAATCATCTTCGGGATAACTTCCTCTACCGTACCGTTGATAACATAGTCTGCAATGGTGTTGATAGGGGCGTTTTCATCGTTGTTGATGGAGATGATAATACCACTCTCTTGCATTCCGGCGATGTGCTGGATTTGTCCTGAGATGCCGCAAGCGATATAGAGCTTCGGGCGAACGGTTACACCTGTCTGCCCAATCTGCCGGTCGTGATCGGCATAGCCTGCGTCAACGGCGGCGCGGCTGGCGCCTACTTCGGCGTGGAGTTCCTTGGCCAGTTCGAACAGCATATCGAAGTTTTCGCGGCTGCCCATGCCATAGCCACCGGCAATGACGATAGGTGCGCCTTTCAGATTGTGTTTGGCCTTTTCTACATGGTGGTCGATGACTTTTACTACATAGTCTGTTTCGGGAACATAGTTGGCTACATCATGTTTGATGACTTCACCTTTATAGTTAGCATCCAGAATTTCTTTCTTCATCACGCCCTCGCGTACGGTTGCCATTTGCGGGCGGTGTTCGGGGTTCACAATCGTTGCCACGATGTTACCGCCGAATGCGGGACGGATTTGGTACAGTAGGTTCTCGTAGGTCTTACCTTCTTTTTTGTCCTCGTGGCTGCCGATTTCGAGAGAAGTACAATCGGCTGTCAGTCCGCTGGTCAGTGCGGACGATACGCGCGGACCGAGGTCACGACCGATGACGGTTGCGCCCATCAGGCAGATTTGCGGCTGTTCTTCTTTGAACAGGTTGATGAGGACGGAAGAATGGGGAAGGGAAGTGTATGGGAACAGGCCCGGAGCGTCGAATACATGAAGCTTGTCAACGCCGAAAGGCAATACTTGTTTTTCAATGCCTGCCAAATTGTTTCCGGCGGCAACAGCTTCCAGTTGGCAGCCCAGCTGATTAGCCAATTTACGACCTTTGGTCAGGAGTTCGAGACTGACATCGGCAACCGTAGTGCCTTCTATCTCTAAATATACAAATACGTTATTCATAATCTTATCCTATCGTGTGGTTAGCTAACAGTTCAACAATCAAATCTTCTACATCCCGGTCGCTGCCTGTCAGTGTCTTGCTTTCTTTGGCTTGGAATGAAATGTTCTGAATGGTTTTCACCTTTGTCGGAGAGCCACTCAGACCGCATTGTGCGAGGTCACCGTTTACGTCGGCCACACTCCATTCTGTGATGTTCAGATAGGGATATTTCTCGTAGAGAGCTGCATACGGCAGTTCAGCGCCTTCTTTTTCGATGGCTGCTTTTTCCTGTGCGCCAAGCGCGCGTTTGTACTTCTGTACCAGTTTGGCATTGCGCGGACGGCAGGGAGCGGCGCTTCCGTTGACGGTGATAACGATAGGCAGCGGGCCTTCCACTGTTTCTACACCGCCGTCAATATGACGCTTTACGACGATCTTCTTGGAGGCTTTGTCCACATTCAGAATTTCTTCCGCATATGTAACCTGCGTCAATCCCAGCTTTTCGGCAACCTGAGGACCTACCTGCGCCGTATCACCGTCAATAGCCTGGCGGCCGCCGATGATGATGTCATAGTCGCCAATCTTCTTGATGGCTGTGGCAAGGGCGTATGAGGTAGCCAGTGTGTCGGCTCCGGCAAAAGCGCGGTCGGTCAGCAGATAACCGTTGTCGGCACCGCGGTAAAGTCCTTCACGAATAACTTCGGCTGCACGTCCGGGTCCCATAGTCAGGATGGTTACGGTGGAGCCCGGATGTTCATCTTTCAATCGGAGAGCCTGCTCAAGGGCATTCAGATCTTCAGGGTTGAAGATAGCAGGGAGTGCCGCGCGGTTAATGGTGCCGTCGGCTTTCATGGCATCTTTCCCAACGTTACGTGTGTCGGGAACTTGTTTTGCCAATACAACAATTTTCAAACTCATGCTATTAATGATTAGTATTAGTATTTTTATCATGTCAGTGCCGGGAATAGGAGTAGTAGAGTCCTGCTACTGAAATTATCCGGTTAACTATCAGCTTGCAAATTTACGCAAAGAGTTGGGTTTGACAAGAAAACAAAGTAAAAAATGCACATCCGGAGAGATTTTGAGCAAGAATGTAAAGCGTAAAAATGGTAGCGAAAACCGTAATCCGTCTACTTTCAGGATGATTTTCCCGTTGTATTTTTGCAGCATCGAAGACATCAATAAATCATATATTTATAATAAAGGCTATGTATATAGAAAAAATTAACGGACCTGCCGACGTGAAACGGCTTTCGGCTGGTGAACTGGAAACATTGAGTGGAGAAGTGCGTAGCGTATTGCTAAAGAAACTGAGTGAACATGGCGGCCATGTAGGCCCGAATCTGGGTATGGTGGAAGCTACTGTCGCCCTGCATTATGTATTCAATTCGCCGATAGATAAGATTGTCTATGATGTTTCACATCAGAGTTATGCGCACAAAATGCTGACAGGGCGTAAGGCATCATTCATGAATGTGGATGAGTATGATGAAGTATCCGGCTATTCCGAGCCGTCAGAAAGCGAGCATGATTTTTTTGTGATCGGACATACTTCAACGTCGGTCAGCTTGGCATGCGGACTTGCCAAAGCTCGTGATTTGAAAGGCGATACGGGTAATGTGATAGCTGTAATCGGTGACGGATCTTTAAGTGGCGGTGAAGCCTTTGAAGGGCTGAATAATGCGGCCGAACTGGGTACGAACTTCATCGTCATTGTCAACGATAACCAAATGTCCATTGCCGAAAATCATGGCGGATTATACCGTAACCTGCAACTGTTGCGTGAAACGAATGGGCAGGCCCCTTGCAATTTTTTCAGGGCGATGGGCTTGGATTATCTATACGTGAAAGACGGAAATGATGTGCAGGCATTGGTAGATGCTTTTCAAAGGGTAAAGGACATCGATCATCCCATTGTTGTGCACATCAATACATTGAAAGGAAAAGGATTCAAGTTTGCCGAACAGCAACAGGAGCGTTTTCATTACAGTATTCCGTTCAGTTTGGAAACAGGTGAATTGCTTGCGGATTTAGGAAATGCCGAGGACTATGCCGATCTTACGGCGGAATATCTGTTGCATGAGATGCAAAAAGACCGTACATTGGTCGGCATCACTGCCGGTACGCCTACGGTATTTGGCTTTACAGCGGAACGGCGCAAGAGGGCAGGCAAGCAGTTTGTTGATGTGGGTATTGCCGAAGAACATGCTGTGGCAATGGCTTCGTCCATTGCTGCCGGGGGCGGTAAACCGGTGTTTGGAGTGTACAGTACTTTCATTCAGCGTGCCTACGACCAGTTATCGCAGGATCTTTGTATCAACAATAACGCGGCATTGCTCCTTGTCTTTTGGGGTGGTTTGGAGAGCATGAATGATGTCACTCATCTTTGTCTGTTCGATATTCCTCTTATCAGTAATATTCCGAATATGGTTTATCTGGCGCCTACTTGTCGTGAAGAGTATTTCGCCATGCTGGAGTGGGGTATCCGACAAAAAGACCATCCGGTTGCCATTCGTGTACCTGTGAACGGAGTTATCACCCGCGGTATTGAGCCTGCAAAGGATTACGGTGAGTTGAATCGTTATGAAATATCACACCTCGGTGAAAAGGTTGCGGTGTTGGGGCTGGGCTCTTACTATCAGTTGGGTGAGGAGGTAGTGCGACTGCTTGAACAGGAGAAAGGAATTGATGCGACGCTTATCAACCCGCGTTTCATAACCGGTTTGGATGAGACTCTGCTTGATGATTTGAAGAAAAGGCATACGCTGGTCGTAACGCTTGAAGACGGGGTACTGGACGGAGGTTTCGGTGAAAAGATAGCCCGTTATTATGGCCCGTCTGAAATGAAGGTGCTGAATTATGGCGTAAGGAAAGAGTTTATAGACCGTTTTGATGTAAGCGAGCAGCTTTTGAAGAATCGACTGACAGCGCCGCAGATTGTTGAGGACATCTGCGCTTGTACGTCGTTTGCCGGTTAAGCATATTGAAAAATGAGAGTGATGAATAGCTATATATAAGACAGCTATTCATCACTCTCATTTTTTCAGTATATTACTTTTGCTTTTTATTTAAGCCCTAATTTCTTGGCGATATCTTTGGGCAATGCATCCTTATGAACAAGAATATTCATAGTCTTGTAAGCAACGAAAGCTTTGGAGGCATACCAGATGCCTTTATACTTTCCACTCAATCCCCAGGAATTCTTTACCATGAAATATTCTTTACCGTTCTGGTCTTTGGCAATTCCATAGATAACCATGCCATGATCGTCGGTTGTTTCCCAGTTATCAAAAGCAGCCTGACGCATCTCTTGAGTAACATTTACTTCCGGTAATGGTTTGCTGGTCAGTTCTTTGCGCTTGTCGGCAGCAGTAAGCCCCGTCCAACGTGCCATGTCCGAACCGGTCAGTTCGGCGCCGCGGGCTGCATCCGGCATAACAGCGATGCCGTCACGGGTAAATCCTTGTTCGCTGACGTCACTCCCCCACGCAAAGGTGTAACCTTTCTTGACGGCATTGTCCATGACGGCCATTAGCTCATCTATCGGCAGGTTCCAAGAAAGGCCGTTGCGCCAGTTGTCTTGAATTTCAATGGCAAATTGGGTATAGAACGGGTGGTGTGTGTAAGAGGTCAGTGACACATAGTCATCCGGATTGATACCGAGTGACTCACCGAAAGTCTTTGGAGTGTATTCTTTTCCTTTATAAGTGAACTTTTCAGGACATTTGCCGAGGTAAGTATCGTAGATTGCACTCAACCCGTTTTTCCATACAGGAGACAGTTTGGTGAGTTTGCCTTTGGCAATGGCATTTGTGTATGCACCTGCTACGGCATCCAATTCATTGTGTACAGGTAGTGTGTCGCCATACATGATGCCCGGCATGGCTTCTTGCGGAACAAGACCATAGTTTTTCAGGCAAAACATGATGTCATAGAAACTGCCGCCCGGTGAGAAAGAGCTGTCGCCATGGTAGCGTACGTAGTTCTGTGCCCGGTCTACCATTGTGTGGTGTACGACAAACATTTCGGAAAGGTCATATTCTCCTTTACCCATACGCAGCAATTCACTTTCCAGGAAACCGAGGCTTGAGAAGCTCCAACACGTACTGGAACGGTTTTGGTTCTTAATGGATGTAATAGGGTTTTCCTTAACAGTGGTAAAGACGAATCCCTCTTCTTTCGGGGCGTCTTGTGCCGTTATATTCAGGCTGAACAGTCCCAAAGCGGCAATTAATATAGACTTTTTCATCATGATTAAATTGTTATTAATTTATAGTTGTAGCTGCAAATATAGGTAGAATATCGTAAACAAAAGCTATCTTTGGTGCGTTAATTCTGGCACTTATGGATAAATTAGTACGTATAGACAATCGGAGTGGACTGGTTCTTGAGGGCGGCGGCATGCGCGGCGTCTTTACTTGTGGTGTGTTGGATAATTTTATGGATAGGGGTATCCGCTTCCCTTATACGATTGGTGTCAGTGCGGGGGCGTGCAATGGTCTGTCGTATATGTCGGGTCAGCGGGGACGTGCCAAATACAGTAATATCGACCTGCTGGAGAAGTATAATTATATCGGCTTGAAATATTTACTGAAGAAGCGTAACATAATGGATTTCGACCTGTTGTTCCGGGAGTTTCCCGAACATATCCTGCCGTACGATTATGATGCTTATTTTAGTTCTCCGGAACGTTTTGTCATGGTGACTACCAATTGCCTGACGGGAGAGGCGAATTATTTTGAGGAAAAGCAGGATAAGGAGCGCGTCATTGATATTGTCCGGGCATCGAGCAGCTTGCCTTTTGTTTGTCCCATTGTCTATGTGGACAATGTGCCGATGCTGGATGGCGGCATTGTGGACAGTATCCCTTTGATGCATGCCCGCAAGGACGGATACACCCGTAATGTGGTGGTGCTGACACGTAACAGGGGGTACCGTAAAGATATTCAGGGCACTAAGGTCCCTTCATTCATTTATAAGAAATACCCTCATTTGCGCGAAGCTATCAACCGGCGCAGTCACGTTTACAACGAACAGCTGGAATTGGTGGAGCGGCTTGAAGATGCGGGGGAAATTACCGTTATACGTCCGCAGAAGCCGATAGTGGTAGACCGTATTGAAAGGGATGTAAAGAAGCTGACGGACCTTTATGAAGAGGGATATGCGTGTGCGGCGGAATTTTTTCTGTAAACAAATAGAGACTGTATCCGGTTCATTGGAAACAGTCTCTATTTTAATGTATTATTTCAATTTCTGAAATTATTCGGCAACTTCAGCGCCCCAATTTTCTTTGGACAGACGCTTGTAGCTGTTGTAACGCCATTTTGCGTTTTCTTCAGCAGCTTGGAACAGTTCTTCTGCTTCCTGCGGATATTGTTTCATTACAGATGCGTAACGAACCTCACCCTTCAAGAAGTCTTGGAAACCTGCCCAGTCCGGTTCTTTGCTATCCAGCGTGAACGGATTCTTGCCTTCAGCTTCCAAAGCCGGGTTGTAACGCCACAAGTGCCAGTAACCGCACTTAACAGCTTTTTCTTCTTCTGCCTGGCTCTTACCCATACCGGCTTTCAAACCATGGTTGATACAAGGAGCGTAAGCGATGATGAGTGACGGACCGGGATATGCTTCTGCTTCGCGGATAGCCTTCAAAGTCTGAGCTTGGTCGGCACCCATAGCGATTTGAGCAACATATACATAACCGTAAGTAGTAGCCATCAGACCGAGGTCTTTCTTACGTACACGCTTACCGGCAGCTGCAAACTTGGCGATAGCGCCCACCGGAGTAGCCTTGGAAGACTGACCGCCTGTGTTGGAGTAAACCTCTGTATCCAAAACGAGGATATTGACGTCCTTACCGCTGGCGATTACATGGTCGAGACCACCGTAACCTATATCGTATGAAGCACCGTCACCACCGATGATCCACTGGCTGCGTTTAACCAAGTATGAAGACAGGCTGGCGATAGTCTTGCAGTTGTCACATTTGTCTTTGGCAGCTTCTACCATAGGAATGATCTTTTCGGCCAGTTCCTTGGTCTTGTCTGCATCGTACATGTTTTCAATCCAAGCTTGGAACACTTCTTTGTATTCAGCCGGAGTGCCTTCTGCTGCGATAGCTTCTTCCATAGCCTTCACGATACGTGCGCGCATCTTTTCGTTAGCGAGTTCCATACCCAGACCGAATTCGCAGAAGTCCTCGAACAGTGAGTTAGCCCAAGCAGGACCATGACCCTTTTCGTTCTTGGTATAAGGAGTAGAAGGAACGGAACCGGAATAGATAGAAGAACATCCGGTGGCGTTAGCAACCATTTCGCGGTCACCGAACAACTGAGTAATCAGTTTCACGTACGGAGTTTCACCACAACCGGAGCAAGCGCCGGAGAATTCGAACAACGGAGTTGCAAACTGTGAGTTCTTAACGTTTGCCTTGATGTCAACCAAGTGCTGTTTGCTCTTCACATTTTCTACACAGTAAGTCCAGTTGGCTGCTTCTGACAGTTGGCTTTCAAGATGCTTCATGGTAAGAGCCTTGCCACCCTTCTTCGGGTTGCCCGGACAGATGTCGGCACAGTTGCCGCAACCCAGACAGTCGAGAACGTCTACCTGCATGCGGAATGTCATACCGTCGAATGCCTTGCCCACTGCCTTCAGCTGAGCAAACTCTGCACCCTTCTGCTCTTCGGCATCGAGTACGAACGGACGGATGGAAGCGTGAGGACAAACGTAAGCACATTTGTTACACTGGATACAGTTTTCAGGATTCCATTCAGGAACGAAAGCTGCCACACCGCGTTTTTCGTACTTAGCCGTACCTTGTTCCCAAGTACCGTCTTCGATACCCTTGAATGCAGATACTTTCAGCAAGTCACCATCCTGTGCGTTGATAGGACGAACCACTTCATTGATGAATGCAGGATCGTTGTTTTCCGCTTTAACGTCATCCGGCAGGTTGGCCCAAGCCGGATCAATGGCCAATGTCTTGTATTCGCCACCGCGATCTACGGCAGCATAGTTCTTGTTCACTACGTCCTCACCCTTCTTGCCGTAAGACTTAACGATGAATTTCTTCATCTGTTCAACAGCTTGTTCAACAGGAATTACGCCTGTGATACGGAAGAAAGCAGATTGGAGGATAGTGTTGGTACGGTTGCCCAAACCAATTTCCTGTGCAATCTGAGTTGCGTTGATATAGTAAACCGAGATATTGTTCTGTGCGAAGTATTTCTTCACTTTGTTAGGCAGGTTCTTAGCCAGCTCTTCACCTTCCCAGATAGTGTTCAGCAAGAATGAACCATTCTTACGCAGACCGCGGGTTACATCGTACATGTGCAGGTAAGCCTGAACGTGGCAAGCCACAAAGTTCGGAGTATTTACCAAGTATGTAGAACGGATCGGAGTGTCACCGAAACGCAAGTGAGAACAAGTGAAACCACCTGATTTCTTGGAGTCGTAAGAGAAGTAAGCCTGACAGTGCTTGTCGGTGTTGTCACCGATAATCTTTACAGAGTTCTTGTTGGCACCTACCGTACCGTCAGCACCCAAACCGTAGAACTTAGCTTCGAACATGCCTTCGCCGCCCAATGCGATTTCTTCTTCTTGGGGAAGAGAAGTGAAAGTCACGTCGTCCACAATACCGATGGTGAAGTGGTTCTTCGGCATCGGCATAGCCAGATTCTTGTAAACTGCGATGATTTGTGCAGGAGTAGTATCCTTAGAACCCAAACCATAACGGCCGCCTACGATAACCGGAGCATTTTCTGCGCCGTAGAAGCAGTCTTTTACGTCGAGGTACAACGGTTCGCCATTGGCGCCCGGTTCTTTTGTACGGTCGAGTACGGCAATCTTCTTGGCAGTCTTAGGAACGGCAGCAAGGAAATGCTTGGCAGAGAACGGACGATACAAGTGAACGGCAACCAAACCAACCTTTTCGCCGTTGGCAACGAGGTGGTCGATAGCTTCGCGGGCAGCTTCCGTTACAGAACCCATAGCGATGATTACGCGTTCTGCATCTTCTGCACCGTAGTAATCGAACAAACCGTATTTGCGGCCTGTGATTTTGCTGATCTCGTTCATGTATTCCTCAACGATAGCAGGAACTGCTTCGTAGTAGTTGTTGCAAGATTCGCGGTGCTGGAAGAAGTGGTCAGGGTTTTCAGCCATACCACGAGCAACCGGATTCATCGGATTCAGTGCGCGTGCGCGGAATTCGGCCAATGCTTTCTGATCGATCAGCGGAGCGAGGTCTTCGTTTTCCAGCATTTCGATCTTCTGGATTTCGTGAGAAGTGCGGAAGCCGTCGAAGAAGTTCATGAACGGAACACGTGACTTGATAGTAGCCAAGTGAGCAACACCGGCCAAGTCCATAACTTCCTGTACGGAACCCTCGGCCAACATGGCGAAACCTGTCTGGCGTGCAGACATTACGTCCTGATGGTCACCGAAGATACACAGTGCATGGCTTGCCAAAGTACGTGCAGATACGTGGAACACGCAAGGCAGGAATTCACCGGCAATCTTGTACATGTTCGGTATCATCAGCAACAAACCTTGTGAAGCAGTGTACGTAGTAGTCAGCGCACCGGCTTGCAGAGAGCCATGAACGGCACCGGCAGCACCACCCTCGGATTGCATTTCCTGTACCAATACTGTTTCGCCGAAGATGTTTTTGCGACCTGCGGCAGCCCATTCGTCTACGTATTCAGCCATCGTAGATGAGGGAGTGATGGGGTAGATAGCAGCTACTTCCGAGAACATATACGAGATATGTGCAGCAGCCTGATTACCATCACAAGTAATGAATTTCTTCTGTTTAGTCATAACTAAATTGAATTTATTTAAGTAAAAAAATCTCTCAATTAATATAGAAAGCCGAACAACCAGAGAGGTATTTGATTGCCCCGGCCTATTTCCGCCTTGTGCAATGCGTATGTCACTCCCGGATTATTTTTAATTCTCATACCTTCCTGACAAATCTTGAAAGGCATCACTTCGTCTACCATAAACGAAATGTTTTTGTCTCCTTTATTCACTTTGTGGTCTTTCCACATTGTGTTTGCAAAGAAAGTTTCCAGTACGTCTTGTTCGTCCACCTTTACGGGGTAGATGGAGTACATCAGGTTGGAGTTGTGCATCATTATCTTCGACGGTTTCTTGGGGAATTCTTCTCCCTTGGGATATACCATGTTGATAAGTCGTGCATCTGCCAGATACTTGATGTAGTTCATAACCGTAGCCCTGGATGTCTGTATGTCGTTGGCAAGCTGGCTCACATTCGGGGCTTTCGGTCCGTCTACGGCCAGGAAGTATAGCAATTTTTTTATCTTGGACAGATATTTCAGCTCTATTTGCTTGATCAGCAGAATATCCACTTCCACCATCATATTCATTGTCTTCAGCAGATTTTCCGAGAAGTTACGTTTTTCAAGGAAAAAAGGATAGAAGCCATGATGCATATAGTCCTGAAAATGATCTAACGGGCGTACTTTTGACAGGATGCCCTTGGCTATTTGTTCGTGATTGCTCAGGATTTCTTCCAGTGAGTAGGAACGGAATTTCATGCCGGTTTGCAGGTTCAGATACTCGCGGAAAGAGAAACCACGCAGGTTGTAGCTCTTTACGATGTCGCGCAATTCCAGATTCTCTTCTTTCAGGCGCATTACGGACGAACCGGTAAAGACAATTTTCAGGTTAGGAAAACGGTCGTAGCACAAACGCAATTCCTTGCTCCAGTCGGGATGTTTGAAAACTTGGTCTATCAACAGCACTTTTCCGCCGCGACGTTGGAATTCGTAGGCAAAGTCCACGATGCTGTGGCCGGAGAAGTAGAAATTGTTCATGTTGATAAAAAGGCAAGAGCGGTCGGTTCCGAACTTTTCTTTGGCATATTGCAACAGGAATGTAGTCTTACCCACACCCCGGGTACCTTTGATACCGATAAGACGGTCGTTCCAGTCAATCTCATCCATGAGGTCGCGGCGAACGGGGGCATTTGTATGCTCTACCAGATAAGCGTGTGTTCGGTAAAATGCTTCCATGCTTTAAATTCGGTTTATCGGGCGACAAATATACAGCTTTTTTGTAGATTTGCAAAGTAGAGATAGCAAAATATCTTGTTTGTAGTTAAGTTTTATATATTTTGCATGCTGTTCTTTTTCTCTGTAAGTTTGCAGTTCTTAATCATGATGAACTATAATCAATGAAACTATATCTTTTTAATCCCGACTCCGATTTGGCGCTTGCCAATAACGAAACGAACTACATAGCTCCGGTTTCCGCGCGTCGTATGGCTCAGGATTTGGCGCTATTGCCGGTATGGTATGCAGAGCCGTATAATGCAGTGTTGGCTCCTTCCGCCTATAATGCAGACTTCCTGAAGCAGATGCGGGAGTTGTTTCCGCTGCAAGTGCAACTGGCTACCGAGCCTGAATTACCTGATTATGCGGAGGCAGAGGTGCTGCCTTGGGGCTGGAACCCTTCTATCCGCAAATATCTGCTGAGGGGTGGCGTCAGTGAAGATAGGTTGCCTGCTGCACAGCTTCTTGGGGAGTATCGCTTGCTTTCTTCCCGCCTTCAGGCCGTGGCGGTGACGCAACATATAACAAGCCGTTATCCGGAATATACCTGCGGTGAACATCATCTTATAGAGAATATGGAGGATTGCGAACGGGTTGTAAACACCATGCACACATGTTTGCTCAAAGTGCCTTGGTCGGGCAGCGGAAAGGGGCTGAACTGGTGTCTGTACGGGCTTACGAAGCCCATATCCAACTGGTGTGGACGAGTTTTGAAGGAGCAGGGTTGTCTTACGGCAGAGCCTATATATAATAAGGTGAAAGATTTTGCCGTCGAATTTTACTCTGACGGGCAGGGAAGGGTGACTTTTGCGGGCTATTCCCTGTTTTCTACCAATGAGCGAGGGGCTTATATCGGTAATCTGCTTGCATCGGACAGCCGGATAGAAGAAATTATAACACAGAACTTTCCGGTTGATGAACTGATGCTGATACGTGAGACTCTCCGTACGGAGTTGACAGCGATCTACGGCAGCACCTATGTTGGTTATTTGGGCGTTGATATGATGATTTGCAGACAGGAGGGCGGACGTGAATATGTTGTTCACCCTTGTGTAGAGATAAATATGCGTATGAATATGGGGGTGGTGGCCCGGTTGTTTTACGATAACTATGTGGCTCCCGGACGTATGGGATATTTTAATATAGAGTATTTTCCCGACAATGAAACCTTGCGTGTGCAACACGAACGGGACATGAAGGATTATCCATTGGTAATAGAAGGAGGCAGACTTGTTTCCGGCTATCTGCCATTGGTTCCGGTTACAGCCAAGAGTTGTTACCGGGCATATGCCCGGATATGATTCTTCCTGTCATCTCCTTTCTTGGGGAGTGGTTGCAGCCGGACTTTCGTTGCCGCAACGGTCTATGGCGGTGACGGCAAAGTATTTCCGGGTGGTCCAGGGACGGATAGGAGCATATATGCATTCTGTCCCCTGTATGCGCTGGACCAATATATTGTTAGGATCGGTTGTGTCTACCGGGTAGCTATTGGAGCCGTAGAGGACATACATCGGAGCATTTTGCTTGTCGTTGTCGGTGGAGGGCTGCCAACTGATTTTCCAATATCCTTCGGACAGTTTCTCAACCTTGAGCCGAGTGGGAACGCTGGGCGGCACATTGTCTATCCATGGCATGGCGGGTTGCAAGGCGGGAGCAGTGTAGTAATGCTCTTCAAGGATATCATAAAGCCCTTGCGTGTTGTCCATGAGGTACTTCGCGCGATAGTGCCCTTCGCCTGCCAAGCCATGTGTACGGGTGAAGTTTATCTGTCGTTCCACTTCATCCACTGTCCAGTTGCCTTCGCTGGGATCGAGGAAATAGATGCCCA
The DNA here is from genome assembly GCF_025146565.1 of Bacteroides eggerthii. NCBI lineage: Bacteria > Pseudomonadati > Bacteroidota > Bacteroidia > Bacteroidales > Bacteroidaceae > Bacteroides > Bacteroides eggerthii. The sequence continues at coordinate 3,709,917 of NZ_CP102258.1, read as the reverse complement.
GCCCGGGAATAATCTGCCGACCGTTGTTTTGTTCCTGCCAGTCGAGGGCGAAAGGATAGAAACCGTTGCCACGAAAATACATCATGGGGTAGATCTGGTCTTGTATGCCTTCGCCCAGCCAGCCTTGTACGTCCTGATAGACAGTGTGGAATGCATTCCAGCCGCGGGACGGGTAACGGGATGTGTCGCGGTACTTGCCTACGGGGCAGGTACTGACTTTGACCCAGGGTTTCAGCGCCTTGACTCCTTTGTAAAGGTAGCGGACAATCTCTGTGATATTGTCTCGCCTCCATTGGGCAAGATCCCGTCCGTTGCCGTATTTCCTGTAAGTGTAACTGTCGGAGAAGCGCAGGGCATGTTCGGGATAACGCAGATAGTCGAAGTGCACACCGTCTACGTCGTAGCGTTCCACCACTTCGCGGACAAGACTCATCAGGTATTCTTTGGTTTGGGGGTGTCCGGGGTTGAGGAAGTATTCACGTTTATAGGGCACGCAGATTGCCGGTTTGCGTTTGGTGACCGACTCTTTGCCGAGGGCGGCAACGTGTTTGCGGTTGCCCAAGGGGATGGTGACCATCCAGGCATGACATTCCATTCCCCGTTTGTGGCACTCTGCTATGGCAAAGGCAAGCGGGTCGTAACCGGGATTGCCGCCGACTTTTCCTGTTAGGATGGAATTATAGGGTTCGATTGCTGATTGGTATAATACGTCGCCACGAGTACGGGTTTGGAAAAGTACCGTATTGAAGTTGGCTGCTTTCAGTTTGTCCAGTATTTCCACAAGTTCGGCTTGTTGCTTACGGATGCTTTCGGGAGTGGTGGCACGAGTACGCGGCCAGTCCAATCCGTAAACGGCGGTGATCCATGCGGCACGCACTTCATGCTTGGGAGGATGCTGTGCGGCAAGTGGCAGGAGGCAGAAGGCATATAATAGTAGTATAAAGCATAATTTCTTCATAATAGTATCCTGTTTTGGGGTGAAATAAATTCCCATTAACTTCTTTATTTCTGTTATATTTTACGGCGAAGATAAGTAAATCACCTGATAAGTTTGCATAGTTTGGTTGGAAACTGTTACATTTGCATACATAAAATACATTAACACTGAGCATCCACATTAAATTTAGCATGCCATGATTACATTTACGCTTTGCCTGTTGGCGTTGATTGCAGGCTATTTCATTTACGGACGTTTCATAGAACGCGTATTTGGTCCGGACGACCGCAAGACACCAGCTCTCACAAAAGCCGACGGGGTGGACTATATTCCGCTGCCTACGTGGAAAATCTTTATGATACAATTTCTGAACATTGCAGGCTTGGGACCGATCTTCGGCGCGATTATGGGAGCCAAGTTCGGTACGGCATCTTATCTGTGGATTGTTTTGGGAAGTATTTTCGCCGGTGCGGTGCATGATTATTTTGCGGGAATGCTTTCGCTGCGCCACGATGGCGAGAGTTTGCCGGAGATTATAGGCCGCTATTTGGGGCTGACCACCAAGCAGGTCATGCGCGGATTCACCGTTATCCTGATGATATTGGTAGGTGCTGTGTTTGTGGCAGGACCTGCCGGGCTGCTTGCCAGTCTGACACCGGAAACGCTGGACACCACTTTTTGGATTGTAGTAGTCTTTATCTATTATGTACTTGCCACGCTGTTGCCGGTAGATAAGATTATCGGCAAGATATACCCGCTGTTTGCTATCGCACTGCTGTTTATGGCGGTAGGAATTCTGGTGATGCTTTACGTGAAGCATCCGGTACTGCCGGAAGTATGGGACGGCCTGCAGAATACCAATCCCAACGCCTCCGCATTGCCTATCTTTCCTATCATGTTTGTCAGCATTGCGTGTGGGGCAATCAGTGGCTTCCACGCCACACAAAGCCCGCTAATGGCGCGTTGCATGACGAGTGAACGCCATGGTCGTCCCGTATTCTATGGGGCTATGATTACCGAAGGCATCGTAGCGCTTATCTGGGCTGCTGCGGCTACCTGTTTTTTCCACGAGAACGGAATGGAAGAGACCAATGCCGCTGTCATAGTGGATGCCATTACGAAAAACTGGCTGGGAGCCGTCGGTGGCGTGCTGGCTGTGCTGGGAGTGATTGCTGCTCCCATTACGAGTGGCGATACGGCTTTCCGTTCGGCGCGGCTTATCGTTGCGGACTTTCTGGGTATGGAACAAAAGTCCATTCGCAGTCGTTTATATATATGTGTGCCGATGTTTTTGGCTGCTATCGGATTGTTGCTGTACAGCCTGCGCGACAAAGACGGTTTTGACATGATATGGCGTTATTTCGCATGGGCCAATCAGACGTTGTCCGTTTTCACCTTGTGGGCGATAACCGTGTATCTGGTGCGTGCAAAGAAACAATATTTCCTCACATTGATACCGGCTTTCTTCATGACCTGCGTCTGTACAACTTATATCTGCATAGCACCGGAAGGGTTCGGCATGTCACATCCGGTGGCCTACGGCATGGGAATGGCAAGTGTTGTGATTGCGTTGGCGTGGTTCATTGTATGGAAAAACAAACAGACTAAAACCCTTTAATTGATGAAGAAATTCAAGAAATCTACGGGGCTGACCGTAGCCCTGCTTATTTATGTTTCTGCTACTGCGGCATATTTCCTGCCGCGCAATACGGAAATCAGCAATACGGAGAAATATATAACCGTAATTGCTTCGTATGTCATTGTACTTGTGTTGTGGCTGGTGCTTCGTAAAAAAGAAGAGTTACAGCGGAAACGTCGTGAAGAGGATAGGACAGAACAAAAATAATTATTCACTCAAAAATAGAAATAAGATGAAAAGATTAGCATTACTCGTGTGCCTGCTTATTGGTACTATGGCTGCCCACGCGCAATTTGAAAAAGGGAAATGGTTCGTGAATCCTTCCGTTACGGGGCTCAACTTCTCCTATAATACAGAAACGGACAAAGCCCATTTCGGCCTTGAAGCCAAAGGCGGTGCGTTTTTGGTGGATAATGTAGCTCTGCTGATAGATGCCGGTGCGAAATGGCAAGGCGGGGGAACGGATGTCTATACGTTGGGTGTGGGCGGACGTTACTACATCAGTAAGGTAGGCGTTTTCTTGGGAGCCGGCGTAGACCTGAACCGTTACGATTGGGACGGTGGAGATAAAACCCGTTTCGGCTTCGGCATGGAGGCCGGTTATGCATTTTTCCTGTCACGCACAGTGACCATTGAACCTGCCGTTTATTGGGATATAGACAAAGACCGTTCGGAGTTCGGGCTGAAAGTGGGATTCGGTTTCTACTTCTAAGGGAAGAGGAAAGAACGCTTGTATGATAGTTGATTTCGTCTCGTGAGAGGATTTATTTCTTCTTACGAGACGAATTTTTTTGTCCCATGGGATGAAAAAAATCGTCCCACGAGATGAATTTATTTATCTCACGAGACGATTTTGACGGGATTGCACTGTTGTTTTATTGTAGTTTCTCCTTTAGGAACTGTCCGGTATAGCTTGCTGCACATGCCGCTACCTCTTCCGGCGTGCCGGTTGCTACGATATATCCGCCTTTGTCTCCGCCCTCAGGGCCGAGGTCGATAACATGGTCGGCACATTTCACCACGTCCATGTTGTGCTCGATAATGACGATGGAGTGTCCCCGGCGTATCAAAGCATCGAAGGCTTCCAGCAATTTGCGGATGTCGTGAAAGTGCAGTCCGGTGGTCGGTTCGTCAAAGATGAAAAGTGTAGGGTCTGCTTTCTCCATGCTAAGATAGTAGGCTAATTTTACGCGCTGGTTCTCGCCTCCGGACAGGGTGGACGACGACTGGCCGAGCTTGATGTATCCCAATCCGACATCTTGCAGAGGTTGCAGTCGTTTCACTATTTTCTTTTGCCCATATTGGGTGAAGAACTCAATGGCTTGGTTAACGGTCATTTCCAGCACATCATAGATGTTGACATCGTGGAACTTCACTTCCAAGGTATCGGTCTTGAAACGTTTGCCATGACAGGATTCGCACTCCAGTACGAGGTCGGCCATGAACTGCATTTCTACGGTGATAGTGCCTTCTCCCTTACATTCCTCGCAACGGCCGCCTTCACTGTTGAAGCTGAAGTGCCCGGCGGTGTAGCCCATTTGCTTGGCAAGGGGTTGTTCCGACCATAACTTACGAATCTCATCGTAAGCCTTGATATAGGTTACGGGATTGGAACGCGAAGATTTGCCGATAGGGTTTTGGTCTACGAACTCAACATTGCGCAGGTTCTGCAAATCTCCGCCGATGGTGGCAAACTCTCCGGGACGTTCGCTGCATTCGTCCAACTCGCGTTTGAGGGCGCGGAAGAAGATGTCGCGTACCAGCGTACTCTTGCCCGAACCCGACACGCCGGTGACTACCGTCATTACATTAAGCGGGATACGTACGTCCACGCCTTTCAGGTTGTTCTCGCGTGCGCCTGTGATTTCAATATACTGGTTCCAGGGACGGCGGCTTTCGGGTACGGGAATGGTTTCCTCACCCAAAAGATAACGCACTGTGTAGCTGTTGCTGTTCTTTTGCAGGTCTTTCATGTCCCCTTGATACACAACTTCTCCTCCCAGGCGTCCGGCTTTGGGACCGATGTCGATGATATAGTCGGCAGCCCGGATAATTTCTTCATCGTGTTCCACTACCACTACCGTATTGCCCAGTTGTTGCAGTTGGCGCAGGACATGTATCAGCTTGTCTGTGTCGCGGCTGTGAAGTCCGATGCTCGGCTCGTCCAATATGTAGAGACTGCCCACAAGGCTGCTTCCGAGCGAAGTTGCCAGATTGATGCGCTGGCTCTCGCCGCCGGAAAGCGAATTGCTGAGACGGTTCAGCGTGAGATATCCCAAACCTACATCCAGCAGGAAGCGGATGCGGTTGTTGATTTCTATGAGGATGCGGCGTGCCACGTCGGTGTCGTGCTTGTCCAGTTTCAGGTTATCGAAAAAGGTTTTTAGTTCGGTGATGGGCAGGTCCACCAATTCGGAGATGCTGCGTCCGCCTACCCGGACATAGCCGGCTTCGGGTTTCAGCCTTGTGCCATGACATTTGGGGCAAAGCGTTTTGCCGCGATAGCGTGCCAGCATTACGCGATATTGTATCTTGTATTGATTCTCCTGCACCATCTTGAAGAAGGCGTTGATGCCCTCGAAGTAACGGGTCCCTTCCCACAGCATCCGGCGCTGTTCGTCCGTCAGTTGGTAGTAAGGGGTGAAAATGGGGAAGCCGGCTTTTTCCGCACCGCGTATCACCATGTCTTTCCACTCGCCCATCTTCTCGCCTCGCCAGCACACCACCGCACCTTCGTAGACGGAGAGGGAACGGTTGGGGATGACCAGATGCTCGTCAATGCCGACGACACGTCCGAAACCCTCACACTCCGGACAGGCTCCGATAGGGGAGTTGAAGGAGAACATCTGGTCGTTGGGCTCTTCAAACGTTATGCCGTCCGCCTCGAATTTGGTGCTGAAACGGTACAGGCTGGTGCTGCCGTCCGGCTGGTAGAAGCGTAGCAGGCAGGCCCCGTCGCCTTCGTACATGGCGGTTTCGGCGGAATCGGTAAGGCGGCTGACGGCATCTTTTTCACTGGAAGCAGTCATGCGGTCTACCAAAAGAAACAGGGTGTCGCCGTCTTTGGGCTGGTATTCGTCAATGCGCACCATTTCTCCGTTTACTTCCAGCCGGTTGAATCCCTGTTTCATATCTATCTCCAGTTGCTGCTGCAAGGTGCGTCCCTCGCGGAGCAATATCGGAGCGAGTACGGTGTAGCGTGTTCCTTCGGGCTGCTGGAGCATGCAGTTCACAATGTCTTCGGTGGAGTGCTTCTTTACCTCCTGACCGCTGACCGGGCTGAATGTCCGTCCCACCCGGGCATAGAGCAAACGCAGGTATTCGTAAATTTCGGTGGAGGTTCCCACTGTGGAGCGCGGGTTGCGGCTGCTTACCTTCTGTTCGATGGCAATAGCAGGGGGGATGCCTTTGATGAAATCACATTCGGGCTTGCTCATGCGTCCCAAAAACTGACGGGCGTAACTGCTGAGGCTCTCCACGTACCGGCGTTGCCCTTCGGCATAAAGCGTATCGAATGCAAGTGAGGATTTTCCGGAGCCGGATAGTCCGGTGATGACGACCAGCCTGTTGCGGGGTATCTCTACGTCAATGTTCTTCAGGTTATTGACACGGGCTCCTTTTATGATGATAGATGTATTTTTTGTCATAGACTATTGAAAATGAATTGGGGTACAAAGATAATCATTATCTTTGCCATGCAATATTTAAAAAGAACAAAATGAAATTTAGAAATCTCCTCTTGCTATTATTGCTGTGCGTTCAGGTACTGACCATACAGGCACAGCAAACACCTGCTGCCAATCATCCCAAACGTGAATTCCGCGCCGCATGGATACAGGCTGTGAACGGACAGTTTCGTGGCATGCCCACTGATAAGCTGAAGCAGACTTTGATAAACCAGTTGAACAGCTTGCAAGGCGCAGGCATCAATGCCATTATTTTTCAGGTGCGTCCTGAGGCGGATGCATTGTATGCTTCGCAATATGAGCCATGGAGCCGCTTCCTGACGGGCGTGCAGGGGAAGGTGCCGGAGCCTTACTGGGATCCGATGCAGTTCATGATTGAGGAATGTCACAAGCGCGGCATGGAGTTTCATGCTTGGATTAACCCTTACCGCGTAAAGACTTCGTTGAAAAATGAACTTTCGCCTATCCATATTTATAACTCGCATCCGGAGTGGTTTGTGACGTACGGCGATCAGTTGTATTTTGACCCGGCATTGCCCGAAAGCCGCAGCCATATCTGTAAGGTGGTCACCGATATTGTTTCGCGTTATGATGTGGATGCCATTCACATGGATGATTACTTCTATCCTTACCCCATTAAAGGGAAGGACTTTCCGGATGATGCGAGCTTTGCACGCTATGGCGGCGGTTTCAGCAATAAGGCGGACTGGCGCCGCAGCAATGTGAATATCCTCATTCAGAAGATACACGAGACGGTTCGCGGGCTGAAGCCTTGGGTGAAGTTCGGAGTAAGTCCTTTCGGCATCTATCGCAATCAGAAAAGCGACCCGCTGGGCAGCGATACGAATGGCTTGCAGAATTATGATGATTTGTATGCCGATGTGCTTTTGTGGGCACGCAAGGGCTGGGTGGACTATAACATTCCGCAGATATACTGGCAGATAGGACATCCGGCTGCCGACTATGAAACATTGGTGAAATGGTGGGCAAGGCATACGGAGAACCGTCCGTTATTCATAGGCCAGTCTGTGGTGAATACGGTGCAGAACTCTGACCCGAAGAACCCTTCCATCAACCAGCTTCCCCGTAAGATGGCTCTGCAACGGGCCTACCAGACGATTGGCGGCAGTTGCCAATGGCCTGCCAGTGCCGTAGTGGAGAACGTAGGAAAATACCGGGACGCGCTGGTGGCCGAGTATCATAAATATCCGGCTCTGCCTCCCGTATTCGACTTTATGGACAATGACGCGCCGGACAAAGTGCGCAAAGTGAAGCCGGTATGGACTGCCGACGGCTACATCCTTTTCTGGACAGCACCGAAGTTTAAGGATGAGATGAACCGTCCTGTACAGTATGTTGTCTATCGCTTCGGCTCAAAAGAGAAGGTGGACATTGACGATCCTTCACACATTGTGGCTATCACACGCAACACTTTCTATAAGTTGCCTTATGAGGACGGCAAGACGAAATACCGCTATGTCGTTACGGCGCTCGACCGCTTGCATAACGAATCCAAGTCGGTGGCAAAGAAAGTGAAGTTGTAGGAGCTGCGGCAGCTTTATGCAAAATATGCCCGGAAGATATATACGTTTCTTCCGGGCATATTTTATTTGCCTCCGGGGATGATCTGTCTGCCTCCCTTACGGCTTGGCCTTGGAGCGGCACTAATAGAGTAGCAGCCCGGCTATTCCACACGCTATAATCATTAATATGGGGTTGGCCTTGTACTTTCTTGTTCCGATGAAAGCTATAAGGAAGATGATGCTACTGATTATGAAAGAGTACATGTCTTCATCGGGCGAACTGAAGTTCTCCGCATTCATCAAGACCAGTGCCGCCGATGCCAACAATCCCACTACGGCAGGGCGAAGTCCGCTGAATACGGCTTCCACCGCCGGATGCTTTTGGTATTTCAGAAAGAATTTGCTGATAGTGAGCATCAGGATGAACGAGGGAAGCACTACGGCGAAAGTAGCAATGCACGATCCCAACACTCCCATGCTTGTGCCATAATGCGCCGCTATCGTGGTGTACCCTACATAAGTTGCGGAATTGATACCGATGGGACCGGGTGTCATCTGGCTGATGGCTACGATATCTGTGAATTCCTGTGATGTCAACCAGCCGTACCGGGTCACTACTTCACCCTGTATCATGGACAGCATGGCGTATCCGCCGCCAAAACCGAAAAGGCCGATTTTAAAGAATGTATAGAATAGTTGAAGAAAAAGCATAATGCAATGATTAAGTGGTTAGGGGTTAGTTATCAGTTATCAGTTATCGGTTATCAGTTATCAGTTATCAGCGTGCTACCGTCCTCTCTAACTTTTAACTTTCGGAGAACGTAGCTTTCCGAACAGGTATCCGCCTATGCCGGCAGCTATGATAATCCAAATAGGGGAGAAGCCCAATAACCAAATGAGCAGTGCCGAGACAACCGGAATCCAAATTGTGTGGCGGTTGATTTTGGCGGACTTCGCCATGCTGAAGGTCGGGGCGGCTATCAGTGCCACAACGGCCGGGCGAATCCCCTTGAAGATGCGTTCTACGTAGATATTGTCTTTGAAATTATGGAAAAATAAAGCTATGGCAAGGATGATGAGGAAAGACGGAAGTACCGTTCCCAAAGCTGTGATGATGCTTCCTCGTATTCCTCTCAGGCGATAGCCGATGAAGATGGATATGTTGACCGCGAGGATACCCGGCGCCGACTGGGATATGGCAAGCAGGTCTATAAAATCTTCTTTGGCTATCCATCCGCGCTTCGTAACGATTTCGTTTTCGATTAAGGGAACCATGGCGTAACCGCCGCCGATGGTGAATGCTCCGATTTTAAAGAAAATGGTAAATGCTTCAATATATATGTTCGTCATATCATATAGGTAATGCTATCATTCGGTCTGTTGTTTCGTTTCGCCAATATTGCCGTCTTCTTTTGCATATTGGCTCGGACTTACATTGAAATGTTTCTTAAAGACTTCGCGGAAGTACTTGGCATCGCTGAATCCGGTCATTTCTGCAATTTCAGTGATTGTGTGCTTCTGTTCTTTCAGCAGCTTCATGGCGTGTTTCAGGCGGATCAGGCGGACATAATCTCCCGGAGCCTGGTCGGTCAGCGCCTTTAGCTTGTTGTAGAAGCTGGTACGGCTCATGTTGAGCAAGGTGCAAAGCAGGTCAATGTTGAAGGTCGGATTGTCCATGTTTTCTTCCACATTCTTTTTGATGCTGGCTATGAATTTCCAGTCCAGATCCGTAGCGCAGTTGAGACATTCCGTATTGTGGGTGTCATCATTCAACTCCAGATCGGCATATCTGTGGCGCAACAAAGCGCGGTTGGCTAACAGATTGGCAATGGTGGCACGCAGAATTCCGATGTTAAACGGTTTCACGATGTACTCGTCTGCTCCGGTTTGCAGCCCGTCGATGATGTTTTTATCCGTATTGAGGGCGGTTAGCAGGATAATGGGAATGTGGGAAGTGGCAATATCGTTTTTTACGACCTGACATAGCTCGTCGCCCCGCATTTCGGGCATCATAATATCCGATATAATCAGGTCGGGGAAATATTCTTTTATAATATAGAGCGCCGACTTACCGTTGGAACATACCTGCACATGGTAGTTCTCTGCCAGAGTGCGGCGCAGATATTCTCTTAACTCGTCGTTGTCCTCTACCACCAATATCTTTGAACGGTTATCGGCGTCCTGAGTTTTCAGCTGGGCATCTTCGTAACCCTCTACGGAAGTAACTGCCGTTGCAACGGGAAGATCCGGCGTACTCTCCTTTGCAGGGGTTATTGGCTCCAGGTCATTTAACTTTTTCCGTTCCTGCTCTTTTTCCGTTAGGGGAATAGGGCGGTGCATGGCTTTGCGGTAGCGCTTCTCGCCTTTGGGGAAAGAGACTTTGATGCAGGAGCCCTTGCCTTCCGTACTGGTAAAACTGAGCTTCCCTTTGTGTATGTGCACGAGTTTCCATACCAACAACAGGCCTATTCCGCTGCCGGTTACTTTGGAATTGATGGCATTGCTGCCGCGGAAGTGCATCTTGAACAGCTTCTTTTGTTCATTTAGTGGAATACCGATGCCCGTATCGCTGACTTCTACGTTCCAGGTGTCTTCTGTCTCGTATACATAGACATGCACTTTTCCGCCTTCGGGCGTATACTTCAATGCATTGGATATGATGTTTTTCAGGATGGAATCCATCTTATCCTTATCCAGCCAGACGTTCAGATAGCGGAAGTTGCTTTCATAAGTCAGGTTGATATGTTTTACGGATGCATACGCGCGGAAGGCGTTGACGATGTCGGTCATGTAAGTCTCCAGCTCGTATTCGGATACGTAGAAATTGTTTGAATAAGTGTCTGCACGTTCAAAATTGATTAGATTGGTTGTGAGACGTAGCAAAGCATTCACATTACGAAGCGCCGTACTGAGATTGTCAACCCCGTCTTTGGTCAGCGTTTCGCGTTCGGAGAGTTCCTCCAGCGGAGCTTTGATAAGCGTTAACGGAGTGCGGATGTCATGTGCCGTATTGACAAAGAAACGAATCTTTTCATCGGATATTTTTCTTTGCTTGCGTAACACGATAATGCGCAATGTTGTGCTTGCGATAGCAATCAGGATGAATGTGTACAGTAGCAGAGCCCATATACTTAGCCAGACAGGCTGCTCGATAATGATGTCCATGCTGCGCTCTTCCAGCACAATACGCTGATCTTCGTTGGATATGGCACGAACGCGTAATGTGTAGTGGCCGGGACTCAAATTAGTGAAACGGATGATATTCTCTTCTCCCGGACGGCTCCAGCCGTCATAGAATCCTTCCAGCTTCCACGAATATAGTATGAGGGAAGGGTAATCGTAGTTGATAGAAGACACCTGAAGAGAGAATATATTTTGATTGTACTTCAACTGTAAACTGCTGGTCTCGTCGATGTCCATAATAAGGGGAGAGCCCTCATCCTTCGGATATACCGTCTGATAAAACACACGCAGATCGCTGAATATCATGCGTGATTTATATTCGCGCGGTAATACCATTTTTTTAGGGAATTCTATGGCGCCGTCGGTGCTGCCGAATATGGCATTCCCATTCTTGCGGAGCGTTCCTGAGTTGGCATTGAAATGGTCGGATTGCAGCCCTTGTTCTTTTGTCCAATTGTGGAATATCTTTGTTTGAGGATAGAAACTGCTCAAGCCATACTCGGTGCTCAGCAATATGTCATTCTTTCCATCGGAAAGAATCATGTAGATATTATTGGAGATGAGTGCGCAGTTATCTTTATGATAATGTTGGAAATCTTTCTTGACGGGGTCATAGATAAGCAGGCCGGAGTTGTTCGTTCCGATATACAGCAACCCGTTTGGGGCTTGGTATAATGAGTATATATAGGAGGACTCTACCGGCATCGGAATGTATTGATACTTGTCGGTTGCTTTTTCCAATAAGTATAGCCCGTTGGCTGTACCTATCCACATATAGTCCTTATTCCTCTCTTTTATCTCCGTTATGGCATCCAGTCCGGGTATGGAGGTGACCTTTTTATTTTTAAAGTCTATCTTTTTAAGGTTATAATACCCGCCGGACCAGATATGACTTTCGCTGTCTTTAGTAATGGAACGGATGTACTTATCCGGACGAATCTCTTTTCCGCCGAATGATGCGGGAGTAAAAAAATCGACAGAATATTGTTTCTTGTTTATCTGATAAATACCGGAACTGTATCCGCCTGCCCAGATGATGCCGGGACTGATTTCACATAAAGAAATAAATGTATGGCTTTGATTCTTGTGGTCAGTATTGAATACACTAAGGAATGAGTGCCACTGCTTGGTGCGATGCTCATATAGGCTGATTCCGTTGTTGGTTGCAAACCATAAGTCGCCTTCCCCGTCTTCTATGATCGCATTTACCTGATCGTTGATGAGGGACTGTTTATTGCCTATCGAATGTTTTATCCATTTATAATCGTTATACCGGTTGTTACGCACAGTAATGCCTATGGGGTAGTTTGCCATCCAAATGCGCTGCTCCTCGTCGATGTATATGTCGTAGATGGTGTTGCCGTTCATGGCGTTGTATCGGTTGAAGTCAGCGACGATATAGGGTTCGGTAGAGTAAGTCTCCACATTCATTTTGTGGATACCGGCACCGTCTGTGGCTATAAGTATTTCTTTGTCTCCGAAAGCAATGATACGGTTTATGCTGATGTCCGCCAAACCGGATTTTACGAGGGATGCTTTGTGGAGCTTGAGGTCATATACATACATGCCTCTTTGAAAAGTTCCGATAAAGACTTTGCGGCTTCCCTTGTGATAGAAAAGTTCGTTTACTTGTAATTTCAGGGTGTCCAGCTTGTTGCAGGGACTGAGCATAAGTTTCTTGTCTTTCAGTTCGGCATAATGTATGCCGACATCTGTGCCGATGAAATAATGGTTGGCATCAATCTGTTCAATATCCGTTATGCTCTCATTGATTTCATTTTTAATGGTAGTGCATCTTTCTGTTTCGCTGTCGTACAGGTAGATGTTCTTTTGGTTGCAAAGCCATACTATGTAGTTATCGTCTATGAACCCGTAGCTCACAGGAGTATGCAAATCTTTTGTCTCGCTTTTGGGGAGTTTGTATACCAGTTGGAAACGGTCATGTTTGCTTTCGTAGCAGAAAACACGTCCTTGTTTGCCGATTTCCCATAATCTTCCTTTGGCATCCGTATATAGCCAGCTGAGGCTCATCATGGAGTTTACTTCTTCCTCTCCGTCCATGAGTTTGTAATGCTTGAACTCTTTCCCGTTGTAACGGTCGATACCATCGTGCGTGAGGAACCACATGTAGCCCTTAGGTCCCTTTTGAATTGCGTACACCCGTCTGTTGCTCAAACCATCTTCCACGCCGATATACTTATATGTTTGGGCTGCGGCCAAAAGAGGGAATAGCAGGAGAATAAAGAAAAAGAAATGCTTTTTCATATTAGCCAGTTTTGGAGTTTGATAAACGTTTGGGGGGACTTAATATTAACACAAAAGTAATAAAATTGTTTTGCATATCAAGCAATAATATTCTTTGTGATTCGCACCTACACTCTTTTTATAGAGTATGGCAAAGATAGCAATTCTTTTCTATCCATTAGCCTTTTTTATATAAATTCTTTTTCCTTTCAGTGCTAACCTCAAGTGTTATGGTAAAGGCTTATCGTAACATACGGATAAAAAAGGAAAATAGAATGGCCGGAGAAAGGGAGGCGGAGGGGAAGAAATGGAATGCGCCAAAGTTATTGCCGGTGCATAAACTTTGGCGCATTACCATATTTTACATTATATACTTACGCTTTATCGCTTGTTTGTCTTTTCCTCTACCCACTTGCGTGCGTTGACAAACGCTTCTATCCATGGCGTAACCTCATCGTTGTGGATGCGATTTTCAGGATAGTAGCCGTTTTGCCAAGGGAAAATGGAACGTTCCAAGTGAGGCATGATTGCCAGATGACGTCCGTCGGCGCTGGCCAGTGCTGCAACGGAATAGTCTGAACCGTTCGGATTGCCCGGATACTCATCGTATGTATATTTGGCAACTACGTTGTACCGGTCTTCATCGTAAGGCAAGGAGAACTTACCTTCTCCATGTGCTACCCAGATACCGAGCTTGCTGCCGCTCAGAGAGCCGAACATAACGCTGCGGTTGGTAGGAATGGTCAGGCCGATAAAAGTTGATTCGAATTTGTGGGAGTCGTTATGCAGCATCTTTCCTTTCTTCTCGTGGTCGGGAGTGATAAGGCCTAATTCCATCATGAGCTGGCAACCGTTGCATACACCGAGAGACAGTGTATCTTCGCGTGCATAGAACTTGTCGAGTGCTTCTTTGGCTTTCGGGTTGAAGAGGAAAGCGCCGGCCCAGCCCTTGGCGGAACCCAGCACGTCGGAATTGGAGAAACCACCGCAATAAACCACCATGTTCACATCTTCCAATGTTTCGCGTCCGCTGATAAGGTCGGTCATGGTGACGTCTTTCACGTCGAAGCCGGCAAGGTAAAGTGAATATGCCATTTCGCGTTCACCGTTAGTTCCTTTTTCGCGTATGATGGCTGCACGAATACCGGTCGGAGTACGACGGTTCGGGTCAAGGTTGTATTGTGACAGTTTACCTTTGAACTCAGGGCGGAATACCAAATCCAATGGTTGCATCTTGTAGTTCTCAAAACGTTTCTTGGCACATCCGTTCATGGATTGCTTGCGGTCGAGCAGGTAAGAGGACGAATACCAGACATCGCGCATATAATCTACGCCGAACTGGTAAGTGGCATCGTCTTTGCTTACGAGGATATGGCGTTCGTCGGTCGGTGTACCTATCTTGATGTAACCTACGCCGGCGTCTTCCAAAATCTTCTTGACTTCTTCCTTGTGCTTATTGCTGATTTGGATAACGATACCCGGATTTTCAGCGAATAATATCTTGATGAGGTCTTGTTCCTTCATCTTGTCGAGGTTGATTTCCATACCGCCCTCTACGTTGGCGAAGCACATTTCGAGCAGCGTAGTGATGAGACCGCCGGCTGAAATGTCATGTCCGGCAAGGATCAGTCCTTTGTTGATCAACTCCTGTACGGCGAGGAAAGCATCGCGGAAGTATTCGGCGTCTTGTACGCAAGGCACTTCATCGCCTACTTTACCCAGCGATTGTGCAAAGGCGGAACCGCCCAGTTTCAGCTTGTCGAAGCTGAAGTCTATGTGGTAAAGGGTGGTCTTTGCATCGTTCACAAGTACGGGAGATACCACTTTCTTCACGTCGGAAACTTCACCGCCGGCAGATACGATGACCGTACCCGGAGCAATGACTTTGCTTCCGTCGGGATATTTCTGGGTCATAGACAGAGAGTCCTTACCGGTGGGAACATTGATTTGCAGTGCGCAGCAGAAGTCGCTCAATGCTTTGACTGCCTTATAGAGACGTGCGTCTTCACCTTCCTGCGAGCGGCAAGGCCACATCCAGTTGGCGGACAGAGATACACTGTCCAAGCCTTCTGCAAGCGGAGCCCATACCAAGTTGGTCAGTGCTTCGCTGACGGAGAGGATAGAACCGGCTGCCGGGTCGGCAAGTGCCGCCTGAGGGGCATGTCCCAAAGAAGTTGCAATACCTTTTTCGCCGCGATAGTCCAATGCAACGACGCCACAATCGCTCAACGGTAACTGGAGTTCACCCTGACATTGCTGGCGGGCGATCTTGCCTGTTACGGAACGGTCTACCTTGTTTGTCAACCAGTCTTTGCAGGCTACGGCTTCCAGTTGGAGCACATTGGTGAGATATTCATGCAGTTGCGACAGTTCGTATTTCGGCATTTCATAATGGCGTTCTACGGTCTTGTCCACCATGTAAGTTTTAGGAGAAGAACCGAACATCTGTTCTACGGCAAGATCGAACGGACGTACACCGTCGGCTTGCTGGAAAGCGAAGCGGTGGTCGCCGGTAGTTTCACCGACTACGTACATCGGAGCCCGTTCGCGTTCGGCCACCTTGCGTACGTGCTCGATAGCTTCTTCCTGAATCAGTAGGCCCATACGCTCCTGGCTTTCATTGGCTATGATTTCTTTGGCAGATAATGTCTTGTCACCAATAGGCAGTTTGCTCATGTCAATCAGCCCGCCACATTCTTCTACCAGCTCGGACAGGCAGTTTACGTGTCCGGCAGAACCATGGTCATGGATGGAGACCACCGGATTGGTGTCTTCTTCACAAAGTGCGCGTACTACGTTGTAGGCGCGTTTTTGCATCTCCGCATTGGCGCGTTGTACGGCATTCAGCTCGATGCCGCTGCTGTAACGCCCCGTATCTACGGATGATACGGAACCGCCGCCCAAACCGATGCGGTAGTTGTCGCCACCGATAACGACAACTTTGTTGCCGGCTTCGGGAGCGCCTTTCAGGCAGTCGCGTTGTGTGCCATATCCTACACCGCCGGCAAGCATGATAACCTTGTCGTAACCGTATACCTCATCTTTCTCTTTGTGCTCAAAGGTAAGTACGGAACCGCAAATCAGCGGTTGACCGAATTTGTTACCGAAATCGCTGGCGCCGTTGGAGGCTTTAATCAGGATTTGTTCGGGAGTCTGATACAGCCATTGGCGTACCGGAAGAATCTCTTCCCAGGGACGGTCCTCGTCCGTACGGGGATAGGAGGTCATATATACGGCAGTTCCGGCAATAGGCCATGAACCTTTACCGCCACCCATACGGTCGCGGATTTCGCCGCCCGTACCGGTAGAAGCTCCGTTGAAAGGTTCTACGGTAGTAGGGAAGTTATGGGTTTCGGCTTTCAGGGAGATAACGCTCTTGATGTCTTTTATCTGGAAGAAGTCGGGTTTGGAGTGGTCTGCCGGTGCAAACTGCTCGATAACCGGACCTTCGGCAAAGGCTACGTTGTCTTTGTAGGCCGATATAATCTTGTTCGGATTCTCTTGGGTGGTTTTCTTAATCATTTGGAAGAGGGAAGATTCCTGTTCCACTCCGTCGATGATAAATGTACCGCCGAAGATTTTGTGGCGGCAGTGCTCGGAATTGATTTGTGCAAAGCCGAATACTTCGGAGTCGGTCAACGGACGTCCCAAGTCCTTTTCTACTTTCTTGAGGTAATCCATTTCCTCTTTGGAGAGTGCCAGGCCTTCTTTCTCATTGTATGCCTCCAGGTCCTCGATGTGGATAATCGGTTCCGGCTGGCGGTTGGTGGTGAATACGTCTTGGTCGAGGCCTTTATACATACGTTGCAGCATCGGGTCGCGGTCTGCGTTTTCATCTTTTACGGGGAAATATTCTTCGATACGGGTGATACCGCTCAAACCCATATTCTGGGTGATTTCCACAGCATTGGTACTCCAAGGGGTAATCATTTCGCGGCGCGGACCTACGAAATGTCCTTTCAGGTTGTTTTCACTTTCGGGGGTGGCTTCTCCAAAAAGCCAGCAGAGTTTGTCGCTGTCTGCCTGAGTAAGTTCGTGGTCACATTCTACGGCAATCACGCTCTTGGATGGTGTTCTGAAAAAAAGGATCATACTTTTATTTAAGAGTTTACGATTTGCAAATTACGGTTGAAGCCGCTAAATGATAGGGCTTTTATTTTAGGGGCAAAGATAAGTAAAATCGTTGGGTAGGAGAAAGAAATGTACATAAAAAACTTCAGCCGGACATGAAAGGACATGTCCGGCTGAAGTTGTATCTTAAATTCCGAAAGGAAATAGGTGGCTTGGGATGTTATTTTAATGAAATAACAGGACCTATGGGCTTTTGACCGTACCAGTTACTGTTGTTCTGTCCGCCGCTTGTTACCCATTTTTTGAAACCTTTATATACGTTGAGAATGTCATTCCTTTCTGCCGGGTGAGCAATTTCTTCCGGAACGGCTATGCCCCAAACTAAGTTCTCCGCAGAACAGAACTCTGTATCGGGTGACTGTTTGCCTAAACCGGTGGGAGTGAATCCCTTGAAGTGGATTTCATTCAGGTTGTCTTGGTTCTGGATGAAGAAGTCGAAATAACGGGGAAGTTCTTTTGCCAGTAGTTCATATTGCAAGGAGATATCATAATTCCCGAAGCCGAAGTTGTCTTTTGTAACCTCGCAGGTGACTACGGGCATGTCCTTGTCTATCGGCTTTTCAGGATCTGTGTTGTAATATCCGCCGCTACGCAGGCTTTCTGTACCGTTTATTACGAAGATTACGTCATCATTTGCTCCGCGACCTTTTTTCAGGAGTTCCATACTAATGCCTTCTCTGGTTGTGTGGAATTCTATCTTGGCTCCCTCGATGTTCTTCATGGCGAATCCTTTCAGGCGGATTGCCGGACGATAGGGTGTTGTGCCGCCAATGGCCCGTATCTGGAAGCTCATCTTGAATCCGTCGTTAAATAAAATATCTGCATTCCTTATTTGAGAGTAGAAAACTTCTGCATTGTATCCGATGACAAAATCATTGAAGTCGTAATCTCCTTTTGACGGATAGAGGTCTTCGAACATCAATGTCCCTCTGCTTGTTTTGCTTGGGTAGTGATAGCGTATGTCCCACAGGAGTTTGTCTATCTCTTTGTCAGCCGGTAAGATGACAGATTTATTGTTGCCTCGTGTGGCAGCTTCGTTTGTCTTGATTTCCAGTACGTCCTGTCCGTCTGTCGTGGGATATTGCACGAAGATGCTGGTTACATATGCTGGAATGTTTACAGGAATTTCTGTTGCCTCGTTGGCTTTTAAAGCAAAGTTCTCAATCAACAGGCTCTCGTCGGTACAGTTCTTGTCTGTGTAGACAGATATCACTGTATTTACTTTTGAAGTTATAGAATAAGTCAGGCTTTGGGTGGTTTTCCAGTCAAAGTCCGCCGGGGCTACAAGATCCTTGGTGTTTTCTATCTTTTCAGGATCGTACACATCGGTTTCGCAGGCATTGAATAGTGTTATAATACTTGCTGCAAATAAGAGTTTTAGATATCTTTTCATATTGCAAAGTTGTTGTTTTGTTGGCATTCGCTGCAAAGATACGAATATAATATTAATAATGTATTTGAAAAGTTGTATTATTTGTCCTGTTTATTTTCTTTTTAACAATTTATGTGGTTGTATGCCGTATATGGGGAGTTATAATATACAAGTTTTATCCTATGCGTATAATGCGTTGTCATGGAGGGTGCCGGTCTGTTTTTTTATTATTTTTCGGTTGTTGCAGAGATAACATGGCTTTCCAAAGTCCTTTTCTGACGAAAAAACGTTAACTCTATTCGCTTGTCTCATAAAAAAGTCCGATATTTGCAGGCATGATTCAGATAGAGACCATATTTGACATATTGTGGAAAGGG
Organism: Bacteroides eggerthii; assembly: GCF_025146565.1. NCBI lineage: Bacteria > Pseudomonadati > Bacteroidota > Bacteroidia > Bacteroidales > Bacteroidaceae > Bacteroides > Bacteroides eggerthii. The sequence continues at coordinate 3,690,825 of NZ_CP102258.1, read as the reverse complement.
TTCATTATCGGTGTTATAGTATCTGCACCGTTGGGCCCGGTAGGAGTGCTGTGCATTCAGCGCACTTTGAATAAAGGGCGTTGGTATGGTTTTGTGACAGGCATAGGAGCTTCGTTGAGTGATATAGCCTATGCTTTGCTGACAGGTTACGGAATGAGTTTTGTCTTTGATTATGTCAACAAGAATATATTCTATCTGCAATTGTTTGGAAGTATCCTGTTGCTGATATTCGGTATTTATACGTTCCGCAGCAATCCGGTGCAGTCCATTCGCCCGGTATCCACCAGCAAAGGTTCTTATTTCCATAATTTTATCACAGCGTTTGCTGTCACCCTTTCCAATCCGCTTATTATCTTTCTTTTCGTGGGTCTGTTTGCACGCTTTGCTTTTGTAAGTGAGGGCGTATTGGTTTTTGAGGCTGTTACGGGATATCTTGCTATCGCATTGGGGGCATTGACCTGGTGGTTTGGCATAACTTTCTTCGTAAACAAGGTTCGTACGCAGTTCAACTTACGCGGAATCTGGATGCTGAATCGCATTATTGGCGGCATTGTCATGCTGGTATCTGCATTTGGACTGGTGTTTACGCTGATGGGCGAGTCGTTGTATTAGCAGGCAATTACTCTCCCGACGGATAAACGGATAATAAATCATAAATCTAAAATCATACATCTTATCGTGAAGATTTCGCAACAACTGAAAGAGAAGAACATTGCCGAATACCTTATATATATGTGGCAAGTGGAAGATTTGATTCGTGCCAACAAGTGCGATATTGATTTTATCCGCAATAATATCATCTCCCGCTATCCGGCGGAAGAGCATGCCGCCCTGGAAGAGTGGTACGGGAACCTTGCCGATATGATGCGTGCAGAAGGAGTGGTGGAGAAAGGACATCTGCAGATTAACCGCAACGTTATTCGTAACCTTACGGATTTGCATGCCGAGCTGCTGGCTTCCACGAAATACCCCTTTTATAATGCAGCATACTTCAAAGCGCTGCCTTTTATCGTAGAGTTGCGACAGAAGAGCGGGCCGAAAGAAGAGTCGGAGCTGGAGACGTGCTTCGAGGCGCTTTACGGGGTATTGTTGCTGCGCCTGCAGAAGAAGGAGATCAGTCAGGGCACTGCTAAGGCGGTGGAGTCTATCAGCAGTTTCCTTTCGTTGCTTGCCAACTACTACGACAAGGACAAGAAAGGCGAGTTGAAGCTGGGGGATGACTGACGGGATGTTTGAGTGATAAATAGTAAATTGAAATATGTCAACGTACCTATGTGTTAAGGATGGAAGATGTACCATGACCGTAGGGAATAAATAGTAATTATCGAGATGAATATATTAGTAACCGGTGCCAACGGACAACTTGGTAATGAGATGCGGGCGCTTTCCGCTGAGAATGGGCAGCACACCTACTTTTTTACGGATGTTCAGGAACTGGATATATGTGACGAACAGGCCATACGCGCATTTGTGTCCGGCAACCGGGTGGATGTCATTGTGAACTGTGCAGCCTATACGGCGGTAGACAAGGCGGAGGATAATCCGGAGCTCTGCGACAAGCTGAACCATATAGCTCCCGGCTATCTGGCTGCAGCGGCTGAAGCCTGTGGCGCTGCCATGATACAGGTGTCTACGGACTATGTTTTCGATGGAACCGGGCATATTCCTTATACGGAAGACATTGCTCCTTGTCCCAACTCCGTCTATGGTTCCACAAAGCTGGCAGGCGAGCAAGCGGTCGGGGAGAAATGCAGTCGTGCCATGATTATCCGCACTGCATGGCTATATTCCATTTACGGCAATAATTTTGTAAAGACAATGATCCGCTTGGGCAATGAGCGTGAGAAACTGGGAGTTGTTTTCGACCAGATCGGCACGCCGACCTATGCCAACGATTTGGCCCGCGCCATCTTTGCGGCCATCAATCAGGGCATTGTTCCCGGTGTATATCATTTCAGTGACGAAGGTGTCTGTTCCTGGTATGATTTTACGGTGGCTATTCATCGCATGGCGGGTATCACCTCATGCAAAGTCAGTCCGCTGCATACGGATGAATATCCGGCTAAGGCTCCGCGTCCCCAATATTCCGTATTGGATAAGACGAAGATTAAAAAGACTTTCGGCATTGAGATTCCTCATTGGGAGGAGAGTCTGCAGGTCTGCATCGATAAGCTGGCACAGCAGGCAGACTGATGTTTTTTTTGAATATTATACCTATTTATATATATGGCAAGTAACAACGAGATAGAACGTAGACGAACTTTCGCGATTATCGCGCATCCGGATGCCGGTAAGACATCACTGACTGAAAAGCTGCTGCTTTTTGGCGGTCAGATTCAGGTGGCCGGTGCAGTAAAGAGTAACAAGATAAAGAAAACGGCAACGTCCGACTGGATGGACATTGAAAAGCAGCGTGGTATATCCGTAACCACTTCTGTTATGGAATTTGACTATCATGATTATAAAATCAACATCCTCGATACTCCGGGCCACCAGGATTTTGCCGAAGATACGTATCGTACGTTGACTGCGGTGGACAGCGTTATCATTGTGGTGGACGGTGCGAAAGGTGTGGAAACCCAGACACGCAAGCTGATGGAAGTCTGCCGCATGCGCAATACTCCGGTGATTATCTTTATCAATAAAATGGACCGCGAAGCGAAGGACCCTTTCGACCTGCTGGATGAGCTGGAAGAGGAACTTTCCATCCATGTGCGTCCTTTGACATGGCCCATCGAGAGTGGCGCGCGCTTCAAAGGTGTCTACAATATCTACGAGCACAACCTGAATCTCTACCAGCCTTCCAAGCAGGTGGTGACGGAGAAGGTCGAAGTGGATATCAATACGGAAGAGCTGGACAATCAGATCGGGACCCAGTTGGCGGACAAGCTGCGCGGCGAACTGGAACTGATAGACGGTGTATATCCCGATTTTCAGGTGGAGGAATATCTGAAAGGTGAATTGGCTCCCGTATTCTTCGGTTCTGCCTTGAATAATTTCGGTGTGCAGGAGTTGCTGGACTGTTTTGTGGAAATAGCCCCCAGCCCCCGTCCGGTAAAGGCGGAAGAACGTGAGGTGGAGCCGGGCGAACCGAAGTTCACAGGTTTTATCTTCAAGATTACCGCCAATATCGACCCGAACCACCGTTCGTGCATCGCATTCTGCAAGATATGTTCCGGCAAGTTTACCCGCAATACGCCTTATCTGCATGTACGTCATGGCAAGACAATGCGTTTCTCGTCGCCCACGCAGTTCATGGCGCAGCGCAAAACGACCATTGACGAGGCATGGGCGGGAGACATCATCGGTCTGCCGGATAACGGTACGTTTAAGATTGGCGATACGCTGACAGAGGGTGAGATGCTCCACTTCAAGGGGCTCCCGAGCTTCTCGCCGGAGATGTTCAAGTACATCGAAAACGCCGATCCGATGAAGCAGAAGCAGCTTGCCAAAGGCATCGACCAGCTTATGGATGAAGGTGTGGCGCAGTTGTTCGTCAACCAGTTCAACGGGCGCAAGATCATCGGTACGGTAGGTCAGTTGCAGTTTGAGGTTATCCAGTACCGTTTGGAGAATGAATACAGTGCCAAATGCCGTTGGGAACCGCTGAGCCTGTACAAGGCCTGCTGGATTGAGAGTGACGACCCTGCGGAACTGGAGGCTTTCAAGAAGCGCAAATACCAGTATATGGCGAAGGACCGTGAGGGCAGGGACGTGTTCTTGGCAGATAGCGGCTACGTGTTGCAGATGGCGCAAATGGACTTCAAGAATATTAAGTTCCACTTTACGAGCGAATTCTAAAGAAATAGATACCTAATGTTATTGCAGAGGCGCAAAGTGTAAAAAAAACTTTGCGCCTCTGTGTCTTTTGTAGGGAGAAAGTACTACCTTTGTAGGGATGAAACACGTATATATCTTTCTCTTACTGACTTCTCTTTGGGGGCTGGTAACCGTATCTTGTTCAGCTCCGGCCGATAGGAATATCCTCGACTACGAACAATCTCTCATTCATGCCGATTCTTTGGTGCAATCCGGCAGTGCCGACAGTGCTTGTGCCGTTCGTCTGCTGTCCGACCTGCATCACAAATACACCCGGGTGAAAGAGCTTTCCGAAGGGAAGCGCATCCGCCTGATGCCTGCAACAGGATGGAAACGCCTTTTCTGGGGAACATTCGGTTGTTTCATGCTTGGGCTGAACGTGTGGTTCTCCATACGTGACATCCGGTTCTCGGATGAGCGTAAGCATCGCCGTTACCTCATAGATTTGAGCGAGAACGAACAGCGGCTGCACAATAACGAGCGTGAGCGTGCCGAACTGGAGGAGTGTCTGGGTGAAATGTCGCTCACTGACGAAGAGCGTGAAGAAGTGCAGTGTTCGCTGACAAATCTGATGGATCATGGCAGCCGTCTGTGTGAAGAAAATGAACAGCTCCGTACCCGTCTCAAAGAGTATGAAGACCGTTCTGTGCCTCGTGAGTTGGAATTGATGATGAAGGGGAGTGAGCGTGCCCGGCAGTTGGACGGTCAGGTACAGGCGCTCACCGCCGCCTTGATAGATGGCGATGAAGTGGTGGAGCAGCTGCGCAGCCATCCCAAGTTTCTCACGAACGCCCAATGGGAGTACTTGCAGCAGCTTACGGATAGAGTGTACAAGGATGCTTCGCGCCGCTTGGCCTTGCGGTTTCCCCAGCTTACGCCTGCCGACAACCAGCTCTGTCTCCTCATCCGGCTGGGATTCAGCAATGCACAGATAGCCGCCTTCACTGCCGTATCTTCCTCTTCCGTATCCCAGCAGAAGTTCCGTCTGAAGAAGCGGATGATACAGGCGGAGGAAGGACTGTTTGCCGAAGGGGAGACGTTGGAGATGATTGTTGGAAATATTCCAACAAAAAGCAGGTAATGCCATCGGTTTCTTGAACCGTTTTTATTTCACTCACCGAACGAACGGGAATGAGTCAGTGACTGAAAGGCATTCAGTCAGGAAGTCAATGCCTTTCAGTCACTGACTCATTGTACCCCCTTTCAGAAGGTGCTCTGAAGAGGGTGGGGAAAGTGGAGAACAAGAAAATCAGGCGTGGTAAAAAATGTGGAATAACCCATGCCTGACTTTGCACTTTTTTCTTATAGAAAAGTTGTTGTCCGGGTTGTTGCAGTTTTTATAAGGGGGCTGCAGGCTGGTCTCTGGCAATGAATGTACTTGGGGTAGTTCCGTAGTATTTTTTAAAAGCTGTGCTGAAATATTTGGCGTTAGGATAGCCGGTGAGGTAGGCTATTCAACCCAACGTGTGGGACTCATTGTGAAAGCATTGCTGCCTGCTTCCGTTAAAAGGGGGGCGAATTCGCCCCCCTTTTAAATTCGGATTATTCAATTTTCCCACAAACTGAGATATTCCAATGTGTTTTTTAACCGCATCCAATTCTTAACGACATCTTTCGGCTCTATGGGGGCTGACGGGCTATGTCTGTAATCCAATGCAATCTTTTAAAGAATGTTCTCGTTCTCAATGCTTTTCGTTTGTACTACCCTCTTTCTTATTAGCTTTCCTCCCCCCCCCCAAGATGAAATGGAGGAAGTGACGGCCGTCTGGTTAAGTTCACTGTGATGGTATAGATATAGACAAAAGAAAAAATGATTACTGAAGTATCAGATTGAAATGGTGTGTTTGTCGTTGGGAGATATGTGATGACTAGCAAAGAAAGTACATCGTTATGTCTCTAATCTGTTACTTCTTTGACGGCTGTAAATATTCCTTTTTTCAGTTTGGCATTTGCCATGTCAGTGAGTGAAATGTAATCTTTATCTTCGACAGTAACTATTCTTCCGCGTCATAGGTTCGTGGTGGAAGTCAAAGAGCAATTAGAGCGAAATTGATATTGTTGCACTGAAATTGGAGAAAAAACAAGCTGTTAAATTCATTAAAGATATTCGAATTGCTGTAATTGGATTGTAATCAACTATTGAATAGGGCATGATGTTTTGAACTATGCAAAACATCGGGGGATTATGGTTTATCGGAAAAAGGTTGTGCCTATTTACTTTAGTCTAACATAATCCATCCAGCCCAATATATAGGGTTTGGTTTTATAGAACGTATGTATCGCTGTGTATTATAGAAAGCATCATGTTTGGACTGTCCTGAAAGGAGGTTGGCGTAGAATTTGTTCATCATAGCCATTGTGGTTTGATCATCCACTTCTGTTAGGCTCATAACGATAGTCTGTACACCTGCCATTTTGAATGCTCGCTGTAGCCCAAACACTCCCTCATTGGTTACTTCTCCTTGTCCTGTATGGCAGGCGGAAAGAACAACCAAGTCTGCACCTCGCAAATCCAAGTCTTTAATCTCTTGGGATTTTAGAATGCCATCTTCTATTTCTTCAGGGATAGAGTCTCCTTTCCATGCACGGTTACCACCGGACAACACTAAACCGGAACGTTCTAAAGACATGTCGATTGGGCTTATACTTTGTCCATCTTGCATCAGAACAGGCTTGAAATAGTCTTTCTTCTTGGCAGCTTCATCCGGATAGAAAAATCCATGTGTGGCAAGATGAATAATGTTATATTCTTGTCCGGACAAGGCTTTGAAAGCTTCTTCGTTTCCACTATTGCCTTTATAAATGTTAGTGGTAATATAATTCTTTTCTAATAAGTCCTTTATGTATTCTACTTCTTGCAGTGTGTTTCCAAGTTGAATCCATTTATGTCCTCTGATAGAATCCTCCAACAATCCTCTGGATGTAAAATAGATGTTTGTGCTATCTCTTTTCTGATATTTAGAACTTTCGGCCTTCATATCATTATCGGTCATATCATAATTGAGTCCGCCATACAATACTGCTTTTTTATATCTTATGGGCTCTTTTTTCAGAGCCAGTTCACGAGTGGAGGATAGGCGGTGCATGTGGTAGAGGTCGCTCATGATTTTTCCGTTTCCAACGGGGAGGGACTCAATGGGAATTTGGTGAAGTATACCGTTTGCGGAGAAATAAACATGATTGCCGATTGAAAGAATATTTTGGACGATAGCTTTCCATATATGATTGTAGGCGTGTTGCATGTTTACTGACAAAGAGTCTCCTTCCTGCATTTTCTGCATATCGCGCTTAAGTAACATTTCGGATGAAAAACGAATTAATACAGGAGCTTCCCAATCCTTTTTGAGGATAACGGCAGCATAGTTTATAGCTTCATCTTCGTAACTCCAATCTGGATAATCGATAAATTCAATCGCTACGTCATTGGTTGATAAATGATTCTTTATTTCTTGTAATGAGATTTGATAATTTGTGATGTCTGCTATATCCCTGCGTGCAAGTTTAGATTGCTCTGTGTTTAAAATCAGGTTTTTGAGAAGAAGGCAGCCTTCATAAATGATTTGTTTCAAGTTTCGGACATCAGTTTTGCGTTGCGCTTCTTTAATCAGCCACACGACATTAATTAGGTCTTGGTAAAAGTTATAGGCAGCATTTGAGTATTCAATTCTGTCGCTATTGTTTAAGGAGGATAATTGGTTAATTAGAATATCTTTTAATAGTCTATGCTCTTCTTTCTTTGTTTGAATAAAAGCTGTGTCTTCTTCGTTGAGATAGTATGCTTCTGCTAATGCTTCCATTTGTTCCAACTCTTCTATCAATCGGTGAGAGTGTGTCCGCATGATAGATAGAGATTCTTTATTGTATTTTATAGCAGTAGGATAATCGTCTAAACCGGAAAAGCATTTGGATAACTCAAATAGGGTATTGCTGATTCGATTTGTATTCTGAATAGTGTCGGCATTTAGGGCTTTTAACAGACTATTGCCGATGGCTATTCCTTTCTGATATTCTTCTGTCTCTGTTGCTATGTGAATGGCTGCAAGCATCGTTTGAAAATAGTCATTCCCCTTTTGTATATGGTTGTCTTGAAAGATTTCGAGTGCTCTATGAATGAGGGGTATGGCTTCTGTATATCTTTCAGCCTCTGTGAGGTAAAAGGACAGGCATCCTATTGTAGAGGCGTACTCTATGTGTGCTTCTCCGTATAGCTTTCGTTTTATGTCAGCACAAATCTTGAAGTATTCTATTGCAGTGTCAACGTGTCCCAGCCATCCATGATAATAGGCCAAGTTGCCTAAAACGATAACGTATTGTTGACTATACTTGCCGTACTCGGCAAGAGTTAACTTTTCAAGTCTTTTGCCTATTTTGAGAGCGTTGGCGTAGTCCTCTGTGAAATTGCATTGGAGTGCCATTTTATTCAGTATTTCTAAAGAATCAGCTATATCTGTTTGCTGAACTTTATTGATATTGGTAGTATCTTGTCCCGCAACATGGACAGAAAATAATATCAGAAGTAGTAGTATGGCAATTGATTTCATTCTTCTTCTTTTATGGGCGTAATGAATTATAAAATAATTATTTTAAGCACTTTATCAGTGTGCTTGCCTCATTACCGTATATTCCTGCTGTGTTTACTATCTTTTCGAGAACCTGCATAGCCTCTTCTTTTTCGTGATTTCTTAAAAGGCTTATCGCCAAGTACCAATAGGCTTGTTGGTAATATTCTGTTCCTTCTCCGTCACTTACTAATTGTTCAAGCAGATTTATTGCTTCGGGCAGTTGCTTGGTTTCTATGAGACAAATAGCTTTATATATCAGAAAATTATTGTCAATACTTTGGATAGAGTTAAATTCCTGTAAAGCAATCTTGTAATCTTTCTTTAGATAAGCATTCATGGCAGACATTAGTTCGGAAGAAACAGAATCACTGCCTCGTGAAACCAACTCTTGGTCGTATTCCAATGGTGCATAATAGGTGATGAACGCATTGTCCATGATGCGATTGTCATGGTATATGTTCAGTGAAAAGAGAAGTGCTAAAAGTGCAGCAACGGACGTGACTGAAATCAGTAGTCTTCTAATCCTGTTCCTCCTTTTTATATTGGCCGTAAATGCTTTCAGTGTTTCAAGGTCTCGCATGTCTTTTTCGTACCCTGCTTTCCTGATTGTCTTGGCAATCAAGTCTTCTATGTTATCATTCTGTGTATCCATATTATATCAATCCTTTCTTTCGGAATGCAGCTAAAACGGCATTCCGTAGTTTGGTGAAACATCTGACTTTAGTACTTTTGGCAACGTCGGCATTACTTAGTCCGGTTAGTTCTGCCAGTATTTCCATGGAATAGTGTTGCCAATAGAAGCCGAAAAGTATTATGCGGCAAGTATCGTTTTCTATGTCCTTTACCAGCTTGTATATCTCCTCTTGACGCTCTATCGCTATGGCATCATTGGCATCATCGGCAATATCGAAATCGTTGTCAGATTCTATTCTCTCATAATCCGGCAATGACTGTGTCGAGTTTTTCTTGCGTAGTAGGTCTATGGATTTGTTGTAGCCTATTGTATTGATATAGGTCTGCAAGCTGCAAGTTAATTGTTGGAGTTTTCCGGATGAAATATTGTCGATTAAGTCGATGAAAGAATCGTTATAGATTTCCTCTCTGTCTTCTTCCCGTATTTTGGGGAGGGTGACGCGATTGTATGCAAGGAAGCCTGCTTTCAGTTCCGAATAGATGCGGCTGACCTCACGATTGTTTTGTATGTGCGATAGGATGTCTTCTTTCATGGCTCAAAGGGGATAGGAAGATTCGATCATAGGAATTTGCTTGGATGAGAGGCTTTTGGATTGTTTCCATATCCGGGGGAAACAGGCTTTGTCCCATTGCTTGGTCTTTTTTAATATAGTATAGAAAGAGTAGGACAGGGTGCCATAATAGCTACTTCCTACTTTTATTTCAAAGTTACGCTGAAAGGGTTGGCAGGCACTGATGATGCAAATGGGGGACAAACCACTTTGTTGCATAAGTCTGTTCTTCCTTTGTATATGCTTGGCATCGGGTGCTATATAGAAAGGATTGGAGGTGAAAATAACGTTGGTACCACGGATGGGTGCATCCTCATCTTCAACGTATTCTTCAATGCGGTTGGCTGTGCCACTGTGACAAGCGTCAAAAGTTACTAATACAGAACCGTTAGCCCCTGTTTTCTGCCGGATGCAGGTCAGATACTTTTCAAGTTCGTCATCGCGCAGATGTTTTTCTCCTTCATAAATGCCTTTCTGAAAAGTTTTTCGGGCATCATAGGGAATCAGTGCCTCGTCCAGTCCGTCTGCTTCATCACCGTTGTCATCTTCCATTTGTTGCCCGTGGCAGGAGAAATGCAGGCAGACATCGTCTCCAGGATTGAGCTGCCGGATCAGATCCTGTAAATCTTGCGTAATATTCTTCTTGGTCGCTTGCTTGTCTATCAGTGTGTTAATCTGGAATCCCAACCTTTTGAACTGCGGAACTAACAGTTGTAAGTCATTGTCGCTATGTATGCTATTCCAACCGGATTCTTTGGGATAATCGGCAATAGCAACAATGAGTGCATATTTCTGTTGCGCCTGACAACAGAAGTAGCAACACAATAGCGATATCGCAAGAAAGAATCTCATAGTAGCCAATTATCGAAATGAATATTCCACTATTAATGTATAGTCACGGCAAAAGTAATGATTAACTTCTGTAAAAAGACTTTTTATGACTTCATTTTTTCTGTTTTATGTGTTTACCTATCTTGTTTCTATACGATAAACAAGTGAAAGAACTAATTAAATTGAAAGTCATGAATAGTAGTTGTTATCTTGAGAATGTGTGCATTGGGTTAACTGTGATGTGAGAAGAACTAAACTATTTATAAAGGAAAACGTATTTGAGTATTAATATAAATTTAGATGGTATGAAAAAGCAAATTGTTATTTTAGCAGCGTTATGCGCTTGTGGTAGTCTGTCTTATGCACAAGATAAAGTTGTGCTAAGAAATGGGTCGTCTTTGGATGTAAAAATAGTGAAGAGTACCAATGCTTCTATTGAGTTTACTTATCCTGGCGAGGAACTTGTTAACGAGAAGAGTAAGAAGGAAGTCTCGTACATCGTGTATGCCAGCGGTAGAAAAGAAGAGTGCAATCAGACGTTTCAAGTACCGGTTATAAATGGTAAGGACGATTGGGATAAGGTTGTTGTTACCCATCTTGCTTCTGATGTAGAAGGGCTGACCCGTGTAGGCGAAGTTGCTGCAACTTCCGGTTGGGGTGGAACATTAGGTTCAAGTATGGGCTACAAAGATGCTATCAAGAAGTTGAAGAAGAAAGCTGCTAAACTTGGAGCCAGTGTAATATTGGTAGCAGATAGAACCAATGAAACGGCTGCTGCATTGGGTGGCGGTGTGCAAGTAGTAGGGGTGGCATACAAATAGTCTTCTTGCAAATAGATAGGACAGCAGTTATGATTATTGTCTCAAAAGAGTATCAGTAAAAACTTTATTCATTTTGCTTTTTTGTGAAGGAAAATGTTTAAGTTTGCGGATGAAGTGCATGGTGATGTCCTTCAATGTTTTTTTAGAGATAAAATTGTAAGAAGCGTTGTGCTTGTTCTTGTGACTGAAAACCTAGGAAATTTTCAAAAACACACAGAATGGCATAGTTGTTTCCTACGCTGATTTCAGCGTGGGGCTGCTGTCCATCTATCCGTGTGTTTGGGTTTTCCTAGGACCTTCAGTTACAGATAGTGGGCACGTAGTTCCACGTTTCTGTTTGTATAAATGTCTTCTTTGGAGCTGGGAAGATATGATGAAGGTATGGCTATATTATTGTCAATAAAAAGTTTGGCTACTGCCGATTGGAAACAATTAAAAGGCGCGGAAGCTACTTATGTAGGTATTGATTTTGGTACATCTACCACAGTCGTTTCTTATTCGTATTATGACGAACTGTTGGATTCTATAAAATGTGATGTGATTCCTATAAGACAAAAAGAGTATGATGGGGCTATGTCTAAAAGCGAAAAGCTGCCTACCGTCATAGCTCTTTATGATAATCAGATTCTTGTAGGAACTGGTGCATCCAGTTTAAAATATGAATTAGAAAAGAACAAAGATATTTGGTATTCTTTTAAAATGGAATTAGGAGAAGATTTAGGTCCTAAATATTATAATAGTACATTGAATCGGGAAAAGTCTATCCAGATTCAAAATGCCAAAGATGCTACTTCTGTATTTTTTAGATTCTTAAAAAAAGAAATAGAGAATTTTGTTCATACTAAAGGGCTGAATGATAATATCAAATATGCAGTCAGTATTCCAGCATCATTTGAAGCTAATCAAAGACGAGACTTGATTGAAGCCTTGTCGATCAATCAAATTGATGTAAGTAAACAAGCTCTTATAGATGAACCAAATGCTGCTTTTTTAAGTTACATACTTGATTCCGACACGTTTGGTGAGGCTATTACAATTCCTAATGGAATTAATCCTAAAATGTTGGTGTTTGATTTTGGGGCAGGTACTTGTGATATTTCAATATTGGAAATCGGTGTAAATCGTAAAGGAGTTTATTCGAAAAATCTGTCAATATCTAAATTTGAAAAATTGGGAGGAGATGATATTGATAGATATATTGCTTATAATATCCTTTATCCGGAATTGTTGGTTCAGAATGGATTAGATTCAGACGATTTTATAATGTCTGAAAAAAGAAAGATAGTTAATAATCTGTTAGTATTTGCAGAAAAACTGAAAATAGGCATGTGTAAGGCCATTAATCTGATATGGGAAAAATATGATCTTTCCACTATTGCTCAGGAATACACAATTGTAGTTAAAGATATTCATATAGAATCTTCTAAGGGGGTACTATCATCCAGTGAAATGCAAATGACATCTATCCAATTTGCGGAAGTAATGAAAGTTTTTACAAGGAAAACCGGAGGTGTTATAAAGGATGGTCAGGAGTACAATAGTATTTATCAATCTATTAAATCTTCCATAAAAAAATCCGGGTTGTCCACTTCTGATATTGACTATGTTTTATTCATAGGCGGAAGTAGCATGAATCCTTATGTACAAGCTTCGTTAAAGAAGTGGTTACCAAATTCAAAATTGTTATTGCCTTGTGACACTCAAGAGCATGTTTCAAAAGGTGCATCTATTCATTCACTTATTTATAATGCTTTAGGTTTAAATATCGTTCAGCCTATAACAAGCGAACCAATTTGTGTGGTGACTCAAAATAATGAATTGTTGACGTTGGTTCCGGCTGGAATGACAATGCCGACTGATATAATAGAGATTGATAATCTGGCTGTAGCAAGAAATGGACAGCAGATTATTGAAATCCCTATTTGTATAAGTAATGAGAATAAGTTATTGACAAACTTGGTTATTACCTCAGAGAATCCAGACGGTTTTAGTATGGATAGTCCGGTTAAGTTGATTCTGGAACTTACGGCAGATAAATTGTTGACAGTGAGAGCTGAGGTCGAAAAGCAGATTTGTTGGGTAAATGCTATAAATCCGTTTGCGAATAAGGAATTGACTACACAGGAACGAATTGCGTTAAAAGCTGAAAAGGACGCTTATCGTAAGGCTGCGGAAAACCATGGGAGATTACCTAAAAAGAGTTTGATGGAATTGGCAAAAGCTTATGAGGAAGCTAAAATGAATATCAACGCAGCAGAAGCTTATGAAGAATGTAATGAACTTTATCCAAAATCTGTAAGTTCTAATAGGATAGGTATCTGCTATTCTAATGCTCAAAATTGGAGGAAAGCATTGTATTATGGGGAAATGGATTATGAGGAAAATAGAAATAGTACTTCAGCTTTTAATTTGGGTTATAGGTATAAAAATGTTGATACATTTAAGTATTTGAAATATATAAATGAAGCGTTGGATTTGTCTCCGGATAAGCCGCATGCTTTATTTGAGTTGGGGAGATATGAAAAGGCTCATGGAAAAGAAGCGGCAGGAGAAGCTAAGATTCGCAAGGCATATAATATATGGAAAAGCCAGTATGATGCAGGGACTTTAAGCAAAGTTGATTATACTTGGTTACCAAGTGCTGCTACGGAATTGGGATATTTAGCATTTGCAGAGGAAGTTAGGGAAAAAAGTGATAAAATGTTAAATGGCAGTTTCTATAATTCTGAAAATACAACCGTTATAAAGGAAAGTGACTTATGAATCGAATGCCGACGGAGGAGATGCTGGATCCTCAACAAAAAGAATTTCTGAAAAAATTGAAGGAGAAGAACTATGTGGGTTTCAATTCTTGGATAAAGGGGTTTCCTGGAAGTGGAAAATCTGTATTGCTGGTTTATGCTGTTAAACGGTTGTTAGCTGAAAAGGCAAAAAAAGGTGCAAAGATTGTAGTTGTGGTATTTACCCATTCTTTGGTAGAACTTTGTAAATTGGAGCTTGCAGAATTGCAATTAGATGGAATAGAGGTTCTTACAATGTATCAGTTTTATAAGTCGACTAAAAAATGGGATTATATATTATGTGATGAGGTTCAGGACTTAACGCCGCGCATTCTTCAGGCAATGAAACAAAGAGCAAAATCAATGCTGATTGTGGCGGGAGACACAAATCAATCTATTTATGATAGGGATCCTCAATTTGGTGAAGCGGTTCTTACTCCGGAAGAAACGTCTCAGATTGTACGGGGAGAAGACTTTTCATTACTATATATTCATAGGTTGTCACCTTCGATTATTAGAGCTGTACAATATATGATGCCTCAGATGAGAATTTTTGAGGCGAGAAGAGATTTAACAAAAAAAGATGTTCAGATACGTGTATGCAGAGCTGTGTCTGAAGAACGAGAAGTGGAATGGGTTTATCAAGATGCCCGTAGACGTTTAAAAACAGGAAGTTGCTCGATATTGTTTCCTACGCAGGAAGCTATAGTGTCGTTTTGTAACAAAATATTGGAGTTGAAAAGGAAAACAGCTTGGGAGAGAATTAATGATTTATATTATAAACCTTGGTTTTATAAGTTGAATAGATATTTGGCTGAATGTCAGATTCCAATAGAATGTATTGTAGGAGAATATGGCTCTTTGAACTCTGCCGAAAAAGGACAACGTATTGTGTTAATGACATATCATGGTTCCAAAGGATTGGATTTTGATAATGTATTCATTCCTTTTGCCAATTCTTCTTTCGATAATTTAGTAGCTTCAAATTTGTTTATGGTAGCGATGACACGAAGCAAACTTAATTTGTTTATTACTTATGCAGGAACCCCATTGAAGTATATTCCGATGTTTAGCTCTGATGAATCAATTTGTGCAAGTATGGATTTGAAATTAGAATGTAGGAAAAGTAATGTAGAAATAGAATTTTGAATATGGAGTATTTGGGTCTTATATATAGGAATGATTTGAATATAATGTATGTAAAAGGATACATGAAAATCAATTTGGAACGAATAGTTAGAGTTGATGGAGTTGAAGGTAATCAAATCTGTGAATTATTGAAGTTAGTATCTCCTTTCCAATATACAAGTGAGTATTTATTTATTGTATTTGAGTCTCTAAAGCCTATTCGTGCAAAAAAGGGAGTGGAAAGTGTAGATTATGTTGATGTACGGGCTGTAATACCTCTTGACAAAGTGGCAATGGAAGAACTAAAAACTAGCTTTAATCATAATATAAGGCTCGTGGAACCGAGGTGGGCTTCTGAAGTAGAGGACTTTTCTCAGGAGCTTTTTATGGAGAATATGAGAAGAGGAGCTATTTGTTCTCTCCAAATGTTGAATAAGTTGAATAAAAGAATCTTGATAGATGTTTTTTTAGAGAAATGGACTAATGATGAAAACTTAATTGTTCGGTTTGTAAACTTTCAGTATCGGAAAGAAAAATTAGATGATGGAAATAGTACAATTTGGCAATACTTGTTGATGTATGAACGGCATGAACCTTATCCGGACACTTGTTTAGGCTATTTTTTTGATTCTGTTCATGTATTTGCTAACTGGCACTATAAAAAAGTGTGTTTAACTATGCCTGACTCTGGAGTGTTAAGGGTACTTAATAGATTGGAACTGTTTGGAGCTGATGAATGGAAAGGTGTCATATCCGAGCTAGAAAAAGACAATAATGCACAAAAATATGTGCAAGAATGTATACATCAGAAATCTAAATTGCGACAATACATCGTGATGCCGATTTATTTTTGCTTATTGGACTATTTTTCAAGGAAAAAAGAATGGAAAGGTATTCCTAATGAATTATTGTTTTTAGAAAAGAAATACAAAAATGAATATAAAATAGCTGCATGTTTGGTTGGTTTGCGGTTGGGTTTTGATTCGATTCATGAACTGTACTATGACTATGTGAAGAAAAACAGTGAGTATAAATCAAATGAAAATCTGATTTCGGAGATTTAACAGTATCAATAAAATAGGAGATATAAAAATGGAAAAAAAGAAGTTAACTATGAATGATGAAATGATAATGCATGAAATTATTGCTAATCAAGTTTCTATTAGTGAACAAGAAGATGCATACGCAGCACTTGAAGCAAAGTATAATAATGTAGAAGAAACAGTTGAACAGGACTTGCAAAGAGTGCAAAATGATAGGGTGTATGAGGATTTTGAAGAGCAAGATATGCTTACTGATCAATTAGATGGGGTAGAAGATATGATAGGAGATGCTCCTGAATTTGTAGAAGAATTTGAAGATAATGTAATAGAGGAGAATTATATTGAGGAGGAAGATTTTGATGGTTGGGGGAGTATTGATGATAATCCTTATTATAATGATAATTTGGATATGGATCAACAATCTCTAGAGTTTTGGGATAATCTTTGAATGTCTGTATTAAATATGGATACTGGTGATGTTATAGTTTAACGTGAACTCAAGGTAGAGCAAATCCTTTGGAATCATTACTTTTGTTACAAGATCTTGAATTGGATTGGAATCCATTAGGGCTGATAGGAATTTGCAACAATTACAAATTTATATAAATGTATTATGAATATTTGGTTGACTATAGGCATCGTGTATGCTATTCTTACGCTATCAACAATAGTATGGATTATTGTAATACACGTCAAGCATAAGAATGCTAAACATATCGATGACGATGATTTGTACATTAAAACTCCAGCTTTGTGGGTAAGAATCTTAATCTCACCTCTATTGCCTTTATTAGTATTAGTATTGCCTCTCTTTGCAATGGCATTGCCTTTTATTGCAATAAAAGCATTAAAAAAAAGGTATTATAGAAATCGGCCAAAGCCCTTATCTTCAAGGGACAGAAGATTGTATCCGGTTTATAAAGTGCGAGATGTTACTTCGGATTGGGTTGTGACTTTGTCTCAATATAATAAAACTCATAAAACAGCTTTTACTTTGGATGATGTATATGGAAAAGGTTTTGAGGAGAAACTTTCTCAAAAGGATAAGGATGCGATGGAGATAGATAGGCAAGGATTGCTGATTGAAGATTCCTTGCCTAATGATATATATACTGAGGTTGCAAAGAGATTTGCGCTCTGCAGATATAATCAGGATTTTTCTACACTAAGACCTTTTTTGCTAGAGAACGTAAAACTTGTTATTTATAAGCACAAAGAACTAAGTGGTATTGCTGATTTTGAATCATATTGGATAGATAAAGAGAACCGACTAAAGCATAATTGTATCAATGTACGCACAAGCATCAAATTTTGCAATTATTATAGTCATGTAGCAGTGTACGACCAAATAGAAGGTTATAAATCGATGTATGTTCTTTTTAGAGTTAAGGATGATCTTGTAACCCATGTGGTGTGTGCACCTAATCCATTGCAAGATCCAACGGTTAGGTATTGGAGTTTTAAGCGGTTACCGTTTGCGTATGACTATATTATGGATAATGTGCAGGAACAAATACCGGGTGAACCCAAAAGACTTCCTTGTCTGAAGTGTGGCATTTTATCAGAGGAGCTTGTATGGTATAATGTAAATATAAACCTTGGCTCATTATCTTATGCCGGTGTTGTGTCTGTATGCGAGAACTGTCGGAAGATGGTTGAATTCTACCCCGATGTGTTGATTGACAACGGAGAAGCTCATGGACAAAAGATTGATAAAGTAGAAAATAAGGTTAGACAAGATGATGTGTTTATTCTGTCTCAGCTCATAACGGGAAACTTGTATTTTGATAATCCGTTAAAAGATACTAAGTATTTTGATAATCTTGATAAAAACTATGTAGTGGATTCAGGGAACAGAACTCTGTCTTTTACAGATTTTCCAGCGTGTAAACCATGCAGCCTTGCCGAATGTGCAAGAGAATTTAATGAATTCATACTTTCTCATCTCTTCAAAAAGAATATTCAATTTTATAATGACATAAAGGCTTGTTATGTGCAAGCATACAAGGATGGAATCTGTGAAGTAGCAAACAATATAGGCATTCTTTTACTGAATTGCGAAAATAATATAGATGAAGGGATGAGATGGTTACGTCTTGCGGCATCAAATGGTTCTAAGAATGCTATGCAAAATACCTTTAGTGTATTATGGGGTATTGGTGATTTTGAACATGCTATTGAATATCTATTGAAAGTTTGTGGAGAACCTTGTTCATCTATTCGCTGCTTATGGAATTTGGCAGTTTTATATATACTTGGTAAACTACAAAAAGGAAACACGCTCATTAAAAAAGATGTGTGCAAAGGAGTCTCTCTCTTGAATCAGATTATAGATTATAATGTGTTGGAGAGTGACGAGGAAGAAATCGAGGAGGTGCGGATGAAGGCGAAAAGCCTTGTCGGCCTAATCAAAGATAGTAATGAGTATGGTTGGATAGGTTGCGCATTTCATAGGTATTTGAAATCACTGCATGAGGAAACAATGCCACCTGATGGATATAACCATGACGTTTTATCTATTTTGGACGAATTGACTTTTAATGGAATACTGAAAATATATTTTGCACAGCATGTCAGTATAGGAGATAATTCTTGGTTTTATATTGATACCGGTCATTCAAAAAGAACATTAAAAAAGAGACTTTTAATTGAGAAAGTGGGTGCTACGTGTTCAAAAATGAGTGCATGGCAAATATATTTGTTGACAACAGCATCAACGGTTTTGCCGGCTTTTTGGCATGGTAATTATAGGAACAGGCAATATGTCTTTTCAAAATCAGACATCTCTAACCTTTTAGGTTATTATCGGGAAAATATATTTTCAAAGGTCGATGTTTCGAATATAGCCGATGATATTCTGCCAAGGGTTGAACTAATAGGAAACATGGCTAAAGTCAGGTGCTGTTATTGGAATGATTGGGAAGGATTAGTTCGAGAAACTGTGAGCATAAACTTCAATGACAGGAAAAATATTCGTATTAATGAAGAAATTGAATCAGAAGTCTTGTACGAATATAATTGTGGTATAAAATATTGATTATTAGTGGCGTAAAAATTTAGAAGCGATGAATACAGAAGATATTTTATTAGGAGCTATTGCCGGAGACATAATCGGTTCTGTTTATGAGTTTTCGCCTGTAAAGGATTGGGATTTTCCGTTGTTTACCGAGGCATCGAAGTTTACCGATGATACCGTTATGACAGTTGCCAATGCAGATTGGTTATTGACGGGTGATAGTCTTTTAGGTATCATGCAGGATTATGGGAATCGTTATCCATTAGCCGGGTATGGTAGCAGTTTTATCCGTTGGCTATGGGCTGATGATCCGCAGCCTTATAATAGTTGGGGAAACGGTTCGGCCATGCGTGTCAGCCCTGTGGGGTGGGCATTTGATACATTGGAGGAAACGTTGGTTGCGGCAAGGCGGAGCGCGGAAGTAACGCACAATCACCCTGAAGGGATAAAAGGGGCGCAGGCTACGGCGGCTTGTGTCTTTTTGGCACGTACGGGCAAATCCAAGCAGGAGATAAAAAAATATGTAGAGGAGATGTTCGGTTATAATCTTAGCCGTACCTGCAATGAGATAAGGCCTACTTATAGTTATGACATTTCTTGTCAAGATACGGTGCCGGAAGCTATCATTGCTTTTTTGGAAAGTACGGACTATGAAAGTGCCATCCGGCTGACCATTTCTTTAAGAGGAGATGCAGATACGATGGGGGCTATTACGGGTGGCATTGCGGAAGCTTATTATGGTGGTGTACCTGCCTTTATAAAGGAGGAAGTTCTCAAAAGATTGCCTGACGAGTTTGTGGGAGACGTAAAATAAACTGTGTCATGCGGCGTTTTCTTCCAAGCTCATCGGTCGGGGATCGGCCAGCGCCAAGGGGGTGCACCAGCACTCCCGACGAGCGTAAAGTTACAACAATTTAAATCTGTCTCCAAACTTTATCGCTAATTGTTGTGCGATGGCCGCCCAGTTGGCTATGGGCATGGTCCATTTCTTGCGTATGTTGCGGTAAGCGAGATAAACCAACTTTTCAAGGGCGGTGTCGTTAGGGAACACGCCCTTGTTTTTTGTCACTTTCCGCACTTGGCGGTGATAGCCCTCGACTGTATTCGTGGTATAAATCATACGTCGTATATCCGACGTAAACTGGAAGTATTCAGTAAGCCTTTCCCAGTTATCCTGCCAAGACTTGATAACGATAGGGTATTTCTCACCCCATTTTTCTTCCAGATTAAAAAGTCCTGTCTCAGCGGATTCCTTATTTACCGCACCATAGACATGTTTCAGATCCCTCATGAACTCTTTTTGGTGCTTGCTGCCGACATACTTGATGGAGTTACGTATCTGATGGACAATACAGAGCTGGACAATAGTATCAGGAAACACACTTTGGATAGCGTCTGGGAAGCCTTTCAATCCGTCAACACAAGCTATGAGTATGTCACAGACACCACGGGTCTGCAAGTCTGTCAATACATTCAGCCAGAAGTTCGCGCCCTCATTCTTAGAGATATACATCCCTAACAGATCCTTATGTCCCTCGCTGTCCAGAGCCAGTACATTGTAAATCGCACGGGTTACGGCACAGCCTCTCTCGTCCATTACCTTATAATGGATGGCATCCATCCAGACTATCGGATAAACGCTGTCCAGGCTACGGGAACGCCATGCCTTTATTTCCGGAAGTACACGATCGGTGATGGCGCTAATTGTCTCAGCAGACACACGATTACCCAAGTTCTCCTCCATCCAGTCACTTATCTCACGTGTGCTGTTTCCCAAAGCATAAAGTCCGATGATACGGTCTGCAACACCTTCTGCAAGAATGGTTTCACGCTTTTTTATGAACTGGGGTTCAAAGGTGGAGTTACGGTCACGAGGGGTAGATACGGTGACTTCTCCCATCGAAGTCTGTACTTGTTTTTGCATCTTGCCATTACGACGGTTGCCACTCATGCGTTCATCCTCAGAAAGATGAGCGTCCATCTCACCTTCAAGGGCAGCATTTAATATACTCTCCAACAACGGAGCAAAAGCACCGTCCTTACCTAACAAGGGTTTACCAGACTTCAACTGTTCAAGAGCCTTGTTCTTGATACTTTCAAAATCAAATTCTTCACTCATAAAATAAACTGTGTTAGCAAAGTTAATATTTTATTCTTTTCCTTAGCTGACACAGTTCAAATTACGGACTCAGTTTGTGACAGTAATGCGGGATTTCTCAAATGAAAAAGTTAAAATATAACTCCTGTTTCTTCTGAAATTTTATTCTCCTATATAAATCAGAGTTGAGATTTCGGAGGATAGATAAACGGACGAATGGTAGATATCCTTAATCTGTCACTTCCCTGATGGCTGCATGTACTCTTTTTGCATGGCAACCACTTCCTCAAAACGCTTTTGCGTGGGAGTTCCCGTTATGCGTTCTTTTTTAGGAAATGAACGGTCGAACTCTTCTGCCTCTACAATATTTATGTTGTAAATCTCATCCTCGTAATATTGTCCCGTCACACCAGCTAAGGCATCCGGCCATAAAGGGCACACATGGAGAGCTGCAATATATTTGTTTTCGGAGGTACGGATATTGAATTGCTCTGCTGCCACAAATCCTGCTTTTGAATAATAATCGGGATCCCCGCACAACAGAATGGCACGATACCCCATTTCTGCTGCTACGCTGCGTGTATGTGCTATCAGTGCTTTACCGACGCCCATACGCTGATATTTAGGAAGAACGGCTATGGGCCCCATGCTTAATACCTCGTATTTATTCCCATTGTCGGCGGCAATAAAAGACTTTAGGCACACAACGCTCCCTATAATCTTATTTTCCCAGACGGCCACAAAGTCAAGTTCTTTAACGAAGTTGGGAGAGTTCCGCATGATATGCAACAAGTAGTGTTCGTAACATCCGGGAGCATAATAATTCCAGAAAGCCTCTCTCATTATTTCCTCCGTTTTACGGTAATCTTCCGGTTGTTCAAGTCGTAATTCAATGTTCATAAGTTGCGGTATTTAAATGCATACTTTGCAAATGTATAAAAAATAATCATTTCCGTATGATGAGACTATACAGATAGTCTAAAATAATAGTGATAGGCTTGCTTAAGACAGAAGAATATACAATAATTTGTATTGTAGAGGTTGGAAAGAATAGGTAATCTCATTATCAGGTACTTATGACTCTCATGTGTAGAGATACCCTATCTTTTTCTTATCCTTAATTTTATATTCATTTTTCCCTTGTAGAGAATGCTGTTTTGTAATGTGTTGTTTATTAGTTAATTATATGTTTTGGCTGTAGATGCCATTTTCTTGCTTTCCCTTGTTTCTCACCCTAACTTTGCAACATCGAATTTGAGAAAAGCGAATGGCTGATTTGTTGAGGCCTCACAATGAAACTTCCGCTTTTCCAGGTGAGACAAGAGAATTTAGATATACATTATTAATCATTTAAAACATTATTATTATGGCATTTTACAAGAAATTTCAATCGAAACTGAATGATTTGTGGTATCCGAGAGCAATAACTACCGGCATTCCTATTACCACTGACAGAATTGCGGACAAGCTCTCTTTGCAGTCTACCGTTACCCGGGGAGATACGTATGCTGTGCTTAAAAACCTGGGAGGTGTAATAGCTGATTATATGGCTTCCGGTAGTACGGTGAAAATTGATGGCATCGGTACTTTTTATTACACAGTCGCTACCAATAAGAATGGGGTTGCTACGCCTGAAGAGGTGACCTCCGGACAAATTAACGGTGTACGTGTACGCTTTATTCCTGAGGTGAAACGCAGTAGTGGGAAGCAAATTACTACACGTTCCATGGTGGATGCGGATGTTGTTTGGATGGACATAGAGAAACTTGCCAATGGCGGCACTTCCGGTGGCGGCTCCTCTAATCCGGGCGGTAGCGGTTCGGAAGGCGGTGAGGAGCAAGATCCGCTGGGATAATTGTCTTTCGTTTTCGTAAACGGCAGATGCTGGCGTCACAGTGTTGACAAAAAAGTTCCCGTACTCTCTCCTGAGGGTATGGGAACTTTTCATTTTAGCATATTTTATCATTGTAATATTCTGTATTCTCGCTAATTATCGCTAATTTCGGACGATTTTTTGCAAATCTGATAGAATAACTAATAATTTATAATATGGAAAACTTGAATACAGCACTTCTACTAATGGTGGTAGGCATGGCAACTGTCTTTGCTATCCTGCTGATTGTTATCTACTTAGGAAAAGGACTTATAGCCCTCGTGAATAAATATGCACCCGAAGAGGTCTCTTCTGCCAAACCGGCGGCAAGTGGTCCTGCTGCTATTCCCGCTAATGTTATGGCAGCTATCAGCGCGGCAGTTACGGTAGTGACGCAAGGTAAGGGTAAAGTTGCCAAAGTAGAGAAAATCTGAAATAACTAATCTTATATAAACACACACAGGAATAATTTAGTATGAAAAAAGAAATTAAGTTCAGTTTGGTGTTCAGGGATATGTGGCAAAGTGCCGGAAAATATGTTCCTCGTGTAGACCAACTGGTGAAGGTAGCGCCCGCCATTATTGAAATGGGTTGTTTTGCTCGCGTAGAAACAAATGGCGGCGGTTTTGAACAGGTTAATCTTTTGTTTGGTGAAAACCCCAATAAGGCTGTGCGGGAGTGGACGAAGCCTTTCCATGAAGCCGGTATTCAGACACACATGCTGGACCGCGCGCTGAACGGTCTGCGCATGAGCCCTGTGCCTGCCGATGTACGCAAGTTGTTTTATAAAGTGAAGAAAGCGCAGGGTACGGACATTACGCGCACTTTCTGCGGGCTGAATGACATACGCAACATTGCTCCCTCTATCACTTATGCGCACGAGGCGGGAATGATTTCACAGTGCTCTCTTTGTATCACTCATTCGCCTATCCATACCGTAGAGTATTATACGGATATGGCATTGAAACTTATCGAACTCGGTGCGGATGAAATCTGCATAAAAGATATGGCCGGTATCGGCCGTCCGGTATCTTTGGGCAAGATTGTGGCTAATATCAAGGCTGCCCATCCGGAAATTCCCGTTCAGTATCACAGTCATGCGGGACCCGGCTTCAATATGGCAAGCATTCTTGAAGTTTGCGAGGCGGGTTGCGATTATATCGACGTAGGTATGGAACCGCTTTCATGGGGAACGGGACATGCCGACTTGCTCAGCGTACAGGCTATGCTGAAAGATGCAGGTTTCAAAGTGCCCGAAATCAATATGGAAGCATACATGAAGGTGCGCGCCCTCATTCAGGAGTTTATGGATGATTTCCTCGGTCTGTACATCAGTCCGAAGAACCGTCTGATGAACTCGTTGCTGATTGGTCCGGGACTGCCGGGCGGTATGATGGGCAGCTTAATGGCGGACTTGGAATCCAATCTGGAATCTATCAATAAGTACAAGGCAAAACGTAACCTGCCGTTTATGAAGCAGGATGAACTGCTCATCAAACTCTTCAATGAAGTGGCCTACGTATGGCCGCGTGTGGGCTATCCACCGTTGGTGACTCCGTTCAGCCAGTATGTGAAGAACCTTTCCATGATGAACGTAATGGCTATGGAGAAGGGCAAAGAACGTTGGGGTATGATTGCCGATGATATTTGGGATATGCTGTTGGGCAAGGCCGGTAAACTGCCGGGTGAGCTTGCACCTGAAATTGTGGAAAAAGCTGAACGTGAAGGACGTAAATTCTTCAACGGCAACCCGCAGGACAACTATCCCGATGCCCTTGACAAGTATCGCAAGCTGATGAAAGAGAACAAATGGGAACTTGGGGAAGACGATGAGGAACTCTTTGAATATGCCATGCACCCGGCACAGTACGAGGCCTACAAGAGCGGCAAGGCAAAAGAAGACTTCCTGGCTGATGTGGAGAAGCGCCGCGCCGAACGTGACAAATCGCCCTTGGACGATGCCAAACCCAAGACGCTCACCGTACAGGTGGACGGACAGGCTTATCGCGTGACGGTGGCTTACGGTGACATCGACCTGCCGGCTTCCGCTACCGAGAAAGTGACTGCCCCCGTAGGCGAAGGACAAGAGATAACAGCTCCGCTTGAAGGCAAATTCTTCCTGACTAAAAATGCACAGGAAACTCCTCTCAAAGTAGGGGATAAAGTGAAAGAAGGCGACTTGCTTTGCTACATTGAGGCCATGAAGACTTATAATGCCATCCGGGCCGAATTTAGCGGGACAGTGACTGCTATCTGCGTCAATCCGGGTGATTCTGTTTCTGAAGATGATGTATTAATGAAGATTGGATAATGGAAGATATATTTGCAAAACTTTATGATATGACGGCGTTCAGCAATATCATTGCCGACCCGTCGTTCCTTGTAATGTATGCCATTGCCTTCATCTTGCTGTATCTGGGCATCAAGAAGCACTACGAACCGCTGTTGCTGGTTCCCATTGCTTTCGGTGTGCTCATTGCCAACTTCCCGGGCGGTGATATGGGAGTGATTCAGGCGGATGAAAACGGTATGGTAATGGTGAACGGAGTGCTGAAGAACATCTGGGAGATGCCGTTGCATGAGATTGCACACGACCTCGGACTGATGAACTTCATCTACTATATGCTGATAAAGACCGGATTTCTGCCGCCTGTCATCTTTATGGGTGTGGGTGCGCTGACGGACTTCGGGCCGATGCTTCGCAATCTGCGTCTTTCCATATTCGGTGCTGCTGCGCAGCTTGGTATCTTTACGGTGTTGCTGTGTGCCGTAATGATGGGCTTCACACCGCAGGAAGCAGGTGCATTGGGCATTATCGGCGGTGCGGACGGTCCTACAGCTATCTTTACCACCATTAAGCTCGCCCCGCATCTGCTGGGCCCTATCGCCATTGCGGCTTATTCGTATATGGCATTGGTTCCCGTCATCATTCCGATGGTTGTGAAGCTGTTCTGCACAAAGAAGGAGTTGATGATTAACATGAAGGAACAGGAAAAGCTCTATCCTTCAAAGACTGAGATAAAGAACCTGCGTGTATTGAAAATCATCTTCCCGATTGCTGTCACTACCATTGTTGCCCTTTTCGTGCCGACGGCAGTGCCTCTGATCGGTATGCTGATGTTCGGTAACCTGATTAAGGAAATAGGTTCCGATACCAGCCGTTTGTTCGATGCGGCGGCCAACAGCATTATGAATGCGGCAACCATCTTCCTCGGACTGAGTGTGGGTGCTACCATGACGAGCGAGGCGTTCCTCAACTGGACTACTATCGGCATCGTCATCGGCGGTTTCCTTGCATTCGCTTTGTCCATTACGGGTGGTATCTTCTTCGTGAAGCTGTTTAACTTGTTCTCCAAGAAGAAGATTAATCCGCTGATCGGTGCAACGGGATTGAGTGCTGTGCCTATGGCGAGCCGGGTATGTAATGAAATTGCAACCAAGTATGATCCCAAAAACCATGTGCTGAACTATTGTATGTCCAGCAATATTTCCGGTGTCATCGGATCTGCGGTGGCAGCGGGCGTGCTGATTTCGTTCCTCGGATAGGAGATTTACGACATAAAAAAAATGTGCCGGAATAAGGTTGAAAAATGAATCCTTATTCCGGCACGTTCTTTTTTTATGTTTGTCTGCTTTTATTCGCTGATGACTTTTCTGTATTCCGCCATTGCCATTTTTGCGGCAAGGTATGCGTTGATAAGGTTGGTTTGCGCCTGTGTCCATGATAGTTGTGCGGAAAGCACATCGACCATGCTTGCTTTGCCTTCATTGTATGAGAAGGTAACCAAGTCGAGGTTTTCTTCGGCAAGCGCCGTATTCTCTCGGGCCGTCCGTACCTGTTGTTCCGTTTCTGCCAGTTTGGTGGCGGCGGCGGACAGCTCTTCCAGGATATTATCGGCTATATAGCTTTGCTGTAATTTCTGGATGCCGATATATGCCTTTTGCTGACGATTGGTTTTGAAGCGTGCACCCCACCGGAAAATGGGAATGTTGAGATTGAGACCGGCAATGGGTGTATGGGGCACATCTTGTCCCATATAGGTGATACCGGTGTCCCACCCGGTGGCCAGAAACATGCTGAGTTGAGGATTGTACCGGCTGAGGGCGGCTTTGCGCTGCGCTTCGCTCTTGGCAATGCTGACGTTGGTGCCGGCATAGTCGGCGCGGCGTCCTAAAACTTCATCGAGACTCAATAAATTGACGGGTTGGGAGAGGGTGCCGATTTCACAAAGGCTGTCTACCGGGGCATCCGGTTTTGCTCCCATCAGAATATTCAGTTGTTGTAAGGCAAGGGTGTGATTCTGGCGAGCCTTGATATACTGTAATTCCGCTTCTTTCTTGCGGGTGGAAATCATCAGCAGGTCCGTACGGCTGATGGCGCCGTCGTTAAACCTGTCCAAGATGATGTTGTACTGTTGATTGATGATTTCTTCAAAACGGGCTGCGGCTTCGAGTGTGGCCAATGCGGCCGAGGCGTTCCAATAGACGGCATCACTCTGATAATGTATTTGGTCGAGCGTCAGTTCTACGGCCAGCCTGTCCAGCTCTTCGTCGGCTTTGGCAATCTTCTTTTGGGCAATGAGTGAACCGCCTGTATAAAGAGGCTGCCCCAGTGTTGCCAATGCCTGATAGGTGTAGGGGCGGTACTGTCCTGCGGGGCTGTTCCAGTCGTCCAGGCGATTTAGGTTGGCGGTTCCTTCGGCTGTGATGTCTATCTTCGGGAGAAAGCCTGTCTGCGCTATTTTCCGCGCTTCGGTGCTTGCCGCTGCTTTCAGGCGTTGCTGTTTCAACAGTTGGCTGTATGCCTCCACTTTGTTCCGATAGGCCTCGCGGCTGAGATATGCTTCCTGTGCCACGCTGCTTATGCCGAAGCCCATTAATGATAGTATAAATATAATCTTTCTCATCATTCAAATTGTAAATCGTAAATAGTCAAATTGCAAATTCCCTTATCCTTTTATCTTGTGTATTGCACAATAGGCCACCGGCAATACGAACAGGGTGAGTATCGAAGCTACAAGCAGACCGCCCATGATAGTGGCGGCCATACCGCCGAACATGGCATCGAACAGCAATGGCAGCATGCCCAGAATGGTTGTTCCCGATGCCATGGCTACGGGGACAATGCGGGTGGTCGTTGCACTGATAACCGCTTCGCGCGGCGTTTTCCCCATGGCTGTCTCCGCATCAATTTGATCTACGAGGACAATGGCGTTTTTGATGTTCATCCCAATCAGCCCCAGTAATCCCAAGATAGCGAAGAAGTCGAATGTCTTGCCCAATAGCAACAGCCCCAGTACGATGCCGATAAAGATGAGAGGGAGCATCAGCAGGATGACGATAGGTTTGCGATAGCTCTTGAACAGGAACAGCAGGGTAACGAACATAAGGAAGAACGTCAGCGGCATATTGGCTGCCAATGCCGCATTGGATTCTGCTTGGCTTTCCTGCTCGCCGAAGTACTTCATGGTGTATCCTTCGGGTACATCTATCTCCTTTTGCACCTGTTTCCACACGCGGTTAAAGGCGGCAATGGAATTTACGCCCCGACGGGGATCGGCTTGCGCCATCATAACCATTTGCCGGTTGTAGTCCTTTACGTTGGAGAATTTATACTGATAGTCGAAATCGCTGACTACCTGCTCCAGCGTTGTCGTTTCACGCGTAGTCCCGAACACCGGCAACGTGCGGAGGTCGTTGATGCGGAATGAGTCGATTGCATTATCTTTCAGTAGGATAGGAAGCACCTGATCGCCTTGGCGGTATTCCCCTAAGGTCATTCCGCTGGTTCCTATTTGTATGCTTTGCGCCATGCTCTGGCGGGATACGCCTAACGGTTGCGCACGCTCTTGGCTGTATATCGGTTTCCATATGGGAACTTTGTTGCCCCAGGAGTTACGTACATTGATAAGATCGTTGTCACGGTGCATTATTTCCAGAACCTTGTTGGTCAGCGCTACCAAAGTGTCTGTGTTATTGCCGATAAAACCTATTTCGATAGCGGCGTCTACGGCAGGCGAGAGTTTGAACAGCGTGGTGCGGGTAATGGCATTGGGGTAGTTCTCTTTCATATAGCTGTCCAGATGCTCTTCATATTCTTTGGTGTACTTGCTGTCTGTCACCTCCACCAGCAGATTGGCAAAGTTGGGTTTGGGCCCAACGGAAGTAGATGCCAGATAGTAGCGCAACGGGGTGCTGCCGAAGGTAACTGACACCCGTTTCACTTCCGGCTGTTCCAGCAGGTGGGCCTCCACTTTCTTCATCTCTTTCTCTACGTCGCGGATGCTGTATCCGTCGGGGTAGAACACATCGGCGCGGAAGTAGGGTTTGTCCAGCGAAGGAAAGAAGTTTTGCGGCATCAGTCCCATTACAACGAGAGAGAGGACGAACAGGACGACCATGCTTCCCAATGTCAACGCTTTCCTGCGTATCAGTATGCTGAGGATAGATGCAAACTTATGGTAGAAGGGCTTGTCGTACGGATCTTTACCGTTGTTGTCTGCTTGGGCTTTCAGTATGAAATTGCCGAATGTCGTGGTTTGCGTCAATGCCAGTACCCAGCTTAATCCCAGTGAGATAGCCAATACAATGAATAACGGTTTTACGATTTCGGCTACGGAAGACGGTGCAAGATAAAGCGGAAGGAAAGAACAGATGGCTATGAAAGTTGCTCCCAGCAATCCCCACTGCGGCCCGGTGGCACCGTCTATCAGTGCTTTTCGCCTGTTCACACCGCGTGCTATGGCGATTTGTGCATTGTCTGTCACCACAATGGCGTTGTCCACCAGCATGCCCATAGCTATGATGAAACCTGCAAGGGAAGTGCGGTTCAGTCCTACGCCCAAAAACGACATGATGAGCAGTGTGCCGCCAATGGAAAATATCAGTGAAGACCCGATTAATACGCCGGCGCGCAGACCCATTACCAGCATAATGATGACGATTACGATCAGGATAGACTCTATCAGGTTGATGATGAAACCGTTGTTGGCTTCTTTGGCAATGACGTTTTCAGGATAGAGGCTTTCCAGCTCCAGTCCTACGGGGATAAGAGGCAGCAGCTCGGCGAGCCTTTTATCTACCAGTTCGCCGGTTTTCACCACATCCTTTTGGGGATCGGTGGAGATACCGATGCCGATAGCGCGCTTCCCGTTTACGTGCATGATAGTGCCGGGAGGATCCATATAACCTTTTTCTACAATCGCTATATCGCCCAGCTTGACTTGGCCGCCGGGAGTAGTGATTATCTGGCTGCGGATGTCGTTGACGGTGGTATAAGTGCCGTTGGCAACAACGCGTAGCTGCTGTTCGCCTGCACTGATTTCACCGGTATTGATAATCTGGTTTTGCGATTGCAGCAGGCTTGCCAGTTGTTTGGGGTCGATGCCCATTCCAGCCAGTTTGTTTACGGAGATAAAGATATTGATTACTTCCGTCTGTGTGCCGAAAAGGGCTACTTTCATAACACCGTCGGCAGTGATGACTTGGGTTTTGATACGTTCTGCCCAGTTGCGCATCTCTTCGTAAGAGAAACCATCGTCGCCAACCAGACCGTAATAAATCCCGAATACATCGCCGAAGTCGTCCGATACTGTCGGTGCGGAAGCTCCTGCCGGAAGTTGGGGCTGTATGTTGAGAACCTTACGGCGCAGCTCATCCCATTTTTGCGGGATAGATGCAGCGGAGAGCGATGGTTGCAGCTCAAACGTGATTTTGGAAAGCCCGTACATGGATTCGGACTTTATTTTGTACACCCCACTCATGCTTTGTATCTCGCGGGAGATGGGCTCGGTAATGAGCCGTTCCACTTCAGCCGGTTCGGCTCCGGGATAACGTGTCATGATGACCGCCGTCTTAATGACGAAGGGCGCATCTTCTTTCTTTCCCAAACGGCCGAATGAGAATACACCGCCGATGAGCAACACTGCGAGAAAGAAGTAAACAATCTTGGTGTTGTCTAATGAATATTTAGCTAAGTTCATATCTCTGTCATTTTACCTCTTTTATTCTCTGTCCTTCCACCAATTGGTACACTCCGGCTGTGACAACGGTTTCACCTGGTTTCAGACCTTTGGATATGAGAAGATTAGCCTCTCCGGTAGGTGAATATACGGTTACTTCGCGACGGTTCACCTTGTTGTCTTTCACTATCCATACATAGGTGTTCTTGTTTTCGCTGTCACCGAATACGGCGCTTAGCGGCACATTCATCAGTTTTTCTTCTATGAAAGGAGCAATATCCGATGCCAGGCGGATGTTACAGGTGAATCCCGGCTTCACATCATATATGGTGCGGTCAAAAGCGGCATCGTCGATGATGATTGTTACCGGAATACCTGTACCGTCGGTTGATATGTCAAGATACTCTTCCAGTCTGGCATTGAATACCGTACCCTTGTAAGTGTCGAATTCTACTTTGAATGTAGCGTCTTTGGCACGAAGCAGGTAAAGGTAATCGTCGGGTACGGTAAATTTGATACGCAGTTTCCGAGTATTGACCAGCCGTACGATCCCCTCTCCCGAATTGACGCGCTGATAGTTCTCTACCAGACGTGTTTCGATAGAACCGTCGAAAGGAGCCAGCAGTTTCGTATCCCGCATATTGTTGGTGGATAGCTCGTAAGCGGATTTTGCTTTCTGATAATTGGCTACACTGATTTCATATTCTTGCAGGGAGATGGCCTGACGTCCCAGTAACCGTTTGTTGCGCTCAACCTGCGCGGCGGCAGTTTCATAGGCAGCCTTGTCGGCGGCATATTGCAAGGAAATGTCACGCGGGTCGATAGCGGCAATGAGCTGCCCTTTCTTGACCCTTTGTCCTTCCACAACCGGAAGGTTGATGATCTGTCCACTGACCCTAAAAGCCAGCTTCACATATTCCACTGCTTCCACCATGCCGGAGAAGTCTTTAAGGATCACTGACTGTGAACTGACGGTAGCGGTTTTCACAGGTCGCACGAGGGCAGTATCTTCCCCCTTTTTTTGCCCGCAGGACGTGATGAGAAACGTCATCGCCAGGGCGAACAGGTACATTTTTTTCATTTGTTTCTGATTAAAACGAGTCTTTCAGGGGAATGGTCAGACTCCCCTCTTGTTTTAATTCATAAACGTTTTGATATACCTGTATGTTCAGTTTGTTTCCGGCCGTCAGGCCGATTTTTATTTCTTTACTTACTTGTATGTGCAGGGTGCTGCCTGAGTAATTCACTTTGAAGGAATAACTGTTCCATTTCTCCGGTAGGACGGGCTCTATCTTAAGCATGTCATTCACTATCTGCAATCCGGCAAATCCACGTACAATCGCAAGCCAACTGCCCGGCATGCTGGTGATGTGGAGTCCTTGTTCGCCTTCGTTGTTGTAGTCGTCAAGGTCGAGACGGGTGGCGTGCATGAACAATTGGTAGGCTTTCTCCACTTTTCCAATGCGTGCGGCAAGAATGGAATGGATATGTGGGGAAAGGGAAGACTCATGGACAGTCATCGGCTCGTAGAACTCAAAATTACGGCGAATGGTTTCTGTGTCGAAGTTGAAGTAGTATAGGTATAGGCCAAGCAGAACATCACTTTGCTTGATGTAGCAGGAGCGCAAGATGCGGTCCCATGACCAATACTGGTTAATAGGGCGCTCGTTGTCGGGAATGGCATCGGTGCTTTGCAGGACTTTGTCCATGTAGCCGTCGTTTTGAATGAAAATACCGCGTTCCGGGTCTTCCGGCAAATATATCCGTTCGATAATATCCCGCCAGCGTTCACTCTCTTCCGCATAATTCAGATTGGTAATGCGACGCACGCGGGCATACTCGTCGGGATATTGCCGCGCTATGATTTCAAGAAAGCTGAGAGTGGTTTTGAGACAGCGCATGCAGGAGTAGTTGGTGTACCAGTTGTTGTCTACGTTGTTCTCGTATTCATTGGGTCCGGTGACTCCGAGGATGACGTACTTCTGTTTGGGCTGCGAGAAAGATACCCGTTGACTCCAAAAACGGCTGACGGCTATCATCACTTCCAGTCCGTAACGGGCAATGTAGTCCAATGTACCTGTGAGGGTGGCGTGTTGAAGAATGGCATAGACAATTATATTGTTCCGGTGGATTTCTTCAAATGTGATTTCCCATTCGCTATGGCATTCTTCTCCATTGCCGGTGACTTGCGGAAAAAGGGCGGCGCCGTTGCCGAACCCTAACTTTCTGGCGTTTTCAATGGCTTTGGGAAGTTGCTTGTAACGGTACATCAGCAGGTTTTCGGCAATTTTCTTCGGAGTGGACAGGAGGAAGAAAGGCACACAGCATAATTCGGTATTCCAATAGGTGTTGCCGCCATACTTCTCTCCTGTGAAACCTTTGGGACCGATATTCAGGCGCGGGTCATCGCCCCGGTAGGTCTGATAAAGCTGGTAGATATTATAACGTATGCCTTGCTGGGCTTCCGGATCTCCTTCTATTGTGACATCCGTTTCATCCCATATTTCCTGCCAGGCTTTCCGGTGCTCCTCTTCCAGAATGTCCCAGCCCAAGCTTTTGGCTTTGCGCGCTTCCGATATGGATTCCTCTATCAGGTCCTGCCGTTCATAATAAAGGGACGACGTGATGCCGATATATTTGATGAGCGTTGCGGTATCGCCCGGTTTCACCTCGATGCCTACGCTGAATCCGGTTTGTTTCTCTTTTTCTATGCGTATGGGGTTGGCAAATGTCTCTTTATTGTTCTTGAAGAACCGGTAGGTCATGGCATAGCATGTCTGTGCGTCTTCCCGCCTGGTCTGTGTCCACAGATAGGCACAATCACTGGTAGTGCCGGATCGAAGGATATTCCATATCTTTTCATCCGGATGCTCGGTATGCTGCGCAATGTCTCCGTCGAAAGTCGGTACGAGGGAAACTTTCCCTGCATAGTTAAGGGAGGTAACACTGTATTTGATAAGGCAGAGGTTGGGACGGGCCATATCGGCAATATGTTCTACGTGCAAGCGGAGTTTGTTGCCGCGTGGAGAGGTCACCTCTACATCGCGGTAGGAGATGCCCGCCTTCATGTCGAGACGCCTGTTAAAGCTGTCCACGTCCCATTGGGCCAAGTCCAATTCTTCGTCGATGAGGCGCAGGCTGATGCGGCTCCATTCCGGAGCATTGGGAATACGCGTATAAAATTGTGGAAAACCGTTTTTCCACCAGTTCACGCGGGTCTTGTCTAAAAAAGTTATGCCTGCCACGAATGTGCCGCGATAGCTGTCGCTGCTATATGGCTCTTCAAAATATCCCCGTTGTCCGAAACGGCCGTTCCCAAGGCTGAATATGCTTTCCGACCATCGCATGCGGTCGGCTTGAAAGCTGTCTTCTATAATGTTCCATTCGTCAGTTTTAAGGAATTTCTTCATGGCAGTATTCTTTTGTGTTATCGGTGTAAAGATAAACAAATAAAAGAATAAATAAACAAGATACGGAAAAAGAAACTCCCCGTTCGTCGGTGAGGAACGAGGAGTTCATCGGTGACGAATGGGGAGTTTGTCGGTGAGGAAGAATAGAGGCTCTTTACGGCCTTTCTCCTTTGGTTTCTTTTATCAGATATACGCAGGCGGCTCCGATTATGAGCATCACGCCCGCCATTACCAGCATGTTTATTTCGGGTGGAAGCATCCCTTTCGGCGTGAACAATGCCAAAATACTTCCTCCCAACGCTGCGGCTACGATTTGCGGTATGCAGATTGTTCCGTTGAACAGTCCCAGATAGGTTCCCATGTGCCCGCCGGACAAGGCATTGGTGAGAATGGTGAAAGGTAATGCCAGCATAGCAGCCCATGCACAGCCTATCAGCAAGAAGGATATGAATAGTACGTATTGGCTGTGCACGAAATAAGTGGATATAAATCCGATACCGCCCAAGACGAGGCTCAGCGCATAGATAAAGCGGCGGTCTTTGAACATAGGGATACATACCGCCCAAAGTACGGAGCCGATAGCTTGTACGGCAAACAGCACGCCTACCCAGTTGGCAGCTTCCTGATATTGCAGGCTTTTGGTGTCGAGGACTATTTTGCTGACTCCATTCACCGTATGCTCTACTGTGGGAGCGTCAAAAACATTTGCAGCTATGCTGCCGTTGGTATATGTCCACATAAACATAAAGGCAAACCAACAGAAAAACTGTACCAGTCCCACTGTCCAAAAGGCTTTCGGTGCTTTTATCAACAGTTTCAGCATACTGACTTTCTCGTGTTCCTGCTCTTCCGTAATGCCATGATATTCGGCATATTCGGCAGGCGGCATCTCTTTGACTTTGACTGTGGTGTAAATAACGCAGAATATCAGAATGGCTGCTCCGATGTAGAACGAATAGATGACGGAATCGGGAATGACCCCTTGCGGCGCAGTATTGCTGATGCCTACCCATGCAAATATGAAGGGAAACAGGTAGCCCACCAGGCTGCCGGCGTTGCACAGGAAACTTTGAATCGAATAGGCAAGTCCTTTTTGTTTCTCGTTCACCATATCGCCCACCATCATTTTGAAAGGTTGCATCGCCATGTTGATAGAGGTGTCTAAAAACATCAGCGATACCAGCCCGAAAATCATTGCCGTACTCACCGCCATGCCGAAACTGCCGGCATTGGGCAGCAGGCACATCACGAGCACTGCGACCAGCGAGCCTATGAATAAATAAGGAATACGACGTCCGAATCGTGTCCACGTTTTGTCGCTGGCAGCTCCGACAATGGGTTGCACTATGATGCCTGCCAACGGCGGTAATATCCAAAAATAACTTAAGCTGTGCGGATCAGCTCCTAATGTGGAAAAAATGCGGCTGATATTTGCGCTTTGCAAAGCATATGCGATTTGCACGCCAAAAAAACCGAAGCTGATGTTCCACAGTTTCCAGAAACTTAAATCGGGTTTTACTTTCATTGCTCTTTTGTTTTTATGATATTAGTTTTTAATGACTTGTTATTTCGTTGTTCCTCTTACCACCAGATTGGTCCGTACAATTCTGTTTGTACTTTTTTCTTCGTTTCCTTCCAACTTGTCCGTAAGGATGCTGAAGGCGTTTTTCCCCACTTCCTCTCCATGCTGTTCCACTGTTGTCAGCTTCGGGTCGGTGCTTTGGGCAATGGCTCCGTCGGTGAAACCGCAAATGGAGACCTCGTCCGGCACTTTGAGCCCCACCAGCTTGCAGGCGTACAAGATACCTGCCGCCGTTTCGTCATTAATCGCAAAGAAGCCGTCGGGACGATTGTCGCTTTCCAATAAATCGGGCGTTATGGCAATGGCGCGTTCGCGGTTATCGCATAGTTTGATCATGCTGTCGTTTACGGGAATCTTGTATTTCTTCATGGCGTCCAGATATCCGTTGCGTCGGTTTTTGGTGATTTCAAGATGTGGATCGGCTCCGTAAAAGAAGATGCGCTTGCATCCTGTCTGAATCATGTACTCCACAGCGGCAAACGATCCGGCATAGTCGTCTACCACCACTCGCTCCGTTTTCAGCCCTGTACAGATGCGGTCGTAGAAGACGACCGGAATATTGTTGTCTAACAATTCCTGATAATGATTGTATTGTTCCGTATTCTTGGCAAGCGATGCGATGACACCGCAGACGCGGGCGGCGAGAAAGGATTGGACGATTTTCACTTCCTGTTCATACGATTCGTTACTCTGTGCCACGATTATGTTGTAACCGGCTTCGGCGGCTGCCATTTCAATGCCGCTCAATACGCACGAAAAAAAATGATGCACCAGTTGAGGTACAATCACACCAATCGTGTTGCTTCGGCTCGAACGGAGGTTGACGGCAAGCACATTGGGCTTATAATTATGTTCGCGCGCGTAAGTATGAACAAGGTTACGTGTCTCCCGGCTGATGTCCGGATTATCCTTGAGCGCTCTCGACACAGTGGAGGGAGAGACATTTAATGCCCGGGCAATATCCTTGATGGTTATTTGCGGTTTATCCATTAGTAATGATTTGTTTTTCAGCCAAAGGTAATGTAAACAAAAAGCAGTACCAAAATAAGCTTTGTTATTTTAACTTCTTTGATGCGATTGCAAAAATAATAGAATCTTAAGAAAAGTGCTTCATTATTGATAGTTATTGAATTAGAGATAAGTGCAAACGATTGCAGGAACTTTTGTAATTCTATTTATTTAGGGTGATGATGTATACTAATTATTAAAATTGTACGGTTGATGTTTTTTGTACTCTATAACAGCTACTACTAAATTTTGTTCATTGATTTTGGTGTGAGGAAACGAAAATGTGATGCAATCGTTTGCGCTCTTCTTATTGTACTTTTTATAACATCTTTGTCTCTTGTTCGATAATATGGCATACATTTGTTGCAGTATAATAAATGTATTTGAAAGACATTGTATAATAGAGTTAATATACTGAAATGTTCTTTTGAATATATGGTTATAGTAGATAATTAATATTGTTAACTTTAATTTTTAAATGCATGAAGCAAGTTAATCTTAGAATCTATCGAACGATTCTTCCCTTGTTGTTAGGGCTATTCTTGTCAGTTGGCGCTTATGCACAGAACATTACTGTAAAAGGAAATGTGAAAGATGCTACGGGTGAACCTGTAATTGGCGCGAATGTACTGGAAAAAGGTACTACAAACGGAGTTATTACTGATTTAGACGGTAATTTCCAGTTGCAAACATCGGCGGGTGCAACTCTTGTTGTTTCTTTCGTGGGCTATCTTCCTGCAGAAGTAAAAGCGGCATCCGTACTTAATGTTGTTTTGAAAGAAGATGCTCAACTTCTTGATGATGTTGTTGTGATTGGTTATGCCACAGGAAGTCAACGGACAATATCCGGTGCAGTTCAGAAAGTGGGACGTGAAGAAATGAATGCCGGCGTTGTCGTTAATCCGTTATCTGCTATTAAAGGTAAAGTTGCCGGTGTGAATATTCAGAAAACCGGTGGTGACCCTACTGCTGCTCCGGCTATTCGTGTGCGTGGTACTACTTCTTTGACTGGTGGTAACGACCCGTTGGTTATTATTGATGGTGTATTTGGCGATTTGAATATGCTGAATGCTATTTCTCCTGCTGATATTGAGAATTTTACAGTGCTGAAAGATGCCTCTGAAACAGCTCAATATGGTTCTCGTGGTGCTTCCGGTGTTATTGTTGTTACCACTATTAAAGGTAAGAATGGTGTTAAGAGCTTAAGTTATGATGGTAGTTTCGGTATTGAAACGGTTTATAAGAATCTGGAAATGCTGGATGCTAACCAGTATAGAGCTGCCGCACAGAGGTTAGGAGTTGATATATTGGATAAGGGACATAATACAGACTTTATTAAAGAAATGCAGCAGACTGGTTATACTCAAAATCACCGCTTGTCATTCTCTAATGGTAATGATGATTCAAACTATCGTGCTTCTATCGGTGTTATAGATCAAAAAGGTATTATAAAAAATAATACAATGCGTAATTATACCGCTAAGATTGATGCTATGCAGAATATGTTCAATAATAAGTTGAAGTTGGAATTTGGAATGTTCGGTTCGTTGAAAGAAAACAGATATGTGAATGACTATCAGAAAACATTCTATTCTGCTGCTTCTTATAATCCTACCTTTCCTAATTTTAAAAACCCGGAAACAGGTATGTGGGATGAAAATGCCAATGCTAACGAGGTACAAAACCCATTAGGCCGTTTGGACATTGATGATCGTGAAACAAATGCTTTTATAAATACAAATGCCCGTATTACATGGAGCATTAATAATGATTTGAAACTAAGTGCATTCGGTTCATATACTTATAATGTAAAAGAGAATAAAAAATATATTCCTTCTTCTATAAAGGCCGGTCTGAGCAATCGTGGAGAGGCATATCGTGGAGATAATAAATCTCAGTCGATGTTGGCTAACTTGATGTTAACTTATAAAAAAGGTTTTGGAAAACACTATATCAACGCTTTAGGTCTGGCGGAAGTTCAACGGGTGACTAATACAGGCTTTGGAACTACGGTACATGGTTTCAGTACAGACGACTTTTTATATAATAATTTGCAGGCTGGTGCTGTATTGAAGTGGGGAGATAATACATCTTA
Organism: Bacteroides eggerthii; assembly: GCF_025146565.1. NCBI lineage: Bacteria > Pseudomonadati > Bacteroidota > Bacteroidia > Bacteroidales > Bacteroidaceae > Bacteroides > Bacteroides eggerthii. The sequence continues at coordinate 3,651,554 of NZ_CP102258.1, read as the reverse complement.
TTATAATAACCCGAGTTTGGCTTCTTTCATGGCACGTGTCAACTATTCATACGCAGATAAGTATATTGTTACAGTGAATGCCCGTACAGATGGTTCTTCTAAAGTAGGAGAGAACAATAAATGGGCATTTTTCCCATCAGCATCTCTTGCATGGGTTCTTAAAGAAGAAGCGTTCTTGAAAGATGTTGATATGATTAGTAATTTGAAATTGAGAGTAGGTTATGGTCTTGCCGGTAATCAAGATGCTATTAGCTCTTATAATTCATTGCCATTGATGAGTCCTAATGGTACGACAACAGTAAATGGACTTCCCGTAGTAACAATGGGAGTTACTCGCAATTACAATCCTGATTTGAAGTGGGAAGTGAAGAAAACTTTTGATGTAGGTTTGGACTTTGGAATGTTCGATGAACGATTGAGTTTAACTTTAGACTACTATAATTCAAAAACAACAGATTTGTTGTATAATTATGATGTAAAGGTTCCACCTTTTACTTATCCTACTTTGCTTGCTAATCTTGGTGCAATGCGTAATACTGGTTTTGAAATTGCAATTAGCGGTACTCCATTGAAAACAAAAGATATGGAGCTGAATATCAGTGCTAATGTTGCATTTCAAAAGAATAAGTTGCTCTCTTTGAACGGAACGTATATGGGGGAATCCATGACAGCTAAGGAATACATGAACTTAGGTGGCATGAATGGTGCCGGATTTATTGGTGGGTATAATCAAATTATTTATCAAATGGTTGGACAGCCGGTAGGCGTATTCTATTTGCCTAAATGCGATGGATTGGTTGATAATGGCTTTGGTGATTATACTTATCATGTTCAAGATATTGATGGTGTGGAAGGTGTTGATTTGGCTGACGGAAAGGATCGTTATATTGCAGGTCAGGCTATGCCAAAAGCTTTATTGGGTGCAAATATCGGATTCCGTTACAAGCAATTTGATATTCAGGTACAAATGAATGGAGCTTTTGGACATAAGATTTATAATGGTACTTCTTTGTCTTATATGAATATGAGTCAGTTCCCGACTTATAATGTTTTGGCTGAAGCTCCTCAGAAAAACATCAAAGACCAAACCGTAACCGATTATTGGTTGGAGAAAGGTGATTACTTGCATTTCGACTATGTTACATTGGGTTGGAACTTGAATACAAAAAATCTGAAAGCTATCAAGTCTTTACGTGTTACTTTCTCTGTAAATAATTTGGCTACGATTACAGGATACTCAGGGCTTTCTCCGATGATAAACAGTACAACGGTAGGAAGTGACCTTGGTATTGATGACAAGCGTTTCTATCCTTTGTCACGTACTTATTCATTGGGACTTAGTGTTAACTTTTAATTAGATGCATATTATGAAAAGAAGAATATTATATAGTTTGTTGATAACAGCAACACTCGGCTTATCTTCTTGTGAATCTTTCTTGTCGGAAAATCCGAAAGACCAAATTACAGAAGAACAGGCTTACCAGAATTCTACCTTATTGTACTTGAATACGGTGGCTTCCCTTTATACGCAAGTTGGTGCTAACGGTGGCGGGGCAGGATTGCAGGGTACTGACCGTGGACTTTATGACTTGAATACTTTCACAACTGATGAAGCTATGCTTCCCACGCGCGGTGGTGACTGGTATGATGGTGGCTTGTGGCAAAATCTGTTCCTTCATAATTGGGGTACGAAGAATGATTTGGTAAAAGGCAGTTGGGATTATCTTTATAAAGTGATTGCACAAACCAATCAATCATTGGATAAATTAAAAGAAATCTTGGAGAACAATCCGGAGAATATTTCAGTTCCCAAATACATTTCGGAAGTACGGGCATTCCGGGCAATGTACTATTATTATTTATTGGATATGTTTGCTCGTGTTCCACTGGTTACTTCTTCTTCAGTAGCAATGGAAGATGTAGTACAATCTGAACGTTCCGCTGTCTTTAATTTTGTAAGAACCGAATTGGAGGAATCGGTTGAAGACTTAAGCGATGCGCATAGTAATTTGACCGGTGAATATTATGGTAGAATAACAAAACCTGTTGCGTATTTTCTGTTGGCAAAGTTAGCGCTTAATGCAGAAGTATATGCGGATGACAATTGGACGGACGGTACTAAACTGGATGGAAAGAATATCAAATTTACAGTAGACGGTACTGAAATGAATGCTTGGGAGGCAACAATCGCGTATTGTGATAAGATTGCGGGCCTGGGATACAAGTTGGAACCTAAATTCGAATCTAACTTCTCACTTAAGAATGAATCGTCTGTAGAGAATATCTTTACTATTCCGATGGATGCAAATCTTTATAAGAATGAATTTTATAATTTGATTCGTTCTCGTCACTATAATCATGGTAATGCTTATGGCCAAGGTGGATGGAATGGTTCGTCCGCAACTAAAGAAGCTCTTGATGCCTTTGGTTATGGTACAAGTTCTCAAGATCCGCGTTTTGAACTGACTTATTATGCAGGAAAAGTAGAGGGACCTAATGGGACTATAAAACTTGATGATGGAACTGATTTGGAATATGTACCTTCTGAAATTACTTTGGATTTGTCTGGCAAAGCCTCAGAGAAGACAGCTGGCGCACGTATGAAAAAATATGAATTGGATGCTTCTGCTACTAATGATGGTAAACTTCAAAGTAATGATATTGTCCTATTCCGATATGCTGATGTACTTTTAATGAAGAGTGAAGCTAAAGTGCGTAATGGTGGTAATGGAGATGCTGAACTGACAGAAGTTCGGGAGCGCGCCGGTGCTACTTTGGATGTGACGGCTACTCTTGAAACTTTGTTAGAAGAGCGTCTGAGAGAATTTGCATGGGAAGGCCTTCGTCGTCAGGATTTAGTTCGTTTCGGTAAGTTTACCCGCGCATATACTGATAGGCCTCAGTTACCGAAAGAAGATACTGGTTATACTACTGTATTCCCGATTCATGAAGATGTATTGAGCCTGAATGGCAAACTGACTCAAAATTACGGTTATTAATAATTAATGATTTAATGGAAAGTAATATGAAAAAAATATTCCAATATATGACAACGCTCCTATTGCTGCTGGTGGTGGGAACAAGTTGTGAAGAAGGCAATGATAACTGGAGAATCATTACTGATGCTCAACCGGGAGCTTATATCACTGGTGATGCTACGATTTATAGTGCTACGGCTACATCGTCCCAACTGGTGGCTGCACCGTTGGATGGAGCTCCGGAAGGTACAAATGTAGTGGGGATTTACACTTGGTTGAAGTCAAGCGGAAGTTTTACTATTCTGAATGTAGATGAGGAAGGTAATGAGGTTAATTACGGTAAGGGCGATGTAGTAGCTTCTACTCCTGCTGAAACTGTAACTTTAGCAGCTGGTGGTACACCTTTCACTGTAGTGGAGGATGGTTTGTACTATGTGGCTATGAATAAAACTGATAATCAATTGACGATTATACCTGCTAAGTTCGGTATTATTGGTGATGCTACTCCTTTGCAATGGAATGGTGAAACTGCCATGCAGGCAAGTTATAACGAAACTCAGGCTGCGGTTGAATATTCCATTAGTGATGTAATTTTAGATAAGAAAGAAATGAAGTTCCGTTATTCAGGTGATTGGGGGCTTGAATTCCCTTATCAAGGAGGTAAGGTTAAACTTCACACTAATATGGGATATAATGGTGATAATGCATCTGCGATATCCGAAGCTTTTAGTGAGTGTAAAGGTGGTGGAGCAAACTTTCAGGTGGGTAAAGCTGGCGTTTATACCGTAACCTTAAAACTGGATTTGCGTACCGGTCGCTTCTCTGCAAAAGCTGTTTGTACAGCTGAAGATACATCATCTGCTACATTGCCCGAAAAAATGTTTGTAAATGGTGATGCTTGGGGATGGCCGCAGGATTGGAGTACAGCTCCTGAGATGATACCTGTTCATAGTCATGACGGAATGTTCTGGGGCATCTATTATTTGCAGGCAGGTAACGGAATGAAATTCAATAATGAAAAGAGTTGGAGTACCGGTGATAACTTCGGAGCTGAAAATGAGGATCCTAAAGGTTATGGTGAATATCCGGCCGGTGGTTCTAATTTAAAAGTTGCTGATACAGGATATTATTTGGTAATTGTATCTTGTACTCTTTCTGCAGACAAGAAATCTGTAAACAGAAAAGTTATTCTTGCTGAGCCGAAACTCTTCTTAAGAGGTGCTTGTGCCGGTGGATGGGCAGATGCTGGCGCGGGTAGACCAAATGATTTAGAAGTTGCTTTCGCTTTAGCGGCAGATGGCGCTACTTATGAGGCCGTAACAGCCGGAGACGGTGACTTACGTATTTATGTAGCCACAGGAGTACAAGGCGTTGATTGGTGGCAGTCTGAGCTGGTGGTAAGAGATGATAAAATTGAATATCGTGGCAAGGGTGGTGATCAGGAACCTCGTGTTCCTGTAACAATCGGTAAAACGGTTAGTCTTGATTTTAGAACGAATACCGGTAGTATACAATAGGCCTTAAAAATAAAAAGAAAGTGAGGCTACAATGGGTAAATCTTCGTTGTAGCCTCTTTTCTTCTTTTTGAGATTAGTTTCAAATAGAAAAATCTAATGATATGAAAAAAGTAAAATTACTTCTTCTTTTTTTGTTTTGGATAATTCCTTTTTGCTTCATTGCATGTAGTGATGATGAAGTTGGTGGTGGAAATGGCAATGACGACGATAGTTGGATAGATGTTACGGCATCTTCCGCCAACTGGGATGGTGAAAAGCGAGCGGATATATCTTATCAGTTGCTGGTATACTCTTTCGCAGACAGTGACGGTGATAAATGCGGAGATATCAGAGGGCTTATTACAAAACTGGATTACCTCGCTGATTTAGGAATAAAGGCCATCTGGCTATCGCCTATTCATCCGGCTATGTCATATCATGGATATGATGTGACAGACTATTCGGGGCTGAATCCGCAATATGGAACAATGGCCGATTTTGAAGAGTTGGTTGCTAAAGCCCATAATCTCGGTATTAAAATTTATCTGGATTATGTGATGAATCATACGGGGAGTGCCCATCCTTGGTTTAAGGAAGCTAAGACCTCTCCGGATAATACTTACCGTGACTATTACATCTTCTCACAAGACCCGAAATCAGATATTACTGCCGGTAAGATTCCGATGATAAAGCGGGAAAGTTCTATGGGATATAATGCAGGCGAATGGTTTTCGGCCGGTATAGGTGATGCCATGAAAGGATGTTATAAGTTTGTACTCGACTGGTCTAATGCTGCAAGCCCCACAATAACAGTTACAGAAGGGGATACACCAGATGTGGATAATGCAGACGTAGCCACGCAAGGTGCCAAGTATTTGTATTATGGTGAAGGCATTTGCAAGAAATTCTATGCGAAAGATAATAATAAGTATGAGTTAACGGTTGATCTTGATACGGATTGGGGCTTTTTAATCCGGACAAGTAATACTTCATGGGACAATGGAACGAAGTATGGTGCTCCGTCCAAAGCCAGTAAAATACAGTTGGGGAAGGCTTTTACTTTGAGTAATACGACTCCTGAGGACATTCTGTTTGCATCGGTTGAAGCATGGTATTTTCATTCTCATTTCCAAACGGATTGGTTTGCCGACCTTAATTACGGTGCTATTGACGATGCAGCCGACTCTCCGGCATATAAAGCAATATCCGCTGCTGCAAAAAAATGGATAGACAGGGGAATTGACGGATTCCGTTTGGATGCGGTGAAGCATATTTATCACAGTGCCACTTCGGATGAGAATCCTCGTTTCCTAAAAATGTTCTATGATGATATGAATGCATATTATAAAGCGAAAGGACATACAGATGACATTTATATCGTAGGCGAAGTCCTTTCGGGCAGCGACGAGGTTGCACCTTATTATCAAGGACTCCCAGCATTGTTTGAGTTTGACTTTTGGTATAAACTGGATTGGGCGATTGCCAACTCTACAGGTTGTTATTTTGCGAAAGATATACTTTCTTTCCAACAGAAATATGCGAGATACCGTACCGATTACATAGAAGCTACCAAATTATCCAACCATGATGAGGACCGTACTGCATCCAAACTGGGAAAATCAGAGGCAAAGTGTAAACTTGCGGCTGTCGTATTACTCACCGCACCGGGTGAGCCCTATATTTATTATGGGGAAGAATTGGGAATCTACGGAACGAAAGAAAAGGCGGATGAATATGTACGTAGTCCGATGCTGTGGGGAGATAATTACACTACTTCCTATACAGATAAGATCGATGCTACTGTGGCTTCGAACATAAAATCTGTGACAGAACAGAAGGAAAATGCAAATTCGTTGTTGAATACTTATATCTCTTTTATCCGTTTGCGTAATACCTATCCGTCTTTGGCACAAGGTATAATGACAAAGCATGCGGTATATAACGAATCGAACGAAAAGTACAAGAGCATTGCTGCATGGTATATGACAAAAGATAATGAAAAAATGCTTGTTCTTCATAATTTTGGAAATGCATCCGTTGAGTTGTCATTGACGGATAATATCGAAAAAACAGTCGGTGTATCAGGAACAGTTCAGGTCAAAGACGGGGATGATACTTCCATACGATTAGGGGGATATTCGTCAGTAGTCTATAAAATAGCTCAATAGTCCGTTTACTCATATATCTTTATCAGCACCCTGTTCAGCCATTCCCATCGAAAGCGGAACCAGCGACGGGTGCTGATTTGTTTTCCGCCAAACCGAAGTACAAATTCGCGGTATCCATGTCTGCGGAAAGGTAACCCTACATCCATAAATTCCAGATGTCGGTAGCCGCGCTCTTTGGCATCATGCAACGCTTGCCAGACCGCGAGGATTCCAGGATATTGCAAAGCGTAGGTCTTACGCATGCCGCCGGAGAACCAGAGGTATGCATTGTCGTCGGAATAAATACAGGCACTTCCACCAATTATCTTCTCTTTATAGGTTACAATAAAAATACGGCTCTGCCGACTTAATGTCATTTGTTTTTCTAACTGTTGGAAAAAGTCCATGCTGGGAAAATGACGCCGTATTTTGGCTGAGTAATTATGGTGTAGCATTTTTGCAAATGCATGGATTTCTTCCGGGGTATGTGCTTCTTTGACTTTTGCTCCGTTCTTTAATCCTTTTTTGATTTGGCGGATACGTGAAGGACTGAAACGGACCTCTGCTTGTTCTACATTATGCAGAGAGTTGCGGACACGTAGCCAGTTGATAGCAAAGTACTGGTTATTGCGGAATACTTTGTAACCAAACAGTGAGTTTTCCAAGTTACGGAACTCAATAAGAAATGCATCCCGAAGGGCTTCATCTGTAAGCCGTTGTAACATATCACTGAAAACAGCTTCCTTGTTGATTGTTTCATCAAAATACTCTCCTGTACCATATACTTCACATCGTTTGATAATGGAGGGTGGAAATAAGCGTACACTTTTTCGTATGGCGGCAAGTAGTTTGGCAACAGGTACTCCGTTTTCCGATGCTACAATAAGCAAAGGAGTATATCCCGGAGTCGCTTCGTAGATGTGAAACAATTCCGTAGAGTGGAATGTATTGGTTCCCGGTAGTTTGGGAATCTGGTTCCCCTGGTAATATGTCGTTAGTTTCAAGGGCATTGCTGCAAATTTAAAAAAATAATCTTGTATCTTTGCATAGCTTAACAATAAAGTATTCATTTCTAAACGATATACATATATGGAAAGTTTTAGTGAATTGATAAAAGCCCGTCGCAGCATGCGGAAGTTTACGGAAGAGGAACTGACACAAGAGCAAGTGGTTACATTGATGAAAGCCGCATTAATGGCTCCTACTTCCAAACGTAGTAATGCATGGCAGTTTATTGTGGTGGATGATAAGGATACATTGAAAAAACTATCGCTCTGTAAAGAGCAGGCTTCACAATTCATTGCAGATGCTGCATTGGCTGTGGTTGTAACCGCCGACCCGTTGGTAAGTGATGTTTGGATAGAAGATGCTGCTATCGCTTCCATTTACCTGCAACTTCAGGCAGAAGATATGGGATTGGGTAGTTGCTGGGTGCAGCTTCGTGAACGTTTTGCGGTGTCCGGAATATCTTCTAACGAATATGTACATGATGTACTTGATATACCTTTGCAGTTGCAGGCCCTTAGCATCATAGCCATAGGCCATAAAGGCATGGAGCGCAAGCCTTTCAATGAAGACAATTTGCAATGGGAAAAGATTCACCTTAATAAATATGGAGGAAAGTAACGGTGAGTGCGGCAAAGGCAAACAATAATAAGGATACATATAAGGCTACGGCTATCACGCTGATTGTATTTGGCGTGCTTTATCTGGCAGATAAATTATTGCATTTTTCTACATTAGGTTTGTCGTGGGTGATGAATAGGGATAATTTTCTACTTTATACGGCGATTATCTTTTTATTGTTCAAGCACGATAAATCGGTAGGATTGGTATTGATAGGGCTGTGGTTGATATTAAACTTTGGGTTGATAACGGCTTTGCTTGGCACAATGTCGGCTTATTTGTTGCCGATAGCGTTATTGGTCGTAGGTGGTATATTATATTTGGTATCTACAAGATAAAATGAGGAGAAGTATAGAAGATACATCTATTGTATTTATTGGAGCCGGAAATTTGGCGACGAATTTGGCAAAGGCACTTTATGATAACGGATTTCGCATCATTCAGGTTTATAGCCGTACAGAAGAGTCGGCGCGGGCATTGGCGCAGGTAGTGGAGGCTACTTATACAACTGACTTGTCGTCTGTGGTTACGGATGCTCAGTTATATATTGTTTCTCTGAAAGATGCGGCGTTTGTGCAACTGCTGCCCGAAATTGTTGCCGGAAAAGAAAATGCCTTATGGGTACATACTGCCGGTAGTATTCCCATGGATGTTTGGGCGGATAAAGTGAACCGGTATGGGGTGCTTTATCCTATGCAGACATTTAGTAAACAGCGTGTAGTTGATTTTCAGCATATACCGATTTTCGTGGAAAGTAATTCTGAAGCAGATACTCGGTTTCTGAAAGCCGTTGCTTCCGTACTGTCAAAGCAAGTCTATGAGGCAACTTCCGAGCAACGCAAGAACCTGCATTTGGCGGCAGTCTTCACTTGTAATTTTACAAATCATATGTATGCTCTTGCTGCCGGGCTTTTGAAGAAGCATCAACTTCCTTTTGAGATAATGCTGCCTCTGATAGATGAGACTGCCCGCAAAGTACACGAGATTGAACCACACCTTGCGCAAACAGGGCCTGCCATACGTTACGATGAAAATGTCATCAATAATCATCTGCAGATGCTTTCCGATGAGCCGGAAATGCAGGAACTATACAGGCTGATTAGCGAAAGCATACATCGGCAAAACAGCTAACCTTTAAGAAAACAATGGTATATGAGTACAATCAATTATGATTTGAATAAGATAAAAGCCCTTGCTTTTGATGTGGATGGGGTATTAAGTGCTAATGTTATCCCGATGAGTACGGACGGCGAACCGTTGCGTACGGTAAACATAAAAGATGGCTATGCATTGCATCTGGCTGCCAAGCACGAGATTCCATTAGCTATTATTACAGGTGGACGTACAGAGGCTGTGCGCAGGCGTTTCCTTGCTTTGGGGATACCGGCCGAAAATATCTATATGGGTTCTTCTGTTAAGATACATGACTATCGTGACTTTCGTGACCGTTATGGTTTGCAGGATGAGGAAATATTATACGTAGGTGATGATATTCCCGATATTGAAGTAATGAGTACTTGCGGCTTGCCTTGTTGTCCGAATGATGCTGCTCCTGAAGTGAAATCTGTTGCCCGCTATATTTCTTACAAGGCCGGAGGATATGGCTGCGGACGTGACGTTATAGAGCAGTTCCTTAAAGTAAAAGGTCTCTGGATGGCAGATGAGAAAGCCTTTGGCTGGTAATTCTTATCGGATGAAAACTCGCAATTCATAACTTATAACTCATATTAGCGTCATGTTAGATAATCTCAAGAAATATAAAGTGATACTTGCTTCCAACTCTCCGCGTCGAAAAGAATTGCTGTCCGGGCTTGGAGTTGACTATGAAATACGTACGTTGCCGGATGTGGATGAGTCGTATCCTGATACATTACGAGGAGCGGATATCCCTCTCTATATAGCAAAAGAAAAAGCGAATGCCTATCGGAATATGTTGCAGTCGGGCGAACTGATGATAACTGCCGATACTATTGTTTGGTTGGATGGCAAGGTACTGGGAAAGCCAAAGGATAGGGAAGATGCTTTATGTATGTTGCGTGACATGTCCGGTCGCACTCATGAAGTGTTTACCGGTGTTTGTATTACTACGACAGAATGGCAGCGGAGTTTTTCAGCCCAGACGGAAGTGCGTTTCTCTAAGTTGAGTGAAGAAGAAATTATTTACTACGTAGATAAGTTCCAACCCATGGATAAAGCAGGAGCTTATGGTGTACAAGAGTGGATTGGCTTTATTGGAGTAGAGAATATATCGGGTAGCTATTATAACATTATGGGGCTGCCGGTACAACGGCTTTATAAAGAGCTTTGTTTGATTGAAGGGAGGTTGTCAAAACTCTGACAAGCCTATCATTAGCTTCGCTCAAAATATCTTTTATTTCTTACGCTAATGTATAGTCTGTCATGCAGAACGTAGTGAAGCATCTCTTCTCCTACTCACACAGAGAGTAGATTCTTCGCTTCGCTCTGACTATACCTTAATAAAAAAAGACAGAAGAGGTTCTGATGACAGAGTAAAATGATAGTTAATGTTAGTTTTGACACACCTTCCTAAGCCAAGTCTCTTATCAATGGAATATCTTTCTCGTCTATGCCCAGCTTAATAAGGGTTTCTTTGTCTTTATTGAACATCTCAAGGAAAACTTCCCGATTGCCGCTTTCTGCGGTGGCTTTTCCATATAATTCAGCAGCTTTCCCTATGTTTCCTAATCCCAATGCCACATGTCCTGCATTGAGATAATCGGTGGCAATTGGTTTCAGGGCGAGTACTTTGTCATAATATCTCATGGCTTGTTCAAATTTCCCACTGACGAATGAGCACCAGCCTATTGCACGCCATGCCTTGATGCAGTCGTTTTCCATGAGATCCAGTTTGAAGAAACTTTGCAAGGCTTCTTCATAACGTTCCAGTTCTGCCAGACAACTACCGATGAAGAATATGACGTTCTTATTTTCCGGTTGTATTGCTTCTACCTTTTTGTAATATTCCAATGCAGCTGCAAAATCGCGTAACTGGCGATGACAAGTGGCGAGATGGCGGATAGTCCATACATGATCGGGTTTCAGTACGTCTGCTTTTCGGTAAGCGCTGATGGCTTCTTTGTAGCGTTTCTCTTTTTGCAGACAGTAACCGGTCTTTTGAAAAATATCAGCATTGGCATAATTCATGTCTGTCACTTCTTTGTAAATGTTCAATGCTTCTGCCGGATGTTCCTTATGGAAATGAAAATCGGCTATGGTGACCAGTAATTCCGGTTTGTATAAAATACTTTTTAGTGCCGGGATGCGATGCAAGGCTATTTCTTCCTTGAAAATATCGCGGAACTCATGACGCCGCTGGCTTAGCTTGAAAAAACGGTATAGGTCATGTATGTATTGGTTACTGATAACGTCCGGACGTTGTGCATACTGTCTCAGACCGGAAGACTTGCTTTGATCCATTAACTCATTCAAGTCCTGTGACGTCATTTGACTTAGCATCATATTGCGTTGGGCCTGCGGAATATGCGCCATGGTGAAACACAATGAATATTTATCGCTGTTACAGAAAAAGCCTGATTGTAATATCAGGGACAGAATGGCATTTTCTCCTGTCGGTTTCAGGCCGAATTCCCGTATAATGCTGGAGTGTTGCATGTCAAACGGATAGAACCAGTTGTGTGGATTCTGAAAGAACGGATAGCTCTTGAGTTGGGCGAATGTGCTCATATATACGTCTGCTCCTTCCAGTTGCAGCTCGTTCATCTCACGTATCTTATCGCCCAGTCCCGATTCTTCGAATGCTTTTTCCCAATCCGGGTTGCGGTCGTTTTCCTCAATGTTTTCTTCGAAACCGTATTTCATGTTGCGCATGATAGATACATTCTTCATCATCTCCGGGATGATTTCTTCACGCATTTTCTTATCTATCTTTTCCGTCTCTTGGCTGCGGAGCAACTGGATATATATTCGGTTTAATTGCTTACCGAAACTGCCGTCCTCATTAAGAAGCGATAGTCTTGTTTCCAATTCGGGATATAGCCACAGACGGTTGGAGTGTATATGCAACACAATGGCAATAACTACTAAAGCGCGCTGGTTGACTTGTGTGTCGGCATGTGTAACAGCGTCCAGTAACCATGAGAATTTGCGCGGGTCAAAACATTCCATTAAACTGAGCAGAATGGCTCCCGTAAGTAAGCATAAGTCATTTGCCGGCAGTAACTCGGAGTTCAGATACATTTTGGCCTCAACTTCCTCTTCTGCACTCCAGCTGCTGTTTCCCCATGTGGTAAGGAACAGATATTGGGCTGTCTCTTCATGCCGCTGCAATGCACCGTCCAAACTTTGTTTGTTGTCCGGCATAAGTTGGCAAACGGCCATATCATCGGGGAAAGATTCCAGCACTTTCAGCCAGGAAGACATACCGTAGCCGGCAGCCATATTCTTTTTGTTCTTGTGGAGTGCGTGGTAATAACGAGTAGAGCTTTCATCAAGCAAACTGATACGTGTCTGTTCGGCAAGTTCCCAGGTTTCAGCCAGAAGCTGTCGGTACAACTTCTGTCGTTCCGGATCGTTTATGCCCTGGCGCATGTACTGCAACATATATTGGTAGGACACTTTGGCCTGTTCCAAACGGCTATGAAGAGTCCAGTCTTTGCATTTCCATAGAAAGGCTTCCAGTTGTATCTGAGCTTCCTTCAAACGCTTCTGTTCCAGTAGGCTGACTATATGTTGATATTGCTCTTGTATGGCTTGCTCATTCATAAGATTGTATTCGTTAAGTGATTATACCCTACAAATATACAAAAAGGATGCCAAAATATTCCGGTTACTTCTAACCATCTTCAGGACTTAAAAGAATTGTCGTTCCATTCCGTAGCTAAAGGGACAGACCTTGTTCAGAAGCGAACCTGTAACTGTGCTTGTAGCAGATTGGAACTATCTCCTTTATGGGGATCGCAGTAGGTATATTGTGCTTGCAAACGGCATTTGGGATAGAACCACCATTGTACGCCGGCTACATAATTATTTTGTTTGTAATCCTGTGCTTTGTCCTTATTGAAGTAGTCGTAGGATGCTACAATGTCAAACTTAGGGAGTACATGTATGGAGGCGGTTGCATAGTATCCGTCACTCTTTATGTGTCCGTCCTTACCGGCGAGGTATTCAGTACGCAAACTGACAGGCTTTGTTTGGATAGTAGCGCCTGCCGACCAGCGGTTACGTGTGTAGCTATCGCCTGCGGCTATATCCGGATTGATGGAAGATGCGGCAACTGCACATCCCTTACCTTTGATGAACGAACCACCCACTGACAGCCAGTCAAGCGGATGAACCATTAAACTGCCTACTATATCTTTTTGATTGTTTTTGTCTTTCAGGTTGATGCCTTGTCCATTCATAACTGCAAAGTTATAGCTCAGCTTTTTCTTGAAAAGGTCACCATAAATAAGTATTCCCATATCACGACCGCTGTTTGAACCATATAGGGGATCGCTTCCGTTGATACCTGCCAGATAGTTGACAGCCTGTGAATAACAGTTTATCAGTTCTACAAAACAGGGAGACATAGGATTTTCGATAGTATACATCGTTTTGAACTGTCCGATGCGGGCAGTGAGTTGGGGCAGGAACTGATATTCCGTATAGGCTTCCAGTATCTTTCCGGTATTGGCAAAGCTATACATGAAGTAGCACGACCATTTATCGGTAATCTTTCCACGTGCCATGAATATCACTCGCTTGATGTCGAAAGTGTTGCTGGCTTTTTCGCCGGCGTCATCATAGGTGTATCCCACTTGGGCGTAACCTGCCAGGCTGATGCGTTCTTTCAGTGTGTTCACTACATCATTCAGATGTGTATCCTGGGCTTTTAAAGTGTATATGAAGAGAATAAGAAGGCAAGATAGTAGAATGCGTTTCATGTGTGTGAAATATATAGTTTAAAAAAAAAGCAACCCTTTTTTCAAAGAGCTGCCTTTTGTATGGATTAGATTTTTTTTATTCGTTGATAGCAGCAATACCCGGAAGTACTTTACCTTCGATTGCTTCGAGCAATGCACCGCCACCGGTAGAAACGTAAGAAACGCCGCTTGCCAAACCGAATTTGTTGACGCAAGCAACAGAGTCACCACCACCTACGAGTGAGAAGGCGCCGTTTTTGGTTGCTTCTACGATAGCTTCACCTACCGAACGCGAACCATGAGTGAAGTTTTCAAATTCAAATACGCCTGTAGGACCGTTCCAAAGGATAGTCTTGGAGTTCTTAATAACTTCAGCGAAAATCTTTTCGGTTTCAGGACCTATATCCAGACCTTCCCAACCGTCGGGTATTTCGTTTACTTTGCAGAACTTAGTGTTGGCGTCATTGGAGAATGAGTCGGCAATCTTGGCATCTACTGCCAATACAAGGTTCACGCCTTTTTCTTTTGCCTTCTTCAGCAAGTCGAGAGCCAAATCCAACTTATCGTCTTCGCAGATAGAGAGACCGATTTTACCACCTTGAGCTTTGGTAAAAGTGTAAGTCATACCGCCGGTGATAATCAGGTTGTCCACTTTGTTCAGCAGGTTCTCGATGATTTCGATTTTGGAAGATACTTTGGAACCACCCATGATAGCTGTGAACGGACGTTGGATATCATTCAACACTTTGTCTACTGCTTTCACTTCTTTTTCCATCAGATAGCCGAACATCTTGTTGTCTTTGTCGAAGTATTTAGCGATCAATGCCGTAGAAGCGTGTGCACGATGGGCAGTACCGAATGCGTCATTCACGTAGCAGTCTGCATAAGAAGCCAATTTCTTGGTAAAGTCTTTCTGGCTTTCCTTAACAGCTTTCTTGGCAGCTGCTTTTTCTTCGTCTGTTGCATCTTCAGCCAAACCGCGCGGTTTGCCTTCTTCTTCGGCATAGAAACGAAGGTTTTCGAGCAACAGCACTTCACCCGGTTGCAGAGCAGCTGCCTTAACAGCGGCCTCTTCGCCCATGCAGTCGTTAGCAAACTGTACCTCAACACCCAGCAGGTCTGACAAATGCTTCAAAATGTGCTTCAAAGAGAACTTATCAGTTGCGCCTTTCGGACGGCCAAGGTGAGAACCGATAATAATACTGCCTCCGTCAGCCAAAATCTTCTTCAGTGTAGGAAGAGCGGCACGCATACGGGTATCGTCTGTAATGTTGAAGTTTTCGTCCAAGGGCACATTGAAGTCCACGCGAACGAATGCCTTTTTTCCGGCAAAGTTAAATTGATCAATTGTCATAATACTCTATTTTTATTTAAAAGTGTTATCATTTTATTTTTGTGACGGCAAAGTTAGTATTTATTTCTTTTTTTTGCTATGAAATCATTATTTATTCTTTCTCTTCATTGTTCTCTTTACTAACTTTATACTTCTGGCAGTAGTATTTGCACATCAATTGCAAACCGCAGTTGTCACATTGAGGCGTACGCGCTTGACATATATAGCGTCCATGCAGGATGAGCCAATGATGGGCAATGGGAATTTCTGCTTCCGGAATGTGTTTAACCAGCTCTTTTTCTACGCTGAACGGAGTGGTGCATTTGTCGGACACCAGCCCTAAGCGGTGGCTGACGCGGAACACATGGGTATCTACTGCCATAGCTGCTTTATTGAAAACCACCGATTGGATGACGTTTGCCGTTTTTCGTCCCACACCGGGCAGCTTTACGAGTTCCTCCAATGTGTCGGGCACCTGGCTGTTGAAATCTTTCACCAGCATTTTGGCCATGCCTACAAGGTGTTTGGCTTTGTTGTTGGGGTAGGATACACTGCGTATATATTCATACACTACTTCAGGTGTGGTGGCTGCAAGTGCCTCGGGAGTAGGGAAGTCCCGGTAGAGGGCGGGGGTTATCATATTGACCCGTTTGTCTGTACATTGGGCGGAGAGAATTACCGCTATCAACAGTTCAAACGGATTGTCATAATGCAGCTCGGTCTCTGCTATCGGGCGGTTCGCCCTGAACCAAGCGAGTATCTTTTCATAACGTTCTTTCTTTCTCATCGTAGTTTGTTTTTATGATAATGAGGGGCAACTTTGCCGTTGAAGTAAAGCATGGAGATAATCGTCAGGCATGCTCCGAAAAGATAAGCCTTATCGAAAGTGCTGACTTCTGCGATGTATCCGCCTGTCAGCATACCGATACCTATGCCTACATCCCATGAGGTAAGGTAAGTTGAAGTTGCCGTACCCCGTTGGCTGTTGGGAGCGAGGTTTACGAACAATGTGTTGTAGGCCGGAAACATAATGCCAAAACCTATTCCAAGCAGCAGTGCTACGGTAAAGAAGATTATGCTGCACGCCATGCCGTTCCAGCTGATGATGTAGGCACATGAGGAGAGCAGGAAGAAGCTGAATACAACAATGTACAGTCCTGCCGAAATGACCTGAGTTATTTTTCCTCTGTCTACGATCTTACCGGAAAAGATGCGTGAGATAGCCATACCTACTGCCATGAAAGTGAAGAAGAAGCCGGTAGTTGCGTTGATGCCGATTTCTTTGGCATACATGGCAACATAATTGGTGGTCATTCCATAGGGAATGGATAATAAAAGCAGGCTGATTCCGGCAGGAATACCTTTCAGCAAAATAAAGCGATCGAGCGAAATGGGTTCGCGTTTTACAGGTGGCTTGTATGGGGTCTTTACCAGTGAGGCGCAGATAAGTCCGGCTATGCAGGAACCTAACGAACAGCAGAAAATACTTGTATAACTCATGCCGGCATCGTGCAGGAATAAGCCGGACATTGGCCCTACTGCCATTGCTATGTTATTGGAAAGTCCGTAATACCCCAAACCTTCTCCGCGTCTTGACGAGGGCATAATGTCGATGACTACCGTATTCCCGCCCACAGTTACCATGCCGAATGATACGCCATGTATAATGCGGAACAGAATGAATAGCGCCAGCGAACCGGCAATGATATATCCTGCAAACATTGCCATGAAGATGAAGTAAGCCAACAGATACAAAGGCTTACGGGCAAAGCTGTCCAGCAAATAGCCGGAGAAAGGACGGATACATAAGGCTGCTACCGTATAGCAGGAGAGAATGATGCCGATAGTGGAATTGCTGGTGCTGAACACCTCGGACAGATAGAAAGGCAATACGGGTATCAGTAGCCAAAAACCGAAATACAGCAGAAAGTTAGCTGCGAGAATAAAGCAATAGCTGGGAGTTACGAGCCTATCTTTCATTGGGTGAAAATTTAATAAGATTGATAATAAGGCTGTCTTAAAACCGTTAATTGCCGGATAGTTATCTCTGCCATTCAGATTATAAGTGAAGAATGGCAGAGATATACTTTTGATCTTTGATATAGAAATAAGAATGTTCTGTATTAATAAGCCGCTTCAAATTCTTTCAGGAAGCGTGTGTCATTTTCAGAGAACAGTCGTAAGTCGTTCACACGATATTTCAGATTGGCGATACGTTCTATACCCATACCTAAGGCATAGCCGCTGTACACCTTACTGTCAATGCCGTTTAATTCCAATACATTGGGGTCGACCATACCGCATCCCAAGATTTCAACCCAACCTGTTCCTTTACAGAAAGGGCATCCTTTTCCACCGCAGATATTACAACTGATATCCATTTCGGCACTTGGCTCCGTAAACGGAAAATATGAGGGACGGAGACGGATCTTAGTGTCCTTTCCGAACATCTCTTGAGCAAAAAGCAGCAGGGCTTGTTTCAGATCGGTGAATGATACGTTACGGTCTATAAACAATGCTTCTACCTGGTGGAAAAATGCATGCGCACGATAGCTGATTGCTTCGTTACGGTATACACGTCCCGGACAAAGCACACGAATAGGCGGTTTGGTAGTTTCCATCACGCGACTTTGCACGCTGGATGTGTGGGTACGCAGGATGATGTTGTGTGATACGTTCTCTGCATTGTTTTCGATGAAGAAAGTATCCTGCATATCGCGTGCGGGATGATCTTCGGCAAAGTTCATGGCAGAGAATACGTGCCAGTCATCTTCCACTTCCGGACCGTCGGCGATGTTGAAACCCATACGGGCAAAAATATCGATAATTTCGTTTTTAACGATGCTGAGCGGATGACGTGTTCCCAATTTTACGGGATAGGCCGAACGGGTGAGGTCGAGATCATCACAACCGTTGTCCTGGCTTTCAAACTGCTCTTTCAGGGTGCTGATCTTTTCCTGCGCTTTGTTTTTGAGCTCGTTCAGACGCATACCTACTTCTTTTTTGAGTTCGGCAGGTACGTTGCGGAAGTCGGCCATCAGTTCATTGATGGCTCCTTTCTTGCTGAGGTATTTGATGCGTAGTGCTTCCAGTTCCTCGGCATTAGCGGCTTTCAGTGCTTCTACTTCTTGCAGAAGCTCATTGATTTTAGCTATCATATCGTTGTTGTTATTTATTCCTTAAATGCATAAAACGGTGCAAAGATACAATTTTATCGTTGTTCTACCTTCAATCACTGCATATTATTTTTAATTAACCCGAACCGCCTCCTCTGAATGTTTGCGTATCTTTGCGCCTGACCTCAAAGAACGGAAAAATCCGTCCCATGGGATGAAAATATTCGTCTCGTGGAACGGATTTATTTGTCCCACGAGATGAATTATTTTGTCTCGTGGGATGGATTTATTTATCTCGTGGGATGGATTTGAGAGCCTTGGCTATTGTACAACACTCCATTCAAAAACCACTCCGTTGGTTCGTGTAGTATTTGAACCGGGCCAGTCTGCCGAATAGGGTTCACCGGTAAGTATATCTATACCTATATAGCGATTGGTCTTGAGTGACAGCAACATACACTGATTGCGAAGCATATCCTGCCACATGAATAGGCTGGCATCGCTTTCCTTGTCCGTTAGACGTACATCCCCTGAAAGGCCTTCACCTGTAACGGTCAGGAAGCCGCTTCCATCCATTGCTTCTAAAGCTACACGACCTTTTCCGCGGTCATGAATTCTGAATTGGCTGCCTTTCGGATCGTATTCATTGCTATTGACATCTGCACTGCGCAATATGCGGCGGGAGTTTGTCCATGTAAAAGTATTATTCGCTAAATTCTTGAGAGTAATCACTTTCCCGATAGGAAGATTGGTGGACCGGTCAGCAAGCGGCTCCTCGATTTTGAAGTTGTCGAATTCGGCATATCCTCCATCTTTTCCCTCTGTGTTGTAGGCAAACAAGGCAAATCTCACTCCCTGGAAAGTTTTCATTTGATAGCCTAAACGTAAATTAGTTCCCATTGCCTTGAAGTTTGTGCCATCAGTGCTGTAACTCAGTTTTGCCAAATCATTATCGAAATCTCCTTCGGCGCGGAAATATACCTTTTCTGTTGAAATGGGCTCATCGATTTTTATGTTCTTAACCAAGTCGTAAAAGCGGATAATATTTCCCTTTCCGGTGCGTAAAACTCCGACCCAATAATAGGGAACATTCAGTAAAGCCAATCCGGCTACATCACCTTTTTTCAGTGATTTTGTGTTCAGTTCCACAATTGCATTTGATTCAGGTCCGACAGCCCGTTGTGTTAATGAATTTTTGGCATGCATAAAACTCTTTGCCGGCATTGTGTGCAAACGTAATGTTCCGTTTTTTAACGTCCACTTTTTTTCTACGGGGTAGTGGTTCCATTGCCAAATGGGTTTCAGCTCCTTTCCGGAGAAATCATCATTACGCTCGTAAGTAGTATGGGGCGTTGTTTCAATCCCTACATTCGGTTTGAACCATGTGCGGGGCGAACGTCCCAGATTATTCTCTATCCCGAAAAACGGCCAACCGTTTTTCCATGTTACCGGAGAAAGGAAAGTCAAACGTCCGACGGATTTAACGTCCATCATCGAAACGCCCCACCATTCACCATTTGGCAAGTCCACAATTCCGCCTTGATGTAGTGGTACGGCATAGTAAGCGTCCGGATTCGGGGCGGTGAATGTTATTTTGTCTCCTTCATTGGGAATATCGGACCAAAAACCAAACTCGTTCGACCACCATCCGCGTTGTGTGCCCATTGTTTCGCGGTTACTGATAACGGCTGTTTCGTAAGGGCCTTCCGGCTTGTCGGCGCGAGCACATTGCATGCGGCCTACGGGCGCGTAGTCTGCACTGATGATATAGTATTTCCCGTTTATCTTGTAGAAATGATGTCCTTCTCCCATAGCGTTGCCTTTAGGGATAATAACCTTCTCACTCCCTTCCACATAGCCGCTGAAATCGGGCTTAAGCTGAATCAGCCGTACCTCGTCGTAACCATGTACGGCATATATTTTGTCGTCATCGTCAAACAGTATTCCCAAATCGTAAATTCTGCCACCCATGTTTTTATGTATCCAGGGACCGGCAGGGTCTTTGGCGGAAAACACTTGTAAACCATGGTCGTTTACATTGACGAATACATAGAAAGTACCTTTGTGATAGCGAATGGCAGGAGCCCATATTCCGTTTCCGTAGATACCTTTGTCGCCTTCCAAGTGGAAGTCCGGTCCTAAATCAAGTCTGTCAAAGATGTACGTCACAAACTCCCAATTGACCAAATCTTTGGAACGTAACAGCGGTAGTCCCGGCATGGCATGCATGGAACTGGCCACCATGTAAAAGTCTGTTCCCACGCGTATCAGGTCTGGGTCAGTGAACTCGTCGTAGAATAGAGGGTTGGTGAAGGTTCCGTTACCGTTGTCGGCTGTCCACGATTGGGCCTGTAACTGGCAGAATGACAGCAATCCGAGTATAATAGAAAATAGATGTTTCATGATAGTTGATAGATTAATTTAAGAGTTTACTTAGAAAACATCCAATAGTCAAAATACATTATTCTGCCGGGCTTTTCTCCTTTGAAGATGAAATACAGGTCATGCACTCCTGTGACTTTAGCTGTTTCGGTGGTCACCAATGCCCATCTGTCATCGCCTCCGGTCAGCGGCACTCTTGTCGTTCCCAACAGTTGTCCTTGCGGACTGTCGAGTCGGATTTCCATGGTCACGCCGCCATTGTGTGTGGTTCCTACTCTCGCCGTAAATTTACTGGGGCCGTAATCGCGGAAATTGACGTTTTTAACTTTGGTATATGCATTGTTGTGCATGGCATTGACAAATACTCCTACCTCTGTATTCTGTGCAGCTTTTACCCCTTCGGAAAATGCTATGGTTTCTGCTTCTGTCTTTCGGTACGGATTTAGGGTGGTGAGCCCTTGCTGGATGCCTTCTGTCATTTTCAGAGGTTTGATGGAACCGTTTTTGTTGAATTCTACCTGCTCTACACATACTGAGCGTGTGAAACCGGAACCTCCGGGAAGCGCTCCGCTGTGATAGAATAAATATGTATTTCCTTTATAGTCCACAATTCCGGGGTGGTTGGTGAAACTTCTCCCTTCCGTAGGCATAAGCACTCCACCGTATTTCCAGGGACCGAGAGGGCTTTTGCTGGTTGAATAGCCAAGATGCTCGGAAATAGGGCCGCCTGCCCACAGTAAATAATAAAGGTCATTGCGTTTATACAGCCAAGGTCCCTCTTCATATAATGTCGGTCGTTCTTTTATGTTGCCTTCCCGTTTGCCAAATGCTTCTTCCGTCATTGGAACGCGTACGATATCTCCTTCATAAGAGATCATATCTTCATTCAACTTTACGTAATAGCAGAATGGATTTCCCCAGTAAAGATATGCCTGTCCATCATCATCAATGAATACGGTAGGGTCAATATCTCCTTTCTTACTTTGCACTAACGGCTTTCCCAATGGGTCGATAAAAGGTCCGTAAGGACTGTCGGATACTGCTACGCCAATTGCAGCGCTATTGGTTGCGCGTGATGTTACGGGTACGTACGCATAGAATTTCCCATCTCTTTCCACACATTGCATGGCCCAAGCGTCTCCTTTTGCCCAACTGAACGTCTTGTAGGAGAGTACAGCGCCATGATCGGTCCAGTTCACCATGTCGGTAGTGGTGTATAGTTTCCAGTCGTTCATAACAAACCAGGTGGATGCATCTTCATCGTGACTGGTATAGAGATAAAGTACGTCGTTGTGTACCAGCGGTGCCGGGTCGGCAGTGTACATGGTCTGCACAATAGGATTTTGTGCCATTGCCGGAAGAGAGCATATCCCTAGGCAAATACTTAGAAAAAGGTTCTTACTCATAAGTTGCTGTTTTTTGTTTGATTTATTTAAACATCCAATAATCGAAGTTGAAAAGTTCGTGAGGAGTTCTGCCTTTAAAAATAAGATATAAATCGTGGACTCCTTTAGTTGTTTTCACGTTGGTAGAATGTTGCTCCCAATTATTCCATTCTCCGGTATAGGGGATTTTTAAGCTTCCGATTACATCTCCTTCAAGTGAATCGATTCTTAGTTCTATCTCTCCACCATGGTACCTGCTGGATGCAGAAGCTGTAAATTGGGAGGCGCCTTTGGAGCCGAAGTCTACATCACGCACTTTGATGTAGTCGGTGTTGTGGATAGAGGTTATATACACACCTGTTTCTTTATCGGTAGCTGAAACGACTCCTTGTGCCCATGCTATGGTTTCGGCCTCTGTCCGTTTGTAAGGATTGAGTGTGCCTACTCCTTTTTTAATGCCTTCATCGGTCATGTGCAGTTGTGGTATGGTTCCGTCCGGATTGTATGTAAATTGCTCCACGCATACCGATCTGCAATAGCTGTGTCCTTCGGGGAGCGCGTCATTATGGTAAAAGAAGTAAGAATTGCCTTTATAGTCTATTATGCCGGGATGGTTGGTATTACTTCCTTTCTCTAATGGCATTACCACTCCTTCGGCTTTCCAAGGGCCTTCTGCTGTTTGTCCCGTAGAATAATGTATAGACTCCGGAAATTCGGCGGCATAAATCATATAATATAGGTTGTTTCGCTTATATACCCAGGGAGCTTCTGTGAACTTTCCGAAAAAGGCTGTTTTATCTTTGATGTCGAGTGCTGTTATCGGGCCGTTCAGGGATATCATGTCTTTATTCAGCTTGGCTTGATAGCAAACTCCGTTACCCCAATATAAGTATGCCTGTTTGTTACTGTCGATAAAGACCGTCGGATCAAGATCATCCCAAGAGTGTTTGGCGGCGGTAGTCATATTGTTGGTTACCAAAGCTTTTCCTAATGCGTCTTTAAAAGGACCGTAGGGACTTTCGGCAACAGCTACACCAATTGATGAACCCGGACTGAATTTATTTTGTGAGGATATATACCAGTAGAATTTGCCGTTCCGTTCTATGCATTGTGCGGCACTGGCATCTCCGGCCGACCATTTGAAATCACTTGTCCTTAGTGGTGCTCCACAGTCTGTCCAGTTCACCATGTCGGTTGTGGTGTACAGACGGTATTCTCTCATCAGATATGCATTGTGAGGAGCATCTTTCTCATCGCATCCTACATAAAGGAATAATGTGTCATTATGTACCATGGGGGCAGGATCGGCTGTGTATTTGGTTTGGATGATCGGGTTTTGGGCTGCTGCCAAGAATGGAACTAATCCTAAAAATAGAGCTAATTTCTTTTTCATGATATAATATATTTATTGAACGATTTTGATTTCTTTTCCTTTCGTGACTCCTGCTTCATTGAAACTGTCAATTGTAAAATAGTAGGTCTGGTCTGCGTTCAGAATGTTTATAGAGACTTTATTAGTTTGATATACCAGATAATTATGATATAACTTGTCCTTATCTGTACCGAATCGGATGTTGTATCCGGTAGCATCGTTCACTTCATTCCAGGTCAATTCTATTGTTCTGCGATTGTCGTTGCTTCTGACCAGCTGTGTGAATTGGGCGACAGCCGGAAGCGGTTTGTCTACTTTTCCAAATACTCTTAATCCGGAAATCGAAAATTTGCCGGAGGGGAAATAGATATTGGTTATACGGACATATCTGGCGTTAACCGGTTTGTCCAATTGGATATAGTCATTAGGAGCTTCTACCTTGTTCTCCGATTTGTCTACTGTCGTATTCCACGTAATGCCGTCTTGGGAGTCTTCTATTCTGTATTGATAAAAGGTGGAATCTACTTTTCCGGATATCATAGCATCTTGATCGGCGAAGTTAATTTGAATGGCATATATTTTGGAATTCTGTCCCAAATCAACCGTCATGAATTCTCCTTTATCAGCGGTTTTCGCACTCCACCATGTCCTTATATCTTCATTTACGGCATTTGCTGCGGGATATCCTTCCAGTGTAGATGATGTTTCCACTTCTTTTTTATATGATAAGAGCATCCATTCAGGGAATAAGTCTTGCGGAGAGGATACTTTCTTGTCTGGAACAATCATCGGATAGTCCCCCCATGCGGTGTATGCATAAGCATCGCCGTCCTTATCAAAAAAGACAGGGTATAATGAAACTCGTCTTTCGAACATGTGTCTCTTGGAGATGGTAGATGTACCGATGTTCCAATAGTTCCCATGTATGTCCTGAAATGTGCTTCCATGCCCGATTCCATTGACAAAACCCTCAGGCTTATAGGAGAAAGGATTGTGTCGGAGTAAGGTAAACGGGCCTAATGGGTGCTCTGATACATAAACTCCGTTGCTGTAACTTTTAAATTCCGTACCGGGTACTGCATATTGGAGATAGTATTTTCCTTTGTATTTGTTCATCCATGCTCCTTCAAGCCAGCTGGTGTGTTTATAATTGGTATTATAATCTCCGGATACTTCCCATCCGTATTTTTCGGCATTACTGTAGAATAGGGGAGTGGCTTCTCCTTTGGGCATAAAGGAGTTCTTGTCCAGTTCCATTCCCATCATAGGAGTAGCTGCACCGGAACCGTAGTATAGATAAACCTTATCATTATCCGAGTCGTAAAATAACATTGGATCCGCCAAGATATAAGGGAACTGGTCGGTTACCAATTCCCACTTCCCCGATTTAGGATCGCGGCTTTTATATATTTTGTTGGTTGCTATGGATGCTGTGAAATAGATCTCTCCATTCATTTCCATGACGGTAGGGGCATATTTCTCAATAGGAAGATCGTCAGTAGTTATTAGGTTCCAGTGTATGAGGTCTGTTGAATGAAAGTAACCACCGGATTTAGACAAGAATAGGTAATATTCATCTTTGAATTTTATCATACTTGGATCTGCGGCTTCACGCCAGGAAGGTGAATCTAGCGAGAAACGATAACTTAAATTGACGGGATTGCAAATCGTTTTAAAACAGTTATTCGTTTTTTCGCATGCTGTTAAAAGAACGGAAAATAATAGTAGAATGTAGTACTTGTTCATTGCTTTCATTTTAGTTTTTCATAATGTTGATGATCTAAAAAGTTCTGTCTGCAAATGTAGGGTAGGAATAGAAAACAGACTTCCCTTTTCAGATATTTTATTTTGCAATTCAGGTAAGAAAGGCCTCTATAAGGAGGTTTGGATGGGGTATGACGATTTTCTTATATCTCGGTAGGTGTTTTCCCAAAGTGCTTTTTAAAAGCACGACTGAAGATGCTGAGACTGGAAAAACCGGAAAGTTCACTGACTTCGGTTACTGTATACTGGCCGGATTGCAGAAGTTTGAGTGCATGGTTCATGCGTACCGTTTTGATAAAGTCGGATGGCGATTGATCTGTCAATGCTTTGATTCTTTTGTATAAGAGTGAGGAACTGACGTTCATTGCGGCAGCAAATTCTTCTTTTCCAAATTCATAGTTGGCGATGTTTTCATTAATGACAGCTATCGCCTTGTTTACAAAGGGATCGTTCGGCTTACTTTTAGGTTTGCTTTGGAGTATGGATTTTTCTTTGCAAGAACCTGATTCGCTTTGTTGCATTTCTTCTTGCATCAGTATTTGGGCTGCATCAGCAATAAGCCTGTCATTGGTACTTTTTCGTTTTAGGCGGTTCGAGTAACTTTTGAAGGCGTAAATAATATAACTGACGATACATAGGCTTATAAGAGTTGCAAACCACCAGGTATTCCAAAAGGGAGGTGTAATATGTATATTCAGGCTACGCTCATCTATGATTTGTGATAGCGAACCGTCATACATTCTAATATGCAGTTTGAAGTCTCCACCGGGAAGATTGGTATAGTTGATAAAATGAAGTTCCGAGGGGCGACTCCAGTCTGTATCCAATCCTTCTAATAGCCATGAGAATTTCATGTTTCTGGTAGAACCTCCTGTTGGTAAGAGTTCTAACATGAAATTGTTTTGAGTATAGTTCAGTGATAGTGTCTTTTGTTGATTGACGGGAATATTTTTCAATAAATGGGGAATCGTACGTATGGAACGGCCGCTTACAGTGATATTTTG
This sequence comes from Bacteroides eggerthii, assembly GCF_025146565.1. NCBI lineage: Bacteria > Pseudomonadati > Bacteroidota > Bacteroidia > Bacteroidales > Bacteroidaceae > Bacteroides > Bacteroides eggerthii. Next base: position 3,625,069 of record NZ_CP102258.1, on the reverse strand, counting down.
GAAAAAAATGTTTCCTTGGGGACGAGTTTCATGAATCAGTTCCGGGGCAAACATGATTGCACCGTTATTGGTTCCCCAAATCAGTTTGCCATTCTTCAGCTTTGTACAGGAGTTGACGCAGAAAGTTGTGTTTGAAAGTGAGTAGACGGAAGTATACGACCGGATTGCATTGTTCAATATGTTGAGCCTGCATAAACCATTTTCCGTACCGATCCATAAGAAACCGTTATCCAATAAGATGCTGTTTACATAGTTGGATGTCAGTCCCGATTCTGTGGTGAGTCGTTCTGTTTGCCGCTTATCATAATCATATTTTATCAGTCCGTCTCTACAAGTCGCAACCCATATCGTATTGTTGTTTATTACTATATCTTGTGCCAAACTGCCTTCAACTAAGGTCTCTATCGTTCCATGATTTTTATCCAGCAAAAATAAACCTCGTGAGGTTGTGAGCAATAATTTTCCCGCAGAGAGTTCGGCAAATGAGCTGACTGGTTGGATTGGGTATTCCTGGAAACAATTTTCTTTTATCCGATAGCAGGATAGATTCTGGTTGCCGCCAATCCACACATCTCCTTCTTCATCCACAAAACAGTCAAAGATAAAATCTCCTGAAAAGCCGGGAGTATGAGTTTTAGAAGAATAGTGTTGAAGTGTTTGTCCGGTTTTTCTGTCCAGCAGGTAGACGCCGGAAGAATAACTGCCCGCCCAAATTCGCCCTTGACTGTCTTCGCATAAAGTCAAAAAGACCTTTGCTTGCTCTGATTTGTTCTGATAGTAATGATTCCACTTATTGGATACCGGATTCCATCGGCTTAGACCGTTGTTTGTAGCAAACCATATATGCCCTTCATGATCTTCCATAATCTTGTTGACATAGTTGTTTCCTAAAGAGTTCGGGTTATTAATCTGATATGCAATGGGGGTAATCTGTGAGTTTACGTTTTCAAAAAAAGATAATTTACCGGTGTATGTAGCTACCCAGTTTCGGGATTTATCACAGAAAATGTCGTATACTCCATCACCTCGAAGTGAAAAGGGGTTATTTAGGTCTTCTTTATAAATATTGAGAAGTTTATCTCCTTTTTCGCTGATATTCCATATTCCTTGACCATCAATACCAATCAAAAGAGTATTGTTGATATCTTTTTTTATGGCAAGAATTGGTTGTTTGGGAAAGCCCTTTAGTGGTATGGGTGATAGAGTTTTTTTAATTATATCATAATAAAAAAGTCCGGCGGCTCCGGTACCGATCCATAGACGGTTTAGTTGTTCGTCATAGTATAGGCTGGCTATCTGGCGGAAATCTTTTGTATCGTTGGGGTAGATAAGGCGACTTTTTGATGTTGATATATCCAGCAATGAGATACCTGTTGATGTTATATAAAACAAATGATTTTTATCATAGAAGGTGAGATGCTTTATCTCTTCTTCCGTTTGTGTGATTTTTGTTAGTATATTGTTTTCGTATTTGAACAGACCTGTTGAAGAGGCAATCCAAAGGTTACCTTTTTTATCTGTAACGATGGTTCCTATGGTGATGTGACTGTTGCCGGTTTTTTCCCGTAGGTCTGTCAGAAAAAGGAAACGGTCAGTGACTTCATCGTAATGAAATATCTGACTATTATTGGTGTATGAGAATAGTTGTGAATTGCCGTAAGTCAACTTTACGAATACAAAATCAGTGGTTTTGCAAGGCAGTTCATAATTGCGGCAATCGCCTTCGGTAACTCTCAAAACCCCTGTTTTAGTAGAAGCCCAAATAAAACCATATTGATCTTTACAGACAGAAAATGCTTCTCCTGATGTTATGCCATAAATATCACTGATGTTGTAAAACTTGACATTGGCTGAGAAAGAATTCAAACTTATGAAAAGTAAGATGAATGTCAGTAGACTGATTTGGGCCTTTAATATAGTTCGAATCTTTTCCATGAGGAAGCTTTCATTTAATAAAGCAAATGGATCGTATTAAGTTTGAACCGATCATTTTGATATTGTTTGTGTTGAAATGTTGTTGATTATCAGTTTACTATGTTTGATAAAACAGCGAGCTTTGATACTATTTACACAACAAAGATATTGATTTATAAGTTACTATGCAATATGCCAGTGGATGTTTTGCTATATTAATCCGAATAGTTATTTAAAAAGCTGTCAGATATGCATAAGAAACGATTAGAACAGGTATCCCCGATTTTGGAAAGTCCCGGAGTTCTCAAACAGGAGAGTCGTATGGTATCAATTTGTTAAAAAAGCAAGTCGTCTCCAAAATTCAACGTTCTGTTTATCGTAAAAATCCCCCGTCAATTTTCTGGATTTTTATTAAACTGGCTTGGACTTACATTGTAATATTTCTTAAATACCTCACGAAAGTATTTAGCGTCCGAAAATCCAATCATGTCAGCAATCTCCGTTATTGTATATTCACCTTGTTTCAGTAGTTTTGCAGCATGTTGCAAACGTATCATCCGGATGTAATCAGCCGGAGCATAGCCGGTCAATGCCTTTAATTTATTGAAAAAACTTGTACGGCTCATGTGGTGCTGACTACTGAGTATATCTACATTGAAGTCCGAGTTTCCCATGTTGTTCTCTATACATTCCTTGACAGAGGCTATGAATTTCCAATCTAAAGTATTGGTGCAATTAGTCGGAAGGCTCTGCTCTTTGTCTTCGATGCTGTTATAAACCAGACGGAGCAGAGCACGATTTGCAAGTATATTCTTAACCGTTGCCTTGAGTATTCCCACACTGAAAGGTTTGATGATGTAGGCGTCTGCTCCGGTTTTCAATCCTTCGAGCATGTTTTTCTCATCACCCAGTGCGGTCAGTAAAAGGACCGGAATATGAGACACCTCAAGATTTCCTTTTATAATTGAGCAGAGTTCATCTCCGGTCATTTCGGGCATCATTATGTCGGATATGACGAGATCCGGATTAAATTCCCGTATTATGATCAATGCCTCTTTTCCATTGGGGCAGGACTGGATATTATATCCTGCTTTAAACATATCAACAAGATAATTGCGTAAATCATCATTGTCCTCTACTATCAGGATACGTTGTAAAGAACTGCTTTCTTGAGATATTTCCATGAATGGTGCTTCTGAAGTATCTTTACTGGGTATGATAGTCTCCGGATGTTCATCCAAAGTCTTAGGAGAAATAAATTTTGCTTTATGGAGATGACTATTTCCTTTCGGGAAAGTAATTTGTACACATGTACCTTGATGTTCAGTACTCTGAATTTGAATCCTGCCTTTATGTAATTTAACCAGTTTGTATACCAGCATCAGTCCGATTCCACTACCTGTTACTTTTAGGTTAATGACATTACTTCCTCGAAAATAATTCTTGAACAATTTTTTTTGTTCACATGAGGGAATACCGATTCCGGTATCTCTCACTTCGATACTCCAAGAATTTCCTTCTTCGCAGGCATAAATGTGTACGCTACCGCCTTCAGGGGTATATTTCAATGCATTTGACAGGATATTCTTTAGAATAGATCCCATCTTGTCACTGTCAAACCACACATTTAGATAGTCAAAATTGCTTTCATAAACAAACCTGACATGTTTCATCTCGGCATATTTGCGGAAAGTGGCGCAAACATTGTTCATGTAGGAGTTCAGTTCATATTCGGAAACATAAAGTGTGGAAGAGTAGATATCTATTCGTTCGAAATTTATCAGGTTGGTCGTCAGTTGGAGCAATGCATTTACATTTTTGAGAGCTATATTTATATGCGGTAGTGCCTGCTCTGTTACCATATGGTTTTCTATAACTTCTTCCAGTGGAGCCTTTATTAATGTGAGCGGTGTGCGTATGTCGTGGGCTGTATTAATGAAAAAGCGTGTTTTTTCATCCGAAACCTTCTTTTGCTTGTGTAGCATGATGATACGGAATATGATACTCGTGACCAGTACCAGCAAGAGCACGTATCCTGCCATAGCCCATATACTGGCCCATGCTGGAGGCGTTATGATAATCTGAATATTTCTTGTCTCATAAGTCTTATATTTTTCTTCATTGGATATGGCGCGAATCTGTAGCGTATAATTGCCGGGAGGCAGATTTCTTACAATAATCCTGTTGTCTTGGCTAGGACGGCTCCATTCTTTATGAAAGCCGTCAATTTTCCATGAATACAGAATGTTGGAAGGGTAATCATAATTAATGGAGGCTACGTCAAGGGAAAAGGAGTTTTGTCCGTAGGTCAGTTTTAGCCGGTCAGTTTCGTCAATATCCTTTTCCAGCGGAGAACCGTCATCACCCGGATATACGGGATGATAGGCTATCATGAAATCGCGCAGTAACAAACGCGAGTAATGCGGTTCTGGTATCTCTATGTCTGTTGGAAACCTGACTGCACCGTCATTGCCACCAAAAACAAGTGCGTTTTTACTGTAGGTGGTAGCAGAGCCGGCATTAAAATTGACGCTCATCAAGCCTTGTTCCCTTGTCCAATTGCGGAAAGAGTGTGCTTTGGGTGAGTAAATGGTGATTCCGTTTTCTGTACCCATGAGCAAACTCCCGTTTTGGCGTGGAAGAATTGTATAGATATTGTCGGAAATCAGTGCACAGTTTTCTGTACGATATTGGTGGATAAACTTCTTTTTATTGATGTCATATACAAGCAGTCCGGCTCCACGAGTGCCGATATATAAGATACCGTCGTCTCTTTGGTACAATGCGCATATATAAGGAGATTCAATAGGCAAGTCAACGTATTGATAAATTCCCGATTCCTTGTCAAGCTGGTAGAGTCCCATTCTTGTCCCAATCCACATTTGCCGGGTGTCTTTTTCCTGAATAGTGGTAATAGAAGTTACTCCTGGATATAAACGTACACTTTTGTTCTCAAGATTGATGCGCTTCAAATGGTAATATCCACCGGACCAAATATCACCGTTCGAATCTTTTTTGATGTCATATATATATTGGTCTGGACGTACCCCTGCAATAGTGGTAGGAGATAGATAGCTTATGTTAAATCCTTTCTTCTTTTCTATTCTACATATATCTGACGTAAAACCACCGGCCCATATGACACCGGGAGAAACTTCACAGAGTGTTAAGAATATATGATTCTTATCATCTGGTATCGGGTCAAAGGAACTGAAGAAGGAATGCCATTCTTTGGTGTCCGTCTGATAAAGGCTGATACCATTACTGGTTGCAAACCAGAGGTCACCATCACTGTCCTCCATTACATCATGAACTTGATCGTTCGCCAGTGAATGGTTGTTTCCGAGAGAATGTCTTATCAGGTCGTAACTCCTATAACGGTTGTTGCGGATTGTAATACCGGTAGGATAATTGGCAAGCCAGATGCGTTCCTCTTCATCCACATAAATGTCATTGATATTGTTTCCGTTCATTCCGTTATAACTGCTATAATCAGCTGTTATATAGGGTTCACTCATATATGTGTCCACATCTAATTTGTATACACCTTTCCCGCCAGTGGCTACTAGAAGTTCATGAGGGTTCAATGCAACGATTTGGTTTACCTCTACATTATTGGGTGATTGGCAGGGGATGACTTTTCCTGTTTTCCCTATATCATATACAAGTATTCCTTCTTTATAGTTCCCTATAAATAGTTGTTTTGAAACGGCATGATAATAGAGTTCATGTATTGGTGTATCAATATTTTTCACAGCTTCGTCAGCCACCTGCTTTAGCGCAGTCTTTTCTGCCCGGACGCGAAACAGCCCGCTTCCTGTACCGATAAAGAAATGGTTGTCGTCTGTCTGTTCAATGGTGGCTATTTCACCGTTGACCGGCGTCGGTATATGTAGAGTCGTTCCGGTATGAATATCATACCATGTAATGCTATCTTTACAGCATAGCCAGATTCTATCATTCTTATCCAAATATGCGTGGTTCAGGAATGCTTGCGACTTATTTCTGATCAGTTCCGGATGTGCGTAAACTAGTTTAAATTTATCATGCTGCGAATCATATTTGAAAATACGACCTTTTTGACCGATTATCCATAATACATTTCCAGTGTCCATATAGAGCCAATTCAAGGCAATTCTCGAATCCAGTTTCATACTGTCATCTGAAAAATTGTAGTGTTTAATATGTTTTCCATCATAACGGTCTACTCCTTCTTGGGTCAGAAACCACATATATCCTCGCTGGTCTTTCTGGATATGATATATTTTCTGATTGTTTAGACCATCTTCCAAGCCTATATACTTATAAACATGCCCCTTACTTACAGTACCACTAATAAGGAAAATAACAAGAAGTAAAATCCGTTCGGTATTCAAAAGCGTTTTCATATATAATTCGATATGTACCGCAAAATTATAAAATGTTGATTAAAATACCATTAAATAGATAAATAATCATGTATACTAATGTTTCGTCAAGGGGGTGTCCGTTCGTCTTCTAAATTTCACAAGGCCAAAGCATGGCGCATCCAAATATGCACCTTTTGTTACGCGGTTAATGCTGTTTTTTGAATTGATTTCTGTAACTGCTTTCATTGGTATATTTCGATATATGGTTGTATTTTATTACAAAAATGTTGAATAGCCCTTTGGACACGAATAGCGGCACAGTATCTCCTTCGTGTAGCTGTGCATATCTTTTCTGTTCTATTTGAAGTTCTTTTATATGTTCATTGCCTAACTTTACTTTCATATAATACACATTGTATGCTTCTCCTTGGGTATAACGATTTCTCCCTATGCGACGTGACTTGTGATGCACTTTTTTATATTTCTCCTCTACAATAGTCTTTCTTATGCTTCCTTCTTCATCGTTGGCGAAAGTGTAATTGCAAATGTAAAACAACGACAAGCTGATGATACATGTACAGAAAAAGTGACATAGGGCGTTCGGGAGAAATTGCGCTGAGCCTGTTATCCATATCCATATTTTTGCTTTATAAAAGAAAATACCTGAAAGCAGGGACAATACAGAAAAGCACATTATTGGCGTAATGGGGTGGATAAGTGTATATTGCGATAGTGAATAAGCTCCTGTGGCTAGACATATAAGGAGAATGATGAGCGTAATGATAAAAATATTACGTCGGCTTTTTTTTATTTTCATGATTATATTCAAATTCTTATAATTTTATATTTTTGCAATAGCAAAAATATAAAATTATAAATTATATGAAAAAAGTGGTTTTTAAAATTTTCGTGGTAATGATATTTTTTATCATTGTCACCCCGACCTATGCACAGTTCAACATAAAGAAAGCTATAGGTGGAGCAGCAAAAGCCGTAAAAGCGTTTACTCTTACGGATGAACAGATGGCTGAGTACGTTAAGGAGTCTGTGGACTGGATGGATGAACATAATCCTGTGTTGCCCGAAGATAATCCTTACGTGCAGCGCCTCAGGAAACTTACTGAAGGTATTACTGATGCCGATGGTATTCCTTTGAATTTCAAAGTATATCATGTAACTGATATCAATGCTTTTGCGTGTCCTGACGGAAGTGTACGTGTATTTTCTTCACTTATGGATATCATGAATGATGATGAGTTGCTTGGCATTATCGGTCACGAAATCGGGCATGTACTCAAACGTCATTCTAAAAACGCTTTCAAAAACGAACTTCTCACAGGGGCCCTCAAAGATGTGGTGGCATCTACCAGCGGTAAGGTGGTAGCCCTTACCGAATCTCAACTTGGTTCTTTGGGACAATCGCTTATGAATGCAAAGTTCTCACAGCAACAAGAGAATGAGGCGGATGACTGTGGATATGACTTTCTTGTAGCACAAGGAAGGAATCCGTGGGGTATCGTCATGTCTTTTGAAAAGCTAATGAACCTTGAAGGCGATTCCGGCAGTAAACAAAGTTACATTCAAAAGATGTTTTCCTCGCATCCGGAGACACAAAAGCGTATCAAGCACATGCAGAAACGTTGCGAAGAAGACGGTATTGTACGCCCTGCTGCCTAAATGATGAAAGAGAATAATGCTATAACTTTTTCTCCGGTATAGTATCTGTGTCTTTCGGGTGATGTATATCAGTGGAGAATCTGATTAATTTGTTTGCCAAACATGGAAAACTAGAATGTCGTATTTAGCGTGCGTTCGTATTACTGGATAAACTACAATTAAAGGGCTGTCATAAAGACAGCCCTTTAATTGTAGAGAGTTTTTATAACATTTTGTGTGATCCGAGTATAATCAGCATTGTGTATCCCAGTATCAGTCCGACAATTCCCATGATTATTCCTACCTTTTCCATGTCTTTCTGCTGTATCATGCCCGTAGCATGTGCCAATGCGTTGGGAGGGGTACTGATGGGTAATATCATAGCCAGTGACGAGCCTATTGCCACACCTATCAGTAATGTCTCTACACCGCCTAATGCGGACAGATTTTCACGCATGCTGCTACCGGCTATGGCCAGAATTGGAACAAGCAGTGCGGCAGTAGCCGTATGTGAAATAAAGTTTGCCATTGTATAACAAATCAGTCCGGAGCCGATAATCATCAATACGGGTGGCCATGTATTGAACGGAATGGATTCGATCATATGTTTGGCTAGTCCGGTTTCCTGTAAAGCTACTCCCAATGCGAATCCACCGGCAACCATCCATAGAACACTCCAGCTGATTTCTTCCAGATCTCTTTTGGTGATGACTCCTGTTATGCAGAATACAGCTACCGGAATCATAGCCACTACATTCGAGTTTACTCCTGTAAACTTGTCAAACATCCATAACAGTACTGTGATTGCAAAAGTGATATATACTACAATTGACCGCCAATCTCTCTTCGCTTCACCTTCAATTTGCAGCTCAATGCTTTTCTGTTTGAAAGGGAATAGTTTCAGTAGGATGAACCAGGCAATGAACAGCACAATCATTGTATAGGGCAGCATAAATCCCATCCACTCTCCAAAACCGATATTCAGGTTCAACCCTTCCGGATCATTCAGATATTTCAAAGCGATGGCATTGGGTGGCGTACCTATGGGAGTTCCCATCCCTCCTATATTGGCCGCAACCGGAATTGCCATAGCCAACCCTGTTTTCCCCTTTCCGTCTGCCGGAAGCACCTTTAATACAGGAGTTAGGAAAGTAAGCATCATGGCGGCTGTAGCTGTATTGCTGAGGAACATTGAAAATACCGCTGTGACAAGAATAAATCCCAGCAGTACATAACGGGACTGGGTTCCGAAAGGTTTCAGCATGACACGAGCCAGTAATACATCCAAATTGCTCTTAGTCGCAGCAATAGCGAGTATAAACCCACCTATGAACAGCATGATAATGGGATCGGCAAAACAATGCATGATGGATTTATATTTTACCGTTTGTCCCAGCTCTTCTGTCGGAATTCCTTGTACAAACAGCCACAAACTGCTGTCTGAAACGGTAAGTAGGAGCAGTACTACAATCAAGACTGACGTGGTCCATGCGGGGACAGCTTCGAAAACCCACATCAGTGTGGCAAAAATGAAAATGGAAATCAGCCTCTGTTCAATAATAGTCAGATTACTTATGCCAAATGCTTCAGTTGGAAGCAACCATAGGGTAAGGGATATGGTGATTGCTATAACCAGCTTTATACATCGGGCTACAGCTTGGTTCTCTGCCAACCGTTTGGCTTTTTTTAAATCTTGATAAGCCTCCACCAATGGAAAGCCTCTAAAAATTTTATACATAGTATTAGATTATGATTAAGATGAATACTAAAATGTCCGCAAAGATAATATTTTATTTCATAGGCTGGTCAGGTCGATTATGAAGTTTTTTCTTGTATTCTTTTGGGAAGTGTTTGTCACACCTTATTTATATAAGGTTATATTGGCAGCATAGTGTATCATGAATCATAGATTCAAGTTTGCCATGGCTCTTACAAAAGAAATGACCTTTGCCCCTTTTGACAGGGGCGAAATCTTTCTTTTTATTCATTCTTTTTAAGCATCATTCCTGGAGTAATATATGGTTTCTGGGAGTATTATTCAGGATTTCATATTACGTAGCGAAGCTGAGTGAACATTGTGTACAAGATTATTTCGGCCGGCTGGATTTCAGGATTTTAACCTGTAAGATTGAATACTCTGTTTTATACAGTTCGCATAACTTCACCAGGCCAGAATGAAAATCTCAGCCCTTATCCAAACAGCAAAGGAATGTTACTTGTTGAAGGATGTTGACATTATGCAACTTGAGCTATGTACTCTTATTGTTTACTGTTAATAATTGGGTAATTGATGCAATACCGAATGAAAATATCCGGAATACCGAAAATATTTTCACAGTGTTATCGTATAGATTATTCCCTCAAGAAATTTTCCTGATGCAGGTTTTATTAGATATTTGCGGGGAAGCAGCTGTCCAATGAAAGCAACTTCCACCAGATAAACGGCGACATCGGCTGGTACCATCACTGGAGCGGTGGTTGTCAGACCGGCTTTGTCAAGTGTGATGTCCACCGTATTGTTGCCGTAGGTAACCGTACCTGTTTCCAAATTCATAGAGCCGGTATTTCTCACATTTAGAATTTTGATACTTGAAAGCAGGGTACCCAGAGCCGAGACATTAAGCTGTATTTGTGTCAGCTTGTGCTTGAAGGTAATCGGTATGGCCGTTCCGGGAGAATAGCTTCCACCGGCAACGCTGGCACCATGCATGATGTCCTCCTGTCCTGTAAGGGTGAAATTGAAAGTGGGAGCTGTCCCGTTTCCGGGAGGGGTGATGTAGCTGGTTCCGTTCGTAGCTGTGGTACGTGGATAATAACCGTAAAAGATGACTTTATGCCCTCCTGCCGGATAGTATAATGGAGGCGAGAAAGTGAGTTCATTTCCACTTATACCGGCAGGAGCTACATTGTTCAATAAAGGGGAAGTTGTCCAGGGAAATGTACCGGAAGTTCCACTTTCCGCCACTTCATAGATTCCCAAAGAACCGACACTGATATCGTTGATACTGTTGACGATGGACCTTGTGTGTGGGGGGGCTTCTATAATGGCAAGGTGGATTGGGGAGGGGTACCCTTCACTGTTGAAAGATACTTCCTCCATATCACTGCCGCAACTTACGGATAACAGCGGCATTATTACTATGAGTATTCGGGTGGAGAACTTCACTGTCGGAATGTGTATTATAGGATGAATTACTGCACAACAGACGACCCCGTTCCTCCGGTAACCCATGGCGTGACGATCGCGGAGACTATAATACCTTTGGGGGTAAAAGTCAGTATGATATTGTGGGCCTTTCCTGTTTCCGTATTTAAGTTTACCGTTACGTTAGGATAGGTCACTCCACCCGCAACGATGTCCATCACCACATTCGTGGCGCCGCTTTTTACCATCGGATAGATCGTGGCTGTAGTACCGGGGTCAGCACTGATGGCATACGAACCGGTGAAAGTGATGCCGGCACCTGCCGGATTGTAAGAGACGGTACCGTCGTTGATATTAAGCGAGGCGGGAGTCTGCTGGTTTTTGAGGGTAATACTGGTTACGGTTTTTCCGGTAGCGGGAAATCCTGTACCTGCCTTAAAGGTGAATTGCAACTGGGTCAGCAGATGGTTGAAAGTGAAAGCCAGTGCTCCGCCTGTTGTTTTGTTCCCGCTGGCTTCGCCTGAAATCATCACGTCATTGGAACCGTCTGTTTCCGAGAATGTGACAGTGTTGCCGGATAGCGTTCCTTGGGGGTAGTATCCCTTGATATGGACTGTACTGCCGTCAGCGGGGTAGTATTGCGCGGGGGTGAGTGAAAAGGTGGCGGAGGTTGTGGTCGAAGCGGTAAAGGTGCCGGCCGCGGTCCACAAGTTGGTGCTATAGTCTCCACCGCTTGCAGAAGCTATGAAACCGGCAGTGACAGATTGGCCGGTGTTGATCGGGCTTCTTGTCTGGATACCTGAGACACCTGCACTTGCCATGATTTCAACGGGGTATTCGTTTGGAGGAGAAGTACATTCATTCTCTTCATCGGTACTGCAACCTGCCATAAGGGTTGCAGTCATTGTCATTAGTATAAACTTTTTCATACGTCAAGGTTTTTGCTGTTTATTAATCGTTTTAAAAGGACTGTTATAATCAAACAGATATACTTTTGCGGTTATAACAATATAGACTGGGAAATGTTTGGTCATTTGAATTCTCTTACTTGGAAAATTTTCCCACGTTTCCCCCTATTATCGGTTTCCTCACAAAATGGGATATTTCGGTGAAGAGTAGGTTCGTTGCGCGATACCGAACATGAATGTAATTTTTTAGGCACAAGCGCTATAAGCCATACTTCGGCTATATCAATTATTCGGGGCAATATGGGTGCAGATAGTATAAAACTCCGCATCGTCATCAACACAGAGGCTTCTTTCTTTTTTTCAAGATTTTGGAAAGACGATAGGGACATTGGCAATAAAATGAGAGGCACGCAAAATTGTGTGCCGTTTCAATTTGGTTGACCTTCCAAAATGGGCATAAAAATAAAGAACCGGAGTTTTTTTTATGAATCTCCAGCTTTCAATATTCCTTATTTTCAGAGAACTGTCAATATGATGGATTTACAACCAAAGAGAAGTTGGTTATGTTCAAAACCGGAAGTAACAGATAACATGGCAGTACGTTCAAGAAGGGCGGTATTACTTCTTTCTTCTCGCCGGCTGTATATAACTGATTGCAAACATCCAGTGCTCTTTCCATTGGCGATATTGAAGTTGGTTTTTATACTCTTTAAGTGAAGGCTCATACCCGGACACTTCAAATGGCTTAAACAAATCATCAGTGAGAGCCTCTAATCTTGAAATTTCCTTGTTTATCTCAAAAGCGGTATCTCCATTTATATTAGTTGTGTTCTTTTTGCACCGGCCGGTTTTGGCATCCCATTTTTCGGGTGAAATGTTATAGCCTACGTTGAACTGCAGTATATTGTTAGACCAACGAACGCGTATACGTATCTGGTTTTCTGTGCTGACACTGTTATACACTTTCTGCAAATAAAAGTAAATTCGTCTTTTAATATTCATTTTAGTACATAATTAGACGTTACTTGGTACATCGTTGCAAATTTATGTACTATTTTTTAGACTCATAAAGATATAAAAAGAAACACAACGATGTTTTAATTTCAAGTAATGCCTTGATTATTAAAACATTGTTGTGTCATTATAAACATCTGTGATGCTTTGGAGTGGAGCGTATGAGACTCGAACTCATCACCTCGACACTGCCAGTGTCGAAAAATATGCTTACTATCAGTTAGTTATCTTTTAAAAGGTAACAATTTGGGGTAATAACCTTTGTTGCAAAGGTACTATTTGTTAGCGTATTATGCAATAATTGATTGGATAAAGTTTGATGATGTTAGAATCATTGTAAGCGACTGCTCAACTACATCTTGTGCATTCGATTTATCAGTAAGATGCACTCCATTGTAAGTGTATCTCAATTTTTATATACCAACTTGTCTCAGGGTTGTTTTTGAGTGACAGTCTCGCTTTTTCCCATTTATTCCTGAAATTCGTGGAAGTGCTGAATATCAGAAGCATGGAAGAACTTGAGGAATATAAGAAGCGGCATAAGGAGTGACTTGTTTATTCCTCTCAATTGATGATTCCGTGTTCTAGGTATCGGTTTGTTGCCCGGACGTATCTTTTTTTAGACAGTGCAGTATGAGGCTGATAGTATAAAGAGAGGGAACATAGAATTTACACTTCCCTCCCGTTAATTGTGCCACTATTTTTCCCCATAGGCAAGATACCTGACAAGCCCTTCATTTTTTTTGCTTCCTGTCTTCATGCGCTGCAATTCCCTCTTGGCCGTTTCCGGATTGATTATTGAGCCATCCCTGAGACGAAAGAAGACGCCTGACTTTACCCAGATTTTACCGTCATCCGGCACCAGTTCTTTCAAAAACATATACAGCAGGATATTGGACTTGCACCATTGGAGGAGAACAGTGATAAAAAAGCTCCCTTTCTTTCTGCCGGTCAACCTGAAACAGAAAGTTTCCCTGCCCCACTCCTGATTCATAAGGCACCCCTTCTCCACCAGCCGGTCATAGACAGCCCCGGCTTTTTCCCAGGTGTAGTTTGTATATTCATGGGCATAGGTCAAGTTCTCCTTCTCCAGTCTGGCGGTATGAACCTCTTTCTGCTCAAAATGTTCTTGTAATTTTTTTATTGTTTGTTGGAGTAACTGGACCAGTGAAAAGAATGCCACAAAATTATCTACCTCATCTTTAGCTCTGTAATATTGATAGATCGGATTATCGTTATCTACGAGATAGTAATCTTTTGCATCGAATATCTCTGCCGGATACTGGTCAATGACTTTCTGAAGCTGTTCTTGATAGTGTACAAAATACCCAACATACGAAAAACAGTCGGAATTTTTGCTCATCTCATCCCTCAAGGCGTACCAGTCAATATCCTTCAACTTTTCATACAGTCTTTCTTCATTCACAATTTTATCTAAATGCTTACCCTCCGGATTATTGATGTCGATTAGAGAGATTGCCCTATCCAGAACCTTTTGGTACTGAATTAAAATATCTGTTTTCATTGTTATTTTATTTATGTTTTTACTTCTCATGTGTTATGTACACTTCCACAACATTTGTGCCAATCTTACCAAGTTCTATCTTTAGAATAGAACTGCTAAATTCCGTATCTCCTCCCTCTTTCTGCAAAAATGCTGTACCACGCATGTACCATATTGAATGTGAGTGATTTACATAGCTAAAAAGACTTTGTGACTCAAAAAAATACTATTTACATTTGCCGCTGCTTAAAGCTTTGGCAGGTTCTTTGACTTATTGTACAATAATATATGCAGGCACGCCAGTCTGCACTTTATGGCCGCGACTCTTTAAAGAGGAGTCCGGCAATGACCTCCAATACTCCTCCCGGTACATTTGTAAGTCCGGGATCAGTGTTGACTAATGACTGTAACAAGGATACAGTTGCAGGATATAAAAATACACCATTCAAAAGTAATGACGGATAATTTTAAAAAAATAGATATGAAATTACCAATTTTAGAAATAACCCAGCTGAAAACGAAGGCTGAGCGCAGACCGTTTTGTGAAAAATACGGTCTCAGTCATAAACAATTGAAACAGATTGTCGATGACTATAACCAGGGAAAGTATACAATTGAAAACGGATACATCGAGGTTGTTCCTCCGGCCGGTGAGGCTCGGGAACTCCCCAATGTACCTCAGACAACCAGCGGGCAGGAACCGGCAGTAAGAAAGGCTCCCCAGGCTTCGTCCCAGGGAGGATGGTATTATGAGACCCAGAACGATAAATCCCGCCAGAAAATAGGTGGAACAGATGGGAAGATACCGGAAAAAGTTGTGAACGCATTCATGTTCAACCAGATAGTTTCCGGGCTGAAAGCTTTTGCGGAAGCGGTCTGTTTATTCAAGGAGCTGTTCTTTCCCAATAAATGAGTTCATTAACAGGGCATGGAGGAGATACACCGAAGTGCCCCTTTTTTAACTTTTAAATTTTTAAATAGAATGATAAAAATAAATTTAGGTCTGATATCAGACCAAGAGAAATATGTTGCTGATATGATGCAACTTATAATCACAGTATATAACGCTTGCCGTAATAGATTACATGATACTGATGTCATCCATATCGTATCGGAGAACTATGTGAAAAGTATGGGCAGTCCCCAGGTGGAATTCCAGGCCTATATGCATTCCCAAGCCGGTATTTTTAATCCGATGGGTGTTGTCTTCCAGCTCTGTGCTCCATGGCCGCAGTTCCATGACATGCAGTCCCCATATGAAGAGAACTATGCGTCTCTTTTCGATCCGGACAGATACAGTTACAGCCATGATGCGGTTGACCACACCGCGCTCATACTCAAGAACACTTTTCCGGATATGAACCTTTGGGTAAAAGCATTGGGGCTGGATTATATTGACATCTATAACCTGGATAGAGTAAATAACATTATAGAATATTGAATTATGGATATTATTAAAAGTCTGCCGGTGGCTTCCCGATTAACCTCCGGCCTTGCAGACGATCTGGAAGTGTTTTTTCCAGAGTGGCTGTCAACCCTTCTCCCTTTTTATAACGAGGCCAGGAACGGCAGTGATTTTGCCTTCCATATGATGAACACCTGTGGCAGCGGATCATCTTACACTGTCGGAGTATATGACTTTTGCAGGACCAGACATTATTACGGTAACGGATACCATACGCTGCTTTCCTTCTACGGTGGGAACAGACTCTTCGGACTTGACTGGGAGGAGATGTTCCGGGCGCGTTATGGCTATGAACCATCCCTCTATGACAAGATAAGTCTGTTGAACTATGTATCAAGGATGGACAACAAGAGAGCCCCCTACGATGCCCTGAACAACAATCTTTCCAGCTGCTTCCGGGCTTTGACCGGCGATCCGGATGTGTTCATCTCTCTCGGTTCGTGGGGAACCTATATAGTACTTGATTCCGGAATATTCTGGAAGCACGAGGAACATGAAGAGAAGTGGCAAATGCATTTCTAAAAAGTGAAAACAAACGGGGTGGTATCGTGATGGGTACCACCCTATATTATCAAACAACTAAATATTCAATGAAAATGAACAGGAAAAAAGATACATTGATAGAAAAAACTATGGACAAGATGGAGCAGATCCTGAAAAAGATAGAGGATGAAAGAACCGTAACACTCGAGGAACTCCGGTCAGCCGGATTCATACTGGTTGTCGATAGGGATTTCGGAAGGATGATCAACGGGCCCCACCTGAAAAAGCTGAAAAGCAGCCTGAAAAAAGATGGCTGTATAGAACCCGTTTCCATATTCTTGGGAGCGGAATATTTTGAAGCTTATCCGGAACGTAAACTGACTGACCTCAATGACGGAGATAAGAAATATACCAAGGACTCTCCCGAAGTTCCTGCCACCCTCCTTGTTGCGGATGGAGTCCATAGGATACAGGCACATCTCGAACTGCTTTCAGAGGATGAGAGTTACAAACACCCCCTGAAGTTCAGACACGTGGAGAGTGGCCTTCCTATAGACCGCTGGATACGTATAAGGAATACCAACAACCGT
Source organism: Bacteroides eggerthii (assembly GCF_025146565.1). Classification (NCBI taxonomy): domain Bacteria; kingdom Pseudomonadati; phylum Bacteroidota; class Bacteroidia; order Bacteroidales; family Bacteroidaceae; genus Bacteroides; species Bacteroides eggerthii. Next base: position 3,608,041 of record NZ_CP102258.1, on the reverse strand, counting down.
AACTGGGACTCGAAGGACTGCTCACATTACATAGCAGCGCAGACCGGTTATGAGAAAAGCAATCTCACCACCGCCGTCAAGTGGCAGGAGGAACTGAAGCTGGGTGAGAAATACGCGTACACCATCCTTAACCTTTCCGACACCTATAAGAAAAAAATGCTGTCGGAGTATATGGAAGCTCCCGACAAGGGACTCCCCATGGTATTGAAAGGTGTGGAGGAGAACATAGACCGTGGCGAGCGTATCCTTCATGCCTTCAGGGTCTGCTGGCGTGATATCCCGAAGATGGTAAGGAACAGCGCGGCGATCAATATGTTCATCGAGATCTATAACGCGTGCGGTGACAGCATGAAGGAAGCCATGGTGAACCTGCTGGTCCTGTTCTTCACCACCCTGGACAGAACCGATGCAGAGAATGTTGCAGGTGAGAAGGACAATGATGAGAAAATCAGGCTGTTGAAGGGATTCTGGGACAAGTTCAGCAAGGATATTGAAGACGAGACCTTGAAGGCCGATTATGAGCGGAAGGCTTTCGAGGCTGAGGAGGAATTTAATACCATGCTTGAAAAGAAGGAGGAGGCTAGTGCAGGTGAGGCTGTTCCCGCAAAGAAGAAGAATGACAAATATCGCGGTAAAACCATCTACCAGCCGAGCGGAAAGGCCGGTGAGTACAGCGGCTGGTCCTGCAATTTCTATAGGGGCTGTAGCAACGGGTGCGAGTACTGCTATCTGCAGGACAGTCCCAATGCCGATATCTACACTTCCGTCCCGACCCTTAAGAACTGTTTCAAGGGCAAAGAGGAGAAGGCCATGGAGCTGTTCAAAAAAGAGTTTGCCGTGTGTCTTGACGAATTGAGAAAGTCCTGGCTGTTCTTCAGCTTCACTACCGACCCGCTGCTTCCCGAGACGATGGGACTGACGGCCAAGGCTGTGAGGATATGTATGGAAAACGGCGTGAACGTGAGGCTGCTGACCAAACGCGCAGATTTCGTGGAGCCATTCTTCGGTCTTCTCTCTGCCAAGGAGGGTTATGATGAGGAACTCTGCAAGAAACATATCGCTTTCGGATTCACCCTGACCGGACATGATGAGCTGGAAGGAAACTCGTCACCGAACCAGGAGCGTATAAAGACCATGAAAGAGCTCCACGACAGAGGCTACCGGACCTTCGTGAGTGCCGAACCGGTGATAGATCCGGCCTCTTCGTTGCAGGTGATTAAGGAGACACTGGACTTCTGTGACCTCTATATGGTCGGTCTGCTATCCGGCGATATGGAGTATGGGGAGGATGAGGTGCGTAATCTGGTGGACGAACTTCTGGGGTTGCCGGGAAAACCTAAGATCTACCTGAAGGATTCCGTAGTGAAGATGCTTAAACTCAACCGTAAGACCCTCCCTGACAATTTTGTGGGGAGTGACTATAATATGTTTAATTAATTTTTTTAATATGGAAAATAGTAAAATAGAGAATTTGGATCCATGTTTTCTGAAAAGAGTTGGGAATATGGATTTATTAGAGGAGATCAGCAATAAGCTGCATCTCCCATACAATGAAAGCAGATACGTCTATCATATGACAACCCAAATCATAAAAGTGGTACGCAAGTATTTTTTCTATGACAAATTCAAGTTGGATTATTTTACCTGCTCCTCCCTTTTAACCGGATGGGATAACTATGCGAATTACCGTCTACTTAGCAACGGGCAGGAAAAACAATTTATGAGTAAACTCTTTGAACCATATGAAAATATAGTAGAATATGACGGTGCCGTTTACTATCGGTATGCCAGTGATTTTGATGATAATGGAGGAAATCCCATTTACCCAAAAGGTACACAAGGTGCTACTTTGCATAAGTTTATGTTTCCTCACACAGACTATTCCCATTCCTATCAGGAACTTTTAGACCCAGACAACTACAGTTATTCACATGATGTATTGGATTTTGTTAACAGAAAACTGAATATGGCTTTTCCCGGGAATAACCTTTGGGTGGTCTGCTTTGATTTTGATTATGTAAGTATATACAATTTGGATACTTTATCCCATATGAAAAGGTATTAGTGTACAGAGTCTTCCAATCCGACCATGACTGAACCGACTGAGAGGAATAAGGTGCATGGGAATCGGGTTGGAAGACTTCTCTATAATAACCAATATAAATATCATGCTTATGTGTTCACTATTAAAAAAAGAAATTGAAAAGCACCTCTCGCTATATGGAGTGGTGTATGTGATTGAACCGACAGGAGCACTGATACTGGCCGATGGAAGGTCGTGTACCGTCAGTGATTACAAAGTAATACCGGAAACAGTCCATATTAAGAACGGCGCTTTCCTTAATTGTACCATAATAGAATCAGTAGATATGTCCACTTCACAGGTCAATTCCATAGGCAGCCTCGCTTTCTTTGGGTGTGAAAACCTAAAGGCCATACACTTCTCCGAGTATATAGAAAACATTGGGGAGTGGGCTTTCAACAGATGCCGACTGAAAAAAATGGATTTGCCGGCTGGCCTGAAAAACATAGGTGCAGGCGCTTTCGCGATAAATGCTGAGATAGAGGAGGTAATCATACCGGATGGAGTTACGAGGATAGATAATCTGACTTTTCAATACTGTTCTGGACTTGCCCGTATTTATATACCGCCTTCAATAAGCAGTATCGGGAAATATGCCTTTTGGCAAAGCAACAGTCTGAAAACTATTTTCGTTAAGCGAGGGTATGAAAGAAGAATCAAATATAGGCTTCCGTGGGGGCTAAAGGGAAAAGTGAAGCCCCTATAGAAACCTTATTGGAGCATAATGTTTACTTGACAATTCCCGTCTTGCCGGTAAGGTGGGACGGGATTATTTTTTCCGGTATAACACAACGGATCAGGTTGGAATTTGCTCCACCTCTTCCGGTGTCAATCCTGTAGCCTGGGATATGATATCGACAGCCACGCCCAATCTTTTAAGGTTACGGGCATTCTCTCTTTTTTCTTCAATACGACCTTCTGTTTTTCCTTCTTCCCTGCCTTTCTTCTCGGCCGTTGATATCACACTATACCAATCCCTGAAATTCTTGAGGCTGTCCCAATACTCACTCAGCTCGGTCTTGGTGAATTTCGCTATCTCGGCAGCTTCAAAGAGGCGGTCAAACACCCTGTTCTGCAAGGATCTGGGACGTTCAAGAAGCGAGGAGAGGTTACGGAGCACGAAAAGCCACTTGTCAAACATCGTCTCAAGCTCATCCTCGGTCTTGTTGAATTTGGGCATCTCAAGGTAAACGAAGGTAAGCTTGTCATAAAAGACTTTCTTTGTGTAGAGATCGACAAGTTTAACCTCATGATGGAAGTACTCGGTATCAGACGGGTCAAAGGAGAAGTTCAGGATACCGACCACATAGACAGCCTTCAGCTCATAATCCCACTCGCCACGCCTCGCCTGCTCACGGATAGGAAAGGTGGAGTAGAAAACGCTGCGGTCCTTGAAGAACTGCTGCTCGCCACGCTGCATCTCGACAAGGAATTTCTCACCTTTCTCATTTTCACAATAGACATCAAATACAGCCCGACGGTCATACTCCTGAGTTCCGAGATGCTCCGCGTTGAGATAGGTCACGTCCTTAATCACCTCCTCACCGAACAATAGGGCATTCAGGAAGCTGATCAAAAGCTCCTTGTTCATAGCCGTACCGAAAAGCAGCTTGAATCCAAAGTCTGTATATGGATTTACATATCTGTCCTGTATGCCTTCTGTTCCCATTGATTCCTCTTTTTTACCGTTTTAAGACCAAACCCTGCGTAAGACAAAACCTCACAGCCGGGTACAACAATTACAAAGGTAAGGATTATGATGGAATATTCAAGACGGAAGAGATGAATTATGAGAAAAAATAAGAGGCAAGCCATCATAAACTTACCTCTTTTACCTCCCGGATCTAATTGAACGGCGTATTCTCCCTCAACTTCTGATTCCTGTACACCACTCCCTGCTCCTTCTTGCCATACAGCTCCATCCTTGAGGCACCAAAACTTTCACGGTTGGCATTATAGTTGTTGATTACCATCCCCCGAATGTCATCCTCAGGGATACCATGCCTGCCGAATGTACCGGTGAGATATTCCAGAGCTGCATCATACAAGACACCGTACAGACACAACCATTTTGCTCTGGAGAGAATTGAACGGTGCCTGTTACCATCTTCATAACTGTCCGGATACTCTTTTCTCCATCTCTTGTCCACGTAGTTAATGAGAGTCTTGTCCTTCCATAACCTCTGAAAACCTGTATTCCTTTCAATCTCTTCCGGCGTATGAATGAAACTACCGCTTGAACCACCCTTATTATAACTCTTCACGGCAGGCTTGGGAATGGACGGGTCATATTCAAAGTGGTAGGGAAGTAACGTGTCTTTCTTAGGGTTGACATAGACTTTAGGATCGGAACTAAGAAAGAACGTGCGGCTTAGATTATGACAACTCTTATCGAATTCCTCAGTCCCCGGATATAATCTTTGCTTCACCTGCCAAAAAAGATTGTAATGGTGGTCCGGGTTGGTGTTGTCATGGATCATAGCCGCCTTCACACCTTTATTACCCGGAGAGAACCATACTGCGTAAAGATGGAGAGGGTTGGCATATAGTATCAGTCTTTCCTTGAATTCACTTGCCGCCTCATGTGACTTAAAATCATCAAAGTCAAGCACGAGGATATTTGAATATCGGCGCAGGTTGGTCGGGTCATCGTTTCTGTAGTCGAATATTCCGGAAGGTGCTATCATGGGGAGTCTGTGTTTCTCTTCCTTGTAAGCCTTCTCTGTCGTCTGCATCCTCACTATATCCGTTTGCCTGGAGAGTTTTGTGTCGGATGCTATAAGTTCAAGGATATGGTCGAAATTATAATAGATCCTGCTTCTTGAATCACTTGAGTTGTGGTAGTAGCTTATGTTCTTGTTTATCATATTATTGGATTTTTATTAGTTATTTGCTTTATTGTATCGTGAACCTTCCTAGAGACCGGACCTGGCTTTACTTTGGGAGAAAGCCGGTCCTCTCAGTATCTTCGTCTCTCGGGAAGAACCACTCTTTTTCGGTAAAGGAGCTATGGGAACGGTTGATGAAAGATTGAAGAGAGAGGCTACTTCGTACCCTTTCAGAGTGAGAGAGAAGAAGGATATTTTTTTGTTTCGTTTATCTTTTTCTTCTCACTTTGGTAGACCGCGAAGCAGGTCTCTTTCTTCACTCTCTATTCCATAACCCCTTCATTTACTATATTACCCGTACTTTTTTTATTCTCTATATATATTAGTATGTCCATCAAAAAAGTACGGGTAAGTAAATATTTGTCTTAGCTTATCATACGGACGGAAGTATCATTGTATAACCAGGGTGATTCCAAGTTTACCCAGGGTTTCAATCAGCTTCCTATAATAACGTCTCTCCCTGGCCGACCTCTTTATGCCCAGTATCTCTTCCAGATAGGCAAAAGTAACCTCCTTCGTATATTCACTATCCATGGTTATAGCCCTCTGCATATCCTTGTCATACCTGGCCAATAGTCTGATCTCCTCTTTAATGTTGCTTCTGATCCTCATTCCGTCCAGCCTCTTCTCCCAGTCAGTGTTGGATACGGATTTTCTGCCAATGACCCTGTTCTCATTGAAGTAGGCGTCCATTCTCTCTATGAACCTCCCGTCAAAATCATCCGTGTACCAGACCGTATATACTTCACCCTCGATATGCTTCCTGATGCCTATCCTCGTTATGAGCTGTGAGAAATACCAGTCCTTCTGACTGTGCGAGTCAGTAGTGGTACCATAAGCCCTCCGGATTCTGGCTGATTCGGTATTGGGCAGATTCCAGTCACCGCATAGGAAGATCTGTTCAATATCCCTGTATGAATTGGTGCTCTTGTTGTCGGTCGCTCCATAATAGGTGACGGTGAACAGATCCGGGCCAACACCTTCTGCTACCAACAGTCTTCTGAAACGTTCCGCATATCCTGACTTTCCCGGCCCGTCATCGTCACCGTTTATGTCCTTCCAGCATACAATCAGGGAAGGCTTGTCTATCAGTCTGCTTGTCCTCTTGACGAACTCACCAAACCTCACCTCGTCAAAATACTTTCTGGACAGTCCGAAATCCATCTTCCTGAACTCCGTTACGGTATTGTACTTGTTTTCAGTATCCAGAAGGGTGAAGCGTGTGGAGCCTCTGAAAAGGATATTGCCCGCTCCCTCGAATATGAGTATATGCGTGGAGATCGTCATGCCTTCAGGACAGAGGTCAACCGGATAGAATGTAATCCCCACCTTGTCGGTATCGGACATCATCCATGAGTCATAATACTTCGGAATCAGCCCCAGCACCACGTCACGCTTTATCCTGTTGATCCTGTAGGCCTGATTGAAGAGGTCATTCCTTCCGCCCCTGATGAAGAGATCATAATACCGGTTCAGCTCTTCAGGGGACTTGCAGGTGATGTTACCGTCTTCATCGGTCTTTCCGAATATCCCGAGTATGCTTCTGTCAAACTCCACAAAGGGATTGATGAAGGTCGGCGTCTCGTCGAATATGATATAACGCCTCAAATCATCCCTTCTCATCAACGCCCTGAAATCGCCGTCAAACGGGTCCACCTCTTTCCCGGGCTTATAGATGAGGAAATGGTTTATCAGGTCCGTCCAGAAGCGTACATGGGTAATCAGAATCACTTTCTTTTCCATGAGCACTTCGGGGTTGTCCCTATATTGCCCTAAGAAATCGGCTCTTCCGGGATCACTGGATATGATCATCACATCCTCCATTTTCATGAGTCCCTCCACCACAAGGTTCTCCACTATCCAGCCGAACATCTTTTCCAGTTCATCTCTGGTATCTACGCAATATAGGATACCCTCATCATGTTTGTGGCGGATAAGGCTCTTTATGCTTTCTGTCTTTCCCGAACCCATACCCGAACTGACGATATATCCACCGCTCTCGTCAGGAACATCTATCTCCCCGGTCTTGAGCCCCATTCTGAAACCCGGACCTGTGGAATGGGGAGTGATGTCAAACAGTTCCCTCATCGCCTCCTCCTTCCTTGGTATCGTCAATTATTATCCACTCGTCCCGGTATCTGTCGGTCAGGAACTCATAGTATGACATCACGTCCGACTCGTCGAAGTAGTTGTCGTCAAAGTCCGGTTCGGCCTCCTCCCATGCCTTGAGGTCGGCTCTGATCTGTGCGAGGAGTTCTGATTTCCTCACGATTTCTTTCTTATTGGTCTTCATTGTTTAAAAAAATTAGGTTTGATTAATCAATCGGACATGCTCACTGGAACATGTTCTTATTACACAGATTAGGGTATGGCTGGAAATGGCGCGCGTTTTTCATGTCTGGAGCGCTATTATATATAAGGTATACAGTCTCTCTCCGTCTCATATCTTCCCAAAGCCTTATTATCGAAGAAACAAATACTCACAATGAAGGGCGCCGAATGAATACCTGGAATATAAATTGCCATAGCCGGGAAAAGGCAAAGAGAATGACCAGGGAAATGGACGGCGCCCTTTTATTTTTTTCTCTTCCAAATCGCTAAAACGCCATTCACAGCCTGCCAACGCCTAATATCTGAAACATAAATAGCATAAAGCAATATGTTTAAAGAGTTCATAAACCAACTATTGGGACTTGAGCGGGAGCCTATGCCCAATCGTCAGGAAACTGTTACCGCACCTGATGTCATCGAAAAAGCAATATCATCCGAACCTATCCCTGAAAAATACCAAAGAGACATAGAAGCGCTCCGACAGAAATATGGAGACGCTTTTAAAACCGGTCTCTGCATCAATCTGACCCTACAAGAGGCTTTATCAATCATACATAGAGAAAGAAAACGGATTGACGCCTATTCCGGCCTTGTCTCTTATCTGAAAAGGGAATTGGGCATAACATTAACAATCACATCACAGAAAACTAAACCTAAATCATTATGAAAAACTATTTTATAGCAAACGGAGAGGTGCTCAATACAAACATGAGCATTGAAGAAATGGAATCACGGGTACAGGAATCATTGGACGAATACACCTCTGGAATGGCACAGTTCAGAATAAAGGAAATCAGCGAGAAGGAGGTCAGAATGTTCTTTGTCAGGGACTTCAACTATGATCCCGACAAACCGATTATCTACGATTCGGACATGGCCTTGATAACCGGGGTGGGAATAGGAGCATTCCAACTTCAAGCTGTCGGTGGATATCCGATGATACATCCGCTAAAATTTGCCGGGAAGAATTTCTATTCCGATATCACGAGCTTCATCAGGTTCTATAAATTCCAGCTGTTTGAAGAGACGGGGCAGACAGTGGAGCATATAGGCCTGAGATGCTATTCGGATCGTATCTTAATGCAGATAATATTCTGATGCACCGGAGAGAAATTGAGAAATATTCCGAAGATGGCAAATGTTATGGCTAATCAATGGGGAAGTTATGCTCTCGCCGGATAAGAATGTAATAATTAACAAATAAAAAATTAATGTATGAACAAGAATATTCCCAATAATAGGCAAATAATAGATAAGAAAATATTTGTAGCCGGCAAGGTGTATGACCTTCTGGCAATGGACAAGGATACGGTTGAAGCATCGGTACAGGCAGATCTGGACAGTTACGCAGGCAAGGATAAAGTCAGGTTCGAGCTGTACACAATCGGTAATGCGGTGGCGATGTTCTTCCACCGGGGATTTGACTATACCCCCTACAATGCTGACCCGACAAAAGATATAATGGACGCGGACGCATTCATGATGACCGCCCATGGATATAACGGCTTTTGGATGCCCAGCCCTTTTCCTATGATTCCGGGCTGCATATATCCCTATCATATAAGACAAACCGATTTTCTGGACGCATACCGGAGGAGTGCCAAGATTCTAGGGGCAAGCAGGATTAAGAACGCTTCTCTGGACATTAGCCCGGTATCTGCCATATTGAGAGTACAGGTCTGATAAAGTGGACATATGGAATGAAGTAAATTCCGGACTATAGTGTGTATTGAAAACCGTTGTGTGGGGAGCATGACGGTTTTCTTAATCCTTTTAACAGCAGTAATCATAAGAATATCTGCTGTGGAAATGCCTTGGATGATACACTATAGTCCTATTACCAAGTTAAATTGTAATTATAATATACTTTATATAATGGCACAATATTTTAGAATAGCGACAAAGGACTTCTGTAATACACTAAAGGCAGAATCTTTCACTGGAGATACTACAATGTGTCCTACAAGAAGCCAAATCGAGTCAGCTGGTTTGTATATAAAAAAGGGTTATGCCTATGCGACCGACCAGCTTGTTCCCGAAGACCATATCGAGCGTCTTGACTGGGAATATACTTTCTCTGTAACTCCTACGACAGCAACTATATCCGCGGCGGGAGGTTCACAGAAATTCACAGTGACTTCATACAAGAGACAGTTCAGTTACAGTAATGCAGGTAATCGTGTCTATGTAGAGGGGTCACAAACTAATGTAGCTTATACTTCTAGTAATTCTGGTTCTGGAACATGGACCGCCGCGAGTGATACTATTAGCTACGGAGCTAATACTGGAACAACTAATCCGAGTGGTACTATTACATGGACTCAATCAGAATCTTTTGGTTCAGATCCTAAAAAGACGCTTACAGTAACTCATTATCAAGATGCGGACTCTATCAGTAGCTATAATAATCCGGTTGTAGATGCTTTCTCTTATCCTGTTATTCCGGCCGCCGGGGGAACTGTGTCGCCAAGTTATACATATCATCAGGTTGTCCATTGGGTATCGGGAAGAACTACGACACTTACATCCGGCGGAACTTTATCTTTTAATAGAATTTCGGGAACTGCGGAAATTGATTCGTCTTCCGGTAGTGCTAAAATCGGTTCAAAAGGTACTGCACAATCCAGTCGGACTACTGTAGCTACTGTAACTTTGACTGTCTCTATGAATGGTAAATCAATAACCTCCGGGAACACCAATGTTGAACAGGCTGCGAACTCTTATTCGGATTCCTGGGAAGACTGGACTATTGATGTATCAGCTGATCCTGTAAGAATAGGTGCAACAGGTGGTACATCCTTATTATCGGGAACAGCGGAAAGAAAAGGTATCAGAGAATGGGATTCAGGCAGTAAGGAAGATATTGATGACTCCGCAACACCTATTTTCAGTATACCCGCACATAGTAATGGTTGGTCGTTATCGGAAAACATACTGACAGCGGTAGAGAATACAGGCGGGGAAAGAAGCGTTGTCGTTACCGCATCCAATGAAGAAAGCTGGGATGAAGTTGAAGTATACCAGGAAGCGGGAATAATAACATGGGAATATGTATTCTCCATAGATACTGATTCCATGTCTGTTCCGGCAGCGGGTGGAAAACAGCGGGTGAATGTATCTTCCCTGAAAAAGAAAATCATCAACGGAAAAGAATCGGGAGCAACGGAAGAGGTCGGATTTTCCGTAGAATGGCATTCGGGAGATAATTTCAATTCCATAGACAGAAGTGGAATGCCTGAATATGTAGAAATCAATGTCGGAAAAAATACCGGGAATGAAAGAACGGAATACGATATGTTCACCCAGGAAGAATCAGGAAACACTATCCTTTTCACATGCAGTCAGGAAAGGGGACTGACAGGATTTATCGTTTGTGGAAGCAACGGATATATTGAGAGAATAGAAATCTGATTTTACTTATTTTAAGTTTTTGACTTGTGAAATATAACATTAGAATTGGTATTTTTGCATTAAAAATGTAGAAATTAAAAGTAAAATCATGAAAATCAGATTATTTTGTATCGTATTGGGGCTTTGTGTGTTTGCATCCTGTGAGAAGGATGAACCTGTTATTCCGGAAGAACCGCTTGTTCCACCAACAGAACAACCCGAAGAACCGCAGGAACCTGGAACTCCTGTAGAACCGGAGAATCCACAAGAACCACAAAAGCCAATATCAACAGACGGGATAATTAAATGGAATAATGAATTTATAATTGTAGGAGATAATAATATGGCACTTATAGGAAGTGGAATATGGAATGCTGTAGCACATGGGAATGGGAGGTATGTAGCAGTGGGAAATAGTAGTTTAAGTAGTTGGGCAGATGGATATTATACAACCTCTGTCGATGGCATGAATTGGGATGCACCTAAAGTATTACCTGATATATCCGGGTATAATAATGGAAATGGCGTAGTTTTTGGAAATGGCAAATTCATAACCTCAAGCAGAGGTGGTGTCCATGTCTCCTCTGATGGGACGAATTGGACTCCGGTATGTGTTGAGACTCCCCTCACTTCAGCCCCTACATGGGGTAGGATTGTCTTCTTGAATGGAAGTTTTTACCTTTTGGACGGTCAATCCGGAGGCGGATATTGTGGAAAGTCTGATAATGGAGAAAACTGGAATGTCTTTGAAACGGAAAGTTTTAATACCGGAATAGCTCATGGAAATGGAAAGTATGTAAAAGTCCGGAATAGAAATACCGCCAACAATCCATCATATTCGGATATATCTTATGATGGAGTAAATTGGAGTAATGGCGGAATTATCAATGATGCGATGAAAGTTACCGACATTGCTTTTGGTAATGGGAAATTCGTGGCAGTAAGTGATAATGGGAAAATCGCCTCTTCTACTGACGGAGTGAATTGGAGTACAACAGGAGGTTATTCACTCTATGACGTCACTTATGAGAATGAAAAGTTTGTGGCGGTAGGAAGCAGTGGAAGTATTGCTTATTCTACTGACGGAGTCAATTGGAATTTGGCAACAAAAGTAACAGGCGCCACTTTGTATGGCATTTGTCCTGTTCAATAGACTTTCAGTACTTTATCAAACATCTTTAAATTAGCCGGACTAAGTTCCGGCTTTTTTATTATCCTATATAAACCGGAAAGTTCTGAGAACGGCGAATAACAAATAATAGAACCGGGATATATAAAAAACAACTATTAATGGCCTTCTGAATCTGAATACGCTTTTTTCAGAACTGTTATACAATTCTAAGATAAAAGTCCCAACGAAACAGTTAGTATAATTCATAAACAAAATTACTATGAATCCGGTAGTAGATTCTTTGAGTTATTCTGCTATTCAGCCGCCGGAGATAATTCGTCGCCTAGTTACTCTTACGAACAAACTGTATATTGACATCCGGAAAAACAACGACGTTAACATCCGGCGGAACTCCATCATTTAACAGAACTTCAGGAACAGCAACCGTAAATGCTTCATCCGGTTTAGCTAATACAGGATCTAAGGGTACAACTGCATCGAGTCAAACTACCGTAGCTGTTGTTTCATTAACCGTTACAATGAATGGTAAATCTAGTTCAGCATCTAGCGCTAATGTTAGTCAGGCTGTGAACTCTTATTCAGATGGTAGTTACGGTTCATGGGGAACTCCTTCTATATCTGCCAATCCTACAACAGTTGCCGGTGCCGGTGGAATATCTACAATATCTTATAGATCCTTTATATCCAGATCTTACGTCAGAACCTGATCTTCTGGAAGTACTCAGCATTTATTACAATCATCAAGTGGTTCTATTTATATATTCTAATCCAGAAGGATTTTTATTGTCTGGTTCTACACTTACTGCTTCGGCCAATAACTCCCGCTCCGTAATACCGTATTTTTGTTTCCAAAGATAGAATCTGCTATGGCTATAACCTTCATTCTCACAAAAATCAGCAATGGACAAACCACTCTGCTGCTGACGGAAAAGAATGGAGATAAATTTTTCTCTGCTCATCATATGTTTACGTCGCTGCATCATAGGATATTATTTTTTTTGCAGCAAAAGTAAGCAAGGAAAATGAAGAGTAGGAGATGTACTTACTTCAGGCGCTTACAATAAAAACCATTATGGATAAGAATATCATCGGGTTTAATGCCGGAAAAGTCTGGCAGGCCATGAATGGAACCGGGGAGAGGAGATTTCCATCCCCGAACTTGCCAGAAAGTTGAATCTGAGCGTTGAGAGCACCGCGCTTGCTGTCAGATGGCTGGCACGTGAGAACAAGATCTGCGTACAGCGCAAGAATGGGTTGATAGGTATCTCGGGCGAGGATCATTCGTTCTGTTCGTACCGGTCGGATGCATGACTCATACCGGACAAGAGCAAAAAAACAAAACTTAAACTGGCGAGTGCTTGCTGGTAATCCTTGTGAGAGCCTGTGGCTTACTGTTAATGAAAAGACGATAGGAATCCGCTGACTTCTACCGTCTTTCTGATTTAACAAATACCGGTGATTTTCACAAAGAACCGGTATGCAATTTATTTGAAACAATATGACTTTCATCATATATGCAGTATAAACAACAGCAAGCACATTTTGTTTCCACCGGTGGAAACAAAAAATAGAAATAAACTTTTTCAGTCATTATGTAATTAACATTATGATTGTATCTCTCATTTTTTCGCAAAAGAAAAGTGTGTGAACAAAGATGTATTTACTTAACTATTTAAAAAGACCCATGCACAGGATGTTCTGTACATGGGTAAAATGTTTTTAACTACGTTTGATAATGATAGGCTTGTGATTCTTATCATGGTAAGGCATACCGTAACGATTGGATTTCACTCTGCTGTTCATTAGGGAATCAATGGGGGTGTTCAGAGGTCTTACACCTGCAGGCAGCTCTTTGTTGGAGAAAGTTTGGAAATAACCTACACAAGCGTCTCTCCACCATTCGGCATCATTCTTCTGAATATTCAGCTTTTCGGATACCTCATTAAATATGCTTTCACTGACATAGGGCTTGAGCTTTGCCCATGTTTTTTGGTATCCCTCAACTTGCGAGATACCTTTGTCATAATGCAGGCATATCTCGTCCCAAAGTTCTCTACCTGAAGAAAGTTTATAGTTCCATGGAAGATGGTGGAACCAAAGAAGAAGATTTTCAGGACAGGTTTCCAGTGAATTGAATTGTGAAGCCAGCGGTTCATGGTATTGGTCTACATTAGCAGAACCGTTGCGTGTGCGGTCAAATCCCACTCCGTCTTTGTCTGCTTTATGATAGAATATAGGCGACCAGTCGGGACGTCTTATACTATTTTCCCATGGTCCCGGCCCATAATGCGAACCGCCAAATATATGATGGAATCCAAGTGGCATCATGTAATTTACGGCTGTCTCGCGGGAGCTCATCATTACATCTTTGACAGGGTCAAGAAACTTTTCTTCATAAGTTTCGGTGGTCATATTCTTGGGTTTGATGAATGTCTGACGTACCCATTCATCTGCAATCTGTTCGGCACTCAACGTGGGATCCCAGGCAAGACGACCGAAAGCATACCAGTTGGACTGAGCGAAGATGTAGCCGCAAAAATTAGGATCCTGACCGGTATTTGCTACACCTGCGATCGCTTTTACCATTTTGGCTACTGTAGAACCTTTTCCGTCCCTATACGTATCACTGTCTAGACATTCTTCATAAGTAGTGCCATGATAGACAAGATGATTGGAGAAGCCAAGATATTCTTGGGTGATTTGAAACTCCATCATCATAGGAGTTTTGTACAACTGTCCGAATAGAGGGCTGAAGGGTTCGCGTGGCTGGAAATCAATAGGACCGTTCTTGATCTGGATTATTACATTGTCTGCAAATAATCCGTCAAGGGATTTGAATTCTTCTACGGCCTGATTGGCCCTGTCGCTACTGGTAGGACTATAGACAAAAGCTCTCCACATGATGATTCCACCATAAGGAGCTACTGCTTCGGCAAGCATGTTTGCGCCATCGGCATGGGTGCGGCCATAATCTTGCGGACCAGCCTGTCCTTCGGAGTTGGCTTTCACGAGAAAACCGCCGAAATCGGGAATGGCTGTGTAAATTTCTGCCGCTTTGTCTTTCCACCACTGACGGACTTTAGGGTCGAGAGGATCCCCGGATTTTAGTCCGCCGAGAGTGATAGGACTTGTCCATTTTATCGAGAGATAGGTCGTTATGCCATACTCTCTGAGTATGGTGGCAATTTGGGCTACTCTTTCGATATGCTCTTTGTCGAGGATGAGGGGATTGGCATTGACATTATTGAGCACAGCCCCATTTAATCCTACGGAAGAGCAGAGCTCACCATAGTGGCGGATTCTCTCTACCGGAATCTCGTTTGCTGTCCATTCCCACATGGATAATCCGGCATACCCCCTTTCTACAGTGTCGTCAAGATTATCCCAGTGGTTGAGAATACGGTACTCATAATAGGGCTTCTCGTGAATATCCAGGCCGGGGGCCGCTTTACCGAGGACTTCCGCCCTTTGGAGGGCATACACTCCGTAACGGATGGCAGCTTGCGAGCCACCGTTGACATAGCGTTTACCGTCGGTGTCATAAATATGGTATTCTTCTTTGGCAAGGCTACTGTCGATTTTGGTTACGACGGAGTTGAGCACGTCTTCGTAGCTGCGTCCGTTTGCGAGCCAAAGCATGGTTCCATCCTGGTCTGCGGGTTCGGGAGTATAACATGCCGAAAATGTCAGAATGGAAAAAAGGATAATAGTAAGTGTTTTAATGTCTCTCATATAGGTATTTATTTAATTAGTTTAGAGGAGGGAGCCCCGAGGTATGCTGGTCTTAGACCACCGAAGTCTATAAGAATTTTCTCCATAACGATACCCGGATCTACAAATCTGAAACGAAGGATGTGTCTGCCGGCTTTCCCGAAATCGACTTTCGTATTTGTCTTGATAATGCTGGCGGCCTGCCATGGTCCGAGCCTTCCGTCATAATGGCCGTTGAAATTAATGATCTGTTCCTGACTGCCGTCTACACTAATAGCAAAACATAGTCCCTTGTTTGCATTGAAGTTGAGGGTAGGGGCAAGCAAAATACTTAGTTTTGCCGTACCCGAAGATACGGTCTTGAGTTCGTACTCTACATAAGCATTGTCCGGAGTTGCGGAAGCGGGTAAAGTGGTGACGGCACATTCTGTCTTGCCGAGGTCGGGGATGACGGTGGCTTTGTGATTGGTTTTGAAATTTCCGGCCTCTATAGAAATATATCCGTCGGCTTCCTTATGGCAAAGGTAAGCTGTGCCTTCGGATTTTCTCACTTTAGGCATAATTTGTGTTTCCGGTTGTTGCCAATAGGTGTACCCGATATGTACCTGATCCATCATATGATCCCATTTCCCGTTTGCAATCTCATGATGATAATGGGAGCATAGTAAGGAATCTCTCTTATACAATTCCTCGATGCGCTTCGCCCAACGGTTGATTTCGGCCGGGGATTCAGCTTTAGCGTTCATGGCTACGGAGTAGTACATCTCGTAGACATTCTGCATAGCCTGAATAGGGAACAGGACGAGTTCTTCGTAAGCATCGTACCAACGGGGATCAAGCTCCTGATAGACTCTCAAGGCACGAAGCTCCAAGTTGTTCCACTCCCTGACGACAGTAGGCCACTCGTCATAGTTGAACTGATATGTTTTTGCATTCAGAAGTTCGGGAGTGACTCTACGTGCATATTTACTGTAGAGCTTGATGATGTCCGCTATTTCTTCGGCATGTTCCTCGCCGAACTGCTGTGCTGCAAAGGCTATGGTATGGTCGAATATATTCGTAGGAGTGAATGCTTCAGGCCGCCAAGCCATATCAAGGAAAAACTGGATAGGGTATTCCATAGGCTTCAAATCACCTACATTTACAATCCAAAGCTTCTTGACGCCGTATTCATAGCAAAGGTTCATTTGTTCCCATACGCGCTCTACCTGGTTGCAGTTCAGCCATTTGTAGTTTCTGGGGCCACCTACATAGTCAAAGTGGTAATACATACCATAGCCACCTTTACGGGGTTTATCTGTTAATGAAGGCAGTTTTCTTACATTGCCCCAATTGTCATCGCAAAGCAATAATGTGATGTCATCAGGGACACGCATCCCCTTGTCGTAATACTCTTGTACTTCTTTATATAGTGCCCATACTTGAGGAGTTGCGGAAATCTTCTTGCCTGTAACTTTAGTTATGATTTTACGTTGGTCTTTGACAATATTCTGTAATAGATCAATATTGGCATCTTTGCTCATCGGCATATCGCCATCTCCGCGCATACCTATGGTAATTACAGACTCCCAATCTTTACAACGTTCCATTCCTTTTGTCCAGAAATCCCGGAGTACGGTGGCATTTTGGGTATAATCCCAGGCGCCTGTTCCGCGACGCTTCCAGTCTTGTTGAGCTAATCCCATAGGTTCGTGGTGGGAAGTTCCCATTACGATTCCCATTTCGTCTGCCAGTACTCCGTTTTGTGCATCATCGTCGTAGAAGGCGCTGTTCCACATGGCAGGCCACATGAAGTTTCCTCTCAGGCGGAGTATGAGTTCAAATACTTTTTCATAGAACCGGCTATTGAAACCGCCGAATGCCTTTTGTGCCCAGTTGCCTAATGACGGCCATTCATCATTCAGGAAAATACCCCGATATTCTATGGCAGGTTCTCCGTCTGTATAGCTACCCGGAAGAATTGAGATATTGTCGCTGTGTTTTACGGGAACGTCTGCCCAATAGTACCAGGGGGATACACCTATTTGAGAAGACAGCTCATAGATACCATAGATAGTGCCTCGCTTGTCGCTGCCTGCAATTACTACAGCTTCTTCCACTCCTTCAAATGGTTGTTTGATTGTGCATAGGATATACTTTTCATGCTTCCCTTTTAATTCATCGGCCGGGATTTTTCCCGATGACATCAGTTGCTTTATCCAGCTACTACGGTCAATTGAACCGATAATCAATAGCTGCTTGTCAGTTATGGAGTTTGTTATTTTTGGGGTTACACCGGTTACAGCGTGTGCATCTGTTTGCAGATTAGTAATGGCGCGAAGCACTCCTTTATGTTCCTCGCTATCTATCAGTATCGGATAAGATTTCTCTTTTTGTATCCATTTGAAACCGACAGCATCATTGGCTATGAAACGTTCTGCAGCTTTTACAGGTAGCTCCCAACAGATACTTGCTAAAAATAGAATAATACAAAAACTACTATTTCTCATAATATGAATATTTTACAAAAAAACCGCTTGCAGATACCTTGGGACATCTACAAACGGTTCTGATGAATACCTATTGCTAACTTACCCTAAATAAGACAATTTATCTATATTCGGGATTTTGATAGTTCTTCTTTTCGTCAGCACTCATTTCCATACCGTCAAGTTGTCCTTGCGGGATCGGGCGCAGATAATGTCCGGGTTTGATGGTACGAGTGTAAGTCTTGATTTCGCGATCTCCTTTCTCCGTTCCGCAAATCTGATATTCGTCGGCATATTCGTTCCATTTTTGTGTACGAACAAGATCGAACCAACGATAACCTTCACCGAAGTATTCACGTGAACGTTCATCTAGGATGAAATTGATGTCAATTGTTGCCGGAGTTTCAGCTGTTAATTGAGAACCATAGTCCTCGTCCATTTCTTTGTTTTCTGCATTACTGAATGTCCATTTTCCAGCACGATCGCGTAAAACATTAACTAATTCACGCGCATTCTTATCAGGCTTAGTTGTTGCACCTTTTACTGCCGCTTCTGCTGCAATAAGGTAAAGCTCGGAGAACTTGGCAATATTGTATGGACGTGTACTACCTGCATTTGGTATACCTGGCCCGTCGCCGTTATCTGTACGATAGGGACCGAGTTTCCAAAGACCTGGATATACGCGGCGGCTGATTGCACTGGGTCCCATTACATAATAACTGTATCCTACTATAACTCCTGCTCCAGTGTTGCTCTTTCCTGCAAACCTTGTAGTTTTGTCTTCGCCTTCGTACGTTGGGTCATAAGCGGGAGGATATTGTATGCTAGGATCATCTTCAGAGAGGAACTTTAATAACGGTTCTCCTTCAGTTACTTCCATGTCATTAGCTCCTATAACAGTTGTCCAATCTTTTCCATTTGTAGACCAGTTACCGCGGTAAACAGTTGTAAATGTTCCGTCGTAGCGGGAATCTTTGGCTTTATCCTTAAACGTTTTTGTGAATACACCATGAGGAGGAGCCATACGAGTCCATGGGCGGCCATAGGCTTGTTCTGCGACACGAATTACGGGTGAAATAGTATTACCATCTTTGTCTTTAGCTTGGATGTCTGTGTAGTTCCAATTCATCATCCAACCTGCAAAATTATTAGGAGCACCCCCTGAATTATTATCACTAAATATGCTACCACCATTGTAATACTCATCTTCTTGAGTATGATCGGCATACAGCAAAATTTCTTTGTTACGATCGTATGGGCCGGCGTTAACTTGGTAGAAACTTTCCATCAAACCATATGGGCCAGGATTGTCAATAGCTTCAGTTGCAATATCATAAGCTTGCTGATAATACCATGCTGCATCGTGTCCGTCAGGGTCTGTACGTTCACATTCCGGATATGTTGGAATATCATTGGGGTTTTCCAACCACCAACCGTACGTCAAGTATGCTTTAGACAAGTACAAGCGCGCTACGGTTTTAGTTACTCCACCTGTTACACGAGGATTGTCCGGTAAATCGGCAACAGCCGTTTTCAAATCAGGGAAAATAGCTTTGGTATATACTTCGGGAACTGTGTTGCGCATTGATGTACGGGAAGTGGAAGTGTTGAACTTCAATTCGCCTGCACCTAGATCCAGAGGGACGCCACCGAATGTTTGCACTAACATGAAATAGTCCATACCGCGGAAGAAATGTGCTTCGGCAAGCAAAGGTGCTGAAACGCCTACAGCTGTTCCATTCTCGATTATGCCGTTAGCGGTATTGATATTTGGGAAAGTACTTCCCCACAGGGCATCTGAACGGCTACTACTTGCAGTCAGACTTCCCACCCCAGACAGGTCTGCGTCTTTGAAGTTACCGTCGGCCGATTGTCCCCAAGTAGCTTCGTCCGTACCTGTCAGGCAAGCGTTGTAATAATAAGCCTGTCCGTAGAGATTACGCAAATTCGAATACATGGCGGTTATACCACCTTCTACACCTCGTTCTGTTTGGAAGAAAGTAGGTTCATAAATACTACGTGGCTGTTCGTCTAGAATATCCGAGCAAGAAGTTGCAAAGATCAGTGCCAGTGCCGTAGTTCCTAGAACTCTTATATTTGTTAATATTGGTTTCATAGTTTTTCAAAGCTTAATTAGAATGTCAAGTTAATGCCGAATAAATAATTACGTGTGGAAGGAGAATTTGTTCCTACTGTCAAGAAACGTCTTTGGAAGGCGGCCGTAGCTGAATTTTCATTTCCATAAGAGTTGGTTTCCGGATCTAGACCTGTTTCCTTGTGGAAAGGAGAACAGATAACGAACGGATTCTGTATTGTCACGTAAGCGCGCAAACTTTGGATACCGAAGTCCTTTAACCATTTATGATGATCGAATTTATAACCTAAAGAGATGTTGCGGACTTTCCAGTAGGAGCCGTCGAAGAAACCTAATGTACTACCGTATTTAGGATTATCACCACTCTGAATGCCGCCCGGTTTCGGATATTTGGCATCGGTGTTTTCTTCGGTCCAATAGTCTACATCTACGTTACCACGACGACCTGTCAGCATGTTCAGATAACCGCCGGCGTGATGTAATGTACTAATCAGTTTGCCGCCGTATCTGAATGCTGTGATAACATTCAAATCGAAGCCTTTATAAGCAACGCGCGTACTGAAACCACCTGTGAATTTAGGCTCTAAACTGATGATTTGGCGGTCGTCAGGACCAATCTGGCGTACAGGCGTACCGTCTTCATTGTATTCACCGGTATATTTCACTTTAATCATACCAACGTTTCCACCCGGTTCCAAGATATCAAGATAAGGATCGCCTTCTTGCCATAAGCCTATCTTTTCGTAATCATAGATTGCATCAATAGGATGACCCACAAACCAGCTATTGCCTTCATCGCGGTCGGCTCCCGAAGCAAGTTCGGTCAGTTTGTTGCGGTTAGCGGCGAGGTTGATGCTGGCATCCCACGTCCAACCGTTATAGTTGTCGAGGATGGTTCCATTCAAGGTAAGTTCAAAACCTTTATTTTCAGTCTTTCCAACATTACCCATGTAGTTACTTACACCGGCTGTTGAAGGTAAGTTGACATTTTGGAGCAAATCAGATGTCTTCTGTGTGTAGTATTCTAATGTACCGGACAGACGACCGCCGAATAATGTGAAATCAAGACCGAAGTTCCAAGTTGAAGAGTACTCCCAACCTAATTCGTAGTTAGGCAATGCGGAAACATAATAACCTGTAGCATAGCCTGTAGGACCGAAGTTGTAAGGACGGGTAGACAATTTTCCCCAAGTAGAATACGGATCTACGGCCTGGTTGGAGGTTTGTCCGTAACCTACGCGTACTTTCAGGATATCCAGCCATTCGATGCCATCCATAAATGATTCCTGTCTGATATTCCAACCCGCGGATACGGCAGGATAAGTGTGCCACTGGTGGCCTTTGGCCAAGCGTGAAGATGCATCAGAACGTACAGTTGCCATAAACATGTAACGGTTGTCGTATGTATACATGACACGTCCCATATACGACATCAAACCGCTTTTCTGATAATTCCAATTGTCCGGATTGACGGTGATAGCACCTTCTGCACGACCTAAATTATAGTATTGCAAGTATCCTGCTGGAATGTCCAATGCTGCAATGTTAGATTTTGTGTAAACAGTTTCTTCAGCTGAGTACATACCTACCACATTCAGTTGATGCTTACCAAATGTACGGTCATAGGTTATCATATTTTCTATAGCCCAGTTGGTTGTTTCAGTGTGTGTCAAAGAGGCTGTAGAAGGAGCGTCGACTGTTGTACTGTTTACACCTTCACCTTGAAATGTTCCACCTTTAGTAGAGCGGTAATTCAAGCCTAAATTAACGCGGTACTTCAAACCTTTAATCCATGGGCATTGTACCTCGGCAAAAAGATTATTGTAAGTACCGAAACCTATCTGTTCGTTCAGCCACGTATCTTCAAGGCTTTCTACAACATCGCGTGTTATAACGAAATGTTCGTCCTGGCTGTTGAGTTTTACGGTTCTCTTCAGGCTTCCGTCTTCGTTGTACGGATTGGCAATCGGAGAAGTTGCCAGTGTGTTGTAAAGACCGATATTTTGACCTTTTGTTACATTATAATTAGTGTTTGTAGCTAATCCGAAACGGAAATATTTACCTACGCCTTGGTCGAATGAGCCGCGAACTGAATAGCGAGTGTAATTCTGGGTGGGAACTACGCCTTGATCCTTATAATAGGCGGCGCCAAAACTGTAGCTACCATTATTCGTGCCACCGGCTACATTTACATCATGACTAGTAACCATACCGGTACGGAACATCAAGTCCTGCCAGTCTGTGTTTACATCATCTGATTCATCTAATGAATTCTCGAATTTGCCTGCATATTTACGCATTTCAGCAAACTTCTTGCCGTCCATCATCGGATATTTGGAGAATACGGTCTTGGCGCCTACATAGCCATTATACGTAAACTTGGCAGGAGTACCTTGTGTACCTTTGTTTGTTGTGATTAAAATAACACCATTAGCACCGCGTGAACCGTAAATGGCTGTAGAAGAAGCATCCTTCAGAATATCCATACTTTTAATGTCACCGGGGTTGATATCAGACAAGTTTCCCATGAAAGGAATACCGTCCAATACAACTAACGGGTCGTTGGAAGCTGTCAGAGAACGGGTACCGCGGATACGAATCTGCATCGTAGCACCAGGTTGTGAGGATGTCTGTGCCATATCCACACCGGCTATACGATTTTGTAAAGCGTATGTGATATTCGTTGCCGGCATTTCGCGTAGTTTATCGCCACCTACTGATGCAATAGAACCTGTTACATCTGATTTTCGCGCTGTACCGTAACCGATAACAACCACTTCCTCCAATGCTTTGGAGTCTTCTTTTAATGTAATGTTGAGATTTGCATTTCCTTTAACGGCAATTTCTTGTGTTACATATCCGATATAAGAAATTACTAAAGTTGCGTTTTTCTGTACAGTCAACGAGAAGTTTCCGTCCAAATCGGTTATCATACCATTGGTTGTTCCTTTTTCTGTTACGTTGGCGCCAATAACCGGTTCACCGAAATTATCTTTCACAATACCCTTTACCATGATATTCTGAGCAATACTGCACAGAGGTATCAGGCAGAGTAACAATAATAGCCCCAAAGGCCTAAAATAATAAGTTGTGCATTTCATAAAAAAAAGTTTTAATTGAATTAAAATGTTAAATCAAAGTGTAGACTCATTAAGGTTCTTTTTATGTTTTCATATGCTATTATTTTGAATAGGTTAAACAATAAATGTTATTTTGTGCAAAGGAAATAATTAATACTAAACAACCCAAATTATAACGATACAAATATTTTGCTATTTGTAACATATGTTGATACCTACGTTACATTTTCTAGTACATTTATTACATTATTAAACGGTAAGCGACTGCTCAACTACATCTTGTGCATTCGATTTTTCAGTGGGATGCCCTCCATTGTAAGTGCATCTCAATTTTCATATACTAACTTATCTCAGGGTTGTTATTGAGTGTCAGTCTCGCTTTTTCCCGTTTATTCCTGCATTTTCCCGGAACTGTCCCGATTATTTTCTCCACACATCCGGCAGCAGCTCCCTCAAGTCTCTGTCTGATTTGGGAGCCAGATAATAAGGGAGTCTGCCTATCACATCATTCAGCCACTCTCTGGGATTGACACCACGTTCCTTACATGAGCCAAGCAAGGAGCAGATTATAGCCATATTCTCAGCCGCCACTTTGTCTCTACAGAACAAACAGTGCTTACGGATTCAAGACTAGTGCTCCTTTTCTATTCTTAGCTACGTTATCCAAACCTGTTAAGCAATTGATAACCATTCTTGTGTAACCAGACAAAGTTCTACTCTATCACTACAGTTAAATGCATCATATCTATAAGTATGGCTGATTTGAAAAAAGTATGCCCTATCTATCACAGACAAAGCGTACCGACAGTAGTTTATAATTGAGTAGAGTATTTCAGTATGGCAAATATACGGATTTCAGACATAAGGGTCAAAAACAGATTGTCAAAGTCGATTACAGTACTGTCAGGATATCAATACCGAATTATCCGGTTTCTTCCACAAACTCTTTCAACCTGTACAAACCGATTATTGCTGTATTATAGAACGGATCCGGATAATGCAGGTTTATATCCCGGATACTTGACTTTACATATTCACGTACATCCGCAATATATTCAGAACCAAGATACGCCTCTTCCGGTAACTGTGCTGTCAACGCCCAACGGACAATGTCTTTCACCGATTCCTCATCAAACCGGTATATTTCCTTTTCTGTCATCCTTTCCAAATTTTGAAGCAAAGATACAATTTCTGAACTCACAATATATCGCCGCCGTACATTTTCCACACTGATATATTCTCCAGTACCAATGAAGAGTATGGAAATTGGGATAGTGTGGAAGATGAACCGGCGGTATGATATACAGTTTATTTCAGATTTTTGTTTTTGATCCGGATTTAATAGTTGAATCTTGTAGGGAAGTCGTGCCTGATTTAGAATTTAATTTTTAGTTGTATTCTTTTTATTATGAGGCCCTATCCTAATTGCAGAGTCAACCGTAGGCAGGTTATATAATAATTTATACTATACAACTATATCATAATAACCCACTCAGGCGGCGTGAGCCTACAACAAACGAAAGAAGAAAGATATACAATAATTTCATGCAACTTTTTTTCTTAAAATGGGAGATTTTACTTAAAAGGAATAGATTGCATAAGGAAAAATATTGATTGCGTTCCGTTTACTCTCCATAGGTCAGATTAAATACCGAAAATGTTGTATATGTAAAATCAATAATAGACTAATGAACTAGCATGACACAATTTATTTTACACTCCCCCCCAGCATTTGTACCTTATTTGCACAATTTTTTATAACACTTTTGTCTTACAGTTATGTATTACACTCTCACTACATTGGCTCCGCCTTACCCCTTTACTTATAATTTATAGATTTTTCCAAGGAGAAACGGAATTACTTTTTCTTCTTGCCTATCATTCCTAATATATAGAGTAATGGATTTTTGGTAATAAGAGGAGTTAATTGAATATCATATCATTTTCTTAAGTTATATTGTTCGGCAGCCATATCATTAAAATACATCATCCGTCCGACCAGTACTGAGGCAAAGCTATCATGGACTGAAATAACCGGAAAAAGATCAGCCCCCATAATACAGGTTAATCTTTCTTTTTTCCACTTCCTCAATATCAAGTTCTATGTTCTGTTCCCCAAGAGAAGATATTATATAAACCGTCTCTTCAGCAATCTCCTTGTCCATTTCTATCACAACACCTTCACCGACAGATACCTTACAAACACCTCCGGTAGCAGCAATCCTTTCAAGAATAACCTCGGGAAAAACTCTGTTCTGAATCCTTCCGGCTATCAACAATGAATTTCCGACAACCCTGTCAGAAACTATTATACTGTCAGCTCTCATCTTGAAAGCCGACATCAATTCATTCATATCTCCGACTGTAACCATAACGAGAGGCAAAGATATGGGTTTTTATGTTAACGGGGATGATCTTTCTGTTATTGTTCAACCGGTAAAGCTTCGTATCCATTCCGGAGTTTGGGAATTATAACATTAGGGTTGGTTCATTATCTTCTTTCTTCCCACCCTCAAGAGAGAAGGGGGAAAGCGGAAAGGGGAATCTCTAAAACCTATTTTTTTACTAATTTCTGGATAAGTAGAATTGAAAAAGTTATAAAAAATAGTACTTTCCACCCCCTTTTCCCCTCTATTTCCCCTTTTGAGGCAGGAAAAGAAACAAAATCTAAGCACAAAACCAAGCATCCAAACTATAATCTCTTTGACTTTTAGGGATAAGAAAGACATGAACCAACCCCTGACAACTATTATCAATCAACAAAATAATCTTAATCTCACAACCCAAATTCAGACAGCACCATAAAGACCGGAATAATAAAAAATCTCCAGTCGTTTTTCTTTTATCCCACCATTCACAGAACCGGATGAGATGATTGCCGGCAGAAAATGTATAAAATCATGCCGAGACTATTCATCCGGTTAAGAATATGGTGACCTACAAGTAAACGACACCTTCATTTGGTCAGGGGTTGGTCAGAGACATAAGTAATGAGTATGACATAACCGTAAGGATGTTATAAAAAAACTACAAAAACGTTATTCTTTAAGCATTTGTACCTGATTTGCAGACTTTTTTATAACACCTATGTCTTCCAGTTATGTATTACATTCCACTTACGTTTCATACTCCTATCTCCGACCAACCCGAAGAAAGGAAAAAAGAAACCAAGTATCACCTTAGTTTCTCTTCCTGATTTGGCTATAACAGATTGGGTTCTGTTTCCTCTCCGTTCTGGTAACAATAGATGTCCAGATTTTCAGTAGTCATCCACTGGCAATTATTAAGTTTGAATCCGTATTTTCCCTCGATGGTTGAAAGGAAAGATTCAAAGTCCTCGTAATTCTCCGATTCTCTCAGTTCTTCATCTGTCAGCTTTATGATATTCAGACAGCCGACACAAAAATCCAAAATCAATACATACTTAGGTTCCATAATCTCAATCTTCTTTTAAGTTATACCTTTTCAATAATATACTTACCTGTGATGCTCTGAATTGACATCCCTTGGAAGTTACAAATCCTTCACTGTTCAGGATTCTCGCCATTTCAGATAAGCTCCTGTCTTCTTTCACCAGATTTTTCAACAATGCCATCGCCCTCTTGTTGTTAGGATTGTCAAGAGCTTTCCGGTGATTGGTCTTATTGCTATTTTCTACCGCTTGATGCAGTCTGTTTAATAAGTTCTCGGATTTACCAAGCTTATATCCTCTTGATTTCTTGGCTTTCAGGGATTGTTTCGTTCTTTGGCTGATCAATCCCGCCTCATACTCTGCTATACTGCTGATGATATGTAGCACAAGTTTATTGGCCTCAGGAAAATCACAAAATACGATCTCGACATCACTCTCCAACAATTTACTGGTGAAAGCCACATTCCGACTTAATCTATCCAATTTTGCTACAATCAGGATAGAATTCGTTTTTCTGCATAACTCCAAAGCTTCAGCAAGTTTAGGTCTGTTGGATTTTCTCCCGCTTTCCGTTTCAATATATTCAGCAATCGTTTTTTTATCCTTCAGGTAATTCCGTATTATTTCTCTCTGTGCCTCTACCCCAAGTCCTGAGATTTCCTGTTTCATCGTGGACTGTCGTAGGTAGGCTACATAATTTTTCCGTATCATAATTAACACTTATTTAACGCTCTTCTCGGTTACTAAACGACCGTTCAATAACCTTTAAGCTGATTTATAAAAAAGGCTTTCCATGAGATTTCGAGTTCTTACAAAACCTACTCCCTCACAGAAAGCCTATTATCACATATTCCGATTTCTCAGAGAACCGCCGATATCTTATGTATCATATGTATCAGAAACTCTCTTCTCATACTCATCGGTTTTCTCCACTTTCGAGTCTATCAGATCTACAAGTCCGTCAAGGGCGACATTATTATAAATCCGGACTTCCTCAGGAGAACCATCCCTGTGGAAAGTTACGTCGAAATAATCCGTCCCTTCATTATAGACTATCACTACATTTCCGGTCAGAAGAAAACCCTGCACATGGAACTGCAAGCCCCTGTCTATCACTTTTATCGTATCAAGATCCACTCCCCAGGACATCAGTACGGGAGGTTTGGATTTCAGGATTGACCAGATATACTTAGCCAATTCCACATTATAATCTTTGTCTCTTTCCATGACTCTTTGTTTTTAAATCCATCATTCTTTTCTGCTTTTTTGTAAGGACTTCAAACCTATAGAAATCCTCGTCACAGTTCATACACTGGAATGCATAGCCTTTAATCCTTGATTTTAAAAGCATACGTCCGCATTTAGGACAGAATCTTCTCGTTTTCATATCCGCTGCCGTTTATCAGTTTGTATTCTTCATATTCCTTCCAAAGCATCCGGTAATCCCTGCATATCCTCTTGTAATCATCCGGTCTCAAGTGTGGAAAGTCTGTGGAATACATTTCATAAAGGTCTTCGGGAGTTAAAGTCGGATCATTGTTCAGTATATCATAAATCTCATCCTCGAACTCATAGGGGCTGAAATATGAATCACTTTGCGTATGGGGATAGGTGTTGGTACAGTCTTCTATGATATGCTCTACAAACAGCAGGCTTTTCATCAGGTCTTTCTTTACCGTTATCTCCTCATCGGTATGGGCATTGTAATAACCACATGAGACGTTGAGACAGGAAACTTCCAATCCTTTTTCTTTCAAGGTCAGAATATCGGTCATCAAGCCGTTCTCCTCCATGTAACCCCATTTCTCAGGTTCTATAGCTTCCATGAACCCTTCGGAACACAGGTCAGCATATCCGATACTTGTAATCAGATCCGAATTACCCTTTCTGTCAGGCTGGATAACGAATCTCACATCATCAAAGAAAGACATCACCGCTTCAGAACTTCCCCTGCATCCCGTTTCCTCCTCTCTAAAAAAGACTACTTTAATAGAATCATACTTCTTTAGGCATTCAAGGCAGATGAACACTCCGTTCTTGTCATCGGCTCCCAAATTCTCAAACCTTTTATGTTTGGGTGAATAACCGAATATGACTTCCCTTGTCTCTACCGCCTTGAAATCCTTTGAATGGTTGCAGTGTGATACCTGGTCGATATGGCTCACCAAACAGGGATAGGTCTCAGCTTTTCCCTTTATTACATACAGGTTCCCGAATTTATCCTTTGATACGGATATGTTTCCGGGGAGCTGTTTTATATAGGAGCATAGAAACGTCATCATCTTCTGCTCCTTTCCACTGGGGCTGTAAATACTATACAGCCTCTTCAACAGTTGTGTATTCATGACTCATCTCTTTTTTAAGTTTATAACCATACGGGAGATTGGTACTCGGATTTACTTCATCAAATACATCCTCACCAAACTCCCATGCGTCCTCATTCCCAATCAGACGATTCAAGGTATCTACATGGATTGATTTCTCTTCATAGATACTTTCCGATTCATTCCAGATATTGATCCGGGTTATATCATCAAGACTTTCATACCATTCATTGTCATATTCTGAATAATACCAGTTCTTCCGCTTGAATGTATCCTCGGTCTTCTCCATACACTCCTTACAGCAATAATGCTTTTCTGTCACCTCGGAGTATTCCGCATTATCTTTCAGCAGGTTCTCTCCACAATTGTCACAGCATACACAGTCATCCTTATGGTGGTATTCCTCTTTGGATGCTATCCATACAAAATCATCCAGGTTTTCGGAATCTACATTTATCTCATTTCCATGCAGGTAGCAGAGTGTGGTATCATCACAGTCGTATTGGTGATATTCATCCCATAGACTTTCATCCTCATCTTCATCAGTATCGCCATAAAGGTTCAGGTCTGTGGTGTCAAGGTTGTATGAGGTCTCGGGGTTCTCGTAGTTATAGGCTCTGCTGCGGCTGTAACTGTACCATTTGAAGGAATCCTGGTAGGAAAGCGTATCCGTCTCTTCCAGATTGCACTCTATCTCAAACTTCCTGTCGGATAATGAATTGCCGTTGATGTCAACAAAAGCGTCCGCCTGATGACAGGAAGCGCCAATCACCTTATAGCCGTCAATATAATCTTCCTGAATAAGTTTATCTACCAGCAGGCGTTTCAACACGTCATCGCTCTCTGAGGAATATTGCCTTTCGAGCAGCCTCCATTTCTTACCGTCCTGATCCGTAACATCGGTAAAAAGGATTGCCCTTGCCACAATCAGCCCTGTCTTATCCGTTATATAGGCCGCCTTGGCCTTCACTGAAGAATAATAGAATGAAGTACGGTCCTCATCCGTCATACATGAACCGAAGTTCCCCTTGCAATAGCTGCTGTCATAGATTCTCCAGAACTCATCGTTGACAAACAGCTCCATATCGGGAGTATATCCATAGGTATAAGTACACCATCTTTGGGCAAATACATCTCCTGCAATCCAGTTCACCACACAGGGTGAAAGCAGTTTCCCTATCTCTGTCTCAAGGATAAGCTCTCTCATGAACTTTCCGGCCCTCATCTTGAAAACCCGGTTACGTTCAACATTGATATAACGGATTGAATGTTTGTCAAGGTCCTCACACAGGCCTCTGAATTCATCGGTCTCATATTTGGAGGAATAGTATGTTTCACCTATCAGCTCCACTTTATGGGGCAGCTTTTCATCATCCTTTCCTGATTTGATAATGGCTTCAAATACCTTCTTTTGTAGATCAGCCATATTGTATATATGCAGCAGAGTATAGTCGTTATGTTCCTCGCAGTACTTCAGTAATGCAGGATTCTTAAGGTGGGCCAGCAATATCTTGTTCTTTCTTACCACTACACCGTTGTCTCTCTTTTCAAGGCCGAAATACGCCTTGAACCCTTCGTAGCCACAAAAATCATAGTATAACATAATCTTCTGAATTTTAAATTGTCAGTAAATAAAAAAGGAGGGATACTTCCTTTTAATCGGAAATATCCCTCCCCGGAATATTAATTTCGGTATGTCTCAACCGTTTCAGATGAATGGTATCCTTTTGTCCTCCAAGACTCCGGATTCCACTATCTTCTTACATATCTCATGGGAATACTTGTTTCTCAGGTCATATCCGTAACCTTCACTTCCCATGATCCTTATCACTTCAACCATACTTCTGAATAAAGTCTGTTGTAGGGTCCTGTGGAATGTAGTAACCGCCGAAGCGAACCTCTTGTTATTCCACCCGTAATCGTTCAGGGCATGTTCAAGTTCTTTTGCAGCCTTGAACTCCCTGCTGTTTTCCAATTCTTGTCTTTCCATAATGTCTTTCTGCTATTTTTTTCCTTGTTTTCCTGTCTCTTCATTTATTGACGCATTGAGTGAGTTATACACCCGGGCAAACTTCCTTCTCTGCTCTGTATCAGTAATGGAGCTTACAAACTTGTGCATCACCACTTTCTTCCTGTCATCCCATATGATACGTGCTTTATCCACACCTTCCACAAACATGATATGGGGATATCTGCCCCATTGTTTTAAAGTACCGTCACTGATAAGCTTTTGAATTTCTTCGGGCATTGAACTTCTGTTACGGTCAATACATCTTATTCTGCCTTCTTCCCGTTCAATCGCTGTCTGAGTCTTTTCAATCTCTTTCTGCATTCTAGAAAGAGTGTCATTCTGCCTGTCCCAACGCTTCATCGTTGAATATCCGTTTCTCTTGTCGTTAAGGGGTTGTCCATTGGCACTCTTCACATCGGAAAAGTGCTCATTCAGTTTTCTATTAAATTTAGCCTGCTTCTTTTCCAGGGAGGCTTTAAGTATATCCAATCTGCTCATGTTATTTATTTTTAAAAGGGTTCAACAAAAAAAGGGAGAAAGACCATGTTTGTTATTTCAGATCTTTCTCCCTTGTGAGTTAATTTATTTTCCGGTCTAACTCAGGAACCAGCCATAATTCTCAGTATCCTCACCGTTCAATGCTTTCTGGATACCAACCGCAAAATCAGTGCAGTTCTGGTTCCTCTCCAAGAATTTATCAATATAGGATTGTTTAGCCGCATCATTAAGGAGTTGCATCAAATCCCAGCAAGATATGTTTTCTCTGCCACGTAATCCGAAATTAGGATTATCCACGTAGTTTTTGGTTGCCGCATTGATATTTGAGTCACCTAAAATCACCTTTGGCAGTTCTCTAAGTTGTGATGCAGGCAAGACTTGGTACAATCTCAATCTGCCTATAATCTGACAGAACTGTTCTTGTGAAATCTTCGTTCTTCCCAGGTTTTCAAGTAGTCTCAAATTGTGTTCCGGGTTGAAGTCCTGGAATAACCGTAGCGCCGAATTGTAAATATCAGTGTCACTCATCACTTCCAGCCGTCCGGTCAGTCCGTCATTGGTCAGCATTAGATTTGAACATACACGCACACGCCAACCTATGAATATCTTGAATTTCTCAGGTGATTTTCGGTTGTATAGATTCTCCTCGTTTAAACTACGTACCCCACCTATGCAAAGATGTACTTCCTCTCCGTTCATCATTCTGCTCATTGTTCTGATATGAAAACAGAAAGCCATACGTTGATAATAGATGGTCTCGTCCTCAGGTTTAAGCTCCTCCTTCCTTTTGGTCAATGCACTTGGCACTCTGCCCAGGATTTTGTGGGACACTCTGATCTCTGTGTTTCCAATGTTCTCACCTGTAAAATAGCTCCTTGCAGCATCCTCGATCCGATGTATGAATGTCTGGTGGCTGATTGTTAGCTGGTTGTCACTGAAGCTGGGTACGATACAGTTCCTTTCAAGTTCTTCAAGCGTAATACCCGAAGTGTTACTTTCAATAAAATTTGGATGCTCCTCCTGTTCTTCCGATACGATTACTGCGTCTTCGATAAATTCAGGTTTAAGCATACCCATTCCGCCCATCATTCCGATTGTTCCTGGAATGACAGTAAGTTCATTAGTCATTGTTTCCATACTCTTGTTATTTTTTAGTCGGTTAATAAAATGCGATGAAAAAACAAAAAGCCAAGAGGTGTCATTTCTTTGCTTTTATGAATATACCTCTTAGCTTTTTTATCCCTTTGAGTATTGAAGTTGCTACCTCCAATACGGTTATTATTACGTCTTGTGTTTTATCATAATCCATTCACAGACGTACTATCAGTTTTCAGTCGCAGCATCAACGGCCTTGACTTCACCCGTGGCAATCTTCTTTTTTCCGAATTTGCCACTATACTTTTCTGCAAGCTCTATTACTACTGAACCTGCCACGATAATCTCGGCCACATAAGCTGCGACCTTCAATCCTTTAATTAAATTTCCCATGTCTCTTAATTGTTTTAAATTGTTAGTTATTATTTCTATTCTCTGTTTCTCTTATATACTTTTCTCATATATAAGGCTTTGAGGGGCGATCAAGAAAAGGGGAGAAGAAAAAAATAAACCGGTCTTTCGACTGGTTGTGATAGTTGAACCGTTGTAAACAGCTCCTCGCATTTACTTGGCCTATCATGCGGCATACATTCTTTCGTGGGGAACTTTATGTCTTGTCCACATACTGGAATTGCTACGCATCATCGAATCTCCATCTTATCCATCGTCTGAAAATAAGCGTGACCCGGTAATTGTTTTTATCATTAATGCTTGAAGCTGCGCACCTTGTCATTAATGGTGCTGTATTATACTCCAAGCTATTTCGTCATATATAAGGGTTTGAAGGGATTGGAGAGGAGAGAATTTATAAAAAAAAAGCAATCCCTAATTCTAAAATTATAGAGATTACTTTTTTGAAATAAATAGCAAGAATCTTAGAGCCTGTTTAAATTTTCAAGTTTGATATTGAAAGAGTGTTTCTTCTTTCCTCGAAAATGATTATTTTTAAGTTACCACACTTGAAATAATTTTATGTATTCGACGGATTTAGAAGAAACACAGTGGCAAGTTATCAAGAAAATCTTGAACCTGCAAGAAAGAAAACGAAAATATAATTTGCGTGAGATATGGAATTCCATCTTCTATCTCGTGAAAACGGGTTGCCAATGGCGTATGCTCCCCTCCCATTTTGCCCCTTGGGAACTGGTTTATTACTATTATCGCAAATGGTCTTCCATGGGTGAATTTGACTTGTTGCTGAATAATTTACGTGAGAAAGTCCGTGTCAAGCAAGGTCAAAAAGCCGAAGCGAGCGTGGGTATTATGGACAGTCAAAGCGTCCGCTGGGGTGATAACCGTTCTCTCAATGGCATTGACGGCAATAAGAAGGTGAAGGGCATTAAGCGTCATGTTGTCGTGGACAAGAACGGTTTCCTGATAGCTGTCATGGTAACAATAGCTTGCGTACATGACGGAAAGGCCGCTTACCTGTTGGCCAGATGTTTGAAGGAGCTTTGTTGCAATATCAAAGTTATCTTGGCGGATGCCGGATATAGGGGAGAAGTGGCTGCCAAAATTAAAAAAGTTTTCGGATATGCGCTTGAAGTCATTGTAAGCGGAAACAAGTCAAACGGCTTTAAACCAATAGGAAAGAGATGGATTGTGGAAAGAACTTTCTCATGGTTTGATAATTATAGGAGGCTCTGCCGAAACTACGAATTTACGTTCGATTCGGCAGAGGAGATGGTGAAACTTGCTGCAATAAGAATGTTGCTGAACAAAATTTAAACAGGCTCTTAGCATTGTTGCTTATTCTCTTCTTTTTCGATGACTTTTAGAACTCGATCTATTTCATTAAGAGAGGACTGTATATCCGGATCAATCCAATTTAGAATTTGAATGATTGTCTGATATGTTTCTTTTGTATATGAAAAGTCCAGTTTTCTATCCACAAAGCAAATGGATTCATTATGATTTATACGGTTTCTAAAATCACGGATTTTGTTCAAGGCTTCATATACTTCTTTTCTTCCGTAGCCACTAGGTAATTTTTGAAATGCTTGAATAGGGCTACCTTTCAGTATTTTATAATGAATCAAATCAAAGAAACTAATCCAAAAGCCTAAAGTCTGTTCAGCTATTATTCGTCCGGCAGTAATATTCACACTCTTATTTTTTAGTTTCTGTTCCGCTTTTGATACTTCACGAAACAAGTAATCAT
Source organism: Bacteroides eggerthii (assembly GCF_025146565.1). Lineage (NCBI taxonomy): Bacteria > Pseudomonadati > Bacteroidota > Bacteroidia > Bacteroidales > Bacteroidaceae > Bacteroides > Bacteroides eggerthii. The sequence continues at coordinate 3,573,362 of NZ_CP102258.1, read as the reverse complement.
TTGTGATAACTACTCCTGTACGCTTGTTCTTCTTAATGAGTAAAGGACTTTTCATAAATCCGTTTTGCTGGTTTATAATCCAATTCCCGTCATTGAAGTGTTTTGCCAGTTCACTATGCAACCTGTTTCTAAGAATAACTTCCAAAATACCTAAAAGTGGATGAAATGCTTGTGCAATCTTAAGATTCCCATAATATAGCATCATAGCCTTAGCCTTACTATGTCCGGTTGCTTTATAGTATTTGGATATTCTTGAATATGAATAGTATCTAACGAACTTTTTATATTTCATATTTGCTGTTCAATTAAAAATCACTATCTTTGTACCGTGATGCTCAGTAAAGCCTCTGACTATCAAAGTTACGTAACTGAGTTTTAAGGTATAACCCATTCCGTCAAGGAGTGGGTTTTTCTTTACTACAAAGATAAGGAATTATTGTCAAAATTTCAGGGATAGACGTAACTATTTTATAATAACATTTCCATTAGGTGTTACTGTTACCAATATATAGGCTTCTTTAGCTGATTTTCCTGCATACTTATAAATATTATGCGAGTATTGGCAGTTCAAACCTAGTTTTTGTAGGGTAGTAATAGCAATTTTAAGCGCATTGAGTTTTGGATCTAATAAGACAGTAGCATGCAAAATTTCTATAAGTCTTGCTTTCAATTCTTCGGGGGTATTTTCAAAGGATTTCAATATTTGTTGCTTATACTGTTCTACGCGGTTTATATCCTCTAGATATTTATTTATCTCTGCGGTTTTCTCTAAAACGAGTATATCCACTTTGTTTTGATGAAGGGCTTTCAGTGAAAACAAGTCTTTTGTTCTGAATATTAGTTGTAGTAATTCATCCATATCCATGTTTGTTGTTTGGGTAGGAGAAACTTGTTGGGGTTGATCGATATTGCTTTCTTCATCACATAGTTGTACTATTTCGTTTGGACGGTTTGCAAGCGAATCTTTATATATATCTATATATTTATTGGTAGCTTTATCGTAGCCTCCTATTGTTTTTATGGTTTGTCCCGTAAACTTGCTTATGTGTTCATAATTCCATCCACGTGCAACCAGTAGAGATATAAAGGTTCTTCTACCAGTGTGGGTGGCAATACATTCATGGCGTGAACGCTTTATTTCTCTAGGCTCGGATTCACCCTGATAATGAAAAGATTGTAATTCTTCTCCTTTAATACCTGCTTCTAAAGCAATTCTTTTGATGTTTTTATTAATCATATCTTTTGTTATAGAAGGAAGTTTGCAGTGGTATTTATCTATCAATATCTCCTTTGCTATTTTAAAAATGATTCCTACTTCTACTTTTTTATTTGGTGTTTTCTTGGGTGCAATGGTGATATAGTATTTGCCGCCAATTTCTTCTACTCGTTCATCTAGCCGTAATGTATCAGTAATACGATGCCCAAATGTACATTCAAGTAAGAAAATATCACGCACTTCTTCATCACGTTTGCAAGTGGGTTTATAATTGTATAGAAGCATAACTTCATCATTCCTTAATGCTATATGGTTGGGTGAGGATTTATCATTGAATAGTTTTATTTTGAGAGAATTTATTTCTGCTTCCGCAAGGTACTTATTTGCTCTAGCACAAAGTATAATGGCGGATTTTGCATATTTCAAGATTGAATTGATGGTCGGTATAGCATAGGATTGTCCTTCACCATACGTATAATTGTCATGGACATAGTATGCAAAAGATGTGAGAAATTCAGTGGTGAAATATTTGAAGTTATCCACTTTTGTATTCTCTTCTTCTTCAAGATAGGAGAGGTAGAATTTGAGTGCAGGAAGTCCTTTTTTAATATAATTGTCAGACGTTCCTTTGGCGATTGTTGTGTCGTTATAAACAGCATTGTGGATCACTTTAACAATATCATCGAACTTGCTCAGTTCTTCCTTTCCTTTTGTCTTTTTTTTAGCCATATCGTTGAATTCGTTTTGAAGCAGTTGAACTAAATCTACATTATTACATTCAATATTACAAAGATATAGCTTAAACTTGGCAAAACGTTCCTTTATTTCTTCTATTTTTTGGTTTACTATTGAATTGTTCAAGTTATCTGCATTAGTTAGAATAGGACTAATGTAGGCTTTCTGTAGTGATTGATTCCATTGTTGGGGATATACTTTGGTGTGAGTAGTAAACTTATACAGTTTACCTTTGAACCGCACCATAAATGCTAGTGGTGACGGTTGCTTATTCTTGGCATTAGTTAGGAAAAATCTGCCGCGCAATTCGATAGGAAAAATCTGTTGTTTCATCAGTGTCGAAACTATACCTGATTTTCAGCGGCTTAATGAAAATCGAAGGTAACAAAAAACGGTAACAAAAAACGGTAACACACTCTCTAAAATACTATTTTGGGGGTTGTTGTACGCCAAGTTACCTAAAAAAAGAAAGCCGCTAACTAATTGATAGTTAACGGCTTCTTGGTGGAGCGTATCGGACTCGAACCGATCACCTCGACACTGCCAGTGTCGCGCTCTAGCCAGATGAGCTAACGCCCCCGTTGCTAACGTTTGCGGAACCCTCCGCATTTTGATGGTGCAAATATAATGCATTATTCTGAAATAATTGCTATGTTTGCGAAACAAAATGAAAAAAGAAATTATGTTGATATATAATACGACCTATCACGTGGAAGAGGGACAGGAAAAATTCTTCCTTGCCTGGATGCAGGAGTTTTACCTTCCCGAAGTAGAAAAACATGGTACGCTGTATGCCCCGCGCATAGCACGCATACTGAGTCATATTGAGGAAGGAAGTATCTGTTACTCTGTACAGTTTGAAGTTGAGAACTCTGCCAAGCTGCATCACTGGCATCAGGAGCAGGGCGTAAAGCTGAATGAGGAATTACTGAGAATCTTTAATGATAAAGTAATCGGTTTTCCGACGTTGATGGAGGTGATAGTGTGATACAGCCGGTAAAGGAAAAAATCATTTTGGGCATTGACCCCGGTACCACTATTATGGGGTATGGAGTGCTGCGTGTGGCGGGAGTAAAGCCTGAGATGATTGCTATGGGCATCATAGACCTTCGTAAGTTCGGTGACCACTATCTGAAACTTCGCCATATCCACGAAAGGGTGTTGAGTATCATTGAAAGTTACCTGCCGGATGAACTTGCTATTGAAGCGCCTTTTTTTGGTAAGAATGTGCAATCGATGTTGAAGTTGGGACGCGCTCAGGGAGTAGCTATGGCTGCGGCTTTGAGTCGTGACATTCCGATAACAGAGTATGCTCCGTTGAAGATAAAAATGGCGATAACAGGAAACGGTCAGGCATCCAAAGAACAAGTGGCGGATATGCTGCAACGCATGCTTCATTTTCCAAAAGAAGAAATGCCGGTATTTCTGGATGCCACCGACGGACTTGCCGCCGCTTACTGTCATTTTCTGCAAATGGGGCGTCCTGCAGCAGAGAAAGGTTACCACAGTTGGAAGGACTTTGTGGCCAAGAATCCCGGTAAAGTGAAACGATAACCTCACCTTAATATTTTGTACTTTAATACTTAGAAATACTGCCATGAAACTAAACGATCTTGTCATTATCGGAGTAGCTGCGACAACAGTTGTCAGTTGCGCCCCCTCGAAGAAAGAATACACCTCCTATGAGCTTTATCCTGTTCGTACGGGCAGCCTGACGGAAATGAAATATAGTCCGGACGCCACGCAGTTTACGCTTTGGTCGCCTACGGCGGACGAAGTGCGCCTGATGCTGTACGATGCGGGAGACGGCGGGCATGCTTATGAAACAGTGGCCATGTCGCCGGCTGAAAACGGAACGTGGACGGCTAAGGTAGAGCAGGACTTGAAAGGCAAGTTCTATACTTTCAATGTGAAAATCGACGGTAAGTGGCTGGGTGATACACCAGGCATCAATGCGCATGCAGTAGGTGTGAACGGAAAGCGTGCCGCCATTATCGATATGCGTGAAACCGATCCGGAAGGCTGGGAGGAGGATCAGCGTCCGCCATTGGCGTCGCCTGCGGATGTGATTATCTATGAGGTGCATCATCGTGATTTTTCGGTAGATCCGTCGTCGGGCATTAAAAATAAAGGTAAGTTCCTTGCCATGACGGAAACGGGAACGGTCAGTCCCGATAAACTGGCAACCGGTATCGACCACTTGAAGGAACTGGGAGTGACACACGTACATATCTTGCCCTCCTATGACTATGCCTCAGTGGACGAAACCAAGTTGGACGAGAATAAATACAACTGGGGCTACGATCCACAGAATTATAACGTACCCGACGGGTCGTACTCTACCGATCCTTACAAACCGGATGTGCGTATCCGCGAATTCAAACAAATGGTGCAGGCTTTGCATAAAGCAGGCATTCGCGTTGTGCTGGATGTGGTGTATAATCATACTTTCAACACCTCTGAGAGTAATTTTGAGCGTACTGTTCCCGGATATTTCTATCGCCAGAAGCCGGACGGCGGTTTTGCGGATGCTTCTGCTTGCGGCAATGAAACGGCAAGTGACCGTCCTATGATGCGTAAATATATGATAGAGTCTGTCTTGCATTGGATAAATGAGTACCATATCGACGGTTTCCGCTTCGATCTAATGGGTATTCATGACATTGAAACCATGAATGAGATACGCAAGGCGGCAACGGCGGCCGATCCTACTATCTTTATTTATGGAGAGGGCTGGGCAGCGTCGGCTCCTCAGTTGCCACAGGACTCACTGGCAATGAAGGCCAATACTTATAAGATGCCGGGTATTGCCGCGTTCTCCGACGAGATGCGCGACGCATTGCGCGGCCCGTTCAACGATAATCATCAGGGAGCATTCCTTGCTGGACTGCCGGGAGGGGAAGAAAGCATTAAATTCGGTATTGTCGGCGCTATCAAGCATCCGCAAGTCGACAACGGACAGGTGAATTACAGCAAGGCTCCTTGGGCGGAACAACCCACGCAGATGATCAGCTATGTGTCTTGTCACGATGATATGTGTTTGGTGGACAGGCTGAAAGCCAGCCTTCCTGGTATTACTCCCGAAGAACTGGCCCGGTTGGACAAGCTGGCGCAGACGGCGGTGTTCACTTCGCAGGGCGTACCCTTTATTTATGCCGGCGAGGAAGTGATGCGCGATAAGAAGGGGATACATAACAGCTACCAAAGCCCTGACTCTATCAATGCTATCGACTGGAGACGTAAAACGGAACATGCCGATGTGTTCGCTTATTATAAAGGATTGATTCAGTTGCGTAAGAACCATCCGGCTTTTCGCTTGGGAGATGCCGACTTGGTTCGCAGACATCTGGAGTTCCTGCCGGTTGAGGGCAGCAACGTGGTGGCCTATCACTTGAAGGAAAATGCAGGTGGAGACGCGTGGGGAGATATTTATGTGATATTGAACTCACGTAAAGAGATAGCCAAAGTGCCGGTGCCCGAAGGCAGATATACGGTAGTCTGCAAAGACGGGTTCATCAGTGAGCAGGGCTTGGGGACGATATACGGACCGGAAGTATTTGTTCCGGCACAGTCGGCGCTGATTTTTTATAAATAAGGAAGCCGGAGAACGGAATATACCCCTAACTTTCATTTCTTACATCTGGACAGATAAAATTCCCTTCAGGAGATATGGCTCTTCTTTAGGGCGTACTGATTGTTGCTTCAGTGTACGCTGATTCTTTCTTCAGCGCATACCTGACTGTTTCTTCAGAGTATATTTTTGTTTGCTTAGTTTAAACTCCAAGTTTATCCCTAATAAACTTGGAGTTTATTCCTAATAAACCGGTAGTTTAATGGGGATAAACTGACGCTGTACTTCGTGTGGAAAATCTGCTTATAGTTTGTTCATCCGTACGGAAGTCGCCACATCCGAAGAAGACAAAATAAAAAGTGTACAATCCCGCTTCGGTTAATAAAAAAACTGTTTATCTTTGCCCCGTTTAAAACCCAACCCATCGTCAGGATGCAACAACACACCTTACATATAGCGGGAGGCGTAGCCCGCAACCCGCTTGTCCGTTTATCAAACCCTGTCACGCTCGACTTTCTCGACGGAGAACACATCGCTATTGTAGGCCCTAACGGAGCCGGAAAAAGCCTGCTGGTAGACTTGCTTACGGGCAAATACCCTTTGCGTGATGGCGTGCTGACTTATGATTTCCGCCCTTCCGCTACGCAAACCGCTTACGACAACATTAAGTACATCGCCTTTCGCGACACCTACGGTTCAGCCGATGCCAATTACTACTATCAGCAACGTTGGAACGCCCACGATCAGGAAGATGCCCCGCTGGTGCGCGAATTATTGGGCGAGGTGAAAGATGAAGCCCTCAGGCAACAGCTATTCGGACTTTTCCGTATCGAACCGATGCTCGATAAGAAAATCATTCTCCTTTCCAGCGGCGAACTTCGTAAGTTTCAGTTGACGAAGACGTTGCTTACAGCTCCGCGTATTCTCATCATGGACAATCCTTTCATCGGGTTGGATGCTGCAACCCGCGAGTTGTTGTTTAATGTTTTGGAAAAGCTGGCCCAACTTGCTTCCCTGCAAATCGTGCTGGTTCTTTCTATGTTGGACGATGTGCCGTCTTTTATCACTCATGTGGTTCCCGTTGAAAATGGGGTGGTGGGAGAGAAAATGGAACGTGCCGCCTATTTGCGGACTTTTCGTGAACGGGATGCTATTCGTGTTGAGGCAGATGCCGCTTCTTTCGGTGAATTGCAGCAGCGTATAATGGACCTTCCGTATGAAAATACGAATTTTACCTCAGACGAAGTGGTCCGTCTGAACAAGGTCAGCATCCGTTATGATGACCGTACGATTCTGAAGGAATTGGACTGGACGGTGATGCGCGGGCAGAAGTGGGCATTGAGTGGTGAGAACGGTGCGGGAAAATCCACTTTACTCAGTCTGGTGTGTGCAGACAATCCTCAATCTTACGCCTGCGACATCAGCCTGTTTGGGCGTAAGCGCGGTACAGGCGAGAGCATTTGGGAAATAAAAAAACATATAGGCTACGTCAGCCCGGAGATGCACCGGGCCTATCTGAAGAACCTGCCGGCTATTGAAATCGTTGCTTCCGGACTACATGACAGTATCGGTTTGTACAAGCGTCCGCATGCCGGACAAATGGCTGTGTGTGAGTGGTGGATGGATGTTTTTGGCGTAGCCGGATTGAAGGATAAACCTTTCCTGCAACTCTCCAGCGCCGAACAGCGTCTTGCGTTGTTGGCACGCGCTTTCGTGAAAGATCCCGAACTGCTGATTCTTGACGAACCGTTGCATGGACTGGATACCTACAATCGCCGCCGAGTAAAGAAGATCATAGAGGCTTTCTGCGCCCGCCGGGATAAAACAATGATTATGGTAACCCATTATGAGAATGAACTTCCCGCTACGATCAGCGACCGCCTGTACCTGAAACGCAACCGGTAAAAAAGTCATATCTGCTTATCTTTCACGCATTTCTTAACCAATATTGGCGAGAAATAGAATAAAATAGTTTATTTTTGCCGAATATATTTGTATTAAGACAAGACTTCGATGAAAGAAAGACTGATAGGATTCCTCAAGACATATTTTTTGTTTGTCTGCATATTTATGTTGCAGAAGCCGTTGTTTATGTTCTTCTACCAAACCTTGTACGAGGGCGCCTCGTGGACGGAATGGTTTCGTGTGATTTGGCATGGGTTGCCGCTGGACTTATCCCTTGCAGGATATCTGACGGCTGTTCCCGGATTACTTTTTATAGGTTCTGCATGGGGGTTGTCCAATCTTCTTCGCCGTATATGGTGCGGCTATTTTATTTTTGTTTCTGTCTTACTCTCTGTCATATTCACCGTCGATTTGGGATTGTATGAATATTGGGGCTTCCGGCTGGATGCTACCCCTTTGTTCTACTTCTTTTCCTCTCCCAAAGATGCGGTGGCGAGTGTCAGCGTCTGGATGGTGGTCGGAGGGATTCTTGCAATGGGCGTCTATGCGGCGGTTTTATATGGAATATTCCATCGGCTGCTGTTGCGGAAAGCCGTTTTCGGACGGATGAAGGTACCTTACCGGCGTTTGAGAGTATCGGGTGTCCTGTTACTGCTGACCGGGTTGCTGTTCATTCCGATTCGTGGCGGGTTTACGGTATCTACCATGAATACGGGAAAGGTGTATTTCAGCACGAACCAGCGTCTGAACCATGCTGCCATAAATCCGGCTTTCAGTCTGATGGAGTCTCTTTCCAAACAAAAGGATTTCGGAAAGCAGTATCGCTTTATGGAAGCTGCTGCCGCAGATCGCATTTTCTCCGGTTTAGTGGATCCTGCCGTTTTAAGAAAAGATTCTGCACCGGCCGACTCTTTACGGCAAACCCCGGACTCCCTGCACTCATTGTTTACGACACAGCGCCCCGATGTGCTTTTGGTAATATTGGAAAGCTTTTCATCTCGATTGATGACTGCATTGGGAGGAGAGCCGGATGTAGCTGTGCAGTTGGATAGTCTGGCGCAGGAAGGAGTGCTTTTTACCAATTTCTATGCAAACAGCTTCCGCACCGATCGCGGACTGGTCGCCATCTTGAGTGGCTACCCGGCGCAACCCACCACCAGTATCATGAAGTATCCGCGTAAGACGCAGTCTATGCCTGCCATTGCCGGTAGCTTGAAGAAAGCCGGTTACGAGACGAAATACTACTATGGCGGCGACGCGGACTTCACCAATATGCGCTCTTACCTGATGTCGTCCGGCTTTGAGGATATTGTTGCCGACCAGGACTTTCCGGTGTCGGAACGTTTGAGCAAGTGGGGAGTGCACGATCACCTTGTGTTCCGCCGCTTACTGGATGATTTGCGGATGGAAGCAACGGATAGCACTCAGGCAGAGAAGCATGCACCGCATTTTCGCGTGTTGCAGACTTCCAGCAGCCATGAGCCGTTTGAGGTTCCTTACAGCCGTTTGGAGAACAAGCGCCTGAACGCTTTTGCATATACGGACAGTTGTGTCGGTGATTTTGTAAAGCAATTCCGAGAACTTCCGCAGTGGAAAAATACAGTGATTGTGTTTGTACCCGATCATTTGGGATCTTATCCCGAACATATCGGCAATCTTGAAATAGCCCGTTACCAGATTCCTCTGTTGATGGTGGGCGGGGCAGTATGCGAGCCGGGACGTGTGGATGTTTACGGTTCACAGCAGGATATTGCCGCTACCTTATTGGCGCAACTGTCATTGCCGCATGGTGAGTTTACGTTCAGTAAAGATATGCTCAATCCTGATTCTCCTCATTTCGCTTTTTTCACTGTGCCTGACGCTTTCGGTTTTGTGACGCCTGACAATCAATTGATATTTAATAATGAAGCGAATGGTATTGCTGTGGATGAAGGACCGGAGAAAGGACAAAACCTGCTGCGGGGACAAGCTTATTTGCAGAAATTGTATGACGATATAGCCAAAAGATAGGATGATATTAGCAGATGTTTTATCGGGGTTGGTGGAAATGGATACCGACCTGTTGCTCGCAATCAACGGAGCACGTGCGGAGTGGGCGGACTTTTTCATGTATGCCTTTAGTGGAAAATGGATCTGGGTGCCGCTGTACGCAGCAATTCTCTATGTGATAGTACGTAATTTGCATTGGAAAGTTGCCATAGGCTGTGCCGTAGCTATTGCGCTGACCATTACTTTTGCCGATCAGATAGGGGCGACTGTTATCCGGCCGTTGGTGTGCCGCCTTCGTCCGGCCAATCTGGAGAATCCTGTTTCGGAATTTGTGCATATCGTGAACGGTTATAGGGGTGGGAGATATGGCTTCCCTTCCTGCCATGCCGCCAATACATTCGGACTGGCTTTCTTCTTGTTTTATCTGTTCCGCAACCGGGCCTTGAACTGGTTCATTATGATATGGGCTCTGCTGACGTGTTATTCCCGTTCTTATTTGGGAGTACACTATCCGGGGGACTTGCTGGCAGGTGCTTTGGTGGGCTTTGCTGGGGCGTCTCTCTGCTATTGGCTTTTCAGCCGGTTGTGCAAGTATGAGCGGAAAGAAGATTATAAGCATATTTATGTTCCCATTTGGGTTGGGGGAGCTACGGTGCTCGGTATACTGGCCTATGCGCTGATACGCACCTTGTTGTAGCGTCTTTCTTGTTGCCTTTTTCCGTAAACGAGGATTGATAAACATCTTTCTTCCTCATTTGTTATCTGTATTGATAAACTAATAAAACAGATACTTATGATGAGCTTAGGAAGCTGGATGAACGAAATCCTCATTGATTGGGGAATAGACCCGAAACTTGCGAATATGTTTGACGAAACTATTATAGCCGTATTGATGATAGGTGTGTCAATAGGGCTGGATTACCTGTGTCAGGCTATATTTGTGGGAGGAATGAGGCGTTATACGAAACGTGCGCCCCATCAGTGGAATACACTCCTGATGAAACGTAAGGTGGTGCATCATCTTATTCATGTCTTGCCAGGCATATTGGTCTATTTTTTATTGCCCTTGGCATTTGTACGGGGAAAGGAAATCTTGGACTTCTCACAGAAAATATGTGCGGTATATATCATTGCTGCAATTCTGTTTACCATCAACGGCTTGCTGCTGGTGATGCTGGATGTGTATAATGCAAAGGACAAGCAGAAGAGCCGTCCTATGAAAGGCTTTGTGCAGGTTCTTCAGGTACTGTTGTTTTTTATCGGCGGGATTATTATAATTGCCGTACTCTTGGATAAGTCTCCGATGACATTGTTTGCTGGTTTGGGGGCATCGGCGGCTGTGCTGATGTTGGTGTTCAAAGACAGTATTCTTGGATTTGTGGCGGGCGTGCAACTCTCTGCCAATGACATGCTGCGTATTGGCGACTGGATATCCCTGCCCAACGATACCGCCAATGGAACAGTGGAGGAGATCACGCTGAATACGGTGAAGATACGTAATTGGGATAATACAATCTCAACAGTACCTCCTTATACATTAGTGAACAATTCTTTTCAGAACTGGCGCGGAATGCAGGAGAGCGGCGGGCGTCGTGTGAATAAGAACATTTATCTGGATATGACTACCCTTAAGTTCTGCACTCCCGACATGCTGGATGTCATTCGTAAGGATGTTCCTCTGATGGCGGATTATCAGCCGGCAGAAGGAGAAGTGCCCACCAATGCCCAGCTTTATCGTATCTATATTGAACGCTATCTGCGCAGCCTTCCGGTGGTGAATCAGGATTTGGATTTAATTATCAGCCAGAAAGAACCTACAACTTATGGAGTCCCTGTTCAGGTCTATTTCTTTTCGCGTAATAAGGTGTGGAAAGAATATGAACGTATTCAGTCCGACATATTCGATCATTTGTTGGTCATGGTCGGCAAGTTCGATTTGAAACTGTATCAGTATTCCGACTAATATAGTAACCTGAATTCTGCCCATACGGGAAGGTGGTCGCTGTATCCCGCCTGGTATTTCATGCCATAGTAGGTACGGAAAGGTTGATTGTCTCCGTATTTCTTGTCTTCGGTCAGAAGAAAGGGAGCATGGAAAACATCGGCTTTGTCTTCTGCGGTATATAGAGGGGAAGTTGCCGTTAGCAGATTGCCCGAAAGGATGATATGGTCGAGCAACCCCCATTCTCCCTGATATTTGTAGCTTCCGAAATGCTTGTTTGCAGCGCTTTTCCTTGCCAAAAGGTGATAAAGCATTTGAGATTTCAGTGAGTCTGTTTCTGCGGGTGGTATTCCGGCTTTTAGTATCTTTTGCACAGACTTGTTGCCGGGATAGTCGTTGAAATCGCCCATGATGATAATTTGAGGATGGGTGCGGACATGAAACAGACTGTCTGTTGCATTTTTCAATCTTTGTGCTGCCAGCAGGCGATAAGGTTCGGATGCTTTTGCTCCGCCGGAACGGGATGGGAAATGGGCGACGAATACATCTAAAGTGTCGCGGTTCAAAAGTAAGCCGCTTACATGAAGTATGTCGCGTGTAGGACGGCTGCTTTTGTGAAGTCCGGTTACCGGAAGGCTTTGGCTGGAAAGTAGTTTGAATATTCCTCTTTGATAAAGTAATGCCACATCAATGCCCCGTTCATCGGGGGAATGGGTAATGACATAACGGTAGCCGGCCTCCCGCAGGATGGAGTAACGGGTGAGGTCATGCAGTACACTGTCATTCTCTACTTCGCAGAGCGCCACTAATGCAGGTGGTGTCCATTTACCTACGGCAATGATGACACGTGCAATGGCATCTAATTTTTTCTTGTATTTAAAATAATTCCAGTGACGGACGGCATCCGGTAGGAACTCGTAATCGTTTTTCAGAGTATCATGGCGGCAATCAAACAAATTCTCTACGTTGTAGCCCATGATGCGAAAAGTGAGTGTGTCTTTCTTTATTTGTCCGTATAGCGGAGCAGATGATAAGAAAGCGAGAAAGACCAAAGCGGCTACAGGAATAAAAAGAAGCGGAGCACTTCTTCTGTCACTCCGCATCTTTTCTTTATATTCCGTTGTTGGTATGTCCATTAATGTTTGGCAGGGATATGCTTCAATATATCCAGCAGATGATCCCAGAATTTCTGTACGGTGGGGATAAGCATCCGTTCATCGGGAGAGTGTACTCCTTGTAAAGTCGGACCAAAGGAAATCATATCCAAAGAGGGATATTTGTCGAGGAATAATCCACATTCCAATCCGGCGTGGATAGCCTTGATTTGGGCATCTACACCGAACAGGCGTTTGTATGATTCCGCTGCCACTTCCAGAATTTCCGAGTGAGGATTGGGCTTCCAGCCCGGATAGCCGTCGCCGAAAGAAACGTTGGCCCCTGCCATTTCGAATACGGTACGTACCATAGTGGCGATGTCTTGTTTGGAAGATTCGGTAGAACTGCGTTGGCTTGTCTCAATACGGATAATATTACCCGGTTTCATCTTTACGGATGCCAAGTTGGTGGATGTTTCTACCAGGCCCGGAATATCCTGGCTCATAGCATATACTCCATGAGGAACGGCATAAAGAGCTTGCAGCAGATGGTTGGCAGTGTCTTTGTCAATGGCTTTTGTACGGTGGGATTCTGACTCAAGTGTGAACTGTAAATCAGGATCGGCTACTGCATACTCTGCTTCTGCTTCCGCAGCAAATATGTTTAGGTCAGTGCGCAGCGCGTGTTTGTCGGCTTCGGGGATGGCTATAACAGCATGTGCCTCGCGTGCAATGGCGTTACGCAGGTTACCTCCGTCTATCTCGCAGAGATATGCATCGTATTTTTTGAAAGTCCGGTTCAGGAAGCGGTTCAATAACTTGTTGGCATTGCCGCGTCCTAAATGAATATCACCACCGGAATGTCCGCCTTTAAGTCCTTTTACCTGTACCTTGCAGAAGAAATATCCGGAAGGTACATCCACTTCCCGATAAGTAAACTCGGCCACAGAGTCTATGCCACCGGCACAGCCGATGAAAAGCTCTCCTTCGTCTTCGGAATCGAGGTTCAGGAGAATATCGCCACTCATAAAACCTTCTTGCAAGGCAAAAGCACCGGTCAGTCCGGTTTCCTCATCGACAGTGAACAGACATTCGATGGGGCCATGTTCAATGCTGTCGTCGGCAAGAATAGCCAGTTCGGTTGCTACACCGATACCGTTATCGGCTCCCAGCGTGGTCCCTTTGGCTTTCAGCCATTCGCCGTCTATTTCTGTTTCAATAGGGTCGGTGAGGAAGTCATGTTCGACATCGTTGTTTTTTTCGCATACCATGTCCACATGAGATTGCAGTACGACGGTCTTTCGGTTCTCCATACCCGGTGTAGCCGGTTTCTTAATCAGTACGTTTCCGGCTTCATCTACCTTTGTTTCCAACTTATGTTTCTCTCCGAATGCTTTTAGAAAAGCGATAATCTTTTCTTCCTTTTTGGAAGGACGCGGAACTTGGCATATTTCCTCAAAATAGTGGAATACGCCGGCCGGTTTCAAGTCTTTTTTTTCCATATCTTATAGTTTATAGCAGGTTAGGATACCCTTGATGTGTATTCTAATCTTCTGTTTTTAAATTTCAATTCTTGTACAAATTAACCTCGTATTGCTAAAGTTGGTTAAATTGGTTGCCTATTTTATTTCCCTTTCTCTTTTTTTAGAGTAAAAAAGGATGCTTAGTCCAACCAAAGCCCTATATTTGCACCCACAAAACAGTGTAAGCCGAAAGTAAAAACAAATTTCAAATGCTTTTTACCGAATGGTATTCTGTTTTGTGCAACAAAATTAATGGAAATGCTCGGTACATTATTGATAACTTTGTTAATAGTTGCTATTTGCATTGTTTTATTGGGAGTAAAGGTCTTTTTTGTGAAAGGCGGCAAGTTTCCTAACGGACACGTTAGCGGCAATAAAGCGATGCGGGATAGAGGAATCGGGTGCGTACAGTCGCAAGACAGAGAGGCACAGAAGAAAAGCCGTTTCTCTATTGATGAACTGGAGAAAACCTTAAACGATAGTATGAACTAAATAAACTAAAAACAATATTTTTACAAATTATGAAGAGATTAAACTACCTCGTAAACGGTTTGGCAGCTCTTGCACTAATCGTTTTATTTTCTCAATGCGCTGGTAAAGCAGATAATCAAGCAGCAAATGCTTCAACACAAGCAGCCGGATTGTCCGGAATGAAAATCGCTTATGTAGAAATAGATACGCTTTTGGCTAAATATAACTATTGCGTCGATTTGAATGAAGCAATGGTGAAGAAGAGCGAGAATGTACGTTTGACTTTGAACCAGAAAGCCAAAGATCTTGACCGTCAGAAACAAGAGTTCCAGACAAAAGTTCAGAACAATGCTTACCTCACACAGGAACGTGCCCAACAAGAATACAACCGTATTGCTAAATTGGAGCAGGACTTGCAGAACTTGGGTAATAAATTGCAGTCAGAACTGATGAGCGAAAACGAAAAAAACAGTCTGCAATTGCGTGACTCTATCAATGCTTTCCTGAAAGAGTATAATAAAACGAGAGGTTATAGCATGATTATCAGTAATACTGGTTTTGATAATCTGTTGTATGCTGACAGTATTTATAATATAACTCGCGAAATCTTGGAAGGTCTGAATGCCAGATATTCATCTCCGGTTAAGAAATAAGGTGAAAAAACAAATTGCAGGATATTCAGTTAACTTGATAGTTTGTAATGAGTTAACTGAATACTAACCAATAAGTTAACATCATAAAGAAAGGAAGTTAATATCATGCTTGGCATGAAGTTAACTTCCTTTTTAGTTATATGTCTAATAATCTTTGGGAGGATTTGCAACACTGCAAAAAAGTCTTTTAGGACTTTCCTTCTGTTTATCTTTCAGCTTCTATTGTATAAGTAAAACTGTCTGCTCTGTAATAGCCTATATTATATTCAATAGGTATTTGGTTAATATCGTAAACAAAACGTTCCCGAATCAGGATGGGAGCTGTTGGTTTGATATCTAGTTTTTCTGCAATGGCCTCTCCTGCAAGTCTGGCAGAAATCTTTTCTTTACTTGTCTTTACAATAATGTTGTAGTCTTTTTCTAATAACTCATATAAAGGACGTGTGAAATCTTCTTCACCGGTTAAGGGGGTACTTGGGTTAAAGTAGGAGATGAAGTAAACAAATGGATACTCTTTCTTTCCTCGTACTCTTTCCAGTACGATACACTTAGGGGAAGTATTGGGAGTTATCTCAAAAAAGTTACAAATATCTTCTGTTGGTTTTTTCCGGCTAATGTGTAGCTCGAAATTGCGTATCTCTATACCTAGCATCTTCATTTCTTGAGAAAAACTCAACCAATTTTTTACTCCTCCCAAGATCCCTTTTTGTGCAACTTTTGTACCTACTCCTTTTTTACGTACCAACAAACCTTCGAATACAAGTTTGTTGATAGCTTGTCTTAGCGTATTTCGAGAAATATTCAGCTTTTGTGAAAGTTCTACTTCATTAGGCAGGTATTTGCCTGTTTTATATTCTTCAGAATCAATTAGATTGCGAAGGATCTCCTCTGCTTGTGCATGGAGGGGTTTGCTGCTATTGTGATCTATCTGCATAGTTATTTACCTTTATTTCCTTTTGCAATGATAAGAATAAAAAAAAAAATGCGCAAATCTTTTGTGATAATAATATATTCTATATATTTGCGCAAAATAATATATGTTCAAACAAAGTATTGTAATTCATGAGAAAATCAAATTATGACAAATTCCCTGTTACGATGATTAATGGTAATATTATGCAGGGATGGAGTGATATCCGTAGTGTTTTAGAGGGTAAGATAAAAGAAAATCGTATTCTTGCTGTTGATTGTTATACAGGAGTTTATGAGGATGAATTGGTGGGGGAACTGACAAAAATCTCCGCGCAAATAATATTGGTACGTGATTTGTATAAGTCGGAGAGTATGTTGATACAAATGACGGAGCGCTTTATGACAACCGATGTATTGTTTGGTTATGTAACAAATTTGTGCTTGACTGATTATTTTGATATGGAGAAATTGGACGCTGCAAGGAAAAAAATTGCAGAGTTGGATATTCCTGTCATTATAATAGGTACGGGTGCTGCTTTGGTTGCACCTGAAGCAACGTTGGTATATGCGGATATGGCCCGTTGGGAAATACAGCAGCGTTTCCGTCGTCATGAAGTGAAGGCTTTGGGTATTGATAACCGGGAAGAACCTGTCTCTTTGCAGTATAAGCGCGGATATTTTAACGATTGGCGTATTTGTGATCATTATAAAGATACGCTGTTTACGAAAGTTGATTTTTGGTTGGATACGCATATTGCCGGACATCCTAAAATGATTGATCGTGAAACATTCTTTTGTGGTATAGAGAAAACGGCTTCCGGACCTTTTCGTGTAGTTCCGTTTTTCGATCCGGCTCCATGGGGTGGACAGTGGATGAAAGATGTTTGTGATTTGGATCGTAGTAAGCAGAATTTTGGTTGGTGTTTTGACTGTGTTCCTGAAGAGAATAGCTTATATTTTGAGGTAAATGGAGTACGGTTTGAATTACCCTCTGTGGATTTGGTTTTATTGAAGAGTAAGGAAGTTTTAGGTGAACCGGTAGAGGCACGTTTTGGAAAAGATTTCCCAATCCGTTTTGATTTTCTTGATACAATGGGAGGGGGAAATCTGAGTTTGCAGGTTCATCCTACAACTCAGTTTATTCGTGACAATTTTGGCATGTGTTATACACAGGACGAGAGTTATTATTTACTTGATGCGGGAGAAGATGCTGTTGTTTACTTGGGTGTAAAGAATGGAGTAGATGGTAAGGCTATGATTGACGATTTGGAAAAGGCTCAACGTGGAGAAATTGTTTTTGATGCAGAGAAGTATGTAAATAAAATTCCCGCTCGCAAACACGATCATTTTCTGATTCCTGGCGGAACGATTCATTGTTCTGGTTCAAATAGCATGGTGCTTGAAATTAGTTCGACTCCAAACTTGTTTACATTCAAACTCTGGGATTGGCAACGCTTAGGATTAGATGGAAAGCCGCGCCCTATAAATGTGGAACGTGGTAAGCATGTTATCAATTGGAATAGAGATACAGACTATGTATATGAACGTTTGCGTAATCATGTGACTCGGATAGCAGAAGGCGAGGGCTGGATAGAAGAACGTACTGGATTGCATGAAAATGAGTTCATTGAAACACGTAGGCATCGTTTCACCGAACCGGTTCTTCATAGTACCAATAATAGTGTGAACGTGTTTAACTTGCTTGAAGGGGAAGAAGCTGTCATTGAAAGTCCGTCCGGAGCTTTTGAACCATTTGTTGTTCACTATGCGGAAACTTTTATTATTCCGGCTTGTGCAAAGGAATATACGATTCGCCCATATGGTAAAGCAGAGGGCAAAGAGTGTGTAACAATAAAAGCATACGTGCGTTTCTAAGTAATTTTAAAGTTTATTTCAAAGAAATCTAATATTATGTATGAACATGATAAACGTGTGGTATTAACGTTGGATGCAGGAGGAACAAATTTTGTTTTTTCTGCCATTCAGGGGAATAGCCAAATTATAGCTCCGATTAGTTTTCCATCTGTTTCGGATAACTTGGACAAGTGCCTTGCTAACTTACTGACAGGTTTCGATACTGTAATGAAGAAATTGGAAACTTTACCAGTTGCTATCAGTTTTGCTTTTCCTGGTCCTGCAGATTATAGGAATGGAGTAATAGGAGGAAATCTTCCTAATTTTCCTTCTTTTCGGAATGGAGTTGCATTAGGCCCTTTCCTACAACATCACTATGGGATTCCGGTATTTATAGAAAATGATGGTAACTTGTTTGCCTATGGAGAAGCCTTATCGGGTGCACTCCCTATGGTAAATCAGCAGCTTTCTATTTCAGGAAATACGCGTGAATATAAGAATTTGCTAGGAATAACCTTAGGTACCGGTTTTGGGGCAGGAGTGGTTATCAACAATTGTTTACTTAACGGTGACAATGGTTGTGGTGGGGATACATGGCTGATGCGTAATAAGAAATATCCTAATATGATAGCTGAAGAAAGTGTCAGTATTCGTGCGGTGAAGCGTGTCTATGCTGAGTTATCTGGCGTAAAAGATAAGAGCCTGACTCCCAAAGATATATTTGATATTGCTGAGGGAATAAAGGAAGGAGACCGGCAGGCAGCGGTGGCAAGCTTTGGTGAAATGGGAGAAATGGCGGGTAGCGCTATAGCCTCGGCACTGAATATTGTAGATGGTCTAGTTGTGATTGGAGGGGGATTGGCAGGAGCTTCGCGCTATATTCTCCCGGCATTGATAGCAGAACTGCGTTCCTCTGTTTCCATGTTCTCTGGAGAAACTTTCCCTTGTGTACAAATGGATGTTTATAATTGGGAAGATGAGGTTGAGAGAAAGGATTTTCTTGCTCCTTGCGATAGGGAGGTATACATTCCCGGTACGGAAATTAAGGTTCCTTATAATTATTCGAAACGAATTGCCGTATTGTGTAGTCGGGAAGGAACAAGCTGCTCTATCATGCGTGGGGCTTATGCATATGCATTGCAATCAATAGATAATTAACTATATAATGTAATTATGAAAACACTAAAGAAAAATTTGTTTATTCCGTTTGTTTTAGGAATAATGCTGTCTGTCATTATTGCTTGTAATGACGAAAGTGGAAGTGGAACTGCTCTCACATTGAGTTCTTATGAAGGAAAGGTGAAAATTGGTGATATGGCTTCTGTACAAATATCATTATCTGATCCGGAAAGTTTTTCTAAAATAGTTGTAAAGAAATCTATTTCGGGGAAAGAGGTGGTAGACTATAAAAAAGAGTTGAATGTAAAAGACATTGAATTCCCTTATACTTTCCGGGAAGAAGTCGTTGCAGGGGATGAAACTGGTGTAGTAGTTTATTCT
Source organism: Bacteroides eggerthii (assembly GCF_025146565.1). Lineage (NCBI taxonomy): Bacteria > Pseudomonadati > Bacteroidota > Bacteroidia > Bacteroidales > Bacteroidaceae > Bacteroides > Bacteroides eggerthii. The sequence continues at coordinate 3,553,997 of NZ_CP102258.1, read as the reverse complement.
TTCTATGGAATGAATGCTAACAATTTATTGGTAGATGCCTCGGATTTGGTACTTACAGTAGATTTGGCGGAAGTTCCTTTATTGCTGAAATATGACTGGAAATTGGTTCAGCAGATTATACAAGGAGAGGATTGGGCTACTCCGGATCTGAAAGATGATGTTTATCGCTTTAATCCGGACTTGACTTTAGAATGGGATTGGGGAACTGTATTCTCAGCAATAGGATTGGAGAAACTGAATGCATGTTGTTCATGGGATGTAGACCAGGCTGGAGCAAAAGTGGAATATCTGTACATGGTAAAGTATAGTGTTTTTAATACTGCTTCTCCGATGATAACAAAATATAAAGTAGTACAGTTGGCTGACAGGAAAATGATTTTGGAAAGCCATCAGAACCTCGCAGGGCTGGGACCGGATTTTTCAACGGATGAAGTTGTGATGGAAACCTATGAGCCTGTATCCAAGACTGATGATTTTACTCCTTATCGAGGAGAAAATCCTGATAATTATATCATAGATACTTGTAATCCGGGATCTTATAAATAAAAAAATATGAAAAACATGAATTTTATTAAAGCAATAGTTGTTTGTTCTTTCATGCTGTTGAGTGGAATCGTTTTGGCTCAGACTGGTATGAAAGACATAAAAGGTACGATTTGTGACGAAAGCGGTGAGCCAATAATTGGAGCTTCTGTCATTGTGAAAGGGACGTCTAATGGTACTATTTCCGATCTGGATGGTAAATTTACTTTGTCGGTATCCGATAAGGCAGTAATTGAAATCTCTTTTGTAGGCTATGAAACGCAGGAAATAAAAATGAATACGTCAAAAACGGATTTTAAGATTGTATTGCGTGATGATGCTGAACTCTTGGAAGAAGTTGTAGTGGTTGGATATGGTGTGCAGAAAAAAAGTGATTTGACTTCAGCGGTTGCTACGGTTAAATCTGACGAGTTGGCAGCCACATCGGTAACTTCTTTAGACCAGGGGTTGCAAGGACGTGCGGCTGGAGTGGTAGTATTGAATACGTCTGGTCAACCGGGTGCGGGGACGTCAATTCGTATTCGTGGTACTAGCTCTATCAATGGAAACAATGAACCGCTTTATGTTATTGATGGTATTCCTGTGATTAGCGATGCTTCTTCATTCAGTACGGGTGCTTTACAGAATCCTGCATTGAATCCGTTGACTAATATTAATCCTAATGATATTGAGTCAATTGAAATTTTGAAAGATGCTTCTGCCACATCCATTTATGGTGCACGCGGAGCAAATGGTGTTGTATTGGTAACTACGAAGCAGGGCAAGAGCGGTAAGCCGAAAGTTTCTATTGGTGCAAAGTTTACTTTGCAACAAGTGACAAAGAAGATGGATATGTTGAACTCTGTTCAACTGGCGGAATTAGCAAATGAGGTAGCCGATAACGATGGAGTAGAACGTAATCCTGTTTTTGCCGGTTTGAATAATCTGTCGAAAATCAATACAGATTGGCAAGATGAAATATTCCGTACAGCTCCGATGCAGAATTATGATATTTCAGTTTCGGGCGGTAATGATAAAACGACTTATTTCATTTCTGGTAATTTGTTGTTGCAAGATGGTATTATCATAGGATCGGATTTCGGTAAGGGAAGTTTCCGTGTGAATTTGAACCAACAAATCAATAAATGGTTAAAAGCCGGTATATCAACCAACTTGAGTTATAGTCGTTCGAACGGTGTAGTTACTAATGCAGAAGGAGGCTTTGCTTCTAGCGTAACCTCTTGGGCGCTTGAAATGAATCCGGGACTTCCTGTAAGAGATTCTGAGGGAAATTATACGTATGAAAATAACATGAAATCTCCCAATGTAGGTAATCCGGTCCAAGATGCTTTAGAGGCAAAGAATAGAAATACATCTTTCCGCACATTGGCAAACGCATTCTTGGAATATATGCCGATTAAGGATCTAACATTCAAGACTAGTATCGGTGTAGATTATTTCTATATCAAGGACCAATCTTTTGGAGCCGGAGAACTGAAGCGCGCAGAATCGAATGGTGGCTATGCGAATATAGGAAATCGTGATGGCTACAATTGGGTGTGGGAAAATACGGTTAACTATAATCAGACTTTTGGTGATCACACACTAGGCGTATTGGGTGGTATGACGGCCCAAGCATTCGTTTCCGAAAACTCATCTGTTTCAACAGCTGATTTTGAAGATGGGTTTTTAGGGTTCAATTCTATCCAATCAGGTGCATTGCGCCAAGCGGCAAATTCAGGAATTGCAGAATGGCAAATGCTTTCTTACTTGGCCCGTATCAACTATGGTTATAAAGGACGTTACTTGTTAACTTTGACCGGACGTGTTGACGGTTCTTCCAAATTTGGTAAAGGCAATAAGTATGGCTTTTTCCCCTCCGTTGCTGGCGCATGGAGAGTTTCAGAGGAGAACTTCATGAAAGAAATGAAAGCTGTTTCTAATTTAAAATTAAGAGCAAGTTATGGTATTGTGGGTAATGAAGGTATTCCCCCTTATAGCTCGCAAGGTTTGATGTATAATGCAGAGGCTTATTTTGGCAATACTGAAATAGTAAAGGGGCTTACTCCTTTTACATTAAGCAATCAAGATTTGAAATGGGAAACGACTTCTCAAGTTAATGTGGGTATTGATTTGGGGTTGTTTAAAAACCGACTGACATTGACTGCGGACTACTATTATAAAAAAACTCGCGATTTGTTGCTGACCATGCCGGTTGCTTTTAATACCGGTTATGATTCTGTAGTGAGCAATGTAGGTAATTTAATGAATCAAGGTTTTGAAGTGACATTGGGTGCAGTTCCGTTTGCTGGTAAGTTCAGTTGGAATATGGATTTTACACTTGGATACAATAAAAATGAAATCACCAATTTAGCGGGAAGTCAGGAAAATCTTAGAGGTAATTCCATTTTGGGTATCACTTATTGGACTGAAATAACCGAAGGCCAACCTATTGGAACTATTTACGGTTATAAAACCGATGGCATTGTTCAATTAGGCGAGGATTTATCCGGAATCCCATTTTTTGCAGGAAAAACATTACGTCATGGTGATCGTAAGTATGTAAATAAAAATGATGACAATGTTATTAATGAGGACGATTTGTTCATTCTGGGAAATGCCAATCCGGACTTTACTTTTGGCTTTAACAATACATTCAATTTTAAATTGAGAAATAACTCTTCATTAGGATTGACTGTCTATTTGCAAGGAGCTGTGGGGAATGAGATTGTCAACTTCAATAAGTTTTCTTTGGAGAGCTTCGATGGATACAAGAATAACTCTACTGCAGCTTTGAATCGTTGGACCCCTGATAATCCGACAAACTTATATCCTCGTGCAACAACCAAAACTGCGGGGAATATTTTGTCAGATCATTATGTAGAGGATGGTTCCTATCTAAGAATAAAGGATATTACGTTGAGCTATACTTTCCCGGCAAATATCATAAAGAAGTTCTATTGTGAGGGATTGACTATTTTTGCGGGACTAAAAAATATACATACATTCACTGACTATTCAGGATATGATCCTGAGGTGAGCCGTTTTGCGAACAATAATCTTTCAATGGGTGCAGACTATGGTTCTTATCCGATGTCTAAATCTTATGAATTTGGTTTAAGAATGAACTTTTAACTGAAATTTTATTATGAAAAAATATATATTAGCAGCTTTATTTTGTGGAACTTTTACATTCTGTTCATGCTCAGGATTTTTGGATGAAGTTCCCAAAGGACAAATTACGACTGAAAGTTATTATCGGACAGAACAGCATGCTATTTCTGCTACCAATGCGATTTATAATTATTTGATTATGGGGTATTCTCCAGGTGGTTTGTGGGACAAAAACTATGGTGGAGTTTTTTATAATGATTATTGGGTTCTTCAGGATTTGTTTTCTGATAATGCAAACAGCCAGCAGGCAAGTATTCAATACACGTCTGTTGACAACATGCAGATAGACCAATACAATGAACCGGTTGAGTTGCTTTGGCGGGATTTCTATCAGACCATTAAATGTTGTAATGTGGTGATAGATAAAGTTCCGGCTATTGATATGGACGATATTTTGAAGAAACATTTGATAGCAGAGGCTAAATTCTTTAGAGGAATGATGTATTTCGATTTGATTCGTATGTTCGGTGATGTTCCTCTACGAGAACATAACTTGGAGAGTGCAGACGAAGGATCGATGGTCCGGGTATCCAAAGACGAGATTTATAAATTGATCTTTGAGGATTTGATAACAGCTGAAACTGATTTGAAGTATTCACCAAGATATGGCGGTGGAAGACCTTATCCGGAGTCCGCGTCGGCATTATTGGCACGAGTCTATTTGACTTATGCAGCTGAGCACAATGATACTGAGTATTATGAACTTGCCGTTAAAAAAGCAGATGCTGTAATACCAAAATTCCCAATGTTGGAAAATTATGCAGATCTGTTCAAGATTAGTAATCGTTTTAATAGTGAAATTATATGGGGAGCAAATTTTAGCGCTTCATTGAGTGATGGTTGGGCTGGAGCTCAATTCTTGGTTCGATTGCTTCCTAATATGGATGGAGTGGATAATGCACAAGGTTGGGAAAGTGCAACGGAAAATTTATATAGCAGCTTTAATGCTAATGATGCACGTTTGCCTGTAGTCTTAAAACGTAGTGTTACTTATCAAGATGGAACCGTTAAACAGTTTGCAGAACCTTATGTATTTAAGTACTGGGATCAAGAGGCTGAGCCTAAAGGAAATAGTACAGATGCAATTTTCCCAGCTATCCGTACGGCAGAGATGTATCTGATTAAGGCTGAGGCACTGAATGCGATTAATCAAGGGCCAACGCCGGATGCAGTGAAAGCTATAAAGAAAGTGAGAGACAGGGCCGGATTGGCTTCCGACAATTTACCGACAGATTACGAGGGGTTCAAAAAAGTAGTGCTTGAAGAATATCGTCATGAGTTTGTAATGGAAGGACATCGTTGGTTCGACTTGACAAGAATGTGTACACCACAGGAGTTTGTGGATATCATCAAAGCTGCCAAACCGGATGCAACCCCGCAACTTTATCATGTAAAGTTCCCTATTCCGCAGCGTGAGAGAGATTTGTCACAAGGGCAAATAACTCAAAATGAGGGATATAATCAATAGTGTTAATTAGAATTATAAGTCGGAGATTATTTTCAATCTCCGACTTGTCCAAAAGAAGTACCATGAAAAAGATAATGATTTTTTCTTTGCTGTTTTCATTAGCGGCTTGCCGGGGAAATTCCGAACAGAAAGTTGTGGATCCGGTCGTTGAGTTTGATTCTGTTTTTTGTGAGAGGTTAATGCCCGGATTAGGTGGGGGAATCACCGGAGGGGACGGAAGTATATCAATCGACTTGAAAGACGGGCGTAGTTTGTTTATGTGGGGGGATTCTTTCTTTGGTGATGTTATAAACGACAAGCGGGCAAAAGACACAAAATTTGTAATAGGCAATACATTTACAATTATTGACAAGAATGGACAACTGAAAACTTTATATAGTGGAACAAAAGAAAATCCGTTGGCATTCATTGAGGCAGATCAAGATGGGAAGAGTCCGGTTTGGTACTGGCCCGGTCATGGATTTGTAGAAAACGGAATTCTTCATTTATTTATGTCTAAGTTCCATAAAGTCGGAGAAGGGTCTTTCGGTTTCGAATATCTGTGCTGTGATTATTTCCGTTTGGATGTGGAAACTATGAAGATTATTGATAAGGAAAACTTCAAGGCAGCCAATGAAAACAATGTACATTACGGGCATGCAGTACTTCCATATAAAGGAGAAATATATGTATATGGAACAAGGGCTGATGCTATGGGGATGGCAGAAGTACACGTATCAAAAGCAAAGCTGATAAATGATAAATTGGTGGACTTTTCTTATTGGGACGGAGCCGAATGGCAGACTGATGCCCGAAAATCACAAAGAATAGCAGGGATTACGAAAAGTGTTTCCGAGCAGTTTAATGTTGTAGAACTGGAAGAAAAGATAGCACTGGTATCACAAGACCGTTCGGGGAATGTGAAAGATATCTATTCCTTTATTGCAGACAAGCCGGAAGGACCATTTAGTAATGAAAAACTGCTTTATAAGGTGGAGGAGAGTGGCTTTGAGGTAGACAGTATGATGACCTATAATGCAATGGTACATCCTCAATATAGAAAAGGCGGTAAGGTTTTAATGTGTTATAATGTAAATACATATAGCATGACGAAATTGTTTGAGAAGGCTTCTTTGTATCAGCCTCGTTTTATATGGGTGCCGGTTGAGAAAATTGTAAAATAAAAGAGATAATAGGTATGACAAAAATAACTTTAAGAAAGATAGTGACTTCATTGATAGGGAGCATAATGCCCTTGGCAATGTTTGCTGGTCAAGATAATGTAGCTCCTCAGGCAAAAGTTTCAGTTTCGGATATATTGGGAATCGGATTCGAGGCGCGTAATTTGGTGGATGGTAAGGTTATGTATGCTAATGAGGGAGAGTGGGCATGCAAAGGAAGCGTGACCTCATGGGGAGTTATGCACTTACCATGGGCTCAATTGGACTGGGACAATGAAATAGATGTTGACCGGATAGTACTATATGACAGAGTATCGGAGTTGGAGCATCTTGCCGGGGGAACATTACACTTTAGTGATGGATCAAAAGTTAGTGTTACGGCAATCCCTAATGATGGAAGTCCTAAAGAAGTTTGTTTTCCATCTAAGAAAATAAAATGGGTTCGTTTTGAGGCAACTGATGGCGCAGGAAAAAATATAGGTTTATCCGAAATAGAAGTATTCCGAACTCGTGGCGAGAATACAGAATATGTAGAATGGGTAGATCCTTATATTGAAACGACAAGAGGGCGCTGGTTCTATTGCACTCCGGCAGCTCGCCCTTTTGGAATGGTGGCAGCGCATGCTTTTACCCGCAACAAAAACCAAGGTGGCGGCGGATATAATTATAACTTTAATGAGGTCTTAGGTTTCTCTCAAGTTAATGAGTGGATGGTGTCCGGACCGAATATAATGCCGGTATCCGGTGGAGTAAATCCGACTCAAGGAATGGATGGATGGAAATCGGAATTCAAGCATGAAAGTGAAATTATTCAGCCGGGGTATCATCGTCTGTTTCTTGACAGATATAAGACGTGGGTGGAATATACGGCAACTGATAGGGTGACATTTTATCGTTTGAATTATACATCTGACAAGAATGCCAAACTACTGGTAGATATAGGTAGTGTATTAGGTAATTGTTCTATGGATAAAGGGGCGTTATTGCGTATTAGTGATAAACGTATTGTAGGTGAATTTATGACGACCGAACGTTTCTGGGGAGGCCCAGACAGCCTTAAACTTTGTTTTGTCCTTGATTGTAGTGTTCCGATAAAGAAAATAGATGGATGGAGTGAGAAAGGAATCAATCCGGATGTAGAGGCTATTTCCGGTAATAATGCAGGTATGGTCCTTGATTTTGGAGAATTGGAAGGAAGTGAGGTGTTGTTCAAAATAGCACTTTCATATACGACTGTGGATAATGCCATTGAGAACTTGAATACAGAATTACCGCATTGGGATTTTGAAAAAATACGTAAAGATACGCGTGATATATGGAATGAAATGTTTGGCCGTATTGCGGTAGAAGGTGGAAGTCAAGCACAACACATAAAATTCTATACAGATTTGTGGCATGCCCTTTTGGGACGTCATAAAATTACTGATGTTAATGGTTATTATCCTGATTATACGGCAGGTCCGTATGTAAACAAACGTACTGCAGCACCGATGAAAATACGTCGTGTTCCAATGGATAAGACCGGAAGGCCAACGTTCAATATGTACGGCTTTGATGGCCTGTGGCTGACACAATGGAATTTGAATATATTATGGGGATTGGCTTGGCCGGAGGTTCTGGATGATTTGAGTGCTTGCTTGATACAATATGCGGACAATGGAGGCTTGTTGCCTCGTGGAGCCTGTTCAGGGGGATATTCATTCATCATGACAGGATGTCCGGCTACAAACATGCTGGTAAGTACATATATGAAAGACCTGATGAAGAAAACCAAGCCTTCTCATGCATATGAAGCAATTAAACGTAACCATGCTCCGGGAGGAATGATGAGTTATGAAAGCGCAGATGACTTGAAATTTTATGTTAAAAAAGGATATTGTCCCGGCAATGCGGGTAAAACATTGGAATGGGCTTTCCAAGATTGGGGATTAAGCCGTATGGCATTGCGTATGGGAAAGAAATCTGATGCGGCATTATATGAGAAACGTTCTCGTGCCTGGACTCCGTTATTTAATAAAAATATAGGATTGATTCTTCCCAAAAAGGAAAATGGAGAATGGTTGCATACCGATCCGTTGAACGGGCAAGGATGGGTTGAAGCTAACGCATGGCAGGCCACGTGGTCGGTTTCCCATGATTTACCCAAACTGGTTGAATTAATGGGAGGTGGAGACGCGTTTTGCGAAAAACTAAATTATGCATTTAAACAAGCGCGTCCGACTGATTTTGTACATGCTTATAGTGGAGGATATGTAAGCTATGCTAACCAACCGGGGTGCTCTAATGCGCATTTGTTTACTTATGGCGGACAGCCATGGTTGACCCAATATTGGGTACGTCAGGTTAAGGAACATGCTTATGGTGGCATCACTCCGGATAAAGGATATGGAGGACATGATGAAGATGAAGGACAGATGGGAGCTGTAAGTGCATTAATGTCATTGGGGTTGTTTAGTGTTACTGGGACAGAGTACGATAGTCCCTATTATGATATAACTTCCCCTATATTTGACAAGATTACGATAAAGCTGAATAAAGATTATTATTCAGGTGATGAGTTTGTAATTAATGTACATAATAATTCTGCCGATAATTGTTATATCCAGAAAGCTGAGTTGAATGGTACGGACTGGATTTATGCACAACTCGACCATGTGGACTTTGCAAAAGGAGGGACTCTGAATTTGTGGTTAGGAAATATGCCCAATAAGTCATGGGGTAAACTTAAATACTTGGGTTTTAAAACTAATAAATGATCAGTTATGAGTAAGAAGTTTTATCTGATTTCTTTGCTTTTCTATTTCTGTGCACTCTTTATGAGTGCACAGAACTCGTTAAGGCTGTCTCCGATATTTGCTTCAGGTATGGTATTACAGCAAAATGCAGATGTTATATTTTGGGGGTGGGGCGAACCAAACAAAAAAGTGAATATTTTTTTCGGTTGGGATAATAAAATGCTTGAAAGTAAGGTGAATGAGAAAGGACGTTGGGAAGTAAAAGTGAAAACCCCGTCAGCCGGTTATACGCCTTATACCGTATCTATCTGCTCTGCCCAAGATTCGATTTTGCTTTCTGATATTCTTATTGGTGATGTCTGGTTTGTTGGTGGGCAAAGTAATATGCAGATGAATTTTCATGGGAATCCGGATCAGCCGGTGCAAGATGCCCAGAAAATACTGTTGCGCTGTAAGCATAAGGGGATACGCTTGTTTAGAGTTAATAACGGATATGCTATTTCTGCTTCTGATACTTTGACGATTGATGGAAAATGGACTTCTGCAAGTCCAGACAATGTGAAAGAATTTAGTGTAGTAGGTTATATATTTGGGGAAAAATTACATGAGTTGACTGATATACCTATTGGATTGGTACAATCTGCACATGGAGGATCGTCTGCGGAAGCTTGGCTGGACTACGAGACATTGGAAAGGTTTGGTGGATTTGATTTGAATTTGGAGCGGAAGAAAATAGATCCTATATGGTATGCATTTGAACCGACGGTTCTTTATAATAAGATGTTGGCCCCCATGCTGCCGCTGACGGTAAAAGGAGTGATTTGGTATCAAGGAGAATCGAACGTAGAGCGCCCGGAGCAGTATCGAATGTTATTCCCGGAGTTGGTACGTACATGGCGCAGATATTTTGCAGATGATAATCTACCTTTTTATTATGTTCAAATAGCTCCCTATAATCATCAAAAAGTTAATTCTGCTATATTTAGAGAAGTTCAATTGGATTGTATGAGGACAATTCCCAATGTGGGCATGGTAGTGACTTTGGATGTCGGGGAGGCGGATATTATTCATCCGGCGCGTAAAGAAGTGGTTGGAGAAAGGCTTGCTTATTGGGCATTGAACAAGGTTTATGGTTATTCGGCTTTTGGATGTAGGGGACCGGAGTTTCGTTCGATGGAAATACGCGACGGCCATGCTTTTTTAAAGTTTGATTTTGCTCCGAACGGTCTGTCTTTTATGGGAAAACAACCATTGGGGTTTGAGGTTGCAGGTGAAGATAAAGTTTTTTATCCGGCTAAAGTCAGGATTACTCCGGCTTTTTGGGGAAACGAAGGACTTGAGGTTTGGAGTACTGAAGTTGCCAAGCCGGTGGCAGTACGTTATGGCTTTTCAAATTATGTGGATGGGTCATTATATAATACAGAGGGTTTGCCCGCCTCTTCGTTCCGTACAGATAATTGGTAATAAGGTTTTAATTATATATGGTATATGGCTTCAAATTCTAAAAAGAAAATAATCCCTGTTTTAGCTGCATTTTTTGTAATGGGCTTTTGTGACATAGTGGGCATATCTTCTGATTATATGCAAACTAGTTTTGGCTGGTCTTCTACGATGACCGGATTTGTACCTTCTATGGTATTTATTTGGTTTCTCTTTTTGGGAATTCCGATTGGAAATAAGATGAACCAATGGGGACGTAAGAATACGGTGCTGTTGAGTATGGCAGTGACAATAGCCGGAATGTTTCTGCCGCTTGTGATATACAGTAGCGCGACTTGTATCGTTGCTTATATTCTGTTAGGTATAGGAAATGCTATCCTGCAAATATCCTTGAATCCTCTGCTTGGCAATGTTATAACCGATCAACGTATGCTGACAAGTAGCTTGACTGCAGGGCAGGTTATAAAAGCGATTTCTTCGTTGGTCGGCCCTGAAATAGTATTGTTTGCTACATTACATTTTGGCAATGAACATTGGTATTATTGCTTTCCTATGTTGGGTGGAATAACTTTATTCTTTGGATTATGGCTGGTAGCGACGCCCATTCAACGTGAAACATCCTCAGGCGAATCAGTATCATTGGGTAAATCTTTTGCGCTATTGAAAAACAAAACACTTTTGGTATTGTTTTTAGGTATTTTCTTCATGGTAGGGGTGGATGTTGCAACCAATTATATTAGCTCGAAGTTGATGACTTTGCGTTACGAATGGACTCCTGATGAAGTAAAGTTTGCACCGCAAGTTTATTTTCTAAGCAGGACGATCGGTGCATTTTTGGGAGTTTTTCTCTTAACAAAAATTTCGGCTTTACGTTATTTTCGGATGAACATTCTGGCATGTGCTTTAGTTTTGTTATTACTCATGTTTATAGATGGACACGCAATATTGAATTTGATTTGTATTGGAGGTGTCGGACTTTTTTCAGCATCTGTTTTCTCCATAATCTATTCATTGTCTTTTCAAGAGTTTCCTACTAAAATGAATCAGATTTCCGGTTTGATGATAACGGCTGTCGCCGGTGGCGGAGTTGTGACTCCTCTTCTTGGAATGGCGTTAGATTTTGCTGGGGTTACTGCAGGTTTATCGGTAATTCTACTTTGTGTGTTGTATCTGATATATTGTGCTTTTGGTGTAAAAATACAATCTTAATGATATATATTGTATTTCTGCCCAGACTAAATTCTCCCGGTAATATGAGGAAATAGTGAAGGCAGATTTCATTTGAAAGAAAAAATGCTACTCAGTAAATCCTTATATTGGGAATATACCGGGTAGCAAATTTTTATGTTCAGTAGCGACTGTTTATTTCACCTGAATAATATCATAATTCAAATCGCTTACAGCTTCTTGCAGGCTGTCGTTTACCAGTCTTAAAGTAGTGTCATTTACAACAACGAAGTATACGGGATCCTCGCCGTCATTGGGAGTTAACTTATAGGCAGTTTTCTTATTGTTGTTGGCATCTTTTTGGATAACTTGGCGCTTTCCTGTGGAAGTGAAAGATTTGTTCTTCCCCGGTCCTTCTGCATCCAGATAGGTCGTAACTAAGGTATAACCGCTTTCACCGTCAGGGCCTATGCTGTCGACACTCAGTACGTACTGGATACCCGGACCGTCGGCTGCGGGAAGTATACCCTCATAAACGGCTACTGCAGAGGAATCGTTGCCTACGACAGTCATGACACCTTCATCCATGGTGTCGTTGTTTTGATTTCCTTTTGATTGGCAGGATACCAATGCAGCGGCAATCGCTGCAATCATCATTACTTTTTTCATTGCTTTAATGGTTTAAATTAATATTAAGAGACGCCAATAGCGTTATTCTTCGTCATCCCGTTTAATAACGAGTAATTTATCTACTCTTCCGCGATCCATATCCACTATCTCAAACTCCAGGTTCTTGTAGCTGAAAATGTCACCGGCTTTCGGAACCCGTCCGATGAGGAACATTGCAAGCCCGCTTAAAGTGGTGAAGTCCTCTTCTTTCAGGTCGTCATAGTTCAGTATGCCCATTGCTTCCATAAAGTCCCCTATGTTCATGGAGGCCTCCACCAGCATGGAACCGTCTGCCCGGGTGACTATATCTTCTTCCTCCGTTTCGTTCTCTTCCAAAATATCACCGAAGATACTTTCCGTCAAATCGTGTAAGGTGATAATACCTTCTGTATTCCCATACTCGTCTACAACAACTCCGAACTTGTTTTTGTTCTTCTTAAAGAGCTCTAAAACTTTCTTGGCATATAAACTTTCGGGAATAAACAGTGGAGGGCGTGCAATTGTACGCAGATTGAACGGCTGTTCACCTCCTAACATCAGGATGATGTCTTTTACGGAGACTACTCCTATAATTTCATCCTTTCCGCTTTCCACCAGCAGATATTTGCTGAAATGCTCTTCGTGGATAACTCGTAGAACTTCTTCTTGTGTATCTGTGGGGTGAAGTACTATTACATCACGACGATGTGTCATCAGGTCGTTGGCTCTTTTGTCCGAGAAACGGAAAACATCACGAAGCATTTCGGTCTCGTCCTTATCGATGACACCTTGTTCGGAGCTTTGGTGCAAAATCATTTTCAGTTCTTCTTGTGTCATCTGCCGTTCTTCTCCTTCTTTCATACCGATAAGTTTATTTGTGAGCTTGGTTGAAGCGCTGAGAAGACAAACAAAAGGATAAGATACTTTAGTCAGGATAATCATAAACGGACTTAGTAGCGTGGCGTAGCGCTCCGGGTTGTTTAAGGCTATGGATTTAGGAACCAGCTCTCCGATGATGAGGGATAAGTAGGTAATGACGGCGACAGTGGTGATCATAGCCAAGTCTTTGGCATATAGTTCCAGACCGGGGAGCATGGCAAATAATGGAACCACATCGTCGGCTATGGCTACACCGCCATAAGCACCCGATATGATGCCGATCAGAGTAATGCCGATTTGAATGGTGGAGAGAAATTTTTCCGGTTCTTCCAATTGTTTCAAAACGCCTTTTGCACTTTTTTGCCCTTTGTTTACAAGGGTTTCCAAACGTGCCTTGCTTGAAGATACTAATGCGATTTCATACATGGCAAAGATGCCATTCAGGATAAGTAAAAATAGAATAATAATAAATTCCATGTTTGGATTACAAATAGTTTGTGTACAAAGATAACGTTTTTCAAATATTTATTGTTAATATTGCTGTCTCTTAAGAAGATTAAACAAATTAACATGAAAAGCAAACATTTTCTATTCGTCTTTTTGCTACAAGTGGCGGCTTTCAGTGTGCAGGCTGCACGTGTAGATACTGTGTTCGTGAAAAGTCCTTCGATGAACAAGGACGTGAAGGTAGTTTATATTCTTCCGGATAAAGCCGTTGCCAAGAACCCGCAGGCTTGCCCGGCGGTGTATTTGTTACATGGCTATGGCGGCAATGCGCGTACATGGATTGGAATAAGGCCGGAGTTACCTCAAATTGCCGATGAAAAAGGTATCATATTCGTATGCCCTGACGGTAAGAACAGTTGGTATTGGGATAGTCCTAAGGATCCTTCCTATCGTTATGAAACTTTTATTTCGTCGGAACTGGTGAACTATACAGATACGCATTATGCTGCGATTCCGGAGAAGCGGGGGCGCGCCATTACCGGTCTGAGCATGGGCGGACATGGTGCATTATGGAATGCTATCCGCCATAAAGATGTGTTCGGGGCGGCGGGAAGCACAAGCGGCGGAGTGGATATTCGCCCGTTTCCCAACAACTGGGAGATGAAGAAACAATTGGGAGAGCTCACTGCCAACGAGGCGATATGGAACAATCATACAGTAATCAATCAGGTTGACAAACTGGCGAATGGGGATTTGGCCTTGATTATTGATTGTGGTGAAAGCGATTTCTTCCTTGAAGTGAACAAGGAACTGCATAAACGTTTGCTGGCATACAAAATAGATCATGACTTCATCACTCGTCCCGGCGGACATACCGGTACTTATTGGAATAACTCCATAGACTACCAGATATTGTTCTTCAGTAAATTCTTTAATAAATAATCACTCAATAACATAGTTTACGGTACGGATGTAATTCGTACCGTAACTGTTTGTGACCTCTTTGCAAGAAGTAATGATATTCCGCTTATCCAGAGAGTAGGTGTATTTTCTGACTTCTTGACTTATTGTGTTTCCGTCAGGAATAATCTGTTCTATTAAGATACTGAAAGGCTCTCCTAACAATTTCCCATATAACGCTGCGGAATGTAGGGAAAGAGGATATAGGTCGGCAAAAAACAGGCAAGGAACTTCCGATTGGTTGATTATGCTGTTGCCTGCCGGAGTGGTGGCGGTGTATGTCTGCGTGTAAGTGTCCACTTTTTGCACAATGCGTAATGCTTGGGGATTGCTGTAATCTATGCCGATAGACGCATAGACTTTACCGTTTATGCTTTCTGTTATGTTTTTCAGATAGGGCTTTCCTTCAGGGGAGGTGAAATAAGAAAAACCATAGGTGCGGGTTGCACCTACTTCCTGCCGCGTGCATTGGATGGCATATCCTTTATCATTAAGGAGATAGGTGGATACATTGCCGAAGTTGTCGGTCGCTATGGCTTGGTGTTCTTCATAGGTTACCGATGTCGTATTTTCTATTTTCACCGGTTCGTTTTGAACAGAATAACTCTGTACGGTAGTGAATCCTGCCAGTTGCCCTCGCTTGTATGAATAGGTCTGGGTGGTAGTCACCGTAGGCACTCCCGCTTCATAAGGGCTGTCTTCTGTCAGCCGGATTGTAGAAAAAGGTACGGTAGGGCAACTGCCATTGCCGCCCGAATCGTTGTTATCTTCACAAGCAGTTGTTGCTATGAGTATAATCAATAATGAAAAGATTAGCTTCTTTCTCATTCCTGTTATTTTATAATCAGCCCCTTGCGGGTATTCTTTGGGGTGGCGAAACTCTTGACAGAGGTCTCTCTTGTTTGGGCTTCCGGCAGTTCAATGGCGCCTGCAATAATTCCCATTGCAGTATTGAACAAAATTTCATTAAAATCTCCTAAAGGAAGATAGTACTGCAAATAGGATGTTTCGTTAATGGAGAGGTCCGGTTTGAAACCTGTGCTGTAATCGGCTTCTCCGTTGGCATTGAACACTTCGCATACCACCGGGCGTACTGCCCAGGGATATTTGGGATTGATGAAAGTTTCCGTAGCTACATTTTCACCTTTAGTAGTTTGCCCGATGAGGACTACTGTCATGTAGGGTTTCAGGCAGTTGATAAGCATTTCCGCAGCGCCTGCCGTAGTTCCGCCGGTGATGATATAAACTTTGGACAGGTTTAGGTTGGCTCCGCCTTGCAGGAGTTGGGAGTCCAATATCAGGTCATGATTTCTGCTGCTTTGCTTGTCATTGTATTGCAGGAAAGCGAAAGGACTTTCCAGTTTATCGGCAGGCACAAGCATATCGGCAAGGAGTTGCACACATTCCATTTCTCCACCGGGATTGTAACGGAGGTCGAGTATAAAGTTATTAATGCCGAATTGTTGGCATTGCTGGGAGAAAGCACGCAATTCATTGTTATATGCTTCGCTGTTTTCCGCAGTTCCGGCGGTGAAGGTATTATATGCAAGGTAGGCTATTTTATGGTCCGTACCGTCCAGTTGTACAAACTTGGTTGTATGAATTGCGCTTTCCGTTACAGGCCGTACGGCGGGTAAGGCGATGTCGCCGATTGCCTGTATCATTCCTATGCTTTCGTCGTCTTCATCCTTTACTATCACATACTTTCCGATACGCAACGTTCGTGTACCGCCGTCTGTCAGTCTCTCTTCCGTCTTTTTGGTGATGGAGTCACCGTCTACGAGCATTATCCAGTTGCCTCGTTGCAGTCCGGCTTCTGCTGCCGGAGAACCATTTGCCACGTAAGAGACAAGTGCGTTGTAAGTGGTGTCGCTGGTGGCAACTTTATATAATGTATAGTCAAAGCCGTAGCTTGGCAGAGGGGTATCCATTATGGTATCGACGGTCGAAAAGCCTTTGTCATTCTTCGATAGGATACTCTTCAGGAAAGTCTCCGGATTTTGAAAATAGTTCAGACCTTTAGAAGGAGGAATGTCCTCATACCATAGGTAGACTTCCCTCATCAGGCTATCTATCCACAGGTCGCGTCCTGTCAGCGGGTAGTATTCTTTCCAGCGATCTTCTCCACAGGAGCACAGGCTTGTCAATGCAATAAGTCCCAGCAGAGGGAAAAGTAACAGCTTCCTTCTTTTCATCAGTCTCTATATCATTTGGTTTTCGCCCACAAAAATAGCGAATAGTTCTTGTATCTACCACAAATATGGTATAAAATTCCCTATCATGTGTCATAGGCTGCTTTGTTTTATCCCTTTATCTTTGCAACATCCAAGCAAGGAGAATTTATTCACTTATAAATACAAATGACGATGAAAACAAAGAAATTACATTTTGAGACGCTGCAACTTCATGTGGGACAGGAACAGCCGGATCCGTCGACCGATGCGCGGGCCGTACCTATCTATCAGACTACTTCGTACGTGTTTCATGACTCGGCTCATGCAGCGGCCCGCTTTGGGTTGCAAGATCCGGGTAATATCTACGGCAGACTGACAAATCCCACACAAGGGGTGCTCGAACAACGCATTGCAGCTCTTGAGGGAGGTATTGCGGGGTTGGCGGTTGCTTCCGGTGCGGCAGCTCTGACCTATGCTTTTGAGAATATTACGCGTGCAGGCGATCACATTGTGGCTGCCAAGACCATTTATGGCGGAACGTACAATCTGCTGGCGCATACATTGCCCTCTTATGGCGTTACGACCACTTTTGTAGCTCCGGACGATTTGTCCAATTTCGAGAAGGCTATTCAGGAAAATACGAAAGCAGTCTTTATAGAAACATTGGGAAATCCCAATTCGAACATCATTGATATTGATGCGGTTGCCGGGATTGCTCATCGTCATGGAATCCCTTTGATTGTCGACAACACTTTCGGTACTCCTTTCCTGATCCGTCCTATTGAACATGGCGCTGATATTGTGGTACATTCCGCCACTAAGTTTATTGGCGGGCATGGCACTTCTTTAGGCGGTGTTATTGTTGATAGCGGTAAGTTCGACTGGGTGGCTTCCGGTAAGTTCCCGCAATTGACCGAGCCCGATCCAAGCTATCATGGTGTGCGTTTTGTTGACGCGGCAGGTGCGGCGGCATATGCTGTCCGTATTCGCGCCGTTCTATTGCGTGACACCGGCGCTGCTATCAGCCCGTTCAACGCGTTTATCCTGCTGCAAGGCTTGGAGACTCTTTCTTTGCGTGTGGAGCGCCATGTGGAGAACGCTCTGAAAGTTGTTGATTTCTTAGAAAGGCATCCCAAAGTGATAGCAGTGAACCATCCGTCTTTGCCGAATCATCCGGATCATGCATTATACCGGAAATATTTCCCGAAAGGCGCCGGTTCCATTTTCACCTTTGAGGTTAAAGGCGGGGTGAAAGAAGCTCAGGCGTTCATTGACAATTTGCAGATCTTCTCATTATTGGCAAATGTGGCGGATGTAAAGTCGCTTGTAATACATCCGGCAACTACTACCCATTCGCAGTTGAGCGAACAGGAGTTGGCAGAGCAAGGCATCAAGCCGGGAACTGTGCGCCTTTCCATTGGGACGGAACACATTGATGATTTGTTGGATGATGTGTCACAGGCGTTGGAGAAGATTTAATCTCGGATGAAAAGTACATATCGTCCGATAGAATTAATTTTTTGTCGGATGAAATTTTAGATACATTGTTTTAGTATGAATATTGCCGTCTTATTATCCGGAGGTGTCGACAGTTCTGTTGTCGTGCACCTCCTTTGTGAGCAGGGGCATCGCCCTTCGTTGTTTTATATAAAAATAGGGAAAGACGATGCCGACTATATGGATTGTTCGGCGGAGGAAGACTTGGAGATGGCTTCCGCCGTAGCCCGCCGTTACGGCCTTTCACTGGAGGTTGTTGATTTGCATCGGGAGTATTGGGACAATGTGGCTGCTTATGCCATTGACAAAGTGCGTAGGGGACTTACTCCGAATCCGGATGTGATGTGCAATAAGCTCATTAAGTTCGGTTGTTTTGAACGGTACGCCGGTAAGGATTTCGATTTTACGGCAACCGGGCATTATGCTGCTACCATTCTGCAGAATGGGAAGGTTTGGCTGGGAACGGCCCTCGATCCGGTGAAAGACCAAACGGACTTTCTTGCGCAGATAGACTATCTGCAAGTTTCCAAACTGATGTTTCCGTTGGGCGGACTGATGAAACAGGAAGTGCGCGACATCGCTTTGAAAGCGAAGTTACCCAGTGCCCGCCGACGTGACAGCCAGGGCATCTGCTTCTTGGGGAGGATTAACTACAACGACTTTGTCCGTCGCTTTTTGGGTGAAAAAGAAGGTCGGATTATTGAACTGGAAACGGGAAAGATACTGGGAACCCATCGCGGCTACTGGTTTCATACTATCGGCCAGCGTAAGGGGCTGGGATTGGGCGGAGGCCCCTGGTTTGTGGTTCGTAAAGATACGGATGAAAATGTGATTTATGTGTCACGTGGATATGAAACGGAGCAACAATACGGGTATGAGTTCAGTATGCAGGATTTTCATTTCATTACGGAAAATCCTTGGGAGGGAGTGGAAGGGGAGATTCCGGTAACATTCAAGATACGCCATACTCCTGATTTTATCGGCGGCAAACTGTTGCAGGACGGGGACGGCTACCGGATTGTTTCCGAAGAGAAGTTACAGGGGATAGCTCCGGGGCAATTTGGCGTTGTGTATGATGAGGCTTCCAGACTGTGCATCGGAAGTGGAGAAATTAAATATAGTATTCCACTAAATCCACAATACCCGCTTTCATAGCGTATTTGGTAGCTTCGTGTGCGTTGTTCACGCCCAACTTTCTGAAAATATTCTTCCGGTGGCTGTTTATGGTATGAAAGCTGAGGTTTCTTTCAACTGCAATTTCTTTAGTGGTTTTTCCTAATGCGATTTCTTTCAGGATGCTTCGTTCGGCCGATGTCAGCAGGTCGTTTTGCTGAATGGGGTGGAGGAGGGATGTCTGACTGTTTCCTGACAGCAGCAAGTTACTGACGTGGTTGCAAATGAAACGCTCTTTACGCGAAGCGCATTGCAGGGCGGTGAGTATCTCTTCTTTGGAATTGTCCTTTAGCACTACTCCGAATGACATGCTGCTGAACAGTACTTGTCGTAGGAATCCGATGCTCAGTTCGTCGGAGAACAACAGCCAGTCCGCCTCTTTGAAACGTTCGTGCAATACAATCAATTCGTCGGAACTGACAAAGTCAAACGAGGTATAATCCAGTATTACCACTGCTCCGGGGTGCAGCCGTAACTGTTGTATGAGTTCCGCTTTGTTGTCGGCTTCCAGCAGCAAGGCAGTGTCTTTCTGCCGGCTTAGCAGAAACATCATGCCTGCTTTGGTTATATCTTGATTGTCAGCGATGATAAATTCTCTCATAATAGTCATTGGCGCATTAAAAAAAGAAACTCCGTTGCAAATGTACACTTTTTAAGTGATTTGCAGCGGAGTTGAGAGTATATATATTGCAGTGGGGTTTACCAGGAACGTCCCTTGAAGATATTCGATTGGTTCAACGGCAGCAGACTACCACTTAAAGTCATCGTGTTGGAGTTGAAGTTAGGGTTGATAGTAACGGTTGCGTTGTTGTCGCCATTAGTCAGGGTAAGGAATATCTGGGCGGAGATACCGATGCCCTGAATGCTGAAGCTGCAATTTATGTTGCCACGTTTGTCGGTAGATGTTTTTATGTCCGATACGGTACCGTCTACTGTCACACCTCCAATACCGTTAGGACCGGGATAAACAGTGTTGAAAGCTACCTGTACGGTGCCTCGTCCCTGATTCACCAATACAAAGTTGGTGTTGGAAGTAACAAAAGCCGTTTGCCCGTTGCGGAACATCACCTGATTGGCTTCCAATACAAATTGCTGTGCTTTCAGTGCTGCTACGGCGTCATCGTAGGAAACGGCATCGGCTGCCTGTTGTTCCGCTTTCAGGCGGGCGCGTTCTGCGTCTCTTTGGGCTTTGCGGTCTGCACGACGTTGTGTGCTACTCTCTTGTGCATACATGGTGGTTGTCACCATGCTTACCAATACTAATGCTGCTAATGCAATAAACTTTTTCATACTTAATTCTTGTTTAGGTTTAAATTATATTGTTCGTTATAAGTTTATTGCAAGAACAATGCCTAACCGGGATTGTTCACTGTTTTTTTAATTATTTTATATCCGGTGGCTGCAATGAGGATACTCATGAGTGGACTGATAAGATTGAAAAAGCAGTAAGGGAGATAGGTCAGCGTGGACACGCTCAGAATAGTAGCTTGTGTCATTCCGCATGTGTTCCAGGGGATGAGAACCGAAGTTACGGTGACGGCATCTTCCGTTGTGCGGCTCAACAGGCGGCTTTCATACCCTTTCTTTTCATAGATGTTGCTGAACATGTTTCCGGTCAGGATGATGCTGATGTACTGGTCTGCCGTAGCAAGGTTGAGGAATAGTCCTGAACCGACAGTCGATGCCACAACGCTGACAGTGCTTTTCATGAATCGTACAAATACGGATGTGATGCTTCCCAGCATGCCGCTCGCTGTCATTGCGCCGCCGAAACACATGGCGCAAAGTATCAGCCAAATGGTATTCATCATTCCTGCCATGCCTCGTGTGGCAATCAGCTCTGTCAGCATGGCACTATCACTTTGCAGGCTGGTACTGCCGTATAGGCTCATTATCGTTCCCTTAAACAGCCCGTTGCTTCCGGAAATCTCATAAAGCAGGTCGGGCTGGAATATGATGGCAAAGGCGGCAGCCAGCAGGGTGGACAGGAACAAGGTGATGATAGAGGGCATTTTGCGTGCAATCAAGATTCCGGTAGCCACCGGGACAATCAGCAGCCAGGGAGTGATGTGGAATCGGCTATTCAATGATGCCGCAAACTCGGCTATTTGTTCTGTACCACTGGTTTCGTACGTGAATCCCATTACCGTAAATATGATAAGAGTGATGACGAGCGACGGAATGGTGGTAATCATCATATAGCGGATATGGCGGAACAGCGGAGTGTCAGTGACCGAGGAGGCAAGCACCGTAGTATCTGACAGCGGTGAAACCTTGTCGCCAAAGTAAGCTCCTGAAATAATGGCTCCTGCAATCCAGCCTTCCTCGAATCCCTGTGCTTTTCCTATTCCTAAAAGAGCGATGCCGATGGTTGCTATTGTGGTCCATGAGCTTCCCGTCATGATTGACACCAATGCACAGATGATGCAGGTAGAGGTGAGGAAGAAGTCCGGGTGTATAATCTTCATTCCGTAGTAAATGAGGGTGGGGACTACACCGCTGATCATCCATGCGCCACTTAGCGCGCCGATAATCAACAGTATGATAATGGCGGAGGATACGCCTGCGATGTTATTGGTAATGGCTATTTCATAATCTTTCCAAGGAATCCGGTAGAATGTTATTCCGATGAATATGCAAACTGCCGTAGTGGTGAGCAGGGACACCTGACTTCCGCCATTTAGAGCATCGCTTCCAAAAGTGCGGATAGTGGCAAACAACATTCCTATTAAAATAATGATGGGGAAAAGGGATACGATAGGAGAAGGAATTTTCTTTGTTGGACTCATGCGCTATGTTGCTATAAAATATAATGCGGCAAAAATATAACAAAACAGCCGAATCCTTTTTCTTTTTTCTTTTCTGCAAATAAATATTATTAATTCTTTGCGTTTACTTGGAATTTTAACAGCAGCTCTGAGTCTGCATTGATGTTTCGGGGATGTGTAGGGCTTATGAAGAAATCCCTTTCCACTGCCAATTTTCTTGTGGTATGAGGCAGTGAAAAGGGGCTTTGGTGTTTTTCAATAGTATTTTATACTTCTACTACGGTTTCCATTGTTTCCGGCTTGGGCTCTGCTGTCAGGTCACGATAGATAACGGCACTGCATCCGAGTGCTGCTACGGTGTAGACAATGCTTACAAGGAACAGGAGGAACATTGCGAATCCGCCGTCTGCAATGGCAAATATAATCCACAAAAGGATATAAAACGCCACTCCCAGTAAAAGCGATACGCCGAAGATGGTCCACTTGTAACCATAAGTGGCCTTGTTGCTTTGAATCATGGCTTCGCCCGGAGCCACGCCTTTATCGAGTAGGATATAAATTGCAAGTGACCAACCTATGGATATGATGATGCCCGGTACAATCATGAAAAATAGGGCGGGAATAATGGCAAGATACATCAAACCTATCAAAGTGAAGTATTCTCCCATGAACTTACGGTATTTCCCATCAAAAATGAATAGGGGAGAAATGACCCTTCCTTTACTCAGCTCAATAGGAATAGTTGTCATGGCGATTGTAGTACCTACATTTAAATAGGGAATCCAGATTGTAAGCAGCCAAAGTATGGTAGCTCCCAACATGGATATTGCATTTTTAATGCCTAAACCGATACCTTCGGAGATAACTCCGGCTACTGTAATTTTCCGTTGTGCGTCCATAGCAAGATAATTTTTGATGAATATTTACTTATTTATGTCATTTCTGACAAATATATAACTTTTATAAAGAAAAACAAAACATATCGAAACTTATTTTATAAAAAAAAGAGAGGATTGCCTAAACAGGGTAAAGTCTTGTTAATGCATTCTTTCCTTATGGCAAATGGTGATTAGGAGGGATAACATTGTTAGTCCGGCGCCTATACCGGTAACACCTGCCCAGCCCCATGTGTGCCAACAACTGCCGGCGAGGAAGGTTCCCAATGACCCACCTATAAAATAGGTTGTCATAAAAATGGTGTTTACCCGGTTGGATGCCGAAGGGCAGATGTCGAATATGCTGGTTTGGTTACTGAGCTGAATACATTGCATGCCAATGTCAATCAGTATAACTCCGGCAATGATACCGGCGTATGTGTTTCCGCAGAAGTAAAGCGAAGCCCATGCACACAAGATCAGTCCGCAACCAATGAAGTTAAAGTTGCGTATCCCTACTTTTTTCACATACTTTCCAACGAAAGATGCGGTCAGTGCACCGGCTATTCCGCACAGCCCCAAAATGCCGATTACATCGCTGTTGGCATAGAAAGGCGCTTCGCCCATTTTGAAAGCGAGACACGACCACATGGCTAAGAAAGAGCCGAATGCGATGCCGGCGCGTATGGAGTAGATGCGTAGGGCAGGGTAGTCTTTGATAAGTGAAAAGAGCGATTTCATTAAGTCACCGTATTTTCCCCGGAAGCTCGGCTGTATGTCCGGCAGGACTTTCAGGACTATAATGGCGCATAGCAGCATCATGCCTGCCGCGATGAAATACATCTCTCGCCAGCCTAATGCCTCACCGATAAATCCACTGATAACACGAGAGGCGAGTATGCCGGTGAGCAAGCCGGAGATGACGACGCCTACGTTGCGTCCTTTATTCTCCGGGCGGGAGAATTGCGAGGCTATCGGTACGAAGATTTGCGGGATCATGGAGCAGATACCGGTAATGAGTGAAGCTCCCCAAATGATATAGATATTGGGTGCTGTGGCTATGGCTATAAGTGAAAATATCAGTAAAGTGAAGTTAATCAGGATGATCTTTTTCCGTTGGTAAAGATCGCCTAACGGCACGATAAACAGCAATCCCAATGCATAGCCAACTTGTGTAATCATTGCAATGAGATTTGTTTTAAACTCGGACACACCCAATTCGTGACGTATCACGTTCAACAAGGGTTGGTTGTAGTACAAATTCGCTACGGAAATACCTGCTACGATAGCAAGCGTCCAAAGTATATGTGCGGGCAATCCGCCGTTTTCTTTTAATTCAGCTTTCATGCTGCAAAGATAGGAAAAAGCAAAAAAACGAATGTCCTTTCAGCTTTGGTAAAAAAGAAAGTTATTAATTAGCCTAAAGGGTGTTGTAAAATCTGTGAGTGTTACTCTGTCAACTTCCAATTCCTGCACTGATAAAGTCATAGAATTAAGTAACAGAATATCATTGATAATCCACTTTCCTTATGAGGTTCATTGCATCAGACCATATAAGATAGTCTGCCCTTGCGATTAATAATATGTAAGAGTTGGGTTACTTCTTGGAGTAATGGTATTTCATTGAAAGTATATCAATCTCTACCCTGTCATCATTTACAGAGTAAATAAGACGATGCTCTTCGTTGATGCGTCTTGACCATTTACCTGCTAAATCATATTTAAGAGGTTCTGGCTTGGCAATTCCTGTATAAGGGTGTTCTATCAACTGAGAAGGATCTTTTTGATGCGTTTGGCAATATTGGGATTGTTTTTCTTCCAGTACTCCCATTGCTCCATAGCAAGAGGTGTGAATATAATCTTCATAATTCATCCAAGTTTATCTCTATCCCCTTGCCGTTCTTAATATCTTCCTCTCCTTGACGTATGTCTTCCATCGTTTCAGGTGACGACATGATATATTCCGTTTCCTTTAAAGAGTTGTATTCATCAAGGGAAATCATCACTACTCCTTTACCATTACCACGATTGACGATTACAGTGTTATAATCATCAATTACTGAATCAATGTACCCTTTGAGGTTGGCTCTTAAATCGGTGTAGTTAGCTGTTTTCATAATTCCTCCTTTTGTTTAATGCAAATATGTGTACTTATATGCGTACTTTCAAATTTAATTAGTTAATTATTAGATATAAAGAAAGGGTACCAACTTAATGATGCCCTTTCCTTTCCCAATCAACAATCCACGTACACCATTTACTGTTTTTCTCCATTTTAAAATGTTATATGAAGTATATCACATTGTATTATGGTTGATTATGCTGATTCTTGCAGCCGTTTTTAAAGAATGACAAATTGGGCTGCAAATTGGCTGCAAAAGTAACCTGCTTATGGCTTGAATTGAGGGGTAATTAAAAAAGGAATGGTATGAGGTGTTTCAATCCGTTATCTAAACCAAGTTTTCATAAAATGAAAACTCCTGCAATCACAAGGATTACAGGAGCTTATCTATATGTAATTGTCTAAATTACTTGCTCAAAGCCTGAGCTACGTCAACCGCACAAGCCACTGTACATCCTACCATCGGGTTGTTACCGATACCCAGGAATCCCATCATTTCCACGTGAGCAGGAACTGATGAAGAACCAGCGAACTGAGCGTCTGAGTGCATACGGCCCATTGTGTCCGTCATGCCGTAAGAAGCAGGACCGGCAGCCATGTTATCCGGGTGAAGTGTACGACCTGTTCCACCACCTGATGCTACTGAGAAGTAGGGCTTACCGGCAAGAACGCGTTCTTTCTTGTAAGTACCTGCAACAGGATGTTGGAAGCGAGTCGGGTTGGTAGAGTTACCTGTGATGGATACGTCTACGCCTTCTTTCCACATGATAGCTACACCTTCGCGAACGTCGTCGGCGCCGTAGCATTTTACTTTGGCGCGAGGACCGTCGCTGTATGCGATTTCACGAACTACTTTCAGTTCACCTGTGTAATAGTCGAATTGAGTCTGAACATAAGTAAAGCCGTTGATACGAGAGATGATCTGAGCAGCGTCTTTTCCAAGACCGTTCAGGATACAACGCAAAGGTTCTTTACGTACTTTGTCGGCTTTAGCGGCAATTTTGATTGCACCTTCTGCAGCAGCGAATGATTCGTGACCTGCCAGGAAAGCAAAACACTTAGTTTCTTCGCGGAGCAACATGGCAGCCAGGTTACCATGACCGATACCTACCTTGCGGTCGTCGGCTACCGAACCCGGAATACAGAATGCCTGCAAACCGATACCGATAGCTTCGGCAGCATCAGCAGCGTTCTTGCAGCCTTTCTTGATAGCGATGGCGCAACCTACAACATAAGCCCATTTTGCGTTTTCGAAACAGATAGGCTGAGTTTCTTCACACGTCTTATAAGGATCGAGTCCGGCAGCTTCGCAGATAGCGTTTGCTTCCTCGATGTCTTTGATGCCGTTAGCGTTCAAAGCTTCGATGATACCTTTGATACGACGGTCTTGACTTTCAAATTTTACTTCTCTAATCATAGTTTCTTTCCTCCTTATATTATTCGTGACGTGGATCAATGTGTTTAACAGCTCCCTGTTCAGCAGTGAAGCGTCCGTAAGTACCGGTTACTTTCTTCAATGCTTCGTTGGCATCAGTACCTTTCTTGATTTCATCCATGAATTTACCCATGTGAACGAATTCGTATCCGCAGATTTCATCGTTTTTGTCAAGAGCGATAGTCTTGATATAACCTTCTGCCATTTCCAGATAACGGGGACCTTTTGCCAAAGTACCGTACAAAGTACCTACCTGGCTACGCAGACCCTTACCCAAATCTTCCAAACCGGCACCGATGATCAAACCGCCTTCAGAGAAAGCAGACTGAGTACGTCCGTAAACGATTTGCAGGAAGAGTTCGCGCATTGCTGTATTGATAGCGTCGCAAACGAGGTCGGTATTCAATGCTTCGAGTACAGTCTTGCCCGGAAGGATTTCAGCTGCCATAGCTGCTGAGTGAGTCATACCGGAACAGCCGATTGTTTCAACCAATGCTTCCTGAATGATACCTTCTTTGACGTTCAATGTCAGTTTACAAGCACCTTGCTGAGGAGCACACCAACCTACACCATGTGTCAGACCTGAAATATCAACGATTTCTTTTGATTTTACCCATTTGCCTTCTTCGGGTATGGGAGCCGGTCCATGGTTAGGACCCTTCTTTACAACACACATGTGTTCCACTTCGTGTGAATAAGTCATAATTAGCTCTTTTTTAAGTTATAATTAAAAAAAACGTAGTTCTATGTTTTATTAAACGGTCACAAAGGTAGTCGTTTTCTTGCTTTCTGCCAACCGTCTGATTTGACTTTTTTATTAAAAATTAGTAATATAGGATGCTGATTTGGCATATTGCAATCTCTACATTACAATACAATTGCTGCTTTAAGACGATTGTTTTCAATTCGTGTTTCTTTGAATGTTGTGACACCCTGTCACCATACTTGTATAACTTTGCTTACGCGCGCGCAGGAAGAATTTTTTTATATGGATGTTTGATGCGTGCATGTCTCGCGGGCGCGTGAGAAGAG
Source organism: Bacteroides eggerthii (assembly GCF_025146565.1). Classification (NCBI taxonomy): domain Bacteria; kingdom Pseudomonadati; phylum Bacteroidota; class Bacteroidia; order Bacteroidales; family Bacteroidaceae; genus Bacteroides; species Bacteroides eggerthii. Next base: position 3,526,321 of record NZ_CP102258.1, on the reverse strand, counting down.
AAGTTGTTCAAGTGTGGTGACAGGGTGTCAAGGAATGCTTTTTGTAGAGTAGAGGTTTGGATTTCCAGCATAGAGGTTTAGCGATCTAACATAGAGGTTTAGCGACGTAAAGTTGGACTTTACAATCTCAGGGTTGAGGCTGTGCGATTGTTGTATTGCTGTGCCATTGTTTTTGGTGCTTTCTTTTCTCACTTTCTCTTTTAATTCTTTATCTTTGCCGGTGCATAATAAAAAATAATAGAGAACAAAATTATGGTAGAAGTGGCGGATAGTGCTTTGCAGCAAGCTGCAGGTGAGGGAATGGATGCTTTCATCCAAGTATTTACGGACGCATATAAAGAGTTGACGGGTGGCGAGCTGACTGCTGAAACAATGCCTTTGCTCACCGGTGAACAACATTCGTTGTTGGCGTATCAGATATTTCGTGACGAACTCATGGAAGGTGGCTTTTGCCAGTTGATACAGAATGGATATGGCGGTTACATCTTTGCCAATCCGTTTGCCAAAGTGATGCGTTTGTGGGGAGTGGGTGATTTAAGCAAACTGGTGTATGCCGCCAAGAAGATATATGACGCCCATCGTGAAGACTTGGAACGTGAGCGTACTGATGATGAATTTATGGCTATGTACGAGCAGTATGAGGTGTTTGATGCACTGGAGGATGAGTTTTTGGAAAAAGAGGAGGAATATACAGCGTTGGTTGCCAGTTATGTAGATGAACATTTAGACTTATTTGCAAAAATAATAAAGTAACGGTTGCAGTATTTTTTAAGTTTCTGCATTTACATTATGTGAATTGAAATTTATATCTTTGCGAACTCTAAAAAATAATGTTTATGAAACAATTGAAATTCTTGATGATTGTATTTACCCTGATGATGGGTGTTTCTTTTACTTCGTGTATGGGGGAGAGTGATCCTACGGTTAGTCCGGTGGCTACACTAAAAGTCGTTTCCGCTTATCCTTATACATTTCAATATCCTAATGACGGTTTGAAAATTATAGCTTCAAATACCAGCGAATTGTTAACTGATAATTCAGTGAATTTAGGATTGGGAGATATTATTTTTCTTCAGTATACTTATAATTCCGAGGAACAGCCTTTGACGAGCGAAACTAAAGAAATAACGGCAAAAGTAACTATTGGACATAATTGCACCTCAGGTAATACTAGTATAGGAGTACCGGTTGAAAATAATGGTGCCGGTGAACTTTATGAGAATGCTACGATAGTGGAGCTGTTGCCTGCCGGTCAGGGAACAATGTATTATGATAAGAATACTTTGTTGCTTGGTGTTACTTTCTATGGAGAAAAATCCCCATATAAGCATGAATTCTCGTTGATATATGGTGACGATAATCACAGCGCAGGCGATGCCGGTAAAGATGAAGAAGGGATTATGAAGCTATATCTTCGTCATGTAAATAATGAGGAGAAACCGACAGAGCGATTCAGCATGTATAGAGCTTTTGATTTGAGCCAGTTCCTCGCAGCTTTTGGTGAAACTCCTACCAAGATTAGGATTTATGCCAATGAAACGGATAAGAACGGATCTTATAGTTTGGAAGATGCGAAGAAAGAACTTCAATATGAAGAAATAGATTACAAAAGTATTTTTGAAAAAAATTAATAGTTGAACTATAAAGAATTATTTCATATAGCAATGCAGATGATTTCCTCTCCGGCACGTGCCTGGGAGGAAATTCGTTTGGAAGAGGATAGACGAAAGGTGTTTACAGCTTTTGTCTATCCTATGATTGGTTTATGCGGGCTGTCGGTCTTTATCGGTTCTTTGATAGCGAAAGGGTGGGGTGGTCCGCAAAGCTTTCAATATGCCATGACGCAATGCTGTGCTGTGGCGGTGTCTTTGTTTGGAGGATATTTTCTGGCAGCCTATCTCATCAATGGGTTGCGTGTCCGTATGTTTGCTATGGACAACGATATTCCTTTGACGCAACAGTTTGCCGGCTATGCGCTGGTAGTGCCTTTTTTGCTGAAAATTATTATCGGTATATTGCCTGATTTCAGCATAATAGCTCTGTTGCTTCAATTCTATATCGTATATGTAGTGTGGGAAGGAAGTGCTATTTTGATGAAAATAGCGGAAAAAGACCGTTTGAGGTTCACCATTCTTTCTTCTATTTTGTTAATAGCTTGTCCGGCAGTGATAGAATTCATATTCAATAAGCTGACGGTAGTGCTGAACTGATTGATTTTATGAAACAAGCTCCTGTAAATATTAAAAATAAGCGTGCCACATTCGATTATGAATTGGTAGATACCTATACTGCGGGCATTGTGCTCACCGGTACGGAGATCAAGTCCATCCGTTTGGGAAAAGCAAGTCTGGTGGACACGTTCTGCTACTTTGCCAATGGTGAACTGTGGGTGAAGAACATGCATATTGCCGAGTATTTTTATGGCTCGTACAATAACCATAATGCACGCAGGGAGCGTAAACTTCTGTTGACTAAAAAAGAGCTGGATAAGCTGCAGCGCGGTTCGAAAGATCCCGGATTCACGATGATTCCCGTCCGTCTGTTCATCAATGAAAAAGGGCTGGCAAAGGTAGTGGTCGCTTTGGCAAAGGGTAAAAAGCAATATGACAAGCGTGAGGCTTTGAAAGAAAAAGATGATAAGCGCGATATGGCGCGTATGTTCAAGAGGTGAGTTTAATGTACCGCATTACCACATTATATTTATGAGTAGACTTGAAGGTTTGGTGCGTGAGCGCATCCTTATCCTGGACGGTGCTATGGGCACCATGATACAACAGTACAACTTGACGGAAGAAGACTTCCGCGGAGAACGTTTTGCACAAATTCCCGGACAACTGAAAGGTAATAATGACATACTCTGTCTGACACGTCCGGATGTGATACGGGATATTCACCGTAAATATCTTGCGGTAGGTGCAGACATCATCGAAACCAATACCTTCAGTTCTACAAGCGTCAGCATGGCCGATTATCACGTGCAGGACTATGTTCGTGAGATTAATCTTGCCGCTGTGAAACTGGCGCGTGAGGTTGCTGATGAATTCACTGCCTTAACCCCTGATAAACCGCGGTTTGTAGCAGGCTCTGTCGGTCCCACCAATAAGACCTGCTCCATGAGTCCGGATGTCAACAATCCGGCTTTTCGTGCACTGACTTACGACGAACTGGTCATAGCCTATCGCGAACAGATGGAAGCGATGCTCGAAGCCGGTGTAGATGCGTTGCTGATTGAAACCATTTTTGATACGTTGAATGCGAAAGCGGCCATATATGCCGCGAAGCAGGCAATGAATGTTGCCGGTATCCGGGTTCCGTTGATGCTGTCCGTAACGGTGTCCGATATAGCCGGGCGTACTTTGTCCGGACAGACGTTGGATGCATTTCTGGCTTCAGTGCAACATGCGGATATCTTTTCCATAGGGCTCAACTGCTCTTTCGGAGCCCGCCAGTTGAAGCCTTTTCTCGAACAACTTGCCGCCCGCGCACCTTATTATGTCAGTGCCTACCCCAATGCGGGCCTGCCCAACAGTCTTGGTACGTACGATCAGACTCCTGCTGAAATGGCGGCTGAGATTAAAGAATATATCCATGAGGGATTAGTAAATATAGTAGGCGGTTGTTGCGGCACGACCGATGAATATATTGCTGCCTATTCATCTTTAATAGATGGAGTTGTACCACGTATACCGGTTGGTAAGCCCGATTGTCTCTGGCTCTCCGGTCTGGAGCTGTTGGAGGTGAGGCCGGAGAATAATTTTGTCAATGTGGGTGAGCGTTGCAATGTTGCCGGTTCACGTAAGTTTCTGCGCTTAATCAATGAGAAGAAATATGACGAAGCGCTAAGTATTGCCCGCCAGCAGGTGGAAGACGGTGCACAGGTCATTGACATAAATATGGATGACGGACTGCTGGATGCGGAACAGGAAATGACAACCTTCCTTCACCTGATAGCTTCCGAGCCTGAAATCGCTCGTGTTCCCGTAATGATAGACTCCTCCAAATGGGATGTGATAGTTGCAGGACTGAAATGTGTGCAAGGCAAGTCTATTGTCAATTCCATTTCCTTGAAGGAAGGAGAAGAAACGTTTCTTGAGCATGCCCGCACTGTGAAGGAGTATGGTGCTGCTGCAATAGTGATGGCTTTTGACGAACGGGGGCAGGCAGATACTTACGAACGTAGAATCGAGGTATGCGAACGTGCTTATCGTTTGTTGGTGGACAAAGTCGGCTTTAACCCACATGACATCATTTTTGATCCGAATGTGCTTGCAGTGGCTACGGGTATGGACGAGCATAATAATTATGCGGTAGACTTTATTCGCGCCACCGGTTGGATACGTAAGAATCTGCCCGGTGCTCATGTCAGTGGCGGAGTCAGTAACCTATCGTTCTCATTTCGAGGCAATAACTATATTCGTGAAGCGATGCATGCGGTGTTTCTGTATCATGCTATTCGTGAGGGAATGGATATGGGCATTGTGAATCCTGCAACTTCCGTACTTTATACAGATATACCGGCCGATATTTTGGAACGCATAGAAGATGTTGTTCTTAATCGTCGTGCAGATGCTGCGGAGCGATTGATTGAAACGGCCGAAAGGTTGAAAGCGGAAGCGGATGCCGCTAAAGTTTCCGCTCCAAACGGTGACTCTCAGCTTTCGGCTTCCGGTTCCCGGTTCCAATGGCGGGAAGGTGCGGTGGAGGAACGCTTGAAGTATGCTCTGACAAAAGGTGTTGGTGATTATCTGGAAGAAGACCTTGCCGAGGCTTTAAATGCTTATCCGAAAGCTGTGGATATTATTGAAGGCCCGTTGATGGCGGGAATGAATCACGTTGGCGATCTGTTCGGTGCGGGCAAGATGTTTCTTCCACAAGTTGTTAAGACGGCGCGTACTATGAAGAAAGCGGTGGCTATCCTTCAGCCGGTTATTGAATCGGAGAAGCAAGCGGGGGCCGCTTCTGCCGGTAAAGTGCTGCTTGCTACGGTGAAAGGAGATGTACACGATATCGGAAAGAATATTGTTGCCGTAGTGATGGCTTGCAACGGATATGAGATAATCGACCTGGGCGTAATGGTTCCTGCCGAAACGATTGTGCAGCGTGCCATAGAAGAAAAGGCCGATATGATTGGGCTGAGCGGACTCATCACTCCTTCACTGGACGAAATGGTGCACGTTGCCATGGAACTGGAAAAAGCGGGGCTTGACATTCCGTTGTTGATTGGCGGAGCCACTACGTCTCCGTTACATACGGCGTTGAAGATTGCTCCGGTCTATCATGCTCCGGTTGTTCATCTGAAAGATGCTTCGCAGAATGCATCAATAGCAGCCCGCCTGATGAATCCTAATCAAAAGGAAGAATTAGCGAAGAATCTTTTTACCGAATATCAGCGGTTGCGCGAGAAAAATCAGGAGAGGCAGGTCGAGACGGTATCTCTTGAAGAGGCAAAAGCTAATCGATTGAAATTGTTTTAAGATTTTCATCACAGAGAGGGCAGCATTTTTTATGTCTCCTTATGTCCTCCTTAATGAATCAGCTTTTAATCTTTTTCTTATATTGCTCAAATCTTGCCGTAATATCCCGTACGAAGTTATACGTCTCTATGCCGCGGAAATAACCGTTCTTGCAGACCGGGTCGGTGAAGTATTCCTCATTGCTTTTCAGTAGGATGAAGTTTTCTACATTGTCTCGCCAGACATATTTGTTTTTCCCGTATTTCTCCGCCAATGCCATGGCGTCGAGCACATGTCCGATGCCGGAATTATAGGATGCCAATACGAAGTTGATCCGTTCGTCTGGAGGTATTGCGGAGAAGCTTCTGGCAGTGGCGGCAATGTATTTGGTTGCGGCTTTGATGCTCTCTTCCGGATTTTGTTCTTTTCCGGGGGGCATTCCCATGGCGCGGGCTGTGGCAGGCATTAGTTGCATTAATCCCTTAGCACCTGCCCATGAAACAGCTGTGGTGTCGAAGTTGGACTCAGTATAGGCCAGAGAGGCCAGCAGTCGCCAGTCCCAATCTATTTCGGGGGCATACTTTTTAAAAAGGTGGTCGAAGTGTGATATTTTCCCTTCCCGCAGAGACAGGATAGGAGAATGAGGAATGGCCTTGCTGATTTCAAAATATCGTTTCATACTTGATGTGTAAGCAGGAGAGGTCATGTTGTCTTTATGCCATTTGTTGGCGGCTTCCGCCAGTTGCGGGCAATCGTTGCGTACAGCCCACGAAGCCCGTTGGTCGAAGCTGATGGACAGCCCGATATTCAGGTTGGAATAATAGGTGGTATTCAGCCGGGCTATATCATTGTCTGCTACGGTATAGGAGATCTTACCCTGCGAGACTTGCATGATCAGGTCTTCTATTGTGATGCTGTCATTGCTCACCTTATGAATGTGGATGCCTCCTCCCAATTCCTTGTCCAAATTGACAAGCCGTTCATAATACTTTCCGGGTTTTACGTACACATCTTTGCCAATGAGTTCCGTTACGTCTTTCAGTGGTTTGATGCCCCTGCCGGCGCGCTGTACGATGACTTGATGCGTAATCACTTCCTCGCCGCAATAAATCAGGCTGTCTTTCCACTCTTTCGTTATGGGTAAGTTATAGGCTATGAGATCTCCCTCACCGGCAAGGAGCTTGCTGATAAGGTCGCGTACGCTTCCGGCAACCTTGATCTTCAATTTGACACCGAGGCTTTGGGCAAACTGCTCACTCAATTCATATTGAAATCCCATGTCCTGCCCGCGATAGATAAAATAGGATGTAGAGCTGTATAAAGTCAGCACTACCAGTTCACCACTGTCCTTTATCTGCTGCAAATCGGTGCTCTTTTCCTGCTTATGGGCGGAGTTACGATCGCCGCGGCATCCCATGACACTGCAAAGCAATACTATTGCAATGAGCAACTGGCAGTGAAAAACCGGCAGTTTGCGTGTGGCAGGGGAGGTGCTGTCGGGCATACTATACGGAATTGAGTTACTTATAAGTGCTTTTTGATGTACATCGTCAGAATATCAATTGCCACTTGGTTGTTTCCGCCCTCCGGCACGATGAGATCGGCGTATCGTTTGCAAGGCTCTATGAATTGCAGATGCATCGGCTTCAGGATGCGGGTATAACGCTCCATTACGGCTTCAGCGGTACGGCCGCGCTCTATGACATCACGTTGGATGACACGAATAAGGCGTTCGTCGGGATCTGCGTCGACAAAAATTCTAAGATCCATCATGCCGCGCAGCTTTTTGTCGCATAGGGCAAGGATGCCTTCAATGATGATGACTTCCCGCGGTTCGATGTGGATTGTTTCGGGCTGGCGGGTGCAAGTCAGATAGGAATAAGTGGGCTGTTCGATGCTCTTACCTTCGCGCAGCATGGATACGTGTTTGGACAGAAGCCCCCAGTCGAAAGCGTCCGGGTGGTCGAAATTAATGTTCTGCCGTTCTTCTACGGGTACATGGCTGCTGTCTTTGTAGTAGGAGTCCTGAGGTAATAGAACCACTTCACCTGCCGGCAGACTTTCAATGATTTTACGTACGACGGTGGTCTTTCCCGACCCGGTTCCGCCTGCAATTCCTATTATTAACATCCGTTTAAGTGTATATTTAAAACAAAACGAGTATTTTTGCGGTTTTAAAAAGCAACCGTTTCGGTTGACAAATATAGATATAAATCATTTAAATAACAAAGTTATGGTAAAGCATATTGTATTATTTAAGCTGAAAGATGAAGTTCCTGCTGACGAAAAGTTAGTTGCAATGAATAATTTTAAGAAGGCCATCGAAGCGCTTCCTGCCAAAATATCCGTTATCCGTAAGATAGAAGTCGGGTTGAATATCAATCCTGCCGAAACTTGGAGCATTGCCCTTTACAGTGAATTTGATACGTTGGACGATGTGAAGTTCTACGCTGTGCACCCCGATCATGTGGCTGCCGGCAAGCTCATTGCAGAGGTCAAAGAAAGTCGTGCTTGCGTGGACTATGAAGTATAAATTGAAAAAACAGAAAGAAAAAAAGATGAAGAAAAGTATATTCTCCATTCTATTGTTGCTCTTCACCTTGGCGGTGCAGGCGCAGATACAGGAACCTGTCAAGTTTAAGTCGGAGTTAAGGACTTTGCAGGCAGACGAAGCAGAGGTGATATTTACCGGAACTATTGACAAAGGCTGGCATGTGTATTCTACGGACTTGGGAGAGGGCGGCCCTATCTCGGCAACGTTCAATGTTGAAGACATTTCGGGTGCGGAACTTGTCGGGAAACTAAAACCGGTGGGGGAAGAAATCGCCGCATTCGACAAGCTGTTCGAAATGAAAGTGCGCTATTTTGCAAATTCCGTTCAGTTTGTGCAGAAGCTGAAGCTGACCGGTGGCGCATACAAGGTGGAAGGTTATCTGGAATATGGTGCTTGTAATGACGAAAACTGCTTGCCGCCTACACAAGTGCCGTTCAAATTTTCGGGTAATGCAGAAGGTGCGGCTGCTAACGAACCGGTAGTTGATGCAACCGCAGATATGGCTATTATTGGTGGGGCAGAAGGTACTACCGGAATAAATGTATTCGATAAAGGCACTGTTGATCTTTGGAAACCGGTTGTCAACGAATTGAGAGCGTTGGGTGAAACTACCTCGCAAGAAGATATGTCTTGGATTTATATCTTTATAACCGGGTTTGTAGGTGGTCTGTTAGCATTGTTCACGCCTTGCGTATGGCCTATTATCCCGATGACTGTCAGCTTCTTCTTGAAACGCAGTAAAGATAAGAAGAAAGGTATCCGGGACGCTTGGACGTATGGCGCATCCATTGTTGTGATATACGTAGGCTTGGGACTGTTGGTCACCGGGCTTTTTGGCGCTAACGCTTTGAACTCATTGTCTACGAATGCTGTTTTCAATATCTTTTTCTTCCTGATGTTGGTAGTATTTGCAGCTTCTTTCTTTGGCGCTTTTGAAATAACCCTCCCCTCCAAGTGGAGTAATGCGGTAGACTCTAAAGCGGAAAAGACAGGCGGCTTGCTTAGTATTTTCTTAATGGCATTTACACTGTCGCTGGTGTCATTCTCTTGTACGGGACCCATTATCGGCTTTTTGCTTGTACAGGTTTCCACTACCGGTAATATGATAGCTCCGGCCATCGGAATGTTAGGTTTTGCCATTGCTTTGGCATTGCCGTTTACGCTGTTTGCGTTGTTCCCCTCTTGGCTGAAGTCCATGCCTAAATCCGGCGGTTGGATGAATGTGATCAAGGTGACGCTCGGTTTCTTGGAACTGGCATTTGCTTTGAAATTCCTTTCCGTAGCCGATCTGGCTTACGGCTGGCGTATTCTCGACCGCGAAACATTCCTTGCTTTATGGATTGTACTGTTTGCTTTGCTGGGTTTCTATCTGCTGGGCAAAATCAAATTCCCGCATGATGATGACGATGCAAAGGTCAGTGTGCCCCGTTTCTTCATGGCATTGGCTTCGTTGGCATTTGCCGTATATATGCTTCCCGGTTTGTGGGGAGCGCCGTTGAAGGCTGTCAGTGCTTTTGCACCACCCATGCAGACACAGGATTTCAATCTTTATAATAATGAGGTGCATGCCAAGTTCGATGATTATGATCTCGGCATGGAATATGCCCGCCAGCATGGCAAACCTGTGATGTTGGACTTTACGGGTTACGGTTGTGTGAACTGTCGTAAAATGGAGCTCGCCGTATGGACGGATCCGAAAGTAAGCGATATCATCAATAATGACTATGTGCTCATCACGCTCTACGTAGACAATAAGACTCCGCTTTCTTCGCCGGTGAAAATTACGGAGAACGGTACGGAGCGCACATTACGTACGGTGGGAGATAAGTGGAGCTATTTGCAACGCGTCAAGTTCGGCGCGAATGCACAGCCTTTCTATGTGCTGATTAACAATGAAGGCGAACCGCTCAACAAGTCGTATTCGTACGATGAAAGCATTCCAAAGTACATTGAGTTTTTACAGACAGGATTGGAAAACTACAAAAAGGAAAGATAATAGACTGAATCGGAGAAAGGATGCTGTATAAGCGTCCTTTTTTCATAATCCATTTTTTTATTTATGAAACACATTATTGACATTGACACTTGGGAACGTCGTGACAATTACGGCTTCTTCCGTACATATCTAAATTCTTGGTATTCGGTGACCACCGAAATAGACTGCACAGAGGCCAGCGCTGCGGCAAGGCGGTCTGGACATTCTTTTTTCCTTTATTACTTGTATGCCGTTCTCCGTTCGGCCAATGAAGTGAACGAACTCCGTTACCGCACAGACAAGAACGGGCAGGTTGTTTTCCACGACCGGGTAGATATCATTTCTCCGATAGCGGTTCCGGGAAAGACTTTTTATACAGTCCGTATCCCTTATCACGAAAATTTCGAACGCTTTTATGCCGAAGCGCATGCGCTGATTACGGATATTCCTGAAAACGGAGATCCTTATCATGCGGAAAAAGAGCTGATGCAGCAGGGCGATTACGACGTGGTGCACTTGAGTGCAGTTCCCAAAATGTTCTTCACGTCCATCACCTACACTGTTGCCGAAGCCGGCAACGGTTGCAGTCATCCGCTGATGACCGTCGGTAAGGTTGTTCCTCGCGGGGAGCGGCTGGTTTTTCCACTTTCCATTTATGTGAATCATGCGTTTGTGGACGGTTCGCATCTGGCTTCTTTCTTTGGGAAGATAGAGAAGTATCTGAAAGAAGTGTAATATTACAGAATTATTACAGAATTAATCTTTAGCTTTGCACGTGTAAAACTAAATGTGAGATGATATATACTGGGATAATTATGATAAGAAAGCCTTTCTGTACATGGAGAATTTGTAGTTTATTGGCAGCGCTATTCTTTATTGTGCCGGTCTCTCTGCATGCGCAGAAGCGAGACTTTACAACATGGGCAAGTACCGGTTTTAAGTATAAGGTAAATCCAGCATTTACGCTCTCCGGAAAATTGGAATGGCGCACAAAGGATGATCTTGACAAGACCGACCGTTGGGGGCTGGAGGCCGGCGGGGCATACTCTGTACTTCCTTTTCTGAAAATAGCTGCGGGCTATGAAGTGCATTATCGCAATCGCGGGGAAGCCGGTTGGAAGTTTCGTCACCGCTATCATTTTGACGGAACGCTATCCACGCGTGTGCACAGGCTGAAGGTCTCACTGCGGGAGCGTTTTCAACATACTTTCGATAGCAATAATGATGAACTGCGTTGGCGCTCACGTGTCAAGCTGGCTTATGACATCCCCAAATGCAAGATAGAGCCTTACGTTTCTGTTGAGATGTACAACGGATTGAATCGTGGAGAGAAGTTTGATGTACAACGCATGCGCTATCGCGGCGGGGTGGTCCTCCCACTTTCTTCCGATTGGGAAGCGGATGTCTTTTATTGCCGACAATGGGAGAGTAAGGCACGAAAAGATATAGTAGGAGTGGCTTGCACTTATTCTTTCTGATAACAGCCGGATTACTGCCGTTTTTTCTTGCGGTGCTCTTTTTTCAAACAGAAGTTGAATCCTGCATATACTTGCAGTGTTCCGAATCCGTTGTTCAATGAAAAGTTATTCCGGTAGTAGTCGTAAGTTCTGCCTACGAATGAAGTGCCTACGAAATATTTACTGTTGTTATACACTACGCCTGCGCGTAGGATGAAGTCTATATTGAAGTTCCTGTACCAGTCGTCTTTTTCTCCTTCCGCTTTGTTGATACGTGAGGTTTTGTAGGCCACTGCGGGATTGAGCGAGAGGCAGGCAAGGCAGTTGCGTGCGAATACCCAGTTGTAGGCATAACCGAAGTTGAGGCTGATATTGGTATATTTTATATGGTCCACTTTCATACCCGGGTTCATCGTTTCCCGGATGATATCGGGCAGCTTGGTGTAGTCAAAATCCAGATTGTGTGTGGATACGGAGAATCCGGCAATGAAAGATCCTGCGTTACGCCGTTGATTGGTGGATTGGCTGAAAGCGGCGGGATAAGAAAAACGCCGGTTGTTGAAAATGTAATATAGGTTCAGTCCTTTCATTTTCACTTTCAGTCCGTCGAAGTCTTCAGAGTAATCGGTGGGTATGCGGTCGGAAAAACCTGTAACGTCGTGTATTTTGTAAGAGTTACCCGTACGGCGGTAGATAATATCCACTCCTAATTTGGAACTGTATAAGCTGAGGTCGAATTCCGTTCCTCTTTTTTTCCCGCTTTTCTTTCCGTAAAGGCCGTCTGCGTCAATGGCCCAACCCAGAAAAATCCAGCGCCAACCAAAGTAAACTCCTATTTTGTTATGAGGTTTGGGCGAGAACCGCAGGCGTTGGGGGTCAGGAGTAGCACTTCCTACGGAATAGTATTCATAATTGGTGAAGTGCTCCAGCATTAAGGCATAGTTGTATCGGTTGGGACTGATGTATGTAGTGTCGAAATCGCTGAAATTAAGGAACTTCTTCATGATTCTTCTGAAATTTCCCGTACGTTTGCAGACCGAACTGTCGGGTGTGACAAAAGTGCTTCCTTCATTTTGGGCAAATAAAGAAAGTGTCAATAACATACCTATGCAAAAGCTAATCCCTCTGGGCATCCTATTATGCTTTGTTGTTACGAAGATATGAAATTTCCATCTAATAAAGAACGGAATATCTTCTTTTCCTTTTTTATTTCCCGAATTTTACATAGGTTTGCAACATCATAATAATGCTTTTGTGGCAGGAATATATAAAAAAGAGATAAGTTATTGATTGTCAGAATTGGAATCTGACCGCACATCGTAATAGGTTACGAATCAGTTATATACAGAATGTTTCGGATTTCTGTGCGTTGTATAGTGGATGCCGACCGCATGAAGGGGCAGATACAGGAGAACTGCAACCGCATCAAGGCAGAAGTGAAGCAGATTGTGGCAGACGAACTGAAATGTATTGCCGACGACCCGGAACTGGCGACCTGTTACAACAGAAAGAGTAAATCCAATTTCCTATATAGAATAAAGTATAGGACAACGACGGCAACAACTTTTTGAAGGTTGCTGCCGTTTTCTGTTATATTATTATTCGATGCCCTTCTTCGAGTGTTGCAACACGTAAAATGCTTTTTGCCTTTCAATCTCATTGCGCAACTCTTCCTCCGTAGGCATATACAACATATATTTGGAAGCGAAAAGTTGGTTATTGTCATGCAGCACAGAGTATCGGGCAATATCCTCGTCCGTCTCCGAACAAAGGACTATGCCAATGGTCGGGTTATCCCCTTCGCTGCGCATAAGCTCGTCATACATTCGCACATACATATCCATTTGCCCTACATCCTGATGGGTTATGGGATTCGTTTTCAAGTCGATAAGGACGAAACATTTTAATAAATAATTATAAAAGACAAGGTCTATATAGTAGTCTTTCTTCTCTGTACGCACCAGCTTTTGCCGCGTTACATACGAAAATCCTTTTCCGAGCTCAAGTAAGAAACGTTGTAAGTTGCCGATGATTGCCGATTCCAATTTCGACTCGGTAAAGTCGGTATTAGGAGATAATCCGATAAACTCCGCTACCGTCGGATTTTTGATGAACTCTAATTTGTCCTGCTGATACGGAAGCGTGAGTGACTTCATTTCATTTTCTACTTTTCCCTTATTATGCGAGAGTAATAAGCGTTCGTAATATTGTGAACCGATATTGCGATCCAGCGTCCGGTAACTCCACATCTGTTCCTGCGCTTCTTTCAGATACCATGCACGGGCTTCGGGATTGGAAACCTGAATCAACCGCTTATAATGCGACCAACTCAATATTCGCCACGGTGTAGCGAATATTTTTGGAAAGGTATTGTAAAACTGTCGGTAATAGTATAGGGAGCCGGTAGAGAAGCCCTTTCCGAACTCCTTTGTCAGTTCTGCCGATAATTCTTTAAGTAATTGTTTCCCGTAATCAGCGCGTTCTTTTCCCTGCTGTTCCTCTTCCACAATACGCTTGCCCATTTGCCAATAGGCTTCCACCATTGCCGAATTGATGGCGGAATAGGCTTTCTGCCGGGCTTCGGCTACAATCTGTTTGATTTCACGAATGAAACTTGCACTATGCAAAGGTATATTGTTATCTTTTCGATGAATGTGGTGGCTCTCTGCCTCTTCCTGCTTGTTCCCGGTGTACACTTTTGGCTGGATGCTTTGTCCATGGTGCTTTTCGGGCTTGGCATCGGTGTGCTGATTTGCTTTTTGGGTGGCTTGATGGCTGTTGACATTGCTCCCCGCACAGCTTCGGGGGCAGCTTTGGGTGTGGTTGGTATTGCGAGTTATATCGGTGCGGGTTTGCAGGATGTGATGAGTGGAGTACTGATTGAGGGTAATAAGCATGTTGTCAACGGTGTTGAAGTTTATGACTTCACTTATATCAACTGGTTTTGGATAGGGGCGGCATTGATGTCTGTATTGTTAGCATTGCTGGTGTGGAATGCGAGAAGCAAGGAATAGAAGCTATTATTCTAAAAATTTGTATATTCCATTTGGAATTACTAATATTGTAACTTGTTAACCGACTTCGGACTTCAAGTAGTTGTAACATTGTTGAAAAATGTACATCTTACTTTTGCATCCGAAAAAACAGAGACAATATGATGGAATTCATGGATGAAGCGTTATTACTGTCCGAAATCAGGAAAGATAACGAAGACGCTTTTGCTTTTCTTTTCAAGAAATCTTTTCCGCGTTTGCTTGGATATGCTGTCCGTTTTGTAGAGAATGAGGAAGTTGCATTGGATATTGTTCAGGAATGTTTCCTGAACTTCTGGGAGAAGCGTAATCTCCTGGTTGCTGTATCCGTAACTTCCTTACTGTTTGCTATGGTACGGAATAGTTGCCTGAACTACTTGAAGCATGAGGCGGTGGTGGAAAAGCACCGGATAGAGTATTTGGCTAAGGTGGGGGGAGAAGAACGGCTGTACTACGCCGACTTTGCACCCGATGCCGGATACGGGCTGCTGTATGAAGAGTTGGAGCAGCAGATAAAGTCGGTGATAGATAATTTGCCCGAACGTTGTCGTGAGGTATTTGTCCTAAGCAGGTTTGAGAATTTAAAGAATAGGGAAATCGCCGAGCAGTTGCGAATATCGACTACTGCGGTGGAGAAGCAGATAGCCAAAGCTTTGGATATCTTTGCCCGGCATTTTAAGGAGAAATACCCGATGGACGTCTGTATCGTCGTTTTGGCATGGCTTATCGATTGTAAATGAGAACGTAGGGATAAACATTATAAGTAGAAAAAGAAAAATTTTCTGCTTTTTTTATTTATAGAAGGTTGGGTAAGTTATTTTTCAGTTGTTTTATCTTATAGAAAGCAGAAGTTATGAAGGAAGTAGAAACAGATATGCGTGAGGCGGCGGTTCGTTATTTTGAAGGATGTCTGTCGGCACAGGATGAAGAACGGTTGTATCGTTTCATTCAGGAGAGTGGTGGTAACTATTCATTGTTCAAGGAATGGGAACGTCAATGGTTGGAAACATCTGTGGCGAATGAAAGGACTGAATTCGAATGGGAGAAGCTGCAAGCAAGATTGCATACCCGGAAAGCGGTAACTCCGATGTTGCTGCCCGGTGTGGGGGCTTTCTGGAGGAAGATAGCTGCTGTTGTGGCCATTGTTATCCTTACTGCCGGAGCAACGCTGGGAATAGGCTATACGGTGACATGCCTGCAACCTGAAACGTACTTTACGCTGGAAGTGCCTTTCGGGGAGAAAAGCAAGATAACGTTGTCCGACGGAACAAATGTCTGGCTGAACTCAGGTTCTAAGTTAATATATTCCAATAGGTTTGATAAGGAGAACCGGGTGGTGAAGTTGGAAGGTGAAGGCTATTTTGAAGTTACCCGGCACGAAGGTATTCCGTTTAAGGTGGAAACGCCTGCGTATGCGGTGTTGGTGAAAGGTACGAAGTTCAATGTTTCTGCTTATTCGGGTGATCCGTACGTAACGACTACGTTGCTTGAAGGGAAAGTGGAACTTCTGCACGAAAAGAATATTTATAAGATAGTTCCGGGGGAATCTATGCGTCTCAATGTAGCAACCGGAAGATTGCAAAAAACAAAAGTTGATGCCACGCATTCTACGGCATGGTTGAAAAATCAGGTGGAATTTGAACGCATTACGCTGAAAGAACTGGCCATGAAACTTTCGCGGCAGTATAATGTTCAGATAAGGATTGCGTCTGAAGCACTTGGCAGCAAAGCTTTCCGTATCTCGCTCCGTAACCGGGAGACAATAGGCGAGGTGATGAAAGCGCTGCAAGAGATTATGCCTGTCACTATTGAATATAAGGAAGATAATATATATATTAAGGAATAAAACATGTTTTTGCTCTCTGTTTTTGGACGCAAATACAGGAGCTTGGTTCAACCTTTAAAATTAAGTACTATGTCTGAAAGCGATAAGCGGACTAAAGTTTTATTGTAAAAACAATTCTAATTCTGACAACATGAGAAAAAAAGTAAGTAGGCTACTTTTATATGTAGCCCTATGCACTGTTTGTGCCGTCACGAAAGCACAGAATGTGAGTAAAAGTTTTGAAAACCAGTCTCTTAAAAGTGTTCTCACTGAGATAGAACATCAAACGGGATTGTCTATTATCTATGAACTGAAAGAGGTAGATGAAACGAAAAAAATTACCGGCTATTTTAAGAATACACCGGTGGAACAAGTCCTTTCGGAAATTCTGGACAAAGATTTGACTTTTACGATCCGGAATAAAATGATTCTACTATCCAAAAGGAAGAACGAGAAACGGCAGCAAGAGGGGGTAAAGCGGGTCACCGGTAAAGTGATAGACGAAAAGGGAGAAGCGGTAATCGGTGCAACCGTATTAGTGAAGGGCACTACGAATGGAACGATAACAGACGTAGATGGAATTTTTACTTTGGACAATGTGCCGTCCGATGCGTTGATTGCTATATCTTATATCGGTTATCAAGACCGGGAGTTGTCGGTGAAAGACAAACAATCTGTCAACGTTACCTTATCCGAGGATTCCAAACAGCTGGATGAGGTTGTGGTGGTGGGTTACGGTAGTGTGAAGAAACGCGACCTGACAGGCTCTGTGGCTTCTTTGAATGCTGAAACCATATCTGCCGTACCGGCTACTACGGCCGCAGAGGCTTTGCAAGGACGCGCCTCAGGAGTTGTGGTATCTACGTCGAACTGGTCGCCGGGTTCATCGCCTTCTGTGTTGATTCGCGGAAAGCGTTCCATTAATGCCAGCAATGATCCGCTGTTTGTAATAGACGGTATTCCGGTGACAGGGGGGATGGGCGAGATTAGTCCGGCAGATATTGAATCCATGGAAGTGCTTAAAGATGCTTCGGCAACGGCTATTTACGGTTCGCGCGGTGCTAACGGCGTTATCTTGATAACTACCAAGCAGGGTAAAGAGGGAAGAACGCATGTAGACTACAACGGATATGTGGGAATACAGACCATACAGAACAAACTGGAGATGATGAATGGTGCCGAATATGCAGAATATACGCGCGAGGCATACAGAAATAGCACAGGATCCAATAAATACTTGTCAGATGTTCCCGATAAAGAGTTGGATATGCTGTTACCTATGTTTAAGCAAGATGCCTATGTGCTCGAATCTGTGATGATGGCATACGATGAGAACGGGAACTATGATCCGTCCAAAGTCCGTTCATTTGATTGGTTCGACCAAGTTACCCGTACCGGTATCATTACAGATCATCAGGTGAATGTAAGAGGTGGTGGAACAAAGACAAACTTCATGGCCTCAGCTACTTACAATAAGAATGACGGTATTATGAAAGATCAGAACTATGAACGGTTCTCCATTCGCTTCAATCTCAATCACAAAATAAATGAATATATAAGGATAGGCGGGCAGACACAATATTCTCATTCCGTACAAAATCGTGGAAGCGGTATGGAAGAAGATATGTACTTGTATCGCATCACTCCGCTCGGAAAATTTCAGAATGAGGACGGAACATATCCCGGATTGGTGGGCGGTGACTCGCAAATGTATAATCCATTGATGAATATGGTGGACGGAGCCGTAGATCGTCCGCTGAAGAACAGCCGTTTCTTGGGCAGTTACTTTGCCGATATTAAACTTCCGGTGAAAGGGCTTACTTTCCGTTCAAATCTGGGTATAGACTCTCGAACGGAACAGAATTATGAATATTTCGCTTCCGCTACTACCGAACGTCAGTTGGGAAACTCTTTTGCTTCTAACTCCGTAGTTAAATATACGATGATGACGTGGGAAAACTACTTTTCGTACAATCGTGATTTTAATAAAAAACATTCATTAGGCGTGACACTGTTGCAATCTATTCAACAGGATTTGCAGGAAGACCTTAGTGGGAAAGTGCAGAAATTGCCTTCTGACATCTTGAAGTATTACGACTTGGCTTCCGGACTGATGATTGACGGGGTGGGAAGTGACTACATAAAATGGAATATGGCTTCTTTTATGGGACGTGTCAATTATGGCTATATGGGGCGTTATCTGTTAACGTTATCTGCCCGTTATGACGGTTCTTCCAGACTTGCCGAGGGGCATAAATGGGTGCTTTTCCCTTCTGCTGCATTGGCTTGGCGCATCAGTGACGAACCGTTTATGAAAGATCTTGTTTGGTTGGATAACCTGAAATTGCGTGTCGGTTACGGAAAGACCGGTAATTCTGCGGTCAGCCCGTATCAGACCAAGGGGCAACTGGCTTTGCGACATTATGTGTTCAATAATGGGAGTTCGGAATATATAGGCTATGCTCCTTCCGTTATGGCAAATGACCAGCTCACTTGGGAGACCACTGACCAATGGAATGTAGGTGTGGATTTCGGTTTCTTGAAGAACCGTATTAACGGTACTGTTGAGTTCTATCTGCAGAATACGAAAGATTTGTTGCTCAAACGCCAATTACCTGTTGTTTCGGGCTTCTCCAGCGTGATGTCCAATGTAGGCTCTACCAGAAATAAGGGTATTGAGATTACGTTGAATACTCGTAATATAATGAATAGGAACTTTACTTGGAGTACGGATCTGACTTTCTCTGCCAATAAAGAAGAGATTGTAGAGTTGTATAATGGAAAGACTGATGATGTGGGTAATCTTTGGTTTATCGGTCAACCGATTGATGTCTATTATAATTATAAGAAGATAGGTATTTGGCAAAATACGGAAAATGATCTGGCTGAAATGGCTAAGTTCAACGAGAAGGGGGCTAACTTTAAGCCCGGATCTATCCGGTTGGAGGATGTGGATGGTGACTATAAAATTACGGAAGAAGATAAGCAAATACTGGGAAGTGTACGTCCCAAGTTTGTAGCGAGTATGGTTAATAATTTTGAGTTCAAGGGGTTTGATTTGTCTGTGTTCCTGTATGCCAGCGTGGGCGGATTGTTGAGAAACAACATTGAGTTTATGGAGAAGCCGGGACGCGGTAATACAGTAAAAGTGGACTACTGGACTTCTACCAACCCTACCAATGCTTTCCCAAGACCGAGTGTGGATGTGGAGAAACTGGATTATATCTCTACATTGGGATATGACAAGGCGGATTTCCTCAGAATACGGAATATTACTTTGGGCTATACGCTGCCCGAAATGTGGAGTAAGAAAGTGCTGATGGATAAAATCCGTATTTACTTGAGTGCGAATAATCCGGCGATATTTACAAACTTCACAGGTATAGACCCGGAAGGTGCTAACGGGCGTACAGCGCCGAGTTATAGCACTTGGATGTTTGGTATTAATTTGTCAATGTAAAAAAAGAGAATGTTATGAAAGCAATAAAAATTTTTATGATAATGGCCCTGTCGTCTGCCTTGGCAGGGTGTTCGGACTGGCTGAGTGAAGATGGAGCTCCGAAGTTGACTTATGATTACTACGAAACGAAGGAAGGAGTGGATGCCGCCGTCGTATCTGCTTACAGCTATTTGCGTTGGGGATGTGGCGGTGAACGCTTTGATGTCCTGACGGAGATGGGTACGGATCTGTTCATCGCCGGAAGTGACGGTAACTATAAAGCATCGTTCAATATGTATGGAACGCAGTTGAATCCGGATTTGGATATATTGGACAAGATGTGGGAAAATCATTATAAAGGTATCGGTACAGCTAATATCGGCCTGGAGCGCATCTTAAACTCTGAACTGAGTGAGAGCGACAAGAAGCAAAGTTATGCGGAAATGCTGTTTATTCGTGCGTTCCTCTATTTTGATCTGGTGCAGCAGTTCGGACGTATTCCGTTGGTGACGAAAGGTAGTTTGGAAGTGAGAACCGACTTTAAGAGGGCTTCGGTTGAAGAGGTTTACAAACAGATTATTACGGATTTGCGGGAGTGTACCGCTAACTTAGCTCCTACGACCAAGGAAAAAGGACGTGCCACCAGCTATGCAGCGGCTCATCTGTTGGCGAAGGTCTATCTCACCCGGGGTAGTGCGGTCGCTGATAAGCGGGGACAGAAACCTACTGATATGGATAGTGCTTTGTATTATTCGGAAATGGTTATTAAGGAGGGTAAAGAGTATCAGCTGGTCAAAGACTTTGCGGATTTATGGGACATCAACAATATGGGAAATTCGGAGGTGATTTTTGCTGTTCAGTTTACCAACAATTCTATCTTTAATGATGATGGCAATACTTTCCATTTGTATTGGTTGCCGGTGTACGACGATGAACCGGGCATGCAGCGTGACATCAATTACGGACGTCCATATAAACGGTTCCGGCCAAGTGAAAAAACGTTGTTCGGTTTATTCGACCGTAAAAATGACTCTCGTTTCTATAAGAGTTTCCGTTGGGCATTTCTTTCCAACAACGAGAAAACAATTCCTGTGTGGAAGAAGTTGGAAGATGGCGGAAGCGTGTATTTTACCCCCGATCCTGCCAAAGGACAAGTGGAAGGGAAAGAAAAGTTTGCATTAGGAGATACAGCTGTTTATTATACTGTCGAAAAAACAGGATTTAAAGCGCAAAGTCTGGAAATGAAGAAACTGCGTGCCAGTAAAAAGTATGTCTATTATCCGTATGAAGTGCAGGATCTGAAGCATTATCCCAATCTGATAAAGCATATGGCACCTAATCGTCCGTCGGTTGCCGAGAAGGCGTCTTCTCGTGAATGGGTACGGATGCGTTTGGGAGAAACTTACCTGATTGCTGCCGAGGCTGCGGGGAGAAAAGGCGATTATGACTTGGCTGCCACTTATGTGAATAAGGTGCGCGAACGTGCTGCATGGCATGAGGGGGAAGTGAAGGCTCCGCAATTTTATACCATTGAGGGAGGAGTAAATGATACGCATAGTACATACGATGCGATTAAGGTCACTGAGGCTCAACTGCGTAATACGGATTTTGTGGAATTTATGTTGGACGAACGGGGACGGGAGTTGCTTGGTGAGACTTGTCGTTGGGAAGATTTGGTGCGTACCGAGAAGTTCTATGAATGGGTGAAAACATTTAATCCGGATGCCACCGGTTTGAAAGAGTTCCATAAGTTGCGCCCGATACCTCAGACGCATATTGACCGATTGAGTCCTGCCGGTGTGATTACCGAGGAGCAGAATGAAGGATACTATTAGGACTTTCCACTACGTTCAGTATGACAGATACGAATAATATAAAATAAGGATACATCTGAGTTATGAAAAAAAGAAAGAATTATATCTTGCTGCTTTTGTTGCTCTGCCAGACTGTTGTGTGGGCGCAGGGAACGGATAGAGTGGCAGCTATTCGTGAAAAACTGTTTAACCCTGATAGTAAGGATGTGCTGGTTGTCTCTCATCGGGGAGACTGGAGAAATGCCTGTGAAAATTCTGTTGAGGCAGTGAGGAATGCCAGCCGGATGGGAGTGGATATTGTTGAAATAGATTTGGGACGGACAAAGGATGGCGAACTGATAGTAATGCACGATGACAAGGTGGATCGTACAACCACCGGAAAAGGATATGTCAAGGACTTGACACTGGCGGAAATCAAGCAATTACGGCTGCGGAACGGATGCAATATCAAGACTATCTACAAAGTCCCTACTTTGGAAGAGGTACTGTTGGAAGCCAAGGGGAAGGTGATGCTGAATCTGGATAAGGCTTTTGACTATTTTCACCAGGTCTATGAATTATTGGAGAAAACAGGAACTGCCGATCTGGTGATAATGAAAAGCAATGCACCGGCAGAAGATGTGCAACGTGATTACGGAAAATATCTGGATAAAGTGATCTTTATGCCCAAAGTTAATTTGGATGATGAAGACGCTATCCGCAAGTTAAATGATTATCTTCGGATATTGAAACCGGTGGCTATCGAGTTTAAATTCGCTCATGATACGAATCCGTTACCCTACGAAGTGAAAAGGATCATGGCCGGGAAATCACGTATTTGGTATAATACTTTGTGGGATACACATGCTGGCGGGCATGATGACGATTGCTCATTAGTGAATCCGGATAAAGGGTATGGTTATCTGATAGAAAATTTAGGTGCGACTATTTTGCAAACGGACCGTCCGGCATACCTGATTGATTATTTGAAACATAAATCGAAAGTAATGGATTGTGAACGCGATTGGACATACTTGCAATCAGAAAATGAGTTTCAGGCTCCCTTCGTGCCTCATTTGCAGGTTGAGGAGTGCTTTTTGAAGGGTAAGAAGAATCCGCAGACCAATGAGGATGGCATGATTGTCACTCCTTATTTTGCTGCGGTGATTGACGGAGCTACGGCCAAATCTACTTTCACTTATGAAGGTAAGAAAACCGGCCGGTTGGCTATGGAACTTGCTTTGGAGGCTATACGTAATTTTCCGAAGGATATTGATGCTGCCGATGCCATCCGTCGGATAACAGAAAGAATATATGATTTCTATGTGCAGCACAATTTGCTTGATGAACTGAAGGCTGAACCGGGTAAACGCTTTACGGCTAATGGGGTGATTTACAGCTATGCCCGGAATGAAGTATGGCAGGTGGGTGATTGTCAGTGTATCATTGATAATCTGTATTCGTCCAATGAGAAAGAGATTGATGCTATTATGGCGGATGTTCGTGCAGTAGTAAATGAGGTTGCTTTGCTGGGTGGGGCTACGATGAAAGATTTGGAATCTCATGACCCGGGGCGGGAATTTATTTATCCTTTTCTGCAAAAACAAGCGCTTTTGCAGAATTGTCCGATACAAGGACAGCCGTTCTCTTTTTCTGTGTTTGATGGATTCCCTGTACAGATGGAGCGGGTGAAAGTTTTTTCGGTGGGCGATGCGAAAGAAGTAGTATTGGCTTCTGACGGTTATCCTCATTTATACTCTACTTTGTATGCGTCGGAATGTTACTTAGCGGATATTCTGGAAAAAGATCCTTTATGTATCCGATTGTATAAGAGTACGAAAGGAATACAAGAAGGGAATTGTTCGTTTGATGATCGTGCTTATTTGAAAATACGGATAAACAGATGAGTTTCTTTGTGCTCCTTTTGCCTTGTATAATAAAGAATCATTATCTTTGTGAGAGGAATAAAAGGAGTATTGTATGAAGAAGATTATCAACCCATGGAAAGACATGGAAGGCTATAATTGCTTTGGTTGTTCACCCGACAATGAGGCAGGCGTACGAATGGAGTTTTACGAAGATGGCGATGAAGTAGTGAGCATCTGGAAGCCACGTCCTGAGTATCAGGGATGGTTGAACACATTGCATGGAGGTATTCAGTCCGTATTGCTGGATGAGATTTGCGGCTGGGTGGTATTCCGTAAATTACAGACCGGAGGGGTGACATCAAAGATGGAGACCCGTTTCCGGAAATCCATATCGACGAACGACACACATGTGGTGTTGCGTGCTTCGTTGCGTGAACAGAAACGTAATATTGCCATTATAGAAGCGAGACTGTATAACAGTATGGGTGAACTCTGTACGGAAGCTACCTGCACCTATTTTACTTTCCCGCAGGAGAAGGCGGAAAAAGAAATGTTTTTTCATCATTGTGATGTAGAACCGGATGAGATATTGCCCTTGATTTAATGAAATGAAAGAAAAAATGAACTTTTTGTGATAAATTCTTGGTGGTTTAAAACAAATCGTTTACATTTGTCGCATTGAAAATGGAAAAAGTATGAAGAATATCGTTGCACATCATCACCATTATCATCCTGACGAATAATTCGGTGGGCGTATGGTTGTATGTGTATAACGAAGAGCATATAGAGGACGAGGCTTACCGAATATTGGTAAACCTCGTTTTTTGTTTCTCCCGTTCGGCATTTAATGCTGGACAACAAAGCGAAAATAATAAATTGTTAAATAGTAAATCGAATCATGTTAAGAATTGCAGTACAAGCTAAGGGCCGTCTTTTTGACGAGACGATGTCATTCCTCGAAGAATCGGATATAAAACTAAGCGCGACTAAACGTACGTTGTTGGTACAGTCTTCTAATTTTCCTTTGGAAGTATTGTTTTTGCGGGATGATGATATTCCACAAACAGTGGCTACGGGAGTGGCCGATTTGGGTATCGTAGGCGAAAACGAGTTCATGGAAAAGGCTGAGGATGCTGAAATCATAAAGCGTTTGGGGTTCAGCAAATGCCGTCTGTCACTGGCATTGCCTAAGGATATCGAATATCCGGGACCGCAATGGTTTGAGGGTAAGAAGATTGCCACTTCATATCCCGGTATTCTTTCCCGATATCTCAAGAAACAGGGAGTGAAAGCGGAAATACACGTGATTACCGGTTCGGTGGAGGTTTCTCCGGGTATTGGCCTGGCTGATGCAATTTTTGATATTGTAAGCTCCGGTTCCACTTTGGTGAGCAATCGCTTGAAAGAAGTGGAAGTAGTGATGAAGTCCGAAGCTCTTCTGATTGGTAATAAGGACATGAGTGAGGATAAAAAAGAGATTCTGAAAGAACTGTTGTTCCGCATGGATGCGGTGAAGACAGCGGAAGACAAGAAATATGTGCTGATGAATGCTCCGAAAGATAAGTTGGATGAGATAGTAGCCGTACTTCCGGGCATGAAAAGCCCTACGGTGATGCCGTTGGCGCAAGAGGGTTGGTGTTCCGTACACACTGTGCTGGACGAAAAATGTTTTTGGGAGATTATCGGTAAATTGAAAGCATTGGGGGCGGAAGGTATTCTGGTGCTGCCGATTGAGAAAATGATAATTTAGTTTTCACCGCGGAGACTTTCTGTGATGAGGTGAATTTCTTTTAAATACAAATAAAAAACTGATATGATACTGATAACCAATCCTGATAGAACTCAATGGACGGAATTGTTAAAACGTCCGGTTATGAATACGGAGAACCTCTTCGATACGGTACGGGGTATTATAGACTGTGTAAAAGCGGAAGGTGATTGTGCAGTGTTGAGGTATGAAGAACAGTTTGACAAAGTAGCGCTGGGTGCATTGACCGTAACGGAAGAAGAGCAGAAAGAAGCGGAAGCGTTGGTAAGCGAGGAACTGAAAAAGGCCATCAGGTTGGCAAAGCAGAATATAGAGATATTCCATGCGGCGCAATGCTTTGAAGGCAAACGGATAGAGACTCAGCCGGGAGTTACTTGTTGGCAGAAAGCTGTTGCCATAGAGAAAGTGGGGTTGTATATCCCCGGTGGAACGGCTCCACTCTTTTCCACTGTATTGATGCTGGCTGTTCCGGCAAAGATTGCAGGATGTAAGGAGATTGTGCTCTGTACTCCTCCGGGCAAGGATGGAAAAGTACATCCGGCCGTTTTGTTTGCGGCTAAGGTGGCGGGAGTAAACCGTATTTTTAAGGCGGGAGGTGTGCAAGCCATTGCAGCGATGGCTTATGGTACGGAGAGCATACCGAAAGTGTATAAGATTTTTGGTCCGGGCAATCAGTATGTCACAGCTGCCAAGCAATTGGTCAGCTTGCGTGATGTAGCGATTGATATGCCTGCCGGGCCTTCAGAGGTGGAGGTACTGGCGGATGAGACGGCTAATCCTGCTTTTGTAGCGGCTGACTTGCTGAGCCAGGCTGAACATGGCGTAGACAGTCAGGCGATGTTGATTACCACCTCTTCGGCATTGCAACAGGCGGTGAAAGAAGAAGTGGAGCGCCAGTTGGCTTTGTTGCCCCGTAAAGAGATTGCGGAAAAGTCTCTTGCCAACAGTAAGCTGATTGTGGTGCGTAATATGGACGAGGCTATTGAGTTGACCAATTCCTATGCGCCGGAGCATCTCATTATCGAAACGGCAGAATATATGTCTGTTGCAGAACGTATAGTTAATGCCGGTTCGGTCTTTTTGGGCTCTCTCACTCCGGAAAGCGCCGGAGACTATGCTTCGGGCACTAACCACACGCTTCCTACGAATGGTTATGCCAAAGCGTACAGTGGCGTCAGCCTTGACAGTTTTATACGTAAGATAACTTTCCAGGAGATTAAGCCGGAAGGAATACGTACCATTGGCCCGGCTATTGAGGAAATGGCTGCTAATGAGTTTTTGAATGCCCATAAGAATGCTGTGACTGTCCGGCTTGCGGAATTAAAATTGAAAAATGATATTCTCTAAATTATAAATCAGAAATCTGCATGAGAACCTTAGAAGAACTTACCCGGCCGAATATCTGGCGTTTGAAACCTTATTCTTCGGCACGTGATGAATATAATGGAGCTGCCGCATCTGTTTTTCTTGATGCGAATGAAAATCCGTATAACATGCCGCACAACCGCTATCCGGATCCGATGCAACGGGAGTTGAAACATGAACTGTCCAGAATAAAGAAGATAAGTCCCGAACATATCTTTTTGGGTAATGGCAGCGATGAGGCAATAGATCTTGTTTTCCGTGCTTTTTGTGAACCGCGCATAGATAATGTGGTGGCCATAGATCCTACGTACGGTATGTATCAAGTGTGTGCAGAGGTCAACGATGTGGAGTACCGCAAAGTATTGTTGGATGAAAATTTTCAGTTTTCAGCAGACAAGCTGCTGGCGGCTGCGGATGAGCACACAAAGTTGATTTTTCTTTGTTCTCCCAATAACCCTACGGGAAATGATTTGCTCCGTAATGAAATAGAGAAAATTATCCTCGGTTTTAGTGGATTGGTGATATTGGATGAGGCCTATAATGACTTTTCGGAAGCACCTTCTTTCCTGAGTGAGCTGGATAAATATCCCAATCTGATTGTACTTCAGACTTTCTCCAAAGCATGGGGGTGTGCTGCCATACGTTTAGGCATGGCTTTTGCTTCGCAGGAGGTTATTTCGATTCTCAACAAAATAAAGTATCCCTATAACGTGAATCAACTGACTCAGAAACAAGCGTTGGAGATGTTGCACCGTTACTATGAAATAGAACGTTGGGTGAAGACACTGAAAGAAGAACGTGAAAATCTGGAAGAGGAGTTTGCAAAATTGCCTTGTACGGTGAAAATATTCCCTTCCGATGCGAACTTCTTCTTGGTGCGGGTGACGGATGCGGTGAGGATTTATAATTATCTGGTAGGTGAAGGTATCATTGTCCGTAATCGTAACTCAGTGTCACTTTGTGGAAACTGTTTGAGGGTAACGGTGGGGACGAGATTGGAAAATGAAAAACTGCTTGAGGCGTTAAGAAAAATATGAAGAAAGTACTTTTTATAGATCGTGACGGAACGTTGGTTATTGAACCACCTGTGGATTATCAGTTGGATTCGTTGGAAAAACTGGAGTTTTATCCGAAAGTAATGCGTAATCTTGGCTTTGTACGCAGCAAACTGGATTTTGAGTTTGTAATGGTTACCAATCAGGATGGGTTGGGTACAGCATCTTTTCCGGAAGAAACTTTTTGGCCGGCACATAACCTGATGATGAAAACCTTGGAAGGCGAAGGAGTTACGTTCGATGATATATGTATAGACCGTAGTATGCCCGAAGACAATGCGCCAACCCGTAAGCCGCGCACAGGTATGCTGACGAAGTATCTTGGAAATCCCGATTACGACTTGGTGAATAGTTTTGTGATAGGCGATCGCACTACGGATGTGGAACTGGCGAAGAATCTGGGTTGTCGCGCTATTTTCTTGCAGGAGGATACGAACATGCTGAAACCGAAGTCTGCCGGTGGTGAA
Organism: Bacteroides eggerthii; assembly: GCF_025146565.1. NCBI lineage: Bacteria > Pseudomonadati > Bacteroidota > Bacteroidia > Bacteroidales > Bacteroidaceae > Bacteroides > Bacteroides eggerthii. Next base: position 3,498,270 of record NZ_CP102258.1, on the reverse strand, counting down.
GCCGCCTGTGAAGGCTTGGAAGATGCCTGTGCATTGGCTACCAAAGACTGGGATAAGGTGGCAGAGTTCCTTTTTGCCGGTGAGAGAAAGGCAGAGGTGCGCCGTATCACGAAAGAGACGAATATTTATGTAGCCGTAAATCTGGACGGTAACGGTCGTTGTGATATTCATACCGGACTGGGCTTTTTCGACCATATGCTGGAACAGATAGGAAAACATGGCGGCATGGATCTGACCATTCATGTAAAAGGTGATTTGGAAGTGGATGAGCATCATACGATAGAAGATACTGCCCTTGCTTTAGGTGATTGCCTTTATCGGGCGTTGGGGAATAAACGAGGCATAGAGCGCTATGGTTATGCTTTGCCTATGGATGATTGTTTGTGTCAAGTATGCCTTGATTTTGGCGGGCGCCCCTGGTTGGTATGGGATGCTGAGTTTAAACGTGAAAAAATAGGGGAGATGCCTACGGAAATGTTCTTGCATTTCTTTAAATCATTAAGCGATGCAGCCAAAATGAATCTTAATATTAAGGCGGAAGGGCAGAATGAGCATCATAAGATAGAGGGAATCTTTAAAGCGCTGGCGAGAGCCTTGAAGATGGCTGTAAAGCGGGATATCTATCATTATGAATTGCCAAGCTCAAAGGGGGTATTGTAATTATCACATTCATTTATCGTCCGCAAATGAACAGGGGGAGTGTCCGATTTCGGACACTCCCCCTTGTGTAATGCCCTCCTGACCGCTTGGCACACTCTTTGTCTTTCTATCAGCGATAATTTTAAAGATTGAACATGAAAAAGAGTATTTTACTTGCAGCTTGTTTTTTGATGACACTGACTGTTGCTGCGCAGAATGATACATTGGCTAACGAACGCGACATCACATTGGCGGAAGCTATTGCATTGGCCCGTACACAGTCTGTAGATGCTGCGGTGGCATTGAATGAGTTGAAAACAGCTTATTGGGAATATCGTACTTTCCGCGCGGACTTGTTGCCTGAAGTAAACTTTACGGGAACCCTGCCCAATTATAATAAGTCGTACAGTACCTACCAAAATTCAGACGGTTCTTATAGTTTTGTCCGCAATAATACATTGGGATTGTCAGGTGCGCTTTCTATCGACCAGAATATATGGTTCACAGGTGGTAAATTGTCACTGGCCTCTTCTCTTGACTATATCAAGCAGTTGGGCTCCGGAGGCGACAAGCAGTTCATGTCCGTACCCGTAAGCCTTGAGCTGACACAACCGATATTCGGCGTAAACAGTTTGAAGTGGAACCGCCGTATTGAGCCTGTCCGGTATGCAGAAGCAAAAGCGGCCTTTATCTCGGCTACGGAAGAAGTGACGATGAAAACCATCACCTATTTTTTTGAACTATTGCTTGCCAGGGAAGCGCTTGCCACAGCACAACAGAACAAAGCGAATTCAGACCGCCTTTATGAAGTGGCTATTGCCAAACGTAAAATGGGACAGATTTCAGAGAATGACCTGTTGCAGCTCAAACTGAATTCCCTGCAAGGCAAAGCGGATGTGACTGAAGCTGAAAGTACTTTGAATGCCAAAATGTTTCAGCTGCGTTCTTTTCTCGGCGTATCGGAAAGTGAGGGGCTGAATCCTGTTATACCCGCTTCTGTTTCCGGCATTAAGATGGACTACGACCGCGTTCTGAACAAGGCTTTGGAGCGTAATTCATTTGCACAGAATATACGCCGCCGCCAGTTGGAAGCTGATTATGAAGTGGCGGCTGCACGTGGAAACTTGAGGAGCATCGACCTGTTTGCCAGTGTGGGCTATACCGGACAAAATCATGAGTTCTCCTCTGCCTATCAGGATTTGCTGGACAACCAGATTGTCAAGGTAGGCGTGAAAATCCCCATTCTCGACTGGGGAAAGCGTCGCGGCAAAGTGAAGGTAGCCAAGAGCAATCGTGAAGTGGTGCTCTCCAAAATCCGTCAGGAACAAATGGATTTCAATCAGGACATCTTCTTGCTGGTGGCAAACTTCAATAATCAGGCACAGCAGCTGGACATTGCAGAAGAAGCTGACCTGATAGCTGAAAAACGTTACAAGACAAGTGTGGAGACTTTTATGATTGGTAAAATCAGCACTCTCGACCTGAACGACGCACAGAAGTCCAAAGACGAAGCCCGGCAAAAACATATCTCCGAACTTTATTATTATTGGTACTATTTCTATCAGCTTCGTAGTCTGACTCTTTGGGATTTTGAACGGAATATGGAGTTGGAAGCCGATTTTGAAGATATAATTAAAGGATAGACTGCACCGCAGGATGCGCAAAGTCTCACCGGGCTCTTGCCGAAAAGCTTCTGTTGAAGAAATACCTTTTAATTTGTGGCTGTAATGCAAAAAACTCTGTGAGACTCTGTGTCCTCTGTGGTGAATTTGTTATTTTTGCAAACAATAAACTACCAATTCCTATGATACTGATAGTCGATGATGATAGCGCCGTACGTTCTTCGCTTAGCTTTATGCTGAAGCGTGCCGGTTATGAAGTAAAAACAGCTTCGGGACCTCGTGAAGCAATGGACGTAGTTCGTGCAGAATCTCCCGCACTGATATTAATGGACATGAACTTTACGCTCTCCACCACCGGAGAGGAGGGGCTCACTTTGTTGAAGCAGGTAAAAGTGTTCCGTCCCGATGTTCCCGTCATATTGATGACAGCATGGGGAAGTATCCAACTGGCTGTACAGGGTATGCAGGCAGGTGCTTTCGATTTCATCACCAAGCCTTGGAATAATGCGGCTCTTTTGCGGCGCATCGAAACTGCTTTGGAGTTGAGTGCTGCCCCGAAAGAAACGTCTCAGGAGCAGGCGGAAGGCTTGAACCGTAGCCATATCATAGGAAAATCGCAGGGATTGTTGGAAGTGTTGAATACTGTAGCGCGCATTGCACGTACCAATGCTTCCGTACTGATCACCGGTGAGAGCGGGACGGGCAAGGAGCTGATTGCTGAAGCTGTTCACATCAACAGTCAGCGCATCAATCAGCCTTTTGTGAAAGTCAATCTCGGTGGTATTTCACAGAGTTTGTTCGAAAGTGAGATGTTCGGTCATAAAAAAGGTGCTTTTACCGATGCGAGTGCCGACCGTATAGGTCGTTTTGAGCTGGCCAATAAAGGCACTATCTTCTTGGACGAAATAGGCGATTTGGATTTATCCTGCCAGGTGAAACTGTTGCGTGTGCTTCAAGACCAGACTTTTGAAGTATTGGGCGACAGCCGTCCGCGCAAGGTGGATGTGCGTGTTGTCTCTGCTACCAATGCCGACCTACGCAAGATGGTTTCCGAGCATACATTTCGTGAAGATCTTTTTTATCGTATCAATCTGATAACCGTAAAGTTGCCCGCCTTGCGTGAGCGTCGTGAGGATATACCTTTGTTGGCACGTCATTTTGCTGATCGTCAGGCTTCCGCAAACGGTTTGCCCCGTACGGAGTTTTCGGCGGATGCACTGAATTTCCTTTCTCGTTTGCCTTATTCGGGTAATATTCGCGAACTGAAGAATCTGGTGGAACGTACCATACTCGTCAGTGGAAAACAAACATTGGACGCTGCTGACTTTGAATCGCAATATCAGCGTCATGATGAACCGGCCAAAGCAGCCGAAGGCACCTCCTTTGCCGGCATGACGCTTGATGAGATAGAACGGCAGACAATTCTGCAAACATTGGAGCAGCATAAAGGTAACCTTAGTCAGGTTGCGCTGGCGCTGGGCATCAGCAGGGCGGCTCTGTACAGACGGTTGGAAAAATATAAAATAGGGATTAGCGATTAGTATTTATCCGTTTAAATCCTAACAGTTAATCGTTGACTGCTAACCCCTAATCCCTAATTGCTAATCCCTAATCACTAACTTACGTGCGTATTAAGTTTTACTTTTTTATCCTTGTATTGTTTTTGTTCGGACTGGGTATAGCATTGGTATATCTGGTTGGCAAAATGCAAGCTATGCATTTATATATTGCAGAAGCTATTATTGCATTTATACTAATTTACCTGGGGGTATTCTATCGCAAGATTGTCAAGCCGATGAGTACGATTGGAAGCGGTATGGAGTTATTGCGCGAGCAGGATTTCAGCAGTAGGCTCAGTAGGGTAGGACAGTACGAAGCAGACCGCATTGTGAACATCTTTAATCGTATGATGGAGCAGCTCAAGAACGAGCGTCTGCACATGCGTGAGCAAAACCATTTTCTTGATTTGTTGATTCAGGCATCGCCTATGGGAGTTGTTATTATGACATTGGACGGCGAGGTGTCACAACTAAATCCTATGGCTGTGAAGATGCTGGGAGTCCGTAGGGAAGAAGCCCTGAATAAGAAACTTGCGGATATTGACTCTCTTTTGGCGGAAGAACTGGCATCCATTCCGAAAGACGTAACTTCGGTGGTGCGGCTGAATGATGCGAATATTTATAAGTGTACCCATTCTTCGTTTGTAGACAGAGGGTTCAAACATCCTTTCTTTCTGATAGAGCGTATGACGGACGAGGTGATGAAAGCTGAAAAGCGTGCTTATGAAAAGGTAATCCGCATGATAGCCCACGAAGTGAACAATACCACTGCCGGAATTACGTCTACATTGGATACGGTGGAACAGGCTCTTTCCACCGAAGAGGGCATGGAAGATATTTGCGATGTGATGCGTGTCTGTATGGAACGTTGTTTCTCCATGAGCCGTTTCATTACCCGTTTTGCGGATGTGGTGAAGATTCCTGAGCCTACGGTGGCTGCTGTCCGGTTGAATGAACTGGTGTGCATGTGCAAACGGTTCATGGAGGGTATGTGCAATGACCGTAACATCATTCTCCGTTTGGAGTGTGATCCGGAAGTGGGACAGGTTAGGCTGGATGCTTCATTATTCGAACAAGTTCTGGTGAATATCATAAAGAATGCTGCCGAGAGCATAGAGGAATCCGGTGAAGCGGCAGATAGACAAGGCGAAATAACGGTGAGGACCATTGCCCCCGCTTCCATAGAAATCGTTGACAATGGTCCCGGAATCAGCAAAGAGACTGAAGCTAAACTCTTCAGTCCCTTCTTCTCCACCAAGCCGAACGGGCAGGGAATCGGTTTGGTATTTATCAGGGAAGTGCTAAGCCGTCATGGTTGTACCTTTTCTCTGCGTACATACAATGATGGACTGACCCGCTTCCGGATCTTGTTTAATTCTTGATTTTTTTCCATTCTTCTGCATACTCATCCAATATCCGTTTGAGCCCCTGACCGATTGTAGCATAATCATTTTCATTCAGGTTGGCAAGAGAAGCACGTACGCTCCATTCCGGTCCGTCAAAGCCGCCGCCGTTCAGAAGCACTAAGGAGGTTTCTTTGGCAAGGCGGAACACTACATCCAGCGGACTGTACGTCTTTTTGAGGTATTCCACAAACTTGTCTCCATAGAACTTTTCAGCCCAGACCAGCATATCAATTTCCGTATAATATCCTACCCTTAAAGGGTCTTCCACTAATGTAAATCCGGTATTATCCCAAAGAGTTTTCAGGCGGCGTCGGATGATTTCCTGCATTTTCTGTTTGTAGCTGTTTTCCTTGTCCAACAGGGAAAAAGCGGCGAATAGGCTCATTTGCATCTGTTGAGGTAATGATAGTCCGGCGGTGTGGTTCAATGCTACTTGGCGACTGTCCGCTACCATTCGGTCTATGAACTTCAATTTCTCAGGATGCAGGGTCAACGTAGCATAGCGACGGTTGAGGATTTCGCGTTTCTCTTTTGGCAAGCGGGATATTTGCCTGTCGAATACGTTGTATTCATGCAAGGCAATGACGGCGTTGCGCCAGCCGGTAGCTCCGAAATATTTGGAGAAAGAATATACGCATAGCGTGTTATATGGAATTTCTGCCATGAACGAACGGAAGTGCGGGCTGAAAGTGCCGTACACATCATCTGTGATGATCATCAGATTGGGGTTATCTTCCTTGACGATAGTTACGATGCGCTCCATCGTTTCAGGACTTAGCGTATAACTGGGAGGATTGCTGGGATTGGTGACGAATAGAGCCTTTATCGCCGGGTTTTTCAATCTGTTGATATCTTCGTCACTGTATTGCCAAAGATGCAGACCGTCTTTACTCATGCGGTTGGCATGCAGTTCGGTGACCTTGAACCGGTAACGGTTTAGCCGGGGTATCTCTATGTAGGGAGTGAAAGCAGGAACCATGAGGACTATGCTGTCACCTTTGTTCAGTAGGAAATTTTCCTGCAAAGAGTCGAAGATGTAGCACATAGCTGCTGTCCCACCCTCGGTGGCAAACAAATCGAAAGCTCCGCGAGGCGGACGATTGTCGCACATTTCCTGATGGAGATAGTCGCGTACCAGCATTTCTGTGAATTGTAGAATACGGTCGGGCACAGGATATTGGTCTCCGATGACGCTTTCTACCCATTCGTGCACAAGGCTGTCGGGATCGACGGCATGCTGCATCAACATATAGTTATAGGTTTGTTCCAGTAATTTGGCTCCGGGCTGGTAGGTGTTGCTCTTGAGAAATTGTTCAAAGCGGGAGGCAATGCCTTGCTTTTCGGGTATTCCGGCAATTCCTTCGGGAAGGAACATGACGTGACGACATTCTTCCAGTCCGAATTTTCCCAAAAGGAAGAATGCTTCGCGTGGGGTGGTTGCAATCCAGTTGGGATTACCGCGCCCGGCGTTCAACATGGTACGGGCTGTTTTTTTCAGACTTTCGTCTGCCATATCAATGAGACGGTTTTTCAGCTCGAAAGGGCTGATGTTCTCCATTTTCTTTTCTAAAAGTTTTGTATCCATATAATCTGATGTTTAGTTTTTTAATAAGCGTTATGATTTTGGCGGATGCTTCGGCATATTTTGAATGGCAGACTGTATAAACCGATTTCGTACATACTGAAATAGTTTGTTACTTATCGGTTGTTTTTTCAGAGCCTTTAGGCTGTTAAATCAGCAGAACAATCACCACTCCCCATATAATCAGCAGGGTATTGCCTATGGCATACGTCACTGTATAGCCCAGTGCGGGTGTTTCACTCTCTACGGCATCTTGTATGGCTCCGAGGGCTGCTGTTGTTGTTCTTGCACCCGCACAGCATCCCAGCGCAATGGCAGGATGAAACTTGAACAGATATCTTGCTAGCAGCAGTCCGATAATTAACGGGAGGGTGGTGGCAATCGCACCTATCAGAAATAGGCTGACACCGACATCATGGAAGCCTTGTACGAAACTGGGGCCCGCCGAGATACCTACTACGGCAATAAACATATTCAGTCCGACATTATTCAGTACCCATTGTGATGGTTCGGGAATACGACCGAATGTGGGATGCTTGCTGCGCAACCAGCCGAATACCAATCCTGCTATCAATGCACCGCCACTGGTACTCAAGCTGATTGGTACGCCGCCGATGTGGACGGACAATGCTCCGAACAGCCCGCCTGCAAGTATGCCGAGTCCTACGAAGATCATATCTGTCTGGTTGGTGGGACGGTCTATGTAACCCAGGCGTCGGGCGGCTGCCTCCACTTCCTGTTTGGTTCCTACTATTTCCACTACATCACCGGCATCTACTATGGTTTGCGCCATGACCGGAATGTCAATTCCTGCACGTTTGATGTTGCGGATGCTGACACCATGCATGAATTTTTCGTTGCGGATTGCAGATACTGTCTTTCCTGCAAAAGTCTTTTTGGTTATCATAACCGGAAGTTTCTCTGCCGGAAAGTCGAGTAATTGCTGGTCCAGAATCTCAGGCCCTATCCAGTCTTCTTCACCGATGACGTATTCCCGGCGTCCGCTTAGTACGACTTCGTCTCCGATTTCCAGTTGGACATTCGGGCTGACTTCCCGGATTGTCCCTGCCTTGCGTATCCGTTCTACGAATAGGCGTTTGTCCTGTTGCTGGAAATATACTTCAAGGTCTATTACTCTTTTCCCATTCTTGAACCATTCGTTTTCAATGCGGTAAGCGCGGAATGTGACGGGGCGTGCGGCATGTATGAAGCCCGGTTCATCTGCCTGCGAATTGCCCATCCGGGCTTCCATGTCTTTGCATGCGGCTTTTACCTTATCCAGTCCGCCCAGCATTTTCGGACCTATGGACGACAATACCCACGCGGATCCGGCTGTTCCGAAGATGTAGGTTACGGCATAAGACACCGGGATGATATTGGTGTAGCTTTGCCGCTGCGCTTCGTCCAGACCCATATTTGCCATTGTATCTTCTGCCACTCCGATGACGGCGGATATGGTCTGCGAGCCGGCAAGCAGCCCTGCCGCTTCTCCCATATTGTATCCCATGAGCAAGGCAAGTAACCAGGTCACTCCCAAGACAGATATGCACATCAGCACAGCGAAGGCTACTTGTGGTAATCCGTCTTTTTTCAGTCCGCGGAAAAATTGCGGACCCACTTTATAGCCTACGGCAAATAGGAACAGTAGGAAAAATACTGACTTGATAGGACCGGGTACGGCAATATTCAGTTGTCCTACCATTACGCCCACCAATAGTACGCTGGTAACTGTTCCTAAAGAAAACTTGCCGATGCGCAGCTTACCCAGCCAGAACCCCAGGAAAATAGTGAGGAAAATGGCTAATTCGGGACGTTCCCTGAGTTGATTGAAAATCCATTCCATAATTAAGTTTTTAGGTCGGTTTGTACGTCTTTTGTAAGTCGTTCTCGCTATACAACGGGTTTTAACGGGAAGTGTTTGGAATAAAAGTGGTTTTTTAGAACATTTATTCCGCGAAACCGAACTTTTAGGGAAAGTTTTCTTCCGTACCTTTGCGCACTGAATGATAGATAGGTTAGGTATGAGGTTGTTTATAAGGCTGTTTCTGCTGATGCAGATAATTGTTGCTCCTTTGAAAGCGCAATACATAGTGCAAGGTGTTGTCACTGATTCGTTGACAAGGGAACCATTGCCATATACCTCGGTCTATCTAAAGGGAACCACAGAGGGAGGAATGACCGATGACAAGGGTGTTTTTTTGTTTAAAACCTATCGTCCTGAGGCCCGGCTGGTGATTTCGGCTGTGGGCTATCAAGAATACACCCGGTTGATTCACCCGGCACGCGGAGGACGTATAATGGTTACGCTTGCTCCTACTACTTATGCGTTGGACGAGGTGGTGGTTAAGCCCAAGCGCGAGCGTTACAGGAAGAAGGATAATCCGGCAGTGGAGTTCGTGCGGAAAATGATAGAACATCGGGATGATTATTCGCCGGATGAACGTGATTTTTGGCAACGGGAACGTTATGAGAAAATGACGTTTGCCATTAATAATTTCGATAGCCTGAAGCAGCAGAAATGGCTGTATCGCAAGTTCAAGTTCTTGACCGACTACGTGGACACTTCCGCTGTTACGGGTAAACCGGTATTGGCTGTGTCCAACCGCGAGTTGCTGGCTACGGATTATTACCGTAAATCGCCCCATAGCGAAAAGCAACGGGTGAAGGCGCGTCGCCAGGCAGGTGTAGACGAGATGTTGTCCCAACAGGGCATGGAGCAGGCTATTAGTGTCACTATGACGGACGTGGATATTTACCAAAATAACATAACGTTATTCACCAATAAGTTTGTCAGTCCGCTTTCTTCCTTGGGACCTTCATTCTATAAGTATTATCTTATGGACACTCTGACTGTTGCCGGGAAGTCTTGTGTGGACTTGACTTTCGTGCCTTTCAATTCCGAATCGTTTGGTTTTACAGGACATCTGTACGTCATGTTGGACAGCACATATTTCGTGCGCCGCGTGGTGATGAATTTTCCTCAGAAAATCAATCTGAACTTTGTGGACTACATGAAGATTGAACAGAATTTCGATCGTGCGGAAGACGGCACAAGGCAGCTCATAAATGAGAGTATCACTACGGAATTTAAACTGGTGGATAACAGCGATGGCATTTATGCGAAGCGTGATGTCTATTACCGGAATTATATTTACGAACCTGATGATGATGCTTTGCAGGCGTTTCGTAGGCCGGAGAAAGTAATTGAGGGTATGGATTCTTCCACCCATTCCGATGCTTATTGGGATGCCAATCGGCTTGCAGAGGTGAGCAAAAAGGAGACATCCGTAGATAAGATGATGGCGCAGCTGCGCAGTTACCCGGTATACTATTGGACAGAGAAGGTGCTGAAAGTGTTGTTTACAGGGTATATTCCCGCTCCCAAAGAGAAAGCGCCTTTATTCTATATAGGTATGATGAACACCACGATTAGCGGTAATGCGCTGGAAGGTGTGCGTGTGCGTGCTGGGGGTATGACAACGGCTTGGCTTAATCCCCATCTGTTTGGAAGGGGGTATGTGGCATACGGCTTTCGTGATGAACGTGTGAAAGGGCTGGCGGAACTGGAATACTCTTTCCACCGGAAAAAGGAGTATGCCAACGAGTTCCCGATTCATTCTTTGAAACTGCGTTACCTGTCCGACGTTAATCAGTACGGACAACATTATCTTTATACCAGTCAGGATAATGTTTTCCTTGCTTTGAAGCGTCAAAAAGACGACCGTATAGGCTATCAGCGTAAAGCTGAATTGACGTATACGAATGAGTTTCATTCGGGTTTCTCCTTTCAGCTGACCACACGTTTGCGAAAAGATGAATCTTCACATCTCATTCCTTTCGTCAAGCAAGATGATGACAAGTCGTTTGTCAAAAGTATTTCTACCAGCGAGCTGGAGCTGAAACTGCGTTATGCCCCGAATGAAAAGTTTTTTCAGACTCAATGGAACCGTTTTCCGGTGTCTTTGGACGCTCCGGTTTTTACATTGACACATACAATGGCGGCCAAAGGAGTTCTAGGAGGAGATTATACCTATCATTATACGGAAGCCGGTTTTCAGAAGCGCTTTTGGTTCTCGGCCTTTGGCTATACGGATGTGATACTGAAGGCCGGTAAAGTGTGGAACAAAGTTCCTTTTCCTCTGCTTATCATTCCCAACGCCAACTTGTCTTACACAATCCAGCCGGAGTCTTATTCGCTGATGAATGCGATGGAATTTATGAATGATGAATATGCTTCGTGGGACGTGACTTATTTTTTGAATGGCTTTCTCTTTAACCGTATTCCGTTGTTGAAAAAACTGAAGTGGCGTGAGGTCTTGTCCTGTCGGGGAATCTATGGAAGTTTGAATGACAAAAATAATCCGGAATTCAGCGAAGGATTATTCGCTTTTCCAGCAGGAAGCACCACTATGGAGCGTACTCCGTATGTGGAAGCCGGGGTGGGAATTGAGAATATATTGAAAGTGCTTCGGGTGGATTATGTGTGGCGTTTAACGTACCGGAATTTACCGAATATTGATAAATCCGGTCTTAGAATCAGCTTGCACATGACATTTTAACTTAAATCTTACTAATAGAGTATTAAATCGGACAAAAAGACTAATCCCAATTGGGTAAAATACCCTAAATTTGAGCAATTTTTTAAACTATAAAATAATTCAATGGCAATGAAAGAAAACATTAAGCCGGCAACCGGTCGTTTAGGCGTGTTGGTAGTCGGAGTAGGTGGTGCGGTTGCAACCACTATGATTACAGGTACATTGGCTGCCCGTAAGGGTTTAGCAAAAGCTATAGGTTCAATCGCACAAATGGCTACTATGCGCATGCAGGATGGCAAAGAACATCTTATTAAAGACGTAGTGCCTTTGGTTGACTTGAACGATATCGTTTTTGGCGGTTGGGACATTTTCGCTGATGATGCGTATGAAGCTGCAATGTATGCGGAAGTTCTGAAAGAAAAAGACTTGAACCTCGTGAAAGATGAGTTAAAAGCCATCAAGCCTATGCCTGCCGCTTTTGACCATAATTTTGCAAAACGTCTGAATGGTACGCACATCAAAAATGCCGCTACACGCTGGGACATGGTAGAACAATTGCGTGAGGATATCCGTAATTTCAAGGCTGCCAATAATTGCGACCGTATCGCTGTATTGTGGGCTGCAAGTACCGAAATTTATGTTCCTCTGTCTGAAGAGCACAAGTCGCTTGCCGCTTTGGAAAAGGCTATGAAGGAAAACAATACAGAAGTTGTTTCTCCGAGTATGTGCTACGCTTATGCCGCAATAGCAGAAGGTGCTCCGTTCATTATGGGTGCTCCTAACCTGTGTGTGGATACTCCGGCTATGTGGGAATTCTCTAAGAAGATGAATGTGCCCATTGCAGGTAAGGACTTCAAGAGTGGACAGACTTTGATGAAGACTGTACTTGCTCCGATGTTCAAGACTCGTATGCTGGGTGTAAGCGGTTGGTTCTCTACCAATATCTTGGGTAACCGCGACGGTGAAGTTCTTGACCAACCGGAAAACTTCAAGACAAAAGAAGTCAGCAAATTGTCTGTTATTGACAATATCTTTGAACCTGAAAAATTCCCTGATCTGTACGGTGATGTATATCACAAAGTACGTATCAACTATTATCCGCCTCGTAAGGACAATAAGGAAGCATGGGATAATATCGATATCTTCGGCTGGATGGGTTATCCGATGGAAATCAAGGTTAACTTCCTCTGTCGCGACTCTATCTTGGCTGCTCCTATTGCACTCGACCTGGTTATTTTCAGTGATCTTGCTTTGCGTGCGGGTATGTGCGGTATTCAGACTTGGTTGTCATTCTTCTGCAAGAGCCCGATGCATGACTTTGAACATGAACCGGTACACGACTTGTTCCAACAGTGGAGAATGGTGAAAGAAACTCTCCGTAATATGGTAGGTGAAACTGCACCGAGCTATTTGGACTAAAATAAGATACTGATAAAGTTGTAAAAGTGATAAGGTGATAGAGTGATAAGCAAGTTTCGTTTTGAGATTTCGTCACTCTACTACCTTACCACTTTTATAACTTTATCACCTTTTCATTTTTATCACCCTATCACTTCTTTTAATTCATGAAGAAACCCTCCTTTTTTCCAGTCCTTGTCGGTACAGGTTTCGGTTCGGGCTTTTCTCCTTTTGCTCCGGGTACGGCAGGTGCTTTACTGGCTACACTTATCTGGCTTGGATTATCTTTTATTGTTTCGGAAGCATGTCTGATATGGCTGACGGTGGCTTTTATCCTTTTTTTTACGATACTGGGAATATGGGCTGTCAATCGTCTTGAACCTTATTGGGGAGAAGACCCTTCGCGTGTAGTGGTGGACGAAATGGTAGGAGTGTGGATTGCTCTGCTGGCTGCACCTTCGGGCAGTGTTTGGTATGGATTGGGGGCTTTTTCTCTTTTTCGCCTGTTTGACATTTTTAAACCGTTGGGAATTCGCCGTATGGAAAGTTTTCCGGGTGGATTTGGGGTGATGATGGATGATATCTTGGCAGGAATTTATAGCTTTGTAGTCTTAATAGGAGTAAGATGGCTGATAGGCTGAAAGAAACATCGAGATTTGCAGGCTGGCGTTATGCGGTTTGGGTCTTCATCAAGGCTCAGCTTTCGTCGTATGTGGCAAGTCTTGTGGATTTTCTTGTAACTATTCTGCTGGTTAAACTATCCGGACTTTTTTATCTGTATGCTACTTTCTTGGGTTCTGTGGTTGGCGGTATGGTGAACTGTGCCATTAACTACGGTTGGGTATTTCATGCGGACGATTGCAAAAAGACGCATGTGGCGCTGAAATATCTTTTTGTTTGGGGAGGTAGTATTCTATTGAACACATGGGGTACGTTTGCTCTGACTGAGTGGTTGACTGGTATGCGCTGGGTGGACGGCTTGTTGGGGCATTATATAAACGATGTGTTTATACTGTCCAAGATCATTGTAGCTGTTTTGGTTGCATTCTTCTGGAATTATCATCTGCAACGGATATTCGTATACCGTAATCATAATTTCAGGAAATTTATACGACAATATTTTAGAGACTAAATAGAACTGATATGAATTATAGAGATTGGTTGCAACAGTTGATTTATAAGATCATAAATCCGGTTGTACATGGCATGATTAAGGTGGGCATTACGCCCAATTTTATTACTACCACCGGACTGGTGATGAATATCGTGGCTGCGTGCGTATTTGTGTATGCGGGCATGTATAAGCCGGGTGAACTGGTCTATGTGGGTTGGGGAGGAGGAATTGTTCTCTTTGCCGGTTTGTTCGACATGATGGACGGACGTGTGGCACGCGTCGGCAATATGTCTTCTACTTTTGGAGCATTGTATGATTCGGTGCTCGACCGTTACAGTGAAATGGTAACGTTATTTGGTATTTTTTATTATCTGATTCTGCAGGGTTATTTGTGGGGGTCGATGATAACTTTTGTTGCGCTGGTCGGTTCGCTTATGGTGAGTTACGTGCGTGCACGTGCCGAAGGGCTGGGACTGGAATGCAAAGTAGGCTTTATGCAGCGTCCGGAACGTGTGGTACTGACTAGCCTCGGGGCTTTGTTTTGTGGCATTTTTAGTGATTGCGAAGCATTCGACCCTATGTTGATATTGATTGTCCCCATGGTTGTGATAGCAGTTCTTGCCAATTTGACGGCATTTGCGCGTATTGCGCATTGCTATAAACTATTAAAGAAGCAATAATGAGAAAATCTATTTTTCCTTCCGCCAAAGAGGCGTTGCCTGTCATTGTCATTACGGTGCTGTTCTTGTTGCTGACGGCAGCTTGCATAGGTTTGCGGGCAGAACATTTCCTGATGACGGGCTTGTTTGTCGTGCTGTTTTTTGCAGGAAAAACGACTCGTAAACTGGCGGTAGCGTTGCTTCCTTTTATCATTTTCGGCATTTCTTACGACTGGATGCGGGTATATCCGAATTATCAGGTGAATCCTATTGATGTGCAGGGGTTGTATGAGGCGGAGAAGTCATTGTTCGGGATCTCGCTTGGCGGAACAACGCTGATTCCTTGTGAATATTTTGCACAGAATCACTGTTCGATAGCCGATTTCTTTGCGGGCATATTCTATCTTTGCTGGGTGCCTGTTCCTATCGTATTCGGTTTGTGGCTTTATTTGAAAGGAGAACGTACAGTGTATCTCCGTTTCTCCATGGTTTTTCTGTTGGTAAATCTTATCGGGTTTGCCGGATATTATATTTATCCGGCAGCTCCGCCTTGGTACGCCATGAACTATGGCTTCGAGCCTATTCTTGATACTCCGGGCAATGTGGCGGGATTGGGGCGTTTTGACGAATTGTTGGGATGTTCCGTTTTCCATTCTATCTATGGACGGAATGCCAATGTCTTTGCGGCTGTTCCTTCGTTACATGCGGCGTATATGGTTGTCGCATTGGCGTATGCCGTTATGGGACATTGCAAGAAGTGGCTGATAGCTTTGTTCTCCGTAATTATGGTGGGTATCTGGTGGACAGCTGTCTACTCCGGCCATCATTATCTGATTGATGTCATGCTGGGCGTCGCTTGTGCCTTGTCCGGAGTGCTGATATTTGAGAAAGGACTGATGAAGTGGGGGGCATTTAAGCGTTTCTTTGAGAGATACAACTGCTATATAAAATAAGGAGGTAATTGATGAAATCGACTTTGACGAATGGCGTCGGATGTGAGGGCTGGATGTCTGAGCTGCCGGATGACGTACTGTTATCAAAACTTTCTATTCCGGGTACGCATAACTCTATGAGTTATACATGCTATGAAGCAAATATTATATTGAAGATTATTTCCGGCCTTTCTAAACTGGGAAAAGACCGACTCGCAGAATTGGTTAGTCAAATCGTAGAACTCAAGAAGAACTCCGAATTGTCCAAGTTGGGAGACGTACTTCCAGAGGAACTACATCCTATATTGAACTGTACAGCTGCCTGTCAGTCTAAGACCTTGACGGAGCAGTTACAGTTGGGCGCCCGTTTCTTCGATCTCCGGTTAAATCATGAATTGAAGTTCTATCATGGCATTACTCCTTTGGGATTGGATGTGCAGACAGATGCCATGCCTGTACTCGATAAATTCTTGGAAGAACATCCGGGTGAAACGATATTACTGCGTGTCAAATCGGAGAATACTATCGAGGAAACAGTATACCGGGAGAGGCTTGAGGAAGAGGTTGTCAATAAGTATAGTTCGCGATTCTGGACTTGGAATTCGGGCTATACAGGTCCCGGTGTGAAGGATGAGCATGGTACGGTTATCCCGACTTTGGGCGAAACGAGGGGGAAGATTGTCTTGTTCAATTCATATCAGCTTTCTAAAGCGGAAAGCTATATTGGCTACCGGCTTTGCTTCTATGAACCGAAAAGTGATACTGAGGTGTTTCCGTTTACCTGCCAGCATTTGCAGGATGTGTTTCAGCCGGGTTCACAGGAAGAAAAGATTGCTTATGTCAAGGAAAACGCTTTGGCTGCCGATAAGGCTACTGATCCTATTTACTTTATCAATTTTGTCAGTAGTATTGACAGTTTTAAGCTGGGTAAAATAACGATACCTATCCCGCTTCCTCAGGCATGTGCCCAGTTGAATAATCCTGAAGTGAGGAAAATGCTTGAGGAAAACATAAAGCGGACGGCAGGTATTATGGTGTTCGACTTTCTGGGATTTAATGAAAAAGCTTCTTCCTATGTCCTAGAACTTAATTTCCGGTGATTTTTCAGCGAAACCAATAAAAAAAGACGGCGAAGTATTTGCTTTTACTTCGCCGTCTTTTTTTATTTGATTTCGATTTCTTCTTTCATATCAATCTCTTCTCCTTGCGGATCGTAGAAGATATATTCCAGAAACGCTAATTTCTGGCTTGGAATAATCTTGATACCGAATCCGTATTTCATTTGCCACTTCCGTTTCAGTGAGAGAACTCCCTGATTGATATAGGCAGCGATATACGGGTGGATGTGTAACGAGAATTTCTTTATCTTCAATTTGTTGACAAGGTAGTCAATTTTACTCTCTAATGTGTCTGTAAAGAGAATGGACGATTTGATAGTGCCTTTGCCGAAGCAAGTAGGACAGGTCTCCGTTGTGTTTACATCCATTGCCGGACGCACTCGCTGACGCGTTATCTGCATCAATCCGAATTTGCTAAGTGGCAGGATATTATGGCGCGCTCTGTCTTTCTGCATGTTGGCACACATACGTTCGTAAAGCTTTTGCCTGTTTTCGGCTTCATTCATATCGATGAAATCCACCACGATGATACCACCCATATCTCTTAACCGTAATTGGCGTGCAAGCTCATCGGCTGCTCCCAGATTCACTTCCAGTGCGTTAGCTTCCTGTCCGTTGGCATTCTTGGTGCGATTACCGCTGTTCACATCTACTACGTGAAGCGCCTCAGTGTGCTCAATAATCAGGTAGGCCCCACTTTTGTACGAAACAGTTTTGCCAAATGACGACTTAATCTGTTTGGTGATACCGAAATTGTCGTAAATGGGAAGTTGTCCTTTGTACAGCTTTACAATTCCTGCCCGTTCAGGGGCAATGAGTGTTACGTAATCCCTTATTTCGTTGAATACAGCTTCGTTGTTCACGTAGATGTTTTCGAAAGAAGGATTAAACAAGTCGCGTAATAAGCCTACGGCGCGGCTGGTTTCTTCGTAAATCAGTGTCGGAAACTTGGTCGCTTTTTGTACTTTCGTAATAGCTTCTTCCCAGTGTTTCAGTAATACTTTAAGCTCTCCGTCAAGCTCTGCTACGCGTTTTCCTTCGGCAACAGTACGCACGATAACCCCAAAGTTCTTGGGCTTGATGCTCATTAGTAGTTGTTTGAGGCGGGCGCGTTCTTCGCTTGATTTAATTTTTTGTGATACGGAAACTTTATCATTGAAAGGAATTAGCACAAGATATCTTCCGGCAAAAGAGAGTTCGGAGGTCAGGCGCGGTCCTTTAGTTGAGATAGGTTCCTTTACGATTTGCACCACTACTTCTTGTCCTACCTTGAGTGTGTTGGAAACTGTTCCGTCTTTTTCAAGATCGGGAAGTATGGTTGCTTTAGTGATTGGATTAAGCTTTTTTTTATCGCTTAAAGTTTGCTTTACGTATTTCTCTAATGAGTTAAATTGAGGACCTAAGTCCAAATAATGAAGAAAAGCATCTTTCTCGTAACCCACGTCCACGAAGCAGGCATTCAGGCCTGGCATCAATTTCTTGACGCGTCCCAAATACATATTGCCCACAGAGAAGGAAATATTTCTTCCTTCGCTTTGGAGTTCTACCAGGCTTTTGTCTTCGAGCAGAGCGATGGAGACCTCTTTGGGCTGTACGTCTACAACGAGTTCGCTTGTCACAATTATTTGCTTTTACATTTATTATACAGAAATTTTCTGTTTGGATTGACCGATGCATCAATCTTTTGTATATTGGTGATCGGCTTAATACTTAAACAAAGAACAAACCCGCGAGACAATTACCTTCACAAGTTTGTTCTTTATTTTGTCCTTCAGACTAAAAATTACTTTTTGCTTTTATGTCTGTTCTTTCTTAGTCTTTTTTTACGCTTGTGCGTAGACATTTTATGTCTTTTTTTCTTCTTTCCGCTTGGCATAGCTTCAAAATTTTACGGGTTAATACTATTGTTTATTATTTTTTCACAGCAATGGTGAATGTCTTAGCAGGTTTAAAAGCCGGAATGTTGTGTTCCGGAATAATGATAGTAGTGTTCTTTGAGATGTTGCGAGCTGTTTTCTGAGCTCTTTTCTTCACTACAAAACTACCAAACCCGCGGAGATAAACATTTTCATCTTTTGATAAAGATGCCTTCACTGCGTCCATGAACGCTTCAACGGTTGTCAGTACTGTGACTTTGTCAATTCCGGTGTTCTTTGTAATTTCGTTTACAATATCAGCTTTAGTCATTTTTCCTAAAAAAAAATATTATTACTATTGTTTTCTAATTTTTTGGACTGCAAATATATAGCTTTTTGGCGGCTCTAAAAAATATATTTCGGACAATTTTCTAAAAAAGTCCAAGCATTAAGTTTTGTTAGATTGAAAATCTGTATTTTTGTTCTTCCGAAAAATAAGGTGCACTCTTTTGTAAATATGGACTTTGAGATGAATATATTGACTGAAACTTTGCTGGATTGGTATGCGGATAACAAACGTGATTTGCCTTGGAGAGATACTGCTGATCCTTATCGGATATGGATTTCCGAGATTATTTTGCAGCAGACGAGAGTTGTGCAGGGATATGAGTATTTCCTTCGCTTTATTCGTCGTTTTCCTGATGTGGAAACTTTGGCTGCGGCTTCAGAAGATGAGGTTCTGAAGTACTGGCAAGGGTTGGGATATTATTCTCGTGCCCGTAATTTGCATGCGGCAGCCAAGAGTATGAACGGTAAGTTTCCGGCAAGTTATCAGGAAGTGCGTGCTTTGAAAGGTGTGGGCGATTATACGGCTGCTGCCATTTGTTCCATTGCCTATAATATGCCGTATGCGGTGGTGGACGGAAATGTTTATCGCGTACTTTCCCGCTATTGGGGCGTTGATACTCCCATTGATTCAACGGAAGGAAAGAGGCTTTTTGCAGTTTTGGCCGATGAGATGCTTGATAAATCCCGACCTGCGATTTATAACCAAGCTATTATGGATTTTGGAGCTGTTCAGTGTACACCGCAGGCTCCTAATTGTATGTTTTGCCCTTTGGCCGATAGCTGCACAGCTTTATCGAAAGGCTTGGTGATGCAGCTTCCGGTGAAGCGGCATAAGACAAAAACATCCAACCGTTATTTTAATTATATATATGTACGCATGGGCGCGTGTACCTTTATACATAAGCGGACGGCTGATGATATTTGGAAAAATCTGTTTGAGTTGCCGCTGATTGAAGCGGATAAGGCTTTGTCGGAGGAAGAATTTTTGTCATCGGCTTCTTTTCGTTTGTTGCTGGCAGAAGGAGAGTGTCCGGAAGTGCGTTCTGTGCTCCGGAATGTGAAGCATGTTTTATCGCATAGGGTGATTTATGCCAACTTTTATGAAGTGGTTCTTCCGGAAAACTCCCGTTCGTTTTCGGACTATCAGTGCATCAGGGTAGAAGATTTGGAACAATACCCGGTATCGCGTTTAGTGCATGCATTCTTGGAGAAATATATATAAAAGTTTGTTGTATTCTTGCATGATGTTGTTATTCTCGTTAATTTTGGCAGCAAATTAAAAAAACGAAAGCGTATGTCGGTAAATAAGGTGATATTGTTAGGAAATGTGGGGCAACCCCCAAAAGTGACCTACTACGATGGCGGTAATTGTGTAGCGCAAGTGTCTTTCGCTACCTCTGAAAAGGGGTATACTTTACAGAATGGGACGCAAATTCCGGATCGCACTGAATGGCATAATTTAGTCTTTCGTAACCGGCTGGCTGAAATCGTTGACCAATATGTGCATAAAGGGGATAAGCTTTATGTGGAAGGTAAAATACGGACTCGTTCGTACGATGATCAGACCGGTGCAAAACGTTATATTACAGAAATTTTTGTAGATAACATGGAAATGCTTTCTCCGAGAAATGCTGCCTCCGGAACTGCGGTTCAGGCAGGTATGCCGGGGCAAGCGGGTATTCCAGTACAGTCAACACAATCGCAGGTTGCTCCTGCACAAAATAATCCGACGGACGATTTACCGTTCTAATTGTTTAACTAAAACCAAAATCTTTGGACCCAGACGCTTATTTATGCCAGTTGGCAGATATTTTTAACGGTATAACCGTACATGCTCCTTCTATTTCGGCTATTATAGCCATTGTCTTGGCAGGTGTGCTTTTACTTGCTTCCGGTTTCGCTTCAGCTTCCGAGATAGCATTTTTCTCATTATCTCCCTCCGATTTGAGTGCCATTGAAGAAGGGAAACACCCTTCTGATGAGAAAATCAGGAATTTGTTGGATGATACGGAACGCTTGTTGGCTACGATATTGATTACGAACAATTTTGTGAACGTAACGATTATTATGCTCTGCAATTTCTTCTTTATGAATGTGTTCCTGTTTCATTCGGCTATTGCGGAGTTTTTGATCCTGACAGTTGTCCTGACTTTCTTATTGTTGCTTTTTGGCGAGATTATGCCGAAGATTTATTCTGCACAGAAGACGTTGGCTTTTTGTCGTTTCGCAGCTCCCGGTATTATGGCATGCCGTTCTGTTTTTTATCCGTTGTCATCGTTATTGGTACGTTCCACTTCGTTTCTCAATAAGCACTTTGTACGCAAAAATCATAATATTTCGGTAGACGAACTCTCGCATGCACTGGAATTGACAGATAAGGCTGAACTTTCGGAAGAAAATAATATACTGGAGGGGATCATTCGTTTTGGCGGAGAGACGGCTAAGGAGGTGATGACATCACGTTTGGATGTGGTGGACCTGGAGATTCGCACTCCTTTTAAGGACGTATTGAAGTGTATCGTGGAGAATGCCTACTCACGTATCCCTGTTTATGCGGAGACGCGTGATAATATAAAGGGAGTGCTCTATATCAAGGATTTGCTCCCTCATCTGAACAAAGGGGATAATTTCCGTTGGCAGTCATTGATTCGTCCTGCCTATTTTGTTCCGGAAACCAAGATGATTGATGATTTACTTCGTGACTTTCAGGCAAATAAAATTCATATTGCTATTGTGGTAGATGAGTTTGGAGGAACGTCGGGTATTGTCACGATGGAGGATATCATTGAAGAAATTGTAGGTGAAATACGTGATGAGTATGATGATGAAGAGCGTACGTATGCTGTGCTCAATGATCATACATGGGTATTTGAAGCTAAAACACAGTTGACGGATTTCTATAAGATAACCAAAATTGATGAAGAAACTTTTGATGAAGTAGCAGGTGATGCAGATACTTTGGCCGGGCTTTTGCTTGAACTGAAGGGAGAATTTCCGGTACTCCACGAAAAGGTGGCTTACGATTGCTATGAATTTGAGGTTCTCGAAATGGATAATCGCCGTATCCTAAAGGTGAAGTTCACAGTCAATGAACCAGCTGGTGAAGGTTCTGAAACAGAAAAATAATGCCTGTTTTTAAACAATATATCGGGAGTTCTTGCAGGTGGGGTATTTGGAAAGCAGATGAAACAGTGGAAGAGCTGCTTGCTTTGCTTCCCCATAAGGAAAAATATGAGGCTGATATTTGCGGATTTACGGCTAATTCTCGTAAATTGGAACGGTTGGCAGTTCGTGTATTATTGTATGAAATGCTTGGTGAAGAAAAGGAGATTGGTTATCGGTCCAGTGGAAAACCTTATTTGGCAGACGGCTCTGCTTCTATCAGTATTTCGCATACTAAAGGCTATGTAGCTGTTCTGTTGGGCGGGCCGGAAAAAGAAGTGGGTATTGATGTCGAATGTTATGGCGAACGCGTACGGAAAGTTGCTCATAAGTTCGTGCGGGAAGATGAAAGTGTATCTTGGTATAAAGGTACGGAAACCTGGTCGTTGCTGCTCCACTGGTCTGCAAAGGAAACAATGTTTAAATGTATGAATACTTCCGATGTTGATTTCCGGAAACATCTGCACATATTGCCTTTTACGGTTGAAGAACAAGGAGTATTCTCCGCCGTCGAATACCGTACGGCGGAGAAACGGAACTTTCGGATTCACTACTACTTGTTTCCGGATTTTGTTTTGACGTTAAGTCTGTGATTATAATCTTTCCAACTGTACTGTAAAATGGCGCATTAATGGAGCTTCCCAGGCAATGCGTACGCCTCTTGTGATTGTTTCGCGTTTGTCATATACATTTTTGAGTGCAGCGGCTATTACATTCATATGGTTATCCGTATACACGCGGCGTGGAATGGCAAGGCGGAGTAAATCCAGTCCGTTGAAACGGTTTTTTCGGGTAACCGGATCGCGATCGGCAAGTAGGTAACCTATCTCGCATCCGCGTATGCCGGCTTCCAGATACAACTCAATGGTCAATGTCTGTGCCGGGAACTCTTCTTTGGGAACATGCGTCAGTACCTTTGGGGCGTCTACAAAAATGGCATGGCCTCCGGCAGGGCGTTGATAAGGTATTTTATATTCGTCTAATTTTCTTGCCAGATATTCTACCTGACGAATACGGGTTTCAAGATTATCGAATTCGGTGTTTTCATCCAGACCGATAGCAAGTGCATTCATGTCGCGACCATTCATACCGCCATAGGTAAGGTAGCCTTCAAACTGCACACAAAATCCTTTTGCTCCTTCGTACCAATCCTGTCGGCGGGTTGCTATAAATCCGCCCATATTTACGATGCCGTCTTTCTTGGCACTCATTGTCATACCGTCTGCGAGTGCAAACATTTCTTTAGTGATTTCCTTGATGCTTTTATCCTTGTAGCCTTCTTCGCGTGTCTTAATGAAATAGGCATTTTCGGCAAAACGGGCAGAGTCGAATAGAACAGGCTTGTTGTATTTGTCGGCAATGCTCCGGACATCACGTAAGTTCTGCATGGATACGGGTTGACCTCCGGCTGTGTTATTGGTGATAGTGACGATGATAAACGGTATGCGGTCATTATGTTCCTGCAACACTTTTTCCAGTTTGGCCGGGTCTACATTTCCTTTAAACGGGATCTCCAATTGTGTTTGTTTGGCTTCGTCTATTGTACAGTCCAATGCGATTGCCTTTCGGCTTTCGATATGTCCTTTGGTAGTATCAAAATGGGAATTTCCCGGCACAATATCTCCTTCATGTATCAGATAAGAGAATAATACATTCTCAGCTGCACGTCCTTGATGAGTAGGGATTATGTATTCAAAACCGGTCAGGCGGGTGATAACTTCTTTCAGGTTAAAGAAAGAAGAAGCGCCTGCATAACTTTCATCTCCAAGCATAATGCCTGCCCATTGCCGGTCGCTCATGGCTCCTGTTCCAGAGTCGGTGATGAGGTCAATGTAGACTTGTTCTGATTTCAGTTGAAAAACATTGTAATGGGCTTCTTTCAACCATTGTTCACGTTCTTGACGGGTACTTTTGCGGATAGGCTCCACCATTTTTATTTTCCATGATTCGGCAAATGGTAATTCCATAGTTTATTTTTTTATTGAGTTAGACAATAAGTTAACGGTTAAATCTGTTTATAACGTCTTTTTGTGCCGAATGTAGTGATTTTATAGGTGACTGACAATAGATTTGTGACTTTTTGTAAGAAAATGTCCGGGCGAATCACTTCGACCGGACATCATTTAAATAAACTTGGCAGAGTTTATTCCTTTTTACTTTCTTTGAAAGAGTTTGGATGAATGAAATGATTGGATGATTTATCCGGTTCATTAGACTCAACGCTTTTTCCTCGAAAGCAATGATAAAATGGTGCATGGCAGGTCTTCTGACTTGTTTCTGTTACAGACTGCCTTCCCGGAATATATTTCCAGTGGCATGGGTAGAGAGTTTTATTGTCTGCAACATTGTGTGAAACTTACAGCAGCGGGACTGTCCAGGACTTACACCTGATTCCCTTTTAATTGCCTCCTTTGAAAAAAGGAAGCAAACCAATGCATTGCAAAGATAATGAAAAAAGTAACAAACGGGAATGAATAGGAAAATTATTTCTCCTTTGCCAGCGTAAATACAAATTCCAGTCCGCCACCTTGATTATTTTTGGCGGAAATTGTTCCACCATGAATAATGACAGCGTTTTTCACGATAGCAAGCCCCAAACCTGTACCGCCCAGCTTACGTGAGCGTCCTTTATCTACGCGGTAAAAGCGTTCGAACAAACGGTTCAGGTGTTCCGGTGAAACGCCTATTCCTGTATCGGCAAAACTAAAATAATAGAAATTCTCGTCTTCGCGGAAACAGTTGATATTAATATGGATATTTGTTCCGGCATAGGCTATGGCATTGTCCATTAGGTTACGGAAGATAGAATAGAGCAGTGAATAGTTACCTTTCAGCTGTATTTTGGGTTGCAGACTGTTGACTACAGTTATACGCTTCTCTTCCAGTTCCAATGAAACTTCATTGACTATGCTGGAGACGAGCATACTGATGTCCACTTTTTCCATATCAATCATATTGGCTGCTTCGTCCATGCGTGTCAGTACGGAAATGTCCCGTAATAAGCGGCTGAGGCGGTTGCTTTGAGCATAGCATCGTTCGAGAAAAGTCTGTATCTTCTCATGGGGAATGTTTTCGTTGTTGACAATGGTTTCCAAATAGCCTTGTATGCTGCTTACGGGGGTTTTCAGTTCATGGGCTATGTTCTGTGTCAGTTGGCGTTTCAAGCGTACCTGTTCTTCCTCCTGTGTGATGTCATTAATGGAGATTTCAAAACTCAGGTCTTGGAAGATGATGCACTCTACGATGAATATACGCCCGTTTTTATTAATGTTGATGGACAGTCGTTTTTCTTCTTTATCCGAAGGGCGTCTTTGCGCCTTGCTGATGAAGTCGGTAATTTTCTGAAACTCACAGACAGAGAATATCTCTTCAGTGGTTTGTAGATTAGAGTCTGAAATTAAGTTGCTGTATTGAGTAAAAAGGTTGTTGACGAGAATTTCCTTCTTGTCTTTAGTAAATACTCCCAATCCTTCGCGAGAGGTCTGCAAATGGGTGATCAGTTTTTCACGCTCGATATATAGTGCTTCTTTGGTTTCACGCAGGCGTTTATATATTTGTATGATATGTTGGGAGATTTCGCCGAGTTCATTGTGTGGGAAAGCAGATTGTATATCGGTTTCCACTGGTTCGTTTCTATCGGCACGTTTGGCAAACTCGCGTAAGTGGCTGATTGCCATACCCAGTTTGGATGTAAATTTGTAGAATACAAATATCAGCAATAGAGTAACGATAGTCGTAAACCAAAGATAATGCTGGTCGGCAGCCAGGCTGTTTATCAGATTTACGTTGTAGGGCAATGCTGAACGGATGATATAATGGGGATAGAGAGTGGCCGAATAGAAATAGGGTATGCCGGTTGTTTCGGAAGTACGTCTTAAATCATATCCTTTTCCGTTTTTTAGTGCCTTTTGAATTTCCTGGCGATTGATATGGTTGTTGAATACTTCTTGGGACGTTTCGTTGTAGCTGTCATAAAGCACGTCTCCATGTAGATTTACGATAGTGACGCGGAGATCCTTGTTCGACCCTTTGACTATATATTGGTTCAAGACGGAGGTCCATAAGCTGTCGGGAGTGCTTCGCAGTTCCTGTTGCAGACGTTCATTGTAGTCCTGAAGTTGTGTGTCAAGCAGCTCTACTTTGTACTCTTTTTCCCGCTGATACTGATAGGCGATGAAGCAGACAGCAAAAACAAGAAACAATGAAATCACCGAAAGGAACAACTTCCGGCTGAATGACAGGACGTGTCTGTCATTATTGGGCTTCGAAACAATATCCATATCCTAAACGAGTTACAATGCATTTGCCGTAAATTCCTATTTTTTTGCGCAGACGAGTGATGTTTACGTCTATGGTGCGGTCCAGTACATATACTTCGTCACTCCAGATACGTCCTAAAATGTCCTCACGTGAGAATACGCGCCCTTTGTTTTGAAGTAGTAGGAGCAATATCTCGAATTCCTTTTTGGTAAGTGGCGCTTCTTCACCGTCTATACTTACTTTCTTTTTGATGATGTCAAGCACCAGTGATTCATAGACGATTTGTTCTGGCGCACGTTCTCTTTCTCCTTGCTGGGTACGGCGCAGTACGGCTTTGACGCGTGCCGCTACTTCGCGCAGAGAAAACGGTTTGGAGATATAATCATCTGCGCCTAGATTAAATCCGGTTACCGTATCATTTTCTGTGTCTTTAGCGGTAATGAATATGATAGGAACTTTGGCTGTCTTTTTGTCTTTTTTCAGCATACTTGCCATTTTGAATCCGGAGATTTCTCCCATCATCACATCCAACAATAGCAAATTGTAGGCACTGATATCCAATTTCAAGGCTTCTTCTGCGGAATTGGCGGTGTCTACTACGTAACCTTCGTTTTCAAGATTGAACTTTAAGATTTCGCATAAATCTTCTTCGTCGTCTACAACTAAAATCCGGTATTCGTTCATTGTACTTTTTAATTAATGTAATGGGAGGCATACAGCGTCTCTTTATTACAAAGTTAAACTTTATTTCTTTTCATCGACAAAATTGCGGCGTTTTTGTTACGATAGAGTGAAACAAGTGTTACATTGCGATTACAAAATCCCGGTTTCCCCCAATTAAGTATTATCTTTGTATTGTTTTAAGGTTGGTGGCTATATGAAAGAATTATTGAATATAATGAGAAGGAGGCGGTCTAAATGGTGCATGCCGCTGGTTGGTGCTGTATCGGTGGCTGTAATCATCGGTTCGATTTGGCTGAACGTTGCTCCTTTCAGTTCAGGTTTTGAGATAACGGATGAATTAGGTGGAAATATTTTCCCTTCCAGTATTTTATGTGTTGCGACAACGGATGCTCAGGTCATTATACCGGTGGACTCGATGTTTGTCGGAAACCCGAAATCATGCATTGCAGTGAGGGTGCGTTCCGCAAAAGCATATAGCCGGGTGAGGGTAGAGGTGGCGGAAACTCCTTTTTTCTCCCGTTCTGTTTCGGAGTTCGTATTGGCGAAGCCGCGTACTGAATATATTATTTACCCTGATATTATTTGGAATTATGAAGCATTGAGAAATAATAATCAGGCGGAGCCGATTAGCGTTGCCGTTACGTTGGAAATGAACGGAAAAGAGTTGGGGCAACGGGTACGTACTTTTTCTGTACGTAGCATTAATGAGTGCCTATTGGGGTATGTGACAGGAGGTACAAAATTTCATGATACCGGAATCTTCTTTGCCGCTTATGTAAATGAGGAAAATCCTATGATAGACCAACTGTTGCGTGAGGCTTTGAACACTCGCATTGTGAATCGTTTCCTTGGTTATCAGGGAGGTCCTGAGGCTGTTGATAATCAGGTTTACGCTTTATGGAATGTTTTGCAGAAACGCAAATTCCGTTATAGTTCCGTATCCAACACAAGTTTGTCCAGTAATGTTGTTTTCTCTCAACGGGTCCGTACGTTTGATGATGCTTTGGAATCGTCGCAAATAAATTGTGTGGATGGCAGCGTCTTGTTTGCTTCTTTGCTTCGTGCCATTAATATGGAGCCGATATTGGTGCGGACACCCGGTCATATGTTTGTGGGGTATTATACTGATGCAAATCACAAAGACATGAAGTTCCTTGAAACGACTATGATTGGTGATGTTGATTTGGATGATTTTTTTCCTGATGAACAATTGGACTCTACTATGATCGGAAAAACACAGAATCAGATGTCCCGTATCACTTTTGATAAGTCTAAAGAGTATGCAAACAGGAAATATAAGGAAAATGAAAAAGGTATTCACTCCGGTAAATTGAATTATATGTTTTTGGAAATATCCAAGGAAGTAAGAAGGCAGATACAGCCAATAGGAAAATAGTTGAAATGGACAAGTTGTGAAATACTGCTCAAAACTAATTTTTTATCGCATTTTATTTTATGATGTAAATTTCCTATCTTTGCACTCAGAATGTGGATTTTAAGATATGATTAAAATATTGGAGACCTAAAAGTCTTCATTCATAGATGATGATTGGAACAGTCGGTTCGTGAGAATCGGCTGTTTTTTGTTTCGATTGTTTGCATATCAGGAGTGGTAGTGTTACTTTTGCAAGGAAGAAGTTATTTAGTCAATGAAATATGAAACAAGGTAAGAAATTTATTTCTCCGGGAGCATGGTTCTCTATGGTCTATCCGGCAGACTGGAACGAATTTGAAGACGGGGAAGGTTCTTTCCTGTTTTATAATCCTAACGAGTGGACAGGTAATTTCCGTATATCGGCCTATAAGGGCAGTGCGACGTATGGCAAGGAAGCTGTTGAACAGGAACTGAAGGAGAACACCTCGGCTACATCTGTAAAGATAGGGCCTGTGTCGTGTGCGTACAGCAAGGAAATGTTCGAGGAAGAAGGGGTGTACTATACATCTCATCTTTGGGTTACGGGAATGGGCGACGTTGCGTTTGAATGTTCGTTTACGGTGCGTAAGGGAGAGCCGGTGACGGAAGCCGAAAACATAATAGCCTCACTGGAAGTACGCAGGGCCAATCAGAAATATCCGGCGGAGATCATCCCGGTACGCCTGTCTGAAATTTATCAGATAAATGAGGCGTATGAGTGGGTGAGTAACACAGTGAAAGAATACCTGAAGAAAGACTTTCAGGGACAGGAAGAAGACATTGCCAATATGCAACAGGTTATGGATAGCGGCAATATCGGTGCCAAGAAAAAGGAAGCCTGGCTCGCTTTGGGCATTACGCTTTGTGCCATTCTTGCCAATGAAGTGGAGGGCTTTGAATGGCGTACGTTGATTGACGGTAATCGTGAAGCTCCTGTTCTTGTGAACGTAGCAGACGGTGCTATGATAGACCCGATGAAATTAGTATGGAGTAAGGTGAAAGCCGGAGAAGCCTGTTATCTTGCGGAGATTTATAAAAACTTGCTTTCATAGCAGCTTTTTCTGATGATCACTGCCGTTCCGCATAACGGCTTTCAAATTTTAATTCTCTCAATTCTTAATTTAATAAGCTTTGGCAGCAGTAAATTCAATTCTTCAAGTGGAAAACTTGACCAAGTCATTCGGTGATCTGGTACTATTCGAGAATATCTTTTTGGGCTTATCCGAAGGGCAGCGTGTGGGCCTCATTGCTAAAAATGGCAGCGGCAAGTCCACATTGCTGAACATTCTTTCCGGAAAGGAAGGTTATGATAGTGGCACAATTTCTTTCAGACGCGATGTAAGAGTCGGATATCTGGAACAGGATCCTCAGTATCCGGAGGAACTGACCGTTCTCGAAGCTTGTTTTCATCATGGCAACAGCACCGTAGAACTGATTAAGGAGTACGAACGCTGCATGGAGACGGAGGGACACCCCGGTTTGGACGAAATTTTGGTGCGTATGGATCAGGAGAAGGCCTGGGAGTACGAACAGAAGGCCAAGCAAATCCTTTCCCAATTGAAAATCCGTGATTTCAACCAGCAGGTAAAGTCGCTTTCCGGCGGACAATTGAAGCGCGTAGCGCTTGCCAATACGCTTATCACCGAGCCTGATTTGTTGATACTGGATGAGCCTACCAACCATCTTGACCTTGATATGACCGAATGGTTGGAAGACTATTTGCGCCGTACCAACCTCACTCTGCTGATGGTGACGCACGACCGGTATTTCCTTGACCGCGTTTGCTCGGAGATTGTCGAAATAGACAACCGCCGGATATACCAGTACAAAGGTAATTACAGCTATTATCTGGAAAAGCGCGAAGAACGCATCGAAGCAAAGACGGTAGAGATAGAACGCGCCAATAATCTGTATCGCACTGAACTTGAGTGGATGCGCCGTATGCCACAGGCCAGAGGGCACAAAGCGCGTTACCGGGAAGATGCTTTTTATGAGTTGGAGAAGGTGGCCAAGCAGCGTTTCAACAACGACAATGTGAAGCTGGATGTAAAAGCGTCTTACATCGGCAGTAAGATATTTGAGGCAGATCATCTTTGCAAGTCCTTCGGTGATTTGAAGATATTGGATGATTTCTCTTACATCTTCGCCCGTTATGAAAAAATGGGTATTGTGGGCAATAATGGTACAGGAAAGTCTACTTTTATCAAGATATTGATGGGAGATGAGAAGGCGGACAGTGGAACGCTGGACATTGGCGAAACCGTCCGCTTCGGCTACTATTCGCAGGATGGCTTGCAATTTGACGAGCAGATGAAGGTTATAGATGTAGTGCAGGACATTGCCGAGGTGATAGAGCTGGGTAATGGCAAGCGCCTGACGGCATCGCAGTTTCTGCAACATTTTCTTTTCACGCCCGAAACGCAGCACAGCTATGTTTATAAGTTGAGCGGTGGCGAGCGCCGCCGTCTCTATCTGTGTACTGTATTGATGCGCAACCCTAATTTTCTGGTGCTGGATGAGCCGACCAATGACCTTGACATTGTTACACTGAATGTGCTGGAGGAATATTTGCAGAATTTCAAAGGTTGTGTCATCGTGGTGAGTCACGACCGCTATTTTATGGATAAGGTAGTGGATCATTTGCTGGTGTTCAACGGTCAGGGAGATATTCGTGATTTTCCCGGTAACTATACCCAATATCGCGATTGGAAAGATGTGAAGGCAGTCCGGGAAAAAGAGAAGGAGAAAGAAGTGGCAAAAGACCGGGAGGAAAAGACTGCGAAAGTCCGTCTGAACGAGAAGCGCCGTATGTCTTTCAAGGAGAAGCGTGAGTTTGAAATGCTTGAGCAGGAAATTGCGGCATTGGAAGCGGAAAAGCAATCCATTGAGGAGGCATTGTGCAGCGGGACGCTGTCCGTCGATGAATTGACAGAGAAGTCGAAACGCCTGCCGGAATTGGCAGAACTGATTGATGAAAAGACAATGCGCTGGCTGGAGTTAAGCGAAATAGAATCGAACTGAGAATACATTTTGACTTTTATCGACTGTTTTATGAAGTTCGGAAACAATAATTGAAGTATAAGAGAATGGGCAGAAATGGAAATCTGACAAATTATCATAGTCACAGCCTGTATTGCGACGGACGCGCCGGTATGGAGGACTTCGTGCGATTTGCCATAAGTGAAGGATTTACTTCGTATGGCTTTTCATCTCATGCCCCGTTGCCTTTTTCTACGGCGTGGGCAATGGAATGGGATCGCATGGATGACTATCTGGCGGAATTTCATCGGATGAAAAAGAAATATGCTCGGAAGATAGAACTTTATCTTGGTTTGGAAATAGATTATCTGAATGAAGAGAGTAATCCGTCCGTTGACTGTTTCCGGAAACTTCCGTTGGACTACCGCATCGGTTCCGTACACATGCTGTATAATGATGAATCGGAGGTTGTGGATGTGGATGTTTCCGCCGCTGCCTTCAAGCGGATTGTGGATGAGCAATTCGGAGGTGACCTGGAGAGGGTGGTGCGTCTGTATTATGGACGGCTGAGGCGTATGCTGGAGTTGGGCGGTTTCGATATAGTGGGGCATGCGGACAAGATGCACTATAATGCGGCCTGCTATCGTCCCGGCCTGCTCGATGAAGTTTGGTATGATACGCTTGTAAAAGAGTTTTTTGAAGATATTGCCGCACGTAGCTATCAGGTGGAAATCAATACCAAGTCCTATCATGATTTGGGAACTTTCTATCCCAATGAACGTTATTTCCCGCTGCTGCACAGTTTGGGTATCCGGGTTCAGGTCAACAGCGACTCTCACTATCCGGAACGGATCAATAGTGGCCGTCCGGAAGCATTGCGGGCATTGGTGAAAGCCGGATACAAGACCGTAATGGAATTATACGATGGCAAGTGGCAGGAAATGCCGATAGTCTTATAAAGGTTATTTATGGACAGAAGATAGTATGCTTAAAGGGAATGTGTGAAAATGGAATCCCGCTATCACTCTGTCATTCAGAACAGAGTGGTAGCGGGATTCCATTTTCAGCCTCCTTTTGAGGTATTAATCTTTATTTATTTCTTCAGCAGAAACTCGTCAATCGCCTTCTTGTAGGTTGCCTTGTCCGCGGCTCCGCGAAACAACTGGGGTTCACCCTGCATCGGTACGAAGACAAAAAGGGGAATGCTCGTAGCATTGAATAAAGCAGCCAGCTCTTTCTCCTTGTCTACATTGACTTTGTATATCACGATTTTTCCGGCATATTCCTTTGCCAGTTCTTTCATGATAGGAGCCGTCATGCGGCAGGGGCCGCACCAGTCGGCGTATAAATCAATGATAGCGGGTTTATCGCCTTTGTACTTCCACTCTTTGGACTTTTCGTAATCGAATATTTCTTTAATAAACATGTCTTTGTTCATTACGATTACATTACCTTCCTGAGTAGTCTCTTGCTTTTCTGCTTGTTTTTGTCTGGCTCCGTCGGTACAAGCATAGGTCAGAATGCTTGAGAAGATGAGAGCCGCCATAGCTATAATTTTCTTCATTTTTCTAATTATGAGTTTTGTTCGATAATGGCTTTAAGCTCCTTACCGCTGATTACACCTGAATGGCGCCATATCGCTTCCCCTTTTCTGAATAGGATGAAAGTAGGAACCATTTGTATGCGGTAGCTTGCAGCCAGTTCTTCATGTTGGTCTACGTCTATTTTTGCGATGCGTGCTCTGTCGCCGATTTCGTCTTTCAAAGCTTCCAACACAGGATGCATTGCTTTGCAAGGGCCACACCAGGTAGCAAAGAAATCTACTAAAACAGGCTTTTCTGATTGTATTAATTCTTCAAACTTTTCCATAATCTTTATTTTATAATAATTAATCAAATATATAACAGATAAACGGGGAAAAAGTTCATTATCAATTGCCAATCATTCACCGCAGAACACTAATCGCTGATTGTCAATTCCTTGATGATGTGCGAAGCACCGGCATACTTGTCTATGATGAACAAGGTGTAGCGGATGTCCACGCAAGCGGCACGCTGTGAGGAGGGACGGAATGCGATGTCACCCGTCAGCCCTTCGTAGTTGCGGTCGAAAGCTGTACCTATCAGCTCGCCTTTGGCATTGAACACCGGACTGCCTGAGTTGCCGCCTGTATTGTCTGTATTTACGATGAAACAAACGGGCATCTCACCATCGGGCATGGCGTATTGTCCGAAGTCTTTGGCCTGGTACAATTGCTTTAATCTGGCGGGAACCACAAACTCCCAGTTGTTGGGGTCTTCCTTTTCCATGGCTCCTTTCAGTGTGGTGTAATATCCGTACTCCACACCGTCGGCAGGGCGGTACGGCAATACGCGCCCGTAGGTCAGGCGCAGGGTAGAGTTGGCATCCGGATAGATAGGAGTGCCGGCTTCACGCTTCATATCCATCATTCCCTTTACCCATACTTTGTGGGCAGCGTTGTAGTTGCGGTTGGCATCCATCATGGCAATGGTGGTTTGCAGCAGGCCGTCGGTAATGGAATATTTGAACAGGGTCATCCAGTCATTGCCAATTTTATACAGGCTGGGCTTGCGGATGAACTTGGCAAAGTTTTCCTTGCTGCCAAAGATGGAATATTCGAAACAAGCGTCAATGAAAGCATCACTGTCACCCTTGAACCGCCGGTCGATAATCTTGAAGATACCGATGCGTTGTTCGGCGGGGATATATTTCATATAGGTTTGCAGCATCTTTTTGCCAACAAGCCGTTCCACTTCGGGGAAAGGGACGGCAGAGAAATACTTGTCGGCTGCAATCTGCAAACTGTCGGCAGCGGCTTTGATCTTGACTTTGTCTTTGCTTTTCAAAGCGGCGACCAGTGCGGTGGTACTCGGAATTTTCATAAAGTCAAGTCCGGTAATCAACGCTTCCTGAATGGCTTGCTGATGATAGAGGGCGCCGCGGCGGTGTTTTACGATGTCGCGTATCTGATCGAAGGCTTTTTGATAGGAACTGTCGTTCAAGGCACGCCCACGTGCCAGAAGTTGTTCCTGCTGTGCGCGTTTCGTATCCAGTACTTTCAGGCGGACAAGCCCTTCGTTCATGCCGATTGCATTCTTCCAGTAGTTGGCGGAAGAGGCATACTTGCTTGCATAGTGGATGCGTACGGCATCGTCCTTCAGCATCTGTTCCATAAGAGCTTTCTGGCGGACGTCGCGCACGTGATGGCGCATGAAGTTGGTGGTTTGCATACGTTCTTCCACTTCATCGGAAATCATGTAGCGCCAGTTACGTCCGGGAAATCCCATAACGAATGTGAAGTCGCCTTCGCGATAGCCGGCAAGGCTGATGGTGAGATGCTTCTTTACCTGTAAGGGGACGTTGTCGCGGTTATACTCGGCCGGCTTTCCGTCTTTGTCAGCATAGATGCGGAAAAGGGAGAAGTCGCCTGTGTGGCGCGGCCACATCCAGTTGTCCGTATCGGCGCCGAACTTGCCTATGGAGGAGGGGGGCGCGCCTACCATACGGATGTCGCTGTAGGTGGTCTTGAGAAACAGGTAGTATTTGTTTCCGCCGTAGAACGCTTTCAGTTCCGCTTTACGGCCGGGTGTGAGCGTTGTGCCTTGTTCGGAAAGGAAGCGGTCGGCTATCTTGGTTAGGTATTTGGGAGACAGGTAGTTGGTTCCGTTTGGGTCGGAGTCAATCTGTAATTGCTTGTTGACGTAGTCTGTCACATCCATTATCTCGTCAATGTAAGTGACGGTAAGCCCTTTGCAGGGGAGTTCTTCGCTGCGTGACATTGCCCAGAAACCGTCGGTCAGATAGTCATGTTCTACGCTGCTATGTTGCTGGATGGCTCCGTATCCGCAATGGTGGTTGGTAAGTACCAGTCCTTCTGCTGAGATGACTTCACCTGTGCAACCGCCGCCGAAATGTACGACTGCATCTTTCAGGGCTATGCCATTGGGATTGTATATCTCTTCGGCAGGGATTAGCAGTCCGAGTTCGGTCATAGCGACCTCATTCTGTTTTTTGAGGTCGGTAAGCATCCACATTCCTTCATCGGCATAGACCGATAAGATACCGGATGTAAGGAATAATGATAAAATGATTTGTCTCATGTAAATGTGTGTTAGAAGATGTTTTGAGAGTGAATGCCATTCAGTATACGACCGAATGTCATTCACTCTTATATCCTTTTAGGGGAGGTCTCTCGATTTACTCGATAATGTTCATTTCTTTTATCAAATGCCCGCATCCGCCCAGTTTTTCAAGGATGAAAAGTACGTAGCGGATGTCCAGTGCGATGCAACGTTGCAGGTTGTTGTTGAAGTTGATGTCACCACTCAGAGACTCCCAGTTGCCGTCGAATGCGCAGCCGATGAGTTGCCCTTCTCCGTTGATGACGGGGCTTCCGGAGTTACCTCCGGTGATGTCGTTGGTTGTTAGGAAGCAGACAGGCATTGTGCCGTCAGGCATGGCGTAGCGGCCGAAATCTTTATTGAGAATGAGTTCTTTCAGCTTGGCCGGAACTACGAATTCCCGGTCTTCAGGGTTCTCTTTTTCGAGAATACCGTCTGTGGTGGTGTAGTAGTTGTAGTGTACGGCATCACGCGGGTCGTATGATTTTACATTTCCGTAGGTCAGACGGAGTGTGAAGTTGGCATCCGGATAAGAGGGTACGGGCAGTTTCATCTCTCCTAAACCGCGGATGTACGCTTTATGCAGCAGATCGAGATCATTGCTCAAAGCCCTGTTTTCCATAATAACGGCGTTCAGCTTTTCCAGCTTTGAACGGGAGTAGGCAGTGGCGGGATCTTTTTCGATGGCCTTCACTGTGGGCTTCTTCATGAACTTGTCAAAGTTGGCGCGGTTGGCAAGGATGGAGTTGTCGTACAGATCGTCTACAAAGACGTTGTAGTCGCCTTTGTACTTATCCCGTATGGTCAGATAGAAGGTGGGCAGTTCTTCCGGTTTCAGCTTTTGGGCAAGGGCGGGAAGAATGGCTTTGGCTACGGCACGATCCACTTCGTGGTCGTAGTCTTTGTTGTGGATGCTGTTGAACACTTCTTCCAGTTGCGCTTTGGAGGCAGTAAGCAGTGAGTCGTTTTTCTCTTCTAATGCAGTCTTGATGTTGTCCATTACCATGTATGGGCTGCCGAATTCAATGGCACCGCTCAATGCTTCGTACAAATACTCAAGTTGGCGGCTGACAGGCTTTCTCTTGGCGATGATACCGTCAATCTTGTCTACCACTCCCTCGTATTCGGGTTTGCCTTTGGCAAATTCCGCAAATTTCTTTTCTTGTTCTGCTTTAGTGCCCAGCACGTCATTGTCGATGATTGCCTTGTTCATGCCGATGGAATTTTTCCAGTAGTTACTGCTTCCGGCAAATTTGTTGGCATACTGTATGCGGGTCTTGTCGCTGGCGTTCATATATTTGCGCAGCACGTCGAGGCGCACTCCACGCATGTCAATCATGGCCTGGTTGTCTGCTTCCATACGCTCTTTCACTTCCGATCGGGTGAGGTAGCGGCTGGTTCTTCCGGGGAACCCCATAATCATGGCGTAGTCATTCTCTTGCAAGCCCTTGATGGAGATAGACAGGTACTTCGGAGTCTGCAAAGGTACGTTGTCCTGAGAATATTCGGCAGGCTCTCCGTTTTTGTCGGCATAGATGCGGAACATGGAGAAATCTCCCGTATGGCGCGGCCACATCCAGTTATCCGTTTCACCACCGAACTTTCCTACTGAGGAAGGAGGGGCAGCTACCATGCGGACGTCGCTGTATACCTTATAATAGAACAAATAGAACTTATTTCCGGCATAGAAAGGTAGTGCTTTTACTTCAATGCCCGGTTTACCTCTCAGGTCGCTCTTCTCCAGTTCCTCTTTGGCAAGTTTGTTGAGGAATGGTGCGGTCAGGGCGTCGACTTCCGTTACTTCTCCGGCTTTGATTTTCGCGTTGACAAGGTCGGTGATGTCCACAATGCGGTGTACGAAACGGAATTTCAATCCCGGAGTGGGCAACTCCTCACTGCGGCTTTTTGCCCAAAAACCGTCTGTCAAGTAATCGTGCTCCACTGAGCTGTGTTGTTGGATAGCGCCATAGCCGCAATGGTGGTTGGTGAGGATTAATCCTTCCGGTGAAATAATCTCGCCGGTGCAACCGCCGCCAAAGATGCCGACGGCGTCCTTCAATGACACGCCGTTCGGATTATATATATCATCGACTTCGAGCTTTAACCCTTGTTTCTTCATCATGTCGATGGAGTTCTGCTGTTTCATAAGTTGCAGTAACCACATTCCTTCGTCTGCACGTACGGAGCAGACGGTTGTTAATACGGCGATAGCCGCAATCAAATACTTCGTTAATTTCATTCTTTTATTAATTAATATATGACTTATTTGAATTTTCCTTCCCGAACGGCTTCCATGACGTTTGCAGGCGGACGCTGATTCATCAATTCCTGCTTCATGTAGTCCATGTAGGGGGCTACATGCTTGAAGAATTTCCGGTAGCCTGCGCAGAGGTAGTTCAGTCCGGGTTCACCGTTTGCTGTATGCGCAAAGCGATTCTTGGGACATTCACCGTTGCAGGCAAACAGCCATTCGCATTCCCGGCACTGGGTGGGGAGCGATTTCTGCTTCATCAGTCCGAAGTTTTGCTGTTGTTCACTGTACATCATCTCGACGAGCGTCTTCTGATAGATATTTCCTAATTTATATTCAGGGAATACAAAATGGTCACAGGCATATACGTCGCCGTTGAATTCCATTACACCGGCATGTCCGCAGGTCTTTGCCATGGAGCATACACCGGGCTGTTCGCCTACCCAGTTGGCAAGGGTGGAGTCGAAGAGCTGGATGTAATAAGTCCCCACATCTTGCTTCACCCATTCGTCGAACAGGGCGCAGAGGAAGTCTCCCCATTGTTCCGGACTGACGGAGAAGTCTGCCAGTTCCGTAGATTTCTCCTTGTCTGCCAGTGAGGCAAGGTGGCGTCCGTCCTGATGAGGGGTAATACGTTCCACGATAGGAGCGAACTGTATGTAATGTGAACCGATTTCTTTGAAAAAATTGTAGAACTCGAGAGGGTAATCGGCATTGAAGTCGTTCACCACCGCCATTGCGTTCCATTCCACTCCATGCTTTTTCAGCAGGTTGATGCCTTGCATCACTTTTACAAAGGACGGTTTGCCAAGTTTGTTCTTGCGGTATTCGTCGTGGAACTCTTGCGGACCGTCGATGGATACGCCTACCAGCCAGTTGTTCTCTTTAAAGAATTCGCACCATTCGTCGGTGAGCAATGTACCGTTTGTCTGGATGCAATTGTCAATGGTCCGGCCGTTGGCGTACTTCTTTTGCAGCTCCATGGCCTTTTTGTAGAAAGCCAGCGGGCGCATCAGGGTTTCTCCGCCATGCCAGGTGAACAGCACCTGCGGCATCGTCTGCGAATTGATATATTCTTCTATGAACTTTTCAAGCAGTTCATCACTCATTACATGTTTGGGATTGTTTACGTATAATTTGGACTTCTCCAGGTAGTAACAATAATCGCATGCAAGGTTGCACACAGCCCCTACGGGCTTCAGCATCACATACAGAGGTTTGGCAAAAGGAGCATAGGTTGACATGTATATTTTCCCGATTTTTATTATTTATGATTGTGCAAAAATACGTAAACCAAATGAAAATTCCTTTCTTTCTATCCGGTTTATAAGGAATATTAATACCTTTGTTGCGTATAATTCATAAATCGTTTCCTGCATGATTAAAATGAGTGTAAACCGCATTTTGCCTCTTTTGCTTTTACTTATGTTTCTCGCTTCTTGTACCCGGAAGTATAAGGTGGAAGGCAGTTCTTCGGTAACAAGCCTCGACGGGAAAATGTTATACCTTAAAACCTTGAAGGATGGCCAATGGGTAACTGTTGACTCGGCGGAAGTTATTCATGGACTTTTCTCAATGAGGGGCAGGGTTGATTCTGTGATAATGGCAACTCTTTATATGAATGATGAAGGTATTATGCCACTTGTGCTGGAAGACGGTAAGATTGAAGTTTCCATTTCCAACACGCAATTGACTGCCAAAGGTACGGCTCTCAATAACCTGTTGTATGAATTCATCGAAAAGAGAAATGCACTGGAACTGCAGATAGAAGAACTTGACCGTAAAGAGGCGCGTATGGTGCTGGACGGAGTCAATCTGGAAGAGGTTCATAAAGAACTGGAACAAGAGGGTGAGGCTCTTGTAAAGGAGATGAACGGTTATGTCAAACAGTTCATCATTGATAATTATGAGAATGTGTTGGGACCGAGTGTCTTTATGATGATGTGCAGCACGTTGCCGTATCCTATCATGACTCCGCAGATAGAGGATATCATGAGAACTGCTCCTTTGGAATTCAAGAAAAACGAATTGGTGAAGGCGTTCCTTTCAAAGGCTAAAGAGAACATGCAGTTGATTGAAGAGCATCAGCGTGTAAGGGAAAATGCTTCAGTAGCGGATACTTCCGGTAAATAATCTGTAAGCAGACCATTGCACTCAGTATGTGTTGCAAGAACAGGAAATCTTAACGGTCTTGATCTTCGTTTTTAACCATTCCCTTAAATTTCTCCGGGAGGCTGCTTTCTACGGCTGCATAAGCTTCTGTCATAGTGGCCTTAATATTCTCTGCCCCTTGCCCTTTGGGGGCAATCGGTTCATGAATAGTCAGTACCATGCGGTGGCGGTGTATCCACTTGCCGGTCCGGGGCAGTATCTCGAACGAACCGTCGATTGTAACAGGCACTACTGCCAACTGAAGTTCGTCTGCCAACTGAAAGGCTCCTCTTTTGAAATAGCCCATGTGCCCGGTGAATGTACGTGCCCCCTCGGGGAATACCACTAACGATACCCCGTCTTTCAAAGAGGCTTCCGCCTGGCGCATCGTTGCCAGTACTTTTTTCGGACTGGAACGGTCTACGAAGATGTGTCCGGCACTTTCGCATGCTTTGCCCACGAATGGAATTTTCCGAAGGCTTTTCTTCATCATCCATTTGAAGTTCCGCCCTAAAAAGCCGTAAATCAGGAAAATGTCGAATGAGCCTTGATGATTGGGAACAAATACGTAGGAAGTGCGTTTATGCAATTTCTCCCGCCCGTTTATTTTTACCGGAATAAGTAGAAGATAACAAATCAATTGTGACCATATTTTCCCCGGATAATATCCCCAGATGTGGGCGCCGCCCAATAACGAACCGATAATAGTGACCAGTGCGGTGAGAATTGT
The DNA here is from genome assembly GCF_025146565.1 of Bacteroides eggerthii. NCBI lineage: Bacteria > Pseudomonadati > Bacteroidota > Bacteroidia > Bacteroidales > Bacteroidaceae > Bacteroides > Bacteroides eggerthii. The sequence goes on along the minus strand of NZ_CP102258.1, from coordinate 3,457,726 downwards.
CAGCACCAATAATATAGGCAATGCAAAGCAAATCTGATAAATATTATAGAGTATTTTCATAGGTTTGGGATTTTGTTGCCACAAAGATAGACCTTTTTTTATTTTGTCACTAATTCTCGCAGACTAATTTTATGACGGTGATTTCAGGCCACGCACCAAAGCGGAAAGGCAGCCCTACATACCCTATACCGACATTGACGTACAATGCACGCTTGCCTTCATAATACATGCCCGACCACTCCGGATATATGAGGGAGGCCAGTGAATGTCCGAGCATTTCCATTTGCATCGCATGTGTATGTCCGGAGAGGGTCAACTCAATGTCTGAGTCCGGCAAAACTTCGCGCCGCCAATGAGTAGGGTTGTGGCTGAGCAGGATGCGGAACATCCCTTCCGTACCCTGTATGGCTTTGGGAAAATCGGCAAACTGGGAGAAAGGAGGTTCTCCGTCGTTCTCAACACCTATCAGGGCTATGCTGTCGCTTTTGTGATGTATAATAGTATGATCGTTGTTCAGCATCTTCCAGCCCATATCCTTTTGTTGCTCTATCAGATATTCTAAATTGGCAACTTCTTCTTTTCTGCTATGCCAGCGGTAATAAGTTCCGTAATCATGGTTGCCGAGAACGGAATACACGCCACCGGGGGCGTGGAGCTGCGAGAGGATTTCTTTGAAACTGTCCAGCTCGTGACTTTGCTGATTGACCAAGTCGCCGGTAAAGACAATCAAGTCTGCTTTCTGCTCATTCACCAAATTGACCAGTTGCCGAATGGCTTCCGGATTTCCTTGCCAGCTGCCTATATGTATGTCCGATAGTTGAAGAATACGGTAACCGTCAAATCCTTTGGGAAGATTAGTCGAGTGGTACTCTACATCTTTTACTTCAAAACGTTTGATGCCGACTATTGCTCCATAGAGGATATTGGCAAAAGTGATTGTACCCAGTATCAGCCCGAGAAGAGTATATGGAAGTCGGTGGGCGACAAAAGGGAATCGGGGATTCCTGAACGGTGTACGGAAAATGGCGAAAGACAGAAAACGACTGATTCCACGCATCAGTATGCCAAGCAGCGAGCAGAGCATAAATACGGTTTTGGGAACGGCAAACAGCATTACAGCTACAGCCAGCCTGCCGATGCTTTGGGGATGTCGGGAAAGAGCATTCTCTCCTGCCATATAGATATAGTACAAATATAGGGCTACCAGTACAACAGTAGGAAGCCAGTATATACTGCGACGGATTACACTGCGTGTTTTCTTTACGATGTACACCAGGTAGATGTACATGTCCGGTAAAAGCAGGAATAAGATAAGTATAAGAGTTATTCGGTGCATATATCTTTGAGTTCTTCTATGTTCTTTTTAATATTGTCGAGATGTTTATAGATGAGTCTCTTGTAGATGAAATAAATAAGAATGACATCCCAGATAATGTAACATATCAATAGGACGGCTTGTACTCCAAGAGGCAACATATAGTAGTCCATTACCCAGTAGAACAGTGCAGTGAAGACTATGGTCCAAATAGCCACCGCCCATACCTCGTAGTGAGTCCAGTAACGGAATGTGCTCATGCGCCGGCTCACCTCTGCTACGGGCATTTCATCCACTAACGTGTTCTTGTTCCAAAGGTAGGTTTTCCAGTCCCACCACATACCGCCAAGGATGGTAACGGTGATGAAAGCCAGGAATATGGCAATTTTGTTCTGCAGGTGCTCATTGAAGCCGAAGGTGGGCAGTAAGAGCCATATCAATAGGATGATGGCCAGCCCTACCGCACCTATTCCCAGTGAGAAGCGTTGTAGGAAAACAAGTCGTCCCAGGCTGTGCCGGGTATTTGTTTTATAATTTGCAATCAATTCTTTTATTTGTTGTTCATCGGCAATCGGTTCCTTTTGCAACTGTGCATCTAAGGCATTCCATGATTTTTTCAGTTCGTCCAGTTCCATATATTATTCCTCCTTGTTCATCTTTTTCAGTTTGTCTTTAATGCGGTTGAGTTTAGTGGCGACGTTGGTAATAGTCAGTCCGGTGATTTCGGCAATTTCCTCATAGCTTTTTTCTTCCAGGTAAAGCAGTATAATGGATTTTTCCAATTGCCCTAACCGGTTTATCATCCGGTAGAGTTGCCGTAGCATGGCTTGCGTTTCATCATCCTCTTCACTGCGGTCGGCTTCTTGGGTGAGGGTTACAATCTCAGGGATGTTTTTTTCTTTCCGTATGAAACTGATGCAGGTATTTAAAGCAATACGGTAAATCCACGTAGAGATCTTACATTCTCGTCTGAACTTTGGAAATGCTTTCCATATATTGAGCACCACTTCCTGATACAGGTCACTAAGAGTCGCGTTCGGAGTAGTGTACAGGTAGCACACCTTATAGATGACGCGCTCATATTCCCGTATAACGGACAGAAACTCTTGTTCTATATTTTCCATTGTGTATTGTTTCTCGAATCGCTTTTTATTTTGTATGTCGCAGTGAAAATCGAAAAATCACATTATCTCAGGTTTGCAGCCAGAAATTTTCGCATTTCGTCAATCGGTCTGCCACGTCGGCGGGCATAATCTTCCAATTGGTCTTCATCAATCTTTCCTACGGCAAAATAACGTGACCGGGGATGTGACAGCATAAGACCGCAGACGGAGGCATGCGGATGCATGGCTCCATTTTCGGTTAGTGTGATGCCTATTTGTTCCATGTCCAGCAGTTCGTTCAATATAAAATTCACAGACTGGTCGGGCAGGGAGGGGTAGCCCACTGCAGGACGGATACCCTGATATTTCTCAACCAATAAGTCTGGGATGGAAAACGATTCATCGGGAGCATAGCCCCAAGCTACCTTACGTACGTATTCATGCATTTTCTCCGTTGCTGCTTCGGCAAGGCGGTCCGATAGGGTTTGTACAAGGAGATGTTTATAGGGGTCATCCTTATAATATTCTTCAACCTCTGGACTGATAGAAGATGCGAACAGACCTATGGTATCTGCTATGCCGGATGAAAGAGGGCGTATAAAGTCACTCAAGCAGAGGAACGGGCTTCCGTCCGGATTGGGGGTCTGCTGGCGGAGTAAGGGAAACAACGTACCTTCAATGATGAGGTTATCATCTTCTGCATTAGTATGGCACAATCTATAGATACATTGAACCGTAATATCCTCATCCAATCGGTTAAGAATTCTATTTGCTTCCTTAAACAACTGCATGGCTTCAGCTGCTTTGGCGCGGTCTTCTTGAGGAAAAGATGCGAGCCACATGGCACGACAGGAATCACAGCCATGGATATTGGCAATTGCCGCAAACCTGGGTTGGAAGCCCCATGCATGGAAAAAATAGATCCAGTTGATGTAGGGACTTACCTCGTGGATTTTATAATTGATAGTTGGCAATTTATTGTATACTCTGATTTATTTACACTAAATTACATTCTGAATTTGCTGTATACCATGAAAGATTTACGCTTTGGATGACCGGTAATCGAATCTCAACTCTTCACCGCGATAAGTCCCGTCCACCGTATCGCCATTGTAGATAAGATGTCCGTTGGCAAATGTCTTTTCTACTTTCCAGTTGAACGTATGTCCTTCTAAGGGGCTCCAGCCGCATTTGCTCAAGATCTTGTCTGAAGTAACTTCCCAGGGAGAATTGGGGCGTACCAGCACTAAATCTGCCTGATAACCTTCTCGGATATATCCGCGTCGGCAGATACCGTATATTTGGGCAGGTGCATGGCACATTTTCTGCACAATAGTCTCCAGTGAAAAGATTCCTTCGTCCACCAGTCCCAACATGCTTACGAGAGAAAACTGTATCATAGGCATACCGGACATGGCTTTCAGCGCTCCTCCTTCTTTTTCACTCAATAAGTGGGGAGCATGGTCGGTGGCTATCACATCAATCAGGCCGGAATTGACGGCTGCTCGTAGAGCTTCCCGATCAGTTTTTCTCTTAATGGCAGGGTTGCATTTTATGCGTGCACCCAGGCTGTTATAATGGGATAGCGTATAGAGTAGATGCGCTACGCATGCTTCGGATGTAATATTCTTATCTTCCAAAGGTTCGCTACTGAAGAGTTTCAGTTCTTTGGAGGTAGATACATGCAGAATATGCAGTCGTGCTCCGGCAATTCTTGCCAGACGGATGGCCAATTCGGAAGAGGCATAGCAGGCGGAAACAGAACGTATACCGGGGTGGGCATTGACGGGGATGTCGTCCGTTCCCTTGTATTTTTTCTTGTATATCTCGATATTGGCTTTTATGATTTCCTGGTCTTCGCAATGGGCGGCTATCAGCATGTCTGTGCCATTGAAGATTTTCAGAAGACTGTTCATTTTGTCTACCAGCATATTACCGGTACTGGAACCCATAAACAGCTTGATACCGCATACGCGGCTCTTGTCCAGCTTGTCGAATTCCGTATAGTTGTCATTAGTCGCTCCGAAATAGCAAGAGTGATTGACAATACATTTCTCATTCAGTAAGTCGAATTTACTATTCAGGGCATCCAGAGTGACGGTCAAAGGATTGGTGTTCGGCATATCCATTATGGAGGTTACGCCACCGGCAGCTGCTGCGGAGCTTTCTGTCAGGATATCTGCCTTATGGGTAAGCCCCGGATCACGAAAATGCACGTGATCGTCAATGATGCCGGGTAGCAGGTAGCAGCCGGTTGCATCAATTACTTCTTCGCAAGGTGCGGAAAGCGGTTTCCAGTTGGTAAGCACCTCGGCAATACGTCCGTTTTCTATAACTACTGAACCTTGAGTGGATTGTCCTTCATTGACAATCGTAGCGTTATGTATCAGCGTTCTTTTCATGTCCTTAGTCTTTTAAGTTGGGATATTTATGAAACCAACTGTCCCATTTCAATCGGATAACTCCGAAGACAGCTTCTCCGAAAATGCTACTGTTCATTTTGGATGTTCCCAGTTCGCGGTTGATGAAGATAACCGGCACTTCCTTTACGTTGGCTCCGCATTTGTAGGCGGTGAACTTCATTTCAATCTGAAAAGCATAACCCTTGAAGCGGATACAGTCTAAGTTGATTGTTTGCAGCACCTTGCGACGGTAGCAAACAAAGCCGGCAGTCGTATCGTGGATAGGCAGTCCTGTTATGATCCGTACGTATTTGGAAGCGAAATAAGACATCAGAACGCGTCCCATAGGCCAGTTCACGACATTCACACCGCTGACGTAACGTGAACCGATAGCCACATCTGCCCCTTCCTCGGCACAGGCCCGGTGGAGTCGGGGAAGATCTTTGGGGTTATGGCTGAAATCGGCATCCATTTCGAATATATATTCGTAGTCGCGTTGTAACGCCCATTTGAAACCTGCTATATAGGCTGTGCCTAACCCAAGTTTTCCTTGACGTTCCACCATAAATAGGCGGTCGGGGAATTCCTGTTGTAATTCTTTTACAATACCGGCTGTTCCGTCGGGTGAACCATCTTCGATAATAAGTATGTGAAACCCGTATTCCAGAGCAAAAACGGCGCGGATGATATTCTCGATGTTTTCCCGTTCGTTGTAAGTGGGGATGATGACAATGCTGTCTGATTTCTGCATATTCATTGAAAATATATAGGGACTTATTAATAGGTACAAATCTAGGGTCTTTGTTTTATATACTGAAGAAATCAGTGCTTTATAAACTAATTCTTTGTAATTTGTACTTATGCTCTCTAATTAGAGCGCAACAAAGATAGCAATTCTTTTTTATCTGAAAGCTTTCCTTATAAATTCTTTTCTCGTTCCAGAACTTCTCAAATTTTTATATATAGCACATTGTTTTGTTTTTTGGGTAGTCCGGTCTGGTGTCTGTTTATCCGGATTAGGAGCTTATTATGCTAATTTTATTAATCCATCACCCTTTTTAACATAATCATCCATTAAACCTTTTCTCTTATAGTCTATTTATATGATGTGTTTTAAAATTAAAGATATATGAATAAAACAAATTTTTTTGGCTATATGGCCTCTGTTGTTTCCTACTTAGAAGAGGAACAGCGTCATGGTACCGCTCATGTGTACCGTAGTGTATTAAGACGGGTTATTGAATTTGAAGGATTGGATGTACTTGAATTCAATGACCTGACTCCTCTTTGGCTCCGGTCTTTCCAGGAGTATCTGTTGAGCCGCCAACTTCATTGGAATACTATTTCTACTTATATGAGGATGTTGCGTGCTACCTATTTTCGTGCCGTCGATGACGGGCTCGCACCTTATCGCCCCAGACTTTTCAAGGGAGTGTATACGGGTACGAAAGTTACAGTGAAGCGTGCGGTGGATGAAGATGTATTCCGTAAGCTCAGCACCCCTCTAGCAGATGAGAGACTGGAATCGACACGTCTCCTGTTTTTACTGCTTTTCATGCTTCGCGGAATGCCTTTTGTGGATGTTGCATATCTGAGACATTGTGACTTTCACAATAATGTCATCGTATATCGCCGTAAGAAGACAGGCGCATGGCTCACCGTACGTGTGGAGGGTAAAGCTCTGGAGATTATACGTAGCCTCAGGAATTCTGATGAGAATTCCCCCTATCTGTTCCCTCTTATTCACAATCCGGGAAAGGATGAATACCGGCAATACCAGAATGCACTGCGTGGTTTTAATTACCGTTTGAAGAAGTTGAAGGATCACATAAACGGTGTGACCGGATTGACCAGTTATACGGCCCGCCACAGCTGGGCCACTATTGCCAATTATAGGGACTATCAGCCTGAACTTATTAGCAATGCCATGGGACATTCATCAGTGAAAGTAACAGAAACATACTTTATGAAACATACAGTTGAAAGAATAAACGAGATGAATAAAGGTATAATATCTTATATATTCACAAAGTAATGATTCGTAATATGCTGTTTTACAAGATGAACACGAAGCTGCTTCGTTCTTAAATCTATTGTTTATTCTTCCGTTACTTTGTAGGTAACGGGAATTATTTGTTTGTCGCAAATATCAACAAAACATTTATATTGCGCAAGAAAAAAAAGAGTTTTTTTTGAAAAATAAGTAAAAAACGCTCTCCTATATTATTATAGGGCGCATTGGCTTGAACAGCAGTGCTTTTCCCCGGTGGAAAATGCATAATACTCTCGCAGCCATGTTATATAAAATTAACATGGAAAGTTCTGCTCGTCTTTAGCCGGTCCATCCGATAATCCGTAACAGTAGGTCATGTCGATACAGGAATGTCTCTTGTACCATGTTCTTCCTTCATTTTCCCGTTACCTACAAAGTAACGGAAATGTTAAAGCAGTAAAGTATATAGACAGATAAGTTATATCATATAAAAATGGAGAGCATGAAAAAGAGCCTTTGCATTATTTTCCTGTTTATCGGCATCTCTTTGTCAGCGCAGGACATAGCCATCAAGACAAACCTGCTGTATGACATCAGTACGACTATCAACCTCGGTGCCGAATTCCGTCTGGCTCCTAAATGGACGCTGGATCTTTCTGCGAACTATAATCCTTTTACTTTCTCGGACAGTAAGAAGTGGAAGCACTGGATGGCACAGCCTGAGGTGCGATACTGGCTGTGTGAGTCATTCAACGGCCATTTCTTCGGTCTGCACCTGCTCGGCGGGCAGTTCAACGTAGGCAACGTGGACTTCCCGTTGGGCATTTACCCCTCTACCAAGGGATACCGTTACGAGGGATATTATTACGGAGCCGGCCTGGCCTATGGCTACCAATGGTTGCTGGGTAAACGCTGGAGTATTGAAGCCGGCATCGGCGTGGGGTATGTTCAGAACCATTACGACAAGTATGACTGCCCCAAGTGCGGTGAGTGGAAGGAGAAGAACGACAAAGGATACTTCAGTGTCACCAAAGCTGCTGTATCGCTGATATATACCATTAAATAAGGAGGAAGTGCATTATGAGAAAAGAACATATATATAGTAAATTGATATGTGGTGCATTGCTTTTGTTCGGAATATGTGTTCCTGTTTGTGCACAGACCGGACATCTTTCGGGGGTGCGCGTAATCAATGATGAGATAAAAAAGAAAGGCCGTGAAATTCACGTGGATTTTGTACTTGATGTGACGGACATGCACGTGAAGCGTCAGGAAAGTGTGCGTCTCTATCCGGTAGTAGTGGCAAAAGAGGGGGATAAAAGTCTGGATCTTCCTTCTGTGGTGCTGGACGGTCGTGTTCGTGACAAGGTGCACCGTCGTGAAAAGGCGCTGAATGGCTTTACCAAGACCGATGGCGCAAAGACTGTGCTGCGTCGTAAGAACGGTGAATCTCAGCAGGTGGAGTACAGTGTGGTGATACCTTACGAGCCTTGGCTCGGCGCTGCCCGGTTGGTACTTCGTGAACAGACCACCGGTTGTGCGGAGTGTGATAAGGGTACGGAAGAGACTCCTGTGAAGAGTACTTTTCTGCAGCTATTTCAGCCTAAATATACAGTGGCTTTTGTCCCGCCTTTGAAAGAGGCTGTAAAGATGCGCGACGAGGTGAAAGTGGCACGTTTGAATTTCCGCCAGGACAGCCATAAGATTGACCCGAAATTCCAGAACAACCGTCAGGAGCTTGACAGTGTCCGTCACTCCATCGCTATGGTAAAAGATAACGGCGACCTCACGATTACGGGTATATATGTTACCGGTTACGCTTCTCCTGAAGGGCGTGCGGATTATAACGAAAAACTGTCCCGACGTCGTGCCGAAGCTTTTACGCAATATGTGCAGAGGGAAACCGAAGTGGACACACGCTTTTGGCATGTGGCATGGCGTGGTGAGGATTGGGAAGGTCTCCGTATGGAACTGGATAAGTTTCCCAACCTGTTGAAGCAGAAAGAGGTGATTGCGGTAGTTGAATCTTGCAAGGGCAATTTGGATGACTGTGAGCAGCGTTTCAGGGATGAGTTCCCTCCCGAGGTGTACCAACGCCTGCTGAATGAAGTCTATCCTCCGCTGCGCCGTAATGAGTACCGCATAGAGTATAAGGTGCGTAATTTCAATTTAGAAGAAGCCCGGAAGCAGATATATTCCAATCCCCGTTTGCTGAGTGTGGAGGAGATGTATCAGGTGGCGGAGTCTTATGGAGTGGATACTCCGGAGTATGGCAAGGTTTTACTGATAGCTGCCCGTACCTATCCGGACAATATTCCGGCTGTTGTAAACGCTGCCCGTTACGAACTTGGACAGGGACACATGAAAGAAGCTGTGAATTTGTTGCTGCCCTTGGAAGGGAAGGGTAATGTACGTGTGCTGAACTGTCTGGGCGTAGCTTATGCCAATGAGAAACAGTATGAGAAGGCACGTACGGTTCTTCAGCGTGCTGCCGCTACGGGTGATGCGGAAGCCAGGGAAAACTTGCGCAATGTGGAAGGGGTGATTGCTGACTTATAACAGGGTTGGAAAGAGAATCTTATAAACATAAGGCAAAAGAGAGCGAACTATTATTTACTGTTTTTTTAATTTAATCTATTAAATCATGAAATTAAACAAGTTTTTTATGCTGGGATTGGCCGGACTGGCATTCGCGGCATGTAGTAATGAGGACGAGGTTGGAAATGACTTGTCTCAAAATAGTAAAACGATCACAGTTAAGATTGAAACTGGAGGATATACCACAAGAGCGTCCGGAAACGGAGCTTGGACAGATGGTGCCAACAACCAATCTCAAATTACAGTGAATACTGTAACGCTTTATTTATTGGATAAGGACGGTGCTATTGTAGACACTAAGACACTTGAAAATAAGTCCAGTGATACATTCCATGGTGTTAGTGGAACAGTTACTAAGATTGCTGCTGTTGCCAATTGTCAACCTACAGCCAGTGGTACATGGGCTAATGTTGTAGCAGAAACATTTGATGTTGCAGATTATCAGACTGCGGAAAATGCTCCCGTATATGCAGAGGCTGTAGATATAACTTATAAAAATACAGACACTCAAGACGGTTACCCTATGTATGAGGCTACTTTACAATTGGCAACTAAGATGTCCCGTATAGAACTAAGTGGTAACTTGCAGTGTACTAATCTGGCAGAGTCTGCATATAAAACACTTACGTTAGAGTATGTAGGCATAAATGGGGCAAATACCAAATTTACATTAAAAGGTACAGGCTCTGAGCCTCATTCTGTAACGAGCAATTTAACCGGTTTCCCCGACTTGACTCCTGATACAGGTACACCAACTGCATTTTACGATGCAGCTGCTACTCCTGCTCCTGTATTGAACGATAAGAATACGCCTGTTGCATTAGGCACTTCTTACGGATATAGTGTCTGTGGGATGCCTGAATTATTGCTTCGTTTTAATTCGGAACCTGTTGACGATGTCAAAGAAGGCTATATTATTTATGACCCTGCCTATTTGAAGATTACAGGTTTTAAGACTGCTGATGGTAATGTGGTTGCTATGGAATCTGGTAAAATTTATCAGATTACTGATTTGGAGTTCACTGAAGAGGATATTACAACTTTGGAGAAAGATAAAATCTGTATTACAGCTACTGTCAGAGTAGCTCCTTGGGATATCGTAGCTGTTGAACCAAGCTACGGCGAATAATTCTATTTATTATGAACCAAGAAGTCGGATTATTATAAGTCCGACTTCTTGGACTCTTCTATCAATTTTATATTGAAACATACATAAAATATGAAATATACAAAATACATACTATCCTTGATGTTTTTAGCTTCGCTCAACGGGTGCATCAAAGAAGATATGAGTGACTGTCCGGGCAATTGCACGCTGAAATTCAGTTATGTCGGAGATGGTACGACTCAAATTTTTCAAGATAAGATTCATAAAGTGGACATGTATGTTTTCGACAGTGACGGTATGTTACTGTCCTCTCATCCGATAAGCGAAGCAGATGTGAAAAAACAATCCACAGAGTTGAATTTGCCTGTGGGAGACTATCAGATTGTAACTGTGGGAAACACTTATAATACAGAAGTAAGCGGAGAACAAAATCTGGCAACTGCCCAATTTTGTGATGAAGACTGCATTCATGGCGAACGGATTGCGGGAAATGATTCTCTATATTATGCTTACAAGGAAATCAGCATCCCCGGTGATGCAAAACAGACAGAAGAAAAAATGGATTTTGCCAGTTCGCATTACAAAGTCCATGTAGAGGTGATAGGAGTCGCTTCCGAAGAACTTACCACACGTGCTCCGGTATGGCCTACACTGAGCATGAGCGGGCTGTCTTCCATGACAAACTTCAGCAACAATGCCTGTGGCAGCATTGTTACTTATTATCCGGAAACTGAAAATAATGCGGAAAAGCATACCATGCTGGCACGCTTTAATATAATGAGACATACCGACCATGAGAATGTGAATCTGGATCTCACCGATGCCAACGGCAAAAATATGGCTCATATAAACTTGGCCGATTTCTTGGCTGCCAATCCTGTGATAGACCTGACTAAACATGAAGCGCTGATACCTATCCGTATTGAGTTCAAATCCATAGGTGCGGTGATAACCGTTCCCGACTGGTATATAGTAGATGTGAAACCCGAATTTTAATGGACGACTATGAAAAGAGTATTGTATATAGGATTATTGCTTCTTGTTGGCTTGCTGACGTTAGAAGGGTGTATTAAAGAAGATAACCCGGTAGTGGCAGAGACGCGCAATATAAGTATGACGATGAATGTGGATACACGTGCAGGCGGATCGGATATTAATGTTGATATAGAGAGTGCAATAAATACGTTACGTGTATATGCCTTTTATGGAGAAAGGAAAGTCGGTTATTTCTATGGTAATGATAAGAATTTGGTAGTGGATGGTGGAAAACTATCTTTTTCCATGGATTTGGATATTCCAACCATGTCTTTTTTGGAGGAGCCGATATCTTTTTATTTAGTTGCTAATGAGGAAACGGTCAGTGTTTATAATTCCCCTGCATGGAGTCCGGATATGACTCGTATGCAATTGGAAAATTATTGTTTTCGTGAATTGAATAATCCTCGTACTGCATTGCCTATGGTGACGGTGAAAGATGTGATGATTAATCCAAACGACATAAAGGAAAGTGAAGTACATTCAGAGCATTGGATGTGGACTGGCGGTCCGATTGAATTTGAGCTGGAACGTTCTGTCGCCAAACTGGGTATGTACTTTGCGGCGAAAGAACCTGATATCGATTTAGAGGTGATGCAGGTTGAGATATTGCCAAGTGGATTGCAGGATTATAGCTATATGTTTGCTCCCGGACATGAGAGTGAGAATTTGAAGAATGTGCCGCATAGTTGGCAGTATGGTTTTAGTTTAATAAACGGAGGTGCAGTCAGCATTGATAAAGTTGTGACAGATGATGAATATAACAGTTACACTCCGGAGGACAAGAAGAATCCGGAAAAAATATCTGCTGCTTTTACAGATGTGCTTTCTGCTTCCGCTTATATGTTTGAGAATTATTATGGCTCGAACAATCCGAATCAGCAAGGCGCAAATGACACCGATGGGAAGGGGTATGTGTTGAAAGTGACATACAGTGTTGCTGGAAGCCAGTCTGAAAAGTTAATCTATCTGCCCGATATAGAGCGTAATGCTTGTTATTATGTATTGAATAGGATAGGGGTGGATGGTATTGTGAGTATTGTATATAATGTTGCCGATTGGGAGAATGGTGGCGATTATACGGTTGAATGGGGGCATCCGACACATTCTTTTACTGCGTCTGCGTCAGAGGTTGGTGATGACTACTGTAAGATAAACTATGATATAGATCATACGGGTGAGGATGCTGTTAATGGAGAAGGTGCTACTTTCCTATTCAATATGAGTGCGCCGGTAGGTCAGATATGGGTTGCAAGTATTGACAATGCCCAAGATTTTACTCTTTGGGTTGATGGCAAAAAGGCAAGTGAAGGAGAGAGTGGGGATACAACTACTGCGGACGGAAAAGACCACATACTGAAGGTTACGGCTAAAAATCCGAATACTATTGAGGAAAGAGTTACTCGGTTGACCATAAAATCTGTGATGTGGGGAGAAGCTAACAGTAATTTATTAATTAACCAAGATCTTGATTTTCCTGGGGGAGGTGATTTTATTACGATAACCCAGAATGCTCTCAATTAATTCTGAAATAAAATACGTTTACTATGAAATATTTCCAATTTATAAGAAATGTAGTTCTGTTGGTTCTGTTGGGAACTTTAGCCGGATGTCAGAATGATGAACTGATAGTGGATATGGGACAAGGGCAAGATAAAATTGTTTTATCTTTTTCGGATGCGGGACATTCTATGACGCGCGTAAGCAGTCAAGAGGACTATACTACACCGACAGATGTGGAGAAAGCTGTGACACATATTGATGTGTTTGTTCTAAAAAATGATATGATTGATTATTATGAACGTATCTCAACTGGTGGAGCCGATGACAAAGTGACTTTAGGGAAAACGAAACGTGATTTTGATCCGAATGTTGACTATACAATTTATGCGGTGGCAAATTGCACAGAGTTCAGTGAGGCTGATATTCAAACACAAATTAAGGATCAGTCTCTTGCTGATTTGAACGACTTGAAAGCTCTTCGTGTCACAACAAACAATATACATGTTACGGGAATGGAAGCAGGTGTTGCTGATGTTCCGGAAACTTTTATGATGGATGGGCATTCCACTCCTGTGATATTGAACGACAATAATTTTAAGCAGAATACGGAAGTGAATGTTGAATTGCGTCGTGCGGCAGCTAAAGTTACAATCATACTGACTTGTGGGGAACACGCTTCATTTCTGCCGCTCGACAATACTTCGACAAGCGGACAGGTATTGCGTCGGGTTGTGAACTTTGCCAATAGTACTTCTATTTTGCAGCCGGATGACGAAGACAAGTTCGATTCGGGAGAGTTGTTTACTAACATAGGTAATTCTGCTGTCGGTGTAGAGCATTTAGATAAAGCAGTGGGTTCAGATGGAAAGGAAACGTTTAAGCGAGTAGGAATTACTGTGTATTCATATTCTAACAACTGGGAAGGCAAGGAAGCTTTGACGCATGAGAGTTATTTAATTGTAAGGATTCCGCTCAGCTACCAGGCCGGAGATCCTTCCCAAACGGAAATACAGTATGATAATTATTATAAGATACCTTTGAGTGGAAATAACAATCATCAGTTGAAGCGTAATCACTCTTATTTTACATCCATTAAGGTGGATGCGCTTGGAGCAAAAGAACCGGATGAACCTATTACCTTACAACCGGCTTTTTTCAAGGTACAGGAGTGGGTCTCTGCTGATATTGAAATTGGTGGAGACATGGACCATCCTCAATATCTTGCATTAAGCATGGATACATTGCGCATCAACAATGCAACAGACGATTCAACAGTGGCTTTTGCTACATCTTCAATGATAGAACAAAGTGATATTCATATAGAAGAGGTATATATCATTAATAAGTTCGGACAGAAACAAACAGTATCTGATCCTGAAGTTCTCATAACTACTTCTCCTGAGTTGAATGGTAAGGTGACTGTGCACAGTGTATTACCGGAAAATTCGCTGTCGGTGAGATATATTGTGGTGTCTATAACTAATAAGGATGGTATTACAAAGAAGCTTGTAATAGAGCAGTATCCGTTAGAGTATGTGACAAATACGCAGGGGTGGTATTCGTATAGGGATGATTTTAAAAGCGCTCAATATCCGGAACCAACTACTTTTCTAAATAGAGGTTCAAGATATGTGAGTGCAAATTGGAATGGTAACGGGTGGAACTATTCAAATTCAAAAACAGTTGGTGGAGACGCTTGTTTTTTTACATCTAAAGTGGCAGCAAATTATCAAAATGATACAGGAAAGTGTTCAGTGCGATATTATACTTGGGGCAATAGGGCTTCTAGTGCCACAACTGATAATGCTAACCTTGATCTAGATAACGCTCGTATGTATCACGTGCAGATAACGTCTACACCAGAAGGAGCAGATTATGTATTAGGGCTTCCTCGTATTACCAATGGTAAAACTGATGGAGGAGAAGATAATAAAAAAATCGTGTCTCCTTCCTTTATGATTGCTTCACAGTTGGGAGCGGTACAGGCTGCAAATTCCATAGAGCAGGCTGCAAGTCATTGTGAACAGTATGTAGAGGTTACCAATAGAGGAAATGGAACGAATAACAAGAATGTAGTAGCCTATCATGATTGGCGTCTGCCAACAGAGGCTGAAATCAAGATTATCTATAAATATCAGGATAACTCTGATGCAATGGATGTAGTTTTAAGTGGTAACCGATATTGGAGTGCAAGTGGGCTTGTTGCAAAACCAGGAACTACCAACCCGAGAGATCAAGCTATCCGTTGCATTCGTGATGCTTACAAAGACGGTGAATCTAAATAATAATGAACTATGATAAAAAAGATTGCATATATATGGTTACTGGCTGCCATTGGAATAATGGCGGCTTGTACAGAGGATACGTTTGTAGATAACCGTACTAAAGTGGATGATGATCATCTGCTTGTTACTTTTCGGACGCAAGTACCGGAAATGGCACAGGTGACAACCCGCAATGCGGACCCTGATGGATTGGGTATTCAGCAACTCTCTATGTTTTGTTTTGATAAGGCAGGAGATTTTATCTCACGCGTAACGCCCGAACAGACTGTTAATCAGGATATGTTGAGTGGTACATTTGAAGCTGTTGTTCCGAAGTTTACAAAGATTATACACTTTGTGGCCAACCAAAATCTGGAGTCGTTTAATGAACAAGGCAATGTAGGACGCCATGAGAATAGTATTATTCCAGGATTAATCTCGTCATCGAGCATGTTGGTTTATTGGGGACGTGTAGAGTGCCCGGATAATCAAGAATTGGACGATTACATTCAGAATACATTACCGGATAAAACTGTACCTTTGTACCGGAATCAGGCTAAGATAACATTTGATGGTGGAGATTTATTTGTAGTGACAGGTTTTGCTGTATGTAATGGTTATGCCTTTGGTACGGTAGCGCCATTTAATACTGAAACTAAAAAGTTTGACTGGAGCAATACTTCCAATTATCTGTCATTGCCCAATGATCGCACCAAGTTTACAGATCCGACCGAGGTAAATGAAACCGATACGGAATATGTCTTTGAGAGTGATAATCCGTCTGCCGACCAAATGTATGCTGTGTTTCGGGGATATCCCCAAAATAATCCTGATGCCGAGTTGTATTACCGGGTGTCTCTGTTAGATGGAAATACTCAGGAGCCTCTTTCTATTATTCGTAACCATCACTATAAAATTAAAATTACCGGTAATTTAGAGAATGGTGTGCCGACCTTTAAGGCAGCTTTGAACACTCCCCCTGTTAATAATATTTGGATTTCGATTGATGAAGATATTCCGGAAGTGTCTGATGGAGAGCATAAACTGATTGTAGATGAAACTTTTGTTGTATACGATAGTGGTGAAGAAGGTGCACAAGGACGTCAGAAGGTCTTGAAATATACTTATGGAACAGATACTGATCCGATGAAACCGGTGTCGGAAGCAGAAAAGCCGACAGTAACGTGGATGGATAATAATGTAGCTGCACCGGGCATCTCAAATAACTATGACATATCTACAGGACAAGGCACAATCGGTATAGAACTGCTATCGTTGGGTAACAACATAAAGCGAGAAGGTACTATTCTTGTGAAAAAAGGCAAACTGCAACGGACAATAAAGGTGATTTTTATGAAGGAAATGGAGTTTACTCCTGCGTGGGTGACTACACAGTTGAACGGTAATGAATATGGTGAAGGTGTAACGTTGATGTTCAATATTCCTCAAAATACTCCGGCTGAGTTGTTTCCTATGACGGTAAGAATCGGTGCCAACCAACTCACTCCTGATGAGGCTCTAAACAAATTGGATGTAATTAATCGTACATCTGCCAGTAAAGAAGAGTGGGGCGAGGATATTGAAATAGACGGAGAACCGATTGGCTTTAAATATACTTTTGTTGCTCAAGAACCGGGTACACAGCGCGTTTATTTCAAAACAGACTTGATGAAAACAGAAGCTAGCCAGGTATCGATAGAATCGGACCATTTTGTAACGGTAACGAAATTCTTTACATTTTCCAATTCGGAAGTTGGAACCATTGAAGTACTCAATACTCTTCAATATGGAGATTTAAACGTAAAATATCTGTTAGTTCCTAGAAAAGTAAATTATAGAGTAGATATGCTTTATGAGTTTTCTCAAGCTACGGGACGGGATAATCAGTTCATGTTCTATTCCAGGTATTTGGATCATTATACTGATAAGGAACTAGAGGAATTGGGCATGATTGATGATAAGGAATGTAACTTTGAACCGGTAGACGAGGATTTATGGGATACAGGAGGACGTGTATTCTTGTTTACTCCAATTACTCAGGGACAGAAAAGGTATAATACATTCATGAAGACAAATACGCCGGAATCTGCAGAAGTAGTCCGTATCTCTACCTATCCGGGAGCGACTGGTACACCTGAAGGAGATGTGGTCATGTACAAATCTACGACGTTTGAGTTGGCTAATTACCGGGCTTTTGATTTTGGAATGGAAATTAATAATGGCCAGAGGTCTATAACCTATCAGCCGGGACAAAAGGTGACACTTACTTTCAATATTGAAGAGTTTGAGGCTGCTGACAAGAAGAACGTTGATCCTTATGGAACTCCTTTCAAAATTTATATTGATGCTCCGATGCTAGAGTTTGATGAAACAGCGGAGGAGAATCGGAAGTATGCCGGAAAGATTACTGCTGAAGCACAGCGAACCATTTATCAGGTAGCTAAGACGAAAGCGGAAGAAGATAATTACGGTACAGACGGTAGAAGGACGCTGGTCTTTAAGACAAATAAAATTGTGAGTGCCGGTGATATCACAATTTCAGCAGAAAAAGAAATTGTCACTTTCAATACGCAAACAGTACAATTGACTAATAGTCCGATGACTGGTACTATATACTATAAGGAAGATGAGAGCGCCGCACAAGAATATCCTGTACCGGCTGGGGCGTTTGTAACTTTTGAACGTAGCGGTGATGGCACTCGTATCGGCACGATGATAATTGATGAGGAAGGTAAATTCTCTTTAAAACTAAAACCGGAGTATCAGTACGACTGGGCTACTGTACAAGTGCAGGTTCATTATCGTAAAACGGAGGGAACTTCTACTGTAATTTATCATACGGATACAAGTCTGCCAGATTTGGTGCAGAATACAGAAAAACTTGTTCTGATTAGAGAAAAAAATACATAAAATCACTTTGACAAGTAATCATGTACAATGGCTGTCTGTGACAGATAGCCTTGTTGTTTGTTTTGTTTGTAGTATCCCATTCTTATAACCTGGCGAGGTAAAGAATGGGATCTTTTTATTTTTTGTTTCCTGTACTTACAGATAAAACTAAGGATTATTTATGTATTTTTGCAACGGAAATTCACAACGGGGCATACAGGTTTACACAGATTATCAGATCCCTTAATCTGTGTGAGTTTGTGTAATCTGCGGTGAACTAAAAAAGATAGCAATGATTATTACCGAACTACAACAATTATACGCCGCCCATCCCAATGTAGAAGGCATGTACAGGTTATTGCAGGATAATTCGGTCCGGCATCTGTATTGTAGCGGTTTGTGTGCTTCTGCCGCTTCACTGTTTTCGTCCGTATTGATACAACGGGTGGAATGTCCGTTTGTTTTTATTCTCGGCGATTTGGAGGAAGCCGGGTATTTCTATCATGACCTGACACAGATTTTGGGAACGGAACAGGTATTGTTTTTCCCCTCTTCTTTCCGTCGCGCCATAAAGTATGGGCAGAAAGATGCTGCAAACGAAATTCTCCGTACGGAAGTGTTGAGCCGCTTGCAGAAAGGAGAGGAGGGACTTTGCGTGGTTACCTATCCGGATGCGTTGGCTGAGAAGGTCGTTTCCCGTAAGGAGCTGGGAGACAAGACCCTGAAACTCCATCTGGGTGAGAAGGTCGATATGGACTTTGTTACGGAAGTATTGCGTAGTTACAGTTTCGAGTATGTGGACTACGTGTACGAACCGGGACAATATGCCGTACGCGGTAGCATTATCGATGTTTTTTCTTTTTCGTCCGAGTTCCCTTTCCGTATAGATTTTTTTGGGGATGAAGTGGAGAGCATTCGTACTTTTGAGGTGGAGAGCCAACTGTCGAAAGAGAAGAAGGAGAATATTGTCATAGTTCCCGATTTGAGCCATAGTCTGGAACAAAGGGGTAATGGAGGAATGGTTTCTTTTTTGGATTTCCTTCAGCCGGACACTCTGTTGGCAATGAAGGATTTTCTTTGGTTGCGTGAGCGTATTCAGACTGTTCACGATGAAGCGCTTACCGCACAAGCCATTGCCGCTCGCGAAGCTGAGGAAAACGGTTTGATTTCTTTGGATGGCAAATTGATTGATGGGGGAGAATTTACTTTACGAGCACTTGATTTCCGTCGCATTGAGTTCGGGACGAAACCTACCGGAACGCCGGATGCGACAGTGACATTCAACACTACTGCGCAACCAATCTTCCATAAGAACTTCGACCTGGTGGCGGAAAGTTTTCACGACTATCTTTCTCGTAATTATGCTCTTTATATATGCAGTGACAGTTTGAAGCAGACCGAACGTATTCGTGCTATCTTTGAAGACCGGGGAGATAACATCTCTTTTACATCCGTAGAGCGCACTTTGCATGAAGGTTTTGCGGATGATGCTTTGCGTCTCTGTATCTTTACCGATCACCAGTTGTTCGACCGTTTCCATAAATACAATCTGAAAAGCGACAAGGCCCGTAGCGGTAAGGTAGCCTTGAGCTTGAAGGAACTGAATCAGTTTACTCCCGGAGATTACGTAGTGCATACAGACCATGGTGTGGGACGTTTCACTGGATTGGTACGTATTCCCAACGGAGATACTACGCAAGAAGTGATGCGTCTGGTTTACCAGAATGACGATGTGGTCTTTGTCTCTATTCATTCTTTGCATAAGGTTTCCAAATACAAAGGAAAAGAGGGCGAAGCGCCTCGTCTCAACAAACTTGGAACCGGTGCCTGGGAGAAACTGAAAGACCGTACCAAGACCAAGATTAAGGATATAGCCCGCGATTTGATAAAACTCTATTCGCAGAGGCGTGAAGAAAAAGGTTTTCAATATAGTCCGGACAGTTTTTTGCAGCGGGAACTGGAAGCGTCTTTTATTTATGAAGATACGCCCGATCAAAGCAAGGCGACTGCCGATGTAAAAGCCGATATGGAAAGTACCCGCCCAATGGATCGCTTGGTGTGCGGTGACGTAGGGTTCGGTAAGACCGAGGTTGCCGTACGTGCCGCTTTCAAGGCTGTGGCGGACAATAAGCAGGTTGCCGTTCTTGTACCTACTACTGTTCTTGCATATCAGCATTTCCAGACTTTCAAGGAACGTCTGAAGGGCTTGCCCTGCCGGGTGGAATATCTGAGTCGTGCCCGTACAGCGGCACAGGCCAAAGCCGTTGTCAAGGGTCTGGCAGGAGGTGAGGTAAATATCCTTATCGGCACTCACCGCATTCTGGGCAAAGACGTAAAGTTTAAGGACCTCGGTTTGCTGATTATTGATGAAGAGCAGAAATTCGGCGTCTCTGTCAAGGAGAAACTACGCCAATTGAAAGTAAACGTAGATACCCTGACAATGACGGCTACTCCCATTCCCCGTACTTTGCAGTTCTCACTGATGGGAGCGCGTGACTTGAGTGTGATACAGACTCCACCCCCCAACCGTTACCCCATTCAAACGGAAGTGCATACTTTTAATGACGAGATTATCACCGATGCCATCAACTTTGAAATGAGCCGGAACGGGCAGGTGTTCTTTGTGAACAACCGTATCTCCAACCTTGTGGAACTAAAAGCGATGATAGAGCGTAATATCCCCGATTGCCGTATCTGCATCGGGCATGGGCAAATGGAACCGGCCGAACTGGAAAAAATCATCCTTGATTTCGTCAACTATGACTATGATGTATTGCTTGCCACAACTATTATAGAGAGTGGCATTGACATCCCGAATGCCAATACCATTATCATCAATCAGGCACAAAACTTCGGGTTGAGCGACTTGCATCAGATGCGCGGTCGTGTGGGGCGTAGCAACAAGAAAGCTTTTTGTTATTTGCTGGCTCCTCCTTTGTCCTCACTTACACCGGAAGCCAAACGTCGTCTGCAAGCCATTGAGAACTTCTCCGATCTGGGCAGTGGTATTCATATTGCCATGCAGGATCTTGACATTCGCGGTGCCGGCAATATGCTGGGTGCGGAACAAAGCGGTTTCATTGCCGACCTTGGTTACGAAACTTATCAGAAAATATTATCTGAGGCTGTGCATGAACTCAAAACCGATGAGTTTGCAGATCTTTATGCCGAAGAACTGAAAGGTGATGGAACTATTAGCGGAGAACAGTTCGTAGACGAGTGCCAAGTAGAAAGTGATCTTGAACTGTTGCTGCCTGCCACCTACGTCACCGGAAGCAGTGAGCGTATGTTGCTCTATCGCGAGCTGGACAGCCTGACACTGGACAAAGATGTGGATGCCTTTCGTGCTCGTCTTGAAGACCGCTTCGGGCCTATTCCTCCCGAAACGGAAGAGTTGCTCCGTATTGTTCCCTTGCGTCGTCTTGCAGCGCGTTTGGGAACAGAGAAGGTGTTTCTGAAAGGCGGTCGTATGACGTTGTTCTTTGTTTCCAATCCGGATAGTCCTTACTATCAAAGTCAGGCCTTTGGAAAGATCATTGCCTATATGATGAAATATACTCGCCGTTGCGACTTGCGCGAACAAAACAACAAGCGGAGTATGGTCGTGAAAGATGTAACAACTGTTGAGGAGGCTGTGGCGGTATTGCAGGAGATTGTGGCAATGCAGGTGGAGGAGTGATTCTATCAATTAATGACTTTATCCTTTATATTCCCTTGATAATTAAATCTATTTTGTACTTTAGCTGGTAACGATACTCGAATAAATAAGTAATTAATTAATCTTCTTGGTTTTGGGGCGTTTCTTTGATATATATCTTGTGTGACCCTCTGCCCGTATGGCCGATTCCGCTTTCTGGCATTTCGCTCCATTGTTTCAGTTCTTGTGCAGCGGCGTTGCGCAGTAGTCCTGTCAGTTCGCTGTAGTCACCTACTTTCAGTAACGGATGTGACTCTAAATAATCTTGCGCCAGTTTCAGCCGTTGTTCGGCGGTGTAGCGTGAGGAAGAGTGCCGGAACTTCCATTTAGAACGGTTCAGTATGCAGTTTCGTCCTGTCTCGTAGATGAAATCCTTGTCTGCATGGAAGTTGATGTTGTCTACACAGATGCTTCTTACATTGCGTTTTTGTCCGCCCTGTTCGGCGCTTTCCCGTTCAAAACCTTCGCGCAATCCTAACGAGGGAGTGAATACACCCAGTCCGTCCACTTTCACCGAGTGTCCTTCGCCCATTTCACGGGCTATGGCTTGGGTAAGTGATTTTATCACTCCGATGATGTCGCCGGGAGTAAAGGTACTGCCGTAGTTGATGCGTTGGGCAAGGTAGTCCAAATCTACTTGTCCCCAAATCTTGATGCGGGGGAAGAGTTTTTTTTCACCGTCTTTGTTGGGAAGGTTAGAGGTCTGCATTTGATATTCTGCCATGATGTTTTTTTGTTGTTTACGGATTGATAATTTGGTGATGGAAATCCGTCCTGCATAGGGCTAAGGATGAAATGACATGGGGTAGGGACGAAAGTAGGCAGACTTGCTTACCGAGAATACTCAACCTATGCTTTAAACTGTATCTTCAGTTTAAAGATGTATATCTTTAGGCTGAAGATGGCGGTCTTTATCCTAAAGATGTTCATCTTGAGCGTAAAGATACGGCTTATTTCCTATATGAGCAAGCTTTTCTTCTAAGAAGTGAGCGTTTAATACGGGGAGTGTAGATACTTTTTTATGGGTGGTTGACGGTCAGCTGTTTGATAGCGGTCTTTGAGAAGATCGGGAAGAAAAAACTTTATTTATTGAAGTATCTTCTCTATATATCGGTATTCTTTATTCTTAGTGGTATGTTTCTTATTATCCGTTGGTTGATTTGCTTATTGTTTAGGGGAAATCTTACTAACTTTCCTGATAGTTTTCAATAACCTTCATGGCTTCTTCTCTTATTTTATTCCGAATAGAGGAAGGTGCAATTACTTCAATATTACTACCCTTATAGGTTTTGTATGACTCCTGCCAAATTGTCCATCCGCTCCAATCCCATTTTTTTGCGTAACCGCAGACGCGCTTTTTTTAGAGCCTCTTCGGATTGGAAAGTGATTTGGGCGATGTCTTTGTTACTCATATTCAGTTTCAGAAAGACGCATAGTTTGCGCTCATTGTTGGTAAGGGTAGGGAAGCGCTCGTTCAGCTTGTCGTAGAAGCTGGTGTTGACTTCGAGGAATAGAGTTTCAAACTCTCTCCAGTTGGCATACGTTGACTTGCTTTTGTAGTAGTTGATAAGAGAGCGTATGCGCTTATGCTTCTCTTCATCATCTCCTTTTTCCAGATTTTCCAACATCTTTATACAGTAGCTGTCACATTCGGCATTTTGTATCAGTTTTAGAGTGGCGGATGTCATTTCCTTTTGGCTGTACTCCAACTTTCTTTTGGCTTGGTCCACTTCCAGTTTAAGGACTTTCTTTTTCAGGCGGCTGGAACGGTATAGCTGTGTAGTAAGGATGATGATGAGTAACGTGGCGGAAATGAGAAAGAAGATAATATAGCGCTGGTTGCGTATCTGTAACTTTTGGTTGGCCTGTTCCAACTCATATTTCTGTATCTCTTTTTCATATTTGTAGGAACTTTCCATTAAAGCCATCCGGCGAATATTCTTTTCGTTGAGAAGGCTGTCGTTTAGTTGTTTGCACAGCACGTGGGCATTATAAGCCCTTTTGAAGTCTCCGGTCTTTTCATAGATATCAGCCAACAATTTTTGGGTGTGCTTGTTAAGTTCCATGTAGTTGATTTTACGACCTGTTTGCAAAGCTTGGTTGGCATAGTCCAGTGCGCGAACATACTGTTCGCGGGCATAGTACAGCGTGCCAAGCAGGCGTAAGATTTCACCATGTGCATGTTCTATTTTTGCTTGTTGCGCCATGCCGAGTGCTTGCGTGAGGTTCTCTTGTGCTTTGTCGTACTTTTCCTGTTCTATATAGATGCAACTGATATTTATCAGCAGGTTGACACTCAGCCCGATATTGATCCCGGCTGATGTTCGGAGTCCTTCTTGCATATAATGCAGCGCGTCAGGGTGATGCAGACGTTTGTATATGTTACCTATGTTGGCATAGCAGGCAGAAATCAGATAAGGATCGTCTAGTTCCTTGCCTAACTGCAATGCTCGTTTGAAGTCGTTTAGAGCGGCTTCGTGTTCTTTTTGTTCCGATTTGATATTTCCCATGTTGATAAGCAACCCACAGATGCCTCGCCGGTCATTCAGTTCCTCGTAGATGCGCAGTCCCTTTAGGTAATATTCCAAAGCACGCAGTGGGTCGCCTTGTCTGTTTAGGGTAGTTGCTATGCTTGATTGGGCTTTTGCCAGCATTATTTTGTTGTTGCTTTGAATAGATAGGTTGATTACTTCCTGCAGCTTTTCGATGCCTTGCAAATATTGTCCCTTACTTGTCAGATTAGTGGCGGAGTTGTATAGCAATTTGATGCGTATGTCCGGATTTTTTAATACAGTGCTTGCCTGTAGTCCTTTTTCTATGGCTTCGTCACTGGCTTTGATGTTCCCCATAGCTTTTTGAATGGAGCTGATAGCAAGAAGATAGTTGCAGATGCTGGTAGGATCTTTTATACGTTCGGCTATGCTTAGCGCCCTTTCAAAGTGTTCCAATGCTTTTTTCGGTGTGTTTCTTATTATCAGTCCCGTAACCCATAAGCTGGCAGCTTCCCCTGCAGGGTAGTTCAGTCTGGTGGAGATTTTTTGCGCTTCTTGGGCATACTCTCCGGCTTTACCGGAGTCAATGGCATAGAGTTCGTACCCTAATTTGTTGAGGAGATTCACCCTTGTCGTGTCTATACGGTTGTGCGCTGCCAACTCCTTTTCCAAATTCTCTATGGCGGGAGTTTGTGAGGAGGCGGTAGGAAAAAAGGAGACTATAAAGAGAGTGAATAATAGGATTATCCTATTGTTTGTTCTGTTCATTTGGCTTATTTGCTGCTTGTTACCTAATGAGCACAAAGGTAATGTCCACTTACATATCTCACAAGTATTTGATGAGATTTATCGGGTTAGTCCACCTTTTGTCCCTTGATTTTCGGACGGAGTATATACTCTGATGTCTTATCTTTGCAATAATCGATTATTGTATTGGAAAATATGGTAAATGTAACCATGCAGTATGAACCTTAATAATAAAATAAAGGAAAGCATATATGACGTTAATCATTGTAATAGGATTTTTACTTATGATCATAGGGGGCTTTTATCTAAGCATAAAGTATGGCCATAGACTTCGGAGAATAAAAGCAAGGCGGAATTGCCAGATATGCCTGGTGCTTGATGGATCCGAATTGAAAGATATACATTTGCATTGCATTATTCTGGTATTTGACCGGTTGGGACATTTGGTCCGTAAATTCCCTGAGGCGGAGATGAGACAAATGAAAGGACAATGTATGCTGTACTGTACAGTGGAAGAGGGAATTTTGAATTTTTGTGTACTGTTGGCCCCTCGTGCCCTCAGTTTGAGTGGAATAGTATGCCGCGAGGATATTGACCGCTTGTTCAGAGGTATTTCCGAGATGCGGATTGTTGAAACCGGTGTTTGGGAGGTGGAGCGTAATGTTGCGTTGTCCCTGAAAAAAAGTAGCATTTAAGTAATGATAAATATGGGTGTCGGAATATTTCCATTACCCTAGTATAAATTAAACAAATGGTAATTATGAGAAAAAGTAATTTGAAACAGGTTGCAGCCTTGTTGGTTTGTGGTGCGTTTTTGTTTTCATCTTGTATCGGTTCTTTCGCCCTGCATGGGAAGTTATTGAACTGGAACCGCAATATCAGCACCAAGTTTGTGAATGAGTTGGTTTTCCTTGCTTGCAATGTGGTTCCTGTATATGGAATCTGTTATTTGGCAGATGCGTTGGTAATCAATTCCATTGAATTCTGGAGTGGTAGCAATCCGATGGCGGGTGTTGGTGATGTGAAGAAAGTGAAAGGTGAAAACGGAAATTATCTTGTAAAGACGCTGGAAAATGGTTATTCCGTTCAAAAAGAGGGTGAAACTATGGTTATGGAATTATTTTATGACCAGGAACAGAGTACTTGGAATGTTGAGTTTGAAGGCAATACTGCCGAACTGTTGAAAATGAACGAGAATGGTACAGCGCAAATGGCACTGCCCAATGGTGAAGCTATGACTGTAATATTGGACGCGCAGGGGATAGCTGCTGCCCGTCAGGCGACGATGATTGACACTTATTACGCTGCCCGTTGAGGAGGGAATATGTTTTGTTTGCATAAAAAATAAACATAACGGTTACAGAAATCGTGTTCTCTTCATCAAGTTCGGTTGCATCATCGCATTCCGTACAGTTTGTCAATCAAATCCTGTCGTCCTATCCGGCGCAGTTCGTTGATGATATTTCTCCGTTCTTCCGGTTTATACCAAAAAAAGAATTGGCGCTGTGCCAGCTTTTCACGCTGTGTCTTGGCACTGAATACGGGTTCCAGCGTATAAGGGTGGAACCCTGTATACCATGCTTCGGTAGCAACGGTCATGGGGGTAGGAGTAAAGTCCTGTACTTGTTCCAAATGGAAATCCAGCCGTTTGGTGATAACGGCAAGTTCCGCCATATCTTCTTCTTTGCAACCGGGGTGGCTGGAGATGAAGTAGGGAATGAGCTGCTGGCGCAGACCTTCTTCATGATTGATCCGGTCGAATATCTTCTTGAATTCTCCGAATTGGCTGAACGGCGGTTTGCGCATAATGTTGAGCACACGTTCCGAGGTATGCTCCGGGGCGACTTTGAGCCGACCACTTACGTGGCGTGCTATGAGTTCACGAGTATATTCCTGCGTATTTTTGTTGATTCCGGCATCTTTGCTCTGATGTAATAACAGGTCATAGCGTACACCGCTGCCAATGAACGATTTCTTGATGCCGGGCAAACTGTCTACCGCATGATAAATATCGAGCAGCGGACCATGATCTGTGTTCAGATTAGGGCATACTTTAGGGTGAATGCATGAAGGACGCTTACACTTCTTGCATATGTTTTCGTCATTCCCTCGCATCTTATACATATTGGCAGAAGGACCTCCCAAGTCGCTAAGGTATCCTTTAAAGTCCGGCAGTCCCATGACGGCTTTTACTTCTTTCAGGATACTTTCCTTGCTGCGGCTGACGATGAACTTTCCTTGATGTGCCGAGATGGTGCAGAAGGCACAACCGCCAAAGCATCCCCGATGAATATTGACGGAGAACTTAATCATGTCGTATGCCGGTATGCGTTTTCCTTTGTATTTGGGGTGCGGAAGGCGTGTATAGGGCAGGTCGAAAGAATGGTCGAGTTCCGCTTCCGTTAAAGGCGGGTAAGGCGGATTTACGACAACGGTTTGTTTGCCTATGGTTTGTAATATGCGCGAAGCGGCATATTTATTGCTCTCTTCTTCGATATGGCGGAAGTTTGCAGCCTGTTTTTTCTTATCTTTCAAACATTCTTCGTGCGGGAAAAGAATGATGTCTCCTTCCTGCGGAAGAACCTCTTTGGTGAGATAAGCCAGTTGGGGTATATCGAAAATAGACTGTTGCTGATTTAATCTTTTCACAAGTTCCACAATGGGCTTTTCACCCATACCGTATGTCAATGCGTCAGCACCGCTGTCTACAAGGATACTTGGGCGTACGCGGTCTTGCCAGTAGTCGTAATGCGTCAGCCGGCGCATACTGGCCTCAATGCCGCCTAATATAACGGGAACATCGGGATATAGCTTTTTCAGTATTTGGGTATAGACTATCGAAGGATATTCGGGGCGCATATCCGGACGTGCATCAGGAGTATAGGCATCATCACTGCGCAGACGTTTGTTGGCAGTGTATTTATTGACCATGCTGTCCATGCATCCTGCACTGACACCAAAGAAAAGACGGGGACGTCCCAGTTTCTTGAAATCCCGCAAATCATCGCGCCAGTTAGGTTGGGGAACAATTGCCACACGCAGTCCTTCCGCTTCGAGTATGCGTCCTATAACGGCTGCTCCGAACGACGGATGATCCACATAGGCGTCACCGCTAAACAAGATTACATCAAGTTCATCCCATCCACGTAGTTCCACTTCTTTCTTGGTTGTAGGCAACCAGTCTGTCAGTCTATATTCTTTCATGGGTACAAAGATACGCAAAATTGTACCGTCATCTGTTCGCCGTCATAAATTTCGCGAAAACCGATCTTTTGTTCGGCAAGATATTCCTTCAAATCGCTGAAGGCAGCTGAATCATCCATTATGATTTCCAGCTTTTCGCCTTTTCCGGCTTCGCACATGGCCTTTATGGCGGGGATAAGAGGGCTGTAAAGTTTTTGCCCGCGTGTATCAATCGTTTTCATTTATCCTCTTCCTCTTCTACTGTTTCTTGCTGGGGAAGCCATTGCAGATAGAGCTTGATAAGCTGTTGCAATCCGAAAGCTTTCATATTGTTGTGGTAGATGACATCGATGCAGAGGTCGAGCAGGTCTTTGCTGTCTTCCTCTTGCGAGGCGATGAGGGAACGGATATTCAGTTTGAGTTTGTCGAGTACGGTTTCGTCCACGATACCGTTACTGTCGATGAGATGGCGGAATAGCCCGTATTTCTCAATGGTGACAAGGTTCTCTTCTGATATTTCCAGGCTACGGGTTCCGCTGGGATTAGCTTGTATAGTGTACATGGCGTTCTTTTTTTAATGTTTAGTGATTTAATGTTTTCTGTAAAAGCAAAGATAAGTTTTTCATTACAGATAATGCATATTTTCATTGATTATTTATTAAGTTTATGTTTTATCTGAATAAAAAAGAGTGGAAAGCGATAAGCCTCCCACTCTTTAATTGATGTTTCTGCAAAGATTTACAGCGGAATATATTCTACGAATGCTTCCATCGCTTCGTAAGATGCAAGTCCCAAACTGTCGTACAGTGCGGCTGTACCGCGGTTACGGTCTTCGCTGCGTTGCCAGAACAGGCGTTCATCATTACCGAGGAAAGGTGCGCTTTCCATTTGGCTTTGGTGCTTCAGGATGGAGTTACGTTTGGCACGCAATTCTTCCGGACTGATGGGTACTGCCATTTCAATGTTTTCAATTTCCCATTCTGCCCATGCACCGCGATACATCCATATACGGCAATCTTTCAGCCATTTGGCGCTTTCTTCCTTTTCCAGATCGATAGCGGCAAATACAGCGTCCGTACAAACGCGGTGTGTTCCATGCGGGTCGGCAAGGTCACCGGCAACGAAGATTTGGTGAGGCTTCACCTCGCGCAGCAGGTTGCGTACGATTTCCACGTCGGCTTCACTGATGGGGTTTTTCTGAATCTTACCGGTTTCATAGAACGGCAAGTCGAGGAAGTGGCAGTGATCCAGCGGGATATTGTTATAGGTGCAGGCGGTGCGTGCTTCACCACGACGGATCAGACCTTTGATAGTCAGGATGTCACGAGTATCCATGTCACCGTCTTTCTTATCCTTCAGGTAGTTACGGATTTCCGTATATTTTTCGTTGATAATCTGGTCTTCGCTGTTGTTGAAGATCTGATTGAAGCCGTTGATGAAATGCAGGAAGCGGATTACTTCTTCATCGCCTACGGCAATGTTACCGGAGGTTTCGTATGCCACATGCACGTCATGTTTCTGCTCTACCAAGCGGCGGATGGTGCCACCCATGGATATAACGTCATCATCCGGATGCGGAGAAAACACAATGATGCGCTTGGGATATGGCTTCGCGCGTTCGGGACGATAGGTGTCGTCTGCATTCGGTTTTCCACCCGGCCAGCCGGTGATGGTGTGTTGCAGATCGTTGAAAATCTTGATATTTACATTATATGCCGAACCGTAAAGGGCAAGCAATTCGCTTAAGCCGTTTTCGTTGTAGTCTTTGTTGGTCAACTTCAAAATCGGTTTTCCGGTCAGCTGACACAGCCAGACGATGGCGCTACGAATCAGCTTGTCGTTCCATTCGCAGGAAGTCACCAGCCAAGGACGCTGGATACGTGTCAGGTTGGCGGCAGCAGAAAGATCGATAGCGATGTGGGCATTGTTGTGCGTCTGCAGGTAGGATGCAGGAATTGTATCCGTCACATTGCCTTCCACACATTCTTTCACCATTTTGGCTTTTTCTTCCCCCCATGCCAGCAGATATACTTTCTTGGCAGAAAGGATAGTAGCTACACCCATTGTTATGGAGCTTACCGGAGTGCTTTCGATGCTGCCGAACATTTTGGAAGCTTCGTTGCGTGAGTCGTTGTCCAGCAAGATTAAGCGGGTGGTGGAGTTTAGGCGCGACCCCGGTTCGTTGAAACCTATGTTTCCCACACGTCCGATGCCCAATACAGCCACATCAATTCCGCCGAAACTTTCAATGCGTTGCTCGTACAAGCGGCAATATTCGAATATGGTATCTTTGGCGATGGTCCCGTTGGGGCTGAATACGTTCTGCATATCGATGTCTACGTGGTCGAGCAGCATTTCTTTCAATGCATTAAGATTGCTGTTGACTGCATCCGATGCCAGTGGGTAATATTCATAAAGGTTGAACACTACTACATTACGGAAGCTCAGCCCTTCTTCTTTGTGCATGCGCACGAGGGCTGAATAGACATTGCGCGGAGAGTTACCGCCTGCTAATGCAAGTATGCAGAAGCGTCCGGCTTTCTGCTTGTCACGAATCACCTGTGCAATGTCCAAAGCAATCTGGTTAGCTCCTTCTTCGGGAGATTCGTAAATGTCTGTCGGAATTTTCTCGAGACGTGTCAGTACCGACCGTTCGAAAGCGTTCTCAGGTCTATAATACCTGGGGGATACTCTGTTGAGAGTAATTTGAGAACTAAGATTGGTTTTCATACAATAATTTGGTTATTAATAAATGATTAAAGCTGTTCGCTCGTTCAAAACTTAACAAAAATACGAAAAACAAAGTTCATTCGCATCCTTTTGAGGTAATTTTTATGATAAAGTATCGGTTTCAGGCACTAATTTACCCATTGCCCATACCGCTCTAATTTTCAAATCTTCGTCCATAACGATAATGTCGGCGTCCTTCCCCTTTTGGAGTGATCCCTTGCGGTCATAGACATTCATGATGCGCGCAGGAGTTTCGGAAACCATACGTACGGCATCTGCTAAAGGTATATCGGCTTTCTGTACCATTGTACGTATCAGCCGGTCCATAGTTGCTACGCTACCGGCAAGGGCAGAGTGGTCGGCCAGTTTGCACACGCCGTCTTCAATGATGACGCGAGGATCAAAGGCCTCTTTGTTGTCGCTTGCAGCGCATGCCAGGGCGTCGGTTATGGCACACATCCGTTCTACGCCTTTTATCTTGTAGACAAGACGCAGGATTGTAGGCGGTACATGGATGCCGTCGGCTACTACTTCAACGGTCATGTCATCCATCAGGTAGATACTTTCTACTGTTCCTTCGTATTTGTATTCACGACGTTTATGGAATCCGGGCATCGCATTATAGAAGTGGGTGGCGTGCGTATATCCGGCTTCGTATGCGGTACGGATGTCTTCAAATTCGGCTTGGGTGTGGGCCACTGAGGCCAAAATTCCTTTCCCGGTGATGTACTTGCCGAATTGCATGGCTCCGGGCAATTCGGGAGCGGCATCCCAGCGTTTGATGCAGTGCCAGTTTTCTACAATAGGGATATATTCATTGGGATCCGGATTTTTGATGTTTTCGGGCATCTGTCCGCCTGCCATTGCCATATTGAGATAATGACCCTCAAGGTGCAGGCCCAATATCGGGCTGTCTTTTTCCGCCATCATCCTTGTACAAGTCTCCGCCGCTTGTTCAATCATCGGTACGGTAGATGAGGACAGGGTGGGGAATATGCTGGTGGTTCCATATTTCATGTGGGTTTGGACGGCACTGCGGAAAGCATCCTCTGTACATTCCATAAAATCGCGTCCTCCGCCGCCATGCGCATGGATTTCTACGCCTCCGGGCAATACATGCATTCCTTTCACATCAATTAGTTGTGCTCCGATAACGGCGAGATCACAATTGGTTACTTCTAGAATTTTTCCGTCCCTGATAAGTACGGAACCGTCCTTGAGCCATCCTTGCGGGGTCAAGATACGTGCGTTGATGAGTTGAGTCAACATAGGATTTAGGGGTTAGTGTTAATAAATTAATCGTATCGGTCGTCAGACTTCGTTTCGACGGACAAAAATAGCTACTTTTTAGGTAAGATGCACTCCATACATTTAGGTATTTTTATTAAATACTCTAAAAATAGCTGCGCAATGTTTAAAGAGATTTCCATTTAATATCTTTTAATCAGGATTATAAAGCATGAAAACTTTAATTTCGTTATTTTGTTTTACTAACTAATAAACTTATAAAACGATTGAGTATGAAAACGTGGAAAATAGAAGCAGCCATTATCGCTGCCGGTATGATCTTGTTAGGAGTGACAATCAAATGCGGTATCAATGATTTTATAGACAAAGAACGTATTGTCAGCGTGAAAGGTCTGGCTGAAATGGAAGTCCCTGCCGATAAGGTGATATGGCCTTTGATGTATAAGGATATCGGGAATGATCCTTCTTTGCTTTATGCCAATATGGAGCAGAAAAACAAAGCTATTGTGAAATTTCTGGAGAGTAACGGCATTGCGAAAGAAGAAATCAGTATAGCTCCTCCGGAAGTGATAGATATGCAGGCCGAACGCTATGGCAATCGTGATATCGCTTATCGGTATAATGCGACATCCGTAATTACGGTTACTTCGAAGAATGTAGAGAAGGTGCGGCAACTGATGTCGGAGCAGGCTGAATTGCTGAAGCAGGGGATAGCCATTAGCGGAGGCGATTACCGGTATAACGTAGTATATGAATTCACAGGTCTGAATGATGTGAAGCCGCAAATGATAGAAGAAGCCACGAAGAATGCTCGTGCCGCTGCCGAGAAGTTTGCAAAAGACTCGGATAGCAGTCTGGGCAAGATACGGAATGCTTCGCAGGGGCAGTTCTCCATATCGGACAGAGATGCCAATACACCTTATATTAAAAGCATACGCGTAGTGACTACTGTGAATTATTATCTGAAACGATAGTGAAAGAGTCCGCGTCTTTCCATGCGGGAAATTTTTTTCTGAATGTTTGCAATGCGGTGAGTTCAAGTGCGGCGGTGGCTGTCCCTTCTTTATTATCGGGCACATGGGCCAGCAGCTCACCTTTATGGGAGTAGATTACGCTACCGCCGTTATATGGAATTTGATTGTTATCTATACCGATGCGGTTGACGCCACAGACGTAACAGATGTTTTCCAGTGCGCGTGCCTGCAAGAGTATGTCCCAGACTTTCCGCCGGGAGACGGGCCAGTTGGCAACGTAAATCAATAGGTCGTATTCGTTGTCTACATTCCGGCTCCACACAGGGAAGCGTAGGTCGTAACACACAAGCAATAATATGTTCCAGCCCCGGTATGAGATTACGGCACGTTGAGAGCCTGCCGTAAAATGTTCTGTCTCATGCCCCATGCGGAACAGGTGACGTTTGTCGTAGAAATAACTTTCCCCTTCGGGAGTGAGGAAGAAAGCGCGGTTGTAGTATGCCGGATGTTTGTAGGATAATTCATTATCCTCGGATGCAACGGGAATTTCATCGCAGGAAATGTAGCTTCCGGCAATGGCTATCTGACATTCCGCGGCCCATTGGCGTAAAGTAGCGATTGTCTTGTCTGTTACCGGCTCTGCCAGCCTGTCGGTATTCATGCTGAATCCGGTAGAGAATGTTTCCGGTAAAACAACAATCTCCGTCGCTCCACGAAGTGTTTCCAGTTGTTCGCGGAGACGACGGAGGTTGTCTTGTTTATTTTCCCAAGCAATATCCGTTTGCAGGATACTGACGCGTAGTCGGTTCATTCTGATAGGAGGCCGTTGCCGGTCGCTTTTTAAATTGTTCCGATTGAAAAGTTCTCAGGGTTCTTTCCTTGAAAATCCTTAAAATAGAGTTTTATCTCATGCATGTCCTTTTCAATATCTCCCGTAGGCATTATTGCCTTGGTGGAAGTAATGGTTTTGGTAGGATAGTCTATACCGATCAGCATGATAGGAACTTGTGCTTTCAGTGCTATGAAGTAAAATCCCTTTTTCCAGTTAGGATTGGCCTTGCGCGTTCCTTCCGGGGTAATAGCCAAATGAAACTGTTTGCTTCCGGCAAATTTACGTGCCATTTGGTCCACTAAAGAGCTTTTTCGGCTTCGGTCTACCGGTATGCCGCCAACGGCTTTGAATATTAGTCCCAAAGGAAAGAAAAACCACTCTTTCTTCATCATAAAGCTGGTCTTTCGCCCAATGGCTCCATAAAACAGTTTACCGATAAACAAATCCCAGTTGGAAGTATGTGGTGCTGCACAGATGACGCATTTGTCATAGTTGGGCACTGTTACATTCGTTTTCCACCCTAACAGGCGATAGTAGATAAAACTATATAGTCCTTTCTTCATTCTGTGTTATTTCAGGTTACCGATAGCTTCAATGATTTCGTCTACTTTTGCGTTAAAATCAGAACGGAATTTCTTGTAGTAACCTTTTACATTTCCCGGTTCGGTATGGCTGATGCGGCTGATGAATTCATCTTGCATTTTCAAGATTTCAGCCATTAGTTCATCGGCTTTCTTTTTGTCTGTTCCGGGTACATACAGGCTGTTCATAAGACATTCGGCAAACAATTCGCCGGCGATATAGTTGACATTCTTTTTCAATACTTTTCTACTTGCCATAATCTTTACTTTTTATGTGAATAAATTGAATTATTTTCGGTAAAGATAGTGTTTTTCTCAATGAATGGAGAGGAAAAACGGGATTTTATGTGTTTTTAATGAGAAACAGTTCGTAGAATAATTCTACATTTGTGGAGAATTTCCACAGCATACATGTGGAATATAGGTGTGGTATAGGTAGCCTGTATGTATGTTTATGGTTGATAACTAAACTATTATATAATAAGAATAATACCCTGTCAGGCTTTGGCACTGCGTTTGCGTTGAATAAAGAAACAGGGTTAAATTTAATAAACAAACAAGCATGAGACTATTTTTTACGAAAAAAGAATTGAAGCTGAGAAAGAAAAGGGTAATAATGATGATAGCCTGTATGGCGGTGTTGCTTGCCGGTTATCTGATATTGACTTGGCCGAAGAAAGTACAACCGGAAGCGCCCACCGTAATTGTGGAGCCTGCCGAAGTGGGTGATGTGGAGATTTTTGGTGAATATGTAGGACGCATTCGTGCACAACAGTTTGTAGAGGTTCGTGCGCGTGTGGAAGGTTATCTGGAAAGTATGCTTTTCGCCGAAGGTAAGTATGTAACTAAAAATCAAGTATTGTTTGTCATCAATCAGGATCAATATCGGGCAAAGGCGGATAAAGCTCGTGCACAATTAAAGAAAGATGAGGCACAGGCGTTGAAAGCCAAGCGAGATTTGGAACGTATTCGTCCTTTGTATGCACAGAATGCCGCCAGCCAGTTGGACTTGGACAATGCACAGGCTGCCTATGAAACAGCCGAGGCTTCCGTCTCCATGAGCCAGGCGGATTTGGATCAGGCAGAGCTGGAACTGGGGTATACCATTGTACGTTCTCCTTTGTCGGGTCATATCAGTGAAAGAAATGTGGACTTGGGAACGCTGGTAGGTCCGGGAGGCAAATCACTGCTCGCCACTGTGGTGAAGAGTGATACGGTATTGGTGGATTTCAGCATGACTGCATTGGATTATCTTAAAAGCAAGGAACGTAACATCGAGATAGGCCGTCAGGACTCTACCCGTTCCTGGCAACCCAACATTACGATTACTTTAGCAGATAATACTGTCTATCCTTATAAAGGCTATGTGGATTTTGCCGAACCGCAGGTCGATCCGCAGACCGGTACATTCTCTGTTCGTGCAGAGATGCCCAATCCCAACAGGGTATTGTTGCCGGGACAGTTTACAAAAGTGAAGCTGTTGCTGGATGTGCGCGAAGGGGCTGTGGCTGTTCCTCAGAAAGCGGTAACCATTGAAAAGGGAGGTGCTTATATATATGTAATGCGCCGCGACTCTACGGTGGAGAAGCGTTTCATTGAGTTAGGACCTGAGTTTGGTAACAATATGGTTGTCGAACGCGGACTGGTGGCAGGCGAGCAAGTGGTGACGGAAGGTTTCCATAAACTCACTCCGGGTATGAAAGTACGTGCGCAGGCTGCTGCTCCTAAGGAGGAAGAAGAGCCGGCAGACTCTTTGAACAAGAAAATCGCTTCCGAGAATAGTGTAAAGGATAACAACCTCTCAAAGTAATGACAGTATGAAAGTAAGTTTCTTTATAGACCGCCCGGTGTTCTCGGCGGTGATATCGATTGTGATTGTAATTGTCGGTATTATCGGTCTGACGATGCTTCCGGTGGATCAATATCCGCAGATAACGCCGCCCGTTGTAAAAATCAGTGCATCCTATCCGGGAGCAAGCGCACTGACCGTATCGCAAGCGGTGGCAACCCCTATCGAACAAGAGATAAACGGTACTCCGGGTATGTTGTACATGGAGTCCAACAGTTCTAATTCCGGAGGCTTTTCGGCAACGGTGA
This sequence comes from Bacteroides eggerthii, assembly GCF_025146565.1. Taxonomy (NCBI): domain Bacteria; kingdom Pseudomonadati; phylum Bacteroidota; class Bacteroidia; order Bacteroidales; family Bacteroidaceae; genus Bacteroides; species Bacteroides eggerthii. The sequence goes on along the minus strand of NZ_CP102258.1, from coordinate 3,420,935 downwards.
CTTTTGATGTGTCTGCCGATCCCGATTTGGCTGCCGTAGAAATTCAGAATCGTGTGAAACTGGCGGAAAGCCGTTTGCCGGCCGAAGTTATCCAAAATGGTATTTCGGTAGAGAAGCAAGCCCCCAGTCAGTTGATGACTATCTGTTTGACTTCCAGCGACCCGAAGTTCGATGAAATCTATTTGAGTAACTTTGCCACAATCAATGTGCTCGACCTTTTGCGCCGTATTCCCGGTGTGGGACGTGTATCCAATATCGGTAGCCGTTACTATGCCATGCAGATATGGGCTATGCCGGACAAGCTGGCAAACTTCGGTTTGACGGTACAGGACTTGCAGAACGCATTGAAAGACCAGAATCGCGAATCGGCAGCCGGCGTTTTAGGACAGCAGCCGGTACAGGGTTTGGACATAACCATTCCCATTACGACGCAAGGCCGTTTGAGCTCGGCGAAACAGTTTGAGGACATTGTGGTTCGTGCCAATGCCAACGGATCTATCATTCGTCTCCGCGATGTGGCGCGCGTATCGCTCGAAGCCTCTTCATATAGCACAGAGAGTGGTATCAACGGTGAGAATGCGGCTGTTCTTGGCATCTATATGCTTCCGGGTGCCAATGCTATGGAAGTGGCGGACAATGTGAAGAAAGCAATGGAGGAAATAAGTGCGAATTTCCCCGAAGGAATGAGTTACGAGATACCGTTTGATATGACTACTTATATTTCGGAGTCTATTCATGAGGTATATAAAACGTTGTTCGAAGCATTGATACTTGTTGTACTGGTAGTGTTCCTCTCTCTACAAAGCTGGCGTGCGACTTTGATTCCTGTCGTTGCAGTACCTATATCCTTGATCGGTACTTTCGGGTTCATGCTTATTTTCGGTTTCTCGTTGAATATATTGACCTTATTGGGATTAATTCTCGCTATCGGTATTGTGGTGGACGATGCCATTGTGGTGGTAGAGAATGTGGAACATTTGATGGAGACGGAAAAGCTCTCGCCCTATGAGGCAACCAAGAAAGCCATGAACGGTTTGGCAAGTGCTTTGGTTGCAACTTCGTTGGTGCTTTGTGCCGTATTCGTTCCGGTAAGTTTCTTGAGTGGTATTACCGGACAATTATACCGCCAGTTCACTATCACCATCGCTGTGTCTGTGTTGCTTTCTACGGTTGTGGCTTTAACCCTTAGCCCTGTGATGTGTTCGCTAATACTGAAGCCTAATAGCGGAGCGAAAAAGAATATTGTGTTCCGTAAAATAAATGAGTGGCTGAGCATCAGCAATCATAAATATATCGGTGTTATCAGTCGCGTTATCAAGCATCCAAGACGTCTGATGAGTGCATTTGGAATGGTGCTGATTGCTATCTTCATCATCCATCGCCTGATTCCTACCAGTTTCTTGCCTGTCGAAGATCAGGGATACTTTAAGGTGGAACTGGAGTTACCGGAAGGCGCCACACTGGAGCGTACCCGTATAGTGACCGATCGCGCGGTGAAGTATTTGGAGCAAAATCCGTATGTGGCTTATGTGCAGAATGTAACGGGAAGCAGTCCGCGTGTGGGAAGTAATCAGGCACGCAGCGAACTGACCGTCATTTTAAAGCCTTGGGAAGACCGCAAAAATACCACCATTGATAAGATTATGGCAAGGGTAGAGAGAGACCTGAAGGAATATCCCGAATGTAAAGTCTATCTTTCCACTCCACCTGTGATTCCGGGGTTGGGAGCCTCCGGAGGTTTTGAAATGCAGCTTGAAGCACGTGGTGAGGCGACTTTCGAAAATCTGGTACAAGCGGCAGACACCTTGATGTATTATGCCCAGAAGCATAAAGAGCTGGCAGGACTTTCTTCTTCCTTGCAGTCCGAAATCCCGCAACTCTATTTTGATGTGGATCGTGACAAGGTGAAGATGCTGGGCGTACCGTTGGCAGACGTGTTCTCCACGATGAAAGCTTATACGGGCTCTGTGTATGTAAACGATTTTAATATGTTCAACCGTATATATAAGGTGTATATTCAGGCGGAGGCTCCGTATCGTGAGCATAAAGAGAACATCAATCTGTTCTTTGTGAAAGCTGCCAATGGAGCAATGGTTCCGCTGACCTCATTGGGCAATGCATCCTACACCACAGGACCGGGTAGTATCAAGCGTTTCAATATGTTTACTACCGCCGTTATCCGCGGTTCGGCTGCACAGGGATACAGTTCCGGTCAGGCTATGGAGATCATGGAACAGATAGCACGCGATCATTTGCCGGACAACATAGGTCTTGAATGGAGTGGACTTTCCTATCAGGAAAAGAAAGCCGGCGGGCAGACCGGATTGGTGCTGACATTGGTGTTCCTCTTCGTTTTCCTCTTCTTGGCTGCGCAATATGAAAGCTGGACAGTGCCTATCGCAGTATTGCTTTCCTTGCCGGTAGCTGCTTTGGGAGCTTATTTAGGGGTTGCTGTTTGTGGCTTGGAAAATGATATTTATTTCCAAATCGGTTTGGTAATGCTCGTGGGGCTTGCGGCAAAGAATGCTATCCTTATCGTAGAGTTTGCCAAAGTACAGGTAGATAATGGGGGAGACTTGGTACAGTCGGCCATTCATGCCGCTCAACTTCGTTTCCGTCCTATATTGATGACCTCGCTTGCCTTTGTTTTGGGTATGCTTCCTATGGTACTTGCAAGCGGACCGGGGTCTGCAAGCCGTCAGGCAATCGGTACGGGGGTGTTCTTTGGAATGATCTTTGCCATTGTATTTGGTATTGTACTTGTGCCGTTCTTCTTTGTACTGATTTATAAAGCGAAAGCCAAAGTGCAACACAAAATCAAAAAAGACTGATGATAATATTGCAAACGAATTTTGATTACGTACTTATGAAAAGAAAGAATATATATATACTTCTGTTACTCATTCCGGTGCTTTTTGCATCGTGCAAAGTGGGTAAGAGTTATGTTCGTCCGGAAATGGTGTTACCCGATAGTTTGGCTCAACAACAGGACAGCGCCAGCATTGCCGACGAGCAATGGCAGGCGGTTTATACCGACAACACTTTGCGCAGCTTGATAGATCGTGCATTGGAATATAACAAAGATATGCTTATCGCTGCTGCCCGTGTCAAGGAAATGGCAGCGCAGAAACGCATCAGTGTAGCCAACTTGCTGCCCCAATTGAATGGGAGAGTGGAGGCGGAACGTGAAGTGGAGAATCATGGCGGTCATAGTCGTGACGTAGGTAATACTTATGAGGCAAAAGCTCTTTTGTCATGGGAACTTGACCTTTGGGGAAATTTGCGCTGGAAGAAAGCCGCTGCCGTTGCCGAGTACTTGCAAAGCGTGGAAGCACAGCGTGCCCTACGCATGACCATCGTTTCTGAAGTGGCTCAGGCATATTATGAATTGGTTGCGCTTGATACGGAATTGGAGATTGTGCGGCAGACACAAAAAGCACGTGAGGAAGGAGTGCGTCTCGCTCGAATACGTTTTGAGGGTGGGCTTACCTCGGAGACCTCTTATCAACAGGCACAGGTGGAGTTGGCCCGCACTGCTACGCTTGTTCCGGATTTGGAACGCAAAATATCTATCAAGGAAAATGACATCGCTTTTCTTGCCGGTGAGTTTCCCACCCGTATCGAACGCAGCCGCTTCTTGCAGGAACTGGATGTACCGGAGTCTTTGCCGGTAGGGTTACCTTCCGGTTTACTGGAACGTCGTCCCGATGTTCGTGCTGCGGAACAGCAGCTTATAGCGGAGCATGCTCGTGTAAAAGTGGCTTATACCAATATGTTTCCCCGGCTCTCATTAACCGGTCAGTTTGGATTGGAGAGTGATGTCCTGTCCAACTTCCTTCAGTCGCCTTATTCTTTGTTGAATGGTGCGGTACTGACTCCTCTTTTCAACTGGGGCAAGAACCGGGCTGCTTTGAAAGCGCAGAAAGCTTCGTTTGAAGCCGAAGTGCATAGTTATGAAAAGGCAGTATTGAATGCTTTCAAAGAAGCCAAGAATGCGATTGTGGACTTCAACAAGATAAAGGAGGTATATCAGTTGCGCCTTAAATTGGAGCGTTCTGCCAAAACGTATGTGGAACTGGCACAGTTGCAGTATATCAACGGTGTTATCAATTACATGGATGTTCTCGATGCCCAGCGTGGTTATTTTGATGCGCAAATTGGGGTCAGCAATGCCATTCGCGACGAACTGATAGCGGTGGTGAATGTATATAAAGCCTTGGGGGGCGGCTGGCAGGTAGAGAAATAAGGCTGTTTGTGGTGATAGTTAAGAGTACTCCTGACATTTGTTAAGAGTACTCTTTTTTAGTAGGTATAGCCTTGATGTACAGATGCAAGGCTATGGTGGCGACTTTATTAGACTAAGAAAAATATCATAGGCATGACGACACTTCGGTATATATTGCGAATAGATTCTTCCTGTCAACTTTTTCAATGTTTTTATCTATCTCCAATAATTTGTCTATATCGTTAGCATTAACCCCGGGCTTAATACAAATTTCCCTATTCTTTATTTCTATGATATCTTCAAATAAAGACAAATGGTTCTTGAAATATGAATACAGATTTTTGACGGTGGTACCGGCAGTTCCCCATATATCGGTAATAGTCAGGGTAGTACCGAAATACGTATTCAGTAACTGTAATATTTGAGGTCAGTTAGCAATATTGATTGCTTTCAGCCTTGGATATTTCTGACGCAGATAGTTGATGTCGTCTACAGCTCTTTTGATGGAATCTGGAGTACTATCGTACATAGGATATATACAAAAAGCAAATTCGTTAAATGTCAGTTTTTTTACTTCCAAGCTTTTGAGCACTTCCAAACAGGCTCTATATGGGAAGAGCGTGTGAGCTATTTTATTATCCTCTAATGAGTTTGAATATCTCAACATCTGCTTCCTAAACAAATCTTGGGGTTTGATATGACCGCTAAGATAATATTCGCCCAAAGGAGTAAGACTATAATTTTTCTCTGACTTTTCAATCAATCCTAACCGGTAGGTATGGCTGATATTGTTGTTGTCTATTTTAATATCGGCTATTGAAAGACATTTGGAATTCTTATCTTTATAAATTTTTATAGTCGGGTCAACCAAACTTGAGAAGAAACGTTCTGCAGCATAATCACCTATTGTTTTGAAGATACGCGCATGTCCTGTTTTTCGTTCACCGGCGCCAAAAGTGGTTGGCCTGCGAATATTATCAGGATTCGCATTAACAGTAGCGATTTGTACATATAATTCGTCGGAGAATTGTTTGATGTCGATTCCTTCTATTTGAATTATGATAGGAACATCGTCGTCTGTGCAGTCAGAGCCGATCCTGCCTGTCCTGACATATTCATTATTGAGCCTGTTAATCCAATCTTCAAGTCTGTTATCTTGGCTTCTGAGTGCTTGAATGATATTATAGACAATCTCAAACTCTTCAGAGTTTAAGATTTCTTCCGCAACAGAAGACTCCGGAATGAGAATCGGAATGATAAAATAGGCTGTTTTATCAACACCATTTTGGGTTCTTAATGCTCTACCGCATGCTTGAACAATATCAACCAAAGATTTTTTTCTATCAATGAAATATACACTGTCAATAATGGGAACATCTACACCTTCGGTGAGGCACTTGGCATTTGATATGACAGAATATTCGGTGTTTTTGAATTTGTTAAGTATTTGAGCACGAGAGCCGGAATCTAGTTGGCAATTGATGTTATCTATAAAAAGATTATCTTCGGTGATGTGTTCATTGAATTCACGAATCACATCTGAAAGTGAAATATCATTACCGTTTTCAGCAACGAAATCCTTGGCTTTTCTAATGGAGGAGTGGAAAGATATTGTTTTTTTAATGGGGAACTCACCCATTGCTTTTGCCAGCAATATCTTTGAATATAGAATTTCAGCAGTTGTTGTCTTCTCATTGTTATCCAAGTCCCCGACAGAAATGTGTTTATTCTCAGCAATGTAATTATATACTTCGCTTTCCTTTACACCGGCAACAACAATTTTGTAATCAGAAATTGTTTTATCTTTAATCGCGGCTCCAAAATTATATTGTGAGAACAACGGACCATATACATTTTCGTCATCCATAGAGAAAATAACTTTTCCATTTTCCTCAAGATGCCGTTTCAACAATGGACGGACCATCCGTTCTGTTGCAGTCATAAACAACCGTTTCTTTGAACAAATGAATTGGTCCTCCAGTGCCAATGAGAAATTGGAACGCAAACCTGCTGTTCGATGCGCTTCATCACAGATAATCAAGTCAAAAGTGTCTTTTGCGGTCTTCTGTGCTTCGGAAATCTTATCTGCAGATTGATAGGTGGAAAAGATATACCTGACCTTACCCTTTGTGTGGTCTAAGAACTTGGCAATCTCGTTGATGTTTGTAGTTACGGGTACACCCAACTGAGATACACTGATGTCAGCTTCATCATCGTCTATGTTCGATGAAACGGTATTGTCACTGCAAACGCACAAGTAAGTGAATGGAATTTTAGCTTGGTCAGCCCACGCCTCAAGTGTCTGTTTCACAAGAGAAATGCTTGGTGCCAGGAATAGAACAGTTTCAGCTTTCATTGCTTCAACAATCCATAATGAGGTTAGAGTTTTTCCTGTGCCGCAGGCTGCAATAACTTTGCCTCTGTTTTCAACTGAAAATCCTACAAGGACCTCCTTAATGATACGCTTTTGGTAATCGTATGGCTCATAAAAGACCTTGTTCTTTCCAGCATTCTCGTTGTTCACGAGATCGTAAAGTTGGTCGAAGAATTCTTGATCAAGAGAATCAAAGTCTTTTGCCAGAATCTGAAGATTTTCTTCGTGTTTATCAGAGAGATTACTCACTGCAAAAGAATTGGCAACTGTACAACAATAGTCGCAATAACGGCCGTCAGACCAGAATTTGGTGAGTTCTTCGTAGGTTGGTTTAACTCTGCCGGAGCGGAATTTACACTGGTAAGCAATAGACTTTCCTTCATTTGTAATAATAAGGCCGTCAACGCCACTATCTTGGTGTTGTTTATTGCCAAGCTTAAAAGCTTTTCTGTATTTGTCAGGAATATCTGCAGATGGGTATATCTCTGCTATTTGATACATTTGTTTCTTTATGGTAAAGTACGCAAATGTAAACTCTTCAAAAACGTTACCTCTCGCTTTTGCAGTTGGCAAAGCTTCTATGGCCTTTTCCAAAGAAGGCCAATCTGAGTAGTGTTTTTTTAATAAGTTGGAGTATATCATAATCTACTTGATAATTTGAAGTTCAATTACAGATTCTCTCATTAGATTGTTATAATTTGTGTTCAGGATATGCATTTGTTGAGAAGATGAGCGGATTTTGCGCGCATGATATATGTTACAAACTTTGTAGCCATATTTTTCTGCTATTTCTGCTAAAAGCAAGTCGGTTGGTACCAAAATGCCTTTATATCCGGAATTTGCAACTACAATATAACATTTTGCCTTGTTGACGAGGATTTTAGATAAATTCTTAATCATCGATTCCATGTCATCAAAATATCCTCTAATCATATCTGGAATATTTTTGTTCCAGATGTTGAAAGATGATATTAGTGAAGCTATTGTGTCCACATCTTTATTGCTGTTTGAAAATTCATGACTGAATTTAGAATTCACATGTGAGCGCAAGGCTATTGATCTAAATCGCTCAAAGTCATCGTAGGATTTGACAAAGCCTCCAATCCAAAATTCAAGTTTATACACTTCACAGTAGTCAAAACAGTTTGCATAAGGTGGCGAAAATACGCACAGTCCGATAGGCATGTCTTTTACTTTGTTAAAAGCCTCTTCAGTTATCATAGACCCCAAAATGATCTTATTCTCTTTGTCTTCGTTTGACATCCGGATGTCAGATAACATTTCGGATGCCTTGTCCAAATAGAGTCGGACCAAATCCGGTACAGCCTTGTAATTCTTTTTAAATTTTAAGCCATTGCCATCCTTAATTTTTAAGGAGCATTTGTCTATTATCGAAATAAGAGCAAGCCTAAAGAAATCTTGGACTGCATCATTGTTTATACCATCAACAAAGAAACGGATCTTGAGCAGAATATCGAGTACGTCTTCTGTAAAAGAAGTCTCTATGACACGCCCCCCTTCAATCTCTACTTTGGAGTCCGGCAGAGTGAAACTTTCCAAATATTTTTTTATCAGAGCAATTTCTTTGGGTGTGTAATGATGTGTCTTGGCTTTTGCCGTTAATATCGCCATTGGATTTATATCAAACCCAATAGTCTTGTAACCACGATTTACTGATGTAAGGTTCGTTGTGCCAACACCGCAAAAAGGATCTAAAATATAATGCTCCTTTAGTGGCTTGGCTTCGTCGATGATATGTTTGACAAGTAATTCTGAATAGCCTTGTTTATAATCATACCATTTGTGTTTAGGAACAACTAAGTTGGTCTTGAAATTAACAAGACCTTCATAGTAGCTTCCGTCAACAACATTGTATTTTGATACAAGGCGTTCGATTATTCTCTGATAATCAGGAAGCTTTACGTCAAATAACTCTTGATTTATTATGGTTTTAGATTCACTTGTTCGCATTATCTGTATCGTAAAGCTTTGATAAATATTTTTTATTGAAATGGGAGTATAAATGATGAATACCCTTTGTTCTGAGATATGTTTTTGCAAAGGCGTCTATTAACGGTATTGCATCCACAAACATCTGCAATATCATTTCATTTCTATTCTCATCACTGCAACTGATGTCCTTTAGAAAGATATTATCAATGTCATAAATAAAATCTTCCTCCGTTGTATACACTTTCACAGGAATGCTATCAACCTTTTTGAAAGTATAGATAAAATCCCCATAAGGGGAGCCTTTTGCTTTTGTGTGCGCTGTTTGGCGGTAATTTTTAACTCCATCCTGAAAATACATCCTGTCAAATGTAAATCCGGATTTTAGGATTGAAAATAGCAGTGCCAGCCATGAGCATATGTCTTTGTTGTTAAATGTCAAAGACAAATACCTCATAGGTTTGAGAACCCTATATGCATTCTTAAACACTTCATATAGATTGTTCTCATAATCATATTGGCTCTTGGCTCCGTTAAATCCTTTTTTTCTATTAGCAACCGCTTCAAGTTCAAAGATTGGATAACGCTCATAAAGGTCTTGGTTCCAGGGATACCAGAAATGAGACAACTCTAAATATTGCACATTGCTGCCATAAGGAGGGTCTGTGATTATGGCATCCACGCTGCTCTCTGGTACATCCGTATGGCCGATAGGGGCGTTATAAAGCAGAACATTAGCTCTGTTTTCCAATAGATCTTTAATGGAATTTGTTCTTACCGGTATATAATTTATGCCGTTGTTATGCTTAATAGAAGCCAAGACTTTGGCAACAGATTTGTCAAATGCTGGAATAATTGAAACTTCGCAGAATTGATTTGGAATCCAATAAGCATGCTTGCTCCATGTCGTTGGGGATCCTCCTTGCCATGCCGCATTTGTAAATGACATTATATTGCAGTCTTTCAGGATATTGCTGAAAACAATTCTGACAAGTTCGTATTTTTCAGTTCCAAGTTTTTCCTCCAACGAATTTATTCTATTTTTGAGGAGCAACAAAATCATCAGGTTCCTTTTAGTAAAGAAATCCTGAAAATACAAAATCCCTTTTTTTGCAAGGCCGTCTTCAAACTGACGGTCCCAGTCCATAGGTATAAGGTCGCGCGGTATATTGATATGATGACCAATGATTTCTTTTTTCAGAAATTTGATATGCGACTTAAAACGCACCATGTCGTCCTCCTCGAAATGCTTCGTGATTCGAGTTCTATTGGCTGCATTAATCAGAAATATATACTGAGGTTCCAATCTTTCACAAGATGTGATATCAATTTCCCCCTCGCTGTTTAGTTCACAATATTTATTTGAACACCGGTATTTACCATTCTTTATTTTCAGGTCATTGGCAAGTGGAGAAGGCCTGCCACACTTTGGACATCTGATTGTCAGGGCCATTTCAGCCCAAGATATATCATATCTCTGATTGTCCAGTTCAAAGAACATATAGTCCTTTACCAAAGTTTCAAGGTAGCAACGCAACTCTCTAAAACACTTTTCAAGAACTTCTATATCTTCAGACTTCTTGATCATGTTTCTTACAATAAACGTGGATAGAGGGTTCAAATCGCATCCGATGACGCGCCTGTCTTGAGTCACACCTTCATATATAGTGACACCTCCACCACAAAAAGGGTCGAGAATAATCTCACCCGGGGAAGTGAAATTTTCAATAAGCTGGTTAAATACGTTGTGAGGGCGACGAGCAAAATACTTGTGAATTTTGTACGGTGGTGTATGCGCCTTTGCAACTATTGGAGTATATGTGAATGATGGCATGATTATAGTACTTTGGTAATTTCATTTATGGCCTTTTAAGAACGATTCTTTTTTGAAACTATCGTGCAAAATTAGAAAATTCCGTTTGATTAACTAAGCAATGCGATGTAATTTGTTTCGTTTTGGTATTCACTTTTAATTATTTCTCTTCGCGGTTTGCATTTCTTGCAGAAAAAAGCGAAATTTGCGACGCTTTTAAACTGAACTTTATTAACACCTTTAAATAATTAAAAGAAATGACTAAAAGTGCATTACAAATTGCAAGGGCTGCTTATCAGCCCAAACTTCCGAAAGCGCTGAGAGGTACTGTAAAAGCAGTGGCCGGTGCAGCTACTCAGTCGGTAGCCGATCAGGAAGATATCAAGAAACTGTTCCCCAATACCTATGGAATGCCTTTGATTAAGTTCGAAGCTACTGATGAGGCTGTTAATTTCCCTGCTATGAACGTGGGTGTTATCCTCTCCGGTGGTCAGGCTCCCGGTGGACACAATGTAATTTCCGGTATCTTCGACGGTATTAAGAAGTTGAATAAAGACAGCAAACTGTACGGTTTCATTCTGGGTCCCGGCGGCTTGGTAGATCATAATTACATGGAGCTGACTGCTGATATCATTGACGAATACCGCAATACGGGTGGTTTCGACATTATCGGTTCAGGCCGTACTAAGCTGGAAAAAGAAGACCAGTTTGAAAAAGGTCTGGAAATTCTGAAAGAACTGAACATCAAGGCGCTGGTTATTATTGGTGGTGACGATTCTAATACAAATGCCTGCGTGTTGGCCGAGTACTATGCTGCCAAGAATTGCGGTGTGCAGGTTATCGGTTGTCCGAAAACTATCGACGGTGACTTGAAGAACGAAATGATCGAGACCTCTTTCGGATTTGATACAGCTTGTAAGACCTATTCTGAAGTAATCGGTAACATCCAGCGTGACTGTAACTCGGCACGTAAGTACTGGCACTTCATCAAACTGATGGGCCGTTCTGCTTCTCATATTGCTTTGGAATGTGCTTTGCAGGTACAGCCTAATATCTGTATTGTTTCTGAGGAAGTTGAAGCAAAGAATATGTCTTTGGATGATGTAGTGACTTATATCGCTCAGGCCGTTGCCAATCGTGCTGCAAAGGGACATAACTTCGGCACCGTTCTTATTCCCGAAGGTCTGGTAGAGTTCATTCCTGCCATGAAGCGTCTGATTGCGGAACTGAACGACTTCTTGGCTGCTAATGCGGAAGAATTCTCTCATATCAAGAAATCACATCAGCGTGATTATATCATCAGCAAGCTTTCTCCGGAAAATGCGGCAATCTATGCCAGTCTTCCTGAAGGCGTTGCACGCCAGTTGACACTGGATCGCGACCCGCATGGAAATGTACAGGTATCTCTTATCGAAACAGAAAAGCTTCTGTCCGAAATGGTTGCTACTAAGTTGGCTCAGTGGAAGGAAGAAGGTAAGTTTGTAGGTAAGTTTGCTGCACAGCATCACTTCTTCGGTTATGAAGGACGTTGCGCTGCTCCGTCTAACTTCGATGCAGACTATTGTTATTCTTTAGGTTATGCTGCTTCTGCACTGATTGCTAACGGCAAGACCGGTTATATGTCATCCGTACGCAACACTACTGCTCCTGCTGAAGAATGGATTGCAGGCGGTGTGCCCATCACAATGATGATGAACATGGAACGTCGTCATGGCGAAATGAAGCCGGTAATCCAGAAAGCTTTGGTGAAGCTGGATGGTGCTCCTTTCAAGTCATTCGCCGCTCAGCGCGACCGTTGGGCTATAGAAACAGACTACGTTTATCCGGGGCCTATCCAGTACTTCGGTCCTACGGAAGTTTGTGACCAGCCTACTAAGACTTTGCAACTGGAACAAAGTAAATAAAATCTTAACAGCCAATTGCAGTCTTTGCTGTAATTGGCTGTTTTGTTTTTAGTAGATGCTTATTTAGTTTAAAATATTTGCATGCCTCCCAAAACTAATACCGCTTCCCGTCGTAAGCCTGTCTCACGTCGTGCTTCTTCTTCCCGAAAAAAGAAACAGGCAACGTCTCGCACCATGCCTGTATGGTTGCGCAATCTGTTGGCATTTGGCATTGTTGCGGTATTTTCTGTTGGATTTTATTGGTTTTTTATTCGTCCTTACGCCTATCGTTGGAAGCCTTGCTACGGATTGAAAGGCTATGGGGTATGTATGCCTTGCAGTTACGAAGTGCATGGCATTGATATTTCCCATTATCAGGGTGTTATAGATTGGAATAAGCTCCTTCGTAATAAGGAGACAAAGTTTCCTATACACTTTATCTTTATGAAAGCTACCGAGGGCGGTGATCATGGGGATGAAACTTTTACCGAAAATTTCGGCCAGGCACGAAAATACGGCTTTATCCGGGGCGCTTATCATTACTTTCTGCCTAAGACAGACGCACATAAACAGGCCGATTTCTTTATTAACACTGTGCAATTGACGAAGGGAGATCTTCCGCCCGTTCTTGATGTGGAAACTACGGGAAAGAAATCACCGCAGGAACTGAAGGCCGCTGTTAAAACGTGGCTCGACAGAGTGGAGGCACATTATGGCGTAAAGCCGATTCTTTACACTTCCTATAAATTCAAGAAGCGTTATTTAAACGATTCTATTTTCGATTCTTATCCTTATTGGATAGCCCATTATTACGTTGATTCCGTAAAGTATGAAGGTAAATGGCACTTTTGGCAACATACCGATGTGGGCAATGTTCCGGGCATTGAAGAAGAAGTCGATCTGAATGTCTTTAATGGTACATTGGAGGAATTGCTTGGCATGACTTTGCGGTAGTTAACTTCATAGATGCAAGAAGTTAACTTTTAAGTATATAGTTAGTTAACTTCTTCACACCTGTTTAGTTAACATCTTATCTGTCTTGATGTTAACTTTCTGTTGCTATTGTCTTTTGCAGTTTTTTATTCTGTGCTTTTATCTTTTTCTTGTACATAATAATTCTTGTTTTAATACAAATAATTAACGACGCAAAATGTCATGAATGACGAAGTTCACTTTTCATAAGGAAGTGGGCGGACTTTGAATTAAATTAGATAGCGGAAAATATGCGTAATTGTTGGCAATTATTTGTATTTCAGAAAAATATGTGAATGATAAAAGGTGTTTTTTAAACGTTCGTTTAATGGACGCAAAGATAACCTGTATTTTTGAAACAAGCAAAATGTTCAATAAAAATATTTTCATAAAATATCGGTTATAGGCATAACGTATTGTTTATTAGTTCATTGAACCGAACTTCATCAATCCTTATTTTTTGCAAATTTCTAAGTGTTTCTTCCCCTTCTCTTTTCTAAAATATTGACGTTTTTTAAACGAACGTCTAAAAAACAGTTTTTGTGTTATAATCCGTTTGTTTACAGTAGTTTACTTGTACAAAAATGTACAACTACAGAGCAATCATAGGTGAGAGGGGCACAAAGCTTGCCGTATTCTATATAAAGTGTCTGCAATTGATTGGAATTCAAGCATCTGCGAGGGTTTCAAAGCCCCGGGAGAACGCCCTTTTCTGAAACTGGCCTATAAATGGAAACAGAGAAAGAGACCGAATTATGGTATGCCATGCGTGCCACCTACCGCAGAGAGCCGGATGCTGTACGCTTACTTGGCAAGGAGAATATGGATTGTTTCGTCCCCATGCAGTATAAGGTGACGGTTAAGAAAGGTAAGAAGGTCCGTATTCTGGTTCCTGTGATACACAATCTGATATTTGTTCATGCCTGTCCTTCTGCTCTGAAACGTGTCAAGTCTAAAGTTACTTATTTACAATATATCACCGATACCCGCAGTGGTGAGAAAATCATCATCCCGGATAATGAGATGCGTCGTTTCATAGCAGTGGCGGGGACTTACAGCGACCAGCTTCTGTACTTCCAGCCCGAAGAGGTAAACTTATCCAAAGGAACAAAAGTCCGTATCACAGGTGGTGACTTCGAGGGTCAGGAAGGTATCTTCCTGAAAGTGAAGGGAGCACGTGACCGTCGTGTTGTCATTGAGATTCAGGGTGTGATTGCCGTTGCCATGGCTACTATCCATCCTGAACTGATAGAAGTAATCAAATAATTGATTGTAGATCGTTTTACAGTTGTCAATTCATAACTCATAATTTATAATTCATTATGTCTCTTTCTGAAGAAACTCTTTCCCTTCAGCGTGCCGCGCACGACCTGATGTATTTGGGTATGGACGGCAGTCCCGTCTACAGCGATGATCTTTCCCGTCGTAACGGTGAGGTTTACCGTATGACCACAGCTTTGTATAATTCTGGCTTCAAAGGTTCCACTGTTGAAGAACAGGCTAATGTCTGCCTTGCTCTTCTGATGGGCTACAATGCTTCGTTTATTGATCATGGTGAAAAGCAGGAACATATTCAGGAGATTTTGAATCGCTGTTGGGATATTCTTGAAGTTCTTCCCGTATCATTATTGAAACTTCGTTTGCTTACTGCTTGCTATGGTGAAGTTTATGATGAGCCTTTGGCTGATGATGCACGTAAAATTATTGCTGGTTGGGATGAAAAGATACTTATTGCTGAACAACAAGAAGCTATTGAAGAATTTCAGAATGTGGTGGATAATCCTTATCCGTGGGAATATGTAGATGAGTAGAGTTAATGATGGATATGGCCCTTTTTATTGTATAGGAATTATGAAATAAATTAATTTTTTAAAGCATATTATCATGAAAGCTTGTTTTATGGGTTTAGGCTATATCGGCTTGCCCACAGCTATTATTGCCGCTAAACACGGTATTCAAATAACCGGTGTTGACATTAATCCTAAAGTGGTTGAAATGACTAACCAAGGTAAATTACATATCATTGAACCCGGTATGCAAGAATTACTACAAGAGGTAATTTCGTCCGGTCAATTGAAGGCTTCAATCACTCCGGAAGTTAGTGATGCTTATTTTATGGTTGTGCCAACTCCTTTTAAGGGTGATCATGAACCGGATATTTCTTATGTAGAAGCAGCTACTCGTACTGTTATCCCTTTCTTAAAAGAAGGAGATTTATATGTAATTGAGTCAACTTCTCCAGTGGGTACTACTGATAAAATGGCTAATCTGATTTTTGAATTACGCCCGGAGTTGAAAGATAAAATTTATATTGCTTATTGTCCGGAACGTGTGCTGCCAGGGAATGTAATTCATGAATTAGTTCATAATGATCGTGTTATTGGCGGTATGAATGAGGCATCCACTGATAAAGCGATTGAATTCTATAGCCAGTTTGTACAAGGTACACTTCATCGCACAAATTGTAAAACGGCAGAAATGTGTAAATTAACAGAAAACTCTTCTCGTGATGTACAAATCGCTTTTGCTAATGAACTTTCATTGATATGTGATAAGGCTGGCATAAATGTTTGGGAGTTGATAAACTTGGCAAATAAACATCCTCGTGTCAACATACTCCAGCCTGGTTGTGGTGTCGGTGGGCATTGCATTGCGGTAGATCCTTATTTCATTACTGCAGATTTTCCTATGGAGTCTAAGATTATTTCTACAGCTCGTGAGATCAATAACTATAAGGCTTTTTGGTGTGCCGAGAAAGTGCAAAATGCGATGTTGAAGTTTGAGTTGGAACATCATTGTAAACCGGTTATTGCTATGATGGGATTGGCCTTTAAACCGGATATTGATGATTTGCGCGAGGCTCCTGCAAAATATATTACAACTAAGGTGATGCAAAGCTGTAATAATGCCAATATTTATATAGTAGAACCTAATGTGCAGGAACACAACGTATTTAAACTTACAGACTATAAAGAAGCCTATGAGAGGGCTGATATAGTCGTTTTTCTGGTTGCCCATTCTGTATTTAAATCCCTGCCATATAATGACAGGAAAGTAATTCTTGACTTTTGCGGAATTTATAAGAAATAATTAATCCCTTATAGCATGAAGAAAGTTATGTTGGTTTTCGGGACTCGTCCTGAAGCTATAAAGATGGCTCCTTTGGTAAAAGAATTTCAGAAATATCCGGAAGAGTTCCAAACTATAGTGTGCGTTACCGGTCAGCATCGTGAAATGCTTGATCAAGTACTGCGCATTTTTGATATAGTTCCTGATTACGATTTGGATATTATGAAGCAGGGACAAGATTTGTATGATGTAACAGCTCGTGTCTTGACAGGTATGAGGGAAGTACTGCAAGAATCCCAGCCTGATTTAGTTTTAGTGCATGGTGATACAACTACTTCTACCGCCGCAGCTTTAGCTGCTTTTTATCAACAAATTCCGGTGGGGCATATTGAAGCGGGACTTCGTACACATAATATTTATAGTCCATGGCCTGAAGAAATGAACCGTCAGATAACTGGGCGTATTGCTACTTATCATTTTTCTCCCACACTTTTGAGCAGACAGAACTTGCTGAAAGAAGGTATCCATAATTCTTTTATAACAGTGACAGGTAATACTGTAATCGATGCACTTTATATGGTAGTGAATAAGATAAAGAACAACAAGCAACTGGATAAAGAATTGGAGAATATTCTACAACAATCGGGCTATGATGTGAATCGTTTATGTGGTGGAAAGAAACTTGTACTGATAACTGGTCATCGCCGAGAAAACTTTGGTGATAGTTTTATATCAATGTGTATGGCCATCAAAGCACTGACATTAAAATATCCTAATGTTGATTTTGTTTATCCAATGCATTTGAATCCTAATGTTCGTAAACCGATTCATGAGGTTTTTGGTGAAGACTTAACTACTTTGCATAATATGTTTTTTATAGAACCTTTGGAGTATCTTTCTTTTGTTTACTTGATGGAAAAATCAACCATTGTATTGACTGATAGTGGAGGTATTCAAGAGGAAGCTCCGGGGTTAGGGAAACCTGTGTTGGTAATGCGAGATACTACTGAACGACCAGAAGCTTTGGAGGCCGGAACTGTGAAGCTAGTAGGTACTGATTATTGTAAGATTATAAATCAAGTATCTAATTTATTGGACGATGAAGTATACTATGATAAAATGAGTGGAGCTGTCAATCCTTATGGAGATGGATTTGCATGTGATAGGATAACTCACTTTGTTATGAATTATGTATTTTAAAAAAGAATATCGTAGAGTTTTTGAAAATTTTTGTTCATTATCTGTTTTGAATATAGCGAACTATATTTTTCCTATTATTTTAATACCTTATTTAACTATGGTATTGGGAGTAGAAAAATATGGAATATATATTTATGCTTATACAATAATGAATTATTTTACTCTTTTTGTCTCATATGGTTTTGAATATTCAGCAACTAAAAAAGTATCCCTTATACGCGATAATCATAAAATGTTAGAAGAAATATATTCTTCTATTATGTTACTACGTTTTATTTTTAATATTTTGGTTTCGTTGATAGTTACTTTTCTTGTATTATTTATTCCATTTTTTAAAGATGAGGCTACTTTATATTCATGTGGGATATTATTAGTTTGGGGGCAGACCATAATGCCATTATGGTTGTATCAAGGGCTTGAGAAAATGAAATTTATAACATTAATTTCTTTTTTGTCTCGATTAATGTCAGTGTTACTGATTTTTGCATTAGTTCGTAAAACACATGATTATAGTGATGTTTTACTTTTGCAGGGATTAGGATATATTATAGGAGCTATTATCTCATTGTATGTTGTTTTTTTTCATTTACATATAAAGTTTAGGATTCCTCATAAAAAAATGCTATATACGGAGTTAAAAGATGGATGGTATCTTTTTCTTTCGACAATTGGTATGAATTTCTATCGTGAGTCTAATATCCTTTTATTAGGCTTTTTCACAAATTACTCAGTGGTAGGCGTGTATGCTCCTGCAGAGAAAGTAATTAAGGCATTCCAATCGTTGACTTCTCCTTTTGTAAATGCAATCTATCCTTTTTTTAGTAGAAAAATATCTAGTAATAAAGGAGTAGAATCTTATTATAAAATAGGTCGTTTTTTTTCTTCTGTATTGTTTGTTATATCATTGATGCTTATATGTATCTCTCCGTTCTTAGTGAAGACATTTTTAGATGAGAGTTATTATAAATCTATATTAGACATACAAATAATGGCTTTCGTCATATTATTTGGTGGTATGAATTTTTATTATGGCATAATAGGCTTAGTAAATATGGGATATTCTAAAAAGTTTGTAGCTTGTGTGTGGAAAGCAGGTTTTTTTAGTTTAGTACTGTGCTCTTTATTATCGATTGTCTTGAAAGATAGAGGTGCTGCCATTTCTATGATTGTATCTGAAATACTTTTACTTATTCTAATATGGAAAGAATTGAAAAAAATAGAGGAATAATTTCATGATGGAAAAACTTTACATTATTATATTAAATTGGAATGGTTATAATTATACTAAAGATTGTCTCATATCTTTGAAAAATGAGGTGGGTATAGATTATACCATTATTCTAGTTGATAATCATTCAGAACAAAATGAATATGAGTTATTGAAGTCTTATTGCCAAAGTCACTATTTAATGTGTGTATGCTATGATGAACAGCAAGCAAGAAATGGTGGAGAAGTAGACACTGAAAGAAAATTGTTGAGTATTGATAGCCAAGATAAAATCGTACTTATTAGAAATTCAGATAATTTAGGATTTGCGGCTGGGAATAATGTGGCATTAGACTATGTTGAAAAACTCGGGTATAAATATGTCTTATTGTTGAATAACGATACAGAAATAGCAGAAAATGCAATTTCTAAACTGTTCTCTTTTGCATTAGAACATTCTCAGTTTACTGCATTTGTTCCTCAGATTCGTTTATTTGATCCTTCAAATCGTATATGGAATTGTGGGGGGAAAATTACTTGGTATGGTGCTCGTTTCTATTATTATTCTAATGAACATATACAGAATGTACCTCAGACGGGATATAAAGAAATTGATTATGCAACAGGTTGTGCACTTCTTTTTGATATGAATCGCACAGGGAAATTGACTGAGCGTTTTTTCTTTGGAGAAGAAGATTTTGAGTTCTCTTTAAGATTAAAAAAGAAATCGTTAAAAAAAGTTTGTTTATATTCTTCTGTGATTTATCATAAAGTGAGCTTGTCTCAAAATAAAATATCAAATAATAATATAGGAAAGGCTTGTTATCATTATGCCATAAGACTGGCAGATTTAAAAGAATACCAAAATAAATTATTATGGATAGTTTCTGTATGTATATATAGTGTATTTTCTGTGTTTACATTAAAATGTAATTATGGGGCATCATTAATGCAATGTTTTACCATTCAGAGAGAAATATTTAGGCTACTAAAAAAAAATGATTTTAGTAAATATATATTTTTACAAACTCTAAAACTATGTAAATAATGAAATATATATTTATGTTGATTTTTGCTTGGTTGCATATAGATGTACTTTTTCGTTTCTGGAATCGTAAAAAAGTGACAATTATTTCTTATCATAATCCTACAGTAGCAGTGTTTTTATCGCATATAGAATATTTAATGAAGAAGTATGTTATAATCTCAATGAATGATTTTTTGTCAAAAGTAAATCTTCCAAATAATTCTTTAATTATAACCTTTGATGATGGGCATAAAGGCAATGTAGAATTGTTGCCATTAATAAAAAAATACAACTTGACACCAGTAATCTATTTATGTTCCCAAGTTGTAGCTACGAATCATCCTTTTTGGTGGAAATGCTTAAAACAACAATCAGTAGTATGTTATAAAAAATGCACGAATAAAGAGAGATTACGGTTATTGAAAGATAAAAAACTTTATTATCCTGAGATGGTGGTAAGTCCGCCTCATGGATTAACAAAAGATGATATTAATAGATTAAAAAAATATGTGATTTTTGGGTCTCATACCCGTATACATCCTATATTACCCCAATGCACTCAAGAAGAACAATGGGATGAGATAGCTCATTCTAAAAAAGAATTAGAAAAATTGTGTGATTGCCCTATTGAACATTTTGCCTATCCGAATGGAGATTATAATAATTATTCAATTGAATGTGTTAAGTTAGCTGGTTATAAGACAGCTAGAACAACGGATGCTGGCTGGAATGATAAAAATACACATTTGTATAAATTGAAAGTAATAGGTATTAGTGATGATGCTGATCTTTTTAAGTTGAGGTTTCAGTTATCAGGATTGTCTTTGTGGCTACAATATTTATTGAAAGGATCATTTAGAGGTAAGAAATAATGCCTGTTCTTTTACTAACATTGGAAACTCTTTTGTTTATTGCAATAGATAGGAAAATGTATGGTACATTTTATACACCTACCATTTTCTTGTCAGTTCCTTATCTATGTATTGTTTTTGTATTTATATTATTTGCTGATAATTTTAATTTCTATTCCTTATATCTACCCTCAGTTTATATATGGTGCATAGGTCTGGCTTTGTATTGGTTAGTGGGCTATATTTTGAGCTTATGTCTATTAAGAAAAACGATAAATAATAAAACGCCTTTTAAACAAAAAATATATATACCTCAAGATGCTTTGATTTTTAGTTCTATCATAGCCTTGTTAGTAGATTTGGGACTTGTATATGCTGCTATTAAAATAGCTCCTATAGGTTCTGATGAATTTAAAGACTTTTGTGGAACAGGCTTGATAGCCCATATGGCTGTATATTTAAGATTTGTCATTTTATGGTTCATTTGTGCTGATAATATAGTATTAAAAAGAAATATCATATTAAAGTGGTTCGTTATTTTATCTACTGTTTTTTATGCTGTGGCTTATTCAACAAAAGGTTCGATCGTGCTTGTATTATTGTCCGTAATTATAATTCGTAAAATAATCTTAAATAAGAGCATGAAGATATTTCATTTATTACTGTTGGTAATAAGTTCATTGTTCGTTTTTTTTATATCATATAGTATCGTTTTTGGTTATGCGGCTCCTTGGAATTTTATATTTAATCATACATTCTTTTATTTTGTTTCTAGTATTGCTAGTTTCTCGCAATATTGTAAGATAAATGCTCCTATTGATATTTCAGTAGAGACACTTTTTATGCCTGTTGTTAACTTCTATTATAAGCTAATGGGAATTCCATTAGAAAAAGTATATAGTGATTTGTGGACAGCAGTCGGTCCAGGAATGGAATCAAATGTGAAAACTTTTTTCGGAACAATATTTATTTATGGAGGTATTTGGGGGGGGATCTTTACTGTAATTGTTTATAGTCTTGTTGGACATTTATTGTTAGTTTGTTCATTGAAGAAAAATCAATTTGCACTATTCTTATATTGTATTTGTTTGGCAGCTTTAACCTTGGGGTGGTTTGATTTGTTCTTCAATATGATAGCGTTTTATGAATATATAATTTTTGCAATTCTGCTCTCATTAGTATATGCGGTGAAAAAATATTATATTGAAATATGCGAAAAAAAATATTGATAGTTGGTAAACGGCCTCTTCCTATTGGTGGAGTGACAATACATGTAGATAGACTGGTCAAATTGATTGATAAATTGGGATATGACTATACTTTTTATGATTTGAATAATTTTACTATATATTCTTTTATTAAAGCAATTAGTGCAAATGATATTATTCATTTACATACTTCTTCACCAAAATTGAGAGTCTTTTTTGCTATATGTTGTTTAGTACAACATAAAATTTCATTGATAACATATCATGGAGATTTGGGACGTTTTCATTTTGTAATGAATTGCTTGGATTTTTATTCTGTCAAGTTGTGCACCTATCCTATTGTGATAAATAATCATAGTCTGAAGGTGGCAATCAAGTATAATTCTAAAGCTACTTTGTTATCAGCTTATATACCCTCTATTGAGGAGCCTGATTTAGAAAATGGGATGAAATCCGAACTTGTAATATTACGAACGAAGTGCTCTTTTGTATGTATAACAAATGCTTATAATTACTCTTTAGATAAATATGGTCAAGAAATTTATGGAGTATCGGAATTAATAGCTTTTTTTTCTGAAAGACCAAGCTGGGGATTAGTTATTTCAGATCCTTCGGGGACGTATAAAAAGAAAAATTATTTATTGCCTAAAAATATTCTAATATTAGATAGTCCTCATTCATTTCAAAAAGTGTTTGACTATGCGGATTGTTTTATTCGCTATACTTCAACAGATGGAGATAGTTTGTCTATACATGAAGCTTTAGATTTTGGATTAAGTGTAGTAGCCACTGATGTAGTAGATAGACCACATGGAGTATATACAGTGAAACGAAATGATATGGATGAATTGTTTATTGTATTAAAGAATCTTTCAAAATTGAAGAATGAAAGGAAGCATGTAATGCTAAATCTGAAAGGTTTAGCATTAATTCAATTCTATGATAAAATTATTGCAGAATTAAAATAGAGAATATTATTATTGGTGTATAGTTGATTATGAGACAGATTATTCAAGATATGAAATCGGGGCAGACTATACTTGAAGAAGTACCTGTACCACAAGTGAAATCGGGAAGTGTATTAATTAAAACCTCTTGCTCGTTAGTGTCTTTGGGAACAGAACGTATGCTTGTAGAGTTTGGGAAAGCTAGTCTGATAGATAAAGCTCGCCAGCAACCGGATAAGGTAAAGCAAGTTTTGGATAAGATAAAAACTGATGGAGTACAACCTACAATAGAAGCTGTATTTAATAAATTGGGACATCCCTTACCATTGGGCTATTGTAATTCTGGTACGGTAGTTGCTATAGGAAATGGAGTAACAGAGTTTAAGGTTGGTGATAGAGTCGCTTCTAATGGGCAACATGCTGAATATGTATGTGTTCCAAAGAATTTAGTAGCTAAGATACCGGAAAATGTATCGGATGAGGAAGCTGCTTTTACGGTAATAGGTTCTATTGGATTACAAGGTATCCGTTTAATTAATCCACAATTGGGTGAGACAGTAGTTGTGATAGGTTTGGGATTGATAGGTTTAATAGCGGCTCAACTGTTGCAAGCCAATGGTTGTAGAGTAATTGGTATAGATTTTGATGAGGAAAAAGTACAGTTAGCAAGAGAAAAAAATATTATTGGTATTAATCCTACAAAAGGTACAGATCCCGTAAAGTATGTGTTGGAAGAAACCGCATCTTATGGTGCGGATGCTATTCTGATAACAGCATCAACAAAAACAGATGAGGTAATACATCAAGCTGCGGAGATGTCAAGAAAAAAAGGGCGTATTGTACTTGTTGGAGTTATTGGCTTAGGTCTTCGCAGAGATGATTTTTATAAAAAAGAATTGTCATTTCAGGTATCTTGCTCTTATGGTCCAGGACGTTATGATGACGATTATGAGAATAGAGGAATAGATTATCCGTTACCTTTTGTTCGTTGGACTGAAAAACGAAACTTTGAGACTGTTTTGCAAGCCATAGCTATGGGGAGGATTGATGTAAAATCTTTGATAACAGAAGAGGTAAAATTAGATAATTATAAGGAAATATATGGTGACATGCGAAAGCATGGTTCAATAGCTTCTATTATAAAATATCCGAGTGATAGCAAAATGCGTACAGTAGTTGAAGTCACATCATTAAATTTCACAGGAACGAAAGGACAAATTGGAATTATTGGAGCTGGGAACTTTACCTCAGCCACAATGCTTCCAGCTTTAACTAAATCAAAGGCATGTATTCGTTATATTGCAAGTGCGCAAGGATTATCCGCAAAGATCTTGGCAAAAAAAGTTGGTGCAAAAAGAGCGACTTCTGATTATCATGAGATTCTGAAAGACGATGTAGTAGATTTAGTTATGATAACTACCCGGCATAATCTTCATGCTCCAATGGTTTTGGATGCGTTATATGCTGGTAAGCATGTATTTGTTGAGAAACCATTGTGCTTAAATCAAAAAGAACTGGGTGAAATAGTCACTGCATATCAAATGGCGCAAAAAAATGGAGTAACGTTGACTGTTGGTTTCAATAGGCGTTTCTCTTCATTTGCAGTAAAAATGAAAGAACTTGCAGGAAAGGGAGTGAAGAATATAATAGCTACTATGAATGCGGGCTTTATTCCTTCTGAAGTATGGGTACATGATCTAAAAACGGGTGGTGGACGTATAATTGGTGAAGCTTGTCATTTCATAGATTTATGTTCGTTCCTCACTGATAGCATCGTTACTTCGGTGTGTATGAATGCAATGGGTGAAAATCCTGAAGAGAATACTGATAATGCAAGTATTTTATTAAGATATAAAGATGGGTCTAATGCAGTGATAAATTATTTTGCAAATGGAAGTAAGTCTTATTCAAAAGAACGTGTGGAAATATATACTCAAGAAAAAACTTTGGTTCTAGATAATTGGAGGGAACTGAAAGGATACGGTTGTAAAGGATTTACTAAAATGAAGAAAAGTATGGATAAAGGACATACGACTCAATTTTCTTTGTTAAATGAAAGAATATTAAGAGGAGGAGAAGCTTTGATTCCTTTTTGTTCTATAATCAATACAACAAAAGCATCTTTTGCTTGTATTGAAAGTTTGAAACTGAATAAATGGATTGAAATAGAGCCTTGAGAAAAAATAATCTCATGAAGAAATTTTATTTGTATATTCAATTACTTCGTAATATGGGAATGAGATACTTTTTATTTCGTTGTCAATATGAATTGCGACGTAGAAGTGGTGTGCTAAAAATAAAATATCCAGTTTTTTTGGAAAATGAAGCATATTTATCGTTAGACGATTGGAGAAAGTGTGTTATTCCATTTTTGTTTTCAGATAGAAAAGATGTAGTAATAAAAGATGTCAATATTACATCTCTGTCTGAAAGAGTGAGACGAATGCAAGATGGGGAGTACTGTTTTTTTTCTTCCCTTTGGTATAATCTTGGTAAGGATTATGATTGGTTGACAAATCCTGATACAAATTATAAATATAATGTTTCAAAGCATTGGACAGAAATTGAAGATTTTATACCTGAAATCGGGGATATTAAATACGTATGGGAAAAGTCTCGTTTCTCATTTCTTTATGATATTATTCGATATGATCAAAAAACAGGCAAAAGTCATGCAAGTTTTGTTTTTACTCAAATAATAGATTGGATTCATCAAAATCCTCTGAATTGTGGTCCTAATTATAAATGTAGCCAAGAGATTTCTTTACGCATTTTGAATTGGGTTTTTGCTCTTTATTACTATCGGACAGATAAAGCATTGACTGAAGAAGTTTTTGACTTGCTTATTAGGTCGATTTATGGACAAATGAAGCACGTTCGTACGAATATTAATTTTTCAAGAATTGCGGTTCGCAATAATCATGCCATAACAGAGACATTGACCTTATATCTAATAGGCCTATTGTTTCCTCAATTTCCAGACGCTAAAGAGTGGAAAGAAAAAGGAAAGAAATGGTTTGAGGAAGAAATCAAATATCAAATAGCGGAGGATGGTACATTTTTACAGTTTAGTATGAACTACCACCGGGTTGTTGTTCAATTACTCACTTTGGCTATAGCGGTTGCAGACAATAATGGTGAATTATTTTGTAAAGAGGTGTATGAGCGGAGTTATCAATCATTGAACTTTTTGTACCAATGCCAAGATGAATTAAGTGGGTATTTACCAAATTATGGTGCAAATGATGGGGCTTTATTTTTTAGATTGAATGATTGTGATTATAGAGATTATCGTCCACAGTTAGATGCTTTACATTTTTTGTTGACTAAGCAAAATCTATATGCTATTACTTTTGAAGATAGAGATTGGTTCTATAACAGAAAGAATTTAAAGCGTTGTCTGTATCCTAAAATTGAAAGAAAGCAGGGGAATGTCACATTTAAGAATGGAGGCTATTATATTATAAGGGAGAAAGATGTCTTGACTTTTATAAGATGTGGAAAGTATAAAGAACGTCCTTCGCAAGCTGATAATTTGCATATAGATATTTGGTATAAAGGTGAAAATATATTGTTAGATGGGGGATCATATAAATACAATACAGAAAAGAAATATATAAAATATTTTATGGGAACAGAATCTCATAATACTATTATGCTTGATAATTTAGACCAAATGCTTAAGGGAGAGAGATTTGTTTGGTATAACTGGTCGCAAGCATTAGATGCATCACTCTATGAAACAGAAATATCCTATATTTTTGAAGGAAAAGTAGCCTGTTTTTCATATTTAGGTAAAGACATAATACACTATAGGAAATTAATAAAGCGGAAGAATGAATTGGTTTGGATATGTGTAGACATAATAGAGCATAAGCCGAACGCAATGTTTATGCGGCAGCTATGGCATACAAACTGTAAAAATTTAGATATTAATGCAGAAGGGCTTAATTATTCTATAAAAGAAAATTATTGTGCTAATTACTATGGAATAAAAGAAAAATGTAATGAAATAGTAATACAGACAAAAGATAATGAAATAAAAACTACAATTAGATTAATATAAAATATGAAAATTCTATATTTTCATCAACATTTTACGACTCCTACTCAAGCTGGTGGTACACGTTCGTATGAGTTAGCGCAACGTTTAATAGCAAAAGGGCATTCGGTCTGTATGGTTTGCGGTGAAACGGCAAAGCTAAGTCTACCGGAAACTAATGTGAAAGGAATTCATCAAGGGATGATAGATGGCATAAGAGTTATTCAAATAGCACTACCATATTCTAATAAAGATGGGATTGATAAGAGGGCTTGGACTTTTTTGAAATTTGCTTGGAGAGGAATTTCAATAGCTTTAAAAGAGGATTACGATTTGCTTTTTGCGACCTCAACACCTCTTACGGCAGGTATTCCAGGAATTGTAATGAAATTATTTAGAAAGAAGAAATTTGTTTTTGAGGTCCGGGATTTATGGCCCGAATTGCCTAAAGCTTTGGGTATGAGGAACCCTTTTTGGTTATGGGGCATGAGTGCTTTGGAATGGTTGAGTTATCATTGTGCAGATGCTTGTATAGGGCTTTCTCCTGGTATTTGTGTGGGGATAAAAAAAAGAAGCCAGATTAATAAACCTATAGCAATGATTCCTAATGGATGTGATTTAGAAATTTTCAAACCATCCTTACGTGATAATTTGTTGTTAGAAGGAGTAAAACCTACAGATAAAGTGGTTATCTTTACAGGAGCGCATGGGGTTGCGAATGGTTTAGATGCTATTTTAGATGCAGCTGCTGTTTTAAAGGATATGGGAAGAGATGATATTGTGCTGGTATTTGTTGGAGATGGTAAAGTGAAACCGCATTTGATGGAACGAGCTCGAAAAGAGCAGTTGGATAATTGTAAATTCTATGCACCTATGCCTAAAACAGAATTAAATAAGTTGGTTGCTTCTGCTGATGTAGGTTTAATGGTTTTGGCCAATGTTCCAGCTTTCTATTATGGTACCTCTCCTAATAAATTCTTTGATTATATATCGTCAGGGTTACCTGTCTTGAATAATTATCCTGGGTGGCTTGCTGATATGATTAAAGAAAATCATTTGGGTGTTGTTGTTACTCCTAATGATGCTAAAGCATTTGCAGTTGGATTGATAAGTTTATTGGATAATGAAGATTACAGAGTATCTTGTGGTAAAAATGCCAGGTGTTTTGCTGAATCCCATTTTTCGAGGGCACAGCTAGGAAATGAATTCGTTTCATTTTTAGAATCAGTTGTTGAGTGATTTTGATTTGAGATAAGGTACGGGAAGCATGGCTATCATAGATTTGTAAGTACATTTTTTAGTATGTATTCTTCTTTTTTCAAGAGATTGATAGATCTTATCATTGTATTCTGTATGTTGGCTATTATTGGGCCAATATTATTTCTTATTACTTTATGGCTACATTTTGCTAATAAAGGAGCGGGAGCATTTTTTACTCAAGAACGCCCTGGAAGAAATGGTAAGATATTCAAAGTTATCAAATTCAAAACGATGACTGATGAACGAGATGTGAATGGTGATTTATTACCGGACGAGCAGCGCTTGACGAAGGTGGGAAAGTTGATTCGTTCTACTTCTGTAGATGAATTACCGCAATTAATAAATGTGTTGAAAGGTGATATGGCTTTAATTGGTCCTCGTCCTTTGCTTCCTCAATATCTTCCTCTGTATAATAAAGAGCAAGCACGTAGACATGAAGTTCGTCCCGGTATTACGGGCTGGGCACAAGTGAACGGACGTAATGCTATTAGTTGGGCAAAAAAGTTTGAGCTGGATGTTTGGTATGTAGATCATTGCTCTTTTATACTTGATTTGAGAATCATTGTTTTAACAATTAAGAAAGTGTTTGTAAGAGAAGGGATCAGCTCTGAGACTTCGGCAACAATGGAGCCTTTTACTGGAAATAACTAATCCTTTAGATAAATGTATTTATATGGTGCCAGTGGTCATGCAAAAGTGATCATTGATATTCTTCGTGCTAATCATGAGCCTATTGAAGCATTATTTGATGATAGTGAAAAGCTTTATCAACTTCTTAATTATCCCGTATTACATTCGGGAGAAGTCCGAGGTCCATTGATTATCAGCATAGGAAATAACAGTGTTAGGAAGAAAATAGCAGAGGGAGTGAACGTTATTTTTGGTAAAGCCTTTCATCCTTCGGCTATAATTTCAGAAGAAGCTAAAATAGATGTGGGTACAGTAGTGATGCAAGGAGCAATAATACAGTCTGAAGTCAAAATAGGCAAGCATTGTATAATTAATACTGGTGCTTCAGTTGATCATGAATGTATCTTAAATGATTTTGTCCATATTTCTCCGCATTGCACGCTTTGTGGCAATGTAGAAATAGGGGAAGGTACATGGATTGGTGCAGGTTCAACTATCATTCCTGGTGTGAAGGTTGGGAAATGGAGCGTTGTTGGTGCTGGTTCGGTCGTAACGAAAGATATTCCAGATGGGGTATTGGCTGTGGGAAATAGGTGTAAGATTATTAAAAATATAGTTTTATAAATCACATATATTTTATGGACAAACGAATTTATCTTTGCCTAGCTCACATGAGTGGCAAGGAGCAGGACTTCATACGCGAAGCTTTCGATACAAACTGGGTTGTTCCACTCGGTCCGAATGTAAATGGCTTTGAACAGGATTTGGAGACTTTTGTAGGTGAGAATAAACATGTGGTGGCTTTGTCTGCCGGTACGGCTGCTGTACATCTGTCACTTTTAGCATGCGGTGTAGGCGTGGGTGATGAAGTAATGGTACAAAGTTTTACGTTCTGCGCATCATCCCATCCTGTGACTTATCTGGGGGCTACTCCTGTATTTGTAGATTCTGAAGAGGATACATGGAATATGGATCCTCAACTGCTTGATATGGCAATAGCTGACCGTATTGCCAAGACAGGTAAGAAGCCGAAGGCTATTGTGCCGGTTTATCTGTATGGCATGCCTGCCAAACTGGATGAAATAATGGCTGTTGCCGATAAATATGATATTCCGGTGATAGAGGATGCCGCCGAAGGTTTTGGAAGTCGGTACAAAGGTCGGATGTGTGGTACTTTTGGCAAATTTGGGGTGCTTTCATTCAACGGTAATAAGATGATCACCACCTCGGGTGGCGGTGCATTGATCTGTCCGGATGCTGAGAGTAAGAAGGAAATCATGTTCTATGCTACACAGGCCCGCGAGGCATATCCTTATTATCAGCACGAACGTATCGGTTACAATTATCGTATGAGTAATATTTGTGCCGGTATCGGTCGCGGCCAGATGACTGTGGCTGCTGATCATATCAATCATCATAAGGTAGTTTGCTCGCTTTATCAGGAGTTGTTGAAAGATGTAAAGGGGATTAGGTTACATGTCAATCCTTCTGCGGATTATGACAGCAACTATTGGTTGAATACGGTATTGTTGGATGAGGGACTACATGTAGTAGGCGAGGAGCATGCTTATGAGGAGAAGGTTCAGGGCGTTGTTGGCGGTGCTGCAGGTGTTACACATGAGGTTTGCTCTGCGCATACGGCTTGTGAACCTAATCTTAATGTGGAGGCAATGCGTGTATGGCTTGACAGGTCTGGTATTGAAAGCCGTCCTCTTTGGAAACCCATGCATAAGCAACCTGTTTATAAGGATACCCCTGCTTATACGAATGGGGTTAGTGAACAGTTATTTAAACAGGGTTTGTGTTTGCCGAGTGGCCCGATGGTGACTGAAGATGATGTACGATATATTGTTGCGAAGATGAAAGAGGGGATGG
This sequence comes from Bacteroides eggerthii, assembly GCF_025146565.1. Classification (NCBI taxonomy): domain Bacteria; kingdom Pseudomonadati; phylum Bacteroidota; class Bacteroidia; order Bacteroidales; family Bacteroidaceae; genus Bacteroides; species Bacteroides eggerthii. The sequence goes on along the minus strand of NZ_CP102258.1, from coordinate 3,390,402 downwards.
TAGGTTAAGTCTGATAATATGGCTATCTATCAAAATAAAACAGGAGATGTGCTATTGGGGGTACACATCTCCTGTTTTTATTATTTAGTTTCTGAATATCAATCCATTTTTCGTGGCATTTGCATCCACAGTAATGGGCTTGTTGCGGTCTACTTCCTGCGACAATAGTTTTTTGGACAGGTCGTTCAGCAAGTAGTGCTGTATGGCACGTTTTACCGGGCGGGCGCCGAATTCAGGGTCATATCCTGCATTGGCAAGGAAGTCTATGGCGGCATCAGTCAATTCAAGTTCTACACCATTACCGGACAGCATTTTCTGCACACTCTTGATTTGGAGTACAACGATCTGTTTGATTTCCGTTTCCGTCAGTGGCAGGAACATGATGGTTTCGTCGATACGGTTCAGAAATTCCGGACGGATGGTCTTCTTCAACATATTCATTACCTCCTTTTTGGTCTCTTCCACAATTTCTTCTTTGTTAGAACCATTCAGCTTTTCCATTTGGCTTTGAATGTATCCGCTTCCCATGTTGGAGGTCATGATGATAATGGTGTTCTTGAAGTTCACAGTACGTCCCTTATTATCCGTCAAACGTCCGTCGTCCAACACTTGCAGTAAGATGTTGAATACATCCGGATGGGCTTTCTCGATTTCATCGAACAACACGACAGAGTAGGGCTTGCGACGAACGGCTTCCGTCAACTGACCACCTTCATCATATCCTACGTATCCCGGAGGCGCTCCGACCAAACGGGAGACGCTGTGCTTCTCTTGATACTCGCTCATGTCGATACGTGTCATCATCGTTTCGTCATCGAACAGGAATTCGGCAAGCGCTTTGGCAAGCTCCGTCTTGCCCACACCGGTAGTGCCGAGGAAGAGGAACGAACCGATAGGACGTTTGGGATCTTGCAATCCTGCGCGGCTGCGGCGTACGGCATCGGATACGGCTTCAATGGCTTCGTCCTGACCGATGACCCGTTGGTGTAACTCGTCTTCCAGATGCAGCAGCTTATCCTTTTCGCTCTGCAACATCTTGCTTACCGGTATGCCTGTCCAGCGGGAAACTACATCGGCAATATCTTCGGCATCGACTTCTTCTTTAATCATAGCCTTGTCACCTTGCATTTCGTGCAACTTTTGTTGCGTTTCTTCAATTTCTTGGTTCAGGGCTTGCAGTTTGCCATAACGTATTTCGGCAACCTTTCCGTAATCACCTTCACGTTCCGCTTTGTCGGCTTCAAACTTCAGGTTCTCTATCTCTATCTTGTTTTGCTGAATCTTGTTGACCAGCGTTTTTTCGCTTTGCCACTTTGCTTTATAGGATTTTTCCTGTTCTTTCAGTTCTGCAAGTTCTTTACCGATTTGTTCCAGTTTGGGCCGGTCGTTTTCACGTTTAATGGCTTCGCGTTCAATCTCCAGCTGCTTGATCTTACGTGAAATCTCATCTAACTCTTCCGGTACGGAATCTACTTCCATACGGAGCTTGGCAGCAGCTTCATCCATTAGGTCGATAGCCTTGTCCGGTAGAAAACGGTCGGTGATGTAGCGGTTGCTCAGTTCTACAGCGGCGATAATGGCATCATCTTTAATCCGCACGTGGTGGTGATTTTCGTAACGTTCTTTCAAACCACGAAGAATGGAAATGGTGCTCAACGTATCCGGTTCGTTTACCATGACAATTTGAAAACGGCGTTCTAACGCTTTATCCTTTTCAAAGTATTTCTGATACTCATCAAGGGTGGTGGCGCCAATGCTCCGCAATTCTCCGCGTGCCAGGGCCGGTTTCAGAATGTTGGCGGCATCCATGGCCCCTTCTCCCTTACCGGCACCTACCAATGTGTGGATTTCATCGATGAACAGGATGATATCCCCTTCCGATTTCTTCACTTCATTGATGACTGCTTTCAGACGTTCTTCGAATTCACCTTTATATTTGGCTCCTGCAACCAGTGCGCCCATGTCCAGTGAATATACCTGTTTGTTTTTTAGGTTTTCGGGTACGTCACCTCGTAGTATACGGTGGGCAAGACCTTCTACAATCGCTGTTTTACCTGTACCCGGCTCGCCTATCAATATAGGGTTGTTTTTGGTACGGCGGCTCAGGATTTGCAACACCCGGCGGATCTCCTCGTCACGTCCGATTACAGGATCCAGTTTACCGCTTCGAGCTGCTTCGTTCAGGTTAATGGCATACTTCTCCAATGATTGATAAGTGTCTTCACTGGACTGTGACGTTACTTTTTCGCCTTTTCGTAATTCATTGATTGCATTTCGCAATTCTTTTTCCGTCATTCCGGCATCTTTGAGGATTGTGGAAGCGGTGCTCTTTACATTGAGCAAAGCCAGCAGAATGGGTTCCAATGAAACAAACTCGTCGTTCATCTCTTTAGAGTACTGGGTGGCTTTTTGAAAGACTTCGTTCGTTTCGCGACTTAGATAAGGTTCTCCACCTGATACTTTAGGTAATGAATCTATTTGCTTGTCAAGTACAAGTGCGATTTGCTGTCCGTTCATTCCTAATTTCTGGAAGATGAAGTTGGTGACATTTTCGCCCACTTTCATTACGCTCTGAAGCAGGTGTACGGGTTCAATGGCTTGTTGCCCCCGCGTTTGCGTCAGGTTTACAGCCGTTTGTACGGCTTCTTGCGCTTTGATAGTAAAGTTGTTAAAGTTCATATTTTGTTCTCCTTTCTATTTTTATCAGATTCATAACACCTGAACGGGCGCAAAAGATTTGCCAGTGGCAGAAATGTGACAAAAAATCAGTTAATAGAAGAGAATGAATGTCAAAATGTCTGATTTATGACAAATGGCTTTTATCTGCAAAACTTTTTGTACCTTTACTCCCGCAATAAACATGTAATTATGGAGAATACTCGAATAAAACTTTCCGAAACGGTAATGGTGATAGATGCAGCCTACCTGAATTTTGTTATAAATGACTTGAAAAAGTATTTTGAACCGTTGCTGGGCCGTTCTTTACAGAGGGCTGACTTGGCACTATTTACCATGTGTCTGGCAATGGATGCCGGGGTGAAAGAGGGGAGTAATGATGTGCAAATACTTTTGGTGTATGATGAGCAGTCCGGGAAGCTGGAAGATTGTTTGCCGTCCGATTTGAAAAGTGAATTGGATGGGATGGCTTTCAAAGGTCCCTTAGGGGAATTTTGTTTTATGGCTGTGTCTTCAGAAGGGTTTGTATCCCGAGGGGAGTTGTATCTTGATTTATTGCATATAGTCTTGAATTCCGCCGAGGTGAAAAAGTTGATTGTCGTGCCTTTTAATGAAGAGTATGGTGAGGAAGTTGAAAATGTACTGAAAGAGTCGGCAGTAGAAAGTGCAGGACAAAAAGGAAATGCAAAAGACATTGTTTTTTTCCGGATGGAAAAGCCGGTAACTCCGGTTGCTTACCGTTGGGAGATTTTGGGATATCCGTTGATGTCGGCGTTAGGTATAAGGAGTGAGGATTTGCAGAATAATTAATTGTTCTAATTCATTGTAACGTGAGTGATTTTCGTTTAAAAGTGTTCCAGTCTGTTGCGAAGAACCTGAGCTTTACGAAAGCTTCGCAAGAATTGTTTGTCAGCCAGCCTGCAATAACCAAGCATATACAAGAACTGGAAGCCGCTTATCAAACTCGTCTGTTTGACCGGCAAGGTAGCAGAATTTCGTTGACTGAGGCAGGCAAATTGCTTTTGGAACACTGTGAACGAATTCTGGAAGATTATAAACGGCTGGAATATGAAATGCATTTGCTGCATAATGAGTACACCGGCGGTTTGAAGCTGGGGGCCAGTACTACTGTTGCCCAGTATGTATTGCCGCCTTTGCTCGCCAGTTTTATCGGTAAGTTTCCTCATGTTAATTTGTCGTTGCTGAACGGCAATTCCAGAGAGATAGAGGCTGCTTTGCAGGAACATCGCATTGACTTGGGATTTGTTGAAGGCGTGTTTCGTTTGCCTAATATCAAATATACCACTTTTTTGAAAGACGAGTTGGTGGCGGTGGTCCGTACGGGTAGTAAACTTGCCATCGGGGAGGAGATAACTCCCGAGGAACTGTTGCATCTGCCTTTAGTGCTTCGCGAAAGAGGTTCGGGGACATTGGATGTCTTCGAGCGCGCTTTGCAACAACATAATATAAAGTTATCCTCTTTGCAGGTTTTGATGTATTTGGGAAGTACGGAAAGTATCAAGTTGTTTTTGGAGCATACGGATTGTTTAGGGATTGTTTCCATCCGTTCCATTACTCGTGAACTGTATTCAGGGCAATTGCGTGTTGTTGAAATTAAGGATATGCCTATGTTGCGCGACTTTAGTTTTGCGCAACCTCAGGGACAGGAAAGCGGCTTGGCGCAAGTATTCATGCAGTTTGCAATGCATTATAACAATAAATTATAGTGTATAAGTAGAAACGATTGGTGTGATTGAGGAAAGAAGCCTACCTTTGCGCCCGGAAAAATAATAATAAAAATAAAGAATATGGCTTCAACTCGAACATTTGCAAAAAGTGTTAATCTGCCTTTTTTGCAGGACAACAACAAAATTATTTACGTTTCACTTCTTATCATTCTTTCTTTCTTCCTATTTCTTGATTATATTCCGGGAATGCATGCTTATTCCGCTTGGGTTACTCCACCGGTAGCTTTATTCCTTGGTCTGGCGTTTGCTTTGCTATGCGGACAGGCACATCCTAAGTTTAATAAAAAAACGTCCAAGTATCTGTTGCAGTATTCGGTAGTAGGATTGGGATTCGGCATGAACTTGCAGGCTTCACTTGCTTCCGGTAAGGAAGGAATGGAATTTACGATTATCTCTGTGATAGGTACGTTACTTATCGGTTGGGTCATTGGTCGTAAGTTTTTGAAAGTGGATCGTGATACTTCCTATCTGATCAGTTCGGGTACGGCTATTTGTGGTGGTAGTGCTATTGCTGCTGTGGGGCCGGTGCTGAAAGCAAAAGATAGTGAAATGTCTGTGGCTTTGGGTACGATTTTTATCTTGAATGCAGTGGCTTTGTTTATATTTCCTGCAATAGGGCATGCCTTGAATATGAGTCAGCAAGAGTTTGGTACATGGGCTGCTATTGCTATCCATGACACCAGTTCGGTGGTTGGTGCAGGTGCTGCCTATGGTGAAGAAGCTCTGAAGATTGCCACTACTATCAAACTGACTCGTGCTCTTTGGATTATTCCATTGGCAATCGCGACTTCATTTATTTTTAAGAGTAAGGGACAAAAGATTAGCATTCCTTGGTTTATCTTCTTCTTTGTTTTGGCAATGATTGTCAATACCTATGTGCTGAGCCTTTCAGAAACAGGTATGTTGATTGGTGCGGGAATCAATAGTATTGCCCGTAAAACATTGACAATAACTTTATTCTTTATCGGCGCTTCCTTGTCGCGTGATGTCCTGAAAGCAGTAGGGGTTAAGCCGCTTGTACAAGGTATATTGCTGTGGATAGTTATTAGTTTCAGTACACTGGTTTATATTTATTGGTTTTGATGTAAAGCTGTGATGGTTTGAGGAGGCAGGATGGTATATTCTTTTTGCATCCCTTGAATCTCTTGATTGGTTGCATATACAAATACACATCTCGTTATCGCCGGGATGTGTATTTCTTTTATGTATCCCGCCCAACTACGCCGAACCGGAACCAGTGGAACATAAGTGATATAGCCTTGTTGCTCCAGTTTCTTTTTAGTACTCAGTTCGGCGTGCGGACCAGTCAGTACGATATACCACAAATGTGGTTTATCTAAGTGATTGATAATATATTGGAAAGTCATAGTTAGTTGTCTTGTGTTACTATAAAATTAAATGTGTGATAGAATGGCGGTTCGTTCCCGATTTTTATTGGCAGAATGATGGTAGCGGAAGTTTTTTGTCCCTTTCTAATACTTCTTTTATTGTATATTTTGCCAATACCTTTTCCTGTAATTAGATTGGATGCAGTAATTGCTCGGTTTATTTCATGATTGCTATTGATGCTTTCCATGGGAAGTTTGCCCGTTGTAGAGGGGTAGAAACTGACGCCTGATGCTCTTCCGTTGATAATGAAGTTGGCTTTTTCCCAATTGAGCCATATTGTTTCATTGGTATTGTTTTTGACGGTAACTTTCCATGCATTGCTACTCGGAATGAATTGATAAGTTACATTTTCTTTGATATATTCTAATATACCTTGATGATTCTCATACGTTTTAAATGAAATACAACATTTTTCATTGTCAACATATTGGGCATGCGATAATGTGGGAAACAAAAATGACAGTAGAATAATGAGATGATGTTCCCGCTTATATTTTTGATAGTCAAAGTAAGCCCATATAAGGATGGTTAGTATACAAATAGGTATTGCAATGAGAATATAAATAGTCAATGTCATAGCTTATATGTATTATCTTTTTTATTTATGTGAATATGTGGCAAAAATATCATAATTTAATTGATAAAACAAATAAATTATGTATTAATTCAAACAAATAATCAGATAAATTATTATTCAAGTAGTTTTAGCCTGACTAATTAATTCGTATCTTCATAGAAATGGAAAAGAGTAATATATATATTGGCGAGATTATCAGGAATGTCATGGCTGATAATCAGGTTACTAAGGCTGAACTTGCAAGGAGACTGGGAGTTAGACCTCAGAGTGTCGATTATATGTTGACACGAAAAAGTATTGATACTGATACTTTATATAACGTCTCGCGAGCGTTGAATTATGATTTTGCCATGCTATACTCTTTGCGTGAAGGACAGACAAATTGTGATGTAAAAGAATCTGTATATAATGTTGCTACTGCTAAAATTTTAGTGGAGTTAGAATTGAAACCGGAAGATCTAGCAAGGTTGAATTTGAAAAAAAAACTTTCTGATGTGTTGAAATAGTTTGTTGTTTTCCAATCCTACAGCCATTGTTACTAATGTTATATTCATGTTTTTGTAGAAGATTTATTGGCTTTGATATAAAGCCGTAATGGTTTGAAAAGGTAAGATGACATATTCCTTTTGTATCCTTTGAATTTCTTCATTAGTAGTGTATACTAATACACACCTCGTTATTGTTGGAATGTGTATCTTTTTTGTACGTCCTGCCCAATGCCGCTGAATGGAATCAAAAGGAACATAGGTAATGAAACCTTGTTGTTCTAATTTTCTTTTGATATCCAGTTCAACGTGGGGACCTGTTAATACGACGTACCAAGAATGCGGCTTGCCCAAGTGGTCAACGATATATTGAAAAGTCATAGTTAGTTGTCTTGTGTTACTATAAAATTGAATATATGAAAGAATTGCGGTTTGTCGCCTACGCCTATTGGAAGAGTTATGCTGACAGAGGTCTTTCCGCCCTTCTTCAAATCTTGCTTATCGTATATCCTATTGATTTTGTTTTCTGCAATCAATTTGGATGCGGTAACAGTACGGGTTATTTCAGAATTGTTTTTGATTATATCCATAGGGTTGCTCTCGGTGGAGTGAGGTTGGAGACTGATGCCGGACGCTCTTCCGTTGATAATGAAGCTGGCTTTTTCCCAGTTAATTTGGGCATCTTCACTATTATTATTTTTAATGATTATTTTCCAGAAGTCGTTATTCGGTATGAATTGAAAAATCATATTGTCTTTGACCTGTTCCAATGTTCCCGGTTGATTCTTGTGTGATGTAAATGCAATGCTGCAATGATTGCGATCTGTGTATTGCGCATGCAACAGCATCGGATAAAAAAGGAATAATAAAAGAATCAACGAGTTCTTTTTCTTATATTTACGATAATCAAAATAGGTCCATACAGCAATGGCAAGTAGGCATGTTGGAATTGCAATTAAAATATAAGGTATCAGCGTCATAATTTTTGTTATATATTGATTTGTTCGATTGTGCAACAAAAATATCATAAATAAATTGATAAAACAAAAATATCATAAATAAATTAAACAATTAATAGTAGAAAAATGAATCTGTAATAATATAGAAGATTAGGTTATATAGAGATAATTACAAGTTTCGTGTAAACTTTATGACTTTTATTTGTCTTTGAATTTTTTATTTACTTTTTGAAGCTGCTTTTATTCCATTCTTACAGAAAAAAAGAAGAGGGATGAAGTAGTAATTTTATTTTATAAGTATGTGGTTGTGCAGAAGAGTGCTGCATCGGAATATGATATAACTTACATAATGATATAAATGAAACATATATTATATAGAAAATGCGGATACTTCATCCGCATTTTCTATATAATATATGTTCAGACTCTGATGTATTACTATAACTAATCCGATGTGTAATATTATTTCTGTACTGTTACACTATGGGAATCGGTATCCAAATACTTTATTTATCCTTTCTCAATTCTGCAAAGATAAGTCCTTCCAGTTCCTCTGCTAATTCCGGATTATCTAGAATAACTTGTTTAGCCGCATCACGTCCTTGTGCAATTTTCGTATCATTGTAGCTAAACCAAGAACCGCTTTTCTTAACAATGCCTAGTTCTGCACCTAAGTCGATGATTTCTCCTGCACGAGAGATACCTTCTCCAAACATAATGTCGAATTCAGCTCTGCGGAAAGGAGGAGCTACTTTGTTCTTTACAACTTTTACTTTAGTTTGCTTACCAATAACTTCCTCACCATTCTTGATAGCTTGGCCTCCGCGTATATCAAGGCGTACAGAAGCGTAGAACTTCAATGCATTTCCACCGGTGGTTGTTTCAGGATTGCCAAACATCACACCTATCTTTTCGCGGAGCTGGTTGATGAAGATACAAGTTGTACGTGTCTTACTTACGGCAGATGTCAGTTTGCGCAACGCCTGTGACATTAGACGCGCTTGCAAACCTACTTTGTTATCACCCATGTCGCCTTCAATTTCCGCTTTCGGTGTCAGAGCGGCTACGGAGTCTACTACAATGATATCGATAGCGGAAGAACGAATGAGTTGTTCTGCTATTTCCAATGCCTGTTCTCCATTGTCTGGCTGTGAAATAAGGAGGTTGTCCACGTCTACACCGAGTTTGGCCGCATAGAAACGGTCGAAAGCGTGCTCGGCATCAATGAAGGCTGCGATACCCCCTGCTTTTTGCGCTTCGGCAATAGCATGAATTGCCAATGTCGTTTTTCCGGAAGATTCCGGACCGTATATTTCAATGATACGGCCACGAGGATAACCGCCTACGCCCAGCGCCACGTTCAATCCGATAGAACCGGTGGGGATTACTTCTACTTGTTCGACACTTTCGTCTCCCATTTTCATGATAGAGCCTTTACCGAAGCTTTTTTCTATCTTATCCATGGCAGCTTGTAGTGCCTTTAGTTTTTCGCTTGCTGCCATATTATTTCCGTTTTCAAAATTAAGTTCGTCTTTTTTTGCCATTATTTTAGTGATTAATATTAGTATTTAGTGATTTATTATCAATCACTACAGTATGATTTGTGCGGCGTGATCTTTGGTCTTTACTTCCTTAGGGGTGATGATACGCTCAATTACCCCTTCTTCGCTAATAATAAAGGTGGTGCGGAAAGTTCCCATATATTTACGCCCGTACATACTTTTTTCGCCCCATACGCCGAAATGCTCTACCAGTTTCTTATCTGTATCTGCAATTAGAGTAAAAGGTAAGTCGTTCTTTTCGATGAATTTTTGGTGAGACTTTTCGTTGTCTACACTAACTCCGATAACTTCGTAACCGGCTTTACGTAAGTCGGCATAGTTGTCGCGCAGGTTGCAGGCTTGTGCTGTACAACCTGAAGTTGAGTCTTTGGGATAAAAGTATAGTACAATCTTTTTCCCTTTATAATTGCTCAGACGGATTTCTTCGCCCTTTTCATTAATACCCAGTATTTCGGGTGCTTTATCTCCGATATTCACGTTGTTCAATGTTTTGAGGTTAGTAATTGGTGATTATTGATTAATCGCTAATTTAAACTTCCAAGTCGCCATCGATTACTTCATGCCAGGGTAATCCCTGTTTGTTAAGCTGTTCCATGAACGGATCGGGATCGAACTCCTCTACGTTCCATACGCCCGGCTTTTTCCATAGACCTTTGAAGAACATCATAGCACCAATCATGGCTGGGACGCCGGTTGTGTAACTCACACCCTGCATACCTGTTTCTTTGTAAGCCTCCTGATGGCTGCAATTGTTATATATATAATAGGTATGTTCTTTCCCGTCTTTCAAACCGCGGATGCGACAGCCAATAGAAGTCTCACCTTCGTAATTCTCGCCTAAATCCTGTGGATTGGGAAGTACAGCTTTCAGAAATTGCAGCGGAACGATTTTCATTCCGTTGTATTCAACTTCGTCAATACGCGCCATGCCGATATTTTGGATAACACGCAGATGTGTCAGGTATTCTTGCCCGAATGTCATCCAAAAACGTGCCCGTTTGATGGTAGGGAAGTTCTTTACTAAAGATTCCAATTCTTCGTGATATAGGAGATAGGAATCACGCGGTCCGATGTTTGGGTAGGTGAGATCTTTATGGATTTCTAGTGGCTGGGTAGTTACCCATTCGCCATTTTCGTAATAACGTCCGTTCTGAGTTATCTCACGAATATTGATTTCCGGATTGAAGTTGGTTGCAAATGCTTTATGATGGTTTCCTGCATTGCAGTCTACTATATCCAGGTATTGAATTTCATCAAAATGATGTTTGGCAGCATAGGCAGTATAGATGCCGCTTACACCCGGGTCGAAACCGCAACCGAGGATAGCTGTCAAGCCGGCTTCTTCAAAACGTTTTTTGTATGCCCATTGCCAGCTATATTCAAAGTGAGCGACATCTTTAGGCTCATAATTGGCTGTATCCAAATAATTTACTCCACTTTTCAGACAGGCTTCCATGATAGTAAGATCCTGATAGGGAAGAGCCACGTTTATGACAATTTCAGGTTTGAAACTATTGAAGAGTGTCACCAGCTCGTCCACGCTGTCTGCATCTACCTGGGCGGTTTTGATGTTAGGGTTACCGATTGCTTTTACAACGGCGTCACATTTGGATTTGGTGCGACTCGCAATCATGATTTCTGTGAACACATCCGGATTTTGAGCCACTTTATGCGCAACAACGGTACCTACACCGCCTGCACCGATAATAAGAACTTTACCCATTTCTTCTACTTACAAAAGTTTTAAATATGATTATCATTTTTTCGAAGAGCAAATATAAGGCTTAATTCTCAGATAAACATTAAAATCCTGCTAAATACTTTGGGGAAAGTATTGCTATTTCTAAACAATAGGTTTGCTTTTGAGTTATTTTACATATCTTTGTTCCGTAAAAATTAACTTAAACAAAAAATAGCAATGAAAAAAGTATTTGTTTTCCTTTGTATGGCAGCTACCTTGATGGGGATGTCATCTTGTGCTTCAACTAAGAATGTTGCAACTCTTTCTTCTTTGGGTGGAGAGTGGAATATTATTGAGATTAACGGAAGTGCAGTTGTGCCTGCTCCCAATCAGGAGTTTCCCTTTATTGGTTTTGATACAAAGACCGGAAAAGTGTATGGAAATAGTGGTTGTAACCGTATGATGGGGTCGTTCGATGTGAACGCTAAGCCCGGTACCATTGATTTGGGGGCTTTGGGCAGCACGCGTATGGCTTGTCCTGATATGACGGTAGAGAAAAATGTATTGAGTGCATTAGGCCAGGTAAAGAAATATAAAGTATTAGGAGAAAATAATATGGCATTGTACGGTTCCTCCAAACGTCCACTGATTGTATTGCAGAAAAAAGAGCCTGCTGTTAAATTGTCTGAGTTGAACGGCAAATGGATGATTAGTCAGGCTGGGGGAGAAGCAATTCCGTCAGGTATGGAAAAGCAACCGTTTATTGAATTTAATATTTCAGAAAAACGTTTGCATGGTAATGCCGGTTGTAATATTATTAATGGTGGTTTTCAGGTGGACAAAGTGAATCCTATGTCTATCAGCTTTCCGCAAGTGATCAGTACAATGATGGCTTGTCCTGATATGGAGGTGGAAAGCCGGGTGTTGAAAGCGTTGAACTCTGCACAGTCTTTTGGTAAACTGTCAGGCGGAGGCATGGGGTTTTATGATGCGAATGATAATCTAGTAATGGTATTGGTGAGGAAATAACGGATACTCATCGTTGTTCAGTATAGTTATGCGGATTTATACAGCTAACCGACTGACCGGTTAGCTGTATAAATCCGCATAATTTTTATTGTAGTTCTTGATATTTTCATTTAGTCTTTTTTTCTTAGCCCGGCACGTATCCGACTTAATGATTGTGGGGTAATATACAAGTATGAAGCCAGATATTTCAGCGGTACATCTTGCAGTAGTTCGGGATTTTCTTCCATTAATGTGAGATAGCGCTCTTTAGCAGTAGGCGGTGCCCCATAGGCCAGCGTCGATGCATCTACTGACAATATTTCACGCTCAAAAATCTTTCTGCCAAAGTTGGCCATTTCAAGGGAATGTGAAAAGAGGGTTTCTAATTTGACCTTACTTATGCAATAGGCTATGCTGTCATTTACGGATTCAATATTGATCTGTGATGGTTTTCCTTCTACGTAGGTCCATGACGAAAATGCAGTTTCGCCCGAACCGACGAACCACAGAGAGTTTTCTGTTCCGTCTGCCAAATAATATGCTCTCCATATACCTTTTTTTATAAGGTAGAAATTTGAGTTCCTATCTCCTTTTCTTATAATAAGCTCTCCTTTGGAAAAAGAGACTTCTTCCATGTGAGATAATAGGTCGAATAAACTTTTTTCGGGTAGTTTATACTTCTTACAGAATTTCTTTAGCATGATTTCCATACTGCAAAGATATGGAATTTTCTTTGTCATTTCTTTTCCTGCCTATATAAATAACAACTATGAAAATAGTGGTGAGTAGCTCTGCTAGCGGAGTAGCTAACCAGATACCCGGTTTGCCCAACAGCAGCGGAAGGCCGTAAAAGCAGAGAGTCAGTAGAATAAATCCGCGTAATAAGGTAATAACAGTGGCATATTGGGCGCGTTCCACGCTTTGGAAATATCCGATGGAAACAATGTTGATTGCAAAAAATATGAAACCGGATGCATATAAAGGCAAACCTTCTACTGCTATGTCATAGGCAGGATAACTTCGGTCGATGAACATAGAGACGATCTCTTTGCTGCAGAATATTGTAATTAAAGCAAAACAGACTCCGCAACCAATAGCTGTTTTCAATGCAAGCAGATAGGCTCGACGTACACGCTGGGTTTCGTTGAGTCCGTAATTGAAACTGATAATGGGTTGTGCCGACTGTGCGATAGCATTATAGACCATAAATATAATCGGAAAGAAATAGCAGGCAATGCTGAATGCTGCCACACCATCTTCTTTCAGATAATGAATGAATACCTGATTGCCGACAAACATCATACAGGCAATTGCCACCTCGCACAAAAAAGCAGATGATCCCAGCCGGCACATGTAGCCGATATTACGTTTCATCAGCTTCATGCTGTTGATGCTGAACTTCACCGGATAGAAACGTAGTGTGCAATTATGTCGGAAAAGGTAAATGATGATCATTATTGCTCCTATCATTGTACCTATGGCACTTGCCAGTGCTGCGCCAAACATACCCCATCCGAGCGGGAAGATGAACAGGTAATCGAGTATGATGTTCAGAACGGCAGCTGTTATATTGCATAGCATGGCAAAGTTGGGTGAACCGTCCAATCGCAGGAAAAACATTCCGGAATTGAGCAAAGCCGTAAAAGCGGAGAAAGGAACAAACCAAAGCATGTATTCTACCGCAAGGGGTTCAAGCCGTTCCGAACCACCTAATAGATGTACTACTTGGGGGGCAAACAGGCAGAACAGGGTAGAAGTACACATTAGTAATAGGGAAGACACTACGATTGACTGTGTGATGTTGATGCGTGCTACCTTGGGCTTGTTGTGTGACAAGTGGATAGAAGCAACTACAGACGCCCCTACGCCGAACATCAGACCGATACCGGTAGAAAATAACCATAGTGGAGCCACAATATTGACGGCAGCAAGAGCGTCACTGCCAATGCCTTTCCCCACAAAGATACCGTCGGTGATGACGAATAATGCGGAAAATATCATCCCCAATACCGTAGGGAGCAGTAATTTACGGAATAGTGCCGCAATGTCCATGTTTTTGAAGTCGATGCTGTCTCTCATTTTTTCCATAATCTTATAATTTGAAATATCTCTTTCCTTCCGAATAAAAGGGTTATTCTTTTTCGGGGGGCAAAAGTAGAGCTTTTAAGTGGGATAGATATTAACAAATGGTAATTTCCGACAGAAAAAAGAAAATTAACTCTGCCAAACTGACAGGCAAGCTGTCACATTCATAAATCTGCTACCCGCTTGAACAATTTGGCACGACGTTTGTCTTTTTATTGGCGTCTGCCGATGAGGCGGATACCAACATTAGAATAATAACAAATAAAAATAATAACGATCATGGGAAAAATTATTGGTATTGACTTAGGAACAACAAACTCTTGTGTTTCCGTATTTGAAGGTAATGAGCCTGTAGTAATAGCAAATAGTGAAGGTAAACGCACAACTCCTTCAGTGGTAGCGTTTGTTGACGGTGGTGAACGCAAAGTAGGTGATCCTGCAAAACGTCAGGCTATTACAAATCCGACGAGAACAGTATTCTCAATCAAACGTTTCATGGGTGAGAACTGGGATCAAGTACAGAAAGAAATAGCTCGCGTACCTTATAAAGTAGTAAAGGGAGATAATAATACTCCGCGTGTAGATATTGACGGACGTCTTTATACTCCGCAGGAAATCTCTGCAATGATTCTGCAGAAAATGAAAAAGACGGCTGAGGACTATTTGGGACAAGAAGTAACGGAAGCTGTTATAACCGTTCCGGCTTATTTCTCCGATTCTCAACGTCAGGCTACTAAAGAAGCAGGTCAGATTGCTGGTTTGGAAGTAAAACGTATTGTGAACGAGCCGACTGCTGCTGCTTTGGCTTATGGTATCGACAAGGCGCATAAAGATATGAAAGTTGCCGTATTTGACTTGGGTGGCGGTACATTCGATATTTCTATCCTTGAATTTGGTGGCGGTGTGTTCGAAGTATTGTCAACTAACGGTGATACTCACCTTGGTGGTGATGACTTCGACCAAGTAATTATCGATTGGCTGGTTCAAGAGTTTAAGAATGACGAAGGCGCTGACTTGACTCAGGATCCGATGGCTATGCAACGTTTGAAAGAAGCTGCGGAAAAGGCTAAGATTGAATTGTCCTCTTCTACCAGCACTGAAATCAACTTACCGTATATTATGCCGGTAGGTGGTGTGCCCAAACATTTGGTTAAGACTTTGACACGCGCTAAATTCGAAGCTTTGGCTCACAACTTGATTCAGGCTTGTCTTGAACCTTGCAAGAAAGCAATGAGCGATGCTGGTTTGGGCAATTCTGATATAGATGAAGTTATCCTTGTTGGTGGTTCTTCACGTATACCGGCTGTACAGAAATTGGTTGAGGATTTCTTCGGTAAAGTTCCTTCTAAAGGTGTAAATCCGGATGAGGTAGTTGCTGTGGGTGCTGCTGTACAGGGTGCAGTTTTGACAGATGAAATCAAGGGTGTTGTATTGCTGGATGTTACTCCTTTGTCTATGGGTATTGAAACTATGGGTGGCGTAATGACTAAGTTAATTGATGCTAATACGACTATTCCTTGTAAGAAGAGTGAGACATTCTCTACTGCTGCCGATAATCAGACGGAAGTTACTATCCATGTATTGCAGGGCGAACGTCCGATGGCTGCACAGAATAAGTCAATCGGTCAGTTTAACTTGACAGGTATTGCTCCGGCACGTCGTGGTATTCCTCAGATTGAAGTTACATTCGATATTGATGCCAACGGTATCTTGAAAGTATCTGCTAAAGATAAGGCTACCGGTAAAGAACAGGCTATCCGTATTGAGGCTTCCAGTGGCTTGAGTAAGGAAGAAATTGAAAAGATGAAAGCCGAAGCTGAAGCTAATGCTGAAGCTGATAAGAAAGAACGTGAGAAAGTTGATAAGCTGAATCAAGCTGACTCAATGATTTTCACTACTGAAAATCAGCTAAAGGAATTAGGAGATAAATTACCTGCTGACAAGAAGGCTCCGATTGAAGCTGCGTTGCAGAAACTGAAAGATGCTCACAAGGCTCAGGATTTGGCTGCCGTTGATTCAGCAATGGCTGAGTTGAATACGGCTTTCCAAGCAGCAAGCGCTGAAATGTATGCTCAGAGTGGTGCTCAAGGTGGTGCACAGGCTGGTCCTGACATGAATGGCGGACAACAAGGCGGTGCACAAGATAATAATAAGCATGGTGATAATGTACAGGATGCTGATTTTGAGGAGGTCAAATGATTCCGATAAGGAAACAGATAATAAACAATAAGCAAAAGCGTGCAGCTCAACGAGTTGCACGCTTTTGTGTTTATAGGGTTCATGGTTGCTATGCGTTTTCTATGGGCTTTTTTATCTCTTATTTGCGACATGTTTGCGACACGTCTTATTTGGCGATAAGGTACAACTTAGATTGACATAAACCATTTAAAACGAGAAGAATATGCCAAGAGGAAATTACACCATTCAAAGAAGTTGTGAGGAGTGCGGTAAAATCTTTACTCCTCCCACATTGATGTCAAAGTATTGTTGTCCTGCTTGTTCCAAAAGGGCGTACAAGAAAAGGCAAATCGCAAAGGAGAAAGAGGCGATACGTCAAGCATTAGTCAGGCGAATACCATCCAGTAAGGGGTATCTGACAGTTAAAGAGTCTATGCTGATTTACGGTATTAGCAAAGATGTACTTTATCGTATGATACGGCAGGGATTGATACCATCATACAATTTTGGGCAACGTCTGACACGCCTTAGTCGGCATTATATGGATGAACACTTCAAAACAAAGGCTGGAAGTAGAAAGAGAAAAAAGGAAGCATTGTCTTTTGAGCCCAAAGACTGTTACACCATCGGAGAGATTGCCAAGAAGTTCCATATCAATGACAGCAGTGTCTTTAAGCACATACGCCGTCATTCTATTCCTACACGCCAAATCGGTAACTATGTGTATGTTCCCAAATCTGAAATTGATAAATTATATAAGTCGTTATGAAGAAAGCATTACCTAATACCAAGGTGACCGTCAAGCTCAGAAGGTCGAATTACAAAGAAGAGTGGTATCTGATTATAGAGTCTTATCCGGTTTACAAGCGAGGTTCTAAACGGGCAAGCCGTGTGGTGGAATCTATTAACCGGACTATATCCACACCTGTTTGGGACAAGTCGTCCATTGCACGTATCTTGCCGGATGGAACATTCAACTATAAGCCTAAGCGTGATTTGAATGGAATCATCCAATGCCGTTCAACGATAGACCAAGAGGCTTGTATCTATGCCGACAATGTGCGTAAGTTACGCCAACACGAATATGACAGTGCAGTCCTCTACACTGATAAGGAAAACGAAATCGCGGCACAAAATGAACGAAGCGAACAGGACTTTATCAAGTACTTCAATGGCATCATCAGCAAACGGCATCCCAATAGCTCTAATTCAATCATAGTCAACTGGACCCGTGTGGGAGAATTATTGAAAATCTATTCGCAAGGCAACCCGATTCCGTTTAAGACGATTTCCGTAAAACTACTTGAAGACATCAAGATGTTCCTGTTACGTGCTCCGATGGGAGGCAATAAGAAAGGAACAATCTCACAGAACACGGCATCCACCTATTTCTCCATCCTCAAAGCCGGATTGAAGCAGGCGTTCGTTGATGAATATCTGACGGTTGACATCAGCGCAAAAGTAAAAGGAATAACAAACATAGAGACGCCTCGTGTTGCACTTACTATGAATGAAGTACAAATGTTGGTTGATACTCCTTGTAAAGATGACGTTTTGAAACGTGCGTTCTTGTTTTCTATCCTTACAGGATTGCGACATAGTGATATTCAGTCATTGAAGTGGCAGCAGATTCAACAGACAAGCAAAGGTACATGGCAAGCGATTGTGATTCAGCAAAAAACAAAACGCCCCGATTATAAACCAGTCATCCAACAAGCTCTTCAGCTATGTGGTGAACGCCCAAGTAATGATGAAGCGCTCGTTTTTGAGGGATTGACAGATGCCTCTTGGATTTCCCGTCCTTTGAAAGTATGGATAGAAGCATCCGGCATCAAGAAACATATCACCTTCCATTGCGGAAGACATTCAAGTTTTCCTTTCTAATTGAAATACAAACAATTATAGGATATTTATGCTGTGATAGGTAACGGTTTAGAAACGAGCGAACTACGTATATTCGCCATGTTTTGCATTAAGTCTAAAGAACACTTTTATTACACTGCAAAGATAGTATTTTTTTGTTTATCTGCAATTTTTCTTATTGTAATTTTAACTGGCAATAGCAGGTTCAACGGGCAATTCCGATAAACCTTATTTCATATTTTCCTAATTAATGCGGCAAATCCCATTCCGAGTTGTCCATTGAATCCACGTTGGCGCAACTCGGCTGCAATATCTTGTGGAAGATGTTCCGTAACGGGATGTTGGAACATCACGGGCTGTTCCTTAATTTAGAAACGATGAAAGCGAATCCGATAATGATATAACTTGTTTAAAAGAGGATGAGCCAAATGCAAATTTTGTAAGAATCAAATTTAAACGAACATAATTTCACTTTACGCACATGTTAATAATTATCTGTCAATCCATTCCTTAAGCCTCTGCGCCTTTTCCTTACTCACTTGTATTTCCGTCTTCGGATAACCTTTCAAACGGATAATCAACTTTCCTCCAAAATAATTACCGAGGAACAAAACGTGCTCTACATTGATAATATATTGGCGGTTTGCCCGGAAGAAATAGTCGGGATTCAGTTGGTGTTCAAGTTCATCCATTGACACATTGACCACTTCGGAAGTGCCGTTGTTAAGACGGAGATATACAATCTTGTTTTCTGTTTCGATGTGGTTGATGTCCGAAACGCGTACGGTCTTATATCCGTCACGGTAAGGAAGCAGGAAACGCTCCCGATAGCGGAATCGGTTTTTCTGTAAGGCATCAAAAAGCTGTTGCAGGTTTTCGTCGGTATAATTCTTACCGGTTTTGGCCGCCTTGTCAATGGCCGCTTCAAGTTCATCAGAGTCCAATGGTTTCAGAAGATAGTCGAAACTGTTGAACTTGAATGCCTGTACCGCATATTCATCGTATGCGGTGGTAAATATGATGGGTACGGTTGCCGGGGCATATTTGAGAGCTTCGAAACTCAGACCGTCAGTCAGACGGATATCCGCAAGGATGAGGTCTGTGTTTTTACCGGATTGAAAGAATTCGACTGTCTCTCTGATGCTGGCAAGCGGACCTTCGATAACAAATGTTCTGTCAATGTCGTTCAGTAGTCTTATGAGGCGTTTGGCATTACGCTGTTCGTCTTCAAGAATCAGTATTTTCATAAGGAATGATGTTTTTTATAATGGGCAGACTTACCGAATAGAAGTTTTCGGCATTCTCTATCTTGACCTTTTTATCACAAAGCAAAACATATCGTTCTGTGATATTTTTAAGTCCTAAACCAGTTGATTCGATTGGGGATATCAAAGGTAGCTTAAGGTTGCAGACAGTTATGTAATCATCGGACAGCTTTATGTCGATGACCAACGGATGTTCAGATGAAAAGCTGTTATGTTTTATTGCGTTTTCCACAAGAAGCTGCAATACAGCCGGAGGAAGAAAACCTTTGCATTGTCTGACGCCCGGACTTACTTTTGCAATGACACCTTCGTCGTGGCGCACTTTCATCAAGTACAAATATGAATCAAGAAACTTGATTTCGTCCGCGACAGGTATCAGATTCCTGTCCAGATTGGTAATGATGTATCTATACACTTTCAACAGATGGCTTAGGAATTTTCCGGCAAGTCCGGTATCTTCTTCAATCAGTTCCAGCAGGTTGTTGAAGTTGTTGAACATGAAATGCGGATTGATTTGCAGTTTAAGAGAATTGAGCTGTGACTGCAAGGCTATCTCCTTTTCTTTCATCAATGCCATTTCAAGTGTCTGTTTCTCATCGCGTGCCTTGATGTACGACTGAAGATAGAACGTGTTGGCATAGATGCTTGACAAGAATGTGGATATCATGGCAAAAGTATATGCGCCTTTCATGTTGATAAGTTCGTCAAGAAGCCCATTGCCGTTTTCACCCCATAAGAAGTTGAACAAAGAAATCATGCCGAATGCGACAACGTTGTTCAGGGTAAAAAGGCAGGAAGCATAGACAATCACCCACATATAAGATGTCCTAAATGGCAATATCCTAAAGACCAAAAAGGAAAATCCTAAAGAGATGTAGGTAAACAGCATACAAAACAGATAATCAATGATATAATCGGCTACCGTCATCTCTGGCAATTGGCCGGCGGTTTCATTATCGAGTATAAACCACAGAATGAGGTAGAGCATATAGGAAACGGTCGATAACAACAGACCGTTCTTCCAATTCATTATTATCATATTCTCGTTGGTCATATCGGATACAAAGTTACTTCATATTCCGCAAAGATAGGGCTTTACATCTTTAGTTGATAGAATAAAACCGACTGAAACGGATAAAATTACCCTTGAAGTGATGAAAATGAATGTTGAAACGGGCAGTATGCTACCTCCTATATCCATTGAAGTGACAATTCTGGAAGTTCGGCCTTTGGAAAATTTGGATGGTCGATTCAGTCGGTTCGGACACAGATTCTTCCGTTTCATTCCGATTCCGCTATTACGACTAAATGACTACGGATAATTTTGCGTCATAAATAATTAATTTCAGTATGAAGAAAATTCTATTGACATTGCTTCTCGCCCTGCCATTCTGCATGGCGACGAAAGCGCAAGATTTCAGAGTGGGGGTGACAGGAGGTTACAACCTCAGTTCTCCAAGTGGTTACAAATCTCAGTCCGGTTTTCATGTCGGTGTAAAGGGAGAGCTTGGGCTTCCTATAGTGACAAAAGGCCTTTACATGGACTTTGGATTGATGCTCTCTTCACATGGCTGGAAGAGTCCGGGATACTATTACGACGGTAACTATAACTCCTCTGTAGGAGAAAAAACGGACAAGCCGTCATCGGGTTTTAGTTGGGACAATAAATGTATCCCTTACTACCTGAATATTCCTGTCCATATCGGTTACAAGTTTTCCGTAGGACGGAACGTCAGTTTGTTCATCAATGCCGGACCATATTTTAACATCGGCCTGTTTGGTAAAGCAAAAGAGACCATCACTCCCGATAAGGGAACTGCCACGACAAAAGAGATGGCAGGCAATGTGTTCAGTGACAAGATGCTCAATCGCTTCGATTGGGGGATGGGATTCCGTGCCGGAACTGAGATTGCCCGCCATGTCCAGTTTTCCATTGGCTATGATTGGGGGATGAAGAATATAAACAAGAGTGGTGTGGACAGTAAGAACAGGACATTTGTGGCATCCTGCGCTTATATATTCTGAAAAAGGGTATAAGTTTATACTATAAGAACCGTTATGTGGAAACAGAAATTGAAAATTTGCGGTATTAATCTGACGGCATATAGTGTGGTTCTCATTATCATGGCTATGTTGTCCATTTGCTCCCGATTATACGGGCAAGAAAACCCTATGCTGTCCCCTGACCATACAAAACGGATTGTATTGGGCATAGATACAACCAAACTGCCGTCTTTTGAATATGGAAAGTCATTTCTGTCTTCACATTTTGATATCATTTCCAAGAAGCCTGAAATGCTTTTGAATTTTCACCCTGATTGCACATTGAATTTTCCTGTTGGTCATTCATCCTTACATAAAGGCGAATATAGCGTTGGTGGGATTATTCATCGGTTTGACAAGATAGATGTTTGGGGACGTGGCAGACAAGAAAACATCATAGGAGTTGGCGTATCGAATTACGCTGAAGTTAAAACGGCGTATTCTCCAAACTACAGATGGGAATTTGGCATAAGCCTCTATGCGCACAAACTGAGTATTCCTCGTTCGAGTAGCAATACATTCGGGATTGGAACCGATGTTTCCTATCAATTCTATCCCAAAACATCGCTTCATCTCTTTGGTACATATTATCGCACATACATGTTGGATATGAAGCCGAAGAGGTATTTAGACGGCTATCATTATGGTGGTTATCTGTCTTTTGATTTGGCAGAACGATGGACAATGGATATGGGCATGAGGTGTTATGGCAACAACTTGTTCCACCAGCAATGGACTGTGCCGATAATACGTCCGTCGTATAAGCATAACGGCAGCGAAATAAACGCTGATTTTGGTGGGATGTTCCAGCAAATCCTGAAAGGTTTATTCTTTAATCATTGATAAACATGAAACAGAAAAAAAGCAAAATAACAGTTATCACAGTATGGATTCTGCTATGTGGATATGTGGTATGTATGGGTTCGTGTAGCCATCTGCTATATAATCCGTCCAACAAGGCAGAACAAGTGACGGTGACTATTAAGCACCCCATAAAATGACCCGATAATAGTTGTAAACAAAAGAAATCAATCGTAGAATCGACACAATCTGTCTTTATTTAACTAAAAACGAAATTAGTAATGGAAAATCAAAAAAAGTAAATCAACCATCCTTGTTGTACTGGCAATAGTTTTTGTATTAGCTGCTTGCATGACAGGCTGCCGCCCATACTGCTGTGGATAATAGTTACATTATACTAAAGAAATATGGAAGAAGCAAAAAACAATACCGTAAAACGCGTAAAACTGGTATTACCATTTCCTCATTTTTTATGGATGCTCGGTGCCAAGCCTGACACCCTCCTAAATGAAAAGGCATTGTATGAGCCACGAAAAGAACAAGAAAAAAAAATCAAACCAATATAGATGACAAAGAACTATTATGAAGCAGGACACTATCGCCCCGTGTCTGGTAACAAATAACCGAATAGAATATAATAAACGTTTATGATAATCAATAAACAAGAAAGGAATGTCACGGGCAACAGTATGCTGTCCGTCATTCCAATAGCAGGAATATTTTTCAAGTTTCTTCTGTTCAATGCAATATGGTGTTATTATACCACCTTTACACCTTTTTCATGCTGGGAGTCGTATGCCACTGCTTTTGTGGCAACCCTTCTGTTGTCTCTCCCTTATATATTGATAAGGCATATTGCGGCAGGGATACTTGTCATGGCTATGCTGGATATATGGATGGTTGCCAACCTGATGTATTACCGTACTTACTTTTCAGCCATACCTCTGTCAAGTTATATGTTGGCGGGAAATCTTGCAGACTTCCTGCCAAGCGTGACCACCTCATTAAGATGGTGCGATTGGTTGTTCCCTATTTCGACTGTCGTCACCGTATTCCTTACATTTCGGATATGTTGTCGGCAGAAAATCACATTCCGATTTAGCAGACGGATATACGTTGTATTACTGATTTCTTCGTGTGCCCTGTTAAGTATCAATTTATCCGCCCGAGGAGGTCTCATTGCGATATACAGAACATTGAAGTCATCCGCACATCAACATGCCAGTGGTCCACCACTCTACACACTGTTCGGCACACTTTATTTTGACTATGCGGAGGAGTTTCCCGAACTTACAGAAGAACAGGAGCGTGAGATTCATACCTGGCTTTCCGGGAGACCATCGCTCGTTCCCGTACCGGAGATTGAATACAGGGATAACTGCATCCTTATTTTGGCTGAATCACTGGAAAGTTGGGTATTGAATCTTACGGTCGAAAATTAGGAAATCACACCTTACCTTAACAAGCTCCTCAAAGAACCGTCTACGCTGTATGCGCCCCATGTGCTAACACAAGTCAACGGAGGGCGTTCCATTGACGCCCAGTTGCTTATGCTTGCCGGTCTGTTGCCATTGCAGACCGGCGCATACAGTTGCCGTTTCCCTTTCAATACATACCACACTTTGCCCAAAGCTATGAAGGAGCTGAAAGGCGCACGTAACTATCTTCTCACGGTGGACAAGACAAAGACATGGAACCAAGGAGCAGTGGCACGGAGTTTCGGAATAGATACTATTATCTCTTATCCCGATTTCCGAATGTTTCTGTCATTCGGAAATCGGAAGCGACTGGGTGATAAGGCATTTTTTGCCCAATGCAGGGAAAAGATTGAAAAAGGAGAAGTTTGGCACTCCGGTGAAAACGTATTTATTCAGATGGTCACTTATTCCGGTCATTCACCGTTCAAGATGCCCGAATCGCTTAAGACCGTTCATTTCTCTAATCGGATTCCCGAAATCATGGCAGATTATATGACTGTGCGCATTATACAGACGAAGCTATCGGGAAATTCGTGGAATATCTGAAAACCCGTCCCGAATATGAACGTACCATAGTTGTGATAATCGGCGACCACGAAGGCTTGGCAGATCACCGGAAAGAACTGTGTCATACAAAGGCTGGGAAAGGAATAATTCCCGAAAACGAGTTCACTCCATTCATCGTATTGAACTCTCCTGTACCGATGCACTATCCCCAAGTAATGGGGCAGATTGATATATATCCTACGCTTCTAAACTTGCTTGGTCTGGAAAAATTTCGCTGGAGTGGCATTGGAGAAAGCATTCTTGAACCTCGAAAGCCGGGCATTGCCATCAGTCCGAAAAGAAAAATAGTAAGGTGATACCTTGCATATATCCGAGGATGAACTTTTACGGATACGCCGCTCCCCGGTGATTTCCGATAGGATTATTCGTTTTGACAAGTTGAAAGACTTATAAGGTTTATACGTTTCAAAAGCTTTTTGGGGTACTTCAGAAACCAATTTGGTTGCTTCGATTGTATTCTGATTGTTGCCATGCTGGATACGGAATACTTTTGCACCTAAAATTTATTCTATATATGATTATTAGAACAGAACATCTTATCATTAGGAACTTTCAGAAGAAGGATGCCGAAGGGTTGTTGGAATACCTCTCCCGTCCGCGTGTCAATTGCTTTGTTGGCGACCGTTTGTCTTCCGAGGAATCAGCGTTGGCCTACATGTTCCATTCCTCCAAAGATATGTTGCGTTATGCCGTGTGTCTGCAGGAGGACGATTTCATCATCGGTGATGTTTTCGCTCTGCGCGAATATGCAGATACATATAGTGTAGGCTGGCACTTCAACCAACGCTTTGAGGGAAAAGGACTTGCATACGAAGCGGCAACAGGTTTTCTGGATTACCTTTTCCATGAAGCCGATGCACGGCGCGTTTACGGATTTGTAGAAGATGACAATCTGCGGTCGAAAAGATTGTGCGAACGACTCGAGATGAGGAACGAAGGATGTATGAAGGAGTTCATTTCGTTTGTATGCCACCCCGATGGGACACCAAAGTATGAGGACACTTGTATCTATGCGGTATTGAATAAAGAATGGAAAAACTATAAAAACAAATGATGAATCGACAAACATGGATTGCCGGTATCACGGCAACGACCCTCCTGGCTGTTTCACTGACAGCCTGCAAACCGAAACAGAAAGGGATGGAAACAGGACAGACATTGCCCGTTATGGTGGTTTCTTCCCAGCCGGTTGAATTTCAGGAAATGTATTCTGCTTCCATCCGCGGACGGCAAGATGTGGACATCATGCCCCAGGTGTTGGGCCGCATCATGCGCCTGTGCGTGAAAGAGGGCGAACAGGTAAAAAACGGACAGGTGCTGGCTATCATAGACCAAGTGCCCTATCGGGCGGCATTACGCACGGCACAAGCCAACGTCAGCGCGGCGCAGGCGAAAACAGAAACAGCACAAATCGAACTGCAAGGCAAGCAAGCCTTGTTTGATGAGAAGGTCATATCCGAATACGACCTTTCCCTTGCCCGAAACCAACTGGCTGTGGCACTAGCCGAACTCGAACAGGCAAAGGCACAAGAAACGGATGCCCGCAACAATCTTTCATATACCGAAATAAAAAGCCCAAGCAACGGAGTAGTAGGTACACTACCTTTCCGTATTGGTGCACTTGTCAGTCCCAACATGACACAGCCGTTCACAGTGGTGTTTGACAATTCGGAGATGTACGTCTATTTTTCCGTATCCGAAAACAAACTACGCCAGTTAAGGGCACGATACGGCTCAATTGACAAGATGATTTCCGAAATGCCGGAAGTCAGCCTGCAACTGAATGACGGCACTCTCTATGGGAAGAAAGGATATGTAGAAACCGTCAGCGGTGTGGTGAATCCCACCACCGGCGCGGTACAGATAAAGGCGTTGTTCCCTAACCCCGATCATGAACTGCTGAGCGGAACCATTGGCAACGTGGTTATACAAGGATTGAATGCGGATGCCATCCTTATTCCCATGACTGCCACCGTGGAACTACAGGACAAGGTTATCGCCTACCGCCTGAAAAACGGAAAGGCCGAAGCTGCCTACCTGACCGTGGACCGTCTGAACGACGGCAATCACTTCGTTGTGAAGCAAGGGTTGTCGGTTGGAGACACCATCATTGCCGAAGGTGTAGGTCTTGTAAAAGAAGGAATGATTGTCACACCTAAAACCGTAGCCCCATGAACCTGCGCTTTTTTATAGACCGCCCGGTGCTTTCGGGCGTTATCTCTGTAGTAATTGTACTGATGGGGGTTATCTCGGCATTCACTCTTCCGGTGGAGCAATATCCGGACATAGCCCCACCTACCATCAACGTGTGGGCCACCTATCCCGGTGCCAATGCAGAGACGGTGCAGAAAGCTGTAATAGTTCCTTTGGAAGAAGCCATCAATGGTGTGGAGGACATGACCTATATGACCTCCACGGCCTCCAATACGGGCGATGCTTCCATCAACATCTATTTCAAGCAGGGGGCCAATGCCGATATGGCGGCGGTAAATGTGCAAAACCGCGTCAACGGCGTGTTAAGCCAGCTTCCGGCAGAAGCCACCAAGACCGGTGTCACCACCGAGAAACAGCAGAACGCCGAGCTGCTGACATTTGCACTTTATTCTCCCGATGACCGTTTTGACCAGACATTTCTCAACAATTACGTAAAGATCAATGTGGAACCGAAGTTAAAGCGTATCGGCGGTGTGGGGAAGACGCAACTGTTCGGCTCCAACTACAGTATGCGCCTTTGGCTGCGTCCCGACAAGATGGCACAATACGGACTGATTCCCGATGATATATCATCCGTCTTGGCCAAACAGAATATTGAGGCTGCCACCGGTTCGTTCGGAGCCAATCATCCTACGGCCAATGAATACACGATGAAGTATCGTGGACGTCTCTCTACAGCGAAAGAGTTCGGCGAACTGGTAATCAAGTCCCTGCCCGGTGGTGACGTGCTGCGGCTGAAAGATGTGGCTAACGTGGAACTCGGCGATGAATATTATAACTATTCTACCGAAGTGAATGGCCATCCGGCGGCTATAATGCTTATCAACCAGAAAGCCGGTTCCAACGCATCAAGCACCATCAATGAAATTCATGAGGTACTTGATGACTTGAAGCGCGACCTGCCGGAAGGGGCTGAGTTCGTGGTGCTTACCGATACCAACAAGTTCTTGTACGCCTCTATCAATTCTGTCATCCGGACACTTATTGAAGCGATACTTCTGGTTATCGTGGTGGTATATGTGTTTTTGCAAGATATTAAGTCCACGCTTATTCCTACGATATCCATTTTCGTCTCCATTATCGGTACGTTCGCTGTGATGTCCATGATAGGCTTTTCCATCAACCTGCTCACACTTTTTGCCCTTGTGCTTGCTATAGGTACGGTGGTGGATGATGCCATCGTGGTGGTGGAGGCTGTGCAGGCTAAGTTCGACGAGGGTTATCAGTCGCCTGTACTTGCCGCTGATGATGCGATGAAAGGCGTTTCGTCGGCCATCCTGACTTCTACCATTATTTTCATGGCAGTGTTTATCCCTGTGGCAATGATGGGCGGCACTTCCGGGGCTTTCTATGCCCAGTTCGGCATCACGATGGCGGTTGCCGTGGGCATCTCGGCGGTCAATGCATTCACCCTCTCACCTGCGTTGTGTGCTTTGTTCCTGAAACCTTATATCGACGAACATGGAAACACGAAGAATAATTTTGCGGCACGCTTCCGTAAAGCGTTCAATGCTGTCTTCGACCGTTTGAGTCGCCGTTATGTACGCGCGGTACTATATATCATCCATCGCAGGTGGCTATTGTGGGGCACTATTGCTGTCTCATTCGGGCTGCTGGTCTTGTTTGTCAATGTGACGAAAACGGGGCTTATCCCGCAGGAGGACACCGGAACGGTAATGGTGAGCATGAACACGAAGCCCGGCTCCTCCATGGCTCAGACAAA
Source organism: Bacteroides eggerthii (assembly GCF_025146565.1). Taxonomy (NCBI): domain Bacteria; kingdom Pseudomonadati; phylum Bacteroidota; class Bacteroidia; order Bacteroidales; family Bacteroidaceae; genus Bacteroides; species Bacteroides eggerthii. Next base: position 3,362,100 of record NZ_CP102258.1, on the reverse strand, counting down.
CAAAGTAATGGAGCGTATCAACAGCCGTCTTGACAGCATCGGCGAGATTGAATACAGCGGAGCGGTGGCAGGATTTTCGTTCAGCGGTTCCGGTCCTTCGCAGGCCATGTATTTCATGACACTCAAGGACTGGGACCAGCGCAAGGGCGAAGGGCAGTCGGTGGATGGCGTGATAGGCAAGATTTATGCCGGTACCTCTGACATTTCCGATGCTACAGTATTCGCCATGTCGCCACCGATGATTGCAGGTTACGGCATGGGTAACGGTTTTGAACTCTACTTGCAGGACAAAACGGGAGGAGACATTGCCGCATTCAAGAAGGAAGCGGATAAATTCGTAGAGGCACTGTTCCGCCGTCCCGAAATAGGTGAAGTCTATTCGTCCTTTGCCACTGACTATCCCCAGTATTGGGTGGACATTGACGCAGCGAAATGCGAACAGTCGGGCGTCTCTCCGGCCGATGTGCTGTCCACGCTTTCCGGATATTATACCGGTTCGTATGTATCGGACTTCAACCGATTTTCCAAACTCTATCATGTCACCATGCAGGCGCCGGCAGAGTACCGCATAAATACTGAATCGCTCAATCTGATGTACGTGCGTACCGTTGATGGCAGTATGGCACCACTGAGCCAGTTCGTGCGTCTGACCAAAACCAACGGTCCTTCCGACCTTACACGGTTCAATCTTTTCAACGCCATATCCATCAATGGCTCTCCTGCATCGGGTTACAGCTCCGGTCAGGTAATTAAGGCTATCGGAGAGACTGCACGTGAGGTACTTCCTGCCACTTGCAGCTACGAGTTCGGAGGTCTGTCTCGCGAGGAGAGCAAGACTACCAACAATGCCTCGTTAATATTCGTGCTCTGCATGGTCTTGATATACTTGATATTATGCGCTCTCTATGAAAGTGCATTCATTCCGTTTGCCGTATTATTGTCCGTGCCTTGCGGACTGATGGGCAGCTTCCTGTTTGCATGGCTGTTCGGACTGGAGAACAACATCTATATGCAGACTGGACTGATCATGATTATCGGCCTGCTTGCCAAGACAGCCATCCTGCTTACCGAATACGCCGGCAAGCGGCGGTCGGAAGGCATGACGCTGGCACAGGCGGCATACAGTGCGGCAAAAGTCCGCCTGCGCCCCATATTGATGACCGTGTTGTCCATGGTGTTCGGTCTTATCCCGCTGATGATGGCTCACGGCGTGGGTGCCAATGGCAGCCGTTCGCTTGCCACAGGTGTAATCGGCGGAATGATTGTCGGTACTTTGGCTCTGTTGTTCCTTGTGCCGTCACTGTTTATTGTATTCCAATATATCCAAGAACGTGTTAAGCATAATTAAATGAAGAAGACAGTAATATATATCATATTGTCGGGATGGATGTTTGTCAGTTGTGGTACATACAGCCGGTATCATCGCCCTGACCTCTCAACGGAGAATCTGTATCGGGACGTACCAACGGACATTGATACAACGAACATAGCGCCCCTGTCGTGGCGGGAGATGTTTACCGACCCGAAACTCCAGTCCTTGATTGAAACGGGACTTGAACGGAACACAGACCTCAATGTGGCACGGTTGCGTGTGGAAGCGGCAGAAGCCGCCCTGATGACTGCCAGACTATCATATCTTCCATCACTGGGACTGACTGCCGAAGGTAATGCCAATAAACATGACGGGGCAACGGCAAAAACATATAATGTGGGAGCGTCGGCAAGTTGGGAACTGGACATCTTCGGCAAACTTACGGCGGCAAAGCGTGGTGCAGCCGCCGCATTGCAAGGAAGCCGTGCCTACCGGCAGGCCGTACAGACACAGCTTGTCGCCACTATTGCAGACAGTTACTACACCCTTGCCATGCTTGACGCACAAATGACAATAAGTAACCGGACTTTGGAGAACTGGCGGACTACCGTACGCACTCTTGAAGCGTTGAAAAAAGTGGGGAAATCAAACGAGGCCGGCGTATTGCAGGCAAAGGCGAACGTGATGCGACTCGAAGCATCCCTGTTATCCATACGCAAGAGTATTTCCGAAACAGAAAACGCCCTGTCTGCGATACTTGCCATGCCGTCACACTCGATTGGACGAAGTGATCTGGCCGAGGCTGCTTTCCCCGATACTGTCTCGATCGGAGTCCCTTTGCAACTGCTTTCCAACCGTCCCGACGTGCGTCAGGCTGAAATGGAACTGGCGCAAGCATTCTACGCCACCAATGCGGCCCGTGCCGCCTTCTATCCCAATATTACCCTCTCGGGAATTCTTGGATGGACTAATAACGGCGGTGGCGTAATCGTAAATCCCGGACAATGGTTACTTAATGCCATCGGTTCCCTGACACAGCCGTTATTCAACCGGGGCGTAAACATCGCCAACTTGAAGATAGCCAAAAGCCGTCAGGAAGAAGCCAAACTGTTGTTCCGGCAATCATTACTGAACGCAGGAAAGGAAGTGAACGATGCTCTGACCGCATGGCAGACGGCAAAATCGCAAATTGAAATCAATGCTCGGCAGGTTGAAACATTATGCGATGCTGTGCGAAAGACAGAATCGCTGATGCGTCATTCCAATACCACCTATCTGGAAGTGCTGACCGCCAAACAGTCTCTTCTCGAAGCGGAAGTGCAACAGTTACAAACTCGTTTTGAACGCATACAAAGTATAATTAAACTTTACCATGCGTTGGGAGGAGGAATGTAACTGCAATAAATAGAAAAATTTGAAATTATTATTAGTTTTATTCATCTCGGATATTTTTCGTGATTCTGCCGCATGTAGATATTGTACGAAAGCAATATTTGGATTGTAAAGATATCAAGCCAATGAAAATACTTTTGCAGCATAAGATATTTGTGGGATATTTCCTTTTAATGGCGATCATCGGTAGCATGGTCGCTATTGTTCTGCACGAGCGTAGTCGTGTACAGAAAATAGAGAATGAATCAATCGCTATTTTTCAAACCCAGCACAATATCAATACCGCCCACCGCTATGTGACCACGTTAGTAACTTACGGTGAATCCGTCATGGTATGGAACGATGAGGATTCCCTGGCTTATCGGGAACGACGTGTACGGACTGATTCCATGCTGCAAACATTACGTATACAATGCAAGGACTTCATACAACCCGAACAGATAGATTCTCTTCGTACATTGTTAGCAGCCAAAGAAGACCATCTGTTTCAAATAATGGAAGCGACCCGAGAACAAAAGAAAACGGATAGCCTTCTATTCCATCAAAAACCGACTGTAACGACACAGACAACCACCCGGACCGTTACCCGAAAGAAGAAAGGTATCGCCGGATTCTTCGGCGGCAAGGAAACCGTACAGATGCCGGCTCTTACAACCAGGCAAAGCGCACCGGATAAGGAACTGATCTCGTTGTTGAATAAACGGAAACGGGACATAGAAACTTATACAGACAGCCTACGGTTGTGCAATAAAGAACTTAACCGGAAATTGCGTTTACTTATTACAAGTCTGGACGAGCAAACATGGAACGCATTTAGGAGCAAAGAAAAGCGTCTGAAAGCATCCTATGAACATTCGACTTTTGTCATTACCGGCTTGATTATATTCTCAATCATTCTATTGTTCATTTCGTATCTTGTCATACAACGGGATATTAAGGTCAAGGCAAAAAACAGGAAGCATCTGGAAGAAACGATAGAACAAAACATCGCATTGCTGGAGATGCGGAAGAATATCATCTTGACAATTTCCCATGACATTCGTGCTCCTCTGAACGTCATCAGTGGCAGCGCGGAACTTGCCATGGATACCCGTGAAAAGAAGCGAAGGAACACGCACCTGAATAACATCAGGATCGTGTGCCGGCACGTTGTACACCTGCTCAACAACCTGCTGGACGTGTACCGTCTGAACGAGGCAAAAGAAACCCGCAACGATGTGCCGTTCAACCTGAGCGCCCTGTTGGAACGTATTGCTTTTGGCTTTTCCCATGTGGTCAATAACAAAGGCATCCTATTCAGTCACGATTTTATCGGTACCGATGTCAAGCTTTGCGGTGACGTGGACCGTATCGAACAGATTTTGGACAACCTGCTCAGCAATGCCGTTAAATTTACGGAAACCGGCACTATCAGTTTGAATGCCCGTTATAATGAAGGTGAATTAGTATTGGAAATCAAGGATACCGGCATAGGCATGAGTGAAGATGCGCTTTCACGTATCTTCCGCCCGTTTGAACGGTTGGGTTCCGTCAGGAACACGGAAGGTTTCGGATTGGGTCTGCCGATAACAAAAGGTCTTGTCAACCTGCTTGGCGGGACAATAGACGTGACGAGCGGCATTGACCAGGGTAGCACGTTCCGCGTGACACTTCCATTGAAAACCACGGATGAAACGGTAGAGAGCGAAAGCCTGATAATCCCACATCCGGCACATTTGCCTCGGAATGTACTTGTCATTGATGACGACACGATGCTGTTGAATGTGATAAAAGAGATGTTGGAGCGTAACGGGATGAATTGTACGACCTGCGTAACCTCCAAGGAAGTGGTCAAGGCGATGCGGGGCAAGGATTATGACTTGTTGCTTTCCGACATTCAAATGCCGGGTACCAACGGTTTTGATTTACTAACCTTATTGCGCAACTCGAACATCAGAAACTCCCATACTATCCCTATTGTAGCCATGACAGCACGTGGAGACAGAGACAAAGACGCTTTTCTCCATGCCGGATTTACAGACTACATCTATAAACCGTTTTCTTCTTCGGAACTACTCGGTTTGCTTTCGAGGATAAGAACAGATCGATGGGAGCAAAAGGTTGATTTCAGCATGGTACTCTCCGAGGTCAGCGACAAGCACAAGGCCCTGCTTTCCTTCATATCCCAGTCGGAAAAGGACAAGGAGGAACTTGAGGCCGCCATAAGAGCCGGCGGCCGGCAGAAGTTGCGTGAAATAACCCACAGGATGCAACCGATGTGGGAATTCCTACGGATGGCGGAACCCCTGCTGGCTTACCGGACTTTATTGAAAGACAGTGAAACAAGCGACAAAGAGTTAAACGAATATACCCGGCAGATAATAGATAGCACCGCCATGCTCATCAAGGCGGCGGAAGCCGAGATAGAAAGACTGACGAATGAAACGGAAGATACTGATAGTTGAAGACAACGTGGGGCTGTCGCAAATACAGAAAGATTGGCTTTCCCGGGCCGGTTATGAAGCGATGACAGCCATGAGCGAGCCGATAGCCCGCTCGTTGATACGCCGGATGCAGTTCGACCTTATATTGTCGGACGTACGGTTGCCCGAAGGCGACGGCATTTCCCTTTTGGAATGGCTGCGCAAGGAGAAGAAAGACATCCCGTTCATCATAACGACCGAATACGTTTCCGTTCCGGACGTTGTGCGTACCATCAAACTGGGAGCCAGGGACTACCTGCCCAAACCTGTGCACAGGGATCACCTGCTGGAACTGGCGGAAGATGTGTTCCATCCGGTAGCCACCGTGAGAAAGCAGGAACGGCAGTTGTTTCACCGCACAAGCCCCATGCTACTGAAAGTGGAAAAGTTTGCCAGGCTGGTTGCCCCGTCCGATATGTCCGTAATGATACTCGGGGCCAACGGGACCGGCAAGGAGTCGGTGGCGCAGACCATCCATAACAATAGCGAACGATACGGCAAGCCTTTTGTCGCCGTAAACTGTGGTGCATTGCCCCGTGAACTGGCCGCTTCATTGTTCTTCGGGTACGAGAAAGGCGCGTTCACCGGGGCGGACATGGCAAAGAGCGGATATTTCGACCTGGCGAAAGGCGGCACGTTGTTCCTTGACGAGATAGGCACGATGCCGCATGAAATCCAATCCATGCTCCTCCGGGTATTGCAGGAGAATGTATATACCCCGATTGGTAGCGGCTGGGAACGGATTTCGGATGTCAGGGTCATTTCCGCGACAAACGAGAATATGGAACAGGCCATCAAGGAGGGACGGTTCAGGGAAGACCTTTACCACCGTCTGAACGAGTTTGAGATCCGGCAGCCATCCCTGGAAGAGTGCCCGGAAGACATCCTCCCGTTGGCGGAGTTTTTCCGCGAACGCTTCTCGAAAGAACTGACAAGGGAGACACAAGGATTTACGGAGGATGCCAAACGCAGGATGCTTGCCTACCGGTGGCCGGGCAACGTGCGTGAACTGCAAAACCGTATCAAACGAGCCGTGCTTATTGCGGAAACGCCGATGCTGGATATGGACGGGCTTGACATTGCAGCCGATACCTGTTTGGATGAGGAAACGAATATGCCTGCAATCCGGCCCCTGAAAGGTGAAGCGTTTGAGAAAGAAAACATTATCAGGGCTCTCAATGCCTGTGACGGGCATCGGGAACAGGCGGCGAGAATACTGAACATCAACCCTGCCACACTGTACAGGAAGATGAAGAAATACGGGTTGAAATGAATTTGACGGCTAAAAATAGTGCAAATGTCGCTGGATATCTTTATTTTTGTACTTAAATAGTGAAAAAGGCGGCATACTGTCCATGTGGCAGTCGCTGTTTATATATAACATAAGAGCGCAAGCTTCTCAGACAGAAATCTGGAAAATTGACGTTAAAGGAGAATGATTGCGTAATGCTTATGCTATGCTTTGTCATAGCGTGGTATTGCGTATTCTCCTTTAGGCTTTACCAGAGCCTCTGTCTGAGTGCGTGATAACCACGCTCCTTTTTACAGATGGCATGGCAAAGATACAGGCAACAACAGCAATGACACTGGACGGATTCCTGCCGGAAACCGACAACGTGCTGACGCAATGGGTAATGACCCACAGAAAAGGGTTTGTTCATTGGCGGGAACACTGCAATGCCTGGATCTTACCTCACTCCATACTGGATTTAATTTGCGAGAAAGACAGCAAAACCGTTTCTTTTACCTATCTGGCAGAAGTTCATGATACAGAATCCCTTGAACTTCTGCGTGGGCTATTCCATTACAACCTTGTGGATGAGCTTATTATTTATCTGTTTCCTTATTCCATGGGAAAGGGAAATTCCGTACAGGACATTCTTCCTTCCCGACAATGGCAGTTACATAAAGTCACAGCTTTTTCCAACGGTATCTGCTGCCTGATTTACCGTAATCCATGCAGGATATAACTTGAATGAGAGGGGTTCTATTTCGTATTAGTATTAGCATTAAAAGACGAGTTTGTAGAGATAAATTCATTATATAAGCCTGCAAATATGCAACGGACATCGAGAACAAGCGGCGCGGTTACTGAAAATAAATTCCGCAACACTGTATCGGAAGATGAAGAAATACGGGCTGAAGTAGATTAAAAACACGAATAAAGTTCATTCCCTTTTTCAATAGTGGCCATTTTTTGAGAGACAGCCTATGGATTACAGTGACCAATTTTCAAATTATTGTTCCTGATTTTCCGCCTTCAGGCGCAACGACTTCGGAGTGGAGCCCGTCCCGAGCCTTCAGGCGAGCGGCAAGTTGTTTTGGGGTGCCTGAAATAATTTCGGGTGCCCCAAAACACAACTTGCCATGTTCGTTTGAACATGAATTTTTCTTCCGAGAAATCGAAATATGGTGGATAAACAGCTTCCCGCCAATAAAACCCTTCCGCCGCCATCTTTATCACTCCTTGAATACCCAAAACCGGAGCTATCGGGACACTTGGGCGGTGTAACAGGATGACATACGGTGTCACAGACCGTCAGCTGGCCGCCATGATAGTGGCAATCCGGATATTTTATCGTTATTTTGCCGCATGTCCGAATGTATCCGTTCACACAAGTATCCAAGTGCGCATCAGGTACGGGGTGTATTATTACACCCGGCCATCGGGTAACGGGTGAACGGTCACATGCAAGTACATGACAATGCGACCACTCTCCCATGTGTGAATGCGTGACCGGCTTAATGCCGGACGGAACACGTGGGGGCTTGGATACATGACCGACTTACTTAGTGGATGTATATACCCGTTAAGCGATATTCACATGCGGTAATGGCCGTATTGTTACATTCATGACGTGAAGAAAATACAAGACTGCCGGAAAATAATTGTCCAACTATCTAAAATATGGAATTATGGTAAAGAGAAAAGAGGTTAAAATCAACGAGGAGCAGATACGCAGCATGATGACGGGTGACATCCCTACCGCCGTCATGGAAAAAATTTATGGAGACAACGCTGCCGGCTCCCCAAAAGAAGATTGCAAGGAATCGGAAACGGAAAACCGTTCCGGGGTTTCTGCCAAACTTGATAAGGTGGAGGATTCTAACACATCCTCCGGTGAAGAAGTACCGACCCCGGTCCTCCGGGAGAAAACACGCCGGAAAAAGAACGGCTTGCAGGATTATCCCGAACATCTGTTTGATAACAACGTTGTAAGGGAGCGCCGCCAAACCTATGTCAGCAGTGACAACTACGAACGGGTGCGCACCCTGCTTTCCGTGGTAGCGCCGACCGTCAGCATCTCGTGCTATATAGACAATATCCTCTCGGCCCACCTGGAACAGTACCGTGACGAGTTGAACGCCATCTACAGCAGCCGCATCAACCTGAAGCCGTTATGATATTCCGTTCACATGAGAAAAGGGACACCCGACAGTAGGAATCTCTTCCTGCTGCCGAATGCCCCTGCTTTCTCTTTCACGACCTTGTGCCTATCTCGTACCGGTGACTCTCGTTCCTTTCGGTATCGGGTTGTCGAGTATTATCCTGTAACAGAGTCTGCCGTCCACCTTCACCGGCTCCCTCGCCACCATAAACCCGGCACATTTCTCCACCTTCGCGGCATCGAGTATCATTCCGGCTATGAAGCTGTTGGAGAAACGTGCGCAACGCGGGTCGTTCCATACCATAAAACCGTTCTCGTCATCCGATACGAACATGTACCAGTCTTTCGGTCTGTCATCGTCCCTGGCGATTCCCAGACGGTTGCCGGCGTGCAGGTTCAGTTCCCTGCTCAACATCCTGCTCAGGTACATGCTGCCGTCACGACATACCGTGATGATCCGTTTTCCCTTGTAGGACAGTGCCGGATGTGAATTGCTCTTGTCATAAATAGTCAGTTTCATAATCATTTGCATTTTATAGTTATACATTGTCTGTCATTATACTTGTCATGCCGCCTCGCCTGCCGTGATCAGTCTTCTTTGGGCAATGAATCTCCGGTTCGCCCGGACGGACTCCATCATGGCCTGTGCCCTGCGTGTTACCACCGATGTTTTCTCGCCCATGTGCCTGGCGATGGTACGGAACGAGCTGCCGGTCTCGTAAAACCGCAGCATGAATATCCTGTAATCCTCGTAGGAGAAGTGCCGCCTGAGGAACTTCTGTATGTCCCTTACCAGCCTGTCGCACCCGGTAAGCATCTCTTCCCGTTCCTCCGTCTCTTCCGTGCAGTCCGACTCACCCAGTCTCATGAAATACTCGTCTCCGGGGTTGTCGTAACGGCTGTCTTCCCTTGTTCCCGATTGCAGGATTCTCCGATAGCATCCGAAGAAGTAGGATTCCAAGTCCTCTATTCCGTTGTTTGAGAACATCACCTGTTTCCTTACTGCCAGATACGCGTCATGGAATGCGTCCTCGTCAATTTTCCCGTAAAGGGATACACTCTCTTTTAGTCTCGCGTATGAACGGTTGAACCATCCGTTGAAGTCTTTCACGTCTTTTGTTGCCATATCTTTTGATTTTTATCTGTTAGACATCCGGCCTGTGGTGCAGGCACTCTTGTTTCTTTGTATGCCTTACAGCCGTTCTCCCGCCGGAAAGGTGTCAAGGCTCGGCAGGAAAAAATACCGGAGCGCGGAGCGTGAGGATGATTTTTTCCCCGCCGACCCGCAGGGCCCGGCCTTGCGCCCCGGTGGGGAACGGCTACCTTTGCTTCAAAGAAATGAGGGTGTCTTTTGAGGTTTTCCGCCTCTGGATTTTTCACCTGACGGTGAAAAAGAATGTCTGCCGGTGACACGTGCCGTCCGGTTTGCAGAGAGTTCCCGTTTTTTTATTTTCTTCGCTTCCGAAACGGTTTCTCGGACACATGAATCCCTTTCCGATATCATCTGTCCACCGTTCCGTTTTACAGTAAAAATCAATGTCAAACTTAAATTTACAGGAATATGGAAGTAGTGGTTATAGACAAGGCGACTTTCGAGAGGATGCTCTCGGGGTTCGAGAATTTCGCAAGAAAGGTGGAACGGCTCTGCCGGGAACATGAGGATTTGGGAGAGAGGGAATGGCTTGAAAGCAGTGACGTGTGCAAACTGCTCGGTATCAGTCTGAGAACCCTACAGACGATGCGGGAGAACGGTACGCTGGCTTACACCAAGATAAGCCACAAAGTGTATTACAGGCCGGAGGATGTGAAGGCTGTCTTTCCCGTGGTGGAAATGAAACGGCGTATTGGTGCCAATAAAGGAAGGGAATACAATATCAACAACCTATAAATACCGGGCTTATGAATGATAATGGCAATATCCGGTTGCTGACACCGGAAAACGACATGCGCGTGAGGGCCTTTTTCTCGTTGCTGGAAGACCTTTCAAGCAGGGTGGAGAAAATACGCGACAACAATAAACTGTCACTGGACGGGGAACGCTATTATACGGACAAGGAACTGGCGGTGAAACTGAAAGTCAGCCGCAGGAGCCTCCAGGACTACCGAAACAACGGCATACTGCCATATACCCAGGTAGGCGGAAAAATTCTGTATAGGGCTTCTGACATAGAACGGGTGCTGATGGACGGGTACAAGGAAGCGTATCGTCTGAATAGATAAACTTGAATCTACCCTCGTAAAGTTGCTTTTATTTCATGAAACTACCTTCCGGGTATAGAAATTATGAGTGAAAGCAACTTGCTTTATGGTATGATGTCAAAAAAGGAAGTAGCTTGTTGCAAGATTTTTTTGTTTCTTTAATCTTGATTCTGTGATATTGGCCGTTTTAACTTGACCCATAAACACAACATAGGTGTATCTTTGAATTTAGTCAAACATACATCAGCATCATTTAACATTAGGATTCTATTCCAATTGTTAGCTTTTAATTGAGGAACTTCCACTGCTTCATCGAATAAAGCAAAAGCAGCTCCCATGCTATTAAATACTCTAACAATTCGATTAACTATAATCTCTACTTCTCTCATCAGAATAGGTTGCTTCAGGTCATTGTTCTTATGAAGTATAATAACTGTTTCATCTTTTGATTTTCTTTCTATCATACAATTGAAATATCCGAAGTACTTATTGGAAGTATTCAAATAAGTTAGAGATTGCCCAGGTTTTGTTTCGACTCTAATTACTTGCCTTTTAGTATAATCGCAAAGGATTTCATCAAAATATTTATATACAGATTTTTTATTGTTATTTATTGCTTCATCAAATTTTTCTATAAACTCATCTATTGAATATACTTCAGTACCGAAATTGAAAAGTTTGTATAATGTTTTGCTCTTTAAGCACATACCTTCGTCATCACTAACTATACAATCGCAGTATGAGCCGAAGAAACTATGGCAACAATCTACTTGCATATTTTTAAACTTAACCTTCTTCCGAGTTTCTTTATTTACTCCAAATAGGTCAAGAAGCATATATGACATATAATATACCGTTGCAAAATCAGTAGATGATAACCCTGTTTGAGTTAAAGTAGCTTTAATTATATCTAAGAAGGATAATCCTAATGGAGATGAGGCTAACTGTTCGTTAAAAACATTTTCACCTTCTGCTGTAATCAATGTAGGATTATATCTAGCAATAGTATTGTCTCTTATAATTTTGTATGGCTCCTTATTCTCATAAAAATTGTGGGATACAAATTTCATTAATGATGTAAAAAACGGAGGATCTACTTGGAGTCCGTTAGCTGAAACTGGAACTCTTTTTGTTAGCCAATCAAAATCCAATTCTCCCTTTAAATCCTTAATGCTAATATCAACAATGTTATTGATAGCATTTCGCTGCTCTTCTGTTATTTGTGAGAAATCAAAATTTTCAAGCCAGGAGAAATCATCTACTTTGCCTATAGTCTCAAAAGCCTTGCGTGGGGATTGCTTCATAACTTCCAGTTTATTGCTTTCATATATTAAACGATTTTCGCCAACTATCGATTGCATAAATTCCATTTCCGCATATTTAATATTCGTTTTATCATCTTGCAAATCAAATAAATGAGCATTTGAATAGAAAAAAAGAAACTCATCCTTGTGAGACAATATCTTTTCACGCAAGAGACGGTATTTCTCTTCCCTTACATTGAATAGATGGCTGAATACTTGTTTGTCTAAATATATTGTAACCATAAACAATAAAATATGTATAAAATAATAACAATTTATTTATCATTTTTTTTTAATCTCCTTCAATACTAAACCTTTTTTGTTTTAATTCTGGTAGTTCTTTCAAATGTCTGCAAATCCATCTTAAAGGAATAGGTAATGGATTTGTAACGTGCTATCTTCTTTATCTTGCTTCAAATAAAAGTGTAATGACTAGATGATGATAAAGATATGGAAAATAATGGATTCTCTCTATTATTTTCTGACTTTTCTCAAAATCAGTAATTGCATTATTACCACCAATTCCACCTGGCAGCTTACTAACAAGCTAGATTCAATAAATAAATAGCTGTAAATTAACAATATAAATGCACACACTGCTAATATAGCAAGTTACCAGCAAGTTAAATCAACCCCATATTGGAATGTATTTCATATAACGAGTGGGCTGTATTAGTATCTCCAGGTTTTATTAATTTACCATTTAAAACATCTTTTATCAATCGTGAGATACTACCTGATGAAGATTCCGCAGCACCGAATTGTTCCCTTAAAGAGCTGTTTGTCAATGCATTTTCCTCTATATATTTAACATAAGCATGCAGGTATGTTGCCCATGCTTTATCTTTCATTAGAATATTTCTAAAATCCAAATGAGAAAACAATGAAACTTTAATGGCTTGGCAGTGATGCCATATGTAGGCTGTTCGGCATCGGTCCGAGATCCCTACAGACGATGCGGGAAAATAGCACACTGGCTTACAATAAGATAAGCCGTTGCTAGGCAGGAAACACTATTGCACTGGCAAGGAACTGCCGTGAAACTAAAAATCAGCCGCAGGAATCTCCAGAACTATCGTCGAAGGGAAGATATCTTATATCAAGTTAGGAGGCAAAGTACTTTACTATCGTTCCGATATGGAGAAGTTGCTGGAGGATGGGTATTGAGGGACATTCTGACATATACGGAATGAAGGGAGTATGGGAAATAACTTTTGAAGCCGGTGTAATGATGCGTTTTTATATTTTCCTTTCATTCATTTTATGTGTGTAATCTTATTGTTTTTCATTCATTTTATGTGTATATTTGCAGTGTATTTCATTCATTAAATGTGAATAGACACTCTAATTATGGATAGATATGCTATAAATGAGCTGGTTAGGTGGAAAGATGCCCGTAGACGCAAACCACTTATAGTAGAAGGAGCTAGGCAGGTTGGAAAGACTTGGCTCGTAAAGGACTTTGCTTGTAAGCACTATGATAATATTGCGTATATAAATTTTGAGGAGCAAATATATTTACGCAATCTGTTTGAAACGGACTTTGACGTGACAAGGATAATTTCTGCCATAGGAGCCGCTGCCCATCAGAACTGCATACCTGGCAAGACACTGATTTTTCTTGATGAAATTCAAGAGGCTCCGAATGGTGTTACCGCATTGAAATATTTTTATGAAAATGCCTCTGATTATCATATTATTGCTGCCGGTTCTCTTTTAGGGCTGGAACTGCACAGACAAGCCTCTTTTCCTGTCGGCAAGGTACAGTTCATGACACTTCATCCCATGAGTTTTCTTGAGTTCCTTGATGCAGTCGGGGAACAAGCATTGGCTGGATTTATCGCAAAGCGTGATTGGGAGAATATCAGACTTTTCGGACCCAAACTGAAGGACCTGCTCAAACATTATTATTATGTCGGGGGTATGCCGGAGGCTGTTCTGGCATTCAGCGAAACACGCGACTGGCTTGAAGTCAGGGATATTCAAAATGAAATACTTGAAAGCTATGACAGGGATTTTTCAAAACATGCCCCGGAAGAGATTGTCCCGCGTATAAGACAACTATGGAATTCTTTGCCTGCTCAACTCAGTAAGGAGAACCGTAAGTTTCTGTACGGAGTTGTCAGGGAAGGCGCCCGGGCACGGGAATACGAGATTGCCTTTCAGTGGCTTTTCGACGGTGGACTGATTCATCGTGTCAACAATGTGTCCGCACCCCGCCTGCCGTTAAAGAGCTACGAGGACAAATCTGCTTTTAAGATTTTTGCCGTGGATATAGGTTTGCTGGGAGCCATGTGCGGGCTGGATTCGGATACTATAGTCAGAGGTAACAATATTTTCACGGAATTCAAAGGTGCGTTGACAGAGCAATATGTCTTGCAGCAGCTTAAATTGAAACATGAACCATTCTACTGGTCTAAACCGAATGCCCGTCAGGAAATAGACTTTTTAATACAGACTAACGGTGATGGTATAATCCCGATTGAAGTAAAGGCGGAAGAAAACCTTAAAGCCAAAAGCCTCAGACAGTTTGTTTTGGATAATCATCCCGATACGGCATATCGAACTTCCATGTCCGATTACAGACAAGAGGAATGGATGATTAATATGCCATTATATTGTGTTCCTGTCATATAGTCGAATATCTTTTAGAAAAGAACAGTTAATTACCTTTATGTAATATGGAGAGTCATAATATATTAGAATATGGCGAATTTATAAGTTCTGTACGACAGAACCGGGATTCTAAATTCGGTTTTTTACTAGGAGCTGGAACCTCATTGTCTTCAGGCGTACAATCTGCATCGGATTGCATCTGGGATTGGAAAAGAGAAATATACTGTCGATATAATGAAAGCCACCGTATAAATTTCCCGGACGCACGCTCTAAATTTGCGAAATCGCAAATTCAAAAATGGCTGGATGCGCAAGGAGGATACCCTGCATTGGGAGCAGAAGAGGAGTATGTCTTCTATGCAGAAAAAGCTCATCCAATCGCTTCAGACAGGGTACGTTATTTTAATAGTTTAATCCACGACAAAGTACCCTATGTCGGTTATCGGTTATTATGTCTATTAAATAAGTATTCGATAGTAGAATCTGTCTGGACAACTAATTTTGATGGTATGACAGAGAGAGCGGCTCATCAAATGAATATTACACCTAAAGTCATAACATTGGATAATCAACAAGATATCTATAGAACCATATCTAATACAGAGTTAATGTGTATCTCGTTACATGGAGACTACAAATATTCGACATTAAAAAATACTTCTTCTGAACTTGATAACCAGTCTGAAGTTTTCTGTCAGGTTATGACTTACTATTTCACAACAAGGCATTTGGTTGTATTAGGCTATAGCGGTCGGGATAATTCATTGATGTCCGCTTTGAAAAATACATTTACCACTTCCGGAGCCGGCAGATTATATTGGTGTGGAATAGAGGAGTCTCCTTCCTCTAAAGTTTTGTCTTTGATACAAGATATTAGAAATTCCGGTCGCGAAGCTTTTTATATTCAGGTAGAGAGCTTTGATAAAACGATGATATCATTATCGTTAGCTTTGTCTGATGGAAATAGAGAAATGTATGATGTCGTGATGTCTGAAATGGCGAAATATCGGGAGAGCGTTAAACTTGAACCATTTAAAGTGAAAGGACATTGTGCCCGTTATCTACTCCGTGACAATCTATATCCGATAAAACTACCGGACTCCTTATTGAAAGTAGATCTTAAATCTGGTGCCAATATCGTTGATATCCGAAAAGTTGTCAAAAATAAGCCTATTTTTATTGCCGAGCAAAAAGGAACCCTCTATGCCATAGCTTCATATTCAGACTTGGAATCTGAATTGAAAGAATACTTTACGGGTGATATCGTAAGAACCCCTATTTCATTGAAGGACATAAGTGCTAATGGAGCTTTTAAATCAATATTTTTAAAAGCTATTTTATATGGGCTGAGCAAATTGACATGTCTAAATTGTTCTTTCGGGAAAAGATTAATCTGGGGTGACAAAGTTTTTAAGAATGTGAATGGGATGCCCGTTTTGTATGCTCTGTCTATTGGATTAAATTTTATCGAAGACAAAGAGTATGCAACCCTTTCTCTGCGCCCTGAACTTTTCTTTACCGATAAGGATATGCCTAAAGAACAACGGCAGGAGTTCTCTCGCCAGTACTTTTCTAAACTATGGAATAAAAAATATGACGAAACACTTAAGGAGTGGGAAAGTATCATATTCAAGAGCAATCATTTGAAGTTCTGTATTCCTAAGGGCAACGAAAGATTTCAATTTCAAATAAGCAATAACAGTTCGCTGTCCCTTCTATTGGGAAAAGATCATGATCCTGCAATCATCATCCCACAGCAACTTAGTAACAGGATACTTTTTAGAGGTGGAATTATACCGGAACCTCTCCTTTGTTTTCCCTCAATTAATGCAGAAAGGGACAATTTTGATTGGAATCAAATGCGTGGATTGGTTAGAAACAAGCCTACAGATTATTGGAAAGACGAAAAGTTCTCTATCGGAGTATCATTAAGTGTGATAGCTCCTATAGAAAAGTCAGGTAGGTTTGCCAGTTTTATTTCTAACCTATCGCGAAACTTGTCACCAGTAAAAAAAGACCACGATTATCTTGTAGACTATCCCGGATTTAATAGCGCATACCATACCCAATTATTTATTCCTTCTCCGGGAACAGATAAATGGCAATATTCGAAATTATATTACACTTCCGCATTTGAGATTGCTTCCGATATAACACTAAAAATTAATAGACTGGCTATTAATGGACAGTCTGTCATACTTATTTTTATCCCCAAGGAATGGGAGAAATTCAAGACATTGAATCATAAGGGCGAAAAGATAGATCTTCATAATTATATTAAAGCTTATTGTGCTTCACGTGGTATTACAACTCAATTAATTGAAGAAAAGACTCTTACTGACATAATGCTATGTGAGAAAATATGGTGGTTGTCGTTAGCTATATATGTTAAATCTTTACGAACTCCATGGACATTAGCGTCTTTAGATGAGAACACCGCTTATGCAGGTATTGGCTACAGCATATTATCTAAGGTGAATAATGAGCAACACGTAGTAATGGGATGTAGTCATATTTATAATCGTTTTGGGGAAGGTTTAAAATACAAATTGCAAAAGGTCAATAATCCTATTTTTGATAGAAAGAACAACCCTTACATGTCTTATGAAGAAGCCTATAAATTCGGCACGATGATTCAAAATTTATTCCTTGAATCCATGGACAAACTTCCTACTAGGGTTGTAATTCATAAAAGGACACACTTTAGAAATGACGAAATTAATGGAATAAAGGATTCATTGAAAGCCGCCGGTATAGAAACTGTAGAATTATTAACCATCGAATTTGAGTGCGAACGGAAAGAATTACCGTATGATATAAACCGTTATGGAGTGGGCATTCATAATTACCCTATCAAACGTGGAGCATATATTGTAATATCTGATAATACTTTTTTGCTGTGGACCCATGGAGTTGTGCCATCTATAAGAAATGAGAGTTTGTCGTATTATCCCGGTGGAATTGGAATACCTGCTCCGCTAAAAATAACCCGATATTCAGGCAGTAGTACAGTGCAAACAATTGCGACTGAAATATTGGGATTCACTAAGATGAATTGGAATTCATTTAATTTATATACTAAATTGCCGGCAACTATCGACACCTCCAATACATTGGCACAAGTGAGCCACTTGTTGCGCCATAAATCCGAACAGACATTTGATTACCGGCTATTCATTTGAAATGATAAAATCAATGGAAAGAACATATTGAAAACGAATAGGAAGAAATATGCGCCAGCCCCGACTGTTTCTTGGAGGTAAGGGAGTTTGCCGTCTGGAAAAAAGAAATGCCGGTCTGGGCTTTGGTATAAAGCCGCCCTTCCCCCGGCATCTTTTTGTTATATCTTGATGTTACTTTTTCTGACTGTTCCCGTCGGATCGGTCGTTTCCGCTGTACCCGTTATTTTGCCCGGGCTTCCGACGAGAGGCAAGGTTCGCGGGGCAAATACACTCGGTAACGCCGAGGAAGATTTGCCCCGCGACGGCAAGACCGCCTGACCTTGCACGCTCTCGGGGCTCGGGCTATCTTGAATCACAGCGGAACACGACCGGGACGGTCCGTCATTTTTCAACCGGACTGTTACCATCCGTCGCGTTTCGCCGTTCCATCAATCGGTCCATGTCTTCCGAGATTTTGTCATCGGTCACTTTGGCATAGCCTTGCGTGGTCCTGATGTTCGTGTGCCCTATCATCTTGCTGATACTCTCGATCGGCACACCTGCCGAAAGCGTCAAGGTCCCGAACGAATGCCTGCTCGCGTGGTAGCTGAGATTCTCTTTCACACCGGCCAATATGCCTATCTCATGGATGCAGTACCAAAGCCTATTCCGATTGGGCAGAGGGAATACCGGCCTGCCGTCATCGGTTGTATTGTACAAGGACAATATCTGCTCGGCTACGGGGTGTAACGGTATAAAGGACTCGACATCGGTTTTCTTCCTGTTGATACGGATGAAGCGTCTTCCGTCCGCAGTTGTTCCGATATGCGAGGGATAAAGCCGTTTTACATCGACATATGACAAGCCCGTAAAGGCTGAAAAGATGAATGCTCTCCGGGTAAGCTCCTGCAACCTCTCCGGCATGGGCTGTTCCATGATCCGTTGAAGTTCCGCCCTGCTGATATGCCTCAGTTTGGAGTCGGGTTTCTTTTCGTATGTGACATCCGCAAGCGGATTGAAGCGGATAACCTCCCTGTCCACGGCAATATAGATAAGCCTGTTCAGCCATGTAAGGCAGTGGTTGATATGTCCCGCCCCGCAATCTTTGGATTTCAGGTAGAGCTTATAGCCCCAGCCGAAGTCTTCGGTAATATCCTCAAAGGTGATGTCCCTCATACCCAGCGACAGCAGATACTCATGCAGGTATGACTGTGAGGATTTGGACTGGCGGTAAGAAGAGGTAGATTTTATCACTTCGGAACGGATTCTCAGTCTTTCCCGTTCCTCTTCCCCGGCTTTTAGCAATGTGACCGGGACGGCAGACATACTGGAAATCTCGTTCTTCAACATTTCTGCCGTGACCATGCCCGCATCCTTCAACAGATTGTCATATGAGGTCTCTATTCTGGAGCGGAGTGCTTCAAGGAGGTTGTTCGTCCTTGCGTCCCTCACCTCTCCGGTCTTGGCTTTCCAGTCTTTGGGGTTGCAATAACACCCCGTGGCAAACACGCTGTTCTTGCCGTCAATGGTAATACGACACATAATGGCGGTAGTTCCGTCCGCCTTGACCTTACTGCGGTTGATATAGTATAGAATTTTGAATGTACTTCGCATGATTGAATCGTTTTTTAAGGGTTAGAGAACAAGTTTCAGATCCTTTGTCGCCTCGATGTATTTGTCCATGTCCTCGAAAAGTTTCTTAGGGGTTACACGGGCATACACCTGGGTGGTCCTTATATCCGCGTGCCCCAGCATCTTGCTGACAGTCTCGATAGGTACGCCATTTTCGAGAGTCATGAGAGTCGAGAACGAGTGCCGCCC
The DNA here is from genome assembly GCF_025146565.1 of Bacteroides eggerthii. NCBI lineage: Bacteria > Pseudomonadati > Bacteroidota > Bacteroidia > Bacteroidales > Bacteroidaceae > Bacteroides > Bacteroides eggerthii. The sequence goes on along the minus strand of NZ_CP102258.1, from coordinate 3,342,444 downwards.
CATGTGGTAGGACAAACGTCCCTTGATACCAACTTTCATTTTGATGCTCGTCAGACACCATTTCAGGGCTTGGTACGGAATTACGGGAAACAGAGTCGGCCTTGTGTCATCACGATATTTTTCGATAAGAGCTACAGCTTCAGGCAACAGCTTCACACGGCTCAACTGCCCGTTCTTTCCCCGGCGGTATTTCAGCCACAATGCCCCGTTATCGTCCCTTGACAGGTTGTCGAGAGTGATGGCCACCACATCCACGTACGAGGTTCCGGCATAACAGGCGAAAAGGAACATGTCCCTGACAATGGAGTGTTCCGGGCGGCATCCAGTAAGCTCTATATCCCGTATCTTCTCGAAATCCTCCTTGCTTAATGCTCTTGGAGCTGTTTCCTTCAGCTTGGGTAATTTGTAGTGTTCAAAATAATATTTGTCCGAATATCCCTCCTTGAAGGCTATGCGGCAGATCTTTTTCAGGATAGCCAGGTAATGGCGCACTGTCTGGACGCCCAGACCTTTCTCTATCACGACATACTCCTGAAATTCCCGGATGAACTGCTCGTTGAGCTGACAGAAAGCAAGGTCGGATACCTTGAACCTGCTGCTGACGAAATCAGCGAGACGGTTGCGGGTGTAAAGGTAGTTGGGCAAGGTGCGGTGAGACACATCAATGCCTACACGTGCCCTGATTTCCTCGATATGCCTGTCAAAGAGTTTGAGCAAGGTCATCTGCGTGTCCTTGCTGCCTTGAAAGGCTTCCTTGACTGCTGTCGCATCAAAATCGGTCTTTCGTTCCAGAAGGGAATCGAACGCGGAGTTTACAGCCAACAGCAGCCTGTCGATTTTTGCGTTGACTTCCACCGCCTCCCTGCTCTTGCCGTTCAGACGGCTTTCCCGGGGATTCCACAGTTCGGGAGTGCAGGAGAGTTTGCAGCTGAACTGCGCCATCGTCCGGTTAACGGTGATGCGTCCCATTATCGGAGCTTTGCCCAACTTGTCCAGTCCGCTCTTTTTGAGGTAGAGCAAAACCTTGAATTTTTCTACTTTCATACGCTTATATTTTTAGTGGCAAATTTACCTGTTTTATAAGCGTTCTTCGATATGCAAAACTATGACAATCAGTGTAATATATCGCTAGTTAGAATTATTTGATCCGCTCTTCGTTACCTTATCCCTACCGGTAACAGCCCTGCTAACGATTTGGTAACTGAATATCCTCAACAAACCTCGTCTTTTTACTTTTCCCTTATGTGGAAAAATATAGAGAAATACCTAATTATCAATAAATTGCGTTATAATTTCTTTTCATTTCCATTACTTATATTACTTCTTTCTTTCCATGTTGCTCGCCATAGCTACGCTTCGCTATTGTTGGAAAATGGTGTTGACATATACACTATCAAGTCTTTAATGGGACATACAAATGTCAAAACCACGCAGATTTATACGCATATCGTAAACGAACAAAAAGAGAAAGCCGCCAATACGCTGCATATAGAAAATTTGGGTTTATAGGTTATAGTGGAGACTTCCACCATTGAGCACCAACGACTTATATAATATCAACGACACATTTACCACCGTATTCCCCTCATGAAGCATTGGCTTTTTGAGGGGGATTTTGTTGTATAGACGTTCTCCGTGAAGAGGGTATTAGTCCTAATAGTGGTTTATCCCTATTTTATTTTCTTTTTCAGCAAATCATTGTGTTAATGAAAATTAAATCTATCGGTGGCAAATAAGTGGCTAATTGGTGGTTTTCAAGCACCTATTTAGCACTCATAAACATCCCTATACTTTTGCGGCATCAACTTTAATACGAAGAAAAAATGGCCTATAAAGTAAATTCATTGGAGGAAATGCCGAATGCGTTGTCCTACCTGATTGAGTCTGTAGAAGCACTACAATCCAAAGTAAATGCCTTGCAACATAAGCAAGCAAGTAATTCACCCAAGTGGATGGATATAGACGAACTTTGTGCTTATCTGCCATCACATCCAGCCAAACAGACAGTTTATGGATGGGTATCTACCAAACAGATTCCCGTACATAAAATAAATAAGGCTTTGGCTTTCTTGCAATCGGAAATTGACGATTGGTTGAAGAACAAATCGCACAAAACCCAAGATGACTTAATGGAAGAAGCCAGACGATTTGTCGAATCTAAAAAGATTATCAGATGATGGAAATAACAGATTATTGCTTTTCGTTCTTTCGTAAGCCCATTCAAAACATCGAACCGATAAGGGCTGTGGGCATTGTGGATGTGTATCGTTATGTCATCGGGCATTATGCGCAACCACAAACCGAGTCCCTGCGTTCGATGCTGCCTTCTCTCGAATCCAAAAGATACAAAGCCACCCATTTCGACTATTGTACTTTTTCGGGATTATTCCGCAAACGGAATGAAAAGGAACTGATTATGCACTCAGGATTGATGTGTTTGGATTTCGACCATGTGGAGAATATCGTGGAGCTAAAACAGCAATTACTCAATCATGAGTATTTCGATACGGAACTGTTATTTGTCAGCCCATCCGGTAATGGATTGAAGTGGATAATACCTGTTGACTTGAAAGGATGGGAACATTCCCGGTACTTCAAGGCTGTCGCCAACTGTATCAAAGCGACAGGTTTGCCATTAGTGGATATGTCCGGCAGTGATGTGGCTCGTTCATGCTTTTTACCCCACGACCCACAAGCATATATTAACCCTAAATACAAAGATGATGTCGAAGAAAATCTTTTCCGCCCAAGATTGGGAGAATGTCCCTTCTGAAATACTGCAAACACATACGCCTGATATTGCTCCTATATATAATAAGGTAAAAGGCGATGTAGAAAGTGTTGTTCGGGAGATAGAACAACGTGCCATTGATATAGCACCCAATTATAAAGATTGGGTGGAGTTGGGTTTTGCACTTGTTAATGGATTAGGAGAGAACGGACGGGAGTATTATCATCGCATCAGCAGATTTTACCCTACTTATCAAAGGGAAGAAACAGACAAACAATATACGCATTGTCTGCAATCCAAAGGGCAAGGCATTACTGTCCGTTCTTTCTTCCATTTGGCAAATCAAGCTGGAATCTCATTGGCTCTGTCCGGCAAGGAACATTTATCCATTTTGCCAAATATCCAAAATGGCAAAACGGGCAAATGGATAAAATCAGAAGAAGAACTTCCTGCATTTCCTGAATGTGTGTTTGAGCATCTTCCTCCTTTTCTAAATGAGGTTGTCAACAATTCCATCTCGGCGGATGACCGTGACACGATATTGATTGGGGCTATTGTGTGTTTGTCGGTATGCTTTCATAATGTTTGTGGTGTGTACGATGAGCGCATTGTTTATCCGAATCTTTATCTGTTTGTTGTAGCAGATGCAGGTATGGGAAAAGGGGCATTAACCCTATGCAGAGAACTGGTAGTACCCATTAACCGCCATTTGCATGAACTTTCAAAGCGATTGGAACAGGAATATAAAGAAGCGATGAATGCTTATATCAAAGGTAAGAAAGATAATGGAATGACTATGCCAGCCGAGCCGCCCATGCGTATGCTCGTCATTCCTGCCAATAGCAGCGCAAGCTCTTTCTTGAAGATACTGGGAGATAATGACGGAGTTGGACTGTTGTTTGAGTCGGAGGGCGACACGTTAAGCCAAACATTGAAGTCGGACTATGGCAATTATTCCGATGTGTTGCGAAAGGCATTTCATCATGAGTTGGTAAGTTTGAGCCGTCGCAAGGATAGAGAGTATTGTGAAGTAGCTAATCCGAGAGTTTCTGTAGCTTTGGCTGGAACTCCCGAACAGGTAAGAAGATTGATACCTGATGCGGAGAATGGGTTGATGAGCCGTTTTTGTTTCTATATCATCCGCTTCAAGCGAGGCATAAGAAATGTGTTTGCCACAAGCGATATTTCTCAATCCAAGAACGCAATGTTCAAACTATTGGGAGATAAGTTCTGCTATCTGCATGAAGAATTTGTACGACAGGGAAATTATTCCTTTTCCCTTCCCTCCGATTTGCAGGAACACTTTATTGAATATCTCAGCCGTGTGAATGAAGAGTGTTGTGACGAAGTGGATAACAAGATGCAAGGAGTAGTCAGACGGATGGGACTAATTGCTTATCGTATAATGATGGTGTTGACCGCTGTCCGGCATTTGGAGAATGTACATCGCAATTCTTCCTCACATGACAAGACAGAGCAACTGGTCTGCCATGAGTATGACTATTCTACAGCCATGAATATTTGCGAAACCTTACTTTATCATGCCGTATTCATTTATCAGAATTTGTCAGGAAATCAGTCCAAACGATTCAATTTCGCTTCGCAAGAGACCGGCGTTTATGCACGAAGGAATACCCTTTATAATATGTTACCCGATACTTTCACGAAGAAGGATTATGATGTACAGGTTTCATCTTTGGGTGAAAATGGAAGTACTGCAAACAAGTGGATAGAAGCCTTTATCAAAGATGGTAAGCTATGCCGAATAGAGCAGGGGAAATATAGGAAGATTTTTTGAGTGGCAAGTTTGTGTTTTAGTGCCACTAAAACCTATACGGCAAGCTGATAAACTGCCGCTCTCAAAAAATCAATTCATGAACATTGAAAGTTAAGATAAATATGAAGGAGAAGAAACTTGGCGGTCGCCCTAAGTTGGCGAACTATCAGAAACGTACCAAATGTTTTCGGGTAATGTTTACCGAGAACGACTATATCTATATCCAATCCAAAGCGGAACAGGCAGGATTGTCTGTCAATGAATTTTGCCATCAGGCGGCAATGGATTGTCAGGTCTGTCAGCGTATCAGTCCGGAAATGGCATCGGCAATCCGTGACCTTTCCGGAATCGCTAACAATGTCAATCAGATTGCCCATCAGATGCACACTTATGGTTTGGAAGCAGTCAAGCAACAATGCTTTTCAATCATATCAGAAGTCAGTAGAATTATCACCCAAGTAAAGAACAATAGCCATGATAGCAAAGATTAAAACAAGAGCAGATTTCGGAGGAATAGTGAATTATGCCAATGACCAAAAGAACAAGAAGAAATGTGCCATACTTTTAGCACACGAAGGTGTCTGTGTCATCAGTAATAAAACCATAGCTGATTCTTTTCAGATACAAGCGTCCATGCGCCCGAAAGTAAAAAGTCCGGTGAAACACGTATCACTTGCTTTTTCTTCGTACGACATTAGTCGTTTCCCTGATAACGAAGAAGGAGATACGCTGATGGTAGAGATTGCTAAGAAATGGATGGAACAAATGGGGATTCGCAATACTCAATATATCATAACCCGACATCACGACACGAAACATCCTCATTGTCATTTGGTGTTCAATCGGATAGACAATGATGGCAATCTCATTTCTGACAGCAATGAAAGAATACGTAATACTAAAGTATGTCGGGCTTTGACTAAAGAATATGGACTGTACTTTGCCCCAAAGAATAGTAAAGCCAGAAACAAGAGTCGTTTGCGCCCTTATCAATTACGGAAGTATAATCTACGTTCTGCAACTCTTGATGCACTGGCTGTATCTCGTTCTTGGAATGATTTTCTTGGCATTCTCAAAAGTCAGGGTATAGGTATGCGCTTTAATCATACAGATAACTCTGATAAAATTCGTGGTATATCATTCTGTCAAAATGAGTATAGTATAGCCGGTTCTAAACTTGACCGTGATTTGAGTTTTAACAGTCTTTGCGCTACATTGGGTAATGTGGCAGCGGAACTGGTTGTTCAACCTCATCAAGCCATAACTTCCGGTGGAGGTGGAGGAACCAGTAACGAACAAGGATGGCGAGATGACAAAGACAAGGGAAAACAACAACATGAACTTTTTTATAAACCCTCAAAACGTAGAAGATAATGAAAGAAGATGTAGTAGCTGCAAATCTTGCAAATTTGCGCCAAAGTATCAACGAGCTAAAAGAATGTATTGAAAAACAGAATACTACAGTCCCTAAACCAGAGCAATCAGTAAAAGTGGACTTCGATGAAAAGACCATTTATAATGGAGTCGCCAAAAGTTTCTGTACTTGCTGGAACGATGCGTTATCAGTGGTGAAGAAGCATATCTGGAAGCAACAATCGGACACATTGCCGTTCTCGCTATGGTTTCCGAAGCTTATTGAATTATTCAAGCAGAAGTCCAGATTTCTTGAATATCTTTATCGGCACGTTTGCGATTATAATCTCAATCGCATGAATATCGAAGCAAATACCGAAAGCATATTAAAACGGCAGGATGAGATATTTGTCAAAATCAATGAGTTGAAAAGTCCTGTAACCATTATTCCACCTAATATCAATGGGATGTTTATACGTGGACATCATATCAAACTTCGATATGCCGTGGTCTTCGTTGTCGTTATTATGGTGTGGGCTGTTGCTGCTTCTGTTAGTAGTGTGAAGTATAAGAAAGAATCCTTTGCACATTATTCGATGTATCGGGCGGTGAAAGAACAATATCAGCATTTACAGGAAATGACTTATGAAAAATCTCAAATTAGAATCAAGTAAAGCATCTTCACTCTATGATTATTATTAGTCTTTTTGTGTGATGCATTCGGTTCTGACCCATAAGGCAATCATTATCTTCTACGGTTTGGTAAGTTTTGATTTTTCTATCTTTGGGAAACATGTATTATTTTGGAAAAGAAAAATGAATAGTTTTGCCTATTTTGCGTGAATTTTTATAACTTTGCGCTTAGGCGAAAAATAAGCATGTATTTATGATACGATTACTCCTAACTACTATAATGTCTTTTTCCTTGTTTGGCTGTCAACCAGGAAAGATAGACCAGATAATAATTGGGATGTTTGCAAATGCACAGGAATCACCAGAGGCAAAACAAACAATCTTAACGCAAAATGCAACAGAATCCGTAAGCATCAGCCAACAAAATTATCAAGGTTTGGAGGTTCCGGCCTATTCTGACAACGATTTTATCCTAAAGAGGACTGCTTATACTACCTCATATGACAAGGTGAATAAAATTCCGAAGTGGGTGGCTTGGCATTTAATTTCAGACCACACAAATGGTGATCAGAGGAGATTGTCAAACTTTATTGTAGATGATGAGGTGCCTGCGCCACGAGCAGAACTTGTTGATTACAAAGGCTCTGGTTATGACCGTGGTCACATGTGTCCCGCAGGTGACAACAAATGGGGATTTGAGCCAATGAGGGAGTCGTTTTTCCTTACAAATATATGTCCACAGGATCATAATCTTAACTGTGGTGATTGGAATGAGTTGGAGATCGCTTGCCGTAATTGGGCTAACAAGTATGGTGACATCTACATTGTTGCAGGCCCCATTTTGTATAAGGGTAAGCACGAAACGATTGGTCCTAACAAAGTGACTGTTCCTGAAGGATTCTTCAAGGTGGTTCTGTGCATGAATGGCACGCCAAAGGCTATTGGCTTTATCTACAAAAATCATCCATGCAACAATCCACAGTCAAGTTATGTTAATAGCGTTGACCAAGTTGAACGTATCACTGGTTTTGACTTCTTTTATAATTTACCAGACGATATAGAAGAAAAGGTTGAGTCCAACGCTAATCTTTCAGATTGGTAGTTTTCTTTGACTTAGCCTGTTTACTATCGCATCTATTGTTGATTTTATTTACTAACACCATATGGATGTAGAAATCCAATAAGATGGCAACAATGCAAATCGCCACATAAATCCATTGTTCATACAAACCATAATATACAGATGCCATAAGTAATATCAACGATATAATTGCTGTAGTCGCTGATACTATATGCATTATAAAATTATTAGAAACCATTTTGAATGTCGTTTTTTCTTTTTTGCTGCAAAATACTATCTGTAATTTCTTTCTGACGAATAGCTTTTTGTTCTTCTTGTTGTTTTAGTAATGCTTTCCGTGCTTGTTCTTGCTTCTTCTTTTTCTGTTCTTTTGCGACTCTTGCAGCTTCTCTACGTGCTAATCTTTCTTCTTCGATTAAAGGTATGACAGAATGTGGATTATATATTATGATGCCTGTGAAGCGTTGAGACTCGTTGTAATACGAATAATATGTATCATCACCACCATTCCCTTTAAATTCACATATCGAGGCCACTATAATATGCTTATCATCAAACAACCACTTTGCTATATAATTAGCAGAATCTTTTGAGGTCTCTATAGGATCTCCAAATTTCTTTCTAATTGTCTTAGATAACTTTTCCGCCTTAAAGCATCCGTCTTCAGAACTACTCTCCGAATCACGTAACACAATACCTTGTAACCTTTTTCTTACGAAAATACCATCTAATATAAAATTCACTCCATCAAGCAATTCGTACTTCTTGAATTTATTATCATAAACCTCTGGATACATATATGAATACCGGTAGTAATCATTGTCATATTCGTTCTTGTTCATATCATAGAATGTTTTAGCAAGCATTCCGACACGAAAATCAAGATACAAATTCTCGGCATCCTGACTCGCAATTCTATTATACAGATTATATATAGTAGAAGATGGATGGATTTTACATTCGTTTAATTGGTTTTCTAAAATAAATGCTATGTATTTATTACAATCTTCCTCTATCTTAGACAGATACTCTGTATTATACAACTTTTCCAACCAAGTCCTTTCGCCTTTGAACCAGCGCACATGTGTAATTGGTAAACATAGAAGAAGGAAGGCAAATCCTCCATATACTATCCACAAATACATGTAAAGTACAGCATGTGTGCTCGAACTTTTATATATAGATTTGGCAATTATTTCTATTCCGTACAATAGAAACAACATGAGAAGAATTTCCCAAGTCCAATATAATATGATGGCTATTATAACTATGGCTATAACATATTGCATAAATTTACTCTTTAAGAGTTCAAGCGTCTGCGATAGTTTTCTAATATACGTTTCTTTGCTATCTCAATCGGAAGTCCTTTAATTTCAACGCCATTTATTTTCTCCAACTTATAGATGATTGACATGAGCTTACGGTAGATTGATGGTAGTTTCACCTTGTCTGTCGTATTGTCAATCTCAGTAATAAGATGCTCAACTTCGGCTACAGCAACCTTTACATCAATATCGTTAGACGAAGGAGCCGATTGAAAAGGAGTTGGTGTAGATGGGGGTGAAATTGGAACAGGCTGCGTGGGTCGTGTCGCATTCGTGTTTGGTTGTGGAGTAGAAGCCTTCTTTCGTGACATGAAGAAGAACCAATATAATCCAGCAATTACTGCAACCAATGCAGCTGTTATGAAGTTGCTTGAAAGTAGCAACGAAAGAATTACAGACGCAACAATGAACACAAGGCAACCCTGTTTTGAGAATCCAAATGTTGTCTGAGTAGTGGCATTGGTTGGAGGATTTGTTCCAGTAGTTGAAGAACTATTTGATTTTGATCCTCCACCCACTTTTTGACGGTAATAAAGCCCCGTACCTGGAATACCTCCAGATACATAAATTCCACGCTTGCCAATGTTCACCTTTGCTCCTTTAGGTCCCATTGATATGCTTGGTCCATTTTTGCTCCAGTTAATTCGTACACCTGGAAGAATTTTAGTGCTTCTACGCCAATATAAACCCATTCTTTTTCGCGAATTTTGCTTGCAAAATTAAAATTTATACTCTAAAAGCAAAAAATTTTAATGGGAAATACGTATAAATCTTGTTGCTTTGAGGAAAAGTAATTACTTTTACCTCAAAAAGTATAACTCATAGCAGATTATGACAACATTAAGCAATGAAGCTTTTGCAGTAATGGCAGCCTGTGAACGAACAAAACAACCTTTCGGTATAACAGTCGATAAGATTTGTTCCGGTCAATACAAGTTCGTGTGGGCTTTCAAGATTGACAAAGAGAAAGCACAACGAGAAGGCTATGGCAAAACTAATGTCAAAGGCAATATAATTTTGGATACAGAATATCCAGGATGCCCTTATTGTGGTGAAAAACGACACATCGTTTGCTCATCATGTAACAAGTTCTTCTGCTACCATGGACAGGAACATGTTACATGCCCCAATTGTGGAACGAGTGGAAATGTGGTATCAATAGAACAGGTTGACCTAAAAGGTGGAGATTATTAAAATTGAAATATGATGGCAGATTTGGCAAAAGGAAGAAGAATCTCTCTCACGAATGGAGGTTGTGTAACCATCATCAAGGAATTAGGTAGAGGTGGACAAGGTATTGTCTATCTCGTAGATTTGAATGGCGAACAAAAGGTTCTGAAATGGTATCTGACTGCACCAGACGAGAAGTTTTACAGAAATCTCGAAAAGAACATCATGAATGGTGCTCCTTCTGATGCATTCCTGTGGCCAGAGCATTTGACAAACCGTCAACTTGGTAGCTTTGGTTATGTTATGCAACTGAGACCAAAGAATTACTATGAGTTCGGCAATTACTTGCTCGCCAAGGTTTGTTTCAAGTCTTTTAAAGCAATGTTGGCTGCAGCTATGAAGATTTGTGACGGATTCATGATGCTTCATCGTTGTGGCTACAGTTATCAAGACCTAAACGATGGCAACTTCTTCATAGACCCAACCAATGGCGATGTGCTAATCTGTGATAATGACAACGTAATGCCTCAGGGCGAGAAATCTGGCATTATGGGTAAGGCTCGTTATATGGCCCCTGAGATTGTTGCTGGTGGAATTCCAGACAAGAGAAGCGACAGATTCTCGCTTTCTGTCATTCTGTTTATGCTCTTCTACGCTAACCACCCATTTGAAGGAGAACGAGTCATTGCATGTCCTTGTATGACGGAAAGCTATGAGCGTAAGTTCTATGGAAGTGAAGCCATCTTTATTTATGATCCGACAAATAATACTAATCGCCCTGTGAGAGGAATCCATCAGAATGTCATCAAACGTTGGTTTGTATTCCCATCGATCCTTCGTGAAACTTTCGAACGTGAGTTCAGTCAGGATTATCTACATAATCCTGAGAAACGAATGATTGAACAGAATTGGGAGAAGATCATTTCACGGGTTCGTGATCAATTAGTCATCTGTCCGATCTGCAAAGAAGAAACCTTTGTTGAAACCAATGGAGCCGTTGGCAAGTGTATCAACCGAGGATGCAACATTGACATCTCCAAGCGTCTGTTTATCAATAACAGATCATTGCCTCTCACAGATAAGACCGAAATCTTTATTGATAACGATAATACGCCAGATGCAATTGTTTCAAAAGATGCCAATGGCGTATTGATAATTAGGAATATCTCATCAGACAAATGGACGGTCGAAACGCCAAGTGGCAAGGTAAAGACCGTAGAATCGCAAGGTATTATGCCTGTAAAAGAAGGATTAAAAATAATGTTCAAAATCCGTGAGATACCTTATCGAGGAGAAATAACAAATATTTAATTTTTACAATAATGGGACTTTTAGATGACGTGGTAAGTGTCCCACGCAGAACAATGACACTTTTCTTTGTAATCGACACATCAGGTAGTATGGCTGGTAACAAGATTGGTGCCGTTAATGATGCTGTTGAGAATGTACTTCCTATGCTTGATGAGATTTCTGCATCCAATCCAGATGCCGAAATCAAGGTAGCAGCTCTTGAGTTTTCAAGTGGTTGTAACTGGCTTTATGACGAACCAAAGCTTGCATCAGAGTTTGTATGGCAGGATGTAACTGCAAGTGGTCTAACTTCACTTGGTGCTGCTTGTCAGGAACTCAACACAAAACTCTCTCGTAATGGGTTTATGCAGACTCCAAGCGGAAGTTTTGCTCCTGCAATTATTCTCCTTTCTGATGGTGGGCCTACAGACGATTTCTATGGAGGTTTGTCAAAACTGAAGGCAAACAATTGGTTCAAGAATGCGATCAAGATAGCTATCGCCATTGGTGATGATGCAGACAAGGATGTTCTCACTCAGTTCACTGGAACGAATGAGGCAGTATTTACAGTTCACAATATTGATGCTTTAAAGCAAATCATTCGAGTTGTAGCCGTTACCTCTTCTCAGATTGGTAGCAAGAGTAGTACTGCTGGCGATACCACAAAGCAGGAACAGGTTATCAAGGATGTAACCGAAGCAACCAAGGATATTAACGGAGCTCAGTCAGAGGCTGCTCCTGTGAATTCTACTGATAATTACGACGATTGGGATTAAACTAAGGTTTCTTTGATGGAGAAATTAGTTCATTTTTGTCAAGGAGAAAGCCATAAAGCAACAGGTAAAGTATGTCAGGACTATGCAATGTGTAGTACTGATAATGGTATTGCAGTGGCTGTCTTGAGTGATGGACATGGTGGTAGCAGGTATTTCAGAAGTGATGTCGGTTCAAAGACAATAGTTGAATGTACTTTCAAGAAAGTAATGGGATTTGTTGAAAATATAGATTCCAGCATATTTGAGGGAAAACCATTTACAGCAGTATCGGCGTTGACAACCGAGCGCAAAGAAGAGAATCTACGAAAGAATAGTAAAGTAGATGATCAACTGAATCAGCTGTTTAAGTCAATCATATTCGGATGGAGAACTATGGTAGAACAACATGCAAAAGAAAATCCATTTACCGATGAAGAACTTAAGTTGATTACTGACCCACAAGATCCTCACTCCATAGACAAGACATACGGTTGTACATTGATGTGTTATGTCAGAACACCAATGTACTGGTTTGCTTTCCACCTCGGAGATGGGAAGTGTTTCTCTTTTGATGGAGATGGTAATTGGAATGAACCTATCCCTTGGGATGAACGATGTTTTCTGAATAAGACAACATCCATTTGTGATACAGATGCGCTATCTGAATTCCGCTATTGCTATCAAGGCAATGGAGATTATCCTGTAGCTGTTTTCCTTGCTTCTGATGGATTGGACGACTCTTTCGGAGAGTCATACAATCAGGCGAACTTCTATATTCAGATATTGAAGCTCATTGCTAACACGTCAAACAATGATGCACAGAAAGAAATAGAAGATACGCTTCCGCAGTTAAGCAAGATTGGAAGCCAGGACGATATGTCTGTAGCTTGCCTATATGACGAAAAGGAATTAGAATTCATTCTACCTAAGCTCATACTATGGCAAAGAAGCAACGTGGAGAAACAGATAGCTGCTGTTAATGAGAAAATTCTGGTAGCAAAAGCTAAGATGTCGAAATACTCTCCTCTTAAATTTTATACAAAGAAGGAATTGATAGAGGCCCAGTATGCTCAGACAGATATTGAACGACTGTTTATTTCCAAACGAGAACTAGTTACCAAGTATAACCGATTCACAAGTGAACTCCCATCAACATCGTCTCATGCAGATTACGATGACGAAATAGGATTATATGAGTATAAGGAGGAGGAAAAGCGCCAAACTCTGACTGCAGAACAAATAAGAAAACGTTTGAGAGTTTTGAGTCATCCGATGTATAAATTCGATATATGACATGAATAAAAAATACCAATTACATACAGGCATAAAGGATATTATCCAAACGAATGGTACAGAACCCATCCGAACCGTTCAGTTGGCTAATATCCTTGCTGACTATTCAGCCTACGATGAATACCCTGCCACTAAGGTTGTTCTGAAAGATGTACTGACCACTGGTTATGGGCAACGCATTTACAATGCCTTCAACGAGTCTGGAAAAATTTATCTTGCAGAAATAGAAATGATTAAGCAAGATTACAGCAAAAAATCAAAGTTCAAGAAAGACGTTGTCAATTATGTGTTCGACTCTATATGCTACGGCTTAGGACTAAAGACAGCCGTCAAGGAACCTTCAAGCAATAGCTTTGACCCATACATAAACGAGTCGGATAACATATTGGATAAACTTCCAGGAATGTTGGCAGAGTTGAAGAAAGAATATGATGAGGCATTGAAGTCCCTTCTTGTACTTCCAAAAGATATTATTTGGGATGCAGTTGCTTATTATCCAGCGTCAGCAGAGAATCAGCTGTATTTGATAGAAGGTAAGATTCATGTCATCAGCAATCAATTAGGTATCAACGATAACAACTGGTGCAAGAATCTGAAGGAAAAGACTTTGAACAGTCATAGACAGAGGAAGGTAAACACTGTCAAAGAAGTACTGGATGCAAAGAAGATAGATTTCACCAACCTATTGAATACTGCACTTGTCAAGCCATCAGCTTCATACATCAGCAAATCTGGACACTATGCTTCTGATAAACTGTCTGACATCGAAAAAATGGAATCAGAGATAAAAGGTCTGTATGGTGAAATGGGTGTTAAGTATGATGATTGGTGCAAAACAGAAAAAGACAGAATCTTGTCATCATACATTGTTTCTGATAGTAGTCGCTTTCGTCAGATGCTGTTGAAGATAGCAATGCCTGCAGCCATGTTCTGCGGAGTCGGCTATTATGGTGGAACTTATGCGGTATCTACTGACGAAATCAACGTTTATGAGCAAAGGATGAAAGCAGCAGACGGTTATCTTGCCAATGGAAATTACGGAAAAGCCATTGCAGGTTTTATACAAGCCTCCAACCTGTATGACGGAAGTTTCAGAACATCATCTTACAAGGAAGGAGCATTGTCACAAGCAGATGTTTGTTTCGCAAAGATGCAAGACCAAGTAACTTCTTTGATAGATAGAAAGCAATACGGACAGATACTTGCCCTTATGAATTCTATTCCAACGGAATACTTGGCTGCAAATCAGAATAAGAGCGACTGGATTGAAAAAACCAAAATAGATTTGCAAAATACAGTATCAGAAGAAGTTGACCAACTGGCAGAAATAATTTCGTTCAACGGAGGCCATCTAACGGAGGACGGTAAGAAATACCTTGATCAACTTCTGGCTGTATCTCCCGACAACTATTGGTTGAACCTTATTAAGACGAAAGAAAAATGAAGAATCCAGCAAAAAACAAAATAAGGGCATTGTTGCTTTCTGCAGCTACAGCACTATTGTCAACTCATGCTCAAGCAGAAGAAACCGCCACTATTATACCTGACTTTGTCAATAATGATGATTTCTTCGGTGAGACTAAACGCTCATGGGGAAAGGTATTCAAGAATGTAGCAAAACTCAATAAGAATGGTGAAGTGAAATACATTGCAAGCCATCGTTCGCACATGTCACATCGTTCAGGTGGTGGCGGTGGTGGATCTGGTCACAGGTCACACTACTCTCATTACTCATCATACGGAGGTGGTTCAAGTCATTACTCATCAAGTTCTCGTAGCGGCTCGTATTCTTACAGCAAACCTAAGCCAAAGACAGCAGGTGATTATTCAATCGGTGATAGAACATTAAAGACTGGTATCCATGGAAGTGACGTAACCTCACTTACAGGCTACCTTGCAACAGCTTTATACATCAACCGTTCTTGGATAAAGGAAAAGGAGGGCTATTCTCTCTATGATGCTACCATAGCATCAGCAGTCAAGCACTTCCAGAAGGATGCAGGTTTGCCTCAGACTGGTATTGCAGACCAAACTACCATTAACAAGTTGAAGTCATGGAATAATAGCAAGACAACCGTTATCCTTGGTACTCGTGAGTTATCATATTCAGAATCATCAACCGATAAGGGTACTGATGTGACAGAACTTGTGAACCTGTTGACTAAGGCTGGATTCGCTCCAGATCCGAAGAAGATTGTCATGACAAATGATGGTAGGACAGAGTTTACTAAGGATATTGCAACAGCAGTTCGTTTCTTCCAAGCATACAACAACCTTAGTGTTACAGGAAGAGCTGATGAGGCAACTATCAAAGCGTTAAAAACAAAGGCACAATAACATGAATAGAATAGCATCAAATATAATAAAGTCTTTATTAGTTGCATCTGTATTTTCCATATCGGGAAATGATGTAGAAGACACAAACGATTATATGTATACTGTAGGAAATAATGATGATGAACAAGCAGTTACAAGTAAGAAGAAATCTGTTATAAAAAACATCATAAAATTAAATGGAAATGGTAAGTTCACTTTGATTGCTGGCCATCGTTCTCATTATTCTCACCGTTCACATTATTCAGGGAGAAGAAGCAGATGCACTTCATTTAGGTCACCTATGGAAATGGTGTTGGGAGACAGGGCTATCTTAAAAGGAATGTATGGGGCTGACATAGATATGTTAGCTGCGATTTTGGACTCTAAAGGTCTATACGACAAACAACACGTGACTAAAATCAAAGGTATGACATGTTTTGATCTTAGAATGGAGCAATGCATAAGGAATATACAGGCAAAGTATGGTATGACTGTAGATGGAGTATGCACTCGTGAGGTTCTTTCCAAAATTCTATAACCTATGGAGATAAAAGTAGATAGAAATATATATTCGGACTCTTGTATATCCAAAGTTGTATATCTATTGTCTGAAAAATTTAGTATAGCAAGAACCTTTGTCAACAATTACGAGATTCTTACAATAATTCATAAAACAGACGATGATTTTGATGTCAACGATTTTTGGAATAAAATGAATGATTTTAAGTTAAGGGAAATCATCAATACAGAGACCAGGGACATTAAAACAATTTTATATGCAAAGGCATTTGGCGAATTTGACAATTTAGACGAAAATGATTTCGATTAATAAGTATCACATACTTCCGTTTAACTTTATCAGGATCAAGAATAAAGAGGTTTTGATAAATGAATTAGGGGACATGATTGTCGTTCCGATTGGTACCGCATGCCGTTTAGCGAACAAGGAAGCTATTGACGAAGAGTTATTCAAAAGCCTTTATGCCAATTTCTTTGTAACAAACAATTATTTCTCCCCGTTGATGAATGTCTATGCCGCTAGACTTAGGGAGAAGAAAGGTTTTTTGGACAACTTTACCGCACTCCATATATTCGTCCTAACCCTTCGTTGCAATCAGAATTGTGTATATTGTCAAGCATCAAGTCAAGATGAGGTAAGCAAACATTGTTCTATGAGCTTTCATACAATGGGCAAAGCAGTGGAATTGATGTTTAAGTCTCGCTCTCCATTTCTTACAATGGAGTTTCAAGGCGGAGAACCTACATTGGAGCCCAAGCTGATTAGATATGGCATAGAATGCGCAGAAGAAACAAACAAGACTGAGAAAAGGAAGATAGATTACGTTCTCTGTACGAATAGCATAAATCTGACAGAGGAGATAATGGATATTTGTCAAACCTACCATGTGTTGATTTCTACATCTCTTGATGGTCCTGAATGGCTACATAATAGAAACAGAGGCAAGAAAGATAGTTATGAGAAGGTTGTTTCCGGCATAACAAAGGCAAGAGAATTATTAGGGTATGACCAAGTCTCTGCTTTGATGACTGCATCGGAAGAAGGTGTTCTTCACCCAAATGAAATAGTTGATGAATACGACAGATTAGGCTTCAACAGCATCTTTCTAAGAGCATTAAATCCTTACGGACTTGCAAGAGATAATTCCGATTGGGACGTATATACAGACAAGTTCATTGATTTCTACAAGAAAGCCCTTAATCACATTATAGAGCTTAACCTTAACGGAAAGTTTTTCATTGAGGAGTTTGCTGCTATTATTCTTCGAAAGATGTTAACACCTTTCTGTACAGGTTTTGTTGACTTGCAATCACCGGCAGGCATCATAAACTCTGTCCTTGTATATAATTATGATGGCTATGTGTATGCATCGGATGAGTCACGTATGCTGGCAGAATTCAATGATTACACTTTCCGCTTGGGAAGTGTGGATGACAAATATGAAGATATTGTCTATGGTCAGAAGGCAAGAGAATTGGGAAAGATTTGGTGTAACGAGACGATAGCAGGTTGCTCTGATTGTCCAATACGAATGTATTGTGGTGCTGATCCTGTACGTAACTATTCTACCCAAGGTGATACGTATGGTTACAGACCAAACTCATGGTTATGCAGGAAGAACAAGGCCATCATCGAGTACATTATAGAATTAATAGTAACGCGTCATGATGAGGTGATGCCGATATTCAAAAGTTGGTTGGTATGAAACAAAGACCATTAGACATATTATCTAACGACAATACTTTGTTCTGTACGGAACAATGTAACAATCATTGTTTGATGTGCTGTCAACCACCGATAAATGTTGATGACATTGATTGGTTGTACGAAGAAAACCTGTTACGCATACAAAACGCTCCCAAGGATTTACCCATAATAGGTATTACAGGAGGTGAGCCAACTTTATTAGGCGAAAAGCTAATCTCTCTCATAATGTATATTCGTGAGCAACTTCCTGACACCGATATTCACATTCTTAGCAATGGTCGCAATTTCAGAGATGCAGATTACACATCTACCTTAATGGAAGTTGGTGAAGGACGTATCATCTTCGGCATACCTTTACATTCCGATTTTTATAAGGATCATGATATAATTGCAGGAGCAAAGGGTGCTTTTGAGGAAACCATAATAGGACTGTACAACTTGGCATCTGTAGGAGCGTGTATTGAACTGAGAATAGTAATGAATAAGCTTAACTACAGAAGGTTCCTGCCTATGGCAGAATTTATCCACAAGAATCTACCCTTTGTTGCATGGATAGCATTTATGGGTATGGAATATACAGGATATGCCATCAAGAACTCTAAAAATATTTGGGTTGAGCCGAAGGATTATATTGCACATCTATTGAATGCAGTGAAATTTCTGGATGAATGGCGCTACAATGTGTGTATATACAACATTCCGTTGTGCCTCTTGCCCGATAGCTTCCATGATTTCGCCCAAAAGAGCATATCAGATTGGAAGAACGACTATCCTGACATCTGCCAAGAATGTAAAAAGAAAGAAATGTGTTGTGGATTGTTCACAACATCAATAAAACCATACAAAGGATTAAAAGCGATACAATAATGGGAAAAATCAGAATATGTTCAAAACCGCCAAAGCCAATCGTTTCGCTTTCAGAAACGTACACTGTATTAAGTTCTTACAAATCGGGAAGAGTGACCTTGTGCTTGACCCCTGATGGTGAATACCTTTTTACAGTCTATGGCGATATAAGCGAGTCAACAGCAAAACGAAGCTCTACCCATAAGGCCACAGAGCAGAAAATGACCAACATTATGCTCAAGATGTATGAGGATGCACAGGATGCTTATACTGTAATACAAAAGAAGAGTAAATTACGTTTGGCTTCATCGTATTCTGTTCAGCAGAATGTAAAACCACAAGACGCATACCAGTGGAAGACATTGGATATAAAGAAACCTACGGACAACGAAATAAAAGAGCTTGTTATGAGTGAAGCAAGAAATTTGGCTCACAATCCCAAAAGTTCTTCTGTTAGTGAATCTGAGTTTGTGAAGGCAAACTTAGAGAGCATGAAGAAACAACGTATGGACGCATGGTATGAGATTCTGACGTTGTTCAATCTTATTGAAAAAGCTCAAGCAGATAGAGCCAATGCTTCTTTCAAGAAGGAATATGATGCGAGTGTAAGAGCGCAACAAGAAATCATTGATGGCGAGAATCATATAGTTGATGATGCCTTTCACTCATTCTCTAATACATTGATGGTGCCTTTCATTATAGAGTTGGATTACAAATACAATCAGGCGGCTAAGAGTATCGACGTTAGCATAGAGCTGACTGAAGATCCTTCGTTGAAGATGCCAATGAAAAAAGCAACTCTGAAGACAACTGGCAAGCTATCTGTTCGCGCAAAGACACAAGGTGATGTTCAACGGGATTATGCCTACACCTGTTTGTCGCTCATGTATTATATAGCATGTAATGTATTCAATATTACTCCGAACATACAAACCTGTAGAATAGCTTTATATACAGCGAGAAAGGCAGAAGGCATCTGCTGGTTGGAATTTAACAGAAATAAGTTTGCCACATTGCATCTCTCAACATTAGATCCTCTGTTAGATATTGTGGCCTGGCCCAATGTCTCTAACTTAAAAGTACTGAAAACCATATCCAAACTGGAATGCATTGAGAAAACAGCATTTGAGAATCAGATTAGGTCACAGATTTCATCTTTAATGTAGAATGACTCGAAAGCAACTGAAAGTAATGAACCTACTATTGGTGCTACTGCTATTGTGGAATCCAATAGTTTTATGGCAATACTACCAGAGTATGGTCATTGCTTTTTTATTGCCTATAACTATCGTGAGCATTGGTTTAGCCATTTCGAGAGTTCGTAGTTTGAGGTTGAAAGTTTGGGCATTCAACCTTGCTGCTATTGCGAGCATACTCTTTCATGCAGAGGTGATTTTCACGATGGTGTATGCATATAAAGAGATACCGAACCTGTATGAACTGCATGGGAAATACTATTTCAATAAACCTTATCTCGATCAACAGTTCAATGACCCTGAATTTGTAACACGATACAAGACAAATTGTCAAGGATATAGAGTTGATGATTTATCCTCACAGAATCAGAAGATTGAAAAATGTGATTGGCTGTTTATCGGAGATTCATATACACAAGGTGCTCAGGTAGAATACAATCAGTTGTTCAGCTCTTTGATTTACAAAGACTTCCCCGATAAAGTCATAGTTAATGCTGGTATAAGTGGGGCTGGTCTTTATGATGAGTTGAATTATTTCAAAGACAAGGGCAAAAAGTTGTCTCCCAAAGTTGTGTTCCTTCAGATAGGAGCTTTTAACGACTTTATGAATATCAGAGAACATCAGCCATCCTTACAGGATTACATCATGGAGTGGTCGGCGCTATATCGCTACTTCGAATATAACATAGCCAATAGCGATGAGTTGCCATTAGGTAGATGGACGGAACCATTCTTTCCTAACAAGGAAGATAATATCGACAACAATATCTTCTTCAAACAAACGTCTGATTACAAGGAAGCCGACAAGAGGGCTTTCAAGGAAAGTATCTCAGAATTCAAAAAAGAAGTTGAATCTATCGGTGGTAAGTTGGTACTTATCTTTATCCCTTCAAAAGAACAGATTTCGCCAGAATTGTTGAAGGAGGTTTTAGATGAGTACAATATAAGCAAAGAAGAGATTGACCTTTCTATTCCAAATAAATTATGCCAATCGGTAGCGAATGCTCTTAGAGTGGAACTTTATGATTTGACAACAGAGTTCAGGCAATCCAACTCATTTCCATTCTTTACACATGATGAGCACATGAATGTAGTTGGACACCAGCTTATAGCAGAGAGGATTGTCAAAGAGTTAAGCTCGATAAGTGGTGGGTATGACTATTTGAGTGAGGGTAATTACCATGAGCGATATCCAACGATTCATGCCGATGGTACTATGGTGTATCAGTCTCAAACAGAACACTATTATACCATAAATAGATTGAATATGAACAATGGTTATCGTGAGGAATTGTGGCGAGGTGTTAGCGAACTGGTACATCCTATGATTTCAAATGATGGTAGATACCTTGTGTTTACAGAGGGTGAACAAGAGTCTTTGAATACAGATGTTATTCTCTATGACTTTTTTAAAGGACATCAAGTTGCTATTAACAAGAAACCAGCAAAGGGAGCTATTCCATGTGTCAATAAATCGGCGACAAAGATAGCCTTTCCTTCCTGGACAATGGAACACACGACTCCCAGCATTGTACTGTATGATATCGCAACAGGCAGACAAACGCAATTTGAAGATGGTGTAGAATGTTGGCGACCAGTATTTTCGAATGATGATCGACATATCTATTATATTCAGAAAGAAACACAAGATAGCCACTTTGTGATTAAAAGCTATGACGTAGCAACAGGCAAGAAATGCGTTGTATTAAAGCATCCATACGATATTTGGGATATTGCGGTATCACCTTCTGGGAAGTACATTGCTTATGCAGGAAACAAGGATACAAATTGGGATTTGTTTATCTATGACATAGAACAGAAGCAAAGCCGACAGATAACACATACTCTCGGTGATGAGTGGGATCCTGCTTTTGGCATTTCTGATGATGAACTATGGTTTGCAGGTGTCTTCGGCATCAATGATGGCATTTACCATATAAAGCTAAAAAAATGACAAAACTATATCAGATATTAATATGGTTGTCAAGTGTAGGTGTATTGACTTGCTTCGTCAAGATGTATGTCTTGATGTTTCTTGTTATGTCTGTTATCATCGTGTTATCTTCCAAATTCATAGGAAAGAGCCTGAGTAAAGCTGTGGTAATTACTGATATCGCTGTTCTCGTTTCGGCATTCTTTACGTTGAAGAGTTCGTTGGGATTGATCCTTCCTTTGGGTTATTCTGTATTTGCATTTTCTGCAATATCTTTGATTATAAACCAATATCGTGATTACAAGAATTATACAGCTTTGGAAATTCTCTGTTACTTATTCTTCTTTCCAAAGATATTTGCAGGCCCGATTGATAGAGCCGATGATTTTGTTAGACAACTGAGAGGGAAGAAGAAACCTACATTGAAGAAACTTTATCTTCCAATCAAGATGTGCATCTTTGCGTGTTTCTATAAATTTGTCATTGCAGACAGATTATATATCCTATGCAATGACGACTATGATGGATTGAATGAGGTTTGCAGCATCTTATGTTATGGAGTGGCTTTCTTCTTTGATTTCTATGCGTATTCTATTTTTGCCGTTGCATTTGGTAAATTGTTAGGTATAGATCTTCCAGAGAACTTTAATTCACCATATTGTAGCAGGACATTTCGAGATTTCTGGAAGAGATGGAATATCACATTAGGAACTTGGTTGAGAGATTACATTTACATCCCTTTAGGTGGCAACAGAATATCAGCAAGGCAATGGATATTGAATATCTTATTGGTTTTTGTTATTAGTGCAATATGGCATGACTTGTCTATCCCGTTTATCGTATGGGGAATAACTCATGCGATACTTTTAATAACGGAACGAAACCTTAATATCAAGGGCAATAGATACTATGGGGCTTTCGTCTTTCTGGTTTGCACCCTTCTATGGCAATTGTTTGATGTTAATGAGATTGAAGATTTTGTGTTTCGTCTTATAAAGGTTACGGAATATCAACCTATAGACAATTCTATTGTGGTTGGAGTATTTGTTTCTTTGTGTGCATTATGGTTTGCTGACAGAAGTTCTACCAAGGATATCATATTCAGACACAAGGATTCGGATCGCTATATTTTGAAAGAAGTTCCAATAACAAGTATAATTTTTGTGCTTGACATCTTATTGGCAAATAATCCAAGTATAAATTTCTTTTATATGAAGTTCTGATGGTCGTATTGGGAATAACTGCATATTATCATGATTCGTCTGCTGCACTAATAGTGAATGGACAAATCGTAGCTGGAGCGTTGGAGGAACGTTTCAGCAGAAAGAAACATGATAACAGGTTCCCGATTTTGGCTATTCAGTTTTGTATGGAATACGCAGGAATATCATTAGATGATGTGGATATTATTACTTTCTACGAGAAACCATTCAGGAAGTTCGAACGCATCATTAAGGATAGTATTGTTTATGCTCCCAAAAGTTATGATCGTTTCTTGAAGTCTGTTCCTATATGGCTCAAAGAACGACTGAATATGCGAAAGACCATAAAGAAAGAATTGAAAGAAGTCTATAGTCGTGTTAAGGCTGACATTCGATTTGTTGATCATCATCTCGCACATGCAGCTAACGCATATTTCCTATCACCATATCAGGATGCTGCAATACTGGTATTGGATGCGGTTGGTGAGGATTCTACAACATCTATTTATAGTGTGTCTAACGATAAAATTACTTTGATTCAACAGCAAATTTATCCCAACTCCATAGGACTATTGTATTCTGCCTTTACGTATTTCTTGGGATTCAAAGTGAACTCTGATGAATACAAGGTCATGGGATTAGCACCATACGGCAACAAGAATTCGGAAGAAACAAATCGCTTTGTCAGTATAATCAAGGATAATCTTGTAGAGATTCATGAGGATGGAGGTATTGTGCTCAATACAAAGTACTTCTCTTTCATGTATTCCGATAAGATGGTCAATGACAAGAAGTGGGAAAGGTTATTTGGTCTCAGTAAACGAGATGTTGGAGAAGAAATTACCATATCTCACAAGAACCTTGCTTTGGCAATACAGTTAATTACGGAAGAGATTTTCTGTAAGTTAGCAGTTACTGTAAAGAACATAGTGGGTAAGACAAATCTATGTATCTCAGGCGGTTGCGCTTTGAATTGTGCTGCCAATGGTGTATTACTAAAGACTCACTTGTTTGACAATATATATGTGCCTTATGCTCCTGATGATTCTGGATGTGCTATTGGTGCAGCATTAGTTTGCTCATCATTGATGAATGGTAAGATTGAGGATACTTCATTCATAGGTCCTGAGTATGATGATAAGCGTATCGTGGCAGCAATTGAATATAACGGATTGATATACAAGCATCTTAAAGATGCAGAATTGTGTGACAAAGTAACAGAACTGTTGCATGAAGGAAAAGTCGTCGGTTGGTACCAAGGCAGAATGGAGTTTGGACCACGAGCTTTGGGTAACAGAAGTATTCTTGCAGATCCGAGGAATACAGAGATGAAAGACAAGATCAACTCCAAGATTAAATTTCGTGAAGAGTTCCGTCCGTTTGCACCTGTAGTACTGGATAAGTATGCAGATGAGATAATGGAACTACACGGAACAGAAAGCGAACACATGATGTTCACCTACACAATGAAGAAAAAGGGATTTGATGCAGTTACTCATGAAGATATGAGTGCAAGAACTCAGATTCTACATAGAGAATATAATAACAAGCTATATAAATTGCTTGAAGCATTCTATGAAAAAACAGAATGCCCGATGTTACTGAACACAAGTTTCAATGTCATGGGTGAACCTATAGTATGCACTCCGGAAGATGCAATTAGGACTTACTTAAACTCTGGTTTGGATGCTTTGGTAATAGGTAATAATTTGATAAAGAAGTGATATGGATTTAATAAAGGAACTATTTATATACATATACTCACAACGGAAATGGTGGCTTGCACCAATCATTCTGTTGCTGTTGATAATTGGGCTATTCGTAATCTTTGCAGATACTGCAATAGCACCATTCATTTACACATTATTCTGATGAAAAAGATTTTTGCACATATCAACTCCGTTGGAAAGATTGTAAACAAGGCTATCGTTACGGTCTTGTTGACACTTGTGTGGTTATTTGTGATAATGCCATATCATATATTCATGCACAGTAACAGAGGAGGTAGATGGATTATTTTCAACAAAACTTATAGTCAAGACGATTTTATTCACATGGGATAAAACATTGGATTATGACAAGAGAACAAATATAGGACATCATTGAAAGGACAGAACCCTCAACAAAGGCAAGTGTTTATTATGCCAGGTGTTATTATCGTGAGCATCCTGCTCCCTTATGTTTATGTAGACTTATACAGTTTACAATAAAAATGGCGTATACCATTTTATTTTTTAGGGATATTTACTGAATACTCCTACTTAAATTTATTTTCTTTCTCTCTCATTTTCTTTATCTTTTCAACTCCCGGCATCTTTTTAGCCAATACACTTTCTCCTGCAGGAAAATAAAGCGGAAAGACCTGAGATAAGAAACTTACAATATCATTACGCTTCTTACCCATGTTGAAAAAAGCAGAACAAACAAAATACATAAGGTCTTGCTGACTACATGTATCTTTTTGCTGAATAGATATTGATGGAGCGATTATCAAGTCATGTTCTGCAAATGCACATGCACAGGCAAGAATTGCTTTCTGTTCTTCTTCGGTAAATATCTTTATTTTCCCTGCCAACCATTCAAGTTCTCTTTGCTGAAGTGCTTGTTGCTTTTCATTCTGATGCTCCAATAGAATTGCTACATTTTCTTGTTGCCTTTCGGTCAAAGCATTTTCCAATGCTTGATTTTTTCGTTTAAGGACATTGAATTTCAGCAATGCGGCAATGTACATACAGAAATAACCTACTGCAATATTGAATATCAGAACAAGCAGATAATTGCTGTTTGAATTTTTGGTATTCTCAGCCATATACTCACTGATAGGAATAACAGCAAATAGCATGATGATGGCTATTGCGTAAAGCACTCTGTATCGCGTTTTATGGTTTACCTGCGGTAAGGAGGCAAACAAAAAGGCGATAATCAAAACGGCAATTATAGCACTGAATGGTATGAAAGATGTTCCCATAGGTTTATTGCTCAGTTTGAGGATTAATTACAATGCGCCAATAGCCAGCTTTATCAGAACCTTCATGGATGAGAATGCCTCTATCTCGAAGATTCTTTATCTGTTTCTTGACACCATCCAAAGAGATCCCCAATTCATTTGCCATTTTTTCACGAGTTATCATCGGGTTAGATATAACCATATCTATTATACGCTGAGCCGTTCTACCAACAGGTTTGTTAGTATTCCTTTTTACAGGGTACTTTTTGGGGGTACTATTTTCGTTTACAGGGTACTTTTTCACCGAACTTTCTTTGTTTACAGGGTACTTTTCGAGGGTACTATTTACCCTGTTGGCTACTTCTTCCACAGGAATTCTTCCGTTTTCGTTCCAGTTCAGATTATAGAACGTGGTATAGAAAGAAGTCGCTTCCGTTTGATATTGCGGTTCTTTTCCTTGCAGGAAGTTGGGTAGTTTTTCCGTCAATTCTCGCATTTTGCGCAAGCCGGAACCACGTTTTTCCATATAATCCAACTGTGTGAACACATCCGCAATGACGGGGTTGCGGCGCATGGACGGCACTTTGTATATGTCACGGTCTTGAATCTGTGTTCCGTCAAGCATTGCGCCCGGTGATACCAGTTCTACACGGTCATCGTAAATATCGATATGTACTTCACCGCCCATCACGGTATAATCTCTATGGATAAGATGGTTTACCAATCCTTCGAAGATGGCACGGTCGGAATAGTCGAGGAGGTTAAGGCGATAGTTTGGCATCTTCACCCAGCCGCTCATGGTATAGTTTTTGATGAAATCCATACCATATTTTAAGAGCAGCACAAGGTTAGCCCGATGTTCTACGGAACTGATGGCATCATCCTTATAGAGTCCAGTCCAACGGGTGCAGAAAATACGCGATTGAAATACCGTGCAATTATCCACAAACAGCAATCCTGCATTGGTCAGTTTGCCGTCAGGAGTTACCAGCCCGAATGATTCCAGATACTTGTCATTCCATTCCTGATGGGTTTGCTCACGGAAAGTATTGGCAAGGATGATGAAAGAATGTTTGCTGGCATCCACTTGGGTAGGCAGTGAATCCCAAGTCATGTGCGTACCTTTCAATACCAATGAAAGAAGTTGTTGCGAATTACATTCCACGCTTTCATTGCCAATTCGCATGTATGCGGTACGTGTTCCATCCTGATAGTAATAATAAGGTGTAAGCGTTCCTGCCTTTACTTTAACTTCAAGCAGGGTATGCCCTTCGTGTTCTATCGGAATAAGTTGAACTTCCGGCACAGGGTCAAGTCTTGCCTTTATCATTTCACTGATAAAATCAGCATCGGCTTGTGGATTCTCCAAACCTACAATCACTCCGTCATCGTTCACTCCATAGAACAAGCTGCCACCGTCCGTGTTGGCAAAAGCCGATACGGATTTAAGCCACGACTTCACTTTCTTACGCTCCAACATTTCCTTGAAATCGTAAGCCGAGCATTCCGCTATCAATGTATTGTTATGTATCTGCATAGTTTCCTTATTGTTGTTTGGGCATAACACCCCAATATCATACACAAAGGTAAGGATAAAACCGAAGAATCTGTTAAAATTGCCACAGACTTTTGATTATTATGCGTTTATATCATGATTTTTATTAAATAAATCCGTACTTTTGCAGTCAAGAGCTGTTGTTGCTTATGAATGCTTATTTTCAGATTTGCGTTATATTTGCAACACGTGTATACAAGTCGCTGATAGATATATCACGTTGATTTTGAGGAAGTCAAATGATTCCGATAAGGAAACAGATAACAAACAATAAGCAAAAGCGTGCAGCTCAATGAGTTGCACGCTTTTTGCATTTATGGGGATATGCTTGCTCAAGGAGCATATTAATAGGGATGACGAAAGCTATTTGCTGGCATCTACTGGAGTGGAAAGTGAGTCTCATGATATGTGCATATCTTTCAAAATTAATGAAAGAATGTGTTATGATTTACATTCTTGTGACAAACTTTCTATCGCCCATTTGTGAATAATCTTGGGCAACTTCTCAGGCAAAGCCGATTTTTAACAAACTACCGTATTATGTGCTTTGTCAACTTATCTTTTTTTTAATACGCTATTTACTACTCTGACAGAAGAGACAAGTTTATTAGTAGAAGTAAATACGTCTACATTCCACACATGCGATGAACGCCCTTTATGTACGATGGTGGCTACTGCTCGTACGGTATCTCCTTCATGTGCGGAGGAAATATGATTTCCACTGACTTGCATGCCCACAATTATTTCATCGGGCTGGCAAGTAATCATGGAGCCGAGTCCGGCAACGGTTTCGGTAAGTGCAAGGGTTGCGCCACCATGCAGAATACCGAAAGGCTGACGGGTGCGATGGTCTACGGGCATGGTTGCTTCTATGCGATTTTCCGAAGCGTAGGTGTATTGGATGCCCAAGTTGCCCATCAGGGCATGGCGTGCTTGTGCGTTTAGCAGATCGAGAGGTATTTCTGAGGCATGAACTTCTGCCAAAATCATTTTTTCAACAGCCTGGGCAACACCGTCTTCTTCGTTGGAAGCCGTCACGTAGTCGGCACAGACTTTTACAGAGTCTTGCGAATGTCCCATGGCTATGCCTAAACCAGCTATTTGAAGCATGTTGACATCGCATACTCCGTCTCCAATAGCAATAACTTCCTCACGAGTGATGTTCAGATGTGACAATAAAGCACCTAAGGTGTTTGCTTTATCAATTCCGCATGGCACGACCTCTAAAAAGTATGGTTCTGAACGAAAAACATCCAAAGTTCCGTTTAAACGCCTTTTCCAATGCTCTTCCAATCCGGTTAATGCTTCTTCGTCGTCACTAACCAACATACATTTGCATGGTGCAAAGTCTATGGCTATGGAGAAATCTTCTTCATTAATGATTTTCAGGTTATTCAGTTTGGCTTCGGTGCGGATATGTTCATTGTTGGGACTATCTGTCAATAGAGTATCATCGTGGTAAGTGAATATGGCGAAACCGTTTTTATGTGCTTTCTTCTCTAAATAAGGCAGCATTTCCGGGTTAATTCGTCGCTCAAACAAGATTTCTCCGTTTTGTGCGTTGATTATCTGACAACCGTTGTAAGAAACAATAAAACCTCCATAATTACCCAGTTCCAGTATTTTTGCTAATGGCATGAGACCGTATGTAGGTCTGCCGGAAGCCAATGCGATACGTATTCCCATTTGTTGTACTTTAAGCAATGATGCAAGCGTGCGTTTGCTTATTTCTTTCTCATTGTTGAGAAGCGTTCCGTCTACGTCAAGAACTAATAATTTATATTTCATGGCGGTTTACTTTTAATTACGCTAACAAAGTTAATAAAATGGCAGTTAAAAACGACTGGATTTATTTTATTTTGACGAAACTTCTTGCAATGGTTTTTGTAGCCGGAATTCTTTGGGAGAGATATCGGTGTTTTTTTGAAAAAACTGTTATAAGATTGGTAGACATATCACATATATTCTTATCTTTGCGGCGTTTTGTTCTGTCTCCTTGTTCGGGGAACAGATGAAAAGGGAATCGGGTGAAAGTCCCGGACAGTCCCGCTGCTGTGAATTTCGTTGAGGGTGTATCATTCTTATGCCACTGTTCTATTAGGAATGGGAAGGCGATACATCAGGAATAAGTCAGAAGACCTGCAAAACAAAGTCGAAAAATTGTCCGTTCGAGGAAAGCGGGCAGTGTGTAAAATGTTTTAAGATAATCTTTAGTAATCATTATGACATTGCTAACCAAAGTGCTGGGGGGATGTTGTGCCTGTCTTTTCTATTTTGCTACGCTTTCTCTTTCAGCGCAGGAGGCGGTGTCGGATACAATTACGGGGAAGGTACACCAAATAGATAAAGTTACTGTGACAGCCCGTAAACTGCCCAATAAAATAACTTCAGCAGTTCCTATTCAGACTTTGTCGCAACAGGACATTAGCCAACTGGGTATACAGAATATGGCTGATGCTGTCCGTCGTTTTGCTGGTGCTAATGTAAAGGACTACGGAGGGATAGGTGGTTTGAAAACAGTTTCTATCCGCAATATGGGAGCGGCGCATACGGCTGTCAGCTATGACGGAGTTGTTGTGAGTAACTGTCAGGCGGGGCAAATAGACATTGGTCGTTTTCCATTGGACAATGTCTCTGTACTCTCTTTGAATATCGGTCAGCCGGAAGATTTATTGCAATCGGCGCGTATGTATGCATCGGCAGGTGTGTTAAGCATTGAAACGGAGAAACCTCATTTTGACGATGGACGTAGCTCGGTATTCAGGGTACAGATGAGAGGTGGCTCTTTCGGTTATGTCAGTCCCTCATTTCGTTGGTGGCAAAAACTGGGTAACCGTACCCGGCTTTCATTGGATACCAATTATATGCGGGCTGATGGGAATTACCCGTTCACATTAGTCAATGGAAAATATGTGACGGAAGAGAAACGCAATAATTCAGCCATTTACAGCTATCAGGCTGAACCTACTTTATTCCATACTTTCAAGGATAGCAGTAATCTGGAATTGAAAGCCTATTACTTCTATTCAAAACGAGGATTACCCGGAGCGGTTACACTTTATAATCCGATTTCGGATGAGACACTTTGGGATGAAAACTCGTTTGTACAAGTACGCTATAAAAAGCAATTCTCGCCGCGATGGTCTATGCAGGTACAAGCTAAGTATAATCATGGGTGGAATAAGTATGAAGATGAGGGTAATGAATATGCAGATGGTCTGTATCGTGCCGTTCATCGGCAAGACGAGTATTATCTGTCGGCAACCGCATTATACCGTCCATGGAATGCTTTATCTTTATCTTTGGCACAAGACGGAGCCATTAATAAGTTGCGCAGTAATTTGCCTGACTGCCCTTTCCCTACAAGATATACTTCACTGACAGCCTTCAATGCACGTTACCGGCAAGGTATGGTAACCGCTACCGGCTCGTTGATTTATACAAATATTACAGAACGGGTGAAGGTAGGTGATGCACCTGCTGATTTTCAGCGTTTGGTACCCTCTTTTACAGTCAGTTTACAGCCATGGCAGGAACAGTTGTTCTTTTTGCGATTGATGTATAAAAGTACTTTCCGTACGCCTACATTCAATGATTTGTATTATTATCGATTGGGTAATAGGAGCCTGCGTCCCGAAAAGGCCAATGAATATAATATTGGGATAACATGGAGCAAGCCTTTTGTGTCTTTCCTCAATTATTTTTCGGTTACTATCGATGGTTATTATAATGATGTAACCGATAAAATTGTTGCATTTCCCACCACCTATGCCTGGAAGATGGCTAACTATGGAAAAGTTCGTGCCACAGGAATAGATGCTACTTTGGCAGCAGCGACTTCATTGAGCAAAAATATCACACTTGTCATATCCGGTGGATATACTTTTCAGAAAGCTATTGACTTGACTGATCCCACTTCCAAGAGTTATAAAGACCAATTACCTTACACGCCGGAGCACAGCGGGAACGTATCTGCTATCCTGGAAATGTTGTGGGTAAATGTAGGATACTCCATAGTAGGGGTGAGTGAGCGATATAGTATGTCACAGAATATACCGGAGAATAGGATTGATGGTTATATGGAACATACGGTCAATTTGTCCAAAGATTTTTCTTTGAAGCGTTGCAAACTTCGCTTACAGGCAGAAATTGTCAATCTGACAGATACACAGTATGACGTGATAAAATATTATCCTATGCCGGGACGTTCGTGGCGACTGACGGGGACAATTGAATTTTAACCAATTAAATAAGTAAGAATTATGAAAGTAAGAAGTTTATTAGTCGGCATGCTTTGCATGCTTGCGTTGAGTGTTTCATTCGCATCTTGTAGTGATGATGACGATGATTTGTTGGATGATTCAGGTTCGACGGTTGCTTTGCCGCAAGTGCGTGCTTTTTTTATGAATGCAGGTTCATATGGTGCTAACAATGCAAACATTGCTTTTTATGCTCCTAACGGTGGTGCTGATTTTGTCAGTGATATATTCCAGAAACAGAATAAGGCTAAGTTGGGAGACATGGGGCAGACGATGATTGAATACAATGAATGTATGTATGTAGCAGTATATGGTTCCAACTATTTGGTGAAACTGAATGCGGCCGGTGTGGAGCAGGCCCGCACGTCATTTGTGGATGATAAAGAGCTGTCGGCAGGTATTCGTTTTATTGATGCTGAGGATGGCTATATCTATGCTTCTTTTCATGGAGGTGTGGTTGCAAAGATCAATGCCAATACATTGAAGGTAGAAAAGAAATTAACCATCGAACAGGGCTATAATCTGGAAGGCGTAGCGATAAGTAATAATATGCTTTATGTTGCCAATTCTTATAAGCAAGTGGACGGGAAATATATTTATCTGACTGACGTATTTGTAATAGACTTGAAAAACTTTACTTTGAAAGAAACGTTGACCGTAGCGTCGAACCCTAATGTGTTGATGGAGGAAGATGACAAGTTATTCTTAATAGCATGGGACTACTCCTCAACAGCAGGTTATGTTTTGCAGATGATTGATCCGGCTGATGGAAACAAGGTAACAACAATCGGTAATGCAACCTTTATGTCGGCTGATGATGATATAGTTTATTTTGTGAACTCTTTGACTATTTGGGGAAATCCTCCGACTGCTACTAACACTTTCAGTACTTATAATATCAAAACAAAGAAACTGAACGAAATCTCATTCTTAAAGAATGCACCGGAAGAACTGGCCACAACATGTCTTTCCATGTTGCAGGTGAATGATAATAACGGTGATATTTATATTGGCACTACTTTCTTCTCAGCGGGTAATGGCAACATCTACCGCTTCAAGAAAGATGGAACTTTTGTAGAAAAGTTCGATTGTGGTGGTCAGAATCCTAATTCTGCCGTATTCTTTAATTAAAGATGAAAAAGATAGCATTATCTGTTTTTATAGGGATGGTAGTCTTGTTTCTTTCCGCTTGTGGCGGAAGGAGCAAGGCTACTTCTGCTTTAGTAACCGGAGACACCATCCCTCTGCGCTATGCCGAGAACCTTACTTTAGTGGCCTATCCCGAATATACCGTCGCTACTTTGCGCAACCCCTGGGATACTTTAAGAACGCTACACACCTATATCTTAGTGCCTGCTGCTGAACCCTTACCCGCACATTTGCCGCAAGGTACGGTGGTGCGTACCCCGCTTTCCAAAGCAGTAGTCTATTCGTCGGTACATTGCGGACTGGTGAACAATTTGGGAGCTTTCAACAGTATCGGTGGTATCTGCGACTTGAAATATATCAAACTGCCAGTCGTGCAGGAAGGCGTTGAACGGGGAACTATTGTCGATTGCGGTGACGGCATGAATCCTGATATGGAAAAGATTATCGACCTGCATCCTGATGCCATTCTGCTTTCTCCGTTTGAAAATAGTGGTGGTTACGGGCGCATTGAGAAGCTGAATATTCCCATTATTGAATGTGCTGATTATATGGAAACTTCCGCTTTGGGACGTGCTGAATGGATGCGTTTTTATGGATTGCTGTTCGGTGCAGCTCCAAAAGCTGATAGTCTTTTTGCTGAAGTAGATAGCTGTTATAAGCGGCTCCAACATCGTGCTATGCTTTCGTCGGTCTCTCTGTCGGTTGTCAGCGAGCTGAAAAGTGGTTCTGCATGGTATGTACCGGGTGGACGTAGCACGATGGGACGTCTTTTTAATGACGCTTGTGGACGGTATGTTTTTGCGGAAGACAAACATAGCGGTTCCATTCCCTTAGCTTTTGAAACGGTCTTTGATAAGGCCGGTGATGCTGATGTTTGGATTATCAAGTACAATCGCGACCGCGATATGAGCTATTCTGATTTGAAAACCGATTATATTGGTTATACGGGTTTTAAGGCATTCAAAACGCGGAATATTTACGGATGTAACACTGCGAAAGTTCCTTTTTATGAAGAAACTCCTTTCCGCCCGGACTATCTGCTGGCGGATTTGATACAGATTCTTCACCCCGAAATAGGAGATTTGGGAGGTTTGCGTTATTTTTGCAAATTGAATGAGTAGAGGAGGAAAATATGGTATCGGATTAGGAATAGTAATTGCATTGCTGTTTGTTGCTAATCTGTTGGTGGGATCGGTTCCGATTCCCGTATCCGATGTCTTTCATATACTTCTTGGAGGTGAAGGCGGGAAGGCAAGTTGGCGTTTTATCGTGTGGGAAGCTCGTCTGCCTCAGGCCATGACGGCATTGCTCTGCGGGAGTGCGCTGGCTGTTTGTGGATTGATGCTGCAAACAGCTTTCAAGAATCCGTTGGCAGGTCCGTCTATTTTGGGCATTAATTCCGGAGCCAGCTTGGGAGTGGCGTTTGTGATGCTGCTGTTTGGTGGTAGCATATCGGCCGGTACTTTCAGCTTGTCTGGTTTCTTTTCCGTATTGGCGGGAGCTTTTGTTGGAGCTATGCTGATAATGGGACTTATTCTTTTCTTTTCTACGTTATTGAAGAGCAATGTCATGCTGCTGATAACAGGTATCATGATAGGTTACATCGCTTCGTCTGCAATCGCTTTGCTGAACTTCTTTGCTACGGCAGAGGGGGTGCAGTCTTATATGATATGGGGATTGGGTAACTTTGGAGGCGTCTCTTTGCAGCAGATGCCTGCTTTTGCATCGGTAACTGTTGCAGGATTGTTTGGTTCTTTATTACTGATAAAACCCTTGAATGCATTGTTGCTGGGTGAACGCTATGCGGAGAACTTAGGAGTCAATATCGGTCGTGTGCGCAATTGGCTGTTGGTCATCACCGGTTTGCTGACTGCCATAACTACCGCTTTTTGCGGACCGGTCGCATTTATTGGCCTTGCTGTGCCTCATATAGCCCGCATGATATTGCGGACTGCCAATCATAATTCTTTGCTACCCGTTACTATTTTGAGTGGAGGGGCGGTGGCTCTGCTTTGCAATCTTATCTGTGTCCTGCCCGGTGAGGCCGGTATTATTCCTTTGAATGCGGTTACACCGATTATTGGAGCGCCGGTAATCATCTATGTGATCGTCAGCCAAAGAAATCCGCAACATTTTAACTGATTTTTTCCCCGAAAACTCTTTACCGGAATAAATGTTTACTCAATCGTTTGCATAGATAACTGTCAGATTTAAAAGGATTATGCCATTTCATATTATTTTTTATTGTATTTTTGCCCCTGGTATTAGTTTTAATTTAAACAAAGATTGTGGCTATGAAATTACCCGAAGATCCGATGATGCTGTATAGCTTCATCAATATGAAGTTACGTGATTTTTATCCTTCACTGGATGCACTTTGTGAAGATATGAATGTAGAAAGAGACGAAATTGTCCGGACGCTGAAAACGGTGGGATTTGAGTATAATCCTGCACGAAACAGATTCTGGTAATTGCTGTAAGCTTATAAACAGAGAAGTTGGGGCTGTGTCTTGGCAAAGATGCAGCCCCAACTTTTTGTTAATAAACGCCAAATATGCCCCTCCTCATTTAACTTCCCCGCTTTTTATCTTTCTAACCTGTAAAACCCGGTGAACTGATGATTAACGAAAACAAGATTCGACAAATATATAAATCCAATCGCGAGCAGGGCTTTCGGCTGTTGGTGGAATATTTTCAAGAACCGATATATTATTATATACGGCGTTTGGTGGTTCTGCATGAAGATGCGGAAGATGTGTTGCAGGAGGTTTTTATTCAGATATACAGACATTGGGATCAGTTTCGCAACGAAAGTTCATTGAGCACATGGATTTACCGGATTGCGACGAATGAAAGTCTCCGTCTGCTGAACAGCCGTAAAAAGCGGGAAACAGTTTCCACTGAAGACATGCAGGAAAGTCTGATTTCCCAGCTAAGGGCGTCCGATTATGTGGATTATGAGAATGAATTGGCCGTCAAATTTCAGGAAGCGATACTGAGGCTGCCGGAAAAGCAAAGGCTAGTATTCAATCTTCGCTATTATGATGAACTTGATTATGAAGAAATAGCTCATATTCTGGACGGTAAGGTTGATGCGCTTAAGGTCAACTATCATTATGCGAAAGAGAAGATTAAAGAGTACATACTAAATAATTAAGACTATGAAAAAAGACTTTGACTTTGATGATATAGGAAAAAAGACGCCTTATCGTGTGCCCGAAGGTTTTTTTGATGAGATGCAACGTGAGGTGCAAAAACGCACTTATGCTGACAAACCGGCAAATCGTCGCTTATGGATAGCTGCTTCCACAAGTATTGTCGTGGCTGCGGTGTTAATAGGCTTTCTGTTCATGCCGTTTCATTTCCGGCAAAATGATCCCGGAAGGACTGGCTTGCAGAGGCCGGATACTGAAAATTATACGGCGGCAATATCTGCCGATAAATGGATTCGTGAAATGTCGGACGAGGAGCTGGAAGAGCTCGTCAGCTTCTCCGAAAACGATATGTTTTTAAATTAATAGTATTGTCTTAAAAAGAAAAGTTTATGAAAACAAAATTTATTTATGCATTTCTGACATGCCTCGTGATGGGCTGCCAACTCAGTGTTTCTGCCCAAAATCAAGTGAATAAGGGTAAAAAAATGAACCGGACACCGGAGCAATTCATGGAACGCCAGACTCATCAAATGGTCAAAACGCTGATGCTGGATGATGCTGCCACTGCCAAATTCGTTCCGGTTTATCAGAACTATTTGAAGGAACTTCGGGAGTGCAGAATGATGAATCGTAAACAAACTCCTGCAAGGCAAAAGGTGGAGAAGCCGGGGGTAAAGCCGGAATCTAAGCCGTTGCTGACGGATGCCGAGGTAGAACAGCAGATTAAAGGACGTTTTGCACAAAGCCGTAAGATATTGGATGTGCGCGAGAAATATTATAATGAGTTCAGGAAAATACTCTCCCCTAAACAGATTATGAAAATATATCAGACGGAGAAGAGCAATGCTAATAAGCTGAAGAAAGAATTTGACCGCAGAAAGAGACAGGCGGCTGTGCAAGGAAAATACAAACATCCGGTACGCTCTGCCCAAAAGTCCTAAAATCCTCTTAGGCAGTCTTCTGCAAATCGGCATATATTTCAATGTGACAATTGGGTATATGCCGATTTTTTTTAGAATAATTTATTAAAAAAAGAGTACGAATAGCAATCTTATATTTTTGTTTCGTAGTATTTTAATATTTTTATTTGAGTACAACAATATTTTATTTACGTCTTTTAGACAAATGTAACAAAATCTTGTTAACCATTATGAGAAAAGACAAAGAAATGAAAAAAACTTCGAAACAAAATTGGGAGGGCTTCAAAAGGCGTACTCCTATTATTTTAGGACTATCGGCAGTATTATGTATGCCCGCTGTATGTTCCTACGCGAGTACAAACAATACGGTTGCCGGTGAATCAGTCCACTCTATTCTGCAGGGGCGTACTGTTACAGGCAAAATCCTAGATGAAACGGGAGAACCGTTAATTGGAGTATCTGTATTGGTTAAGGGTACAACAGTAGGTACAATTACCGATATTGACGGTAATTATTCTCTGGAAATTCCTTCTGGTAAGAATATTCTCGTTATATCTTATATAGGATACAAAACACAGGATATTGCTGTGGGCAAAAGTAATCAGTTGAATGTTAAAATGGAGGCTGATACACAAGCGTTGGATGAAGTGATAGTTGTGGGATACGGTACAGTGAAAAAGCGTGATGTGACAGGTGCGGTGTCTTCTATGAAAAGTAAAGACGTCGTTATTGCGCCTACTAATAATGTGATGGAAGCTCTATCCGGTAAGATTGCGGGTATGGATATTATGAAAACCAGCGGGCAGGTAGGTGAGGATGATGATGTGAAGATTCTGCTGCGCGGTTCCCGTTCCATTTATGGTGATAACACTCCGCTGTTTATTATTGACGGTATTCCGGGGAATTATAATCAGATCAATCCTTCTGACATTGAAACCGTAGATGTCCTGAAAGATGCTTCTTCAACGGCAATCTACGGTTCTGCCGGAGCGAATGGTGTAGTTATTATTACGACTAAACGTGGAGTTGCAGGAAAGGCTACGGTTAATTTTGATGCCTATTATGGATTTAGCGGTACTCCTGATTTTTACCATGGAATGGTAGGAGACGAATGGACACGATATCAGCGTGAATCTTATAAATATATCAATGGGCAATATCCGGCTGATATGTCTGCTATTCTTACTGATCCTGTTAAATTGGAAGCCTATAATCAGGGAAAATGGATTGATTGGGTAGATGAGGCAGCAGGAAATACCGCTACGACCCAGAAGTATAGCCTGTCTGTAACAGGGGGATCGGAGAAGACAAAAATCTTTGCATCAGCTGCTTATACTCGTGAAGAAGGCTTGTTAAGTAATGATAACAGGGGTAAGTATGCGATGCGATTGAATATCGATCAAGAGATATTTTCATGGGCTAAGGTTGGTTTTACCTCAAACTTGACGTATACAGATAGAAATCAAGGGGTAAAAAACACGTTTACTAAAGCGCTTTCTGTATTTCCTTTAGGAGATGCATACGACGAGAATGGTAATATCAATCATGAGTATGCTCCTAATGAATATTCCCCGTTGGGTGATTTTATTCCCGACCAGTATGTGAATAATACTAAGGGGACTTATATCAATGTAAATGGAAACCTTGAGCTGACTCCTTTGAAAGGCTTAAGCTTTAAATCAGTAATAAGTGCCACTTTGAATAATTCTCGTGCAGGAACATTTTTAGGTGCACAATGCAACGCTAATCTTCCGACTTATGCAAGTTCTCCGCATGCTTCTATTTTGAACTCATATACACGTGGATATACATGGGAAAATATATTGTCTTATAACAAGACAATCGCCGAGAATCATTCTATCGGAGGAACCTTTGTGACCTCTTGGAGTCATAATCAGGAGGAAAGCAATATGGCTGCGGGTAGCGGTCAGGATTTGGATGCGTGGTCATTCTGGCGTTTGACGTCAGCGACTTCTCCACATGTAGAATCAGATTTTGCACAGACTCAAAAAATGTCTTATGCCGTCCGTTTTAATTATTCATATAAGGGAAAGTATCTGTTGACATTCTCTAATCGTTGGGATGGAGTGTCTTGGCTGGCCAATAAATGGGATAGTTTTCCGGCAGCGGCATTGGCTTGGCGTATTTCTGATGAAACTTTTATGGAATCGACTCATGATTGGTTGAGCAATCTGAAATTACGTGTGGGGTATGGTGTTACCGGTAATTCGGGAGGAGTCGGTGCATACGGAACTCTTACCAATGCTATTATTTATTCCGGTTCAGGCATCAGTATCGGAGGTAATAATGCTCCGTTTGCCCAGTACACAGGTACCTATTCCAATCCTGATCTGGCTTGGGAGAAGTCGCACAACTGGAATGTCGGCATTGACTTAGGCTTTTTGAACAACCGTATTGACGGTTCGATTGAATGGTTCACTACAAAGACAAAAGGATTGTTGTTTAAGCGCACTTTACCCGTAACGACCGGTAATACCGGTTGGGGGCGCCCTCTAGATGTATGGGAGAATCTGGCTGAAACAAGTAATATGGGAGTTGAGGCAACCATTAATTCTCATAATATAAAGACTAAGGACTTTTCTTGGGATACGACGCTGTCGTTTACGTGGAGTAAGGAGAAAATCAATTCTCTGCCGACAGGCGATTTGATCAAAGAAAATTTGTTTGAAGGGCAGCCTATTCATGCCTTGTATGATTATAAGTATGCTGGAATCTGGGGAAGTAATGTTCCTCAAGAAACATTGGATGCTTATGGTGTGAAGCCGGGATGGGTGAAAATTGAGACACTTGACAAAGACGGTGACGGCGGTGTGCATAAATATGGCGAAGATGACCGTCAAATTTTGGGACATACTAATCCCGATGTCATTTTAGGCTTGAATAATACATTTACTTATAAAAACTTTGACTTTTCTGTCTTTGCAATGGCACGCTACGGGCAAACCATAAAAAGTAATTTGATAGGATGGTACAGAGCAAGTTCCGACCCTTCTATTAATCAGCCTGCCGGTGTGGATTATTGGACCGAAGAGAATCAGAATGCTTATTATCCGGTACCGGGTAGTGGCAAGGAGCAGAAAGTGATGTCGGCGTTGACTTATCGTGACGGTTCGTTTATTAAGATTAAAAATATTACTTTAGGATATACTTTGCCTCAAGTTGTTTCACGTAAGGTCTTGATGGAGAAATGTCGTTTCTATGCTACTGCGTATAATCCATTCTTATATGTAAAAGACAAGGAATTGAGAGGTACAGACCCTGAAACAAACGGTTCTGATTCGTTCCCGTTGTATAAGCAGTTTGTTTTTGGCGTAAATATTACATTCTAAATAAAAAGACAACAATGAAAACTAAATTGAAACATATATTTTTTGCGTCTGCATTGATGGCGGCTGCAACAAACTTTACGGCTTGTTCATTGGATGAAGTGAATCCGGGAGAGTTTACAATGGACTCTTTGGCAGAGACAGAAGAGACCTATGAAAAAATAGTAAACAACTGTTATTTCGCGATCGAACGTTACTTTTACGGCGCCAGTGGCGCCAGTGGAGTAGAGAGCAACAACTGGATGGCGATGACAGAGGCCACTACGGATTTATGGACTTACCAGCGTAATAAATCAACTTCATATACCCAGTGGTTTTGGTTTTATGCCGGTGCATCCCCAAACACCACTTATACGGACAATTTTTGGAGCGGCATCTATGACGGTATCGGAGCCTGCAACATAGCCATATCAAAAGCGTCAAAAGTACCGTTCAAGACCGAAGAAGCCCGTAATGCAAAGGTCGCCGAGGCTCACTTCCTGCGTGCCGTATACTATTTCAACGCTGTGGAGCAGTTTGGAGGAGTAACGGTTTTGACAGAACCTACTACGGAGAAGAACTATCATCCGGAACGGACAGAACCGATGAAAATTTATGAGGATATTATTCTTCCGGATTTGGAGTTTGCTGCTCAATGGTTACCGGTTGGCAATGATGCCACAACCACTACTCCGACCCGAAAAGCGGCTATTGGTTTCTTAGCTAAAGCCTATTTGCAGACGATAGAATATGATGCATCGAAGAAGTATGCGTCGAAGGCTTTGGAATATGCAAAGATGTTGATTGAAGATGCCGAGAAGGGGGGCGTGAAATATAATGCCCATTTGTATGCTTCGTATGACGATGTCTTTAAGGAATCGAATAATTATAATAATAAAGAAGCTCTTTGGAAGCACCGTTGGTTCTCAGGAAGCGGATCTCATGGCTCAAGTAGCGGTAATTACCGATTGAATAGAAATGATGAATATTTCTTGTGCAATCTTTTCAATTTCGGTGCGATAACCGATACACAGGATTTCCGTCTGTCATGGGAAGGGGGGCCT
This sequence comes from Bacteroides eggerthii, assembly GCF_025146565.1. Lineage (NCBI taxonomy): Bacteria > Pseudomonadati > Bacteroidota > Bacteroidia > Bacteroidales > Bacteroidaceae > Bacteroides > Bacteroides eggerthii. Next base: position 3,300,941 of record NZ_CP102258.1, on the reverse strand, counting down.
AGTGGTTTGTTTATGCCTACCCAGCATTTATTGAGTCTTTATGTGCAGGAGGATGGCACTTTGGATCCTCGCTTCCACGAGTCTTTTACTACGGAGTGGAAAGCTAATACTGCTTATACGTGGGATCAGGGCACTGTGAATAGATTTGATCGTGAAAGCAGTGTGGAAGGAAAGCAAATTGGAGTTGGAGAGCTGGCTGTGAAGTTCATTATGCCGCAAGATGAGGATTATGCATCGGAAGTCACCGATAAATTGGAGAAAGGTTATTTGGTGGTTGATTATAAGGATGTGTACGATGATGTGAAAAAGAATGTGAAGATGACCTACTCATATACCAATCCAACGGAAGGCTATACTTCGGACGGGAAATCGGAAAACCTGTTTAATAACTTTTATCCCTCGCTGAATAAGCATAACAGCAGCAATTATTATGTTGCCAATGCAAATAAGAAACGTAACGGTAATCTGAATGCAACATTTATCATGCGTACTGCAGAAATGTATTTGATTGCTGCCGAAGCTGACATTTACGAAAATGGCGGTTCTAATGCGTTAGGTTATATTAATACGATTCGTAAGCGTGCCGGAGCAAACCCTTTAAGCGGTACTCCTACCATAAGCATGGTGCTGAATGAAAGAGCTCGTGAATTGTGCGGTGAGTATACCCGTTTTTATGATTTGAAACGTACAGGTATGCTGAAAGATGCTAGTTATCTGAAAGAAAATCATCCGGATTTAGCACAGTTCTTTAAACCGGAATATGGATTGCGTCCTATCTCCACTAATTTTACTTCGACTTTGGAAGGCGGAGGAAACTATTATCAGAATCCGGGATATTGATAAAAAACAGAGAGAGAATGTAGCAACTTCGAGGTTACTGAAAAATCCTCTTAGGCAGTCTTCTGCAAATCGGCATATATTTCAATGTGACAATTGGGTATATGCCGATTTTTTTGTGTCCGGGTTCAGAACTTCACCGGGGAGAAATTGTTGTAGGGGAATGTAGATAAGAAAGGATACTCCATGCGGTTGTTTCAGGAAATAAAGAATTGGAAAACGGTTCGTGGCTGGCATATTTGGAAGTTGAAGTTGGTGGATGCGCGGCTCTACTTTGTCAGTATGGTGGTGGGGCTGCTGACGGGACTTATAGCGGTTCCTTATCATTACCTGCTCTATTATCTGCTGCATGTCCGCAGCGGGCTTTTCGCTTCCCGTCCCGCTTGGTACTGGCATATTCCATTGTTCATGTTGTTTTGGGGGATCCTGATTCTTGTATCCCGGCTGGTCGGCAAAATGCCCCTTATCGGTGGCGGCGGTATTCCACAGACACGCGGGGCAATCAACGGGCGGATAACTTACCGGCATCCGTTCATTGAGTTGATATCCAAGTTTGCCGGCGGAATACTTTCCGTTTCTGCCGGGTTGTCGCTTGGGCGTGAGGGGCCTTCCGTCCAGATAGGTTCCTATGTCGGTTGCCTCGTTTCCCGGTGGACACATATTTTGAAGGGCGAACGCAAGCAGTTGTTGGCGGCGGGAGCAGGGGCAGGGCTTGCTGCGGCTTTTGCGGCACCGCTGGCTTCTTCATTGATTGTCATTGAGTCCATTGAGCGTTTCGATGCACCCAAGACGGCTATTACCACACTGCTGGCAGGCGTAGTGGCAGGTGTGATTGCCACTTTGGTATTTCCCGTAAACCCTTATCATCTGATTGAGGTGTCGGAGCCGGCTTTGGCTTTTTGGGTTCAAATGAAGTATTTCCTCATATTGGCTGTCATCATTTCCATTGTCGGCAAGCTATATGCTGCAATTATGATTTCGTTTAAGCGGGTATACTCTGCGGTCAAGTCTCCGACATCCGTCAAGATGTTCTATCTGGTGTTGGTGGCCTACATCATCTCATTGATGCAGGTGAACCTGACGGGCGGTGGCGAGCAGTTTCTGTTGGAACAGGCTCAGAACGGCAGTACGGAGATGATGTGGGTGCTTGCTGTCATGCTGTTGCATTTCGGCTTCTCGGTGTGTTCCGTCTCTTCCGGGCTGCCGGGGGGAAACTTTATCCCCACTTTGGTCACAGGTGGCTTGCTGGGGCGGTTTGTGGGATTGATTGCAGTGAAGTACGGCATTATCGGACACGAAAGCGTCACTTATGTCATGTTGATATCCATGTCGGCTTTCCTGGTGGCTATTGAGCGCACGCCGTTGACTGCCATTGTTCTGATAACGGAGATTACCGGGCATTTTGAAGTTTTCTATCCATCGGTGGTAGTAGGCGGCCTTACCTACTATTTTACGGAACTGCTTCAGATGAAATCTTTCAATGTAATCTTGTACGAGGATATGGTTAGCTCATCCGATTTTCAGGAAGAGAAGCGGTATGCGCTGTCTGTGGAAGTCATGACCGGTTCTTATTTTGACGGCAAGGCGGTTGGTGAGCTGTCCTTGCCCGAACATTGCGTTATCATCGGTGTGCATAGGGACGGAAAAAACCTGGTCCCGGCGGAAACAAGTTTGATTCCGGGAGACCAGGTGCAGATTGAAATGGATTCACAGGACATAGAGAAACTCTATGAACCGCTTGTCAGTATGGCAAATATCTATTAAGCCAAGTTACCTATTTCATCCAGATTCTTCTGAATGTCGTTATCGGTCAGTTCATAATTCTGCAAATCGCCGGCGAGGTATTTGTCATACGACGCCATGTCGATGAGTCCATGACCGGACAGGTTGAACAGGATCACTTTTTCCTCACCCGTTTCCTTGCATTTGTTTGCTTCGCGGATGGTGGCTGCAATGGCGTGGCAGGATTCGGGTGCGGGGATGATGCCTTCTGCCTGTGCAAAGAGACAGCCGGCATCGAACGATTCGAGTTGTTTGATGTCCATTGCTTCCATATAGCCGTCTTTCAGCAGTTGCGACACGATGACGCCTGCACCATGATAGCGCAAGCCGCCGGCATGGATGTTGGCAGGAGCAAAGTTGTGTCCCAGTGTAAACATTGGCAGCAAAGGGGTATATCCGGCTTCGTCGCCGAAGTCATATTGGAATTTTCCGCGTGTCAGCTTCGGGCAGGAAGCCGGTTCGGCGGCGATGAAGCGCGTTTTCTTTCCTTCGAGGATCGTGTGCCGCATGAAGGGGAACGTAATGCCGCCGAAGTTGGAACCTCCGCCAAAGCAGGCAATGACCATATCGGGATATTCACCGGCCATTTCCATTTGTTTTTCGGCTTCCAGGCCGATTACGGTCTGATGCAGCGTTACGTGGCTCAGTACGGAGCCGAGTGTATATTTGCAGTTGGGGGTGCTTCGTGCCAGTTCAATGGCTTCGGAAATGGCTGTACCCAGCGAACCCTGATGATTGGGGTGGGCGGTCAGTATATCTTTTCCGGCGCGGGTGGACATGGACGGTGAAGGAGTGACCTGTGCACCGAATGTCTGCATGATGCTGCGGCGGTATGGTTTCTGCTCATAGCTGATTTTCACTTGGTATACGGCGGCTTCCAGCCCGAAGAGGCGGGCGGCATAGGCCAGCGAGGCTCCCCATTGTCCGGCTCCGGTTTCGGTGGTGACATTCGTCACACCCTCCTGTTTGCAATAGTAGGCCTGCGGCAGGGCAGAGTTCAACTTGTGAGACCCCATCGGACTGACGCTCTCGTTTTTGAAATAGATATGCGCCGGGGTGCCGAGTGCTTTTTCCAGTCCGTAGGCGCGCACCAGCGGGGTGCTGCGGTAGTATTTGTACATTTCACGCACTTGTTCGGGAATTTCAATCCAGGCATCTGTCTGGTTGAGCTCCTGACGGCAAAGTTCCTGTGCGAAGATGGGATATAAATCTTCCGCTTTCAATGGTTGCTTGGTAGCGGGATTAAGCGGCGGCATGGGTTTGTTCACCATATCGGCTTGTATGTTGTACCAGTAACGTGGAATTTCGTCTTCCGGAAGAATGAATCTTTTTGTCTTGTTGCTCATAGTGGTTATAAAATTAAAAGTGATTCAGTGTCCAAATGTAGCCATTATTTTTAAACCAATTTCTTTTTTCCATTGTTTTTTGTTTATGAAGGTAGATTTGTCTAAGTTTGCCACGTCTCTTTAACCGGTATTTTTATGAAGATTTATCATAAGTTCCTTTTGTATCAGAATAAATGGATTTATCCTTATGTGCGTGTGGCGTTGAGGGTTATGACGACTTTGACCTATCTGGCATCCATTTTGCTTATTGTCGGGTTGGTGTACGAGCATGGGTTCAGGATTTCGGCTGCGGAAGCCCACCAGTTGCAGCGCCTGTATCATGGGGTGTGGATTGTTTTCTTGGCGGACATATCCTTGCACATTGCGTTGGAGTATAAGGACACGCGGCGGACTTTCAGCAGGCTGACGTGGATATTGACTTTTTTGCTTTATTTGACGTTGGTTCCGGTTGTGTTTCATCGTCCGGAGGTGGAAGGCGCTGTGCAGGCTGTCTGGGACTTTTTGGACGGCAGGATGTATCATCTTTCATTGTTGCTGGTGCTTTCTTTCCTTAATTTGTCCTATGGCTTGGTGAGGCTGTTGGGACGGCGGACAAACCCTTCGCTCATTTTGGCTGTCAGCTTCCTTATCATAATACTGGTGGGGACGGGACTGCTGATGCTTCCCCGTTCTACGGTGTCGGGCATCTCGTGGGTCGATTCGCTGTTCATCTCCACAAGTGCGGTGTGTGTGACGGGGCTGACCTCGGTGGATGTGGCGTCCACCTTTACGACAACGGGGTTCGTAATCATCATCCTGCTGATTCAGATTGGCGGTTTGGGGGTGATGACGCTGACGAGCTTCTTCGCAATGTTCTTCATGGGCAATACTTCTTTGTACAATCAGTTGGTGGTGCGCGATATGGTCAGCTCCAACTCGTTGAACTCGCTGCTCTCCACGCTGGTCTATATCCTCGGCTTCACGTTGGCGATAGAGGGGGCGGGGATGCTCGCCATTTGGAGTGATATTCATGGCACGATGGGCATGGACATACACGAGGAACTGGCTTTCTCGGCTTTCCATTCCATATCTGCGTTCTGCAATGCCGGTTTCTCCACCTTGCCGGGCAATCTGGGCAATCCGCTGTTGCTGGCGGGGCATCATAATCCGTTTTATATATACATATCCCTGTTGATTATTCTCGGTGGTATCGGTTTCCCGATATTGGTGAACTTCAAAGATATTATTCTTTATCACATACGCCGCTTCTGGAGATTTCTGCGCACGTGGGAGTGGGATGGCCGCAGGTTCTATCATCTTTATAACCTGAACACACGTATCGTGTTGATTGTCACATTCCTGCTGTTGGTATTCGGTACGCTGGGCATAGCCCTTTTTGAGTGGAACGGCTCTTTTGCAGGCATGCCGGTTGCCGATAAGTGGACACAGGCGTTTTTCAATGCGGTTTGTCCTCGTACGGCGGGCTTTTCCAGTGTGGATCTGGCAGGCTTGGGCGTGCAGACGCTGCTGCTCTATCTTATATTGATGTGGATTGGCGGCGGTTCGCAGTCCACTGCGGGCGGCATCAAGGTGAATGCTTTTGCTGTGGTGGTGCTGAACCTTGTGGCGGTGTTGCGCGGAACGGAGCGGGTGGAGGTTTTCGGGCGTGAATTGTCGTACGACTCTATCAGGCGTTCCAACGCTACGGTGGTGATGTCGTTCGGTGTATTGTTCATATTCATCTTTGTGATCAGCATTTTGGAACCGAAACTTTCATTGCTTACCATTGCCTTTGAGTGTGTTTCGGCCATCAGTACGGTGGGTTCCAGCCTGAACGCTACCCCTTTGCTGGGGGACGACAGCAAACTGCTGGTGGCGCTCCTAATGTTTGTGGGGCGTGTAGGGCTGATAACCTTGATGCTCGGCATCATCAAGCAAAAGAAGCATACGAAATACCGGTATCCGAGCGGACAGATTATTATTAACTGATTTGTGGTTTATGATTCCGTAACCGGAACATCATGAACCGTAAGTCCAAAACCATAAATCTTATGAAGTATATCATTATCGGTCTGGGCAATTACGGTCACGTGCTTGCCGAGGAACTTTCTGCTTTGGGGCACGAAGTGATAGGCGCCGACATCAGTTCGTCCCGCGTGGATGGCTTGAAGGACAAGATAGCGACAGCATTTGTTATTGATGCAACGGACGAGCAGGCACTCTCTGTGCTTCCCTTGAACAGCGTGGATGTGGTGATTGTCGCTATCGGCGAGAACTTTGGCTCGTCCATTCGTGTAGTGGCTCTTTTGAAGCAGAAAAAGGTGAAACGCATCTATGCCAGGGCCATTGATGCCATACACCGTTCGGTGCTCGATGCTTTCGGGCTGGAGCGTATTCTGACGCCCGAAGAGGATGCGGCGCGCGGCTTGGTGCATTTGCTGGAGTTCGGTGCGGATATTGAAACGTTTCGTGTAGATGCCAACTATTATGTCGTGAAGTTCACTGTGCCCGAAAGGTTTATCGGTTACAGCGTGAATGAATTGAAACTCGATAAGGAATTCGGGTTGAAATTGCTTGCCTTGAAGCGTGCCGAGACGCTGAAAAACTGCTTGGGCATCTCTTTTACGGAGCATGATGTTGTAAACGGACTGCCGGATGATGACCTGATACAGGCGGGAGACCGGTTGGTGTGTTACGGGCAGTATCGGGACTTCCGGAAGTTTTGGAAAGCGCTGTGAGTCAGTCTGCCACGAGGAAGAGCTGGGTACAGTACTTCGTCGTGGCAGACTGTAATTACAAGGTGAAATTATTCCAATGGTTTTAGGCGGATGATGCCGGCTGAATTTTCAGGCATGATGAATTCGAATTTCTTTTTCACTATGCCGAGGTCCACAGTATGCGGAACTATCACTTCGGTATATGACACTTTTTTTGCATAACGCCATGCCATTTCCCTCATTCCCGGCCTTTCTCTCTTTCCCGGAGACACATTCTCCATGGGATCTTTGTTGTAGTCCGGATGGCTGGAATAATAGTTTTGGTCTTTCTGATTCTTCACAGAGGTATCGTGTGACGAGATGAATTCAACAGCCGCTTTGTAGCATATTCCGGAACCGGTATTGACAGTAATGCGCTTGTTCGCGGCCTCCGAGTTCACGAACTTAATGTAAATCTCACCCGTGGAGGTATTGATGGTAGGGGATGTATATACGGTGGTGTCCGCCACATTCCCGTTCATTACATCCGACATGAGAAAAGCTCTGTCACCGGCTTTGGAGAACAGCTTCTGATAGTAGTAGTTGGAAGTCCGCCACATGCCCCGGTTGTCGAACCAGATGAGGTTAGAGTTCCACTTGTTGTAGCCTTTCTTGCAGAACAGAGGGGCATATGCAGCCATCACCACCATATCAGAATTTCTCTCCAGTCCGGTCCAGTAAGCAGCTTCGGCCAGGGTAGAAGCATAGGCATTGTTGGTACCGTTGTTGGCAAACTCTCCGACGAACACTCGCGTAGGTTTGTTCCGGTCATATGTATAGCCCTCAGCGCCGCGTTTCTTGCCCGGATTGTATCTGTCGCGGTTGGTGTAGAACCATTCGTCGCTTTTGTAGTAATGTTCATCAACTATCGTATTGATATAGTTGGAATCTATTTCTTTCATATTAGCATCGAATTCCTTTCCTGCATCAAAGGCTCCGGAGGTGGAAATAATGGTAATTTCCGGATGTTTTTCCTTGACCGCATTGTATATGATGCCGAAGCGCTCCCAGAAAGCGTTTCCTCTATTCTCGTTGCCTATGCCGAGATATTTGAGTCCGAACGGTTCCGGATGACCCATCTCGGCCCTCAGCGAACCCCATTTGCTGTCGACAGAACCGTTACAGAATTCTATCAGGTCAAGAGCGTCCTGAACAAATATGCTTCTGAACCTCTCTCTATCTTCCTCCGTATCGAGAGGGGCTATGTACTGATGTCCGGCAAACTGGCATGTAACGCCGTTGTTGAGTACAGGCAGCGGAGTTGCACCGAGAGATTCGGCCATGAGAAAATATTCATAGAAGCCCACATACTGCGAAGTCCAGTATCCCCAATGATTGCGGAATCCTATTCTTTCCTCCGGAGTGCCGATGGAGTTTTTCCAGAATACCTGTCCGAAATAGTTTGGACCTTCGGAAGCGCATCCGCCGGGGAAACGCATGAAGGTAGGATTGAGGTCGGCGAGGGCCTGCATGAGATCTTTGCGGAACGGGCCGTCCTTCCCGTCGTTCCAGAGTTGGGACGCTTCCGGAAGCAGAGTGACGAAATCAAGGTAGAACACTCCGGTGGTATCGGCAATGATACAGAGGCGGCTGTCGGAGCTGCGCAGAGCCTTCAGTCTTCCTTCATATTTTTTCCATTCATCGGTGATGCTTCCGAATGCGAGTACATTGGAATTGAGGTTTCCGTCCTTATCCTCAAGATAAACCTTGAAATCACCCTTGTAGGATTCTCCCCGGAGGTACAGCCCGAGATCATAGCTGATGTCCTTTACAGCCGGAATAGAAGGAGTCTGGGTATTGTTGGAATAGTGATATTCTTTGCCTTTTCCGTATTCTGCTATTCCGAATCCATTTGCGGCTATTCCGAATCCGTCTCCGGGGTTTTTCACCTCGAAACGTACGCTGTACTGCTTGTAACGCTGTTCGTCATCATATTTATCATTTGGGTCGAAGTCATAATGACGCTTGAGATTTTTCACGAGAGGTTTGTCGGCAACAGCCCTTGCGCTACCCCTTGCATCACCCTTGCGAACGATGGTCCAGCCGAAGAATACGCTGTCGCATGCGGAGAACTCGTGCTCCGGAGCATCAGGCACATTGTATGCTTGAAAAGAATTGTTTTGGATAAGTTGTGCACAGATACCGCCGTCGAGCGAATTATTTATATCTTCAAAGAATATTCCCCTGAGTGTTGGGCTGATTTCAATTCCGAGTTTCTTCGGCTTGAGGGTAAGCGTTCGTTTTTCTTCAGACTTGAATCCCTGAAGTTGAAGCATCTTGTCGGCGAAACGGTATCCGAGGAGCCTCATTCCTTCGGTACTGAAATGGAACTGATCGCCTGTACTCTCGCAACCGAGAGCTGAAATTATATGTGCATTTGGAAGTACCTTCGGGAGTTTCGGCATAATGCTACTGTTGAATGCTGCACATACGCCTCCCTGTTCTGCGTATTTGAGTTCCCCTGCAAGAAGAGGTGTCTGTTTGGGATTGAGATTGAGGTCCTTGCATAGATTGTCGTAAATCTTCTTGACACGTTCCGGCCAGAGGGGATCTTCCGAATTGGATTCACCCTGATGCATGAGTATCCCTTTGATAACTCCATCTTTTTGGGCAAGTCTTGCCATATTCACGAGACGCTCATAAGGGTTTCCGCCGTATTGGCTGACGATGTTTTTCATCCAGTCGCGCTCGTTGTCGATATAATCTTTATAGTCTTCCCTATCCCAAAGTTGGATTTTTGCTCCTGCTACAGATACGTTGATAACGCCTACATGGTATTCAGAAGGAAGAATATCAATCATTTTTCTTCCGAAAAAATCCACCGGACCGAGGTTGTTGCCTTCACGACAGATCGGAGGTATGGCAGTATACCATTTTCCCATCTCGCGCCCAAGTTTCGGCATGTCGACCGCAGCCATGAATTGGAAACGTGGATTATTGAAATCTTTGTCCTGCTCTGCCGGTACAGCTCCTGCTTCCATGTTGGACTGTCCTATACAAAGATATATGAAAAAATTGGGGTCCGGTTTGCTTTCCGGAGTTGCAGAAGCCCTGAAAATCGGGAATATGGCAAGTACTGCCACTACAAGAAATGAAATTTTTCTTTTCATATCGAATCTGTTTTAACTTGATGAGTGTTTTTTGTGTTATTTTGTGATAATGTCGATACAAAACTATCAAAAAAAAAACAATCAGCAAGAGAAAATTCCCAAAAATATTCTTCGCGTATGCCTATGGAATGTTTAGGAGTTCTTCTTATGCTCTGAGTGCATTTTTCATACGGTAAATTGTCAGTTTATTTAGTACACTACAGCTATCAGAAGCGTATGTCCTGTTACGTGATGACATGGCAGATGTTTCCCGTTTTTAAACTTTGTAGGCAGATGTTTCCGTTATGAATTGAACCTGAGTCCTATGGGAGTGGGATTATAGCAATGTAGCTTGCTCATTTTTCTACTCCTATTAATCGTTTTATCATGTTAAAATATAGTAGGTTAACATTATTTTCCAATGGAAACTATTTATTATCGGAAAATATTGCTTTCTTTGTAGCGTCAAACTAAAAAAGAAAGAATATGAAATATGTGATTATTGGCGGTGTTGCAGGCGGAGCCACAGCTGCCGCCCGGCTGAGAAGAATAGACGAGCAGGCTGAAATCGTTTTGTTGGAGAAAGGCAAATACATTTCGTATGCCAATTGCGGATTACCTTATTATATAGGGGGAGTTATTGAAGAACGTGGAAAACTGCTGGTGCAGACTCCTGAATCATTTGGACAACGTTTCCGCATTGATGTGAGAGTGGAGAATGAGGTTGTTGCCATTGATACGGAACGCAAAACACTGGCTATCCGCAAAGCTGGCGGAGAAGAATACGAGGAAACTTATGATAAACTTCTGTTGTCTCCGGGAGCTACTCCTGTGAAGCCTCCGTTGGAAGGCATCCATTCGGAAGGCATATTTACGCTTCGCAATGTGGAGGATACCGACCTGATCAAGTCCTACATTGCGGACAATCAGGTGAAACGCGCCGTTGTGGTGGGAGCAGGATTTATCGGGCTTGAAATGGCCGAAAACCTGCATCATGCGGGCATTTCCGTTTCTGTTGTCGAAATGGGCAATCAGGTTATGGCGCCTATCGACTTCTCTATGGCTGCACATATTCACCAGCATTTAATTCAAAAAGGAGTCTCCCTTTACTTGGAAGAAGGAGTCACGCACTTCCGGCGCGATGAACAGGGAATTACCGTCTTTCTGAAAAGTGGGAAAACGATTCCTGCCGATATGGTACTGCTTTCTATCGGCGTGCGTCCGGCAACGGGGCTGGCGCAGCAGGCCGGTTTGGAACTGGGCGAGACGGGCGGCATCCGGGTGGATGAGCATCTGGAGACTTCTGTCAAAGACATCTATGCCGTAGGCGACGCTATTGAGTATCCTCATCCGCTGACCGGGAAACCCTGGCTCAACTATCTGGCTAATCCGGCTAACCGTCAGGGACGTATTGTGGCCGATAATATGGCATTGGGCAATACAATCTCTTATGAAGGGGCTATCGGCACCTCCATTGCCAAAGTGTTCGATATGACGGTCGCTTCTACCGGGCTTGCTGCAAAGCGCCTGAAACAATGGGGAATGGAGTATCAGAGTTCGGTGACTCATTCCGCTTCTCATGCCGGTTACTATCCCGATGCATTGCCGCTGACTTTGAAACTGACCTTTCACCCGAAAACAGGGAAACTCTATGGAGCCCAGTGTGTGGGGTATGAGGGAGTGGACAAGCGCATTGACCAGATAGCGGGACTTATCAAACGTGGAGGAACCGTTTATGACCTGATGGAGACGGAGCATGCCTACGCACCTCCTTTCTCATCTGCCAAAGATCCTATTGCCATAGCCGGATACGTGGCTTCCAATATAATCAGCGGTGCAATGCCGGTGATCTCTTGGCGTGAACTGGCAGGGAAGAAGGACGGCATAATGTTGATTGACACCCGTACACCCGAAGAATTCTCGTTCGGCACTATTCCGGGAGCTGTTAATATTCCGCTGGATGAGATGCGCGGCCGTTTGTCTGAGATACCCGAAGATAAGCCTGTCGTACTTTTCTGTGCAGTGGGATTGCGGGGATATTTGGCACAACGAATTTTGATGGGGCATGGTTACCGTAACACGGCCAATCTGATAGGCGGGTATAAAACATACTCTGCGGCAGTTGCTCCTGTGCCGGCTCCTGTGCCGCCTGCGGAAGTGTTGCCTGAGGAAGCGTCGTCTGCCACATCTGCTTCGCCACAACCGGTACAGGGCGTTTCTGCTAAAGAACCGCTGAAGATTAATGCTTGCGGCTTGCAGTGCCCCGGACCCATTATGCAGGTGAAGAAAGCGATGGATAGCATTTCTCCGGGCGAACGGGTGGAAATAGTGGCGACCGATGCCGGTTTTGCGCGCGATGCCTCTGCCTGGTGTGCCACTACGGGCAATAAGCTGGTGGAGAAGAAAGAAGAGAAGGGACGCTATACGGTACTGCTTGAGAAGGGAGATGAAACTTGCGCTTGTCCGTCGTCTCTTCCGGCAGCAGGTGGAAGGGGGAAAACTTTAATCCTTTTTAGTGATGATTTAGACAAGGCTTTGGCTACCTTTGTACTCGCTAACGGAGCTGCGGCAACCGGACAGAAAGTTTCGATATTTTTCACCTTTTGGGGGCTGAACGTATTGAAGAAGATACAGAAACCTCGGACGCAGAAAGATGTTTTCGGAAAAATGTTTGGCATGATGCTCCCGTCCAGCTCTTTGAAACTGAAACTGTCCAAAATGAATATGATGGGGATGGGCAGCCGGATGATGCGCTTCCTTATGAAACGGAAAGGAATAGATTCTTTGGAGTCGTTACGTTCTCAGGCGTTGGCGCAAGGCGTTGAGTTCATTGCCTGCCAGATGTCTATGGACATGATGGGGATTCAGCGTGAGGAATTGCTGGACGAAGTTACGATAGGCGGCGTGGCAACCTATATGGAGCGTGCCGATAAAGCGAATGTGAATTTATTTATATAACAGGAATAATGGAAACTTTATGTAGGATCCGCGATATTTACCGGGCGATATCCGAGTTTGAGGTACAATTTATGCAAGAGTTTGATTTGTCATTGAATGAAGGGATGCTGCTATGTACCCTGCTGAATACGCCAAAGCTCACTTCCAGCGAGATAGCGGAAGCGCTTGGACTGTCGGCTTCCAATGCCTCGAAGATTATCCGTTCGGTAGAGGAGAAGAAGCTGATTACCCGTCTGGTGGGAAAAGCGGATAAACGCCAGATGCACTTTGCCCTGACGCCCGAAGGGAAGAACCGTATTACGGTTATAAAAAACAGTACTCCCGAAATCCCGGCTCTATTGCGGGAGATTGTATGACAGGGAAGGAGGGGCCGTTTATTCGTGATGATACGGCCCGCCGTTCAGTATTGTCATGGCCCGGTATAACTGTTCCACAAAGATGAGCCTGATCATCTGGTGGGAAAAGGTCATGCGTGAAAGGGATAGTTTCTCGTGTGCCGCTTCATAGACTTTGGGGGAGAAACCATACGGTCCGCCGATAATAAAAACAAGCCGTTTGTTTACGGTGTTCATCTTGCGCTTCATATAGTCTGCGAACTCTATGGAGCGCATTTCTTTTCCACCCTCGTCCAGCAACACCACCACATCGCCCGGCTGAAGGGCTTTTAATATCAGTTCGCCTTCTTTCTCCTTTTGTACTTCGAAGGAAAGGCTTTTGGTATTCTTCAATTCGGGAATAACCTCCATTTCAAACGAAAGATACCGACGCGTACGCTGTATATAATCATTGATGGCTGTGATGAAGTGCTGTTCTACGGTTCGTCCTACGACGAGCAAAGTCGTTTTCATGTGAATTACTGATTTTCGTGCAAAAATAATTCTTTCCTGTGAGAATGCCGCCTTTCTCTGTGCATTATTTATTTCATCCCATGAGACGGAATAATCCGTCTCATGGGACAAATAAATTCATCTCGTGAGATGAAATAATCCGTCTTGCGGGACGGATAAATTCATTCCGCAGGACGGATTATCCCTTCCATGATGGCTGTGTTTATGGAAGGTTAATAAAATAAAACCGGCCTTTTTTCTTGTTATTTATAAGATTTGCTTACCTTTGCCTATCATTAATACTTGTGAAAATGAATAAACGAGTAGTAATATTATGGGTCTGTTTCTTTGTCTGGGCGGTCTCGCTTATGGCACAAGACGTGCCGGGAGGAGTGGTCGCCGCCTTTAAAAAAGGAAATTCTCAGGAACTGAACGGGTATTTGAGTGACAAGGTAGAGCTGATTCTTGAGGATCGCTCCATCAATGTAGACCGCCGGACAGCAGAGGGGAAGATGGCAGCGTTCTTTTCCGGCAATCAGGTTAGTGGATTCACAGTGAATCATCAGGGCAAACGTGACGAGTCGGGGTTCATTGTCGGCACGCTGACAACTGCGAACGGAAACTTTCGGGTGAATTGTTTCTTTAGAAAAGTGGCAAATAAATATGTAATACACCAAATAAGAATAGATAAAACAAATGAATAAGGAAGAAGAATTGATTGACAGGTTGATTGACCTGGCCTTTGCCGAGGATATAGGCGACGGTGATCATACCACCCTTTCATGTATCCCTGCTACGGCAATGGGCAAATCCAAGTTATTGATTAAAGAAGCCGGTATCCTTGCCGGTATCGAGGTGGCCAAAGAAGTGTTCCGCCGCTTCGACCCTGCGATGAAAGTGGAAGTGTTCATCAATGACGGTGCTGAAGTGAAACCCGGTGACGTGGCTATGGTGGTAGAAGGCAAGGTGCAGTCTTTATTGCAGACCGAACGCCTGATGCTGAACATTATGCAACGTATGAGCGGCATTGCCACCATGACACATAAATATGCCGAGAAGTTGAAAGGTACAAACACGCGTGTGCTTGATACCCGCAAGACAACTCCCGGCATGCGTATTCTGGAAAAAATGGCTGTAAAGATTGGGGGCGGCGTTAATCACCGGATCGGCTTGTTCGACATGATTTTGTTGAAAGACAACCATGTGGATTTCGCCGGAGGCATTGATAAGGCCATTACCCGCGCCAAAGAATACTGCAAGGAGAAAGGCAAGGATCTCAAGATAGAGATTGAGGTGCGCAACCTCGACGAATTGCAGCAGGTGCTTGACTTGGGCGGGGTGGACCGTATCATGTTCGATAACTTCACGCCCGAATTGACAAGGAAAGCCGTTGAAATGGTAGCAGGCCGTTATGAAACGGAGTCTTCCGGCGGCATCACTTTCGACACCTTGCGCGACTATGCCGAATGTGGGGTGGACTTTATTTCGGTAGGTGCTTTGACGCATTCTGTAAAGGGATTGGATATGAGCTTCAAAGCCTGCTGATAAAGGCGAATATAATACAGGGGAAAGCCTCTCATAGGGAATACTGCCCGTTGTTGCAGGTCTATGAGAGGCTTTCCTTATTCTTTTTAACTTCTTTTTAGAGATTCTGTTGCAGCATTCTGCCGAGTGCTGCGTCTAACTAACAAACGACGCAAAGAGGCGTCCGTAAAACGAGCACTGACATTGGAAAATGAGATAGAACTGATAGAGGGCTGCCGGGCAGGAAAGGATTCCGCCCGAAAGGAACTTTACACTCTCTATTCTAGGCAGATGTTGGCGGTGTGTTACCGTTATACGGGCGATATGGATGCGGCGCACGATGTTTTGCATGACGGCTTTATCAAAATCTTCACTCGCTTTACGTTTCGTGGCGAATGTGCTTTGAGTACATGGGTGACAAGAGTGATGGTGACGCAAGCCATTGATTATCTTCGGAAGCAGCACCGTTTCGGGCAACTGGTGGTAAACGAGGAGCAGCTTCCCGATGTGCCGGATGAAGCAAATGTTACTGAAAACGGAAGCCGGCTTACCGAAGAACAGTTGATGGCGTTTGTAGCGGAGCTTCCGGATGGATGCCGCACAGTGTTCAACTTGTATGTGTTTGAGGAGAAGTCTCATAAAGAGATTGCAGAACTGCTCCACATCAAAGAACATTCATCTACCTCGCAGTTGCATCGTGCCAAATGTATGTTAGCAAAAAGAATTAAAGAATATACAGAACATGAGAGAAAATGATGAAATAACAGGGTTGTTCCGTAGCCGTCTGGCAGGTGCGGAAATGACGGTGCGCGAGGGCTTCTGGGAGAAATTGCAGGAAGATGTGGCGTCTCCTGCTGCAAGCCGGAAGAAGGCGGCATTTCTTTCTCCGAAATATTATCGGATAGCGGCTGCCGCATCTGTTATATTTGTGTTGGGAGGCGTTTCGGCAGCTTTTTGGTTTTTCTCTCCGAAAGAAGAAATAAAGGATGCTTTCACACAAGTAGCGGCTTTGACACCGGAAGGCAGTTTGAACGGTGATGTGGCGCAGGAATCTTTCCCTTCTATACATCAGGCCGCTCCCGCCGGACTGAAACCGGGCGCACAACAGCCGGCAAGCGGAACTCCCGTAGGCATGACTGCCCAGTCGGAGGAGGAGAATGGCTCTGTCTCCGTACGGCTTTCTATTACTATCAGGCAGCGTGTGCAGACCGGTGGCGATTATTTCAACAATAATGCCGCTTTGCAGGACGGTAATCCTTATCAGGAAGCCGACAGACAGGTTGATTCGGCTGCTGACGCCTTTTCCACTGTTTCTGCGGGAGAAGAGCAGGATGCTTCTTCTTTAAGGAAGCAACAGTCGCGTAAATGGGCGTTGAAAGCTGCCCTTGGAACGTCTCTGCCTAAGAGGAATCACAATATGCCGTTGACAGCAGGAGTGACGGTGGAACGTAGTCTGAACAACTGGCTTGCTTTAGAAACGGGTATTCAGTATAATCGTTTGCATGCCGACCGTACGCTGCACACTTTAGGAATTCCCGTAAAATTGAATATGACACTGGTAAGTACTCCGAGGGTTGATTTGTATGCTGTTGTGGGAGGGGCTGCCGAGAAATGCATTGCCGGGGCTCCGGATAATGGCTTTAAGGCGGAACCTGTCCAACTGTCAGTTGCGGCGGGAGTAGGGGTGCGCTATAAATTGAGCGACCGTTTCGCTTTATTCGCCGAGCCTTTGGTTTCCCATCATTTTGATACGGAGTCTGAAACTAAAACCTTGAGAACCGAACGTGCCACGAATTTGAACCTCTTGTGTGGAGTACGTATGACTTATTAACCTTAAAGACTGTACAATAAAATGAATACTTTCTGTAGAATATATAAATATGGCTGTGTGGTGCTTGCAATGGCTGCTTGTCTCGTTCTTGTGTCTTGTGGTGAGGCGTCACTGGATTATAATCATCCGGATGTGGAATTGTTCGTGAAACAGTTGCGGACAGGAAAATATTCGGCCCAGAGTCCTGAAGGGCTTAGTAACATTCCCAAGTTCGCCAAAGAGGATATTGAAGAATTGTTGAAGTATGCCGAAGACTTGACGGTGATACCTTCTTTCCCGTTGGCACCTGTGTCCTATTCGGCAGGTGGAAAATTGCGCTTGGGTGAATGTATTTTGTGGACGGTAGAGACTATCCGCTTGGGACATAATGCGTCAATGGGATGCAAAATGGTACACGTTGATGCCGAGAACTATGAAGGCATTTATTTTTTGACGGATGAGGAAGTGCTTGATGCGGCTGCCCGTTATCGTCGCTGGTGGGAAGGACGTAAATATCCGCGTACCATGTGGACGGTTGATCCATGCTATGACGAACCACTCTGTGGAAGCGGCTATATGTGGTGGTGAGTTTTCCCGTATGAGGGTGAGGTATGAAGTATAAGGTATAAAGTATAAAGAATTAATCGGGTGAAATATTTTATTCTCTTTTTAGGGTTGCTTTTTGTGGTAGCCTTTCCCCTTTACGCTCAAGAGTGGACACCGCAAGATTCTTTGCATCTGCGCCGGTTTCTCAGTGGTGAAGGAGAGGTCAGGCTGAATCCGGACGTGTTGAAGGAGATAGGCATTGATTCCCCTTTAGGTTCTCCGAAAGAGGATATGAATAAATCGTGGTTGGAGTTTGATTCTTCTTTACCTGTAATGCCTCAGATGCCGGAGAAAAAAGTAGTGCTTACTTTGCGCCCCTATACTGCAAATACCAAATATAACTGGGATCCGGTTTATCAGAAAAAGATTACAGTGAATAAAAACACATGGAGGAGTAGTCCGTTTTACGAATTGACCAAACTGAAAATTTACACCAACTGGGCTAAGCGTCCGTTGGATGCCGGACCGCGTGAAAGCGTCGAACAAATAGAAGCTACCGGACTGCGCTACATGGTGACTGAGCGTGCCAACAACATGGCGGTGGGCGGCTGGAGAGGAGTTGGAGGCGGCGGTATTTCGGGTGATTTTATGGCTCCTTTCACTAAGGATTTCTGGAATATAAAAGGGCGTAAGCGTCGGGCGTGTACGTTGGAAGTATTAAAAACTTATGGTGATTCCATTAGTGTCCGTCGTAATGATGCAATTATCAAATAAAATATCCTGTCTTTAATTTCTTAAATATTGAACTTTATCTCTCTTCCCCTTGTTCATAAAGATAAACCTTTAAAGGATAAACAATGGATAGAATAACTTCTCTGTTTGGGATAAAATACCCCATCATTCAAGGTGGTATGGTGTGGTGTAGTGGCTGGCGGTTGGCGTCGGCAGTGAGTAATGCCGGAGGCTTAGGCTTATTGGGTGCAGGTTCCATGCATCCTGACACGTTGCGGGAGCATATACAAAAGTGTCGTGCGGCTACGCATCATTCATTTGGGGTGAATATTCCTTTGATGTATCCTCAGATAGAAGAAGTTATGCAGATTGTGGCAGAGGAAGGCGTCCGCATTGTGTTTACGTCTGCCGGTAATCCTAAGTCGTGGACCGGATGGTTAAAGGAGCATGGCATCACAGTGGTGCATGTTGTTTCATCATCGCGTTTTGCCATGAAAGCTGAGGCTGCCGGTGTGGATGCCATTGTGGCCGAAGGTTTTGAAGCCGGCGGACACAACGGGCGTGAAGAAACAACTACGCTTTGTTTGATTCCCTCCGTACGTGCGGCCACTACACTGCCTTTGATTGCGGCAGGTGGCATTACTTCCGGTGAGGCGATTCTTGCGATGCGTGCATTGGGGGCTGAAGGGGTGCAGTTGGGTACACGATTTGCTTTGACTGAGGAAAGCTCTGCCAGCAGGGTGTTTAAAGAGTATTGTTTGCATCTGAAGGAGGGTGATACCCGCTTATTATTAAAAAAATTATCTCCGGTACGTTTGGCGCGTGGCAATTTTCAGCGTGCGGTGGAGGCGGCTGAAGCTGTTGGAGCTACGGAAGAGGAATTGCGTATTCTTTTGTCGAGGGGACGTGCCAAACGCGGTATCTTTGAGGGAGACCTTGAAGAGGGTGAACTTGAGATAGGGCAGGCGGTTGCATTGCTTCATGAGAAAGGAATACAGACGGTAGGGGAGGTTATGCATGAACTGATAACGGATTATCAGCGTGCGTGCGAAACACTTGCCGCCAATATATATGAACGTTTAGAAATTTAAGTCCGGTGGCTGACTTTGACCCGGCAAAATAATTTTGCCTATGATGAGGAGCGGAAGTGATGCATAAGCCTGATTGCCGAATCTGAAAACGAACTTGATAGAATAAAAGCAGCCCGTAGGTTTTCGGGTGCAATCATAATATAAAAGCGAAGTGAAAAACTTCGCTTTTTTTGTTACTTTTCAATATTTCCATTTGTTACTAACCAATATTCCCAGTACCTAAATCAGTATAGCAGGAAAACTTCACTATTATTTGTCGGAAACAGAGGAGGGTAAGGGGGAGGTTTACGGTTTTGTGCCAAGAAAATACTTGAGATAGGGTAGCAGTTAGTTCGTCCAAAATGCACTAAAAACGGTTGCGTTGCGTTAACTTTATGGCGCGTTCATGGGCGTGTTTGTTCCATGTAAAGCGTAATTGTAATCGTATGTAATTAAAGATTGTATCATGTTCGTTGTTGGCTGGATGTCAGCAATTTAATTATAATGTAATAATCAAAGAACTATGGACAAGAATGGACTTTATGGTTTTATGTTATCCGTCATTACGGATATGGAGTTGCAGGGCCGTTACAGCACTGCGCATGTGTATCATTGTGCCTTGAAGTCTGCAATGGGTTACGGAGGCACCTCGTTGCGGATTGAAGACCTCAGCCCTGTGTGGCTGCACAACTATCAGGAGCATTTGTTGCGTCAGGCATTGCTTTGGAACACGATTTCCACGTACATGCGCATGCTTCGTGCGGTGTACAACCGGGCTGTGGATTTGGGGCTTGCCCCTTATATCCCCCGT
This sequence comes from Bacteroides eggerthii, assembly GCF_025146565.1. Classification (NCBI taxonomy): domain Bacteria; kingdom Pseudomonadati; phylum Bacteroidota; class Bacteroidia; order Bacteroidales; family Bacteroidaceae; genus Bacteroides; species Bacteroides eggerthii. The sequence goes on along the minus strand of NZ_CP102258.1, from coordinate 3,280,874 downwards.
CAGTTCAAGAACGTGTTTACGGGGCGTCATGTCAATCACCGGCGGGCCTTGAAGAAAGAGGAGATCCGCTTGGTGCTGGTGAAAGGCGCGGCTGAAACTGCGGATGAAGTTAGAACTGCGGTTACATCAACGGCTGCGGATCAGGCTGCGGATCGGGCTGCGGATCGGGCTGCGGTTACATCAACGGCTGCGGATGATGATCAGGATCAGGCTGCGGCTGCAACTGAGAGTACCGACGCAGCAGAAGCTACGGAACCCGTTTCCGCTTCCCGCTGCTCCTCCCGCGACCTCAACTGGGCGCGCGCCTGTCTGGAGCTTATGCTCCGTTTTCATGGCATGCCCTTCGTCGACCTTGCCAACCTTCGCAAGGTTGATTTGCAGGACGGCTACCTGACCGTCCGCCGCCATAAGACAGGCGCGCCCCTTCTTATTGCTGTCGATCCGGCCGCCATGAAACTTCTCCGGCTTTATGCGAGCAAGGACCCTTCCTCTCCCTACCTGCTTGACATTCTCAACGGTCGGCTTTTGGGCAAGGCTGCATATCTGGACTACCAGCATGCCCTGCGCCTGCTCAATTTGCGTCTGGGGCAGCTTTCGCGGCTCTGCAGGCTGGGCAATAAGGTTTCTTCCTATACAGCGCGTCACACGTGGGCCACTATTGCCAAGTCACGCGGGATTCCTGTTGCAGTGATCTCGGAAGCATTGGGCCATGCGTCCGTTTCCACTACGGAGGGCTACCTGAAACGTTTTGAGGATGATGAAATCAAAAGAGCGAATAAGGTAATAATAGATTATATCTTCGGGAAGTAGTTCTCCGGTTATGTAAATGCTATCTTTCTGTAATTCAGCACTCTATGCGGACGTTACTTCATAAGTAACGGATTGATATTTCGCTGCAAATATATACGTAATACTTGAAAAACCAAATAAAATCTCCTTTTTTCTCCACTTTTGCTATGTATTTTGTGTGATAAGCCGGAACTCAGCTTTTTTTTCCTTCATTATGGAGCTTTTGGGACATAGCTTTCCTTCACCTTTCCCTGAGTGAAAGATGAGAGAATATCGTGCATATAATGGCATATTATATACACATAAGTTACTGTACCGCCTTGTGCTTTCCTCTTCCCGTCTTTCTTCCCGCGTGTTTACTTCCGTTACTTATGAAGTAATGGAATTTTCCTTAATATAATAACCTACAATGTTGACAGACAAAACGCAAGCTGCCATCGCCGCCCTCCGGGCGGTTGCCTACTGTGTCCCGCATTCCAGCCCGGATGCCTCCCCTTCTGTTCCGGTGCGGATGTTGCGTGATTTGGAAGATTGCGGCCTGATCCGCCTTCTTCCGGGCGGCAATCCCTCTTCTCCGGGTTCCTATGAATTGTGCAGGAGCTTCTCCTCGCTCTCTCTCTACGACCTGCTGCTTGCTATCGGCGAGGGTGTCTTTCCGGTTTCCCCGGACGCTTCGGAGGAGCATATCCACCGGCGTTTCGGCTACGTTTCGGGCGCTTCGAGGCTCGGTGTCATTAACCATATGCTCCGCACGCTGCTTGACGGTGTCAGCCTGTCGTCCCTTTGACAGATAACCCCAACCCCCGCATTTATGAAGTATAAGAGAACCCTTCAGTTGTTTGCCATTTTCCTTGCATGCGAGTTGTATGCAATGCTGTTCGCCGCTCTGGTTTACTCCTGCGGCAGGGACGGTGAGCGTGGCTCCGGTGCTGTCACTGCGTGTTCGTCTGCCCCGTCCGTCGGGGCTTTGAATGTGAATCTTTTAAACAATCAAACCATATGGGAATAAAAGCTCTGCTGCTACTGCCTGCGATCCTTGCCTTTCCGGGCTATCTTCATGGCGTGGCGGCCTTGCCCGGCACTCTGCCGGGCCCCGATACGCTGTATCGTGATTCTACCTACCTCCGCGTGATCAACGAGGGCTCCACACGCCTGAACTGCTACCTGTCCTATCCTCAGGGCGGCTGGCGTGTGGAGAGTACCTACGGCAACAACTCCTCCGAACTTGCCCGCCTTGCCCGCTTCATCCGTACCTCACTTTCCGACAGTCTGATTTATGTGCGTGAGATCACCCTGACGGGCTACTGCTCCATAGAGGGCAGCTACGCCCACAACGAACGTCTTGCCCGCCGTCGCGCCAACGGTTTCAGGAACTACCTTGATTCGGTATTCGGCCTTTCGAGGCGCTACCCTGTGAGGACATCCTACGTTGGCGAGGACTGGGAGAGGCTCCGTTCCCTTGCCGATTCCTGCGCATCGCTTCCCAGCCGCCGGGAAGTGCTGGAAATCATCGACAATACCGGTATCTTCGACGGCCGCGAAAGGAAGCTGATGGCCTTGCATGGCGGAGTTCCCTATAACTTCATGCTTTCCGAGCTCTTCCCCTTGCTCCGCCGGGTTGAGATACTGGTGGAATACGACCTCCACCGCATCATCGAGGAGCGCTACCGGCGCAAACTTAGCGCTTCCGAGTTGCAGGAGATCCTTGCGCATGAGCGTGCAGTGGCCGCCGCCGAGCAGGAACGCCTTGCCGAACTCCGCCGCCTGGCAGCCGAAAGTCGGCAACGCGCCGAGCAGCTGCGTCTGGCGGAAGAACATGCCGAACAACTCCGCCTGGCGGAGCAGCGCGCCGCCGAAGCCGAACAGGAACGCCTGCGTGCCGAGCAGCTGCGTCTGGCGGAAGAACGTGCCGAACAACTCCGTCGGGCGGAGCAGCGGCGCAACCTTGCCGTTCCCCTGTTCTCCATCAAGACCAACCTTTACGCCCTTTCGGGCATGACCCCCGGTTTCTCCCATACCTCTTTCACTCCCAACCTTTCCGCCGAGTTCTTCTTTGCCGGGCGCTGGTCTGCCGTTGCTTCCGCCGCGTATGCCGACTGGTCCTACGGCAACGGGTCCTATTGGGGCATATCCGCTTACCGCCTTGAGCCGCGTTTCTGGCTGCGTTCGGGCGGCGTCTACCACCTTTTCTACGTGGGCGTCTACGGCCAGTCCGGCGATTTCGACAACCGCAGCACCTCCGACAGCCGCCTTTCCTCCGGTACGGGCAACTGTACGGGCACCTATCTTGAAGGCGGCGTTTCCGCCGGCTGCCACTTCCGCCTGAGTGGCCGCTGGGGCATTGATCTGGGGCTTCGCGGCGGCTTCCGCAGTTCGGATGTCAACACATACGACGTGGAGCTTCCCTATCATTATTTCAACCGTAACTTCCGCAAGAACCGTTTCGGCCTGACGGGTGTGGACATCAGCATCGGCTACCGTTTCGGGCGCAGTGCGAAAGGAGGTGGAAAATGAGAATGCCATGTCTTGTCCTGCTGCTTGTTTCTGCGGCCGCCTTTGCGGGCTGCACCGAAAGGGAGCTGGACCATCGCGCTGCCAGCGGCCGGGTGGAGATAGCCCCCGTCTGGGCCGGGCTGAACCGTCCCTCTTCCGCCGGTTACCGCTTCTATGGTGCGGACAACAAGCCGGCTCCGGTGGAAGGCGCCGTTGCGGAGGCATCCGTCGATTCCTTCTCGGTTGTCCTTCCTGAGGGCCGTTACAGTTGCCTTGCCTACAACACCGATGCTCAAGGCGTCACCTTTACGGGGCTGGACAACAGGCTTCTTGCGGAAGTCCGCCTCTCCTCCGAGGCGCAGCCGGGCAACGTGTACAGTTGGAGCGTGGAGGAGGTGGAGGTCACCTCACGCGGTGATGTCCGCTACACGCCCGTTCCCCTCCGCCTTGTGAAACAGGTTGTCCTCCGCTTCCGGGTGACGGGTGTGGAGGGCGCAACGGTGCTGAACGGCACGCTGAACGGCGTCTATCCCTCGCTCTTCCTGCTTTCGGGCGATCCTCCGGAGCAGAGCATCAGGACGGCTCCCGAAACAGTGGCGCAATATACCGCCACGCTGGTGCAGACCCGGAATACGGGTTCTCCTTCCTACACCGCTTCCGCCGATATCCGCCTGCTCGGCCTTCTCAATCCCCAAAAGGAGGAGGGGAACGGAAATGAAACGGCCTACGACTCCCGCCTGAATCTTGCTGTGCATAACTCCTCCGGTGAGGTGTACAGCACGACGGTGAACATGAACAAGCCTGTCTCCGAAATCATCGATTCCTACGGGGGTGAAATCCCTATCGACAAGACGATAGAGATAGATGTAAGCGTGAACCTGCTCGATATGAACCTTACGGCTGTTGTGCAGGGTTGGAAGGAAGGAAACAGAGAGATAATAATCATAAAATAATTAGATGGTAATCCTTTCATATTCTTTTGTCAATCAGGATGTTATGAGTTTATTTCAGTTTACCCTAAATAAACCTGTAATTTATTCCTAATAAACTGGCAGTTTAATCCTAATAAACTTGTGGTTTATTACCAATAAACCGACGGTTTATTCCGGATAAATGGACAGAATGAATCATAGAAATATTTTTAGTAGCATTTATTTAATATTAATTTAGAAAAAGAAGTAAGTTTAGTATGAAGAAAATTATGTTTATGCTTGTTGCCGTAGCAGCTATGGCAAGCAGTTGTACACAGAGTGATGTAATCGGGTTGTCTTCGGATGATAATGTTGAAATACGTGTCAGTGCGGGTATCACCTCTGCTGTGTCTCCCTCTACGAGGGCAGTATTGGAAGGGATGATAAATTCCGGTTTCACTACGGATTTGGATGTGTCGTTTGTGCGTGCCGATGAGGGAAGTTCTGGCTACACTACCTACGGGGCTACTGCTTTGATAGGTACCGTAGCGCATGCTGCTGATGCGCTGTCGTTTGCTCCTGCCGAATATTATTTGGCAAGCGGAAAGAAAACCAAGTTGATAGGCTGGTATCCAAGACGTTCCGGAGTTAGTTATACGCAAGGTACAAGAGTTGTGGATTTTGGTGAAATTGACGGTAAGACGGATTTGATGGCTACTGTTCTGTACGAGGGAAGTAAAGGTGCAAATATACCGTCTATTGCTTTCAATCACTTGCTTACCCAGTTCAGTATAAAGGTTTATACTCCTGATGCTGCTGCGCAGGGATTGTGGGGGACAGTGAACTCCATTAAGATAGCTGAAAAAAAACAGACTTGTACGATTACATTGCCTGCGGCGACAGAGACAGCCAATACAGCAGCCGCTCCGACTTTTACTGGTAATTCTGACTTGGATTTGATTGAGGCTAACCCGGCTGTCACCCCTGCAACTGTCATTAACTATCCCCTGACGCTGGGCGTAGGCACGACTACGGACGCAGTTCTGGCAGGTTATGCCATGTTTGCTCCGCAAACTGCTGGTAATGTGGTATTGAAGATTGAATTGTCTGTCGGTGGAACCCAGACTGTGAATGTCCCTGTTCCTACTACACCTACACCCGCAGGTTTTCTTCATGGACACGCGTATGAAATCACTTTAAAGTTCTCGTCTTCGGCTATCACTCCTACCGTATCCGTTGTAGACTGGGTACCGGTCACAAATCTTCCTGAAGTTGAAATTTAATGTTTATACGCCATTGATTTTATGAACTATTCAGGGATGATAAAATACTTGCCGGCAGTCTTGTTGTTTTGTTCGTGTACGGAAAGCGGTCTTTTGTTGAGGGAGCGTGAACGTTTTGCAGTGCATTTCTCTGCATCGGGCATCGGCATGGAGGTCACCACGCGTGCTTCTTCGCCTTTGTCGGACAACACAACGTTGCGTATCCTCGCTTTCCGGCGTGTAGGACAATCTCCCGATTTGCAGGCGGATGAATACATGGGCGAAGGCACATACAGAGCCTCTTTGGGCAATGGCAGCCTGACGCCTGTGCATTCTTTGCTGCTGCGTGCCGGTTCCTATGATTTCTATGCCCTTACCCCGGAAACGGCTACTGCTTCCGGGGGCGGTGGCAGCGGTATTCCCGGCGGTGGTGGCAGCACCACTGCACCGCCGTACACCGTATCTGTGGGGCATGGCATGGACTATGCCACTTCGCTGACCGCGGGTAGAACGGTGGATGAATCCAACCCTTCCGTCCCTCTCAACGACTTGGTTCGCCGTTGCACAAGGCTGGTGTTCGAGCTGTCGCCCAAAGCGGGCAATATAAAGAAGGTGCGTGTTGCGTCCGCCGGGCTCACCAATATGACTGCTGCCCCCGTTGCAGCGCCTCTGAATGCAGAACTTCCCCTTGCGGGAGTGGCGCAGAGCGACGGCCTCACCATAGCAGGCGGCAGCTTCTCCCCGCCGGACAAGGACCTGAACACTTCCGCTGCTGCGGTGGTGCTGCCCCGCATGGCAGGTAAGTTCGATTTCGAGCTGGATGTGTCGTTCAATGACATGGCTGACGCAAAGTTTACGGCTGCCATGCCGCCGACGCTTGTATTTGCTCCCGGCACACAATATACGTTCACCCTGAAGATGAAAGGCAGCTCCATGCAACTGACGCTGACGGTGGTGCCTTGGGGTGAGAGCGTAATGGGCGGTCAGGGCGATATAGGCGCTTCAGCTCCGATTACGGTGATTGTGGGGGCTTGGGAGAATGTGACTGTGCCGGGCGAAACAGGCGGTGGCAACCCCACTGTCAGTACGGGACAGTGGATTCTCAATCCCGATTTGGATGTCCTGTTCGGCAACTATGGCCTGAGTACGATAAACGGTCTGCCCTGGGCTTCTTCGCAGACTCTACTGGGCGAAACGGGCGGCGGGAGCACGAATGTGAACTCCGGCAGTTGGGCGGGAACAAAGGATGTACCTGCTACCACCGGTGATGGAAAACTACCGGGGAGTGATGATCCGGATTCAGTGTAAAAACATGCAGTATATAAACATGCAATATATAAACATGTATACATAGGACATGTAAGTATATAATATGTAAGCATAGGACATATAAACAACATATAACCTATGTGCAACATGTAAAATGGAAAAAATGAAATAATAATTATGAAGATAACAAGTATTTTCGGGTTATGTATAGCGGCTTCTCTTTGCTCTCTTTCCTGTACGGATGGAGACGAGATTCAGCAGAACATAACTCCCAATGTCGATACCATGTCGGTGAAACTTGCGCTTGGCATGGCTCCCATGCATGACACCGGAGGTGTCACTCGTGCACGCGGCGACAACTCGCTGGACTTGGTGCTGGGCGAGGAAGCGGATAAAGCTCCGGATTATGCCGGGGCACATTTCGCAACAGATGCCGGGACGCAGATGAATTCTGCAACAGATGCCGGAGCACATCTCCAAACACGCGCAAGCCTGACCGACGCCCAAGAGGATGCAGTAAGCGAAATCTGCGTCTTTCAGTTTGAAAACGCCACTAATACACTGAAATACAGCGGACACATATCCTTAGGAACGGGAACACTTACAACCGACATCTCTCTGGCTACGGGAATGGGCGCGTGCACCGTATATGTGCTGGCAAACGTGGGCGACCTGACTTCGAGAGTGGCATACGGAAGCTCACTGGCCGACTTCAAGAAGTTGGCAGCCGAAGTGACTTCGGGCAAAGGAACAGGTGACAACCTGCCTATGTGCGGCAGCAACGACAACTTCGACTCGAATACAGCCAACACACTTGCAGTCTCACTGACCCGTTCGGTTGCCAAAGTCAGCCTGAACCTGACTCTTCCGAATGGAGCTGATTTATTTACAGTGAGGGCCATCAAGCTGATGAATGTAGCAAAGAAACTCTATTATGTAGAATCGACTGCTCCGACTACTTCGGCAGAGCTTACCGACTACACGAGCGATAACTCCAACACAATTACTTGGTACATCCCTGAAAACATGGCGGGAACCACCTCCCTGTCCGATTGGAAAGACCGCTACGAGGGCAATGCGCCCGCTACGGCTACGTATATCCTGATAGAAGGGAGTTATACCCCTCAGAATGGTACGGCCCGCGATGTAGCCTATGCCATTTATCTGGGAGATAACGACCCTGCCGATTTCAATGTGACACGCAATACGAAATATACAGTGAATGCCAGCATTAGAGGCACTAACTTGGACGACGGTCGTGTGCTGGTGGGCAAGGATTTGAGTGCTGCCGGAACGCGGACAGCCAATTGCTATGTGGTGAAAACCACCGATGCCAATAAATGGTATCGCTTCAAGGCCACAGTCCGCGGCAATGGTGCGCAGACTGCGGAGGATATCTCTTATACGGGAGCCGTAATTCCTGCGGGTGATAAGATTTCTCCCGTCAAGGCAGGCCTTGTGTGGGAAACCCGCGATAACAATGGGACTGTTCACACACTGGACTACGTGGGCTATTCCCGCAACGGCTATATCGTGTTCAAGCTGGGCAGTGCTCCTGAGGGCAATGCAGTGGTTGCCGCCAAAGACGGAGCTTCCAAAATCCTTTGGAGCTGGCATATCTGGGCAACGGCAGCGTTTGGTGGAGATAATATCAAGGAACAGACATACGAGACGCGCCCTCGTAACAATATTAGCGGGTATGAAAACATAACTAAACGGACTTTCAAGATGATGGACCGTAATTTGGGTGCTGCAAGCGCAATGCCGGCTTCTAAAACGGAAGCAGAGGTTATAAAGACGTATGGCCTCATTTACCAGTTTGGTCGTAAAGACCCGTTCCCCGGTGCGGGTGTAATGACAAGAACGGACGATGCAGAACTTATTCCCTCTTATGATGCGGACGGGGTGTTGGTTACGAGACAGTTGATTATGGCAGATAACCCCAAATATTTAACAAATAGTCGAGCGATAAGTGGTCAAGGAACCGATGCAGCAGCTATTAGTAGACAGCTTACCTATGTAGTAGAGAATCCTTTGGTATATGTGATGAGTAATGGTGCTGATGCATCTGCTCCTGGGGGAACAGGAATCTCTTTGAGCTGGATTTGGGCAGCGCATAAGAATACACTTCCTTGGAAAGTATCCAATAAGTTGTGGGGTAGTGACATTCTTGACGAATCAAACAGTAATCTCTTTGCAACGAAAACTGTAACAAAAACTATTTATGATCCTTGTCCTTATGGTTATCACATGCCTCTGCGGGATGTATGGACTAATTTTTTGACTACTGCAAATGGATATAGCACGAACACAGAAGCTGAGTTTAATGTGGTAGATGGTGATAAAGTGGTTTCTTCCAATTTGCAAGGTTTTATGGACTCAGCTTTTCCTGTGTTTGGACGTCGTTTTTTAACTACCGGAGATGCGGCAAGGGGTGATGGAAGCAATGTGGCGTTCTATCCAGCAGCCGGTGGACGTATCAATGACAAAACACTTTGCTACGTTGGACATCTGATTTCATGTTGGTCTGCCTCGCCGCATGATAATAGTACTACAAGGGCTGGCTTTCTGTATGGAGACGCTACCCGGATATCTCTGATAGAATCCGCTGCAGGTCGTATGTTTGGTTTTCCTGTGCGCTGTGTCCGCGGCAACTGACAGTAGCCGCATTGTTACGAAGTTGTTGCACTGCAAAGTTGTGCAGCAACCTTGTATCACGAAATAATGTTATTCTATGTTTTTAGTTTATTCTCAGGGTATTGTTATTGATTGCCCTTAAGGAACACCGGGGAGTTTAGAGGGCCGGGTTTTTCCTCGCCCTCGATTCGTTCTTTGGTTTTGGGCCGGATGAGGATGTGAATCACTGTCTGTGCTTATTTGTTTGTTTGAAAGTTCCCCCTTTCCAAGCGTGGAAAGGGGGAACTTGTGTGTAGTTATGGTGTGCCAAGTCTCTTCTTTATTCTTTAGAGACGGTTTTACCCGCAACTTGCGTATTGGGCTGTTCTTCCCAGTGGAACGGCTCGAAGGTTGTGTTCGGGTCAATCCAACTTGGCTTCTTGGCAGCGTAGATAATGAACGGGGCAATCACCACAACAAGCGCACCGATAATCAGTACGGAGAACCATACGGCATTGCTACCGGTGGAAATCTGGCTTGGAGGGATGAAGCTCAGCACAAATGCAAGCAATGAACCACAGAATCCCAAACCACCGATGAACCACATCAGGCCGTTGCCGCCTTTGCCGATGCGGAACGGGCGGTTCAGCTTCTTCATCTTGTAGCGCAAGGCAATGGCTCCGGAGAACATCAGCATGTACATGATGAGATAAAGAATAACCGTCAGCTGTGACAAAATCTGATAGAAACTCTGCACCGAAGGCATAACCACGAACAGGAGGCTCAATACGGTTACGGCTATACCTTGAACATAAAGTATGTTCTTTTGCACTCCCAGCTTGTTTGTCTTCTGGAAGAACGGAGGCAGATAACCCGCCTTGCCCACTGCAAAGATACCTTTGGACGGACCGGCAACCCATGTCAATACACCTGCCAGCACACCGAAAGCCAACGCAACGGCTATGATAGGTGACAGCCAGGAAGCATGGATATAATGGAAATAATTGTCGAAACCCACCAGCAGGCTCTGCGTCAGGCTGATGTCTTTTGCAGGAATAATGACACCGAGGGAAAAAGTGCCCAGTACAAAGATTATGACTGTGATCAACGCACCGATGAATACCGCTTTCGGATAGTTCTTGGAGGGATTGTTTACATCCTTCACATGGATACCGCCCATTTCCATTCCGGCATAGAAGAGGAAGATACTTGCGGCAAGCACCACATTGTCAAAATTCGTCAGGTCAGGGAAGAAACTGCTATGGAAGTCCATGTTGGAGTGGCCGCCCGTAGCGAGATAGACAATGCCCAAAATAATCAGCAGGGCTGCCGGGATGATAGTACCGACCATGCCACCCACCTTTGCCACTTTTCCTACCCAGCCCATGCCTTTCATTGAAATGAAAGTTGCCAGCCAGTAGATTACGAGCACCACTGCCAGCGTGTAGTACTTGTTGTTTGCCAACGACATGTCGTGCACATCGTTCATACCGATGAAAGCAATGGATACGGCACCGAATGTCAACACAGTGGGATACCAGATTGTGCTTTCAATCCACTGCACCCAGATAGCGAGGAAGCCGAGTTTCTTTCCGTAGGCTTCACCCACCCAGCGGAACACACCGCCTTGCTTGTCCTGAAACATGGCAGCCAGCTCAGCGGCGACAAGTGACGTCGGGATGAGAAAGACTATGGCTGCAAATAAGTAGTAGAAAGCCGAACTCATTCCGTATACGGCTTCGGCGGGCAGTCCGCGAAGGGATACTACTGCCGTCACATTCATGATTGCCAGGGTAAATACGCCCAGCTTTACTGTTTGTTTAATATTTGCCATAAATTAAGGTTTTAGGTGAAAAAATCATTCTTTTTGTAATAGTCCTGTTTTTCCTTATTACGCCTCTCTACCAGACTTGTTACATATACTGTGAAAATGGGAAACATCATCATCCCTAATGCCGCCAACAGAACGGACAACACCCGCCCGGTGGCAGTGACCGCTATGATATTGGAACCCACCGTTGTCACATCCATGAACGCCCACCACAAAGCATCGCCATAACCTGTTACCAAAGGATTGGTTCCATGCTCCATGACATAAAAGGCAAGACTTGAAAAGTAGACGGTAGCCAATAGCATTGTCAGATAGGACACGAACAAGCCCGATGCACGATTGTACGTCAGCCAGCCCACCACGATAGCCATTGCATATCCGCCCCGCACCAGCGGGATGAAACGCAGCATATAAGTAATCTCGGGTGAAAATGTCCAACCCATGTAGGCAATGATATTCTGATAGGGAATGGCCACCAAAAGGAAGATGAAATGTGTGGCGACATAGCGCTTCCAGTTGGTTGCCAAAATCCATTCCAATACAAAATCAGCCAGAAACAATGCGCAAATCCATAACTGCACTTCCATGTACACCGATTGCTCGTAGAAAGGGATGCCTTTGAACGTGTCAACGGATATACTGATAACCAAGAACAGCGAAAGCAGCAAGATGATTACATGGAGTATGCCGTATATTCCTTTTTTCCGCACTATGAATTCTGATAGAGCTGTTTTCATATCTATTCCGTAATTGTCACATTGTCACCGTTGAATACACCCAGGCCGAGCCTGTTCATGATGAACCTGATAGACATTTGTGCTTTGACGGAGTTTCCGGCTTCATCCAGAGGAGGAGCGAAAGCGGAAATGCCCATTACACCGGGAAGTACAGCCATCACGCCACCGCCTACACCGCTTTTGGCAGGGATTCCGGCAGTGTACATCCAGTCGCCCGAATGTTCGTAGAAACCTACACTGGAAATCATGGAAGTTATTTTAGGCGCGAGTCCGGCTTCGAATACGTGTTGCCCGGTGACAGGATTAACGCCATTGTTGGCGATTGTTCCGGCTGCAATGCTCAGTTGCCCGGCTGTGACGCCCAACGAACATTGGCGGGTATAAAGGTCGAGCGCCAATTCCGGATCATCGTAGATACGGTCGTAGTTTTTCAATAGCCATGCAATGGAACGGTTATTGAAATTCGTAGCTGTCTCCGATTGGTACAGCTCGTCGATGAGCTGTGGAGCAGAGCCGCACAACTCGGTGATGTTCTGTACGATGACATTCCATTTCTTGTCGGAATTACCCGTCGGCTGCACCATGGAACAAGCGGATATAGCGCCTGCATTGACCAATGGAGTGGAGGGGTGGTCGTTCTCCAATAAAATGGCAATGATAGAGTTGAACGGCAGGCCCGTGGCATCGGCGCCGATCATGTCCAATACTTTCTGTGCACCGTACTGGCGCAGGATGAGTATGGCCGTATGTACTTTTGATACGGATTCTATGCCGAATCGGTAATCTGTATCTCCGATATTGATGGTCTGTCCGTTTGTCAGGCAGATGCTGAGACCGAACAGGCCGGAATCTATGTTGGCAAGATAAGGGATGTAATCCGCATTCTTGCCTCCTGTTTGCTTTTTCACCTCATCATAGACTTCTTGGGCAACTTCCCTGATCTGTGAAATTGATATTTTCTTTTCCATAATCTATATAATAATATGGAATAAGGAATAGGAGATTTGAGTTTCAGTCTCCTAAAGCCTTATTCGATATTTTGTTTAATGTATTAAAACAATAGAGCAGTGGAATGATAAGCTGATTCTTGCTTTATCATTTTTTGTGGCGTCTTCCGCCATGATTGAATATTTTGCTTTCTACCGGCAGATTTTTCTCCTGAGCCATACGGGTAGGGGTGGGGTAATCCAGCTTTTCCAGTTCGGCAATGGCATTCTTTATGTCGCCCAGCAGCATGTCTGCCATGTCGCGGCTGAATCCCTGACGGACAACGACACGCATCACAATATATTCCTCCAGTTTGGAAGGCAGCGTATATGCCGGAACCATCCAACCATGTTGTGAAAGTTTGTCCTGCAAGTCGTAGAGAGTCCATTTGGCTGTCTTGGCGTATTCCGGTTTCAGATACCAGATGAACAACGGATTCACCACCTCATTAGAGTAATTGACAAACGGAGCCATTTTCCCTATTTCATCATGGATGTACTTGGCTATTGTGAGTGAATTGTATTGTACCTCTTTGTAACCTTGAAAACCTAAACGGATGAATTGATAGTATTGCCCTAAGATTTGTGCGGCAGGACGGGAGAAGTTCAATCCGACTTGGGTAATATTGGCGCCGAGATAGTTTACACTGAAGGACATCTCTTCGGGCAGGTATTCCTTGCCTTTCCAAACCACCCATCCCAGACCCGGATACACCAAGCCGAACTTATGGCCGCTGACACTGATGGAGAGCACCCATTTCAGACGGAAGTCCCATTTCTTTTCCGGATACAGGAACGGAAGGATGAAACCGCCGCTTGCAGCATCCACGTGGATGGGAATGTCGTAACCGGTTTTGGCATTGTAGGCGTCGAGCGCTTTGTCAAGGGCTTCGACATCATCATTCAGCCCTGTCCATGTGACACCCTGTATAGGCACGATGCAGATTGTGTTTTCATCACACATCTTCAGGGCTTCTTCGGGGTCGAGTGTGGTCTTGTCGAGGGTCAAAGGCACTTCGCGCATTTCGATTTGCCACAACTGGGCAAACTTCTCCCATACCACTTGGAAACCGGTTGAAATAACGAAGTTCGGCTTGTCGAACGGCTTGCCTTGCGCCTGACGTTTTTTGCGCCAGCGCAGCCACGCGGCTACACCGCCCAGCATACATGCTTCTGAAGAACCGATGGCGAGTGCGCCTGTCTTCCACGTATCTTTTTCCGGAGAATTCCACAGATTGGCGACGATGTTGATGCACTTGCCGTTCATTACGGCGATGCGGGGATACTCGGTTTCGTCAATGTAGTTGATGTTGATGGCTTCGTTCATTAGCTTGGTTGCATATTCGTCCATATAGGTCGTGACGAACGTAGCCAGATTCAGGCGGGGCTGGGTTTGGGCAAAGGTCTCATCTTTCACCATCTGGTAAGCGATTTCGGGAGTGGTGGGCCCATCGGGGATTTTTTCCACCGGTGAGGGTTGTAACATACGGTTTGAACCGAATACGTCTGTTTTGGCATCTCCCTTTCTGAAATTCAAATCTTCCATATAACTATAAGTTTTTAAAGGTTTAGGCGGCGGGGACCTTCCCCGTCGAATTGTCCACAACAACGACCCTCGGAAAAGAAAGTTCCGGCGTTTTACATTATTTGGCGTTTATTAAATGGGGGAGAAATGAAAGAGGCCACAGAGTTTCTTATTCTTGCAAGAATGAGAAACTCTGTGGCCTCCGGATGTGAAAACCGTTTTTTTTATACTTTTATCTCGTCATATTTCATTCCAAATACATCTGCTACTGCTTTATAGGTCACTTTTCCTTCCACCACATTCAGGCCTAACGCCAATGCCGGATCGTCTTTGCAAGCCTGTTTCCAACCTTTGCAGGCTAAAGCTACGGTATAGGGCAATGTGGCATTGGTCAGCGCCATGGTGGATGTGAACGGGACAGCGCCGGGAATATTGGCTACTGCATAGTGCACAATGCCGTCTACGACATACGTAGGCTCACTGTGAGTAGTGGGGTGGGAGGTTTCAAAACAGCCACCCTGATCAATGGCTACATCCACAAGTACGGTTCCGGGCTTCATCATTTTCAGCATGTCTCTTGTAATCAGGTGGGGAGCTTTATCGCCGGGAATAAGGACAGAACCTATCACCAGATCTACGGTAGGCAGTTCCATTTTGATGTTATGAAGTGAAGAATAGAGTGTTTTTACGTTTTTGGGCAATACTTCGCTGAGATAGCGCAAGCGTGGCAGATTCACATCTGTAATCATTACCTCGGCTCCCATTCCGGCAGCCATTTGTGCGGCATTAGTGCCTACGATGCCGCCCCCTAAAATAAGTACGCGTGCAGGACGTACCCCCGGCACGCCACCCATTAGTTTTCCTTTTCCACCCTGCGGTTTCTCCAAAAAACGGGCGCCTACTTGGGTAGCCATGCGCCCTGCCACTTCGCTCATAGGGGTGAGCAATGGCAATGAATGGTCTTCTTTCTCTACGGTTTCGTAGGCGATACATACAGCACCGCTTTCAATCATGGCTTCGGTCAGAACTTTATCGGCCGCAAAGTGGAAATAGGTAAATACCACTTGTCCCTTTTTAATCAGTTTGTACTCCGGTGCAATGGGTTCCTTTACCTTGACAATCATGTCGGCTATGGCATAGACGTCTTCAATGGCAGGCAGGATTTGCGCACCTACGGCGATGTAATCGTCGTCAGAGAACCCACTGTTTATGCCTGCTGTTGCCTGCATATATACCGTATGACCTTTCTTCACCAACTCGGCTACTCCGGCAGGGGTCATTCCTACTCGGTTCTCGTTGTTCTTGATTTCTTTGGGGACTCCGATAATCATAACCTTAAGAGTTTAAGGGGTTAAACATGTCGCAAGATACGAAAATGGAGGGTACGGTGTTATCGTATCCTCCATGTTATAGAGCAGAAACGTAGTTTTCTTGTGTCTTTGCTGTTAATGCGTCTTATAAGTCCATATCGGCTCCGCCTTTAATCGGTTCTCCCGATGTCCAGGAGCTTACGCTGAATGTGCTTTGCGTCAGGTTGAGTGTGCTTTTGTTCAGTTTCAGGGCGAAGGTGTAGGTATGGTTGGTGGTGGCGGTGAGGTCTGTGGGTTCATCGGCAGCGTCTTTTATCGCGAGCTTGTAGGTATATGTGGTGCCGTCGGCAGTGGTGGCGCGGATAAAGTCAGCGTTCTTCACGAAGACCTGTCCCGGCATCACGATGGCACGATAGACAAGGGTAGGGGTATCTCCTTCTTGTGCGGTGGTGGTATGGCTGTAGGCAGTCAATGTGGTGGTTGCGGCGGTGGCGGCAGCGGCTGTGATGCTTCCGTCGGCAAGGTTCCATGTACCGTTCAGGCAGAAACCGTCGGCGCATAGCAAGTCCACCTTACTGATGGCGGGCAGGGGCTCGTCGATGGCAAATCCGCTGCCCGGGGCGATGGTGACGGTGACCTCGCTCATGCAGTGTTGCATGGGGACGCTGACCGTTTGCAAGGCGGTGGTGGAGAGTTTGCCCCACAGCAGATCGGCAGCTTCATAGTCGGTTGCGGCGGTGGCAGCGTTTTGGTTGGCAAGGATAGTGGCGGGAACTTTAAACCCTGCGTCTACGCTTGCTGTGTAGGGAAAGTAGGCGTAGAGTGTGTGCATATCCGTCGTGTTTTGCCAGTAGAGGATCTGGTCACCGGTGTAAGTACCGTTCTGCCACTTGGCGTTCAAGGGAGCGATGGCGGCAGTGATGGGCTGTTCGGTGGTGGCGCCTGCGGTGTGTGCCAGGTAGATGCCCAATACATCATCGTTGTCGAATGTGGTGGCGCCGATGGCGATGCGTGTGGCTGCCCCGCTTTGTGCAGTGGCGGGCGTCAGTTGGAGCGTCAGGCTAATGGGGTTGCTGAGAACGGGGTCCACTACCGGGTCATCGCTGTTTTCGCAGGCGGTGGTGATGATTACTGATGTTGCCATAAGGAAGATGGTTGCTCTGTGGAGCAGATGATGGAGAAGAGTCTCCGGACTGTGAACTGTTGTTTTCATTGTTATCATATATTATAAGTTATTATTTTGAGTAAGTTTCTTTGATATATTACTTACTGGGTTGTTATAGCTTGTTGGGTTGTCATTAGTTGCTTATCTGTTATTGTCCGGTTTTTTCGCTGGAGTCATATCTTCCGGTTGAGATAAGACGACTATCTTTAGTTCCTATGAACTTCATGCATTTTTCCAATTGCTTTTGGCGTTCATCATCCAGTGATGCCCCTTCTGCTGCTTTAAAGTAGTTTTCGGGAAAATCAATGAGGTGGAGATTATTTATTTGGGTATCTGTATCTTTACTATACTCGGGCAGGAAGAATGAGCCGTTTTCATCAATACCGGATAGGCATAAGCTGAAACCTTTGCATCCGCTGAAAGCATCGGAAGCAATTTTCTTAGCCGCTGGGAGGTAACACACATACATCCGGCTTTCTGAACCGGCAGTGATTTTACTGCCTATTGTGGTGGCTTTGGGAAAACCCAAAGTACTTGTTTTATTGCAATCCTTAAACAGCCCATCGGTTATTTCATGAACTTGCTCTACATATACCTCTACTATTTCTGTAGCCTGCGCCACACCCGCCAATACCTGCATTATTTCCTGTTCCCGTTCTCCTAACGGACCGGTAAGATAAATAATGTAGAGTTCGGCTTCCGTACCCAACTTTTTCAAAGCGTTTAGCTCATGGATGATTTTTGTGCCGCCGGTATAGGTTCCATCACAATGGAGTAGTTTGATACCATAGCTACCGTCAGTAAATACGCTGTTAATTATTTGCAGCACGCTTCCGGGGCAGAAACCGCCATCGGCAACGGGATTGCCATTGGTATCCATCCCTGCGTGAATATCATTCTTGTAGAGGTGGCTTATTCCGTCTCTATCAGTGAAAAAGTAAGAAAGTGAGCCGCTGCCGTCGCATCGGTTGTCACCGCTTTCATAGTATGCGGTGGGCAAGAGGAGAACCCGATAAAACAGGCCCAAAGCATCGACTTTGTAAGCGGTGATATTTCCGGTAGCAACAAGTTCTCCTCCGATGGTGTAATCGGGTATGAATTTGTCACTGTCCGCTGCACCGTTGCCGTCATCGCTGAGTGTGGCGGTGATGCCCCCGCGCAGGGAGGTTACCTCTCCCGTTGTGGGGTTGAAAAAGGCGGTGCGGGGCACTTGGTAGAGCATAACCTCATTACACATGGAAGGGTCACAGGCTATTTCCACTTCTGTCAGCGCTTTGCGCATTTTCAGTTCGATGGGAGTGGCGGTGGGCTTCTCCACAATGCAGGCCCGGTATGTGGAACGCAAGCTTCTCCAATATTCACAACTTTGCTCGTCGAAGGTGCCGGGCAAGGTGAAGGTGGCTGCCGGCAACGGATTTTCCGTGCCGTCGGCATTGCTCACAGAATATTCCGTAAGGGGGATGGCGGGAGAAATGGCGGCGAATATATGTCGTGCGTCGGCATACTGCCAGCATAGGGGGCTGTTCCCGTCGGTATCATCTGCCGTCCAGGTGGCGGAGGTCACGATATGTGCGACGTCATCATAATTTCGATATGTGCAGGTATAGTTCGACTGTAAGCGCCGGGGCTTGTGATCGGGGGTATCTGCGGCGGGAATAGTGAGGAAGACGGTCATAGTGCTGCCCACCTGGGGGAAGTCGCTGTCCGTCGTTACGGCTCCATCCGCACGAGTCACTGCACTGGCGGAGAGTGCATTGTCTATCTGTATCGGTTTCCCCACGAGGACTTCGGGAGAGGTTTCTCCACTTTCGTCTTCTCCGGGGAGCGTCAGTTGCCCGGTGCATGCGGTGAGAAGGAAGGCCGAAACGAGCATGAGTATCGGGGTAAAAAGGTGTCTCTGGGCAAAGAAACGCTTTGGAGCGGATGTGCGCAGGACATTGAGTATTCGGGTGATTGTTGTTACCATAAGTTTGTCTTAGTATGGGTTATTGTGTTATATGATTCTGATAATTATTGATA
Organism: Bacteroides eggerthii; assembly: GCF_025146565.1. Taxonomy (NCBI): domain Bacteria; kingdom Pseudomonadati; phylum Bacteroidota; class Bacteroidia; order Bacteroidales; family Bacteroidaceae; genus Bacteroides; species Bacteroides eggerthii. The sequence goes on along the minus strand of NZ_CP102258.1, from coordinate 3,261,961 downwards.
TTCGTCAAGGCATCAATGGCGCTCATGTCTGTCCCGCTATTTGCATTGTAATGGATATTCTTCCAAGTTTTGCCTGCCCAAATGAGGCTTGTTCCTGTTATGGTGGATGTATAGTTGGGGAGGAACAGATACTTGAGTCTAGAGCTTACAGAATAGGCATTTCTACTCACTGTTGGAGCTGGTAATGCCGAACCTGCATAAACAAAGTTTGCCAATGCGCTACAATTGTTGAACGCGAGGTCTTTTATATTTTCCAGATTTTTGGGAAGGACAACGGTGACTAGTCCGCTGCACTCTTGGAATACTTTTGTAGCTATTGTGACCACGTTGTCGGGAATTCTGATGCTTGTCAGGGCGTTGCATCGATAGAAGGCGCTTTCTCCTATCGACGTCAGTCTGTCGGGAAGGGTGAGGTCCGCCAGTTTCTGGCATTCGTAGAATGCGTGTCTTCCGATGCTGTTTAGTTGAGGAACCTGTCCTAAGAAATTGACAGTTGTCAATTCTCCGCACCTATTGAATGCGTTCCCTCCAATGCTTGTCACACTCTGGGGGATGTCCAGCTTTTTCAGTGCCGAGCATTCATTAAACACGAAGTCTCCTATACTCTCTAGTTGGTTGGGGAGTGTTACGTTTTCCAGTGTCGTGCAGAGATTGAATGTACGTGTGGCCAGTGTAGTTACGTTGTCGGGGATATCGATGCTTGTCAACGCTTCGCATGATTGGAATGCATTTTGCCCAAGACTGTTTAATTGTGGAGTCTCTCCTGCGAAAGTAACGGTTGCCAACTTTGGACATATGTTGAACGCATAATTTCCTATGCTTGTTACGGTCGATGGGATAGTGATGTCTGTCAGCTCCTTACAGTTGGTGAATGCGTTTTTTCCAATGGTTTCCACTCCCTCCTCCAGGGTGGCGGTTTTTAATGCGGTGCATCCATTGAAAGCTTCGTCTGATATTTGCTTCACCGATCTCGGGATGGTGATGCTTGTCAGTCCCGAACCGGCGAATGCGAAAGTTCCTATGCCGGTTATCGTCTGTGGCAGGGTGATGCTTGCCAGACTTGTGCAGTTTTTGAATGCTTGGTCTCCTATACTTTCTGTTCCTTCTATATTGAGGCTTGACAGATTCGTACAACCACTGAAAGCGCTTTCTCCTATATTCTTGACATGACCTATGATTACGTCACTCAGGCTTGAGCAACCGAAGAAAGCGGATTCTCCTATGGCTTGAGCCGATTGTATGGTAACACTTTGCAACGAGGTATACAAGAATGCTTTCTTTCCAATGTTTATCATTCCGTCTCCTATCGTTAGGCTTGTCAGACCGCTACAAACTAAAAATGCTTGCTCTCCTATATCTTTTGTTTTGTCGGGGATGTTGATGCTCTCTAATGCAATGCAGCCATAGAATGCTTGTTTCTCTATACTTTCCAAGTTATCGGGCAGTTTGGTAATTTTCAGTTTCTGGCAATCATAGAATGCTTGCTCTCCTATTTTCGTTACCTTCTCGGGGATATTGATGTTCTCTAATGCAGTACAGGAACGGAAAGCTAAATTTTTTATGTCTGTCACAGTTTCGGGCAGTTTGATACTTTTCAATGCATTACATGACCGGAATGCGTTGCGATTTATAATCGTTAATCCGTCGGGCAGGGTGACGTCTGTCAGTGCCGTACAATTATAGAATGATATTTCTCCGGTATCTGTTATCCCTTCCGGGAGTATTATTTTTTTCAATGCGGGGTTCGGATTAGGATTGTTGCTGGCGAAATAATGAGGAAGAGTTGTTCCGCCGGTTGCATAAATGGCAAGTGAACTTACTTTGAACTTATTGGTATCACCATCCTTATATTTCATGAGTGAGCTCAAATCCTCAAGATCCTTGTCATTTATCTTTCCGGTGATTATCAGACCGACAGGACTTTCTTGGGTGGCGTCTTTCAAGGCGTTCAGTAGGGTGGCGTTATCCTTTAGGGTGCCCGGTGTCTCGTTTATAACCAGTATCCCTTCCGCTTCCGCTTCATCGGGCTGCGTAATCACTGTCGGGTCTTGCCATCCGGTGGAGGTGACGCTGAGGGCGCTCACTTCGGTACGGTTCACTTGCAGCACCAGTTTGTGACAGGTGTTTTCGGTAGTGGTGAGGGGAGTGCCGGGGGTGTAGGTGAAGTGTGTGTCGCCTATATGCAGGCTCATCATCGCCCGGTTTGTGCCAAAGGTTTGTCCCGGCAGCATCAGGGCGTAGAACTTCAGGGAGGTGGCGCCGTTTTTCAGCAGGCGCACGTCCTGGCGGTTCTGCTCGTTCTCGAAGTTGTAGATGGCGGGGCGTCCGTCGGTCTGTATGGTGAAGGTGGCGGCAGCAGATTTCAGATGTACGGTGACTTGGGCTTGTAGCTCTTGGGCGGTCATGCCTTCACCCGGCAGCAGTTCTACGCATAGTTGCGCCATGCTGTGTTTCAGGATGAGGTTGAGGGGAGAGCCGGTGGCGGGCATCCCGGTAGCAGCGGTGGGGAGGTCGGCATCGGCGGAACAGTAGCGCAGCAAGTCCATGATGCGCCATTTATCGGCATCGTTGGTGTAGGTGTTTCCATCCCAGGCATTAAGGGCATGCCCTTGTATGACATCGGTTTCGTAGGTCAGCGGCATGTCGTAGGCGCCGGGTGTGGCGGTGTCGCAGTCGGGGCCTCGCCACAGGGTGAGGATATTGCCGTTGGCTCTTTGCCAGTAGGCGGGTGTGGAGGCTGTCCAGCTGCCGCTACCCGGTATGTTTCCGGCGGCAGTGTATTCGTAGATGCCCGAGGATCGGGTGAATGTGCTGCCCTCTCCGGCGGCGATAGCGACGTGCAGTTGGTCTCCGCTGCAGAAGCCTTGCCAGGCGGTGGCGTCGGGGAGCGGGGAGTCGGCGCGTGTGGCGGCGTGTGCGGCATTTGCGTCTTTAGTTGTCAGCGTGCCCAAAGCTAGTGTTTCTCCAGTTCCCCGGTTCTCGGTGATTTCGGTCAGGTCATTGGTACATCCTGCCGCTAATACCAGGCATATCAGTGCCATGGCTGTAATGCAGATAGCGGTAACAGTTCGTACCAGTGCCCATTTTTCTTCCTTTAGTACTCTCATGATGTTTACTTGTTTATAGTTTCGCATTCCATATAGTTTTTTTGTTTGTTTGCTTTTATCGTTTTCAGCTTGTCTTGTGGGATACATGGTATTACCGGATGCTGAATTGGTAGCGAAAGTATAAACTTTTTGAGAGACCGCCCATTTTTGTAGTCTTCTCCTTGTCCTGATTTGTCGCTTTGATGTCCTGAAATGTCTCACCCCCGCTCAGAAGGGTGCCTGGCGGGGGTGAGAAGGGAGATAGAAGAGGTATTCTTATTTGTTTTCTGCTCTGGCTATTTCTACCAATTCTTTGATTTTATTATCGGATAGAGTACTGATTTCAGCTTTATCATAAATGGCAAGTAAGGTGACAATGCCTTCTTCTACGTTAATGACGGCTTCAGTATCTGTCAGGACACGCGCCCCTCCACGTTTACCTTTTCCTTTTCCGGTAATGCCGATACGTATTTTGTGTATATTGTTTCCTAAGTCGGTACCGAGATAAGGATTTTCACGTAGTGCTTCTATCAGTTGTAGGTAGTCTTGTGAAATAGAACGATATTTTTTGAATAGGTGTTTGTAGCTTTTGTCAAAGAATTCAATGGTACGGATGTTTATCATGCTTTTTCTCCTTCTTCCATTTCTATTTCTTGTAACTCTTTCAACAATTCTTCGGCAGGGCGGGATTTTTTCCGACCGGTCTTTACTTCATCCAATTCATGGAATGCCTCTTTCAGGCTGTTTAGCATGAATTTTTCTTGTTTGGCGCTTTTGCTTTCAGCAGTAACGGCTTTCCTTACTTCTTTTAAAGCTTGGATAGCGGCGCGAGTCAGTTCTTCGCTGTCCAGTACGGCATTGACTTCTGTAAAAAGTGAGCGTCTTAGTTTCATTGTTGTCATAATTGTATCTCCTTTATATATAGTGGTATAACGTTACAAATATACGAATAGTTTCCGTCTTGCCAATGGAAGTGCTAATTCTTCATTAAAAAAGAATCTTTGTGCCCTCTGTGTCCTCTGTGGTGAAATATCTTCTAAAGACTGTCACGATATTGCGCCGGCGACAGATGGAAAATCTTATTGAAAGCCGTATAATAGGTACTGCGGCTGTTGAAGCCTGACATGGAGGCTATGGCATCTATCGTGAATTTGTCTTTCTCTTTCAACAAGGCTACAGAGTATTCCACACGAAGACGGTTGAGGTAACCGCTGAAATTATCGTTGGCTTGCTCTTGCAAGAGAGCACTGAGACGGTTCTTGCTGAGGCCGGTAATTTTCATCAGGTCCTCACGGGTCATATCAGGGTTCAGGAAGAGACGACCGGATATCAAGTGAGTTTCCATTTGCATGAAGCGGAGACGGTTTTCTTCGTTCTTTACTTCTTGTGCCGCTGCCTGTTTTTCTTCGCTCTCTTCTTTTTCTATTCCCGCGTATGCCTTTCGCAACTTCTCTTTCTGTGCCAGCAACTCGTCTATCTGGCGGACGGCGATGCGGTTACGCTCATGGGTACGACGCAGGTTGAGGTGTTTCTCCCATAGCAAGATGAGCAGCAGCAAAGCTACAAGGCTGGCAGTGGCAAAAAGAATGTGCTGGCGTTTGAGTTCGGCCTGCGTCTCGCGTATCTGCGTATCTTTCTCCTGCGTCTGATACAAAATGGCGAACTCATGTGCTTGGCTTGACTTTTCACGGTGATAGATACTGTCGTTCACACGAATGATACGTTGCAGGTAACTGTTTGCCTGGTCTTGGTTGCCCAGTCCGCGATAGGCTTGGGCGTAATGCTCCAATGCTATGGTATAGTTGTAGCTGATGGTGTCGGCCTGCCAGAAGACGGTGATATGATTGTCCAGGCGCAGCAAGGCTTCCCGGTACTGGTGGTTACGCAACAAGTAAGGAACGATTTCGGCTTGTCCCATTTGGGAGGAAGAAAAGGAAGTGGCGAGGTAGTTGCGGTACGCCTCGGCGGCTTTTTGGGTTTTTCCCTCTTGCCGATAGTATAAGGCTAGTTTGGAGTAGAGATATCCATATTGCTGGTCAATGTAGCCGGGAGGCGGTCCGGGCATTCTGCTCATGCGATGGATGACGTTGAGGCGCTGTTGGCATATTTCGATAGCCTCGCCGTTATGGTGGTTGTCATAGAGATAGCCGGACAAATCACCGTAGTAGGTGGACAGGTATGCCAGTTCGCGCACATTGTCGCTGTCCTTCAGCAGGTCGATGGAACGGTACATATATTGCAGGGCTTCATCCATGCGCTGCATGCCTGCGTATATTCTCCCGATTGTGAACAGCAGTTCGCTTTCTCTTGCTTTCTGTTGCAGCTCCTGCGCCAGGTCGATAGCTTTGGAACAGATGCGTATACCTTCCTCGTACTTGTTTTGACGGTCGAGGACGGCGGCAAGCTGTGTCAGTATTTGCAACTTGCGGGTAGGAACCTTTTCTACGGAGTCGGTGGCGAGGGCGCGCCGGAGGTAGCGCTCTTTCAGGGCGTACATACCCAGGCTTTCGTAGACCATGCAACGCAGAATGTCGATGCGGAAAGGTTTCATCCGGTGAGATGCTTCGGCTTCATTGAGCAGGTGCAGGGCACTATCGGGCATAGAGAAGTAGATACTGCGAATATATCTCTCGGTGAGTAGACTGTCGGGAGCCTGAACGGACTTTGGAGTACTTCTGGCGAGGATTGTGTTGGATGTCGGTAAGAGTGCCAGGCAGATGACACACCAAAGACGGAGGGTTCTCATTGTTTATTTCCTATATTTATGTGGCAAAGATAGGGATTATTTTTATCTTTGCCTTTGTTTTTGAAATGACTACTTATTTAGAATGAAAATATCTATCAAACTTATCTTATATTCTTTCTTGCTATTGGCAACAACAGGGGCGCAAGCGCAAGAAGAAACTTTCACTCCTCCTTTTGATTTCCCTATCACCTTTTCAGGCAATTTCGGCGAGATACGTTCCAACCATTTTCATGGCGGGCTGGACTTCAAAACCGGTGGTGTTATAGGCAAACCTGTGCATGCTTTGGCAGACGGGCATATCTCCCGTATCCGAGTGACGCATGGCTCAGGGTATGTGCTCGATGTGGATTATGATAACGGTTATTCCACTATCAACCGCCACCTCAGCGCTTTTACAGGCGATGTGGCCCGGAGAGTGAAAGAATTGCAGTATGAAAAGGAGAGTTGGGAAGTGGAGATCGTTCCCGAACCGGGAGAATATCCGGTAAAGGCAGGGCAGGTGATAGCCCTTAGCGGGAATACGGGATATTCTTTCGGCCCTCATCTGCATTTGGATATGATTGAGTCGGCAACAGGGGATTATATTGATCCGCTGCCTTTTTTTATGGAAAAAGTGAAAGACAACACTGCTCCTCATGCCGAGGGCATCATCTTGTTTCCGCAACCGGGCAAAGGGGTGGTAAACGGAAAACAGACGCGCCAGACCTTTCCGGCAAGTCCAGCAAAGCCTATCACAGCCTGGGGATTGATTGGAGTGGGAATCCGCGCTTATGACCATATGGATGGGGTGGGCAACCGTTATGGCGTGCATACCGTTATTCTGGAAGTGGACGGCGTGGAAGTGTTTCGCAGTGTGGTAGACCGCTTTGCTTACGAAGAAAACCGTTATATCAACTCATGGACACATGGGCAGTACATGAAATCGTTCGTCGAACCGGGCAACCGTCTGCGTATGCTGCATGCGTCTAACGGCAACCGGGGACTGATAGAAATCAATGAAGAGCGTCCCTATCGTTTGGTATATACTTTGAGCGATGCTTTAGGTAACACCTCGAAAGTCCGTTTCACCATACAGGGCAGGAATACCGCTATCCGTCCGGTGGAGCATCGCGAAAAATATGCCTTCAAATGGGATAAAACCAATTATCTTCAGGAGCCCGGACTGGAACTGGTTGTGCCGCGGGGAATGTTGTATGATGATGTGTGGTTGAACTATTCCGTACGCGCCGATAGTGGCGACGTGGCTTTTACCTATCAGTTGAACGACACCCGTATTCCCATGCATGGAGCGTGCGAGATGCGTATTGGCTTACGTCGTGACGATTTGGAAGATAAGTCGAAATATTATGTGGCCGGCGTTACCGCCAAAGGCGGAAAATATAGCGTAGGCGGGGTTTATGAGGATGGTTTTATGAAAGTCCGCATCCGGGACTTGGCCACCTATACGGTAGCAGTCGATACCGTACCGCCGGAGATCATTCCGCTTAATCCTCAGCAATGGGGACGTACGGGCCGCATAGTCTTTAGAGCTAAGGACAAAGGGACGGGGGTCAATAGCTATCGCGGAACGATAGACGGGAAGTATGCATTGTTTGGCAAGCCCAATTCCATTAGTGGCAATCTGGTTTGCGAGCTCGACCCCGAACATGTGAAGAAAGGCGGTAGGCATACTGTGGAAATGACCGTAACGGACGGTTGCGGCAATCAAACTGTCGGGCAGTTCCATTTTGTATGGTGAAATAGGAGGGGCTGTATCCTTTGAAATCCCTTTATAGCATTGTGATATAATAAATTCAATAATAATTCAAAGTATGAAAAGATTAACTCTCTCCGTCATGTTGGTAGTGGCAGTTGTGGCAAACACTTTTGCCTGCACCAATCTTATTGTAGGTAAGAATGTATCTACGGACGGTTCTACAATTGTTTCCTATTCTGCCGACTCCTATGGATTGTTTGGCGAGTTGTATCATTATCCCGCAGGCATGCACAAGAAAGGCACATTGATTGATGTGCACGAGTGGGACACCGGCAAGTATCTCGGTCAGATAGAGCAGGCGCGCCAAACCTACAACGTTATCGGCAATATGAACGAATTTCAGCTTACTATCGGTGAGACGACTTTCGGCGGGCGTCCGGAACTGGTGGATACTACCGGTATCATTGATTATGGAAGCCTTATTTATCTCGGTCTGCAACGTTCGCGAACAGCCCGCGAAGCTATCAAAGTGATGACAGACCTTGTGCAGGAATACGGTTATTACAGCAGTGGTGAATCCTTTACGATTGCCGATCCTAATGAAATCTGGATTATGGAAATGATAGGCAAGGGACCCGGTGTACGTGGCGCCGTATGGGTTGCTGTCCGCGTGCCCGATGATTGCATCTCCGCACATGCCAACCAAAGCCGTATCCACCAGTTTGATATGAATGACAAGAACAACTGCATGTATTCTCCCGATGTCATATCCTTTGCCCGCGAGAAAGGCTATTTCGACGGAGTGAACAAAGATTTCAGTTTTGCAAATGCTTATGCACCGCTTGACTTTGGCGCTCGTCGTTACTGCGAAGCCCGCGTGTGGAGTTACTTTAATATGTTCACAGCTCGCGGCAACGAGTTCCTACCTTATATATTAGGCGATACGGATACCCCGATGCCGTTGTTTGTGAAGCCCAACCGCAAAATCTCCGTACAAGATGTAAAGAATGCCATGCGCGACCATTACGAGGGTACTCCCCTCGACATCAGCAGGGATTTCGGTGCAGGACCGTATCACACTCCCTACCGCCTTTCTCCTCTTTCCTTTAAAGTAGGCGATAAGGAATACTTCAACGAACGCCCTATCTCTACCCAGCAGAGTGGTTTTGTATTCGTGGCACAGATGCGTTCCACTTTGCCCGATGCTATCGGCGGCGTATTGTGGTTTGGTACGGACGATGCCAACATGACTGTATTTACTCCCGTATATTGCTGTACGGACAAAGTTCCCGTATGCTATTCGCGCGTGGACGGTGCAGACTATATCACTTTCTCATGGAACTCCTCTTTCTGGATTTTCAACTGGGTCTCCAATATGGTATATCCTCGCTATGACCTGATGATTGGCGATGTGCGTGCCACACAGACCGAGCTCGAAACAACCTTCAACGAAGCACAGGAAGGCATTGAGACCGCTGCTGCCAAACTCTTGGAGAAAGATCCGGCTAAAGCGAAAACATTCTTGACAAACTATACCAATATGACTGCCCAAAGCACGCTCGATGCATGGAAGCGTCTGGGCGAATTCATGATTGTGAAATATAATGACGGCGTTGTTAAACGTATGAAAGACGGTAAGTTTGAACGTAATTCTATCGGACAACCGGCAGGCGTGGTCCGTCCGGGTTACCCGAAAGAGTTTCTTGAAGAGTATGTCAAACAGACCGGCGACAGATATAAAATGCCTCAATGACAGTTTGGGCAAATGAGATATTTCGTTCATATTCTTAGTAAATACTGTACAGATTTGTGAATCTACGGTAAAAAAAATTAGGATATTTGAACTTAATCTTCTACATTTGTGTCTTAACAAACAATTGAAGTATTAACCTTTAAAATAGAAATAGTCTTATGGAAAATCAGGAACTGATTAAACAGGTCACTGAGAAAGCTGAAAAATGGCTTACCCCGGCTTATGATGCCGAAACTCAGGCAGAAGTGAAACGTATGTTGGAAAATCCAGATAAAACCGAACTGATAGAGTGTTTTTATAAAGACTTGGAATTTGGTACAGGCGGCTTGCGTGGTATCATGGGCGCAGGCAGCAACCGTATGAATATTTATACGGTAGGCGCTGCTACCCAAGGATTGGCTAACTATCTGAACAAATGTTTCAAAGATAAAGAACAAATTTCCGTAGTAGTGGGCCACGATTGCCGTAACAACAGTCGTAAGTTCGCTGAGATCTCGGCTGATATTTTTTCTGCAAACGGCATCAAGGTTTATCTTTTTGAGGATTTGCGTCCCACTCCGGAGGTTTCCTTTGCTATCCGTCATCTGGGCTGCCAAAGCGGTATCAACCTGACTGCAAGCCATAACCCGAAAGAATACAACGGTTACAAGGCCTATTGGGATGATGGTGCGCAGGTGCTTGCCCCGCACGATACAGCCATTATTGATGAGGTAAACAAAGTGACTGTTGAGGACATCAAGTTCAAAGGTAACAAAGATTTGATTCAGATTATCGGTGAGGACATAGACAAGGTGTATCTGGATAAAGTCCATGCCCTCTCCATTGATCCGGAAGTGATTAAGCGTCAGAAAGACCTTAGCATTGTCTATACTCCGCTCCATGGTGCAGGTAGGGTACTCATTCCTGCTTCCTTGAAAGAGTGGGGCTTTGAGAATGTGCACTGTGTACCCGAACAAATGGTAAAGAGCGGAGATTTCCCGACAGTTGTTTCTCCGAATCCTGAAAATGCGGAAGCCCTTTCCATGGCAATCGAACTCGCCAAGAAGATTGATGCAGACATCGTAATGGCAAGTGATCCTGATGCAGACCGCGTGGGTATGGCATGCAAGGACGACAAAGGCGAATGGGTGCTGATTAACGGCAATCAGACTTGCTTGCTTTTCCTGTACTACATCATCAAGAACCGTATCGCAACCGGCAAGATGCAACCTACGGATTTCATCGTAAAGACCATTGTCACTACCGAGCTCATCAAAGCTGTTGCCGATAAGAACAAGATTGAAATGATCGACTGCTACACCGGTTTCAAGTGGATTGCCCGCGAGATCCGTCTGCGTGAAGGCAAACAACAATACATCGGTGGAGGTGAAGAGAGCTACGGTTTCCTTGCCGAAGATTTCGTTCGCGATAAAGATGCTGTTTCGGCCTGCTCACTGTTGGCTGAGATTTGTGCTTGGGCAAAGGATCAGGGCAAGACACTGTATGACATCTTAATGGACATTTATGTGGAATACGGCTTCTCTAAAGAAACTACCGTTAATGTGGTGAAACCGGGTAAGAGTGGTGCAGATGAAATCAAGGCCATGATGGATAATTTCCGCGCTAATCCGCCGAGAGAAATCGGTGGCTCTGCCGTTGAGCTGGTCAAGGACTATAAGACGCTGAAAGCTACGGATGCTCAAGGTAACTCAACAGCTTTGAATATGCCTGAAACATCAAATGTTCTCCAGTATTTCACAGTAGACGGCACGAAGATTTCCGTTCGTCCTTCCGGAACGGAACCCAAGATTAAATTCTACATTGAAGTGAAGGGTGAAATGGGATGTCCCAAGTGCTACGGCAGTGCCAATGCTGAAGCTGAAAAGAAAGTGGAAGCAGTACGCAAATCACTCGGTATCTAAGAAGGTTTAATTCTTACATATAGGAAAGGTGCAGGTGGCAGAAGCCGCTTGCACCTTTTGTGTTTTATGATGGTAAATGTGTGGTGGTTCCGAATGTATTAAGTTTCTTTTATATTCTTTATGCCAGTCTGCAAATCCATTCTCCGTTGAATACTGTTCTTATATGCGACAGAGGTCAACAGTTAATAGATAGTATGACAGATTGCGGTTGCACGCCAATTGGTTGATGTGAATGAGAGTCGTTTCATTCGTAGTTGTTCGTTTGCGAGTGCGTGTTTTCCGCAATCTGTTTTTTTTGTTTCTTTTCCCCTTTGAGTCATTAATGCTTTTAAAACTCTTTGGTTCCTTACCTCTTTAGTTATTATTTTCCAGCCACCAGTCAATCAATTTTCGTGCAATGCTTAGCTTGCGTGGAATTTCCGGTAGGTTGTCTTTGGAATAGAATGAGCCGGAACTGAGTTCGTCGGCTTGCAGCTTGATTTCCCCACTTTCATAGTCGGCAATGAAGCCCACCATTAATCCGCTGGGATAGGGCCAGGGCTGGCTGCCGAAGTAAGTGATGTTCTTCACCTTTAGTCCGGTTTCTTCCATGACTTCCCGTTCTACGCATTGCTCCAAAGTTTCGCCAGCCTCAAGGAAGCCGGCTACCAGTCCATGAAAAGTGCCGCGAAAGTTGCGTGCATGTACCAGCAGTATCTCTTTACCTTTTCGTATCAGTACGATGATTGCCGTAGATACGGGAGGATACATTTCATTTCCACATTTCGGGCATTTCTTCATGATAGGGGTTTGCTGTTCCATAGGAGTGCCGCATACGGGGCAGAAACGGCTATGCTCGTCCCAATAGAGTATCTGGAATGCCTTTCCGGCGGACAGGTATTCGTCTGCGGAAATGTAGTCGTACGAAGCCCGCAAGCCTATCATTACCCATTCTTCGGTTTCTGCGACGGGCTGTCCCGTAGCAAATGCCCGCACTTGCTTACCGTTGGGCGGGAATACGTCGTGTATATTGCTTCCGCTTTCCGGTGCCAAGGGGGGATTTATGCTGACGGGTACGCTGTATTTTATCTCTCCTTTTTCCGTATATCCTTTCTTCAATAGCAGTTGGTCATTGAAGAAGACGAACCACTGCGTGGAGGGTTTGATTTCTGTTGAATCTTCCATTGCTTGTTATTTTTTTGGGGGGATGAACACGAGAACACAGAGGTACAGAGATTCTTTTCAAAGAGATAAAGCATTAATTTCTGTGTCTTTGTGCCTCTATGTTCGCCCCCTAAATTTCGTTTGCTGTGTCTTTTTCTTGCCGCACATAGACCGTTGACCTTCCCACCCCGCGGCGGCGAAGGAATCCTTGCAGGATGAATTTGTTCAGTTCGTCTATGGCGGCATGTCTGGTCAGCCCACTCAATTGGATGTATTCGTTTTTGTTGATGCATACATTCCGCTTGAGGAACAGTTCCAGTTCGGCTTTTCTTGTTTCTTCGGTGGTCTCTACTGCTTTTTTCGATTTCTTGGTAGTGGAGTGTACACGTTCCAACGTCATTTTTTTCTTGATGTTGTTGCGGAACGTGCTGCTGATGCGCAGGTGTACGTTTTGGAATTGGACGGATTCGGAGCGGATTTTCTTTTTCTCGTCGTCGGTCTCACGCAGGCATTTCAGTGAAGTGCTGAAGAATCCGAGTTCTCCCAGCTCCACGATGTTTCCGTTGGCCAGCAGGTCGCAAAGTTCGTCGATGCAGGCATCCAGTGCTGCCCCTATCACATTCTTGGGCAGATGTTGGAATGTAGAGACATGTTCCACAAACTCCTTTTGGGTATAAGTCCCTTTCGGGCAGATACGTGCATGGAGTGATTTCTTGTCTTCTTTCCCGTCGGGCGAAGGCGTTTCGTAAAGGTCGTAATACGCGCTCATAAGATATCTATTTTTGTTTATAGCGATAAACAGTTCTCGTCGCTTCGGGGAATTATTTTTGTCGCTAAGCGGATTAATTTTCTTCTTCCTAAAAACTAATCGTCCGACAACTGTTGCATTATCGTTCGACAGTTGTTTAATTATCGTCCGACAGCTGTCGGACGAAATAGAAACGGGTATGGGACGATTAATTCTTAGTGAGCAAAGGTATAAAATATTGTGATACGAAAGGTAGTGTTTGGGGAGAAAAATATCCTTCATATCATAGCTATTTTCAATGTATCAAAGATTTTTCGATGAATTCACTGTCACTACTGCTATTTGTTCCATAGAGGCTTACGGATACCTCTTCATACATATAATCGAGATATTGTTGGGCTTGTGCCATATCTGGATATGTGTTCTTAGTTAGAAATTCTGTATTGGAGGCTGACACTTACTGTGTACAAAGGTACACAGTAAGTATATTGATAAGAGTTTTATTCGTTTTTTCATGTTTATTTTATCTGTGTTTACCAATTATCTGTTCTAAATGGAGCTACAGGAATACCATAGGTACTGAATACACTTGCTTTTGCATAATTTTTGTAAGCGTATCGAACTGCTATCGGATGCTGCACTTTATCGCATGATACGGCAAGGCGGGTTGTTTTGGTTTCTATTTCGGCATGAGCCGGATAGAAAATTCTATCTTCACCGGCAATCTCAAATCCTTCGAGCGGGGTCCACATCGGACAAAGTCCGCGTTGTGCATTATCTATATTAATGTATATTTTATTTCCTGATATTTCCATAGATTTGTAAATGGGAGTGGCATAGCCGAATCCTTTTTGCCCATAGGTTTGGGCAAGGGCCCAAAGAGCCAGACGGCTACCAACAGTTTCTTTATTTGTCGGGTGGATAAAGACGGGATGCCCTATATCCAAAGTAGTGACCATCCCGCTATTAGGAATGTCTTTCATATTTTGTTGTTGAACTTCGCGCATACGGGCGGCTGAGGTACCATTTGCTCCTTCATAATTGAAAGGAGCAATCTCTACAAAGTAAAAAGGAAATTCCCCTATATTCCATTTGTTACGTATGTCTTTGACAAAGACGGGCATCAGATCTTTATATAAATCAACATTGTCGCGATTACTTTCGCCTTGATACCAAAGAAAGCCTTTAATAGTAAAATTAGTGAATGGTGCTATTTTGCTATTGTAAAGTACACATGGAGTAGCTGTAATGTTTTTTATTGGTTCATTATTATTGAGTATGGATAAATCGATACTTTTAAATGGTGTAATAGCTTCCCGGCTCATCCATGCTTCTACTTTTGAGCCACCAAGTGAAGATATAATGATACCGACCGGTACTTCTAAGACTTCTTGTAGATATCGGGCAAAAAAGTAAGCAGTTGCACTTGTATGGGAAACGTTGACAGGAGTGTTTTCTAACCATTCACCTTTACAATCCTCTTCTGGTGTTTTGCTAAATTGACGTATCCATTTTCCATCCTTAGAATCTGTATTGTAGATACGGATTGGAGTAGAGGCTTTTGCTTTGGCAATGACGTCGTTTGTACCTTGAGTCGGTTGGCGGTCAAAGCCGCTCATTGGCATTTCCATATTCGATTGTCCGGAACAAAACCAGACTTCACCTATTAATATATTTTTTAAAGTTAAGAGCTCTCCGTCGTTGAAAGTAATTTCATAAGGACCTCCAGCTACTGGTGTAGAGATATTTAACAACCATTTTCCTTGTTTGTCTGCTGTTGTTTTATACGTTTTGTTATCCCATGATGTTTTTATAGTGATGGGAGAATTCTTTTGAGCTTTACCCCAAAGTTTTACATTTGTATGTTGTTGCAATACCATATTACTGCTAAGTATGGAGGGTAATTGTACTTTAGCTTTTACAAATGTAGAGGCTGATAGAAAATGTACTAATAGAAGAAAGGTTATTAAGGACTTAACTACTGTGTAATTTAAACATCTTTTTTTCATAATACTATTTCATTTTAATAAATAAGATAATGTTTAGTTCTTTGTGACAAAAATAGATAGGGGAACTTACCTTCCAGGTTAAATTGTTATTAATTTGCACATAATATCAGTTTAATAGGATCTTGTTTTTAAAATCTTATGTCCTTTATTTGTCGCGGGGATTTTTTTGTTACCTTTGCAAAGTGTTTTTTAACAATATGCTATGAGAAATAATTTGTTGATTTGGATATTATGTTTCTTTGCTTTGGGAGATTTGAAAGTGCTGGCCTCTACAGATTATGGCCTCTATTTTAAGTCTCATTCTGCACCGGGCAATGAACGCACTTCTTTGGCTCTTGATGAAAATTCTCCTTTTCGTGTGAAGAATGAGTTTACTATAGATTTTCAAATGTGGGTTCGTAATGAGCCTGATTTTGGAGCTATTCTTCATTTATGTACGAATGAAAACCAATTCCTTCATTTTGTTTTTGCGGCAGGTGACAATAATCGGAACTTCCCGGCTTTAGTTTTTAATGAAGGAATGTTCTCTATTGATACTAATATAAAAAAAAATAAATGGATTCCGGTTTCTTTGCATCTTAATATAAAGAATAATCAAATCGATTTGAAATATGATGATAAGGATACTACGATGATAGTACCTTTGCAGGGTACTGAGGATATCACAGTTTTGTTTGGAAAATCTCCTTATTTCTCGTCAGATGTGGCTCCTATGAATATTAGGGATATAAAAATTACTAGTGATGGGGATTTAATCAGACATTGGAAATTGTGGAAGCATAATGGTGAAGTCTGTCTTGACGAAGTTAAAGGAGCCAGGGCGATGGCTTCCTATCCCTCATGGTTGATTGATGACCATATTGAATGGCGGAAAATATATGCAGAGAAGACTTCAGGACGTTTGGACGTCGCTTTTAATGCTCGTGATGCTTTGTTTTATTTAGTTCGACAAGATAAAGTAGATATATTAAATGGGATTTCGGGTAATATGGATAAAATCACTGTAGAGAAGGGATATCCGGTGATGGAATATACGGACCATTTGGTATATGACACTTTAACAAATCAATTGTTTTCTTACTCTTTACATGAAAAACTTGTTTCTTTCTTATCTGTTGATGAAAGAACTTGGAGCCTGAGTGAAAGGCATTTGGACGAGCCTCGTTATTATAATCATGCACGTACCTTTAATTCAAGTGATTCTTCATTCTATTTTTTTGGAGGATATGGTTTTTATCAATATAGAAATGATCTGTACAGATTGAAAGTTGGTACGAAGCAAATTGAAGGAGTTACTTATTCTCCTGCGATTTCTCCTCGTTATTCATCTGCTGCTGCTATAGTGGGAGATGAGTTGTATCTTTTTGGCGGTCGTGGAAATAGACAGGGAAAGCAAGAGTTTAATGCTCATTTTTACTATGAATTATGTGCTATTAATTTGAAAACAGGAAAGTCGCGTTGTGTGTGGAAGAAAAGGCAGTCTACAGATATATTAATGATGGCATCTTCCATGTATTTTGAACCTTCAGATAGCTCTTTTTATGCAGTTAGCATGAAAGATGGAGGCAGTCTATGGAAAGTTTTTATGAATGACTCTGTTTGGGTGGAGGTTTCTAAGCCTATTCATAATGATTTAGTCTATCAAGATTGTGATTTTAGTTTTTATTCATCACCTGCTCATCGCAAGTTGTATTTGGTAATGGATAAGATTTTGAGCGATCGCACACATGATGTAGCTATTTATTCTATCAATACTCCTTTGTTAAATGATAATGAAATTATGCAGGTTGCAGATAAAAGTTTAACACCTGTATGGTTGTGGTGGTTGTGTGGTATAGTGTTGCTAGGAGGGGCGTTTTTCTTTATCTACCGAATAAAGTGTGGTAAAAATAGGGCGATCTCTGAAGATATAAAAAGCAGCGATACTCCAATAGAAACTTTTCATTTTAGTGAATCAGTAGAAGAAACAGTGGAGGTAGAAAAGTTCTTTGATCGAAGCCGTTCGGCAATCTCGTTATTAGGTACATTTAATGTCCGTGATAAAGACGGTAATGATATAACTGGTGCTTTTACACCTCGGTTGAAAAGTTTACTTGTATTGCTTGTCCTTTATACAGAAAAGAACAAACAAGGTATTTTGACTAAAAAAGTTACAGATATTTTATGGTCAGATAAAGAAGAAGAGGCTGCTCGTAATAATCGAAATGTAACTTTGCGTAAGTTGCGTGTACTGTTAGAAAAAGTAGGTGATGTAGAGATTATCAGTGATATGGGATTCTTGTGCATCAGATGGGGGGAAGGTGTTTTTTGTGATTATCGGATGGCATTGGAGTGTATTCGTCAATTTAAAGAAAAAAATGAAGAACATGGAGATGATAAGCTGCTAAATCAAATACTGGAGATATTATTGTATGGTCCGTTGCTTTCAAATACAATTGTTGATTGGTTGGATGAATTCAAAGATTCTTATTCCAGTCTTTCCATTGATTTGCTGAGAAATTTGTTGAATGTGCAGCGTAATAATTATGATACGGTACTACGCATTGCTGATATATTGTTTTTGCATGATCCTTTGAGTGAGGAAGCTTTAGTTGCCAAATGCTCTGTCCTTTTTGCACAAGGTAAAAAAGGTATTGTGAAAAGTGTTTATGATCGTTTTTGTAAGGAGTATAAAGACTCTTTGGGAGAAGAGTATAAAGTACCTTTATGTAATTTGTACAAATAGCTTTCAATGACATAAAACTAGATGCTTTCTTATGCCAAGAGGTGTAAGTGATAATATTTTAATAATAAAGCGTTTAATTGTAATGATTAAGCGCTTTTTTAATATTCCTTTAATAGAAGATAATCCTATATTTTAAGACTGAGTTCTTTATTTTGCACAGGTAGAAAAGCTCTTGTGGTTCTCTACATGGGGTATTGAGATTGTGTGTAACTAACTTAATCATAACACTATGAAAAGGATTTTTTTGCTTGTTTTGCTTATATTAGGCTTGGTAATTTCTTCTTTTAAGGTTTTGTCTGCAAATTCTCCGGAGAAACTCTACGAAAATTTACAGAAAAAATTGGCCTCTGGGTGGAATACTTGGGATACTCGTAGCGTATTGACGCACGTGTTTCTTCCTTATGGCTTTGCTGTTGATCTCAACATGATTGATTCTGATGGGAGCCGAGTGAAGAAATTTAGAATTGGTGACCGAAGTAAAGGGGCGCCTATATTGCAGCCCGGGCCTCATTCTTTTGATGGAACCTATACTAAAATAACAGTGAATTGGCGTGGTTACAAATTGCAAGTGGAAAGTGCTGCCATAGGACTTAAAAATGTGATTTTGATTACACCATTGGCTGAAACAAAAAAAGGAGGGAGATTGGCAGTAATTCCTGAAATTCTTTGGAAACGTGGTAATACACTGGTTGTAAATACTCGAAGTTTTGTTTTGGCATCACGCGATAGGGCTGTTGAAATAGAAACATATATAGAAGGTGAACTTCTGGAGAAAAAAGGCAAGGAGTTTATTGTTTCTTTGAATTCTCCGATTGCACTTTGTTGCGGAGAGGCTATGAGTCTGGAGAAAGCAACTGCTTTTGTAAAGAGACAGGCGCAAGAATTTGTTACAACTAATAAAAAAAGGTTTGGTGAGAATTACGATTGCTACAATGCCATGCAAAGTGTTTTGGCATGGGATAATATATATGATCCCAGTATTAGGAAAGTGATAACCCCTGTCAGCCGGATTTGGAGTTCTGAATGGTTTGCCAGTGAAGATTTCGGTGGTTTTACGTTGTTTTGTTGGGATACTTATTTTGCAGCGATGATGCTGGCTGTTGGTAGTAAGGAATTGGCTTATGCAAATGCTGTGGAGATAACCAAAGCAATAACTGAATGTGGTTTTATACCCAATTGCTTTTATAGTAATGGCTTTAAATCAAGAGACCGCTCTCAGCCACCTGTCGGTTCTTTGGTTGTTTGGATGTTGTACAAACAATATAAAGAGAAGTGGTTTTTGGAGTTACTTTATAAAGAATTGTTGACTTGGAATCGTTGGTGGAGTAAGAATAGGGAGGATAAAGGTCTATTATGTTTGGGAAGTAATCCTTATGAAAAGGTTACTTATTTTAGATCTGAATTTGATACGAATTGTCATTATGGAGCTGTTTTGGAGTCGGGCCTGGACAATTCACCTATGTATGATGGAGTATCTTTTAATAAGCAGAAACACTTATTGGAGCAACAGGATGTGGGTATATCTTCATTGTATGTAATGGATTGTGATTATTTGGCATTGATAGCAGAGGAACTTAATTATAAGAAAGATGCTATGGAGCTTAGGGAGCGTGCGGATTATTATCGTGCTAATTTGAAAGGCTTATGGGATGAAAAGACAGGTTTTTATTACAATCGTTCTACTAGGACCATGGATTTTAATTATCGTACCTCGCCTACTTGCTTTTATCCATTGTTGGCAAAAGCACCTACACAAAATCAAGCTGAACGAATGGTAAAAGAGCATTTATTGAATACTAATGAATTTTGGGGAAAGTATGTGATTCCATCTGTTCCGAAAAATGATCCGGCTTTTAAGGATAATGAGTATTGGAGGGGACGTATATGGGCTCCATTGAATTTTTTGGTTTATATGGGGCTGAATAACTATGAGTTTCGGGAAGTGAAACGCCTTTTTGCTGAAAAATCTAAGAATTTGTTATTGAAGTCTTGGTTATCACATGGTTATGTTTTTGAAAATTATAATGCTCTTACTGGTATAGGGGATGATGTTGTAAGAAGTGATAAATTCTATCATTGGGGTGCATTATTGGGATATATTTCTCTTATGGAGAATGGAGTTGTTTGTAAATATAATTAATGATCTATTATGAAAAATATTATTTTAATTATCAGTCTTTTATTTTATTCGTTTTCTGTTGTAAATGCACAGAAATATGTTTTCTTTAAAAGTCCTTGGAAAGGAGATGTAACTGTTGCAAAAGAAAGCAAGGGGGGACTGAATATGCCAACGATTACTGTGCCGGAGAGGTGTTGGCATATGGATGCTTCTTTGCAAGATATAAGTATATATAAAGATGTACAATTGAATGATGCAAATAAAAATAAAACTATTTGGTGTAGTTTTTTAGCATTGAAAGAAAAAGGAAATTCTCATTTGGGTTTATCTTTTGAAAAAGATAATGATAAAAAAATATTAGTTGAAGCAGGGGTATCTCAGACTCCGCAATTGATAGTTGTGCGTATTGATTACTCTGAAAAGACAGATAGGGCATATATCTTTTATAGTCCGACGGCAGCTGCTGTGCCTGACTTGGAAAATGCTGTATCTGTTTTATCAGGTGACTTTGATTTTAATCGTATTAGGATTTTGGCAGAAAAGGGAAGTAAAGGAATGGTTAGTGATGTTTTCATAGGTACAAATTATCACGATGTGGTGCGTCCTAATAAGCTGCAAGTTGTAGAGAAGGAAGGGCAGTCGCAGACTGTACTGTCTTGGAAAAAAGAAAAGCAAGCTTTGTGGGTCCAAACTTCAGGTGGAACTTTATTTTTACAACCTTATGATATTGGGAGTGTGCATGTGATGTTTGGTTCGGAACTGGAGATTGAAAATAATAAGAGTTTTGCCGTCACGCAACAGCCTGATATTGCCGAGTTTGATGTAGAAGATACTCGAAGAGAGATTATATTACGTTCTTCTTGTCTCTCCGTAACAGTGAATAAAAAAGCTGGTTATATTAGCCTTCTTGATAAATCCGGAAAACTTTTGTTGAAAGAATGGCCGGAAAAAGCAAGAATGAATGTGCATGGAGATTCTGTAAATGCATATTGTAGATTTCAGTTACAGGATGAAGAAGCGTTATACGGATTAGGACAGTTTAGAGATAATTTGATGAATTTGCGAAATGCTAAACGAGAATTAGTTCAGTTTAATACCCAAGCTGCAGTACCGGTTATTTATTCTACAGGAAAATGGGGACTGTTTTGGGACAATCCTTCCCGAACTATATATGCAGATAATAATGCAGGTATGAGTTTTGTTTCAGATTATGGTAGGATTGTGAATTATTATCTTTTTGTTGGTGATGGAATGGATAAGTTGGTAGCAGCCTATCGTTCTTTGACAGGAGTTGCTCCAATGTTACCAGCTTGGGCTTTAGGCTATCATCAGAGCCGTAATCGTTATGCAACACAAAAAGAAGTGATGGAGGTGGCCAAGAGAATGAAGGAAGAAAACATTCCGGCAAGCACCATTTTTATAGACTATCATTATTGGGGTAAATATGGAACCGGTTCGCATAAATTTGATGAGACTATTTTTCCGGATGTTCCCGCAATGGTAGATAGTCTTCATAATATGTATGATTTGAAAGTTGTCTTGACAATGTGGCCTAGTTTTAAACCTGGTATTCCTAATTACAATGAAATGTCAGAAAGAGGATATATTTTGGAAGGAGCCAGAGCCATTGATGGCTATATATATGATACTTTTAATCCGGGAGCAGCCAAAATGTATTGGGATAAAGTAGTTCCTTTAGTAGACTTGAATATTGATGGTTGGTTTTTGGATGGACCGGAACCGGATCATATAGCTTCATTTTTACCACTTCGTACGTATGCAGGAGAGGCTCGTAGAGTGCGGAATATATATCCATTGGTGCATGCGTCTCATTTTTATGATGGAATAACAAAAGCTCGTCCAAATCTTCGTCCTTATATGTTGACTCGTTGTGCGTGGGCTTCTCAGCAAAAGTGGGGAACTGCAGTATGGTCTGGGGATATTCCAACAACATTTGAGGAACTTCAAAAACAAGTTGCAGCAGGTCTGAACTTTACAGCAACCGGAATTCCTTATTGGACTACGGATATTGGTGGTTATTCGGGAGGAGATCCCTCTAAAAAGGATTATCAAGAATTGTTTATACGCTGGTTCCAATATGGAACATTCTGTCCGATTTTTCGTGCTCATGGACGTCGTTATCCGGGAGATACGAAAGCTCCGAATGAGTTATGGGCATATGGTCCTGAGGTACAACGCATATGTACCGATTTCATTAAGTTACGCTATAGACTTCTTCCCTATATTTATACTTTGTCTGATAGAGTAACTCGTGAACATTATACTCCTATGCGTTTACTCGCTTTTGATTTTCCTCAGGATGAAAAAGTGCTGGATTGTAAAGATCAATTTATGTATGGTCCTGCTCTTTTAGTTTGTCCTATTTTAGAGGCAGGAGCTACTTCGCGTTCTGTGTATTTACCGGAAGGACATACTTGGTTTGATTTTTGGACCGGAAAGAAATATCAAGGAGGCATCACAGTTATGGCAGAGGCTTCTTTGAGCACAATGCCTTTGTTTGTAAAGGCGGGCTCTATTATTCCTTATTATATGTCTGTAGAAAAGAATATCAATACTGATATTCCACTTGAAATTCATGTGTTTACAGGTGAAGATGCTATTTTTAATTTATATGAAGATGATGGTGAAACTATAGAATATAAAGAAGGTAAGTATAATGTTATTCCTTTTAAATGGAATGATTGTACCAAAGAACTGGTAATTGGTAAAAAGCTAGGTACTTATACAACAGAAGATAGGGAAATTTGCGTTAAGCTTAATGGCAAGAATGTGGCTACGAGAGTGAGGTATACAGGGGAAGAAATAAAGCTTGTATTGAAGTGAGTCTCTTGGTATTCTTAAGTTGACATGCTCATAAGGATGGAATAGATGGATTTTAAAACAGATGTACTTATTGCAGTATTCTTTACTAGGGCTTAACTGCATGATTTATATGTGGTTTAGTGGAATATCTGCATCTTTTGAAATAAAGGAACTTAATTCCTTTGGTTAATTTGAAATTAAGCGTTAGCTAAGTGTGATATGACTTAATTTTTAATTTTTGATATATAATTTTGCATTATCGAAATAAATGCGAATAGAGGTAACGATATATAAGGTTTAAGATTGTTTTAGGATAACATTTTTGTAGAATTAACCTTTTTAATATATAAATGAAAATGAAAAATACAAGTTAACAGAAGCTTATCCTTCCTACCTATTTTTTTGAGAGGATACGTTATTTTATGAAAAACAATTTTAAAAGTGAGATTATGAAACGCATAAAAAGCAAGTTTAGTTTTATGAAAGGTAGTAAATATTCCTTCGGGTATATATTAATACTGTTCTTGATGGTGCTCACTCCGATGTATGCACAAACTTCCCGAAATATATCTGGACAAGTTGTTGATGAATTGGGTGAGGCTATTATTGGTGCCAATGTGACAGTGGTTGGCAATAAATCGTTAGGTACTATAACTGATATTGATGGAAACTTTACTCTTACAGTTACTGAAGGAGCAATCTTGGAAGTTTCTTATATAGGTTATGTAAACAAAAAAGTAAATGTAGATAAGAATACCAATTATAGGATTGTCTTAAAGGAAGATGCCGAACAGTTAGATGAAGTAGTGGTTGTTGGATATGGTACTCAGAAAAAGGTGAACCTGACAGGTGCTGTATCTGCTATTACTAATGAAGAACTGGCTGCAACAAAGAGCCAGAATGCTCAAAATATGTTGACAGGTAAGGTGCCTGGGGTACGTGTGATTCAGAAGACATCAGAACCGGGTGAATTTACAAATCAATTTGATATTCGTGGTTTTGGTTCTCCATTAATTGTTGTTGATGGTATCCCTCGTGGTGATTTACAGCGTATGGATCCTAATGAAATTGAATCAATATCTGTGTTGAAAGATGCTTCGGCTGCTATTTATGGTGTGCGTGCTGCTAATGGTGTAGTGTTGGTTACAACCAAAAAAGGAGAGAAAAATAAACCGAAAATTGAATACAACATGTATTATGGTATTCAGACTCCTGCCGAAATGCTTGAGCCAGTAGGAGCAGTCGAACGTATGACTTTGTTTAATGAAAAGTCTATGCGTAATCTGACAAACCCACAATTGACTTATTCCGATGAGCAGATAGGAGCTTATTTGAATGGAACTTTGAAATCTACAGATTGGTATGGAGCTGTCATCCGTAATACAGCCCCTCAACAACAGCATAATGTTTCATTGAGTGGTGGTAGTGAGAAAATGGATTATTATATAAATTTCGGCTATACCGATCAAGAAGGTTTCTTTAAGTCGAAAGCTTTGAATTATGATCGTTACAATCTTCGTATGAATTTGAATGCTGAGGTTGCCAAGAATTTGAAAGCTTCTGTTAAAATGAATGGCATTATTGACAATAAAGAGCGCCAATATTTGTCTACATGGGAGGTTTATAAAGCTCTTTGGCGCGCCAGTCCTAATGAAAAACTTTATGCTAATGACACTCCGGGGTATTACCAAAAGATGTCAACTGACCAGTTAAACCTTTTGGCTTCGACAGATCCTGATGTATCTGGTTATAACAAAAATACCAATAAAATTTTTCAATCCAGTATGGAATTGGAATATGTGGTTCCATTTGTAAAAGGATTGAAAGTGAAAGGGTTGTTCAGTTACGATACTTCTATAGCTGATAATTCTATTTTTCAGAAAGAATATAATGAATATACTTACGATGAAGCAAGTGAAACTTATTCTGCTTATCCCAAACAGAGTCCTACCAAATTGGAACGTTACTATGGGAATTCTTGGTCAACTCTATGGCAGGCTTCTGTAAGTTATGATAATACTTTCGCTACTGACCATCATGTATCCGGTTTACTGTTGTATGAAGAGGGACACAGTGTGGGTGATAATATTCGTGCTTCTCGTGAGTTCTCTATACCTCTGCCTTATTTGTTTGCCGGTAATTCGACTAATCAGCTTGGTACATCCAATGCAGATGGATTGACAGAAAGTGCTTCTAAGGCATTGGTTGGCCGTTTTAATTATGATTATAAAGGGCGCTATTTGGCTGAATTTGCTTTTCGTTACGATGGTTCTTCTAAATTCCCATCACACAGCCGTTGGGGATTTTTTCCCAGCGCTTCTTTAGGGTGGCGCATGAGTGAAGAGGACTTTGTAAAGGAGGCACTTCCTTTTGTCAATAATTTGAAACTGCGCGCTTCTTACGGTAAGATGGGAGATGACTCGGTAGCTGATTATCAGTTTATTTCAGGATATAATTATCCAAACACAGAGGGTGCTACGTTCAACAAACCTCCTAAAGGATATTTCTTTGGTGGTTCCTTTATTAATTCTCTTGGATTCAGAGCGGTTGCCAATCCGGATATAACTTGGTATACTGTTAAAACACTAAATGTTGGTGTGGATGCTGACTTATGGAATGGTCTGTTGGGTGTTTCTTTTGATCTTTTTCAACGTGATCGTGATGGATTGATGGCTAATCGGATTGTTGCTGTTCCTGGTACTTTTGGCGCTTCGATGCCCAAAGAAAATTTGGAAAGCGATCGGACGAGAGGATTTGAATTAGAACTTAGGCATCATAATCGTATTGGAGAAGTTGGATATAGCGTAACAGGAAACATGGCTATCACCCGTTCTATGTGGCGTTATAAAGAGCGTACCCCATCTGGAAATTCATATGATAACTGGAGAAATAACCTGACAGACCGTTATAATGATATTTGGTTTGGATATGGAGACGGTGGACGTTACACTTCTTGGGACCAGATTATTAATTCTCCTATTTTTGCAGGAAATGCTACTTTGCCAGGTGATTATATCTACGAAGACTGGAATGGTGATGGTACTATAGATGATATGGATAAGTATCCTATTGCTACAACAACAAATGCTTCTGCTGCTGATTTCCAAGATAAGAAGAACTATCCGTTAATGAACTTTGGCTTGACTTTGTCTGCTCAGTGGAAAGGTTTTGATGTAAGTATGACATTCCAAGGGTCTGCTATGTCCTATGTTTCTTATGGTGAGCAGCTGTCAGCCCCTTTACAGTTTGATGGTAATGCATTGGATATGTTTTTGGATAGATGGCGTCCTGTTGATCCAAAACAAGATCCTTATGATCCTTCTTGTCAATGGATTTCAGGCTACTACTCATATGGTGGAACAACACCTGATCAGAATTCTGAGTTTGCCATTCAGAAAGGTACATATCTGCGCTTGAAGACAGCTGAAATTGGTTATACACTGCCAAAACATTGGTTGGCTCCAGTAGGCGTTAAGAGCCTGAGGGTTTATATGAATGGATATAATCTGTTCACTTTGACTGGCGTAAAAGGCGTTGATCCGGAAAGACCGACGGAACTCTATGGATATATGTATCCGCTGAATAGGACGTATAATTTTGGAGCAAGTATTACATTTTAAGTAAAAGGAGATTATCGTATGAGAAAATTGAGAAATATATTGATGTGTGCTGCTTTAAGCGGCATGTTTGCCGGTTGTGTGGATTTGGATATTCCTCCTAAAAACATTCTTTCCGGAGAGGATATTTATAATGAAGGTGGCATTACTGCCTATATGTCCGGTTTGTACAGCCAGCTTCCAATGGAAGACTTTAACATGTCAAATGATGGTGAGTATAATGGTTTCTTTAATTGGAATTGCATTATTTGGGATATGATTAGTACCGGTGAAACGGTCAATCGTAATAATGTAGGTATTTATACTCCTCAAAAAGGATACTGGAGTATGGGATATAAAACCATTAGACAAGCCAATGAATTGATTAACAATCTTCCTGCTTATGTTGGAAAACTAGATGGTGCTGAATCATGGATTGCAGAAGCAAGGTTTGTTCGTGCCTATGTATATTTTGCCATGGTTAAGCGTTATGGTGGTGTTCCTATTTTGAAAGAGCCTCAGAATATGACTGGTAATGAGGAAGAATTGTGGGTAGCTCGTAGTAGCCACGAAGAATGTATTGATTTTATCCTGGAAGATTTGGATTATGCTATTGAACATCTAGGTAAAGATAAAGTAGCCGGACGTGGCAATAATAAATATGTAGCGGCTGCATTTAAATCACGTGTTGCCTTATATGCAGGTTCTGTTGCACGTTACGGGAAGACATATAATTATACAGGATCAGAGACGGGCAAAATGCTTTGTGGAGTACCGGAAAGTAGGGCAAATGATTATTTCACTCAAGCCTATAAAGCTTCTTTGATAGTGGAAGAAGGAGGATATAAATTGTATCAGAATAATTCGGATCTGGAAGCAAATTTTCGTGAGATTTTTATGAATGCAGACAATAGCAGTGAATCTATATTTATCCGTCAGTACAGTAAGAATGATTATGTACATAGCTTTGATGCTGTATATTGTCCGCCTCGTATGACTACCACATATGGTGATCGTTACAATGTAACGTTAGATTGGGTCGAATTGTTTGATGGTTTGCCTCTTGATCCTGCTACTGGTCGTCTGAAGACTACAGATAATAATGGTAATTATATAGTATATGATGATATTAAAAGTTTATTGGATGGTTCTGAACCGCGTTTGAAGGGATCTATATTATTACCTGGACATACGTACAAAGGTGTTGAATTGGATATCCGTTCTGGTATCATAAAAGAAGAGATAGATCCTGCAACCCCCATTGCTAAATTTATAGCAGATGACGGACAGACTACTCTTAATTATACGACAAATGCTTGGTTTAAAGATAATGTGTTGACAACAACGGAAAATACAAAAGAACAGAAACCTTATGAAACCTCTACCGGTGTAAAGCTAAATAAAGCAGGCTTGGATGGTCCGGCAAATGGTGGGTCTAACAGTACACTGACTGGTTTTCATGGTTGTAAATGGTTGAATTTGAATTGGACAATTGCTGATACACAATTGCATAGCTCTACGCAATCTTGGATTGATATTCGTTATGCAGAAATTTTATTGAATCGTGCTGAAGCAGCTTTGGAACTCTATCAGAATGGTGTTACTGAGATTGATGGTGTAAACTTGCAGCAAGATGCTTTTGAATGCATTAACAGTATACGTTCAAGAGCAGGTGCAGATTTGCTAGGTAGTCGAGCTGAATTGTCTGATGTGTCGCGTGAAGGAATAGAACGTGGACAGGGGGTTAATTCGTTTGTTTATGCTCCAAATGAAGGTTTACATATTGTTCGAGTAGAACGTTATAAAGAGTTGGCGTTTGAGCATAAGTTGTATTGGGATTTGCGTCGGTGGTTTACTTTTGATCAGCAAATCTATCAGTATCGTCGTAGAATGTTATCACCATTCTTGTTTGCTAAAGACGCAACAGTGAATGAGGCTGGCAACCCTGTTGGTAAGTATATTTTTGACACTCGAGTTTGTGAAAGAGCTAATAATTCTTTAACGTTTGCTACCAAAAATTATTATGATAAAATTCCTGATAATGAACGTAAGACGAATCCATTGCTTGAACAGAATAATCAGTATTAATAAAAAAGCAAGATAATATGAGAAAGATATATAATTTGTTAGTAGTTATTGCATTAGTATTGAGCTTTTCGTCTTGTGAAAAGGATAATTATGATGCACCGGAAGCTGGCGTATATGGACAGATTGTTGACCACAATGGAAAGATCTTCCAAACTGCTATGGGGCAGGGTAGTATGAAAATACAGATTACAGAATTGAGTTATGCCGGTGGTGATGAGTCAGTGGTGGTAACTAATCAGAATCTGAACATGCGACAAGATGGTTCTTACTCTAATTCAAAGCTGTTTGCCGGAACCTATCGTATGCTTCCATTGGAAGGAGCTTTTTATCCTTATGATGCAGAGGGAGAAACGGTGGAACTTAGAAATGGTAAGATGACGGAATGTAACTTTACTGTCACCCCTTATCTGGAATTGGAGTGGGTAGATGAACCTTATGTGGATGAAAACAATTTCTTATGTTGTTCTGTGAAATTTAAGAGAATTGAAAAAGAAGGCATGACTATGCCTGATGTAAATAATCTTCAATTATATATTTCGCATACGCAATATTGTGGCACGGAATCAGATGGCAATTATACTCCAGGGTCCGTTAAGATTACCAATGATCAAGAAGGTACAGTTATCAACTTGAAAGCGAAGGCTCCTCTTAAATATTCCAGTTCTTATTGGGTAAGAGTTGGCGGTTGCTGTAATGATACTTATAAAAAGTATAATTTTACTGATATAAAAAAAATAGATGTAGAATTGAAATGAAAAAATAAGTAGGTAGGAAAGAAGGAAGGTGTTTATCCCCATGGAAGTGCCTTCCTTCTTCTTTATTAGTTGATTTGTCATCTGTGGTAATTAATCACTTTTTAATTTTGAATTAACTATTTATTTCGCTCCTGATTAATGGAGTAAGGTCATATTTGTAAAAAATAATATTTATTTTAATATCATGAAGAAATTATATCTGTTTTTGGGGGCTGCCACTTGCCTTTTAGCATCAGCATCTGGTTATGAACGGTCTGAATGGAAGAATAACTTTTCTAATCAAAAAGAAACACTGAACATTGTGGGGCGAGGAGAGTGTTCTGTCACGAATGGTGTGTTTCGTTCAAAAGGTTCTTATGCTTGTTTTGGAAATCCGGAATGGAAAAATTATGCGGTGTCTTTCAAGGCGCGTGCTCCAAAAGATGCAGAACAGGTTCAAATTTGGGCTGGATTTCGTGCTAATAATCGTTTTGACCGTTATGTGGTTGGTATAAAAGGTGGATTACAGGATGACTTGTATTTGATGCGTATGGGATATATGGGCACAGATGAGTTTCTGGGTGTTCGCCCGCTAGGGTTCCATCCTGTGCCTGGTCAGTGGTATAAATTAAAGGTTGAAGTATGCGGAAGTCGTATTCGTGTTTTTGTAAATGACGAAAAAAAACCGCATATGGATATAGTAGATAAGAATAGTAATTTGGCTCCTTCTGGTCCTGTAACTTTAGGAGGTGGTTGGATTGAAACGGAATTCGATGATCTTGTAGTAACTTCATTAGAAGAAAACGCATTAAATGATGTAGCTGTCTCAGAGTATGGAAAAGTCGTTACACCTCAAGAGAAAGAGTCTCTGCGTAAGCAACAAAGGGCTACTTATACGGCTGTGAAAGTTGGCGAGCTCAAAGGTAGCCGTACAGATATTTCTTTGGATGGTAATTGGCTTTTTATGCCAGAGTATGAATTGAATAATAAAGAAAATGCTGTGGCACTAGGTACGGATGATAAAAATTGGCATGTTATGTCAGTACCAAATTTTTGGAATCCGATTCGTATCTGGTTACATGGCGAGACAATGCCATCACCAACAGGACATCAGCCTAAGGGAGTGTCTGACACATATTATCAGCAGGAAACGGCACGTTGCGAAGGTTATACTTTTGACTATAGAAAAACAAACGCAGCTTGGTATCGTCAGTGGATAGAATTACCTGCTAGTGTCGAAGGTAAAACTATGACGTTGACTTTTGATGCGGTATCAAAAATTGCTGAAATTTATATTAACGGAGAGTTAGCAGGAACCCATATTGGCATGTACGGTGAGATACAAATAGACGGTAGTCGTTTATTGAAACCTGGCAAAAATCTGCTTGTAGTGAAAGTAACGGGGCGTGTAGATGGCAATTCTTCTGAGGCAAGTAGTGCAGCTATTGATTTTTTCTATTCTTCCGTACGTGAAAGTGAGCAGGAAGGTGGAAAAGTAACAATGAAGAATGATAATATTCTGAAAGATATAGCACATGGGTTTTATGGTGCTGATCCTGCAGGTATATGGCAGCCAGTTAAGCTTTCTATTACTAATCCGGTAAAGGTAAAGGATGTCTTTATTAAGCCAACCTTGGAGGGAGCTACTTTTGATTTGACAGTGAAAAACCATGATACCAAAAAGAAACAGTTTGATCTTTATACAGATATTATAGATAAAGAAACAGGTGCAACATTTTATACAGCTCTTTCTTTGCCTAAATTAGTATTAAAGGCCAATGAGGAAAAGATATTCACTTATAGTGTGGCTGGTTTAAAACCACGTCTTTGGACTCCTCATCATCCTAATTTGTATGATTTCCGTTTCCGTTTGGTTGCTCATAAAGGAGTTGAACTGGATTGTATGACAGAGACTTCAGGCTTTCGTACTTTTGAAGTGAAAGAAGGGCTGTTTTTTCTAAATGGTAATCGCTATTGGTTACGTGGTGGTAATCATATACCATTTGCTTTAGCTCCAAATGACTTGAATTTGGCCAATACTTTTATGCAATTAATGAAGGCTGGTAATATGGATGTAACTCGCACACATACTACTCCATGGAATAAACTTTGGATGAGAGCAGCGGATAAAAATGGAATTGGTGTTAGTTTTGAAGGAACATGGCCTTGGCTGATGATTCATTCCACTCCTTTACCTGATGCTAAACTTATTGAGATGTGGAAGGAAGAATTTTTACGTCTGTTAAAGAAATATCGCAATCATCCGTCATTACTTTTCTGGACTGTAAACAATGAAATGAAGTTTTATGATAATGACAATGATTTGGAACGTGCAAAAGAAAAGTATCGTGTAATTTCAGATGTAGTGAAAGAAATGCGCCGTATAGATCCTACGCGTCCTATTTGTTTTGATTCCAATTATCAGGCTAAAGGTAAAGATGAAAAATTTGGTACTGACTTTATGAATAGCATAGATGATGGCGATATTGATGATATGCATGGATACTATAATTGGTATGATTTTTCTATATTCCGTTTCTTTAACGGTGAGTTTCAGAAGAGATATAAGATGCCGGATCGTCCGCTCATTAGCCAAGAAATGTCAACAGGGTATCCAAATAACGAGACAGGACATCCTACACGTTCTTATCAATTAATTCACCAGAATCCACAATCGTTAATTGGATATGAATGTTACGATTTCTCTGATCCTAAATATTTTCTTACAGTACAATCCTTTATAACAGGCGAATTGGCTGAGACACTTCGTCGTTCTAATGACCAGGGATCTGGAATTTTGCATTTTGCATTACTTACTTGGTTCCGTCAGGTATATGATTATCAAAATATAGATCCGTATCCTACATATTACGCTTTAAAACGTGCTTTGCAACCAGTCTTGGTTAGTGCAGAATTGTGGGGACGTAATCTTTATGGAGGTGATAAATTAACTACTCGCATTTATGTTGTAAATGATCGTGAAGATGGTAAAGATTTGAAAACTTCTTTGCTGCGTTGGGAGATTCAGGATGAGACAGGAGAGAAGATGGCTTGGGGTAGTGAAAAGGTTCCAGAGGTAAAGCATTATGGACGTCGCTATATTGAACCGAATATTCAATTGCCTGTTAATCTGCCAGCTAACAAGGTTAATGCTAAATTAGTATTGAAGTTGACAGAAGATGGTATACCAGTATCAGAAAATGAATATCATTTGGTATTAGCCCGTAAAACATGGAATATAAGCCAAATATCAGAAGATAAAGAAATCGTTTTATTGGATAAAGATGGAATGAAATCTAAATTTGATTTTTTACAGATTAAGTATAAAACAGTTTCCTCTGTGAAAGAATTGGTCGACTCTAAGCAAAAGGCTACTCTCTGCATTATTTCTGGTTTGAAGGAATGTACAGATGAAGAAAAAGAGATGCTTCGCTCTTATCAGTTCAAAGGAGGTCGGTTGCTTTTACTGAATAGTAAAGAAGTGGCCAAAAACATTTATCCAGAGTATATAACGAATTGGATTATTCCGACAGAAGGAGATATAGTGAATATGGAACGTAATGATGCTTCGGTATTTGATGAAATTGATGTGTTGGAGTTGAGATATTTTAACAATAATAAAAGAGAAATTCCATTAGCTTGTAATGCGACCTTAAAAGTAAACCGTAATGAGAACTTGATAGAATTGGCGGGACAGATGAAGATACATGCCTATATTGATGGTGGAAAACCGGAAGACCGTATTCGTAAAATTGATTCAATGAGAGGACTCACTTTGTTGCAAATAAAGGATGGAAAAGGATTAGCCACTGTTTCTACCATGTGTACGGAAAAAGCTGATACTGATCCTATTGCAGGCAGATTGTTGGTAAATATGATAAATGATTTATTAAAGTGATAGTTAACATTGTTTTTAGAGATTGATATAGTCAAGTACTATAATTCGGAAGTCTCTGGTATCATTTTGCACTGTGGTTATAAAGACCACAGTACAAAATGAATCTACAAAGCCAAGACTTGTCACCGTTGGAATAGGTAACGGACTTGCTGAAATCTAGAATTCAGGAAAAAAATAGACTAGATGAAACACCCTTTTATACTAATATCTATGCTGAAGTATTTATCTATATTTTGTTTTTTCTCTATGTTTACCTTTCTCCAGGGATATGCAAAGGAAGGAAGGCACACAATCTTATTGACGGGAGGTGGTTGGTCGTTGTGGCTTGATAAAGAAGCGAGTTGGCAGAATGATCGCCTTTACCTTCCACATGAGGTGACTGATTTGTCTTTATTGCCTGTAAACCCTCCTACCGGTGGATGGCAGGTTCTGGAAAATAATCCTGATGCGGTTGCTGTAAATATACCTGGTACGGTGGAGGAATATCTCACAGTTTCTGATACTCCTCGCCCTGAAGATTTTCGAGGGGTTAGTTGGTGGTATCGCAAGATTACATTACCTGTTACCCAGAAAAACAAACATTTTATTATTTACTTTGAATCTGTCAGAATGCGTGCAGAAGTCTATCTTGATGGTAAACTTGTGGGGTACGATCTGATAGGTGAAACTCCTTTTCATATAGATATTACTGATGAGGTTAAACTGGGAGTTGAGCATTTATTAGCAGTACGTGTTACTAATCCTGGAGGTAATTTTCATTGGCAGGATTTTGATATATTGAAATGGGGAAAGTATAATGTTCCTCCGGGAAGAAGTTTTAGTGGAATTATTGGGAGAGTAAAGCTGGAAAGTTTAAATCCTATTTTTATTTCGGATATTTATATGCAGAACACTCCTGAAGTCACTAAAGTGAACGCTATATTGTCTATAACTAATAAGATGTCTTTTAGCGTACGACAGGATATTGAATTGCAAGTCTGTGAGAAAAAGAATCCCGATAAGGTAGTATTTAAGCAAACCATGAGAAAGCTTTCTTTATCTTCAGGAAACCATGAGGTGATAATTCCTGTAAATGTTCCCGATGCTAAGTTGTGGGAACTCTCTTCCCCTGAATTATACACTTGTCGTGTGCGAATAAAGCAGGGTAAAAACGTACTTGATGAAGATATGAAAAACTTCGGCTTTCGTTGGTTTAATGTAGATGGAGTAGGAAAGAATGCGGTGTTTCGTTTAAACGGACGTCGTATGATGTTGAAAAGTGCAATTAGCTGGGGCTATTTTCCTGTTACGGGTTTAGTGGCTACACCTGAGATGGCTGAAAAACAGGTGCTTACAGCCAAGAAACTGGGTCTGAATATGCTGAATTTTCATCGTTCTATAGGTAGTCCTGTCGTACTTGAAAAGGCGGATGAGCTAGGGCTGCTTTATTATGAGGAGCCGGGCTCATTCCATTCGGCTAATCATGATCCATTTATACGTACTATTGTGAATGAAAAGTTAAAGCGTATGGTTTATCGCGATCGCAGCCACCCGAGTTTGGTAATCTTTAATTTGATTAATGAGTTTGGAGGACGTTTATCGAAAGATAAAGAACTTGTAGCAAAACGCATGAATGATATGCGTGAGGCCCATGCAGTAGATCCTAGTAGGATTATGACGTTTACTTCTGGGTGGGCAAATAGTGAAAATGAGGAAGAAGATTCCAAAGCACATATGTTACCATTTGATACTGCTGTATATCGAAAAGGTTGGTTTGACAATCACCGTGCCGGAGGTCCGGAGACTTGGTTAGAAAGCTATTATAAAGGACCAAAGAGTAATCTTATGTATACAGATAATCGTACAGAAGTTTATTTGAGAGGTGAGGAAGGAGCTATTTCGACTCCTCCTCGTATTCAGTTGATAAATGAAAATATAAAAAGTTCTGATAGAACAGGATGGGATGGTCTTTTTTGGCAAAAACAGTATAAGGCTTTTATCGATTATTTTCAGGAGAAAGAATTAGAACCATATTTTGAGACCCTTGATTCTTTAACACGTTTGATGGCTAATGTTTCATATGAACATCAGGGAAGGAGAATTGAAGGAATGAGGATGCAGAACTTGGGTGATGCCTATATGGTGAATGGTTGGGAAGCGATGCCCTATGACAATCATTCGGGTATTGTGGATATTTATCGTAATCCCAAAGGAGATATTTCAAGATTGGCGTATTACAATCAACAGTTGTATGTGGCCGTTGCATCGCGTAATCAGGTTGTAAAGCTTCCAGGTATTGCAACAGTAGACTTTTACATTGTAAACGAGGTAAACTTAAAAGGCAATTACATTCTTGAAATAAAGATGATTGCTCCTAATGGAAAAGTTGTTTATAAACGGAGTGAAAATGTAGCTCTTAAGGGAGGGGAGACTTTTGGGCAACTTTTATTGGAGAATGTAAAGATTCCGATAAATAATAATGAGGGTACTTATCGTATATCGGCAGATATAAAAGCGAATGGCCAACAAGTACGTGCTCATGGGTATGATGAGGTGATAGCTGTGAATTGGGAAACAAATGATTTAGCTGGTAATGGAGCTTATTATGGGAATAATAATGATAAGGTTGCAGCTTTCTACAAGGCAACTGTCGGGAAAGAACTTCCTGCTTTTACTCCTGATATGGAAAGATTAGATTGGCTTGTTGTGAATCGTTCCTCTTTGGATGAACCGGTTGTTATTCCTTCAGATTATTTTAAGGGTAAAGATGGAATTACTACTTTAAAGGCGACTTGGTATAATGAACCGGATATGAACATTATAGCTTCTGTGAAACCGGATATGAAATTGGACCATAACTTTGTAGCAGGGGCCCAACCAGATGAATCCATACCTGCCAATCAGCCGTTCTCAGTAATTTGGGAGGGGTATATATGTCCACCTGAATCAGGACAATACCTGCTTGGAGTTGAGACTGATCGAGGGGTGCGTATGTACGTTGATGATAAACAGCTGATTGATGAATATTTTAATGCTGTTCCTATGAAGCAAGATAGGCCTGTTATTATGGAGGCAGGGAAACCGATAAAAATTCGGGTGGTATATCGTCAGACTCACCAATCAGGTTATATACAACTAAAATGGTCCCGACCAAGTGCAACTACTATCACTCCATGGAAATTATTAGAACGAGTTAAACATGATGGGACTACTTTAATTTTACTTGATTGTACTGAAACTTGGATGAAAGCGGTAGCTGAATATACAAATGTAGAATATGACGGTTATTATAATGTAGGTAAAAACTGGATAGGCGGTATTCATTTTGTAAAAGAACATCCATTATTTGCTGGCATGCCGGTCAATAATGCTTTGAATTGGCCTTATCAGGCAGTAGTAAGAAATGGTGATCAGCGATTCGGCTTTCGTATACGAGGAGAAGAATTAGTGGTTGGATCCTATCGAAGTACTCCGTTTGAACTAGGTACTGCTGTGGGAATTATTCCTTGCGGGAAAGGTAAGATTATTTTTTCCTCACTAGACATTGTAGATAATTTGGATAATCCATCGGGGCCCGCAGAGATGGCTAGGAAAATATTGTGTAATTATATCAAATATGCTTTGAACAATCATTAATTATGAATTAGAACTATTTAAACAGCACAATGAATAAGAGAAATGTAGATAACATATTTGTTAAATCAGAAATTATATTTGTAATATTTCTGATGGCCTTATTTTCTGTTGAGACTGCTGATGCACAAATAAAAAAGCAACAGACATTACAGCACAGTATTAAAACAGTTTATTCGACAAAGGATTGGGTGATATCCGATTTCGTAGTAACAGATCCGATGTTCGGTGCTAAAGCTGAACCTGGTTTTGATAATAGAGCTGCTTTTCAGGCTGCTATTGATGCTGCTTATGAAAGTGGGGGAGGAGTAGTATACATACCTGCCGGAAATTACGAATTTCATAGCACACAAATAGGGATTAAGAGTGTCAGAGTACGTCAAGGGACTTCGGAGAATAAGAAAGACTTTAACTATGAGTATGTTTTGCGTCTTCATCCAGGTGTACAGCTTCGTGGTGATTGGGCAGCTCCAGAATCCAATAATGGGATGGTCCTTGGAACCATACTTGAAGTACGTGTAGGGAAGAATGCACCAAACTATGACGGAAGTGTGAAAAGCTGGTGGAATGATAGCCAAGCTGGGAATGCACTTCGTACTACCTACACAAGTATTGCTGATAGGTTTATTGAAATGAACGCGGGAACAGGGGTGACTAACCTTTCTATCTGGTATCCTGAACAGAACATTAATGATGTGAAACCATATCCATGGACATTGTTTCAAACTCAGGGAAATTGTGCAACGATAGAGCATGTTACTCTCGTAAATTCCTACAACGGTTTCAATTCTGCGCCAAGTGAGTTACATTATGTATTGGATAGCTACATAACGGCCCTTAATAAAGGCATTGAAGTACATGTATGTACTGATATTGGGCGTATTGAAAATGTCAGCATAAGTCCTGAATATTGGGCTAAATCAGGCCTTCTGGGAGCACCAACTCTTGCAGAATTAACAGCATATACAAAAGCTAACAGTGTAGGGTTTCAGATGCATCGGTCGGACTGGGAATATATCTCTTATTTACACATTTCAGGTTATAAAACAGGAATTTGGATTGGGCGCGAACCCGGCTTTGCAGATGCGCCTAATGCACAATTGTATGAGGTTCATGTAGATAATTGCGAAAATGGACTTTATGTAGAAGATGTTAACCCATATGGAATACTTATATCCAATTCTTCATTCGGAGCTGCTAAAGGTGGTAATGCTGTATATTTCTATAAAGATTTCAGTACTTCTACGCAGTTTAATGGAGTAGAATTTAGTGGGCCTATCGTTAGTGATGGCAGCGATGGAGTTATATCGTTTGAAAGCTGTCTTTTTGGTAAATATAGTGACTATGCACTTAAAATAAATAATGGCAATGTACTATTATCTCAGTGTCATTTTGAAAATGATGATAAGCATGTGTATCTTGGCATGAATATGCGTACATTGAAATCTGTAAACTCTGGGCATAAGCAGCGACTAAAAATTAATAATCATAGCAATGATGCAAAAATAGAGATTATTACTGATAAAAAATATGCATTTGAACCGATTCCCAAAGGGCTAAAAACTAATATTATTGCTCATCCGAGACCTGTATCAAACCAAGTGTTGAAAGCAGATTTTTCAAGGGCAACAGGATTTAATAATCAGCGGCCTGTGAAGGATATATCAAGCGAATTACAGTCTGCACTTGATGCTTTAAAGGCTTCGGGAGGAGGTACACTTTATTTGCCAGCTGGCAGATATTTGGTGGACAAACCTATAAAAATCCCTTCTGGAGTGGAATTGAGAGGTTCATGGGACGTACAACATCATACACAAAATGGTGGTACTGCTATATTTACCAATTATGATGGTGGGGATGCAGGAGAAAATGCTCCTTCTCTCATACAACTTGAGACTAATGCGGGTATTAGAGGTATTACATTAGCGCAGCTCAACATTATATCCGGAGAATATAGTGCTGAAAGCCCAAGAAAAACCCCGTTTTTGATACAGGGGCAGGGGCCTAAAGTATATGTTATTAATGTAACTATAGCGATAGGCGATAAAGGGATAGATTTAGCTTCATATGATACTAGTGGGCATTATGTTGATTATTTAGGTGGTGTACCTTTGAGAGCGGGCATTTGGGTTGGTGGTGGAGCGGAAGGAGGCTTTATCCGCAACATGCAGTTTAATCCCCATTATGGCTCAAGACTGCCAGAAGGTGGACAAGGTTATCCGAGAGTGGCTATGATGCGCTTTGTGCAGTCCAATTGTAGTGCTCTTAAATTTGCGGATGTCAAAAATCAAACGATCTTTAATAATTTTGTTTACGGTTCGGTTTATGGAATACACTTTTTGAAAGATGAGATAACGGGTAAATATCCTGGTAAAATGACTATGATAGGACATGGATCAGATGGATGTACATATTCTTTATTTGTAGAAGATGCTGACAAAGACACAAAAATAATTGCGGTCAATTCCGAACTGGTTAATACGAAAATTCCCAATGAACCTGTTAGATCATATGTACTTATGGGAAAAGAGATGAATACAAGCAAAGTTCATCCTGATGCTAAACTAATATTGTATAATAGTGCATTTTGGGGGAGTCCTGTATTTGGAGCTATCATAAATAGTGGCATAGTGTCATTTCAACAAGCTAACTTTTCACGTTCGGGCACGTATGGAGTAGATGTAAGGGGAGGGAGAGCGCATGTATACACTTCTTATTTTGCTCAAGAGATACCAGATACTGTTACCTTAAATGGATATGCAAGGTTGGGAATGTATGGAAATTTGATAGAATTAACCAATAATTATTATATCTCTGGATTTAGGTTTGATAAGGAAGGAAAGGGAATCCTTTGCGGTTCTGATAAAAGGTAAGATGTCTAATGAAAATATTTATATCTCAAAAAAGAGTGAATGTCTATTTTAATTGAAAAATTAATCTCTAAATAAGCGTAATAAGGCTAAAAGCTTAATCTTGAGAATTTATTTTTGCGATAGGAAATCTTATTTGAGCATGATAGATAATGTATAAAAAATATATATAATGAAGAATATGAAGAATAAACTGTTTGTTACATTAGGGATACTTGGTATGAGCTTATTGTCATATGCAGGTACTAAACATTCTTTAGAAACATCTTATCCTAGTTATAAAGGTTTGATAATGGCAGGGTATCAAGGTTGGTTTCGTGGACCGCAAGATGGAACCGGCCAAGGATATGGTCATTACGGAACTGGAAAACAATTTGATGAAAACCATTGTACCATTGATGTGTGGCCTGATGTAAGTGAATATGAAAGGATCTATGAAACTTCTTTTAAACATGCCGATGGAAGAAAAGCATATGTATTCAGTTCTGCGGATAAATCGACTGTTGATCTACACTTTAAATGGATGAAAGAATATGGAGTAGATGGAGTATTTGTGCAACGTTTTTTTGATTATACTCGTGGGAACCAACAAAACTCAGTCCCTAATCGTATTTTGGCAAATGCTTTAGATGCTGCCTCAAAGTATAATCGTGCTATTGCAGTTATGTATGATTTGTCTGGACTGAAAAAATCCGGTGAAGATTGTTCTTCAATTATAGAAGATTGGAAAAGGCTGGTAGATAATCAAAAAGTAACTAATCAGGCGGGAAAGAAAACTTATCTGCATCATAATGGGAAACCTGTGGTAGCTATATGGGGAGTAGGATTTCCCGATCGTCCTTACAATATTAGAAATATTGGTTTGGATCGTTTGATTGATTTTTTGCAAAACGATTCTGTGTATGGCGGTTGTACAGTAATGTTGGGCGTTCCTACGTTTTGGCGTAATTTGGAGTCTGACTGTATCAATGATTCTTACTTGCATGTAATGATCAAAAAAGCGGATATAGTTTTGCCATGGACTATTCAGCGTTTTTCTCCTCTTTTACATAATGATATGGATCGTTTTCGTGATCTGATAATTGGTGACCTTTGTTGGTGTAAAGAAAATGGGATAGATTATGTACCGGCGGTAACTCCTGGTTTTAGCTGGCATAATCTTAGTAAATTAGAATTCCCGGATGACGTGAAACCTGTTGGGAGTATTCCACGACAGGGTGGTCGCTTTTATTGGCAGCAACTTTCGACCGCAATGCTGGCAGGTGCTGAAATGATTTATGTTGCAATGTTTGACGAAGTAGATGAAGGCACTGCTATATTTAAGTGTACAGGTGATTATCCGGTTAGTGATGTAGCTAAGTTTATAGATATGGATGGGCAACCTTCAGATCATTATCTATGGTTGACAGGTGAAGCTGCTCGTATGCTCAGAAAAGAGATTCCATTGACTTTTAAAATGCCTATAAGGAATAAATGATGAAACGGCTTTGTTCTATTATAACTTTGCTTGTGTCGTTTTTATTATTGACGGGGAAAATACAAGCACGTATTACTATGCCATCTCTCTTTTCGGACGGTATGGTGTTGCAACAACAAAACTTGGTTGCCATTTGGGGCAGTAGTGATAGAAAAAAACAGAGAATAACTGTAAAACCTTCGTGGAGTAATAAAGAATATACGACAGTTTCCGATGATTTAGGAAGGTGGAAAATGAAGTTGGAGACACCAGTTTATGGTGGCCCTTATAATATAGAAGTGAGTGATGGTGAAACGGTACGTTTAAGTAATATATTGATTGGTGAAGTATGGCTTTGTTCCGGTCAGTCTAATATGGACATGCGAATGGGAGGGCGTTATGATGAACCGGTGATTGGTTCATTGGATGCGATTGTTACTTCTCGAAATTCTCAAATACGTATGTTTACGGTGGATGGTAAGATGGACTCTATACCCTTGGCTGATTGTGAAGGAAGATGGCAGGAGGCTTCTTCTGAAACTGTTCCCGATTTCACTGCTGTCGGGTACTTTTTTGCATGTAAATTAAATTCGGTACTTGGTGTGCCTGTGGGGATTATTCATGCTAGTTATGGCGGCTCGCGAGTAGAAGCTTGGATGAGTAAAGAAAGTATTGAACCTTATAAAGATTTGCAAGAGGTACGTAACGGCTCTATTCTTTATAATGGAATGTTGAGCCCGGTGATAGGATATGGTATCCGGGGGTGTTTGTGGTATCAGGGAGAGGCAAATATAGATGCCCCTGATTTATATACTCAATTATTTCCTGCATTGGTGAATGATTGGCGTAGGCAGTGGAAAATAGGAGAGTTCCCTTTTTATTATGCCCAGATTGCTCCTTTCAATTATAATAAAGGTGAGGAAAAAGGGAAGAATTCTGCATTTCTGCGTGAAGCACAAATGAAATGTCTAAGATATATACCTTCTTCGGGAATGATTGTATTGACTGATGTAGGTGACGCTCACACCATACATCCTATGGAAAAAGAAACTGTTGGAAATAGATTTGCTTATTTGGCTTTGGGACGCACTTATGGTAAAAAAGGATTTCCTGTAACCGGGCCGTTATATAGATCTATGAAGGTGGAAGGGAATAAAATTATTCTATCATTCGATGAAATAGGTAAAGGATTAACAACTTTCCGTAGGCCGTTTACAGGGTTTGAAATAGCAGGTGAGGACAGGATATTTCATCCAGCTGATGCGCGTTTGGGTGAAGGTGCGCAGACTGTTGTAGTTTCGAATCCGGAAGTCAAGCATCCAGTTGCGGTACGTTATGCTTTTAAAGATTATGTGGAAGGTTGCCTTTTTAATATGTCTGGTCTTCCGGCGTCTTCTTTTAGAACTGATAATTGGTAATAATTAGTTTTATGAAAAATCTAAGTAGTTTATTGGCTATAGCATGTGCTATCCTGCTTTATTCTGTAGGAGTGGTTGGAGGAGCTTTGGCACAGGAAGTAAAGGATACTTATTGGAATGTACATACCCAACTGTTACCTTTGCGCTTGCCCCCTCCTCCTGTTGGCTACAAACCAGAGTATCTTGATTT
This sequence comes from Bacteroides eggerthii, assembly GCF_025146565.1. Taxonomy (NCBI): domain Bacteria; kingdom Pseudomonadati; phylum Bacteroidota; class Bacteroidia; order Bacteroidales; family Bacteroidaceae; genus Bacteroides; species Bacteroides eggerthii. Next base: position 3,219,350 of record NZ_CP102258.1, on the reverse strand, counting down.
GAATCATAATGGCAGACCGGATGCCATTAAATCTATTACTCATAATGATATTCCCATATTGTGGCTGGACGATGATAATAATTTGAAAGAAGGAGATTGGGAAGGTGATATGGTGAATGACTGCTTGCTGATTGACCGCAATAAGGATGGTATTTACGGAGGCCAGGGGGATCTTATTATTGATTGGGTGGATACAAATAATGATGGAAAGGCTGATATGCAGTTTGTTATAGAGTATCCGAAAGAGCGTACAGGTGAGGTTTGGCCTAATGGGCATTATATGATAATGTTTGATTTGGATCGTGACAATATCTTCAACTATATCAACTGGAATAATTTTACTCTTCAGTGCTGGGAGCGTAGAGGATTGTCTGATTTCTATGAAGATTATAGTGGGCAGACATCATTTCTAAAAATACACACTTCTACATATGATATGAAGGATTTACGTTTTAATTGGGAGAACCCTTTTCTGTTCTATGATCCTGATAATGATAATAGGACTGAAATGGCTATTCGTTTGGTTGATTCTCCCAAAATTCACGATCCGAATTCCCCTTCCAACAGTTATGTGAATCGTCAGTTGGAAGGACGTATTGATTGGGCATCTTTAGCTGTGGACATTGATAATGATAATACTACAGGTAATGAGTTTGATTTTGATTTTACTATAGGTTTTCAGGGGGAAGGGTTTGATTATACCGATCAAATTCACCCGGTACGTAATTTACGTGGAATGCCTGAAGCAGACTGCTTTTTTATGGATTCCCGTTACCGGCAATTGACAGAACTGATTTATCCGGATCATGACGCAGCATATGATCTAATATTTAGTCGTGGCAAATGGAATCGTGTTAACTTTGTCTATGATGAGGATGATGATTGTAGTCGTTGGGAGCGTGTGGAATTTTATGATCCTAAAGATCCGTTTAAAGTAGGTTGGAATAAAGGTGGTATAGACAATAATAAGCAAAGTGATGCTGCCGGCGACCGTGGTGAATGGGATATGGATAATTCCGGAAATGCACAGTTATATATTAGTCATTTTGATGGTCGCTTACACCTTTATGGAGCAGAAAATGGTGTTTGGCGAATAGATCAGAATGCCCAATATTTTCAGGGGTGGGATCGTATGTGGATGAACTTTCAGGATCCTAAGAGTTACGCTACTGTTCTTTATAGTGACCGCGACAATAATGGTTTCTTCGATCATATAGAGTATGATCTTGATGGGGATATGGAAATGGAAACTGTGATAGATTTTAAAAATCTTGGCATTGACGATACCTGTGAGTTGATTGATATATCCAAATTCTCATATAATGATTATGTAGCGCTGGGCAAACAAGTTTCAGAAGGTATCTGGAAAAATGCGGCGCAAGCATTGCAGGTGGCACGTCAATATGGGATAAATTCTTTGTGGTATGCTAAATGGATGCATGCCTCTACAACTCGTGAAAAATATAATAGCGGTTATTGGTTGCAATTTTATTTGTATAAGGATTTGGAAAACTTGTTTATCCGGCAGGAAGATGAGGAGAAACTTTGCCTGCTGAATCAGGCTTATTATTCCGGTGATTGGTCAATACTTGCAAAGAAAGGAGCAGAGGGATTTTATTTCTTCTCAGACGATGATAAAACGGCCATTCGTTTGTCTGCTGATACCCGTTGGGGAAAGAAGATTATAGCAGATCTGAAAATGAAAGTAAAGGAAAGGCGTAAATATCCTTTGGAAGTCCCTAAAGAAGAAGGCGGGCATTTTCATGACTTTTTTTGTCCAAAACATAATCTTCAGTTTACTTTTCGCTGGAATAATCCGAAGGCTCACTATTGTTCTGCTTGCGATAAAGAATGGAGTGGAAATAAACGTTATGATTGGGCCTGGATTTATGAAGTACATATGTTGAATAAGGACTATCTTTATCAGTGCATGTACCTTTATTTGGCAACCGGGCAACCGGAATATGCCGATTATATACGTACTATGTTACTGGATTATGCCGGTAAATATTCTGGGTGGTTCGAACATAACTCTGGACGTAAGGCTACTGATCAACATAGTGGAAAAGCTTTTGCTCAGAGTTTGGACGAAGCAAATTGGGCTACTAAAGTGGCTATGGCCTATGGAACGATTAAACCTATTCTGTCAAAAAAGGAGATTGATTTTATAGAGAAAGGTTACTTGGCTCCTGCCGCTACTCTATTACTCCATCGTCCTGCAGGTGCAAATTGGCAGATGTGGCATAATAGCGGATTGGCAGCTTTAGGCATTGCTTTGGAAAATGATTCTATTGTTGATGTGGCAATTAATAGAGATAAATATGGTTATCATTTTTTAATAGATAAGCATAAAAATGATGATGGCTGGATTAACGAAGGCTCTCCTCATTACCATTATTATCCGTTAGAAGCTTTGTTGTTTACAGCCAATGCAGTAAGATGTCGTGGTATTGATCTTTTTGACTGTGACCTGCATGATATGTTTGTTGAACCTGTGAAAGGAACCTATCCGGATTTATCTTTCCCTGCACACAGCGATGGTTGGTATGGTGCTAATCTCCTTTCACAGTCAGCACTGTATGAGGTTGCCAATGCTCGTTATAATGATCCTTTTTTACAGAGAGTGCTGGAGCTGACATATGCACAGAAGAAACGTTTGGATGCAGAAGCTTTATTGAGTAACCAAAGGATAGATATTTCTGACGAGCAGTTGCTTCAGCCAAGTTATTCATTCAATACTTCAGGTTTCTGTTTGTTACGCAGTGATACGCGTACGGTGGTCTTGAAATTTGGTGGTGAGGGAATTGGGCATGGGCATCCGGATAAACTTTCCATTGCGATTCATGATGGTAAGCGTGAACTGATATCCGACTTTGGAACTTCCGGATATGGAGTACCCGATTATCTAAAATGGTATAAGCGTAGCTTATCTCATAACACTGTGACGGTGGATGCTAAAGACCAAAAAAGAAGTACAGGAAAAATTACTAAATTTATACCTCGCTCTGACGGTGGATATGCTGAGGCTGAAACGGTTACAGCCTATCCGGGAGTTAAGATGCGCCGGAGTTTGGATTTGAAAGGAAAATATTTACAAGATATATATACCTGTAATTCCGATTCTTCTCATTTATATGAATATGTTATCCTTTTTAATGAGAAGCCTGTTTTAGAAGGACATCCTTCGATGACAACATTAACTGATAGTGAAGTTCATCAACGTATTCGTCATATCAATTCCTACTCTTATTGGCCTGGGTTTACTTGTCATACTTCTTCTGCTGATGTCTGCTTAAATGTTTCTGCTGATGAAATATTGGAGATCGTGTTAGGAGAGGCTTCAGGCATACCTGCCAATCCTACAGTCAAAGATGGGCCGGGAGCAGGAGATATAGCGGTAAAATGTTGTTATCCGTTGATCATTCGCGTCAAGAGTAAGAGTATGAAGGTAGAAGCTAATTGGAGTTTTGTGCCTTAATGTTAATGTCATATAAAAACATAAATATATAATTTCATGAAAAACAAATTTTATATGCTATTGCTGGTCTCAGGTATTGGGCTGATGTCCTGCGTAGAGGGGGAATTACAAAGAGAGTATACAGACAGTGTGAATGTTTTTATAGGGACTGGCGGGCATGGGCATACATTTCCAGGTGCGACTCTGCCTCATGGAATGGTGCAGTTAAGTCCTGATACCCGTCTTATAGGTTGGGATGCTTGTTCGGGTTATTATTATGATGATACTTCCATTATAGGATTTAGCCATACACATCTTAGCGGGACTGGTATCGGTGATTATGGTGATATATTGTTTATGCCCATAGTAGGAGAGAAGCCTTTGGTTGCTGGGACAGAAGAAAAACCTGATGAAGGATATCGTTCTCGCTTTTCCCATGATAAAGAAAGCGCCCGTCCAGGATATTATCAGGTCTTACTGCAGGATGATTCGATTAATGTAGAGTTAACTGCTACTTTGCGTGCCGGGTTACATCGTTATACTTATCCCAAGGGGAGTGATGCTCGCTTGATTATTGATATGGAACCTACTATTCATGGACATCAACATCCTGTTACTCAAATAAGGGTTGTAAATGATTCCACTATAGCTGGAAAGAAATATACGAGAGGATGGGCTAAACAGCATTATGTTTATTTCTATGCTGTTTTCTCCAAATCTTTCGATTACAAATTGTATTCCGGAACGGAATACCAACCGGATAGTACCTCTGTTACTGTCAATACAGCAAAAGCTGTAATAACTTTCCGCAATCTTTCTGCTGACGGACTTGTACTCGCAAAAGTTGGTATATCAAGTGTAGATGAGGAGGGAGCAAAGCTAAATTTAGAATCTGAAATACCGGATTGGAATTTTGAAGGAGTAGTACAACAGGCAAATGTATCTTGGAATAATACATTGGGAAAGATTGATATTGAAACCTCAGACAATGATAGCCGTACTGTTTTCTATACTTCTTTGTATCATACTTTTATTCAACCAAGTTTGGCATCAGATATAGACGGTCGTTATCGTACTATGGGGCATGAAATAAAACGAGATACTTCTTACACTAATTATACAGTCTTTTCTTTATGGGATACATTTCGGGCAACCCATCCACTTTATACTATCATTACGCCAAAGCAGAATCAGGCATTTATCCGCTCTTTGCTGTGTAAATATGATGAATCGGGTATTTTGCCTAAATGGGAACTGGCATCAAATGAGACTGGAACTATGATTGGTTACCATGCTGTTTCAGTCATTGCAGATGCTATAATGAAGAAGCAATGTGATTTTGATATAAAAAAGGCTATTGAAGCATGTATACGTTCTTCGGTTTATGATACAACTAATATTACACCGATGATGAATCGTCAAATATTAAACGAAAAGGTTATGCCGATTTCTATCAAATATAAAAATGAGCTTGGGTATATACCTTGTGATAAAGCTTATGGTGCAGTCTCTCAGGGGTTGGAGTTTGCTTATAATGATTGGTTGATTGCACAAATTATGAAAGAGGATAACCAAAAAGGCATGTATGATAAGTATATGAAATTATCTAAAGCTTATCGTGAATATTTTGATCCGGAGACAAAGTTAATGCGTGGCCGTCTAAGTGATGGCAGTTGGATTACTCCTTTTGATCCCTCCTCTGTGCAACGTCCCAGCAACTATGTGGAAGGCAATGCTTGGCAATGGGCATGGTTCGTACCACAAGATGTAGATGGACTGATGGAGTTGGTTGGTGGTAAATCTGAATTTGAAGCCCATTTGGATACGTTGTTTACTAGAAGTTCCGAACTGACGGGAGACTCGGATGCTGCTGCCGATGTAACAGGTATGATAGGACAATATGCTCATGGTAATGAACCAAGCCATCATATTCCTTATCTGTATAATTATACAAATACTCCTCACAAAACACAGGCCTTGGTTGATTATATTCTTCGCACATTGTATCATAATGATCCCAATGGTTTGTCAGGCAATGAGGATGTAGGACAGATGTCAGCCTGGTATGTACTTAGCTCCATGGGATTTTATTCATTTTGTCCAGGGAAACCGGTTTACGAAATAGGCCGTCCGTTATTTGATAAAGTGACTATCCATTTGGATAATGGAAAGGACTTTGTGATTCGTGCGGAAAACAATAGTATAGAGAATAAATATGTTCGTTCGATGAAGTTAAATGGAAGGGAATTAGAAGAGCCAAGCTTCTCACATTTTGACTTGATGAAAGGGGGCGAACTTGTATTGGAAATGGAAAAATAATAAATGCGTTATGAAAAGAAGATTTTCTTTATGTATTTCAGTATTGCTTTGTATAGGAGCATATGCAGGTAGTGGTCCTACTATATATAAAAAGGGCTGGATTGATTTTAATAAGAATGGAGTGAAGGATGTTTATGAGGATCCATCGGCTCCTTTGGATGCAAGAGTACATGACTTATTGTCACAGATGTCGATAGAGGAGAAAACATGTCAGATGGCTACCTTGTATGGTTCTGGTCGTGTATTAAGGGATTCCCTACCCACAGAACAATGGAAGAATGAGATTTGGAAAGATGGTATTGCAAATATAGATGAACAAGCTAATGGTTTGGGAACATTTGGTTCTACCTTATCTTACCCTTATGTGAATAGTGTAGAAAATCGACAGGCAATCCAGCGCTGGTTTGTAGAAGAAACACGTCTTGGAATACCTGTTGATTTTACTAATGAAGGTATTCGTGGACTTTGTCATGATAGGGCAACCATGTTTCCGGCACAGTGCGGACAAGGTGCTACGTGGAATAAAGAATTGATAAGTGAAATTGCGCGCGTAACAGCAGAAGAAGCGAAAGCATTGGGATATACTAATATTTATTCTCCAATTTTGGATATCGCTCAAGACCCTCGTTGGGGGCGTGTAGTGGAATGTTACGGGGAGGATCCTTTTCTTGTAGGGGAACTTGGAAAGCGGATGATTAAAGGACTTCAGGCAGAGGGACTTGTTGCTACTCCTAAACATTTTGCAGTATATAGTGTCCCTGTGGGTGGGCGTGATGCTGGTACTCGTACAGATCCACACGTAGCGCCACGTGAGATGAGAACACTTTATTTGGAACCTTTCCGTAAAGCTTTTTGTGAAGCGGGAGCATTGGGGGTAATGAGTTCGTATAATGATTATGATGGTGAACCGATTACGGGTAGCTATCATTTTTTGACAGAAATTCTTCGTCATGAGTGGGGTTTTAAAGGCTATGTGGTCTCGGATAGTGAGGCGGTAGAGTTTCTCTATTCTAAACATAAAGTGGCTGCCGATGCTGTGGACGGAGCCGCTCAAGTGATAAATGCCGGACTGAACGTGCGTACGAATTTTTCTTTACCTGAGAATTTCATCTATCCGCTTCGTCATGCTATCAGTGAAGGGAAGATCTCTATGCAAACTATTGACAGTCGTGTTGCTGACGTATTACGTGTGAAGTTTATGATGGGATTATTTGATAATCCTTACAAAGGTGATACCAAGAAGTTGGAAAAGGTGGTACACTGCAAAGAACATCAGAATGTATCTATGAGAGCTGCTTTAGAGTCTATTGTTTTATTGAAAAATGAGAACAATATCTTACCGCTATCTAAGTCTATCAAGAAAGTTGCAGTCATTGGTCCAAATGCAGCCGAAGTTGACAATTTGATATGTCGTTATGGACCTGCTAATGCTCCGATAAAAACAGTATATCAAGGTATAAAAGACTATTTGCCGGATTCGGAGGTGCGTTATGCGAAGGGAGCTGATATTATTGATGAATATTTTCCGGAGAGTGAGCTTTACGATGTACCTCTGAATAAAACAGAAGAAACTATGATAGATGAAGCGGTTGCTTTGGCTAAAGAGTCAGACGTAGCTATTATGGTGTTAGGAGGAAACGAGAAAACTGTACGTGAAGAATATTCACGAACTAATTTGGATTTGTGTGGGCGGCAGGAGAAACTGTTGCAGGCAGTATATGCTACTGGTAAACCTGTTATTCTGGTAATGATAGATGGACGGGCTGCTACAATCAACTGGGCAGAACGTTATATTCCGGGGATTGTGCACGCTTGGTTTCCGGGTGAATTTATGGGTGATGCAATTGCGAAAGTTATTTTCGGCGATTATAATCCGGGTGGAAAGTTGGCGGTGACCTTTCCTCGTTCTGTGGGCCAGATCCCTTTTGCATTCCCGTTTAAACCGGGTTCTGATTCCAAAGGTTTTGTGCGTGTAACAGGTTCCCTTTATCCTTTTGGATATGGTTTGAGCTATACAACTTTTGATTATAGTGCTTTGAAGATAGAAAATCCGGTAATTGGTACACAAGGAAGTGTGAAACTGAGTTGCAGGGTGAAGAATACGGGCAAAATTGCCGGTGATGAGGTTGTGCAACTCTACTTGCATGACGAGGTAAGTTCCGTGACTACTTATGTGAAAGTGTTACGTGGTTTTGAACGCATCCATTTGCAACCGGGAGAGGAGAAAGTAGTTGACTTCGTGCTTACACCTCAGGATATGGGATTATGGAATAAAGATAATCATTTTATAGTAGAGCCGGGTACCTTTGCTGTAATGGTTGGCAGCTCTTCACAGGATATTCGGTTACAGGGAAAGTTTGAGGTGAAGTAAGCCCATGAGAACTGCAAAAGGTATTATCTAAAATCATATTGTTTTTTTCCGATTGATACGGCTGATATGTCTGCCTGGAATTATTTTAACACTATATTCTGTTATTAATATTATTTTAATTAGAAGTTAATACCTTTTAGGTGTCTCATTTAATATGCCGACTTTTATTTTGCGTTTAAAAAAGAGTAAAGTCTGTCTGATGAATAAAAGCGAGCAAACAGATGGTTAGTAAAAAGGCTTGAAATAAGTAAAGAGTTAAAATCTAGTAATATGAATTTGAAAAAACATGTAGTTCTATTCGCAGGAATATTTTTCTGTACTTATCTAATGGCTCAAAGGTCAAGTGAAATCTTATCAGTTTCAGCATCTGTCAATCAAGAGAAAGCTTCACTGGCTTTTGATAAAGATCAGCGTACGGTGTGGGAAGTTGATGGTAAAAATCCGAAGCTAGATCAATGGCTGATGTTTACTCTCCAAACTCCGGGAGATGTGTGTGAAATGTACCTTCAATTGCAGGGAATATCCAAGGACGAACTGAAGCAACAGATGAGTATATTTGTGACATATGACCCGATGAATTTAGGAGAACCTGTCGACTATCAGGTACAAGGTAGCGCCAGAGGGATGAGGGTAACATTTTCGCCTAAATATGGTGCCCATGTAAAACTTGTCTTTAAAGGTAATGTACGTGTGGGGCCTTTCGATATAAAAGAAGTATCAGTTTTTCTGGCTGATGAGGAACTGAAAAATCATAAAGGAGATAAAACGACATTACGTTATATGGATCCTAGACTTCCTGTAAATGAACGTGTGGAAAGCTTATTGTCTGTAATGACACCGGAAGATAAAATGGAATTGATTCGTGAAGGATGGGGGATTCCCGGAATTCCTCATTTATATGTGCCTCCCATTACGAAAGTTGAGGCTGTGCATGGTTTTTCATATGGTAGCGGAGCAACAATATTTCCACAGGCGTTGGCTATGGGGGCGACCTGGAACAAGAATCTGACGGAAAAAGTAGCAATGGCTATTGGGGAGGAAACTCTTGCGGCAGGTACCATGCAAGCCTGGTCTCCTGTGTTAGACGTAGCACAGGATGCTCGTTGGGGACGTTGTGAGGAAACCTTCGGCGAAGATCCGGTTTTGGTATCTCAAATTGGCGGAGCTTGGATTAAGGGCTATCAGTCTAAAGGGCTGTTTACAACTCCGAAACATTTTGGAGGTCATGGTGCACCTTTGGGGGGACGTGATTCGCACGATATAGGATTGTCCGAAAGAGAAATGCGTGAGGTACATTTAGTTCCTTTCCGACATGTTATTCGTAACTATTCCTGTCAGTCATTAATGATGGCTTACTCTGATTTTTTGGGGGTGCCTGTTGCTAAAAGTAAAGAACTTCTGCGTAATATTTTGCGTGAAGAATGGGGATTTGATGGTTTTGTTGTGAGTGATTGCGGTGCTATCGGTAATTTAACATCACGAAAGCATTATACTGCAAAAAACAAGATAGAAGCTGCTAATCAAGCTTTGGCTGCAGGTATTGCTACAAATTGTGGTGATACTTATAATGATAAAGAAGTGATACAAGCTGCAAAAGATGGACGCCTTGATATGGCAAATCTTGATAATGTTTGCCGTACAATGTTGCGTATGATGTTCCGTAATGAATTATTTGAAAAAGAACATAAGGAACCTTTGGATTGGAATAAGATATATCCGGGTTGGAATTCGGACAGCCATAAGGAAATTGCACGTCAATCGGCACGGGAATCTATTGTTATGTTAGAGAATAAGGATGATGTGTTGCCCTTATCCAAGCATGTGCGTACAATTGCCGTATTGGGACCCGGAGCAGACAACCTTCAGCCGGGTGATTATACTCCCAAACTTCGTCCTGGTCAGTTGAAGTCTGTTTTGACAGGTATTAAGCAGGCCGTAGGTAATCAGACGAAAATTCTCTACGAGCAGGGATGTGAATTTACCGGTTCCAATGGTGAAAACATTCCCAATGCGGTGAAAGTTGCTGCCCAGTCGGACGTAGTAGTGTTGGTTTTGGGCGATTGTTCTACCAGCGAGGCTACGACAGACGTTTATAAAACATCTGGTGAAAATCATGATTATGCAACTTTGATTCTGCCTGGCAGGCAGCAGGAACTGTTGGAAGCTGTTTGTGCAACAGGAAAGCCTGTTGTTTTAGTGCTTCAAATAGGTCGCCCTTATAACCTGACAAAAGAGTCGGAGTTATGTAAGGCTATTATTGTTAACTGGTTACCTGGGCAGGAAGGAGGGCTTGCTACGGCAGATGTACTGTTTGGTGATTACAATCCTGCCGGTCGTTTGCCAATGACTTTCCCGCGACATGTAGGACAGTTACCGCTTTATTACAACTTTAAAACTTCCGGCCGTCGTTATGAGTATTCAGATTTGGAGTATTATCCTCTTTACTATTTTGGATATGGTTTGAGTTATACCTCTTTTGAATATTCGGATTTGAAAGTGGAAGAGAGGGAGAACGGTAATATCATCGCGCACGTGAATGTGAAGAATATAGGTCATCGTGCTGGTGATGAGGTTGTTCAATTGTATGTAACAGATATGTATGCTAGTGTAAAAACACGTATTACTGAATTGAAAGACTTTACACGCGTTCATTTACGACCGGGAGAGTCCAAGAGTATTTCTTTTGAATTAACTCCTTATGAATTGTCACTACTTAATGACAACATGGACAGGGTTGTAGAGAAAGGAACATTCAAAATATTAGTTGGTGGTGTTAGTCCCCAATATATAGCTAAAGACCGTATCAAAGATAGTTTGGGATATGAGGATGCACAAAAAGGTCTATCTGTTATGTTAGAGTATAACCATGGATTTGCGGCAGACTTCGATTTGGCTTTATCCAAAGTGGAAGACAACTTGCTGGCAAAGCAGAGAACAATATGGATCTCTGTCAAGAATAATGGTACTTTAATGGATACAGGAAAGGTCGAAATGTATGTCGACGGTCGGAAAACGGGAGATAAAGTACATTATGAACTTGCTCCGGGAGAAGAAAAACTGATACCTTTTATTGTAGATAAAGACAGTAACCAATCTGTTGTATTTGCTACTAAGTATAAAGTGCTATCTATTTAGGCATATATGTGGATTTAAATGTAGTGTATTTGTGGGTTACAGGCTGAAAATAGTGATGCCTTAAGTCCAAATTAAGACCTTTATTAAGTATGTGGCTGTAAATTTGCCAGTATAAATATAAAATTATTGATTACATATGAAAAATTACCTATTTACTTTACTTGCCCTCTCATTCGTATTGGCAGGGTGTAATGGCTCGAAACAAGCTAAAACGGTTACTTTGGGACCTAATCCTTTTATTACTCACATGTATACAGCCGATCCTTCTGCTCATGTGTGGGAAGATGGACGGCTTTATGTCTATGCCTCCCATGATGTAGATCCTCCGCGGGGGTGTGATTTAATGGATCGTTACCATGTGTTTTCCACAGATGATATGGTGAATTGGACCGATCATGGAGAAATTTTGAATTCTTCGCAAGTGTCATGGGGAAGAAAGGAAGGAGGTTTTATGTGGGCACCCGATTGTGCTTATAAAGATGGAACCTATTATTATTATTTCCCCCATCCCAGTGGAACGGACTGGAACCATACTTGGAGAGTGGGAGTTGCAACCAGCAAACATCCGGCTAAGGATTTTACAGTGCATGAGGAATTTATTGAGATGATTGGCATGGAAAACGATTGTTTTGCCATGATAGATCCTTGTGTTTTCGTGGATGATGATAAACAGGCTTATTTCTATTATGGTGGTGGAGGTCGCTGTGTTGGGGCCAAAATGAAAAACAATATGATGGAACTGGCTGAGCCGTTGCGGCCGATGGAAGGTTTGAAAGATTTCCATGAAGCAGCTTGGATACATAAAAGAAACGGTATCTATTATTTGTCTTATGCTGATAATCATGCGGAAAATGGGAAAGGAGCTAACCGCCTGAATTATGCAACAAGTAATTCTCCATTGGGCCCATGGACTTATCAAGGAATTTATCTGGAGCCTACGGGTTGTGACACAAGCCATGGATCCATTGTAGAATATAAGGGAGAATGGTATGCTTTCTATCACAACAGTTCTATTTCGGGGAAAGGTAATCTACGCTCTATTTGTGTAGATAAGTTGTACTACAATCCGGATGGTACCATACAAGTGGTAGAGCAGACAAAATAGTTAGTTGGTTATCTATTATATTACAAATGAATATAAACAAAAATGTTGTTATGAAATTTATGCATTGTTTAGCTTCCGTAGTTTTAGCTTCCATGTTGGGTGCTTGCGGGGAAGTACAAAATCAAAAAATAATCGGTAGAACTCCAGTTGACTATGTAAATCCCTATATGGGAAATATCAGTCATTTGCTGGTTCCCACTTTTCCTACTATCCATTTACCGAATAGTATGCTTCGTGTTTATCCTGAACGCGCTGATTATACGACGGATCAGTTGAACGGGTTGCCTTTAATTGTGACGAGTCATCGTGGCAGTTCTGCTTTTAATTTGAGTCCTTATCAGGGGGATAGCCTTCGTCCGGTTATAGCATATAGCTATGATGATGAGAAATTGAAGCCGTATTATTATGAGGTGTTTCTTGATGATGCAGAAATTAATGTAAAATATGCACCTTCTCATCAATCTGCTCTTTATCAGGTAGAGTATGGACAACCTAATAAGCCTGCTTATATGATGATTAATTCGCAGAATGGAGCTATCAAGGCAGGTGATGGTTTTGTGAGTGGTTATCAGCAGTTGCAAAACAATACGTGTGTGTATTTGTATATTGAACCGGACATTGCACCGTTGCAAACAGGTATTTTAGTTAACGGTAAGATAGATACTTCTAAAAAAAATGCAGAAGGCCGTAACGCTTGTGCCGTTCTGCATTTTGCTGACGGAACTAAAAAGGTAAATTTGCGCTATGGTATTTCATTTATAAGTGAAGAACAGGCAAAGAAGAACCTACAACGTGAGTTACCGGACTATGATTTGCAGGCTTTGGCAGAGAAAGGTCGTCAAGTATGGAATGAAGCTTTAGGTGATATTCAGGTAGAAGGTGGTGCAGAGTCCGATAAACAGATTCTGTATACGTCACTTTATCGTGTGTTTGAACGTCCGGTTTGTATCAGTGAGGATGGACATTATTACAGTGCATTTGATGGAAAGATACATAAAGACAATGGTGAGCCTTTTTATACGGATGATTGGATTTGGGATACTTATCGTGCAGCTCATCCCTTGCGTTTGTTGATTGATGAGGAAACAGAAAAAAATGTAATTAATTCTTATTTGCTTATGGCAGAGCAGATGGGAAATATGTGGATGCCTACTTTTCCTGAGATAACAGGCGATTCCCGTCGTATGAATTCTAATCATGCGGTAGCAACTATAGCTGATGCTGCCGCTAAAGGATTGCAGTTTGATTTGAAGAAAGCCTATGAGGCTTGTCGCAAGGGGATAGAAGAAAAAACGCTGGCTCCTTGGTCAGGTGCGGCTGCTGGTTGGATAGATGATTTTTATAAGAAAAACGGATATATCCCGGCGCTTCAGGCCGGAGAAAAAGAAACAGATCCGAATGTACATCATTTTGAGAAACGTCAACCGATTGCTGTAACATTAGGTACATCTTATGACCAATGGTGTTTGTCGCGTATAGCGGATATTTTGGGAAAGAAAGAAGACATGCTTCATTATCTGAGATGTTCTTATAATTATCGTAATGTATATAATGCCGAAACTGCCTTTTTTCACCCTAAAGATAAAAATGGAAAATGGATTGAACCGTTTGATTATCGTTATTCAGGAGGTCAGGGGGCTCGTGAGTATTATGGCGAGAATAATGGCTGGGTGTATCGTTGGGATGTTCCTCATAATGTGGCTGATCTGATTGATTTAATGGGTGGTAATGAGCTGTTTATTGCTAATTTGGATCAAACTTTTCGTGAACCGCTGGGACGTGGGAAATATTCTTTTTATGCTCAGTTGCCCGACCATACAGGTAATGTAGGACAGTTCTCGATGGCTAATGAGCCCTCACTGCATATCCCTTATCTGTATAATTATGCCGGTCAACCATGGAAGGCTCAAAAACGTATTCGTCAAATGCTGAAAACTTGGTTCCGTAATGACCTGATGGGAGTTCCGGGAGATGAGGATGGTGGCGGAATGTCTGCTTTTGTCGTTTTTTCTTCTTTAGGTTTCTATCCGGTAACTCCGGGATTTCCTGCTTATAATATTGGCAGCCCGTTATTTACTGAGGCTAAAGTGACATTGAACAATGGGAAAGTATTTGAGATAGAGGCACAAAATGCATCTGATGAAAATAAATATATTCAGTCGGCAACGCTGAATGGTAAAGAGTGGAATAAGCCTTGGTTTAGTCATGATGATATAAAAGATGGAGGGAAGCTAATATTGATAATGGGTAACAGACCTAATAAGTCATGGGGTAGTGCTAATGATGCGGTACCGCCATCAGCTGAGAAATTATAAATTGGAGTAGTTGGCTGTATTATATGATTTCTATCTTCTGTGTAGATAGAACTATAAGTAACAAATAAAACATCATGAAAACACTTAAAAAGGTTCTTTTTATAGGTTTAATGGCTTTTATCGTTTGTTTAGCAAGAACGGTTCAAGCCCAAGAACTTTATAAAAATGAGAAAGCACCAATCCATGAGCGTATTATGGATCTCCTGTCGCGTTTAACAGTTGAGGAAAAGATAAGTTTGCTGCGTGCCACTTCACCGGGCATTTCTCGTTTGGATATTCCAAAATACTATCATGGCAATGAAGCGCTTCATGGGGTAGTCCGTCCTGGTAGATTTACGGTTTTCCCACAAGCTATCGGGTTGGCTGCAACCTGGAATCCTGTATTGCAAAAACAAGTGGCTACTGTTATTTCTGATGAAGCGCGTGCCCGTTGGAATGAACTGGATCAAGGACGTGAACAAAACAGTCAGTTCAGTGATTTACTCACTTTCTGGTCTCCTACGGTAAACATGGCGCGTGATCCACGTTGGGGGCGTACTCCGGAAACTTATGGTGAAGACCCTTATTTGAGTGGTATTATGGGAACTGCTTTTGTGAAAGGGTTGCAAGGAAATGACAGTCGTTATTTGAAGATTGTGTCAACTCCTAAGCATTTTGCTGCCAATAATGAAGAGCATAACCGCTTTGTATGTAATCCGCAAATATCAGAAAAGCAATTACGCGAGTACTATCTTCCGGCTTTCGAAGCATGTGTTAAGGAAGGAAAATCAGCATCTATTATGTCTGCCTATAATGCTTTGAATGATGTACCTTGTACGTTGAATGCTTGGTTGTTGACCAAAGTATTACGTGAAGATTGGGGGTTCAAAGGATATGTGGTCTCTGACTGTGGAGGCCCTGCTTTGTTGGTTAATGCTCATAAGTATGTGAAAACAAAGGAAGCTGCCGCTACTTTGTCTATAAAGGCCGGACTGGATTTAGAATGTGGTGATGATGTGTATGATGCGCCGTTATTAAATGCTTACCGACAATACATGGTTACTGATGCCGACATAGACTCGGCTGCTTATCGTGTGTTGAGGGCACGTATGCAGTTAGGACTATTTGATAGCGGGGAAAACAATCCTTATACCAAGATATCTCCCAAAGTGATAGGCTCTAAGGAACATCAAAAGGTAGCGTTAGATGCTGCTCGTGAATGTATCGTACTACTAAAAAATCAGAACAAGATGTTACCGCTTGATGCTAAGAAAATTAAATCCATTGCAGTGGTGGGCATTAATGCAGGACGCAGTGAGTTCGGTGATTATAGTGGGCTACCGGTCATTGCTCCGGTTTCTATTTTGCAGGGTATCAAGGATAGGGTAGGTGATACTGTAAAGGTTGTATATGCTCCGTGGAAATCAGCAGTAGATGGTATGGAACTCATTCAGGGAGCTAGTTTCCCTGAGGGGTTGAAAGCAGAGTATTTTGATAACACGAATTTGCAAGGTATTCCAAAAGTAAGGAAAGAGGAATGGATTAATTTTGAACCTGCTAATCAGGCACCGGATCCCTTCCTGCCCAAATCCCCTTTGTCTGTTCGCTGGACGGGTAAATTGCGTCCTACGGTTACGGGGCAATACACTTTTAGTTTTTTGTCCGATGATGGATGTCGTTTGAGTATTGATGATAAAATGTTGATTGATGCATGGCAGGGACATGCAATCCGTACAGATACGGCAACTATTTATTTAGAAGCAGGAAGAGATTATCGGTTGAAAGCTGAATATTACGATAATCGTGACTATGCTGTTGCCAAATTACAATGGAAAGTTCCGCAAATTGGTAAAAAGACTCGTTTGGATTTGTACGGTGAAGCAGGAAGAGTAGTACGTGAATGTGAGAAAGTTGTGGCTGTATTGGGCATTAATAAGGCGATAGAACGTGAAGGACAGGACAGATCTGACATTCAACTTCCAGCAGATCAGCGGGAGTTTTTGAAGGAAATCTATAAGGTAAATCCTAATATTGTAGTTGTATTGGTTGCTGGTAGTTCATTATCAATTAATTGGATGGATGAACATATACCTGCTATCATCAATGCATGGTATCCTGGTGAGAGTGGAGGGAAGGCGGTAGCAGAAGTTCTCTTTGGCGATTATAATCCGGGTGGTCGTTTGCCGTTGACTTATTATAGAAGTTTAGATGAGCTTCCTCCATTTGATGATTATGATATTACTAAAGGGCGCACTTATCAGTACTTTAAGGGTAACGTACTTTATCCTTTCGGTTACGGGTTGAGTTATACCTCATTTAAATATTCCGATTTGCAAGTAACCGATGGCAACCAAGAAGTAAATGTTTCATTTTGTCTAAAGAATGTGGGAAAATATGCTGGTGATGAGGTTGCGCAGATTTATGTGAAACTTCCGGAAAGAGATAAGATAATGCCTATAAAGGAACTTAAAGGCTTTGAGCGTATCTCGCTGAAAAGAGGGGAAAGTCGCAAAGTGACCATTCGATTAAAGAAAGATCTGCTTCGTTATTGGGATGAAGAGAAAGAATGCTTTGTACACCCTTCTGGAGACTATACTATTATGATAGGTGCTTCTTCTGCTGATATTCGTCTACAAAAGGTTTCTTCTATAACTCAAAAGTCTGGCAATTAGATCTTTCATACGAAGCTGATAAAAAATCCCGTCCTGCTTTCACAAGTAAGACGGGAAAACGACAAAATTTATAATAGCCTCTTTAAGAGGACTATACAAGTATATAAAGAAAATAAAATCATACTATGAGGAAACTAAAAAAGCCCTCGACTTGTTAATATAGAAACCACTCATGCACTAACAATAAATGCGATAAACGCATCGTCGAGGGCTTAATGCCTTTCCGTTGCATATATCGCATTTATTATCATACATAAGTGGTAGTGCAAAAGTAATAATTATTTTTGATAATAGAAGCCTTTTTCTATTTTTTACTTGTAATATTCGAATATAATATATTTTCTGATTGATTATTTGCACAAAACATTTGGTAAATCCAAAAACTTCCTCTACTTTTGCGCCCCGAAAAGGAGAGGTGCTCGAGTGGTTGAAGAGGCACGCCTGGAAAGCGTGTATACCCCAAAAGGGTATCCGGGGTTCGAATCCCCGTCTCTCCGCAAAACACTAAAGATAAATGGTGGAAAAACTAAGACAAGTCCCGTAAGATCAAGGTTTTACGGGACTTCTTTCGTTTTGTCGGCAGACAAGCAAAAGACAAGAAAATGCCCCGTTTGGACAAAGTAGTGTTACTAAATCGTTACTGAAAATCGGGCGGAATAAAATAAATTGTTGCTTTTCTTGCTGCTAATAGGGAAAGAAAAAAGACTGATATTCAGTGCTCTAAATATCAGTCTTTGAAAGAGCCGCTAGCCAGACTTGAACTGGCGACCTACGCGTTACGAATGCGTTGCTCTACCAACTGAGCTATAGCGGCGATCGTTTTTGTTTACGGGGTGCAAAGGTACATCTTTATTTGAATTTGCAAAAAGAATTGCTTGATTTTTTAGAAATATTTCCGGAAGTTATTTGGGGAATGGGTTATAAAACTATTGTTTTTAATCAAAGTAGCATGTAGCTTTTTTATATTTTTGCAAGCAAACAGGGAACGCAGTGGAAGGTAAAAAGATGTGACTTAAAATATGTATTTATAGGAAGTGGCTTGTTCGATAAGTAATAGTAGCGAAGGGCTTTCTGCTATATTGAGATAGGGAATTAATTCTTTTTCCGAAACTTCGGAATGAAATAAATGTATATTATGAAAATAAAGTATTACCTTTGCCCCCAATTTAAAAACATTACTAGATTACTAAAGGATTAATCAAAAATCTTACTTATGCGCAGATTTATACTATTATGTTTGTTGATGTTCACAGTATCAAGCGTAGTATTTGCTCAACGAATGACGGATGAACAAGTTATTCAGTATGTGCAGGAAGCTCAACAGGCGGGGAAGTCTCAACAACAGATGTCGATTGAACTGATGAAGAGAGGGGTCACAAAGGAGCAAATTCAAAGAATACAATCTGAGTATTCGGGAAAAGCAAATGTAACGACCGGAACCGGAGGAGAAAAAGCAGCAGATTCACGTTTACGTACCCCAAAGAAATACGAGAATAAAAATAAGAACATTTCTCAAGAAAATTCCACTTTAGAAAATTCCAACTCTAAAAAACAAACCATAAAAGGGTTGCGTGCTAAAAACGATCAACAGCGTGATGAAAAAGAGATGGAGCAGGAATTCGGTTGGGATGGCAATGAACAGACAGACTATTTAGAATATGACAACTTCCTTGGTAAAGAGAAGAAAGAAAAAAAGGAGGATCCTACCCAACAAATTTTCGGACATAATATTTTTGATAATGAGAATCTGACCTTTGAACCCAATATAAATGTTGCAACCCCCAACAATTACCGTCTGGGTGCAGGTGATGAGGTTATCATAGATGTTTGGGGTGTTTCTCAAAAGACCATTAGGGAAATTATCTCACCCGAAGGCACTGTGCAAATTGAAAACTTAGGTCCGGTTTATTTGAGTGGGAAAACAGTCAAAGAGGCTAATAACTATTTGAAAAACGAGTTTGCCAAGATATATGCCGGTGTTACGGGTGAAACTCCTAATACTCAGATTAAATTGACTTTGGGTGAGATTCGTTCTATTCAAGTGAATGTAATGGGTGAAGTTGTTGTGCCGGGCACTTACACCCTTTCTTCATTCGCATCTGTTTTTCATGCGTTGTATTGGGCAGGTGGCGTAAATAAGATAGGTAGTCTCCGTAGCATAAAAGTTATACGCGACGGGGAGACGGTTGCTGATGTGGATATCTATGATTTTATCATGGAAGGCCGATTGAAAGATGACATTCGCTTGCAGGATGGTGATGTGATTCTGGTTAATCCTTATCAAACTTTGGTACAGATATTGGGCAAGGTGAAACGTCCTATGTACTATGAGATGAAGCCGACTGAAACCATTGCAACTTTGCTTAAATATGCCGGTGGGTTTACCGGTGATGCTTATAAAAAAGCAATACGTCTTGTACGTAAGAGCGGTCGTGAACATCAGATATTCAATATTGATGAAATGGATTATTCCGTATTTCGTGTAGAGGATGGAGATGTTCTTACGGTGGATTCAGTTCTTGACCGTTTTGAAAACCGAGTGGAGGTACGCGGTGCCGTTTATCGCGAAGGGTTGTATCAGTTGAGTGGAGAAGTGAACACTGTGAAACAATTGATAAAGAAAGCCGAAGGTGTGCGTGGTGATGCATTTTTGAATCGTGCTGTGATCAGTCGTGAGTATGATGACTTGACTCGGGAAATGATTGCGATAGACTTGAAAGGCTTGTTGAATGGCGTTGTTGCAGATATTCCTTTGCAGAAGAATGATATATTGTTTATCCCCAGTGTTCAGGATTTGAGGGAAGAAACCACAGTTGCTATTCATGGTGAGGTTGCTGATCCGGGTACTTATTTATATGCGGACAAGATGACGGTAGAAGATTTGATTCTACAAGCAGGTGGTCTGTTGGAGGCTGCTGCTACAACCAGGGTTGAAGTGTCCCGTCGTGTGAAAGACCCCAAGAGCACTGTTTTCAGTGGGACAATCGGTCAGAACTTCTCATTCGACTTAAAAGACGGCTTGCTGGTGGGGGAAGGTAGCGGTTCGTTCCATCTTGAGCCGTTTGATGAAGTGTATATCCGTAAAAGTCCGGCTTACCATCGTCAACAGACTGTGACAGTGGCAGGTGAAGTGCTTTTTAGTGGGAATTATGCATTGTCCAAGAAAAATGAGCGTTTGAGTGACTTGATCACTAAAGCCGGAGGTATATCATCGGATGCATATGCCAAGGGGGCTCGTTTGCTGCGTAAGATGAGTGAAGAAGAGTTGCGTCGTAAAGAAGATGTGCTGCGTATGGCGCAAATGACTTCCGGAGGTGACTCTATTTCTGTTAAGAAGTTGGATTTGTCCGATACCTATTCGGTTGGTATCAATTTGGAGAAAGCCTTGCAGAATCCGGGTTCGGATTATGACATGGTGTTGCGTGAGGGCGATATGCTTTATGTTCCCGAATACGTAAGTACAGTCAAGATCAGTGGTGCTGTGATGTATCCTAATACGGTGCTTTATAAAGCCGGGGAAGGCTGGAAGTACTATGTCAACCAGGCCGGTGGATTTGGTAATGATGCCAGAAAGCGGAGAGCTTATGTTGTTCATATGAATGGTACGGTATCCCGTTTGAAATCAGGTGGAGCAAAGGAAATTGAACCGGGATGTGAGATCATTGTTCCGAGCAAAGACCCCAAGAAGAAGATGAGTCCTGCTGAAATTATCGGTATGGGTACGTCTGCAGCTTCTTTGGCAACTATGATTGCTACTTTGGTTAACCTCTTTAAGTAATAGAGAATTATGAGCGAAGAAAATATACAGAAGACAACACAGCAGCAGCCGGAAGAGCAAGAGATTGATTTGATTGAGCTTGCTCAGAAAGTGTGGGCGGAGCGTAAATTGGTTTTCAAGGCATGCGGTATTGCCGCCCTTATCGGATTAGTGGTTGCGTTCAGTATTCCTAAAGAGTACTCTACTAAAGTGACATTGGCGCCTGAAAGCGCTGGTAAGACCTCTGCGGGAGGTATGGGAGCATTGGCGGCCATGGCCGGGATTAATTTGGGTGGAGCTTCGGCCGGAGAGGATGCGTTGTCGCCCGAGTTATATCCTGATATTGTTAAGTCAACACCTTTCCTGTTGGAGCTGTTTGATGTAAAGGTTAAGGATCAGAAAGGCAAAGTAGATACAACCTTATATGCTTATTTGGACAAGTACCAGCGTTCGTCTTGGATGGGGGCTGTGGTCTCTGCTCCATTCAAGGCTTTGGGGTGGACACTCTCTTTGTTCAAGGATAAGCCGGAGAAGAGAGAAGGTAAAATTGATCCGTTCCACCTGACGGTAGATGAAACAAGGGTGGCTGAGGCATTGAGCAAGCGCATCTTGGTTACCATTGATAAAAAAACAGGCGTTACCACTTTAGAGGTAACTATGCAAGACCCTTTGATTTCAGCTTCGTTGACAGATACGGTCATGCATTGTTTGCAGAACTATATCACAGACTATCGTACCAATAAAGCCCGTCATGATTTAGCCTTCACGGAAAAACTTTATAAAGAAGCAAAGGCCGATTATGAGGAAGCTCAAAAAAAATATGCTACTTTTGCAGATGCTAACCAAAACATTATTCTGTTGAGCTATCGTGCTGAGCAGGAACGTTTGAAGAACGAGATGGAGTTGGCGTATACCGTTTATACACAGGTTTCCGGGCAGTTGCAGATGGCGAGAGCCAAGGTTCAGGAAATCACTCCGGTATATACGGTTGTGCAGCCGGCCACAGTGCCATTGCGTGCTGCTAAACCGAATAAGATTATGATCCTTATCGGATTTGTATTCTTGGCGGGAGTAGGATGTGTTGGTTGGATACTATTTGTGAAAGATTTATTTAAGGAATGGAGAAAAGCAAGCAAAGCAATATGATAGCTAATAATGATATGAATCGTTGGTGTGCCCTGTATACGGCACCGAGGTCGGAACGTAAATTGATGCAACGTTTGAATGAAGCAGGTTATGCTGCATTTTGTCCTATGCAAATCGTATTCAGGAAATGGAATGGCAAGACAAAGGAGGTATTCACTCCATTGTTTCCCGGTTTCCTTTTTGTAGAAGAAACAGCTGATGTGGCATCTTTTGTCGCATCGCAGAATGTGGCTCTTTTGGTAGATGCGGAAGGTAAGCGTTTGTCTGTTTGTGCTGAAAAGGCAGAGTTGGCTGCAGAATTCGCACATTTATTGAAATAATTATTATATAAACGCCTTTCTATCTTTCAGGCGTATCATACACACAGATTGCATGTATTTGAAAATAGTGAATACATGCAATCTGTGTATTTAGCACTCAAACATCCGGCTTCGTGCCAGCATGCAGGCGCCTACAACGCCGGCTTTATCTTTGAGTTTGGAGACTGTGATAACTGTATCCTGATTTACCAGATTCAGAGAATATTTTTTTATCGCAGTTTTTATCGGTTGTGTGATATAGTCCTCTGTCAGTGACAATGTTCCTCCGATGATTACTAATTCCGGATTCAATATATTGATTAATCCGGCGATTTGCTTACCTAATTTCTGTCCGATTTCTTCTACGATTTCGATGCACAATAAATCCTCTTTGTTGACGGCTTCGATAATTTCATCCAGTGTGAGTGAGCAGTTTTGGGAGTCGATGCGGTCGGAGAGGATAGAGCTTTCTCCTTTTCTTACGCGTTCCAGTAATATGCGGTATAAGGCAGAGCCTGACGCTTCGGTTTCAAGGCATCCTTTTTTCCCGCAGTGGCAGAGGATTTCATTGTCAAAGACGTTGATGTGTCCGAATTCTCCGGAGAATCCCGATTTGCCGGTATATACTTTGCCGTCAATGATGATACCTATGCCCAGTCCCCAACTGACATTAACGAAGATGATATTCTTTTCCCCTTTGACACACCCTTGCAAATACTCGCCGTATGTCATTGCGCGGGTGTCATTATCGATACAAACCTGATAACCGATTTTTTCCGTCAATACCTCTGCCAGCGGACGTTCGGAGAAATTGAATTGGCTGAAGCTGTATCCGGATTCGGGGTTGACACGTCCTGATATATTAATGTTGATATTCAGTATTTTGTCGGTGTTGACTTTCGCTTTTTTTATGAAAGAGCTGATGAGTCTGCATAGTTCCTCCTTTGCTTCCGGAGTATTCTCAAACTTATACGGAATATTCATTTTCAATTCCATCATGTCCCCCTTGAAGTTGATCAGGCCGATATTGACAGCAAATCTTTTAATGTCTACCCCGATAAAGTATCCGGATTCCGGATTCAGGCCATACAGGCTGGGGTGTCTTCCGCCGCTTGTCTCCAGTTTACCATAATCGTTGATATAGCCGTCTTCGTACATTTCACCGATGAATTTGGTAACTGTGGGGATGCTTAGATCTAATTCTTTGGATAAGTCGGTTATCGTTGAACTACCATTATATATATAATGTGTAATGATTCTCTTTTTTATAAGAGCATTCTTACTTCCCAGTTCAATCTCTTTCAAAAGTTGTTGTTTCATTATGCTTTCTCTTAATAGGACCATTACAAAGATACAAATTTTATCTATATCTTATTACTATAATAAAATAATTTATTAATTATAGCTTAGATAATAAATTATTTAATATATTTGCTGCCGATATTACTATGTATAACATTTAATCTTGAAAACATGATTGTATCAAACTTGCAAAACAGTGGTAGGATAGAAAGTCTCCATCCTCAGTTTAAGCCTCTTTTTGACTATGTGAAGACACATGATTTGCTCCATGCCGAGTTGGGACGTATTGATATAGACGGAGACGATTTGTTTATAATGAACATCAATCCCGAATGTGTTCCACAGGATAAGCAAGTGCTTGAGGTTCACCGTATTTATATTGATGTGCACATCCTTTTGGAAGGAACGGAGAGAATTGGTTGGAAGGCTATTGAAGACGTAAAACAGGAAATCAAGCCTTACGATAAAGAAGGCGATTGCGCTTTGTATGCCGATCCCTCTACCACATGGGTGGATTTGCTTCCCGGTCAGTTTATGATTGTGTATCCGGAAGACCCTCATGCACCGGTTGTCGGAGCCGGAAATATTCGTAAACTCATTGCAAAAGTAAAAATCTGATTTTTTAAAATTACCCGGCATTATATTTTTGTGATTTTAATTATATTCGCGTATTTAATAAAATAATTTATTAAATATTTTGCATATAATAAAATAGTTAATATATTTGCGAAGTATCAATATCATTATTCTAATTATTATGAAAAACAAAAATGTATATCCTTGGATTGTAGTAGCGTTGCTTTGGGTGGTGGCTTTGCTTAATTATATGGATCGTCAGATGCTCTCTACTATGCAGGAAGCGATGAAGGTTGATATAGTGGAGCTGAATAAGGCGGAAGCATTTGGTGCGTTGATGGCTGTTTTCTTGTGGATTTACGGTTTTATGAGTCCTATTGCCGGTATGATTGCCGATCGTGTTAACCGTAAATGGTTGGTTGTAGGCAGTCTTTTTGTTTGGTCGGGCGTGACGTATTTGATGGGATATGCTGATAATTTTCATGAGTTGTATTGGCTGCGTGCGGTGATGGGGGTGAGTGAAGCGCTTTATATTCCTTCCGCCTTGTCGCTGATTGCCGACTGGCATCAGGGCAAGTCGCGTTCGTTGGCTATTGGAGTGCACATGACGGGGCTGTACGTGGGGCAGGCCATCGGCGGTTTTGGCGCCACTGTTGCTGCAATTTTTTCTTGGCACACCACTTTCCACTGGTTTGGTATCGTAGGAATGATATATTCTGTGGTTCTGATATTTTTGTTGAGGGAGAACCCCGATCGTATGATTGCGGAACAGCCGTCTTCTGTGGCGGGCAAAGAGAAGAAGCCGTCGCTGTTTGGCGGGTTGAGCATGTTGTTCTCTACTTGGGCATTCTGGATTATCCTCTTTTATTTTGCGGCGCCCAGTCTTCCGGGATGGGCCACAAAGAACTGGCTTCCCACTCTTTTCTCTGAAAGTCTGGGTATTCCGATGGCGGAAGCAGGGCCTATATCTACCATAACAATTGCCTTTTCTTCTTTCGTGGGCGTGATTCTTGGCGGAATCCTGTCCGACCGTTGGGTGCAGAAAAATATTCGCGGGCGTGTCTATACGGGAGCCATTGGGTTGGGGCTCACAGTTCCGGCATTGATGCTGCTGGGATTTGGAAGCAGCTTCGTGGCTGTCATTGGAGCAGGGTTGTTGTTCGGAATAGGTTTTGGGATATTCGATGCTAACAATATGCCTATTCTTTGTCAGTTTGTGTCGGCCAAACATCGTGGAACCGCTTACGGTATAATGAATATGACAGGGGTGTTTGCCGGTGCTGCCGTCACCCAACTATTGGGTAAGTGGACCGATGGCGGCAGTCTTGGTGAAGGGTTTGCGATGCTGAGCATTATCGTGCTCATTGCTTTGGCTCTTCAACTCTACTTTCTCCGTCCTAAAACGGACAATATGGAATAAACTTAAAATAAACTTATAACAATCTAATAAAGAGAATTATGGAAAAAATTATCGGATTAATTGATGCCCCTTTCACCCCGTTCTATGAAAATGGCGAAGTGAATTACGAGCCGATTGAGGCGTATGCAAAGATGTTACAGAAGAATGGTCTTCAAGGTGTGTTCATCAACGGTTCTTCCGGAGAGGGCTATATGCTCACCGAAGAAGAGCGCATGAAGCTGGCGGAACGCTGGGTGTCGGTGGCTCCCAAGGGCTTTAAGGTGATTGTGCATGTGGGCAGTTGCTGTGTAAAGGCAAGCCGTATGCTTGCTGAGCATGCTCAGAAGATCGGAGCATGGGGCATTGGCGCTATGGCTCCTCCTTTCCCGAAGATCGGCCGCATCGAAGAGTTGGTGAAGTATATCGAGGAAATTGCTGCCGGTGCCCCTTCTCTGCCTTTCTATTATTATCATATTCCGGCATTCAATGGCGCTTTCCTTTCTATGGTGGGTTTGCTGGAAGCTGTTGACGGCCGGGTGCCTAACTTCGCCGGAATCAAATACACTTTCGAGAGCCTGTACGAGTACAACCAGTGCCGTTTGTACAAGGACGGCAAGTATGACATGCTTCATGGGCAAGACGAAACAATTCTTCCTTGTCTTGCTATGGGAGGTGCACAGGGCGGTATCGGCGGCACTACCAACTATAACGGTAAAGAACTTGTGGGTATTATCGAGGCTTGGAAAGCCGGTGATCTTGCATTGGCACGCGAACGTCAGAATTTCTCTCAGGAGGTCATTAACGTAATCTGTCATTTCCGCGGCAACATTGTGGGGGGTAAACGTATAATGAAGCTCATCGGGCTTGACTTGGGCAAGAACCGCACTCCTTTCCAGAATATGACTGACGAGGAAGAACAGCGTATGAAAGCCGAACTTGAAGCGATTGATTTTTTTAGCCGTTGCAATAAATTCTAAATTCAGTAAAAGATGAATGTGACAGATTATTTACAAACTTGGGCAGCATCCTATAAAGAGGACTTTGTGAATAATATCATGCCGTTCTGGATGCGATACGGTCTCGATCATAAAAATGGAGGGGTCTATACCTGCCTTGATCGTGACGGTCGTTTGATGGACACCACTAAATCCGTATGGTTTCAAGGGCGTTTCGGTTTTATAGCTGCTTATGCTTATAATCAGATAGAGCAGAATCCCGATTGGCTGGCGGCTTCCAGAAGTTGTATAGACTTTATGGAGAAGCATTGTTTTGACAAAGATGGCCGTATGTTTTTCGAGGTGACCGAAGAAGGATTGCCGCTTCGCAAACGTCGTTACGTGTTCTCTGAGTGTTTTGCAGCTATTGCGATGTCGGAATATGCTCTTGCCTCAGGTGATAGGACTTATGCGGAAAAGGCATTGGATCTTTTTAAGAGAATATTGAGAAATCTTGCCACCCCCGGTTTGTTGGAACCCAAATACCTGCCTACATTGCAGGCCCGCGGGCATTCCATAACCATGATTCTCATCAATACAGCTTCCCGTATTCGGGCAGCCATTTCCGATCCGATACTCGACACTCAAATCAATGAATCCATTGCTGCTATCCGTCGCTATTTTATGCATCCCGAATTTAAGGCATTGCTCGAAATGGTAGGGCCTGACGGAGAACTCATTGACACTTGCAACGGTCGTATCATCAATCCGGGACATTGCATAGAAACAGCGTGGTTTATTCTCGAAGAAGCCAAACACCGACATTGGGATAAGGATCTGGTTCAGATGGGAATCCGGATTCTCGAATGGTCTTGGGAATGGGGATGGGATAAGGAATA
Organism: Bacteroides eggerthii; assembly: GCF_025146565.1. Taxonomy (NCBI): domain Bacteria; kingdom Pseudomonadati; phylum Bacteroidota; class Bacteroidia; order Bacteroidales; family Bacteroidaceae; genus Bacteroides; species Bacteroides eggerthii. The sequence continues at coordinate 3,191,684 of NZ_CP102258.1, read as the reverse complement.
TGGCGGTATCATCAACTTCCGCGATTGCCGTAATTTCCCCGTACAAGACTATTCTCAAGATATGAAGTTCTGGTGGCCGCAGACGGAAGCCATTATTGCTACTCTTTACGCTTATCAAGCTACTTGTGACGAAAAATACCTTGATATGCACCGACAGATTAGTGACTGGACTTATGCTCATTTCCCCGACAAAGAATATGGCGAATGGTATGGCTATCTTCATCGTGACGGTACGGTGGCACAGCCGGCTAAGGGCAATATATTCAAGGGGCCTTTCCACATTCCGCGCATGATGATACGTAGTTATACCTTATGTAAGGAAATACTTTAGTTAATCTTAATTACCTATTTATAATTCAAATTTTAATTCTATGAAGCAGTATCTATTGACACTATTTTGTTTGTGTGTATCTATGATAGCACTGGCACAGCAAAAGACGATTACCGGAACGGTGATCGATGCCAACAATGAACCCGTAATTGGAGCCTCTGTTTTAGAAAAAGGGACTTCCAATGGTACTATTACGAATCTTGATGGAGAATACTCCTTATCTGTATCTGCTGGAGCAACTTTGGTTTTTAGCTATATTGGTTATAAAACACAAGAAGTATCAATTGGCAATAAAACAACAATAAAAATTACTCTGGTTGAAGATTCCGAGCAATTGGACGAAGTAGTAGTCGTTGGCTATGGTGTACAGAAAAAATCAAGTATGACTGCGTCAGTAGCTTCTGTTTCAGCGAAAGAAATTAATAAGTTAGTTACTTCTAATGTAACTTCGGCTCTCCAAGGACGTACGCCGGGCGTTGAAGTTTTGCAGAATGGTGGTGAAGCAGGTGCAGATGTTAGTATATTGATACGTGGTGCGGGTACTTTTGGCTCTACTGAACCTCTGTATATAATAGATGGTGCAGTAAGTAACAACGGTATTAATTCACTGAATCCTAATGATATTTCATCTATTGAAATATTGAAAGATGCTTCCGCTGCTGCTATATATGGATCGCGTGCATCTAATGGTGTTGTGTTGGTTACTACAAAAAGTGGGAAGAGTGGTAAAACTGTTGTAGAAATCAATGGTTCTTTTTCCTACCAAACTCCTACAAAGATGCTGGATTTTATGAATGCTGAACAATGGAGAACTTTTGCCAATCAGGTAGCTGATAACAGCCCAGCTTTTGATCGTGCTCCGCAGAATGTGAATCCTACCAATCCGAATCTAAGTACAGATTGGCAAGATTTATATTATCAAAATGCTGCAATGTGGAACTTGAGTGCGGCTATCTCTGGAGGTGGTGAAAACTCAACGTTTAGCACGAGTATCGGTTACGCTAATCAAGATGGTATTATCATCCAGTCTAATTATGAAAAATATAATGCACGTGTTAATGGTACTTATAAAAAAGGACGTTTCACAATAACGGAAAACCTTTCTATTGCGCATACCAGTAAACAATCACCTCCGGCAGGACGTAGCATTATGTTACCTACAATTCCTGTAAAAGACGAATTGGGACGTTATGTCTCTACACCTCTTTTGGATGGTTATTCAATTACCCAGTCGGATATTACCAATCCGTTGGCTTCTATTTATGCTCGTGATAATTATACGAAAAAAACAGATATAACTGGAAGTTTGAGTATCGGGGTAGATATTTGGAAAGGAATCAAGTATAAATTGAATTTAGCCGGAAGTTATTTGAACACTCATGGATATACACATACTCCGGCTTTTGCTTCCTATTGGGATGAAAATGGAACTCCTAATTCTAATTTTAGCCAGCCCTATACTTCTTTGTCAGAATCAAGAGGAGAAAGTTTCAATTATACAATTGATAATTTGCTAACCTATAATGGAACATTTGGCGGTCATACTTTTGACGTACTTTTAGGTACCAGCTGGATGCGGGAATTTTACCGTACTATGTCTATTGATAGCGGTGTGAGCGATTTGGGTGCTCCTGCTGTAACGACTTATAATGGTGCAGGTACAGTTGGTTCCAATGAATTGAATTCTGCCCTACTTTCTTTCTTTGCTCGTTTGAATTATGATTATAAAAATCGTTATTTACTGTCATTGAGTATTCGTAGTGATGAATCTTCAAAGTTTGCTAAAGGTAATAGAGTTGGTTACTTCCCTTCTGTATCAGTAGGTTGGAATATTCATCAAGAAGAGTTTTTTAAAGTACCCTGGATGTCAAAGTTGAAAATTCGTGGTAGTTATGGTGAATTGGGAGCTAACTTTATAGACCCTTATTCTTTCCTGTCATTGGCTTACGGACCTGTTCCAACAATCTTTAATAACAAGCGTCAGTATGGGTATGTAACCCGTTTAGCTCAAACCAACCTAACATGGGAGACGGCTGTTTCATCGAATATTGCTATTGAAATGGGATTTTTGGATAATGCCTTGAATTTTACGGCAGAATATTTTATGAGACGTAATAATGACTTGTTGGCTCCATTGGAATCTCTTCCTTCTTCAGGACAAACAATTATTATTAATGATGGTGATCTTCCTTATTATAACACTGCATCTGTGGAAAATAAAGGCTGGGAGTTTACTTTGGGTTATCGCAAGGCATGGGACAAATGGAGTGTAGATGTACAGGGAAATATCTCTTTCTTGGATAACAAAGTACGTAAATTAGGAGAAGGAGTACAACCTATTCGTGGAAATTTGATGAGTTCTAAGTTTGCAGATCGCCCCACTATTACAAAAGAAGGATTGCCTATTGGATCTTTCTATGGATATAAAGTAGTTGGACTTAGCGATAAGGGTGATTTCTTGTTTGAAAGTGCTGATGGTAAAGGTAAACCTGCTGGTGAAGTCAGTGAAACAGATAAACAGGTGCTTGGAAATCCTACTCCGGACTTTACTTATGGGTTGAATGTAAATGTTGGCTATAAGAATTGGGATTTGACAGCTTTCTTCCAAGGCACGCAGGGGAATGATATATTTGCTGCTGCTAAGTATCAAATTTACTTCAACTATGATAATAATACATTGGTAAATGCCATGAATTCATGGACGCCTTCTAATACGAACACTTCTTTACCAATAGCAAAGACTGACAATTTTAATGGTGGTAATTCTTTGCCGAGCAGCTTCTACATTGAGGATGGTTCTTATTTCCGTTGCAAGAATTTGCAAATAGGTTATACTTTTGATAAAAAACTTTTGAAGAAAACAGGTTTTATTGAGTCTGCACGTTTATTTGCAGGTGTTCAGAATCTGTTTACTATCACTAACTACTCTTTGTATGATCCGGAAGTTAGTAGCAATACTCTTTTTGATAGAGGCATAGATGGTCTATATCAAGATGCTCCAAAGGTAAATGCAAGAGTTTACAATTTTGGCTTTAATTTAACCTTCTAAAAAGTTATAATATGAGAAAATATAATAAACTGATTATTTGGGCATTGGCAGTAATAGGAGTGTCATTAAGTTCATGTGATGATATTTTTGAGAAGCTTGCAGTTAATCCGAATCAACAGGATGTGAGTTCTTTCTATAATACACCGGAGAATATAAACAAGGGTGTAGTGGGAATTTATTCTTATATAACAACTCCTCGTGCTATGGGCGTTTCAGCTACTCGTCTTATGGCTAATCGTGGAGATGAAAGTAGCGATCGTACAGATTATGGAGTTCCCGGGCAATATAATGCTTCATTGACTTCTTCTTGGTACACGATTGTCCAGCCCTATCAGTTGTTTTATACGGCAGCTTCACAAGCATGTCAAATGATTGAAGTAATTCCGGACGTGGAGTTTTCTAATGAAAAGTTGAAAAATGCCTATTTAGGTGAAGCCTATTTTCTGCGGGCTTTCTCTCATTGGTTCCTGTTCTTGAATTTCCGTAATATTCCTCTGATGGAGCATTTTCCCAAATCCTCTAAAGATTATAAGCCGCAATCGGCTCCGGAAGATACATGGGATTTTATTATCTCCGATTTGAAAAAAGCAAAAGAACTGTTGCCTAAGAAAGGCTTTTGGACCGGTGATAATATAGGGCGCGTAACGAGTGCTGCTGCTACAGCTTTGTTAGGTAAGGCTTATCTGTATCGTAGCGGAATAGAAAAATATTATGGAAACTCGTCAACTACTTATTATGATGAAGCTGCTGCCTGCTTTGACGAAATAATCAAGGGTGATCATGGTGATTATAAATTGATGGCGAATTACAATGACAACTTTAGAGTAGCTACTGAGAATAACGATGAATCTATCTTAGAGTTTCAATTTTTGGGAGATGCAGTTAATACAGGGTTCAATCCGGGTATGCCTGAAAGTGGTGTATGGAGAGATCCGCGCGGCAATCAACCTCCTTCATTGATCTCCAATAATGCCCACGTTATCCATCAATGGGTGTATGATACTTTTGTTGCTTCTAAAGATAAGAATGGAAAAACCGATTCACGCATGTTTGGGACTTTGATCTTTGATGACACCGCTGCTGAAATCCATGCAAAGCAAGGTGATAAGGTTACTGTTTTTGACGGAAGATCATTTAATGACTATTACTATGCAGAGAAGGGTGGGGTAGTGACTAAAGGCTTTGCCATTGTTAGTAGTCAAGCAGGTAATTATAAGTCAGCTTGCCGTAAGAATATTGATTGGACTCTTCCAAGTAAAAATCCCGGTAATAATATGTGGATTGGCAATCTTCGTGCCAATGGTTTGAATTATACGTATATCCGTTATGCAGATGTATTGTTGATGTATGCAGAAGCTGTTGTTTCTGGTGGAAAACAAGGTAAACTTACAGCTTTGGAAGCAGTGAATGAAGTTCGTGCTCGTCCAAGTGTGAACATGCCTGCATTAGCGTCTGTGGATATGGCGGCCATCGAACATGAACGCATCTTGGAACTTACTCAAGAAGGACACCGTTTCTATGATCTTCTCAGATGGGGGAAAGTTGCCGAACGATTTGCGGAATTGGATGCTATTGATCCTAATTTTAAGCAGTATAACACATCTGCTTATTTGGGATTCCAAAAAGGACGTGACGAATGGTTACCTATTCCTATTGATGAAGTAGAAGGCAATCCGTATATTACGGAGAATAATCCGGGTTGGAATTAAATTTATGAATGAAAGAGGGGAAACCCTCTTTCACTTACTTATTTATTTAATATAATGATTTTTATGCGAAAAACTTTATTGAGCTTACTTTTTTGGGGAGGAGCAACTTTGACATTTGCCCAAACTTTACATAATGGTATTACACTTCCTGAACAGTGGCCGCCTCGGCGTCCGGCGCCGACTGTCCGTAAAGAGATGCCGGTGCCATATTTGGATAGTAAACCGACAGTGATTCCGATCAACACAGGGCGTCAGCTATTTGTTGATAACTTCTTGGTTAAAGAAACAAACTTGGAAAGTGTATATCATACTCCTAATTACTATGCCGGAAACCCTGTATTGGAACCGGATAAAGAATGGGAAAAAACGATTCAAGGTGCTTTATATGCCGCTCCGTTCAGTGACGGTATTTGGTATGATGATAAAGATGGAAAATATAAGATGTGGTATCTGGCCGGTGCAGGGTCTATTCATAAAGATGAAAAGCAGACTTTCTATACCTGCTATGCGGAGTCAACAGATGGGAAACATTGGGAAAAGGTGAATCAGGATATAGTTCCCGGAACAAATATTGTGGATACTTGTAATCGTGATGCTGCCACAGTATGGTTGGATCGTGAGGAAAAAGATCCTTCAAAACGTTGGAAATTCTTTAATATAGAACGTCGTCCCGGTGACCGCCGTTGGCAGGTGGTTTTGAAATATTCGGCAGATGGTATTCATTGGAGCAGAGGTGTGGCACAATCGGGAGACCAAGGAGACCGCACTACTGCTTTCTATAATCCGTTCACCCGGAAATGGGCGTTAAGTATGCGTGCTGGTACGCCTGTGTCAAGTCGTTCACGTTATTATATTGAACATAGCGACCCTGAAATGTTAGTCAGTTTGGCACATAGAACCCGTAAAGATGCTGATGATAAGTTTATTGTATATTGGTTTACACCGGATGATAAAGAGTTGCGCCATGAAAAGTATCCGGAAGTAGAACCGGGTATATATAATTTCGATGCAATCCCTTATGAAAGTATCATGTTGGGGTTCTATTCAGCATGGGCAGGGCCTGAAAATCGTGTATGCGAGCGTGACGGTATTCAAAAACGGAATATTATTTCTTTGGGATACAGTCGTGATGGCTTCCATTTCTCCCGTCCTACTCATCAGCCTTTTATGAATGTGAATGAAACGGATGGAGCATGGAACTGGGGTAATATGCAATCTGTCAATGGTGTTCCTCTGATTGTAGGCGACTCTCTTTATTTTTATGCAAGTGGTCGCAGATTAAGTAAGATCATGTGGGATAGTCATACTTCAACTGGTTTGGCCACTCTGCGTCGAGATGGCTTTGTATCTATGCATGCCGGTAAGAAGGAGGGATATTTGACAACAGAAACATTGTCTTTTGATGGTAAATATTTGTTTGTAAATGCAGATGTAAGGGCTGGTAAACTTGCAGTAGAAGTCTTGGATGAACAGGGAATGCCTATTGAAGGCTTTGGCGTGAAAGATTGCGTTGTTATGCGAAAAGAGAACTCTACCAAGCAACTTGTAACGTGGAAGAATCAGAAAGACTTAACTACTTTAAAAGGAAAGAAGATACATTTGAAGTTCTATCTGACTAATGGTGATTTATATGCTTTCTGGATATCGCCATGGAGTAGTGGAGAAAGTCGCGGATATACAGCCGGAGGAGGTCCGGGATTAAATTCTGCCGGAATAGATTTACGGTAGTTTTTAAGATATAAATTGTAAACTAAGGTTTTACGGTCCAACAATAAACGTTCTGTTTGCCGAATATGGTAGGCGTTTCTACTATGTTCTATTTAAAAAGTGGTTTAGGGAAAGACTGTAAAACCTTAGTTTATTTAATAACAAATAGCCATGAAAAAATGTAGTAATTTGAAAGTTTTGGCATTGGCAATAATTAGCTTATCGCTAAATTCTTGTGATGATATTTTTGATAAACTTGCTGTTAATCCTAACCAACAAGATGTAGCCTCTTTTTATAATACCCCTGAAAACATAGACAAAGGAGTTAAAGGGATTTATTCTTATCTCACTACTCCTCGTGCCTTAGGATGCAATGTTACCCGAATTTTGGTAAATCGCGGCGATGAAGAAAGTGATTGTGTAGAACTTGTGGGGCAATACTGCCCGGCATTGACTTCGTCTTTAAGTTCAGTGGTCGATTCTTATGCAATGTTCTATACCGCTGCTTCTCAAGCTTGCCAAATGATTGAAGTTATTCCCAATGTGGACTTCTCTAATGTGGCTCTGAAAAATGCTTATTTGGGTGAGGCGTATTTATTGCGGGCTTTTGCCCACTGGTATTTGTTCCTCAATTATCGCAATATTCCTTTGATGGAACACTTCCCTAAATCGTCAAAAGATTACAAGCCCCAATCAGTTCCGGAAGATACATGGAATTTCATTATTTCCGATTTGAAAAAAGCAAAAGAGTTGTTACCAAAGAAAGGTTTTTGGAAAGGTGACAATATAGGACGTGTTACGGGGGCTTCTGCCGCTGCTATGCTGGGTAAAGCCTATCTGTATCGTAGTGGAGTTGAAAAATATTATGGAAATTCCTCGGTTACTTATTATGACGAAGCAGCTGAATGTTTTGACGAAATAATCAGGGGAGATTATGGAATTTATAAATTAGTTGATGATTACAATGATAATTTCAAGGTTGCTACCGAAAATAATGATGAATCTATTTTGGAATTTCAGTTTTTGGGTGATCCGGTGAACACCGGATTTAATCCCGGAGTATCGAATAGTGGCGTGTGGAGAGACCCGCGTGGAACACAGCCACCTTCATTAATATCCAACAATGCTCACGTAGTTCATCAATGGGTATATGATGCATTTGTTGCTTCCAAAGATAATGACGGTAAAACTGATTCCCGTATGTTTGGTACGCTGGTCTTTGATGATACAGCTCCTGAAATTCATGCAAAATCCGGTGATAAAGTGTTGGTTTTTGACAATAAAAGATTTAATGAGTATTATACAAAGATTGAAAACGGTGTCGAAGTAAAAGGATTTGCTATTGTCAGCCCTCAGGCCGGAAAATATAAATCTGCTTGCCGTAAAGGATTGGACTGGACATTACCTACTAAAAATCCGGGAAATAACATGTGGATTGGTAATCTTCGGGCCAATGGTATGAATTACACATATATTCGTTATGCCGATGTACTGCTGATGTATGCAGAAGCTGTACTTTCGGGAGGGAAACAGGGAAAGTTGACGCCTTTGCAAGCTGTGAACGAAGTGCGTGCACGTAAAAGTGTTAATATGCCTGCATTGCCATTTGTTGACATGAAGGGCATTGAGCATGAGAGGATTCTTGAATTAACAGGTGAAGGACACCGCTTTTATGATTTACTTCGTTGGGGCAAAGTTGCTTCGCGTTTCCATGAATTGGAACTTTCAGATCCTAACTTCAAGCAATATAATACGTCCGAATATTTAGGTTTCGTAGAAGGGAAGAATGAATGGATGCCTATTCCTGTCGATGAAGTGGAAGGTAATCCATATATTACGGGAAATAATCCGGGATGGAATTAATTTTATTTATTAATTATTTCATGAGAACTAGGCGTACTTGAATGTATGCTTCGGCTGCGGGCTAATTTTAGCTGATAAGTTATACTGTCAACTGATAACTAAATTTATACGGGAAGGAGGAGGATCATATTAATGGGAACTTGATTTTGTAAATGTTAAATCTAAAACAGATGTGCTTATGAAAAAACTGCTAATAATAGGTCTTTGGGGTATAACATCTTTGTCGTTTGCACAAGATAGGAATTTCGCTGCCATAAATCCTGCCTTGTTCTCTTATTCGACCGAAGATGTATATATAAATCCTCCCTCGAAATATAATGGGGGGAGCCATTTATTATCACCCGATCCTAAACGATATCCTTGGGAAGAACGTCTGGAGAATGGGATGCCTAATGCCATGGTTGACGGGGCAGGTAATGTCTCGGTTTATTTCTCCAGTTTTCTGATTTTTTCTCCTACTCCTCCTTCAAGGGTCGGTGTGATGGTCTTTACTAATACTACTTCCAATCTTTCTTCATGGACGCGTCCAAATCTTGGGCTATATTGGTATAATGCTGCCGGTAAAACGGCTGATGAAAAAATCACTCCCACTTATCAAGCTGGTTATCAGAATACTAATCTTGTGGCTGTCGATATTGAAAGTTTAGGTATCTATGATGATGGGGGGACTTCTAAACCTATAAAATTAATATATATGCCTCAGCGTGAATTTCAATATAGGTTTCTGGGGGCTTATGAGATGGATCGTAGTTTTACATCAACAGGCGTATTGTCCGGATTTACGGCTATGAAAAGCGACCGTAAACAGAAACAAAAGGTACTGACCTTCAAGAATATTAATGCAGATACCCACATGAATTGGATGAAGCATCGGGGGAAATATTATTTTACTTCTCGTGTAAATTCACGCAGGTCTGCTTTGAAGCCGGGTGAAGTTCCCCCATTTGCTACCGATCCCAGAAAACGTTTTCGCAGAAATACTATAACTGAATTGGGAGGACAGATTACATCTAAAAGTGTAGATTATAATGTTGTCTTAGATTATTCAACAAAGCAATGGGAACCTTATAGTATGCAACCATTCCGTTTGCCGGGATTTGAAAAAGACATTTGGATGGGGCTGGCAACTATGTATGGTGTAGAAGGCTATCCGGATATAGAAAAAAAGCAAAGAACAGAACTTGTAATTTCAAACAATGGGAAAGACTGGTATTATTTAAAGCCGGGTACGCCTTTTTTGGATAATAGTACAAATCCACAAGCGGATGACTTTGGATGTATCAATATTGCTACTCCTGTGTATCATACTAAATTTCATACAGGAAGAAATTCGCAAGACCCTTTCTTTTTTTATGCGTCCTCAAAGATGCGGCATGAAGAGGGGCGTAATCCGGGAATTTCGTTGGCTACTTCAAAATATGGGAAACTGGCGGGGCTGAAAGCGACTTCCGAAAAAACATTTTATTCATTGAGTCCTGCCGCTTCTCCGGAAGTAACTGTTACCCAGATGCCTAAATTTTCTTTAAAGAACGCTTTTGCTATTGATGCCGAATTTTTCCCATTTATCTTGGGGGATATAACAGATGATCCGAGAAATAAAACGCTGGCTCAATTGAACAGTTACGTGCTTATACGCATGTTTGCTTATGAGCAAGGAACTGCTCATGGATTAGGTGCTTATTTAGGAGGTGTGTTTGGTAGTTCGGTAGCCGGTACGCATAATGTTTCTGATGACTATGAAGCGGTTTCTTTTGTTTCGGGAGGAGTAGTCGGGACAACAAAAAGTGCTTTGCTAATGTATTTGAAGGCATGTTCTGATAAGGAGCCGACAAAGATTATTTCTTTAAAAGATTTTGCAGATATTCCGATTGTTCTTGAGACAAGGGTTAAGAATGCAGTTTTCTATGGAGTAAAGTTTAATCAGGCTGAAAATCATACTGTTTCTGTGGATGTAGATGCTGCCAATGATTTTTCGCCTTCAGGCATATGGAATTTTCAACCATCTTCACCGGTGTTTGAAGATTGTTATGTTGCGGACTTTTCATCGTTAAAGCGGATTCCTAATCAAATTATTCCTACTCGTATGGAATCTGGAGCGATGGCTTTGAGGATTACTCCACAAGCTGCATCTTACGATCAGACTATAATACGGATGTCGGGAGACGAGGATAACTTTCTATCTATGGATTATTTGTCTAATGGAAGTCTTAGGTACCACATGGTGAAGGAAGGAACAGACTATTTGAATATGCAGATTGCACCACCTGCCGGGAAAACCTTTCAAGGAAAGGAGGTTGAAGTGACGATTGAGGCGGTAAAACTTGGCAAACGGAAATATTATAAAGGATATAAAGAGGAAACTACAATTATGAGGGTGAGTTGCCCAAGTTTGAATTATGAAAAAATAATACCTCAAGATATCATATGGAAGTTTAGAAGAGAAACTCCAACACCTGTTGATAGTTCCTATGCAAGAGGATATGCTTATTTGCCTTTTTCTGCATTTGTAGGCAATATGGATAAAATAGTAGTGGGAGGAAGTTCGGAGGCTTGTACAAACAAGTTTGTCGGTTCTATTCATCAGATACAGATCTCTCCGCAACTGCCCGCTGATAATGCCCGCAATAATTGGCATCATACCCGTTTGGAAGCTATTACCTTTTCGGATAGTTTAAGGAAAAGAAAGGTTGAATAGTTTGGAGGATATTATGTTGTTTTTGACAAAAATTAGATGAAGTATAATTTTAAAACTGAAAAACGATGAAAAGACATATTTTATTTATTTGTTTGATATGCGGATTTTATTCCGGTGTGAATGCACAGACGTATTATAACATGTGGCGAGGTTTCGGTGAAGCCGGTAAGCCGGAGTGGATTGCTAACTTGTCATTAGCCACAGGAGATAGCTATACAGGCATAGGTTTTACATCCGGCTCCATTTGCCGCGGATTTGTAAATGGAGGTGGTAAATGGGGATTTTTGAGACCGGGAAGCACGTCGGATCCAAGCCGTTTGAGTAGTATCATCAGCAATATTTCTCAATTAACGGTCGGAGTGGAAGGATGGGTTGGAGCAGAAGGACTTTCTGCCAGAAGCCTGACTCCGGGTACTGAAACGACCCTTGACTTGGTGGCTGCCAGCGGAAAAACAAGCATTACGTCTAATGTGGACTTTCAAGGCCTGCACATTCAATCTGTGAGAGCGAAGCGTATCTATATGTACGATGATGTTCTCTTTAATCAGAAATTCTGGACAAGCATGGGCATCGGGAGAAACGACGATCCCACTATTGATAATCCGAATAACAAGATGCTGCGCATTGGAAGTACAGGGTCGATTGGCTTTTGGGGAAACGGCCAAGTGAAAGCGGACGATGCCCCCAATCTTTTGATTACTACGGAGGGAAAAGTGCGGATTGGCTCAGTCAGTAATCCTCATAAATTGAATATCGGAGGAGCCATCTTTTTAAAGCAAAAGAATGTGGAGACCCTTGTAGGAGTGAATAGTGATTCTACCTGTACATGGATCGGAACTTTTTCCAATCATGGTTTCCTCTTGGGTACGAACAAGCGTAGCTGTTTCTACATAGACCCGGTACAGCGTAATCTGTATGTAGGAATTACGGAAGTACAGGCTGCCCAAATACGGGAAGAGCTGAAAAATAAGTACGGCATGTTTGTCTATAAAGGCATCCTTTCCGAGGACTATGCCATTGCTCCGAAGTCAACTTGGGCGGACTTTGTCTTTTCGCGCAACTACAACCTGAAACCGTTGAAAGAAGTGGAATCTTTCATTGCTGAAAACGAACATCTTCCGGATGTTCCGTCGGCTGCCCAAGTGGCGGAAGAGGGCTATTCGCAACATGATATGAATAAGGTGCTGTTGCAGAAAATAGAAGAGCTGACGCTGTACATCATTAAGCAACAAAAAGAGATAGAAGAATTGAAAAGAAGATGATAAGTTTTTACAAATGTAATGCGTCGGAAGATGACTCCTATATTCAGGGTATCTCAGTCGTATACTGAGATACCCTAAGTATACGACTGAGATAGACTCTGTATACGACTGAATCAACCTATTTCGTTTGCCTTGATAATCAGTTAGTTGCAAAAGAATGTTTTAATGGTAATAAATCTTTTCAATTAGATGGGGGAATATGAATCAGCCCCGACTTTTGGTTCATGTCAATAACAATGTATAGAAAATGAAGAAAGTGATTAGTTTGTCCATCATGCTGGCATTTGTCCTGATGATGAAAGCGCAAGAAAAAGTGTATCAACCCACCTGGGAGTCATTGGACAGCCGTCCTGTGCCGTCATGGTTCGGTAATGCCAAGTTCGGGATATTTATCCATTGGGGACTGTACTCTGTGCCTGCATGGTCGCCGAAAGGCACGTATGCCGAATGGTACAAGCATTGGGCAGACAAAAAGGATCTCTTTGGAAACGGGGATTTTAAGGGGGATGAGGTATATGAATATCACAAAAAAATGTATGGAGAGAAGAGCTATGCCGATTTTGCAGCCATGTTCAAAGCCTTGGACTACAACCCTGTACAATGGGCGGAACTGTTTGAGAAAGCAGGAGCCAAGTATGTGGTGCTTACCACAAAGCATCACGACGGCTATGCACTGTGGCCAAGCAAGGAGGCTTCACGAGATTTCGGACGGCCTTGGAACAGTATGGATATCGGTCCCGGAAGAGACCTTGTGGGAGAGTTTACGGAAGCTGTCCGCGGCAAGGGACTGAGAGTAGGGCTGTATTATTCCATGATAGAGTGGGACAGTCCGCTGTGTATGCGCGGAAGAATGGACTGCTATGTGAAGGAGCATCTGTTTCCGCAGTGTAAGGAGCTGGTTACCAATTACAAGCCGGACTTGCTTTGGTCGGACGGAAATGGCGGATACTCGGAAGATATTTATAAAATAAAGGACTTTCTGGCATGGCTGTATTCGGCAACGGACGTAAAGGACAAAGTGGTGGTCAACGACCGGTGGGCCAAAGGCATGAAGCATGTGCATGGGGATTTCTTCACCTCGGAATATAGCACATCCGACTTGGACGTGGAAAAACCTTGGGAGGAATGTAGAGGCATTGGCTTCTCTTTCGGATTGAACCGGAATGAAGATATTGAGGACTATTCCTCGCCCAAGGGTCTGGTGCTGACTTTGACTAACATTGTTGCCAGAGGTGGCAACCTGTTGTTGGGCATCGCTCCGGACGTCAACGGAAAGATACCTCCCGTCATGCAGGAACGTCTGCTGCAAATGGGCAAATGGCTGGCTGTGAACGGTGAAGCCATTTACGATACGCATAAGTGGAGAGAGAGTTTCCAATGGTCGGCAGGTGCAAGAGAGGGATTGAAAAAAGGTAAGTATTACGTTAGCGGCGATGCCATCTTGGCTCAGACCGTATGTCCGGAAAAAGGGCAGGCTGTGAAGGAAGCCTTCTTCACCCAGTCCGCCAAGGGGGATGTGTATGCCATCCTGCCCGTCTTGAAAAGCGGGAAGTTCGTGTTGAAAAACATACAATCTACTAACAATACAAGAATCTCGATGTTAGGTTTGAATAAGACATTGCTTTGGAAGCAAAAAGGCAAAAACATTGAGGTTACAATTCCTGTCATTGAATATGGAGAAGCTCCATGCGATTATGCGTGGACGCTCAAGATGGAGAATGTGAAATAATATGTAGCTATGAAAAAAGTGGTCGGCTTGTTTATCATTGTAGTGACAAAGTCAAGAATCCCCGTTATATACGTTACGCTTGGCAACCCTTTACACGTGCCAATCTGGTTAATGGTGCAGGGCTGCCGGCGTCTACGTTTATAGCCTCAAGGGGGCAGAGGTATGAGTACCAACTGTGCTTTCTGATATAAAAAAAGCTGCACCGAACATGGCGCAGCTTTTTTTATATCAGAAATGTTTTATTGCTTAGTCAAACAGACTCTTGAACTTCTTGAAGATTTTTTCCTTGATGGAAGTGTTCGGCTTGAAGTTGTCCGAGCTTTCCATTTCTTCCAATGCTTTTTTCTCTTCTTTGTTCAGGGTTTCAGGGACATAGACGCTGACATTCACCAATAAATCCCCCGTTCCGTATCCGTTGACGTTGGGCAAACCTTTGCCACGCAGGCGGAGAACCTTGCCCGGTTGCGTACCCGACTCGATTTTCACCTTTACTTTTCCGTCAATGGTGGGTATCTCCACCGCACCGCCCAATGCTGCGGTTGGGAAGCTAAGGAGCAGGTTGTATATCAGGTCGTTTTCATCGCGGATCAGTTCCTTGTCCTGCTCTTCTTCTACGAGAATCAGCAGGTCGCCCGGCACACCGTTGTGCTTGCCTGCATTACCTTTGCCACCCATAGAGAGCTGCATGCCTTCGGCTACGCCTTTGGGAATGTTTACGGTAACGACTTCCTCACCGTACACGATACCTTCACCGGCACACTCCTTACACTTGTTCTTGATTACTTTGCCTTCACCGCCGCAGGTGGGACAGGTGGTGCGCGTCTGCATCGTTCCGAGAATGGTCTGCTGGTTGCGGATCACCGTACCGCTGCCTTTACAAGTGGGGCAGGTCTCTGCACCTCCGTCTCCTTCGGCGCCGGTTCCATGACAGTGACTGCAAGGCACGTACTTTTTCAGCTTGAATTTCTTTTCTACTCCGGTAGAAATCTCCTTGAGGTTTAGTTTCACTTTGACGCGTAAGTCAGAGCCGCGATACCGCCGTTGCTGTTGTGCGCCTCCGCCGCCAAATCCGCCGAAACCACTGAAGCCGCCGCCAAAACCACCACTGTGTCCGCCAAATATGTCGCCGAACATGGAGAATATGTCATCCATGGACATGCCGCCGCTGAAACCGCCGAACGGACCGCCATTGCCGGCTGCGCCGCTCATTCCGGCATGACCGAACTGGTCGTAACGGGCACGCTTGTCCGGGTTACTTAATACATCGTATGCTTCTGCCGCTTCTTTGAACTTCTCTTCGGCTACCTTGTCGCCGGGGTTTTTGTCCGGGTGGTATTGGATAGCCTTTTTGCGATAAGCCTTCTTTATCTCGTCTACCGATGCTGTTTTCTCGACTTCCAGTACTTCGTAATAATCTCTTTTTTCCATATAACTGTGTATGTTATTCTCCAACCACTACTTTGGCATGGCGGATTACTTTGTCGTTTAGCATGTAACCTGTTTGCACGCAGTCCAGAATCTTGCCTTTCAATGCTTCGTCGGGAGCCGGGATTACGGCAATGGCTTCATGGTAGTCTGTATCAAGCGGTTGCTCTTTGGTTTCAATTACTTTGACGCCGTTGTGTCCCAGTACCGTCATGAATTTGTTATAGATGAGCTCTACACCCTCTTTCACAGCAGCCACGTCGGTGGCAGTCTCCATATTCTTCAAAGCACGTTCAAAGTCGTCCACAATGGGAAGGATACTGCTGATGCTCTTTTCACCGCCGTTCAGGATCAGTTCGGCTTTTTCTTTCATCGTGCGTTTGCGGTAGTTGTCGAACTCGGCGGAGAGACGCAGGTATTTGTCTTTCTGGTCTTCAATCTCTGCGTGGGCTTTCTCCAATTCTTGAGCGAGCTTCTCTTCCTCAGTCAGGGTAACTTCCTCTTTCTCGGTTGCCTCTTCACCGTTCTCTTCCGGAACAGCTTGTGCTTTCAACTCTTCTTCGTTGATGTTTTCTTTTTCTTTAGAATCCATATTATTGTTATGCTTGTTATTCTTATAAAATGGTTTTGCTTTCATTGCTGCTAAGGGTTAAGTTAATATGATATGTTTTTTATAGCAATAACTTTGCCAAATTGGCTGCTTTTGCCAAAAACGCCGCAAAGGTAATACTTTTATGTCAGATTGACAGCGAAATGCTCTATAAATAGGAATGTCTCCCAATCATTTCGTGCGCTTATTTAAGGCTTTCAGCGCTTATTTTTATGGATTGGGGAAAATAATTTTCCAGATATTAATAAACCTGTTTATTTTTAGGCCGGAAAATGAATGACTGACTAACTATTTTTGTATGTAACTATATGGATGAGAGTACTGAAAAAAGAATAATTGCTTTTACTTCACAATCTTTGAGGCAATATGGTATCCGGGCTGTTCGTATGGATGATATTGCCCGGAATATGAATATTTCTAAACGGACTATATATCAGATTTATACAACAAAAGATAATCTTATAAATACCTGTTGGCGGGTCTATCAGAGCAGAATTGAGAATACATTCCATATCATCAGGTATGATTCTCCTGACATATTGGAATATCTTTGGGCGGTTTCTAAAGCATATATCGAGAATTTATATAAGGCTGCATGTGTCTTTTGGCTTGATGTTTCCCGGCATTTGGAATATAAATACATCTATAGTCTATACAATCGTATATGGTCGGACGAGTTAGAGAAAACCCTTTCGGCTTGCCTGAAGGAGAGACATATCATTCCGGATTTGGAAGTACGTACGTTCGTTGAGTCCTTTACAGCCTTGCTTTATAATGCAAGGGTAGCGGAATGTCTGCCTGCCATGCTGCATAGTTCGGCGACCTTTATGCTCAGGGGGATTATGACGGAGTCGGGCATCGGGTTATTTGACAATATTCTTCGGAAGAATCAGGTAATAAGCTGAAAAAGGCTCTTTACAACTTCTGGCATCTTACTTTATTCTGCTGAAGTCTACCTGAATCTCGTGGATTTTTCCTACCTTTGCACCCGCAAATTGCAGAATTATAGGTATTAAATAGTAAATATAAAGATGATTACAGTCTCGAACGTATCGGTACAGTTTGGTAAAAGAGTGTTGTTTAATGATGTGAACTTGAAGTTTACAAGTGGTAATTGTTATGGTATAATCGGTGCTAACGGCGCTGGAAAATCCACTTTCCTGCGGACTATCTCAGGAGACTTGGATCCGACAACGGGATCTATCATGTTGGGGCCGGGTGAGCGTCTTTCCGTTTTGAGTCAGGACCACTTCAAGTGGGATGCTTATACGGTGATGGATACTGTGATGATGGGACACACAGTGTTGTGGGACATCATGAAGCAACGCGAAGAGCTCTATGCCAAAGAGGACTTTACCGATGAGGACGGCTTGAAGGTTTCCGAACTGGAAGAGAAATTCGCCGAACTCGACGGCTGGAATGCCGAAAGCGATGCAGCCGCCTTGTTGAGCGGGTTGGGCATCAGGGAGGACAAGCATTACGTGCTGATGGGCGAGCTGAACAATAAGGAAAAAGTACGTGTGATGTTGGCGCAGGCCCTGTATGGCAATCCCGATAACCTCTTGCTGGATGAGCCCACCAATGACTTGGATATGGAAACCGTTACCTGGCTGGAAGACTACCTTGCCAACTTTGAACATACTGTCTTGGTGGTAAGCCACGACCGCCACTTCCTCGATTCTGTTTGTACGCATACGGTGGATATTGATTACGGAAAGATTAACCTTTTTGCCGGTAATTATAGTTTCTGGTATGAGTCGAGCCAGTTGGCTCTCCGTCAGCAGCAGAATCAAAAGGCTAAGGCCGAGGAGAAGAAGAAAGAGCTGGAAGAGTTTATCCGCCGTTTCAGCGCCAATGTGGCGAAGAGCAAGCAGACCACCAGCCGCAAGAAGATGCTCGAAAAACTGAATGTGGAAGAAATCAAACCGTCATCCCGTAAATATCCGGGTATCATCTTTACTCCGGAACGCGAACCGGGAAATCAGATTCTGGAAGTATCGGGACTGACCAAGACACTGGAGGACGGTACGGTGCTGTTCCGCGATGTGAATTTCAATGTGGAGAAGGGGGATAAGATTGTATTCCTCTCACATGACCCGCGTGCCATGACTGCTTTGTTTGAGATTATCAACGAAAACATGAAACCCGATTCCGGAACTTTCAATTGGGGTGTTACGATCACTACAGCCTATCTGCCGTTGGATAATACGAGCTTCTTTAATACGGATCTGAATCTGGTGGACTGGTTGAGCCAGTTCGGCGAGGGCAATGAGGTCTACATGAAGAGCTTCCTCGGACGTATGCTTTTCTCCGGTGAAGAAGTGCTGAAGAAGGCAAGCGTATTGTCGGGAGGTGAGAAGATGCGTTGTATGATTGCACGTATGCAGTTGCGCAATGCCAACTGCCTGATTCTGGATACGCCGACCAACCACCTCGACTTGGAGTCTATTCAGGCATTCAACAATAACCTGAAGACGTATAAGGGCAATATCCTGTTCTCATCCCATGACCACGAGTTTATCCAGACCGTGGCAAACCGTATCATCGAGCTGACTCCGAACGGTATTATTGACAAGATGATGGAGTATGATGAATATATCACTTCCGACCACATCAAGGAATTGAGGGCAAAGATGTATAATAAATAATATAGGTTAGGGTGTCAAAACTCTGACAAGCCTATCATTAGCTTCGCTCAAAACATCTTTTATTTCTTACGCTAATGTATAGTCTGTCATGCAGAACGTAGTGAAGCATCTCTTCTCCTACTCACACAGAGAGTAGATTCTTCGCTTCGCTCTGACTATACCTTAATAAAAAAGGTAGAAGAGGTTTTGAGCGAAGCTAATGACAGAGTAAAATGATAGTTAATGTTAGTTTTGACACACTTTCCTATCTTTTTTACTGAACATTTTTAAAATCACTCCTGTTCCCAGTATCATTAATACTGTACAAAGCATGGAGCCTTCAAAGCCGAAAGCGCCTCCGTTCATCAGGTTGGCTTCGGGCAGATGGAGTGTCAACATGCTCTCACCGAATTTATTCCCGCTGACTTCATATCCCAAGACAGGACCTTGTATCCAGTTCCAGAACCAATGTAATGCTATCGGAAAGCAGAGGTTGCGGGTATATATATAGGAAGAACCCAAAAGGACACCTGCCAGCAGAATATTGATAAAGGACAGGAAGTTGAAGTTCGGATTGCCTATATGAATCAGTGAGAACAGAACGGAGGAAAAGAACAAAGCCCAGAATTTATTTATCCCGCCTTGCAGCATCCGTTCCAGTACAAAGCCCCGCAATGCCAGCTCTTCCGTAACGGCTACCAGCAAGAAGAAAACAAAGCTGATCAATAGGGAAGAAGGATTGAATGTAACTCCTGTAATCTCTACCGCCCCTGCCAATAAGGATATGCCGAAGCCTACTGCATAAAGAACGATTGCCAGCAACACTCCTGATAATAAATCCTTTCGGCGCATTGCCAACGAACGCCCCAGACCTGCCAATGACAATCCGCGGAAGTGCCACACAATCCAGGCGGAAAGGAATACGCCTATCAGCATCAGTGTTTCGCTCAGCATGAAGACAAACATGCTGTCCGGACTTTCTTTGTCCGTTTTCAGAAACAACACAGAGAAAGGAATATTCATGATCGTAACAAGTATAACGGCCAATGCGGCAAATGCAATAATGTCGATTGCAACTTTTCCAAAACGTTTGATTGGGAAGTCATTTTCTATATTTTCCATATATCGGTAAAGTGATCTTTTGTTTGACACATCCTCTCTTAACTCTGGCAAAAATAATAATAAAAAGAAAAAATCATTATTCGGAATTGGCAGTTTCTTCTTATCTTTGAAAAATAAACTCAATCTGACACTTAAAACATGAACCTGAAAAAGATATTTTTAGTAATAGCCGGCTTGGGCATCCTATTGAACAGCTCTGCCCAGACTTCCAAAAGGTATACCGTTGCAAAGCCCGGCACTTTGGTAGAGATGCTGACCGAGGAGGAAGCTAACGAGATAACGCACCTTGTCTTGCAGGGCAAGCTGAATGCCATTGATTTCCGCCACTTGCGGGATGAGTTCAAGAAACTGCAGATACTGGATATATCCAATGCCTCTATCAGCATGTATGCCGGAAAGAACGGTACGCACCCCGACCGTTTCTATGTCTATCCTGCCAACTGCATCCCGTCTTACGCCTTTTGTAAGCAAATCAATGATAGCGTGTTTGCAGGAAAAACTTCTTTAACCCAAGTAATCCTGTCCGACAAGGTCAAGAATATAGAGGATGGCGCATTCAAGGGATGTACCAACCTGAAGATTTGTCAGATACGTAAGAAAACTCCCCCGAATTTGTTGCCCGGAGCTTTGGCCGACAGTGTGACAGCCGTATTCGTACCGCTGGGCAGCAGTGACGCCTATCGAAATGGCAAAAGGTGGGAGACATTCGCGTTTATAGAAGGTGAGCCGGTGGGTGTCACTGTGCAGATAGCTGCTATGGGCAGCCTTGCCAGTGAACTTATTCATGCAGGCATACAGCCCAAAGATGTGAACTTCCTTACGGTGGAAGGAAAAATGGATGAGGCGGACTTCACTTTGATACGTAATTACATGCCTAATCTGGTGAGTGTGGATCTCTCCCGGTGTAATGCAACGGTTATTCCCGACTATACATTTACGCAAAAGAAATATCTGCTCAATATCAAGCTTCCCCATGGCTTGAAAAGTATAGGCCAGCGTGCATTTAGCGGGTGCGGACGCTTGTGTGGCACGTTGGTATTGCCTTCCGGTGTGACGGCCATAGAATATGGCGCGTTCATGGGATGCGACAACTTGCGCCATGTTCTTGCCACCGGCAATAAAATCACCACTTTGGGCGATAATCTTTTCGGCAATGACAAGGATAAACTGATATATAGAGATTAGTGATTAACGTTAATCACTAACCCCTAAATACGTTCCACTCCGATCATAGTCAACTGTATGCGTTTCCGTTCGGTATCCACGCCCAGTATCTTGACGCGTACCTGTTGATGGATGGACACAATCTCATTGGGGTCTGATACATACTTCTGCGCAAGCTGGGAGAGGTGTATCAGGCCGTTTTCTTTGATGCCTATATCGACGAAAGCGCCGAAATTGGTGATGTTGCTCACGATGCCCGGCAGCTCCATGCCAATGCGAAGGTCGTCAATCGTACGCACGTTCTTGTCGAACTCGAATACCTTGATAGGCCCGCGCGGGTCGCGTCCCGGTTTTTCCAGTTCTTGCAGAATATCTTTCAGGGTGGGCATCCCGACGGTGGGAGAGAGGTATCGTTCCGGTTGTATCTTCAATCGCAGCTCCTTGTCGGCTATTAATTCGGCTACACTGCATCCCAGGTCCTTGGCCATTTGCTCCACAATATGGTAACTTTCGGGATGCACTGCCGTATTGTCCAACGGGTTCTTGGCATCCGGTATGCGCAGGAAACCGGCGCATTGTTCGAAAGCCTTGGCGCCCATGCGCGGAACTTTCATCAATTCTTTACGGGAGGAGAACGCTCCGTTCTCTGCCCGGTAATTCACGATGTTCTGCGCCAATTGCGGGCCGAGTCCCGATATATATGTAAGCAAGTGGCTGCTTGCCGTATTCAGGTTCACGCCGACGAGGTTGACGCAGTTCTCTACGGTCTGGTCGAGAGATTTCTTGAGTTTGCTTTGGTCTACGTCATGCTGGTATTGTCCCACACCGATTGATTTCGGGTCTATCTTGACAAGCTCTGCCAACGGGTCCATAAGCCGGCGGGCAATGGACACTGCACCGCGTACGGTGACATCATATTCTGGAAACTCGTCTCTGGCAATCTTGGAAGCGGAATAGATGGAAGCTCCTTGTTCGCTGACGATGAAGATCTGCACTTCCCGGTTGAATGTCTGCCGTTTCAGGAAATCCTCTGTCTCGCGGCTGGCGGTGCCGTTTCCAATGGCGATGGCTTCGATCTTGTAGGCCTCTATCATCTTTTGCAGTTTGGCGAATGCTTCTTTGCTTTGGTTCACAGGCGGATGCGGATAGATATTCTCATTATGCAGCAAATTGCCCTGTGCATCCAGGCATACCACCTTGCAGCCGGTACGGAATCCCGGATCTATTCCCATTACCCGCTTCTGCCCTAATGGTGAGGCGAGTAGCAGTTGCCGCAGGTTTTCCGCAAAGACGCGGATGGCTTCATCATCGGCACGCTCCTTACTTTGTGCGGCAAACTCTGTTTCGATGGACGGTTTCAGCAGACGCTTGTACGCGTCCTGTACGGCTTCGGCCACCTGTTTTCCGCAGGCATTGTTGCTCCGCACGAACTGTCTTTCCAACCGTTCCACGCACTCTTCGTCATTCGGGCTGATACTCACTTTGAGCACCCCTTCGGTTTCGGCGCGCCGAATGGCAAGCAAGCGGTGCGAACTGCAACGTTTCAGGGATTCCGAACAATCGAAATAGTCTCTGTATTTGGCTCCTTCTTCCTCTTTTCCTTTCACAACTTTGGCGGTCAGTACGGCTTGGCGTGCAAAGGTATTGCGCAGAGTGTTGCGGGCTCGTTCGTTTTCGCTGACTTGCTCGGCAATGATGTCGCGTGCGCCTTTCAGGGCATCGTCCGCATCTTTCACGTCGCCTTTCACAAAACCGGCGGCACGTTGTTCGGGATGAGGCTCGCGTTGGAGCATCAGTATGGTGGCGAGCGGTTCGAGTCCTTTCTGGCGGGCTGCTTCCGCGCGTGTTTTCCGCTTGGGCTTGTAGGGCAGGTAGATATCTTCGAGAACGGTGCCGTCCCACGTTTCTTCAATGCGCTTTTGCAGTTCCGGAGTCATCTTCCCTTGTTCCTGAATGGTGTTGATGATGGTTTCCTTCCGCTTGGCCGTTTCGTTCAGCTTTTCGTAATGGGTTTGGATGGCTTCTATCTGTACTTCATCCAGTCCGCCTGTCATTTCTTTACGGTAGCGGCTGATGAAAGGGATTGTTGCTCCGTCATTGAGCAGGGACAATGTCTGTCCGATTTGTTTTTCTGATATGCCGAGAATGGCAGCTATCATGTTGTGGAAGATTTGTGTCATGTCAGCTTCTTTTTAATAATGCGTGCCAAAAGTACGAAAAACAATCTTTCTTTGTGCCTTTTTTGAGTTTTATTGTATCTTTGCGACAGTTCCCCGGGATTATGAGATTATTTAAGAATATATTTTATAGAGCATTGCTCTGCCTGACGGCGTTTCTTTTCCTTGCGCGCCCTGCCTTTGCGGTGACGGGCGACCATCCTGTGCTTATCATCAGTTCTTATAATCCTGACGCGGGCCAGACTTCGGGCAATATTTCCGACTTTATGGAAGAGTTTCAGCGCTTGGACGGGAAGTGCGGGGTAGAATTGGAGAACATGAACTGCAAAAGTTTCTCCGAGGCTCCTTGGTGGAAGCAGAGAATGGTGGGCATCCTTTCCAAATATCAGGGCACAAAGATTCCTTCGCTCATAATACTGATAGGGCAGGAAGCGTGGGCAGCCTATTTGTCGCTGGAGGACTCCGTCCGGGGCGAAGTGCCGGTGATGGTGGCATTGGCCAGCCGCAATGTGGTGCTTTTGCCGGAGCATGGCACAGACCTGAAAACGTGGATGCCCGAATCGTTGGATTTCCTCGACGATTTTCCCGACTCTCCGATTAAGAGTGGATTTATTTATCAATATGACGTAGAGGCCAATATCCGCATGATAAAGCAGTTGTATCCCAAGACGGAACACATCGCTTTCATTTCGGACAACAGCTACGGCGGCGTCACCTTGCAGGCGCATGTGGTGAAAGAGATGAGGAAATTTCCGGAATTAGGGCTTATCCTGCTGGACGGACGTGTCAACACCATTTATACCATTAGCGACAAGCTGCATGCTTTGCCGCCCAATACCGCCTTGCTCATGGGAACATGGCGGGTGGACATGAACGACGGTTACTTCATGCGCAATGCCACTTACGCCATGATGGAGGCGGCTCCCGACCTGCCTGCTTTCTCCATCACCTCTGCGGGCATCGGCTATTGGGCTTTGGGCGGAGTGGTGCCTCATTACCGCCCTTTGGGCAAGGGGCTGGCGCAGCAAGCCGTCCGTCTGTTGAAGAATCCGGAGAAAGCCATGCTGGAGATTATTCCCACCCAGACCGTCATGGACGGCAAACTGATAAAGGAGAAGGATCTGGATATATCTTCACTTTCCGGACCTGTGGAATTGGTAAATGTAACTCCGTCTTTCTATGAGCAGTACAAATATCATATATGGGGGATAGCAGCCGTTCTGCTCAGCCTGTTGGTGGGATTGTTCGTCTCTCTCTATTTCTACTATCACACGAAGAAACTGAAAGACGAATTGGAAGTCTCCGAGGCATCCTTGCGTGAGGCGAAGGAGAGGGCGGAGGAGGCAAACCGCCTGAAGAGTGCATTCCTTGCCAATATGAGTCATGAGATACGCACACCGCTGAATGCTATTGTGGGATTTTCGGATGTGCTCTCTGCCGGCGATATTCCGTTGGAGGAGCAACGGGGATTTTTTGAGATTATCAAGGCGAATTCGGACTTGCTGCTCCGGCTGATTGATGATATTCTGGACCTTTCCCGGCTGGAGGTGGACCGGGTGACCTTTACGCAGGAAAAGTGTGATGTGGTGCAGGTTTGTACGCAGGCTTTGGCCTCTGTGGCACAGGCGCGCCGGTCGGCCAACAGGTTCCTGTTTGAAAGTCCGCTGGAAAGTCTGGAGCTCCATACGGACATCCAGCGTATGCAGCAGGTGATCATAAACCTGCTGTCCAATGCGGATAAGTTTACGAAGAACGGCACGATAACATTGAAGGTGGGGCTGGACGAGAAGAGGCATGTTGTGCTCTTTTCTGTGTCCGACACAGGCTGCGGCATACCGTTGGAAAAACAGAAGAAAGTGTTCGAACGCTTTGAGAAACTGAACGAATATGCTCAGGGCACAGGGCTTGGCCTTGCCATCTGCAAACTGATTGTGAAAAAGTGGGGTGGGAAGATATGGGTAGATCCGCATTATACACAGGGCGCCCGTTTTCTTTTTACCCATCCGCTGGATTGATAAAAGAAGAAAATAAGAGTATGAAGAGACGAATTTGTTGCTTTGTATGGCTTTTCCTGCTGCTCGGAACGGTTGCGGCACAGGAGAAGGTCGTTAAGTTGAAGATAGTACAAACCAGTGACATACATGGGAACTACTATCCCCATGATTTTATTTTGCAGAAGGATGCCGCCGGGAGTTTGGCGCGTGTATATGCTTTTGTGCAGAAAGAGCGCGAGACGTATAAAGACAACCTGATTCTGCTGGACAACGGTGATATTCTGCAAGGGCAGCCTACGGCTTATTACTACAACTACATTGATACTGTGTCGCCGCACCTGACGGCCGAAATGCTGAACTACATGGGCTATGATGCCGGCAATATGGGCAACCACGATGTGGAGACCGGACGTGCCGTTTTCGATCGTTGGGCAGGCGATTGCCACGCCCCTGTGCTGGGAGCCAACATCATTGATACGGCTACGGGTAAGAATCATTTCCAGCCCTACGTGACGCTTGAACGCGACGGTGTAAAGATTGTGGTTCTCGGCATGATAACACCCGCTATCCCGATGTGGCTGTCCGAAAACCTGTGGAAAGGCCTGCGCTTTGACGATATGGAAACAACGGCGCGCAAGTGGATGAAGATAATTCGTGAGAAGGAACGCCCGGATGTTGTAGTGGGTATGTTCCATGCCGGACAAGACGCTTTGCTGATGGGCGGCAAATATAGGGAGAACGCTTCGCTGGACATAGCACGCAATGTGCCGGGGTTCGACATCGTACTTATGGGGCACGACCATGCCCGCGAGTGCAAGAAAGTGCAGAACGTGGCGGGCGACTCCGTATTGGTGATGGACCCGGCGAGCAACGGCGTGGTGGTGAGTGACATTGACCTGACTGTGACGCTGCGTAATGGCAAGGTAGTGGATAAGCAGATCAACGGTGTGCTGACCGAAACCGGTGACTACGGCATCAGTGAGGACTTCATGAAGCATTTTGCGTCGCAATACGCCACCATCCAGAATTTCGTATCGAAGAAGATAGGGCATTTGACGGAGACAATCTCCACCCGTCCCGCTTACTTCGGCTCTTCTGCTTTCATCGACCTGATCCATACTTTACAGCTTAACATCAGCGGTGCGGATATTTCGTTGGCGGCTCCTCTGTCCTACGACACCCGGATTGAGGAAGGGGATGTCTATGTGTACGACATGTTCAACCTGTATAAGTACGAGAATATGCTCTACACCATGCGCCTTTCGGGCAAGGAAATACACGATGTTCTGGAAATGTCTTATGCCCTGTGGACCAACCGTATGGCTTCTCCCGACGACCACATCCTGCTGTTCCGCGACAAGCCGCGCGAAGGTGCGGCAGACAGGGCGTCTTTCAAGAATTTCAGCTTTAATTTCGATTCGGCGGCAGGCATCGTCTATACAGTGGATGTGACGAAACCGGAGGGACAGAAAGTGACCATTCACAGCATGGCCGACGGCACTCCGTTCGATATGGACAAGATGTATGCGGTGGCTCTCAACTCTTACCGGGGCAACGGCGGTGGGGAACTGCTGACCAAAGGTGCGGGAATCCCTCAGGACAAATTGAAAGAACGTATCATCCGTTCTACGGATAAGGATTTGCGTTACTATCTGATGCAATACATAGAACGGAAGAAGGTAATCGAACCGCGTGCGCTCGGCCAGTGGAAATTTGTTCCGGAGGAATGGGCGGCTCCTGCTTCCAAACGCGATTATGAGTTTCTCTTTGGTAAAGTTCAGGAATAATTCGTACCTTTGCAACCCGGATAGAACAAACAAGATAATAAGGACGTGAGAGGATTGAAAAGAACAATATGCGCATTATGCTTGCTGGCACTCTTTGTGGCCTATCAGGCAAGTGTGACGGCTTTCACTCACGTCCACTACGTTAATGGGGTGCTGATTACCCACTCGCACCCTTTCCACAACCAGCACTCACATTCTGCCACTTCGCTGATTGTCATAGGGCTGTTGTCCCACTTCAGTTCGGACAAACCGGACTGCTGCGAAATGTTGCATCCGATGCGTGCTTTGCTGCGGGTGCTCGAAAATGCAACCGACACGCCTGTCGTAAAAGGCAAAACGTGCCGGGTGATTTCACTTCGCGCTCCCCCCTGTTTCGTTACACTTTGATATTTTTCCGCATCAACGTCGGGCATTTGCCATGCCTGCGTTGCCATTGATCGTAACTGTTTACAATTGGTTTATATCAAGAGCATCTGTTGTTCGGAGCGTATAAGCTGATTGTGTGTATTTACTTAAAAAAGCGATTATTCAAATGAAACATTATATATTGGCGCTGGTGCTTGCCATGGCAAGCATCAACGCAGCTATTGCTGCAAATCCCATCAGGGAAGGCAATATGATTTCCGGCCATGTCCTTGTGAAAGGCTCGGAGGAGAACATACCGTATGCCACTGTTTTGATAGTGGGCAGCGGACAGGGAACGGTGTCTAATGAAGAAGGCCAGTTTGAACTCAAGAACCTTCCGGCGGGCAAATACACCTTGCGCGTATCCGCGGTAGGCTATAAAACACAGGAAAAGGAGATCGAGGTGAACAAAGACTTCACCGCCGTTGTACATTTCCAGATGCAGGAGGAGAGCTTCATGACAGATGAGGTCGTAGTATCGGCCAATCGCAATGAAGTGAGCCGTAAGGCAGCTCCTGTGGTGGTAAACGTGATGAGCACCAAACTTTTTGAAATGGTGAATTCCACCGACCTTGCCAAAACACTCAACTATCAGTCGGGACTGCGTGTGGAGAATAACTGTCAGAACTGCGGCTTTCCGCAAGTGCGCATCAATGGACTGGAAGGGCCTTACTCCCAGATCCTGATTAACAGTCGCCCCATTATCAGTGCCTTGAGTGGAGTGTACGGGCTGGAACAGATACCGGTGAACATGATTGAGAGGGTGGAAGTGGTGCGCGGTGGCGGCTCGGCGCTGTTCGGCGCGAATGCTGTGGGCGGAACCATCAATATCATTACCAAAGACCCTATCAATAATTCCTTTCAGGTGTCGAGCATGTTCTCCAATATGGACGGCAAGTCATGGGAGCAGTATATGGGCGCCAATGTCTCTCTGGTGGCCAAAGACAACTCCTACGGCATCGCTCTTTACGAAAGCTATCGCAACCGCAATCCTTACGACCGCGATGGAGACGGCTTCTCCGAACTGGGCAAGCTGAACATGAATACTTTCGGCTTTCGCGCCTATTACCGCCCTACGCATTTCAGCCGCATCAATCTGGAATATCACACTACGAACGAGTTCCGCCGCGGCGGCAATAAGTTCGACCTCCAGCCGCACGAAACGGACATCACAGAGCAAACCAAGCATATCATCAACAGCGGTGGCTTGAGCTACGACCTCTTCTGGCGTGAATATAAGCATAAGATCTCATTGTACGGCTCCATTCAGCACACCGACCGCAACAGCTACTACGGTGCGCAGAAGGACCTGAACGCTTACGGCAAGACAAAAGACTTGACTTGGGTGGCAGGCGGCATGTACGTAGGCAATATGGATAACTGCCTTTTTGCCCCCGCCACTTTTACGGGCGGGCTGGAGTATCAGAACAATTCCATGCACGATGTGATGACGGGCTATCACCGCGACATGCAGCAGGATGTCCGCATTGCCAGTGCCTTTGTGCAGAATGAATGGAAGATGAATGTCCTGACCATGCTGGTGGGCGCCCGGCTGGATAAGCACAATCTGATAGACAAGTTGATTTTCAGTCCCCGCGTCAATCTGCTCTATAAGCCTTCCGAGGATTTTCAGGCGCGTCTGACGTACTCCACCGGTTTTCGTGCGCCGCAAGCCTATGATGAAGACCTCCATGTCACAGCAGTGGGCGGTGAGGGTGTGCAAATCAAGCTGGCGGACAACCTGCGCGAAGAGCGTTCCAACAGTTACAGCGGGTCGGTGGACTGGACCACTCATTTGGGACATTGGCAGGCCAACATACTTGTGGAGGGCTTCTATACGGACTTGCGCCATGTTTTTGTTCTTGAGGACATCGGAAAGAACGACATAGGCGATGTTATCAAAGAACGCCGTAACGGCAATGGCGCCCGCGTGTACGGAGCAAACCTCGACGCCAAGATTGCCCATGGCAAGGAAGCGCAGTTCCAGTTGGGCTTTACCGCGCAGCGCAGCCGCTACACCCACGAGGAGGCATGGACAAAAGTGGACGGTGTGGACCTGACTACCAAGCGCATGCCCCGCACACCGGATTATTACGGTTACTTCACTTTCTCGTCTGCTCCGGTGAAGAATTTCGACTTCTCACTGTCCGGCACTTATACGGGCAAGATGATTGTGCCGCACTATGCCGGATATATCGAAAAAGACCGCATGGAGAATACGCCCCAGTTCTTCGACCTCAATCTGAAGCTGAATTATACGTTCGTGCTGCACGACCACATCAAATTCCAGCTGAATACGGGCGTGCAGAACATCTTCAATAGTTTTCAGAAAGATCTGGATAAGGGAGAATTCCGCGATGCCGGTTATTTTTACGGCCCTACACAACCGCGTACATTCTTCATAGGATTTAAAATAATGAATTAGGATAACATTCACGATTTTTAAATTAATTATTTCGCGAATAATCCTATATTTGCCGGCAAAGCACAAGACCAATGAATACAAAACAGATACGCAATGTCGACATATCCGGCATACAACATCTACCTATGATTGACTTTATCGGCAATGATTTTGCTATTTTTGATGATATCAGGGACATTCCTTTTACGCCATATCCCACTCGTCTGAATGCGGCCTGTCTTGCAGTCTGCCGGAAAGGCCGGTGCAGGATGAATATCAATCTGCAGGAGTATGAAATGAGGGAAGGAATGCTCTGCATCATCCTGCCCGAACAGATTGTGCAGCAAGGTGAGCGCTCTGATGACTTCTCCGGCAGCTTTATAGCGGTGTCCAGAGACTTCATGGATGTGGTGATACCCACCATGCAGCAACTGTTCCCCATGTTTTTCATGATAAAGGAGCGGCCCTGCATCAAGGTCACCGCCGAAGAGTTACAGGCATTCGAGGAATATCATTCTTTTCTGTGGAGGAAAGTGAGGCTGAAGGACAATCCGTACCGTAAAGAGATTACGCAGGGATTGTTGCTGGCGCTGTTCTATGAAATCTATGATATTTATCAGGGGCACACCGCGAAGGAACGTACCCCGAAAAGCCGTAAGGAGGATTTGTTTGAGCACTTCATCCGGTATGTATCCGAGGGCTATAAAGAGGAGAGGAGTGTGGCCTATTATGCCGGCAAGATGTTTCTCACGCCCAAGCACCTTTCTACCGTAGTGAAAGAGGTGAGTGGCAAGACGGCGGGCGAGTGGATTGACAGTCTGGTGATTCTGGAGGCGAAAGCCTTGTTGAAATCATCCGAGCAGAGCATTCAGGAAATAGCCGATGAACTGCATTTTGCCAACCAGTCATTTTTTGGAAAGTATTTCAAGCATCATACGGGCATGTCGCCTAAGGAATATAGGAAACAGTAGTGTGAGCGTTCACTATATAACACAGGGCTGAACCGCTGGAAATCCGGTGCGGTTTGCAGTGGAAGCCTTTAAAATAAAGTAGTATGGAAAAAAGAGAAATTGATCTTACCGTTTCCTGTTATGGGAAGGTGAAAGATGTGAAGTATGATGTTGTCATTCTTCCTTGGGGGGCTACCGAGCCTCATAACCTGCATCTGCCTTATCTGACAGACTGTATTCTTCCGCATGATATTGCCGTAGATGCCGCTACGCTGGCATTGGAACGTTCCGGTGTGCGTTGCATGGTGATGCCTCCCGTACCTTTCGGTGCGCATAACCCCGGACAGCGCGAGCTTCCTTTTTGTATTCACACCCGTTATACCACCCAACAGGCCATTCTGGAGGACATTGTAGCTTCTCTTTATGTTCAGGGCATACGCAAACTGGTGATCCTCGGCGGACATGGCGGGAACAACTTCAAAGGGATGATTCGCGATCTTGCCGTTACTTATCCCGACTTCCTGATTATGGCAACCGATTGGTTCAGCATCATTCCCACCAAAGGCTATTTTGAGGCCGACATAGACGATCATGCCGGCGAATCGGAAACTTCTGCCATGATGTACTATCACCCCGAACTGGTGAACCTTGCTGAGGCCGGTGACGGAGCTTCCCGTCCGTTTGCCATCGCTTCGTTGAATGAGAAAGTGGCATGGACGCCCCGCCATTGGGATAAGGCTACGGTGGATAGTGGAGTGGGGAACCCCAAGAAAGCTTCCGCGGAAAAGGGAGAACGCTATCTCAAGCCGGTTATCGAGAAACTGGCAACGCTCTTTGCGGAAGTCGGACAGCACGATCTTTATTGAGAGGCTTTTCCTCTCTTTTCGCCCTGCCCGGTAATATATAAAAAAGGGGGGGGAGGTGTGCGGGAATGATAGTCGAACTTCATTCCCGCACACCTCCCCCTGGTTTTTTAGTGCACCTCTAAAAACTAAACCTGCTCCAGAACCCGCCTTTCTTTCTTGGGGGAGCTTCATCCATATTGCGATATAACTCCTCGTATGTCAGTTTCTTCTGAATCATGCGGTATATATCTCCCCAATCGGGCAGGCCGCCTAAATTGCGGTCGTCAATAAAGATATCCGCCTTTACCTTGCGCGAGAAACCATGATGTGCAGCATCTTCCTCTGGATAATCCCGGTTTATGGCATAAAACTCCACGCCCCGTTCCCTGCACCATTCCACAGCTTCTTTCAGAAGTTCTCCTTCGCGTACGGTCCACAGTATCAGCCGGTGATGATCTTTCATCAGCATTTTCAGCGTATCGGTGGCAAAAGGAATTTCGTTTCCTATCTTAGGGTAGCGGTGCTCTACGATTGTGCCGTCAAAATCAATGGCGATGGTCATAGGTCAGTTTTTGATTTATGGTGTTTGTTCCTTTCGGGTTATGTCAGTCAAATCAGAGTGTACCGCCACCGGAATGTTGGTCACTGCTTTGGTTGGTGTACTTTTCTTCAGATCCGGTATAACATTTCAATGCAATTGTGACATTCTTCTTGACGCCGTTTGCCATGATCTTGAAAGTATATGTTTTGGTACAGTATTTGGCTTTGTTCTGATAGTAGAGAATGCTGTTTCCGCTGATGTTGGTCTTCAGGACACGCTCTACGGTGTAAACAAGCGGGTTGCCTTCCGTAGACTGGATTTGCGCTTCGATGGCTGCCGCCAGTTTCTCATCCTCTGCACCGGCTGCTTTCAGTGCGGCGGCGGGAGTTGTGGTGTATTCCCATCCTGCTTTGATGGCAACTTTTATTTCAAAATCTTTGATGCCGGATATATTTCCGCTGTTATCCTTTTTTACGGTTTCCGCGCCGTTGGCAAGGTTGGCTTCGCCCACCGTTTCTTTGCTCGTCACTTTTTCGGCCTTTATGCGTGTGGCATATTTTCCGGCAATCGTAGCGCCTGTGGGAATGGTGATTTCATAGTTTCCGTTGTTGAACTTCACTTCCGTATTCAGGTCCTCCCATGCTCTGGTGAGAGTAGCATCCTTCTGAGCCACCATGTTGTCCGGGTCGAAATAGATGGAAACATTCGCACTTGGGTTTGGCGTAGCAATGACGATATCTTTCTTGGCAGTGGCATTTGCCGGTTCTGCCTTGATGGCAATGCTGCTTACTGCCACCTGTTCCACCTCTTTCTTCTCACTGGTGACAGGGGCGGATACATTGGCTTTGGGCTCTTCATAGGCTCCGGCACTGATTTTCACACCCTCATCCACTGCGTTGGCGGGAGCTGTTACAATGGCTGCGGGAGTTTCCGTTTCAGTAGCTGCCGGTACTTCCACCTTCGTTTCCTGACCCGATACGGCTTCTTTAGGGGCAGTATATTCTACGACCTTGCTCATTTTGACGTTGAGCGTCAAAGTGCTGCGGTTTTTGGCGGATGATGCGATGTTCACCTTTGTGTTGAAATCCTCCAGCTTGCTTGCCTTTACGGTTACGGTGTAGTCACCGGTCTTGCTCAGGGTCAGGTTGTATTTGCCTTGTGCGTCGGTGGTAGCTTTTATGTCATCCGTTATTTTCACTTCCGCACCCTTCACCACACCTTCGGCAGACGACACAACACCTACCAGATAATATTCGGTAGTAGTATCCAGCGGGTCTGGAAGTTGTTCCGGAGTTTTGTCATCTTTACCGCATCCGGCAGCGGTCAGGCAGATTGCAGTGAGCAACACTCCCATTCTGAAAAAGTTTCTCATTTTCATAACTTCTTGTTTTTAATTAGAGTTTATACTTGATAATTTCTATTTAGTTTTTCTTTCCTGTTCCTTAATGAGGAAGTGGCGTATATAGTCGGGCTGGTAGAAGTTGCTGCTTCTGTTTTCATCCGGACGTATGTTGTAGCTTTTCCCCATTTGGTCGTTGATGTATTTTCCATGAGACACCATGCTGTATGTCCAGGCAAAGTAGTCGGCGGGTTTTATCCGGAAGGCATGGTTCCGTTTCCATCTTTTTCCGGGCAGAGGTATGGCGAAGTGAAAGCCGCCGTTTATCTCTCCTCCCGTATACAATGCGTACAACCCTATGGCATATTCTCCGAAATGTCGTGTACAGTCACCTCTCACTCCGTAATCTCCATAGATGTAGCGTCCGCCTTGCAAGTCAAATTGCAGGTTGGTGTGGGGCTCATATACGCTTGCTTTGAGAAAGGCATTGACTCTCGGAGTAGTGCTGACGTACCATCCTTCACCGTCCACGATAGCCGAATATACGGTTGCGCCTACCAATGCTCCGAGTTCCAGCCTGCCATTGTCTGTCCGGAACTTCATATCCAGTTGCGCACCCATGCGATTGTGAGTGAAGTTTCCGGCTGTAATTCGCCCGAAGAGGTTGTTTCTGAACCTTACTTCTTGCGACAAGGTCATCACGCCCGGATGTATCTTTTTATATTCCCCATATAGGTTGGCAGCTATGGGGAATACAACTTGCGCTGTCAGTTTTCCACCTTTCCACAGTCCCATTTCTATGGCAGGGCTGAGGTTGACGGCGTAGGTATATAGTTTGTTCAGGCTGTTATTCTTCAAGAACAGTTCGGGATATACGATGACATCCACTTTCCATGCCGAAGGGTTTTCAATTTCCTTTGCGTTTTCTACGGCTTTCATGGCATGGTCGGTATCAATGCTGATGCCCATTTCTGCATACACCTGCATCAGAGAGATCTTTTCTTCCCGATAATCATTCAGCAAGGTGTCCGGCAGACTGATGCATAACTGAGGTATTTGGTTTTCCAGTGCAACCAGTTGCAGGCTTTTGTTTACATTGCTTTCCAAACAGGCATCTATCGCTTCTCCTATTCCCTGGTAAGTGCTCCGATACACATTGTCTTCAAAAGTGACGGTTATGCATTCTCCGGTCTCTGCATAACGGATATTCTCCATGCCGATAGCTTTCAACTTCTCAGTGACGGATTGGGCGCTGGCTATGGCATTGGGAAGTAAGCAACAAATGGAGAAAAGCAGATATGATATAGAATGTTTTTTCATAAATATCCGTTTCTTTAGTGCAATAGCTTACACTCGTACCGTATTCCGCCTGACACACATTTGAAGTCTCTGGTAAAGATGTGCAATGAGATATGTTTCCATAATCTGGTGGCGGCTCCTATGTTGAATCCGTCGGAATCATATTCTGCCATGAACGCCATTTCCCTGTAAAAGGCGGGAGAGTAGCTGATGCCGCCAAACGGGCCTTTCTGTATGCTCCGGTCGTTTATCGGAATATAATATCCGGCAGTCAATGCAAGCCTGTCCCTTCCGGCTATGGAGAAACTTTTGGTCAATACTCCGTATACGGTACCGAAGTAATTATTTCCCGTATTCTTGAAAGGGTCGTCCACACCGATTACTACTGAAGGATGAAATCTGCCTTCTTTTAGCGGGCGTAGGCGTGCGGTCATTGAACGGTCTTGCTGGAAATATCCTTTTTTTCCGTCATATCGTGTTATTTTCAACAGGGTGCACCGATAGCTCATCTCCAGTATTGACAGAAATGTTATGTTGATGAAATAATTTCCTGTGTTGAAGTTGAATGGGGTCATGCCATTGGGCAGATAGTTTCCGCCACCCATGAAAGTGCCGGTCTCCTGCATGTCGGCAGTGGGGATGTTCAGTAGGCCGGTGTTGCCTATGGAGTATTGGGCCCGTATTGTTATACAGCAGGAAATCAACCAGATTACTAATAAGTACTTCTTCACAGTATTACACTTTAGAAAAGTATGTATTTATTCTTCTGTCTGTGCTTTCAGATACAGCTTCTTTGCAAATTTCATATCATGAGCCACCATGATTTTTACAAGTTCCGGAAAACTTGTCTTAGTAGGATTCCAGCCCAGCAATGTTTTTGCTTTGGTCGGGTCACCCAATAGCTGCTCCACTTCGCAGGGACGGAAATATTTCGGATCAACCTCTACCAATGCTTTGCCGGTTTTCACGTCGATGCCTTTTTCATTCACACCTTCGCCTTCCCAGCGCAGCTCTATGCCGGCTTCTTTAAAGGCAAGTGTAGCAAACTCTCGTACGGTGTGCATCTCACCGGTAGCGATGACGAAGTCTTCCGGTTTGTCATGTTGCAGGATGAGCCACATACATTCCACATAATCTTTGGCATATCCCCAGTCGCGGCGTGCGTCCAAATTTCCCAGATACAGTTTGTCTTGGAAACCTTGTGCGATGCGTGCTGCGGCCAGTGTAATTTTGCGGGTTACGAATGTTTCGCCGCGACGTTCGCTTTCGTGATTGAAAAGAATCCCGTTTACGGCATACATGTCATAGCTTTCGCGGTAGTTCTTCGTAATCCAGAAACCATATTGTTTGGCTACACCGTACGGGCTGCGCGGATAGAAAGGAGTTGTTTCTTTCTGCGGCACTTCCTGCACCTTACCGAACAGTTCGGAGGTAGAAGCCTGATAAATTCTTGTCTTTTTTTCCATACCCAGAATACGCACAGCTTCCAACATGCGTAATGTACCTACTGCATCGGCTTCTGCCGTATATTCGGGCACATCGAAAGATACCTTTACATGGCTTTGTGCGGCAAGATTATAAATCTCATCCGGTTGCACTTGCTGAATGATACGTATCAGTGAACTGCTGTCCGTCATATCTCCATAGTGCAGATTCACCAGACGGTTTTTTTTCATATCACGCACCCATTCATCCAGATAAAGATGTTCGATACGCCCGGTGTTGAAGGAAGACGAACGGCGCAATATGCCATGAACTTCATAACCTTTATCAATTAAAAGTTCGGCAAGAAACGAACCGTCTTGTCCGGTGATGCCGGAGATTAATGCTACTTTTTTCATTCTGTGTCTTTTATTAATTTGATATTTTTTCTTTTAATAAGTATCCCAGAAAGAGGGCATTCCCTATGACATATCTTCTCCACATTCTTTTGGGTTCTTTCATCAGTCGGTACAACCATTCCAGACCATGCTCCTGCCACCACAGCGGTGCACGCTGTATGTTTTCTGCAAAGAAATCGAACACAGCGCCGATGGTGCCTATCGGTCCGTTCACATCCAACTCTTTCAGGTGCGCGTATACCCATTTTTCTTGTTTGGGTGCAGTCATGCCCACCCATAGTAAATCGGGTTTTACATGGTTCACAGCTTCTATCATCTGCCGGTTGTCTTCCTCTGAGAATTCTGCCTTGTAGGGTGGGGAATAGGTCTCTACCCGGATATTGGGGTATAACCTGACAGCCTTTACCTTGATTTTTCTTAATGTATCTTCATTGCTGCCTAAAAAGAAACAGACGCCGCCTTCCCGGTTCAGTTTCTTCATTTCATGGAGAAATAAATCCCAACCGGCAATCCGTTCTATTTTTCTATGTCTCAAAAGCTTAAAGGCTAATACGATACTTGCACCGTCCGGAATCAAGGCATCTCCATTCAGCAATGCTTCGGCAAATGCCATATCTTTTTGAGCCGTATTGTATGAGTGGGCATTGATAGTGTTTATCAGCAACTTACCTTTTGGCAATGCATCAAGTTCGCTTCTGTGTCCCAGAAGTGAAACAGTTTTTAATTTCAACATGTTTTTGGAAAGCTGTATTTACCGCAGAGTACGCTACGCTATTGCCTGTCACACAAAAGGTTAATAGGACAGACATATATAATGAGGTATAAATATATGCGGCAAAATTAACTCAAAAGTATAGGATAACCAAGAAAAAATGTGAAAAATATAGATAAATGGAAATTTTATTATCAAAAGGGGCCATCAAATATGTAAGAGTGTAGCCTATTGGGATATCTCTTGCAGTTCTTTATCCTTACTCTGAGTGTTCCCCTTTGAGTCGATTGTTTTGATGAATTTATCAAACTCTTTACAATAGATGAATGCCGTTTTAATGCCTTTTATTGTTTTGGTTTCGTTTGTAAAATGCTGTGACATTTTGCTGGCGCATACAGTTTCCCAATCTGTTGCTGTATTCGCCAACATGTTTAATTGTTGTGTCAATGATGAAATGGCATTCTGATATGGATTTATATCTGTTACAAGGATATAGAGAATCGAAACCAATTGCTTTATGTCTTTTATTCCTATTATTTCTTCGCACAAGCTAATACTTTCCAACAATTTGTCTTGCAATTTGTACTTCTGGTTTTGTTTATCTATACGTTTGTTCAAGATTTCTTTTTCATGTCCGGTAGCCTTTTCTTTGTGTGAGATGTTTTGATGCTCCAGAAAACTTTTCCATCCTTTTAATTCAACCATGCACAATTTGTTGGATGTATAGGTTAGTGCATCTACAGAATCAGTATTGGGTTCTTTCTTTTTTTGATGCCAATTACTTTCTATCCGATCGAAATTCAAAACCATTGTTTGTTGTATGGAGGTGCATTTCGGATTTGGGTGGCAAGGATTGTGTAAAGTACATATAGATGTTGTCGGTGTTTCTGATTTTGTTGCAATTTCCTCGAAAATCAGTTCAGGTGTCAGTTCAGTTTTCTCCATCACATTCCTATGTTTATAATTTCGTTCATAGGCTGTGCCAGTTTGACAAATATCTGGTTCAAGTCTTTCGTTACATCCTCTAATTCGCTCAATCCATCTTCCGTTTCTTTTGCTAAATAATAATTCACAAACTTGTTCAATTCATGTTTTTCGGTAAAATACCTCACACCTTGGATGAAGTAGGGGCTGTGGGAACTAATAAGAATTGGAACTCCCGCTTTAGCTATTTCAACAAACAATTGTGCTATTTTTATTTGCCATTCAGGGTGCAAATGGTTTTCGGGTTCGTCCCATATTAGTATTTTATTCTCATTAATAGCTTGTGTCTCCATTAATATTTGCATGACTCCGAAGGCTTTTATACCTGAGGCCACGTTGACAGGCGAATACTTTACGCCTTCTTTTTTCCAAAACAAGTTTCTTGTTTTGTTGTCAAACTCAAATTTGCCCCCGGTTATATCTCCTATGGCATTCATTTTGTCATCAAATAGGGAAGGAGCCAAGAAGGGATACTTTATGGCATCTAGTTTTTGAGCCATATCCTTTACGTGATAATTGACAAGCGGCCTGAATATAGCAGTGCTGTATCTTTTTTCCTTCAGTGTTTGTGCAGAAGCCAGTATGTCCAATAAATGAATGTACAGAGGAGATTCCACAAAGGTTGCGTCATTTATTTGGAATTCCGTCAAATTTGTAGCAGAAATGTCTTTTATTTTATTCTTTTCAAGAGAGATGAACACATTGTTATCATGTGTTCCTTCGTAAAAAGCTATTTCGGAATGTTCTGTGCCATTTGTACAGATATTATTCAGGAATTCGGCTTCTATGATTGTTTCAAACTCCTTTTTCAATATGTTTTGCGGCTCTTTATTTTCCTGTATCTCCTCCTTTATGTTTTCCAGATATCTTAGGATTCTTGCTTTTTGTTGAGGAGTGATATCTATATGTTCTGTAAATTTCTCTTTTTCCTCTAATAATAAGTTATCAGCAATGGTTGCATCCATTAGTTCCTCCATGAACTCATTGATGTTTGGAGGAAGAATTAATTTCTCCTTAATATTTATTTGCAGATTCTTTTCAATGGAAGATAACTGATTGTATAACATTGCTGCTTGAAATCGGATTCTTCTATATCGTTGCTCATCGTTATGGTTCCCCATATTTCCTATCGCTTTGGTCAGGGCAAATAACATTTTTCCTATTGTGCTTTTTCCTGAATCATTCACTCCGGCAATGATGGTCAAGCCATTCAATTCGATTGTGGCATTCTTTATCTTATTTATATTTGTAAGCTTGAACTGCATTTTTTCTTTCCCTCTTTCTTTTTATATGCCACAAATATAGCGAAAAATCTCCGACCTCTTGTTTTTGCTTTTATTATTTTCATATTATTGGGGACGGAACTCATTCTCTATATACTTCTGCTACTTTATCTGTTATCTTGTCTCACTTTTTTGTTAGCATCATTTAATATATTGTCCCTAATATCAACTCTTGATTCGCATCATATTGCATTATGAAAGCTTTGTGTGTAAGCTATGCTGTTCCTGTGCAATTTTTTTTGTTGTTCATTGTTTATTTGCCGTTTAAAATTTGGTTATATAATGCCACCATTTGTTTGGCTTTATTCTCCCATGAAAGTTCCTCTTGCCTTTGCTTACAGTTGCTTGCTAATTCTTGAAGAACTTCTTTATTCTGATATAAGTAACTTATTTTTTCGACGAAATCATGTACTGATTGTTTGGGGGTACTTAATGGGATTTTTATTCCTACCTTTTCATTAATGACATGTCCAAATCCGCAGGCGTCAAAACATAATACGGGCAGTTGGCTACTGATAGCTTCTAGTACAACTGTTGATGTATCCTCACTGACGCTGGTAAAGAAAAATAAATCTGCTTTTTTCATTAATGCCAGTACCTTGGTATTATTCAGGTTTCCATGCCAGATTATTTGCTGTGTTATTCCTAAATTAGTGGCTATCTTTTTATAATAAGTATTTTGTTGCTCACTTCCCATACCACATATTGAAAGTTGAAGGTTTTTCAGATGTTTTAAGTGAGATATTGTTTCTAAAGCTATTCTCAGTTGTTTTCTGAAATCAAACTTGCCTACCCAGATAAGATGAAGACTTTCTTTATTTATGTCGTATATTTTAGTCTCAAGTAGCTCGCTTTTAAAACATCCGGTTTCGGGAATAATAACAGATTCTAAGTGTTTGTATTTTTTTATAGCATAATAGGAGTCCGGTATGGAACTTATTAATAGATCTGCTTTAGTTAAAGCTCGATGTACTCTTTTGTCATGCTTTATTTGGTAAATATTGATTTTGTTTTTTAGTTTGTTGAACACTTGCATCTTTATGCCACTCCCTTGCAAGTAGGCTTCAGGAAATTGTTTCATACCTCCAATGGGTCCCCATACAAACGGTTTATTTTCTATTTTCCACAGATAACCCGGTTCGCGGAAACCAATCATGTTCAGCTGATGTATAATGTCAATTTTTTGTTTGGCAATGATATCTTTAGCCATTTCATAGGTTTTCCATTGCCATTGTTTATAGTATTTATAAAAACGCCAGTCACCTTGATTCCAGCACATTTTTCTTATTTCATCCGATACCGGATTATAATAGAAGTGCATATTTTTTCCTTGGGGTAGAGTAGGGAGTGCAGTTTCTATTTTCTCCTTGAATTCTCCTTCTGTGATGATGTGTAATTCACAGTGTTTGGCAAGATTTATACACCAATTCCAAGCCATACCAGGCTCACTCCCCATGTTGGGAGAACAGGCGTATGCGTTGATAATAATATTCAGCATTCTTTAATTGCCTATGGCTTTTTTGAGATAATTTATTGAATCGATTACTAATGTGTCTAGAACTCTATTATCCACTTCTTTATATACAGACGTGACATTAAAGTCTGTTGCCTTGTCCTCGTACAAAATGCGATCTTCCAAATTCAGTTTACATAATAAAGAGGCCATACGTCCATTGTTATTTCTTTTACGGTTGAGCACACAACAGAATGGTGTTGCGAAGTTTACTGAAAATGCAGTCCCATGAAAAGAATTAGTAATCATGCAAGTGGCATTTGCTATTAACCATAGGAACTCGGCAGGTCCGGCATCCAATATATTAATGGTATCAGGATTTTTTTTAATTCCATATGCTCGTTTGCAAATGCAATATACTGGTATATTTTTCTCTTTTCCTACTTTTACTGCTATATCCAATAAAATTTGAGAAGGTAATAGTTCATAGACCAATACATAGTTGAAAGGTGATATTCCCTTTACGGGTTTCATATACGGATTCCAATCAGTTTTATTTAATAATAAAGTAGGGTCGACAACCAATTGGGCTTCTCTTCCGGTTAACTGTTTTACAAGTTCCACCCCACTTTGTTCTCTTACTGCAATCGTATTAAGGTTATTCAATAATTCCGTATAACGTTTGGACAATTCAGGAGCAATTGATGATACACCAAAAGAAGATGCATAGGCCAATTTCGGAGCCTTTTGGGGAGCAAAAGTCAGGAAATAGGGTTCAATAGAGGAAGATGCTGAAGGATTCCATACTTGGTCACTTCCCACTATGTAAATATCATAATCCATATTGGCATGATATAGTTCATCCATTGATATATATTTTTGCGAATAGCATCCACAATCTATAAATGATTGGTAATTCTGTTTTCTTCGTTTTTCATTTTTATTGACTATAGGTAGTATTTTATCTACTGCCCAGCTCGCTAACCGATACTTTAGCCAATACATTAGTTTTCCTTTCGTATTTATTGTTATAAATGGTTGTGATAAAGTAGTATCTTTAAATTGCCAATTTTTATAGTAGAGATAGTCTATAATTTCTGCTTTATGTCCCATTTGTTCCAATCGTTTTTGGGTAGCAAAGGCCTGTAGTTCTGCTCCATAATTGTTAACCTTACAAATGGTGATTATTCCAATTTTCATAGTTATATATTTTGTTGTAATTTAGATATCGGCCATTTTACCCCCCCCCCTCTATTTGCTTTTTTTAACAAATGAGGAGCTTTGTTTTGTAGTCTATTTATTGTTTGCTTTTTTCTATATTTTATTGAATATATTGTTGCCAGTTTGTAGAAAGCCCATGATAGTTTATGAGGCATTCTATTAGTCAATATATTGAAACGTAATTTTTTGGGAAGAACTTTTCTGAAAAAGTTTGGCCATACCACTATTGGATGATATTGGATAAATTTATAGCCGGTAAATAGGTGTGGGTTTCCGTCAATAGCAGTACGTAATGAATCTTCGAATGTATAAATGGCATCCGCTTCTCTTATTAAAGAATCTGCCTTGGCGTTATTTGCAATAATGAGTGAAACACCTTGTTTGTAATAGTCCGGTACTGGCAATCCCCAAAAGTCTGCAATTGTGATATCGGCTACTCTGTTTATTTCTGAGAACTGGCAATTGCTACAGCTTTTTCTGTCAAGCATCCAGCCTGCATAAATAGCATAGAACATGTCTTCTTCTCTTTTTAGTTTTACCTCTTTTCCATTTTGTTCAATAGTAGTACATTGCGAGAACTTCCAATCTTGTGTTCCTTTTCGCTTATCACGAAAACGATATATGCGTGATGAGTTATAATATTCCAAGTGTAGGTCTAATGCCTCATGGCTGGCAATTCCATGGCACACCACTTCGATAGTTACAAGACGCTCACAATTCCGGTATTTTTTGCCTAAGTAGCCATATAGTCCTGCTATTTGACAGGGACATCCCGAAAATAAAATCCAATAATCATTTTTTAGTTTTTCGGCTACTGCTTTATATATTCCTTTAGTGTTGCTTTGTATGTATTTACTATTGGTTAGTAATGGTATATCTTTTTCTTGTTCTATTAATATGTGATACACTCTGTTATTTGTAAGCGTAGCACCAACTACTGCTACTTTTTCCTTATGTAAATGGAAGAAACTCTGTGCTAGTCCGGCGAATCCACCCCCGGAAGCTGCATCTATACGTGTTTGCTCGTCGTTTGCCCATCCGCCATACACTTTCATGTCCTCAAATCGATTCTTGTTGATCGGGGTTACTATTGGGCATGCTTTTTGGCACAAACCACAGTTTATACATTTATCTGCATCAATTTGTACAAATGGTAAGCAGTTCCTTTCTACGATTTTTATAGCGTCATGACGGCATATATCACTACACGCCATACATCCGGTACAATACTTTGCTTTTGCTAATTGCGGACTACATGCTTTCATATATTTTCTCAATTTTATTGCAGATATTGGTTATGTTGAAGTCATTATACACTAATTTATCGGCTTCGTGGGACATGCTGTATCTATATTCTTCCGATCTTATTAGTAATTCTAATTTTTCTGCTAACATGTCCAAATCATACGTATCGTAAATCATTGCATCAATTTCGTTGTGAAATACTTTTTCTAACCCGCCTACAGGGGTTGTAACCACAGGGATTCCATAGGCCATTGCATCTAAAACTCCCATTGGGAATCCTTCTCCCCAACTTGGTAAACAATAAATAGAAGCATGCTGAAACACGTTTTCTTTGTCGCTTCCTGTTATCCAACCTAGGAAAATGGTTTGTTGTTCTATTCCAAATTGAATGGCTAATGCTTTTCCTTTGTCGATTTCTCCATTTCCGGCAAATACAATTTTCCAATCTGAATATTTTGTTGCAATCTTACTAAAGGCTTCCATAAGCCTGTTATATCCTTTTCTGTCAGATAAAATCCCTGCATATAAAATATATTTATCTCTTTGATCATTTCTTTTTACATTGGGACATGGATTGTAAACTACTTCCATGTTATATCTGTTTTTAGGGAAAGCTTCATTTATCCATTCTATCCATTTGGGAGATAAAACTAATAGTTTGTCAGATATGTTGAATAACTTTTTGATATTAGCATTGAATTCAGGATCAAATAGATGTTTTTCTGTTGCTGGATGAAAGTGAATGATGATTTTTTTCTTTAGTAAACGTGCAATATGTGCAAATATTAATTTTCTTCTAACGGAAGTTCTTAATCCTACGTGTATATGTACTATATCATAAAATGGTAATAGGCAAATGTATTCAATTAGTGCTGTTCCTAAATACCATAGTTTTCTTATATTATTTCCATCTCTATGTGTCTCAATCCACTTACAATGATACTTTTTCCA
Organism: Bacteroides eggerthii; assembly: GCF_025146565.1. Classification (NCBI taxonomy): domain Bacteria; kingdom Pseudomonadati; phylum Bacteroidota; class Bacteroidia; order Bacteroidales; family Bacteroidaceae; genus Bacteroides; species Bacteroides eggerthii. The sequence goes on along the minus strand of NZ_CP102258.1, from coordinate 3,146,960 downwards.
TTGCTCACTTGTTTCATGGGCCTTCACTACGGAAGTAATGCCACCTCGTGTCTTGCGGGAAGTAGCAACAACCAATACTTTAGGTGTGTGCATGTCAGTTGAGTATTTTTATAATATCTTTCCAGTTATATTCACCATCTTTAAATGTTTGGCTAAAGATACGTGCACAGCAGCGTAATAGGTATGCTCCTATTAATATGATACCAAACATAATGATTAAATTTAAAGGGAAAATAAAGTTCATTTGGTCTGTAAATAATGCTCCTTGAATTAAGTATATTTCTAAGCATAATCCACCGATAAGTCTAATACAATAGCCTCCTATTCTATGTTTATAACAGTGCTTTAAGGTATTGCTATTGCATATTTTATAAAAATAAAATACAGTCATTAATAGAGGAATTAATGAGAGTATCTGGAATTCGTTTACAATTGTGATTTTTCGACCAATGAATAAATAAGTATAGTAAATGGCAATGGAACTAACTAATTTGAATGTGTCCCATTTAAAAGAGTAAGTTCGTTCTTTATGATTAATTCCTAATATTGCTCCCATTAACATGAAAAGGAAGTAATGGCACCATTTAAAATAAGTATTACCATACATATTATAATCTACAGGTCTGTCTATGGCTATGTACCAAGCTATGCATATTGTGGTTGCTATGCCAAATACCAATTTTAAATTGTTGAGCATATATCTTTGGATGAAGTAGAGGATAACATAATAGATCATAATGCAGGTGACGAACCATCCGCCTCCATGTATAATTATATATTTTATGTCTTTGTGATAATTGAAAATAAACTCTTGTACTATTGCCCAAGCAAAGACTGTAGGATATATTCTATTGATTCTTCTTTTATACCAATTATCAAATCGCCCCATTCTTCCTAAGAAAAGCGTGAATCCTGAGCAGAAAAAGAATAATACGTCACCAATAGCTCCTCCTGTTGCCATGACACTATATTTGCCATACAGTAACTCCATATGTGAGTTGGTAATAAGCAGGGCAGCTATACATTTTAATATATCTATACTAGGGTTTCGTTGTTTCATAATCTAATGAGAGACTATCTTTTATAAATTTCGGTATAGGGAAATTATCTTTATTATTCTCTTTCTTTATTGGCGTTGCCTTTAAATCTTATAATTTTAGCTGGTATTCCTCCTACAATAGCATTGTCTGGGATGTCTTTTGTAACAACAGAATTAGCACCAATTGTTACATTATTACCTATTTTGACTGAACCAAATATTTTGGCTCCAAGTCCCAAATAACAATTATCTCCTACCACTACTGGGGCATTGTCTGCTTGTTCATATTTGTTTCCAAAGACAACTCCAGGTAATATTGTACAATTACGTCCAATACGACAAGTAGGTTTTACGTGAATAAAATCTCCAACATGATAAATACGGAAACCTGGTCCGACTGTATTAGGATAAATCGTTATTTTTAGTTTGAACCCTAATCTTTTATATTTAAAGAAGTGGTATAAGAATAAAATTTTTGATTTTTTTGTATTTCTGTAATATTCTACATAGCGTAGGTGTTTGATATACTGGTATATGTACCAGCTTTCATTATGTAAAATTAAATCCTTGAATGTAGGCTTGTGGTTACCGTATCGTTTTAAATCTTCTGTTTTATATGAATGTAATTTTTCAATAGAATTTATCATTTTCTTATTTTCTTTATTAGATTAATAAATGATGAATATATCAACAGTATTCTACTATTTTTTGATAAAATTATTTTATAATATATTCTTGAATATATGGGTAGATAGCTGCTTTTATATTCTCTTTTTATTGTTTCCCAAATAGGATCTTTTACAATGATATTAAGGATTCCTTTTTTGTTATTTTGATTAGAGTTTATTAGTTCTGTTATGTAGCTACGACAATATCCAATAAAAAGTTTATTTACTCTTTGTTTGTATTCAATTGTCGAATTTTTCATTAAAAGATGATTTCTAAGATTTTTAAATCTATCATATTTCTCTGTCAAAAAGTTTTTTGTAAGAGAATTATCGTTTTTGCAATAGTAATAATAGGCATTGGGAATATAGCCTATTCTATTAGAAGCTGATAAAAAATCAACTTGAAAAGGTATATCTTCTGACACAACTACTCTTTCAGATAAAAATCTAATATTTTCTTTATCAATGATGGTATGTTTATATATTGCATGCCATACAGACATTTGGTATTTGCGTTCTAGTTTTTCATGCGGCTTTGAAGCTATCATGTCTAACATAAATGAATGGATTTTGCTTTTTTCCCACAATTCATAATCAGATACTTCAGAACTATTACGCCATTTCCCATTATTTATTTCTGTATAAAAATTGCAGAAAACAGCATCGCAGTGATGTTTGTCTGCATATTCTGCTAATTTTTTGTACATATTTATATCTACATAATCATCAGAATCTACAAAGGCAATGTATGTACCTGTTGCTACTTCTAATCCTGTATTCCGAGCTAGTCCTAAGCCTTCGTTTTCTTTATGAATGACTTTGATTCGTAAATCTGTTAAGGCATATTTATCACAAATTTCAGAACTATTGTCTGGAGAGCCGTCATTTATTAAAATAATTTCAATGTTTTTAATGGATTGATTTATTAAGGTCTCTATGCATCGCTCAAGATATTTTTCAACCTTATAAATGGGAACTATAATACTAATTTTAGGTATTTCCATATGCATCCCAAATAAAATTATTAAAATGTGTTTCTGTCAAGAATTTGCTAAAAATGGCTATTGTGTACAATAGTACTATTATAATTGTGATAACATCTATTATATTGTTCTTTCTTTTGTGGAAAAAATAGAGAAAGCAGCTAGCTATGACAAATACCCATAAATATTCCATAAATGCTATTCTACGTATTAATTCTATATTGAAAAAAGCTCTATATAATATTGCTCCAATGACAAAAAGATTGTAAATAAGAGTGGTTCTATGACTAAAATGGTTTTCTTTTATAAGTTTGTATCCAGAAAAAATTAAAGAAATGTCAAAGATTATATTTAGAGACTGCATGTACCATTTTTGATTATAAATATCATTTATGGCTTCTTTGCCAAACCATCTTTCAGATAGAGAAATGTATGAACTAAATTTATTATCTCCTATATCTATTGAAGATAATAAAAATGGCAATATATTTGTTTGTGCAATATCAATAAATAAAGCGAATAGGATATATAGAGAGATTGAATATTTATAATTGATAGGATATTTGATGAAATTAAGAATAAGGATAATGAGTATAAAGAAGATAGTTGATGAATGTATAAAGAAAGCTATAATAGCGAATAAAACGAATAAAATTTTATTAATTTTATTCGTTTTGATTAAATTCAGAAAGGCAAAATTAGCAAAAGACATTGCAAAAAATTGTCTGATGAAACATTCGCTTTCTATGACAGTAAATATAAAAAATAGTGGTAGGAGGTATGGAAACCAATATTTGTATTTATTTACAATGAGTACTATACTGAGCATGTAACATAAGGCGAAAGCAAACAGACTATCATTGAATGTTAGATTTAGGAATCTGAATAAAGAATTTGTGATATCAAAGAAATATTGTCCTGTTGAGATACCTACTTTGTAGGTAATACGATATCCCCAATAATCAACCCCTCTTCCATAACGTATAGATTCTATGAGTGAATAAAAAAGAATTATTGATATAAGTGGTAATATATTTTTGTTCTGTTTATTCCTATATATGAATTTACCTTCTATATATAGGAATATAACAAATAGTATATATATTAATATATAGTCTATTTTCATACACTTAATTATATCGATTTCTAACTCCTCTACTATAATATTTTATAAATTTATAGTATTCTTTGAAATTCAGTCGTATTAGATAAGTAAGTGAATACGATATGAAACATTTAAGAACCTTTTTATACGATTCATAATTTCTTTTTATATATCCAAGATTTCTATAGTAATGGTGTGAAAATTTAGGATTTGGAATTCTAATTTTTTTATATTTTAAGAGAGGTATGATATTAATAGAATTACTCTGATTTTTAGGATGATAATGTATCGCTGTACATATAGTAACCAGTGGGTATCCATTTTTAATAGCTCGTTGCATGTATTCAACTTCATCTCCCCAAATGAACATCTCCTTTTTGGTAAATCCTATTTTTTCCATAACAGAATGATGAATAAGTGTTCCATTATAGGGATTCATTTCTCCATATTCAATTTCGTTGTCTTGGAATTGATGACTCTTATATTTCTTGTTGATTCCGAATACTAATTGATTTGGATCATCTATTCTGCATACTAATGCGTTGCAAAACAATAAATTATATTTTTTACTCTTTTTAAGTAATTCCTCTATCTGATTATTATTAGGTATTCCGTCATCATCCATTAACCATACCCATTCATATCCTAATTCATATGCTGTTTTCATCGCAGTATAAAATCCACCGGCTCCACCTTCGTTTAATATTTTATCAATAAGCCGTATCTGGATATTTTGCGTCTTTGATATTTTATAATTAGATATATATATGCTTGCATCTTCTGATGTATATTCATTAATGGGACATATATATCCTTTTGAAAAAAGCATATCTTTGGTTCCATCTGTAGAACAGTTATTTACTATTATAATTTCTTGTACTGTTTGTGTTTGAGATATAATTGAGTTTAGACATTTTATTAATAATTCTTTTCGATTATATGTTACGATACATGCTGCTATATTATCCATAATTATATATTTTTTGTACTTAGTACTTTTCCAATAATATGATGCATATCATAATATTTATATTCGGCTAATCTACCTCCAAATATTATATTATTTTTACTGCTGGCTAGGTTTTTATATAATGAATAAACTTTTGAATTTTTGGAATCATTTATAGGGTAAAAGGGTTCACTTCCAGGAGACCATTCTGAGGGATACTCTTTGGATATTACAGTATTAAGTTGTTTTCCAAATTCAAAATGTTTGTGTTCTATGATACGTGTATACGGAATATCTGAGGATGTGTAGTTAATGACTGCATTTCCTTGAAAATTGCAACATTTCAATATTTGTGTTTTAAATTTAACCGTTCGGTATTCTAACTTTCCATATTGATAATTATAATATTCATCAATCTTTCCGGTAAAAACAGTTTTCTCTGCAATATTCTCAAAATAATTTCTGTTAGAAAAAAAATCAGTTTCACATTTTACCTCTATACCTGACAATAATCCATTAATTAGCTTGTTATATCCACCAATTGGAATACCTTGATAGATATCATTAAAATAATTATTGTCAAAAGTAAACCGTACAGGTAAACGCTTGATAATAAATGCTGGAAGTTCAGTACATTTTCTTCCCCATTGCTTTTCTGTGTATCCTTTTATTAACTTTTCATAAATATCTTTCCCTATTAGGGATATTGCTTGCTCTTCTAAATTACGAGGCTCTTTAATACCTTTTTTTTTCATCTCTTTAAGCGCTTCTTGTCTTTGAGCTTCTATTATACATTGTGCTTCTGCTGGGGTTAGGACTCCCCACATTTGATAAAAGGTATTCATATTAAACGGTAAATTGTATAATTTACCATTATAGTTTGCTACAGGAGAATTTGTAAAATTATTAAATTCTGTTATGCTGTTGACGAAATCCCAAATCTTTTTATTTGATGTATGAAAAATGTGTGCGCCATAGGTATGTACATTTATTCCTTCTATATTTTCACAATAGATATTGCCACCTAGGTGTTTCCTTTTGTCAATGACAAGGCATTTTTTCCCATATTTACATGCTAGATGAGCGAATGTAGCACCATACAGTCCAGAGCCAACTATTAAATAATCATATTGCTTTTTCATAATCTAAAAGTATATTTTAATCTAAAATATTATTTCATATATGATTGAGGTGCTATTGCATATTGGGATTTTCTTAGACCAATCTTGATTAAAAAAGTTCGAATGGTATTTTTTAATGAATAATGGCATTTAACTTCATGTTTCCATGGAGTAAACTGTAAAAAATAATAGTAATAAGATCTATAAGGATGACTAGAATCCTGGTTCCATGGTTTTATGGGAGCGAAAAAATGAATAATATATGGATCCTTTCGCGCATCATTCATGGTTGCATTGTAGATATGGGGAATCTTATCATTAATTTTAAATGAACATACATTCCATTTGACGGGCATAATTATTCTATTTTCGCCAATAAGCTTATTTAAAACATCTTGATCGTGATACACTATATCATTAGCATGTTTAGTTACGAAATCAATAGCATTATTTGTAAAATTATGATTTCGTAGGTATTCTAAATTTAAAAGTAAAACTCCTGCATTGAAATATTCTCTATCATTTCTGTATTTCAATCTTGTAGCAGCTTCTATGTAATCGGTCCATTGATCTGCTATTGCAGCAACTCCTTTATTTTGCATCTTTGTATTCCAAAATTCTCTTAGAGGATGTAAAACGAGTAAATCACAATCTAAATAAAATGTTTTCTTTATGTTAAGAGGTAAAATCTGAGGGATAAATAATCGATAATATGTTTGGATTGTAACGTGTGGTGGCATTCCATCTTTAAAACAAGGCCATCTGTTTAGGGTAGAGTTGTTAAATGTGTAAAATTGTATCTGTTGATTAAAATTAAATGCTATCTTTTCTAGTCGACTTTGATTTTTTTTAGAAATATAGTCTGTAATAACGTGTATTTTTATAACTTCATTTTTATTATTTATAAAAATAGATGCAATAGTTGCTGCGCAATGTTGTGAGTATGCGTCATTTATACATACTACAATATGAATTGCTTTTGTTTTAATAGAGGGGATATTTGTTGTATTATACATTGATGTGGAAGATTCTTTTTAGTTTATAATAATGATGTTTTATTTTCCAAATAGAAAGTTTATGATTTAATTCAGCCTTTTTAAATCCAAGTGCTTGTAATTCCTTTATCCCTTTTAGATAAAGTTCTTTATTGGTAGATAATAATGTGTTTAAATGTTCCCATATCCAATTATCATGTAGGTGGATATTATGTTGCCTATAAAATATTTCTCTTTTTGCACATACAAGAATTCGTGTAAAAAGTTTCTTTTCAGAGAAAACCGTAGTAATAGAATTATGCCTATATGTATAGTTGTAAATATGCCTTTTATCAATTGAGATGTTGTTAGCGTAAAATCCAGTTAATAATGAAAATATTGTATCATTCTGAACTTCTATTTCTTCGAATCTGATTTGATGTGAGTATATTAAATCCCTTTTAATGAGTTTGCACCAAGGTTCTCCCCAAACAAATCGGAGATATTTTTCAGATTCTAAAGGGGATTTTGTGTATAAATCAATCCATTTATTTATATGGTCCCCTATGTGGCAACTTTCGTATGTGTCAGAATGTATGCTGTTTACTTTAAAAAAAACGATATCGTATTTGGAATCAATGTATTCGTCTAGGACATCTTTTATACAATAATTAAAAAAATCATCAGCATCTGCAAATAAAATCCATTTGCCGGACGCTTGTGATAAACCTATATTTCTTGCATAACCAGCTCCTTTCCCTTCTTTTGTGAATATAATAGTTACATCTGTTCTTTCTTTTCCAGGGAAATGATTGAAGTTGACAAATTCTTCACTACTATTATCATCTACAATAATAATTTCTGTATCTTTCCTTTGTGGTATAGAATCAATACATCTTTGTAGAAGAATTGGGATATTATGGTGGGGAATAATGATAGAGTAGTTTTTTTTATTCATTTTTTATTTAATAGAGTATTATATACATTTATATGCATTAAAGCTATTTTATTTAAAGTAAATTTTTCTTTTGCGTAGAGGTAATTTGCTTTTTCTATAGAACTTCTGTCACTTCTATATGCTTTTTCAATGGCTGATGTTATTGAATTAAGTTTGTTGGGATTGAATGTATAGTTATTGGTTTCTCTTAATGTAATACCTACATTGCCAATATTGGGACCTATAACTACTTTTGAGAAGTAAAATGCTAGTGGTAAATTACCTGAATTAAGAATTTTTTTTCTTTGGATCAAGACCACATCACATGCTGCAAAATAGTAAGAGACCTCTTTATCTTCGACGAATTTTTTTGAAAAATATATGTGTTTCCGCTTTAATTGGAAACTTTTTCGCCATGCTGATATCCATTTGAATATATTTCTGCGTCTTACATAAAGATTCAATGGTTGGCCTATAGAAGGGGCTATAAGCCTTTTATTGGGTATTTGAACAATTTTAAAACTATCAATGATCATTTGGGCTTCTTCTATATTTCGAAATGCACCAAAAGAAAGGATTACAAAATCATTCAAAGGGATATGTAATTTAGTTCTAGCTTCCTTTTTTGATATTTTAATATTGTATATATTTTCGTAAATGTGATGTGGTATGATGAAATGTTGTGTTTGAGAAAATCTTTTTTTTAATTCATCAATCCCATATTTACCTAAATGGATTATTGCATCTACACTTTCTTCCACTAATTTGTAGCATTCTCTTAAGTTTTTGTCATTGTTATAATGAGGTTTTTCATTATGACGAGTGTAGATTAATTGGACTTGCCCCCTTATGTTATCAAAATGCTTTTTTAGTTGAATTATCTCTGTTGTTGTTGGCGTTGAAAAATTAAAAATAGCATGTGGCCATTGTATATGGATTATATCATAATTATAGGGATGTTTCCAAAATTCAGATACACTAGTATTTACTTGGTAACCCAATTTTTTCATAGCAGAGGATAATTCAATAATAAAGGGGTTATTGAATAACTTTTTTGAAGGGCAGACAAATAAAATTTTCATTTATGTAAGCTTTATCTATTTGTTATTTATTTTTGATAAATAGTTTATATATAGTTATTACTTTTTTGTCTATCTGAATAGGGGTGTGTAATTTAATTGGTATTTTAATTTACTCTTTCTTGTACCAATTATTCTTGCAGGTACTCCGCCTACAATGGCCATTGGGGGGACATCTTTTGTAACTACAGCACCAGCAGCAATGACTGCACCTTTTCCAATATGCACATTGGGTAATATAGTGACTCTAGAAGCAATCCATACATAATCTTCTATAATAACATTTCCCCATATTGCTTTGTGGTAATCATCGTTTAAATCATGCTCCATTGTCCAGATATTTGTTTCTCTAGCTATATCAACATTATGGCCTATGATTATGCGTCCTCCTCTCCCATCTAATAAAACATATGAGTTTATTACAGTGTTATTACCAATGAAAATGTTTTTAGGAACAAAAAAAATAACTTTTCTTAAAAAAGAAACATTTTTTCCTACTTTACCTAATATCTGTTTTATTACATAAAAACGAATTTTATGCGATGGAATATTTAATATAACTGGTAATATGACCCAATTAAAGAAATCATGTAGCTTCTTTCTCATTTTGCCGTTCTTTTTTGGAGGAGAATTTTTGTTTTATGGTTATAATAATTTTATTTCTAGTAATATTGTCAATTCCAACAAGCCATGAAGCTGAAACAACGCAGAGCATACTGATAGTACTTAATACTAAAAATGAAGTTATTTCATTATGTAATAAAATATCGCTAGAGAAATATAATATGATTGGGATTGGTATAGAAACTATAGAGACTTTGAGACATGGAAAAAAGACTTGTAATATTTCATGCCAATGGTATCCTACTATTTTTATAAGAAGTATAGGCTTTATAATTAGACTTATTATTATATTATCAATAAGTAGCACCCAAGCTGTAGTTTCTGGACCATATCCTAATTTAAGTAGAAAGTAAATTGTGATAACAGATAATGATAAAATAGCTGATACAATTAATGCATTTTCTTTGATTCTTCCTTTTGCATAAAGTGGTACATAGAATGAAGCATCGAAGACCATAAAAAGGCTTGTTATAATTGTTAATTGGAGAAATGTTACAGAGTATTCAGGGACAAGACCTAACCATAATCGTAATAATGTTTTAGAAACTAGGCATATAGGTAGTGCCAGTGCCAACATCATATAGAAAGAAATTTTCGTGGAGTTAATCATTAAATTTTTGCTGCTATTATAATCTTTTGCTGCATATTTTTTTATAATTTGGGGATTGGAAGCAGTACGAAAATTATTAATAAATTGATTTGCTGCAAAGTTTACTTGGTTTGCTATAGATCGCCCTGTAACAACAGAAGGATTAAAAAACATATTTATTAAAATAGTTGTTCCATGTGTTGCTAAAGCTGTAGCAGAATGACCAAATAAGTTCCAGCTTGAGTAACTTAAAATTGATTTAAAAATTTTTTTGTCGAATTTAAAATTAAATTTTGCTTCATTGTAATGTTTTGCACAATAGAATCTGTAATAGAGCATTGTGCTTACTTGCAATATACATAAGAGTGATGAATATAATTTTAACTTGTCTAAATTGGTTATTGAAAGCAAATACACAATTGCTAATTTTAAAGATACCTCTACAATGCTCATATATGCATAAACATCCATTCTCTCATGACTTATAATTATTGCTCCATATGGTACTTGAGTAATGGAAATAAATGAAGTAATGATAGACATCTGATAAGCGAATAGTGCTGCACTTAAGCGATCTGGCGATAAGACTAATTTGTTGCAAACAAACCATAGACCAATTGTTTCAGCTATGATTACCACTATAAATGATAAGCACAAATGTGTAATTAAAGCAGTAGAAAATGTACATTTAAGTTTCTTCAAGTTTCCTGTTCCTATTTCAAAAGTCAAGAAACGGGAGGTTCCTGCATTTAAGGAACTTTGGATAAATGATAATAAGGATACAATACCTCCCACTGTTTGGTATATACCAAAATCTTCTATTCCTAATTTTTGTAGTATGATACGTGATGTAAACAAAGCAATAATCATTGTAAACATCATACGAAGATACAAAAATAGTGTATTTTTTGCTATGGTTTTATTGGAAGATATAGTCATAAAATATTATTGTGATATTTGCTTTTTATATAATCAAATACTGTAAATAATTAGAGGAAAGTTTAGAAGGGTAATATTCTAATATGGATCCTCTATTATTCATTTTTAGTCTTTTCCGAAAATATCCCTTGTATAAACCTTATCTTTCACATCTTCCAAGCAAATATCATATCGATTGGCAATAATTGCATCGCTTTGCTTTTTAAATTCATCTATATTATTTATCACACGACTACCAAAAAAAGTGCCGTCATTTGGTAAGGTCGGTTCATAAATAATCACTTCTGCACCTTTTGCTTTGATGCGTTTCATAACGCCTTGAATGGAACTTTGACGGAAATTATCTGAGTTACTTTTCATCGTCAGTCGGTAAACACCAATTACGCAGTGCTTCTCTTCTGCCGGACTAAAATCGCCTCGGTTATAATAGTCATAATAACCGGCTTGATGAAGAACTCTGTCCGCTATGAAGTCTTTACGGGTACGGTTACTTTCTACAATAGCTCCTATCAGGTTTTCCGGAACATCACTGTAATTAGCTAAAAGCTGCTTGGTATCTTTGGGCAGACAATAACCGCCATAACCGAAAGAAGGATTGTTGTATTGCGTACCAATACGAGGGTCAAGACATACTCCATTGATGATGGCTGCCGTATCAAGCCCTTTCATTTCAGCGTATGTATCAAGTTCATTGAAATAGCTGACACGCAAAGCTAAATATGTGTTGGCAAATAGTTTTACAGCTTCTGCTTCCGTAAGTCCCATAAATAATGTATCGATGTTTTCCTTGATTGCTCCCTCCTGCAATAGTGCGGCAAATGTATGTGCCGCTTCTACTAAATGTGGATTATCCATATTGGTCCCGACAATGATGCGGCTGGGGTAAAGGTTGTCATAAAGCGCCTTGCTTTCCCGTAAAAACTCCGGTGAAAAAAGTAGATTTAATTTTTCTATACCTCTTGCTGCATATTTCTTATAAAGAGATTGACAATAACCCACCGGAATAGTACTTTTGATAACCATTATAGCATCCGGATTTACTTCTAATACTAAGTTAATCACTTCTTCAACATGACTTGTATCGAAATAATTCTTTACCGGATCATAATTAGTGGGCGCTGCTATTACTATAAAATCTGCATTTCTATAAGCCGATGCACCGTCAAGTGTGGCACATAGACTCAAATCTTTTTCTGCTAAATATTTTTCTATATATTCATCCTGTATGGGAGACTTGCGGTTATTTATCAGTGTTACTTTTTCGGGTATTACATCTACCGCGGTTACATGGTGATGCTGACTGAGTAGAGTTGCTATGCTTAAACCTACATAGCCGGTTCCGGCTACTGCAATTTTGATGTCCTTTTCCATGCTTTGAAGTGTTTTTTAAGTTTTGGAATAAATGCTATTACTCTACTATTTTATTTCACCTTCATTATTAAGAATCCCTAAAACGCCGAGTGAGTGTTGGATCATAAAACCACATTGGCTACAAACTAAAATGATTGAAGGTATCGTCTTTCCAGATCCTATAACTATGCTCCTGTAATCATCTTGTAAATGTTCGGTAATATAGCCATCAATAATTGTGAACTGGTTGTGATGGCACATTGGGCATTGCATGTTGGGTATTTTGGTTACAAGGGCAGTTATAATCTGTTTTTTTTTATTCTCGTCTATCATTTGTTACAGATTTTAGAGCGTTGGATAACTCACTGTTTAATTCGTTGTAATTTTTATAAAAAATAAATCTATTTGATTTCAGGTTGAATGGAATGTCTTCCATTTTGCTGTAATTGGCAAGTAAAATGACTGTTTTCCCGATACTATGGGCGATGCCGATTTCATAAAAAACATTCGGATTCCGTCCATCCATTACAGCTATGATTATTTGAGATTTTAGGATGAGCTCTAATGTATATTTTAATATATTACCAGTTTTGAATTCGTCATCACTTCTGGTACATTGAAAGTCAACAGAACTGCATGTCTTTTTTATGGTGTCATACAAGCGGTCAAATGATTTATGGAAAGGCATTAAACAAGTTATACAGTTTTTTTCTACTTCCATATCTTGAATGTTAATGCCCAAATTATGGAAGAAGGATTCATCGATGACATGCTCGCTTAATTTGATATCCGGGCTAGGCTCGTTATAAAAGAGATGATTGGTCTCTTCAAAGCGGAGATTGCTCCCTAATAGTTTCTCGGTAGCTGCGTAAACCTCTGATTCTATACGTTCTCTTTGGTAACTGAGTGTGGCTTGAGTCTTTTTTTCTTTTTGACGTAAAGCGATGCCCTTCTTTAGCTTTATAGCGTTGAAAACTAATATGCTGGTGAAGATTGTAGTAGAAAAAGAAACTATAATAGAAATGAGTGTTATGTTGTCCATGATGATTGTTAGTTGGATAGTATTATGGCGATTAGGAAAACACCGCCAAAGGATAATGCTGTCTCAAAAAAAGTATATATTGTGATTCTACCTATTCTGATGTTGTCATTGTTCAACTCCTTTATGGCATAGCGACGAAAGGTGCTGCTTAATAGCATGATAACAAAAGACATTAGCAATAGTATGAACATTTGATTCATGGAATTAACCATATAGTAAAAGGTAATTAAAGTGGTAATCGCGATTGTGAAAATATCTATAGGCAATTCTATCATGATATTTATGACTTCTTTTTGCTTAATATCTGTTCCAATAAAATATTTTATAAAGGATATTACGAACAGCAAAGTCAAAGAGACTATAAAAGCACCATACAGGGCCTCAATGTCAGTGACATTGGAAGGTGGATTATCCAGAATAAGGGGTGTTTGAGTATACAGAGTGTCTTTATTCATTGATAGTTTTTAAGTATGTGGCAAAGGTTAAAGTTGTAAGCACTCACTGTATGGCTATAATTCCCATAAAGGTATTATAACCCACTTTGAGTTATATTTTTGATTGGAAATAGGAATCAACTTGGGATAATTATGAAGTTTTTTCTTCCTGACAAGTACGCTACGCTTTCGCCTCTCCCACATTTTGCAGGAAAGACGAAAGCCATAGTAATTGATAAATGCGAGGCAAAATTACGGATAACTCGTCAGAACACCAAGTATTTTGACAGGAAATGTGTTTTTCCCTCGCAATGAGCAGTGGAAAAAAATCACTCTTTCAGCTTCGGAAACAGGATTTTTACCCCTTCCAGATAGATGCGCCGGGCGTTTTCGGGAGTGGTAAATTTGCTGAACGCGCTCAGAATGTGCTCATAATAGTCTATCTCATAATTATGGAGCCCTTTTTTATGTCCTCAAGATAGGACTGACTCATGTGACACTCTTCGCGGAACATTGCGCGATCAATTTTTAGAAGACGGATTTCACGACTGATGAATGCGCCGAACTCCATGTGGTCGGCGGCTTTTTTTGCTTTTAAAATCATACTGATTTCGTTTTTAAATGTTAATAAATATAAGAAACTGTATATCTGTACCCAACTGTCGGGTACAGTTTTTCCGGGGGCAAAGCGTTAACTTCGCCGAGATTTTAAAAATAACAGATAATGAAAGCAAACATGACTACTCTTTCCATATACGAACTGCGAAAGACCATAGGGCTGTGGAAAAGCCGTAAAATAACAGATTCTACCATTTCGAAACTGCTGGACCTCTATTTGGGAGTCACCGCCTACATGAACGATGAAGCGGTTTACCCCGTAGAGAATTTCTACGACCTCGGCCTGTCGTTGAAGTTCAAGAATGCACGCTGCCTGGTGGAGGCGGTCAGGCAAAGCCGTTCGTTCGGCATCGTTCCGGACGGCAATGTGTATGGAATGAAATCTTTCTACTCTTATCTTTGGAAAGCAAAAGATGCTGCGGAAAGTTTACCGGAAACATTACCGGAAGAATTACCGGAAAAGTTTCCGCAAGCGGATATATATAATTATAATATATATAATAATTATAAATCTACTAAAGATATTCCTAAAGGAAATCCGATTCCTGCGGAAGAATGTCTGGAAGCTGCCCGGCACTTCTTTCATGTCATCAACGAAAACCCGGTGCAGAAATTGCAGATCTTCATTCCGCTGATCAACCGCTTCCAGCAGGAGGAGGGACTGACACGCGGGGATGCCTGTGCCAACCTTGTGCACTTGGTGAACGAATTGCTGGTTCCTCACTTTGCGGGGCAGGAGCGTTTCATGAAATCCGGTCACAGCGGACGTCTGTGCTGGCTGAACAACCTGCTGAAGTCTGCCCATGGACAACGCCTGCTGAAGGATGCCGCAACCGCCGGAAGGCGGAAAAGGGAGCAGGCAATGCGTGAGATGCGGAGCGAGCAGCGCAACAATCATCCGCTGTGCGAGTTTGAGTGGACGGACACCGAAACCGGAATGCGCTTTTATGACGACCCGATAGAGGGAATGGTCAACATCCCTGATGATGCGTCTCCGCGCCCGGGAGCAGGGAGCGTGTGGAATGTGCTGAGCAATAACTGGGAAGGAGGGAACTTGTGAAACCGTTTTATTATCTCTGCGATTTTCCTGAACGCAAGAACGTGGGTAAGAATTATCTGGCCCTGTGTCCTAAATGTGGCAAGAAACACCTTTCGATTTCCCGCGAGACGGGATTTTACCATTGTTTCTATGCCGGATGTGATTTTCATGGCCGCCTGAAAGACTTTTGGGAAGAACGCCCGCTGTCGGCCGGGAGGGCGTATGGCGGCCCGTCCGCTTCTTTCCCTGCATCGGCGGGAAGGAAGAACGGAAGTGCGGCGTTGGCGGGCAATGCCGGTGGTGGGGAAACTTTCGTGTCCGAAGTCTCGATGATTCCCGATGACTACAAACATCTCTCGCCCGACGTGCTCGCCAGAATAAAGCCGCTGACAGATGAGCCGGAGACGGCCGACCCTGATCAGCTTGCCGCCCGCCGTTATCTTGCCGACCAGGGAATATCCCTGAAAACGGCTGTCAGTGCACATCTCGGTTGCCTGACGCACCGCTGCTTCGGTGGAAAGGACGGCAAGGACGAAAAGAACGCTGCCGGAACGATGTACCACTGCATTGCCTATGTGAACTACGTCAACGGGCAACCTGTCAACGTGAAGTATCGTTCGTGCGACCCTTCCTCGTCCGGATACACCAAATGCTGGAGTCAGGATTCGCCCACTACGCCTTGTCCGCCCTATAATATCGACTGCATTAACCCGCTGCGGATTTCCGAAGAGAGTGTTGCCCGTCTGATTGTCACCGAAGGAGGAAGGGATGTGCTGACTCTGTACGAGGCGGGCTACCCTTATGTCATCAGTGTGCCCAACGGCGCTGCAAGCGACCTTCGCAAAAGTTTCGAGGCTTTTGTTCCCTGGCTGGACCAGGTGCGCGAACTGGTGATTTGCGGTGATTGCGACCTGCCGGGGCGGACACTCGTGAAGCACCTTGCCGACTACTTCGGGTCCCGCTGCCTGTTCACCACTTTGCCCGGCGGCTGCAAGGACATATCCGATGTGCTTGTGGCATACGGTTCCGGTGTGGTGCGCGAGATTATCGACTCTGCACGTCCGCGGCATACGGCGGACATCATCACCGTAGGCGAACGGACGGATGAGGTGCTGAACGTGCTGCGTGGCGAATACGATCATGGATACGATGTGGGCTATGGCCCGCTGACCGACCAAGTGTTTCATCCCACCGATCAGGGCGGACTGATAATCGTTACCGGGAAGCCCAACAGCGGCAAGACGGATTTTCTGAATGACCTGACTTGCCACCTCATGGCCAAGACCGGGCGCTACGTCTGCTTTCTCTCTTTCGAGGTTCCCGACAAGAATAAGCACATTGCGCACCTCATCCGGTTGATGTTGGGCAAAGTGAACATGACGGCATATACCCGGGAGCAGTTGCAGCCCATTGTCTCTTTTCTGAACGCCCACATGGTGCATCTGGATCTGCATGAGATTTCGCCCACACCTACCAATATCATTGAGCGTGCGGAACGGGTGAAACGGGCTGTACCGTTGAAGTATCTCATCATCGACCCGTATCTTTTCATGGAGATGGAAAGCGGACGCTACAATACGGAAACACAGGCCATTAAGGCCATGCTGACGCAGATGCAGGCATGGGGGCGCAGCAATGGCATCTGGGTCATCATCGTGGCGCATCCCCGCAGCCTGAAGAAGCAGAGTGGAAAGGATGAACTGGAAGAAATAGACATGTACACCATTTCGGGCAGTGCCAACTGGGCCAATCTTGCCGACTTCATTTTTTCTATCAGCCGCATCAACCAGCCGGACCGCAACTATACAAGGCTCGACATGCTGAAGGTGCGCGACCAGGATTTGTGCCGGACGGGCAGCGTGTTGTTCGTGCGGCAGCCATGCGGCCGGTATGATGAGCGCGAGTCGGAACAGCAGGTAATGGCAGAAATGCAGGGCAAAGTGCTGGATAAGGACAGGCTGCCCTGGATTGAACTGCTGAAAAAGGAAGAGGGATGAAAACGCTACGCCGCCCCCTCTCACAAAAAGAGGAGTTCGTACATTTGTTCTGAAAAATCATGCAAAAGTAGGAATTTTAGGGGCAGGAATCAAATGTTTGGTTGTTTTTCCGGGGTTTTACTCCTGAAAGTCCGGGGATTTACGCATGAAATGCCGGGTGTTTGCAGCAGCAACGCCCGGCATTTGCTTTGTAAACGTCAGGGTTCTCCCAGCGCTTCCACGATTGTGTGCACTTGAAGCGGCGTGTAGCATTTGGCGTTGGGAAGCATGCCGCTGGCCCGGAGTTGTTCTTGAAGTCCGGGTTTGAAGGCTATCCAGCGGTTTAGTTTCCGGACAGCGGCTTTGGGTGTGATGTAAGGGCTGTAAAGCATGGCCAGCTCGCTTTTGCTGTAACTGCGTATGGTGAATGAGGATTTTTCCATTGGAACATTTTTATTACGATTGTTGATGTAAAGTTAATGAAAAATGACGGGGTATGAAAGCATGTGCAGAGGTTTATTGCGTCATAAGGTGCCATAAGCCGCGGTAACTCTCCTTATGGTGTGCAAGGATGCGCAAAGGGGTGAGAAGGGGTAGCGGAGTGGGGTGGAGGAGGTATCTTTGCATTGTCAAAAAAGGAGCTCCTGAGAGATTTGACAATCGAGAATTGAAAAGTGAAAAAGTAACAACCATTAAAAAAGTAAAGATTTATGGCAAATGCATTGGTAGTGCGTACACAGCGCTACAAAAAGATTGGAGATAAGACTTCTCCGCTGGTTTATACCCTGAAAAGAAAGCCGCGCGATGCGAAGATGTATGATTTGAAGCGTATCGCGGAAGAGATTGAGGCTTTGGGTGGCATGTCGGCGGAAGATGTGCTGCACGTGGGCAAGGCAATCGTGAGAAACATACGTGAGAAGTTGGCAGACGGAAACAGTGTCCGTCTGGATGATTTCGGGATTTTCCGCACTTCGTTCCATTGTGTGGCTACGGAGCTGGAAAAGGATTGTACGGTGAAGAACATTGATAAGGTGCGGGTCAACTTCAAGGTTGCCGGTACGTTGCGACTGGTGAACGATTCGGTAGCCACCACGAAAGGCGCTCCGAATAACATTACCTACGAACTGGTTTCTGCCGACGGCGGCAGTTCATCGGGCGGAACAGGCGGCCTTCCGGACGATGGGGAAGAGGAAAACCCGTTGGGATGAGGAGAGTGATGAACAAGTTTTTATGAACAATTTAAAATGAAGAAGAAAATGAGTAAAAGTGCAGGTATTTGGGATACAATTCTGAAAGTGGTGATTGCAGTGGCCTCGGCAGTGCTGGGCGTGTTCGGGGCAAATGCGATGACGGTGTAGGAGGGGAGATGTCCTGACAGTGTAAGAGCGTAATGCTCTTTGTTGCATGTTTTGTTTAGAAGGCGCCGGTTGGCGCCTTCTTTTTTTTCTCTACAAAGCCTACGGGCATATCCACATGGGCATATCCCAGTTTGTCCAGACGGACGGCTACTTTGCTTTTTCCGTTTAGGATGACGAGTTCTCCTTCCAGTCCGGCCAGCGGGCCTTTTATGACTTTTACGGCGTCGCCGGGAGCGAGCGGGGCGCTGCACATCTCCACTGCCTCCTGACTGTAATCGAGCATGAAGCGGAATTGTGCCATTTGCTCGTCGGGGATTACGGCAGGCGCACTTTCACCGCGCAACACCATATAGCGGTTGACGGCTTGCAGGCTTAGCGGAAGCGCACGTTCCTGCGGAGTGACGTGCACGAATATCATCATCGGAATTATCAGGCGGTCCACCCGTTTGCGGCGGTCGCTCCACTGGTGAATCTCACTTTGAATGGGCAGATAACATTCAATGCCCATAGCGGCGAGCCGCCGGGCTGTCCTCTTCTCAAGGCATGACTGCACGTAAGCCACCAGCCATTGGCGACAAACGGCGTCGGTTTCCGTTTCTGTGTATTTGGTACTTTGCATTGTTTTTGTGATCCATTAGTTTAAAAGGTACGTGCGACGGCAGCGCTCTACCGCCGCAACGTACCGACAAACAAACAAATATAAGCCCGGAGACGGGGACAGTATTTCATGTAGAAGTACCCCGGACTTATGGGGTATATGCTATTTACGGTCGGAGGTGCTGCCATAGCCGTATCCATAACCGTAGCCATATTTCTTGCCGTAACCATAGTACTTGCCATACTTGCCGTAGCCGTAGTAATAGCCGTATTTCTTCTTTTTCATATCCAGCCCGTTGATGACGGTGCACAAATTGGGCAAACGATTATTGTTGTACAACTCGTTGATCAGTTGGTAATCGTTCTTATGTGTATAATCGGCGCGGCAGACATAAATACTGGCGTCGGCCACACGAGCTATAAGCTGCGTATCGGTCACCATGCCGATAGGGGCGGTATCAAGCACGATATAATCGTAATCTTGTTTCAATATTTCAACGGCATCTTCTAAGGATTGGCGTGCCAGCAGTTCCGTTGGGTTGGGTGGTATGATTCCGCCGGGCAATACGCTGAGATTGGGAGATATGCCGGAAGGTTGTATCATGGAACGCAGATCGGTGCTTTGGGGGGCAGACAAATATTGGGTGATGCCATACTCCTTGTGGGAGATGTGGAACACTTTGTTCAGTCCCGGCTTGCGGATGTCCAGCCCGACGATAATCACTTTCTTTCCCAATAATGCCAGGCTGACAGCCAAATTGGATGCGATGAATGTTTTTCCCTCACCACTCATGGTGGATGTGATGAGAATTACTTTCTTGTCCGGATCGCCCAAAATGAAAAGCAGGTTGGTGCGCAGGCTCCGGAATGTTTCCGCCATAATATCATTGTCGTTTTCGCGGACGGCTATGGTATGAGTGTGTCCGGCTTCCGGTTCGGTAAGGGGAAGATCGCCGATAATGGGTACAGCGGTGAGTTTCTCTACATCGGCACGTCCCTCAATACGGAAACTGAGGAGATTCAGGATGTAAATAATCCCTGCCGGAATACCGAGTCCAAGTGTGAACGCAATCATGTAGATTGACTTACTATTGGGAGATACCGGGAAATCATCTGCCAATGCATCGTCTATGATTTTGGCATTATTGGCGGTAGCAGCCAGTGCGATGTTGTTTTCCTCGCGTTTCTGCAATAGCATGAGATAAAGTCCAGCTTTGATTTCCTGCTGGCGCTGGATGCTGACGAAACGGCGTTCCTGTGCAGGAGCGTTACTGATGCGTCCGGCGTATTTGCCTGCCTGACGGTCGAGGTCGGCTTTGGTGATGAGCAGTCCTTTGCGTGTGCTGGTAATGGTGGTGATGATACCGGCACGCATATCCTGTATATTGCTGTCGAGACGGCGCACAACAGGGTTGGCTTCCGAAGAAGTGCGCAGCAGTCGGTTACGTTCCAGAATCAGGGCATTGTATTGGGCTATAAGGCCGGATAGGGTGGCGTCGTTCAGCCCCACGTTGGCAGGTAGGGTGGAGGTTGCATTTTCCGGCTTTTGAATGTATTCGGAGAGATACTGAATCAGATTGAGCTGTGTGCCGTTTTCCACGCACAGCTTTTCGTAGGCGGACTGTTCGCTGACGGCAAGCTGTGCGTCGTTGCTGAGGTCGGTGAGGCCTGCTTCGCGTTTGAAGCTTTCCAGCTCCTGCTCCGTAGTGCCTAATTCCTGATTGATGACGGAGATGCGTTCGTCAATGAACCGGGCGGTATTCTGCGCCACTTCGTTCTTGTCGTTGTTGGCTTTTTTATTATATATTTCTATTAGCTTGTTTATAAAATCCTCGCCGCGTTTCTTATTCGTGTTTTTCACCGATACGGTAACAACGGAAGTGCTTTTGCTGGTCGGTTCAATGGACAAGGCTCCCCGGTATCCTTTGGCTACGGACAGGGGATTGACAATGCTTACATCTATATTACCGCTGCCTGTGGGAGGAACAGAAGGGTTGGACATAAAAGTGAGTGTACCGGCCTCACCGGAGAGAACGGCTGGTAATTTCGTGAAATGTTTGCTGACGGTATTTTCTCCAATGGTTGCCGTCACATCTATCTGTTGGTTGGAGTGATAGCTGATGTTCAGAAGTATAGGGGCAGACATGCGTTCGGCATCTTCGGGCAGGAAATGCACAAGTATTGGGGATGAACCGTATAAATCGATTCTGTTGAATCCGCTTTCGCCTGAATAGCTAATGTATAAGCCCAGTTCGCTGACTACATCCTTGATGAGCGATTTGCTGCGGAGAATTTCTATTTCATTGTCAATGTTTTTAGCGGACGATATGAAGCCGAAGTTCTCGAATGCACTGAGATCACCGCCGGAATTTCCACCTTTCTTGTCATCCTTGATAATGATGGATGCGTTGATATTGTACACCGGAGTAATGGTTTTCAGATAGAGCCATGCACATGCCATGCAGAGAATGATTGAGGCTATAAACCACGGCCAGCGGATGACATATTTGAAAAGTGTAGCCTGCCAGTTGGTTTTCTCTTCTTTTTCTTCGAACAAGTCGTCGTATATTTCTTCTTTCACGTCCGTAATTTTTTTATTTACAGTTTTGTCTTTCTGTCTCACTTATTTGGTAATTGCTATAATAAGACTCGCCAATGAAACCAGTGAGCCGACAACCGAGAACCAGATAGTGGTGCTGCTACTGATATTGGATGTTTTTGCCTTGGTCTTATTTGGGGTGACATATAAAATGTCATTCTGTTGCAGGTAGTAATAAGGTGATTGCAGAATGTCCTGATCGTTCAGGTTGAGCGTCACAATCTCACGTTTGCCGGTATTGTCTTCACGAATCAGCTTCACGTTATCGCGAATGCCGTAGATAGTCATATCGCCTGCCATGGCAAGGGCTTCGAAGATATTGACCTTTTCGTTGGAGATGGTAAATGTTCCCGGACTGCCCACTTCGCCGATGACTGAAATTTTATAATTAACCATGCGTACGGTGACAATGGGTGTTCCACGAAACTGGGATTTGAGTTTGTCCTTGATGTACTGTTCGGCTTCTCCTTTGGTGAGGCCGCCTAAGTGGATAGTACCCAATACGGGAAATTCCACATTTCCGTCATTGTCTACGAGATATTGTTGCAGCGCAGGCTGGGAAGTAAGGGATCTGTTGCCGGTGTTGCTGGCGGGAGTTGCTATGGTCAGGTTGAATGGTTCTGCCAGTTCGGGCTCTTCAGGACAGCTCACTACGATTGTCAGCAAGTCTTTCGGCATGATGCGGGCATCATATAGGGTCATGCTGCGTGTGCTTGTATCGGCTGAGGCAATCTGGCCCAAATCATTCTGCAGATAAGGCACTTTCTTGTAGCTTTGGCATCCTGCCAGTAGCAGAGGCAATAATAAAAATATCAGATTTCTTCTTTTCATGTGTTTTTGGTTTTTAACTTTCAATACTCAAGCTTCGATTCACTTCAATAGGCCTCTTTATCTCCTCTTATCAGGTTTTTTACGGTTTTGTAAATGATGTATAGGTCGAGCATGAAAGTCCAGTGTTCCAGATACCAGATGTCTCGTTCCACGCGGCCTTCCATTTGCCACAGTTCTTTGGTCTCGCCACGAAAACCGTTGATTTGCGCCCATCCGGTGATGCCGGGTTTTATGAGATGCCGCACCATGTATTTGTCAACCAGCTTGGAATATTCCTCGGTGTGTTTCAGCATGTGAGGACGAGGTCCCACTACGGACATGCTGCCCAACAGGACGTTGATGAACTGCGGAAGTTCGTCGATGTTGCTTTTGCGTAGGAAATTTCCCAACTTCGTTTTGCGCGGATCGTTTTTGGTGGCCTGCATGGTGTCACTGTCTTTGTTTACGCGCATGGAACGGAACTTGTAGCACCAGAACTCTTTGCCGGCTTCTCCACTGCGTTTTTGCTTGAAGAAGATGGGACCGGGTGAGGTGATTTTTATGGCTGTGCCTATTATCAGGTATATCACAGGGAAAAGCGTGCACAGAAAAAGCAGTGAGAAAAGAATGTCGAACATTCGTTTAAGAAGTCTGTTTTCCGGCTGCGCCAATGGTTCCTGACGGATGTATAGAATGGGAACGTTGCCCAACATTTCAAAATGCATGTGGCGTTTGAGGTATCTGCGCACATCGGGCACACTGTAAAAGTGTATAAGATGATTTTCACAGTAATTGATGATGGGTAGGATTTCCTTGCTGTATGATGAAGGAAGTCCGCAGTACACGTGTTCTGTTGGGCTATGTTGGATGTAAGGAAGTGCATGTTGGGGAAGGCCCAAATAAGGGCATTGTTCGGGATAGAGTGGGGAAGGCGCTTCCGCAAAATAGCCGATTATCTTGAAACCGGATGCTGCATTTCCTGCCATTTCATGGTAAAGCTCAATCATGTCTTCACCGTCGCCTAAGAGTATGGTGCTACGGGAGTTGCCGCCCGAACGACGATAGGACTTTAAAATTTGGCGGAAAGTCAGCCGGTAGATAGTTAAGCAAATAAGAAAAAAGAAATAGAACAAGATAAAGAAACGTGCGGAAAGAGTTCCGAAATCTGCAAGACTGATAAGGCTGATGAATACTACTGCATGGAAAAAAGTGTTGCGTATGGCACGCGTCACAATCCGTTCCGGACGCACAATGCGTTCATGCAGAATAACGCCTTGGGAGTAGTTGCAGGTAATATAGACCAGGTTCAGAAGGACTAATAGCCGGAGAAGAGAATTGGCAAATGTCTCACCGAGGGTCTGGACATCTATTATATGATATAATACTATGAAGATAGTATTCAATATACATAAATCACCGGCAATGATGATTAACTTGATGACTTTATTAAATCGTAATACTTGTTTCATGGATTTGTAATACGTTTATAATCAGTTTTTTCCGATAAAAAAAGAATTAGGCCGTACTCTTTAATTGCTTGTTCCTGTTTTTATGTTCTCTTACTTACAAGGTAAGAGAATAAATGAGGCATAGTAAATAGTCTCTCTCTCTTTGTTAACATCTGATTATTACACATTAACGATGCTTATTATTGTTTAAATTGAGAAAATGATGTCAGAGAATAGAATAAAACAGGAAAGAAAAATGTGTAAATAAAATCGAAATGAACGCAATAATGAAAAATAGTTTTTATTTATATTTTATGAGGTTTAATACCATATAATTTGATTAAAATATAAAATCATTTGCTTATTTGTTGATTTTTTTTCTACCTTTGTCCCCATAAATCTCATTCTCTTACCTTGTAAGTAAGAGAATGAGATAGATATTTTAGCTTTTTCTTTGTATATGTGAATATATTTTACATTTTAACTTACCTTTTTTTCTTTTTCTTTGGATAGATTCTTGAAATGACTTTCCTGTTGGCTTTGCTCATTGCATTGTTGTTGAAGGAGGCGAGATAAACGTTTGTTACTTTTTCGGAGCTGTGTCCCAGGCCTTCGCTTATCATGGCAATGGCTACTCCCTCTTCTTTGGCGGTGGTGGCCCAAGAGTGGCGCGCCACGTAGGAGGTGAGTGGCACGTTTAGATGTAGCATTTTGGAAAGTTGGTGCAGATGTTGGTTGTAAAGGCGTAAGGCGCTTTTGTATTGCCGGTAGCCTTCCGAGCCGGTGGACGAAAGTATGGGTAGGAGATAGGGGGATTGGGAATGTTTGTTAGTGTACCGGCGCAGGATGTCGGCAGCGTAAGGTTCGATGTAGACCGATAGCTGCTGGCGGGTTTTGTGGCGGTAGTAATAAATGGTGTTATGCCTCATGTCCGTCTTGCGAAGATAGACGAGGTCGACAAATGGAATTCCTCTGAGGTAAAAACTAAGCAGGAACAGGTCGCGGCTGAAGCATAAATGAGGATGCTGCTCCAACTTTAACTGTGAAAGGCGGCGTATAAGGGCGGGAGAGATGGCCCGCTTGGTGGTAGGCTCGTATCCTGTGAATACGAAGCGAAACAGTTCGTCGGCAGATGTGGCATCGGGAATGCCTTGTACGTACGCTTGGTTGAAGATGGAGCGCAGCATACGCATATAGGCTGATATGGTGTTGTGGCGCCGCCCTTTCTGGAGCAGGCTTTCTTCGTATTTCTTAATCAGTCCCGGTGTGAGTTCTTTGAAGGTAAGAGGTATGTCTCCGGTGAATTTTCGGAAACTTTTAATGGCGCTGGTGTACAGATTGGCGGTTCCATAGCGTCCGGCATTTTGGGCTTCTTCGATCGCACTTTGTGCGAAAGTATATATTGTGGTCATAATCTGAATTTTAAGATGAATAACGTTTTTGATAAACAAGCTGTCTCATAAAAAGATTTGAGACAGGAAGCTGTTTAGGCATAGAATAAGTTAATATTCTATATAAATTCAGATATGACCGGTCCGGACAACCCCGTAGAAACGTCAGAGTATGCCCGAACGCACTCTACTCAATGTCTCCGGAGTCATCAGCAGATAGGAAGCAATGTGCGACAAGGGAGCCCGCTTGATAACTTCAGGCTGGTGCTGCATCAGCAGGTTGTAACGCTCGCGTGCAGTTTCGAACCGCCAGGAGTCGGCTTTTATTTGTGAAGTGATGAGGGAATATTCGAGTATTTTGCGGTAGAACATATTGATTTCCCAAGACACTTCGGTGAGCAGCATCAGCTTGTCATAAGGCAGCAAGTAGACAATGCTGTCCTCAAGCGCCTCAATCATGAGGTGGGTGGGCTCTTTCTTCAGGGTACTTTCAATGCAGATGATAATGCAACCTTCATAAGAGAAATGTTCGGTGACGTCCTTGCCGTTTTTATAGTAGAACTGGCGCAACATGCCTTTGCCGACGAATACAAGATTATGGCTTATTTGTCCTTCTTTCAATAGAATCTCTCCTTTTTCCACTTCTTTGCGGATCAGGACTTCTTCTATTTGCCGTCTGCCTTCGGGAGCCATGCCGGGATAACGGGAGTTGACTGTAAGGTCCACCGTCTCTTTGAGTAATGTATCCATAACGATTATGTAGGGTTGGGTGTCATTTAGCATGGCAAAGATAGGAAAATTATTTGATATGTATCAATCTCATCTTTTTTTCATTTCCGTATCTTTGCGCGATTTTTACCATAACACATTCTACAATATAATGATACAGCAGGAAAATTTAAAGAAACGGCTTGCCAAGCTGGCGGCTCCTATCTTTATTGAGACGCTACTTATTATGATGCTCGGCGCGGTGGACACCGTCATGCTGAGCCGCCATTCGGATAACAGTGTGGCTGCCGTAGGCGTGGTCAATCAGATTATCATGCTGACGTTTCTGGTGTTTGAAGTGATAAATCTCGGTACTTCCGTACTGTGTTCACAATATATCGGTGCGCGCTTGCATAAGCAGGTGGTGCAGGTGGTGGGAGTTTCCATTTTGGTCAATCTGGTGGTGGGCATCACTATCAGTATGCTGTTGTTCGGCTGTGCAGGGCCTATTCTGCGCCTGATGGGGCTTGGGCCTGAACTGATGCAGGATGGCATGGACTACATGCGCATTGTGGGAGCGTTCGCATTCTTTCAGGCATTATCCCTGACTCTTTCCGCTTCGTTGAGAAGCGCCAATAAGGCGGTGTATCCGATGCTGGTTACGGTGGTGGTCAATATCCTTAATATAATAGGCAACTATTCTCTGATTTTCGGACGTTTCGGATTTCCGGAATTAGGGGTGGAGGGGGCTGCTATCTCCACTGCCTTCAGCCGGGGTGTATCGATGATCATTCTGTTCGTAATCCTGTTCCGCAAGCATATCCATAGTTTCCCGCGGGTTTATTTCCGTCCGTTCCCATGGGTGGAGCTGAAGAATCTGATGAAGGTGGGGCTGCCTTCTGCCGGGGAGCAGCTTTCTTACAGCTCGTCGCAGGTGGTAATCACTTATT
This sequence comes from Bacteroides eggerthii, assembly GCF_025146565.1. Classification (NCBI taxonomy): domain Bacteria; kingdom Pseudomonadati; phylum Bacteroidota; class Bacteroidia; order Bacteroidales; family Bacteroidaceae; genus Bacteroides; species Bacteroides eggerthii. The sequence goes on along the minus strand of NZ_CP102258.1, from coordinate 3,119,633 downwards.
TCATCAATATGCTGGGAGTGGAGGCGCTTGCCACACGTACCTACTGCGTCAATATTATTATGTTCGCCTATCTGTTCAGCATCTCTATGGCACAGGGTGGAGCGATATGTATCGGGCATCTGATAGGGGAGAAAAAACCGCATGCCGCTTTTCTGATGGGGAAGTATGTGATGAAGAAGTCTGTAATGATCACTGTGATCCTGTCCGGCATACTTGCGCTCTTCGGGCATACGATTTTTGGCTGGCTGACGTCCAATCCCGAGATTATCAGAATGGGGGCTACTGTCCTGATGATTGATGTCGTGCTGGAGATAGGACGTCCCATCAATATTTTTGCTACGAATGCACTGCGTGCGGCAGGAGATGTGAACTATCCGTTCTATGTGGGGCTGGTGGTGATGTGGAGCGTGGCTGTGGGGCTTGGCTATCTGTTCGGAATTCCGTTTGGCTGGGGCATTTGCGGCATGTGGGTTGCTTTCCTGCTGGACGAAAACATCCGGGGGGCTATCTTTGTCCGCCGTTGGTACAGCATGAAGTGGGTGAGCAAAAGTTTCATTAAATAGCATTTGTTTAATGGCGTTTGAAGGGGAGCTTGGAAATTTATTAATTTTTTTCTGTCCTTTTAGATTTTGAGTGTTAACGTGTTATCTCTTTTCTTGTCGGATTGCAGAAAAAAATATGCAGGAAAGATTTGCATAGTCCAAAAGTTTACCATACATTTGCACCGCATTTGAGAAGAATGCTGGTTACACTAAGGAAGTTTGGGTGAGTGGCTGAAACCACCAGTTTGCTAAACTGACGTACGGGTAACCGTACCGGGGGTTCGAATCCCCCAGCTTCCGCAAAGAAAGCATCGGTTTGTAAAAGCCGGTGCTTTTCAAATCGGTGGATTCGTCTAACGGTTAGGACACATGCCTCTCACGCATGCAATACGAGTTCGATTCTCGTATCCACTACAAAGTTTTTTTGTAAAATGTTTGAATGCACTCTTAGCTCAGTTGGTAGAGCAACTGACTCTTAATCAGTGGGTCCAGGGTTCGAATCCCTGAGGGTGTACGAATTTTAAACACGAAAAGAAAAGTTCTGAAAATTATTGATTTTCAGAACTTTTCTTGTTTTAGGGCTCTCTCTGCAAAATAGGGGGAGAGGAGGTTATAGATTTCATCCCGGCAAGATGCTCTTACCGGGATGATGTGAATTGTTACTGTCAATATAATATGATTTAAGAGTAAGGTTCTTGTTGTCTTACTTCAGGTCTGGTAGGGTTCGGGGTACGAACTGTTGACTACTATTTTCTGGCGTATACACACGTCCTCCTCCATATCGCGTATTTCCCTCACCGTTATTGGTATATCCGACATAATTGTCGTATGATGAACCGGCACCAGGGAAAGGTTCCCCGGAATGATTCACATACATGTTGGCTTCCCAGTCCGGCCGTAGTAATACGCTGGCCAGTGAACTGGGTTCCCAGCGTTTCTTGCCTTCTTTGTCGTAATAGAAATTGAGTCCTATCGAACTGTTGGCGGCACCCAGTGTACAGAACACACATTCCAGTTGGTCGGTAACAGGGTCATAGGTCATTGTGTTGCCCTGTGCTACGTAGGGTACCCTATTATAGGCCTTATATACTGCTGATAGCAGTTGGGACTGCTGGGTAAGGAGAATAGTGACTTTTTTATAGTCGAAGTCGTCCTTGTCAATGCCTAGAAATTCTGATGCTTTGAACAGATGCACTTTATATTTGGTAGCTGCACGACGGATGCGAATCAGTTCGTTATTACTGCCATTATTCAACGAATAGCTGTATTGCACTATGTAAGTGTCGTAAGGTACAGGTCTCATATAAATTTCGTTATCACTGGCTGTGTATTGGTTGGCAAATATCACGCGTCCGTCCGGACTGTCATTACCTGAAATATTGCTTAAGTTAACTGAATCGGGGCGGAAGAGGAAAGCGTTGATCTTGAATTGTTTGTCTACATCCTTATCGGCTTTATTGAAGATAAACGAAGGGTAATCGGACAGACTGGGTGTCAGCGGTTCATTTGTGTTTATTCCTGCCGGAAAGCGTCCTTTGAGTTCAAACTGCCGGTTAGTCAGTTCATAAAACTCGATGAGGAGATGATGATTCTCTGTCCACTTCAGTTCATTGAAGGGACTGTTGGGACGGTTCAATTCCACAGCATTCAATTCATTGTAGAAAAAGCTCATATAGATGTACTTGTTCAACTTTAGTTTTATGTATTGCGTCAGGGAGGCCCCTTTCTGGTCGAATGCGATAAAGGTTGCACCACCTTCAAATTGTGCGCGGTCCAGATCCATTAACCTGGGTGAAGTTATGTGTATGATACGCTTGGTTGAATCAGTGGGGCTGATATCGGCGGTAGCACTCCAGCCTGCGGGGAGCATTGCTTCGATACGTTCCACATTGTTTGAACTAGTATACGGCACGCTGATGGTATGCCCTTCACGAAGAAATACGATAATGGAATCCACTCCATTATGATCTTTCAGTGCAAGGTTTCCCGGCTTAAGCTTGAAGTTAATTCCCAGCAAGGGGATATTGTAGGAGGTGCCATCGTGCAGGTTGATGGTGATTGAGGTACCGTCATCTGCTTTCACCACACTTTCGATGATTGGATCCACCGACAGAGTTTCTCCTTTGTCTCCTTTGGGTCCAGTGGCTTTTATTTTTTGCCCGCCGTCCAATATGAATGTATAGTTATTCTCTTTCGGGTACTTGATGGTCCAATAGTAGTTTTCGTCTGCGGGGTTGTCAGGGTCTTTGGCGGCACTGATAAGGGGAGTATCTCCGTTTATTCCGTCCTTTCCGGGATCGCCCTTGTCGCCCTTGTCACCCTTGTCGCCAAGGGCTTTATCTTGGGTTTTCACGCCATTGATAATCCAGTAGCCATCATCACTGATGCCCACAACAGGGGAGCGTCCGTCCGTTCCGTTTTTACCGTCGCGTCCATAGGGAATGAAGAACTTGTAGGTATCCAATGTTATGTCTACTCCTATGGTATCCTTTTGTCCGTTATTTTCTACAATTCGGTAGTCAAATCCGGTAACGGTAGGTTTGTTTGCCAGAATGGTATAGAGATTTTTCAGTTCTACGATTTCATTGTTAATGCGTAGAATCTCCGCGTTGATCCCGGTAATCTCGGCTGACAATTGATATTGGCGACTGTATAAAGTGCTTATATCTTCTTTGTGACAGGCTGTGACCAGTATAAGTAGTCCCAGCAGGCTTTCTATGACAAATATGGTCTTTTTCCGTTTCATTTCGGTATACTTTTATTGATAGAAATTGATGTTTGGAATATCTGATCAGGAAGCATCAGCGGCTTCCCAGTCTTTTTTGGTTAGCGATAGCGGCGGTGTCACCTTTTTCGGCAGCCATGTGAAAATAGTGTGATGCCTTTGTTGGATTATTTTCAAGTGCTGCACAAACTCCCAGGAGGTTCCATGCCCGATAGTCATCCAAGAGGTGTGACAGGTAAGCGGTAGCCATGCTGGTGTCATTTTTATGCAATGCGATGGCGGCCATGTAGATGCGTGCTATCGGGGCTTCTGGATAGAACTTGAAGGCGATGCCCGCACACTCATTGAATGCTTCGGAATACATCGGGTAGCAGTTGGTTACGGCTATCATTTCTTCCACACTGAGTTTCTCCGGTTGTGTATGTATAAGTCGCGTTGCTCGTTCAATGGTAAATGGAACAATCGTGTAATGAAAAGTATATTCGTTGCGTCTTAACTGCGGATATAACTCGTTCAGCATGCTTCTGTAAGCTGCCAAATGTGCAAGTTTGTTTTGACGTGTCTCCACATCCGCATCACTCCGGAGAATGGCAAGTGCACGTTCTTTTTCAGGATTTTCCCAGGCCTGTAACAGGCGCTCAAGTCCATTCCAGTCTTCGGCGTGGCCTCGGCTCTGAATCTGGCTTTCGGGATAATTGAAGTTTTTGGCAATGTGGGAGGCGATGGCCTTTGCGCGGTTTTGGCTGAGTAGGATATTGAAATCATGCGGTCCTTCGGGCGAGGCATATCCGTCAATGGAAATGGAGCTGATGTAGATATCCTCATCGTTGGTAAGCTCTTGGAAAGCTGTAGCTATTTTTCCCAGTTCTTTCAGATTGTCTCCCAACTCAGGTCGTATGTCCCATTTCGAAACAGGGAAGTACAAGTGTGCCTGTCGACTCAGGGAACGTTCCTTACGTATGACTGTGTCAGGTTGCAGGTAGTCGAAAGCGAACTCTCCGTTCGAGAAGGGATTTGTCAATAGGGTCGCAGCAGGCAACACTTCTATTGCAGTCGGTGTGGAATGGAGTTGTGGTTTATTCCGGCGGAATTTCCAAAAAAGCGATACGCCGTTCTGCCAGATGAAGTCGTCATGGCTGTGCCGTATAGTACGTATGCCGTCGAATTCTCGTTTGTTGACCCACACCAGACCGCTGCTTATCTCCAGTCCCAGCTTTTGCGTAAGTGCAAAATGAACTGCGAGGTCACCACCCAACCCGATTGACAAGGGGCGTTGCTTGGGAGATATTCGACTTTTATCACTCAGGGAGTGTGCTTGCGCGTGAAATTTTTGCAGGTAGATTCCCGGCTTTACCAACAGTGATATGGGCTGTTCACGTCCTTCGGGTACGTGGCCAAAAAGGCGGTTGAAATTGAACACTGCCTGTAACGAAACTTCCCAGTAACGTGATTCACTGTAGATTTGCGAATAGGGAACTGACTTGATATAGACATTGTTTCCTTGATTCTCCCATATGCCCGCGTTGTCAGGGGCTGTCTGGTAATTATCCTTTCCTCCTAATATAGTATAAGGATAATAAGTCATAGCATCCTCCGTTCCAAGGCGAAAGTTCTCCGCTGACCGAGGTGAGAAGCCGCGCATTCGGCCTACGGATACTCCCATTTCGATTCCAAAAAATGGTGAAAACTTGTAACCGGGCTTGAGGGAAACTTTGTTACCCCAAAAATCATGTTTGTTTGTCAGTGAGCTCATGTCACCGAACATGAATGGTACGGAATAACCCGCACCGATGTACCAGTATCCGGTAGTTTCAGGATAATTCTCCTTCTCTCTGAAGGTGTAGGGAGAGTAGGGACGTATACTGTCCTGAGCTACGGATTTCGCAGACAATTTGCAGGCTGCCAAAGGTAATAGGATGCATGTGAATAAAATTCTTGTTACTCTTTTCATACGTTCACATATAAAATTATATATTATTGATGATTTTGTTGCAAAATTAACTCCTTATAGTAAGAGATTAAAACATCTGTGATGGACATCTTGAATGAGCAATATATTGATATGCAGATGATTATTTGGTTATGTGATGTACATTTAAAGGCAACTTGCACGCACCTCCGGGCCGGTAATGGGTGGAGGAAGGTTTTGCCTAAAATAAAATTATTCACAGCGAGCTTTTAGAACTGTTTTATGAAATCATCCAAAGTCATATTCTCAATTTGCATTTTTTCTTTCAGACGCATTTTCTTTCTTGAAATGCTTCCTTTAGCTATATGATAGATTTCCGAAAGTAAGGAGAGCGAGAACTCCATCTTCAATAGACATGCAAAACGTATTTCTTCTAATGTAAGTTGCGGATATGCTTTTTCCAAACGAAGAGTGAAATCATTGAAACATGCATTCGTGTTCTGTATGATAATATCCCATTCTTCCTTTTTCATATGCATAGCTCCTTGCGAATTCTGGCTTTTCATCAGAATAGGTACGGTTAAGGCATTCAGGCGCTTGTAATATTCAACGCTCTGATTTAGTGATTCTATTTCGATAGCTTCACGATCATGCTTTTCCTGCAAATACTTTATTTCTGTTTCCCACTGGCTATTTTGGAGACGAACCATTGCCAGTTCCTTTTCCTTTAGAGACATCTCAACTTTTTTCTTGGATTGTTTTATACGGAAAACTAGTGATGTTCCCGAAAGCAAGATGAAAGATAAGAGGATAGCCAGCCTGTAATAAGAGAGCTCATGTTCTGAAAGTTCTATGTTCATTTGGGCAATTCTTCTCTGTTGGCGTTCGTGTTCCTGAAAAGCATTCAGGTTGCTAATGTATCCTGCCTTATTGTTCATCTCAAGAGAATCTCTGCAACGGATACTCTTTTCCGCATATTCACATGCGGATTGAAAATCTTTCTTCTCCTTTTTCAACAAAGATAGTTTATGATATACACCTTGTCTCTCTTTTAGGGAAAGCTTTTCAATATCTTTCATAAAAATAGACTCTGCTTCTTTTAAGCGGTGCATTTTCAGAAATATATTACCTCTGAGTATATTGCATGTCATTTTAAAGTTATACGAATGTCCGTCTTGCAAGGCTATGTCCGTATAGTATAAAGCTGAATCAAGCATATTCATGGCTAGATAAACTCTGGCAAGATCTTTATTATATTCAGCTTTGGCCAGTTTTTTTTGTGGAGGTACCAGCTCAAGTGCCCGATGCAGCCGATTTCTTGCTTTTATGTAATTTTTCTCAGAAATGCGAAGTTCTGCGAGTTCATGCATAGCCTCTGCCCTGAGAGTGGAATCTTTTAATTCGCAGGCAATGTCGAGAGCACGCTCCAGGCATTCTTTTTCCATGCCATGCATCATTTTGAAGCGATAAATATATGCTTCACCTACTTTGATGGCAAATAACATCCTGATATTTTGCCCTGCAAATTTTTCGGCTTGATTATAAAAAGCATTAGCTCTCAGGAAAGCATACCTGCCGGCATATATTCTTCCTAAGAAAAAATATAACTGGCACAAACGGCTAGAATCCTTTTGCTCTGCAAAATGGCTCAAAGCAAGATCTGATTTGTCAGGTAATGCTGGGATGTCGGGAACGAGCATCTTGGCCTTAACCAATAAATAATAATAAAATACTTTGTCGGATTTCCGCAAAGTGGTTGTATCCATATCAAGTATTTGCCTCAAGGATTTTTCAGGCATTGTTTCCAAAGAATCTTCCAGTACAAGCAACGACGGGCTATAAATGTTGCTTTGTTGATGACCACATGAGAATAAACACATGACCAGCATTAATGCAATTAAATATGTTCCCAACCGCATATCTTTAACTTTTAATATACCATTTTTGTCTTTTGGCACTATGAATCTTAAGATAGGGCATTCGTTGGTGATGCCCGACCGTCTGTTCTATCATGCTAAAAGTAATTTATGTATTTGTTTAGTTTTCCATTGCAAAGGAAATAGCTTTTCTCTCGTAAAACAATTTTTATTATGTACATAGTGCTATATACAAACAGTTGTATAACTGCTGTTTAAGCTTTTTGCTAGATGTACATATTGTATATAAATGGTATCTATATAGAAAAATATCTTCTGCATATCCTGTTCTTTTCTATGCTTTCCTTTTGTGTCTCTTACAAATTTGTGAGGCAAAAGCTCGATGGTAAACAATTTGGGAATAGAATTGTTTTTACAGAAAAACAAAGTCATGAAAAATTTTACGTTTATCTTATTAATAGCTGCTGCAGCCGCCAGTTCCATGCCACAGCGTGTTCTTTCGTGCACAGGAATCACCTTGACTGCCAAAGACAGTTCACGAATTGTTGCCCGCACCATTGAATGGGGAGGGAGCAATCTTCACAGCCAGTACGTCATCGTGCCACGCGGTTATGAGCAATATTCCTATGTGCCGGAAACAAACGGGTCGGGAATGAAATTTACAGCCAGATATGGTTATGTGGGCTTGGCCGTTGAGCAAAAGGAATTTATAGCTGAAGGTTTGAATGAGGCTGGCCTTTCAGCCGGTTTGTTTTATTTTCCAGGATACGGTAAATACGAAGAATACAATCCCTCATTGCGCACTTCGAGTATAGCTGATTTGCAACTGGTATCATGGATATTGGGTAACTTCACGAATGTGGATGAAGTTAAAGATGCGATTCGTAGGGTACATGTCGTTTCCATTGATCCTCGGGCTTCAACTGTGCACTGGCGCATTGCGGATGGCACCGGACGTCAATTGGTTTTGGAAATCATAGATGGTGAACCTCATTTTTATGAAAATAAACTGGGGGTACTGACTAACTCACCGGATTTTGAATGGCAAATGACGAATCTTAATAACTATGTCAATCTTTTTCCGGGCAGTGCGGAGACGAAATCATTGGGTGATATCGTACTTACCCCATTTGGTTCAGGCAGTGGCTTTTTAGGTATTCCCGGCGATGTTACTCCTCCTTCCAGATTTGTACGCGCCGCTTTCTTCCAGGCTTCTGCTCCACAGCAGGATGCTGGCGAAGAAACTGTTTTGCAGTGTTTCCAAATATTGAATAATTTCGACATCCCTTTAGGTGTTGAGTTTCCTTCCGGGCAGATACCCGTCAATATACCCAGTGCCACGCAATGGACGGCTGTTTCGGATATGACGAACCGCATTATTTATTATCGTACAATGTACAACAGTAATATTCGTTGTTTTGATTTGAATAAAATCGACTTTGGTAAGGTGGAGTATCGTGCTGTGCCTCTTGATGCAGTAAAACAGCAGCCGATTGAAACAATTGCCATTGAGTGAGATAGGTATTGTTTTTTTGAAGTTTTTGCGTATATTTGGGCTCGTTATGCGTAACAAATAGTTGCAAAGCTATGGAATAAAAATGTCCTTATATATATACGGGACCTTGAGAAAAGATTTATAAAAGTCCGTTGTCTGTGGATAATGGATTTTTTGTTGTTTTATGAGAATAATAAATCATCAGAATTGAGAAATAATATGAAAAAGAATTATTCGTCGCACAAACACAGTAAATGGACATTATTGTTTTTGTTTCTATGTATCGGCCACAGTGCCAAGGCTGATTATCCTATTTTTTGGCAGCGTTATACGGCAGATCCCTCAGGGATAGAATATAACGGGCGCTTGTATCTGTTTTGCTCACATGACACATACAATGCGGAAAGAGGATATGGCTATTTCATGAATGATATAACCTGCATTTCCACAGACGATATGAAAAACTGGACCGATCATGGAGAGGTTTTTCATGCGAAAGATTCTAAATGGGGGGCCAAAATGACTTGGGCGCCTTGCGTGGTTCACCGAAATGGAAAATTCTACTTATATTATGGAGATGCCAACAGCGGTGGGATTGGCGTAGCGGTAAGCGATCTGCCGACCGGACCCTATATTGACAACCACGACCGGCCTGTGGTGGGCATGGATACTCCGGGTGTGCTCCTCTACGACGAGAACAACCGTTGCATTAAAAACAAAAAAGGAGTGCCGGGGGCCATATCGGGTAGTGAGAACTGGGGGATGTGGTGCTTTGATCCATGTGTGTTTGTAGACGATGACGGACAGGCATATATGTATTTTGGCGGTGCTCACCCCGACAATTCCCGGATTATCAAACTAAAAGAGAATATGACGGAGGTTGACGGAAGTGCGGTCAAGCCCAACACTCCCGGATTTTTTGAGGCTTCTTTTGTACACAAATACAGGGGTAAATACTATCTTTCTTATGCCGGACATTATTTTGGGAAGCCTGCCAATATAGAATATGTAATGAGTGACAAGCCTATGGAAGGTTTCAGGAATCCGGGAGTCATTTTGCCCAATCCGCCGGTTAATGACGGCTTTAACAATCACCACTCCATCTTTCAGTTTAAAGGTGAATGGTATATTGCCTATCATAACCGTAAAGTTGCCTATGAGAATAACGAACAGGATCAGCGCTCTCGTGAATATATGCGCAGTGTATGCATAGACCGTCTATTCCATAACGAAGATGGCACTGTTCAAACAGTTGAAGTGACGCGTGACGGGTTGGAACAGTTGAAGAACGTTGACCCTTACCGGAGAAACGAAGCGGAAACAATGGCAAAAGGCTATGGAATTGATACGGAATTCAAGGCCAGAGGATGTTCCGACCGCATAGTAACTTCCATTCATAATGGAGACTATTTGAAAATCCGCGGGGTTGATTTCAAAAACGGAGGTGCATCAAAGTTTGCTGCCTCACTTTCCGCATTGAAAGGAAGTGGACGGGTGGAAATACGCTTAGAGGGAGTGGACGGATTGCTTATAGGAACCCTTCCTGTCTCATCGACCGGCAGTTGGGAGAAATGGCAGACGATGACAACGGATGTCAAGCACTTGGGAGGAGTTTATGACTTGTATCTGGTGTTTAAAGGGGAGGAGGGAGAACTCTTCCGCATGGATTACTGGAGCTTTACAAAATAAGTATGAAAAACAAAGCGTAATGAACGGCTTTTCGGGCTGATTCATTACGCTTTGTCTAAATATCGTTTCCTGCTTTTATAACGCGTTCAACTCTTTCATTGCATACATGCTTTTATTTGAATAGTAGCTGTGCCATGTGATACAGGCTTCTGCGCCAAGTGAGAAACTCATGTGCTGTGTCGGGAGAAACAAAAGAGGTTGCATTGAAGCCGGCAGCTTTGAGGTCTTCCACTGCTTTGGTTACACCGGCAGGATTTTCTTTGCTTCCGCAACTGATGAAGATGCTTGCTACCTGATTCTTGTCCTTTATGTCGCCCGGTGCATAGACGCCGCCGCTCAATAGTCCGTAGTAATTGAACACTTCGGGACGACGCAAGGTTATCAGTCTTGTTTCAAAGCCGCCCATGGAGAGTCCGGCCATTGCGCGGTGCTTCTTGTCGGCCAGTGTGCGGAAATTGCTGTCAATGTAAGGTATCAGCTCGTCTACCAGGACTGTTTCAAATTCTTTGGCTGTAAATTGGTTGATATGCCCGAATCTCACATCATTCGTCATGCCGTATGTCATCACAATGATGAAAGGTTCAATCTTGCCTTCGGCAATCAGGTTGTCCATAATCAGGTTGGCGTGTCCTTGATTGGACCAGGCTGTTTCGTCCTCTCCCCAACCATGTTGCAAATAGAGAACCGGATATTTCTTCTTGTCTTTGCCGTAGGTGGGCGGAGTGTAGACAAATGCACGACGGTGAGTGTTGGTGCTCTTTGAGTAGAAATAGACTTGCTGCACGTTGCCATGAGGCACTTCCTTCATTGCATAGAAATCGGCATCGTGTGCCGGAATCTCAATACCGCTTTCCCAACGGCAGGAACCATAGTAGTTCTTGGCTCCCGGATCATTGAACACGCCACCGTCGATAGTGAGGTGGTAGTAATGGAAACCTTCGTCCATGGGGCCGTCTGTCGTACCTACCCATACGCCTTCTTTATCCTTGCGGAGAACTGTACCTCCACGACCGCCCAGACCGAGACTGACGATGACCGATTTGGCATCAGGAGCAACCACGCGGAAACGGGCATAGCCTTGTGAGTTGACCATGGGATACTGCTGGCCGGGCTGATTGAGTACGGATGGGCGGAAGTCTTCTTTCACCACTGCATTGTCGGCTGCCGGATCAAAATCCTTGATGAGGCTGTAAACGCGTTTCGGCTTATAGTTTTCGTCGTAAGGCAACGGATAGTTGCGCACGCCTACCCATGAGTCCCGGTCGGAAAGATTCCAGAACGTGACATTGTCCACCACATCTTTATGTTTGCGGAGAATCTTGAAGAGACGTGTGTATTGGTCCTCCTGAAGCAGTTTTACTGTCTGACTGATGTCGCCGGCCTCGCGGCTGAAGTTGAGATGTCCTCCCATTTCCTCGTTGGCGCGAATGTCCAGCTCGGTGATATGGATGTGCTTCACTATTGTAGAGTATTTCGTCAGGGCGGCATCTACATCTTCCATACTTGGGCCGTAGATGTTGTAATGTCCCTGCATACCGATACCGTCGATGGGTACACCTTCTTCTTTCATGGACTTCACCATGTTGTAGATGCGGTCGCGCTTTTGGGGATCGGCGGCATTGTAATCATTATAGAAAAGGAGTACGTTGGGGTCGGCCTCGCGAGCGTAGATAAAGGCTTTCTTGATGAATTCATCGCCTGCTATCTGATAGAGGGGAGAGTTGCGGTAGGGGCTGGGCTTTTGTCCCATGACCGGCCGTCCACCGTCGGAAATTGCTTCATTCACTACATCCCATGCGTATACCACGTCTTTGTAACGTTCCATAATAGCTGTGATGTGGTGTTTCATGTTTTGGAACAGTTTTTCTTTGGATACAAGATTTCCTTTTTCATCCTGATACATCCATTTTCCTATCTGTGCATGCCACATCAGGCAGTGCCCGCGAAGTTTGATTCCGTTGCTGCGGCAGAAGTTGGCGATTTTGTCGGCGTTTTCCCAGTTGAATTGTCCGTAGGCGGGTTCGGTGGGTTGCGGCTTCATGTCGTTCTCGGCCGTAATGCTGTTGAAGTCTTTTTTGATGATGGCAATCTGTTCGGGATTTGTGATGTTTTGCATGTTGACAGCCACACCGATAGAGAAGTAATCCTTGTAGGCATCCTTCAACCCTGTTGCACTGCTTTGGGCGAATCCTGTGTTTGCAGTCATGGCAAAGGCCAATGCACAAAGGGGTAATTTAAGTAAATGTTTCATGTGATAATAAATTAAAGGTTTGTGTTTGAAAACTATTACAAATTACAAAATAAGGCTTTCTTTTAGGAAAAAGCGTCATGTTTGTGTTACATGTTTTTTCTTTGGTGATACATCTTTTGGGTAAAATTCTGTATTTCCGGTGATTTGCTCGAATGAATAGCCGTTTTTTTCGGCTTTACGCGATTTTCCTGTATTTATCTTTTTTCGGCTTCGAGGAACTTCCTATCTTTGCACTCCTAAAAATAAGATAAAACTGAGAAAACTTTGGACTGGCTATATAGTTTGTTTGTCGAACACTCTGCCTTGCAGGCAGTGGTGGTGCTCTCGCTGATTTCCGCTATCGGATTGGGCTTGGGAAAGGTGCATGTTTGCGGCATTTCCCTTGGAGTGACGTTTGTGTTCTTTGCCGGTATCCTTGCCGGGCATTTCGGATTGTCCATTGATCCGCAGATGCTGAACTATGCGGAAAGTTTCGGATTGGTGATATTTGTATATGCGTTGGGACTGCAGGTGGGGCCCGGTTTCTTCAGCTCTTTCCGCAAGGGAGGCGTACAACTCAATATGCTGGCTCTGGGTGTGGTGCTGATTGGTACTTTGATGACTGTGCTGGGCAGTTACGGGCTGAATATCTCGCTGCCGGACATGGTGGGTATCCTTTGCGGCGCTACGACCAATACCCCAGCGCTGGGTGCGGCACAGCAGACTCTGAAGCAAATGGGACTGGAGTCCAGTACTCCGGCTTTGGGCTGCGCGGTGGCATATCCGCTTGGCGTGGTGGGAGTGATTCTTGCTGTGCTGGCAATACGCAAGGCGCTGGTGCGCAAGGAAGATCTGGAGCTGAAAGAGAAGGACGATGCGAACAAAACCTACATTGCGGCGTTTCAAGTACACAACCCGGCCATTTTCAATAAAAGCATCAAGGAGATAGGCGGGCTGAACTATCCGAAGTTCGTCATTTCCCGTTTGTGGAGGGACGGTAACGTGAGTATTCCTACCTCCGAGAAGATAATTAAGGAGGGAGACCGCTTGCTGGTGGTGACTTCGGAAAAGTATGCTCCGGCACTGACTGTGCTGTTCGGAGAACAGGAGCATACCGACTGGAATAAGGAAGATATTGACTGGAATGCCATAGACAGCCAGCTCATATCACAACGGATCGTAGTGACGCGCCCCGAACTGAACGGAAAGAAGCTGGGCTCGCTTCATCTGCGCAACCATTACGGCATCAACATCAGTCGTGTGTATCGTAGCGGCGTGCAGCTTCTTGCCACTGCAGAGCTGACCTTGCAACTGGGAGACCGCCTGACGGTGGTAGGTGAAGCAGCTGCCATACAGAATGTGGAAAAAGTGTTGGGCAACGCTATCAAGAGCCTGAAAGAACCGAACCTGGTGGCGGTGTTCATAGGCATTGTCCTGGGACTGGCTTTGGGAGCAATTCCCTTTTCCTTGCCGGGCATCAGCGCTCCGGTGAAACTGGGACTGGCAGGCGGCCCGATTATTGTAGGTATTCTGATAGGCACTTTCGGACCGCGCATGCACATGGTGACCTATACCACGCGCAGCGCCAACCTGATGCTTCGCGCGTTGGGACTGTCACTCTACCTTGCTTGTCTGGGGTTGGATGCGGGGGCGCACTTCTTCGAGACGGTGTTCCGTCCGGAGGGTCTGCTGTGGATTGCTGCGGGATTTGTGCTGACTGTTGTTCCGGTACTGATAATGGGCGTGATCGCCTTTAAATGGATGAAAGTGGACTTCGGTTCCATAGCAGGTATGCTGTGCGGAAGTATGGCAAACCCCATGGCGCTGAATTATGCCAACGACACCATTCCGGGAGACAATCCGTCGGTGGCGTATGCAACGGTCTATCCGATGTGTATGTTCCTGCGCGTAATCATAGCGCAAGTGCTGTTGATGTTCTTGCTGGGTTGAGAATTAAAAAGTTGAGAAAAGAAGAGTTGTTTTAATTACGGACAACCGAATATGAATCATAAATCTAAAATCATAAATCTTGTCATGGGAACCATTACTCCGGAAAGTATAATCAGCGACTTGCGCTATCTGCAGTTACTGTCGCGCAGTTTTCCTACCATAGCCGATGCCAGTACGGAAATCATTAACCTGGAGGCTATTCTGAATTTGCCTAAGGGGACGGAACATTTTCTTACGGATATTCATGGAGAATACGAGGCTTTTCAGCACGTATTGAAGAACGCTTCGGGCGCGGTGAAGAGGAAGGTGAATGAAATCTTCGGCCACACGCTGCGCGAAAGTGAAAAGAAAGAAATCTGTACGCTGATTTATTATCCGGAAGAGAAGCTGCAGCTGATAAAGGAAGAGGAAACGGATTTGGACGACTGGTATCTCATCACCCTGAACCAGTTGGTGAAGGTGTGCCAGAATGTCTCTTCCAAATATACACGCTCGAAGGTGCGCAAGGCATTGCCGGCAGAATTCTCCTACATCATTCAGGAGCTGCTGCACGAGTCGAGCGTAGAGCCCAACAAACATGCGTATATCAATGTCATCGTCAGCACGATCATCTCGACCAAGCGTGCGGATGATTTCATCATAGCCATGTGCAAGCTGATCCAACGGCTGACGATAGATTCCCTGCACATCGTAGGAGACATCTACGACCGCGGTCCGGGGGCGCATATCATCATGGATACGCTCTGCGACTATCACAACTTCGATATTCAATGGGGAAACCACGATATCCTGTGGATGGGAGCTGCATCGGGCAATGATGCCTGCATAGCGAACGTAATCCGCATGTCCATGCGCTATGCCAACCTGGCGACGCTGGAAGACGGATACGGCATCAACCTGCTGCCGCTGGCCACCTTTGCAATGGATACTTATGCGGATGACTCTTGTGCCATCTTTGCCCCGAAGATGAATTTTGCCGATGCCAATTATAATGAAAAGACTTTGCGCCTGATTACGCAGATGCATAAGGCCATTACGATTATTCAATTCAAGCTGGAAGCGGAGATCATCAACCGCCGTCCGGAGTTTGGCATGGAGAACAGGAAGCTGTTGCATAAGATAGACTTTGAACGGGGAGTGTTTGTGTACGAAGGAAAAGAGTATGAGTTGCGCGATGCCAATTTCCCAACCATTGACCCGGCCGATCCGTACCGCCTGACCGATGAGGAACGGGAGCTGGTGGACAAGATACACGCTTCGTTTATGAATAGCGAGAAGCTGAAGAAACACATGCGTTGCCTGTTTACGTATGGCGGCATGTATCTGGTGTGCAACAGTAACCTGTTGTACCACGCTTCCGTACCCCTGAACGAAGACGGAAGTTTCAAGCATGTGCGCATCGGCAAGAAAGAATATTGGGGACATAAGCTGCTGCAAAAAACGGACCAGTTGATTCGTACCGCGTACTTTGACGAGGACGGTTCGGAGGAGAAGAACTTTGCACTGGACTATATGTGGTATATGTGGTGCGGACCGGATGCACCGTCTTTCGACAAGGATAAAATGGCGACGTTTGAGCGTTATTTCGTTGCCGACAAGGCATTGCACAAGGAGAACAAGGGATATTATTATACGCTTCGCAACCGCGCCGATATCTGTGACAGTATTTTAACGGAGTTCGGGGTGGAGCCGGGCCCTCATTCACACATCATCAACGGACATGTACCTGTAAAGACGATTAAAGGCGAACGCCCCATAAAGGCCGACGGCAAGCTGCTGGTGATTGACGGCGGCTTTTCCAAAGCCTACCAGCCCGAAACGGGCATTGCGGGATACACGCTGGTATATCATTCGCATGGAATGCAGCTGGTGCAGCATGATCCTTTCCAAAGCCGTCAGAAGGCGATTGAGGAAGGACAGGATATTAAGTCGACAACATTCGTCATCGAGTTCAATTCGCAGCGCATGATGGTGAAGGATACGGATAAAGGCAAACAGCTTGTAACGCAGATTCAGGACTTGAAAAAGCTGTTGGTGGCATATAGAACCGGCTTGATCAAAGAGAAAGAGATTTTTTGAGTTATACTCGGATTCGTCTCGCAGGATAAATAATTTGGTCCTGCGGGATGAATAAAATCATCCCGTAAGATGAATTTATTCGTCTCATGGGATGATTTATTTTATCTTGTGGGATGATTTTATTCCGTCAGTATCGGCTTTAGTATTTGAATAATACTATACCGCCTTCCACAATCACTCCTTTGTCGAAGTTGGCATTTCGGTTGTAATACCTGTCCCAGCCGTAACCGCCGGTCACGAACACACCCAAGCGTTCCGTCAGGCGGTATTCAAGGTTTATGCGGGTCTGGAGAGAGTAGAGGCGTGCCGGAAAACCGTAATCTTTGTTCTTGAAGGTCTCTACATGCTGGTAGCCTAAATCGCCGCTGATGAATAGTTGCTTGTAAAGAGGCAGTTCCAAGCCGGCGCGGTAGAAGAGTGCACCGGAGAATTTGTCGCTGAAATCGAGGTAATGCGTACCGCCGCCGAGAATGGTGTAGAACAGCTCGTTCTTGAAGCGGGCGGCCATATTCAGCTTGGTGGCGTTGCCGCCAAAAAGCATCATCTGCACTTGGGTGTCGGGATTGGCATTGACCAGTCCCAGCTGAAACCCGTCCAGCTTCTCTTTGTAATAGTTCACTAAACCTATCTGGAGCCCTTTGGCGCGGACAGCCACGTTTAGGGGGGCAAGTTGAATGCCGGTAGCCGTTCCGCCTGTGATGTTCCCTAAACCGGAGATCTGAATCCCTTTCATATTGTTGCCTACCACGTTCAGCAGGCCGGATGTGGTGACACCCGCGAAATCACCGCCCGAAATGTTGGCAAGTCCTGCAAGCTGCACACCGCCGGTCTTTTCGCCGGTGATGTTCAGCAGGCCGCCTATGATGACTCCGTTACTGTTGTCGCCTGCAATGTTGGCCAGACCGGAGAATACCACTCCCTGCGCATGATTGCCTGTGATGCCTACAAGGCCGGAAACGGACAGGCCGCAGAGATTGTCACCGTTGATATTGGTTATGCCTGCTACCTGTATGCCTCGCATACTTCCGCCTACTATATTGGATATGCCGGAGAATTGCACACCGTTCATGTCTCTGCCCGTAACGGAACCCAATACGTTTACTCCCAAACCGTTCAGGCGGTTCATGGCAGAGAAGATACCGAGATTGAGGAATGTGCTCCCTACTGTGTCCGTACGTTGTGTGGCAAGGTTCTTCCAAAGAGAGAGGTTGATGCCTGCTCTTTCCTTGCGGGCTGGGCGGAGCTTGTCTGTTTGAGCATAAACAACTGTCCCTGCTAAAAGCAAGGACAGGCAGATGAATGAGAATATACGTTTCATGATTCGTTTGTCTTTGGGAATAGGAATAGAGTATGCGTTTATCCTTTTGCTTCTTGGTATAAGAAACGTTTAATGGATTTTTTCGGCGTTTTCTCAAATTCCTCAGGATATATCTTCATTTTTGATACCTGGCTGTAAGCGGGCAATTCTGCGTTCAGAGCCACACGATTCTCTTCCATGACACGTTCTATGTCATCGTTGGTGAGCCCATGGGCAAAGGCATCATCGAAATCGGGATATACCAGTCCGACGAGTTTCTCGTTTTGCTGCACAATGATGCTTTCGGCCACGTAGGGCAGGTTGTTCAACTTATCTTCTATCTCTTCGGGGTAGATGTTTTGTCCGCTTGGACCGAGGAGCATGTTTTTGCTGCGTCCCTTGATGGTGACATTGCCTTCGGCATCCATCAAGGCAAGGTCGCCGGTGTGCAGCCAGCCTTCTTTGTCCACCACCTGTTCGGTGGCTTCTTCATTCTTGTAGTAACCCAACATGGCATTGGGACCGCGGCAAACAATCTCACCGGGGATGTTCTCTGGGTCGGGAGAGAGGATTTTCACTTCCATGCGGGGAGCTGCCTTACCGCAAGAACCGGGTTTGAAGCGTGTCCAATCCTCGTAGCAGATGATGGGGCCACATTCCGTCATGCCGTAACCTACTGTGTAGGGGAAGTCTATCATGCGCAGGAATTGTTCCACTTCCTGATTGAAGGCCGCACCGCCTACAATGACTGCCGCAAAATTACCGCCGAAGGCTTGTATCATCTGTTCGCGTACGGTGGCTTTTATCTTGTCGTTGATGATAGGCACTTTCAGCAACAGTTTCATGGTGGGCGTTTCCAACTTGGGCAATACGCTCTTCTTGATGATCTTTTCGATGATGAGCGGTACGGCCACAATGAGGTTGGGCTTCACGTCGGCAAAGGCTTGGAAGATGATCTTCGGGCTTGGCATGCGGGTGAGGTAATAGATGTGGCAACCCACAGAAAACTCATACAGGAACTCAAATGCAAGTCCGTACATGTGTGCCATTGGCAACATGCATACCAGCTTGTCACCGGCTTTCAGCGGCAGCACTTCAAAGGCGAATTTGGTGTTGGACCACAGGCTGCGATAGGGGAGCATGACGCCTTTCGAGTAGCTGGTTGTGCCGGAGGTATAGTTGATGACCGCCAGTTCTTCGGGCTGGTCTTTGTGATAGTCGATATGCTCTTTGCGGAAGTTCTTGGGGAATTTCTTGCCGAACATCTCATTGAGGTGCTCGCGGGCATAGGTGACACGTTCGTTACGCGACACGAGCAGGGTGAAGTCCGTCATCATGAAAATGCCTTCCAGCAGGGGCATGGCGCTTTCATTGAGGTTTTCCCATACTTGGTCTCCTACGAAAAGGAGCTTGGCTTCGGAGTGATTGACGATGTTGTGCACATTGTCCGCCTTGAATTCGTGAAGAATGGGTACGATGACCGCGCCATACGTCAGCGTGGCGAGGAATGTTACTCCCCAGTGTGAACTGTTGCGTCCGCAGACGGCGATCTTATCGCCTTTCCTGATGCCGCTTGCTTCAAAAATGATATGCAGCTTTTCTATTTTCCGGGCTACATCCTTATATTGCAAGGTTGCTCCTTTATAGTCGGTCAGGGCATCCAGATCCCAGTTTGCTTTGATACTATTCTCTATATAGGCGATAAAACTTTGTTCCATTTATTTGCACATTTAGTTGAAAATTGCGCAAATATAAGGGTTTATATTAGAGAATACAAACTTTTAGTGGGAAATACTATTTGGACGGATGCCCTGAAACGCTACGGTTCTTTCCTGTGTGAGGCAGGTTTGGATTGCCTTTGGGAATTAATCGTTGCCCAAGTACCACCGGTACATTCGTTGCACGCCTTCCTCAATGTCTATCTTGTGATGCCAGCCCAATGCGTGCAGTTTGCTTGGATCGGTGAGTTTGCGCATGGTGCCGTCGGGTTTGGTACTGTCGAACGTGAGTTTTCCCTGATAACCTACGGTGTCCACAATCAGTTCGGCCAGTTGGCGGATCGTGATTTCCTTGCCTGTGCCGATGTTGATGTGGCAGTTGCGAACATCTTTATCACCGGGCTTGTAGGTGTCTTTGAAGTCTACGTGCTCCATGACGAATACACTGGCATCTGCCATTTCTTCGCTCCAGAGGAATTCGCGCAGTGGCGTGCCGGTTCCCCAGAGTTTGACTTCCTTGTCGCTGATGCCGTATTTGGCAAGTATGTCCAGTATTTCTGCGTTGCTGTTGCTGCCGCTGATACCTTCTACGGGACGCTGGTTCATGTCAAGGCGTACGGCATCCCAGTTGCCCTGTTGCAGGCAGTGCGCCAGATGCACCTTACGGATCATGGCGGGAAGCACGTGGCTGCGCTCCAGATCGAAATTGTCGTTGGGACCGTAGAGGTTGGTGGGCATTACGGCGATGTAGTTCGTTCCGTATTGCAGATTGAAACTTTCACACATCTTCAGTCCGGCAATCTTGGCAATGGCATACGGCTCATTGGTGTATTCCAACGGTGAGGTGAGCAGGACATCTTCCTTCATCGGCTGTTCGGCATCGCGCGGATAGATGCAGGTGCTGCCTAAGAACAGCAGTTTCTTCACGTTGTGACGGAAACTCTCGCCAATGACGTTTTGTTGTATTTGGAGATTCTTGTAGATGAAATCTGCACGATAGATGCTGTTTGCCATGATGCCGCCCACGAAAGCGGCGGCAAGGAATACATATTCCGGCTGTTCTTCATCGAAGAAACGGCGTACGGCAACTCCGTCCAGCAAATCAAGCTCTTTATGGGTTTTTCCTATAAGGTTGGTGTAACCCTTTTCTTGCAGGTTTTTCCAGATAGCAGAACCTACCAGTCCATGATGTCCTGCAATGTATATTTTGGCATTTTTTTCCATGATTGATGTTGTCTTGGCAATGTTATTCTTCTTCTTTTGAACGGGCATGCAACTTCTTTACGAACTTCATGTCGTGTGCAGCCATGATTCTTACCAGCTCCTCAAAACTTGTCTGCTGCGGGTTCCAACCCAGCAAGGTTTTGGCTTTGGTGGGATCGCCCAGCAGTTGCTCCACTTCGGACGGGCGGAAATATTTGGGATCTACCTCAACCAGCACTTTACCGGTTCGGGTGTCGATGCCTTTTTCGTTTATTCCTGCACCTTCCCAACGCAACGGTATGCCTACTTCTTCAAAAGCCAGTGTGGCGAACTCGCGTACGGTGTGCATCTCTCCGGTAGCAATCACAAAGTCCTCCGGCGTATCATGTTGGAGGATGAGCCACATGCATTCCACATAATCGCGGGCATATCCCCAGTCGCGGCGTGCATCGAGGTTTCCCAAATACAGCTTATCCTGAAAACCTTGCGCTATGCGTGCGGCAGCCAGTGTAATCTTACGCGTCACGAAAGTTTCTCCACGCCGTTCGCTCTCATGGTTGAAGAGGATACCGTTGACGGCGAACATGCCGTAGCTTTCGCGGTAGTTCTTCGTAATCCAGAAACCGTATTGCTTGGCTACGCCATACGGGCTGCGCGGATAGAAAGGAGTCGTCTCCTTTTGGGGCACTTCCTGTACTTTGCCGAACAGTTCGGAAGTGGATGCCTGATATATCTTTGTTTTCTTTTCCAGTCCTAAGATACGTACTGCTTCAAGCATACGCAATGTGCCTACGGCATCTGTCTCGGCGGTATATTCGGGCACGTCAAAGGAAACTTTTACGTGGCTTTGTGCGGCAAGATTATATATCTCGTCCGGTTGTACCTGCTGGATGATGCGGATAAGCGAGCTGCTGTCCGTCATATCTCCGTAGTGCAAATTAATGGTGCGTTTCTGCTTCATGTCACGTACCCATTCGTCAAAGTACAGATGCTCGATGCGGCCTGTATTGAAAGATGATGAGCGCCGCATAATGCCATGTACTTCATATCCCTTTTGCAACAGGAATTCTGCAAGGAACGAACCGTCCTGCCCGGTGATTCCGGAAATTAGAGCTTTCTTCATTGATTCTGATGTTATGTTTTTTCTGATCGTTACATGTTTCGATGTGCAAAAATCGTGATTTATTGTGAGACGGCAAAGCTAATACGGCAAATGATTTTACAATTATTCATATTTTAGGCATTTGCACTATATCGCAGGGGGTAATTTCAAATTTTACATGAACAAATGGGTTTTGCTTTTTGTTTCATCATAAAGATAAATTTTACAAGTATATGAAGAACTTAAATAAAACAGACATTGGACTGATAGGCCTGGCCGTTATGGGCGAAAATCTGGCTCTGAACATGGCTGATAAAGGCTGGCAGGTTTCAGTCTATAACCGTACGGTTCCGGGAGTGGAAGAAGGCGTGGTTGAGCGTTTTATGAACGGGAGAGCACGCGGAAAAAGAATTCAGGGATATACGGACATGGCTCTTTTCGTGGAGTCCATTGCCACTCCACGTAAAATAATGATGATGGTTCGTGCCGGCAATGCCGTAGACGAGCTGATGGAGCAACTATTCCCTTTGCTGTCGCCGGGGGATATACTGATAGACGGGGGAAACTCCAATTACGAGGATACCAACCGCCGCGTGGCGCTGGCTGAAGAGAAAGGCTTCCGCTTTGTTGGAGCAGGTGTTTCCGGTGGTGAGGAAGGCGCCTTGAACGGTGCTTCCATCATGCCGGGAGGCTCTGTAAGTGCATGGGAAGAAGTAAAGCCTGTTCTACAAAGCATTGCCGCTAAAGCATCGGATGGAACGCCATGTTGCCAATGGGTGGGGCCGGCTGGATCCGGTCATTTTGTCAAGATGATTCACAATGGCATTGAGTATGGTGATATGCAGCTTATTTCTGAGGCCTATTGGCTGATGAAGAATCTCCTGAAACTGGGCAATGAAGAAATGTCTTCCGTCTTTTCCTATTGGAACGAGGGCAAGTTGCGCAGCTATCTCATTGAAATCACTGCCAACATACTGCAACATAAAGATAAATCGGGCGGTTTCCTGATAGACAAAATATTGGACGTTGCCGGACAAAAGGGTACGGGCAAATGGTCGGTGGTCAATGCTATGGAACTGGGCATGCCGTTGGGACTGATTGCTACGGCGGTCTTTGAACGGAGCCTCTCGGCGCAGAAGAATTTGCGTGAGGCAGCATCCAGGCACTTTGTCTGTCGGCATACGGATGTGGTATATAACAAGTCGGAAATGGTGAAGGACATCTATTCTGCACTGTATGCATCCAAACTGGTGTCCTATGCACAAGGGTTCGCTGTATTGCAGCGTGCTTCCGAGGCTTTCGGATGGCAGCTCAATTTGGCTTCCATTGCCCGCATGTGGCGGGGCGGTTGCATCATCCGCAGCGTATTCCTTAATGATATCGCCGCAGCTTTCGAACAGAACGAGAAGCCGCAGCATCTTCTTCTTGCCCCTTATTTCAGCAATGAGATGAAACAGTTGCTTCCCGGTTGGAAGCATCTGGTGGCACAGGCCATGAAAGAGGAACTTCCGGTTCCCGCCTTTTCGTCGGCATTGAACTATTTCTATTCATTGGTTTCCGTCAAGCTGCCGGCAAACATGATTCAGGCACAACGCGATTACTTTGGCGCGCACACCTTTGAGCGTGTAGATGAATTGCGCGGACAATTCTTTCATGAAAACTGGACCGGACATGGCGGAGATACAAAGTCGGGAACATATAATGTGTAGCCCTTCTTAATGGAACTCAGTGGAATGTCCTCAAACATAAATAAAGCTATGAATAGATTTGTGATGATAATTTTCGGCGCTTCCGGTGACTTGACGAAGCGTAAGTTGATGCCGGCGCTGTATACCTTATATAAGGAGAAACGTTTACCGGAAAGTTTTGCAGTATTAGGTGTGGGACGCACCGAATACCAAGATGATACTTACCGCGCTTACATCCGTTCCGAATTGGAGCGTTTTGTCGCTTCGGAAGAATATGCGCCTGAGTGCATGGAGGATTTCTGTAAACGCTTACACTATCTTTCCCTTAATCCCGCCGATGCAGCCGATTATGGGAAACTGAATGTACGCCTTCAGGAACTGACGGGTGAGCAGGAGCCGGATGGCATGTTGTATTATTTGGCTACACCGCCTTCTTTGTACGGTGTGATTCCCCTTCACCTCAAGGCTGCCCATTTGAATCGCCCCCACACGCGTATCATTGTGGAGAAACCCTTTGGCTATGATTTGGAATCGGCCCGCGAATTGAACCGCATATATGCGTCGGTGTTCGAAGAACAGCAGATTTACCGTATAGACCACTTCCTGGGCAAAGAAACGGCGCAGAATATTCTTGCTTTCCGCTTTGCTAACGGCATCTTTGAACCGCTTTGGAACCGTAATTATATCGACTATGTAGAGATTACCGCAGTAGAAAACTTGGGTATCGAGCAGCGTGGAGGATTCTATGAAGGAGCCGGAGCTTTGCGGGATATGGTGCAGAATCATCTGATCCAACTGGTGGCGCTTACTGCAATGGAACCGCCGGCTGTGTTCAATGCCGACAACTTCCGTAATGAAGTGGTGAAAGTGTACGAATCCCTCTCGCCGTTGACCGGGGAAGATCTGAAAGAACATATTGTCCGCGGGCAATACACTGCATCTGCTACGAAACCGGGATATCGCGAAGAGAAGAATGTTGCTCCGGACTCCCGTACCGAAACATATATTGCCATGAAAATCGGTATCAACAACTGGCGTTGGAACGGCGTTCCTTTTTACATACGTACAGGAAAGCAGATGCCGACCAAAGTAACCGAGATCGTGGTGCACTTTCGTGAGACACCGCATCAGATGTTTCGCTGCGAAGGCGGCCATTGCCCGCGTGCCAACAAATTGATCTTGCGTTTACAGCCCAACGAAGGCATCGTGCTGAAATTTGGAATGAAAGTTCCCGGGCCGGGGTTTGATGTGAAACAGGTGATGATGGACTTCAGCTATTCCGATTTGGGAGGATTGCCCGCCGGAGATGCGTATGCCCGTCTGATAGAGGACTGCATACAAGGCGACCAGACCCTCTTCACGCGTAGCGATGCTGTGGATGCGTCATGGCGTTTCTTTAATCCTGTGTTGAAGTATTGGCAGGAACATCCTGATGCACCGCTTTACGGTTATCCTGTGGGGACTTGGGGGCCTTTGGAAAGCGAAGCAATGATGAACGAACATGGAGCTGAATGGACTAATCCATGCAAGAATTTGACGAATACCGATGAATATTGCGAATTATGAAAAGTTATATATATCCTACTGCTACTTCGACCTCGCGTGCTCTTATCCGATACATAATTGACATGATGAACCGAGAGCCGGATCGGATTTTTTATTTTGCTTTCAGTGGAGGGACAACACCTTCTTTAATGTTTGATATTTGGGCGCATGAGTATCGCGAAGAAACTCCCTGGATGCGGATGCGCATCTTTTGGGTGGACGAGCGTTGTGTGCCTGTCAATGATTCGGACAGCAATTACGGTACAATGTTCCGCCTGTTGCTTAGCGAAGTGGGGATGCCCGATGAATTTGTATTTCCTATCTGCGGCACGTGCCGTCATCCGTCGCAAGAGGCGAAACGCTATTCGGATTTGGTATGCAGCACAGTGCCCTTGCGCCGGGGATTTCCCGCTTTCGACATGGTGTTGCTGGGAGCAGGTGATGACGGACACACTTCTTCCATTTTTCCCGGTCAGGAATATTTGCTATCATCCTTTCAGCCGTATGAGGAGAGTATAAATCCTTATAACGGCCAGCCGCGGATTGCTATGACAGGCTGCTTGCTTTTCAGTGCTAAAAAGATTGTATTCCTAATTACAGGCAAAGGTAAAGCGGGTGTCGTTTACGATATACTGGAATCGGGTGATACCGGTCCGGCAGCCTATGTAGCACATCATGCCGAAGACGTGGACATCTTTACTGACATAGAAATTACCGGATAAAACAGTTGTCTTTCGGGGAGGCTGTTTTGTTCGGTGCGGCAGGCCGGGTCAGGGTGCAAGACGCACTATTCTCCATCCGTCGGATTCAGGAGATGAAGATGAGGGGATATGTTCTTCTTTGCAAAGAGTATACAGAAAGCGGTCGTGCAACCTGTTTTCCCGCCCTTGCCAAAACTCGAAACGAGTAGGGGTAACGGCAAAACCGCCCCAGTTGCCGGGACGCTGTATTCTCTGTCCGGTCAGCTTAATCGCTTCCTTTACAAAGGCGCGGATGATTTCCGTCCGGTTGTTGATGATCCGGCTTTGTGGGGATATTCTTGCACCTATTTTGCTTTTGTAGGGGCGGGTGGAGAAGTAAGCGTCCGAGTCTTTTTGGGGGCACTTTTCTGCTTTGCCTTCAATATGTATCTGCCTTTCCAGCTTATGCCAGACGAAGGAGAGGGAGATGTAGGGATTATCGGCTAGCTGTTGTCCTTTGCGGCTTTCGTAGTTGGTGTAGAAGATGAATCTGCCGTTTTCTACACCTTTCAGCAGCACTGTGCGGGTGGAAGGGCGGCCGTCGGGAGCAACGGTGGCCACGATCATAGCGGTGGGTTCGTCTTCACCGCAATGCAAAGCATCATTAAGCCAGCAGGCGAATTGCTCAAAGGGGTTTTCAGAGATGGTGTTGCGCATCAACTTATCTTTCTTGTATTCTTTCCGTATGTTTGAGAGTTGCAGTTCCATATACTATTCTTTAGGTTGATAACAATGAAGATGTGGAAAGTGTTGAGATCATCCTTTCTTTACGCTTAAAGAAAGGATGATATGCAAACAAAACAAACAATCATCTAGAAAAAGATTTTCTCTAAACGATAAGTCAATGCAAACTTACTTATATTATTTTGATTTTTACGGAGTGAGGGATGTGAATATATATTAATTTTCGAATCAGTGATTATTTTATACATATAATTCTCTATAAATTGACTAAAATATACAAATGTGTGCCGTCTTGTTTAAAGGGGATTGTGGATGGGAGGAGGAGAAAGATCCCGATCTTTGTTATGCGATGCTATTTGTACAAATTGAGAATTCTTGTTTTTTTCCTGATATATTTGTATGTTTGCCAGAACTAATGTTAATACTTAAAAACAGAAACATGCTAGGAAAAAGAATTGGCCAGTGGGCATTGCTGGCAGCTATCAGTTGTTGTCTCTCAATAGGGGAGGCTTGTGCTCAGAAGAAAGATTTTGGAAATTTGGCTCGCTATTCCAAAGAAAACGCAATGTTGCCAAAACCAGCCAAAAAGGAGAAAAGGGTTGTTTTTCTAGGCAACTCTATTACGGAAGGCTGGGTGCGGACTCATCCGGATTTCTTTAAAACGAATGGATATATTGGTCGCGGCATTAGCGGGCAGACTTCATATCAATTTCTGTTACGTTTTCGGGAAGATGTGATCAATCTTTCTCCGGCTTTGGTGGTCATTAACGCCGGAACCAATGATGTGGCAGAAAATACGAATCCGTATAATGAGGATTATACCTTGGGCAATATCGTGTCTATGGTGGAACTTGCTAAAGTCAATAAAATAAAGGTTATATTGACCTCGGTACTTCCTGCCGCCGCCTTTAAGTGGAGAATGGAAATAAAGGATGCTCCGCAAAAAATCCAAGCTCTGAATACCCGCATAAAAGCATATGCAGAGGCCAACAAAATACCGTTTGTTGATTATTATCAGGCAATGGTATCTGCCGATAACAAGGCTTTAAACTCCCGCTATACCAAAGATGGCGTTCATCCGACGGGTGAGGGATATGATGTCATGGAACCGCTGATTAAAGCTGCAATAGAAAAGGCACTTTGAGAAGATGCCTGAATAAAGGATATACCATAATGTAAAAGCACTTCCAACGTTCGCTTACGGAGGAAGTGCTTTACACAAAAACTAAACTAGACTTAACTAAACTATTCTATTGGGGAGTTTCACAACTCCTATCTGTTCGCTGCAAAGATAAGGAAACATCTTTTAATATGCAATAGGATATTATTAGAAATCAGCCGGAATCAATAAAATATATACGGATTGATAACTTTTTTAACTCCTTTTATTAAGAAAGTCCTGAAATATTTGTTTGTAACTGTCACTGACAGGAATATAATTCTTGCCAAAAACGATACGCCCTCGGTCGATGATACGTATCTTATCCTTTTGAACGATGTAGGAACGGTGCACACGTATAAAGCGGGAAGCAGGCAGCAGTTCCTCCATAGACTTCATGCTCATCAGTGAGAGAATGGGTTTGGGGGAGTTCTCTTCGTAGATTTTGATATAGTCCTTCAGACCTTCAATGTAGAGAATGTTTTTGAGCTCCACTTGTATCAGTTTATAATCGCTTTTCACGAAGATGCTTTCCACTTCCTCTTTGGGTTGCTGCAACAATTCAAACCATTGCAAGGCTTTGTTGGCGGCTTGCAGAAAATCCACATACGAGATAGGCTTCAGCAGATAATCGAGAGCATTGACTTTGTAGCCGTCTATGGCATACCGGTCGAAGGCGGTAGTGAAAACAATTCGTGTATGCATATCTACCATTTTAGAAAACTCCAGCCCGTTGAGTTCGGGCATTTGGATGTCGAGAAACAGGAGATCGATGTCCTTGCCGGACAGGTTGTTCATTGCCTGTACGGCACTGGAGTATTTGCCGGCAAGTTCAAGGAACGGGGTCTTGTTGACGTAGCTTTCCAAAAGGTCCAAGGCCAATGGCTCATCATCTACGATTGCACATTTCAGATTCATGTTGTCAATGGTTGATTACTAAAATCGATTTATATTCTTTCTCATCCTCACTTACGCTATGCTGCCATTCGTACCGACCGGGATAGGTGAGTTCCAGACGCTTGCGCACTTGTTCCAGACCGATACCGCTTCCACTCTTGTCGGCTTCGTTCTTGGGGTGATAACTGTTGGCTATTTCGCAACACACGCTATCGGCACTTTCGCTAAAATAGATACGGATATAGCTGGGTTCGGTAGGAGAGATTCCATGCTTGAAGGCATTCTCTATGAGAGAGATGAATATCATCGGGGCGATCTCCGTTGGAGTGTCGGGGCGAATGTCGAAACGTGTTTCAACGGTCACATTGGACGAGAGTCGTATGCGCATCAGTGCAATGTAGTTTCGGATGAAATCTATCTCTTTGGCCAGAGGCACGAAATTTTGCTGGTTGTCGTAGAGAACATGGCGCAGCAGGCGGCTCAGTTCCTGTACTGCCATTTGCGCCTTGTCGGTGTCGAAGGCGATGAGAGCGTAGATGTTATTCAGCGTATTGAGCAGGAAGTGGGGGTTGAGCTGGTTGCGGAGATTTTTCAATTCCGCTTCCGTACGGCTTTTCTCGGCTTCGCGGCGGGCAGCTTCCACTTGTACCCAACGTCCGCTAAGGCGGATGGCGGCGCTTAGTCCGACGGTGAGTATCATGGAGAATAAGTCGCGCATGATGAATATCCATTTCGGAGGTCCCATGTGGCTTCTTCCTTCATTTCCTCCTTTGGTGTAGGTGTGGAAAGCATATTCCTGCCAGAAGTGCACTCCGGCGGTGATGCAGACTATCAGCACTATGTTCAGCAGGAGATATTGCTTGATGCGTCCTTCGAACAGATACCGGGGGATGAGGAAGCAGTAGTTGGTGTAGAAGACGATGAGAAACGAAAGTGGAACAATGCTGCCATGGCGCAGGTATTCCACCAATGTTATATCGAATCCTCCACGTGTCATCATAACGAAAGGAAATGCAAATACAATTCCCCAGCCGATGATGTGAATCAGAGATTCGATGATGCGTGATCGTGAATAAAGAAACTGTTTCATACAAATGCAAAGATAGGATTTTTTTAGGATTAATGATTGGCGATTAATCATTAATCACCAATCATTTGCTCACTCATACCGTATTGCTTCTATCGGATCCAGGTCTGCCGCTTTCTTGGCGGGATACCAGCCGAAGAACACTCCCGTCACTGTGCAGACGGCAAAGCTGAGGAATACGCTCCAAGCCTGTATGTAGATGGGCCAGTGGGCCACGCTTTTCACTATCCAGCTTGCGCCGCAGCCTATGATTACGCCAATCAGTCCGCCGGTGATACTGATGAGGATGGCCTCGATGAGGAATTGCGACAGGATGTCTACTCCTCTGGCGCCCACACTCATGCGTAGGCCGATTTCGCGGGTGCGTTCCGTTACAGACACATACATGATGTTCATGATTCCTATGCCGCCTACTATCAGTGATATGCTTGCGATGCAGGCAAGCAGTGTCGTCATCAGGTCGGTGGTGGTATTCATCATCGAGCTGAGTTCCTGTTGGCTGCGTATGGTGAAGTCATCGTCATCGCTGCTTTTCAGTTTGTGGTTCCGTCGCAGGATTTCGGTGATTTCCTCGGTGGCATTGTCCGTCATGTCCTCGGTGAGTGCGGAGGCAAAGATGCCTTGCAGGTAGGTTTGGGCAAGCAGACGCTTCATTACGGTGGTGTAGGGGGCCAGCACGACGTCGTCCTGGTCCATTCCCATGCTGTTATATCCTTTGGCCTTTAGTACACCCACCACGCGGAAGGGCACTTGGTTGAACCGGATAATGCGTCCTACGGGGTCTTCTCCCGTTGGAAAAAGATTCTCTTGTATCGTCTTTCCGATGACGCATACTTTGGCTGAAGTCTGTATATCGGCTTCGGTAAACATTGCTCCGTTGTCCACCGTAAGCTGGCGTATTTCAAGGTATTCCGTACCTACACCGCTTACGGAAGAAGGATAGTTGTTATTGCCTGCAATGAGCTGTCCGGAGGAGGAGACGTTGGGGCTGACGGCGGACAGGAAGTTCGTCTCGTTGCGCAGCGCCTCGTAGTCGGCAAGTTTCAGGGTCTGCATGGCGCTGGGGTCTTGACGGACGCCGCCGCGCATATCCGCTCCCGGATGGATCATTATCATGTTGGAGCCCATTTCGGAGATTTGCGCCTGAATACTTTTCTTTGAGCCTTGTCCGATAGCAAGCATCGTGATGACGGATGCCACGCCGATGATAATGCCCAGCATGGTGAGGAAGGCGCGCAGCTTGTTGTTGGCAAGTGCCCGGAGAGCTATTTTGAAGAGGTTTGTTCCGTTCATTAGTTTGATGTTTTATGAAAAATGTTTTTGAGACTGCCTGAGACTGCCGCATCAGTCGTCCTCCTGTTTGGGCAATGCTGCCAGAGTTTCGGCGGCGTTCAGAATGTCGGGATTCACTTTGTCGTCCTTCACCTGTCCGTCACGTAATACGATGTTGCGGCTGCTGTATTGGGCTATTTCCGGGTTGTGCGTTACGAAGATGATGGTACGCCCTTCTGCATGCAGCTTTTGGAAGAGCACCAAAATCTCGAACGAGGTGCGCGTGTCCAGATTGCCGGTGGCTTCGTCTGCCAGTATTACGGCAGGGTCGTTCACCAATGCGCGGGCAATGGCCACGCGTTGCATCTGTCCGCCGGACATCTGATTGGACTTATGCTCCAGACGGTCGCCCAGGCTTACGGCTTTGAGCGCTTCGATGGCCCGGCTGCGGCGTTCGGAGGCCGATACGGACGAGTTGTACATTAGCGGAAGCTCCACGTTTTCTATGGCGGTGGTCTTGGGCAGCAGGTTGTAGTTCTGGAAAACGAAACCTATTTTGCGGTTGCGGAGTACGGCGCGTTGGGACTTGCTCATGGTGCGTACGGAAATCCCGTCCAACAGATACTCGCCTGTTGTGGGTGTGTCCAGACAGCCGAGTATGTTCAGCAGGGTCGATTTTCCCGAACCGGATGTACCCATAATCGTGACGAACTCTCCTTCGTTGATAGAGAACGACACGCCACGTAGTGCATGCACCGTTTCATCTCCCACCTGGAAGTTGCGTTTTATGTTTTGAAGTTCAATTACGGTCTTGCTCATGGCTGATGATGTATATTTATGGGGATATGGGTTATCATTTGCTCTTCTTCTTGTTGCTTCCCGGAGGGCCGGGCATGAAAGGGCTTCTCTCTCCGCCGGCAGCCTGTTGCATGTCTGCCGGTGCTCCTCCTCCCGGCATCTTTCCTATGGTGGCTTCGGTCACTATTGTTGCGCCTTCGCTGATGCCGCTTATAATCTCCGTATTGATGCCGTTGGAGATGCCCACTGTCACCGGATGCGCGGTGAATGTGTTTCCTTCACGCGTCCAGAGTTTGTGGGGACTTTCGCAGTCTTTCACGATGTCGTTTTCGCCGATAAGCGGCCTTTCGGGGGTGAAGCGGAGGGCGCGTGCCGGAACGGAAAGTACGTCTTTGCGGTCGAGCGTGTAGATTGTGACATTGGCCGTCAGGCGCGGCTTCAGTTTTAAGTCGGGATTGGGGGCGGAGATTACGACTTCATAAGTGACAACTGTGCTGGAAGTGCTGCTGCCGGAACTTGTGGAGCTGTCCTCTCCCAAACGGATTTGTGTCACTGTGCCTTCAAACGTGTCATTGGGATAAGCGTCTACGGTGAACGAAACGCGCTGTCCCTCTTCCACACCGCCTATGTCGGCTTCATCCACATCGGCCACTACCTGCATTTGCGTCAGGTCGGCGGCAATGGTGAACAGCGTAGGAGTCTCGAAACCGGATGCCACCGTCTGTCCTTCCTCCACCGCACGATTGATGACGACGCCGTCGATGGGAGAGGTGATGGTGGCGTACGAAAGGTTGCGTTCTGCCTTGGCAAGTGATGCCTGACTGCTTTCGTAGTTACTTTTTGCTTTCTCATAATTATAGACGGACTGTTCGTAGTCGGTGTCGCTGATGAGTTGTTTCTCGTGCAGTCCCCGGTTGCGCTCGTAGTTCTTCTGCTGATACTCGTACTCGGCTTTTGCCCCGTTGTAGGCGGCGCGTTGCGAGGCTACTTCGCTTTGCAGTGTCACGCGGTCCATTTCGGCTATGAGCTGGCCTTTGGTGACTACGGAGTTATAGTCGGCATATATCTTGTCGATGATGCCGCTGACCTGCGTGCCGACTTCCACTTCCGTCACCGGTTCGATTGTTCCGGTGGCGGTGATAGATTCCGATATTTCGCCTCTGGTTACGACAGCCGTTTCGTAGGTCACTTTATGCTGGGCCTTAGAGCTGCCAAAGAGCCAGAAGCCTGCGCCGGCCACAACTGCAATGCTTACGGCGATAAGAATGATTTTCTTCTTGTTCATAGTGCTATATCTTCTTTATTGATTTGTTTTATCTTAACTTGGTGATTGAGAATTCGGGGGAGGGAGACGGATTAAAGCGTAATCTTTTCTCCCTGATAGAATTTCAGCAATTGGGTATTCAGTATCGCCATGTACTTGGCCTGCAAGGTTTCCTGCTGTGCGTTGAGCAGGTTGCTTTTCTCTGTCAGCAGTTCTACGGTGTTCTTCATGCCGAGGTTGAATTGCTCTTGGATGAGGTCGTAGCTGGTTTGCGTGCTGCGCAGCTTCTCTATGGCGGCAACGTAACGCTGCTGTGCGCTGCTGGCATCCAGCCACAATCCTTCGATAGTTTTATACAGGGCTTTCTGGTTGTCCAGCAGATCCAGTTCGCTGGACTGTTTTTGGATTTTGGCTTTCTGTACGGCACTCTTGGTTTGACGGTTGTTGAAGATGGGCACACTTACGGTCACTCCCAGTGAGTTGTTCCAGTTCTGCTTGATTTGCTCTCCGAAGGTGAAGTCGTTGCCGTTGGTGTTTGTACTTCCTATACCGGCGCTGAGGCTGACGGTGGGGATGTAGCCGGAACGGGCTATGTTGATGTCGAGCTCCGAGGCTTTGACGTTCAGCCTGCCGGCCTCTATTTCAGGGCGCAGGGTGAGGGCGGAACGGTACACATCGCTCTTGGAAGGCAGCGGAGACAGCACGTTTTCATCGCCGAGCGCGGGGATGTAGAGGTCCATTTCCTCTTCGCCGCTCAGTTCGAGGAGCTGTTTCAGTTGCAGTTTGTAATCTTGCAGGGTGGCTTGTGCGGTTACCAGCTGATATTTGTCGGTACTGACTTGCGCTTCCAGTTGGGCAAGGTCGCTTTTGGCGATGCTTCCCGCTGCGAGCAGGGCGCGCGCCCGTTCACATTCCGCTTGGCTCACGTCGAGGGTGGTCTCGTTTACTTTGACGGCTTCGGCGGCATAGAGTATCTGCACGTAAATCTGCGTGATGCTTTCCTCAATGCTGTTTTCACTTTCCGCTACGTTCAGTTCGGCGATGCGGTTGTTCATTCGCTGCTGCTTTAGGGTGTTCAGTCGTTTGCTGCCGTTGTAGAGTGTCCAGTTGGCATCGATGCCGTAGCTGCCGTTATAGCTGGTTTTGCTTTGGCTGCTGGTGATGTTGTCGCCGTTGATGATGGTGTTGGTTTCGCTGTTGGGGCGGTTCACGATGCGCTGGCTGACGGATGCCGTAAGGCTGGGGAAGAGGGCTGCTTTGGCGGTCTTGACGTCCACTTCAGCACTTTCGGCGTTGAGGCGGTTTTTGCGAATGGTAATGTTTTGTTGCAGGGCGTAGTCGATGCATGTCTGCAAATCCCATTGTGCCGGAAGGGGCTGTGCACTGTTCTGCTGCTGTGTGCTGGCGGCTGTTTCCTGAGCCTGCAACGTCATGCTGCCGATGCAGGGGCTTGCCATGCAGAGCGATATCAGTGTCAATCTTTTTACGTTTATCATATTGCCTAATGTCTATAATTTTACTTTGACAAAGGTATGCCGCCTCTCTTGAAGTTGCAAAAGAGATAGACGTTTGCCGGATTTATGCCGTCGGATCGCTTTTTTCTGCCGACAATTAACTTTTCGGGATTTTATTTGTTATTTATATAAAAGTATTTTATATTTGT
The DNA here is from genome assembly GCF_025146565.1 of Bacteroides eggerthii. Lineage (NCBI taxonomy): Bacteria > Pseudomonadati > Bacteroidota > Bacteroidia > Bacteroidales > Bacteroidaceae > Bacteroides > Bacteroides eggerthii. The sequence continues at coordinate 3,085,020 of NZ_CP102258.1, read as the reverse complement.
AATGATTATAATTTGAATCCCTATGAGAAACCTCGTGACCGCCATCTGGCAATTCTACGTTGAAGGCTTCCGAAGTATGACGTTAGGACGCACTTTATGGTTGATAATAGCCATAAAGCTTTTTATTATGTTCTTCATCCTCCGTCTTTTCTTCTTCCCGAACTATTTGAATGAAGCTGCCGCAGGCGCTGATAAGGAAGATTATGTCAGTCGTGAACTGATTCTGCGGGCAGGGGGGGACAGCGATTAGTGAGGAATGCTCAGTGAGGAGTGAGGCAGGACAGCAATTTTCGTTGCCTCAACTTATATCTCATACTTTATACTTAACAATTAATATTTAACTCTCATGCTTGAAAACATTGACACTTCCCTGATTGACTGGTCGAGAGCGCAATTCGCCTTGACTGCTATCTATCATTGGATTTTTGTACCGCTGACTTTGGGACTGGCGGTTATTATGGGCATCATGGAAACGGCGTATTACCGTACGGGTGATGAGTTTTGGAAACACACAGCCAAGTTCTGGATGAAACTTTTCGGAATCAACTTTGCCATAGGTGTGGCTACGGGGTTGATTTTGGAGTTCGAGTTTGGTACGAACTGGAGTAATTATAGCTGGTTTGTGGGCGACATCTTCGGTGCACCGCTTGCCATCGAAGGCATTTTGGCATTCTTCATGGAGGCCACGTTCATTGCAGTGATGTTCTTTGGTTGGGATAAGGTGAGCAAACGCTTTCATCTGGCTTCCACCTGGCTTACGGGGCTGGGTGCAACGATCTCCGCCTGGTGGATTCTGGTGGCAAATGCGTGGATGCAGAATCCGGTAGGCATGGAGTTCAATCCCGATACCGCCCGTAATGAAATGGTGGACTTCTGGGCGGTGGCTACTTCTCCGATGGCAGTCAATAAGTTTTTCCACAGCATCTTGTCCGGCTGGGTGCTGGCGGCTGTGTTCGTAGTGGGAGTGAGTTGCTGGTATTTGTGGAAGAATCGTGAGAAGAAATTTGCTTTGTCGAGTATAAAGATAGCTGCCTGGGTGGGACTGGCTGCCGCTTTGCTCTCCGCATGGACGGGCGACGGTTCCGGTTATCAGGTGGCGCAGAAACAGCCTATGAAGCTGGCTGCCATGGAAGGTTATTATCAGGGACGGGAAGGGGCCGGACTGGTGGCCTTTGGCATTCTCAATCCGGAGAAGAAGACCGCCGATGACGGAAAGGATGCCTTCCTTTTCCGCATGGAGATTCCCAATCTCCTTTCGCTGCTTGCCGAGCGCGACTCAAAGGCTTTTGTGCCGGGCATCAATGACTTGCTGAAAGGCGGTTATCCTCTGAAAGACGGCACAACCGCGCTTTCTGCCCGGGAGAAGATTGAGAAAGGGAAAACGGCTATCGGCGCTTTCTCCGACTATCGTAAGGCAAAGGCCGCTGGCAACGATGCCGAGGCGCAGGTGGCAGCTAAGGTGCTGAAGGAGAATGTGGCCTATTTCGGCTATGGTTATATAAAGGATGTCAACGAGTTGGTTCCCAATGTGCCGCTTACGTTCTATATGTTTCGCGTAATGGTGATATTGGGCGGATACTTCATCCTTTTCTTCATTGCAGTTCTTGTTTTTGCCTATAAGAAAGATCTGTCGCGGATGCGCTGGATGCATTGGGTGGCAATGCTCACCATTCCGCTGGGATATCTTGCCGGACAGGCAGGCTGGGTGGTTGCCGAGTGCGGTCGTCAGCCTTGGGCCATTCAGGATATGCTGCCCACCGGTGCGGCTATCTCCAAACTGGATGTGGGTTCTGTCCAGACCACGTTCTTCATCTTCCTCGTATTGTTCACCGTTATGTTGATTGCCGAAGTGGGTATTATGCTGAAAGCGATACGGAAAGGTCCGGAAAAGGGAGTAACTCATAATTCATAATTCACAATCCATAATTTATAATTCACATGAATACCTATATATTTCTTCAACAATACTGGTGGTTTGTAGTATCCCTGTTGGGCGCTATACTTGTTTTCCTGCTGTTCGTGCAGGGTGGCAATTCGTTGATATTCTGTTTGGGCAAGACGGAAGAGCAGCGCAAAATGATAATCAACTCTACGGGGCGTAAATGGGAGTTTACGTTCACTACGCTCGTAACGTTTGGCGGTGCTTTTTTTGCATCGTTTCCGTTGTTTTACAGCACGAGCTTCGGCGGTGCCTATTGGCTGTGGATGATAATCCTGTTTACTTTCGTGTTGCAGGCGGTCAGCTATGAGTTTCAGTCGAAGGCGGGTAACCTGCTGGGAAAGAAGGCATATCGTGTGTTCCTTGTGCTGAACGGAGTGGTGGGACCGGTGTTGCTGGGCGGTGCTGTGGCAACGTTCTTTACGGGGTCGGCGTTCTATATCAATAAAGGCAATATTGCAGATACGATGATGCCTGTCATCAGCAGTTGGGCCAATGCCGGTCATGGTCTGGACGCGTTGCTCAATCCTTGGAATGTGGTGCTGGGGCTGGCTGTGTTCTTCTTGGCGCGTATTCTCGGTTCGCTCTATTTCATCAATAATATCAGTGATGCCGATTTGGTGAAGCGTTGCCGTCGTGCGTTGTGGGGCAATACGGGCTTGTTCCTGATCTTTTTCCTGTCATTCGTCATCCGCACACTGCTTGCCGATGGCTATGCGGTGAATCCGGAGAACGGGGAGATCTTTATGGAGCCTTATAAGTATCTGACAAACTTCATCGAGATGCCTGTGGTGCTGGTTGTGTTCCTGATCGGTGTGCTTGCTGTGCTGTGGGGAATTATCCGTACGTTGTGGAAACCGGCTTTCGATAAAGGAATATGGTTTGCAGGTGCAGGTACGGTGCTTACGGTGTTGGCGTTGCTGCTTGTGGCAGGTTATAATAACACTGCCTATTATCCTTCCACCGCCGACCTGCAAAGCTCGCTTACATTGGCAAACAGCTGCTCCAGCCAGTTCACGCTGAGGGTGATGGCCTACGTGTCTATTCTGGTTCCCTTTGTGCTTGCATACATATTCTACGCATGGCGCAGCATTGACAGGAAGAAGATTGATGCGAAGGAGATGCAGGATGAAGGGGGACATGCTTATTGATTTTGCAACTCCGGAGATCTGCTTCCGGTTGTCCCGGAGTTTTCATCATAGATGCCCGGAGATATAAGAGAAAGAAGGTGTGTCAAAACTAACATTAACTATCATTTTACTCTGTCATTCAAGAATCTACTTTCTTTGTGAGTAGGAGAAGAGATGCTTCACTACGTTCTGCATGACAGACTATACATTAGCGTAAGAAATAAAAGATATTTTGAGCGAAGCTAATGATATGATTGCCATAGTTTTGACACACCCGCTTTTATGGATGCTTTCCCGATAACCGGAAACTATAATCCGTTCCTTTCCGGTTGGTTATTTTTTCTTGAAACTGATTTCGTCATAAAACTCTTCGTTTTCATCCTTTTCCTGAGCAATGATTACCAATGTGGTTCCGTTCAGAGTTTTGATGGTAGCTTCATCGCTATAACCGTTGAAAGTGATTTTAAGTTTGTTTCCGGAAATGCTCCAGGTGAAGTCCTCCGTATAGGGAGTGCTTCCTGATACATCTTTGTATGTTCCGCTACCGTCGTTCTTAAAGGTGTACACATCTTCGGTATAGGCCTCGTCCCATTCTTCTTTCTCACCTTCGTATATCTCATATCCTTTACTCCAGGTAGATTCCCAAGTACCTACAATGAGTGTTTTGGCATCTCCGGCAATGCCTTCTTCGTCGTCATCACTACAAGCTGTAAAGCCAATGCACAAAGCCATCATTACGCATGACAGCCAAAATTTAAGTTCAAACTTTTTCATTTTATCTTTTTAATTAAATTAGTATTAAAAACGAGGCAAAGGTAGTTGCTTTACAAAAGAAAACGTCTTTCCGGATGTCGTTGGTGTTTATACAAAAGTGTAGAATTGTATTCTACATATTTGTTGAATTTATTTCCTGATGCCGTCTTTTTTGCCGGAATGGGAGAGAGGGTTTTCTTTGAACTCAGTGGAATAATAATCGAAGAAATTGCAGTTCAATATGTAGCAGATGCGCATTAATAAGTCAGTGTCTATGTTTTGCCGTTTGAATATGGAGTACACATTGGTGCGGTCACAATACAGTTTCTTTGCAAACCAGATGACGGAACGTTCCTGGCGATGTAGTTCTGCTTCTATCATTTGTCCGATGTGTATCATGGTGCTGGGCATGAAAAAAAGGCGGAACCATTCGTAACCTATCTTGTTCCGAGGTACCGCCAAGCACCCAACCGTATAAATAAGTACGAACAGTTCACGCCTCACAGCGTGAACTTTTACTTACTTATTCTCAACGGTCTTTCAATTTGGCGGTTTTCAGAACAGAGAATAAGAGCTAAAGCTCAATATCTAATAAGTATATGAATGGAAACGCTTTTCCTTAATTATATGAATTCTGTTCATTTAAGTAAATGGCATTATCTGCTAATTTTTTACATTTACTTAATAGTTTATGTTTTTTTCTACTTTTTATTTTTAATATTCTATTTTTACTGATATGCTTTTTGCAAATGTAGTGAATATTCCTTTTTGTTGCATCGGCAAAAGCTGTTTATTTCTTTTTTTTCTTGGAAACCGCAGTTTTTTCCGGTGGGAATTTCGCTACGAGCTTCATCAACCGCAGTATCTGTCCCTGTCTTTTCAGGATGTAGCTCGAAGGGTGTGCGGAGTCAAAGCGTATGGGGTTGGGCAATGTTGCGGCAATCAGTGCGCATTGGCCGGCAGAGAGCTTGGCGGCAGTGGTATGGAACTTGTAACGGGCGGCTGCCTGTGCCCCGTAGATGCCTTTGCCCATTTCAATGGAGTTGAGGTAGACCGTCATTATCCGTTCTTTAGACCAGAAGAGTTCTATCATCCATGTGAAGTAGACTTCGAATCCCTTGCGGAGCCATGAGGATTGCGGCCACAGGAACACGTTCTTTGCCGTCTGCTGGCTGATGGTGCTTGCTCCGCGTTTCCGCTTGCGCTTTTCGTTCTCTTTCATGGCTTTCTGTATTTCGATGAAGTCGAAGCCGTTGTGGGTGGCAAAGCGATTATCCTCGGATGCGATGACGGCCATAGGCAGGTGGGGAGAAATCCTGTCGAACGGCACCCACTCGTGATGCCATGCGGGACTTTCTCCTTTAAAAACCTGTTGCACGCTTCGGATAACCATCAACGGCGTGACGTACACCGGCACAAAACGATAAACCACTACCATTACAGTAGTGGATACAAAGAAGAAGAGCAACAGATTGCGGATTATCCGCAAGGGGTTGGAAAACTTCATGGGAGAAGGATAATTACGATTGTCCGGCTTCAGCGTTCTTAATCATCTGTTCGCTGGCATACATAAAGATTACCACCCTGCGGTTCTGGCTGGCAGAGAGGCTCTCATCGTACTCATTGTATCCCACGCCTTCCACTTGCTTGAATTGTGAGGGAGACACGCCACAGTCCTGCAAATAGTTTTCTACGGCATAAGCGCGATTTTTGGAAACCTTCATATTGGCTTCGTACGTGCCTACTTTGTCCGTATGTCCGATGATGGCGATGTCCGTAGTAGTATCCTCTTTCAGAATCTTGGCCAAGTCGCGCAGGGATGCCTTCGCGTCGTTGCTCAGCGTTGAGGAGTTGAAAGCAAACAGGATACCGGAGTCGAACGTCACCTTTACGGCATCCAGGTTGTTGGCGTCTTTCACCACTTCCACCTGTGCGCCTTCAATCTTGGCGGCTTCGGCAGCTTTTTTGTCCATTTTGTGGCCGATTGCCACACCGGCACCCGTACCAACGGCTGCGCCCACTGCCGCACCGATAGCCGCGCCTTTGCCCTTGCCGAACAAGCCGCCGATTATGGCTCCTGCAGCTGCGCCCGAACCGCCGCCAATGATTCCGCCTTTGGTTGTGTTGTTCATGGTTCCGCAACTACCCAATAGTATAGTGCCGCTCAGCAAAAATGCTGTAAATTTCATCTTTTTCATACCTTTTATTTTTTAGTTGGTTCAAATTTTACTAATGCAAATTTATGTATATATTACATTTGTTGGCATCAAAAAGTTTACTGTTGCAGTTTTTTTAGAGAATTTTCTTTTTAATAAAGATAAACCATCCTGTCAGAATCAGCCCCTTGACGATGGTGGTGCTGCTCACTGCCCACCAAATGGCGTCCACTCCCAAACCCATTTCTACCAGTAGCAGGGCCACCGGAATGCGCATGTAGTTGCATCCGATGCTGACAACGGCCGGCGGTACGGTGCGTCCTATGCCGTAGAATACGCCCTGCATGGTGATTTCCAGCATCATGAACAACTGTGAGTAGCCGTCGATGCGCAGGAAATTGCCGCCAGTGCGGTAGGCTGCTTCTTCGGGCACGAAAATGGAGAATACCTCGCTGCCGTAGAAGATGAACAGCAGCGAGCAGAGCGTGCCGAACACTCCTGTCATCCAGAGCGTCGTTTTCCATGCCTGCCACACGCGCGTTTTCTGTCCGGCGGCATAATTCTGTGCGATGAAGGCGCTGAGCCCCGTAGAGAATCCCTGTGAGGTATTCCAGGTGATAGCTTCTATTTGTCCGCCGGTGGTGAATGCCATGAGTCCGATGTGCCCGCCTTGCTCGGCTGCAGTGCGCGAGAGGAACATGTTGACGAAGGCAAACAGTGTGTTCAGCGTGGCAACGGGCAGTCCCAGTTTGAAGATGCGTCTGCTGTACTTCCTCTTGAGCCGGACGAAAAACGGAAATCCTCCGAGCAAGTCGTCCTTTCGCCGGAGCTTATAGACAAAGATGAGGAAGACGGCAGCTTCGGACAGCCACGTGGCAAGCGCTGCCCCTACGGTTCCCCAGCCGAACCCGAAGATGAAGAGAGGGTCGAGCAGGATATTCATCACAAGTCCCGTACCGCTGATGTAGAACGGTGTCTTGCTGCGTCCCGAAGCGTTGTAGATGCCCGTAAAGGCAGCCGAGAGAAAGACGAAGGGCAATGCTGTCGAGACAATGCGCAGGTAGGTGACGGCGTTGGCGGTGATATGTGCTTCCAGTTCGAAAAGGCTCATAATGGGCCGGGCGAAAACAAACAGCAGTCCGCCCCAGCAAATGGCGATGAGCAATGCGATGCTGATGTTGTGCGAGGCAAACGCACGCGCGTCGTCCCGGTTCTGCGCCCCGATGGACTGTGCCACACTGACTTCCGACCCCACTTTGTTCAGCAGAGCGATAGAGCCTGACATCCACGTGAGGATGCCCACCGCGCCCACTGCCGCCACCGCTTCGCTGCCCAGACGGCCCACCCATGCCATATCCGTCAGGCTGTATGCCATTTGGATGAAGGAGGTGGCCATAATGGGCATTGCCAAGCTGAACAGTTGGCGGTTGATGGGTCCTTGGGTAAGATTTTTGGCTCCGAGCACGATACTGAAAAAGAATTATAAGAAACTTATAAAAAAGGTTTTTTTTAGAAACAGGCTTTCGGGCGCGTCGCTACTTATAGTTCAGGAAGCTTTCCTGCACCAGTTTTCCCGCTTGCCATACGGCGCGTATGTTCAGTTCCTTGTCCATAATCAGGATGTCGGCGTCTTTGTCCTTTTGCAGGGAGCCTTTGCGGTCGTACACTCCCATGATGCGTGCCGGAGTTTCGGAAGCCATTCGCAGTGCGTCTCCCAGCGGGATGCCGGCCTGTGTCATGGTGCGCACCAGCACGTCCATTGTGGCGATGCTGCCTGCCAGTGAGGAACGGTCGGCGAGTTTGCATACGCCGTCCTCGATGATGTAGCGGGGGTTGCTGGTTTCCTTGCCTTCGGTTGCGGCACAGGAGAGGGCGTCCGTTACGAGGCAGGTGTGCTCCACGCCTTTCAGTTTGTAGGCCAGTTTCAAGATGGTGGAAGGCAGGTGGATGCCGTCGGCTATGAGTTCGATGGTCATGCCGTCGGTCAGGTAGACGCTTTCCACTGTGCCCTCGTATTTGTATTCGCGGCGTTTGTGGAAGCCCGGCATGGCGTTGTAGAAGTGGGCGGCATGGGTGAATCCGGCTTTGTAGGCGGCGCAGATGTCGTCATACTCGGCTTCGGTGTGGGATATGGCTGCCAGTATGCCTTTTTCGCGCAGGTAGCCGGCAAACTCCAATGCTCCCGGCAGTTCGGGAGAGGCGTCCCAGCGGCGGATGCAGCGGGTGTTTTCCACAAGTTCCCTGTATTCTTGTTCGTCAATCTCTTTCACCTGTCCGGCAAACTGCTCGCCGGCCATTTTCCTGCTGAGGTAAGGGCCTTCGATATGCAGTCCGAGTATGGGGCTGTCCGGTTCTTCCATGAGCCGTTCGCACACATGGGCGGCTTGGTGGAGCTTGCTGAAGGGGGAGGAGGAGATGGTGGGGTAGAAGCTTGTGGCGCCATGCTTGAGGTGTGCCTGCACGATGCTGCGGAATGCTTCCTCGGTACATTCGTTGAAGTCGTGTCCGCTGCCGCCATGGGCGTGCATACACACGAAACCGGGCACTATGTACATGCCTTTGGCATCAATGAGACGTGCACCGATCAGTGCGAGGTCACAGTTGGTCACTTCAAGAATCTTTCCGTCACGTATCAGGACAGAACCTTCATTCAGCCAGCCCTGCGGGGTGAATATGCGCCCGTTTATAATTTGAGTAAGCATTTTTAGGTTTTAAGTTTATCGGATGCCAAAATTAAGTATTATAAATCAGAATTCCTACATCCGGGGTTTTAAATGGCTTATCCGGTGTTTTAAATCGCCGGCCTTCCCTTCCGCCTCCGGCGGTGGCGTTGCTTCTGCCGGTACTTGCGTATCTTGCCGTATACCAGCCAAACGAACAGTGCTCCGAATACGGAGAATATCAGCAGTACGATGCCGGTGTTGAGGTTGTCGCCTTTCACGCGGCTCCACATTTCGAGAACCAGTTCGGTGCGGTCGCCGAAGTCGCGTATCATGGCGCAGCGTTCCACGATTTTCCTGTCGGGATATTGTACGGGATTGATTTGCAGGCTGTCCGCGCCCATGCCTTCACCGAAGAAGTAGCTGAGGTCGGAGCGTGTTTCTATGGAAGTATCCCGTTTGGCTTCCATGATTTCGGGGGTGGCAACGGCGCTGACGTAGCCTATGGCGTCCATATTGCGCAAGGCGATTTCGGGCTGGCAGAGGTAGTTGATGAAGTAGCTGGCTGCCTTGGGATTCCGGGCGTATTTGGGGATTACCCAGCCGTCGTACCAGATGTTGCTGCCCTCGCGCGGCACTTCGTATGCAAGGTCTACGCCTACGGCCTCGGCTTCGTCAATTGCCCATACGGCGTCGCCGCTCCAGGTGAGGTTGAGCCATGTTTTGTTCTTGGTCATCATCTCCTTGCCGAAATCGGCCTCCCAACCGGAAATGTTGGGTTTCAGGGCTTTCAGGTACTTTTCGGCAAGGGCTATGGCTTCGGGGGAGTTGTCGTTCATGAGTTGTTCCACCGTAACGGTGCTGTCGGCAAGCTGGCGGGCGTGGGCGTAGATGATGGCGGTTCCGTAGGCGTCGCGGTAGCTGTCTTTCATCAGGAGCTTGCCTTTGTTCTTGGAGTTCCACAGGCAGTGCCAACTGCCGGCTTCGTCGGGGGTGATGAAGCTGCGGTTGTAGAGTATGCCGGCTGTGCCCCACATATAGGGTACGGCATAGTCTGTGGTGGTGCGTCCCGGCTGACTGGTCTTGTTCAGTTCCCGGCGGATGTAGGGGGAAATGTTGGGCAGATAGTCCGGGGTCTTGCCGAAGCTGCGGTCGATGGGCAGGAGAAGGTCTTTCTTCAGCATGCGTTCGATGATGTACTCCGAGGGGCATACCACGTCGAAGTCTTCGTGCCCGCGTTCTATCTTGGTGAGCATGATTTCGTTGATGTCGAACACTTGGTAGACAAGGCGGATGTCCTCGCCTGTCTGCTGTTTGTACCAGTCGGGGAATTCGGCAAGCACGTCTTCGTCGATGTAGTCCGCCCAGTTGTAGATTTTCAGTACGTGGCTGCGCTCTTCGCCTGAACCTTTGCACGAAACGGCGGCAAGGGCAAGGCAGAGGAGAAGGAGTATACCTGTCAGTCTTTTCATTTTTTTGTTCGGTAAGTTTATTTTGACTATACTTTCAGTTTTCAACTCTTCTGTGCACGTTCCGCGCGTTTGTTGATGACGATCAGCAGCACCAGCACCGTAATGAATATTATGGTGGAGAGGGGGCGCAGCTCCGGTGTCAGTCCGCCTTTGCGGGCATCGGCGTAGATGTAGGTGGAGAGCGTTTCCAGTCCTTCGTTCCCGATGGTGAATATGGTTACTGCGAAGTCGTCGATGGAGAGTGTAAAGGCAAGGATGAACCCGCTTATCATGCCCGGAAATATCTCCGGAAGGATGACCTTGCGCAATGCCTGGAACGGGGTTGCGCCGAGGTCGAGGGCGGCTTCGTACACGTTTTGGTTCATCTTTTTCAGACGGGGCATCACGCTCAGCACTACGTAGGGGGTGCAGAACGTGATGTGCGCCAGTACCACCGTTGTGAATCCCTGCGATATGCCGAAGCTGACGAACAGCAGGAACAGCGACACACCCGTAATGATGTCGGCGTTCATCATCGGAATGGCGTTGGCAAAGTTCATCACCTGACGTGTGCGTGTGCGCAGGTTGAAGATGCCGATAGCCGCAATGCTGCCCAGTGCCGTCGATGCGGTGGCTGCCAGCATGGCAATGGCAAAGGTGTTCCAAATGGCATTCATCAGTGAGTGGTGCATGCCGCCCGTAAAGAGGGAGCTGTACAGCTTGGTGGAAAATCCCGTCCAGTTGCCCAGCACCTTGGCTTCGGTGAAGGAGAAGATCATAATGATAAGGATAGGCGAGTAGAGCAGCGCAAGCAGCAGCCACAGATAGCCTTTGGCAAGAATACGTGTCATCATATCACACCTCCGCTTTCATTGGATGCGCTGTCCTCCTCGTTCGTGAAGAGGATGGTGACGCCTATCAGCAGCAGCATGATGAGCGACAGGGCCGCACCGTAGTTCCACATTCCGTTGTATATGTTCTCCTGCACCGTTGTTCCGAAGAGCTTGATGTTGTTCATCGTCAGCAGTTCGGCAATGGCAAAGGTGCTTACCGTAGGCATGAACACCATGACGATGCCGCTCATGATGCCCGGCATGGAGAGGGGCAGGATCACTTTGCCGAATATCTGCAAGGGGGTGGCTCCGAGGTCTTGGGCAGCTTCTATGAGGCTGTGGTCCATTTTCTGCAATGTATTGTAGATGGGGTATATCATGAACGGCAGGAAGTTGTACACCATGCCGAACAGGAGTGCGCCTTCGCCCAGCGGCAGGTTCAGGAAGTCGAACAGCGCCACTGTGGCAAGCGTGCGTATCAGTATGTTCACCCACATGGGCAGGATGAACAGCACCACCATGGTCTGCGAGGTGTTGAACTGCTTCTGACTGAGGATATAGGCAGCCGGATAGCCCAGCAGCAGGCACGCCAGCGTGGTGATGATGGCTATGCCGATGGAGTAGATGAAGGTGTTCATCGCTTCGGGGTGCATCATAAACTTGCGGAAGTTGGCAAGGGTGAATGCTCCCTCGGCATCTGTAAAGGCATACAACACAATCAGTAGCAACGGCACTATCACAAATATCAGCAGGAACAGTGCGTAGGGTAGTGTCCAGTTACGCCGCCGCATGAAGAAACTTTTCATTGGCAAATTGTTTTGAGTGGTTAGTGGTTAGTGATTCGTATATTCTCCGGTGCTATTCGTATTCCCACTCTGTCGCCGTCGTCCCATACGTCGTTGGTGTCTACGAAGATGTCCTCGTCCCAGTCGGTGAACACAGTCAGATGATAGTGGTTGCCTTTGTAGAGGATGAATTTCACTTCGCCTGTCAGTCGTCCGTCCTCTTCGTTGTCCTCAAGGATGATGTTCTGGAAGTCCACTTCCACCTTTACGGGTGTTTCCGGACGGATGTCGTGCACCGGGCTGCACTCAAAGCTGCATCCCAGGAATTCCACATGGGTTTCGTCCAGCAGTTTGCCTTCGAAGGTGTTGCAGGTGCGTTCTTTCTTCATCACGTGGATGTCGAAGGGTTTCACCAGCAAGCCCACCTCACGACCGGCTTCGAAGCAGTGGTAGTCCTGCACCATCAGCTCGTAGCCTTCGCGGGTCTGCACCAGCATCTCGTAGTGCACGCCTTTGAAGATGGAACTTGTTACGGTTCCCGTCAGTTGTGCCGCATCCGAGGGGTCGAAGATGTAGATGTCTTCCGGACGGATCACGACGTCCACCTGTGCCTGTTCGCCGAAACCGGTGTCCACGCAGTCGAATTCATGTCCGCAGAAGCTGACGAGCTGGTCGTGCAACATGACGCCGTTCAGGATGTTGCTTTCGCCTATGAAGTCGGCCACAAAGGAGTTGATAGGTTCGTTGTAGATGTCTATCGGGGTGCCTGTCTGCTGTATCTTACCCTCGCTCATGACGACAATCGTGTCGCTCAGCGTGAGCGCTTCTTCCTGGTCGTGGGTGACGTATACGAAAGTGATGCCCAGCTTCTGATGCATCTCTTTCAGTTCCATTTGCATGTCCTTGCGCATTTTCAGGTCGAGGGCGGCAAGAGGCTCGTCGAGGAGCAGCACTTCGGGTTCGTTGACGATGGCGCGGGCTATGGCCACACGCTGCTGCTGTCCGCCGGAGAGGGAGTCCACGTCGCGGTCTTCATAGTCGGTCATGCCCACCATGCGGAGCGCCTGTTTCACCTTCTTTTCGATGGTGGTGGCGGGGAGCTTCTTCAGTTTGAGGCCGAAGGCAATGTTGTTGAATACGTTGAGGTGCGGGAACAGGGCATACTTCTGGAACACTGTGTTCACCGGACGGCGGTGGGGCGGGGTCTGCGTGATGTCTTTCCCTGCAATGGTAATCACTCCTTCCGAAGCGGTCTGGAAACCTGCAATCAGACGCAGCAACGTCGTCTTTCCGCAACCGGACGGTCCCAATATCGTTACAAACTCGCCCTTACGGACAGACAAATTCACATCATTCAGTACGGCTTTATCTCCAAAGAATTTCGATACGTGCTCTACACCGATGATGCAATCGGACTTTTGCATAAGCGTTTCTTATCTTTATCCAAACTAATTAAACAAATCTCTACCTGATATAGTCAGTCATCACAAAAAGTGGCGCAAAGGTACATATATTTCTTGAAAACTTTAAGGGTTATGGAGGATAAGTTGCGAGTTATTTGTTGATGCTCGCAAATAAGTCATAACTTTGCACTTCGTAACATCTGATTATGAATTGCAGATGACGAATTGTTGATGACGAATTGCTGATGACGAATTGCAGCAGAAGCAGCAGAAGAAGAAGAAGAAAAAGAAGAAGATTTGCTGATGATAAATTACAGAAGACGAATTACAAACAATGAAATTCAAACAATGAATTATAAACTATCAGTATGGAAAAGAAAATTGTATTTATCACAGGCGCCTCTTCCGGTATAGGAGAGGGCTGTGCTCGTAAGTTTGCCATGAATGGTTACCGTCTCATCCTCAACGGACGGAATGTAGAGAAACTGGCAGCCGTAAAGCGTGAGCTGGAAACGGAATATCATGCGGACGTCTGCCTGCTTCCTTTCGATGTGCGCGACCGCCGGGCTGCGGCAGCCGCCCTCGATTCGCTTCCCGAAGCGTGGAAGGCAATAGACATCCTGATTAACAATGCCGGACTGGTTATCGGTGTGGACAAAGAGCATGAGGGTAGTCTGGACGAATGGGATGTGGTGATTGATACCAACGTGAAATCCTTGCTTGCCATGACCCGCCTCGTTGTGCCCGGAATGGTGGAGCGCGGACGCGGTCATGTCATCAACATGGGGTCTATTGCCGGCGATTATGCCTATCCGGGAGGTAGTGTGTATTGTGCCACAAAAGCTGCCGTCAAAGCCCTGTCCGACGGCTTGCGCATCGACCTCGTGGATACTCCCGTCCGGGTGACGAACATCAAGCCCGGCCTTGTGGAGACGAATTTCTCCGTAGTGCGCTTTCGTGGAGACAAAGCCGCTGCCGACAATGTGTACAAGGGCATCCGTCCGCTTACCGGTGACGACATTGCCGAAGTGGTGTACTTTGCCGCTGCCGTACCCGAACATATACAAGTGGCGGAGGTGCTGGTAATGCCTGCCAACCAGGCCACCGGGACAATCGTCAGCCGAAAGTAAATGCTTCTCCGTTTTACTTCCCGGTTTGCCCGGACCGGGAGGTAAAACGGGCTTTTCAGGCATAAAAAAAGAGAGTTACTTGAGTGTAACTTGAAAGATTAAATCAGTCTTTGCACTTTGTTGTGCTTCTATTTATTTGTTTTTCAAATAATATCTGGCTATATTTGCAAAATATTCGTGGAATATAAAAGCGATATATTCGTGTTTCTCAATAATAGAATATTCGTGTAATACATAAATGTATCGGAACTATGGCAACGATAGCAGAACTGTTAGCATCTTCTTTGAATGCGCTGAAACAAGTACAACGGGGTGAGGATTTTACGATAATTAAAAGTAGCGACTTATCCCGGACGCACATAAAAAGATTGGTAGATAATCATTTTCTCAAGCCCATCATTAAGGGCTGGTATGTGGTTACCGACCCAAGGGCAACGCCGGGCGACAGTACGGCATGGTATGCTTCGTTTTGGAGCTTTATTACCCGGTATGCAAATGAACGCTACGGCAATGAATGGTGTCTATCTGCCGAACAATCGTTGTCGATATATACAGGTGCCACCATCATACCGAACCAAGTTCTTATAAGAGCACCTAAAGGTAACGACTATATGGTTCCATTAATTCCTCCGACCTCTGTTTTTAATTTAGGGGCGGAATTGCCCTCAAAGATTGATACGAACAATCCGTATAATCTCAACCTCTATACATTGGCGGAAGCTATTATTGTAGCTACGCCTACCATGTATCGCAACGATGCGCTAACAATGCGGACTGCCCTTGCAATGGTTCATGATAGCTCGGATATTTTGAAGATATTGGTTGATACAGGGCAAACAGTCCGGGCAGGCAGGGTGATTGGAGCATTCCGTAATATCGGGCGAACGGACATGGCCGATGAAATTGCCGGAACTATGAAACGCATGGGATATATCATTTATGAAGAAGACCCATTCGAAAGGGTGATGGAAATTCATGTGTCGCAATCTCCATACGCTGTCCGTTTGCGCTTGATGTGGCAGAATATGAGAGAAGATGTAATAGCTAATTTCACCCGGCTTAAAAGTAATCTTTCCGCCAAAGAATTTTTAGAGCGAATGGAAACCCGGTACAAGTTGGATGCTTATCACTCTTTGTCTATTGAGGGGTATCGGGTCACTGATGAATTAATAAATAAAGTAAAAAGCGGTGTATGGAAGCCGGATGGAGAGGATATGGATTCAAAAAATGCGCTTGCGGCACGTGGTTATTGGCAAGCCTTTCAGGAGGTCAAAAAGAGCGTATCCGATATTTTCGAAGGTAGTAACAGTGCTGAGGTTGCGGAACGGGACTTATCGGTATGGCACAGTGAAATGTTCATGCCTTGCGTAACGGCAGGCATTATCAAACCATCCGATATTGTCGGTTATCGTTCCCATCAGGTCTATATTCGTAACTCGATGCACACACCTCTGAATCCGGATGCACTTCGTGATGCCATGACCACTTTGTTCGAATTGCTTAGAGAAGAACCGGAAGCCTGTGTAAGAGCCGTTTTAGGGCATTTCCTGTTTACTTATATTCATCCCTTTATGGATGGAAACGGTCGTGTCGGGCGGTTCTTAATGAATGCCATGTTGGCTTCGGGTGGCTACGATTGGCTGATTATTCCGGTGGAAAGACGAGATGAATATATGGCGGTCCTCGAAAAAGCAAGCGTTGAGGGAGATATAGTTTCTTTTGTGAGATTTTTATCGAGTATTTAATTCAATTCCAGTGAAAAGTCTTTTGATACATAAGAGACGGATTTTTCAGTGTCAGTGCTTCATTGACTGTCGCTTTCATTCTAGGTTTAACTCTCGGTTTAACCGAACCATGTAAATCAACGCAATTTGAGCATAAAAAAAGAGAGTTACTTTTGTGTAACTCTCTGATTTTCTGGTGATCCGCTTGGGGCTCGAACCCAAGACCCCAACATTAAAAGTGTTGTGCTCTACCTGCTGAGCTAGCGAATCAATCCTTTACTGCTGTTAAGCGGGTGCAAAGATAGAGACTTTTTTGGAAGTTGCAAAGGAATTTCGCTTTTTTTCCTATCTTTGTACCGGGATTATAGATGCGGTAGTTCTTAATTCCCTGATAATACAATGTTTGATACATTGATATTCCATTAAAAAAATGTATTGCTAAAATAAAGAAAGGTATCACAAAGGGTATCACAAGAGTATCACAAAAGAACATTATAAAGCGATGTCGTAATAGCGGTATTATAAAAGAAACATTATAAAAGAAACATTATAAAAAGAACATTATAAGGAAATATTATAAAAAGAACGTTATAAGGAAACGTTATAAGGAAACGTTATAAAGGAACATTCATAATTTATATTTCATACTTTATACTTAAAATTACATGGCAACAGTAGACGATAAGAAAATTATCTTTTCTATGGTAGGGCTGAACAAGACCATTCAGCAGAACAACAAGCAGGTGTTGAAGAACATCTACCTTTCGTTCTTCTATGGAGCGAAAATCGGTATCATCGGTCTGAACGGTTCGGGTAAATCAACCTTGCTGAAGATTATCGCCGGCTTGGATAAATCCTATCAGGGCGAAGTGGTGTTTTCACCCGGATATTCGGTAGGATATTTGGCTCAGGAGCCTTATCTTGATCCTACGAAGACAGTGAAAGAAGTGGTGATGGAAGGCGTGCAACCCATTGTGGATGCGCTGACAGAGTACGAGGAGATCAACCAGAAGTTCGGTCTGCCCGAATACTACGAGGATCAGGACAAGATGGACAAGCTCTTCACCCGTCAGGCAGAGTTGCAGGACATCATCGACGCTACCGATGCATGGAACCTCGACAGTAAGCTGGAGCGTGCGATGGATGCACTCCGTTGCCCGCCCGAAGACCAGTCCGTAGAGCATCTTTCCGGTGGTGAGCGCCGTCGTGTGGCACTTTGCCGCCTGTTGCTCCAGAAGCCCGACGTGCTGCTCCTCGACGAGCCCACCAACCACCTTGATGCAGAGTCCATCGACTGGTTGGAACAGCACCTGCAGCAGTACGAAGGTACGGTAATCGCCGTAACCCACGACCGCTACTTCCTCGACCACGTGGCAGGTTGGATACTCGAGCTCGACCGCGGCGAAGGCATTCCCTGGAAGGGCAACTACTCCAGTTGGCTGGAGCAGAAAACCAAGCGCATGGAGCAGGAAGAAAAGACAGCCAGCAAGCGCCGCAAGACGCTGGAACGTGAGCTGGAGTGGGTGCGTATGGCTCCCAAGGCCCGTCAGGCAAAGGGAAAGGCCCGTCTGAACTCCTACGACAAACTGCTGAACGAGGATGTGAAGGAGAAGGAGGAAAAGCTCGAAATCTTCATCCCCAACGGTCCCCGTCTGGGCAACAAGGTCATCGAAGCCAAGCACGTGGCAAAGGCGTTTGGCGACAAGCTCCTGTTCGACGATCTCAACTTCATGCTGCCGCCTAACGGTATTGTGGGCATCATCGGTCCCAACGGTGCAGGTAAGACCACCCTTTTCCGCCTTATCATGGGGCTGGAGACTCCCGACAGCGGCGAGTTCGAGGTAGGAGAGACTGTGAAAGTAGCCTACGTGGACCAGCAACACAAGGACATCGACCCCAACAAGAGTGTCTACCAAGTGATTTCCGGCGGCAACGACCTCATCCGCATGGGTGGACGCGACATCAACGCACGTGCCTACCTGTCGCGCTTCAACTTCTCCGGTGCCGATCAGGAAAAGCTCTGCGGCGTACTCTCCGGTGGTGAGCGCAACCGTCTTCACCTGGCCCTCTGCCTCAAGGAAGAAGGCAATGTGCTGCTCCTCGACGAGCCTACCAACGACATTGACGTCAACACCCTGCGTGCCCTCGAAGAGGGTCTTGAGGACTTTGCCGGATGCGCCGTTGTCATCAGCCACGACCGCTGGTTCCTCGACCGCATCTGTACGCACATCCTTGCGTTTGAAGGCGACTCCAATGTGTTCTTCTTCGAAGGGTCGTATTCGGAATATGAAGAAAATAAATTGAAACGTCTGGGTAAAGAAGAACCGACTCGTGTGCGTTATAGAAAGTTAATGAATGACTGATTTTAGATTTTAATCTGAAAGTATATACGTTGCATTTGTGACAAAAAGAAAGCTCCGCGAGAAATTGGCGGAGCTTTTTTGTTTTTAGAGTTTCCCGAATCGTTTATTAATTTGAAAAATTGTAGCATAATTGTAATGAATATCTAATTTAATAATATTATATTTGCAACTCACGAACTTTTTTAAATATTAATTAACACTATCTATTAACTAAAAGTAGAATTATGAGAAAAAGTCTAATTCAATTTCTGTTGGTTGCCATGTTGTCGCTGTTTACTTCCGCAGCATGGGCTCAGACCACAGTGCATGGTCAGCTTGTCGACGCTGAAACCGGCGAACCTTTGGTGGGTGCTGCCGTTATGGTAGAGGGAACTACTCAAGGGTCAGTGACTGACATTGACGGCTATTTCAAGCAAAGCGTTGCTTCTAATGCTACGTTGCTCTTCAAGTACATCGGTTACAAGGACCAGAAGAAAAAAATCACACAGAAGGGCGCTTCTGTAGAACTGGGAACTATCAAGATGCAGCCCGATGCAGTGATGTTGTCGGACGTTACCATCACTTCATCCGTTGCGGTGGCTCGTAAGACTCCGGTAGCGGTATCTACCGTAGATCCGGTGTTCATTGAAGAGAAACTTGGTTCGCAGGAATTTCCTGAAATCCTGAAGTCCACTCCGGGTGTATATACCACTAAGGATGGTGGTGGCTATGGGGATGCGCAGACTCGTATCCGAGGTTTTTCCAGCGAGAACGTAGCCATGATGATTAACGGTGTGCCGATGAACGGTATGGAGAACCAGAAGGTATACTGGTCCAACTGGGCAGGTCTGTCCGACGTAACCCGCAGCATGCAGGTACAGCGCGGTTTGGGTGCTGCCAAAGTATCGGTTCCGGCAGTGGGCGGTTCCATCAATATCGTTACCAAGAGCACAGAAGCCAAGAGAGGCGGATTTGTGTCTTACGGCATGGGTAACGACGGTTACAATAAAATTCTTTTCAGCGTATCATCCGGTCTGTCCAAAGATGGCTGGGCATTCACTTTGCTTGGCGGTAAGACTTGGGGCGACGGATATATACAAGGTACGGAATTTGAAGGCTACAACTGGTTTGCCAGCATAGCCAAACGTTTCAACGACAATCACCAGTTGTCTCTCACTGCATTCGGTGCTCCGCAGTGGCACAATCAGCGCAATAATCAAAACGGGCTTACTATTAAAGAATGGCAGCGTGTAAAACAATATATGGGTGAAGACAGTCCTTATAAATATAATCCCACTTTTGGTTACAGACATGGACAAGTCTTTAATTCATCCAGAAACGCATATCACAAACCTCAGATATCTCTGAACCATTTGTGGCAGATAGACCGTAAATCAAGTTTGAGTACAGCTTTGTACGTATCTATCGGTCGCGGTAACGGTTACAGTGGTTCGGGTGATGCTGCCAACCGCAGTAAGTGGTATGGAGCAAGCAATGGATTGGTAAATAATGA
Organism: Bacteroides eggerthii; assembly: GCF_025146565.1. Lineage (NCBI taxonomy): Bacteria > Pseudomonadati > Bacteroidota > Bacteroidia > Bacteroidales > Bacteroidaceae > Bacteroides > Bacteroides eggerthii. Next base: position 3,065,201 of record NZ_CP102258.1, on the reverse strand, counting down.
TTTCCGCGAAGTAGACGGAACATTTGCATACGATCAGGTAGAGGCTATGAATGTGGCAAGCACCACCGGATCCAAGATGATTATGTCCAAAGCAATGAACAATCACATGTGGTATGGTTTGCTTTCTACCTATACTACTAAGTTTGGTGAGAATTTTGACTTCTACGGTGGTGTTGATTTGCGCTATTACAAGGGGTTGCATCAGAATGTCATTACCGACCTTTTTGGTGGTTCATACTTTGTAGATATTGATAATCGTAAAAATGTACGTGTTGAGAATAACGTAGCCGCTGCCGATCCTAGCTTCAAGAATCAAAAGCTCGGAGTAGGTGATGTGATATATCGTGATTATGATGGTTTCGTAATGTCCGAAGGTGTATTCGCGCAGTTAGAATATAACTACGACAAGTTGAGTGCATTTGTTTCCGGCGGTCTTTCAAACACCAGCTATTGGCGTTACGACCGTATGTATTACGACAAGGCACATGCCAAGTCCGACAAGAAACATTATTTGGGCGGAAACGTCAAGGGCGGTATCAACTACAATCTCAACGAGTTCAACAACATTTACTTCAACGCCGGTTACATCAACCGCGCTCCGATGTTCGATACTTCTTTTGTCAACTCTCAGAATTCACATGCACGCAATGGCGATGCCAAGAACGAGAAAGTAATGTCTTTTGAGTTGGGGTATGGTTTCCGTACAGGTTTTTTCACAGCCAATGTGAACGCCTACTACACTCGTTGGAAAGACAAAGCCCTCTACGATTCGGGGACATACGACTATGAGAACGAAGAAGGGGTAGAAATAGAAGACCGCTGGACGCTGAACATGACCGGAGCCAATGCCAACCACATGGGTGTGGAACTTGATTTCGTTGCCAAACCGTTTAGATGGCTTGACGTAACGGGTATGTTCTCATGGGGCGACTGGCGCTGGAAAGGTAATGCGAAAGGTTTCTACTATAACGGATCGGGCCAGATGCTTGCCGACCTTAAGAGTGGTGAAGTCGTGAGTGACATGACAAATGCAGAGCAGTATCGCGCCAACATTAAGATGGACAATATCCATGTAGGCGGTTCGGCACAAACTACAGCCGCACTGGGTGTAAACGTACGCCCTATGAAAGGCTTGCGCCTCAGTTTGGACTGGAACTTCTTTGCCCGTAACTATGCCGGATATGATATTGATGCAGGACAAGCCGGCATGGGTAATGAATACGTAGTGACAGAACCTTGGGAGATACCTTCCTACCACACCTTTGACTTGAGCGCCGGGTATTCCTTCGACTTCGGTAAAGTCCGCGCTACTTTGAGTGGTAACGTCAACAACCTCTTCGATCAGGAATACATTGCCGATGCACGTGACGGCAGCAAGCACGATTGGGAAACTGCGACACGCGTGCTTTACGGTTTCGGCCGTACTTATTCCGTACGTTTGAAATTCAATTTCTAAACCTTTAAGAGTTACAATTATGAATAAAAAGTATATATACAGTTTGTGTGCGGCCTCGTTCCTTATGACGGCTTGCGACTACAACGAAGATAACTTCCCCGGTTTCGATCAGGAACCCATAACAGACGTTGTCTATTACGAAGGGGATTTCACAGGAAAATATCCTACGGAAGGCTATTTCAGCCTTGTGCAGGGTGATGAAGATGCCGGAAAAGCAACCATAGAAGAGGCGTTAGTCAGCATGCTTGAAGATACTTATCCATACTGCGATAAGGGGTCATCGGCTAAGATTAAGGTGAAAGTGGCGGACGTGATGCCTTCTCAGGAGAAAGAGCCTGCCTATAAAGATGCCTATGAGTTGGGAAAAGATGATTATGATTCGATGGGTACAGAAAAGGGGCAACCGGGCAAATACGATAATTTCGATAAGAATATGGATGTAAATGCCTATTTGACCGCTTTCTGCAATACGAAATATGCAGATAAGGCCGAAGGGTTTATTTGTAAGATTACTTATAAGTATTATGCCGGGACGACGACCAACCAGTCCAGGTACTATAAGAAAGGAGCAAATGGTTGGACGGAAGAACCGCTTATTCCTTATGATGCGGATAAGAAATACTCATTGGTTTCCGATGATTATAAGGCTATGGGCACAGACGACGGCGAACCGGGGAGTAATGACGAATTTACTTCGGTAGAACAGGCAGATGCTTGCTTGGTGATATTCCTGAAAAATAAATATACTTATGTGGCAAAAGACGGCTTGACCGTAGAAGTGAACTATAAAGTAGCTGGAGCAAACAAGACAACTGTTTACCGCTACAACGGTTCTACATGGGAAGCGTATAATCCGAAAAACTCCGTTGTCGTTTCCATCAATGAGCGTATCACAGTGATGAAGTTCGACGGTAAAGAGTGGAAACTCTCCAACCTTATCAGTAATATTGAGAAGCTGACACTTACCAATGCCGAATATACCAAATTGGTAGAATGGGTGAAGACTAACAAACCGGAATACATGAGTACGCAGAACACAACTTCCGAATATTATTTCGGGGCTGATTGCGGTAAGAACAACAACATTAACAACAAGTATTCCACTTGGGCTCAGTACTACAATGTGGATGGCTATTTGGACAATCTGAAAGACGAGGAAATCCAGACTATCATGGACGAACGTTTGGCAAAAGAAGCCTTCCCGATTATCCTGTTACCCGATATGGTGGCAAATCCCGATCCGGATACAAGCTATACGGTTATTTACAAAGTATATAGTGGACGGGGCAACGGTAACTATGCGATGTCATTCTATTATAGCAAAGAAGATAATACTTATACTTGGGATGAAATGACACCCGTTATGCAATAATATTGTGTAGCATCATTTCAAAGAGCTTGGAAAAAGGTGAGGGGAACTATCCTGTTGAAAGGACGGTTCCCCTCGTTCTTTTTTATCATAATGTAATCGCCTACCACTTCTCCCTCTTCACCTCGAAGCAAGGGCATTGCTTTGTCCATTCCATGGGTTCCACCTCGCCGTTGCCGTTGAGGTCGGGGCTCAGGTCGCGATGTCCCACCACTTGGGCGCCGGGATAGTCCAGCAGCAGCGTCCTGACGAGGACGCGGAGCGAATGGCGTTGCCACTCGGTGCGAGTGTCTTTGGGCATGCCGTAGTGGTCCAGACCGCCCTCATAACAGATGCCTATTGAGTGGGCGTTGTAGCCGCGGGCATGTGCTCCGGGACGTTCGGGGGAGCGGGTGGTGAGTATGCGGCCGTCGCGACGGATGTAGAAGTGATAGCCTGTGCCGTCGAAACCGCGTTGGCGGTGGGCGGCTTCCAGTGCCTGCTCCGTAAAGGGGCGGTCTTCGCACGTGGCGCTGCAATGGATGATGATCAGGGTGATTGTACGCATGGGAATGAGGAGATAGGAGTGAGGAACGATGAGTGATGAGTTACATGGGCATGGCTTTGGCGCCTACTGCGCCGAGAACGGCCGATGCTACTGCGATTACGATTTTGAGGAACTTGTCCCACCAAGATGATTTTGTTGCCATAGGAGTTTTGATTATTAATTAATTGTGCGAATCAGTATTTGAATTAAGTTTATAACCTTGCAAGTAATGAATGTTTTCACCACAGAGTACACAGAGCGCATAGAGTTTTACAGAGTGCATAGAGTTTCACAGAGTTTTACAGAGTGCACAGAGTTTCACAGAGTGTTAATCTTGCTACTCGATAGTATCTGTCATTCAGAGCGTAGCGAAGAATCTACTCTCTCATGTCAATACTCTCTCATGTCAATACTCACTCATGTCAATACTCATCTCAGTATAGGGAGAGCAGATTCTTCGCTCCGCTCTGAATGACAGAATGTTTTGCCTCATAAATAAAATGTTTTGCCTCATAAAATGTTTTGCCTCATAAAAAGAGAAAGACTCTGTGAGTCTCTGTGCCCTCTGTGGTGAAAAAGCTCAAATCCGTATAATAATGAACTATAAATTCAACTACTGATTCGCATTAATTGTGAATGATTGCTTTGCAATTGCGAATTGTTACTTTGTAATTGCGAATTGTTGCTTTGTTCCCCCCCTCATACACAGGGAGAGGGGGAAACCGGATAGCTTTCCTTGCGGGACTTATCCCAGCGGATTTTCTTCTTCTCCGTCGTCACCGCTGCCGCTGCCACCGCCACCGGAGGGACCGTCCTCTTTGGGGTTGTAGAGGCTGAACGCCACGTTGTTGGGGCTGCCTTTGGTGGTGGCTCCGGAGTCGTTGACAAGGCGCAGACCGCTGTCGGTGAGGAAGCGGATGTTCACTTTGTCGATGTTCTTTACGGTGCATTCTTCCGAGCTGGCGGTTCCTTTGCTGTGGAAAGTGGTGTAGAACACACCGAGGCCGTCCAGTTTTACGCTGTCGCCGTCTGTCAGCTTGCGTTTGATGTTGCGTACAAGGGCGGTGACCACGTGTTCCACGTCTTCGGCGGACATACCGCCCAGTTCTTCAATCTCTTGCGCGATGCGCTTGGTGTTGTACAGGCGGGAGTTGTTGGCTTTCCGCTTCAGGTAGTACAGCTGCGGGGAAGTCTTGTCACCGACCTTCTGATAGCGTTGCACAGGTTCTACGATGATTGCCATAATGAAGTTAGTTTTTTTCTAATGTTAATACTGATTGATTGTCTCTGACGGTTGGAGGAGAAGAAGTCTCCGCGGCGATATTCCTTACCTCGTTTCGTTGAAACAAAGATACGGCAGAGGAAAGGCGGAAAATACGATTCGGTAAGGTTGGGTAAGGTTTAGTAACGATAAGTACGCTTTAGTAACGATAAGTATGTCTTAACAATGCTGTGTATGCCTTAACAATGCTGTGCATGCCTTAACAATGCTGTGCATGCCTTAACGATACTGTGCATGCCTTAACGGTGCTGTGCATGCCTTAACAATGCTGTGCATGCCTTAACAATACTGTGTATGCCTTAACAGTGCTGTGTATGCCTTAACGATGCTGCGTATGCCTTAACAATGCTGTGCATACCTTAACAAATGCTGTGCATCCATTAGTAATAATATATAGGTTGTTTCCTTTTATTTCTCCGGTAGTCGTATTTTTTTGCTCCGATATTGTATTAATTTATAATAATCATGCAAATAATAACCAAAAAGTGTTATCTTTGAGCATCTTTCTTTCTGAAAGGGGAGTGAGGTATGTGTTTTTTGAGGGGTTTTCCCTTAGGTGTTTTTGTGTAAAGTTGATAAGATATTTCCTCACATAAACTAAAAAAATATAACAGATCAATGGATAAATGTCCTGTATGTGCCTGCCTCATGAAGCGGGATTTGGAAGAGGCCGCCGATCCTTATGAATTTCTCGATGAGAACTTTTCTATTCCCGGTATTCTTGACAATTTGGATAAACTCTCCCCGAAAGAACTGAAATGTGCCTGTTGCCTGTTTGGGACGGCATTGCAGCAAGCCCGCAAGAAGAAAAAAAGAAAGTGGTATCGGAGATGAATTTCTCCGGGTTTGATTGCTTATCTCGCTGAAAATCACTATCTTTATGTCTCCAATCCGAATGAAAATTACACTAATGGAGACTCTGTATGGGAAAGCCCGATGAAGATATTGTAGAGAAAGCCTTTGTGGTGCGCAGCTACGGCAAGGGCGAATTGGCAAGCATGTATATAGACGGTGTGCAGCAGCAGACAGCCGTCAAGCAGTTCAACGAATGGATACGTACCGCGCCCGGACTGGAGCAGCAGTTGCAGGAAACGGGCATGGCGCCTACCGCACGACGGTACACGCCCGCACAAGTGCGGCTCATCATAGGGGTGCTGGGAACACCATGACCCCATGTTTCGCAGAATGAATGTTTTCCGTTTCGCAGGACGAAACTTCCCGCTTCGCAGGACAAAACTTTTCATCCCGTAGGACGAAACTTACCGTCTTACGGGATGAAATTATTTATCCCGCAAGGGGAAATTATCTGTCTCACAGGAAGAAATAGGATGTTATATAGGCTGTCGAGTGCTAATTCCTTGTCATACATAGATGCTTTCTTTTAGAATTCGTTGTTTCGGGCGGCTGTTCATGCGTTCGCATATTCTTATCAGGTTCATTTTTGTCCTTATTTTTCCAAAGAGCCCCCGCCCGTCGAATTGTCGGGGCGAGGGTTCATTTAGGGTTCATTTCCTTATAGCCCCTGTTTACCTTGCCTTTTTCTGCGTTTTCGGTACTTATCTTTCTGTTTCACAACGAGTTCTTGTTCAACGGCCTTTCTCAGGTAACGTTTGGCTGTGGACACAGATATGCCGAGTTCTTTGGCGGCATTGATGAAGTCGATGTAAGAAAAAATCCTCGGTAATTTCTTGAGAACGTCTTCAAACTGGTGGAATTTACGCATGGCTACCGGCGGGTGTCCGGTGTCGGGCAGCGAAGTGCCCAGCAGCAGGCTGTGCTCGATGACGGTGGCTATAATCTGCATGGCGGTGTCGAAGTCGGCATCGGTGCAGCAGTATTCCTTGGCATAGCGGTAGTCGTCCCACTTGCGGAAGATGGTGAGGATGGACGCGAGGCGCATGGCAAGCAGTCCATGACGGAAGACGATGCTGGTGGGGAACTCCTTTCCTTCCACCAGGGCCGACTTGAGCCACACGCCGAACTGTTGCGTATGGCGTTCCCATTGTCCGGGGGTGAAGGTGACGAGGGTGGGGGATTCCAGCAGCAACTTGTGCATCTCGAAGAGTTTCTTTCCCAGCGTATGGAAGTGTTCGCGCAGATCCACGCGTCCTTCGCCGGGGGCACACGTCTCCCAATGGGGGTTGAGCTGGCGGGTGTAGATGAGGAAACGACTGTACAGACCGTTTTCGTGGCTGCGGAAGAAGCCGGTGAACTGCTCCGGTGTGCCGGACATGATGAGTGCCAGGTGGGGACGGGGAACGACTATCGGGTCGCCGTCTATCTTGTACGACTGTGAGATTTCCTCGTGGTGGGCAGCCTTGCAGAGGATGTCCTCATACTTGCCGTAGTCCTGTGCGAGCGAGGAGATGAGGGTGTTGATTTCGGTGGACGACATGTGGCAGCCGAGTTCGCCGTTGGTGGCGAGCTGCTCCAGCAGACGGCTCTTGCTGGTGGTGGAGGAGGTCTTCAGGTATTTGGCTTTGGGTTCTTCGGGCTTCTTGTCGGAGTCGGGAGAACGGTGTTCGCGCAGTGCCTGATGTACTTCGGCTTCCCATGCCATTTGGGCTTTCTCGAAGGCTTTCTTCTGATCGCGACGCTGGCGGTCGTAATATTCCTGGGTGGCATCGAGCAGACTGAGGATGAATGCCACGACGCCCTTTCCGGCTGCTGCGTTTGCCACGAGGGCATGGTAGAAGTGGGAAGAGTAGAGGGCGTTCTTGTAGAAGAAGCTGACACCGGGGAAGAGGGCGCTGCAACAGTTAAGGCTGCCAAGCAGTATGATGTCGCGTTCGCGCGGGTCGGAAGCGTATTGCACACAGTCTTTCAGGAATTGGGGCAGACCGCTGTATGCGCTGTCGGGAATGTAGGGAGACTGGGCACGAAGTTCGTTGTTTTTTTCCAACAAATCTTCTTCTTCGGAGCCCGCATCGGGCGGCTCGGCGGGGTCATAAGGGAAATGAACCCTATTTGAACCCTCGCCGGGAATTTCCGTTTTTTGCGGAAGAGAGTCAATGAATTGATAACCAGCGGTTATGCGTTGACGGATGTCTTCGGCTGTGAAATCGGTTGCAGCATAGCGGCGGATGAAGAGGCTGATAACTTCTTCCAACTCCTTTTTTGAAAAACCTTTACTGCGAGACACACGACCCAGCTTCAACGCAAGGTCGTTTCGCTCACCACGACGGAAGGGGTTGCGGTGCTCAAAGTCGTTGAGGAATTGCACCAGAAAACCGGGAGCTGTTGCTCCTGATGCTGATTTTTCTGAGTTTGTCACTCCTGAGTCTGTCACTCCTGAGATTGCTCCTCCTGAAACAGTTCTTCCTGAGTCTGTCACTTCTGAGATTGCTCCTCCTGAAACAGCTTTTCCTGAGTCTGTCACTTCTGAGATTATTCCTCTTGAAACAGTTCCTCCTGCATTTGCTGCTGTTTCTGAAATTGTTCCCGCTTCCTTTCCCGTTTCTTCTCCCCACTGCATCTTGAAAGTCTCCGCATCGGGATTGTAATACGCATCTGCGTCCCACGAATAGAAGCTGGGTTGTGTCAGGATCTTGCATTTGGAGTCGTAGTTGTGTGCGGCATGCCGGCTGACGGCTTCTCCTACGGCGGCATAAAGCTGCTCATAGTTCCGCATCACATCTTCGGCTGCCACGCGTACAAACGCCCGTACGCCGTTCTGCGAGAAACTCTTGTGCACCACTGTCACGTAGGGCAGTTCGCAGAGCAGCCGGCACACTTCGGCGGTGCGCAGCAGGGTGTGGTCCATGTCTATCTGGAGCAGTCCGCTGTGCTTGACGAGGTTCTTCACTGCGTGTCCGCCGCTGCACACTCCGGCGGGTACGATGCAGGGCATCCCGTCCTTCACCCTCTGCGCTTCGGCTTCATGCCCCGGCAGGGCGGCAAGGCGGCGGTATTCCTCCACCTGCGCCTTGAATGTGTTGCTACGCACTTTGTTTACATACTCTTGCAGACTGATGGTCTGTGATTGTTTGCTTCGGACTGAGCCGAACTCGGAGATTTTCACTTCTCCTTCCGTACATGTAATTGCCATGTCTTGTTTTTATAAAATGAATACTTATTGAAGCAGACTTCTGCTCCCGCCGCTTGCAATTTATGGCGGAGGGAGAGAATATGTCCGTTCAATGTTTATTACCGCAAATGTACTGAAAATAAGATAGATGCTTTGTCCTGTTTATACACTTTACGACACCTATTGCGGTGTGCTGCAACACTTTGACTTTGTAAATATGTATAAACATCGTTTTGGCCGTTATTTGTGCTTTGTTAACGATTCAGGGACTTTTCCCGCTCTTTTTCCCTCTGTTCCAGCTTTTTTTCGTAGGCCTTAATCAGCTTCTCGCAGTTTTTCACTATACGCTTCAGCGTGTGATAGGCTTCGTCGCTCACCTCATACTTCCCGTCGGTTACGGTTTTGATACACTCCATGGCTTTTCTGACATGCTTCAGATATGCCCAACCTTCTTTTTTTTAGTTTCCATCATAATGAATTATTTTTAGGATAAAGGCGGCAAAGGTATTTAATTTTTTTTCATTGCAGCGAACTTCTGCTTCCGCTTTTCCGTCATGCCTTGCATACGGTGCACTTCTCTTTCTGCTCTTCCCTCATGCCTTGCATACAGTGAACTTCTGCTTCTGCTCTTACATACGGTGCACTTCTCTTCCGCTGCTTTTCCGTTACACCTTATTATATAATACATCTTTCTGCTTCAGAATAATTTCTTAAAAAATGTAGCAGAATTGTAATGCTTTTACATATATTTTTGCGTACCTTTGCAAGTGTTTTAAGAAATATAACATTTTTCAAAAACCAATTAGAAACAATTATGTTAAAAAGAATGAGAGTTATTTTTACGCTGATGCTGGTCTTGGCGGCTATGGGCGTAAATGCACAGGTCACCACCTCGGCCATTAGCGGCAAGGTGACCGACGAACAGAATGAAACTGTAATCGGAGCGACGGTTATAGCTGTTCATGAACCTTCGGGCACACAGTATGGCGCTGTCACCAACGTGGACGGACGCTATACGATGCAAGGTATGCGTACCGGCGGCCCGTACAAACTTACAGTGTCCTACGTGGGCTATCAAAGTGCCGCCTTTACGGGCATCATGCTGGAACTGGGCAACACCTATACGCAGAACGTGAAACTGACTCCCAGCTCGGAACTGCTGGACGAAGTAGTGGTGGTGGCAGAAGCCAAAGCCGCTGCCGGAGCCGGACAGAACTTCTCACTGGGAAAGATTGAGAACACACCGACCGTAGACCGCAACGTCTACGACATCGTGAAGAACATGCCTTTCGCCATGCCTTCCAAAATCGGCGGTATGACGTTTGCAGGCTCCAACAACCGCTACAACAGCTTCCAGATAGACGGTACGGTGAGCAACGACGTATTCGGCCTTGCCTCTTCAGGAACCAACGGAGGACAGACCGGAGCCAACCCCATCTCAATGGATGCCATTCAGGAAATACAGGTAGTAGTAGCACCCTTCGACGTTCGCCAAAGCGGATTCACAGGCGGCGGCATCAACGCCATCACCAAGCAGGGTACGAACACCACCAAAGGATCGGCCTACACCTACTTCAACAACCAGTTCATGTATGGCAAGTACAGCGCCGTACGCGACTATGCCAAGAGCGAACTCGGACAGCAGTTCACACGCACCTTCGGCGGCACACTGGGCGGAGCAATCGTGAAGGACAAACTGTTCTACTTCGTAAGCGCCGAAGCACAGAAAGAGTCTTATCCCGCCAGCATCTATCCGGGATACATCAACTCCTACCTCACTTCGGCCACAGCCAAGCAGATTGCCGATAAATACAAGGAATATACAGGCATCGACGAAGCCTACTCACAGCGCGACGTAGACCGCAAGTCCTTCGGCTTGCTGGCACGTGTGGACTGGAACATCAATCAGGACCACAAACTGGCACTGCGCTACCAGCACAACAACTCCTTCGATGACAACTATTCTCCCGGAGCATACTCCTACGTGTTCAACAACAGCGGCTACCGCATGAACAACAAGACCAACTCCATCGTTGCCGAACTGAACTCACGCCTCGGACAGAACCTCTACAACGAGTTCCGCGCCTCGGCCAGCTTCGTTCGCGACAACCGCGAAGTGGCCTATCAGGGACCCACCGTACAGATTGAAAACGTGAAAGGAAACGACGGCAAAACCAACATCACCGCCAACATCGGTACGGAATTCTCCTCCGGAGCCAACAAACTGGATCAGGACATCTATACCTTCGAGGACAACCTCTCATGGTATTTGGGAAGCCATACGATGACCTTCGGTACGCACAACGAAATCTACCGCATGAGCAACCTCTTCATTCAGGCCGTAAACGGTTCATGGTACTTCAACTCTTTGGACAACTTCCTGAACGATGCACCTTATAAATATACGTATAAGTACACCAACCCCGAACTGACAGGCGGTGACCTCCGCTACGCCCCCATCATGAAGTCGGGACAGTTCGGCTTCTATGCACAGGACAAGTGGAACATCAACACCAACCTTGAGTTGACCTACGGTATCCGCTTTGACATCCCCTTGCTCTTCAACGACCCCACAACGAACGAAGCCTTCAATACATTCGCTGCCGACAACGACATCACATCGCGCGTAGGCGAAATGCCGGGCGCCAAAGTGCTGGTTTCTCCGCGCGTAGGCTTCCGCTGGTATACGGACGACTCTCACAAGACACTGATCCGCGGCGGTGTGGGCATCTTCACCGGACGCGTACCTTTCGTTTGGTTGTCCAACGCCTACAACAATACGGGCATGGAGTCCATGGGTACTACCATCGAACCCAAACAAGGCAACAACCACACCAATACGGCTCCTTCACTGGCACAATATGCCAAAGATCCTATGGGAGCAGCCACATCGGTGGAAACCGGAGCTTTGAGACCGGACATCGTTACCGTAGACAAAGGCTTCAAGTATCCGCAAGTGTTGCGTGCCAACCTCGCACTGGAACAACGCCTGCCGGGTGACGTGAAACTGACTCTGGAGGGTATCTACTCCAAGACCATGAACAACGTGTTCTTTGAGAATCTCGCACTGAACAACAACGGCGAGAAGGTATATGCCATCCCCGGTGTGGAAGCATCTGCCGCTCCTTTCTACTCCAAGACCAAGAGCAATTACTACTCCATCGTGAACCTGAGAAATACGAACAAGGGCTATACCTACGCTTTCTCCGCTTCATTGGCGAAGAGCTTTGACTTCGGTCTGGACATGTCGGCATCTTATACCTTCGGACGTTCCAAGTCTGTGAATGACGGTACAAGCTCGGTGGCTTACTCCAACTGGAAGTATAACTACTCCCGCGACACCAACTCCGAAAACGAACTCGGCTTCTCCAAGTTCGATGTTCCTCACCGCCTCATGGCACAGCTCTCTTACACCACTCCGAAGTATCTGAACGGCTGGACAAGCACCACCATTTCCGTTATCTACAACGGTTTCTCCGGTAGCCGTTACAGCCTGACGATGAACGAAGTCAGCGACTTCAACGGTGACGGCCAGAAAGGTAACTCATTGCTTTACATCCCTACCGAAGCCGAACTGGACAACATGAACTTCGTGGATAATAAGGATAAAAATGGCAAACTGATTATGAGCGCAGCAGACAGCCGTAAAGCCTTCACCGAATGGGTGAACAACGACGACTATGCCAAGAACCACCGCGGACAGTATGCCGAACGCAACTCCAACCTGAGCAACTGGGAACATGAGATAGACCTGCACTTGGCGCAAACCATCTACAACGCTCAAGGACTGGGCAAACTGGAATTTACATTCGACATCATCAACTTTGCCAACATGCTGAACAAGAAGTGGGGCGCAAGCTACAGCTCTGCCTACAACTTGTCACCGCTGACAGTGGTAAGCCTGAGTACGGATGAAAATGGTAACAGAAACCCGGGTTACGCATTTAATAATGCCAAAATCAACAAGAGTGACATCTCTTCACGCTGGCATGCACAAGTGGGCATCCGCTTGACTTTCTAAAGCCATTTTTTTTGTTTTTCTATATTTTAGTAAAGGCTATTCCGGGAAACCGGGATAGCCTTTTTTAATATACTCTTTCTCTTTTGTATATCCTTTTGCGCTTTAGTATTTCACCGTAAATATCACCGGATTGTGGTCGCTGCACAGATCCAGATCGGGAGAGTAATAGTCGGTGCAGTCCAGTTTGGACGAATGGAAAGCATAGTCGATGCGCAGCATGCGTTTGGCGTAGCGGTAGGTGTACATATATCCATGTCCGCCTGTCTTGAAACCGTCTTGGAGGATTCCGGACAGTTGGCGGTAGGTGTAGGACGAGGGTAGGGAGTTGAAGTCTCCGCACACCAGTACGGGGTGCGGACTGGCGATGACAAGGCGGACGATGCTGTCGGTTTGGGCGGCACGCTTCACGAAGTTCTCGTGCAGGGTTTCCGCAGCATCCTGTACGGCTTGCGCTTCGCGGCGGGTGTCGTTGGCAGCGAGTTCGCGTTCCCACTTCCTGCGGTTCTGACTGACGCTGGTGGTCTGCAAGTGATTGTTCAGCAGGCGGAGGGTGTCTGCACCCAGAACAATGTCGCACGCCATGCTGCAATTGGAGCTTCGTGGGTAGGTGATGAAACGTCCTTCCGCAAGCGGGTAGCGGCTGAATACGGCAACGGGGAGAATGCCGCGAATGGAGTCGTCCGCAGGAATAAGGGCGTAGGGCCAGTGCGAAAGGGCGCGGCGCAGACTGTCTGTCGTGAAGTGGGGATTGTCTCCGAACTCTTGGAAGCAAAGCACATCGACATGACGCTGCTGCATGTACCGGGCTATTTCCTTGCAGGAGTATCCGGTGATTTCGTTGCCGAAATGATGTACGTTGTAGGTGGCTACGGTGAGGCAGCCGCCGGACTTGCCTTCCCGGTTCGGCGCCGGAGCAGTGGCAGGCACATCATCATCGGTGGAACCGAACCGGACGACTGCCGTCAGATATTCCCAGTTGAAGAAGAAGGCTGCCAAAGGAACGATAGCCCACTTCTTGCGTGCCAGCGCCCAGCAAAGGGCTGTTATCAGGCAGGAGACCAGTAATATCGGTACGGCAAGTCCCAGCAGGGGCATCACCACAGAGCTGTCCGGATGATAATGTCCGGAACGGGATGCTGCAATGGTAACGGCAGCCAGCATCCACGTGGCACCTACCGGCATCCAACGCAAGAGTCCTTTGACAGCGGATTTTCCCATAAACGAGATTTTAGAGGTTAGCGATTAGTGATTAGGGTTTAGTGATTAGTTTTTACTTTGTCACTGCATTAATCACTTTTCCGTCCAGAAACGCTTTCACATTGTCCAGCATGATCTGCATGAGGCGTTCGCGTGCTGCGGCGCTTGCCCATGCGATGTGTGGGGTGATGTAGCAGTTCTTGGCGGTGAGCAACGGGTTGTCGGGGCGGGGCGGCTCTTGTGAGAGCACATCCAGTCCGGCGGCAAGGATAGTGCCGTTGTTCAGGGCGTCGGCAAGGTCTTGTTCGTTGATGAGCGGGCCTCGTCCGGTGTTGATGAGGATGGCGTTGGGCTTCATCTGCTTCAGGCGGGCGGCATTAACCAGTTCGCGGGTGGAGTCGGTGAGGGGACAGTGCAGACTGATGATGTCGCAGTTGGCAAAGAGTTCGTCGAGCTCCGTCTTTCTGATTTCGGGGGGAAGCTGGAAGGTGGATTTGGAGGTGTAGGCATGCACTTCCATGCCGAAACCGATGGCAATGCGGGCGGTGTTGTAGCCGGTTTGTCCCAAGCCGATGATACCGATCTTCTTGCCGCGCAGTTCAATGAGCGGAGTGTCCCAGAAGCAGAAGTCGGGATTGCTGCTCCAACGTCCCTTGCGCACTTCGTCGGTGTAGTGCTGCACTTGCTGGGCTATGTTGAGGATGTGCGCAAAGACCATCTGGGCTACGGAAGGGGTGCTGTATGCCGGGATGTTGGTGACGACAATGCCCCGTTCTTTGGCAGCGGCAATATCGACAACGTTGTATCCGGTGGCAAGGACGCCGATGTATTTCAGATGGGGCAGCGCAGCTATGGTATCTGCGTTGAGCACAACTTTATTGGTCAGCAGAATATCCGCTCCGGCAGCGCGTTCCGTAACTTCCGAAGGTGCAGTGCGGTCGTAAACAATGCACTCTCCCAAACTTTTCAATTCGTCCCAGGAAAGATCTCCGGGATTGGCGGCATAACCGTCGAGAACTACTATTTTCATGATTATCGGTGATTTGGTGTTAATACTTACAGTTTAATCTTATGCTAAGTGCCTCCTGTCCCTAATCATTCCCTTTCTTTCCCCATAGGGCTTGCATCCTTTCTTTGTGCTTTTGTTCGGCGGGATTGTCCTGCGGTTGCCAGATGCGGTGGTCTTTCAGGTCGTCGGGCAGGAACTGCTGGCGGACAAAGTTGCCGGGATAGTCGTGGGCATATTTATAGTTGTCGCCGTAGCCAAGCTGTTTCATCAGTTGGGTGGGGGCGTTGCGCAGGTGCAGGGGGACGGGCAGGTTGCCTGTCTGCCGCACCAGGGAGAGGGCATCGTTGATTGCCATGTAGGCGGAGTTGCTTTTGGGGCTGGTGGCGAGGTAGATGGTGGTCTCTGCCAGTGGGATGCGTCCTTCGGGCCAGCCCACTTTCATGATGGTGTCGAAGCAGGCATTGGCAAGCAACAGGGCGTTGGGGTTTGCCAGTCCGATGTCCTCGGAAGCGGAGATGACAAGGCGACGGGCTATGAAAGCGGGGTCTTCACCGCCTTCCACCATGCGTGCCAGCCAGTAGATGGCTCCGTCGGGGTCGCTGCCGCGAATGGACTTGATGAAGGCGGAGATGATGTCGTAGTGCATTTCGCCGTCTTTGTCGTAGGCAAGGGGATTCTGCTGGAGGCGTTCGGTCACCATCTCATCGGTGATGACCACAGGGTCGCCGGCTTCGGACTGCACAACGAGGTCGAGGATGTTGAGCAGCTTACGGGCATCGCCGCCACTGTAACGGAGCATGGCGGTAGTCTCCCTGAGCTCTATCTGCCGTTCTTTCAGTTGGACATCCGTCGTTACGGCACGTTGCAGGAGTTCCAGCAGGTCGTCTTTCTCCAGCGATTTCAGCACGTAGAGCTGGCAGCGCGACAGCAGCGGACGGATCACCTCGAACGAGGGGTTCTCGGTGGTGGCGCCTATCAGTGTCACCGTACCCTGCTCCACCGCACCAAGCAGCGAGTCTTGCTGCGACTTGCTGAAACGGTGGATTTCGTCGATGAACAGTATGGGGCTTGCCTGTGAGAAGAAACGGTTGCTCTTGGCGCGGTCTATCACGTCGCGCACATCCTTCACACCGCTGGTGACGGCGCTGAGGGTGTAGAATGGCGTTTCCAGCTTGTTGGCTATAATCTGCGCAAGCGTTGTCTTGCCCACTCCCGGAGGGCCCCACAGGATGAAGGAGGAGATGCGTCCTGCGTCAATCATCTTGCGGAGCACCGCTCCCGGTCCTACCAAGTGTTTCTGACCGATGTATTCGTCTAATGTCTTCGGTCTGAGACGTTCTGCCAATGGTTGCATAAATCGCTAAAAGATCATCAGTATCATAAACCGTACTCCGCCTTTCTTCACTCCCGGAATGTCGGTATAGGTGAGGCGGCGTACATATTCTATATGCAGCAACTTGAAGATGTTGTAGATGCCCACGCTGGCTTCGACGTAGGGCGTATGGCCCATGACATGGCTGGTGGGCATGCCGTCGCGCATAGGGAAGAGGAACAGGTCGGAATTGCTGCTTTTGTAGGGGTTGTTCTTGTCGGTCAGTGTGCCCCACATGCCGCGGATGCGGAACATCTCTCTCCACTTCAGCTTCTTGATGAGGGGAATGCGGTTGAAGAGCTTCCCGTTCATGTCGTAGCTGAGGGCGAGCGAGGCGTAACGGTCGTTCAGGAATTCCATGTTGTCGATGAGGTTGAACGATTCGTTGTTCTGGGTGATGTATGAAAGGTTTGCCATAGGCAGGTTCAGCAGCGGGAAGGGGACGGTGTTCCACTGTGCGCCAGCGCGGGCTGTGACGTCCAGCTTGCCCCATGAGCCGAACCAGAAGCGCTTGCGGATGCTGGCTTCCGTAAGGTTGAAGTTGTATTCGCCGCCCAGCACGCCTTTCAGTCCGACGGTGTGCGAAAGGGTGAAGGTGGGCGCATCCAGCGATACGGGTACGCGGCGCTGCTTGGTGTTGACAAACGTCTCACCGGGGGCATAACGCAGGGTCAGACCCAGTTCGGTGGTGGTGATGTCGTGCACCAGTGTGTTCTTCTCGTCCCATTCGCCGGGAGTGGTTCCGTTGTTCTTCCAGTATTGCAGCATGCCGGCAGGCTGGTCGTTGCGGTGGCGTGCCATGGCCTTGACGGAGAAGCCGGTGTTGGTCTCCAGTTCGTAGGTGAGGGTGGCGTCGCGCATGTACGACATCTGGTCTACGGTGGTCCATTTCCAGCCGACGAACATATTGTCCTTGTCCGTTGCCAGATACTTGTCCATGGGAGACATCACGTCGTAGGTGTACTGGAAGGCGAGGTAGTGCTTGGGGAATTCCCAAAGGACGTATTCGCGCTTGTTGAAGGAGTAGGCAGCCTGTCCGGAGTAGAACCATTTCTTGTCCCGCGTGCCGTAGGCCCCGTAACCGCTGAAACTCCAGTGAGGATGCAGGTTGCCGGTGGTCATGCCGCTGAGACGGAAGCGGGTGCCGTTCACGTAGTTACTGGTGATCATGGTGTTGATGGGTCCGAAGTCGAACTTGCTGGGGTGTTTCTTGCTTCCCGTCTCCACGAAGTTCTCTATCAGCGCCTTTGCACCGAAAATGACGTATTTGAAGCCCGGTATCTGCTCGATGCGGTTCATGAATACGTCCATGGAGCTTTCCTTCTTGGTGAGTGGTACCTGACGCACTTTGGCCCAGTATTCGTCGCTCTTGGCAAGCATGTTGGCTTCCTTGATGACGTTCCCTTTCAGGCGGAAAAGACGGGGTTCTATCTCGTCGAATTTATAGTCGCTGTACTTGGTGGTGCGCTGCACTTCCAGTCCTTGTATGCCTTTCATCAGGGCGAGCTCTACGGTCATGTCGTCGTCGGTGAGCACCCAGTTGCTGTCGGGCAGTTGCTCAAACTGCTGCACGATGTCGAGGTTCTCCACGAAGTTGACGCCTGTCTTTTTGGGCAGGTTCATAATGGCTTTCTTTACGGCGTAGGTGGAGTCTTTCACCACGTACAGGTGTCCGGTGAAGCCGAAGTCCTGTGAGTTCTGGGGCACGAAAGTGAGGTGGACGCATTCTTGCTTGTCCACCATGAGCGTGTCCATGAGGTAGAACTTGTAGAAGCTGATGGCTCCGCGTCCGATGGGGCTGACGAAGCGGCGTTGCAGCAGGCGGATGTCGTCATCGTAGATGTTGACGTCGGAAAAGACGTCGGTGAGGATCGTGCCCAGCATATCGCCTGTATTGAAGAACTCTTCGATGCCGCTGGAGTTCATACCCTCGATAATGGTCTTTTCGCTTTTGGGATTCTTACGGTAGATGGTCTTGGAGGAGGTCTCCTTAATGGAGATGGGCAGGATCATCTTGTTGGTTTTGGGCGATACCTCCACCTGATCCTTGAAGAAGGAGAATTTCTTGTAGATGCCTTTCTCCATTTTCTCCGGCGTGACGTCGTTGACGGACATCTTCATCTTCTCGTACTTCTGGTACTGGTAATAGTCGTTCTCCTCCAGCTTCAGGGCTTTCTTGTTCTCGATGACTTTCTTCATGAACTCTACGGCAGGGTTGTTCTTGCGCGAGTACTTCTCTTTCTTGGGCTTGACAACAACCTCGGAGAGCATCACGTCGGCAGGAGCCAGCTCCACGTTGAGTACTTTTGTGCCGGGGGCGAATTTCACTTTTTTGGTGATGTAACCTATGGCGGAGAATGTCAGTTCATTCCAGCCTTTACGAGTCTCTACCTGATATTCTCCCTCTGCATTGGAGATGCCTCCCACGCCTTTTCCTTCATATTGTACGGTGATGTACATCAGCGGTTCGTGGGTGAGGGAGTCTGTTATGACCCCTTTTATCTGCGCCGACACACCGGTGGAGACGGATAACAGAAGCAGGAGAAGCAGAGCTATGCTATATATTTGTTTCATACATTTCATAATCAATTTGCAAAGTTAGCAATTTGCAGTTAATCAAGAAGCAAATATTTTTTAAAGAATAAGAGGGATACTTAAGAGAGAGCGAGAGCTTTTCTATATCTTTTCTCCGTTTATCAACGTCTGTACGATGCGCTCGGCTGTACGTCCGTCCCAGCGGTCGGGCAGGGTGGTGTGTTTCCAGTCGCCATGCAGCAGTTTGTCGAGAGCGGCGGAGAGGGCAATGGAGTTCTCCCCGACGAGCTCATTGGTTCCGAAACGCCACGTTTCCGGGTGTTCGGCGTAGGTGTTGAGCGTGATGCAGGGCACATCGAGGAAAGTGGCTTCTTCGGCAATGTTGCCGGAGTCGGTCACGATGCCCTTGGCTTGGTTGATGAGGAAGCCGAAGTGCAGATAGCTCTGGGGCGGCAGAATGTGCAGGTGGGGCATGTCAAGCCCCAGTGATTTTATGGCGCGTTCCACGTAGGGATGCATGGGGGCTACGACAGGCATGTCGCCAGCCTTCGCTGCCAGCGTCTGCATCAGGGAACAGAGTACGGCTTTCTTTTCCAGCAGGTCGTGGCGGTTCAGGGTGAGCAAGAGGTAGTTTCCCTTGCGCAGTCCGAGGGTGGAGAACCATAGCGGCTGCATCAGGCGGTGGCGGTTGTAGCGGATGGTGTCGATGAGTATATTGCCCACGTAGTGGATGTATTCCGGTATCATCCCTTCTTGGTTGAGGTTGCGGTTGGCCACCATTCCGGCAGTGAAGAGGTAGTCGGAAATGGCGTCTACGATCGTGCGGTTCACCTCACGCGGCATATTCATATCGAACGAACGCGTACCGGCAATGACATGGGCTACCTTCAGACCGCGCTTCTTGGCTACGATGGCGCAGCTCATGGTGGCGGTCATGTCGTCCACCACCAGTACTACTTGGGCGGGATGTCCGTTGAGTTCCTCTTCGAAAGCGAGCATAATGGAAGCCGCCACCCGCGAATGGTCGCGTCCGCTGATGCCCAAGTAAGCGTCGGGCTTAGGCATGGCGAGGTCGGAAAAGAGCGAGGCATCCAAAGTGGTGTCGTCCTGAGGACCGGTGTAGACTATGCGATAGGATATGTTTTTACCCGCTTCTCTGGCTGCGTCTATGGCGCGGCACAGGGGGGCAATCTTCATGAAGTTGGGACGTGCGCCCGATACGATGGTTATTTTCATTGCTCATATAAATTGGTGAGACAAAAATACATTTTCTTAGGGAAATTATTTGTTACTTTGCAAAAAAAGAAATCCTTTCATGCCTACATTTGTTCAGATACTCGACTTTATTGGCACATTTGCCTTTGCCATCAGCGGCATACGCCTTGCTTCGGCGAAGCGCTTCGACTGGTTCGGCGCTTATGTGGTGGGGTTCGTAACAGCCATTGGAGGCGGTACGATACGTGATCTCCTGCTGGATGTCACTCCCGGCTGGATGACAGATCCTATTTATCTGATATGTACCGGACTGGCCTTGCTGTGGGTTATCTTCTTCGGGAAGCACCTCATACACCTGCACAACACGTTCTTCATCTTCGATACTATCGGCTTGGCACTGTTTACGGTGGTGGGAGTGGGCAAAAGCCTCTCTCTGGGCTATCCCTTCTGGGTGGCAATCATCATGGGCAGCATTACCGGAGCTGCGGGGGGCGTGATACGCGATGTCTTTATCAATGAAATTCCTCTCATATTCCGTAAAGAGATTTATGCAATGGCATGCGTGGTGGGCGGTACGGCCTACTGGATATGCGAGCTGGCGGGCATGCACTCCTACGGTTGCCAGGTGATAGGCGGGATGTCTGTGTTCATCACCCGTATCCTTGCTGTGAAATATAAGATATGTCTGCCCATACTCTCCGGAAACGACGGGGAGGAAGAGGGGAAAGAAAGCTGACTTTTAGATGCCTTTTCCGGTGCTTGTGTTTGCCTGTAATGACGGTGTGCTTTCATTACAGGCAAACATTTCTTGTGACCCCAACCTGTGTTCTTCTCTTCATAGGGCCTGTTTTTATTTATCTTATGGTAATATTACTATAATTTAGCGCTAAAATCACCTCTCACGCCCGTTTATGTTGTTTCCGCATCGCCTGAAAACTGCCAAAACAGGGGGTAATATCTGTCAAATGTTAGTTTTCACCCCAAAGACTACCCGTATTCCATCCCTCCTGATTCGGAAATTTCCGTATACTTGCAACCACTAAACCTAAACGAATATTAACCATAAAAAAAATTAGCAAAGTATGAACACTTACAGTTTTAGAAAAGATTTGCTTGCTGTGCAAGAAGAACTGCTTCGCTTTGCATACAATTTGACGTCCGATCGGGAAGAAGCGAATGATTTGTTGCAGGAGACCTCTCTTAAAGCCTTGGATAATGAAGACAAATACGAGCCCGATACCAATTTTAAAGGTTGGATGTACACCATTATGCGTAACATCTTTATCAATAACTACCGCAAGATAGTACGTGAGCAGACGTTCGTCGACCAGACCGAAAACCTGTACCACCTGAGCCTGCCGCAAGATTCCGGCTTTGCCAGTACCGAAGGAGCTTACGACCTGAAGGAAATGCACCGCATCGTCAATTCATTGCCACGTGATTATAAAGTGCCGTTTTCCATGCACGTCTCCGGATTTAAGTACCGCGAGATAGCCGAACGCCTGGGACTGCCTCTTGGAACAGTAAAAAGCCGCATCTTCTTCACAAGACAGAAGCTGCAGGAGGAATTGAAGGATTTCATTTGATAAATTAAGAATTAGAAAACTTTTAATGCTCGATTTACTAAATGATATAAAACATATCTTTTGAATAAATAATTATAGGGTTATTTTGACTATATGTCAGAATAATCCTTTATATTTGTATATACCAAGTTAACCTGATGAACAAATCGTAAATTACCTATTGCAATGAAAAAAGAAATCAAATTCAGTCTTGTTTACCGCGATATGTGGCAGTCGTCCGGTAAATATCAGCCGAGAGTGGATCAGTTGGTGCGCATCGCCCCGCTGATTATCGAAATGGGATGCTTTGCCCGCGTCGAGACCAACGGCGGAGCCTTCGAACAAGTGAACCTTCTCTATGGCGAGAACCCGAATAAAGCGGTTCGTGCCTTTACCCAACCCTTCAAGGATGCAGGCATACAGACCCATATGCTCGACCGCGGGCTGAATGCGTTGCGCATGTATCCCGTACCCGCCGACGTGCGCCGCCTGATGTACAAGGTGAAACATGCGCAAGGCGTGGACATCACCCGCATCTTCTGCGGACTGAACGAAACGCGCAACATCATCCCTTCCATCCGTTATGCACTCGAAGCCGGAATGATTCCGCAGGCAACGCTCTGCATCACCCATTCGCCTGTGCACACAGTGGAGTATTATGCCCGCATAGCCGACCAACTCATTGAGGCCGGAGCACCTGAAATCTGCTTGAAGGACATGGCGGGCATCGGTCGTCCGGGGATGCTGGGAGAACTGACGAAGACAATCAAAGAAAGGCATCCCGACGTATTGATACAGTATCATGGGCATAGCGGACCGGGACTTTCGATGGCTTCCATCCTCGAAGTCTGCGAGAATGGCGCCGATATCATAGATGTGGCCATGGAACCCATGTCGTGGGGAAAGGTGCACCCGGATGTTATTTCCGTACAGGCAATGTTGCGCGATAAGGGTTTCCAAGTGCCCGACATCAACATGAAAGCCTACATGAAAGCTCGTGCCATGACGCAGGAGTTTATAGATGACTTTCTCGGCTATTTTATGGATCCCACCAACAAGCATATGTCGTCCCTGCTCTTGAAATGCGGGCTTCCGGGCGGCATGATGGGCTCTATGATGGCAGATTTGAAAGGTGTACATTCCGGCATCAATATGATACTGAAAGGTAAGAACCAGCCCGAACTCAGCATAGACGACCTGCTGGTGATGCTCTTTGATGAAGTGGAATATGTATGGCCCAAACTGGGGTATCCGCCTTTGGTAACTCCGTTCAGCCAGTACGTCAAGAATGTGGCGCTGATGAACGTGATGCAACTGGTGAAAGGTGAAGAGCGCTGGACAATGATCGACAATCATACCTGGGACATGATTCTGGGCAAGAGTGGCCGCTTGCCGGGCGAACTGGCTCCTGAAATCATTGAACTTGCCAAATCCAAAGGCTACGAGTTTGTCGATACCGACCCGCAATCCAACTATCCGGATGCTTTGGACGACTACCGTAAAGAAATGGACGAGAACGGCTGGGAATATGGCGAGGACGATGAGGAGCTTTTTGAACTGGCCATGCACGACCGGCAATATCGTGACTATAAGTCGGGTGTTGCCAAGAAGCGTTTCCAAGATGAGCTGGAACGTGTCAAGGATGCATCTATGATGAAGAACGGATATTCGGAAGAGGAAATAAAGAAACTGAAACGGGCCAAAGCAGACCCTATCATAGCTCCGTCCAAAGGACAGGTGCTTTGGGAGGTTTCGGTAGAAGGGCCGTCGGCAGCACCGTTCATCGGACGCAAGTATCAGCATGACGAGGTGTTCTGTTATCTCTCCACCCCTTGGGGAGAATACGAAAAGGTGATGACCGGATTTACCGGTCGTGTTGTGGAAATATGTGCCCAGCAAGGCGCCAATGTCAATAAAGGAGATGTGATAGCATATATCCAAAGAAGCGATATCTTTGCGTAAATAAAAGAATAAGTGAAAAGGGCCGTATCATTGCCCTCCGAAAGGGAGGGAGGATACGGCCCTTTTATATTTACCTTTTACAAGTTGCGGCTTTCCCCGGTGCTCATTTCTGCTTTTGCACATCTTTCTCTTCCAAATGTCTTTCTATCAATTCCTTAAGTTCCTCTTGCTTGTAGGGCTTTGTCAGGAACTCATTGCATCCGGCCTTCAGGGCTGCTTGCCTGTCACACTCGTAGGCATAGGCGGTGAGGGCGATAATGGGTATTTTAGGCGAAAGTTCACGAATGATTTTCGTAGCATCCAGACCGTCGAGGTTGGGCATCTTCATATCCATCAGGATGAGGTCGGGATGCAGCTCTTCAAACATTGTTACGGCCTCCATACCGTCCCTGGCACGTTCCAAATGGTATGACTTTCCCAAAATGGCCCTGACGAGAATATAATTGCTGTCTGTATCTTCCGCCACCAGTATGGTGGGAAGCCCGGGCTTTGAGGATTCATGGGGCTGTTCGGAGCCTTGATGCTCTTCGCCGGAAAGGGAAGCATTGTTTTCCTTTTGGGCATAGGTTGGGGCGTTGACGCCCGATTTATGTATGTCGGCATGCTTGCCTGCTGTTTCTTCTTGTTTCTCAGGCAGGGTAAAGGTGAAGGTGGTTCCTTTGCCCATTTCCGAGCTGGCAGAGATTGTGCCGCCCAACCGTTCAATAATGGTTTTGCAGATGGACAATCCCAGTCCTGTGCCTTGTGCGAAGCTATTCATCTTGACGAAACGTTCAAAGACTTTGTCCAACTTGCCGGCTTCGATGCCGATGCCGGTGTCGCTGACGTGGAACTCTATCCCGTCTCCTTTGCGGCGATACCCATAGCTGACTTTGCCCTGGGTGGTGAATTTAAAGGCATTTCCGATAAGGTTGGATATCACCTGGAAGATGCGGTTCTTGTCTCCTTCGATGGTTATCTCTTCGTCCGAAGGCTCGTAGATGAGTTTCACCCCCTGCGGACAGCGGAACTTCAGCGCATCGTATATCTCCCTGCAGAGTGAATGTAGGCGGACGGGAGTGATGGTGAACTCCACTATGCCTGCTTCAATCTTGGAAAGGTCGAGAATCTCGTTGATTAGTTGCAGCAGCCGTTCGTTGTTGGCTTCCACAATGTCGTAGAAGCTTTTCCGTTCTTCGGCATCGGTGCTTTCGGCAATGATTCTGGAGAAGCCTACAATGGCATTGAGCGGGGTGCGTATTTCGTGGCTCATGTTGGCAAGGAAGGCGGACTTCAATTGGTCGGAAGCCTCTGCTTTTTCTTTGGCAACGAGGAGTTCCTGCTTCATCCGTTCCATTTCGGTGATGTCCCATTCGATGCTCAGCAGGATAGGGGAGAAGTCTTTGCTCTCGATGCGCATTTTCCGTTTGTCGAGGATGATGGATTTGCCGTTTTGGTCGTACTCCTCGGTGATCCAATGCTTTTCGATGCCGGTTTCGGCTATCTCCATGTCCTGCTTTCTCTTTTTCTGTGCGATGTCAAAGGGGTAGAAGTCGAAGTCGTCTTTGCCCAACGCTTCCTTCATGGGGATGTTCCGGTTGTACGATTCACGATTACGGTATAAGTACTTGAAATTGTTTTTGATGTCTTTCACGACGATGCCTGCCGGAAGGTTCTCAATGGTCTTGTCCATCACTTGGCTGAACCGTTTGATCTGTTGCTCGTCCTTGATGCGCTGCGTGATGTCTTTTCCGAACGCCCACAGGCTGTATTCGCCTTCGTCGCTTGTCACCCAAAAGGCATTGCCTTCCATGGCCAGCACTTCCGGGTGGAGGGGCAGAGGGTCGTAGAAGATGAACCCTTTGCGTTGGCTTCCTTTGGGTATGGACGCTTTTATTCTGTTCCACTCTTCCTCGCTGCGTGCGTGCGAGTTCACCTGATAGATTTTCAGTTGGGTGATGTCATCTGTCAGTCCGATGTTGTGGTGCTGCCTGAAGAAGCGGTTGGCAAATATGAGGGTTCCGTCTTCGTGGGCGGCAAAGATGTCTTCGGTGGCGTTGTTGATGGCATGCGTCAGCAGGGTGATGTCATTGCGCCGCTGCTGGATATCGGTGATGTTCTGTATGTATCCTTCGAGGACTGTGTGTCCACCGGGGCGTTTCTCGCAGGAGAAGGTCTTTTGGCGGATATAGAACACTTTTTGCCGGAAGTGGATGCGATACTCCACGCTTTCTTTCATGTCTCCTTGCAGGTTCTCGTCGAGCCATTTGCAGAATATCTCCCTGTCTTCGGGCAGTATGTGTGTTATGTAGCTGTCGAGTGAGACGGTCTGTTGTTCCTCATCGAGCGTGATGTCGGAGTATCCGGAGTAGCAGATGCATTCCTTGCCGGAGTCGTACCACCACCTTCCGATGAGCGCTACTTTCTGTATTTCGTTCAGCTCGTAATTCTTCTTTTCCAACTCCAGTTTGCGCTGGCTTCGTTCTGTGATGTCGCGATATTGGCAGAGCACCATATCTTCGTAGGGGCGCATGATGCACTTGAAGAAGTAGGTCTTGCTGTCGGTGGCAAGCTCATAGTTCCGGCTGGAGACTTCTCCTCGCAGAAGCACTTTCTTGAACTCCGGGTAGATTTTCCGGTAAGTGGAGGGTGGGAGCAGCTGGAGTATGTTCTTGTCCAACAACTGGTCTTCTGTCAGAAACCATAGGTTGATGTCGTGCACTGCGATGTCCACGCAAACGCCGTTCCGATCCAGTAGGATCATGGTGTCTGACGTCAGGTTCAACAGCTTTTCGGCATTCTCTGCCTTTTTCAGGATGTTTTTCATTTTTCTATCGGTTAAGCTCTTTGTGCCTTTTCCCATGCGCCATTGGTCTGTCCCCGGCGTTTGCGCAGGTAGTTGAAGCCACGTACAACGTTGATGTTCATGAAAAGGAAATAGTAGGGAACAAAGAGTATCTTATTTTTGATGCGTTTCTTTGACAAATAATATCCCCAGCTCGCCATGAGGTAGAACAATGTTTGCAAGAGCCAGATGACGGCATAGAACAAAGGAGAGTCTGTCGTAAAAATAAGAATTGTGTTCAGAGGAAGTAATGAGAATAGTAAAACAGGTGTCAGCGACCACCGTAGTACGCGGTGGGAGATATATTGGAAACAAAATGTGCCGTAGCGCAACGGGTTGAGCAGTGTGCGCAGGCGCCAGACGGACTGTAAACCGCCGGCAGCGATCCGCACTTTCCGTTTTTCCTCTTCGTGCATGTCTGCCGAACCGCTTTCGGTGGCATAGGCATCGGCACAATAGGCGATGGTGTATCCGCGCATCACGATGCGCAGGGAGAGGATGAAATCGTCCAGCAAGGTGTCAGCAGGCATTTCCTCGAACAGTTCGCGGCGGATGGCGAACAGCTCGCCGGCTGCTCCTACTGCGGAGTAGAGGCGGGCATCGAGTTTCTTGAGAGCGGATTCGTATTTCCAGTAGAGGCCCTCGCCACCGGATGCGGCGTTGTCTTTGGCCTGTACGGCGATGCGCTTTTCTCCTGCCACGCAGCCCACTTCGGGGGTGGCAAACGCATGCACTATTTCGCGCAATGCTTCGCGGTTGAGGTGTGTGTTGGCATCGGTGAAGACAACGAGCGGTGTGGTTACGAAGCGGATTCCCCGGTTCAGCGCAGCGGTTTTTCCCTGCCGTTGGGGCTGGTGGAGTACGGTGGCCTGCGGCCAGTGCGAAAGGCGTTCGTTGGTACGGTCGTTGCTGCCGTCTGTCACCCAAAGTATATGCAGTTTGTCGGCAGGATAGTCCAGAGCAAGGCAGTTGCGCATTTTCTCATCTACGACGTCTTCTTCGTTGTAGGCGGCGATGAACAGCGTCAGGTCGGGGAGGGAGTCATCTGTCGGTGGGGGTGTGGCGGCTGTTTTGCGAAAACATTCCTTCAGTTTGACAAGGGCATAGAGGATCATTCCATAACCTATATATGTATAGAACACAATGAATAAGCCGATCCAAAAGATGATTTCGAGAACCCCCATCAGTATTAGAATATAAATAATTATCTTTCAGTAATTTGAGATTAACGTCCAAAGATATGTATAATCTTTTAGTGCTGCAAGGGAAAGGAGGAATATATTGTTGATTTATGGTGAGCGGTTAATCATCAATCATCAAATTGCCAATGCCAATCACAGAATTGTCAATGTTAATTACAGAATTGTCAATGTCAATCACAGAATAATCCTTTTTCTTAAAAAGCCTCGGTCATGTTGAAGTAGAACAATGTTTGGTTGTTTACTGTGTTTTTACCCAAATCCAGACGCACGTTCATACGGGGCTGCACTTCGATGCGCAGGCCTACGCCATAGTTGGGCAGCACACCTTCAATCTTGCCCATGGTGGGGCCCATGAAGCCGCATCCGGTCCATGCCACGAAGCCGATGTGGTGCAGCATGCGCTTCATCCAGTTGCTCCGGTCGGTATTTATCATCTGGCGGTATTCGGCCATGATGACATGAGAGGATTTGTCACGATATTGTCCCATGTAGTAGCCGCGCAGGTCGAAGGGAGTGCCGGTCAGTGAATATTGGGTGAGGGGGACGTTGCCGAACACGTTTTTGCTTTGCGCTGTCCAGGCGAGCACCTTGCGGCGGCCTACGGACTTGTACTGGCGGTAGTCCATTTCCAGTCGGTAGAAGTTGTTGTCGCTGCCAAACGCCTTGCTGTACATCATACCCCGGAAGTCAAGGTAGACGCCTTTGTAAGCGTTGGCGGGGATATCGCGGCTGTCGTAGGTAAGGAGGAAGCCCAGGCCGGAGTTGAAGTTCTTGTAACCGCTTGCCGTACCGCCGGCTGCCACGTAGTCGGGTTCTTCTATGAGATGTTTGGCGGGATCGGTGATTTTGTCGTAGTTGATGTCCACTTGGGGGCCGGCAAACACGTTGCTTTCGCCCAAACGGAACAGAAACCAGGGATTGATTTGTATGCCGCTGTAACGATATTTGCTGGTGCTGTCGCTACGGATGTAATTCTTGTTCGTATTGTAGCCTATGCCGTAGAAGTTGTCTTCAGTGTTCTTGTAGACGAATTTTCCGAAGATGCGGAAGCGGTCGCCTTTAAAGAAGAGTTGCGGTTTCACCATCAGGTTGACGCCGCCCTTGAACATATAGGCTATGGACATCGGCAGCACCGAACGCAGTTGTGTGGTGTCGCCGGGATTCATACGGAAGGTCATCAGGGCGCTTCCGCCTATCAGCGCACCGAAGTCGGGTGTATAGCTTGGGCCACCCAATATGTTGTAATGGAAATTTCTGCGAGCCACCCTTTGTTTGCGCAGTTCCTTTTTGCTCAGTGCGGGAGTTGTGTCGTTGGTAACCGTAGGGGACTGTTCTTGTGCTGAAACACTTACAGTTGTCAGTATAATAGTAAATATACCCAGTATATATCTTTTCATATCGTACGAATGTGGCTGCAAAGAAAACTATTTTATTTGAATCGGTTTTTAGAAGAATAGATAATAAATCTAAAGAGGGCGCTAAAATTATCAAAAAAGACATTACATTTGCCTTTTCATCGGTCTCGTGGTACGGAAAAATCCGTTCCGTAAGGTGAATTTGTTTGCCTTGCGGGATGAGACGGATCATCTCACGAGATGATTTTTGGGGGCTCGTGGGGTGAATTTGTTTCTTATATCAACATACATAATACATACATATATACATCTTGACATGAATAAACGTTTTTTATCTGTAATTGTTTTTGGCACCGCACTGCTTTCGGTGCAGGCACAGGACGGTCAAGGCGGAATCACTTCTGCCATGCTCAGTCAAATCCAGCAAAGCTATCAAGGGACGGCGTCCGACAAGGCGCTGCGCAATGCCATTGGCAACAACGACATCCGCAAGTTGGCGCTCAATCAAGAGAACATGCAGGGCATGGATACCCATTTCTCCATTAAGGTGGACTCCAAAGGCATCACCGACCAGAAGTCCTCAGGGCGTTGCTGGCTCTTCACAGGGCTGAATGTGATGCGTGCCAAAGCCCTTGCACGCTATGGTTTCCGGTCTTTCGAGTTCTCGGAGATATATCCTTTCTTTTGGGACCAGCTGGAGAAGTCCAACCTTTTTCTGCAAGGCATCATCGATACTGCGGAAAAGCCGTTGGACGACAAAACAGTGGAGTGGCTGCTGAAACATCCGTTGAGTGACGGAGGCACATTCACCGGAGTGGCGGATATCGTTTCCAAATACGGCCTTGTGCCCAAGTGTGCCATGCCGGAGACCAACAGTAGCGAGAACACCGCCCGTATGGCCAATCTCATTTCTCTGAAGCTGAAGGAATACGCCCTCCGGCTCCGCGACCTCGCTGCCAAAGGCGCCAAGCCTGCCGCCCTGGAGAAGGAGAAAACCGCCATGCTCGGCACTGTCTACCGCATGCTGGTGCTGAACCTGGGCGTTCCGCCTACGGAGTTCGACTACGTGCGCACCGATGCACAAGGCAACCCGGTGGAGACGGAACATCACAC
The DNA here is from genome assembly GCF_025146565.1 of Bacteroides eggerthii. Classification (NCBI taxonomy): domain Bacteria; kingdom Pseudomonadati; phylum Bacteroidota; class Bacteroidia; order Bacteroidales; family Bacteroidaceae; genus Bacteroides; species Bacteroides eggerthii. The sequence continues at coordinate 3,035,171 of NZ_CP102258.1, read as the reverse complement.
CCCGATGTCTTTCCTTGAGAAGTATGGTGACAAACAACTGCTCACCAACTACGTGATGCTGATGAACGATCCCAGCCGCGAGTATTACAAATGCTATGAGATTGACTACGACCGCCACCGCTACGACGGCAAGAACTGGACTTACGTCAACCTGCCCGTAGAGGACATCAAGCAAATGGCCATTGCTTCTCTGAAAGACAGCACCATGATGTATTTCTCCTGCGACGTGGGTAAGTTCCTGAACTCGGAACGCGGCCTGCTTGATGTGAAAAATTATGACTACGAATCACTCATGGGAACCACCTTCGGAATGGATAAGAAGCAACGCATCCAGACTTTCTCCAGCGGCTCCTCGCATGCCATGACGCTGATGGCTGTGGATTTGGATAAAGACGGGAAGCCGGTCAAATGGATGGTTGAGAATAGTTGGGGCGCCGACAGCGGTTATAAAGGCCACCTCATCATGACGGACAACTGGTTCGACGAATATATGTTCCGCCTGGTAGTGGAAACCAAATATGTCCCCGCTCAAATAATGGAACTTTTCAAACAAAAACCTGTCCGCCTGCCGGCATGGGACCCGATGTTTGCAGAAGAAAAAGATTAGTGGTTAGTGATTAGCGATCTCTCCGTCCTAATCGCTATTCACTCTTCTCGTGTTCGTTAACGAAAGGAATTACGGAAATTTCTCCGTAATTCCTTTCTTTTTTGCTACTTATTCACATTCTTTTTTGCTACTTTTGCGGGCAAATTAATGAAACCATTATTTTATATAAACGCATGGCAAATGTAATTAAGTTACGCAAAGGCCTTGACATCAACCTGAAAGGCAAAGCTGCCGAAGAGTTTATGTCTGTGAAAGAGCCGGGATTTTACTCGTTGGTGCCCGATGATTTTACAGGTATCACTCCGAAAGTGGTGGTGAAAGAACAGGAGTATGTAATGGCCGGGGGACCCTTGTTTATCGACAAGAATCATCCTGAATTGAAATTTGTTTCGCCCGTAAGCGGCGTAGTGACGAGCGTGGAACGCGGTGCACGTCGTAAGGTGCTGAACATCGTGGTGGAGGCTGCCGCTGAGCAGGACTACGAGGAATTCGGCAAGATGGATCCGTCCAAGATGAGTGCGCAGGAAGTGAAGGAAGCATTGCTGCAAGCCGGTATGTTCGCTTTCATCCGCCAACGTCCGTATGATGTGATCGCCGATCCGACGGTGACTCCGAAGGCAATCTTCATTTCTGCTTTCGACAGCAATCCGTTGGCTCCCGACTTCGAGTTCGTCTTGAAAGGCGAGGAAGCAAACTTCCAGACAGGACTTGACGCTTTGGCCCGAATGGCAAAGACGTACCTGAGTATCAGTGTAAAACAAAAATCAGCCGCACTCGTACAGGCAAAGAACGTTACCGTTACTGCATTCGACGGTCCTAATCCGGCTGGTAACGTAGGTGTACAAATCAACCACATCTCTCCCGTAGTGAAAGGCGAGACGGTATGGACCATCGGTGCGGAAGCCGTAATCTTCATCGGCCGTTTGATGAACACCGGTCGCGTGAATTTCACCCGTACCGTAGCCGTAACAGGCAGCGAAGTGCTGAAACCCGCTTACTGCAAATTGCAGGTAGGAGCATTGCTGACCGATGTGTTCAAGGGTAACGTAACCACCGATAAAGACCTGCGCTACATCAGCGGCAACGTGCTGACAGGCAAGAAGATTGCCGCCAACGGTTTCCTCGGCGCTTTCGACAGCCAGCTCACCGTAATCCCCGAAGGAGATGAAATCCACGAAATGCTGGGTTGGATTATGCCGCGCTTCAATCAGTTCAGTGTCAACCGTTCTTATTTCAGTTGGCTGATGGGCAAGAAAGAATATGTGATCGACGCCCGCATCAAGGGTGGCGAACGTCATATGATTATGTCGGGCGAGTACGACCGCGTATTCCCTATGGACATTTTCCCCGAATATCTGTTGAAGGCCATTATTGCAGGAGACATCGACCGCATGGAGGCTTTGGGCATCTACGAAGTAGCTCCTGAGGACTTTGCACTTTGCGAATTCGTATGTTCTTCCAAAGTGGAAATCCAACGCATTGTTCGTGCCGGTCTCGACATGCTTCGTGCCGAAATGGCGTAAACTAATTATGAATGATAAATTTATGAATTATGAATTGCGCCAAAAGGCAGTTCGCCGATTTATAACTTTAGAATTCAAAATTTAAAATTCAAAATTCAAAACTATAAATGAAAGCGTTAAGAAATTATCTCGACAAGATAAAGCCGAACTTTGAAGAGGGCGGCAAATTCCACGCATTTCGTTCGGTGTTCGACGGCTTCGAGACATTCCTGTTCGTGCCCAACGCCACTGCGAAATCGGGAACGCATATTCACGACTCCATCGATAGCAAACGCATCATGTCGATGGTGGTTATTGCGTTGATACCGGCGCTGCTGTTCGGTATGTATAACGTAGGTTACCAGCATTTCCACGCTACCGGGGCAACCGGCAGTTTCATCGAAATGTTTGCTTACGGTTTTCTGGCTGTATTGCCTAAAATCATTGTATCATACGTAGTGGGTCTGGGCATTGAGTTCGTTGTGGCTCAGTGGAAGAAGGAAGAAATTCAGGAAGGTTTCCTTGTTTCGGGTATCCTGATTCCGATGATTGTGCCGGTGGACTGTCCGTTGTGGATTCTGGCTGTAGCCACTGCATTCTCCGTAATCTTTGCCAAGGAAGTATTCGGCGGTACGGGTATGAACGTGTTCAACGTTGCCCTGATTACGCGTGCTTTCCTGTTCTTCGCCTATCCAACGAAGATGTCCGGTGATGCCGTTTGGGTATCGGGCGACAGCATCTTTGGTTTGGGACAGACGGTAGACGGACTCACCGTTGCCACTCCGCTGGGAGCTGCCGCTACTGCGGGTGCATATCCGGAGTTCTCATGGGACATGGTGACCGGACTTATTCCGGGTTCCATCGGTGAAACCAGCGTCATAGCCATTGCCCTCGGCGCCATTCTGCTGCTGTGGACAGGCATCGCAAGCTGGAAAACGATGTTCTCCGTATTTGTGGGCGGTGCATTCATGGGCTGGGTGTTCAACACCATCGGACCGGACACTGCAATGGCTCAAATGCCTTGGTACGAACATCTCGTATTGGGCGGTTTCTGCTTCGGCGCCGTATTCATGGCTACCGACCCCGTTACTTCTGCCCGCACAGAGACCGGTAAGTACATCTTCGGATTCCTGATCGGCGCAATGGCTATCATTATCCGCGTGCTGAACCCCGGTTATCCCGAAGGTATGATGCTTGCCATCCTGCTGATGAATATCTTCGCTCCGCTGATTGACTACTGTGTGGTACAGGGTAATATCAGCCGCCGCGAGAAACGTGCAACCGCTAAGTCTAACAATTAAAATACCGGAAAAAGAAATGAATACCAATAGTAATAGTTATACTATCATTTATGCTTCGGTAATGGTTGTTATCGTCGCATTCCTGCTGGCATTCGTAAGCTCCTCTCTGCGTGCCACTCAGAACAAGAACGTGGAGCTGGATACGAAGAAGCAGATTCTTGCCGCCCTCAACATCAAGGATGTGAAGGATGCCGATGCAGAATATAATAAGTACATCAAGGGTGACATGCTGATGAACGAGGACGGTACGCTGGCCGAGAACACCGGTGCATTTGCCACCGCCTACGAAAAGGAAGCTAAGGAAAACCACCGCCTGCACGTATTTGTGGCAGAAGTGGACGGAGAAACCAAATATGTATTCCCCGTTTACGGTGCCGGCCTTTGGGGCGCCATCTGGGGTTATGTTGCCCTGAACAGCGACAAGGACACCGTTTATGGCGTTTACTTCTCGCATGCCAGCGAAACTCCGGGTCTGGGTGCCGAAATCGCAACCGCCCAGTTCCAGGGAGAATTTCCGGGCAAGAAGACTCTGGAGAACGGTGAAATCGCCCTCGGCGTTGTGAAGAACGGAAAGGTAGAGAAACCCGACTATCAGGTGGACGGCATTTCAGGCGGTACTATCACCTCGGTAGGTGTGGATGCCATGCTGAAAACCTGTCTGAGCAGCTACAAGAACTTTTTAACTAATAATAATGAGGAGAAATAAGAATATGGGAGCATTGTTTTCAAAAAAGAATAAAGAAGTATTCTCTACTCCGCTTGGACTGAACAACCCCGTTACCGTACAGGTGCTGGGTATCTGTTCTGCCTTGGCCGTTACCGCCAAGCTGGAACCGGCTATCGTAATGGGACTTTCCGTAACGGTGATTACGGCATTCTCCAATGTAGTGATTTCATTGCTGCGTAAGACCATCCCCAACCGTATCCGTATCATCGTCCAGTTGGTGGTAGTTGCAGCATTGGTGACAATTGTAAGTGAGATTCTGAAGGCTTTTGCTTACGATGTGAGCGTACAGCTTTCCGTATACGTGGGTCTGATCATCACAAACTGTATCCTCATGGGACGTTTGGAAGCATTTGCCATGCAGAACGGTCCCTGGGAGTCCTTCCTTGACGGTGTGGGCAATGGTTTGGGATACGCCAAGATCTTGGTTATCGTGGCTTTCTTCCGCGAACTGCTGGGTTCGGGCACGTTGCTTGGTTTCAACATCCTGAACTACGAGCCTTTGCAGAAGATTGGATATGTGAACAACGGCTTGATGCTGATGCCGCCTATGGCGCTGATTCTCTGCGCTTGCATCATCTGGTATCAACGTGCACGCCATAAAGAATTGCAGGAAAAGTAATATAAATGAAGAATGAGGAATGATGAATGAAGATTGTGCCGTTGCTGTATGGAGATTCTTGATTCTTAATTCTTAGTTCTTAATTAAAAGAATTATGGAACATTTATTAAGTTTATTCGTCCGCTCCATTTTTGTGGACAATATGATATTTGCATTCTTCCTCGGTATGTGCTCTTATCTGGCCGTATCAAAGAATGTAAAGACTGCCGTAGGACTGGGTATCGCCGTAACTTTCGTGTTGGTGGTGACACTTCCGGTCAACTATTTGTTGCAAACGAAAGTACTGGGTCCCAACGCCATCATTGAAGGTGTCGACCTCAGCTTCCTGAGTTTTATTCTTTTCATTGCCGTAATTGCCGCTATCGTTCAGTTGGTGGAGATGATTGTGGAACGTTTCAGCCCTTCGCTCTACGCTTCACTGGGTATCTTCCTGCCGCTGATCGCTGTGAACTGCGCCATCATGGGTGCGTCACTCTTCATGCAGCAACGCATCAACGTGGGCGAGAGCGATCCGAAATATATCGGTGACGTGGCAGATGCCGTTTCCTATGCACTGGGCTCGGGCATCGGCTGGTTGCTGGCTATTGTCGGTCTGGCTGCCATTCGCGAGAAGATGGCCTACTCTGATGTGCCTGCTCCGCTGAAAGGCTTGGGCATCACCTTCATCACAGTGGGTCTGATGGCAATGGCATTTATGTGTTTCTCTGGTTTGAACATCTAAAAGAAAGGAATAAGACAATGGATATGAATATGATATTAGCAAGCATTGGAGTATTCCTCGCGGTTGTTCTGTTGCTTGTGGTTATTCTGTTGGTAGCCAAGAACTTCTTGGTTCCTTCAGGCAATGTGAAATTGACGATCAACGGCGACAAGGAGCTGGAGGTAGCTTCCGGTTCGACGCTGCTGAATACGCTGTCCGTAAACGGCGTGTTTCTTTCCTCCGCTTGCGGTGGCAAAGGCTCATGCGGACAGTGCAAATGCCAGGTTGTGGAAGGTGGCGGCGAGATTCTGCCCTCCGAAATACCTCACTTCAGCCGTAAGCAAATCCAGGACCACTGGCGTCTGGGTTGCCAGGTGAAGGTGAAGAGCGACATGGGAATTAAGATCGACGAGTCTGTACTCGGCGTAAAAGAGTGGGAGTGCGAGGTCATCTCCAACAAGAACGTGGCTACGTTCATCAAGGAGTTTATCGTTGCATTGCCCAAGGGTGAGCACATGGACTTCATCCCGGGTTCTTATGCACAGATTAAGATTCCTAAATACTCCATGGACTACGACAAGGACATCGACAAATCCCTTATCGGCGAAGAGTATCTGCCTGCATGGGAGAAATTCGGCCTGATGGGCTTGAAGTGCCGTAACGATGAAGAGACCATTCGTGCCTACTCTATGGCGAACTACCCTGCCGAGGGCGACCGCATCATGCTGACGGTACGTATCGCCACTCCTCCGTTCAAGCCGAAAGACCAAGGTCCGGGCTTCATGGATGTAATGCCGGGTATCGCTTCATCCTATATCTTCACGCTGAAACCGGGTGATAAGGTGACGATGAGCGGTCCTTACGGAGACTTCCATCCGATTTTCGACTCCAAGAAGGAAATGATGTGGATTGGTGGTGGTGCCGGTATGGCTCCGTTGCGTGCGCAGATTATGCACCTGACAAAGACGTTGCATACTACCGACCGCGTGATGAACTATTTCTACGGTGCACGTGCGCTCAATGAAGTGTTCTATCTGGAAGACTTCCTGCAGATTGAAAAAGACTTCCCCAACTTCAAGTTCCACCTCGCACTGGACCGTCCCGATCCGGCAGCCGATGCAGCGGGCGTGAAGTACACTCCGGGCTTCGTTCACAACGTAATCTACGAGACTTACCTGAAAGATCACGAAGCTCCCGAAGATATCGAATACTACATGTGCGGTCCCGGCCCGATGTCCAAAGCCGTTGAGAAGATGCTCGACGACCTCGGCGTTCCGGCTCAGAACCTGATGTTCGACAACTTCGGCGGATAAGGTGCATTGTTAAGATACATAATAGTAAAATAGTGAGGAAACTCCGGCGGGCTTTGGCTCTTGCCGGAGTTTTTTTATAGTCAGGCTAATCAAAAGGATTGTCCGGTACATCAAACATATAATCTTTTCGTATCTTTGCTCCATTAATTCAAAGAAATTTATGGAACAATCCGATATACTTCGCAACTTACAGATAGAACAGCTCACCCCGATGCAAGAGGCTGCGCGGGATGCTTACCAATCCAATAAAGACCTCGTCCTGCTGTCGCCCACAGGTTCGGGCAAGACACTGGCATTCCTGTTGCCGCTGGTACAATCGCTCAAAGCGGATGTGCAGGGCGTGCAGGCAGTGGTGCTTGTTCCTTCGCGTGAGCTTGCCTTGCAGATAGAAACCGTATTCAAGTCGATGAATGTACCCTTTAAGGCGATGAGCTGCTATGGCGGACGCCCGGCAATGGAAGAGCATCGCACAATGAGGGGCATCAATCCGGCTGTCATCATTGGTACTCCCGGCCGTATGAACGACCATTTGAGGAAACGGAACTTCGAGGTGCACTCTGTCACCACACTGGTGATTGACGAGTTTGACAAATGTCTTGAATTCGGCTTCCACGACGAAATGGCAGAGGTTATCGGGCAACTGCCCGCCTTGCAGAAACGCGTGCTGCTTTCGGCAACAGATGCCGAGGAGATCCCGCAATTTGCAGGAGTAGGGGGAGCGGTATCCGGCAGTGACACACCGTCGTCACAAGTCATCAGGCTGAACTTCCTTTCGGAAGAAGCCGTTTCCAATCGCCTTGACTTACAGAAGGTCATTTCGCCCGAAAAAGATAAGCTGGAAACATTGTACCGCCTGCTTTGTACCTTGGGCGACCGTTCTACACTGGTGTTCGTGAACTACCGCGAGAGTGTGGAGCGCGTGGCTGCCTACTTGAAGTCAAAGAAATTCCCCTGCGACGCCTTTCATGGCGGCATGGAGCAGGAAGATCGCGAACGGGCGCTCTATAAGTTCCGTAATGGCAGTTGCCCCGTTCTGGTGTCCACCGACCTTGCCGCACGCGGATTGGATATTCCGGGCATCGACAATGTTGTCCACTACCACATGCCTGTCAACGAGGAAGCCTTTACGCACCGCAATGGGCGTACGGCGCGTTGGGAAGCACGCGGCTCGTCCTTCCTGCTTCTCCATGCGGAAGAGCGTTTGCCCGATTATCTTCCGGAAGAAATCCCCGTATTCGGGCTGCCGGAACAAACGCCGAAGCCTGCCAAATCCCGTTGGACTACCTTATATATAGGTAAAGGCAAGAAAGACAAACTTAACAAAGTGGACATCGTGGGCTTCCTATATAAAAAAGGTGGATTGGCGCGTGAAGATGTGGGACAGGTGGACGTAAAAGAACACTACGCTTTTGTGGCAGTTCGCCGCAGCAAGGTGAAGCAACTGCTCACGCTGCTGCGTGGAGAAAAAATCAAAGGCATGAAGACCTTGATAGAAGAAGCCCGGTAGACTGATGTTATTAAGCATGGCGGGGAATGTTATTAAGCATAGGAGAATGGCTTGCTTCTGATAAATATGCACTTTCTTTTCAGTTTTTATTCATAGTAGAAAGTTATTTCCGCTTCTTTCTTTCAGTTTACCTTTTAACACCTTTTTTGGTAAGTATACATAACAGATTGGTGTATAATTCTTGTATATACCAATAAAAAGTAAGGCAAATGCGCCATAAAGAAGGATTTTTATAAGGAAAGATTTGCAATACAGAAATAATTCCGTAATTTCGCCATGTCGAAAGACACAAAATGAACGAAATTGTATAACCAAAACAAACTTCAAATGAAAAAGCATAATTTCAATGCAGGACCTTCCATTCTTCCGCGTGAGGTGATAGAGGATACAGCGAAGGCTATTTTAGATTTCAATGGATCCGGTCTTTCTCTTATGGAGATTAGCCACCGCGCTAAAGACTTCCAGCCCGTAGTGGACGAAGCCGTAGCACTGTTCAAAGAACTACTTAACATTCCCGAAGGTTATTCGGTACTGTTCTTGGGCGGTGGCGCAAGTATGGAATTCTGCATGGTTCCTTTCAATTTCCTCGAAAAGAAAGCCGCATACCTCAACACAGGTGTGTGGGCCAAGAAAGCCATGAAAGAAGCCAAAGGTTTTGGCGAGGTTGTAGAAGTTGCCTCTTCTGCTGAAGCCACTTATACTTATATTCCGAAAGATTACACAGTACCGGCTGATGTGGACTATTTCCATATCACCACCAACAATACGATCTATGGTACGGAGCTGAAAGAAGACCTGGATGTAAACGTGCCGATGATTGCTGACATGTCATCCGATATATTCTCCCGTCCTATCGACGTGTCCAAATATATCTGTATCTACGGCGGTGCACAGAAGAATCTGGCTCCTGCGGGTGTGACATTCGTTATCGTGAAGAACGATGCAGTGGGCAAGGTGTCACGTTACATCCCCACCATGCTGAACTATCAGACACATATCGACGGTGGCTCAATGTTCAATACCCCTCCGGTTGTGCCTATTTATGCAGCATTGCAGACTTTGCGCTGGATCAAGGCACAAGGCGGTGTGAAGGAAATGGAACGTCGCGCTATCGAAAAGGCCGATATGCTGTATGCCGAGATAGACCGCAACAAAATGTTCGTAGGTACTGCTGCCAAAGAGGACCGTTCACGCATGAACATCTGCTTCGTAATGGCCCCCGAATACAAAGAATTTGAAGCAGACTTCCTGAAGTTTGCTACCGAAAAAGGTATGGTAGGTATCAAAGGACATCGTTCAGTAGGCGGTTTCCGCGCATCTTGCTACAACGCTATGCCGAAAGAAAGCGTACAGGCTTTGATAGACTGCATGCAGGAATTTGAGAAACTTCATTAACAATATTTGTTCACCACAGAGGGCACAGAGTCCCACAGAGAAATGAAAAGGAAAACTCTGTGAAACTCTGTGCGGTTCTGTGGTGAATCTTTTTTAATACCATTAAATCATGAAAGTATTAGTCGCAACAGACAAGCCGTTTGCAAAGGTTGCAGTAGACGGTATCCGCAAAGAAATTGAAGCAGCAGGTTATGAACTTGCTTTGCTGGAAAAATATGGTGACAAGGCGAAATTGCTGGAAGCTGTGAAAGACGCCAATGCTATTATTATACGTAGCGACATCATCGATGCCGAGGTGTTGGACGCCGCCAAAGAACTGAAAATCGTGGTACGTGCCGGTGCCGGTTATGACAATGTGGACTTGGCTGCCGCCACTGCCCACAACGTATGTGTGATGAACACTCCGGGACAGAACTCCAATGCCGTAGCCGAACTGGCTTTCGGACTTATGGTAATGGCTGTCCGCAACATGTACAACGGCACCTCCGGTACGGAACTGATGGGCAAGAAGCTGGGTATTCACGCTTATGGCAATGTAGGACGCAATGTGGCGCGTATCGCCAAGGGTTTCGGCATGGACATCTATGCTTTCGACGCTTTCTGCCCGAAAGAAGTGATTGAGAAGGATGGCGTAAAAGCTGTCGCTTCTGCCGAAGAGCTTTATTCTACTTGTGATGTTGTTTCCCTGCATATTCCTGCAACGGCAGAAACCAAGAATTCTATTAACTATGCTTTGGTGAACAAGATGCCGAAAGGCGGTTTGCTGGTCAATACCGCCCGCAAGGAGGTTATCAACGAAGCCGAGTTGATTCAGCTCATGGAAGAACGTCCCGACCTGAAATACATGACCGACATCATGCCTGCAGCCAATGAGACTTTCGCTGCCAAGTTTGCCGGCCGTTATTTCTCCACACCGAAGAAAATGGGTGCGCAGACTGCCGAAGCCAATATCAATGCAGGTATTGCCGCTGCCAAGCAGATTGTAGGCTTCCTGAAAGACGGTTGCGAGAAGTTCCGAGTAAATAAGTAATTGGATTCAGGCATGGATTGCATGGAACCTTGCAGAACTTTGGACATATTATTTGTTCTGTGAAACTCCATGTAATTCATGCCTGATTTAAATTTATATTCTAATAACCATGGCAACAATAAAACCTTTTAGAGGGATTCGTCCCCCACAGAATTTAGTAGAACAGGTGGCATCCCGCCCTTACGACGTACTGAATTCTGCCGAGGCTCGTGAAGAAGCGGCGGGAAACGAAAAGTCTTTGTATCACATCATCAAGCCCGAAATAGATTTTCCTATCGGTACGGACGAACATGATGAACGTGTTTATCAGAAAGCTGCTGAAAACTTCCGGATGTTTCAGGACAAAGGCTGGTTGGTGCAGGACGATAAAGAAAATTATTATGTATATGCCCAGACCATGAATGGCAAAACGCAATATGGTTTGGTGGTGGGGGCATACGTTCCCGATTATATGAACGGTGTCATCAAGAAGCATGAGCTTACCCGTCGGGATAAGGAAGAAGACCGCATGAAGCATGTGCGTGTGAACAATGCCAACATTGAACCTGTATTCTTTGCCTACCCTGATAATGCCACGCTGGATGCTGTCATTGCCCGTTATACGGCTCAGAAACCTGTTTACGACTTTATTGCTCCGGGCGACGGCTTCGGCCACACGTTTTGGATTATCGACAAGCAGGAAGATATTGACGTCATAACCAAAGAGTTCGGCAAGATGCCTGCGCTCTATATTGCAGACGGACATCACCGCAGCGCAGCCGCTGCCCTGGTGGGCGCGGAGAAAGCCAAGCAAAACCCCAATCATCGTGGAGATGAGGAGTACAACTACTTCATGGCAGTTTGTTTCCCGGCCAACCAGTTGACTATCATTGACTATAATCGTGTGGTGAAGGATTTGAACGGTATGACTCCCGAACAATTCCTGACGGCTGTAAGCGAGAACTTTACGGTGGAAGAAAAGGGTACGGACATCTACAAACCGGCAGGATTGCATAATTTCTCCCTTTATCTGGATGGCAAGTGGTATAGCCTTACTGCCAAACCGGGCACTTACAACGATAATGATCCCATCGGTGTGCTGGACGTTACCATCTCGTCCAACTTGATATTGGATGAAATCCTCGGCATCAAGGACCTTCGTTCCGATAAGCGTATCGACTTTGTGGGCGGTATACGCGGCTTAGGCGAATTGAAGAAACGGGTGGATAGCGGTGAGATGAAGGTGGCTTTGGCTCTGTATCCTGTGTCCATGAAACAGTTGATGGACATTGCCGATACCGGCAACATAATGCCCCCCAAGACTACTTGGTTCGAACCGAAGTTGCGTTCGGGACTGGTAATTCATAAACTGGACTAATCAAAATACAATTTTAAAGAATGAATGTGGAAACGGAGCGTTGCAAAGTATGTGGCGCTCCGTTATTTTATACCGCCATTTTCTTTCCTGTTATGTTGAAAATGCTGACCTTTGCAGGAAAATACGAAACGGAATACGAAAATATCGAAATACGGTAGCGGATGTTACGAAATGGAAACCTCACTCAGGGCGGCATAACGAGTACGCTGTTGCGCTTCACCTTGCCTATGATGGCAGGTTCGTTGCTGCAACAGTGTTATAATATTGCCGATACGCTTATTGTGGGACAGTGTATCGGATCGGGCGCTTTGGCAGCAGTGGGGTCGGCATATACGTTGATGGTTTTTCTTATTTCCATTCTTTTAGGGTTGTCTATCGGTAGCGGTACGGTTTTCTCGTTGCACTACGGGGCAGGAGACCGGTCCGCTTTGCGGCGTAGCATTTTTGTTTCATTCGTACTGATAGGGGCGGTGACATTCTTGCTGAATGTGGTGGCATTTATATGCTTAGACCCTATTCTTCATTTGCTTCAAGTGCCGCAGGACATTTATGGGATGATGCGCAGTTACCTGTGGATAATCTTTTGTGGCATAGCCTTTACGTTTATCTATAACTTCTATGCGGCGCTGTTGCGGGCTGTGGGAGATTCTGTGACTCCTCTTTGGTTTCTGGCGGTTTCTGTTGTGCTGAATGTCATTCTCGACCTGTTCTTTATCCTGCAACTGGGTTGGGGAATCGAAGGGGCTGCCGCGGCCACCGTCATAGCACAGGGAGTGGCTGCTGTGGGGATACTGCTCTACACAGGCAAGAAACGGCCGGAACTGCAACTGCGCCGGGAGGATATGCGCTTTGACCGTTGCAGTCTGAAGGAGATAGTCTCTTTCTCCACACTGACCTGTGTGCAGCAGTCGGTCATGAATTTCGGTATCCTGATGATACAGGGATTGGTCAACAGTTTCGGTACGGCCGTTATGGCAGCCTTTGCCGCTGCCGTAAAGATAGATTCCTTTGCATATATGCCTGTGCAGGAGTTCGGAAACGCATTCTCCACTTTCATAGCGCAGAATTTTGGGGCAAAGCGTTATGATCGTATCCGCAGGGGAGTGCGCAGCGCCTTTCTTACTGCGGTCATCTTTTCCTTGATAGTTTCCATGCTTGTGTTTGTATTTGCAGAGCCGCTGATGCTGGTCTTTGTCCGCCCCGAAGAGGTGGAAATTCTTGCTACCGGCGTGGAATATCTGCGCATAGAGGGCACATTCTATTGTGGCATCGGCATCCTGTTCCTGCTTTACGGTTATTACCGCGCTATCCGCATGCCGGGGATGTCGGTTGTGCTTACGGTGATCTCTTTAGGGACCCGCGTGGTGTTGTCGTATGTGCTTGCTTCCATTCCTTCCATTGGGGTGGCAGGCATTTGGTGGTCTATTCCTATCGGTTGGCTGCTGGCTGATGCAGTAGGTATGCTTTATTATAAATACTGCGCTTTGCGTGCTGCGTAAGTTCTATTTGAAGGAAAGGTGAACAAGATGTGGATAAAAGTAGTATCTTTGCGCCCGATTAAGAAAAATACTGTCATGACTAACGATCGTCTTAAAGGATTTACTTACGGAGCTCTTGCCGCAGCCAGTTACGGACTGAACCCGTTGTTCGCATTGCCTTTGTACGGGGCGGGAATGAAAGTGGATTCCGTCTTGTTCTATCGCTATTTTTTTGCCATTGTAATGCTGGGCATACTGATGAAAGTGAAGAAGCAATCCTTTGCCTTGAAAAAGACGGATATACTTCCGCTGGCGGTAATGGGACTGTTGTTCTCTTTTTCTTCACTTTTCTTGTTTGAGAGTTATAACTATATGGATGCAGGTATTGCATCCACTATCTTGTTTGTCTATCCGGTAATGGTGGCTATCATTATGGCGATCTTCTTTCATGAGAAGGTTTCGTTTATTACAATGTTCTCCATTGCGCTGGCGTTTACGGGCATCTCTCTGCTGTACGAGGGCGGAGATGGTAGGACTTTGAATCTGTTGGGTGTGTTGTTCGTCATCTTGTCTTCGCTGACGTATGCCATATATATAGTAGGTGTGAACCGTTCTTCCCTGAAAAATCTGCCAACGGCAAAGCTGACTTTCTATGCTTTGCTGTTCGGAATTATCATTTATGTGGTACGTTTGGATTTCTGTACGGCCTTGCAGCCTGTACCCGCTCCACTGTTGTGGGTGAATGTGTTTTCGTTGGCATTGTTTCCTACTATTATCTCATTGATTGCAATGACGCTTTCCATTCATCGTATAGGCTCCACGCCGGCTGCCATTCTGGGAGCATTGGAACCTGTGACGGCGCTGTTCTGCGGAGTAGTGGTGTTTGGTGAGCAACTCACGCCGCGTATCATGCTCGGCGTATTGATGATACTGACCGCAGTGACACTGATAATTGCGGCAAAGCCGTTGTTGGAGCTGATTAAGAAACATATACCTATACGGCATGAGTGAAGATACGTACAAAACCATTGCCACCCTGTCCGAAGGGATTTACACCGAGAAGCGCAGTAAGTTCATAGCCATTGCCTTGCCTGTCCGTACGGTTGAAGAAGTAAAGGCGCATCTGGAAACTTATCAGAAGAAATACTACGATGCCCGCCATGTGTGTTATGCCTATATGCTGGGGCATGAACGCAAGGACTTTCGTGCCAATGACAACGGAGAACCGTCCGGTACGGCAGGAAAGCCTATTCTGGGGCAGATAAATTCGAATGAACTGACGGACATACTGATTGTTGTTGTCCGCTATTTTGGCGGCATAAAGCTGGGAACAAGTGGCTTGATAGTGGCATATAAGGCTGCTGCCGCGGAGGCTATCGCTGCCGCTACCGTTATTGAAAAGACTGTGGATGAAACGGTGACCGTTCTCTTTGAATATCCTTTCATGAATGATGTAATGCGCATTGTGAAAGAGGAGGAACCGGAGATGCTGGAACAGTCCTATGATATGGACTGCCGTATGACACTTCGCATCCGCAAGTCGATGATGCCCAAGATGAGGGCGCGTCTGGAGAAGGTGGAGACTCTACGTTTTGAAGAAGAGTAAAGTCTCCGGACCTTTAGATACTCTTTTCAATCTTTTTCAAGGATAAATCATTATAATGGATTTTGCGGTGCGTGCCGTCACAAAAAGGTTGCTTGTAGGAGCGTCCGCAGCGGCAGAGGGCTGTCCGGTTTTCTTTCATTTCCGCCTTGCCTTCTCTGTCCACCAGTTTGAATCGGCCTTCTACAATAAAAGGACCGTTGGGGGTGGCTGTGATGGTTACTGTATTTTCTTCTTTTTCCATGCTTTTATTTTTTAGGTTTCATATATCCGATAGAACGTCTCCGCATGGAAATAGTTTGTTAATTCCATATCTTTTGTATGGATTTACTTATCTTTGTACACTTATTTAATAAAAATTGAGTTGATATGGCATTTGAAGCGACTAAGCGTGAGCTGGGCGAGCTCTATACATTCTTCCGTTTGTTGGCGGATGGAAAAGTTTTCGGGGGTACTCCGAAGGCACAGAAAGATGATAGAAAGTGTTGGCCCATTGCGCTGATACAGAGAGAGGAACATGACGGTACACGCCGCTATTATATAGAGGAAGAGGATGTTCGTATTGTCAGTGGTGTAGTGGAGAAAGACGGTACATTCATTGCGTCGGCAGAGAAGGAAGTGCTTTCGTTCCCTCGTGCGGACTTTGGCGATGCGGCGGAAATCATACTTCATCTGTTGCGGAACGAGCCGGGAGAGGAAGTGGAAGTTTCCGAAGGATTGGAAGCCTTTCTGGATGCGGTGAACATCTACGATTTGGAATCCAAAACAGAGGATCGTACGGACTTCTCCGTAGCTTTTTGGAGCGTGGATGCTCCGCTGACGGGTTTTACTGTCCGTTGTCGCCTCAGCCGTATGAATCCTCTGCTGGACGGTGGGCGCACTGCCAATCTGAAGCTGGAGCAAAGTGGCGTGAAATTTGCCGTACCCACTGTGAACAAGGTGAACGCCTTGCCCGAATCGCCTACGGAAGTTGCCGAACGCATGATGATGATTGAGCGTTTGGGCGGGGTGCTGAAATATTCCGATGTTGCCGATCGTGTGTTCCGTTGCAATCTGTTGATGATAGATTTGCATTTTCCCCGTATGTTGGCCGAAATGGTGCGTACCATGCATCTGGACGGCATCACCCGCGTCTCTGAACTGACGGAACGCATCAAGGAAATGAATCCCTTGAAGATAAAGGATGAATTGATAAACAAACATTGTTTCTATGAGTTTAAGATGAAGCAGTTCCTATTGGCACTTGCATTGGGCATGCGTCCGGCTAAGATTTACAACGGTACGGATTCTGCCGTAGAAGGGCTGTTGCTGACCAATGGAGAGGGTGAGGTTCTCTGTTATCATAAGTCCGAACGGCAGACTTTTGCCGATTTCCTTTATCAGAACAGCCGTTTTGAGAAGGGGTCGGTAGACAAAGACAAATACGGTTTCCTGGAACGGGAGAATGGTGTATATTACTTTAAGTTAAACGTAAAGATAGGATTGCTGAAGAGGTGATCCCAAGCATTGAATCATAAAAAACAGACGTGCAATGTTGAACGAAGTATTGGAAAATATTAAGTCGCGCCGCAGTGTGCGCACTTATACGGAACAGCAGGTTTCCGCAGAAAATTTGAATCTTATATTGGAAGCGGCAACGTATGCTCCCAGCGGTATGAATTACCAGACATGGCATTTCACAGCCATTCAGGATGCTGATATATTGAGAGAACTGAATGAAAAGATAAAAGGTGCTTTTGCTAAGAGCGACGAGCCCCGTCTGCAAGAGCGGGGACATAGCGAAACCTACTGTTGCTATTATCATGCTCCGACTCTGATTATCGTTTCCAACGAACCTACCCAATGGTGGGCGTCTATGGACTGTGCCTGTGCCATGCAGAATATCTTCCTGGCCGCTAAGTCTCTTGGTATCGGTTCCTGTTGGATCAACCAGTTGGGGCAGACTTGTGACGATCCCGATGTGCGCGCTTTCCTTATGAAGCTCGGTGTTCCCGAAAATCATCGTGTATATGGTTGTGCCGCTTTGGGCTATGCTCCTGAGGGTGCTCCCATGAAAGATAAGAAATTGGCGGAAGGTACGGTAACTGTGATCCGTTAAATTCCTTTATGGCATAAAAGAAGAGGATATATCTTTCGATATATCCTCTCAATATTTCTATTCAAAGCATCCGTAGCATGTAGGCAGTAACTTACGGTCGCCCAGTGTGTTGTCTACACGCGCCACATTCACCCAAAACTTGTTGTCGCGTACGCTTTCTATCGGATATGCTGCTTTCTGCCGGGTGTAACTATGTTCCCAGTTGTCGGCAACTACTTCATATTCAGGATGCGGAGCGTTTGTCAGCACGTTGTCTGCCTTATCCGCTTCTCCATTTTTCACTTCCTGAATCTCCTGCCAGATAGCAAGCATCACATCTACAAAGTTATTTAGTTCGGCAAGACTTTCGCTTTCCGTCGGCTCTATCATCAGTGTTCCATGGACAGGGAAGGAGAGGGTTGGTGCATGATAGCCGTAGTCCATAAGACGTTTGGCGATATCATTTTCGCTGATACCTGTTTCTTCGTGTACTTTGCGGCACTCCAATATCATTTCATGTCCGACAAAGCCGGTTGCCCCGCGATAGACGATGCCATAGGTGTCCTTGAAGCAGGCAGCCAGATAATTGGCATTCAGAATGGCTATCTTGGTGGCGCGTGTCAGTCCCTCCGTACCCATCATGCGTATATAGCCGTAGGTAATAGGCAGAATACCCGCACTGCCGAAAGGAGCTCCCGCTACCTGATTGGTTGCATTGCCAAAAAGTTCGTGTCCCGGTAAGAACGGAACCAGATGTTCGGCTACGCAGATAGGACCCACACCCGGTCCGCCTCCGCCATGAGGGGAAGCAAATGTTTTATGCAAATTCAGATGGCAGACATCAGCACCGATAAATCCGGGGTTGGTCAAGCCTACTTGTGCATTCATGTTGGCGCCGTCCATGTAGACCTGTGCACCGCATGCATGGATAGTCTTGCAGATTTCCACGATTTCCGTTTCAAAGATACCATGGGTAGAAGGGTAGGTAATCATCAATGCGGCAAGGTCGTCTTTGTTCTCTTCGGCTTTGGCACGCAGGTCGGCCATATCGACATTTCCCTGCTCATCACAGGCACAGGTGACAGTGGTGAAACCGGCCTGAACAGCCGATGCCGGATTAGTACCATGAGCCGAAGCGGGTATCAGCACTTTGTTACGGTGTCCTTGACCTATGTTTTCCAAATAAGCGCGGATTACACGAAGCCCCGCATATTCTCCGGCAGCACCTGAATTAGGTTGCAGGCTTACTCCGGCAAATCCGGTTATTATTTTCAGTTCTTCGCTGAGATTGTGTATAAGCTCGCGATAGCCTTCTGCCTGTTCCTCAGGAACAAGCGGGTGCATATTCATAAATTCAGGACGGCTGAGTGGCAGCATTTCAGCGGCGGCATTCAGCTTCATGGTGCACGAACCAAGCGAAATCATGGAGTGTGCCAATGAAATGTCCTTACGGTCGAGTCGTTTGATGTAACGCATCATTTCCGTTTCCGTATGGTATCTATTGAATACCTCATGTGTCAGATAAGTGCTTTGACGCCGGAATGTCGGCTGAATGGTGCAACTCTCAGGGATATCGGTTGTTTTGGTATAGTCCTTTCCGGCTGCAATTCCGAAAATGGAAAGTAAAACGTTTACTGCAGCCAAATCCGTTGTTTCGTCAATGCTCATGCCCACATCACCGTTCTTGAAATAGCGCAGGTTCACTTCCTTGCTTAGGGCAACTGTACGGACTTGTTGTGCCGATACGTTGTCTGGCAGGGCAAAGCGGAGTGTATCGAAATATTGTACATTCACTTGCTTGTATCCCAATTTGCTGATTTCTTTTTCCAGATATGCGGCGATGTTGTGAATACGTTTTGCAATGGTGCGGATGCCTTCCGGTCCATGATATACGGCATAGAAACCTGCCATTGTGGCCAGCAGTGCCTGTGCTGTACAGATGTTTGAAGTTGCTTTTTCACGTTTGATATGTTGCTCGCGGGTTTGCAGAGCCATGCGGTAACACAATTTTCCGTATTTATCTTTAGACCAGCCGATGATGCGTCCCGGCATATTGCGCTTATATTCGTCACGTGTGGCAAAATAGGCAGCCGACGGGCCGCCGTAGAACATCGGCGTACCTAATCTTTGGGTTGTTCCAAACACGATGTCTGCTCCCCATTCTCCCGGCGGGGTGAGCAAGGCAAGGCTTAGTATATCGGCGGCAACGGCCACTTTGCAACCGGCAGCATGTGCATTTTCCACAAAAGTGCGGTAGTCTTCTATATTGCCGTCGCCATTCGGGTACTGTAATATGCAGGCAAAAGTGTCCGGAGTGAGTTCTGCTTCATTGTATCGCCCGGTCCGTATCTCAATGCCTTGCGGGATGGCGCGGGTGGTGATGACAGCCAGTGTCTGCGGAAAAATGCTTTCGTCTACGAATACTACATTGGCTCCCGACTTCTGCATTTCGCGCGGACGCAATGCGTACATCATTGTTACAGCTTCGGCAGCAGCAGTTGCCTCATCCAGTAAGGAGCAATTGGCAAGAGGCATACCGGTGAGGTCGCAAACGGCAGTCTGAAAGTTCATCAGGGCTTCCAAACGTCCTTGAGACACTTCTGTTTGATAAGGCGTATAGGAGGTGTACCAAACGGGGTTTTCAAATACATTACGCTGGATTACGGCAGGCGTGATGGTGTTGTACCAGCCCATACCGATGTAAGTTGTGTAAAGTTTATTTTGGGCAGCCAGTTCTGCAATATGGCATCCGAATTCATATTCGGTCATGGCTTCGGGCAGAGCCAGCGGTGCTTTAAGGCGGATGTTTGTCGGGATGGTTTTATCAATCAGTTCGTCCAGACTTGCCACGCCGATTTTGTGAAGCATCTGTGCTTCATCTTTTTCGCTGATACCGATGTGACGGTTAGCCAACAGGTCGTTTTTCATACGTATATATTGTTTAAAGTTATCATCTGAAGAATGGGTTTTCCGCTTTTTCAACGCCAATGGTTGTAGGCGCTCCATGTCCCGGATAAACAATCGTTTCATTGGGGAGTATGAACAGGCGGCTGCATATATGCTCTATCAGTTCGTCAAAGTTGCCTCCTGCAAGGTCGGCACGACCGATGCTGCCTTGAAACAAAACATCTCCGGAGAACATACAATGCTCTGCCGCACAATAATACACCAGACTGCCCGGTGAGTGTCCCGGTACGTGGATTGCTTCCAGTTCAGTGTTTCCGAAAATGATGATGTCACCGTCGTGAAGGTAACTTCCCAATGGTACGGGCGGCTCTTGTAGCTGAAAACCGAACATGCGGCTTTGCTTAGGCGCTTCGTCAATCCAGAACTCATCGGCTTGGTTGGCTTCCGCTTTCAGACCGAATTCTTTCAGCATGAAAGGATTGCCGAAAATATGGTCCAGATGCAGATGTGTGTTCAACAGGTGCTTTACGTTTAGTTTATTGTTGATGATAAAGTTCTTTAAAGCCTGTTTCTCTTCTTCGTAGAAACATCCGGGATCAATGACTACGGCTTCGTTGGTTTCGTCCCACAGTACATAGCAGTTCTCGGGGAACATATTAAATTCAAATCTCTTTATCTTCATGATATGATTTCAGATTTATGATTTATCAACGTTCAACTTAACTTTTAATTCTCAATTGCTAACGTACACTACTTTTTTAGTTTGGAAGAATTCCTCTTCAAAGAATTCTTTCAAATTCCACATGGTGGTTTTGTTTTTGAAAGGCATCGCCTCTTTCTCCAATTCGCCGCCTTTCAGGCAGATTAGTCCATTGGGAAAAACATTCTGCTGTTTGGGGGAGATGTTCTTGCGGATGATTTTCAGTAAATCGGCAAGGGGCATAACAGCACGACTCACTACGAAATCGAACAACTGTTTCTCTTCTTCGGCACGCGCGTGGCGGGTAGTAACGTTTTTCAGTCCGATGCTGTTTGCTATTTCGGTGGCTACGCGTACTTTCTTACCGATACTGTCCACCAAATGAAATTGTACTTCGGGGAAAAGTATAGCCAGCGGAATACCCGGAAATCCTCCTCCTGTGCCTAAGTCCATAATCTTTGTACCCGGTTTGAAGCGAATTATTTGGGCTATGCCCAAAGAGTGGAGCACGTGGTGTTCGTACAGGTTTTCAATGTCTTTACGCGAAATGACGTTTATTTTAGAGTTCCAGTCCGTATAAAGGTCGTACAGTGCGGCAAACTGCTTTTTCTGTTCCTCTGTCAGGTCTGGAAAATACTTTAGGATAAGTTCCATTATTATTTTCTGAATTATGAGTTATGAATGAGGGGGCGGTTTATGAATTACGCACTTCGTTCAGTACCATCGTGCCGTCGCCCAGTAGATGTTGCATCATTTCGTATGGCAATGTGATCTTCACCGGCCCCATTACATAAGGGGCGATGTCGTATACATTATAATAGAATGTAATGCCTTCTTTGCTTAGATAGAAATTTTCGGTGGGTGTCAGGTCGCCGGTAGTGGCGTATCCCATGTCTTCCAGTTCCTGGCGGGTGGTCACTTTATTGTCGGCCATAAGCTGGTTCCACAAGAGATCTGTGAGCTGTTCCTTGTAGTCGCCTACAAAGAGGTCGTCCAAACGGATGGGAGCCAATGTGCGCAGGTCGAGATTGAGGAATGTGGACATATAAATGCCATGTGCGCCGCCGGTATATTCATTGTAGTCGATGCGATAGACGAGCAGATGTCCGGTGTACAGTTGCACGTGGCTTTCTATGCCTTTATAGTAAGAATACCATGCTCCTATGTCTTCGGCACTCTCTTTGTCCTGTTCGTCTTTTCGGTACATCGGCTCCAAGTCTTTCCGGTAGTCGCTAACGTACTTTTCTGTGTATTTCTTTACGGCTTCTTCGGCAGTCATGTTCATATATTTCTCACCGAAGCAGGCAGACAGGAAATAGGTGTTCAGGCTGTCCTTCATCTTTTCGTCGGATGACTTGGAGACATACGTAAGATTGATGATAAGGTTACATGCCGGTTTGGCAGTATCACCGAAGAGGTGTGCCGTTTCATTTACTTGTATACTGTCGAACTCCAACGCTCCGGCATTTTTGTTCATGATGTTACCGCAAGAAAAGAAAAAGCCGCTTGCCGCAAGCAGAAGGACAAGTAGGCTGACAGTTTGCTTTTTCATATTGAATTTCGTTTATAAATCAACATTTCATTCAAAAATCTTTATCGACAAATATAGAACTTATTAACGAACTCCATGCATAAAAAAGAAAAAATTAATTCCTGCAAACGGTTAAAACTTTCTATCTGAACAAACAGCCCATTCCGGTTGTTGCTTTATTAAAGTCAAAGTAACAACCCCCTAAAATATAAATAGAATGAGCAATATATTGAAGAAGGTATGTTCTGCGCAAAAACAGTATTGCGCGGAACATGCCGATAGTATGGAAAGTGGTAACGTAGAGGAACGCAACAGGCATTACCGCAGTTTGAAGATGCAGGCTGCCGGTGCCTGGTTGTTTGCAGTTCCGTTGTTGTTGCTGTCCATATTTCGTGATCATGTGACTTATGGCAATGAAATACAGATGTTGCTGGCCATTCCTGTACTGCTGTTTTTAGGCGTATCTCTCTATACCGATGCCTGGAAACAGTTCCGTATGGGGCGCATTACTATGGATATGCTGATTGCTTTCAGCATGTCCGTGGCTTTTCTTTTCAGTTTGTTCAACACGTTCTTTCCTGATTACTGGTATGAGGTGGGACTTCAGCCGTATGTCTATTACGAAGTGGCTGTACTGACTACTGCTGTGGGGCTGACCGGCAAGGTATTTCGTTTCCTGCCCGACGAATTGCATGATGGTGACCGTATGGCCGGTATCATTTTCCCTGTTTTGACGGGGATTGCGATTCTTGTGTTTGTTATCTGGATACTGTTTGGCGGTATGGAAGCTGTGCCGCATGCTCTTTATTCGGTTATCTCAATTTTTATAGTGGCTTGTCCATGTGCATTGGGACTGGTTACTCCTGTTGCCCTGATGCGTGGAATCGGTAAAGCGGCCCGAATGCATATTTTGATAAAAGACTCTCTTGCACTGGAACGTCTGAGCAAAGCCGATATAGTGGTCTTTGACAAGACCGGTACGCTGACCGAAGGACATCCCACTGTCATAGCTTGGTTGTGGGCGCAGTGTCAGGAAGAATATTTTAAAGAAGTGTTGCTGGCAGCCGAGATGAATTCGACTAATTCGTTGGCAACTGCTATTTCCACCGCTTTACGGGAAGAAGGGATAACACCTGCCCGTTTAGACGTTTGCGAGGTCTTGAAGGGTAAAGGGATGAGAGTTGTCTATAAAGATGCGGAATATTGGGTGGGCAGTCATAAACTTCTGAAGGATTATCACGTTTATCTCTCCGATGTTTTGGGTGATATGCTGGTGGAGTATGAATCCGAAGGCAACAGCATTGTTTATTTCGGACGTAAAAATGAGTTGCTTGCCATTATTGCCGTTAAAGATCAATTGAAAGCTGCCGCACTCGGAGCGGTCAGGGAGTTGCGGGCAAGCGAACTTGATATTTGCATGTTGACGGGTGACGGTGAGCGTACCGCTTCGACCATAGCGGGCAAGTTGGGGATTATACGCTATATGCCCGATGCATTGCCGGACGATAAAGAGACTTTTATACGTGAGCTCCAGTTGCAAGGGAAAATGGTTGTCATGATAGGTGACGGCATAAACGATGTGCAGGCACTGACTTGTGCCGATGTGAGCATCGCTATGGGTGAAAATCCCGATGATGCAACAGTGGAAAAAACAATGGTGGTGATGAAATCCTCCGACTTGCAGTCACTTCCCAAGTTATTCGGCTTGTCTCGCCATACGCTCCGGCTGATGCACCAGAACTCTTTCTGGATGGTGATTTATCATCTGATAGGCGTATTAATAGCTGCGGGTATTCTCTACCCGGTGTATGGCATACTGCTGACACCGATGTTGGCTGTAATCGTCATACTGCTTTCCTGCGTCACGCTGATACGCAGTTAAGATTAGCTGTTCCTATATTCCAGCGGACTCATTCCCATGTGTCTCTTGAAGTACTTTCCGAAGAATGAGGCACTGGGGAAATTAAGCGAATAGGCTATTTCTTGAATAGTCATGTCGGTGGATTTCAGCTTGGCTTTTATGTCGATGATGACAACGTGGGCAATTAGATCCAGTACATTTTTCCCGGTTACCAGTTTGATTGTGGTACTGAGATGTTGCAGGGATATGCCCAGTTTTTCGGCATAGAATTGTGCGCGGCGTTCGGTAGTATAGTTTTCGATAACCAGTTGTATAAATTCCCGGCAGATTTCCTCTTTTCGACTTTTAATTCTGTTTTGGGACTCCGGACGGTTACTGTACAGCTCATTGATCCCATAGAGAAACATGTTCAGCACACTTTGCGCCATTCGTGTTTTGGGCATATACGGTCCGGTGGAGATGCGTGCCAGCAATGAAAAGTAGTCTTTGAAATAAGAAGCAATAGGTTCGTTGAGAGGTATAACGGGTGCTTCTATAATCTTGGAGTACGAATTCATGGTAGACTGGATTATGTTGACCCCGTTGAGGCAATGCTCTGAGAATCCGGCAAATCCAATTCGGACCTTTTCCTTTTGCCCGTAGAACTGAATGATAGTGCCAGGGAGGAGAGTCACAAAATCTCCTTGTTTAATCTCTGTGTCCATTAAATTGATAGATACCGTAATGGAGCCTTCAATGCACAAAGCGAAGATACATGCTTTCAGACGGCATGATTGTTTGTATATGTTCAAAATATCTTCTGTCACATCTGTCCATGCAATCAGGTCTACGGGGAGATCAACTTGAGGAAATTCCATAGTGCTGTCGTTTTTTGGTTTGCGCAAAGTTACACTTTTTTGTGGAAATGAATCGAAAAACTAGGTATTGAACAGGGATTATTTTTAATGGCTATTAAAGCCAAGAATAGTAGTTTGCCTACTGCTTTTCCCGTATTATCTCTTGCAGTTTCACCGGTTCGTTGGTAGTGATATAGTCTATACCTTGACTTATCAGCCATTTTATGTCATCAGTATTGTCTATAGGGAATGCATTTACTTTCATGCCCAAATCATGACATTCTTTAATCCATTCGGGATGTTGCCGGAACACATTTAAGCGGTAGTTTGGTCCGGTACATCCCCATTCTTTTAATTCTTTGGGAGATAGGTCGCCTTCTTGATAATAGACCGGGGTTCCCTTGGGGGCAAGGCGAATAAATTCTTTGGCAACATGACGTGAGAAAGTAATGTATTCCATACGATCTTCCAACTCCATGCCCTTTACCATTTTTAGAATCTTTTTTACGGCACGCGTTTCTTGTTCTCGAGTTTTGTGAGCCTTTAATTCCAAGATGAGGCGGGTTTTCAGGTTACGGGCTTTTTCCAGATATTCTTGCAAAGTAGGAAGGTGCTCTCCATTATCCAATACGATAGCTGTACACTCTTTGACGGTTGATTCTTGCATATTTACTCCTTTGAAAACACTGCTCCAGTTCACCACCAGCTGGTCATCATCGGTGAGCCATACATCAAATTCAGAACCGTAACAACCGACAGAATCGGCTTTCATCAGTGCGGCTATGGAATTTTGTGCCGAACCATTGGTTTTCCAAAAACCGCGGTGGGCAACAATTTGGGTGGATTGTGTCTGTGCATACCCGAAAGTGGTGGGTAATAAGAAAAAAGTGATAATGAGTTTTTTCAGTTTCATAGTGTTTTTTTATTATTGATTGTTTTCGTATTAGTAATATAAAAGGTTGCTAAAGATTATATCACAATGAAATAGAGGAACACGCTG
The DNA here is from genome assembly GCF_025146565.1 of Bacteroides eggerthii. Classification (NCBI taxonomy): domain Bacteria; kingdom Pseudomonadati; phylum Bacteroidota; class Bacteroidia; order Bacteroidales; family Bacteroidaceae; genus Bacteroides; species Bacteroides eggerthii. Next base: position 3,009,120 of record NZ_CP102258.1, on the reverse strand, counting down.
CTTATTGTCAAGATCAAACCAATAGCAGTTTCGTAAACAATAAGTTTTAGCAATTCCTTGACTCCCATGCCTACTGCTCCGCCTGTTGCGTGGAAAAAGGAACCATGAGGAAGATGATCCAGTACGGTGGCTCCTGCATTAATCATGGCAGCTCCCCAAGTGGCGGCTACTCCTGCTCCAAGTATAGACGGAGCAAATGAAGCGGAGGCGATAGTGGCCCCTGCTGTGGTGGATGCAGTGGCGGCACACATCAAAATACCTGATAGAGGTGCCATAATAACTCCGCCATCATTCCAGTTGGCAAGCAGATGTATTAAAATATCTTTAATGTCCGAGGCTTTTATAATACCTGCCAAAGCACCTGTGCCAATTAGAAGTATAGCGATAGAGGACATTTTCTCTAATCCATAGGACAGGCATTCATTGGTCTTATGCCAATTGCGGGTTGCTATAATTCCCGCTATTCCTCCTGCCGATAAAGCAACTAACGGATCAATGGCAATTCCAGCCAAAGGACGGAGTGCAAGTAGGGCTACGGTTACAATCGGTGCAACCATACTGCTTAGGAAAGAAGGAAGGTGCTCTTTCTCTTCCGGCAATTTATAAGGTTGCAAGGTTGCATTCTTCGGCAATAGAGGCACTATGACATATACTGTAAATAACAATCCAATAAGTGCCGGTATTATATTGGCAGCCATAACAGAAGGCAATGATGCTCCAAAATTCTCGGCGGCAATAATGGTATTAGGATTGGGTGAAATAATATTTCCGCATTTTCCTCCGCCGATCATGGCTATTAATAATTTACTTTTAGGCAAATTGAGCCTGCTTCCGGCAATGAGAGCAATAGGAGCAATAGTGATAACCGCTACATCGATGAATACTCCAATGCCGGTGAGCAACATGGCAGCCAAAGCGAGAGCTAAATAAATTCGCTTCGGTCCAAGTTTTTTAATGATAGTTTCTGATATGGTGGAAGCTGCGCCTGTTTTTACCAGCATTCCTGTAAGCACTCCCGCTGCTAATATACGTATAATGGCGGGCGAAATCTCCATTATTCCGGATATCATCTCTGTAACAGTATTTTGTAATCCCCATCCCGACAGTAATCCACCGATTAACGCACCTAAAATAAGACTATATACAGGGGATACTTTTTTGACAATTAATATAATAGACAAAGTCAGCCCTAACATTGCCGCTAATGCACTGTTCATATCGTATTTTATTAGTAGTTTAAATTATTCTTATTTGTTCTCAGTATAATATTTTATTGTGGTTAGGATTTGCTCTACCGTAGACTGCATGTTGGCTGTTGCCGAATCCTTCTGCATGGCTTTTTCAAGACTTATAGGAGTATTTATGATAGAATATATACCGATAAAGCCCATTTCTTTAAGTTCCTGGCATATTTCCACTGATCCACCTATTGCAAGGGTAGGGATCCCTTTTTGTTTGGCATGTCTCAATATCCCTGCTGCAGTTTTGCCCGTAGCAGTTTGAAAATCTATCCGTCCCTCTCCTGTAATGACCAGGTCCGCTCCTTCAAGAATCGAATCAAACCCAATGGCATCAAGCACCATTTCAATACCTTTGGTTAGTCTGGCATTCAAAAAGGCTTTAAAAGCACCACCTAATCCGCCGGCTGCACCTGCTCCACTCAATGGTATTATGTCTTTTTGGAATTGCTCTGCTATAATTTTAGCAAATGAATACATGCCATCATCCAAAGCCTTTACCATTTGAGGATCTGCTCCTTTTTGGGGAGCAAAAACATGTGCTGCTCCATTAAGCCCGCAAAAAGGAGTATTGACATCGCAAGCCACAATGAATTCTGATTTTCGTGCTTCGGGCACAAGAGATGACATATCTATCTGAGCAATGGATTTAAGATCTTTGCCACAGCCTTTTAACCTTTGTCCTTGGCTATCAAAGAATTTCACTCCTAATGCAGAGAGCATGCCTGTACCTGCATCATTAGTAGCACTGCCGCCTATTCCAACCAAGAATTTGCGGCATCCCCTGTTCAATGCATCTAAAATCATTTCACCGGTTCCATATGTAGAAGTAATCCAGGGATTTTGTTCATCAGGAAGCAATAGCGGGAGACCACTGGCAGAAGACATTTCTATAACAGCCGTTTTTACACCGTTTAAATTAACAACTCCATATTCTGCTTCTATCGGTCTTCCTAAAGGGTCTGTAACAGCAGTTGTATACAGATCCCCTCCTAAAGATTTAATAATGGCCTCTACTGTTCCTTCGCCACCGTCCGCTACATTTGTTTTGATAACATTACACTGTGGAAAAACGTTCTTAATTCCTATTTCCACAGCATTAGCCACTTCTATTGAAGTTAATGAGCCTTTAAATGAATCCGATGCTACAATAATTTTTTTCATGTCTTTCATGTTATTTTGTGTTTATAGTATCTGAGGCACAAAGTTATTAAAATACAAAAATGTGATATGCGCTTTTAATAAGAATGAGACTTGTCTCTATGCCTTGGTAGTTGCAAAATTATGAAAAAATCAAATTCAGTGTTATATTTCTATATAAATTTGTTGTTGCAAAATGATATAAAATGCTGAAATTTACTACTAATATGATGTCCCTTTTTGGAATATCGTGCTTTTGCATTAGTTTAATTGAGGCTCAAACATAGCCCTTAATCATAAATTATGTGATTTGGTGATATACGGAGTATGAAATAAATGTAGTACATTTGCTCTATGAGACTGGAAATATCTGATTGGAGAAACGTTCCCTATGCTGAGGCATGGGACAGACAGACGGCTTGTTTTGATGCGCTTGTGCATGCCAAACAAGTGGGAGAGGAGTATGTAAATCATATTATACTCTGTGAGCATCCGCATGTATATACGCTGGGGCGCAGTGGCAAGGAAGGCAATATGCTGCTGAGTGAAGAACAACTTAGTGCAGTAGGAGCTTCGTTGTATCATATAGACCGGGGAGGTGATATTACTTATCATGGGCCGGGACAGCTTGTTTGTTATCCTATCCTGAATTTAGAAGAGTTTTCTTTGGGTTTGAAAGAGTATGTGCACTTGCTGGAAGAAGCGGTGATACGTGTCTGTGCTTCTTATGGGATAACTGCCGGTCGTGTGGAGAAAGCTACCGGTGTATGGTTGGATGGAAACTCTCCACGTGCCCGTAAAATCTGTGCTATCGGTGTGCGTAGTAGCCATTATGTCACAATGCATGGCCTGGCCCTCAATGTTAATACCGATTTATGCTATTTCAGCTATATCAATCCTTGCGGATTTATAGATAAAGGGGTAACTTCGCTTCAAAAAGAGTTGGGAAAGGAAGTGCCGATAGAAGAGGTAAAGAAACGGCTTTGCAATGAATTGAAAGAACTGCTTTAAGATATGTAATCAATGAAAATATAGTTAGTTAACATCTTCTTTGTAATGATGTTAACTTCTTGTATTGTAATAAGTTAACTTGCTGTTTGCATGATGTTAACTTATTATAGTCAATGATGTTAACTTCATTGCGGGCTTTTTTGATTCTACTTTGCTAATATTGAAAAATAGGGGGAAGATAGGCTTGAGAAGTGTTTTTTAAACGTTCGTTTAATAAACACCTTTCAGAAGCAAACGATATAAAGTGGAAATATATGAAAAAACGCAAAAGTTGACTGATATAATTACAAATGATTATTATCTAATAAACAGGCATTTAACTTATATGCTAGCTATAAAATCCAAAGATTTCCTATCAAACATTTTGCCAATACAAAAAACTACCATATCTTTGCGTTTATTAAACGAACGTCTAAAAACACATATTTGTTTTTAAATTATTAGTTTTCAGCTCCTTAAAAGAGCTTATTGATCACATAACTGTTTCAACATTCTCTTTCTGTGATAGTGGGGAATTTTGGGATAATATGGATGCAGACTAAACTATTGGAAATAATTGCATTACATGAATTGATCGGAAGGTACTTTGTTACTCCGGTGTCCCCAAAGAATATCCTTTTCACACGACTTTATTTTATCCGAAACCTTACGATTATTACTTGGTAATGCCACGTTCATCAGAAAATATTCAATCTGAATCGCAGTATATTTCTAATTGTCAATTAAAGAGAGATTGCCAATTACATTGGTATGTTGTCCGCGTAACTTACAGTCGTGAATTGTCTCTCAAAGACTATTTGGATAAGGCGGATATAGAGAATTTCATTCCCATGCATTATGAATATATCATGAGAAACGAACGTCGTGTTCGCAAGCTTGTCCCTGCCATACACAATTTAGTCTTTATCCGTTCCACGCGTGCATGTATTGACGAAATTAAAAATAATTATGCTCTGAATATTCCTGTCCGTTATATTATGAATCGGGAAACTCGTCAGCCTGTCATTATTCCGGATGCACAGATGCGCAGTTTCATATTAGTTGCGGGCACGTACGATGAGGCTGTTATTTATGTGGAACCGGAAGAACTGAAGTTAGTGAAAGGTACTAAAGTACGCATCACAGGCGGAGTTTTTGAAGGAGCTGTTGGCGAGTTTGTGCGTCTCCGTCACGACCGTCGTGTAGTGGTGAATATAGAAGGTGTTATGGCAGTTGCTACTACATTCATCCATTCCTCACTGATAGAACCGATAGAAAATATCTGAATATTTGTAAATCAATAACTTCTATATCTTAGAAAAATGAACGATCACGTTTCATCTTTGTACACTCTTGCCCATGAACTTCTGAACTTGGGCATGGACGATAGTCCCATTTACAGCGGCCACTTCGCCCGTTTGAATCGCGAAGTTTATGAACAAGCTCTTAGACTGTATAGCGCTCCGGAAGGTGACACTCCGGAAGAAGAAGCCAGGCTTTGCCTTTCTATTTTAGTAGCCCTAAATGCTACTTTTTATGATAATGGCCGCAAACAACAATATATCCAGCATCTTCTCGACCGTTGTTGGAATGTTCTTGATAGACTTCCTGTTTCGCTTCTGAAAGTTCGCCTGCTTACCTGCTGCTATGGTGAGGTTTATGAGGAAGAATTAGCCAAAGAAGCTCATTCCATTATTGATACTTGGGATATATCTTCATTGACTTCCGAACAAACTGAAATAATCGGTGAGTTAAGAAATTTAGAAGAGAATCAATATCCTTTTGAGGTTATAGATTAATTCTGTTTGACATTTATTGTAGTGAACTTCATTTTTATAATTCTGATATTTCTGATATCGGCAGTTATCGCCCGTATCCTGATACCGCGTATTTTATTGATATCCCTGCGCAAGAAACTTTTTGACATTCCGGATGATCGCAAGGTACATAAGAGAGCTATTCCGCGTTTAGGTGGCGTGTCTTTTTTCCCCACCACCTTATTTGCTTTCTGTCTTGTTTATACTTTCCGTTTGTTAGGAGGTGACAGTGTTTCAACACTTTATGCAAGCTATCTGTTACCGGAGTTATTGTTATTTGCCTGCGGTATGACTTTACTTTATCTGACAGGTATTGCTGATGATCTTGTTGGCGTCCGTTATCGTCAGAAGTTCGTTATTCAAATCTTCTGTGCCTGCCTTTTTCCTTTGTCAGGACTTTGGATAAACGATTTGTATGGTTTATTCGGTATACATGAACTTTCGGTCTATGTAGGTATACCTTTCACCATACTGACAGTAGTTTTCATCACCAACGCCATTAATCTGATAGACGGAATTGATGGTCTTGCTTCCGGTTTAAGCAGCGTGGCATTATTGATTTTCACTTTTCTTTTTATAGAGAAAGGACTTTGGAGTTATGCCATGCTCGCTGCAGGCACTTTCGGTGTGCTTGTCCCGTTTTTTTATTACAACGTATTTGGCAGTGTGGAGCGTGCCCGTAAGATTTTTATGGGAGATACGGGCAGCCTTACTTTAGGTTATACGCTTAGCTTCCTTGCCATAAAGTACAGTCAGCACAATGCGGATATAATGCCGTATACCGAAGGAGCTTTTATCATAGCTTTCAGCACTATGATTATTCCGGCGTTCGATGTGGTACGTGTTGTTTTGGTCCGTATTCGTGAGGGACATAGCCCTTTTGAACCGGATAAGAATCATATCCACCATAAATTACTGGCGATAGGGTTGTCGCCGAGAAAGGCAATGCTGAGTTTGCTTTTCATGTCTTGTTCTTTTAGTGCGGCCAATATTCTGTTAGTACCTGATGTAAATAATACGGTGCTGCTGGTGGCTGATATCGTGATTTGGATAGGGCTGAATCTGTGGTGGGATTATTTGAGAGATAAGAAATAAAAAGTTGTATTTATGAATAGAAAAGACGAACTTAAACAGCAAATCTTGGCTTTGGCCAAAGAATATTATGCAGAAGTTCATGGACAAGAAAAATCTTTTGAACCCGGTAAGACTTTTGTGAATTATGGAGGGCGTTATTTTGATGAGAATGAACTTGTTAATTTGGTTGACTCTTCCCTTGATTTTTGGTTAACTGCCGGGCCATGGGCACGTAAATTTGAGAAAGGCTTTGCAGAATGGTTGGGAGTAAGGTATTGTTCTTTGACAAATTCCGGTTCTTCAGCAAATCTGTTAGCTTTTTCAGCGCTAACTTCACCCTTATTGGGGGAACGCCAAGTCAAGCGTGGTGATGAAGTGATTACAGTAGCTTGCGGTTTTCCTACCACTGTAACTCCCTGTATTCAGTATGGGGCTGTTCCAGTGTTTGTAGATGTCACTGTTCCTGAATATAATATTGATGTGACACAATTGGAGGCTGCATACTCTGCCAGGACAAAAGCTGTTATGATTGCACATTCATTAGGTAATCCTTTTAATCTGGAGGCTGTAAAGTCCTTTTGTGACAAGTATAATCTTTGGCTGGTAGAGGATAACTGTGACGCTTTAGGTTCAACTTATATAATTAATGGTGAGGAAAAGAAGACAGGTACAATTGGAGATATAGGTACGAGTAGTTTTTATCCTCCCCACCACATGACTATGGGAGAAGGTGGTGCTGTTTATACAAACAATCCCCAATTGCATAAGATTGTGAATTCATTCCGAGATTGGGGACGTGACTGTTGGTGTGTAGGCGGTGTGGACAATACTTGCGGTTGTCGTTTTACCAGACAATTCGGTGAGCTCCCTTTGGGTTACGATCATAAATATGTCTATTCCCATTTCGGTTATAATTTGAAAGTGACTGATATGCAGGCTGCCATCGGTTGTGCGCAATTGGATAAACTGGATGGAATTGTTGAAGCACGCCGCAAGAATTTTTCTTATTTGAAACAAGGACTTGAAGGTACTCAAGGTTTGATACTTCCTGAAGCGCAGAAGAACTCAAATCCAAGCTGGTTCGGCTTTCTGATTTCGGTGAAAGCGGATGCGGGATTCACTCGCAACGAGTTCTCCCAATATCTGGAAAGCAAGAAGATACAGACCCGCAATCTCTTTGCCGGTAATTTGTTGAAGCATCCGGCTTTTGACGAGATGCGTCGTTCGGGTGAGGGATTTCGTGTCGTCGGTAAGTTGGACGGTACAGACTTTATCATGAACAACACACTTTGGATAGGTGTCTATCCGGGTATGACTCATGAGATGCTTGATTATATGATAACCACTATCAAGGAGTTTGTGAAATGAAAGCAGTAATACTTGCTGGTGGGCTCGGTACACGTCTGAGTGAAGCCACCAACCTTATTCCTAAACCTATGGTTGAAATAGGTGGGAAACCTATCCTTTGGCATATAATGAAGACATATAGTCATTATGGAATCAATGAATTTGTAATCTGTTGCGGGTACAAACAGTATGTCATTAAAGAATACTTTGCCAATTATTTCCGGCATAATAGTGATATGACTGTGGATTTGTCTAATAATACCACTACAATTCTTGACAACCATTCGGAGAACTGGAAAGTAACCATGGTGGATACAGGTTTGAATACTCAAACTGGCGGACGCATTAAACGGGTTCAGAAATACATTGGTAACGAACGTTTTTTGCTGACATATGGAGACGGAGTTGCAGATTTGAATATTACTGATACTATTGCCGTACATGAAACATCGGGGGCTATTCTCTCATTGACAGCATATAAACCGGGAGGTAAATTTGGTGCTTTGCAGATAGACCTGAGTACTGACAAGGTACTTTCTTTTCAAGAAAAACCTGATGGCGACCGTAATTGGATTAATGCAGGTTATTTTGTTTGTGAGCCTGAGGTGTTCGATTATATTCCAGAGAATGACGATACGGCTATATTTGAACGTACTCCTTTGGAACGTATAGCCGGCGATGGTAAGATGCATGCTTATCGTCATACGGGATTTTGGAAACCTATGGATACACTTCGTGATAATACGGAGTTGAATGAGATGTGGGATAGAAATCATGCTCCTTGGAAAGTCTGGTGACAAATTGAACAATACTATTTGAAATATTTGTTAGTGTCGGATAAAATACCGTTATTTGTCTAATAATAAATAAAGGCATGTTGCCATGAAAATGAAAGTATCCGAACCAGCAGTAGCATATAATGCTCCTTATCTCCAAAGCTTGAAGAATAGGATAATAGCTTCTCTTGATACCACTACTGATGAAAGGAAGTTGCAGGAATGTTTGGTACTGCTGCATGCAGATGAAATGCCTGGTATCTATTCTGATGAAGAGTTTGCGGAAGAACTTCGGTTGTCGGAATCGGGAGGTAATGCTACAAAGGCAGAAGTGAATGCTTTTTTTGCACAATGGGGACACTGAATATCGTTGTACGTAAAAGAGCTTTGAGTACTATTCAGAAAGTGGCGGAATGGTATATGTGTGAAGTAAATAATACAGCACACAGCATTTTGTTGATGACGTCTATAATGTCTTTCTACATTGTCGCATTCCCCGTTTATTGGACTATTGGATGAGCAATATTCTACATCAAAAACAAGTATTATAGCTTCCTTCTTCATCCAAAATATCGTATAGTATATCGTTTTACGAAAAGTACTCTTTATATAGTGGCCATTCGTGCTACCATGATGAAACAACATTAATCATCCATTTTACTTATTCTATTTTATTCATGATAGACATTTTCAGTGCCTTCTATCATGGAAAGCGTGTACTTGTCACTGGTCATACCGGTTTCAAGGGGAGCTGGCTTTCCATCTGGTTACATGAGCTTGGTGCAGAGGTTATAGGTGTAGCTCAAGAACCTTTCAGTGAACGTGACAACTTTGTCCTTTCCGGCATCGGAAAACGGATTAAAGCTGACATTCGTGCCGATATTTGCGACGGTGAACGGATGAAAGCTATTTTTCGCGAATACCGCCCGGATATTGTGTTTCATTTGGCAGCCCAACCATTGGTGCGCCTTAGTTACGACATACCCGTAGAAACTTACCGAACCAACGTTATGGGTACTATTAACATTCTCGAAGCAATTCGTGTTACGGATAGTGTTAAAGTAAGCGTGATGATAACCACTGATAAGTGTTACGAGAATAAGGAACAGATTTGGGGTTATCGCGAAAACGAACCTATGGGTGGCTACGATCCTTACTCCAGCAGTAAGGGTGCAGCCGAGATAGCGATTGCTTCGTGGCGCAGGAGTTTTTTCAATCCAGAAGAATATGAAAAGCATGGTAAGAGTATAGCCAGTGTTAGAGCCGGTAATGTGATAGGTGGCGGTGATTGGGCGCTGGATCGTATTATTCCAGATTGTATCAGGGCATTGGAAATGGGCAAACCTATTGAAATCCGTAGTCCTCAAGCCATTCGTCCGTGGCAGCACGTGCTCGAACCTCTTAGTGGCTATATGCTTCTTGCGCAAAAGATGTGGGACGAACCTACAAAATATTGTGAGGGTTGGAATTTCGGGCCGAGGGCGGAAAGTATCTCTACGGTTTGGGGTGTGGCGACTAAAGTAGTTAAAAACTATGGCAGTGGTGAACTGATAGATATTTCAGTTCCTAATGCGTTACATGAAGCCAAGCTGCTGATGCTGGATATCAGCAAGGCGAAGTTCCGGTTGGGATGGGAGCCGAGGATGAATATAGAACAATGCATGAAGTTGGTGGTAGACTGGTATAGGAAATATCAGTCCGGAGCAGTATATCAGTTGTGCGTGGGTGAAATAAATCAATATTTGGAAAAATGAAACATTCATGTATTATTACCGGTGCTACCGGTTATATAGGTTCTCATTTGGTGAAATATTTATTAGAACAAGGATGGGAAGTTCGTATTATATCACAGCCGGAATTTGGCTATGCTAATATCGAAGATGTAAAAGATAAAATACATATTTTTGAATATGATCATGATATTAATTCTTTGATAAATTATTTCAGGTCTGTCAATGCGGAGGTTGTTTTTCATCTGGCGGCAGCAGTCATAACAGACTATAAGCCGGAGCAAGTTTCTATTTTGATCCAGAGCAATATTCAGTTTGGAACAGAAATATTGGAAGCGATGAAATACAGTTCTACTCGTTTATTTGTAAGTACCGGTTCATATTGGCAGAATTGTAATTCGGATATTTATAATCCTGTAGATTTGTATGCGGCAACCAAAGAGGCATTTGAGAAAATACTTCAATATTATGTCGATGCCCATTTGTTTCGTGCTATCACTCTACGTTTATTTGACGTATATGGCGAAGATGACCAACGTCCGAAGTTATTGAATTTGTTGAAAGGAATAGCAGGTACAGATAAAAGTATTGATATGTCTCCTGGTAGTCAATACCTTGACATAGTACATATCTCGGATGTTTGTTCCGCTTATCTAAAAGCTTTTGAATATCTTGTTACAAATAACGATATATCCAATGGAATTTATGGAGTGTATACGGGTAACCGATTAACCTTGAAACAGATTGTGGTAGAATTTGAAAAAGTGATGGATAAGAAAATTAAAGTAAACTGGGGTAGCAGACCATATAAGAAAAGAGAAGTAATGAACCCTACTACAGTTTACTCTCAATTACCCAATTGGCATCCTTCTGTAAAACCGCTTAATGGATTAGCTTTATTTAACAATTCGGGGGGGGGTAATTTGTAAGTATTTATGTTCTAACTTAAACTTTGCTGCCTGATGAAGAAAGAAACTCTTTATTTGATAGGCGGCAGCGGTTTTATAGGAAAAAATCTGGTACGTTGTTTATCTCCTTTTTATGGTATTACTGTATTCGACAAATATATAGATACACAATTTTTCAGTAATTATCCTCAGGTACAAACGTGTAGATTGGATCTTGTTATAGACAAAGTTCCGACTAACTATCCTGTACCGGAGTTCATAATTAATCTGGCATCTGTTGTAACAGCAGAAAGAGATTTGTCTCTTTTTGACATCCTGATATCTTCCAATCTGAAGATTTTGTTGAACTTATTCGAACGGTTTAGAGATGATAAAAGGTTGAAAATGTTTATCCAATTTGGAAGTTCCGAAGAGTATGGTTCTGAAAATTCTCCATTTAAGGAAGAAAATCGAGAAAACCCCAATTCTCCTTACGCTTTAGTGAAACAATTGACAACAAATACATCGATAATGCTTCATCGCAATTATGGTTTTCCTGTCATGGTAGTTCGTCCCGGCAATCTTTTTGGTCCGGGACAAAACAAGAGTAAATTTATACCTTACGTAATAGACCAATTGAAAAAAGGTGAACCGTTGAATGTCTCCCCATGTAAACAGAAACGTGATTTTATTTATGCGGATGACTTTGCAAAATCTATTCATGGTCTGCTGGATAATTCAGAAAAGTGCGTGGGAGAAATAGTGAATGTAAGTAGTGGGAGTAGCATTTCACTAAGAGAAATTATAGAATTCTATAAAATCGAACTACATTCGACTTCAAAAATCTGCTATGGGGCTTTGCCTTATCGTGCGAATGAAGCGATGGACTTGAGATGTGATATAGGGAAATTGAATCGTATCATTGGCGTAACTAAATTGAAAGAATGTTTATTGGATAATTTGAAAAAATAGAGAATATGAGATATTTAATAACTGGAGGCTGTGGTTTTGTAGGTAGTAACTTGGCTGCTGAAGTTTTAAAACGCGGAGAGGAATTGTTTATTATCGATAATTTATTCCGTCATGGAAGTAATGAGAATTTAACTTGGTTACGTTCTCAAGGGGAATTCAAGTATTATCCTTATGATACACGTAATATAAATGATGTGGAAACTGTCATAAAGGCGGTAAAACCCAATTATATTTTTCATTTGGCAGGTCAAGTTGCAATGACAACGTCAATAGACAACCCTCGGCTTGATCTTGAGACGAATGCCATTGGTACATTCAATGTGCTTGATTCAGTCCGCAAATATTCACCGGATACGGTAATATTATATTCCTCTACTAACAAGGTATATGGTGATTTTGAATATTTGTCTTTCAGGGAAGACAAGACTCGATATGTCTGTGAAGAATATCCTAACGGTTTTCCAGAGACAATATCGTTAGATTTCCATTCACCCTATGGTTGTTCCAAAGGATGTGCAGACCAGTATCTGTTAGATTTTCATCGTATTTATGGTCTAAAGACAATCGTGTTCCGCCATTCATCCATGTATGGCAGTAATCAGCATGCCACCTATGATCAAGGGTGGATAGGCTGGTTTTGCCAAAAGGCTTTGGAAATAAAAAACGGAACATTAAAAGAACCTTTTACAATTTCCGGTACAGGGAAACAAGTACGTGATGTGCTTCACGGTGAGGATATTGTAAATTTATACTTTTCCGCAAAGGATGTAGAAAAAGCGTACGGACAAGTGTTCAATATTGGTGGAGGAATAAATAACAGTTTATCGTTATTGGAATTGTTTAAGTTGCTTGAGCAAAAATTGGGCATTAAAATGCAATATACTCAATTGCCTTGGCGAGAAAGTGACCAAAAGGTGTTTGTGGCTGATATTAATAAGGCTGCGAATTTTTTTAATTGGAAACCTAAGACTACTAAAGAAGAAGGATTGAATTTGATGATTAATTGGTTAATAAAAAATTGTTGAAATGTCTTTTTTAAACAACGTAGTATATAAATGTGCCTCATTTTCATATAGGAATATTGTTATTTGGGGAGATAAGGCAAAGACACTTTTTAGGGATTATTCTTTTCGAATAGCTTTGAAAAATGGAGAATATGAAGGATATCCAATTGTACCTATAGAACAAGTAGCATCTAAAATCGGTGTTTTTAAACCTGAAACGGAGGAAAGGGTACATACACTTAAAATCTTTGATTTTATACAATCTGGAGAATTTATTGTGAAATATCCGGAAATAGCAGTGTGGAAGATTGATAATGCTACACTATTTTATAGTTCGGATTTTATCCTTACGAATAATCAATTGATTTGGCATAAGTTTTATGCTTACAATTTTACTAAAAATTATCCTTGCGACAAGTTTTTGATACGTAGGGAGAACAATATCTTATATATAAGGAAACCATATAGAATAATAAATGTGGATGTGGCTTTTACTCTAATTGGAGTGCATAGTCATGTTTGGTCACATGCATTATCTGAGTATTTTACTAAACTATCTCAGCTTCAGTTAGTTTTGGATGACGCAAAGTGCAGAGTGGCTATTTTAGTTCCTAATTATAAAGATGATCAGCTTAAAGAAGTAATCTATAAAGAAATAAATAAGTATACAAATGTAGAGATTATTATTGTAAATGAGAATGAGGCTGTTCGTACCCCAATTGCATATTATGTAGAAAGGCCATGTAAATTTACTGATCATGAAGATTACGTTGAGATCGGAGATAGCGTTCAACCCAAGATTGTATCAGATATAATTAAGCAAAATCTGGTAAATCCTTATTTATCTTCACTCTCTGGTTTGGAAACCACTCCCAAATACAAACTATATCTTTCGCGAAAGAATGGTAAATACAGAAATCTAACCAATAATGATGAGGTTGAACAATATTTTAAAGACAGAGGCTATTTTATCTTCGAACCTCATACGGTCTCTTTGGAGGAAAAGATAAGAATATTTAATAATGCGGAGGTGATAGTAGGTCCTTTTAGTAGTGCATTCTCAAATATGATATTTTCTAAATTTGGAACAAAAGTATTGATGTTTACTAATTATAACAGAGCTTTTGAAAGTTGGTTATGTATGCATGAACAATATTTTGGTATGGACATGTTGCTGGTTACCGGTCAAGATACAAATACGGGTAATCTTGCCCATTGTTCCTATTATATCCCTTTAGAGAAAATAGAACGTGCTTGTAAACATCATGGAATTCCAGTATGAGCAAAAAACGAGGGGAATATAGAGGGGTATTCAAGGCAACAGCCATATTGGGTAGCGTGCAGCTATTTAATATACTTATTGCAGTAGTACGTAACAAATGTATTTCAATTTTATTGGGACCCGCAGGTATGGGTATTATGGGACTGCTAACCTCTGCAACCGGTACAATTACAGGATTTACCAATTTGGGAATTACCTTTAGTGCAATAAAGAACATCGCTTCAGCTTATGAGAAAGGGGACTATACTACTTTAGGAAAAGTACTTTATGTATTACAGCGCTGTATTTGGACTACGGGATTATTGGGAGCAATTGTTTGTTTATCATTATGTCGACAGTTGAGCCAATGGACATTTGGTAATACAGACTTTACTATAAGTTTTGCCTTTCTCTCCATTTCGTTGCTCTTGACGCAATTGACTAATGGTAATTTATTGATTTTAAAAGGATGCCGTAATATTAATTATTATGCAAAAGCAAATGTATGGGGTAATTTTTTAAGCCTCTTCATTACAGTACCTCTTTATTTTTGGTTGGGCATTGATGCTATAGTTCCTGCTTTAATACTGTTTTCAATATCTACTTTTCTGTGTGCATATTTCTATCGTAGCAGGCTTAGGCTGGTACAGATAAGAACTGAACGAGGAGAATTTAAAGAAATTTCAAAAGACATATTGATTGCGGGTATCGCTTTTTCCGCTGCCGAATTTTTTCCACTTATAGCGTCTTTTTATATACGTACATTTATATCCAATAATGGGGGATTGACAGATGTCGGTCTTTTTTCTGCAGGATTTGCAATCCTGAATGGTTATGTGGGGATGATATTTACTGCCATGAGTACGGATTATATTCCACGATTATCAGCTGTCTCTGATGATGACCATCAGTTAGAACTTGTTATCAATCAGCAGATAGAGATGTCTATATTACTCCTTTTTCCATTGATAGTTCTCTTTGTTATATTTGGAAAATTGATGATATTGATATTGTATTCTTCTCAATTTTATCCGATGATTGAGATGATTTATTGGGGAGGATTAGGTATGCTTTTTAAAGTTCCCAATTGGTGTTTTGGATGTATTCTTATCCCTAAAAGAGAATCTAAAGCGTACTTTTATTTTTCCATATTGTCTGCTTTATTCTATTTGGGAATGAATATGCTGTTGTATAGCGTGTGGGGTATTAAAGGCTTGGGGATTTCATTTCTATTGTCACATATCTTTGATGCCTCTGTTTCTTATTGGTATATAAATCGCAAATATCAAATCAATTATAAGGTCAGGACTATATTGGAATTGCTTGGGATGGGAGTCGTGATTGTAACTGTCATTATTTTTCATTCTTTTCAGTTGGTGACATGGATTATATATACATTGGACTTTTGTGTATGTATACTTGTGGGACTGTATTCATACAATAGACTTAACTCTTTAATGGATTTGACTTCTTTTATAAAATCGAAATTGAATGGAAGAAAAAAGTAAGATTATAGAGTTACCCAAAATTTTGGATAAGCGTGGTAATTTGTCTTTCATAGAGAGTCTCCGACACATTCCGTTTGAAATTAAACGGGCGCATTGGATTTATGATGTTCCGGGTGGTCAGACTCGTGGCGGTCATGCTTATATAGAGACACAAGAGTTTATTGTGGCCATGTCTGGTAGCTTTGATGTCATTCTCCATGAGCATGGCGGAAATAAGACGGTTTCTTTGAACCGTTCTTATTACGGTCTTTACGTACCGGCTGGTACATGGCGGGAATTATGCAATTTCTCCACAAATTCGCTGGCATTAGTGCTTTCGTCTACTTACTTTGATGTGACCGACTATATCGACAATTATAAAGTGTATCAAGGTCGTGCCTATAGTAAAGTTCTGACAAAAAATGATTTGTCAGGGCAGGTGTTAGCAATGCAATGTTATGATGCCAGGAAGACTTCTGTTTTTGATTGCACGTTACTGGAGTTAGACAAGCATACAAGTGAACTTGGAAATCTTTCGGTAGTGGAAAACCTGCATTCAATCCCTTTTGACATAAAAAGGAGTTATTATCTGTATGATATTCCCGGTGGGCAATCAAGGGGAGCGCATGCTCATAAGGAGCTACAGCAATTCATTGTTTCCGTGGGCGGAAGTTTTGACATAACTTTGGATGATGGTTATAACAGAAGAACTTTCACACTGAACAGACCGTACTATGGTTTATTAATACCTCCTGGTATTTGGCGTGATCTTGTTAATTTTTCGGCAGGAGCTACATGTCTGGTTTTGGCTTCCGAACATTACAATGAAAAAGACTATATCCGTCATTATGAAGATTATCTGAATTTTAAAATAGAAAGAACATGATAAAGTTTTTGGATTTACAAAAAGTGAATGCCCTATATGCAGACGAATTAAAATCCATGGCTTCTCAGGTTATAGAAGAAGGTTGGTTTTTGAATGGAAAATGGAATGATACCTTTGCCGGAAATCTGGAGAAATATATAGGGTGCAAATATGTAATACCTTGTGGGAATGGATTGGACGCGTTACGCCTTATATTCCGGGCCTATAAGGAAATGGGAATTATGAAGGACGGGGATGAAGTGATTGTCCCTGCTAATACATATATTGCTACTGTTTTAGCTATTACAGACAATAATCTGAAACCGGTCTTTATTGATCCGGCTGAAGAAACATATAATATAGACATTGATAAAATAGAAAAAGTAATAACCCCGCATACCAAAGCGATAACTGTGGTACATTTATACGGTCAAGCCTGTTGGTCGGATAAACTGAATGAATTGAAACAGAAATATAATCTGAAAATAATAGAAGACAATGCTCAAGCTATCGGTGCAAAATGGCATGGCATCCACACTGGTAACTTGGGTGACGCGGCTGGATTTAGTTTTTATCCAGGTAAAAATCTGGGTGCGTTGGGTGACAGTGGGGCTATCGCTACAAATGATGAGGAGTTGGCTCATATTGTAAGAGCATTGGCCAATTACGGATCTGTAGTGCGTTATGTTCATGGTTATGCAGGATTGAATAGCCGGATGGATGAGATGCAGGCAGCTTTTCTTTCGGTAAAACTGAAGTATATTGACGAACGTAACAACATTCGTAAAAGAATAGCTAGGCAATATATGGAAAGTATAAGAAATCCTGCCATAAAATTGCCGATTATAGTGAATAAGAATCCGGATAGTCATGTCTTTCATTTGTTTGTTGTACGTACTCAGAATCGTGAACACCTGCAGTCTTATCTGACAGAAAACAATATTCAGTCGCTTATTCATTATCCTATTCCTGTACATAAGCAACAATGCTATAAATCCTATAACCAAATTTCATGTCCGGTAGCGGAGAAAATCCAGAAGGAAATTCTCTCTATTCCTATATCTTCTGTTTTGACAGATGAACAGGTAGAGACAATAATTTGCGTGTTGAACCGATATAATTCTTCCTTATGATAATAGTTTCTTCAGAATTAGTATCCTATCCATTAGTATCTGTTGTTATAGCTACTTATAATCAAGTCCGTTTTATAGAGAAAACGCTTCTTTCTGTTTTGGCACAGAAATGCAATTTTTCATTTGAAGTGATAATAGCAGATGATGGAAGTAATGATGGGGAACGTGAACTTTTACGTGAATTACAAAGGAAATATTCATCGTCTGTCATGCTTGTTTTCAATGATATAAACTTGATGGTGACCTATAATTATATCAATGCCATTAAAATAGCTAGAGGGAAATATATAGCTACATTAGATGGTGATGATTATTGGATTGCTGAGGATAAACTTCAGCGTCAAATAAATATATTGGAAAATAATGAGGATGTATCTATTGTTTATACTGGTTACCGACAGTTTGATGATGAGACTGGAAAGATATTGCATGAAATCAAGTATTGGAATAGTGTGGCTGTAAACAAGAAAGGTAAAGAAAGTGCTCTTTCTTTCGCATTGGATGAGGTATCTTATCCTTTGGGAAGTTCTGCCTGCTTTAGAAGAGAAAACTATCTACAAGGATGTAAAAAATATGAACCTCTGATTTCAACTCCTTATAGTGCTGGTGAGGGTACTATTTTGAATATTTCAATGTGTATGTCTGGTTATTTTCGCTTTATTCCGGAAATAATGGTAGCCTATCGGGTATTGAACAGTTCACTCTGTCATTTTGAAACTCCTGAACAACAATTAGATTTCGCATTTCGATATTTGAGGCATCGGTTATTAGTTGCTGAACTACTACATTTAGACATGATTAAAGTGATCCGCTATAGTCTATGGAAATTGTTTAAATTGGCAGTTTATCTAGGAGAGCTAGACATATATGAACAGAAATTAAAACAACTTGAATACGATAAGCCAGATGCTTTTTCTAAATGGTTATTGTGGTTTTATAACAATAAGTTCATGTTATTGGGTGGACGTTTGTTTGGGGAATCTTTATATCTGTTTAAGTTTATTAAACGCTCTTTTCGTAAATAAAGATCTGTATGATTTCAATTAATAATAAGCAAGACTGTTGTGGTTGTACTGCTTGTGCCGAGCGCTGTCCTCAACGATGTATTTGTATGAGAGAGGATGAAGAAGGGTTTCTGTATCCAATAGTAGATATAGAAAAATGTATTGGCTGTAATATTTGCGAAAAAGTTTGTCCAATTATCAATAGAGGAGAAATAAATTCTACATTCCGTATTTACGCCACAGCCAATCCTGATGAAGAAACTCGAAAACAAAGTTCTTCTGGTGGTATTTTTACTTTAATAGCTGAGTCTGTAATTAACACTGGTGGTGTAGTATTTGGAGCAAAGTTTGATGAAAATTGGGAAGTGTGTCATAGCTTTACAGAAACTAAGGAAGGGTTGGACGATTTTCGGGGTTCTAAGTATGTACAGGGTCGTATGGAAGATAACTATAAAGAGGTAGAACGGTTTTTAAAAGGAGGACGTAAGGTACTTTTTTCTGGTACTCCTTGTCAAATATCTGGATTGAAACACTTTTTGCGAAAAGAATATGAAAACTTACTGACAGTTGATTTTATTTGTCATGGTGTTCCAAGTCCTATGGTGTGGAGAATGTTTTTGGATGAAACAATCGCACGTCAGTGCGAAAAAAATTCAGTTTTGTCTTTCCCTATTTCTAGAAGAAATACCCATATAAAGGGTATCTCGTTCAGAAATAAGAGATTAGGTTGGAAAAAATTCAGTTTTGCTCTTTCCCTCTCCACGACTGGTAGGAGTGGAGACAAAAATACAGTTTTGCTCTCTGAACCATTAACCAAAAATATATTTTTACGAGGTTTTATGAGCAATCTTTATTTACGTCCGTCTTGCTATGCCTGTAAGGTAAGAGAATTCAGGAGTTCTTCAGATCTCACCCTTGCAGATTGCTGGGGATTACAATCCATATATCCGAAACTGGATGATGATAGGGGATATAGCTTATGTATACTAAAAAATAATCGATTTGATGTCTGTTTGTCTTCATTAGACTTGCATTCTGTAAGTATGGATTTTATAAAGGTTAATAACCAGAGTTGCTTTGTTTCCCCTATCATACCTTCCAAACGTTCTGATTTTTTTTCAGATATATATAATGGAAGTAGTGTGGTACAGACAATCAGCAGATATGCAACTTTTCCTGATAAAAGTATCAAAGCTAAAATAATACATCTATTACAATGGATGGGAGTGTATCTGTTACTCAGAAAAATGATAAAAAGATGATTAGTGTCCGAAAATGCCGTATCGCATAATTCAACAGGAAGATTACTGATAAACTTTAAAAATCAACTCTTTTTTGAACTTATTTAATGGATAAGCGCCCTCTGGAGGCTTGCCTAATGTGATGTGTCAAAATTGGACTCATTTTCTGATATTGACGAACTGCTTGCGATACAAGAGTTGTGAATTTATTAAAAACGAATAGGGAAATGAAAATAGGTGTTTTAACGTTTTGTTCAACAGAAGATAATTATGGACAGGTTCTCCAATGCTATGCTTTACAATTTTATTTAAATAGCATGGGACATGAAACTTATTTAATAAAATATGACGCTTCAAGAAATGGAAAAGATTTATTGTGGCTTTTGTCATTGCCTCATAAGATTCTTAGAAAGGTATTATCTATAGTTCTTAACAAGAAGGACGATAAAATTTGGCAAGAATTTAAGGAATTTGAAAAACTTGCCAGTGAAGAGAATAGAAAACATCCTAGATGTTTTTCTAAATTTAAAGAACAATATATAAAGGCTTTACCATTAATTTATAATAAGAAAGAATTATATCATACTCCTCCTGCTTTTGATATTTATATTGTTGGGAGTGACCAAGTATGGGGAGGAATAGATCCTGTCTATTTCTTAGATTGGGTATCTAAAGGGAAAAAATGTATAGCTTATGCACCGTCGTTTGGTGGATTTCAGTTGTCTAAAACTAATTCTAAAATATTGAAATTTTATCTTTCTAAATTTGATGTTGTTACTGTTCGAGAAAAATCTGGAGTCGATATTTGTAAGCTATTGGGAAGAGAGGATGTACAATTGGTTCTTGATCCTACTTTTCTACTTTCCAAGGACGATTATAGACTGCTGTATAAGTCTACACAGACAAAACCAGTTAATGATTATATTTTTTTATATCTATTAGGAAATAAAATAGATTTTGATGTTAAGGATGTCTTTGAATGGGCCGCGAGATATAATTTGGAAGTAAAATATGTTTCAAGTCAAGGAAGAGTAGATAGCTTTAAAAAAGAATATCCTACAATAGAAGACTGGATTCAGTTAATAGAGAATGCTAAATATGTTATAACCAATTCTTTTCATGGCATGGCATTTAGTATTATAATGAATGCCCCTTTTATTGTTATTCCTTTAGCAGGTTCGTTTGTGCGCATGAATGGAAGAATTTATGATATTCTGTCTATGTTGAAACTAAAATCTCGCATTTATAAAGATAACTTGGATATTCTATTGTCGGAAATTGATTTTTCCCCTGTAAACGCACTATTGAGTGATAAACGTGAGGAAATAGCTTTAAATTTTAAAGATTGGCTCAAAAATTAATTGCATAAATGTAATTGTATGATACCTAAAATAATTCATTATTGTTGGTTCGGAAGAAAACCACTTCCGCCACTGGCTGTAAAGTGTATTGAGTCATGGAAGAAGTATCTGCCCGACTACACAATAAAAGAGTGGAATGAAGATAATTTTGATATAAATATTGTTCCTTATACTCGTGAAGCCTACGAGGTAGGGAAATATGCCTTTGTGAGCGACTATGCCCGCTTTTATATCTTGTATCATCATGGAGGGCTGTACTTCGACACGGATGTGGAGGTGATACGACCGATGGATGACCTTGTGGGACGTGGAGCGTTTATGGGGTGTGAAAATGAAGCGAAGCCCGGAGCGACTGCATTAGCTGTCGCTCCGGGGCTTGGCCTGGGATGTAATCCGGGGCTTGGCCTGTATGCGGAAATCCTGGAGTTGTATAGTGGATTGCACTTTAAGTGTGTTGATGGGGGATTGAATCTGAAAACAGTAGTTGAATATACGACCGATTTACTTGTTAATAAAGGACTCCGGAACATATCCACAGAGCAATATATTGGTGGAATCTGGATATATCCCAAAGAATTCTTCTCGCCTAAATCATATCATACCGGCGAAATCAATATCACTTCAAATACATATTGTATTCATCATTTTGCAGGTACATGGTTACCTAAATCTGTTAAATTTAAATTGAAAATTAGAAAAATATTGGGAGAGAAATTCTATGCCTTCTCGAAACGTTTAAAGGACGTTTATAAATCTGTTATTAATTACAATGTTAAGCCTTAATAAGTATAAATTGGCTTATCGGTTACTGATAGGTTATATTTATGTTATGTTATTTGCCGGTGTTGTGTTTAAATACATAGGAATTTCAAATGAATTAGGTTTTATATTATTAGCGACTTTTGATGTATTACCTCTGATAATGTGGTTCTTGTCTAATCCATCTTTTAGGATTAATACGAAAGAGATGTTTGTGGATACATTGCAATTTTGGATTTTGTGTATATGTATACTTGCGTTATTGCTGTTAAGTAATGCTAGGCATAACGGTAGCATAGGAGGGTGTTTGGCTCATTATGGAGCTTTAGTTCGTTATATTCCCTTGGCCTGTAGCATTGTTTCTATAAATAAGAATATTAATATAAATGATGCTATTATTAAGCATTTAAAAATTGTAACAATTATATTACTTCTTGTTGGATATATATGTATTGCACTAGGTGAGAAAGCAGAGATACTTTTACCTATATTGCCAGAAACTGCTACAGGATTGAGAGAAACACAAAATGGGAATTATGCCGGTGTTTTTGCTAATACAGTTGACTTTGCATTTGTTTTACTCATATTGTATACAATATTTGTCTACAAGGCTAAATCCCGAATATTATTATTGACAATATTGTTTTTTTTTCCGGTTTTTAAAACAGGTTCGGCTACTGCAACTGTTGCGTTTGTGATTATAGCCCTTTTTAAACTAACTCAAAAAAAATATATTATTAGATGGATTTTTATATTTATTGTTGTGTTAATATTGGGATTCTTGATAATTCAATATTGGTATTTTGTTGATGAAATCATTGAGAATACGAAATTGAGTCGGTTAGGAATGTTAACTTTGACTGGTCCGGATTTTATTTCAGAATTTAGTATTGATACTTTTTGGGGAGTGGGCTGCGATGGTTATGTCGTCCTTGATAAAGTAAATAGTTATCAAGATACAGTTTTAATGTTGGCTGCTTCGGAGGATGGTGACATTAGTGCTCTCGGTGATGTTTACTGGATTGCTTTATTGGTGTATCATGGTATTGTTGGTTTGATGCTTATAATTTACTTATACTATAATTTATTCAAGACTACAGCAAATAAAAGATATTCTGATTCAAAGTTTGACTATAGCTGTATTGTAAAGTGGTTATTTTTTTTAATTATATTTATTTCATTTGCTAATCAAATTGTAGTGGTCAAAACCTTTGCAGTTTTCTTTTGGATTTTTCTTGCTATTGTACACAATAAATTAGTTACTACTCAAACTAATGAAAATACTACAAATCAACAATTACAATTATCTTAAAGGTGGTTCTGAGAAAGTCTATCAAGTAACAATAGAATTACTTAAGGCGAATGGTCATCAAGTAAGGTACTTCAGTACTGCAGATCCGAAAAATGAAGAATTATGTGAGGGATATGCTGTAGGTATCCAAAGTTGGAGGAATGCAAAAGGCTTGATTGGAAAACTGAAAGGCGTTTGTGATTTTATTTACAACCTCCAAGTCGCCAGGCAATTAGATTCTTATTTAAACGATTTTCATCCAGATGTGGCCCATTTGCACATTTTCTATGGTAATTTGAGTAATGCAATCATTGATGTATTGCACAAGCATCAGATTCCTATGATACAAAGTGTACATGAATTCAGATTATTGTGTCCTGCCTACACTTGTCTCGATATGCACCTTAGGGTTTGTGAAAGATGTGCTATGAGTACTTTCAAATTATCATGTATTTCAAAACGATGCATTAAGGGAAGTTTCACAATGAGTGTAATAGCCTCAATTGAGTGCTTTGTAAGAGATCGTTTTTATAACTACCAGAAGAATATTTCTGCTTTCGTTATGGTTAGTCGGTTTATTGAGAAGAAACATATAGAATATTTCCCACAGATTGCTTCGAAGTGCTACCAAATATACAATTCGATAGATGTGGAATATTATGAGAAATTCGTAATTCCTGTATGTTGTAAGGAAAGATGTTATTTGTATTTAGGTCGACTCTCCAATGAAAAAGGTATTAAAACTTTGATTGATGTCTTTCGGAAAAAGTCGCACTTATGTTTGAAAATAGTGGGGACAGGAATTGCTGAAGATGAACTGAAGGAATATGTACAAAAGCTTGGTCTTTCAAATATTGAGTTTCTAGGATTCGTCTCAGGAGAAAAACTTCTTAATATTGTTTCTGCTGCACGATTCACAATGGTTCCTTCGGAATGGTATGAAAATAATCCTTTGTCTATAATAGAATCTTTAGCTTTGGGAACTCCTGTTATTGGAAGTGATATTGGCGGGATTCCGGAATTAATAGTTGAAGGTAAAAATGGATTCTTACATAATCCTAAGGATGAGCTGTCCTTGAAAGAAGCTTTAAAGCGGGCAGAAGATTTGAGCACTGAAGAGTATGAATCATTATGTAAGTTCTCCATTAAAATGGCAAGAGAAAGGTTTGATAATAAGGTGTATTATCAAAAATTGATGGAACTATATAAATATGTAATGCTTAGGAATAAATGAAATTAATATTTTCAGACAATAATTTATGGTCTTTATTGCATTTTAGAGGAAAAATTATTAAAGGTCTGAAAAATGCAGGGCATGAAATTATTATTGTCGCTCCTTATGAAGATATTGATGAAGATACTTTATTGTATGGAGTAGAATACGTATACCCTAAATTGGATAGAACCAATCAGGGGTTGATAAATGAAGCGATATATATAAAAGATTTATATCGAATTTATAAAAAGTATAAGCCGGAGTTCATCTTTCATTATACCACTAAGCCTGTGTTATATGGAAGTATAATAGCGAGATTGCTCTCAATTCCTTCTGTAGGTATGTTGGCAGGAACTGGAGAATTATTTGGGAGTAAGAAAAAATTTAAGTATTGTGTTGCATTACTTTTGATGCGTCTGTCACTTTCTTTTGCAAAGAAGATTTTATTACTAAATAGCGAGGATGAACAAACATTGATTTCTGAAAGATTTGTTAATCCGTCGCAGGTGATTGTTTTGGATGGCGGTGAAGGTGTTGATACGGAATATTATTGTCCTGATACAGAGTATAAGCCAAATCATCATAGGAAGTTTATAATGGTTGCCAGAGTATTATACGATAAAGGATATTATGAATATGTGGAAGTTGCAAAGAGAATTAAGCAGCATTATCCAGAAAGTGAATTTCTGTTACTTGGTTATCTTGATACTAATCATCCTCATAAAGTGCCTAGAAGTGTCGTTTTAAAAGATCAAAAGTGTGGATACATAAAATACTTAGGAACAGTGACTGATATTCCATCTATTTTAGGAAAATGTGATTGTTTTGTTCTTCCTTCTTTTTATAATGAAGGGATGAATAGATCTTTAATGGAGGCTATATCGATGGGGAAAGTTATAGTAACTACCAATAACAAAGGTTGTAGAGACATGGTGATAAATAATGAAAACGGGTATTTAGTAAAGCCTAAAGATGTGGAGAGCCTGTATGATGCAATCTTTTCTATTTGTAATTTGTCCGATGAAAAAATGTTGGAGATGGGGCGTAAAAGTAGAGAGTTGGCTGTTAGACGATTCTCGATTGATAAAGTAATGTTAAAATACCTACAGCTAATTAATGATTAAAGTTTCAATTATAGGCACGGTCGGAGTACCTGCCAATTATGGTGGTTTTGAGTCTTTAGTAGAAAATATTATTGGTGATAATTCTTCAAAAAACATTCATTATATTATTTATTGCAGTAGTAAGAATTACTCTCAAAAGCTTCTTTCTTATAAGAATGCAAAATTGAAGTATATTCCGTTGAATGCCAATGGAAGCCAGAGTATCTTATATGATATTATCTCTTTGCTGAAGGCCACAAGAAGTAGTGATGTTATCCTTGTTCTGGGAGTGTCCGGCTGTTGTTTCCTTCCTGTATATCGCTTGTTCTCCAGAAAACGCTTAGTTATCAATATTGACGGTTTGGAACATAAGCGCGACAAATGGGGAAAATGGACAAGACGTTTTTTGAAGTTTTCGGAGAAGATGGCCTTAAGGTATGGTGATGTGATAGTGGCAGATAATAAAGGCATTCAAGATTATGTAGCGGAAGAGTATGGCAAGAAAACGGCATTGATAGCTTATGGAGGTAATCATGTGTTGTGTGATATTTCGGATATTGAAAATGAAGTATTAGAAAAATATGAACTGAAAAGAGAAGAATACTCTTTTTCACTTTGTAGAATAGAACCGGAAAATAATGTACATATAACATTAGACGCTTTCAAAGTATCCGGTAAAAGACTGGTTTTTGTCGGAAATTGGGAAAGAAGTTTATATGGGAAAGAATTATTGGAAACCTATGCTGACTGCGAGAATATTCATCTATTATCTCCTATATATGACTTGAAAATATTGAATGTATTGAGAAGTCATTGCTCTTTTTATATACATGGGCATAGTGCAGGGGGGACTAATCCTTCGTTGGTAGAAGCTATGTTCTTCCAAAAACCGATATTGGCTTTTGACGTCATATATAATAGGGAAACGACAGAGCAAAAAGCTAATTATTTTTCTTCAGTTGATGATTTAGTAAAGTTATTAGAATTGCCATATTCAACTTTTCAATCAAATGCAAATAATATGATAGAGATTGCTCAAAGACGTTATCGGTGGGAAGTTATTGCACAACAATATGAGATATTATATAATGAATAAAAAACAATATATATATAATGGATGTAAATTATAAACTTATTGATACTCAGAAAATCATAGACTACATAAATTCCTTTTCAGGAGAAATTAGGGTAGAGGATATCATTCGGAATTCCGGTGCTGACAAACTGCGGGTATATCCCGCACTCTTCGAGTTGGAACAGGAGGGGATCATTGATGTATTAGAACGAGAAGAATTGGGGGCACCAACAGTGGTATGTAAGAGAAGAGACTCCTCTACAAATTTAGAGTGACATTTTTATAATAAAGACAGGTAACAGCGGTTATTTTGTTTTAGGCGCAGCCGGAATTACTTAGTTTGAGTGGTTCCGGCTGTTTTTTATTGTGATAATGAAGGCTTATTGATTAGAAAGTTTTATTTTTGCAGAGAGTTAGTATAATCTTGAAATAATATATAAAGTATAAGAATGTCAGGTAATGAATATATAAATATGTTTTCAGCCCATCTTTTTTGGGATGTGCGTAAAGAAGATGTCGATTTTGATGAGCATGCCCAATACATTATAAAAAGAGTCTTGGAATATGGCTTGTTGGAAGACTGGAATCTTATCCGGCAATATTATGGCTTGTCTAAAATTGTGGAGGTGGCGAAAGAATTAAGAGATTTAGAGCCTCGTGCCTTAGCATATATATCTGCAGTTTCTAAAACCCCTAAAGAGCAATTTAGATGTTACATCTGGAAACAGTCGAATATTCAACACTGGAACTTTTAAGAAAGTTGCAAAGTTTACCGATATTGCGCGATACACGTTTGGTAGGAGGAACCGCTCTGGCTTTGCAATTGGGACACCGGAAATCTGTTGATTTGGATTTCTTCGGAACTATTACTTGTGAAGCGGAAGAACTTATAAGTGCAATAAAAACCGTAGCCTCTCTTATTGTATTGAAAGAATCTCCCCATATACATATTTATTTGGTTGATGGGATTAAAGTTGATATTGTAAATTACAGGTATCAATGGCTTGATAAACCAGTTGTAGACCAAGGAATACGCATGGCTGGAATTAAAGATATTGCTGCTATGAAAGTAACGGCTGTTATTGGTAGGGGAACTAAAAAGGATTTTATTGATATTTCTTTTTTATTGCATCATTTTTCTTTAAATGAAATTTTAGACTTCTATTCTACTAAATATGATGATGGCTCTGTTTTCATGGCAATGAAAAGTTTGGTGTATTTTGACGATGCGGAAAAGGAACCGATGCCGGATATGTTGATTAATAAGTCTTGGGAACAGGTGAAAGAATATATCTTATCAAAGATTTCTTGAAGCATTTGCCTTATCTACTCGAAAAATCTTATTAACTTTGCGGGTCACTTTTGGAAACAATAAAAAAATAATGATATGAATATCTCTTATAATTGGTTGAAAGAGTATGTCGATTTTGATTTGACACCGGATGAAGTTGCCGCTGCACTTACTTCCATTGGATTGGAAACTGGAAGCGTGGAAGAAGTGCAAACCATTAAAGGTGGACTGGAAGGTTTGGTCATTGGAGAAGTCCTGACATGCGAAGCTCATCCTAATTCAGACCACATGCACATCACTACCGTAAATCTGGGACAGGGCGAGCCTGTGCAGATAGTATGCGGTGCGCCTAATGTGGCAGCCGGACAGAAAGTGGTGGTAGCTACTTTGGGTGCAAAACTTTACGACGGTGATGAATGTTTTACAATCAAGAAATCAAAGCTTCGCGGCGTAGAGTCCAACGGTATGATTTGTGCGGAAGATGAAATCGGTATCGGTACAGACCATGCAGGTATCATCGTATTGCCGGAAACGGCTGTGCCGGGCACACTTGCCAAAGACTATTATAACATCAAGAGCGACTATGTGCTGGAAGTGGATATCACTCCCAACCGCGCCGATGCTTGTTCACATTACGGTGTGGCTCGCGACTTGTACGCTTATCTGGTACAGAACGGCCTGCCGACTTCTTTGAAAAAGCCGTCTGTGGATGCTTTTGCCGTTGAGAACCACGATTTGGACATCAAGGTTACGGTGGAAAACAGCGAGGCTTGTCCGCGTTATGCCGGAGTTACCGTAAAAGGTGTAACCGTAAAGGAGAGTCCGGAGTGGTTGCAAAACAAGCTCCGTATCATCGGCCTGCGTCCCATTAATAATGTGGTGGATATCACGAACTATATTGTTCATGCATTCGGTCAGCCGCTTCACTGCTTCGATGCCGACAAGATTAAGGGCGGTGAAGTCGTTGTGAAGACAATGCCTGAAGGTACCCCTTTTGTCACTTTGGACGGTGTAGAACGCAAGTTGAGCGAACGCGACCTGATGATCTGCAACAAAGAAGAGGCCATGTGTATCGCCGGAGTGTTTGGCGGATTGGATTCCGGTTCTACGGAAGATACCAAAGATATATTCCTCGAAAGTGCTTATTTTCATCCTACCTGGGTGCGCAAGACCGCCCGTCGTCATGGCTTGAATACAGATGCTTCTTTCCGTTTTGAAAGAGGTGTCGATCCGAATATTACTCTTTATTGCCTGAAACTGGCTGCAATAATGGTGAAAGAGCTTGCCGGCGGTACTATATCTTCCGATATAAAGGATGTGTGTGCTGCTCCTGCCCAAGACTTCCGGGTGGAACTTTCCTATGAGAAGGTTCATTCACTGATAGGTAAGGTGATTTCGGCAGAGACAGTAAAGAGTATCGTGGCGAGTCTGGAAATGAAGATTGTAGCCGAAACGGCAGAAGGCCTGACACTGGATGTACCGCCTTATCGTGTGGATGTGCAGCGCGATTGTGACGTGATAGAAGATATTCTCCGTATTTACGGTTATAATAATGTAGAGATTCCGACTGCATTGAAGTCCAGCCTGACAACGAAAGGTGAGTGGGACAAGTCCAACCGACTGCAGAATCTGGTTGCCGAACAGTTGGTGGGATGCGGTTTCAATGAAATCCTGAATAACTCGTTGACGCGTGCCGCATATTACGACGGTTTGGAATCCTATCCTGCCAAGAACCTTGTGATGTTGATGAATCCGCTTAGCGCCGATTTGAACGCTATGCGCCAGTCGCTGCTCTTTGGCGGATTGGAGAGTATTTCTCACAATGCCAACCGTAAGAATTCGGATTTGAGGTTCTTTGAATTCGGTAACTGCTATTACTTCAACGAAGAGAAGCGCAATCCTGAAAAAGCGCTCGCTCCTTACTCGGAAGATTATCATCTGGGCTTGTGGGTTACCGGTAAAAGAGTTTCCAACTCGTGGGCGCATCAAGACGAGGATAGTTCGGTATACGAACTGAAGGCGTATGTTGAAAATATCTTTGCCCGTCTGGGACTGAAGATGCACGATTTGGTAGTCGGTAATCTGACCGATGACATCTATGCTGCTGCGCTGTCCGTACAGACAAGAGGCGGCAAACGTCTGGCTACTTTCGGTGTGGTGACAAGAAAACTCCTGAAAGCGTTTGACATAGATAACGAGGTGTACTATGCCGACCTGAACTGGAAAGAGCTGATGAAGGCTATCAAGAACGTAAAGGTAAATTATACCGAAATCTCCAAGTTCCCGGCTGTGAAACGTGACCTCGCTTTGTTGCTTGACAAGAAAGTACAGTTTGCCGAAATCGAGAAGATTGCTTATGAAACAGAGAAGAAGCTGCTGAAAGAAGTATCTCTCTTCGATGTTTACGAAGGCAAGAATCTGGAAGCCGGTAAGAAATCGTATGCCGTAAGTTTCTTATTGCAGGATGAAAACCAGACTTTAAACGACAAAATGATTGATAAAATCATGTCTAAACTGGTGAAGAATCTGGAAGATAAGCTGGGAGCGAAACTGCGTTAAGGAAAGTATTAAGAATAAAATCATAAATCATAAATATTTAGTTCCAATGGGAAGAGCGTTTGAATATAGAAAAGCTGCCAAATTGAAAAGATGGGGTCACATGGCTAAGACCTTTACAAGACTGGGTAAACAAATTGCTATTGCAGTGAAAGCCGGCGGACCTGAGCCGGAAAACAACCCTACATTGCGTTCGGTTATCGCTACTTGCAAGCGTGAAAACATGCCGAAGGATAATATTGAACGTGCCATCAAGAATGCAATGGGTAAAGACCAAAGCGACTACAAGAGCATGACTTATGAGGGATATGGTCCTCATGGTGTAGCCGTATTCGTTGATACACTGACCGATAATCCTACCCGTACGGTAGCTGATGTGCGTAGCGTATTCAACAAGTTTGGCGGAAACTTGGGAACAATGGGGTCACTGGCTTTCTTGTTCGACCATAAATGTATGTTCACTTTCAAGAAGAAAGACGGCATGGACATGGAAGAATTCATTCTTGACATGATTGACTTTGATATTGACG
This sequence comes from Bacteroides eggerthii, assembly GCF_025146565.1. Lineage (NCBI taxonomy): Bacteria > Pseudomonadati > Bacteroidota > Bacteroidia > Bacteroidales > Bacteroidaceae > Bacteroides > Bacteroides eggerthii. The sequence goes on along the minus strand of NZ_CP102258.1, from coordinate 2,977,972 downwards.
AAGACTATGAAGAGGATGAAGAAGAGGGTACAATCACTATTTATGGTGATCCGAAGAGCTACGCCGCTATTCAGAAACATTTGGAAGAGGGCGGCTTTGAAGATGTCGGTGGTGAGTTTACCTACATTGCCAATGACTTGAAAGATGTTGAGCCGGCGCATCGTGAAACGATTGATAAGATGGTGGAACGTCTGGAAGAATTTGACGACGTGCAGACGGTTTATACGAATATGAAGCCTGAGGAAAGCGAAGAATAATGACTTATACTTACAAGACTAAAGGTACGTGCAGTAGCAATATCGAGCTTGAAGTAGAAGACGGAATAGTAAAGGACATAGCTTTCTGGGGTGGCTGCAACGGCAATTTGCAAGGCTTGTCCCGCTTGGTTGCCGGGATGCCGGTGAACGAGGTTATCTCCCGTCTGGAAGGTATACGGTGCGGTGGACGTTCCACTTCCTGCCCGGATCAGCTGTGTAAAGCATTGCACGAAATGGGATATTAGACTATTGTGGCTTAAAAACGTCTCACGAGGTGAAAAAAATCATCTCGTGAGATGAATATATTCATCCCATGAGATGAATAAATTTGTCTTACGGGACGAATTTATCCGTCTCATGGGATGATTTTTTTTGCCGGCAAGATAACTTTTGCTGTTTTGAACCAAGTTATAGTGTATTTGTTTTTATTTGAGTACTTTTACACTCTCAAAATAACAACAACGAAATGAAGAATATTTTTAAGGACTTAAAGCGGAAAGACCATAAACGCTATTTGGGTGGTTTGGATGTATTTAAATATATCGGTCCGGGATTATTGGTTACGGTAGGTTTTATTGATCCGGGGAACTGGGCGTCTAATTTTGCGGCAGGTTCTGAATTTGGTTATTCGTTGCTGTGGGTAGTCACTTTGTCTACGGTCATGCTGATTATTCTTCAGCATAATGTGGCACACTTGGGCATCGTAACCGGGCTATGTCTGTCGGAAGCAGCTACACAGTACACTCCCAAGTGGGTGTCACGACCTGTATTGGGGACGGCTGTACTGGCTTCCATATCCACCTCCTTGGCCGAGATTTTGGGTGGGGCCATTGCATTGCAGATGTTACTGGACATTCCGATTGTATGGGGTTCGGTGCTGACTGCGGTTTTCGTTTCAGTAATGCTTTTCACTAATTCTTATAAGAAAATAGAGCGCTCCATCATTGCATTTGTGTCTGTCATAGGGCTTTCGTTCATCTATGAACTGTTTCTCGTTAAGATTGACTGGCCGGTGGCTGTGCAGGGGTGGGTGACGCCCTCGTTTCCGGAAGGGAGCATGCTTATTATAATGAGCGTGCTTGGAGCTGTGGTGATGCCTCATAATTTGTTCCTTCACTCGGAGGTGATACAGAGCCATGAGTACAACAAACAGGATGATGCTTCGATTCGTAAGGTCTTGAAGTATGAACTGTTTGACACGCTGTTTTCGATGATTGTGGGGTGGGCCATTAATAGTGCGATGATTTTGCTGGCTGCCGCTACTTTCTTTAAGAGTGGAATTCAGGTAGAGGAACTGCAACAGGCAAAGTCACTGTTGGAACCCTTGCTGGGAAGCAGTGCTGCCGTAGTGTTTGCGCTGGCTTTGTTGATGGCGGGCATATCTTCCACAATAACAAGCGGCATGGCGGCAGGCTCCATATTTGCCGGTATTTTCGGTGAGTCATACCACATTAAGGACAGCCACTCCCAGGTGGGGGTGATTCTTTCCTTAGGTATTGCATTATTGTTGATTTTCTTTATTGGGGACCCTTTTAAAGGACTGCTGATTTCGCAGATGATTTTGAGTATTCAGTTACCATTTACGGTGTTCCTGCAAGTAAGTCTCACTTCGTCCCGCAAAGTAATGGGACAATACGTAAATAGCAGGTGGAGCACATTGGTGCTTTACACGATTGCTATCGTTGTGACTGTATTGAATATTATGTTATTAATATCTAGTTTATAATGGAGCGGAACTTATTGAATGAAAGATTTATAACAATAGAAAAGTTGGCTGACGGCGGACTGTCACATAAACTTCCGGGGCTGACAGTAAAGTTTTCTTTTGCAGAGACATTTCTGGGAGAAGTGTTGGTTGCTTCAACACCTCAAGGCGTATGCTATATGGCTTTCGTAGTGAGGGGTAGAGATATGGCAGAGAGCGAGATGATGAACAGATTTCCCGGAGTGTTTTTTGAGATAGGTACGGATGAGCATCAACGTAGGGCACTGGCCGCTTTGTCTGCGGATGAGGAAAATATGGAGACAGTGCCTTTGCATCTGAAAGGAACTGATTTTCAGTTACGTGTATGGAACGAATTGCTGAAAATACCTTTCGGTGAAACAGCTACTTACGGAGAGATTGCTGCAGCATTGCAAAATCCGAAGGCGTATCGGGCCGTAGGTACGGCAATTGGGGATAATCCGGTTGCCGTATTGATTCCCTGCCACCGGGTGCTACGTACCGACGGGACGTTGGGCGGTTACCATTGGGGATTGGAACATAAGGTACAATTGCTGGAATGGGAAAAGCAACACAAAAAAGCTGAATAAGTGGATTCAACAATATACAGATATGAAGATTATAACCTATAATGTAAACGGTTTGCGGGCTGCCGTAACTAAGGGACTTCCCGAATGGCTGGCAAACGAACAACCGGATGTGTTGTGCCTGCAGGAAACCAAATTGCAGCCGGAGCAGTATCCGGCAGAGGCGTTGGACGCATTGGGATACAAGCATTATTTGTATTCGGCCCGGAAGAAAGGGTATAGCGGAGTAGCCATCCTGACCAAACGTGAACCGGACCATGTGGAATATGGCATGGGCATGGAGGAATATGATAGTGAAGGGCGCTTTATGCGTGCCGATTATGGCGACTTGTCCATTGTGAGTGTTTATCATCCTTCGGGAACAAGCGGTGACGAACGGCAGGCATTTAAGATGGTGTGGTTGGAAAAGTTCCGTCAATATGTAGTGGAGCTGCAGCGCACCCGTCCTAAATTAATCCTTTGCGGAGATTATAATATCTGCCATGAAGCAATAGACATTCACGATCCCGTCCGTAACGCCACGAATAGTGGTTTCTTGCCGGAGGAGAGGGAATGGATGACCCGTTTTCTGAATGAAGGTTTCATAGATACTTTCCGCCTGCTTCATCCCGACAAGCAGGAGTATACATGGTGGAGCTATCGTTTCAATTCGCGGGCGAAGAATAAAGGTTGGCGTATAGATTATTGTATGGTGAATGAGCCGGTGCGTCCGATGCTGAAAGATGCGCGTATCCTGAATGATGCAGTACACTCGGATCATTGTCCTATGATGTTGGAAATAGCAGATTGAGATATGACGAATGACAGAATAGAAAAAGCTGTTGGACTGTTTAAAAGCGGGTACAACTGCTCACAATCGGTAGTGGCTGCTTTTGCAGACATGTATGGCTTTACGGAAGAACAGGCATTGCGGATGTCTGCTTCCTTTGGTGGGGGCATCGGACGGATGCGTCAGACTTGTGGCGCCGCCTGTGGTATGTTTTTGCTGGCGGGACTGGAAAAAGGCGCCGTCGACGGTAAAGACCGCGAGGGAAAAGCCGCCAATTATGCGTTGGTGCAGGAACTTGCAGAAGAGTTCAAGAAGCGTAACGGTTCAATGATCTGCGCTGAGTTGCTGGGATTGAAGAAACCGGAAGGTTCTTCCACTCCCGAAGCGCGTACGGAACAATATTATGCCAAGCGTCCTTGTGCGAAAATGGTGGAAGAGGCGGCGACAATATGGGCCGAGTATTTGGAAAAACAGCAGAAATAAGCAGAAATTAGCCGTTTTTATGACAGAAAAGCGAAAAAAAAGGTAGTTAACGTGTTATATAACATAAAAATAACTATCTTTGCCGCTGAAATAAAATCTGATTCTTCTTTGTGGGAAACGGATTTTTAAGCATGTCTAACTAAAAATAAAGAGAAAATGTTGAAAGAGAAAGCTGGTGAAACTGCAGGAAAAATTTGGAATGTACTGAATGGAACTGAAGGTTTAACTGCTAAGCAAATCAAGAAAGCTACGAAATTGGTAGACAAAGATTTGTTCCTGGGTCTTGGCTGGTTGTTGAGAGAAGATAAAATTTCTACTCAAGAAGTTGAAGGCGAACTGTTTGTAAAACTGAACTAAGAAAGAGATTGGAATGTTATAAAAAATGCGTTGATACATTTGATATGTTATCAACGCATTTTTTTTTGTCTTCTCCTTTTAGTATCTTTGCACACCAAAATTTTAGAAACAAATGAAAAAGAATATACGTAACTTTTGCATCATTGCCCATATCGATCATGGTAAATCAACTTTAGCTGACCGTCTGCTGGAGTTCACCAATACTATTCAAGTGACTGAAGGACAGATGTTGGATGATATGGACTTGGAGAAGGAGAGAGGTATCACCATTAAGAGCCATGCTATCCAGATGGAGTATATGTACAAGGGGGAGAAGTATATTCTGAACCTGATAGACACCCCGGGACATGTGGACTTCTCATACGAGGTGTCTCGCTCTATTGCCGCTTGTGAGGGGGCGTTGCTCATTGTGGATGCGTCTCAAGGCGTGCAGGCGCAAACCATTTCCAATCTCTACATGGCCATCGAGCATGACTTGGAGATTATTCCGGTTATCAATAAGTGTGATATGGCGAGCGCCATGCCCGAAGAAGTAGAGGATGAAATTGTAGAGTTGCTTGGCTGTAAGCGTGAGGAGATAATCCGCGCTTCCGGTAAGACGGGAATGGGGGTTGAGGAGATTCTTGAGGCAGTCGTTGAGCGTGTTCCGCATCCCGAAGGTGATGAGGAAGCACCGTTGCAGGCTCTGATCTTCGATTCTGTATTCAACTCTTTCCGGGGCATTATTGCTTACTTCAAGATTGTGAACGGTGTCATCCGGAAGGGAGACAAGGTGAAGTTCTTCAATACGGGCAAGGAATACGATGCGGACGAAATAGGTGTTTTGAAAATGGATATGGTGGCCCGGCAGGAATTGCGTACGGGTGACGTAGGTTATATCATATCGGGCATCAAGACTTCCAAAGAAGTAAAGGTAGGTGATACGATTACCCACATAGCCCGTCCATGTAAGGAAGCTATTGCCGGGTTTGAGGAAGTGAAACCAATGGTTTTTGCCGGTGTATATCCTATTGAGGCGGAAGATTTTGAAGATTTGCGCTCTTCGTTGGAGAAATTGCAACTGAATGATGCTTCATTGACTTTCCAGCCGGAGTCTTCATTGGCGCTGGGTTTTGGTTTCCGTTGCGGGTTCCTGGGACTGCTTCATATGGAGATTGTGCAGGAGCGTTTGGACCGCGAGTTCGATATGAATGTCATCACTACTGTGCCTAACGTGTCTTATAACATTTATGACAAGCAGGGACACATGACCGAGGTGCATAATCCCGGCAGCATGCCCGATCCAACGTTGATAGACCGCATTGAAGAGCCCTACATCCGCGCATCTGTGATTACTACTACGGACTATATCGGACCGATTATGACGCTATGCCTGGGTAAGCGCGGTGAGTTGGTGAAACAGGAATATATTTCCGGTAATCGTGTGGAGATATACTATGACATGCCGCTTGGAGAAATCGTTATCGACTTTTACGATAAGCTGAAAAGTATTTCCAAAGGGTATGCTTCTTTTGACTATCATGCAAACGGATTCCGTCCGTCCAAACTGGTAAAGCTGGATATTCTGTTGAATGGCGAACCGGTGGATGCGCTTTCTACCTTGACTCACTTTGATAACGCCTACGAGTTGGGACGCCGGATGTGCGAGAAACTGAAAGACCTGATTCCAAGGCAGCAGTTTGATATTGCCATTCAGGCGGCTATCGGGGCTAAGATTATTTCCCGCGAAACAATAAAGGCAGTTCGTAAGGATGTTACTGCAAAATGTTATGGAGGTGACGTAAGCCGTAAACGCAAGCTGCTTGAAAAGCAGAAGAGAGGTAAGAAAAGGATGAAGCAAATCGGTAACGTAGAAGTTCCGCAGAAAGCATTCCTGGCTGTGCTGAAATTGGATTAGCTGCTAAATAATTCACATACATAGTGCTTGATTTAATTTTAACAGCTATATTTGTGTTGTGGGTGAGGAAAGTGGCGCTGTCAGGTTTATAGGGAGGGTGTGTCAAAACTCTGACAAGCATATCATTAGCTTCGCTCAAAATATCTTTTTATTTCTTACGCTAATGTATAGTCTGTCATGCAGAACGTAGTGAAGCATCTCTTCTCCTACTCACAAAGAGAGTAGGTTCTTCGCTTCGCTCTGACTATACCTTAATGAAAAAGGCAGAAGAGGTTTTGAGCGAAGCTAATGACAGAGTAAAATGATAGTTAATGTTAGTTTTGACACACCTTCTTTCCGGAGAAGGATAAAATCTTAAATCAAATACTTATGATTATTCTACGTACTGTGAAACACATTTCCTCGCTGAATATAGTGGCGAGTATCCTTTTGTTTCTGACCGCTATTCTGGCTGCTCTCATAGCCAACTCTTCTTTGTCGCCGATATATCAGGACTTCCTGCTTCAGGAACTTCATCTGCGTGTCGGTAATTTCAATTTACTTTCGCATGGCGGGCATCCGTTGAAAATGATAGAATTCATCAATGACTGTCTGATGACAGTGTTCTTTCTGGCAGTGGGGTTGGAGATAAAGCGTGAGTTGCTGGTAGGGGAACTGTCTTCTTTCCGGAAGGCTGCTTTACCTTTTGTCGCGGCATGTGGCGGCATGGTGGTTCCGGTTCTGATTTATTCGTTATTGGTTATTTCCGGTACTCCTGAAACCAGGGGAATGGCCATTCCTATGGCCACGGATATTGCGTTTTCTTTGGGGGTGCTCAGTTTGCTGGGCAAGCGTGTTCCGTTGAGCCTGAAGATATTCCTGACTGCTTTTGCTGTGGTTGATGACATCGGGGGAATATTGGTGATTGCACTGTTTTATAGTACTGACGTGGCATACGGATACCTGATTGTAGCGGCTATCCTGTATATATTCCTTTATTATATGGGCAAGTTGGGGGTGACGCAGAAGATTTTCTTTTTGTTCTTCGGTATAATAATTTGGTACCTCTTCTTGCAGTCGGGCATACATAGCACTATTTCCGGGGTGATACTGGCATTCGTGATACCGGCCCGTCCCCGTCTGGATGCCGGTAAATATATCAAGCGAATTCGTGATATTATAGGGGAGTTCCCTGCCTCCAAATCGGATAATATAGTGCTGACAAATGCGCAGATTGCTACGTTGAAACAGGTGGAACGTGCGTCCGATCATGTTATCAGCCCGTTGCAGTCGTTGGAGGACAATTTGCATGGGGCTGTGAACTTTGTGATTTTACCTTTGTTTGCCTTTGCCAATGCCGGTGTGGTATTCAGCGGTAGCGGCAATATTGTGGGAGATGTAAGTATGGCTGTGGCTGCCGGTCTGCTTTTGGGCAAATTCCTGGGTATATATCTGTTTACGTGGCTATCGATAAAAAGTGGTTTGGCCCTGATGCCTGCCGGCATGAATTGGAAAAATATAGCAGGCGTTTCCCTGCTGGGAGGCATCGGCTTTACGGTATCTTTGTTTATAGCCAACCTTTCGTTTGCAGATGCATATCCGGAACTGTTGAACCAAGCAAAATTCGGCGTGCTTTTAGGAACGTTGCTCGCTGGGGTATTGGGATATGTGGTGCTGAACATAGTGTTGCCGAAAGCTGAATAACTTCCTTTGGCTGGCCTTGAGTTTTATTCTTCATCTTCCGTTTCTTCCTGTATCTCTTCTTTAGGCAGCAGTCTTGCCGAGATACGCTTTTTGGGGGTGAGGCTCATATCTTTCAGCATTTCTGCTTGGCGGACTACACTTCCGTTTCCTTCGGACAATTGGTTGAGCGCCTTGTCATAGTCTTTTTGCAAAGTCGCCATGCGGTCGCCGAGGGTGAGGAAAGTGTCGGTGAAGCCTACTATCTTTTCATACAGGGCCGTACCGCGTTTGATGATAGCCTGTACGTTTTTCACTTGGTTTTCCCGTTTCCACAGGTCGAGCGAGAGACGCAGGGCGCTGATGAGGTTGGTGGGGCTCATCAATACGACTTTCTTATTGTAGGCGTATTCCCAAAGGTTGGCATCGCTCTGTATGGCAAGCAGATAAGCGCCTTCGGTGGGAATGAACATCATTACGAAGTCCGGCGATTTGATGTCATAGTGCGAATAATCCTTCCGGCTGAGTTCATCGATGTGGCTGCGGACAGACTGCAAATGCGCCTTGAGCCAACGTGCCTGCTCTTCCCGGTCTTCGGCAGATGTATAGGCTGCGTAGGCAGTGAGAGACACTTTGGAGTCTATTATCATTTCGCGTTCATCTGGGTATTTGATAAGGATGTCCGGCTGCATCTTTTGTCCGCTTTCTTCACTGACAATAGCTTCCCCTCGTTCGTCTTTCAGAAACTCCTGACGGAAATAGTGCTCGCCTTCAATCAGGCCTGATGCTTGCAGCAGGCGCTCTAAAATCATCTCACCCCAGTTGCCTTGCATTTTGGAGTCTCCCTTCAGGGCGCGTGTCAGGTTGTTGGCGTCTTCGCTGAGACGGTTGTTCAGCTCCACCAGTTCCTTGATGCGCTCGCCTAAGGAGAAGCGCTCTTTGGCTTCGGTGCTGTACACTTGCTCTACCTTTTCCTTGAAATCTTTTATCTTTTCGTCCAACGGACGCAGCAGGTTGCCCAGATGTTCGGCATTTAGTTTGGTGAAATCTTCGGTTTTGCTTTGGAAGATGCGGTTTGAAAGGTTCTCAAACTCCGTATTCATGCGTTTGTGCAGGGCTTCGGCCTCTTCCTTCTGTTGGGTGAGGCGCTGTTCCCATTGCTTTTGCTGCTCGGCAAGGCGTTCGCAGAAAGAACGTTCCTGCTGGGCAAGGCGTTCATTGAGATTGCGTGCCTGTTCGGAAATGCGTTCGGCAAAGAGCCGTTCTTGTGCGCTAAGGCGTTCCGAGGCTTGGCGGTTAGCCTCCTGCAAGCGTTCTTCCGCAATGGAACGTTCGCGGGTGATACGTTCTTCGGCGGTGCGATTCAGTAGGGCTTCACGCTCTTCGGCGGCTTCTACTTGTGTTTTTAGGGCAGCGGCTTTTCTGCCGGCTGTCAAATAGCCGATAATGGCTCCTGCGATAATTCCAACGACTAATAGTACGATATTCATAATGATGTATGGGAAATATAGTTGCAATGAACTGAAAATTCTGTTTCAAAGGGTGGTATCCGTTGTACCAACGTTGGGTACCGATAATACCAACGGTTGGTACAAGGAATACCAAAGTGTGGTACAAGGAATACCAACGGTTGGTACGGAGAGTACCGCACCGGGGAATATCCTGCGGCCTGCGGGCTTATGCTTATTGCGTCAGTATCTCGTTTCCGTCTTCGGTAATAAGGATCATGCTTTCCCATTGGGCGGAAGGCAGGCCGTCGTCTGTGCATACTGTCCAGCCGTCGGCTTCGTCAATGAAAACATCGTAAGTGCCCATGTTGATCATCGGTTCGATGGTGAACGTCATTCCCGGTACTATCAGCATGCCCGTACCACGCTTGCCGAAGTGTTCCACATCCGGCTCTTCATGGAACTTGACGCCTACGCCATGTCCGCAGAGGTCGCGCACTACACTGTAACCGTTCTTCTCGGCGTGTTCTTGAATGGCGGCGCCGACGTCGCCCAGTCGTACCCAAGGCCGGGCAGCTTGTATGCCGAGGTCGCGACATTCTTTGGTTACTTGTACGAGGCGTTGCATCTCCGGGCTTACCTCTCCGATCATATACATGCGCGAGGCGTCGGAGAAATATCCTTTATATATGGTAGATACATCTACGTTGACAATATCTCCGCTGCGCAGAAATTCTTTGGTGCTGGGGATGCCATGGCACACTACGTCATTGATGCTGACGCATACGCTTTTTGGGAACCCCTCGTACAGGAAAGGGGCGGGAATGGCATCATGGTCTGTCGTGAAGCAATATACCATGTGGTCTATTTCTGCGGTAGACATCCCTTCGCGAATATTCTCTGAAATGTAATCGAGCAATGCGGTGTTTATTTTTGCACTTTCGCGTATGCCTGCCAGTTGTTCTTCTGTACGCAATAAATGTCTTGACGGTAGTTTGTAACCTTCTCTTTTATAATGTTGAATTTTGGCTTCTACTTCATCGGAATAATTTTTAGGAGTAAACCGGACTCCTTTTACGAACTTTTTCATTGCATTTTCTTTTTATGATACTGCAAAAGTACACAATATTGCAGGCGCTTGTACCATCGGAAGCGGAAAAACATTTATCGGAACCGCCTTTTCCTTGTTTTTTTCTTCTCAGGGTGCGTGTGTCTTGTGCCGTTGATGGCATGGTAATAAAAAAGGGATGCTCCTGCGGAACACCCCTTTGACATATCAATGTTTGGTATGAATCAGAACTCATAGTGGAAACCTACTGAAAGGTCCTCGCTGGTGAAGCCAAAGCCATAACCGCTTTCCGTATCCATATAATCGTCTCTGTAACCCAGGAAACCGCATTTGGCAAGTACGCTGAACTTGTCATTCAGTTTGATGGCGATACCCGGTTTGAAACCGATTTCAAAACCGTTTACGGAATCCAAACCTTTTACCTTTTGAGTGGAGAAGCCCAGTCCTCCGTCAATGAAAAGACGGACAACTTTGTTTTCATAATAAGAGTAACGTGCGTATGGTGCAAGGGCGAAGGCATTGTATTTTCCTTCATCCAGCTTGCTGTGTGCAAATGTCAATACACCACCGATAGCCAGTTTCTCGTTCAGGTTGTATCCTACTTCCGGATTCAACGCAAAAGTTGTTGCGTCAAGGTCGTCATTGTGCCATAAAGCCACTGTTCCACCAACATAAACCTGCGCTTTTGCTGATAAAGCAGCCATTGCAACAAATAATAAGATTACAAACTTTTTCATCTTTTTCTTCTTAACTTTTAGTTATACAAATTAGTTATTGAATTGTAATATATAGGAGAAGTCCTATATTTTCGGAGGGCCAAAAGTATAGGTTATATTTGTGCTGTACAAATTTTTAGTTGGTTTTTTATAAAATAAATAGTTTAAGAACGTACAATATATTACTTTTGCGGCGGTAAAAAGATTGTTATATAGGTTGTATTTTTTCAGATGAAGAAGAGTCTTATTGCATTAGCATTCGGTACGTTAGGATTGGGTATTGCCGAATTCACAATGATGGGTATTTTGCCTTATGTTGCCCGAGATTTAAATATTAGTATTCCGGTTGCGGGACATTTCATTTCTGCCTACGCACTGGGAGTGTGTGCCGGTGCCCCTATGCTGATTGTGGCACGCAAACGTCCGTTGAAACATATTCTGCTGGTGTTGATGGCCTTGATGCTGGTGGGGAATCTGGGTGCCGCAATGGCTCCCGATTACTGGTTGCTGTTGGCAGCGCGTTTCATTTCGGGCTTGCCGCATGGGGCATATTTTGGAGTTGCATCTATTGTGGCAGGCAAGCTGGCGGATGAGGGAAAAAGCTCGGAAGCCGTATCCATTATGATAGCAGGCATGACGGTTGCCAATTTGTTTGGCGTACCGCTGGGTACTTCATTGAGCCATATGCTCTCTTGGCGGGTGACATTCTTGCTGGTGGGTTGTTGGGGGCTGATCGTCCTTTATTATATATGGCGGTGGGTTCCTGTGATAGAGGGACTGAAAGATACCGGTTTCAAAGGTCAATTTCGCTTCTTAAAGACACCTGCTCCCTGGTTGATATTGGGGGCGACTGCTTTGGGCAATGGCGGGGTTTTCTGTTGGTATAGTTACATTACACCGTTGCTGACAAATGTCTCAGGTTTTAGCGCTGAAAGCGTGACGGCATTGATGGTTCTGGCAGGCTTTGGCATGGTGGTCGGCAATCTTGTGAGTGGCAGACTTTCCGACAGATATACTCCGGGTAAGGTTGGTACGGTAGTGCAAGGTATGATTTGTATCTTGTTGCTGATGATATTTTTCCTGTCGCCCAACCCATGGTGTTCTGCCATTCTGATGGCACTTTGTACAGCAGGGTTGTTTGCTGTTTCAAGTCCCGAACAGGTGTTGATTATTCGTGTTGCTCCCGGCGGAGAGATGCTGGGTGGCGCTTGTGTGCAAATAGCGTTCAATTTGGGTAATGCTATCGGAGCATACGTAGGTGGATTGGCTCTTAGCGGCGGATACCGTTATCCGGCTTTGGCAGGTGTGCCTTTTGCGTTGGTGGGTTTTGTTTTATTCGCTGTCTTCTACAAGAAATTTCAGGCGAAGTATTAAGTGTTTCAATATTTTTATGTATGTTTGCCCATAAATATTAACTAAACTTGATAAACATGAAGATTTTAGATTTTGCGAAAATAATGCTGTTGTGTGTAATAACTATGGGAATGGCTTCTTGTGGAGATGATATTTATTATACTACAATACAGAATAGTGATGAGAAATTATGTGGAAAGAATTGGGTGGATGAATCGGGAGAAGATGGTGAAGCATATACCTATCTGCTTAAGTTCGGTGCAAACAATAAGGGGCAGGAAGTTACGATAACCTATGAAGCCGGTGGTAAGGTTACTGTTGACCGGGAATTTTCATGGCGTTGGCTGGATGAGAGTAAGGAGGCTATACGATTGACTTTTGCCGATAACACAGCCAAGATATTTGAGAATGTATGGGTACGTGAACATTATTTGTCCGGAAAACTGAACGGAGAAGTGATGATGTTGGTAGATGCGAATTATAAATAGTAAAGGATAAGGAATAATATGATGAAATATTCGAGAGTGTTGCTTCTATGTATTCTGGTATTGGGATTAAGTTCTTGTGAAACGGATGATACGGAATATTGGTTGTCTGGTACATGGGCAGGGCAAGTCGGAGCTCGTGATGCTTCTTTTATCTTCAACGAGAACAGAACCGGCAGTTATCGGATAGAAGGGGGAGACTCCGGTACTTTCGACTGGTATTTTGAAGATGAACAATATTGGGATGCGCCGTCCGGTACAATAATATTGGACTTCGGCCATAATGATAGAGCATGTATTGCGGGTTCATGGGCCGACCGCGTCTCTCTTTCCGGTTGGTATTATGATTATTACGAAGACTATTTGGAGGGCTATGATGGTATTTCCTTAGTCTTGCGTCGAGTGGGATATTGATATAAAAAAAGGAAGGCTGTTTCATGGCAGCCTTCCTTTTTTTATGTTTTGAACTGTATCGTGCGGAACCGCTTTATTTCTGTTTTAGAAACAATTTCTTGAACTCCCCCGGATAAGGTGTTTCAAACTGCATCAGTTCTCCGGTTACTGGATGATGGAAACAGAGCTTGAAAGCGTGCAGCGCCAGTCGGTTGATGGGATTTACCTCTTCCAGTCCATATCGTCCGTCGCCTATAATGGGATGTCCCAAATCCTGCATATGTACACGAATTTGGTTCTTGCGTCCCGTTTCCAGAACCAATTCTACAAGCGAGAAGCCGTTGGCACGTTTTATAGTACGATAATGAGTAACAGACTCTTTTCCGCCATCGTCCGTCGGACTGGAATATACGTAAAGTTTGCGGTCGGTAAGCCATGATCTTACCATGCCGGCATTGTTTTCCATTTCACCTGCAACAACAGCTACATAGCGTCGGTCTGTTACAATGTTATGCCAGTTGTCACGCAATGTGTTCTGTGTCTTTTCGTCTTTGGCAAACATCATCAATCCCGACGTGTCACGATCCAAACGGTGCACGATATATACGCGATGTTGCCTGCCCGACCGTTGAACGTATTCGTTTAATATGGTGTAGGCAGTGCGTTCCTTCTGCCTTTCCGTATTGACGGACAACAGCCCCTGCATCTTCTCGACAACAATGATATAAGCATCCTCATATACTATTTTCAGCAGTCTGTTGCTGAACTCTTTGCGCCCTTTCTCACGACTGATTTGCACTTTCATGCCGGGTTTCAAAGGGAAATTGTATTGTGTGGTGATAACACTGTCTACATATACAATGCGCTTGCTCAATAATGATTTCAGCTTGGTACGACTGGCATCCGGCATTTTGGCAGCCAGGAATTCCATCAGTTCCATAGGCTCCTTCACCATATAGTCCGTATATTGCGTGCGTGCTCTTGCTCTAATTTTTTCTTTTGCCACGAGAATAATAATTTGTGATTAATGATTTAATAGCTCTCTAAAGTTCTATTTCAGCTTCCTAAAGTACTACTTTAGATTTCCCTTCTCTTTATGCCGGATTTTTCAACTCAAGCAATACCACGTTTTCCACATGATGAGTATGCGGGAACATATCCACCGGTTGGACAGCTTTTACTTTGTATTTTGCATCGAGCAACTGTAAGTCTCTTGCCTGGGTGGCCGGGTTGCAGCTTACGTATACAATCCGTTTGGGCTCTGCAAACAGGATAACGTCAATCACATCCTGATGCATGCCTGCGCGGGGAGGGTCGGTGATAATTACATCCGGGCGTCCGTATTCATTGATGAAATCCTGCGTCAGCATGTCTTTCATGTCGCCGGCAAAGAACAATGTGTTTTGTATGCCGTTGATTTCCGAATTGACTTTGGCGTCTTCAATGGCTTCGGGCACATATTCAATCCCGATGACCTGGCGTGCTTGCTTGGATACGAAGTTGGCAATGGTTCCTGTACCGGTATAAAGGTCGTAGACCAATTCGTTACCGGTGAGTCCGGCAAAGTTACGGGCAACTTTGTATAGGTTGTATGCCTGTTCGGAATTAGTCTGGTAGAAAGACTTGGGGCCTATCTTGAAGCGCAGTCCCTCCATTTCCTCAAAGATGTGATCTTTGCCTTTGAAGGTATGTACGTCGAGGTCGGTGATGGTGTCGTTGCATTTATTATTAATAATGTATAGCAAAGACGTTATTTCGGGGAAAGTATCTGCCACATATTGCAATAACTGATTGAACAAAGCCATTTCCTCGTCTTTCTCTATTTTGCAGATGAGGATAACCATCAGTTCGCCGGTACTGGAAGTGCGTACAATCATGTTGCGTAACATTCCTTCCTGAGTGCGCAGATTGATGAACGAATAATCGTGCTCGTAAGCAAAGTCGCGTACGGCATTGCGGATGCGGTTGGATATGTCATCCTGCAGCCAACATTTCTCTATGGCCAATACTTTGTCAAACGCATTGGGTATGTGGAAACCCACCGCATTCATTTGCTCATACACTACATTCTGCCGGACTTCTTCCGTCGTCAGCCAGCGTTTGTTGGAAAAAGTGTACTCGAGTTTATTCCGGTAGAACTCCGTTTTTTCGGAACCGAGTATCGGCAATATTTCCGGAAGTTCTATTTTCCCGATGCGGGTAAGGTTGTCCGTTACTTGTTTTTGCTTATATCGTATCTGCTCAGAATAGGGGAGCACCTGCCATTTGCAACCGCCGCAAACACCGTAGTGCTGGCAGAACGGGACTGCTCTTACGGGGGAGTATTCATGGAACTTCACCGCTTCAGCTTCAGCATAATGATGTTTCTTTCTCTTAATTTGCAGGTCTACTACATCACCCGGAACGACATATGGTACGAAAATTACCAAATCATTGACCTTTGCAATGGCTTTTCCTTCGGCAGCCACATCCGTTATTTCCACCTTCTCTAATAGGGGAAGTTCTTTTCTCTTTCTTGCCACTTTTACACCAGTATAATAAATTCAGTGGCAAAAATAGGTATTTTTTCGGGATTTCTCTCTATGAATTGAAAGATTAAATATTGCAATGTCGAAATTGCATTTTGCATTAAAGTTTTTTCTCAAAAAGTTTTCTAGTCTGTGAAATATACTTAGATTTGCGAACAGAAAAATGGAAAAAATCACAATCAGAAACTTTAAATTTATATTATGGACAAAAAAAGAGTTTATACCTTTGGTAACGGTCAGGCAGAAGGAAAAGCCGGCATGAGAAACCTTTTGGGAGGTAAGGGGGCCAACTTGGCAGAGATGAACCTTATCGGAGTTCCGGTTCCTCCGGGCTTTACAATTACAACAGAAGTTTGCACAGAATATTATGAAATGGGGCAGGACAAGGTTGTTGCCTTGTTGAAGCAGGAAGTAGAAAATGCCATTGCACACGTAGAAACGCTGATGCGTTCCAAATTCGGCGACATAGATAATCCGTTGTTGGTTTCCGTACGTTCGGGTGCACGTGCTTCCATGCCCGGCATGATGGATACAATCCTTAACCTCGGTTTGAACGATGAAGTTGTAGAAGGGTTGATCCGCAAGACCGGCAATGCCCGTTTCGCATGGGATTCATACCGTCGTTTCGTGCAGATGTACGGCGATGTAGTATTGGGTATGAAGCCGGTCAACAAAGAAGATGTCGATCCGTTTGAAGCCATTATAGAAGATGTGAAGCATGCTAAAGGCGTGAAGCTGGATAATGAACTGGAAGTGGAAGACCTCAAGGAGCTTGTAAAGAGATTCAAGGCTGCCGTAAAGGAACAGACCGGAAAAGACTTCCCGACCTGTGCCTACGAACAGTTGTGGGGAGCTATCTGCGCCGTATTCAACTCGTGGATGAACGAACGCGCTATCCTGTATCGTAAAATGGAGGGAATTCCTGATGAATGGGGTACGGCTGTAAGCGTTCAGGCAATGGTGTTCGGCAATATGGGAGACACTTCCGCTACAGGAGTTTGCTTTAGCCGCGATGCTGCTACGGGCGAAGACCTCTTCAACGGCGAATATCTGATTAACGCGCAGGGTGAAGACGTTGTGGCCGGTATCCGTACTCCGCAACAGATCACTATTATCGGTTCGAAGCGTTGGGCCGAACTTGCCGGTGTGAGTGAAGAAGAACGTGCGGCCAAATATCCTTCTATGGAAGAGGCAATGCCCGAAATATATAAGGAACTGGATGCTTTGCAGACCAAGCTGGAAAACCATTATAGAGATATGCAGGACATGGAGTTCACCGTACAGGAAGGTAAACTCTGGTTCCTCCAGACACGTAACGGCAAGCGTACCGGCGCGGCTATGGTGAAGATTGCCACCGACTTGCTGCATCAAGGTATGATTGACGAAAAGACGGCTTTGCTGCGTTGCGAACCCAATAAGTTGGATGAATTGCTTCACCCTGTGTTTGACAAGACGGCTTTGAAGCAGGCCAAGGTTTTGACTCGCGGCCTTCCGGCTTCTCCGGGTGCAGCTTGCGGACAGATTGTGTTCTTTGCCGAAGATGCTGCCGAATGGCATGCCGGCGGTAAGCGCGTGGTGATGGTGCGTATAGAAACTTCTCCGGAAGATTTGGCAGGTATGGCTGTTGCCGAAGGTATCCTGACCGCACGTGGCGGCATGACATCGCACGCTGCTGTTGTGGCTCGTGGCATGGGTAAGTGTTGTGTGTCCGGTGCCGGAGCATTGAACATCGACTATAAAGCCCGTACGGTTGAAGTGGACGGTGTGGTGCTGAAAGAGGGAGATTTCATTTCCTTGAACGGTAGCACCGGTGAGGTTTATAAAGGAAAGGTGGAAACAAAAGCAGCCGAGCTTTCCGGTGATTTTGCCGAGTTGATGCAGTTGGCTGATAAATATACGAGATTGCAGGTACGCACCAATGCGGATACTCCGCATGATGCTCAGGTGGCACGTAATTTCGGTGCGGTAGGAATCGGTCTTTGCCGTACGGAACACATGTTCTTTGAGGGTGAGAAAATCAAAGCCATGCGTGAAATGATTCTGGCGGAAGATGCGGAAGGACGTCGCAAGGCATTGGCTAAGATTTTGCCATATCAGCAGGCTGACTTCAAGGGTATCTTCAAGGCTATGGAGGGTTGTCCGGTGACTGTTCGTCTGCTTGACCCGCCTTTGCACGAGTTTGTTCCTCATGATTTGAAAGGACAACAGGAAATGGCAGATACCATGGGTGTAAGTTTGCAGTATATCCAGCAACGTGTAGAGGCTCTTTGCGAACACAATCCTATGCTGGGACACCGCGGTTGCCGTTTGGGTAATACTTATCCGGAAATCACACAGATGCAGACGCGTGCCATCCTCGGTGCCGCTTTGGAATTGAAGAAAGAAGGTGTGGAGACACATCCCGAAATCATGGTTCCGTTGACGGGTATTCTGTACGAATTCAAGCAACAGGAAGAGGTTATCCGCGCTGAAGCCGCCAAGTTGTTTGCTGAAGTAGGCGATAGCATTGAATTCAAAGTAGGTACAATGATTGAGATCCCGCGTGCGGCTCTTACGGCAGACCGTATTGCTTCTTCTGCTGAATTCTTCTCATTCGGTACGAATGACTTGACGCAGATGACTTTCGGTTATTCACGCGACGACATCGCTTCTTTCCTGCCGATTTATCTGGAAAAGAAGATCCTGAAAGTAGACCCGTTCCAAGTGCTCGATCAGAACGGAGTAGGGCAATTGGTGCGTATGGCTACCGAAAAAGGTCGCGCTATCCGTCCGGACTTGAAGTGTGGCATCTGCGGTGAACATGGCGGTG
The DNA here is from genome assembly GCF_025146565.1 of Bacteroides eggerthii. Taxonomy (NCBI): domain Bacteria; kingdom Pseudomonadati; phylum Bacteroidota; class Bacteroidia; order Bacteroidales; family Bacteroidaceae; genus Bacteroides; species Bacteroides eggerthii. The sequence continues at coordinate 2,959,439 of NZ_CP102258.1, read as the reverse complement.
AACCTTCGTCGGTTAAATTCTGCCATAAGGTAGGTTTGAATTATGTCAGTTGTTCTCCGTTCCGCGTGCCTATTGCAAGACTCGCAGCGGCACAGGCTGCCATTGAAGGCTAAGAAATGAAATGGGCGCCGTAAGGCGAACTGGATAGGGTGAATTAGGCCGTAAATCTTATTTTTATAAGGTTGCGGCCTAATTTATTTGTAAGAATATGAATTTCCGATTTTAATAATTGTATTTTCTTTTCTGCATTTTGTATTTTCTTTCCTATCTTTGCATGCACATACACTTCCTCATAAAACAAATAAATTACTATGAAGCTGACATATACTGCTGTTTTTGCAGATTTAGTAAATGATTTCTATCAGAAAAATGAAATATTGGTAATCTGTCTTGCAGTAATAGTCCTCCTGCTGTTGTTTATCATGATTTTTATTTCTATCAGTAAGTCAAAGCATGTCCAGGCCTTGAAGCGAATGAACGAAGTTGCAGAAGAGAGCCGTCAGTTGCAAAATGCCTTTATTGCAAATATGACCCATGAGATACGTACTCCTTTGAATGTGATTGTTGGATTTACCACGATTCTTGCCGAAACCGATAATTTGGACAAGGAGCAGCGTGTGGCATTTCTGAAAGAGATCAATGAAAACAAGGATGTTCTGCTGCAGCTGGTGAATGATTTGCTGGACTACTCCAAGATTGAAGCCAACACAATGGAGTATAACGATGGTGAGGTGGATGTGAACGCATTGATTCTGGAGACGTGCATAGCCGAGAATGCTCATTCCCGTCTGCCGGGCATACAGGCGGAGTTTGTAGAAAAGCTTCCCCAATGCCGTTTGAGGATTGACCGGGTGCGCTTCGGGCAGGTAGTCGGTAATCTGATACGGAATGCGTTGAAGTTTACCGAGCAAGGTTGTGTGAAGGTCGGCTGCCGAAGGTTGAGCAATCAGAACTTCTATTTCTACGTGGCCGATACCGGGTGTGGCATTGAAGAGGAGAGCAGGCGTGCAATCTTTGAGCGTTTTGTCAAGATGAACTATAATATTCGCGGAACAGGTTTGGGGCTTTCTATTTGTAAATCTATAATAGAACATTACGGTGGCGGCATTGGCGTAGAGTCTAAGAAAGGGGAAGGATCCACGTTTTATTTTACGCTGCCCGCCAAACTTGAGTATATGGAATACGGTAAGTTTTAATCAGCCGTTGCTGTCCCTTCATAGGCATATAAAAAGCGCATCTGCGTTGCCTTTTACGGCTTATAGATGCGCTTTTACAGGATTTTATAAGGGGATTATTTCATTCGTTTGCCCACAGCATCCCAGTCTACGATGCTCCAAAGAGCGTTGACGTGGTCGGCGCGTTTGTTCTGATAATCCAGATAGTATGCATGTTCCCAGACATCGAAGCCCAGCAGCGGAGTCAGTCCTGAACGTACGGGGTTGCTTCCGTTCGCTTCTTTGGTGATATGCAGTTTTCCGTTTTTATCCACCGACAGCCATGCCCAGCCGGAGCCGAACAGGCCGACTGCCGCTGCATTGAATTCTTTCTTGAAGTTCTCAAAGCTGCCGAAGTCACGTTTGATGGCTTCTGCCAGTTTCCCGGTGGGTTCGCTTTGCGAAGGTTTGGGAGAGAATTGCAGGAAATACAATGTATGGTTCAGCACTTGCCCGGCATTATTAAATATGGCACCGTCGGGTGCGGTAGCTACGATGGTAACTAAATCCTTTTTCTCATACTCTGTACCCGGAACAAGATTGTTCAGGTTGTTTACGTATGTTTGTAGATGTTTACCGTAATGGTAATCTATTGTTTGCTGACTGATTACAGGTTCCAGCGCGTTGTTGGCGTAAGGAAGTTTTGGCATTTCATGTGACATAATCATTATCATTAAAGACATTAATAACGTATTCATAAGTTCAATTATTTAGTTTTGAAACTTTATTATACTAACGTGATAACCTATGGAATTGTTCGCTGGTGTCCGAACCTTTTTCTATCTTTGCACAGAACTTTACCCGATAGATTATTAGGAATATGTCCGATTATATACAAGAACTGAATGAAGGACAGCGTGCTGCGGTGCTCTACAACGACGGTCCTTCGCTGGTGATAGCCGGTGCGGGTTCGGGAAAAACTCGTGTGCTGACCTACAAAATAGCTTATCTGCTGGAAAACGATTACCAGCCCTGGAACATTCTTGCACTCACATTTACCAATAAGGCAGCTCGTGAAATGAAGGAGCGTATTGCCCGGCAGGTGGGTGTGGAGCGTGCCCGCCACCTTTGGATGGGGACATTCCATTCCATATTCTTACGTATTTTGCATGCGGAAGCCGCACAGATAGGATTTACCTCAAGATTCACCATTTATGATACGGCAGACAGCAAAAGCCTGTTGCGCTCTATCATCAAGGAGATGGGGTTGGATGAAAAGGTGTACAAACCGGGGACGGTGCAGGCCCGCATTTCCAATGCCAAGAATCACCTTGTGTCTCCTGCGGGCTATGCCAACAATAAAGAGGCTTACGAAGGCGACTGTGCTGCCAAGATGCCTGCCATACGCGATATTTACCGCCGTTACTGGGAGCGTTGCCGGCAGGCGGATGCAATGGATTTCGATGATTTGCTGTTTTACACTTTCCTGCTTTTCCGCGATCATCCGGATGTGCTTGCCCGTTATCAGTCGCAGTTCCGTTACATTCTGGTAGACGAGTATCAGGACACGAACTTCGCCCAGCACAGTATCGTGCTCCAACTGGCCAAGGAGCACCGGCACGTCTGTGTGGTGGGCGATGATGCACAGAGCATTTATTCTTTCCGGGGAGCGGATATTGACAACATACTGTATTTCACAAAAGTATATCCGGGCACGAAGGTCTTTAAACTGGAACAGAACTACCGCTCCACCCAAACAATCGTTTCTGCAGCCAACAGTCTGATAGAAAAGAACCAAAGGCAAATCCGCAAGGAAGTCTTTTCGGAAAAAGAAAAAGGAGAAGCTATCGGAGTGTATCAGGCGTACAGTGATGTGGAGGAAGGCGATATCGTGATCAATAAGATAGCCGAATTGCGCAGGCAGGGAAACTATGCCTATTCGGACTTTGCCATATTATACCGCACGAATGCGCAGAGCCGCGTTTTCGAGGAAGCCATGCGCAAACGCAGTATGCCGTACCGCATCTATGGAGGTTTGTCCTTCTACCAGCGTAAGGAGATAAAAGACACAATCGCCTATTTCCGCCTCACTGTCAATCCGAATGATGAAGAAGCCTTTAAGCGTATCATCAACTATCCCGCACGTGGAATAGGCGACACTACTGTAAGCAAAATCACCGCTGCCGCTACCGACCACAATGTAAGTCTGTGGACTGTGCTTTGCGAGCCGCTGACCTACGGAGTGAATATAAACAAGGGGACAGTGACCAAACTGCAAAGTTTCCGTGATCTGATGACCGGCTTTATTGAGAGCGTTTCCGAGAAAAACGCCTATGAACTTGGTACGGAGATCATTCGCCAGTCGGGCATCATCGGTGACGTCTGTCAGGACAACTCTCCCGAAAACCTCAGCCGCAAGGAGAACATCGAAGAGCTTGCAAACGGCATGAGCGACTTTTGCGCACAGCGGCAGGAGGAAGGCAACAACAACATCACACTGGGCGATTTCCTTTCGGAAGTTTCTTTGCTGACAGATCAGGATTCGGACAAAGACGGGGACGATGAAAAGATAACCCTGATGACCGTACATTCTGCCAAAGGACTGGAGTTCAGGAATGTTTTTGTGGTGGGCATGGAAGAGAACCTGTTTCCCAGCGGTATGGTGGGCGACTCTCCCAGGGCGTTGGAAGAAGAACGGCGTTTGTTCTACGTGGCCATCACTCGTGCGGAAGACCACTGCTTCCTTACCTATGCCAAGAGCCGCTACCGCTATGGCAAAATGGAATTTGGAAGTCCCAGCCGCTTTTTGAAGGATATTGATGTGCGTTTCCTCAAATTGCCGCAGGATGCCGGGTTGGGGCGCAGGGTGGACGAGAGTGCCGCATCTTTCCGTTCTCGCACCCGGCAGGAAGTCATTGCTCCGACCGTCCCCCGTAACCTAAAACGTGTGACCCCTTCCATGGGAACGGCATCTTCTTCGCCGGCAGGCACAGTCGGCAACATCGTGCAACAGGGGCAACTGATAGAACACGAACGTTTTGGTCTGGGCGAAGTGATGAAGGTGGAAGGCGAGGGCGATAATGCAAAAGCCACCATCCGTTTCAAAAATGCGGGAGACAAGCAACTTCTTTTGCGTTTCGCACGTTTTAAAGTGATAGGGTGAAAGAACTGTCTGCCATTAGGAGCGTAGCGAAGAATGGCAGATACTCTTGATATAAATTTCAATATTTGCTTACATAAAATAGCTCATTAATAAAACTTGGTTCCGTTTTACTAAAATTCGACTGACGATTTACTAAAACTCCGGAAGAATTTTAGTAAAATTCCACCGGAATTTATTAATGACCCGAAAAGCCTTTGTTGGCGGCGGGTGTAGAGGAATAGATACTAATAAGAAAAAAATATACAACGAAGAATATGACAGATAAAGATTTCGACCTTTTTCCTTCTCCTTGTTACATCATGGAAGAAGAGCTGTTGAGGAAGAACCTCGAACTGATAAAGAGTGTTGCCGACCGGGCAGGAGTGGAGATTATTCTTGCTTTCAAGTCCTTTGCCATGTGGCGTTCGTTTCCTATCTTCCGGGAGTACGTGGAACATTCTACGGCAAGTTCCGTCTACGAAGCCCGCTTGGCGCTGGAAGAATTCGGCAGTAAGGCCCACACCTATTCTCCGGCATATACGGAAGCCGGTTTTCCGGAGATTATGCGATGCAGCAGCCATATCACATTCAATTCATTGGCTCAGTTCCGGCGTTTCTATCCCATGATTCAGGCGGACGGGCAGGGCATATCCTGCGGCATACGCGTCAACCCGGAATATTCGGAGGTGGAAACCGAACTGTACAACCCATGCGCTCCCGGCACCCGCTTCGGTGTGATGGCCGAACAACTCTCCGATGTGCTGCCGCAGGGAATTGACGGGTTCCACTGCCATTGCCATTGCGAATCGTCTTCTTATGAGTTGGAGCGTACGCTGGAGCATTTGGAAGCGAAATTCTCCCGTTGGTTTCCGCAACTAAAATGGCTGAACCTGGGGGGAGGACATTTAATGACACGCAAGGATTACGATGTGGAACATCTGATTCGCCTGCTTCGCGGATTGAAAGAGCGTTATCCTCATTTGCGCATTATTCTGGAGCCGGGATCTGCATTTACCTGGCAGACGGGAGTGCTGACCTCTGAAGTGGTGGATCTTGTGGAAAACCGCGGCATACGTACCGCTATTCTGAATGTCAGTTTCACCTGCCATATGCCGGATTGTCTGGAGATGCCCTATCAGCCGGTTGTCCGGGGGGCTGAAATGGGAAATGACGGTCCGTATGTCTATCGTCTGGGTGGCAATTCTTGCCTGAGCGGCGACTATATGGGGATGTGGAGTTTCGACCATGAGCTGCAAATCGGAGAGAGAATTATTTTTGAGGACATGATACACTATACAATGGTAAAGACGAATATGTTCAATGGAATTCACCATCCCACCATTGCCATGTGGACAAAGGAGGGGAAAGCAGACCTGTTCAAGCAATTTTCTTACGAAGATTATCGTGACCGAATGAGTTGATAATCAAAAGTCTGCTTTCTTTTTGGATGGAATGTCCAATTTTATGTGTGAAAAAAGTGCGCGGAATGTTTGCAGGTTTAAGGAAAATATCTACCTTTGCAACCGCAAACGCGGAAATAGCTCAGTTGGTAGAGCATAACCTTGCCAAGGTTAGGGTCGCGAGTTCGAGTCTCGTTTTCCGCTCAACGTTTTGGTTGCAATTACCTAATGCCCAGGTGGCGGAATTGGTAGACGCGCACGTTTCAGGTGCGTGTGTCGAGAGGCATGCAGGTTCGAGTCCTGTTCTGGGCACAAAGGTAGGAGCAACGTTCTATGAAATGTTTAGAATATGTCGGAGAGGTGGCGGAATTGGTAGACGCGCTACTTTGAGGGGGTAGTGACAATTATGTCGTGGGAGTTCGAGTCTCCTTCTCTTCACATATCATTTTGCGGAAATAGCTCAGTTGGTAGAGCATAACCTTGCCAAGGTTAGGGTCGCGAGTTCGAGTCTCGTTTTCCGCTCTTTTCTTTGATTTAATGATTGCCCAGGTGGCGGAATTGGTAGACGCGCACGTTTCAGGTGCGTGTGTCGAGAGGCATGCAGGTTCGAGTCCTGTTCTGGGCACGCTCTTTATTGGAAGGGCATCATTTTGCGGAAATAGCTCAGTTGGTAGAGCATAACCTTGCCAAGGTTAGGGTCGCGAGTTCGAGTCTCGTTTTCCGCTCTTTCTATAACAAACAAGAAATCCCCGTAAGTATTCGCTTATGGGGATTTTTTTTGTTTTATTTTTTGGTTTTCAGCAATAGGGGAGGGCTCATTCCTTTTTCAAGGAGAAGCCGAGCATCATGCCGTCGTAATTGTCTGCAAGCGAACCGATCGTTTTCAGGGTGGTGCTGTTGCTTTTACTGGAAATCAAGGTTATCAGTTTTAGGAGTTTGTCCGAGTTGAACAGCAAATCCATATTGGTGGAAGTGCAGTTCACTTTGGCATTGAGTGGAATCAGTTTCATGAATTTCAAATTCGCTTTTTGCTCGGAAGCGTCGTATGAATAAGTCCCTTTCAGGGATTTTGCACCGACTTTGGCGGTGAAAGTGCTGTCTGCATTAAAAGTAAAAGACATTTGTCCGGCTGTGATGCCCACTTTTGCCAACTGCTCGTTCAGTTTGTTTTCGGCGGCATTAGCGGCAACCGAACCGCCTGCTTTCTGCAACAGGTTATCCGACTCGAACTCAATGGCCGAACCGGTATACACCCATGTCCCTTCCATGCTGGCAGTGCTTTTGCCGGTTACGGAATTCACCACCTTTTCGATGTTCTCTTTATTGAATAAGTCTTTCAGTGATTGCGCCTGACTGTTGGAGGCCATTAGCAATGCGGCAACAAATATGTGCCAAAAAACAAATTTTTTCATTTTGGTTATAATAATTACGGTTTGGAATTGATGTTTTTGTTTATCTGTTCAATGTAGTTCAGCAGTTCTTCCCGGCCCATTCGGTTTTCGGAGGATGTGACGAAATAAGGGGGAAGCTCTTCCCATTGTTCGTGCAGCTTCTCCAGATAGTGGCGGATATTGCTGTTTATCTTGCCGCCTTTCAGCTTGTCGGCTTTGGTGAAAACGATGGCAAAAGGCACTCCGTTCTCGCCCAGCCATTCTATAAAGGAAAGGTCGATGGCTTGCGGCTCATGGCGGCTGTCGACGAGGACAAAGAGGCTGGTCATTTGCTCGCGTTGCAAGATATAGGTCTCTATGATGCGCTGAATTTGCTCCTGTCCTTTCTGTCCGCGTCTGGCGTAACCATAGCCGGGAAGGTCGACGATATACCAGTTCTTGTTGATCAGGAAATGATTGATGAGCATTGTTTTTCCGGGGGTTGCGGATGTCATGGCAAGCCCTTTCCTTCCTGTCAGCATATTGATAAGGCTGGATTTTCCAACGTTGGAACGTCCGATGAAGGCGTATTCGGGGAATGTCCCGCCGGGGCATTTATTTACGTCTGTATTGCTGATGACGAATTCAGCGCTTGTTATCTCCATTCGATTGTCTCTTTTTATAATTGTTTCTTCTTGCAAAGGTAATACTTATTTCAAAAAACTTTGTTCTTAAGGGGGAATTCTCTCTATCTTTAAATGGAATGGGCTGTATTTCGGCAGTACAATTTCAAGTGGACCTGATTGAATTGCACTCAATTTGCACTATCTTTGCATCAAAAGTGAAGATAAGCCGCACCTCGGCATAAAAAATGAACAAGTTCATTTTATTCTGCTCTCGGTTTGCATTATCTTTGTCCGCAATTAGGAGATTTTTAAATATGAATGGACAATTTCCCTCAATATTACTGGAGAAAGCGGTGAATGAGTTCGCCAAATTGCCGGGTGTGGGCCGAAAGACGGCCATGCGGCTGGTGCTTCATCTGCTGCGCCAGGATACGGCAGTGGTGGAGGCTTTTGGCAACGCTATTGTTACATTGAAACATGAAGTGAAATACTGCAAAGTGTGCCATAATATTTCTGATACGGAGACTTGCCGCATCTGCTCCAACCCTCAGCGTGATTCTTCCGTAATTTGCGTGGTGGAAAATATACGTGATGTGATGGCGGTGGAAGCGACGCAGCAATTTCGCGGACTGTATCATGTATTGGGTGGAGTGATTTCACCGATGGATGGAATAGGCCCCGGTGATTTGGAAATAGAGAGCTTGGTGCAGCGGGTGGCCGGCGGCGGCATTAAGGAAGTTGTATTTGCCCTCAGCACTACAATGGAGGGTGATACGACTAACTTTTATATTTACCGTAAGCTGGAGAAGTTGGGGGTCAAGCTGTCTGTGATAGCGCGTGGCATCTCTGTGGGAGACGAGTTGGAATATGCAGACGAGGTTACTCTCGGACGTAGTATCGTGAACCGCACCCCATTTACGGGTTCGGTATGACATAATTCAAAAACTAAGTACATGGAAGAAAAGATAAAGCGGGCGGCATCCCGCGTGAAGATGTCATTTGTATATTTTTGGCTGCTGCCTGTATTTCTCGTGATATTCGGTGAAACGGGTGGGGCATGGGTCGGCCTTTATGCGGGAGATGTACGTGCTGCGTATTTTGCGGAGACTATCACAATTCTGCTTACAGCCCTATCGGTTCCTGCATCCCTGAAGCTCTTTTCGTGGGTGCTGGTCAGGAAGATAGATGCTGTCTCCATCTCCGATGCACTGCGTTTGTATGTGCTGTGGAGTGGGGTGCGTCTGGCTCTGCTTGCCATACCGGTGGTGGCGGGATTCCTCACTTATTATATGGTATTGAGTAATAAAGGGGTGCTCTGCGCTTTGATAGCTTTGACTGCGTCATTATTCTGCCTGCCCGGAGAAAAACGTTTGCGTGAGGAATTGCATATAGATAAAGAACAATGAAGCCTTCTTATTCAGAATGAAACCTTCTTATTTTGTAAGTGAACGCATACGCCTTCGTGCCATGGAGCCGGAGGACTTGGAGACAATGTATGCTATGGAGAATGACCCGCAAACGTGGGATGTCACAAACTTTTCTGTACCATACTCCAAATATGTGTTGAAGCAATACATGGAGAATTCCCAGTGTGATATGTTTGCCGACCGTCAGTTGCGCATGATGATTGTGCGTTGTGAAGATAATGCCGTAGTGGGCACTATCGATATTACGGATTTTGCCCCGATGCATTCTCGTGGTGAGGTGGGGATTGCGGTGCGCAGGGAATACCAGGGTAAAGGATATGCTTCCGATGCATTGAGGCTTTTGTGTGACTATGCTTTCGGCTTTCTGTTTCTGAAACAGCTTATAGTCCACGTTGCGGCTGACAATGAAGTGAGTCTGCGCCTGTTCGGTTCTTTGGGCTTTGTACGCTGCGGGCTGCTGAAAGAGTGGTGGTTTGTGGGTGGAAAGTTTAAAGATGTCATCTTGATGCAGCGTATCCGTCCTGAGAAGAGTGCGTTGGATAAAGAGTAGCCGGGGAGAAAGCCTGATTACCGTCAGTTAAAAGTGGGTATTTGTGGAAAACGTGACCACATTTCATATTTTCCGCCAAGATTGCTAAGTGCATTCTTCCACGTATTTTTTTCGGATTTTTCGTCCATGAGTGAGGAAAAGTCCGCATTGTCTACCAGCCAGGTGTTTTCTTCTATCTCCTGCTTCAACTGTCCGGGTTCCCAGCCGGAATAGCCGAGGAAGAAACGTATTTTTCCTTTAATGGAATTTCCTTCTGCCATGAATTGCCTGATAGCGGCAAAATCACCGTTCAGGTAGATTCCGTTGGCTACCGGGAATGAGTCTGCTATGTTTTCCAGCGTGTGCAGGTAGAAAAGGGTATCTGTGCTGATTGGTCCGCCTTTATAGATAGGGATATTTTCCCGGCAGTCTATCTCACTTAGTAAATCATTCAGAAAAAGAGGTAATGGTTTGTTCAGTATTAGTCCCATTGTTCCGTCCTGTGCATGGTCCACTAATAAGATGACAGAACGCCCGAACATATGGTCGCACAAAAAAGGTTCGGATATAAGAATCTTTCCTTGTGTAGGAACTATATGGTTAGTTTCTATTTTGAATATGTCTGTATTGATATACATGCCCCCAAATTAAGTGTTTTTCTATAAAAGAGCAAATTATATTTCTCTTTTTTATGAGAAAAAGTGTCTTTTGGGAGATTTTAGAATTTTACTGCCGGTATCTTTATCTGGGAAAAGGTACCGGCAGTGACGGTGTATATCTATTTTATCGGATGATTTTCTGCAAAAACTGCCATACGCTCGTCCAACTGGGCGTATTGATGATCCTGAATGAATGAAGTGCAAGCACGCAAACCTTGCTGGTGGCTTCCGGTAGTGACCAGGGAAATGGCACTCACTCCGTAGTACATCAGCTCCTTGGCAAGTTCACCGCTGCTCATGCCCGGATAGCCGATAGTGAAATAAAACCCGTCTGCTACGGGCTCTCCGAGGTCATTGTCGTATACCAAATGGAAACCATGACGCAGGAAAATCTCTTTCAGCCGTCGTGCCCGTTCTCCGTACACTTTTACTTCGTTCAGGAAGTTATATTTGCCTTCATTGGCCGCTTTCAACATAGCAGCAAGTGCATATTGGGCAGAATGGCTGGTTCCGGAAGAAAGAGCGTACAGGACACGATGAATGAATACGGTGCCGAATGTACCACCGCCGTAACGCTTTGTCAGCCCTGAATATGTCCGGTGATAAAGCTTATCAGATATACAACTCACTCCGATGCGTTGTCCTGCATAGCTGAATGCTTTGGAGCCCGAGATGAGTAATACGTAATGGTCGGTGTAATGAGCTACGGAAGGCTGATACGGTGCTTGGAACGGCTTGCTTAAATCCTGACGGAAATCCATAGCAAAATAGGCGAGGTCTTCCAAAACGATTACGTCGTATTGAGTGGCAAGTTCACCGATAATACGGAGCTCCTCTTCTTTCAGGCATATCCAGCTCGGATTGTTCGGGTTGGAGTAAACAATGGCGGAAATATTGCCTTTCTTGAGATAACTTTCCAACTTTTCTTTCAGTTTGTCGCCACGATAATCATACACGTCAAAAGTTTCATATTTCTGTCCCATTACCACCAATTGCTGCTTTTGTACGGGGAAACCGGGGTCGATAAACAGGATTGTATCTTTTTTCTCATCACACTGGCTGCATGTAAGGAATGAGGCAAAAGTTCCCTGCATGGAGCCGGTTACGGGCACACAGCCTTCCGGCGCCACATCTACATTGATGAATGCTTTGATGAAACGGGATGCTTCTTCTTTCAATGCAGGCAACCCGTTGATGTCCGGATAAAGGCTTGCTATTCCTTGCTGCAGTGCGTCGATCTCCGCCTTTACGCCTACGGCCGAGGGCGGGAGTCCGGGGACACCCATCTCCATCTTTATGAATTCCACACCTGAAGCCGCCTCTGCTTTAGCTGCAATGGCTTTTACTTCGCGGATAGTAGCTTTTGCAAAGTCTGCAATATGAAAATCTTCGATAGTCTCATCGATTAATCTACGTTCAATAGGGGTATTTTTCATGATTTCTATTTTTTTTATCTCTGCAAAGGTAGTATAAATCTCTTATAATCAACCAATGTTAAAAAAAAGATGATTTTTTTTCTTTTATACTATTGCAGATTTAAAAAAAACATCTACCTTTGCAACCGCAATCGAGAGAGATAGCGACGGAAAAATGAAATCATGGTGCGTTAGTTCAGTTGGTTAGAATACATGCCTGTCACGCATGGGGTCACGGGTTCGAGTCCCGTACGCACCGCGAAAGTAAATAGCAAATTAAAGCAAAGCTCTGAAATTCAAGGATTTCAGAGCTTTTTCTTTTTCTCCGCTTCGGTAAAAAATAGCAGTTTTAGGTAGTTCTCACGTGGCTTATTCGTGGGACTTTTTGAAAGCTGTTTTTGCTCCCACGAATTGACGCATTTGTCTTTGATTGTCAGTGTTTATAAACCGCAAAACGTTTTGTGATGCTTTTCCAAATCACTTTGTGAGCATTTTGCACCTGTTAACACAAAACGAATTGCGATTTTTATTTATTTTCCAGAATCATTTAAGCAGCTCTCAAAGGGAGTTTAAAAGTTCTTCAAATCATTCTAATTCCTATCTTTATATAAATCTTAGGGAAAATGTATGCATAATGTAATCAAGATATCATACTCTGTCTTTCCTTTGGTGTTGTAAGAATAGTGATAACTGCACGCTGAAATGGCAATTATTTAATTTAGATAGCATTATGGAAATGCTTTTATTGTATATCTTTGCAGCCGCATTTATTGGCTGATGAAGATATTATGAAACAGAAACGAATACCGTTAGTGGGGGAACAATATCTTGTTCCCTTTATATTGATTACTTCTCTCTTTTTCTTGTGGGGATTTGCACATGCTATTCTGGATGTGCTGAATAAACATTTCCAAGAGTTGCTGGATATAACAAAGGCACATTCGGCCTTTATCCAAGCAATGATGTATATGGGATATTTTGTAATGGCCATTCCGGCAGGACTTTTTATAAGTCGCTTTGGATATCGCAGGGGAGTGGTTTTTGGATTGGTATTGTACGGCGTTGGGTCGCTGTTGTTCATTCCGGGACAGTATTATCTTTCGTTCAATATGTTTCTGTTTGCTCTTTTTGTCATAGGTTGCGGACTTACATTTCTGGAAACGGCTGCTAATCCTTATGCTACGGAACTGGGAGCGAAAGAGACGGCAGCCAGTCGCTTGAATTTTGCACAATCCTTCAATGGATTAGGTTGTATTTGCGCTCCTGTATTGGTAGGGCTGCTTTTGTTTTCGGAAGACGGGAATAGTGGTGCCGGCAATGTTGCCTTGCCTTATGTTGGTATGGGGATAGTGGTGCTGCTGGTAGCATTGGTTTTCTCAAAGATAAAGTTGCCCGAAATAGAACATGGTGTGGAGGTGGACAAGGACGGGCATAAGGTAGGGCTATGGTCGCACAAGCTTTTTATATTTGGTCTATTGGCTTTGTTTGCTTACGAAATCGGGGAGATTTCCATTAACAGCTTTTTTATCAATTATGTAGTAGAGCAAGGATGGATGAATGCTCGCGATGCTTCATTGGTACTCTCATTTGGCGGATTGGGATTGTTCATGTTGGGACGTTTTGCCGGTAGTTGGATTATGGGGCGTGTGTGCGCGGAGAAGATGTTGCTGTTTTGTGCTACGGGAACAGTGATAACGACTTTGGTGGTACTGCTTGATGTCGGTATGGTGTCGTTGATCGCATTGCTCTGCGGATATGCTTTTGAGGCTATTATGTTTCCCACTATTTTTGCTCTTTCTTTGAGAGGGTTGGGTAATCACACCAAGCGTGCTTCTTCTTTCCTGATGATGTCTCCGGTAGGCGGGGTGGTAGGTCCCTTGCTGATGGGAGTTGTGGCTGATTGTACAACAATGGTGATGGCATTTATCGTACCTTTGGCTGCCTATTTCGTGGTTTGGTGCTACGCACGTAAAATGCTGTCTGTTGCAGGAAAGGTACGATAAAAGAAATATTAATAGAGGATATATCCGGCTATTCCTGACAATGTTATCAGCAGAATGGGGTGTATGTTCCATTTCCAGGTTACTCCGAAAGCGACTGCGAAAATCAGGCTGCTTCTATAATCTATGAAATTTTCTTTGTTCATCAGCAACAGAGCTGCCGCAGCAATCAATGAAACGGACATTGGCAGCAGTCCGGACATGGCAGCTTTGATGTACTTATTGTCTTTGCATCTCACAAAGAAATAGGAAATAAGCAGCACTAATATAAATGAAGGCAGGCAGACTGCTATTGTAGCAGCAATGGCGCCCCATACACTTTGAGTGACGGAGTATCCCACATAAGTGGCACTGTTGATGCCGATGGGTCCCGGAGTCATTTGTGAGATAGCTACGACATCCGTAAATTGCTGGAGTGTGAGCCATTGATAGTGATCTACTACTTCATGCTGAATAAGCGAGAGCATGGCGTAACCACCCCCGAACCCGAACATCCCAATTTTTAGATAGACCAAGATCAGTTGCCAATAAATCATGCTTGTAATTTTGTCAGTTTATCTTTTAACCATAATGTGTAGATGAGCCCGCCGGCAATTCCTGCCAAGACGATGTAGACAGGTGACAGTCCGCATTGCCATATAAGTAATGTAGCGATGGCGGGAAGCACCAACTGCCAGTATTTCAGCTTCAAGGCACGTACAGCAGAAATGCAGGGGAATACGATTAAAGCCACTACTGCCGGACGAATTCCGTTGAATATGCGTATCATTGTTTGATTGTCCTGAAAGCGTGCAAAGAACATTGCTATCAGCATCATAATGACAAAGGAGGGAAGTATGGTAGCTAAGGCACATACCAGACTGCCCTTTACTTTATGCAGTTTGTAGCCGACAAAAATGGATATGTTTACAGCAAATACTCCCGGTAGAGATTGGGTCAATGCGAACATTTCCATAAAGTCGTTTTTGGTCATCCATTTTTTATTTACAATTTCACGTTCAATAAGAGGAATCATGGCATATCCGCCGCCGATAGTAAACATCCCTATTTTGGCAAATGTAAGGAATAAAATCAAGTATTTCATTTCTTATTATATCTGTACTAAAAGAGTTGCAATATAGGGAAAAAATCCCAATATTACAACTCTTTTACAACTCATGTTAAAGACGTATATTACTTCATCTTATTCAGGTTTTCCTGTGCTTTTTCAGGTTCTACGGTCAAGGCTTTTGTGAACCATTCCTTGGCAATCTCGGTGTCGCCTGACAACCATGCCAATACGCCCAAATTGTTCCATGCACGAGGGTCGTCTTTCACTCTTTCCAAGTATTGTCCGGCACGATCAAAATCACCATAAACAATGTTGGCTGAGGCTGCATTGATGTTTGCTACGATATCTGTGGGGTAGTTGGTAGCGGCTATTTCGTAAACTTCTTTGTATTCTTTCGTACCCGGTTGGAAGTTCTTGGCTACACCATACATTTCCTGCAAATTCAACATCTTGGGGTTGGTATGAATCAACGTGGCGGCTTCGGCATTACGCACTTCGCGTATTTCGTAGTCTATAGAAATAGACAGGCGGCGCAGGCGGGGATAATACTCGTTCATCATGGCACGATAGGAAGCAGCTCCCAGTCCGCTTTTCAGTCTGGCTTCGCGTACATCGAGGTTAGTATACTTGTTAATGATTTCCAATGCCTTGTCTGCGTATGCGGGCTTGTTTTCTTCGAGCATTTTAACGAGACTTTCCCAATCCTCGCCGGCTGAACTTACGTTCAATATACTATCGGGGAAGTGGTAGCTTCCTCTCAAGTAGAGAGCGAATGAATCGGCACGTTTCGTTGCTACGCGGTCATTGGTTTTGGCAGAGCCGTCAGGAGAGGCATATCCGCATATGTTGATAGCTTTGAATGTAACTAAATCGCCTTCTGTCAGCGGGTTAAGAGTTTCTTTCAACTTTTGCAGTTCTGCGGAGTTATTCTTGAAATCGGCTTTGAATTCTGTGCCGCCTACTGCATATTCTATGTATAAGGTATTCTGTTCCGAACGTACTTTTAGTGGTTCTTCCGTTGGAGTAAGATAAGATACCATACTCATGCAAGGCTCGCAAATAGCTCCTTTTTGTGGCAACGGTTCTTCTTCTACCACAACCACAGGTTCTATTACCTGAATCTCCGGAAGATCCAACAGACAGTCTTTTCTGCCTTCCTGCAATATCCACATATCTGCCTCATTCATCCATTCTTCATAAGGAAGGCATACTGTGTAATTCACAATGTCCTGACGGTCGGCAGACTTGCCTTTGATTATGGTATAGGGTGCATCATAATAACCTTTTTTGGCCAGCTTGCGGTCTTTATGGCGCATTTTGAACTTGTTCTTGCCGGTTACGACAACAGGAGGCAAGGTCTTATACTTCTTTCCGGCAAACAGTACCGGGGTGAATGCGTATGATTGGGTACTGTTGACTTTTACGGCTTCCATATTGAACTTGAAGTCCAATGTCAGCGTATCGTTCTCCAGAGTCAATGCCGGTTTGGTGACTTTTACTTCACCTGCAAATGCTGCTAACGGCAGCATGGCAAACAGCAGACAATATATTTTTTTCATATTCTTCTTGTTTTAGTTGATGAATTTAGAGTGATTGGGTTTCTACCGTTTTGTATTTACGCTTGTGCTTAGGTCCGAAAGTGAAGTTGATACCGAGATTCACGTTGACGGCTGCGCGACTGATAGGAGCGTAATAGGCCGGTTCATATTTGCACATGGGGACATCTGCACCGATGAAGAAGTTGAAGCCGCGCGGGTGGAAGTTCAGCATGATTCCTGCATCAGAGCCGAAGTTGGATAAAGCGTAGTTCACCGATGCTTCAAACCATGAGAGGGGAGCTACATTGGCAGAAACGCGTGCTTCTGTCCATGAGTGCTTACCTTGCATGCGGGTGGTAGAAAGGAAACCGAAGTTCAGGCGGTCGTAGGCCGGCAGAGTGTATTGGGCACCCAGATGAAGGGTAGCTGCAAGGGCAGTGGTACGCTTCATTCCTTCACCCGCTTTATCGAACTTTGCCAAGTCTGCCAAGTCATCTACCAGTTGGTCTACTTGGTTGTCCAGCTTGTTTTCACTGTTAGTTCCATCGTCTTTTACGGAGATTTCACTAAAACCGTCGAAAGTGAAGTCTTTACTCATGGTTCCCTTAGTTGTATTCTTCCAGGAAATAAAACCGAGGTCGAGCAAAGATGCGGAGAATGTCCATTCATCATTCAGTTTGTACGTTGCTCCCAAATCGATGGCCATACCGAAACCTGTGGGGCCGAGATTGTCAGTATCAAAATCCAGATCATCATAAGAAATCTGTCCGTCCGTACCTTCTTTCAGTTGCTGAGTTCTGTCTCCGTTGGCATCCAAAATGTAATCATCTTCCTGATAATTACCGGTCTCACCTTTGGTGGGTACAATGAGACCTTTGGCAGACATATAAAGTTCAGCGTTCTTGGGGGTGATAGTCCATTTGTCTTGAGAAGCGAGGATGTTCAGTTCATCAATATGTACGGTTGCCTTTGCCAGTCCCACGAGGGCTTTCACTTTGGCGCCCACTGTCAAGCGTTCATTGATTTCGCGCGCATGGCCGAAGGCGATCTCCGCATAGTTGGTAGATACGACATTTAAGTTTTTCACATTGTAGCTGCTTCCCGTTTCACTGGCTACTCCGTTTTTCATGAACTTGAAGAGTTCATCGGGCATGAAGAAGTTGGTATTTGACTTTACGGAAATGCCAAATGTGTTGAAGCCTCCCCAGGCATGAAAGCCTAAGGATAGTATTGATTCGTCTATGTTGACACCGACTTTCAGTCTTTTAGGCAATCCTTTTAAGAATTCGGCGCTGCTGACTTCTTCATTCATAAAAGTGGTAAGATCACCGTTTGACTTCTTGAAGATGAAATCGCCTACACCACCGGTGGATTGTGCGCCGATTGTGAGATTTCCCAAACCGGGGAAGCTGACATAGCCGCGTTCGCCCATAAAGGCGGGATTGAGTTCGTGACGGTAGGTGCTTCCTTCCAGGAAATAGGTTGAACGGCTGTTCTGTGTCTGTGCCATTGCGTCACTGACAGCAAGTGTAGCTACTGCTCCGGACAATATAATCGCTAAAACATTTGTTCTCATTCGTTTCATTATATATGATTGTTGAATCTTTTGTTTATATCGCATGAAATGTATTTCTCTCTTAGTTCAAGTCCACTTTAATGCCGTTGGGGATTTTCAATTTCATGTCTTTAAGTTGCATCCATTGTGAACTCAATAACTGAACATCGGTAGCTTGTCCCGGTACGGCTGTCACTTTAAAGAAGAGTCCGTCCAGCTTGCTGATTGCGCCTTCTTTGGTTGACACTAAATTGATGTTTAGTTGGCTTGTTGCTATGCTTTTTCCATCTTTACTTTCAGTTATAGTACCTTCTACGGTTACATTAATATCTGTTATTTTGTTACCGTTTACGTCCAGTGCGCTTACATTCTCATTCTTGATCTCCATCTTTAAAGGAATGGTGTTGTCGGCAGTAATGCTGATTATTGCTTTCTTTATGTCCACATCTTCAAGGTCGAGGTCGAAATCGTCGATAGTCTCTTCATATACAATCTTCAGTCCGCTGCCAAAACTTAGAGGAATGTCTATGTTGTATTCACTGTTCAATACATAGTCTTGTCCCAAATTGACGGTATAATAGTCGTCTGTTTTTACAGCCGGTTTTAACTCAACGCTTATACGGTCGGGAATTGTTTCAATAATGTCATTCAGATTTGGTACGATAACTTTAGTTGCCCCTGTTTCGACAACAGTTTTTTCATTGCGTACTATTGAAATTGTTTGTTGCTTGTTTCCACTGGGTTTTAACTTGATAGGGACTCCACCATTACCGCTTCCTATCTTTACGGTTTTGGTTACTTTTCCGTTCTTATATCCGGTCATGATACCGTCCATCTCTATTTCTTCATTCAGAGGATTATTAGCCTTGAATGAGAAAACAGGATTGGTGATGTCCAGTTTTACCTCCTCGTCTTGTAAGAAGTCGGGTAAATTGGTTAATTCAACTTCCGTAGGTTTCACATCCATATCAGGTTTAATGGTGCCATTTACTTCACTTACTGTCATTGCTGCGAGGATAGCTGTAGGAGTGATACTTAAAGAACCGGTACCCTGGGCTTGATGTACAGTTACATCAGTTTTTACCGTTATCTTTTGATTTTCGATTTTAATAATCCGGTCACCATTCTCTTCTTTAACTTTGTTTCCGTCGCCATATTTCTCTCCAAATACGTATTTGGAAATATACAGATCTATTGTATAAGTTGAACTAGAAAGGGTTTTATTACTGATAGTAAGAACCTGACCATTCAGTCCACTTTGTCCTTCCTCAAATTTTATGAAGTCGGGGAATGTAATTGTCATTTTATCAATAGTGACATCACTATACGATATGGAACTGGTTTTATTAATCTCAAAACTGAGAGTTAATTTTGCAGGTGTATTAGCAGTTAAAGAACCGATTTCTATTACAGCTTCATCAATTCCATGCGCCTCGGTGTTTACAGAACCTTCAGATTCTATATCCTCAACCGTAACATCTTCTGGTTGGGGATATGTCCGATCATTGATTACTTTAATCGAATTTATAGGATTCGAAGATGCATTAACTGTCACCATTTTTACTGATGTATTTGTCTCATCTATTTTATCCGATTTCAGCAGATGATATTCTCCATTCACGAGTTGCAAATCATCTCCCTCATCAAGTTCGATGATTTTGTCCAGTGTTATTTGCTCCGTATATCCTACGGGAATTGCCAAATGTTCGCCACCTACGTTGACTGTCATGTCAATGTCTTTGTTTAGGTCATAACTGTTATCGATGCACGATGTGGTTACCCCTAACGATGTTAATAATAGAGCCGTAGCTATGAACGGTCTTCTTTTAGTGTTTAGCATCATAATTTTACTGTTTTATAATCGATTTATTGTTGTTTGCTTATATTAAATATATGGAAAAATAGAATAGCTTAAAAGAATTTTGGAATACTTTTTAAAAGCTGCGCAAAGATATGAATATTCTTTAATTAGTAGGTGGTAAATCGTTAAAAAGATGCAATAGCTGACAAAAATAAAATTATTCGTCCGGTTTTGGCGTAAAGGCTGGGTATTGAAAATTGTTTATACTTTATATAGATGTTTATTGGATTGCATATTGAAGCTGTTTCAGTCGTATACTGAATAGCCCTATGGTTATAATTTTGTTTATCAGTACGTTGTTAGTCTGCATGAGAAGGTAATATATCGCTACATTTTAAATCTTTATTCTTAAAACTGCTTAAAAAGTGATTATATCATAAAGTTTAATAATTATCTTTGAACATTTCAAATTATAATATTAAACCGGTAATGCAGAATGGTACAAATTATACAATTACAGGGAACAGATAAGCGGCTGTATGAGCTTGTTGCGCCATTGGTGATGAATCCTGAAATATTGAAGCAGAATTATAACTATCCATTTCGTACATCAGAAGATTTTGTTTGGTTTGTGGCGGTAGACAAAAAGAAAGTCATAGGTTTTATACCGGTAGAGGAGAAGAAGAAGGAGTATGTCATCAACAACTATTATATAGAAAGTAATAATGAAGACACGCTGAAATTGTTATTAGAGAAAGTCATTTCAGAAACAAACACAAGTAAGGAATTAACTTCAGTGACTTTTATGGAACACAGTTCTCTTTTTAAGGATTTGGGTTTTTCTGAGGAAAAAATCTGGACTCGTTATGTGAAAATGAAAAAAGATAGATAATTATGGCCACACCTAAAAATGTATACGAACTTGCACAGGAACGTTTAGAATTGATTTTTAGAGAGTTCGATACAATATGCGTGTCTTTTTCCGGAGGGAAGGACAGCGGTGTATTACTGAACCTGTGTATAGACTATATCCGGCGTAATAACCTCAAACAAAAATTATGTGTATTTCACATGGATTATGAGATACAATATACTGTGACCATAGACTATGTAGACCGTATATTGGAGGCTAATAAGGATATTCTGGAAGTATATCGCGTATGTGTACCTTTCAAGGTCACCACCTGCACCTCTATGTATCAAAGCTATTGGCGTCCATGGGATGAAAGCATGAAAGAGCTTTGGGTGCGCCAGATGCCTGCCAATTCCTATACCAAAGAAGCTTTTCCTTTTTATACGGAGAATATGTGGGATTACGAATATCAGATGCACTTTGCCAAATGGCTGCATTTGCGGAAAGATGCGGTACGCACCTGCTTTCTTATAGGAATTCGTACACAGGAGAGCTTCAACCGCTGGCGCAGCATTCATCTGAACCGGAAATACCAGATGTATCATAATTACAGGTGGACTTCCAAAATCGGCAATGACATATACAATGCGTATCCTATCTATGATTGGAAGACAACGGACATATGGACTGCCAATGGAAAGTTCGGCTTCGACTACAATCATTTATACGATTTGTATTATAAGGCAGGTGTCAACATAGAGCGCCAGCGTGTGGCCAGTCCGTTTCTTTGCGAAGCGCAGGAAAGTCTGGCTTTATATAAGGTGATAGACCCTAATACTTGGGGAAAGATGATAGGACGTGTCAATGGAGTGAACTTTACGGGAATCTATGGCGGAACTCATGCCATGGGGTGGCAGAGCGTGCGGATACCTGAGGGGTATACGTGGAAAAGCTTTATGCAGTTTCTGCTTTCCACCCTGCCCGAAGAGACCCGGCGTAACTACTTAAAGAAGCTGACTGTCAGCATTGAGTTTTGGCGTACCAAAGGAGGATGCCTTTCGGAGGGTACTATCAAGAAATTGCAGGATGCGGGTGTTTCTTTCGAAGTGGTGAACCATACCAACTACAAGACAAATAAGAAACCCGTCCGCATGGACTATCTGGATGATATCGATATTGCGGAATTTCGGGAAATACCCACATACAAACGCATGTGCATTTGCATCCTAAAGAATGACCACGCATGTAAGTATATGGGATTTGCTCTGACGAAAGAAGAGATATACAAGCGAGACAAAATAATGGAACAATTCAAAAATATGATGCTATGAGTGTAGATAAGAGCCCGGTATATGGTGTAAAAGCGGTTCCGGTAGAAAAAATACAAGCCAATGATTATAACCCCAATGTAGTGGCGCCGCCCGAAATGAAATTATTGGAACTGTCTATCTGGGAGGATGGTTTTACAATGCCTTGTGTCTGTTATTATGACGAAGAGAAAGATAGTTATATTTTGGTCGACGGGTATCACCGTTATCAGGTTTTGAAAACTTCCAAGAGGATCTATCAGCGTGAGAATGGTCTGTTGCCTGTGGTTGTGATTGATAAGGAATTGTCCAACCGCATGGCATCCACCATCCGTCATAATCGTGCGCGAGGAACACACAACATCGAACTGATGTGTAACATTGTTGCAGAATTGGATCATGCCGGCATGTCCGACCAGTGGATAATGAAAAATATAGGAATGGACCGCGATGAATTGCTTCGACTGAAACAGATTTCAGGTTTGGCAGATTTGTTTGCCAATAAAGATTTCAGTATTCCTGATAATAAGCCGGAATATATTCCTTAACATTCAAAATAATTCTTTCACAAACTTGCATATTTTAACCAAATCTCCTACATTTGTCAGCACATAAACAGAACAAACAGGTTACATGGTCTTTGGACGTAGAAAATAGTGCTGTATGAAAAAAGTCTTGGTTAGTGGTGGGGCCGGTTTTATAGGTTCTCATTTGTGTACCCGCTTGATTAGAGACGGACACAAAGTGATATGCTTGGATAACCTCTTTACCGGTTCGGAGAAGAATATAGCTCATCTGAAAGGGAATTCCCGCTTTGAATTTGTACATCATGATGTGGAATTTCCTTATGAGGCAGAGGTTGATGAAATTTACAATCTGGCCTGTCCTGCGTCTCCGGTGCACTATCAGCACGATGCCATAAAGACTATTAAGACCTCGGTGTTGGGAGCTATCAATATGTTGGGGCTGGCAAAGAGGACAAATGCAAAAATCATGCAGGCGTCAACCAGCGAAATCTATGGTGATCCCGTTGTGCATCCTCAAGTGGAAAGCTATTGGGGAAATGTGAACCCGATCGGAATTCGTTCTTGTTATGACGAGGGCAAGCGTTGTGCCGAAACATTATTTATGGATTATCACCGCCAGAACGGGATACGCATTAAGATTATACGTATATTCAATACATACGGTCCTCGTATGTTGCCCGATGACGGACGTGTTGTTTCTAATTTTGTGGTTCAGGCATTGCAGGACGAGGACATAACGATATACGGTTCGGGCACCCAAACCCGTAGCTTTCAGTATGTGGACGATTTGATAGAAGGAATGGTGCGTATGATGGATACGGAAGATGAATTTATCGGTCCGGTTAATTTGGGCAATCCGCATGAATTCTCCATTCTTGAGTTGGCGGAAAAAGTTATTAAGCTGACAGGTTCCAAATCGAAATTGATATTTAAACCATTGCCGCATGATGACCCTAAACAGCGTCAGCCGGATATTACGTTGGCAAAAAGCAAACTGAAGTGGCAGCCTACTATTGAATTGGAAGAAGGGCTGTGTCGCATAATTGAATATTTCAGTAAGTATCGTTCTTGAATAAACACGATCTTGATAACGGGAAAAAATATAATACAAAGATGAACATGGAAATAAATCCTTCTGAGTACAAGATTCTCATCGTAGACGATGTGATGTCCAACGTATTGTTGTTGAAGGTACTCTTAACAAATGAGAAGTTTGCGATTGCTACGGCCAACAATGGGCAGCAGGCTTTGGAACAGGTGGATAAGGAGCATCCGGACTTGGTTCTGCTGGATGTAATGATGCCGGATTTAAGTGGGTTTGAAGTTGCACAACGTCTCAAGTCCAATCCCGATACGGCAGATATTCCAATCATCTTTTTAACTGCACTGAACAGTACAACGGATATTGTGAAAGGTTTCCAGGTAGGAGCCAATGATTTTATATCCAAACCTTTCAACAAGGAAGAATTGATTATTCGTGTAACTCACCAGATTTCGTTGGTGGCGGCCAAACGCATCATATTGAATAAGACAGAAGAACTTCAGCACACCATTGCCGGGCGTGATAAGCTATATTCGGTCATAGCACATGATCTGCGTTCCCCGATGGGATCGATCAAGATGGTGCTGAATATGATGATTCTTAATCTTCCTGTCGAAAAGATCGGCAGTGAAATGTACGAACTGCTGACAATGGCTAATCAGACAACGGAAGACGTATTCTCATTACTGGATAACTTGTTGAAGTGGACGAAGAGCCAAATCGGTAATTTGAATGTTGTTTATCAGGATATCGATGTCGTGGAAGTGGTGGACAGCGTGATTGATGTGTTCAACATAGTAGCCGGCTTGAAGAAGATTACCATTCGTGAGGAAAAAACGGAGAAACTGCCTGTCAGTGCCGATATTGATATGTTGAAAACCGTTATCCGTAATCTGCTGAGTAATGCCATTAAGTTCAGCAACGAGAATTCCGAAGTGGTGGTGAAAATGGAAGAACAGGGAGATATGGCGGTAATCAGTGTAAAGGATAACGGTTGCGGTATCGATGAAGAGGGGCAAAAGAAATTACTGCACACAGATACGCATTTCAGTACATTCGGGACGAACAATGAAGAAGGTTCAGGATTGGGATTGCTGTTATGCCAGGACTTTGTTGTGAAGAATGGCGGCAAGCTGTGGTTCACATCTAAGAAAGGAGAAGGGTCCACATTCTATTTCTCTGTTCCGTTGAAGAAGTAATCAGTCTCCATTGGGGTGATTGCGCATATTGAGTTGTGCGCGATGATAATATTTCAGGCATGGATTACATATAGGCTCTTTCAAGGAGCATCTGCTGCTGTGTAGCTTTCGTGTAATCCATGCCTGCCTTTATTTTTTGCATAGGCTTCTGAAGTCGCAGTATTCACACTTCCCGTTATCTTCCGTTTGGCTGAAAGTCTCTTCCGGATTGTATATTTCCTTTAGAAGGGCTGATAGCCTTTCACGAAACTCATCTTCATAAAATGCAAAGTTGCTGACCGGTATTTTAGGCTGGCGCGGTGCGCCCATTTCGATAACGGGCGAGTAGTTCTCGGATGCTGCACGATGAATATATAGTAGCGACGGAGCTACTTTCAATGTTTGTTTGCGGCACATAATGGCAGCATACAGGAAGGTCTGGAAGATGTAGTTCGGACGGTTATCGGCGGGGACAAACAGCTGCTCTATGTTTTCTGGAGTTCTGGGAGTGCCTCCTGTCTTATAGTCTACAATACGCAGCGTATCGTCTTTGCTATCCATACGGTCTATCGTGCCGCCAATATTCAGAGGAAGTATTCCCAAAGGAGTCTCTATCTCTACTGTTTCCGTAACTTTCTGCTCCATAGCTTCCATATGAAAAGGAGCATAGTGCAGGTCATTGCGCAGCAGTTGCCGCAAATAGGATGCAATGACTTTGGAGTGAATAAGCTGCGTCCCGTTATATTCGGGCTGTTCGTTGGCTTGTACATGAAAGAGTTCCTCTTTGAATGCATTGTCTACGTATGTTTGCAACTTCACGTCATTGCGCAACAGCTGTTCCAGATCTTCCTTGCGTATTTCTTTTCCATTGGTTGTAAGGTCTTGATATACCAATTCGGCAGAACGGTGGAAAATTGTTCCGAACAGGGCGGAGTCTATCTCGGCACTCACTTCATCGGGAGCTTTCAGACCGGCAACGTAGCGGTAATAAAACTTTAGACGGCAATCCAGATAGGTGTTGAGTGCCGAGGGTGAAAAGAGCGCGTTAGGATGTTGCCGGATGTCGTATGCGTTGTACATCCGCTGAAGTACCTCATTTGTTTTATGTATTTCTATTGCAAGACTGTGCTGGGGAGATTGTCCTGCTTCCAGATACTCGCGTGAGATGTCGTGTGGAGATTCCACAAGGAACTGAAGCATGAAACGTGACATTTCCCCCCGGTTCAGTCCGTCGGATGCCGTATTATATAATAAGGTGATATTTTCTGCCCGTTGTATGAGCCGGTAGAAGTAATAGGCATATACCGAGTTCTTGTGCTCAATGGTAGTCATTCCGAATGCTTTGCGCAGGTTGTAGGGGATGAAAGATGAGTCACCGCCGTTTTTAGGAAGCTGGCCTTCGTTGAGGGACAACATAATCAGGTTGCGAAAGTCAAGATTACGCGTTTCCAATACTCCCATGACTTGCATGCCGATGGCAGGCTCGCCATGAAACGGGATGTTGGTCGAGGTGAGCAGGCGGTTCATCAGGCGTTTCAGCGTATCTGTCTGCAGGGTCAGCCCATCACTTTCTATCAGATTGAGCAAACGGTTGACGAGGGTGTAGCTTTTGAACAGGGATTCCCGGTAAAGCTGGTTGAAGATGTCATTCTCATCTTTTTCCTGACGGTAGACAACGGCTACTTCGCGCAGCAGTTCGGTGAGATAACGGCAGATGGACGCGATACCGTTTTGCGGAGTGAATACACGTTCAAGAAAAGCATCTTTTTTTAGTTCCGACGGGAGGGGGTAGAAGCGGTTGTCTTTGGTGAGTTGGTGTTCCAGATCATCGGCGGCAGCGGATAGTTGCCGGGTATATGGATGCTTTAATATGGCAAGTACCGCTTCGTAGGTGTAGCGTCCCGTATCCCGACGGTAACCGGTGGTTTGCAGTTCCATAAGCGCGCTGATATAACTATATACGGGTGTCTGCGCCAATGGGAATCCCATGGTTATATTGACGTTTTCCACTTCCGGGGGAATGGAATGAAGTACGGGCAGCAACAGTGTTTCATTGCATAATACAATGGCATTTTCTTTCTCCTTGCTCGTTTCGGCATCGTTTTTCATAACAGTGCGCACCCATTCAGGCAGGTAGCGGGCTTGTGCGTTTTCCGTCGGGGCGGATATGAACCGGACTTTCTTGGGATGTCTCAAGGCATCGAAAGCTGTTTCGGGCAACTGGTTGGGAAACAACTTTAAATTGCGCAGTATGAATTCGCCCGCTTCGTGGACGTATGGCGGTTGCTGCTCATGGGGCAGGCGGGTATAGAATATGTCGTAGTCCCAGTAGAACATAGCCTTGCCGGCGTCTTGCAGGAGTTGGAAGAAGCGGGTTTCCACTTTGTTCAGCACGTTGAAGCCGACGAACACATAGCGGTCATAACGCAGTAGTCCGGTGTCAAGCCCTTCTATGACATGGCGATACATCATGCCTTCATAGGCGATGCCCAGTTCGGAGAGATTCTTTCGGTAGTGTCTGTAAATGTCGCCCAGCTTATCCCAGAGGGAGATGAATTTCTCCTTGAGTTGCGTGCGTTTGTCGATGGAGAAGTTTTGGAAGAACTGCTGTATGGCTTCTTCTTGTTCTTTGTCGAGGAAGTCGTAGTTGTCCATGATGTTCTTCAGGTCTTGTAAGTTGCAGAAAAGCCTGTTTGCATCGACAAGGTTCTTGTCTACGTCATCGAAATCGCTGATGAGCAATTCACCCCAGAAATAGAAATCATCCAAAGGTTCCTCGCTGTGTGTTTCTTCACAAAACACTTTGTATAGTTCGCATACCAGACGAATCGGGTCGCCCGATTTCAGCGGCGAAAGCTGGCGGAACAGTTCGCTGATGTTAACGTAAGCGGGTGACCACAACGGACGGTCGCTCTCTGCTGCCAGGTATTCGTTGAAAAACAAGCTGGCGCGTTTGTTGGGGAATACGATTGCTGTACGTGACAGGTCGCTTCCTATCTTGGAATAAAGGTCTTGGGCTACTGTTTGGAGGAATGTTTTCATACTTTCTCTATTATTTCTTCTTCTACATACCACAGATACCCGCTGATGGCATTTGCATCATACCCCATGCGGACGAGTAATTCTATGTACCCTTGTACCTGCTTGTTATATTTCTTGCTGGGCTTACCGAACTTGAAGTCGACAACTACGATTGTACCGTTGCGCATCATTACGCGGTCCGGGCGCCGGTTACGGAGTTCTCCGTTTTCCTGCCAGATAATGTCGCACTCGTTGAATAGTTGCCAGGTCCCGGAATACCAGTCTTTGATTTGCGGTTGCGAGAAAGCCCTATGGGTCAACTCCCGTATTTCTTCCTCTGTTTCGGTACGCCCGATAACACCTTCGAATACCAGACGGTTGATGGCATCATCAATATCCTCTTCTGTTTCGATGGCGGAGAAAAGCGTATGCAGCAAGCGCCCCCGGTTGATGAAACGCTGGCTGGACTCGGCTTCGTCCACTCCGGCAATGAAGTCGGCGGAACGGTTGGACTGGCGGAATTCAATGTCGTGTCGCATGCTCTCCATGTGTACCGGAAGTTTCACCGGTTTTTGTGCGAGCTTATTCACGACTTTGCTTTCCGTATTTCCTGCAGAGTGAGGAGACTTTTCCTCCGACGGGCATGTCGTTCCGCTTTCATAGATCTTCTCATCTTCGTTCCAACTGCCTTCTCCCGCTTGGGCAACTCGCGGCAGGGCAGCGGAAAGAAGTTCTGCCATTGTGCCTTTTTGGTCCTTCTTGCTCCATAAGATCAGGTTCTTCCCGGCGCGGGTAAATGCCACATAAAGCAGGTTCAGGTTGTCCACCCATAGTTGCAGCCTCTCGTCGAGGTAGTCCTGCCGGTAAACGGATTCCGCCATTGTGAAAGAGTAGTTGACAGGAACAAGGTCTATTGAATTGTAAGGTGATTCGGGGGCGGTACACCACACTAACTGGTTGTATGTTTCGTTCTCCAGTTTCCAGTCGCAGAAGGGGATGAGGACCGTATGGAACTCCAGCCCTTTGGACTTATGGATGGAGAAGATGCGTATGCCGTCCATCTCTCCGCTGGGGATTGTCTTGGAGCAGAGGGTTTCATCCCAATAGCGGATGAAGCCGTCGAGGTCGGAAGAGTTGCTTTGCAGATATTCCGTCACAGCATCGAAGAATGCAAACAGATAGGCGTCCTGTTTCCCAATGCTGCCCATGTTGAACAGCGTGAACAGTTCTTCCAACAGCTCGTACAAGGGCATCAGGCGTAATTCATCCATGCGGGAGATAAATTCTGCTGGGAGCACTGTCGCCACATCGGCAGTCAGCAGTTGGTGCCAGTCCGCAGGATTTCCTCCCGTCCTTCCGGTTTCCGTTCCTCGCTCATAGCTGGTCTGCAGTTTGTAATTTGCTATTAACGAAGCTCTTGCTATCTTTTCTTCCGGATTGGACAGGTAGCGTAAGGCGTCTATCAGCATGCAGATGGCAAGGGAGGCATCCAGACGGAACGCTTCGTCCGACACAATAGGAAGATGTAACTCCTTGTCGAAGTAGTCGGCAATAGACGGTATGTTCTTGTTCTTACGCACAAGGATGGTGATATCGTTCAGCTTCACACCTGCTGAAAGCAGCCTTTGTACTTCTTCACCCAGAGCCGATAAGGTTTTTTCGGCGTAGCTCTGTTCTTCATCAGGCTCTATGAAGGAGACTTTGACATAACCCTTGTTGTCTGTTTTAGGAGATTCCTGAGCAACATCGGCGTAGGCTTCTTTCAGGGGAAAGCATTCTTCTTTCAGTTCCTCCAAGTATAGTGTGTTCAGATGGTCTACCGCGGCGGTAAACAGGCGGTTGTTGAAATTGATGACATTTGTTTCGCTTCGGCGGTTGATCTTCAGAGTTTTCACGCGTACCGGGAAAGGGAACGGGAGTTGGGATTCAGACCGGGTGCTTCCCAGACTGTTCAATATTCCCCAGTCGCCGTTTCGCCAGCGGTAAATGGATTGTTTCACATCACCCACAATAAGGCTGTCTGCTCCTTGCGAAAGTCCTTCGAGCAACAGTAGCCGGAAGTTGTCCCACTGCATGCGGCTTGTATCCTGAAACTCATCTATCATTACGTTGCGGATATTGGCGCCTATTTTTTCAAATACGAAAGAGGAATCGCCTTCGTGTACTAACTTATGCAGTAAAGCGCTGGTGTCGGATAGCAGGAATCGGTTGTGCTCGCGGTTCAATGTGCGCACTTCCTCATCGATGTGATTGAGCAGTTGCAGCTTGTTGAGATGTTGCAGTGAGAGACGGCAACTGTTTATCGTACGGTTCTTCTGCGGACGCAGCCGCTCTGCGTCTTGGAGTAAAGGTATTAGGCTGGTTTCTGCCAGTCGGATAATGTCGTCCTTGCGCGAAGATGTTTTGGTAGCCCAGTTCTTGGCATCTGCCAGGCTGTTTTGCAACGTGACATTCATGACATCTTTGTCTGACAGCCGTCCGTCGCGCAACTTGCGGAAATAGCTGCCTATGCCGCGTGCACCGCCTTTCAAATCTTCAGGTACGAGGGCATGTCCGTCCAACTCGCCTTCAAACTGGTCGTAGAAACCTTTCATCTGTTCCAATGCATCGGTCTCCATTTCGCGCAATACATCCCGGTAGAGTTTTATTGCTTCCGGAGAACGGAGTTTGAGCCGAAGTCCTTCGCCACGTTCTATGTAACTTTCATCAAAGATGTTCCGTCCGAAGCTTTTGACTTCGTTGGAGACATTCCAGCGTTTGTCATCGGCAATGCGCTCGTTGATATAGTCCAGCAGCCATGCCAGTACGGGTGAGGAAGGGGTGAGCTTTTCAATCATACTGTCGACGGCATCACTCAGGACATCGGTATTGTTTAACTCAATATTCAGGTTGGGACTGAGTTCCAGTTCGCGGGCAAGGTTGCGCATGACGGACTGGAAAAAGGAGTCGATTGTCTCCACGCGGAAACGGCTGTAATCGTGCAGCATATATTGCAATGCCATTCCTGCACGCCGGCGCAGTTCTTTGTCGGAAAGGGGAGAGGAAGCCAAATCCTCTTTGATGCGTTTCAGATAGGCGTCTGATGCAGGATCTTCTTTCCAAATGCCATAAAGTTGCGTCAGAATGCGCTCCTTCATTTCTGCCGTAGCTTTATTGGTGAAGGTTACGGCAAGTATCTGCCGATAGGCGCGGGGGTTAAGGATCAGAAGTTTGATGTATTCCACAGCCAGCGTGAAGGTTTTTCCCGAACCGGCTGAGGCTTTGTATACTAATAGTTCCATGTGGATATGCAGCTTTGAAGTTTGACTACAAACATACGGAAAAATCACGAGAAAAGCTTAAGTATAACGCGAAAAACAGGTATGCAGAAAAGGACCGCCTTCATTTGTCTGTAAGGTACGGTCCTTTATGTATATCTTTAATAAAGTTTTATGAGGTTTTGTCAGAGAACAGGCGTTTGGAATAAAAAGGTAAAAGAAGGACTTTCCTTCAAGTCCTTTACGGCATCCCCTGCATATATTTCTCCGTTGGTCAGCGATAGTTTTTTTATAGCGGCTTTAGGGCTGAAATCTATTTTCTTCAAATCGAGCCAGAATAGGTTAGGAGTGAGAGTTGACTCAAAATAATAGACTTTGTCTTTCTGATTGGAGACCGAACGCCAGCGGGTGGAAGAGATATGAGGCTTGTCCGGTGTGGTAATTCCGAACGGGACGGATACGGTACGCATCACGCTCAATACGCTGGGCACTGCAATCTTAGCGTCTGCCGTCTGCGGAATGGCATGGATGTAGAATGATGCGCGTACAAAACGGTCGCTGGAACGGTTGGTTCCCGGCAACATCTGCAATCCACCGACCTCTTTCCAGTAATCGTTAATGGCTAATTGGTATTCATATCTGGGTGAGTTGGTCATTACCTGATACTCTTTACCTTCGTGAATATTAAGCTTTCCGTTCAGGTATTCCAAGATAGCGGTATTTCCCGTTTCGTCCGTAATAGCCAGATGCAGGGTGGAAGCCGAACCGTTCGGCATTTGGGGAGCATCGATTCGGAATGTCTCTTTCTTCAGTTCGTCTACGGCTTCGCGTACGGTGGCGAAGTTATCGAGTACGTATTGCGTCCAAATGCTGATGCCCATTGTCGGACGGGTATCTCCGGGACGATCATATATAGACTCGGGCAGGAACAGAAGGCTGGCTACCAACCCTTTTTCGTTCATGCCGTCGCACGTACCGATGTCGTAGCCTGTTGCAATGACACTGCCGTATTTGGAAGTCCACTTCACTGTTTCGCCTTTATTGTATCCGGCTCTTTGTATCCCTCGGGGAAAGACATAAATATTACTCATTATATCTTCTTTCCAGTCCATTGTACGACCTGTGACAACCATATTGTCCGGTCCGATGTAAGTGGCACGCGTGCATGCGTCCGCTTGCTGTACGCCTGAGGAAAATAAGGCAGCTAAGACTGCCAATGCTACCGCTACTCTTTTTGTATTCATAATCTTGTTGATTAAATGATTTATATACAAGGAGTAACAAATGTGGCATCAAACAGTTTCGTGTAAACCGCTTTTTTAGATTCTATTCTTTTTTTTCTTTCAGCAGTTCTTCCATTTTCAGCACTTCATCACGATATTGCGCCGCTTCGATGAAGTCGAGTTTCTTGGCAGCTTCCTGCATCAGTTTCTTGGTGCGCTCGATGCTCTTTTCAAGCTGGTTGCGGCTCATGTACTGAACAATAGGGTCTGCGGCGAGCATGGAGGTACTCTCTTGTTCCACATAAGGACGGGGCGCGTTTCCTGACAGTTTTTCCTTTCCGGTTCCACTTTCGGCAAATCCTTCTGTACCGGCGAATACGTTGAGACTTTTGGCTTTTTTGATTTGTTGAGGCGTGATGCCATGTTCTTCGTTGTATTTCAGTTGCTTTTCGCGGCGGCGGTTGGTCTCGTCGATGGTCAGTTGCATGCTTTCCGTAATTTTGTCGGCATACATGATGACCATGCCGTTAACATTGCGGGCGGCACGTCCGGCAGTCTGCGTCAGCGAACGGTGGGAACGGAGGAATCCCTCCTTGTCCGCATCCAGAATAGCAACAAGGGATACTTCCGGCAAGTCCAGTCCTTCACGTAGAAGATTGACGCCGACCAGTACGTCATATTCGCCTTCGCGTAAATCACTCATAATCCTTACGCGCTCCAGTGTATCCACATCACTATGGATATAGTTGCACTTCACGTTGTTATTGAGAAGATATTCCGTCAATTCTTCTGCCATGCGCTTGGTCAGAGTGGTGATGAGCGTGCGCTCGTTGCGTTCGATGCGTAACTGAATTTCTTCCATTAAGTCGTCTATCTGGTTGTGGCTGGGGCGTACTTCGATAATGGGATCCAGCAAGCCGGTCGGACGGATTACCTGCTCTACAACAATACCTTCAGATTGCATCAGTTCGTAATCGGCAGGTGTGGCGCTGACGTATATAACCTGTTTTGCCATTGATTCAAACTCCTCGAACTTCAACGGACGGTTGTCCATTGCTGCGGGAAGCCGGAAACCGTATTCTACCAAGTTTGTCTTTCGGGCGCGGTCGCCGCCATACATGGCACGTATCTGCGGAACGCTCACATGGCTTTCGTCGATGACTATGAGAAAATCCTCGGGGAAAAAATCCAGCAGGCAGTAGGGACGGGTGCCTGCCGCACGTCCGTCAAAATAGCGCGAATAGTTTTCTATGCCTGAGCAATGGCCTAATTCGCGCATCATTTCCATATCGTAAGTTACACGTTCCTGCAGGCGTTTGGCTTCGAAAGGGCGCCCCTCGTTCTCAAACCATTGCACTTGTTTGTGCAAGTCGTCTTCTATCTCATGGATAGCCCGCAAGGTGGCTTCTTTGGTTGTCATAAACAAGTTGGCGGGATATATCTTATAGGCGTCGAACCGGGCTATCGTAACACCACTCACCGGGTCCACCTCTTCGATGCTGTCTATTTCATCTCCCCAAAAAACGATGCGCAGAAGATTGTCGGCATAGGCCAGGTAGATGTCTACCGTATCACCTTTCACGCGGAAGTTGCCGCGGTTCAGGTCTATGTCATTACGGACATAAAGGCTGTCTACAAGTCGTCGGAGAAATACATTGCGACTGTAATTCTTTCCTTGTTGCACTTCGATTACATTATTATAGAAGTCTGCCGGATTTCCCATACCGTAAATACATGATACGGAAGAGACTACCACCACGTCTTTGCGCCCGGAAAGCAGGGCGGAAGTGGCGGCAAGCCGGAGTTTGTCAATTTCGTCATTGATAGCGAGATCTTTTTCTATGTAAGTGTCTGAGGAAGGAAGATAGGCTTCGGGCTGGTAATAATCATAGTAGGACACATAATATTCTACCGCATTGTTCGGAAAGAATCCTTTGAACTCGCTGTACAACTGTGCTGCCAGCGTCTTGTTATGGCTCAATATGAGCGTAGGTTTGTTGATGTTGGCTATGACGTTGGCAATGGTAAACGTTTTTCCGGAACCTGTTACACCAAGTAAGGTCTGTGCGGGAACTCCCTCACGCACGCCTTCGGTAAGTTGTGCAATTGCTTCCGGCTGGTCACCGGTAGGGTGATAGGCGGATGTTAACTCGAATTTGTTCATTTCATCAGGATTGTCGGGCAAAGATAGGAAAGGTATGAAAATAAAGCAACTTAATGTATCGAAAAACATGGTTACTCCCATAACTCCTTGCTCCATAAAACGGAAAAATGAATGAAATGTATATAAAAAATACTATGATGTACCACCACTTCCATACCCCTCTCAGAACATGCTCCTGCAAGGGTGGCAATGACTCACTGACTGAGTGCCTTTCAGTCAGTGAGTCATTGCCTTTCAGTCCCTGACTGAATGGGGCTCCTTCTTTGAGTCATTGCCGGCAAGTCTGGAATAAAGGCGCTTATGTAATTATATAATACTTTTCAGGCTTTTAAAAAACATTGGAGTTTTTTGTGTTGAAAATTTGTGAATTCGTAAGTAAAACATATCTTTGCGGTATCAAATTAATAACAACCATTAATGTAATACAACAAAAACATGATTTGGAATGAGAGTATCGAATGTATGGATCGCGAAAGCCTTCGTAAAATCCAAAGCATTCGTCTTAAAAAGACTGTGGAGCGTGTATATCATGACACTCCTTTCTACCGCAAGAAAATGCAGGAATTGGGAATCACTCCTGATGACATCAACAGCATTGACGATATTGTGAAACTGCCTTTTACTACGAAATACGATCTTAGGGATAACTATCCTTTTGGACTTTGTGCTGTTCCTATGAGCCAGATAGTTCGTATCCACGCCTCCTCCGGTACTACCGGAAAGCCCACTGTGGTGGGGTACACGCGTAAGGACCTTTCGGCCTGGTCGGAGTGTCTGTCACGCGCTTTTACGGCTTATGGCGCCGGCAGTTCGGATATTTTTCAGATATCATACGGATACGGGCTCTTTACCGGCGGGCTGGGTGCTCATGCCGGTGCTGAAAATATCGGTGCTTCCGTAATTCCAATGTCCAGCGGTAATACGGAGAAGCAAATAACGCTGATGCATGATTTCGGTTCGACGGTTCTTTGTTGCACGCCTTCTTATGCTCTGTATCTGGCGGATGCCATTAAGGACTCCGGTTTTCCGCGTGAAGAGTTCAAACTGAAGTTCGGCGCTTTCGGGGCAGAGCCATGGACAGAGAATATGCGTCGTGACATTGAAACGAAATTGGGAATAAAAGCTTATGACATCTATGGGCTGAGCGAGATAGCCGGCCCCGGTGTAGGATACGAATGTGAGTGCCAGCATGGTACGCATCTCAATGAAGACCATTATTTCCCGGAAATCATAGACCCGAAAACGCTTGAGCCGGTTGCACCGGGCGAAACAGGAGAATTGGTGTTTACGCATCTCACCAAAGAAGGAATGCCTTTGCTGCGCTATCGCACTAAAGACCTTACGGCTTTGCACTATGACAAATGTCCTTGTGGGCGTACATTGGTCCGCATGGACCGCATCCTCGGACGTAGTGACGATATGCTTATCATACGCGGTGTAAACGTATTCCCCACACAGATTGAGTCTGTTATTCTTGAGATGCCTGAGTTTGAACCGCATTATCTGCTGCTTGTCGATCGAAAGAACAATACGGATACTATGGAACTGCAAGTGGAAGTCCGTCCGGAATATTACTCTGATGAGATTAACAAGATGCTGGCCTTGAAGAAAAAACTTACAGCGCGTTTGCAAAGCGTATTAGGCTTGGGCGTGGATGTCCGGTTGGTGGAACCGCGCAGCATCGAGCGTAGTGTAGGTAAAGCGAAACGCGTAATTGATAACCGAAAACTGTAAAACAAGATATTATGGTAGCAAAACAACTTTCTATTTTTCTGGAGAACAAGTCAGGCCGCCTTACGGAAGTGACGGAAGTTCTTGCCAAAGAAGGTGTCAACCTTTCTGCTCTTTGCATAGCCGAGAATGCTGATTTTGGTATTCTTCGCGGCATTGTCTCTGAACCGGATAAAGCATATAAAGCTTTAAAGGATAATCATTTTGCTGTCAATGTAACGGATGTGGTGGGAATCAGTTGCCCCAATATCCCGGGTTCATTGGCAAAAGTTCTCCGCTGCCTGTCCGATGAAGGTGTGTTTATTGAATATATGTACTCTTTTGCCAATGGGCAGACCGCCAATGTCATTATCCGTCCTAACGATATGGAAAACTGTATTCGCGTATTGACGGAAAAAAAAGTAGATCTGCTGGCTGCAAGCGATCTGTATAAACTGTAAAAAAGAAATCAGTGATTAATGATTAGTGCATTGCGCTCTCTTGTTGCATAGCCTCCTAATCATTAATCACTAAACACACATCAAACTCTCTCTCCCCATTCGTTCTCCAAATTATTCCTCTTCATCTTTGTTTTTGAAAAATTAAGGTGCGTATCGTTGTTTAATTCGATATGAACCTCTATCTTTGCGCATTATTTGAATAAAAGTAATGAAGAAGAACATCCTTATAACTCTGCTTGCAGCACTGCTGCTCTCCTCATGTGGAGAATACAACAAGTTGCTGAAAAGCACAGACTACGAATACAAGTATGAAGCGGCAAAGAATTACTTCGCAAAAGGTCAGTATAATCGTGCTGCGACTTTGTTGAACGAGTTGATTGCCATTCTTAAAGGTACTGACAAAGCTGAAGAATCACTTTATATGCTGGGTATGAGTTATTATAACCAGAATGATTATCAGACTGCCGCTCAAACATTCACCCAATATTACAATGTGTATCCGCGTGGTACGTTTACCGAGCTGGCACGTTTTCATGCCGGAAAGGCTTTGTATCTGGATACGCCGGAACCCCGTTTGGACCAGTCCGGTACATACAATGCAATCCAGCAATTACAGATGTTTTTGGAGTATTTTCCGAACAGCGCAAAGAAAGACGAAGCTCAAAACATGATTTTTGCTTTGCAGGACAAATTGGTTATGAAAGAATATCTTTCTGCTAAGCTCTATTATAATTTGGGCAATTACTTAGGAAATAATTATGAGTCTTGCGTCATTACGGCGCAGAATGCTTTGAAAGATTATCCTTATACTAATATGCGTGAGGATTTGTCTATCCTCATCTTGCGTGCCAAGTATGAAATGGCGGTATTCAGTGTGGAAGATAAAAGAGAGGAACGCTATCGCGAAGCAGTAGATGAATATTATGCTTTTAAGAATGAATTCCCTGAAAGTAAATATATGAAAGATGCCGACCGTATCTTTAAAGAAGCGCAGAAAATATTGAAAGATTGACAGATAAAAAGAGAATATTATTGTTATAGAATAAAATTAATTTAGATAAAAATTATGGATTACAGAAAGACAAATGCTCCTACTACTACGGTTACTCGTGACATGATGGAATTGTGTGAAGATACAGGTAATGTATATGAAACCGTAGCGATTATTGGTAAGCGTGCCAATCAGATCAGTGTTGAAATTAAAAATGATCTTTCTAAGAAGTTGGCGGAATTTGCTTCCTATAATGACAACCTTGAAGAAGTGTTTGAAAATCGCGAACAGATTGAAATCTCCCGTTATTATGAGAAGTTGCCGAAACCTACTTTGATTGCTACTCAGGAATATCTTGAGGGTAAGGTGTACTATCGTAATCCTTCTAAGGAAAAAGAAAAATTGCAGTAATGATACAACGTATTCAATCCGTTTATTTGTTATTGGTAACTGTCCTTCTGGTTGTAACTCTTTGTTTGCCGGCGGGAGAGTTTATTGGTTCGGACGGGATAGTGGCTCATGTTTTCAAACCGTTGGGGGTGACTTTGGCCGATGGTGGCTTTCAGTCTACATGGGGATTGTTCGGTATTCTTTTATTGAGTGCGATTATCTCATTGTGCACTATCTTCCTATTCCGTAACCGTATGTTGCAAGTCCGTATGACTATCTTTGGCAGCCTTCTGCTGACTGGTTATTACATTGCTTTCGTGGTATTTGTGTTCATTTTGAAAGAAGATTTGAATGTAACGAGCTTCCAATTGGGTTGGGCTTTGTGCCTTCCGGCTGTATGTATCATACTGAACTATTTGGCTTTCCGTTCCATCTATCGGGATGAACTGATGGTGAAAGCGGCAGACAGATTAAGATAATAAAAACTGTTTCGATAAGAAACGGATATATACAATAAAAGCGGGACATGGTTTTAAACCATGTCCCGCTTTTATTATTGTCAGAGGTTTATACTGTTATTTCTTCAGATCGAATAAGTAAGTGATCTTTGCAGTGATGACCCCATGGGCCGAACGGGAGAAGTAGTCTTTCTTTGTACTGCTGTAAAAATCGGATAAAGCGTAATAGTATCGGCCTTCTACCAAAAAGTGCCCGATTTTAGTACGAAGCTCCACACCGGCTCCACCTGTGATACCATAGTCAAACTTATTATCTACGGCTTTATCGTGTTGCTCAACGGTTATTCCGGTATAATTGTCCCAATCGCCACCTATTGTGTAACTGTCGCTAAGAAAAAAGCCTATCTGCGGACCTGCATGAACAAAAAACTGTAATCCTCTGTCTTTGCCGAAAGCCAAATGCGCAAGGAAGGGAATTTCTATGTAATTCATTTTACGCGTGTATTGCAATTCGGGGTAGTCCTGATAAAACTCATCCCAACCATGTTGCGAGAAATTTAACTCAATCTGTGCACCGCATATCATACTGAAGTATTTTTCGGAAATATAACGGGCTGTCAGTCCGCCATTGATACCCATCAGGTTATTCTGGCGGACTCTGGGAGAGAAACTT
This sequence comes from Bacteroides eggerthii, assembly GCF_025146565.1. Taxonomy (NCBI): domain Bacteria; kingdom Pseudomonadati; phylum Bacteroidota; class Bacteroidia; order Bacteroidales; family Bacteroidaceae; genus Bacteroides; species Bacteroides eggerthii. Next base: position 2,920,517 of record NZ_CP102258.1, on the reverse strand, counting down.
ACGCTATTCAGGTTGATACCGCCGTTAATGCCCACAGAAAAGTTGTGGCGTTGTTCGCCTATCTGTGCGCTTGCCGGCAAGGCACATGTTCCTGCCAAAAGTGCTGTTCCTATAATTGTTTTTAGTCTCATTTTCTTAAATTGCAATTTACGAGTTGCTTGTCATCGAATGGCTGTAAATCGTCTTTAATCGAAATCAAGCTTTATCAGCTCAAAGTTTTTGGTGAAACGTACAAAGAATACTTTCCGGTTGATGAAGCCGCCCCAGTTGTTGACACGTTGGAACTTGAAGCCGGTTTGAATAGGGACAAGGTCCATTTTATCCAAGTTCTTTTCAAGTCCCGAACCATATCTGGATAGGCCTTTGAGGAAGAAATAGCCGGTATCGAACCCCAGCATGCCGAATTTCGGATAACGCTCGTCCATCTCTTTTCCATACCATTTGCGATAACTCTTTGTGAAGGTTATGGCTGCCGGCAGCAGGTTGTTCGTATAGAAAGAGGAATAGAAGTAAGTATCCAGCTCAAAGAATGCTTCAAGGTGGTCTTTGGTGTACGTCTGCCATTCCGGATAGCCGAAGAGATGCACACGACTGTCAGGCTGTTCGCGCACCAGCAATGTCAATTGCGGCAGTATTTTGATTAGGGTAATATTGCTTCCCGAAGTGGGGATAAAAATATTCTCGCGATCGTTGCGTAATACGGCTTTCATAGACTCTACGGTAGCATCCTCCTTCAATGATTTTGTGGGTATGGAACGGTTGCGCAATTCCTCTTTCAGTCCTTTTATGAACTCCGCTTTGTCTTTAGTGTCCTGACTGGCTTCAATAAAGATAACATTGGCGTTGGGGAACTGGCGGACAAAATGGTCGTACACTTCCGAGTAAAGGTAGGATTGGGGAGTATTGATCTGATATACCGACGGATTGCGGAATACAGTATTATCCTTGGATGTAAACGGTATCACCAAGCGTATATCATGCTTGTCGGCAAAATCGGCCAGCGGCTTGATATGCTGTTGGTGCAACGGGCCGAAAATGATATCCATGTCTTTCATCTCGTTTTTGCCAAGTATGGAATTCAGAGATGAGGTGGAAGGGCCTGTACTGTATGTAAAAAGATCAATAGAAGTGCCTGTGCGCTTCAAACTGTCTACTGCCATGAGGAAACCTTCATAGTATTCCACCATTTTTGCAGATTCGCTTTTGCTTGCTCCGTCAGATAAAAACGGAAGAATAACAGCTGCCTTGATAACATTGATACGCTCGTTACTCTTTTTGTTCTCACTGAACAATTCACTGTCGCTTGGCGCTGTCGCTTGAGGATGCGTATTTTGCTGTATCTGGGTGGAAGGATAGGGGATACAGAGAAATGAACCTTTCTTTATTTTATTTTCCCCCTGCAATTCCGGATTGGCGGCAATGAGCTCAGCTTCCGTAATGCCATACTTCCGGCTGATGCTGAATACGGTTTCTTTCCGTTTCACCTTGTGCATATCGCGGCAACGTGATTGCACCGGAGCTTGGACAGATGTGTTTCCGGTGGGAGATGTAGCGGAAAGTCCGGTGTTGTTCGTTGTGGCAGTAGCCGCGTCCGTTGAGGATGGAATCCGGATAACCTGCCCGATGCGGAAGTTCTCTGCGCTCAGTCCGGGATTGGCGTCGCATATGTCTTTCGCCGAGACATTGTATTTTACGGTAAGCCGGTAAAGGGTTTCACCGGATTCTATGGTGTGGAAAGTTTCTTTCTGTGAATTGGCATCCGTACGTGGAATACGTAAGGTGCGTCCTACGTATATCTTGTCATCACTTCCCGGATTTAGTTTCACTATGTCTGCCTGGCTGATGTTATACATGCTGGCAATGGAATATAGGCTCTGACCTTTTTCTATTGTATGCAGAAAATAAGATTGGTTTTCTTGTGCGTTTACACCGAAACTACATGCACCGGCAAGCAGCAAGGAGCAGAAAATACGATTGATAGTTTTCATTCAGTAATCGTTGGTTTATGTTTACAATTTCCCAAAGTAGCTGCAAAGTTAGTAATATTGTCCTATTTTAACCAAAGGATTGCGTTAAGAAATAATATTGTGCATTTCAAAACCGAAAAATATGTCTTTTCGGCTGATATTCGGCCGGAAACCTTTATTTTTGCACAAATTCATTAATTAAAATATGCAAGAAGAAACAGAATATATCAATGTATACGGAGCGCGTGTACATAATTTGAAGGACATTGATGCTGAAATTCCCCGTAATAGCCTGACGGTCATCACCGGGTTGAGTGGAAGTGGCAAGTCATCTTTAGCATTCGATACGATATTTGCTGAAGGCCAACGCCGGTATATTGAAACCTTTTCCGCTTATGCCCGTAACTTCCTGGGGAATCTGGAACGTCCTGATGTAGACAAGATTACAGGCCTGAGTCCGGTGATTTCCATTGAGCAGAAGACAACCAATAAAAATCCGCGTTCCACCGTAGGTACGACAACGGAAATATACGATTATCTTCGCCTGCTGTACGCTCGTGCCGGTGAGGCTTATTCTTATGTTTCCGGTGAGAAAATGGTGAAATACACCGAAGAGCAAATCCTTGATCTTATTCTGAATGATTATAAAGGAAAACGTATTTACATTCTTGCTCCGCTGGTACGTAGCCGTAAAGGACATTATAAGGAATTGTTCGAGCAAGTCCGGAAGAAAGGTTATCTCTATGTCCGCGTAGACGGTGTGGTGCGTGAGGCTCTTCCCGGCATGAAGCTGGACCGCTACAAGAATCATGATGTAGAAGTGGTGATTGACAAGCTGGTTGTGGCAGATAAAGACGACACTCGTTTGAAGAACAGCGTTGCCACTGCCATGCGTCAGGGAGACGGACTGCTGATGATTCTTGATGTGCAAGATGAAAGTGTGCGCCATTATAGTAAACGCCTGATGTGCCCTGTAACCGGGTTGTCTTACCGCGAACCTGCTCCTCATAACTTTTCTTTCAACTCTCCGCAGGGAGCCTGTCCCAAATGTAAAGGACTGGGTGTGGTGAATCAGATTGATATAGACAAGGTTATCCCGGATCGTGAGCTTTCCATAAGTGAGGGAGCTGTTATACCTTTGGGAAAAGCCAAGAATAGTATGATATTTTGGCAGATTACCGCATTGCTGGAGAAATATGAAGCCACGTTGAAAACTCCTGTCAAGGAACTTCCGGATGATGCCATAGATGAGATTCTGTATGGTTCGGATGAACGCATAAAGATAAAGAGTTCGCTCATTGGTACGTCATCCGATTATTTCGTTACTTTCGAGGGGGTAGTGAAGTACATTCAGATGTTGCAGGAAAAAGACGCGTCTGCCACAGCGCAGAAATGGGCAGAACAGTTTGCCAAGACAGCTGTTTGTCCGGAGTGTCATGGAGCGAAACTGAATAAAGAGGCTTTGTCATACCGCATCCATGATAAAAACATCTATGAACTCTCCACAATGGACATCAATGAGCTGTATGACTGGTTGATGAACGTAGACCAATTTCTCAGCAATAAGCAGCAACAGATTGCTGTCGAAATATTAAAGGAAATCCGTACCCGTCTAAAATTCCTGCTGGATGTGGGATTGGATTATTTGTCATTGGACCGTAGTGCCGTCAGTCTTTCCGGCGGCGAAAGCCAGCGCATCCGGCTTGCCACACAGATAGGCTCGCAGTTGGTCAACGTTCTGTATATCTTGGATGAACCCAGTATCGGATTGCACCAACGCGATAATCTGCGGCTTATTCATTCACTGAAAGAGCTGCGCGATATGGGCAACTCTGTTATCGTGGTGGAGCACGATAAGGATATGATGCTTGCTGCCGATTATGTTATTGATATGGGGCCTAAAGCGGGCCGGTTGGGCGGAGAGGTTGTCTTTGCCGGTACTCCGGGAAAGATGTTGCAGACGCATACGCTGACTTCCCAATATCTGAACGGCGAACGTGCCATCGAAGTGCCTGCCGAACGGCGCAAAGGTAACGGTCATAGTCTTTGGTTGCGTGGCGCCAAAGGCAATAACCTGAAGAATGTAGATGTGGAGTTCCCGCTTGGCAAATTGATTTGTGTGACCGGTGTATCGGGCAGCGGTAAGTCTACGCTGATTAATGAGACACTTCAACCCATTCTTTCACAGAAGTTTTATCGCTCTCTTCAAGACCCTTTGGAGTACGATAGTATTGAAGGATTAGAGTATATAGATAAGGTGGTAAATGTGGATCAGTCTCCGTTGGGGCGTACTCCGCGTTCCAATCCCGCCACTTATACCGGAGTCTTTTCGGACATCCGTAACTTGTTTGTCGGTCTGCCCGAAGCTAAAATTCGCGGTTACAAGGCGGGACGCTTCTCGTTCAATGTCAGTGGGGGGCGTTGCGAAGCCTGCCAGGGCAATGGTTATAAAACTATTGAAATGAACTTCCTGCCCGACGTGTATGTTCCTTGTGAGGTCTGCCATGGCAAACGCTACAATCGGGAAACCCTGGAAGTGCGCTTCAAAGGGAAGTCTATTGCCGATGTGCTGGATATGACAATTAACCGCGCGGTGGAATTTTTTGAAAACGTGCCTCAGATTCTGAATAAGATAAAGGTAATTCAAGAGGTGGGGCTGGGTTATATAAAACTGGGACAGTCTTCTACCACGCTTTCCGGTGGCGAAAGCCAACGTGTGAAGCTTGCCACCGAACTTTCCAAGCGGGATACAGGCAAGACGCTCTATATTCTTGATGAGCCTACCACCGGACTGCACTTTGAGGATATCCGCGTGCTGATGAATGTGCTGAACAAGTTGGTCGATAAGGGCAATACGGTCGTTGTTATCGAGCATAATCTTGACGTTATCAAAATGGCAGACTATATCATAGATATGGGACCGGAAGGCGGTAAGGGCGGGGGAGAACTCCTTTCTTGCGGTACACCCGAAGAAGTGGCAAAGAGCACGAAGGGATATACTCCGAAGTTCTTGAAAGAAGAACTTCATATTTGAATATCTTAAGAGGAAAAATAATTAATCTACGATGAAAAAGATTTTTGCTCATTCGTAGTTTATAGTTTGCAAATAAGGAAATGAAAATTAATAAAACGAATGTAGCCCGGCTGCTTGATAAGGCAAAAATTGCTTATGAACTTATTCCGTATGAAGTGGATGAAAAAGATCTGAGCGCTGTACATGTTGCCGCCAGCTTGGGAGAGGACATAGAGCAGGTCTTTAAGACCTTGATATTGCATGGTGACAGGACTGGTTATTTTGTGTGCGTCATCCCCGGCGAACACGAGGTTGATTTGAAGTTGGCCGCGAAAGTTTCCGGTAACAAGAAATGCGATCTCATCCCGATGAAAGAATTGCTTCCATTAACGGGATATATTCGTGGCGGCTGTTCGCCTATCGGCATGAAAAAAGCTTTTCCTACCTATATTCACGAAACTTGCCTGCAGTTCCCTTATATTTATATAAGTGCGGGGCAACGTGGCCTGCAGCTCAAACTCAATCCGGAAGATCTGATAAAAGAAGTTCATGCCCAAGTCTGCATCCTGTTTGAGGCATAAAGGTTAGGTTTTGCCAAGAGATATTCTGTTTTCTTACCGGAAATCTCGACGAAAAGCATATATTTGCAAAAAATATAAATTAATCAATACTAATTACTAATTTACAAAAACTTATTTTTATGTTTAGCAAACACCCTAATGGATTGATTGCTGCCGCTTTGGCTAATATGGGAGAGCGTTTCGGCTTCTATATTATGATGGCAATCCTTACACTGTTTATCTCGGCGAAGTTCGGACTGTCGGAAACGACAACCGGATATATCTATTCCGCATTCTATGCATCTATTTATATTTTGGCATTAGCAGGCGGTATCATTGCTGACAAGACAAAAAATTTTAAAGGCACTATTTTGGCCGGTTTAGTGATGATGGCTGTCGGTTATCTTATTATTGCCATTCCCACTCCCACACCTGTTCCCAGCATGGGACTTTATCTCGGACTGACTTGCTTTGGACTTTTGGTCATTGCGTTCGGTAACGGTTTGTTCAAAGGAAATCTTCAGGCATTGGTAGGTCAGATGTATGATGATCCTAAGTACTCGAGCTTGCGTGACTCCGGTTTTCAGATTTTCTATATGTTTATCAATATCGGTGGCTTCTTTGCTCCATGGATTGCTATCGGTGTGCGTAACTGGTGGCTGAAAGTGAACAACTTCGATTATGATGCCACCTTGCCCGAACTTTGCCACCAATTCCTTAAAGAAGGTGATAAAATGGCTCCTCAGGCAATGGAGAATCTCACATCTTTGGCAGAAAAAGTTACGCTTGACGGTAGCCATGTGGCTGATATGGGCGCATTTGTCAACAACTATCTGGATGTGTTTAATCGTGGTTTCCAATACGCTTTCATGGCTGCGATTGTCGCTATGTTGATTTCATTGGTAATCTATCTGGCTAATAAAAAACGTTTCCCCGATCCGGCAAAGAAGGTTGCAGCAGCTAAAGAGCAGAATACTACTGTAAGTAAGGAAGAAATCAAAATGAGTGCTGCTGAAATCAAACAACGTATCTATGCATTGTTTGCTGTATTCGGTGTGGTAATCTTTTTCTGGTTGTCATTCCATCAGAATGGTTATTCGCTGACATATTTTGCACGTGACTATGTAGATCTGAGCGTAATAGATATCGACCTTGGCTTTACCCGTATCAAGGGGGCAGAAATATTCCAATGTGTGAACCCGTTCTTTGTTGTATTCCTCACTCCGTTTATCATGTGGTTGTTCGGCTCTTTGAAGAAGACCGGCAAAGAGCCTTCTACTCCGATGAAGATTGCTATCGGTATGGGAATTGCAGCATTGGCGTACGTATTCCTGATGATATTCTCATTTACTTTGCCCGATAAGGATGTGTTGAGCACTATGAGTGCCGCTGAAATCAGTGCGATTCGTGTGACCCCATGGATTATGATTGGTTTGTACTTCATTCTTACGGTTGCCGAATTGTTTATCTCGCCGTTAGGATTGTCTTTCGTATCCAAAGTGGCTCCTCCTCATTTGCAAGGTCTGATGCAGGGTTGTTGGTTGGCAGCAACTGCAGTAGGCAACTCACTACTTTTCATTGGAGGTATTCTGTATACTACCGTTCCAATTTGGGCATGCTGGTTAGTCTTTGTAGGTGCAACAGGTGCTTCTATGATTGTAATGCTCTCTATGGTTAAGTGGCTGGAGAGAGTGGCAAAATAATAATTAGTGATTAATAGTTGGTGATTAATGATTAAGCGGAAACTGTGCAAGATGATAGCGCAGCCATACTAATCATTAATCACCAGCCACTAATTACTGTCCTCATATTTCCTTTCCCATTATATAATCATTCATGTAATATCCGTTTCCAATCGGAAAATCTCCTTCTCTTAGTTTCTTCATCCCCATGTGTTCGTAAAAGTGCAGTGCTTTATTATTGCGGTTTACGTTTAACTCCAGCATACATGGTTCCGGATGTATCTCTTTTATATATTTTACAGCTTCGCGAAACAGGAAACTCCCACAGTGTGCCCCCTGATAATAGGGGAGTACATAAATCTTTTGTAAGTGGAATAAATCTTTGCCTTGTGGTTGTATGGATACATAACCTGCTGCTTCGCACTCTTCGTAGGCTATAAAGTAAACATGTTCTTCTTCCTCCATTTGTTTACGGATATTTTCTATGGAGTACATCCATTCCATCATATATTCAGTTTGTTCCTTTGATAGTATTTCCTTATAAGTTTCGGGAAATATCTGCCATGCCAGTTTGTGAATCAATTCACAATCGGTGCTTGTTGCTTTTCTGATAGTAAACATATTTGTTGTGTTTATATTAATCTGATGCAAATATAATATACTTTACTACAAATAGATTCTATTATATAGATATTTATAGCATATTAGAAGATTATCTGTAAAGATGGCAGGCATAGTATATGCAACAGTTTTGGATACTTATTTCTTAAATAATATTAATGTAAGGTACTTTGTAATACAAGGTACTTGCATAATGCATATATTTGTGTCATACAAAATGTGTAACACTTTTGCTGTAATTAAAAAACATTTTAATGACAAATAGATTATGGACGTTAATAACGTAAAATCGCAAATGCGTAAGGGCATGCTTGAGTATTGCATCATGCTATTGCTCCATAAAGAGCCGGCTTATGCTTCGGATATCATACAAAAGTTGAAAGAGGCCCGGCTGATAGTGGTAGAGGGAACGCTCTATCCGTTGCTCACTCGTTTAAAAAACGATGATTTGTTAAGTTATGAATGGATAGAGTCCACGCAGGGGCCACCACGTAAATATTATAAGCTTACAGAAAAAGGAGAGGTTTTCTTGGGCGAGTTGGAAACATCCTGGCAGGAGTTGAACGATACGGTCGATCATATTGCAAATAGCTAGTAGCTATACAAATAAGTAATAGAATAATAAATAAAAACATATAACAATGAAAAAGACATTAACGGTAAATTTAGGCGGAACTGTTTTTCACATTGATGAAGATGCCTACTGCCTTTTAGATAATTATCTGAGCAATTTGAAAATACATTTCCGTAAGGAAGCCGGTGCGGACGAGATTATTGATGATATTGAGCGTCGTATTTCCGAACTGTTTACAGAAAAACTTACTGCAGGGTCGCAAGTGATTACTATTGCCGATGTGGAAGAAGTTATCGCACGCATGGGCAAACCCGAAGAACTGGAACCTGATGGAAATGAAGCCGGCGCCAAAACGGAAAGTTGGGAGGGAGGTAGCTGTTCCGGTAATGCAGGTGCAAACTTTTCTACGAGTACGGAGAAAGTACGTCATCGTTTTTATCGTAACCCCGATGATAGGATGCTAGGGGGTGTGGTGAGCGGGCTGGCTGCTTATTGGGGATGGGATGTAACAGTCTTCCGTTTGGCACTTGTCATAATCATGATTTTTGGGTTTAAACTCCTGATTCCAGCTTATATTATTTGTTGGATTATCGTTCCTGAAGCTCGTACGGCAGCCGAAAAACTGAGCATGCGAGGCGAGGCTGTTACAGTGGACAATATAGGAAAGACGGTTACCGGTGGTTTTGAAAAGGTTGCCAATGGTGTGAATGATTATATGAGGTCTGACAAACCCCGTACTTTTTTGCAAAAACTGGGTGATGCATTAGTCATGGTTGTCGGTTTGTTCTTCAAAATATGTTTGGTGATATTCGCCATCATTTGCAGTCCGTTATTGTTTGTATTCGGGGTCGTATTTGTAGCTCTGCTTTTTGCAGCAGTAATGGTTGCCATTGGTGGTGGAGCTGCACTTATTTCGATGTTTCCCACTTTTAATGTGGTGCTACCTACGTCTCCGTTGTCTGCTATTGTAATGTATATTGCAGGCCTTCTGTTGGTGGGCATTCCATTGGTGAGCCTTGTTTGGGCAATATTCTGTCAAATATTCAAATGGCAGCCTATGGTTTCCGGATTGAAATGGACTTTGGTTATTCTTTGGATTATAAGTGCGGCGGTATTTGGTATCTGCTTTGCTATGCAGGGAGCAACATTCCCAATGCTGGGAGTAATGGCATGGTAGGAGAATGATAATGATTCTGTTAACATCGTAGCAGATATGAAGTTAACAAGATAGTTTGTAATAAGTTAACATCATAAAGAAAGGAAGTTAACATCGTCCCACTAACGATGTTAACTTCCTTTTCTGATATTCTCTGTCAGGTTCTCTTCTTTATTTTTCAGCAGGTTTCAGCCATTTATCAAGCCATTCAAAGAATGTACGTTGCCACAGAATGCCATTTTGTGGTTTCAACACCCAATGGTTTTCATCCGGATAGATAAGAAGTTCGGCTGGTACTCCACGCATTACGGCTGCATCAAAGGCTGCCATAGCTTGGTTGGCTAAAATGCGGAAATCTTTTTCACCATGAATACAGAGGATAGGAGTATCCCATTTATCTACAAAAAGGTGAGGAGAGTTGGCAAAAGTGCGTTGGGCAGTAGCATTGTTCTTTTCCCAGTATGCGCCACCCATATCCCAGTTGGCAAACCATTTTTCTTCTGTTTCCAAATATTGCATTTCCATGTTGAAGATACCGTCGTGGGCAATAAATGCTTTGAAGCGTTTATCATGATGTCCGGCAAGCCAGTAGACGGAGAAACCGCCGAAACTGGCACCGACACACCCCAGTCGGTCTTTGTCGACAAATGGCTCTTTTGACATTTCATCAATGGCGGTGAAATAATCTTTCATACATTGGCCGCCGTAATCCCCGCTGATAGCTTCGTTCCATTCTACGCCGAAGCCCGGAAGACCACGCCGATTGGGAGCTACGATGATATAGTCGTTGGCGGCCATAATCTGGAAGTTCCAACGATAACTCCAGAACTGGCTGACGGGGCTTTGAGGACCACCTTCACAGAAGAGTAGGGTGGGATACTTCTTGTTCGGATCAAATTGGGGTGGGTAGATTACCCATGTTAACATTTGCTTTCCATCAGTTGTTTTCATCCAGCGGGCTTCTACCTTACCCATTTCCAGTTGGTCGTAGATATGCTTGTTCTCGGATGTCAGTTGTTTGGCTTCAGCAAAAATATCGCCGTTGCGTACGTTGTTTACAGCGTAGATTTCATCACCCATGCTCATGGAATGGCGTTTGGCTATCACTTTGTCGCCGCAAAGGGCAAGGGAAGCGTAGTCGTACATACCATCAGTAAGCTGAGTCAGCCGGTCATTGTCTGCAAGGTTTATATTATATATCTGCGTCTCCCCATGCCATACACCGATGAAATATATGCTTTGGGAATTTTTATTCCATAGGAAAGCATCCACATTGGACTCGAACGATCTGCTCACAAAACGCTTTTCTCCGGTTTCAAGATCCATAATGAACAAACGGTTCAGGTCAGCTTCGTAACCATCGCGTTCCATACTCTGCCAGGCAATATATTTGCCGTCGGGAGAGTATTGGGGATTGGTATCGTAACCTTTGTTTTCTTCAGTTATATTTTCAGTTTTCTTAGTGGCAAGGTCATAGATGTAAATGTCGGAATTAGTGGAGATTGCATAGGCTAATCCGGTTTTCTTGCGGCAAGTGTAAGCGATCTTGTCAGAGGAAGGACTCCAGGCTAACTGCTCTATACCTCCCCAAGGCTTCATAGGACTTTCGTAAGGCTCACCGTCCAAGATGTCCTGTATGTTGCTGATGTTGTTACCGTCAAAATCTGCTACAAAAGGGTGCGGAGCAGTTGTTACCCATTCATCCCAGTGCTTGTACATTAAGTCAGTAACGATGATACCGGTTGCCTTGGGTAAGTCGGGGTGTTTGTCGGCGGTGCTTTGTACGGTTTTCACCTGAGCGATAAAAAGCAGTTTTTTACCGTCGGGAGAGAAAGAAAAGCCTTCAATGTCTCCGTCATATTGGGTAAGTTGCTTACGGGCTGTGCCGTCCGGATTCATTTCCCATATTTGACTGCTGCCGGTTTCATTACAGAGAAAAGCAATCTTCGCTCCATCTTTAATCCAGGTGGGTTGGCTTTCCTGCCAATTGTCACAGGTTATTTGTCTATTGTTGCTGCCGTCGGTATTCATGACAAACAACTCATTATTGCTCTTATTTTCCGGTACGCTGTAATAGGCCACCGAATAAGCAATCTGTTTCTCGTCGGGCGATACGACTACACTACCGATACGTCCCATTGCCCAAAGTGCTTCGGGTGTCATACGTTTACCCTCTATTTGAATATCCGATTTTCCAATAAGTGCGGTGTTTTGTTCTGCACCTCCGGTTCCGCCGCAGGACGCTAACATCATTGCTGCCGACATAAATAATAGGTTTGATTGTTTCATATCTGTTTGAATATTTATTTTAGTAGCGAAGATAAGGAATTAATTACTAATAACAAATTACTATTATGGACTTTGACTTGTCATTGGTAATTTGTTATTAGTAATTTATCTCTTAAATCTTTTTCAGGCTCCACGTCCCTTTCTTCATATAAAAGTAACAAAGCACTAAAATGCCTATGGAATAAACGATTTCTGATGTCCATGCAAATGCTACATCTAATTTCAGATAGGCTACAATGTATGTGATATAGCAAGTATAAATCACCAGTGTTATCATTTCCAAAGCTAATGCCGTACGTGTGTTTCCTGTTCCCGATACAGACTGAAAATAAACGTTGGCCGGTACAAGGAACAGATAGGCGGAGCAGAGTACCCAAAGTGAGGGAACAGCGGCTTCCTGCAATTCAGGCATGTCTGTATATACACTCAATATCAGCTTAGGGAATAATGCAAAGAAAATGGCGAATGGCAATACGAAAGCATAGGCAATTCGTATATGCTGTCGTATTGTACCCGGTACACAATTGATATTTCCCGCTCCGATAAGGTTGCTGACTAATGAACCGCAAGTCGAGGCAAATGCCATCATAACCATGAACATGATGCCTGATACGTTACGGATAATATTAGTAATTGCAAGTGAACGTTCTCCCAAATGCTCTACGTATAAAAAAAGTAGGAACCATGTTGAGAGTGACAGGAAATTTTGTACCATTGTCCAAAAAGAGACGTTAAGCATACGTTTGAGTATATTCCAGCGGATGCCCGGTATCTTGTCTAACCCGTACTTGCGGATGTCAATACGACTGCGGGTATAAAGTATGAAGAATATAAGCGATACCAGTTCTGCTAAAGATGAACCGATTGCAGCTCCGGCAATACCGAGGCCCGGGACTCCGAATTTACCGAATATCAGGACATAATTGAATATGATATTGCTTAATACCATGACAATGGAGTTCAATGTCAGTGTTTTAGTTTGTGTCGTTCCCAAGAAAAAAGCACGAAACATTACAGCTGTAAAAGAGAAGAAAAAACCGAATACGCGCCAATTGAGATAACTCATTGCTGCATTGTAGATGTGTTCGGAAGAGACGAGCCGTTTCAATATTACCGGTGCAAAACAGTAGCAGACAATAAACATAACCGCTGCCATTCCCAATTGAAAATAGATTCCTTGATAAAATAAGTTACCTATTTCTTTATATTGTTGTTCGCCGTTACGTCTCGCAATCAATATTTGCGCTCCGATGCTGAAGCCGAAAGCAACCATAAACATTACTATATAGAAAATACCTGCAATGGCGGATGCTCCTAACTCTATTTCTCCTACGCGTCCCAGGAAAGCGGTATCTGTCATGCCAATCATCTGCTCCATAAGCAGGCTGATTAGGATAGGGTAGGCTATAAGCCAGATTTCTTTATAGGTGTATTTCGTTTGCATGTTCAATAAATTAATTTTTTGATATAGTTGAAAAAGGAAAAGAAAGCCGGGCAATGTATATTGTCCGGCTCCCCTCTGAAAAATGCCTTAAACAGAAGTTTATTTTCTGTTTTGCTTTTCTTTCATCATCTGTTCCTGTTGCTTTTGCATAGCCTCAAGACGAGCAGCGAAACCGGTCTTTTTCATTTTCTTCGGATCTTTCTTCTTAGCTTCCAGTTCTGCAAGAAGAGCTTCTTCGTTCGTCGTTTTACGCATGATGAGCGTAGTCACTACACTGATAAGCGTTGAAATAAAATAATAATAGTTCAACCCTGAAGGATAGTCGTTCAAAATGAATAAGAACATGACAGGCATTAAATATGACATCCATTTCATTGCTGCCATTTGTGGATTAGCACCCGTATCCTGCTGTTGCATCATAAATTTGGTATTCAGAATATTCGTTACTGTCATCAGTAAACAGAACAAACTAAGATGACTACCCAAAAATGGGATATGGAACGGGAAGTTAATGAATGCATCGTATGTGGACAAGTCATCAGCCCATAAGAAACTTTGTTGGCGAAGTTCAATGGCGCTTGGCACAAACATGAACAATGCCATTAAAATAGGGAATTGAATCAGCATCGGCAAACATCCCCCCATTGGACTGACTCCATATTGGCTATAAAGCCCCATTACTTCCTGTTGCTTTTTCATGGCATCTTCCTGTTTAGGATATTTCTTGCCGATTTCGTCTATTTTCGGTTTCAGCACACGCATTTTAGCTGAAGAAATATATGTTTTCCAAGTTGCAGGAAATACCACCGCTTTTACAATCAATGTCATCAGCAACAATACAATTCCCATACTTAAACCCCAGCTTGATAGCCAGTCGAAGATGTTGATGGTGAACCACTTGTTTATCCAGCGAATCAGCGGCCAACCAAGGTATACCAAACGGTTAAGTTCCCACTTTTCAGTACGTCCTTTATCAAGTGCAGTCAGCGTTTTATAGTGATTGGGGCCGAAATAGAAAAACAGCTGTGTCGTTTTTTCTCCGGTCGGATCAAAAACTGTACTCATCTCTGCAGAATAGTCTTTGATATATCCGCTGCCCTGTGTCTCCATTTTTGAGCTCAATTTTGTCTTCTCAAAATCAGCATCGGCCAAGAATACAGAGGAGAAGAACTGATTTTTGAAAGCAATCCAGTCCAGGCGTTCCGCAACTTCTTTTTCATCGTTCTTGCCGGCAGATAAATAATCGGTTCCGTCTCCGGTGATTTTATAAGTTAGCTCTGACAAACGGTTTTCGTATGTGTATCCCTTTTCAATCTGACGTGCACGTTGTGACCATTCAATATCTACATATTTGGTGCTTGCCAATTTGTTTGCCATACCTACCGCATCAATCGTAAAGTCTACCAAATAGGTGTCATTGTGCATGGAATACTTAAAGTCGATATAGCTGGCACTATCTGCTGACAAACGCATTGTTACAGTACTATCCGTATAATCTACTACTTTAAAATAGTAATCTTCTGTCTGTATCGTTTCCTTCTTGTTATAGAAAAGGAAATTCATGGAAGCGTCATCTCCACTGAACAGAGTGACAGGGGTCTTTTTGTCCTGTCCCATATACTCTTTCAATGTAGCCGATGAAATACGTCCGCCTTTGGTGGCTACTGTCAGCTCTGCAAGGTTATTTTGTATTGTAACCTGTGAATCGGTTCCTTGAAGCGCATCAAAGAAAAGGGCGGTAGAGTCGGTTGTTTGAGCCTCTTTGTTATTAGCCAGAGCAGCTTCAGCTTTAGCTTTCAGGTCAGCCTCGCGCTGTTGTACTTGGGCTATGGAGTCATAATAGCGTTGTTGCGCAGCCAATTGCTCCTTGTTCGGACGACTTAGAAAGCTGAATCCGACTAACAGAATCGCTATTAGGACGAGGCCTGTGATGGTGTTTTTATCCATTTAATCAATTATGAATTATATAAATTAGTAATGATTACTTCTTTTCATTTTCGATAGCTGCTTTTACAAAAGCTACAAACAATGGATGCGGGTGCAATACCGTACTGCTGTATTCCGGATGGAATTGAGTGCCGACATACCATTTCAACGTAGGAATTTCTACGATTTCAACTAAATCGGACTCCGGATTGACACCTGTACATTTCATACCGGCTGCTTCATATTCGGCTTTGTAGGCATTGTTAAATTCGTATCGGTGGCGATGACGCTCCTGAATATGTTCTGTACCATAAGCTTCAAATGCTTTGCTGCCTTCTTGCAATACACACTCGTATGCACCTAAACGCATTGTACCACCCATATTGGTAATGGACTTTTGCTCCTCCATGATATCAATGACGTTATGAAGCGTCTTTTCATCCATTTCGCGTGAATTAGCGTCTGTGTATCCCAAAACATTGCGTGCGAATTCAATAGCTATGCACTGCATACCCAAACAGATTCCGAATGTGGGAATATCGTGCGTACGTGCATATTTGATGGCTACAAACTTGCCCGCGATTCCACGCTCGCCAAAGCCCGGTCCGATGAGAACACCTGACATGCCTTTCAATGCTTCAGCCACATTCTCATCTGTCAGTTTTTCGCTGTTTACAAAATCTACCGATACCTTACGGTCATTATAGGTTCCCGCTTGTGAAAGAGCTTCGCGGATAGATTTGTATGCATCCTGCAAATCGTATTTACCCACTAAAGCAATGTGTACCGGTTCTGTTGCTTCTGCTTTATGACGGCGTTCAAGGAAAGCACGCCAAGGTCCTAAGCCCGGAGTGTCGCCAACAGGAAGTCCCATTTTCTTCAAAATGGTTTCGTCTAGTCCTTGGGCTTGCATCAAAATAGGCACTTCATATATAGTCGGTGCATCAATGCTCTGTACAACTGCATTCTCATCAACATTACAGAAAAGAGCTACTTTCTTACGTAAATTGGAGCTCAACTCATGTTCTGTGCGGAGTACAAGCACATCAGGCTGAATTCCTGCACTTTGCAGTTCTTTTACAGAGTGTTGAGTAGGTTTTGTTTTCAGCTCACCTGCTGCAGCAAGGTAAGGTACATATGTAAGGTGTACGCATAACGCGTCTTTACCTAATTCCCATTTCAATTGGCGGATACTTTCCAAATACGGAAGTGACTCGATATCACCTACCGTTCCTCCGATTTCGGTAATGACGAAATCAAATTTATATTTGTTGCCTAATAATTTTACATTACGCTTGATTTCATCTGTTATATGAGGGATAACCTGAATCGTTTTTCCCAAATAATCGCCACGACGTTCCTTATCAATGACACTCTTATAAATGCGTCCGGTTGTAATGTTATTAGCTTTGGTAGTCTGGATACCCAGAAAGCGTTCATAGTGTCCCAAATCAAGATCTGCTTCGTGACCGTCTACCGTTACATAACATTCTCCATGCTCATAAGGGTTCAGTGTACCCGGATCAATATTGATGTACGGGTCGAACTTTTGAATTGTTACTTTATAACCTCTTGCTTGCAATAACTTACCGATGGATGATGAAATAATACCTTTGCCTAATGAAGAGGCAACACCACCGGTGACAAAAATATACTTTGTTTCTCCCACAGCTATACTGTTTTAAATGTTTTCTCTAAAAATTAAAGCGCAAAATTATGAAAAAAAAGAGGAAGTACATAACAGTTTTGTGAAAACAATTATAAAAAGTGGAATATGCATGCATAATAAGGTTCTGATAAACTTTCACTTCTCTCTTTTTGTAATCTGAACATTTTGGTTTAATTTTGCGTTCAAATATAGATTTTAAGAATATATGAGGAATAGACGTATTTTAATAGGATTAGTTGCCGTACTATTTTCATTTCCGGTGATAGCACAGGATTCTTTAACTTCTGTAAAAGATATAAAGAAGCAGGCTAGAACAGAAAGTGCGGATACATTGTCGGGCATTTGGAGTCAAAACTGGATATTGAAACTGAAACCGCATAATGGAGGATATCAGTTGGATACAGTCTCTGTGTTGTATGAAAAGTATTTTGGTGTGCTGAATTATTTGAATGATCCGGCTACTCCTGAACGTTATATTGCATATAATCCGGACTACTATCGCTTGTTTGTTCCTACTACTTATTACTATGCTCCAATGGAGCGTTTGTCGCAGGTTAACTGGACTTTTCAAAAACAGGATACAGTACCCGCTATGACGAAAGAACTTCTGCCGTTTGATACATTGAGCTTTTTATCGAAAGAGAATGCGAACAGAGTTGTGGATCGCGTGATGATGAACACATATGTTAATCGTCCGGATTTAGTGGAAATGACTGAAAAGGAAATAAAAAAAACAAAGGTATTTAAGGACAATATTGAAAAGGAAGTCTCTTCCAAACCTTCCGTTGCCAAACTTTTTGCCCAAGAGAAAATAATTGGAGTGAAAGAAGATGCGGAAGTTGTGATACAGAAACCCAACTGGTGGGTAACCGGTGGAAACGGTTCATTACAAATTACGCAAAACTATATCTCTGACAATTGGTATAAAGGTGGTGAAAGTACTAATGCTTTGCTTGCCAATCTACAATTGTTTGCCAATTATAATGATAAGGAAAAAGTACAATGGGAGAATTTATTGGATGCTAAATTAGGTTTTAGTTCTGCTCCTTCCGATGAATTTCATGATTATTTGGTAAGCACCGACCAACTTCGAATTTATAGTAAAATAGGTATTCAGGCCGCATCCAAATGGTACTATACCATAACAACAGAGTTTAAAACTCAATTTTGTCATGGTTATAAAGCTAATAGTGAGGAGTTGGTTTCTGCATTCTTCGCTCCGGCGGACTGGGCATCCAGTATTGGTATGGACTACAAATTGAAAAAAAAGAAATTTAATTTATCGGTTTTTATAGCTCCATTGACTTATATGATGCGTTACGTAGGCAACAAAGAAGTTGATGAAGTGAAGTTCGGTTTGGACGAAGGTAAGTGCGTTAAGCATAATTTCGGTTCTCAGGTGCAACCTACGATTTCATGGACTATCATACCTTCTATCGTCTTAGATTCACGTTTGGATTTTCAGACCAGCTATGAATGGACGCGTGTCGAATGGGAAAACACTGTAAATTTTGTACTGAACCGCTATCTTTCCACTAAGCTCTATGTACATGCTCGTTTTGACGACAGTGCCAAACCGACCGAAGGGGATAGCTATTTTCAATTAAAAGAATTGTTGAGTTTTGGTATTAATTACAAATGGTAACCATATACATTGTTAATGGCCAAGAGGGGCGCTCCGTTGGATGACAGCGGAGCGCTTTTTTGTGTTTTTAGTAGAAAAAATAAAGAAAAATCACTAAAAACGGGAAAAAGAATGTTTGCGTACACAGAAAAAACAATCTAATCCCTTGCAGTTCGCAAATAATGCGTAAATTTGCCGCGATTTGTAATGCACACTTTGCAAAATGGCGAATACTATAAAACATCAGGGTATTGTGGAAAACATAAGCGGTTCTCATCTTCAAGTGAGAATTGTTCAGACATCAGCATGTGCTTCATGCAGTATCAAGGGACATTGCAGTTCGTCCGATACAAAAGAGAAAATCATTGACGTTACCAATGACGGCACATTTTCTTATCAGCCTGGCGACCACGTGTGGGTAATCGGTGAGCTGTCAATGGGGGCAATGGCAGTGCTGTTGGCTTTCATTTTTCCTTTTTTGCTCTTAGTCTTTTCTCTCTTTGTCTTGATGGCTGTATGGAATGATGAATTGAGTTCCGCACTCTGTTCATTAGCTCTTCTTATACCTTATTATTATGTACTGTGGCTGAATAAATCGCAATTGAGGAAGAAGTTCTCTTTTTCGGTCAAACCAATGAACTAACTAATACATAAAACAAATAATTAATAAACAACTAATTTATGAATGTAATTCTGATTGCAGTAATTTCATTAGGAGCTATAGCGTTGGTATCAGCCGCTATTCTTTATGTTGCTTCTAAGAAATTTGCTGTGTATGAAGATCCGCGAATTGCACAAGTGGCAGCTGTGCTGCCTCAAGCAAACTGCGGTGGATGTGGTTACCCGGGATGTAGTGGCTTTGCAGACGCTTGTGTCAAAGCAGGTTCACTCGAAGGTAAGCTTTGTCCGGTAGGGGGACAACCCGTTATGACGAAGGTTGCTGAAATTTTGGGATTGGATGCTGCTACTGCCGAACCTATGGTTGCAGTGGTGAGATGTAACGGAACATGTGCCAACCGTCCTCGCGTCAATCAATATGACGGTGCAAAGAGTTGTGCTATTGCAGCTTCTCTTTACGGTGGTGAAACGGGATGTAGTTTTGGTTGTCTGGGTTGTGGAGACTGTGTAACCGCTTGTCAGTTTGACGCTATCCATATGAACCCGGAAACAGGACTTCCTGAAGTAGATGAGTCTAAATGTACTGCTTGTGGTGCATGCGCCAAGGCTTGTCCGAGAAACATCATTGAAATTCGTCCTCAAGGTAAGAAATCCCGTCGTGTGTACGTGCAATGCGTAAACAAGGATAAGGGTGCCGTAGCACGTAAGGCTTGTACCGTAGCTTGCATCGGTTGTGGTAAGTGTGTGAAAGTATGTCCTTTCGAAGCGATTACACTGGAAAATAATTTGGCGTATATTGATCCAAATAAGTGTAAATCTTGTCGTAAGTGTGAGGAAGTTTGTCCGCAAGGTACAATTATCGCACTCAACTTCCCTCCACGTAAACCCAAAACAGAAGGAGAAGCTCCGAAAGCAGAGGCATAATATTAAAAGTAATTAAACGACTAAAATACAGAATTGTATGTTGAAGACATTTTCAATCGGTGGAGTTCATCCACACGAAAATAAACTTTCAGCACATCAGCCTATCGTACAGGCGGAGATTCCGGCAAAAGCTGTTATCTTGCTGGGGCAGCACATTGGAGCTCCTGCTAAGCCTATCGTAGCCAAGGGTGATGTTGTGAAAGTAGGTACAAAGATTGCCGAACCCGGTGGCTTCGTATCGGCTGCTATTCATTCGTCTGTCAGCGGCAAGGTCGCTAAAATTGACACTGTTGTAGATGCCAGCGGATACGCAAAGCCTGCCATTTTCATTGATGTAGAAGGAGATGAATGGGAAGAAAGTATTGACCGTACCGAGACATTGGTGAAAGAATGTAATCTGACAGCCGAGGAGATTGTGAAGAAAATTGCGGATGCAGGTATCGTAGGGTTGGGAGGCGCTTGTTTCCCTACACAGGTTAAGTTGTGTCCGCCGCCTGCATTTAAGGCAGAATGTGTGATTATTAATGCAGTGGAGTGTGAACCTTATTTGACTGCCGATCATCAATTGATGTTGGAGCATGCCGAAGAAATAATGGTAGGTGTCTCCATATTGATGAAAGCTGTAAAAGTGAATAAGGCATTTATCGGTATTGAGAATAATAAGCCTGATGCTATTCAGTTAATGACGAAAGTGGCTTCCGGTTATGCAGGCATCGAGGTTGTTCCTTTGAAAGTCCAATACCCGCAAGGTGGCGAAAAGCAACTGATTGATGCTGTCATCAATCGTCAGGTTGCTGCCGGTGCATTGCCTATCTCTACCGGTGCAGTTGTTCAGAACGTTGGTACTGCATTTGCCGTATATCAGGCTGTACAGAAGAATAAACCTTTGTTTGAGCGTGTCATTACCGTAACTGGTAAGTCTTTATCTCACCCCTCCAACTTCTTGGCTCGTATCGGTACGCCGATGAAACAATTGATTGATGCTTGTGGCGGTCTGCCTGAAGATACGGGGAAGATTATCGGCGGTGGTCCGATGATGGGTAAAGCTTTGATAAATACAGATGTGCCGACAGCTAAGGGTAGTTCCGGTATTCTGATTATGAACGATAAAGAGGCTAAACGCGGTGAGGTACAACCATGTATCCGTTGTGCTAAATGTGTAGCTGCTTGTCCGATGGGACTGGAACCCTATTTGCTTGCTACTGTATCGGCTCATGGAGACTTTGAAAGAGTAGAGAAAGAAGATATCATGTCATGTATCGAGTGTGGCTCATGCCAGTTCACTTGTCCTTCTAACCGTCCGATGCTGGATTACATCCGTTTGGGTAAAGGTAAAGTGGGAGCGATGATACGTGCACGTCAAGTAAAAAAATGAAAGATTTAATTTAATATAATCTTATGAATAAATTAATCGTATCCCTTTCGCCCCACGTTCATGGCGGTGACAGCGTAAAGAAGAATATGTATGGCGTGCTTATAGCATTGATCCCTGCATTTCTTGTGTCGCTTTACTTTTTCGGACTGGGTGCGCTGATTGTTACGGCTACATCCGTAGCAGCCTGCTTGTTCTTTGAATGGGCTATCGGCAAGTTCCTGATGAAAAAAGAAACTACAACTATCTGTGATGGTTCTGCCATTATCACAGGTGTGTTGCTAGCATTTAACTTACCTTCCAACCTTCCTATCTGGATTATCATTTTGGGCGCTTTGTTTGCTATCGGTGTAGGCAAGATGTCTTTTGGTGGCTTAGGTTGTAATCCTTTTAACCCGGCATTGGCAGGACGTGTATTCCTGTTGCTTTCTTTTCCTGTACAGATGACAACATGGCCGGCTGTCGGACAGTTGACTGCATATACGGATGCTACTACGGCCGCCACACCGCTGGCTATTATGAAAGGCGTTATAAACGGTGCTCCCGGAATGTCTTTAAGTGATCTTCCTGCATCTTTCGATTTGCTGATTGGTAACAATGGCGGTTGTTTGGGTGAAGTCAGTGCGTTGGCTTTGTTGTTGGGACTGGCCTATATGTTATGGAAGAAAATTATTACATGGCATATTCCTGTTGCTATCTTGGGTACAGTATTTGTTTTTTCCGGTATCATGTATTTGGTTAATCCGGAAATTTATGTGTCTCCGGTAGTACAATTGCTGTCGGGCGGTTTGATGCTGGGTGCTGTTTTTATGGCCACAGATTATGTTACTTCTCCGATGAGCCATAAAGGAATGTTGATTTACGGTGTTTGCATCGGTCTGCTGACAGTCGTTATTCGTCTGTTCGGCGCATATCCTGAAGGTATGTCGTTCGCTATTCTGATTATGAATGCGTTCACTCCGCTGATTAACACATATGTTAAACCTAAACGCTTTGGGGAGGTAGCGAAGAAGAAATGAAAAAGTTAGAATCATCCTTAAAGAATATGTTGCTGGTACTTACGGGAGTTACTGCTATTTCCGTAGCACTGCTGGCTTATGTAAACGAACTGACAAAGGAGCCTATTGCGCAAGCTAATGCTAAAACGCTGAGCGATGCAGTAAGTGCAGTCGTTCCGGGTTTTGACAATGATCCGATTGCAGACAAGAAAATTCAAGAGGTGAACGGTGTTGAATACTCTGTATATCCGGCTACCAAAGAAGGCAAATTCATTGGTGCGGCTGTCGAGGCGACTTCTATGGGCTTCGGTGGTGAGCTGAAGGTATTGGTTGGTTTCGATGCAGAAGGTAAGATTATTGATTATTCTTTGTTATCACATGCAGAAACTCCGGGGTTGGGTTCCAAAGCAGCCGATTGGTTCAAGAAAGGAAATAAGGGAGATATTACAGGTATGAATCCCGGTGAAGCCTCTTTAACTGTAAGTAAAGATGGCGGTAAGGTAGATGCTATTACGGCTTCGACCATTACTTCACGTGCTTTTCTGAATGCTGTAAATGTTGCATATGCAGCATATGCCGGTCAAAATACGGCTGATGGCGCTACGGGAGCTACTATTAAAGTTGAACTCACTGATTCTGTCAGTGCTAAATAAGAAAGGAGTAGAGATATGAATAATTTTAAAGTGTTGATGAACGGGATTATTAAAGAGAATCCTACGTTTGTGCTCCTGCTTGGTATGTGTCCTACGTTAGGCACTACTTCGTCTGCTATCAATGGTATGGGTATGGGATTGGCTACAATGTTCGTGCTCATTTGTTCTAATGTAGTAATTTCTGCTATAAAGAACTTAATTCCGGACATGGTACGTATCCCTTCTTTCATAGTTGTAATCGCATCGTTCGTTACATTATTGCAGATGGTGATGCAGGCTTATGTTCCTGCTCTTTATGCAACATTAGGTTTGTTCATTCCGCTGATTGTAGTAAACTGTATTGTATTGGGGCGTGCCGAAGCGTTTGCTGCTAAGAATAATCCGATGGCATCGTTTTTTGACGGTCTGGGCATGGGATTAGGTTTTACTATTGCATTGACTTTATTAGGTGCTGTTCGCGAGTTCTTGGGTACAGGCAAGATTTTCAACCTTACTATTCTTCCCGAAGAATACGGTATGTTGGTCTTTGTCCTTGCTCCGGGTGCATTCATTGCTTTGGGATACCTCATTGCATTGGTCAACAGTTTCAAGAAAGCATAACTTGTAATTCATAAATTGATATTATGGAATATATATTGATATTTATCTCGGCAATCTTTGTTAATAACATTGTGTTGTCGCAATTCTTGGGTATTTGTCCGTTTTTGGGAGTATCCAAGAAAGTGGAGACTGCGTTGGGAATGTCGGCAGCAGTGGCATTCGTGCTTACTATTGCAACAATTGTGACGTTCCTCATCCAGAAGTATGTGCTTGATGCTTTCAATTTAGGTTATTTGCAAACTATCACTTTCATTCTTGTGATTGCCGCATTGGTACAGATGGTAGAGATTATCTTAAAGAAAGTATCTCCTTCTTTATATCAGGCATTGGGCGTGTTTTTGCCTCTGATCACGACAAACTGTTGTATTCTTGGTGTGGCTATTCTCGTTATCCAGAAAGATTATGATTTGCTGACAGGCGTGGTTTATGCATTCTCTACTGCTATTGGTTTTGGTCTGGCATTGACACTCTTTGCGGGATTACGCGAACAGATGAGTCTGGTGAATGTACCGAAAGGTATGCAAGGAACTCCGATAGCCCTGATTACTGCCGGTTTGCTGGCTATGGCATTTATGGGCTTCTCCGGTGTAGTTAAGATATAAGGTAGGCTTAATCAGTTAAGATAAAGCGAAGAAGCTATTCTCTTTATAAAATGAGAGAGTGGTTTCTCCGCTTTTTTTATTGTTGGAGTTATCGAACACAGTCGGAATAGAGTAATGTTTGGTTCATTTTTTTTGTCTATCTGTATATATTCTGAATTTATTTCCTTACATTTGTAGCCTAATGATAACCTAAAAGCTAAATTATCTATTTTAATATGAAAGAAAAAATCTTGGTTACAGGTGGAACCGGCTATATTGGTTCTCATACTGTTGTAGAACTTCAGAACGCAGGTTATGAAGTTATCATTATCGATAATCTATCAAACTCCAGCGCAGATGTTGTTGACAACATTGAAAAGGTATCAGGCATCCGTCCTGTTTTTGAAAAGTTGGATTGCTTGGACTACGCCGGTCTTGACGCTGTGTTTACCAAATATAAAGGCATTAAAGCGATTATTCATTTTGCAGCAAGTAAAGCTGTGGGAGAGTCTGTGGAGAAACCGTTGCTTTATTATCGCAACAACTTGGTCTCTTTGATAAACTTACTTGAGTTGATGCCGAAACATGGGGTAGAGGGAATTGTGTTTTCTTCTTCTTGTACTGTATATGGTCAGCCGGATCATCTTCCTGTAACGGAAGAGGCGCCTATCAAGAAAGCGGAATCACCTTATGGAAACACGAAGCAAATTAATGAGGAAATTGTTCGTGACACAGTTGCTTCCGGTGCTCCTATTAATGCTATCTTATTGCGTTATTTTAATCCGATCGGTGCTCATCCTACTGCATTGCTTGGTGAGTTGCCTAACGGTGTGCCACAAAATCTGATACCCTATCTCACTCAGACAGCTATTGGTATCCGCGAAAAATTGAGTGTATTTGGTGATGATTATGATACTCCTGATGGTTCTTGTATTCGTGACTTTATCAATGTTGTGGATTTGGCAAAAGCTCATGTTGTAGCTATCCGCCGCATATTGGAGAAGAAACAGAAAGAGAAGGTGGAAGTATTCAATATCGGAACGGGACGTGGACTTTCTGTATTGGAATTGATCAATGCATTTGAAAAAGCAACCGGTGTGAAGTTAAACTATCAGATTGTAGGTCGTCGTGCCGGAGACATTGAGAAAGTATGGGCTAATCCTGAACTGGCTAATAATGAATTAGGTTGGAAAGCGGAAGTAGGCATTGAAGATACTTTACTTTCTGCATGGAATTGGCAGTTGAAACTTCGTGAAAGAGGTATTCAATGACGAATAAATGAGTTTGTCTTTTTTTAACAGATAGGATATAAACAAATGCGTTCCTGCATTTGTTTATTACATGCAAATCAGCCTGAAGCTGCTTATGTGTATGTGAATATCCATAATTAGTACGTATGCCTCCCCGGCATAGACAGGTACGATTGCATAGTAGTTTTGTCGTGTTTTATTTTGTGTTTGTGTTGTGATAAGCCTTGTCGAGAGACAAGGCTTATTTTTTTATGCTAAGATGATTCTTTCCCTATTTCCATCATATTTTGGTTCATTGTGATTTTATCAGTCGAGGCAAGAATCCGGATGCAGATATGGATTGGGATGAATAATCTCTTCAATTAGGTGCATTACTAATTGTTAACCAACGTTATTATATATGGAATAGATTGTTCTTATTGTAGTATAAAACGTTCAAAATCGTATAATTTATAGAAAAAAAGCTTCTAAGGAGAACAATTAGACCTGATTTGTTTATACATTTGTGAGGTTGTTTATGTAACTATTTTGAATGAACAAATGGCTTGGCGTAAATGTTAATAGAGGAAAGTGAGATTGAATGACAGAAGACGCGACTAGGTCAGTAGGATGATGATGATACGCGACAACTAATAACTTTACTAGATAATAATTAAGAAAACAGAATATAAAAAGATTGCTTATGTCACAGATTGTTGGACATATCTCTCAGGTTATAGGACCTGTTGTAGACGTCTATTTTGAAGGTACGGAGGCAGAACTGATGCTGCCAAGCATTCACGACGCGCTGGAAATAAAAAAGAGTCATGGTAAGAGGCTGATTGTAGAGGTGCAGCAGCATATTGGTGAAAACACAGTGAGAACCGTAGCGATGGATAGTACGGACGGCTTACAGAGAGGCATGAAAGTTTATCCGCTGGGCGGACCGATTACTATGCCGATAGGAGAACAGATTAAAGGCCGTTTGATGAATGTTGTTGGTGACTCTATTGACGGAATGAAAGAGTTGGATCGTACCGGTGCTTATCCCATTCACCGCGAACCCCCTAAATTTGAAGATTTGACTACTGTACAAGAGGTGCTCTATACAGGTATCAAAGTTATCGACTTGCTGGAACCATACAGTAAAGGTGGTAAGATTGGCTTGTTCGGTGGTGCCGGTGTAGGTAAGACTGTGCTTATTCAGGAACTGATCAACAATATTGCCAAGAAACAAAACGGTTTTTCTGTATTTGCCGGGGTAGGTGAGCGTACTCGTGAAGGAAACGACTTGCTTAGGGAAATGATTGAATCCGGTGTGATTCGCTATGGTGAAGAATTTAAGAAAGGGATGGAGGAAGGTCATTGGGACCTTTCCAAGGTTGATTATAATGAGGTGGCTAAATCGCAGGTATCTTTGATATTCGGTCAGATGAATGAACCGCCGGGTGCACGTCAGTCTGTCGCACTATCCGGTTTGACGGTAGCGGAGTCTTTCCGGGATATGGGATCCGAGTCGAATGGACCGCGTGATATATTGTTCTTTATTGACAATATATTCCGTTTCACGCAGGCAGGTTCTGAAGTTTCTGCATTGTTGGGGCGTATGCCTTCTGCCGTAGGTTACCAGCCGACGTTGGCTACTGAAATGGGTGCTATGCAGGAGCGTATCACCTCCACGCGTAACGGGTCTATCACTTCCGTACAAGCAGTTTATGTACCGGCTGACGACTTGACCGACCCTGCACCTGCCACTACTTTTACACACTTGGATGCAACAACTGTATTGAGCCGTAAGATTACTGAGCTTGGTATTTATCCGGCTGTTGACCCGTTGGAATCGACTTCTCGTATTCTTGATCCGCATATTGTAGGGCAGGAGCATTATGAAGTGGCTCAACGTGTGAAGCAGATTCTTCAGCGTAATAAAGAATTGCAGGATATCATTTCTATTCTTGGTATGGAAGAACTTTCGGACGCCGACCGTACGTTGGTAAATCGTGCACGTCGTGTACAGCGCTTCCTTTCCCAACCGTTCGCTGTTGCCGAACAGTTTACCGGAGTTCCCGGTACGATGGTTTCCATAGAAGATACAGTCAGAGGCTTTAAGATGATTCTGGATGGTGAAGTGGACTACTTGCCCGAGCCGGCTTTCTTGAATGTCGGGACTATTGAAGAAGCGATAGAAAAAGGCAAGAAGCTGTTGGAACAAGCTAAGAAATAGTTTTTGTAGTAAATCTCAATAGATTAAAGAAATGAAAGGACTGCATTTGGATATTGTATCACCGGATAAGGAGATCTTTAATGGTGAAGTTGACAGTGTTACTTTGCCGGGTACGCTTGGATCGTTTACTATTCTGCCGAAACATGCGCCTATTGTATCATCGTTGAAAGCCGGTGTGCTGTCTTATGTGACAAAGGACGGAGAAGAACATGTACAGGATATTCATGGCGGTTTTGTAGAGATGAACGATAACAAAGCTTCGGTCTGTGTGGACTGAGTTTTTGATTTCCAACCTTAAATTGCATATAGACGTGAGCATTACAAAACGGAACTATTTGTGGCAAATAACGCTCTTGACTGTATTGATAGGAGGTATAGGCGGTTGGGCTTACTATTCGGTGTTCCCGCATCATTATTTCGGTGGTTACCCGTTGATACCGATATTCTTTCTGACTTTTGGCGTGTTTATGATAAACATGGTCGAAAGTTGCCGTCATCGGATGCCGGGGCGGATGTTGCAGATATATCTGTTGATGCGTGTTATGAGAATGCTCGCTTCTATCATTGTAATGCTGGTGTATTGTGTTGCAGTACGCGAAGAAGCAAAAGAGTTCCTGCTGACGTTTATTGTGAACTATCTGATATATTTGATTTATGACTCTTGGTTTTTCTTCACTTTTGAAGCCAACCGGAAGTTAAAAAAGAAAAAGAGAAAAGAAAATGAAACGATTGCGTAACATATTAACCGGAGCGTTGCTGGTGCTGGGAGCATTGTCACCTGCTGTTGTACAGGCCGACAGTATTCCCGTTACCCAAGACGGACTTGTGGCTGAGCTTGACAGCATGGCTCAACGTGACGATGTGACTCCTGCGGAACAAGAGAAGAATACGGTGGACGTAAAGGAGATTGTATTCGGACATATTGGCGATTCGTACGAATGGCACATCACTGCTTTTGGAGAAACGCAAGTCATTATTCCTTTGCCTGTAATTTTATATAGCAGTACAACAGGATGGCATGCTTTCCTGTCTTCCCGTTTGGAGGAAAACGGCGGAAGTTATGAAGGTTTTTCCATAGCTCCGGAAGGCAGTAAATATGAAGGAAAGCTGGTAGAATATGATGACGCCGGTAATGAGGTGCGCCCCTGGGATATATCTATAACAAAAGTAACATTAGCATTGCTTATCAATAGCGTATTGCTGCTCGTCATTATCCTGAGTGTAGCGCAATGGTACCGTAAGCATCCGCAAGGCAGTGCAGCGCCGGGTGGTTTCATCGGATTCATGGAAATGTTTATAATGATGGTGAATGATGATATTATAAAGAGCTGTGTGGGTCCGAAGTATCGTAAGTTTGCACCTTACCTGCTGACTGCCTTTTTCTTTATCTTCATAAATAACCTTATGGGATTGATTCCAATATTTCCGGGTGGGGCAAATGTCACCGGAAATATTGCAATCACAATGGTACTGGCTGTCTGTACATTCCTTGCCGTTAATATTTTTGGAACTAAGGCATATTGGAAAGATATTTTCTGGCCGGATGTACCCTGGTGGTTGAAGGTACCTGTGCCTATGATGCCTTTTATAGAGTTCTTCGGAATTTTCACAAAACCGTTTGCATTGATGATCCGTCTTTTTGCTAACATGTTGGCAGGGCATATGGCAATGTTGGTGCTTACTTGCCTGATATTTATATCGGCAAGTATGGGACCTGCTTTGAATGGAACGCTGACAGTGGCTTCGGTATTGTTTAACATCTTTATGAACGCGTTGGAATTACTGGTTGCCTTTATCCAAGCATACGTGTTTACTATGTTGTCGGCTGTATTTATAGGTCTGGCACAGGAGGAACATAAGGGGAAAGCGGAAGAGAAAGTAATGAAATGATAAGATAATCGAGAATATAAACATTAATAAAATAACCATTTAAAAACTGAAAGTTATGTTACTATCTGTATTATTACAAGCTGCTGCGGCAGGGGTTGGAGTTAGTAAATTAGGTGCAGCGCTCGGTGCTGGTTTAGCTGTTATTGGAGCTGGTGTGGGTATCGGTAAAATTGGAGGTTCTGCCATGGAAGCCATTGCGCGTCAGCCGGAAGCATCGGGAGATATTCGTATGAACATGATTATTGCCGCTGCCTTGATTGAAGGCGTTGCTCTGTTGGCAGTTGTTGTGTGTTTGCTGGTATTCTTCTTATAAAAGTGGGGAGAATACTTCCCTGTTTAATTTTTTAATTTATAATTTATAATTGAAATTATGTCATTGTTATTACCTGATAGTGGTCTGCTGTTCTGGATGCTTCTTTCATTCGGTGTGGTCTTTGTGGTATTGGCCAAATATGGTTTCCCTGTCATAACAAAAATGGTGGAAGGCCGTAGAACCTATATAGATCAGTCGTTGGAGGTGGCGCGTCAGGCAAACATCCAGCTCGCCAAACTGAAAGAGGAAAGTGAAGCTTTGATTGCCGCTGCAAACAAAGAGCAGGGACGCATCATGCGGGAAGCAATGCACGAGCGTGACAAGATTATCATCGAGGCACGTAAACATGCGGAAGCCGTTGCACAGAAAGAACTGGATGATGTAAAACAGCAGATTCAGCAAGAGAAGGAAGAAGCTATTCGTGATATTCGCCGCCAAGTCGCTGTACTGTCGGTAGATATTGCGGAGAAGATTATCCGTCGTAACTTGGACGAAAAGCATGAGCAGATGGAAATGATTGACCGTATGTTGGATGAAATGCTGGCGGCCAATCACTAATCGTTAATCTTTAGAAAAAATGGATATAGGAATTGTTTCGATGCGATATGCAAAAGCTCTTATGGAGTATGCAAAAAGTACGGGTACGGAAGACAGGCTGTATGCAGAAATGCGTATGTTGAGCCGGAGCTTTGAGAAACACCCGGACTTGCGTACAGCATTGGAGAATCCGGTTCTGTCGGTACAAGAGAAGTTTTCGCTCATCTGTGCCGCTACTGTGGGTGATGCCCCGGCCGAACGCGAATTGGCTCGTTTCATTATGTTGGTATTAAAAAACAGGCGTGAGTCGTTTTTGCAATATATATGCTTGAGCTTTTTGGATTTATACAGAAAAGACAGGCACATTGGTATTGCCAAACTGACAACAGCCGTACCCGTAAGCCGCGAGGTTTGGGAACGTATTCGGAATAGTGCCTCCCATTTGTTGCATGCTGAAATGGAGTTACAGACTGATGTTGATCCTTCTATTGAAGGTGGATTTGTATTCGACATTAACGATTTTCGCCTGGATGCCAGTATTGCTACTCAGCTGAAGAGAGTGAAACAACAGTTCATTGATAAGAACAGAAGAATTGTATAACAGTGATTAGTGATTGATGATTAGTGCTTAGGGAGTGCCAAAGCGTACAGCTAATCACTAAACACTGATCATTCATCGCTAAACATTAATCACTAAACATTAATTGCTAAATAAAATGTTGTCTGGAAATATAAAAGTAAGCGAAGTCTCCGATATTTTGCGCAAGCAGTTGGAAGGAATTGATACCCGCGTTCAACTGGACGAAATAGGTACAGTGCTGCAAGTCAGTGATGGCGTGGCACGTATCTACGGATTGCGCAATGCCGAAGCAAACGAGTTGCTGGAATTTGACAACGGCATCAAAGCCATCGTGATGAACCTTGAAGAAGATAACGTAGGTGCTGTGTTGTTGGGGCCTACGGATAAGATCAAAGAGGGGTTTGTGGTGAAACGTACCAAGCGCATTGCTTCCATTATGGTGGGAGAAGGTATGCTGGGGCGTGTTATTGATCCGTTGGGTGCGCCGTTGGATGGTAAAGGGTTGATAGGTGGTGAATTATGCGAAATGCCGTTGGAGCGCAAAGCCCCAGGTGTTATTTTTCGTCAGCCGGTGAACCAGCCGTTGCAGACCGGCTTGAAAGCAGTTGATGCAATGATTCCCATCGGTCGCGGACAGCGTGAGCTGATTATCGGTGACCGTCAGACCGGTAAAACAGCGATAGCTATCGACACTATCATAAACCAGCGTGCCAACTATGAAGCAGGCGATCCTGTATATTGTATTTACGTGGCTATCGGTCAGAAAGGTTCAACGGTGGCATCAATCGTGAATACATTGCGTGAATACGGTGCAATGGACTATACCATTGTTGTGGCTGCTACGGCAGGTGATCCGGCTGCATTGCAGTATTATGCTCCGTTTGCTGGCGCTGCAATCGGTGAGTATTTTCGTGACACCGGCCGCCATGCGTTGGTTGTCTATGATGACTTGTCCAAGCAGGCAGTGGCCTATCGTGAGGTCTCTTTGATTTTGCGCCGTCCTTCAGGGCGTGAGGCTTATCCGGGTGATATCTTCTACCTGCACTCCCGTTTGCTGGAGCGTGCGGCAAAGATCATCAATCAGGAAGAAGTGGCACGCGAGATGAACGATTTGCCCGAAAGTTTGAGAGGCAAGGTGAAAGGCGGAGGTTCATTGACGGCGCTTCCTATTATCGAAACGCAAGCGGGCGACGTGTCAGCCTATATCCCGACGAATGTGATTTCCATTACCGACGGACAGATATTCCTCGACACCAACCTCTTTAATCAAGGTAATCGTCCTGCCATTGATGTGGGTATCTCCGTCAGTCGTGTGGGCGGTAATGCTCAGATTAAGGCGATGAAGAAAGTGGCCGGTACATTGAAGATAGATCAGGCACAGTATCGCGAACTGGAGGCATTCACCAAATTCAGCGGCGACATGGACCCTGTAACTGCATTGACTATCGACAAGGGGCAGAAGAACACCCGTTTGCTGGTACAGCCGCAATACACTCCGATGCCTGTGGAAAAGCAGATTGCAATCCTTTATTGCGGCACGCATGGCTTGTTGAAGGATGTACCTTTGGATAAAGTAAGCGAGTTTGAACACAGCTTCCTCGAATTCCTTGAAAGAGATTATCAAATGGAAGTGCTCAATGTTTTGAAGACGGGCGTCATTGATGATAATATCTGCAGGAAAATAGAAGAGACTGCGGCAAAGACTGCTAAACAATTTATGTAGATAGCGATCGGCACAAGTCATTAATCATTAATGTACGGCTGCCAACCGCTAATCACTAATCACTAACCGCTAATCACTTAATCAGATGGCTTCACTGAAAGAGGTAAAAAATAGAATAAGCTCCGTCAAGAGTACGCGTCAGATAACTTCTGCGATGAAGATGGTAGCATCTGCCAAGCTGCATAAGGCGCAGGGGCGGATCGAGAATATGCTGCCTTATCAACGGAAGCTGAATGAGATTCTGACTAACTTCCTGAGTACGGATGCTACGATAGAGTCGCCCTATACTGATGAACGTCCGGTGGGGAGGGTGGCTATTGTGGCGTTCTCGTCCAATTCGTCATTATGCGGGGCTTTCAACTCCAACGTGGCGAAGATGCTGGAGCGCACGCTGGAAGAGTATCAACCATTGGGCCGGGAGAATATTCAGATATATCCCGTAGGCAAGAAAGTGGAGGAGGCCGTAAAAAAGCTGGGATTTGTGCCGCAGGGCAGTTATCAGGAAATGGCGGACAAACCTTCATACATGCAGGCCTATGAGCTTGCCGGGACCTTGATGAAAGAGTTTCTGGAGGGGCGGGTGGACAAGGTAGAACTGATCTACCATCATTTTAAGTCCACCGGTTCACAGATTCTGACGAGGGATGAATATCTGCCTATCAATCTGGATAAGGTGGCTGAAGAAGCAACCGAAAGCACTGCAGGAAAAAGCAGTTTCAATAATGATTATATCGTAGAGCCTTCTGCTGCCCGGTTGATAACAGAACTTCTTCCTAAAGTGTTGAGCCAGAAGATTTATACAGTTCTGTTGGATTCCAACACTTCGGAGCATGCGGCCCGGATGCTTGCCATGCAGGCGGCTACGGACAATGCCAATGAATTGATTCAGGATTTGACGAAGCAGTATAACAAGAGCCGCCAGCAAGCAATTACGAATGAATTGCTGGATATCATCGGTGGCAGTATGAAATAATTTTCTCGAAGAGAAACAGTGATAAGAGGTTATATTCCAAAAGAATATAGCCTCTTGTTGTTATATCCGGCAGTGCTTCTCCTGAAAAACAGTCGGTCAATCTGTCTTTTCCCTTGTTTATTTATACTACCTTTACCACTCATAAGAATAAACAGAAAGAATAATGGAGCAAAACTCTGAATTAGCGCTTGCATGGCAGTTCATTGAAAATACAGGCACACATCTTTTTTTGACAGGCAAAGCCGGAACCGGTAAAACTACTTTCTTGCGCAGGCTCAAACAGGAAAGCCCTAAACGGATGGTGGTTCTCGCGCCTACCGGCATAGCGGCTATCAATGCCGGTGGTGTAACAATTCATTCATTCTTTCAGATTCCCTTTGCGCCTTATGTGCCCGAAAGTTCGTTCAGTACGAATGCTACCTACCGTTTCCGTTTCGGCAAAGAGAAAATCAATATAATACGCAGCATGGACTTGCTGGTGATCGATGAGATCAGTATGGTACGTGCCGACTTGCTGGATGCGGTGGATGAGATGCTTCGCCGTTACCGCGATCACCACAAGCCGTTTGGTGGCGTGCAACTGTTGATGATCGGCGATTTGCAGCAGTTGGCTCCCATAGTGAAGGAGGAGGAGTGGCAGATGCTGAAGAAGTATTACGATACTCCTTATTTCTTCTCCAGCCTGGCTTTGAAGCAGACGGAATATTGCACTATCGAGCTTAAGACCGTATACAGGCAGAATGACGGAGTCTTTTTGGATTTGTTGAACCGTATTCGTGAAAACCATTGCGATTCGCAAGTGCTGGAAGCGTTGAACCGTCGTTGTCTTCCCGATTTTCAACCCCGCAAAGAAGAGGGTTATATCCGTCTGGTGACCCATAACTATCAGGCGCAACGCATCAACAATTACGAGTTGGAACAGCTTCCGGGACGTTCCTATGCCTTTCGTGCCACGATAGACGGGAAGTTTCCCGAATATTCATATCCTACGGATGAGGTTCTTGAACTGAAAAAAGGTGCTCAGGTGATGTTTGTGAAGAACGATTCGTCCGGCGAGCATCGCTACTATAATGGCATGATTGGTAAAGTGACCGCAGTATCCGCAAGTAGCATTGAGGTGCGTGCCAAGGATAGCGGCGAGGACTTCCTGCTGCAGGAAGAGGAATGGGCAAATGCCAAGTATGTATTGGATGAGGAAAGCAAGGAGATCGTAGAAGATATAGAAGGCACTTTCCGGCAATTCCCCTTGAAGCTGGCATGGGCCATTACCATTCATAAGAGTCAGGGACTCACGTTTGAACGCGCCATTATCGATGCCAGTTCATCCTTTGCGCATGGGCAGACGTATGTGGCGTTGAGCCGTTGCAAGACGTTGGAGGGGCTGGTGCTTAGTGCGCCGCTCTCCGCAAGAGCCGTCATCAGCGATCGGGAGGTAGACCGGTTTACGGAGACAGCCCGCAGGAACGAACCGGACGAGCAACGTTTCCATTCATTGCAACGGGTTTATTTCCACGAGCTCCTGACGGGATTGTTCGATTTCCAGCCACTGGAACAGGTATTGCAACATTATGTGCGCTTGATTGATGAACATCTCTATAAGCTCTATCCCAACCAGTTGACTGCATACAAAGAGGAAATGGAGCGTTTTCGCGAAAAGGTGATAAAAGTGGCGCAGAAGTTCGGTATGCAATACAACCGTTTGATTGACGCTGCACAGAACTATGCTACGGACAAAACATTGCAGGAGAGAATTGTAGCGGGAGCCAAATACTTTAAGAAAGAAATGGAACCGCAGTATCTTGCATTGATAGGAGATCATGTTCTTGCCACAGACAACAAGGAGCTGAAGAAACAACTGAGCAAGGCAAAAGAAGAACTGAATACTATTTTCCTGCAGAAAGACGACCTTTTGGCTTACGTCATAGAGAACGGCTTCCATACAGCCGACTTTTTAAGGCAGAAAGCGGTATTGTCTATCGGCGAACGGGTTATTTCCGGAAAAGAAGATTTGAAGCGGAGAGGTATGCTGGAGACTGTGGAGAGAAATATACAAGAACGGAAAAGGCAAGAGGCAAAGGCCGCTGCCACTCAAAAAATTTCGGATGTACTGCATCCTGAGCTCTACGACAGGCTGGTGGAATGGCGAAATTCCGAAGCGTCCCGAATGGGAGTGCCTGTCTATACGGTTATCCAGCAAAAGGCCATCCTGGGTATCAGCAATCTGCTGCCCGCAGACAAGGCGATGCTTATCCGCGTTCCCTATTTTGGGAAGAAAGGGTTGGAGAAGTACGGGGACATTATTCTGGAGATAGTGCACATGTACCGTAAGGAGAAAGGACTGGCAGAACCGGAGCTTATGCTTTAGAACGGTGTCCTGTTCCCTTGTTGCACTTCGATGCGTATGCCGAACGCACCGTTGGAAGATTTCATTTCGAATGCTCCCTTAAAGTTGTTCTTTTCCCAGGGCAATGCCGAGTGGTTGGGAACTTTCCAGCCGTCTTTGTCGTATTCGCCATAGGTGTTGATGCGCATTCCGTTTTTCAGCCTGAAACTTCCCATTTGCAGGTTTTCCGGTGACGACCAGAATCCGGACAGTCCGAAGGGGTTCATGCTGTAAACGGTGGAGTTAGTAAGCGAAAAGACATTGGAGAGCCCTTGCGAGTAGGTAGCATTTGGATTGAGACGGAACATTCTGCTGTAATCCTTGCTTGCATCCGGTATTTCCAGCGTAAATTCAGGCAGGCGGGGAGCCTCCATCTTCAACAGGCTCATATCCAACAGGAAACCGTCATAATTCTTCACCTCAGGCATAAGCGCACCTTCGGGCGGAGTGCCGTCGGGCAGGACATGGGAACGAATACTGTCACCCTGTGCTTCACTTTGGGCATACAGTGAAATGCTTCCCGCAAATAACGCGATGATAAAAAGACAAACTTGTTTCATAGCTTTGTTCAGATTATGTTTTTACACTTTGCGTGCCATACGTATCAGACAAAGATAAGCCTTTCCCATAATTTTACGAAATTTCTTTATATTATTTCTCTTTCTTTATACTATCAGTTTGTATCCTATCCCGCGTACGTTTACGATGCGTATTCGCTCGTCCAGCGCGAGTTTATGGCGCAACTTGGTTATGAAAACGTGCAGGCTGCGGGAGTTGAAAAAACTGTCGTCTCCCCAAAGATCCAGCAGAACATTCTGGGTGTTGACTACCCGGTTTCGGTTTTCGCAAAGGCGTTTCAGTATTTCCGACTCCCGGTAAGAGAGTTCCACTTCCGTAGCGGCATGTGGCGCTGCACCGGTTCCTACATACGACAAGCGTTGTGTGACGGAGTTGAATCGATAATCGCCTATTTCAAAACCGGTGGTTTCTTTGGGGGTGCTTTCTGTGAAGTTGAAAGCCTTTCCCGCCAGCGCTTTGATGCGGACAATCAGCTCTTGCATGCCGAAGGGCTTTTTCAGATAATCGTTTGCACCGAGCTCAAAGCCTTCTACAACATCGTTGATGGCGGAACGAGCCGTAAGGAAAAGCACCGGGGTATACTTATCCGTCTGGCGGATGCGGCGCACCATTTCAAAACCGTCCATGCGGGGCATCATAACGTCTGCCACAAGTACATCGGGACGCAGGTCGAAGAACAGGCGCAATCCTTCTTCGCCGTCGGTAGCGGTGTTTATAATGAAGTTTTGCCCTTCCAGCGTGTCTTTAATAATCATCGCAAGGGTTTCTTCATCCTCAACTAATAGAACTTTTATTTTATCCATACTCTTTATTTCTTCTGCCTGACAGGCTTATTACTATTGCTCCTAAGGAGAAAACCGGTTTCACCTTTGACGCTATCAGTTTCAAAGGTGGAAACTCGCAGTTCTAACGGTTGAAACTCGCAGTTTCAACAAGGAAAACTGTCAGTATCCTTTAGTGCAACTGTTGGTTCCCTATGGGATGCTTTTTGTCTTTATGCGTTATATGCCGTATATTCCCATACTCTTTGCTACTTGTTCAGCCTTACGGTGAAAGTGCTTCCTTTGCCGGGTTCACTTTTCACCGATACGCTTCCACCATGCTTCTCGGCCATGGTTTTGACATAAAACAGGCCGAGGCCGTAGCCTTTCACATCGTGCAGATTGCCGGTGGGAACGCGGTAGAACTTATCGAATATATGCTTTTGCTTTTCGGGAGCGATACCGATTCCCCGGTCGCTGATAGAAATTTCAACGCAGTCCCCCTGTTCCGAGGAGGTGATTTGTCGGCAACAAATGCTGATTTCAGCTTCTTCATACGAGTATTTGATGGCGTTGTCAATCAGGTTGCTGATGATATTGCTGAAATGCGTGCGGTCTGCGGTGAGAGTCAGTCCGGCGGGTTCGATCTTTGTCAAGATGTGGACAGGCTTTTCGGATTTCAGCTTATGCTGCTCGATGAGCGGTTCAAGAATGTCTGCCATAGACAAGACTTCCGGATGCAGACGGAAGGTCTTGCGGCGTTCCATGCTCATGGACAGTATCTGCTCCACAAGTCCGCTGAGCCGTTGCAACTGTTCTTGGCAGATGCGCAGATATTTGTCGCGCTGTGTCTTTTCTTCTGCTTGATTGAAGTTCAGCAGGGCATCGTTGGCGGCATAGGCTACGGCGATAGGGGTTTTCAGCTCATGGGTGATATTGTTGGTGAAATCACTTTTCATCTCTTCCAGTGTCTTTTGCCGCAAGATGGTGCGGATGAGTATCCAGAATGAGAAACTGAGGATAATCAGGATAACGAACGAGGTAGCCAGAATTCCCCACATCTGTTTCAAGACCAATTGTGTGACGGGTTCCATCCAAAGCCGGTAGCTTTGGTGGGTATTAAGGTCGAAGGCGTAGTTGTATTGCTTGGCTTCGGGGCCGGGAACATATCCGGCGGTGCTCACAACGGCAAGTGTGTCTACGAATATATGAGGCGAACTTTTGTCGCTTGTGTAGATATGTTCCAGACGGTGGGGCAGTGTGATGCCCCGTTCTTTCAGCTGGAGGGTTAGCAGGCTGTCGTACACATGGACATCGGGATCGGAAATGACGTCCAGTCCGGAGTGCAGTCCCCGCTGAAAATATGTGGCAAGTTCCAGCATGCTGTTTTGGTCGCGTAGAATCATATCCAGCCCGCCTTTTGCTCTCAGTGCGGCTTTGGGGGAATTACCGGTGTCTTTTACGGCTGCCTCCAGTTTCTTTTGGGCGGCATCGGGGTTCAGCCATTGGGCCTCGTTGCGTCCTTTTCTTTGTTCGATAAAAAGTACGTTGCCGGAGTCCGGGACAGCGGTGGCATTATGGGTTATGACCTGCCGGGTAGTGGACTGCTCTTTCCGGCCGTTGCGGTCGATGCTGGTGGTGCTGTGCACGTAGGCCTTGCTTTCTATTCCGTCTTTCTCGAATCCGGCAGATACACTTACCTCTCCATGATCGGTGCTGTCCTTGCGCAGTTTCTCCACACGCAGCATCATTTCATTGTAGTCGCTCATGCGCATGGCTTCTATGATGTTACGTTCCATGTCGTTGCGCATGGTGCGGTACAGTCCGCCAAGCCAGTAGGCCTGATAAGAGAATATGCCCGCCAAAGAGAGGATGACGAGTACGGCAATATATTTCAAAGGTAGTCTCATGGTTGCTGCTTTATTAATTGTGCAGACAAATATAAGGAGTTATATTGTGCGCTGCATCATGCGATAAGACTAAATAACACTTCTGATAACAGTAGATAACACTCGGTAAGCCGGTGATAACACAGAGTTACGTTGCTAATGCCGTACTTTGCAGAGGTTTCAACACAGAGAATGAAAAAGGTTTCAACACAAAGAATGAATTTAAACTATCAAATACAATGAAACGATTCTATCTATTATCAGTTATCTGCTTTTTAAGCACCGGCATCTTCGCACAAGAAAACACCGGCGAAGAACGTACGCTCAGCGCCGACAGTATCATAACCTCGGATGCACGTCTGGACAGTATTTACCAGAGTCTGCCCGAAGTGATGATAACCGGCGAACGGCCCGTAGTGAAAGCCTCGCAGGGCAAACTGGTCTATGACTTGCCGCGCCTTATCCATGATCTGCCTGTGGACAATGCCTATGATGCCGTAAAGGAACTTCCCGGCGTAACCGAAATGAACGGCGGCCTGCAACTGGCAGGACAGGGAGTCACCGTCGTTCTGAATGGAAAAGTAACCACCCTCAGCACCGAACAGCTTTATGCTTTGCTGAGGAGCATCCCTGCAAGCCGGATAGAAAAAGCCGAAGTGATGTATAATGCGCCTGCCCGTTATCAAGTGCGTGGAGCCCTTATCAACGTGCAGTTGAAGCAAACCACAGACGGCCCTGCTTCCT
Organism: Bacteroides eggerthii; assembly: GCF_025146565.1. Lineage (NCBI taxonomy): Bacteria > Pseudomonadati > Bacteroidota > Bacteroidia > Bacteroidales > Bacteroidaceae > Bacteroides > Bacteroides eggerthii. Next base: position 2,880,421 of record NZ_CP102258.1, on the reverse strand, counting down.
GGCAAGGTGAACTTTACGCCAAATACAATCAGAAACACTACGAAAACTTTGAAGAACGTGCCAGCATGTTATATAACGGAAATAAATTCTCAATAGATTTTCTTTACTCACACAAACATGGGCGCACTTACAATACGACAGACAAAGATGCCATGCACACTTTAGCGGACGGCTCGGTGCACCCGATGAAAACCGGTGAGGTGAAGGTGGGCCGTTCGCACACGCATGACTTCCGGGTGGGGACCGATTATAATATTGCCAAAGAGCATCAGTTGAGTTTTGTCTACAACGGCAACTACCAGACGTATCACAGCCGGATGAACATCAACGGCTCGCAGCGGTCCACCACTTTAAGCAATAGCACCGGCTGGCTTCACAACGGCCGTCTGGACTATCGCACCCCGTTCGGATTGCAAGCCGGTGTGGAGCTGACTTACTACCGTTCCCCGTCCGACCAACTGCTGAATAGCCGCCTGTTGGACAGTGATGAACTCAACTTCTTTACGCAAGACTGCCAACGCATCAATCGTTGGAAAATGTTTCTGGCACAGGAACACAATCTGAATAAGGGGTGGGCGTTGAACTACGGCATTGTCTACACCACCAGTACCGATAACAGCTATCAATACTACTATGATCCGGAGACAGGAGAGCAGTTGGGAAGCGGAGACACTGCTTCATCGGCAGCGAGTGAGAATAGCACTGGCAATCTCAGCAACATGAAGTCCCGCAAGCGGGAAGAGACGTTGAATGTCTATACCGGCTTCAGCAAAAGCTTTGGCAACAAGCTCTCACTGGATGCATCCCTGGCCATAGAACGCTATAAGACACCCGTTTGGAATCAGTGGGATTGGTATCCTACCATCAATCTGAACTATATGCCTGCACCCGGACATATTCTGCAACTTGCTTTAAGCAGTGATAAGGACTATCCCGACTATTGGGCTGTGCAGGACGCTGTTTCTTATGTGGGCGGAGGATATTCCGAAATTCATGGTAACCCTCTGTTGAAACCTGCACAAAGCTATGAGTTCAAATTGAACTATGTCTTGAAAAGCAAATATATCTTCAGCACTTGGTTCAGCCACACCAAAGACTATTCGGTGCAGACGCTTTATCAGTCTTCGCAACGTCTGGTTGAAATCTATAAATACCTGAATTTTGATTATCAGCAAAAGTTTGGAATACAGGCATCAGTTCCATTTAAGATAAAGAATTGGTTTAACTCCCGCCTGACGCTTATCGGGATATGGCATCATGAGAAAGATAATGACTTTTGGGATATTCCTTTCAATCGCAAGCAGTGTTACGGCATCGCCCAAATGAATAACACTTTCACCCTTTCCACCCGGCCGGACTTGAAACTGACCGTCACCGGATTTGTACATAGCAAGGCAATCCAGGGTATTTATGATCTGCCTACATCGGGCAATGTAAATGCCGCTTTACGCTATGGCTTTGCCAAAGGAAAAGCAATCCTGAATCTGTATTGCAACGATATATTTGAAACAGGACAGATTTCGCCACGCATCCGTTTTCAAACCCAGAACGTGACCAATCACTATTCTTGTTTTCGTGAATTCGGAGTGTCGTTTACGTATAAATTCGGCGGATATAAAGAAAAACAAAGGGAAGGAGTGGATACGTCACGATTCAAATGATAATGCTTTTTCAAGATAATCACAGAGCTACAGCTTGGTTAAAGAAGAATAAATAAGATGCGTTTATCTCATAATTGCAAATAGTCTTTATTAATTTTATACGCAATACGAACATATCATTAAAAAGAAAATCATGAGAAACACGAATCTTTGGAGCATCATTGGCTGTATATCCTTGTTACTGCTGAGCTTTGGAGTGCAGGCACAAAACCTTTTTGTCATTGAAGGGAAAGTGAAAAACGTGAAACAAGGGGTTTGTTTAAATCTGTTTCAAATGGAAGGAAGTGTGGGGAGCAGTATTGCCGTAGATACGTTGCGGGAAGATAGCTTTCGTTTTGAAGTACCTGTTTCGGGTACAGGTACAACCCTTTTAAGTCTGCTTATTCGTGACGGAAACTTATACAGTATGGGATTGAGCTTATGGGCAAAGGCTGGTTCGCATATCCGCTTGACGGGTGAAGACATGAACATTTATACTTGGCAAGTGGAAAGTGATGTGCCACAACAGAAAATATGGCAGCTTTTTGTGAAAGACTCACGTCCGTTGTTGAACCTTCTCCAAATGAATTCTTGGGAACAAAAGAAACTTATGCGTGCTTACAAAAGAGAGGAATCCAAGGAGGAAAAAGCCAAGATGATGGCCATGCTTGATAGTTTGGAAAGAATAGAAAACAGGTTGGAGGTTCGTATAGATTCCAATGTGATAGAACGCATGAAGCAATTGCCGGTGGAAGAGGTGTGGATGATGAAACTTATGAGTCTGGCGTTGGGAGTAAAATACACGAAAGATTATCCTTATCGCAAGGAGGTGGAAGAACTTTACGGCAGGCTTACCGATGAACAACGCCAGACATCGCAGGCTTTGGATATTCAGTCTTATCTATCATCGGTGCAAACGGTTTCTGTCAAAGCAAAAGCGGCAGACGGTGACTTGTATGATTTGCAGGGCAATGTACATCGGTTGTCCGACTTTAAAGGAAAACCTGTTCTAATCGATTTTTGGAGTCGTGGTTGCGGTCCCTGTCTCATGGCATTGCCGGAGATGAAGGAAATCAGCAGGTTATATGAGGGACGTTTAGTGTTGGTAAGTTTGAGCATTGACGACAAGACTAATTGGGAGATAGCCTCTCGGCATCATGATATCTGCTGGTGGAACTTGAATGACTTGAAAGGTAATCATGGCTTGTATGCCAAATACAGTTCAGGGGCTATTCCCCGCTATGTGTTTTTATCATCAGAGGGAGAGGTTGTGGAAATGTGGTCCGGTTACAGCAAAGGAAGTTTGTTGAAGAAACTGGGCAAACTGATGGAGTAGTAATGGATTTTTCGTACTTTTGCAACTTTCAAAAATCAAAGTTGTTATTTAAAGAAAAGACCCTGTATGAAATCAGACATTGAAATAGCGCGCAGTATAGAACTGAAGAAGATAAAGCAGGTTGCAGAGAGTGTGGGTATTCCTCGCGAAGAAGTAGAGAACTATGGTCGTTATATCGCCAAGATTCCTGAGCAACTGATTGATGAGGAAAAGGTAAAACAGAGTAATCTGATTCTGGTGACCGCCATTACGGCAACCAAGGCGGGTATTGGCAAAACAACCGTTTCTATCGGTCTGGCATTAGGACTTAATAAGATCGGAAAGAAAGCCATTGTAGCCTTACGCGAGCCTTCACTTGGACCATGTTTCGGCATGAAAGGAGGGGCGGCAGGCGGTGGCTATGCACAGGTTCTTCCAATGGAGAAAATAAACTTACATTTCACAGGCGATTTCCATGCCATCACCTCTGCGCATAACATGATTTCCGCTTTGTTGGACAACTATATTTATCAGCATCAGGCAGACGGTTTCGGCCTGAAGGAAATTATCTGGCGGCGTGTGCTCGATGTAAACGACCGTTCTTTGCGCAGCATCGTTACCGGTCTCGGACCACGTACCAACGGCGTTACTATGGAGTCCGGCTTCGATATTACGCCTGCATCGGAAATTATGGCAATTCTCTGTCTGTCAAAAGATACGGAAGACCTTCGCAGGCGTATCGAAAACATAATACTCGGCTTTGACTTCGAAGGCAAACCATTCACTGTTAAAGATTTAGGAGTTGCAGGTGCTATTACTGTATTACTGAAAGACGCCATTCATCCCAACCTGGTGCAGACCACCGAAGGAACGGCTGCATTTGTTCATGGCGGGCCGTTCGCAAATATAGCGCATGGTTGTAACTCGATTCTTGCCACTAAAATGGCAATGACGTTTGGTGACTACGTAGTGACAGAAGCCGGCTTCGGTGCAGATTTGGGAGCAGAGAAATTCTATAATATCAAATGCCGCAAAAGTGGCTTGCAACCCAAATTGACTGTCATAGTCGCCACTGCACAGGGATTGAAGATGCATGGCGGCGTCAGTCTTGACCGCATCAAAGAACCTAACATGGAAGGGTTGAAAGAAGGGTTTGGAAATCTTGACAAGCATATTCGTAACCTACGCTATTTCGGGCAGACGGTCGTCGTTGCTTTCAACCGTTTTGCCAGCGATACGGATGAGGAGGTAGAAGCTATCCGTCGTCATTGTGAAGAAGAACTAAAGGTGGGGTTTGCCATCAACAACGCTTTTGCCGAGGGGGGCGAGGGCGCCATAGATTTAGCAAATCTTGTGGTAGATACGATTGAAAAGAAGCCCTCTGCTCTGTTGCAGTACACTTATGAGGAAACAGATACCGTACAACAGAAAATAGAGAAAGTGGCTTGTAACCTGTATGGAGCAAGTGTGGTGACTTACAGCAGCGCTTCACGCAAAATGATGAAACTCATTGAGGAAATGGGTATTGCACATTATCCCGTCTGCATAGCCAAGACACAATATTCTTTCTCTGCCGATCCGAAAATATACGGTGCGGTCAACAACTTTGAGTTCCACATCAAGGACATCGTCATCAATAACGGTGCGGAAATGCTTGTTGCCATTGCAGGCGAAATACTCCGTATGCCGGGCTTGCCTAAAGTGCCCCAAGCAGAACACATCGACATTGTGGATGGAAACATAGAGGGACTTTCATAAACTGGAAATAAGAATAAAGAACAGGCTGCGCAATGTTCATCTGAACTGCGCAGCCTGTTCTTTTTATTCTTTATCGAAAATTATACGGAGTAAGGGACAAGAGACTATAAAGAATCTTCTAACCCCTTTTAACCTATATAATATCTGTTATAAGAAACTATCATCTTTCAATTTAGTAAGCGAACAGCGGATATTCCTTCATCTTGGCATTAACACGTGCGCGGACATCTGCAATAACTTGTTCGTTTTCTACGTTAGAGAGTACGGTTTCAATCATTTCTGCAATTTCCAGCATCAAATCTTCTTTTGCACCGCGGGTAGTAATGGCAGGAGTACCCAAACGGATACCGGAAGTCTGGAAAGCAGAACGGCTGTCGAACGGAACCATATTCTTGTTTACCGTAATGTCGGCAGACACCAGCGCCTTTTCAGCTACCTTACCTGTCAGGTCAGGGTATTTGCTGCGAAGGTCCACCAGCATGGAGTGGTTGTCTGTACCGCCCGAAACAATTGTAAAACCGCGATCTATCAAAGCCTGTGCCAGTGTAGCAGCATTCTTCTTCACCTGTTTGGCATATTCTTTCCATTCCGGTTGCAGAATTTCACCGAAAGCAACAGCTTTTGCTGCAATGACGTGTTCCAGCGGACCACCTTGAATTCCGGGGAATACGGCAGAGTCGAGGAGTTGGGACATCATCTTGATTTCGCCCTTCGGAGTTTTCTTGCCCCAAGGATTAGGGAAGTCTTTACCCATCATGATAACGCCACCACGAGGACCACGCAGGGTTTTATGAGTGGTGGAAGTTACGATATGAGCATATTTCACCGGGTTATCCAATTCACCGGCTGCAATCAGTCCGGCGGGGTGGGCCATGTCAATCATCAGAATTGCGCCTATCTTGTCAGCGATTTCGCGCATGCGTTTGTAATCCCACTCGCGTGAGTATGCAGAACCGCCGCCGATAATCATTTTGGGTTTTTCGCGTAAGGCAATTTCTTCCATTTGGTCATAGTCTACGCGTCCTGTCTCTTTATTAAGGTTGTATTCGCAGGGAGTGTAGATGATACCGGAGGTGTTGACCAATGAACCATGAGAGAGGTGACCGCCATGTGCAAGGTTCAAACCCATGAATTTGTCACCCGGATTCAGCACTGCAAGGAATACGGCTGCATTAGCCTGTGCGCCTGAGTGCGGCTGTACGTTCGCCCATTCTGCACCGAAAATTTCTTTCAAACGATCGATAGCAATCTGTTCGCTTTGGTCTACAACTTCACAACCGCCATAATAGCGTTTGCCGGGATAGCCTTCTGCGTACTTGTTGGTGAGACAGGACCCCATTGCCTGCATTACTTGGTCACTTACAAAGTTCTCTGATGCAATCAGTTCAATGCCTTTGAGCTGACGTTGATGTTCTTTTTCGATGATGTCGAAAATTAAATCGTCTCTTTTCATTCTTGCTTATTAGATAAGTTTGATAATTCTATATTCTCTTATTAAGCGTACAAATTTAAAGGAAATAAATGAATAAACTGTAAGAAAAGTAAGAAATTTCCTATCAAAAGAACACTCCAAGCGAAAAGCTGAGCACATTGTCCCGTCTATGGAAGCGTATCTGATTGGCAAGGGTGGTTTCTTCGCCGGCACTTTCGTCATAAATGGGCTTATAACTGATGCGTTTTGAAATATTGTGCAGTCCGATGTCATACCGGAAGTCGAAGAAGATACGGGAGATCGTAACAGCGATGCCGGCGGTTAAGCTGACATTCAAGGGGTAAAGTTCCTCTTTAATATCTCGCTGGTCGAAGTTCTCAAAAGTGACTTTACTTTTTTTGTCCCATATATAGCGTATTTTAGGCCCGCCGAATACGGCAAGGCTGTATGGCCCTTCCTTAATGATGTTGTATCCGTAGATTACGGGGATTTCAAAGCTGTGGATAGAAGAGGTGATAGAGGCCATTTCGGGAGTGCTGCTTTCAGGAGCATCATCCGGAAGCGGTTTCTCAAAGGTGATGTTGCAACGGTTTATTGTATAGGAGAACTCAGGTTGCAGAAAATGGCGTTTGAAGTTTATCCGCATGAAAAACGAACCGAAATAACCTATCTTGTAGTTATTCTGTACTTCGTTGATGACTGTGCCGTTAAGAACCAAGTCGGAGACAAGGAAAAGCGAAGAGGTGAATCCTCCCTTGATACCGAAGTTCACCCGGCGGTCGTGACGGTGGACATGCTGGGGACGTTCCGGCTCTTCTGTTCCGGGTACAACCGGCAACTGTCCCCACGTGAGTGTGGTGCAAGCCAGCAAGTAAATTCCGAAAAGTAACCAACGTCTTCTCATCATTCTTCCCAATCATTAATCACTGTGTCACTATTTCTTCTTTTCTACCGACCAGCCGAATTTTCCGATCTTTTCTCCAAGCTCATAATAACCGCCATGTACATAGACCAGCAGATTGGATTCGGCAAGTTCCAGTTTACCCGTCTCCGTATTCAAATGGGAGGTGTCGGCACGTACATTTACGACATCGGCTATGAACATGTCGTGCGAACCGAGAGCAACTATTTCCTTTACCCGACATTCGATGCACAAGGGAGACTCCTCGATGAGCGGAGCGCTGACAACGGTGCTTTTGCCGGGTGTCAGTTTCATCTCTTCGAACTTGTTATAGCTCTTGCCCGAACGCACGCCGCACCAATCGGTGGCACGCGCCATATCTTTCGTTGTCAGGTTGATGACAAACTCCATATTGCGTTTGATGATGTCGTAAGAGTAGCGTTCCGGACGTACGGAGATGTAGCACATGGGCGGGTTCGTGCAAATCGTTCCCGTCCATGCAATGGTCAGTATATTGTATTCTTCCGGGGTGCTTCCGCAACTCACCAATACAGCGGGGAGCGGATAAATCATTGTTCCCGGTTTCCAATCTTCTTTCATTAAATTATCTCTATTTCTTCTCTTTTTTGTTCTTTCTCGCAATAGTGGCATTTGATTACGCAATCATCCTTATCCACCACATGAAATAGGGTAGGCATTGGTTCATTGTTGGTGATGCACTTGGGATTGGCGCATTTTACAATGCCGCACAATTCGTCGGGCAAATTCACTTCGCGTTTTTCCACCACTTCATAGTCGCGGATGATGTTCAGTTTTACATTGGGAGCAACTACGGCAATACGGTTTATCTCTTCGTCACAGAAGAACTTATCCGCTATTTTGATGATGCCTTTTGTTCCCAGTTTCTTGCTTTTGAGATTGAAACCGATTGTTATGTTATTGCTCATCTGTTTCAATCCGAGCAATGACACCACCGTAAACAATTTTTCGGAAGGTATATGGTCTATAACAGTGCCGTTTTCCAATGCGGCCACCTGTAATTCTTGTTTTTTCTCGCTCATGGGTTATTTAAGTCTAAATGATGTCTTATGCTTCATTGCTTTATGCCCTATACTCATTTCCCGTCTTTTTTCACATCTTCCAGGGTGATGCCGAGTACATCGCAGAGGATTGCTTCGCGGGCATAAAGACCGTTTTGCGCCTGTTGAAAATAATATGCCTTAGGGTTGTCGTCCACATCAAGGGCTATTTCATTGACACGAGGCAGCGGATGAAGGATACGCAGGTTGGGACGGGTGTGTTCCAGCATTTTGTTGCGCAGTATGTAGATGTTCTTTACACGTTCGTACTCCATAAGATCTGTGAAACGTTCGCGTTGCACACGAGTCATATAGAGAATATCTGCATCAGCTATGATTTCTTCCGTAAAGTCGGTGTGTTCTACGAACTTAATGCCATGTTCACGACAATAAATTTTGTATTCTTCCGGCATTTTCAACTCTTCGGGAGCTATGAAATGGAATGTAGGGTTGAAGTGGCGCATTGCCATCAGCAGGGAGTGTACGGTACGTCCGTATTTCAAATCACCCACAAGATAGATGTTCAGGTTCTCCAAAGTGCCCTGTGTCTTGTAGATAGAGTAGAGGTCGAGCATCGTTTGAGAGGGGTGCTGGTTGGCTCCGTCTCCGGCATTGACAATGGGGACTGTGGTAACCTCGCTGGCATAGCGTGCCGCTCCTTCCAGATAGTGCCGCATTACGATGATATCGGCGTAATTGCTTACCATTTTGATGGTGTCTTTCAGCGTTTCACCTTTGGATGAACTGGTGGCTTTGGGATCGCTGAAACCGATGACACGTGCGCCGAGGCGGTTGGCGGCGGTTTCAAAACTTAAACGTGTGCGGGTAGATGGCTCGAAAAATAGAGTGGCGACAACTTTTTCATCAAGCAGATGCCTGTTGGGCTTTGCTTCGAACTCTTTCGCCATTTCGAGCATGTAGAGAATTTTTTCCTTGCTGTGTTCGGCGATAGTGACTAAACTTCTGTTTTCCATATCGTTGATATTCTTTTTGCTTTTCGAGAGTGTAAAGGTACGAAAAAGATATGGCGCACAAAAATGTGAAAGGACTTTTTTGAGATAAAAATACCTGTTGCCGTCAATGACATACTTTACTGTCAGGAAGCACGCAGCAAGGTGCGTACTTTGAAGTATTGGATACGGACGGAGATTATTTGATTTTATTTAAGGAAAAGCAACAGCATCTCTTTTTCTTTTCTTTTCTTTTCTTTTCTTTTGATGTTGTTATTATAACAATATATATATGTAACTTTTGCATCGAAAAACGCGTAAAAAAGCTTAATTGACTGCTGTTTAGTGAATTGATGAATTCACAAAAGTGATAGTTTTATTCAGCTAAGTGGCAGTTCCGATGCATTTTTTTGCAAAAAACGATCAAAAATGTTCAGCTTAACGCGTTTCCCTAACCTAAAAAAGACGAAAAAAGCAGATGCTTTTGAGTGTATATACATTATATTTCCGTACCTTTGTCCTGTTATTATAATCACAGAAATTGTTGAAATCGAACATGATAAAAAGAGTCGTAAAAGTCCTTTGGATTTTCATAGCACTGGTTACATTGGCATGCGTTATTATTTTCTTCTCGATAGCAAAAGGTTGGATTGGCTATATGCCCCCTGTGGAAGACCTTGAAAATCCGAATTACAAATTTGCAACGGAAATATTTTCGGAAGACGGAAAGGTTCTCGGTACTTATTCTTATAGTAAAGAGAATCGCGTGTTTGTGGGGTATAATGACTTGTCACCCCATATTATCAACGCGCTAATTGCAACGGAAGATGTACGTTTTGCCGAACACTCGGGCATTGATGCCATCGCCTTGTTTCGCGCCGTGGTGAAACGTGGAATTCTGATGCAGAAAAATGCGGGTGGCGGCAGCACAATCAGCCAGCAACTTTCCAAACAGCTCTATTCGCCAAGTGCCGATAATATAATGGAGCGTTTGTTTCAGAAGCCTATTGAATGGGTGATTGCCGTAAAGTTGGAGCGCTATTATACCAAAGAGGAAATTCTTACTATGTATCTTAATAAGTTTGACTTCTTGAATAATGCAGTTGGCATAAAGACCGCCGCCTATACATACTTTGGTTGCGAACCGAAGGATCTGAAGATAGAAGAAGCCGCCACTTTGGTAGGTATGTGCAAGAACCCGTCTCTCTACAATCCGGTGCGCTACAACGAACGCTCGCGCGGACGCCGCAACGTGGTGCTCGACCAGATGCGTAAAGCCGGATATATCACTGTTGAAGAACGTGATTCATTGCAGGCGCTGCCTTTGAAACTATCGTATCATCGCGTAGACCATAATGAAGGTCTTGCAACTTATTTTCGTGAATATCTACGTGGTGTGTTGAATGCCAAGAAACCCGATAAATCGGATTACCGCGGCTGGCAGATGCAGAAGTACTATGAAGACTCGCTCGATTGGGAAACCAATCCTCTATATGGCTGGTGCGAAAAGAATACGAAGAAAGACGGCAGCAAGTATAATCTTTATACGGACGGACTGAAAATCTATACAACGATTGACTCCCGCATGCAAAAATATGCGGAAGATGCTGTGGTTGAACACTTAAAAGAGTTGCAGGGTTACTTCTTTAAAGAGAAGAAAGGCGCAAAGAAAGCGCCTTACACTTTCCGTTTGACTCAAGAGCAGGTGGACGAGATTCTGGGACGCGCCATGAGATTGTCCGACCGTTACCGCATTATGAAGAATGCCGGAGCATCCGAAGTTGAAATCAAAAAGGCGTTTAATACACCGGAAGAAATGTCTGTTTTCAGTTGGAATGGCGAGAAAGACACTGTTATGACTCCAATGGATTCGATACGCTATTACAAATTCTTCCTGCGTGCCGGGTTCATGTCAATGGATCCGAGAAACGGTCATGTAAAAGCCTATGTAGGGGGACCGAATCATCATTACTTCAAATACGATATGGCAATGGTGGGACGCCGCCAAATTGGTTCTACCATGAAACCCTACGTGTATTCGCTGGCTATGGAAAACGGATTTTCACCCTGCGACCAGGCGCGCCATGTGGAATATACCCTGATAGATGAAAATGGAAAGCCCTGGACACCGCGTAATGCCAACAATAAACGCTACGGCGAAATGGTGACGGTGAAGTGGGGACTGGCAAATTCGGACAACTGGATTACGGCATATCTGATGAGTAAACTGAATCCGTACGAACTGAAACGCCTGGTGCATAGTTTCGGCGTGCGTAATCGTGAGATTGTACCTTCTGTCTCCCTCTGTCTTGGTCCATGCGAGATTTCCGTAGGTGAAATGGTAAGTGCCTATACGGCATTCCCGAATAAGGGAATTCGTGTTGCACCGCTGTTTGTGACCCGTATCGAGGATAATGACGGTAATGTACTGGCTACGTTCTCACCGGAAATGCAGGAGGTAATCAGCGCGTCCAGTGCTTATAAAATGCTGGTAATGCTGCGTGCTGTAATCAATGAAGGTACGGGCGGACGCGTTCGTCGTTTGGGTGTAAAGGCTGATATGGGTGGTAAGACCGGTACTACCAACTTCAATGCCGATGGCTGGTTCATGGGCTTTACGCCTTCGCTGGTGTCCGGCTGCTGGGTAGGCGGTGAAGATCGCGACATTCACTTCGATACGATGCTTCATGGACAGGGCGCTTCTATGGCATTGCCTATTTGGGCCAAATATATGGTGAAAGTATTTGGTGATAAGTCTTTGGGGTATGATGAGAACGAAACGTTCCAATTGCCCGAAGGTTTTGACCCCTGTAAGGACAATGAGTATGAAAATGAGGAACCGGCATCAGAAATAGGGTTGGATGACCTCTTTAATTAAAGAATGAGAATCGGAGATTAGGAATGGTTTATACAATCTGCATCGGCAGTAACGAACGTCGGAAAGATAATCTGGCGTTAGCGCGAAAAAGGTTGTCCGAGCTTTTTCCGGATATCCGTTTTTCTGCAGAGACAGATACTCAACCGCTTTTCTTCCGCCGGCAAGCATTATTTGCCAATCAGGTGGCGCGTTTCATGTCCGATTGCGATGTCCACGAAATTATACTTTATTTGAAGAGTATAGAACGGGAAGCTGGAAGAACTTCCGAAGAAAAAAAACAGGAGATCGTACGCCTTGATATAGACTTGCTCTCCTGTGATAATAGGGTATATAAGCCCGAAGATTTGAAACGGGATTATATTGTACGCGGACTGGAAGAATTGGATGAGAAAATATAGTTGAACTGCATTAATAAAGCTTTTATAATATGAAATTTTTGGGAATAATACCTGCCCGTTATGCATCTACGCGTTTTCCGGCTAAGCCTTTGGCCTTATTGGGAGGAAAAGCCGTTATCCAGCGGGTGTACGAGCAAGTTGCCGGCGTGTTGGACGATGCCTACGTAGCTACTGATGATGTGCGTATTGAGGCAGCCGTAAAGGCATTTGGCGGAAAAGTTGTAATGACGTCTGTACACCATAAAAGCGGCACAGACCGTTGCTATGAAGCCTGCACCAAAGTAGGAGATGGCTTTGATGTGATAGTAAACATACAAGGTGATGAGCCTTTTATCCAACCGTCCCAGTTGGAAACCGTAAAGGCTTGTTTCAACGATCCGGCTACGCAGATTGCCACATTAGTAAAACCTTTTACAGCAGACAACGGTTTTGAAACATTGGAGAATGTCAACTCTCCTAAAGTGGTGCTCAACAAGAATATGAATGCTCTTTATTTCAGCCGTTCTATCATCCCATACCAGCGCAACGCCGAAAAATGTGAATGGCTGAAAAATCATATTTACTACAAGCATATCGGTCTATATGCCTACCGTTTAGAAGTACTGAAAGAGATAACCGCGCTTCCCCAATCTTCACTTGAACTGGCGGAATCGTTAGAGCAACTGCGCTGGTTGGAGAATGGCTATACCATTAAAGCCGGCATCACAGAAGTTGAGACGATCGGGATTGATACACCGCAAGATTTGGAACGTGCGGAACGTTTCTTGCTGGACCGGGCTGCTAAATGAATGTTTGATTAATGATGCTTTTGGACAGAACTATTCAACCCAAAGTCAGAGATATTGAACATCTGGCCGTACAAATGCCCCAACGTTTCATCATGCCCAATGGTGTACCTCTGAATATACTTAATTCCGGTGATAATGAAGTTGTCCGTATTGATTTGCTGATAGAGGGCGGACGTTGGCATCAGTCGCAACCTTTACAGGCTTTGTTCACCAACCGTATGTTGCGTGAGGGAACACTTCGATACAGCGCGCTGGAGATTGCAGAGAAATTGGATTATTACGGCGCCTGGCTGGAACTGTCAAGTGCATCGGAATATGCATACATCACTCTTTACTCGTTGAATAAATACCTGCCACAGACTTTGGATGTGTTAGAGTCTATTGTAAAAGAACCTACGTTTCCCGAAAAGGAGTTGGGGGTTGTAGCAGACAATAACATTCAGCAATTCATTGTCAATTCATCTAAAGTGGATTTCTTGGCACACCGGGCTTTGATGAAAGCTGTGTATGGCGGACAGCATCCCTGCGGACGATTGGTACAGAAAGAAGATTACAAACGGATAACTCCTGATGTGTTACGTAAGTTCTACGACCGATACTATCACTCCCGGAACTGTACAATTTATGTTTCCGGAAAAGTTGGTGATGATTGTGTACGGCGGATTGAAGATTTATTTGGGAGAGAAGCTTTTGGAAAGGGTTTCCAAAAACCTGAAAAGACAGATTTCATTCCGGTTTCTTCCGTAGACAAACGAATCTTTGTGGAATATGCAGATGTCATGCAAAGCGCAGTCCGTATGGGTATGCTTTCTTTGGAACGCTGTCATCCGGACTATTTAAAGGCGCGGGTAATGGTGACGTTGTTCGGTGGATATTTTGGAAGTCGCCTGATGTCTAATATTCGTGAAGAAAAAGGATACACTTATGGAATTTCTGCCGGTATCGCTCCATATCCGGGGCAAGGTATACTGGTTATCAATACGGAAACTGCAAATGAGTTTGTAGAACCTCTTGTCCGGGAGGTTTATCATGAAATAGACCGTTTACAAAATGATCCGGTACCGGAAGATGAACTCTTTATGGTAAAGAATTATATGCTGGGCGAGATGTGCCGCAGCTATGAATCGGCATTCTCGCTGGCAGATGCATGGATGTTCGTTCAAGTTTCAGGTTTTGGAGATACACATTTTGAGGATGCTTTGAATACAATTAAGAATATTACACCGGAAGAAATACGCGAACTTGCCGGACGGTATTTGTGCAAAGAGAAATTAAAAGAAGTCATATCCGGCAAAAAAATGTCATAAAAAGCAGGAAGCGTCTCGTGGTTTTAGTAGATTAATCGTATCTTTGTCCGAATCCTAATAAAGTAATTTGTAACCCAAGATGAAATATCTATATACTGCAGTCTTTCTGTTATTCTTATCACAGGGCAATGCCGCAGCCCAGGAAAAAAGCGGCTTCTTCGATAAAATAAAAGGGACTTTCTCGTCGGAAATAAAAATAGGAACCTATACGTTTAAGGACGGTTCCGTATACACCGGCGAGATAAAAGGACGTAAACCCAACGGTAAAGGAAAGACGGTATTCAAAAATGGTGATGTTTATGAAGGCGAGTACGTCAAAGGAAAACGTGAAGGATACGGTGTATATACCTTTCCCGACGGTGAAAGATACGACGGCCAGTGGTTTCAGGACCAGCAGCATGGCAAGGGTATCTATTATTTTATGAATAATAACCGTTACGACGGTATGTGGTATCAAGATTATCAACATGGAAAAGGTACCATGTACTATTATAACGGAGACCTTTATGAAGGTGACTGGGTGAACGATAAACGGGAAGGTCAGGGCACTTATACTTGGAAAAACGGTTCTAAATACGTCGGTTCTTGGAAAGATGACAAGAAAAACGGAAAAGGCTCCTTGGTATGGAATGACGGCTGCAAATATGAAGGTCATTGGAAGAACGATGTCCGCGATGGTAAAGGCACATTTGAATATGCCAATGGAGACAAGTATGTGGGTGACTGGAAAGAAGACATGCAGCATGGTAAGGGCATTTACTTTTTCCATACGGGTGACCGCTACGAGGGTTCTTATGTACAAGGTGAACGTACGGGTGAAGGCATCTACTATCATGCCAGTGGCAATAAGTATGTAGGAAATTTCAAGAACGGTATGCAGGAAGGGCGTGGTACGTTTACGTGGGCCAGCGGTGCTGTATATGACGGAGAATGGAAAGATAACCAACGTAACGGCTATGGCGTTTACAAATGGAATGTCGGTGACTCCTACGAAGGCGAGTGGAAGGATAATAAATTCAACGGTCAGGGAACATTAATCCTTACTGACGGCACAAAGTATAAAGGAGGTTTTGTAAACGGGCTGGAAGAGGGAAGCGGTGTACAGGAAGATAAGAATGGAAACCGCTACGAAGGTTTCTTCAAACAAGGTAAAAAGGACGGTCCGTTTGTGGAAACAGACAAGAATGGGAAACTGGTACGGAAAGGTACTTACAAAATGGGAAGACTGAGTAATTAAAGAATAAAGTCAAAAGGAAATAATAAAGGCTGCGCAGTTCAAATGGATATTGCGCAGCCTTTATTTTTAGTCTTTTATTATCTATAAGTTTTAGATAATGTATTGAGAACTGATAGATTCATTTGTCATCACTCTTCTGATAGTTTCGGCAAACATATCGGCAATGCTTAATTGCTTAACCTTGGCACATTTCTTTGCATAAGGAATACTGTCTGTAAATACCATCTCAGTCAAGCCTGACTCCTGCACGCGGAAAGATGCCGGATCGGACATCACACAGTGGCTGGCAATCGCACGTACGGATTTAGCTCCGGCTTCCATCATAATATTAGCGGCTTTGGTAATAGTACCTGCCGTATCTACGATGTCATCCACCAATACAACATTCTTGCCTTGCACATCACCGATAATCTGCATGGTGGCAACTACGTTTGCTTTTTCGCGTGTTTTGTTACACAACACCAAAGGTACACCGAGGTATTTGGAGAATGTGCTGGCGCGTTTTGACCCACCTACATCGGGAGTTGCAATGACAAGATCATCCAACTTCAATGATTCAATATATGGAAGGAATACAGCCGATGCGTACAAATGATCAACAGGAATATTGAAAAAACCCTGAATTTGATCGGCATGAAGATCCATAGTAATCAAACGGTCGATACCTGCAACCGAAAGTAAGTCGGCCACCAGCTTGGCGCCGATAGATACACGTGGTTTGTCTTTTCGGTCTTGACGTGCCCAACCAAAGTAAGGGATAACTGCAATCACACTTTTGGCAGATGCTCTTTTGGCTGCATCAACCATCAGCAGAAGTTCCATTAAATTGTCGGAATTAGGGAAAGTGGATTGAACCAGGAATACGTTTGCGCCGCGGATAGACTCTTCATAAGAAACTGCAAATTCACCATCAGCAAAGTGGGTGATATTCATCTTTCCTAGAGGGCAATCAAGGCTAGCGCAGATTTTTTCTGCAAGGTATCTCGAGTTTGTTCCTGAGAATACCATAAAGGGTGCTTTTTCGCTCATTTTGTAATAGATGTTACCTATTTATTAATTTGCATGCAAAGGTATGAATTTCCCACTACATAATACAAGACTTATTGTAGAAAAAATATTTTTCTTTCCCGGATTTATTTGTAGCTTTGCTCTGTGAAATGCTTTTCATCTATATTATTGTCGGTAGGAATGTTATGCCTGGCAGGTGCGGCATTTATTTCGTGTGTGGGTACAGCTCCTACAAAAGAAGTGCATTTGGTTGACTCCTTAAACCAGGTGGCGTATACTTATCGTTACAAAAATCTGGATTCATCGTATCATGCAGCCTCAAAAGCTTATCAAGAAGTAGGACTTTATAGTCAGGGAAAAGCAGAAGCCTGTAATAATTTGGGTTTCTGTGCCTTCATGCGCATGGACTTTGAGGAGGCGGAGAAATATTACCAGACTGTATACAATCTGACAAAGAATGAGTTGGAACTTCTTGTCGCCGATATAGGGCTGATGAAGATTTATCAGCGGACAGCACTGAACAAAGAGTTTTATGATTACCGGAACAGTGCTCTACGTCGTATGAAACGTATTGCGGAGGATAATAACCTGTTTGCGGACAGGCATGAGAGAATGCGTTTGGCTTATGCAAGATCGGAGTTCTATATTGTATCTGCCATATATTATTATTATTTGCAACAGCGTCCGGAAGCTTTGGCATCCATTAATGAAGTAACAGAAAATGAAGAGCTGGTAAAGGACACCAACCAGTTATTGTATTATCATTATATAAAAGGATCGGCTTCTTTGTGCGATGGAGAAACTCTTGACGAACGTCGTCTGAAAGAGTTTGACGAACTATATACAACCTGGAGACTGGCTTCCCAAAGAGGGTATTTGTATTTTGAGGGCAATGGGGTGCAAGGTTTGGCAAATCTAATGGCTTCATCGGATAATTATGAATTCTTTCAGGGACGGCGCTCGCATGCTTTGAAGCAATTTGGCGAGCCTGTGGATTCTTTACTGCCTATGCGGTTAGGGCAACTGGCTTTGGAGAAGTTCCGGCAATACAATGACATTTACCAGATTGCGGGTGCGTATGTCTCCATTGGAAGGTATTTGAATGCGCATGGAAAGTATAAACAGGCACTTGATACTTTGGCGTGTGCTCTGGAGTGTGTCAACGATCATCATCGCCATTTTTATGATTGCCATGACAGCTTGGATTGGTTGAGAGCTTATGATCGCCGCGATACGATGTATGTGGAGAAGGCGTGGCTACAACAAAAACTGAAAACTGTTCCCGAATGGATTTCAAGGATACGTGAACAATTGAGCGTAACCTATGCCGGATTAGGGATGAAAGAATATTCAGACTACAACAGAAACATATATTTGGATATTTTGGAAGATACCCGTCAGGATAAAGAACTGGAGAGCCGTTATCAGGCACTGGAAAAAGAGGCTGCTCAGTTGAACTTGCTGCTTTTCTTTGTGATTATGGGACTCATTTTGGTATTGATATTCTTTTGGTTCTTTAATAAACGTTCCAAAGCACGTAATAAACTGCATCTGCACCGCCTGCAATCCATGTTGGACATTTGCCAGGGAATAACGGCATCCATCCCCGCTGACGCACAGACCGAAGAAGATATAACGGATGCTATTCTGACAGCAGTACGTCCCGGTCTGAAAAAATTATTCGGAACAGAAGATATATATATTAAGGATAGAAAGATGGCCTTCGCACAGCGCATAGGGAAGGATGAGCAGGCTATGATACAGGTAATCAATCCATATGTCCAGTGGGCACTGGACAACGGAATGACTTCCATCTCTCTTGGCGAGGAACAGCGCAGACTGGAAAAACAACGGTATATTCACGAACAGCATATCGCCGGGAACAAGCGGCAGAATTTGATTAAAAAGGCTTGCCTTTCTATCGTCAATGGTATTCATCCTTATATTGACCGCATCTTGAATGAGGTACATAAACTGGTGCATTTGGGATATATCCATGATGAAGTTATCAAGAATGTGAAATATCAGTATATTGATGAGCTTGTTACTACGATTAATGAGTATAACGATATTTTAGCTTTGTGGATCAAGATGAAGCAGGGTACATTGAGTTTAAATATCGAAACTTTTGAGTTGAACGAACTCTTTGAGCTGTTGAAGAAAGGGAATCGGGCTTTTGAGATGAAGCAGTTGGATTTGGTAGTGAGTCCAACCGACGTTTGTGTAAAAGCAGATAAGGCACTGACTCTTTTTATGATTAATACATTGGCGGAGAATGCACGCAAATATACTCCTAAGGGTGGGACAATAAAGATTTACGCCCGTAAGGAGAATGATTATGTGGAAATATCTGTTGAGGATAATGGGCGCGGTTTGTCTCCGGAAGATGTTGCCCACATCATAGGAGAGAAAATATATGATTCCAAAGCCATCGGCATGAATGATGCACCCAACCGGGAAGAATTGCGGAAAAAGAAAGGCAGTGGGTTTGGATTAATGAATTGTAAAGGCATCATCGAGAAATATAAGAAAACAAATCCGATTTTCAATGTATGCTTATTCAATGTGGAGAGTGCATTAGGAAAAGGAAGCCGTTTCTATTTCAGGTTACCGGTCGGTGTACGCAAAATTATAACAGCGGTGTTGCTTGTGCTCTCTTTGAGCATGGTATCTTGCAGTAGGACAGCCAATAACGATATGTCCCAAGAAGTGCCTGCAGACTCTTTAGTCTCAGCTTTTCAGGAAGAATATGAATTTTTGCTGGATCAGGCTTCTGATTATGCCAATGATGCATATTATTGTAATGTAGAAGGTGAATATGCAATGGCTTTGCAATACATAGATTCTGCAATGATGTGCCTGAATGAGCACTACGGGAAGTATGCCGAAAAACCGCACTGCTATATGACATTAACCGGTAACGACATGCCTGCAGAGTTAGATTGGTGGAACAAAATGTTTAATTCTGATTTTCATGTGATACTGGATCTTCGGAATGAAGCGGCTGTTGCATTCCTTGCTTTGAAACAATGGGATAATTACAGTTATAACAATGGCGCATATACAACCTTGTACAAGTTGCTGGGCGAAGATCAGTCTTTGGAATATTTCTGTCGCGAACTGGAACGCTCCACCAACAATAAAATGGTGAGCATTTTACTCGTTGCTATCCTACTGGTTGCATTATGCTTGGGATATTATATTCTGTATTTTCGCAGGCGATTGGTGAACCGTTGGAATTTGGAACAAGTATTGGAAATTAACAAACAGATTTTCACAGCATCCATAATGCCTACGTCTGAAAATGAAGAAATGCTGCAACGGGAAGAGGATATATTGAAAAATATCCCTCAACAAATTGTGGACAATGCATTCGATGCAGTGAATGAATTATTGGGTATAGAACAGTTGAGTATCGCTGTTTATAACGAGGCCGCCCATAGACTGGAGTATGCATCCAACCCTTTGAAAGAAACGGTGGAGAGCAAATCGACATGGAAAAGTCTGATGCAAAGCAGTTTCGAAGAACAAACCTGTCTGGCAGAAAATGGGATGCAGGCGTTGCCTCTTGTCGTAAAAGCCGGGAGCTCCAGCCGGTGTATAGGAGTGTTGTGTTTGGTGAGAAACGAAGCACAGCAAGAAAGCGATTATTTGCTGCTGGAGTTGATAGCCCGTTACGTTGCGATTGTGATATTTAATGCGGTTGTAAAATTGGCCACAAAATACCGGAATATTGAAACCGCCCAGGATGAAGCACATCGTGCATCGTGGGAAGATAGCCTGCTGCATGTTCAGAATATGGTGCTTGATAATTGCTTGTCTACTATTAAGCATGAAACAATTTATTATCCTAATAGAATTAAGCAGCTGATAGGTAAGCTTCGTTCCGGTAAACTATCGGAGGCGGAGGAACAGGAGACGGTAACGGCTATTAGTGAACTGATAGAGTATTACAAAGGAGTATTCACCATTTTGAGTCAGTGCGCGTCCCGACAACTGGAGGAGGTTACTTTCAGACGTACTGTCATTCCTGTATCCGAGTTATCGGAAGCTGCGGAAAAGTATTTCCGTAAAGTGCGTAAGGGAATTACTGTGCCTGTCATTTTCAAAACGGAGATCGTGAATGAGTCTGTTGTCGGAGATGTAATCCAATTACGTTTTCTGTTGGAGAACTTAATTGATGAAGCTCTGTCAGTACCAGTTTCAGGAAAAATCACCCTGACTTGTGCAGTAGAGGAAGATTTTGTACGTTTCCTTTTTACAGATATGCGACGGGAGAAAACGAGGGAGGAACTGAATCAACTGTTTTATCCGAATCTGACACGTATGACGACAGGCGAAAGAGGTGAATTGTGTGGTACGGAATATCTGATATGCAAACAAATAATTCGCGATCATGACGAGTTTGTCGGAAGGAGAGGATGTCGTATCAATGCAGAACCGTTGGAGAAGGGAGGGTTTGTCGTATACTTTACGCTGCCTCGTTATATAAAGAAAGTTTAGCAGAGAGAATAACTGTTTCTCTTCAGAGCAAATTTGAATAAGTAAGGATGAAAAGAAATAAAATATGGAAGCAAAGAAATTCAAAGTCATCATTGTAGAAGATGTAAAATTGGAGCTAAAAGGTACGGAAGAGATATTCCGGCACGAAATACCGGAAGCGGAAATTATCGGTACTGCCATGACAGAACAGGAGTTCTGGAGCTTAATGGAAGCAGGCGTGCCTGATCTCGTTTTGTTGGATTTGGGATTGGGTGGTTCTACTACTATCGGTGTGGATATTTGCCGTAATATTTTTAAACGTTATCCGGGAGTGTATGTGTTGATCTTCACCGGAGAAATATTGAATGAAAAGTTATGGGTGGATGTCCTTGATGCAGGAGCTGACGGCATCATTCTGAAAACAGGAGAGTTGCTGACAAAAACGGATGTACAAGCCGTTATGGATGGAAAGAAACTTGTCTTTAATTATCCCATATTGGAAAAAATTGTGGAGCGTTTTAAGACTTCTGTCCTAAACGATGCAAAACGGCAGGAGGCTATCATCTGTTACGATATCGACGAATATGATGAACGTTTTCTCCGTCATCTTGCTTTGGGCTACACAAAGGAGATGATTGCCAGTCTGAAAGGAATGCCTTTTGGAGTGAAGTCATTGGAGAAACGACAGAATGATTTAGTAGGACGCCTTTTCTCTGCTTCCGAACGCATAGGGGTGAATGCCACGCGTCTTGTCGTGCGTGCACTTGAACTGCGTATTCTTGATATTGACAATCTGGAAGCAGACGATGAATAACAGCTCTGGAAACTAAACAGCTATGAGAAATAAATGGTGCATGCCCCATCCTGCAACAATGTTCTTCCTGTTGACCTTGGGAATCATTTTTTTGTCGTGGATATTCGATGTCTACGGCTTGAATGTGCGATTGCCCCAGACAGGAGAGGAGATAAGGGTACAAAGTTTGTTGAGCCCGGAAGGTATTCGTTGGTTGTTGCGTCATGTGGTCACAAACTTTACCGGTTTTGCCCCGTTAGGGTTGGTTATTGTGGCGATGTTTGGAATAGGCGTTGCCCAGCATTCAGGATTTATAGACGCGTGTATTCGTAAAGGTCTTCGTAACCAAAGGCATAATCCCTGGCGTATTGTACTCAGTGTTATTGTCTTGGGATTGCTATCTAATGTTGTGGGAGATGCCGGATACATTATATTACTGCCTATCGCCGCAACACTATTTCATTCGGTAGGGTTGCATCCCATAGGCGGAATTATTGTTGCCTATGTATCGGTATCGTGTGGTTATAGCGCTAATATACTTTTGAGTACACTTGATCCCATGCTGGCTGCTACAACACAAGAGGCTGCTGATATGACAAATGTATCAGGCGGACGAATCGGTCCGCTATGTAACTATTATTTCTTTTGTGTATCTACTTTCTTATTAATATTCATTATTTATTATATAACCCGTAAAAAACTATTGCCAAGTTTGGGAAAGTATAATGAAAGTGATGTTTTTCGCGGTTACAAACAATTATCCCGTAAAGAACAGAGAGCTTTATTAGGGGCTGTAATTGTGGGGGTACTTTATGCCGTACTTATCTTATGGGCTACATTTTCATCATGGGGAATTTTGCGAGGAGTTAATGGAGGACTGATTCGTTCGCCATTTATCATTGGTATTCTGTTTTTACTATCTTTGGGTATTGGTCTAATGGGAATGATATATGGATTTGCTTCCGGGCATTATCGTACAGATAGTGATGTGATAGAGGGATTGACGCAACCGATGAAGTTATTGGGTGTATATTTTGTAATCGCTTTTTTCGCTTCTCAGATGTTTGCCTGTTTTGAGTATTCTCATTTAGACAAGTGTATAGCAATAATGGGAGCTAATATGCTTTCTTTAGTCCGATTGGATAATTTGTGGATACTGATATTATTCATCCTATTCACAGCTTTTATAAACCTCATTATGGTATCTTCCACATCGAAATGGGCATTTATGTCTTTCATTTTCATTCCTGTTCTGACCGGCATGGGAGTTTCTCCGGATATGACACAATGTGCTTATCGCATCGGTGATAGTGCAACAAACGCCATTACTCCGTTTATGTTTTATATGCCGCTTGTGCTGACTTATATGCAGCAGTACGATAGGCAATCCACATATGGTTCGTTACTTAAATACACGTGGAGGTATTCATTGGTTATCCTTGTTGCCTGGACTGCTTTATTTGTGCTTTGGTATGTTTGCAAGCTACCGTTAGGGTTGTAATGTCTTGGAAATATATCGTAACCTTTTATAAATCTTTATTTCATCATTTCCTATATATCTTCGTCATGAAGCCTAGTTTTTATATAGAAACATTCTGTCTGTTTGTCCTGTCATTATGAAACCTGAATGGGCTGAATATCATCAATATAAATAGAAAAATCCTATTTGGAAAAACATATACATTTATTGGCTGCATTGTGAATGAATGGTGTGGTTGCATAACTCAATTATATTATAGCTACCAAAGAAAATTGCATGTTTGTAATGAATGTCCATAATATATTACAATGGTAAATAGGGATATTCAGTAAATGTCTCTAAAAAATAAGATGGCATATGAAGATGATAGGGCATGACCACTTCATATGCCATTCTTATTGCCATTTTTCCGTGCTTTCTCACATAATTCTATCCGACAGGACATGACGTTCCGGAAGAAGTCTGATGACCTCTTCTGATTCTGTGAGTAAAATCATATCATGCTGCTTTAGCTGTTTTGTTTCTGATTTTTTCTATCATCAGTATGGCATTTGCCGTATGTATTCCAAAGAAAATCCACAGTATTTCCGTCTTCCTGTTTCCGGCCTTTATCCTTGAGAGCGAGTAATGTTGCTTTTGAGTGCCGAAGCTTCCTTCAAGCCGTGTTGCCCTTTCTTTTGAGAGTTCGCTTCTAAGCACCTTCCTCAAAGGCTCATCTTTGGCCGCCCTTCCCTTGCGCACAAAGGATGTGGATATCCCATATTTTGTACAGAACTTTCTGTTGGCATTATTGGCATATATGGAATCGGCAGCCACACATCTTACCCTTACATTCATAAGCTTCTGCTGCATACGGATACAGTCCTTCAAGCGTATACCCTCATTGAATGCCTTGAACGAGAGGTGTTCTATGAACGATATGCCGTCTATCTGTATATTATTGACCTTTGCACCAAACTCGACGGACTTGGTTTCCTTGCCTCTGACGATGGGACGTACATAATGACGGTCAATGCTGACGATGCGGTCACTGACTTTCCGCCCTTCAAACATTTCCTTTTCTTGTACAAGCACCTTTCTGATGATGGAAAGACGCTTATGATAATCCTGGGTATATCGGAGTAAAGCACCGTACTCGCTATGGATCCCATCCCTTTGACTGAGGAGCTTTTCAAGAAGCTTGATCATACGGCGCTTAAGCATTCTTGTCCTTGAAGCTCTCCTCTTTCTTTTCTTGCAGTAGGACAGATAGGATTCCGCCACATTCCTGTATTTGTTGCGCGGACGCCTTATGCCCAGCTCCCTGCAATGCCGGCATATATGCCTGTAGAGCCATTCGAGGCTTTCCCAAAGGAGTTTCATGTCCGTAGGAAAACGCATGTGGCTTTCATAGCATGTGGCATCGGTCATGCAGACGTGAAGGTTATCAAGATAAGGTTTCCAGTGTGAAGCCAGGAGCTCCTGGAAAGAATCAATGTCAAGGCGGGATGCTATCTCATTACGGATGGCACTGATTATCTTGAAGTTGGTTATGGGAAGGGACGGGGGAATCATAATTCCACAGAAAATCTGGTAGTGTATGTTCCCGTTCAGATGTTCCACCAGTTGCCTGTCGGAGAATCCGGTGTATGCCTTCAGGACCATAAGGGCGATCTTTGCGGAAGGACTGAATCTGTTCCTGCGTCCCAGGCGCCGGGCCGACAGGCCTGCGGCTTTTGCCATACATTCAAACGGAAAGACTGAATGAAGCTTGCCAAGCTCACTCTCATTAAAACTCTTGCGGTATTTTTCCAGAATATCAAATTCTGTAAAACCCAAAGTAGGGTGAATTTCTGAAATATTCACTATCTTTGCCATATCTTATTAGTTTGGATATTTCCCCCGTTTTGGCCGTCAAACCTTATTTTCGGGGGAATACCTAAAGATACAAAAAAGCCAACTAATTCGCAATAATTTGTGTATGAATTAGTTGGCTGATTTTGTAATATTTAATGAATGTCCCTAAATATTATTTGCAAATAATAGCTAAGAAGTCATGGCGATATATTATTTTTGCAAAAAAGGTATTGAATATAATAATACTATAATAATTATTGAAATAAAGATGAAGACAAAATTAATAGAAAGCTTGGATTTTACAGAAGAAGAGTATAATGAAAAAACAGCTGGCGAAGATATTGCTTCTTTCAACGAATTTATAGATGCTGTCATTGCATTTGTAGAACAAAGTGGTGGTACTTTGGAAGATGCAATCGTCATGGCTAACGAGGCTTATTATCAATTGTAGTAAACTGTAATTGATTCTTTCGAGAATTATTTCTGTAGAAATTGCCAATTTGTGGGGGAGTAACTGATCAAACTTTTGATTATGCTGATTCTTCTGGAATTTTTGTGTCATATTAATAGCTGTATTTATCACTCCTTTTAAGAAAAACTTCATATGCTTTCCATAACAAACTGATTTATAAAGCAAAGATAGTAATATTCAACAAATTAAAGAACAAACTAAATAATTAAAGCTATGATTGACTTTCTAACCATCATACTCCTAATATTCGGAGTACCACAAATCATCCTCTTCTTCAAAGTATGGGGAATGACAAATGACATCAAAGAGATAAGGAACAAGTATCTCAAAGACGAGGACGAGAATAGAAGGAGAGAAGCGGAATACGACCCATCTCCCAAAATCAGCGGTGGGGTTAAAACAACAATATAGCCGGAATTATTTCCCGGCTTTTTCTTTCCCTATTCGCAAGTTGTGCAAATGTTGTGCAACAATCATAAAAAGAAAATGCTAACAAGTTATCAATGAACCTATTAGCATTTTATAAAAGTGATTCCGTTGCGATTCGAACGCAAGACCCACGCCTTAGAAGGGCGTTGCTCTATCCAGCTGAGCTACGGAACCATCCTCAATTGCGGTGCAAAGGTACGTTTTTTTATGAAAACTACAAATTTTACATCCAAAATATTTATTGTTTATACTAAAATGATAATCTCAAATCGAAAATATAAGGAGTTGTACTCCTGAGATACAATGCATTATGATGAGGTTGTTAGAATAATTATTGCGTCATTAAGTCTTGTCATTAGCTTATTTACCTTTTTAATGGTGCATAGAAATACTAAAAGATACAATAAAATAATGAAAGAATACAGAGATAAAATAAAATGTTAGAACGTTAAGTTTAACGTTTGCTCTCTTTCTCTGTTATTGCCAAATTCATCATCCCATATAAATTTGACAATAGGTGATGGATTGTGCCTCTCATAGAGTCCGTAATTTGAACTGTGTCAGCTAAGGAAAAGAATAAAATATTAACTTTGCTAACACAGTTTATTTTATGAGTGAAGAATTTGATTTTGAAAGTATCAAGAACAAGGCTCTTGAACAGTTGAAGTCTGGTAAACCCTTGTTAGGTAAGGACGGTGCTTTTGCTCCGTTGTTGGAGAGTATATTAAATGCTGCCCTTGAAGGTGAGATGGACGCTCATCTTTCTGAGGATGAACGCATGAGTGGCAACCGTCGTAATGGCAAGATGCAAAAACAAGTACAGACTTCGATGGGAGAAGTCACCGTATCTACCCCTCGTGACCGTAACTCCACCTTTGAACCCCAGTTCATAAAAAAGCGTGAAACCATTCTTGCAGAAGGTGTTGCAGACCGTATCATCGGACTTTATGCTTTGGGAAACAGCACACGTGAGATAAGTGACTGGATGGAGGAGAACTTGGGTAATCGTGTGTCTGCTGAGACAATTAGCGCCATCACCGATCGTGTACTTCCGGAAATAAAGGCATGGCGTTCCCGTAGCCTGGACAGCGTTTATCCGATAGTCTGGATGGATGCCATCCATTATAAGGTAATGGACGAGAGAGGCTGTGCCGTAACCCGTGCGATTTACAATGTACTGGCTCTGGACAGCGAGGGACATAAGGATCTGTTAGGGATGTATATCTCTAAGAATGAGGGCGCGAACTTCTGGCTGAATGTATTGACAGACTTGCAGACCCGTGGTGTCTGTGACATACTCATAGCTTGTGTTGACGGATTGAAAGGCTTCCCAGACGCTATCCAAAGTGTGTTTCCTGATACTATTGTCCAGCTCTGTATTGTCCATCAGATACGTAACTCCATCAAGTATGTCGGCAGCAAGCACCAAAAAGAGTTCATGAGGGATCTGAAACATGTCTATGGTGCGGTAAATAAGGAATCCGCTGAGACAGGACTTTTTAATCTGGAAGAAAAATGGGGTGAGAAATACCCTATCGTTATCAAGTCTTGGCAGGATAACTGGGAAAGGCTTACTGAATACTTCCAGTTTACGTCGGATATACGACGTATGATTTATACCACGAATACAGTCGAGGGCTATCACCGCCAAGTGCGGAAAGTGACAAAAAACAAGGGCGTGTTCCCTAACGACACCGCCCTTGAAAAGTTGGTTTATCTCGCTTACCGCAACATACGCAAGAAATGGACCATGCCCATAGCCAACTGGGCGGCCATCGCACAACAATTAGCGATAAAGTTTGGAGACAGATTTAAATTGTTGTAACTTTACGCTCGTCGGGAGTGCTGGTGCACCCCCTTGGCGCTGGCCGATCCCCGACCGATGAGCTTGGAAGAAAACGCCGCATGACACAGTTTATTTTACGTCTCCGAATATTTGTGCATTTAGTTCTACTCTTTTTTCATGTATGGTGTGATTCCACTCGGTTTCACGCTTTTTTATGTCTTTTCCTTTCCTTTTTACGACAATGGAATGATTGTCGTGTATTCCACCTCTAATTATTCCCCTTTCACCCAGTTACTTCTTACTTTTATACCGTATTCGTGACATCAAGACGGTTGTCACGAATGGAGAACTTAAATATTTACTAATCACCTGTATTGGTCGTATTTTTACTTTCGCAAATTGAATTTCAAATTTAATAATTCATACGGTATGAAAGAAAAAATCTTAGTAGCACTAAAAACGAAGTATAAAACCTTTGGGTTTGGTGATAA
Organism: Bacteroides eggerthii; assembly: GCF_025146565.1. Lineage (NCBI taxonomy): Bacteria > Pseudomonadati > Bacteroidota > Bacteroidia > Bacteroidales > Bacteroidaceae > Bacteroides > Bacteroides eggerthii. Next base: position 2,851,961 of record NZ_CP102258.1, on the reverse strand, counting down.
AGCGTTTGACGGGGTGGCTGACTATTTATCTAAAACCGTAGCTGAAGAAAGTCAAATAGAAACCGCTATTAGTGGGGGCGAAGGACTTTTAAAAGCTTTTCAAGAGGACATTGATACTGTTAGAAACGAAAAATCGGGTCTACAAAAGCAATTGGACGAATTGAAAACGAAAATCGAGAATCCTAATTCTAATCCTGGCCCAAATCCAAAACCGGAAGATAAGGCAGACATGGCAACCATCATTGCGAATGCAGTGAGTGCTGCTGTCAAGCCTCTTTCCGATGAACTCGCTCAGTTTAAGGCTGAGAAGTTACAGGCTACCCGACAGGAGCAGATTCTTGCAAAGGCTAAGGAGTATGGTATTCCCGAAAACTACGCTAAGGGGTGCGCCATCAAGGACGATGAGGACTTGGATGTTTATTTCAAGGACTTGATACAGGAGTTCGCAAATGACGGCTTCAAAGGCGTAACCCCTCCCGAATCAGCAGAAACGAAGATTGAGAAAGAATCTGAATCTATCGCTAATATGATTGATGAGGGACCGAAAACTATTGTTGAACAAAACAAAAATTAATTATGTCAGCAGGATTTAAGTATGACTTGGCTCCGCCTATTGAACAAGAGGAACGCTACGATGTCCAGACTAGTATTCGTAGACGTGGCTCGTTCAAACTCGACACGCAGAACCTTGTCGTGGGAAGTTTTCTTCCCGGATTTACACCGATTTGTGCGGACTTGAAAAACAAGTTCTCTTATGCGGTAATCAATGTGAGAGTTGTAGAAGCCTATACCACTGATGGAAAGGCTTTGTCTATCAAAGTAGCCAAGAACTCTTTGGCTTATGTGGGCATGTTTGTTGGAAGCGGTACGAAAGGTGCGGAAGTAACGGCTATCGACAAAACCAACAAGAAATATGACGTATTGACCATTAAGGCTGCTTTCGGTGAAAATATCGCCAAAGATGCCGTATTATTCAATGCGGTTGCAGTTGATGGTTTAAATCAAAAGCATGTAGCTAATTCGGCCTTGTTCAACCGTACAAAGGTTGAGGACGGAATTACACTGGTTTCATTGCTTCGTACAGCCGCAGAAGTTGAGCCTTCAAAATTGGTTATGCCGTTCTCCGAGAACGATAAAGCCAACATGAAGGGATGGTTTGAATTTAACGAGTAAGGAGGTAGGATATGTTTTTAACGATTCAAACATTAAAGTAAAAGCCGAAAAAATCTGGCTTTACTTCTCGGCAATTTATACGTGAATTAATTGAAGTCTAATAACTTTTCGCATAAATCACGTAAATCATACCTCAGTTCAGATATATTTTCACTACACTTCTGTGTAATTTGTATCACTTCATTTAGAGCCATATCTTCTAACTCTTTGTTGGCTTCATTTGCAATTAAGTTACTTTGTGCAAGTCGGTATGTACCATGGTTTCTCGTTATTATTCGAACTTTGTCGTAAAAATTTGGTGTATACACGCATACTAAACTATCTAATCTATGAAGTTTCTTTTTATCTCTTTTATAGTTCTCATTATTTTGGATAATAGATGCTTTTTTTGTTGTATCTATAGAGCTTGAAGTCAAAGAAATAGCATCCTCAAAATAATTTAATAATTTAACAATCTCAACAATTGCATTAATTTTGTCTTGATTCTGTTTATATCGTTTTTCATCTTCTTTGAGATAGACTTCTTGTTTAAATTTGTCCTTTTCTCTTTTTCGTTGTGCTATATTATTAATAATTACACCCAAGAAGGTCAAGAGAACTCCTATAATTACACCACTGAAACCTATAATTGCTACTTGAATATTTGTGTCATGAAAGTTCATTTGTTGTATTTTTTTAAAAGCCTACACTCGGTTTACGACCTATGCAAGCGTTTGGTGGTTATAAAGCTAATAAAATTAGTATTCGGATAAAGAAATTAGTAGATATTAATAAACCAAAGCCAATAATTGTTTTTGTAATTTTATTATGTTGATAAATAGGGTATTTTAAAATTCCTCCATATACAAACTGATGCGCCACTTTTTTAGCCATCCAATATCCTATTCCTATTAGTACAGCTCCAATTCCGAGTCCAAGCACATATCTCCTTTCAATAGGCGCCTATTCTTCCAATGTTCTGATTTAAGTAACTCGGGGTAACTCTTCTTGGAGTTTGTAGAATCATCTTTGTAATTGTTGTCTTCAGTCATCATATTATTAGAGTTTATTTCAATTACCATAAAACAGCTATAGGTTTGCAACCCATTTTTTCGGATTTCGTGTGAGACCAAGTAGTCAATGGTAATACCGGAAAACTCAAATTCGAATATAAATTTACATACTCAAATTTTACCAGTATCTGACACGTAGCTTGAATGTACTTGCCGAATCGTTCAATATCAATCAAAAGGTGGGATACTATTCTGCCCGCAAAACCTTTGCCCATTTCGCCTTTGAGCTTGCATCTCGGATGGGTTATAGGAATCACTTATTTTATATAATCTAACTTCACCACAATAACCCTTATTTTTTGGTCTGTAAGATCTGTTTTGATTTTGGCGATATGCCAATCATCCGGAAAGAAAATAAAAAACTTGTCAGGTGTCGAATCATAGAAAAGAGTTTTATTGTTATCGTATTCATAATGGATTACATCAGGACGATATTGAGAATTAGACTTACTTGTTTCATGGTCTATGATACCGAAACGTTCAGTACCTTTTACTACAAATTGGAAATCAATATGCTTATAATGGCTCTCGCTTTTACGCTTCGATAAATCACCGTTCTCGCTGTCCTCTACGCTGGCAATAAGTTTTGTACCCTCAATAGTATATTTCCCTTTCTCTATTGTAAGCAAATCACGAGTCGAAAGCCACTTAAACATTGCCTTCCACTGTTCAGGATTCTTTTTATATTGAGTATAGAATTCCACGACATTCACACTTTCATGCGGTGTAGCCATTTTGAAACCATTGCGCCATTTTCCGCTGTTAACCCATTTCAAAGCTTTCTTCTCCAAAGCTTTATCAGTACAAGGCTTGGTATAAACTCCCTGTGCAAAAACCATGACAGCAAAAATCATCATGGCAAAAAAAACAAACTGCCTTTTCATAATTTTGTTATGTCACTATTTATATATCAAAATACCATTAGCATATAGAGAATATGCAAAAGTACTTAAAACATGATGAATAACCAAAAAGAAGATACCATGAGTTATGGCATAACTGGGCTGTTGGTCATGTTTTGGCCTATTTTTTATTTTGTATAGCTGCAATATTCCCTATAACAACACATTCGGGATGGTATAAAAGAGTGATAAGAAAAGGAATCGGTAAAAAAAGTAAAATTACGGTAACGCTGTCGATTTTATTCTTGCTTGTATTGGTTACAGGAATTATTTTATTGGGAGTGAACGGAGCAAACGGAGCAAATTCCGATATGGGATTATGGTACTATAAAAATAAGAATTTCCATACTCTGTCAGTTTCTTTGTTTACGTAAAATAACACTTGTTACTACTACCGTAAAAAACCCAAAAAAGGTAAAAAGGTTTTGCTTCTACGTTGTAGGCTGTTAACTTTGAAATATCAATATTTAAAATCATAAAAGCATATGAAAAAATTAATCTTATCTCTTGCACTTTGTTGTGCAGCTACTAATTTCTTTGCGCAGAATACCGACCCTGCACAATTGGTCAATGAAGGTAAAGCCGCACTTGAATCTAAGAATTATCAACTGGCATTCACAAAATTCAGCACTTATTTGACACAGACAAATAACCAAGACTCTGTAATTGCTTTTAACTGCGGTGTTTGCGCCGATAAAATTAAGAAGCCTGCCGATGCTTTGAAATACTTTGATATAGCTGTACAGAAAAAGTATAACTTAGCCAATGCCTATATTGGTAAAGCCGGTGCATTGAAGGACTTGAAGAAAAATGATGAATATGTTGCTACTCTGAAAGAAGGCCTGGAAGCAGTCCCGGGAAATAAGACCTTAACAAGAATGTATGCTACTTATTACGTGAATCAAGGTATTGTTGCACAAAAAGCTAAAAAGGTTGATGAGGCAGAAGGTGCTTTCAAACAAGCTCTTGCAATCCAGCCGGATAATGTAAACGCCCTCAATAGCTTAGGAGTATTGCTTTACAGTCAAGGCGCCGCTACATTGAATACAGATGCTGAAAAGGCAAAAGGACAATTCAAAGAGTCCAAGGAGTATCTGGAAAAACTTATTCCATTGTTGTCTCCGAGCAAACCGGCTCAAAAGAAAATGATAGACAATGCCAATACAATGCTGAACTTTATAAATACTCAGTTATAAAACTCACATACATAAAACATGAAAGAGAGACAGTCCAATCAAGGTCTGTCTCTCTTTTTATCATACTCTGTTTTTGTTCTTCAATTATTTACTTCTCTTTAAAACCATTGCTGTTCGCGCCGGAATATAGAGTTTCAGCCATTCTTTCTTATCTTTCTTGTACAAAGGATCTGAAAGGGTGAAATGCTTCACTGTGTCATCAGTCAGTCCATAGCCACCATAATCCGGATTATCGGTATTCAATATAACCTCATAAGAACCGGCAGGAACCAAGAATCCATAATCGGTGAAAGACTGCTTGGGATTAAAGTTAAATACAAATACTAAATCCTTACGCATATACGCCAATACCTGATCTCCGTCATTATGCCATATTTCCTGAACCGGCGTAGCTTGGAAATTTTTCATACTTTTGATAACTTCCAACATGGCGCAATCAAAATCACCCAGATAATGATATGCCAAATTTTTATTATCTACCAAATCCCATTGACGGCGGGCATATTTGCACGACCAACCATTACCTTCACGAGGAAAGTCTATCCATTCGGGGTGACCGAACTCATTACCCATGAAGTTAAGATAACCGCCATTGATAGTCGTTGCCGTCAACAGACGTATCATCTTGTGTAAGGCGATGCCACGATTTACAGTATAGTTTTCATCACCCTTCTGCATGTGCCAGTACATATCGGCATCTATCAGACGGAAAACAATCGTTTTGTCACCAACTAATGCCTGATCATGACTTTCCGCATAAGATATTGTTTTCTCATCCTGACGACGGTTGGTCACTTCCCAAAACATGCTGGAGGGTTTCCAGTCTTCATCTATTTTTTCCTTGATAGTTTTGATCCAATAGTCGGGAATATTCATCGCCATGCGATAATCAAAGCCATAGCCGCCATCCTCGAATTTTGCAGCCAGTCCCGGCATTCCCGATACCTCTTCGGCAATGGTAATTGCTTTAGGATTAACTTGATGAATCAGGCGGTTGGCAAGTGTCAGATAGCAAATGGCATTGTCGTCCTGATGGCCATTGAAATAGTCTCCATAGTTGCAGAATGCTTCGCCTAAACCATGGCTATAATACAGCATTGAAGTCACGCCATCGAAGCGAAAACCGTCAAAGTGATACTCTTCCATCCAATATTTACAGTTGGACAGCAAAAAATGAATAACTTCATTTTTTCCATAGTCAAAGCAAAGCGAATCCCATGCCGGATGTTCACGACGGGCACCCGGATAGAAATACTGGTTCGGATCACCGGCAAAGTTACCCAGCCCTTCTACTTCATTCTTCACTGCATGGGAGTGAACGATGTCCATGATAACAGCGATACCCATGCTATGGGCTGTGTCAATGAGTTCTTTCAGTTCGTCCGGAGTACCGAAGCGGGAAGAAGCAGCAAAGAAACTTGATACGTGATACCCGAAACTGCCGTAATATGGATGCTCCTGAATAGCCATAATCTGGATACAGTTATATCCATCCTTTACGATGCGTGGAAGAATCTTTTCCTGAAACTCTCTGTAACTGCCGACTTTTTCCTCTTGTTGCGCCATACCGATATGACATTCATAAATCAACAATGGATTAGTGGCGGGCTTGAAAGTTTTCTTTTTCATCTTATACGGTTTCTCCGGCGACCATACCTGTGCACTGAAGATTTTGGTTTGTTCATCTTGAACAACCCGATTTGCCCATGCCGGAATACGTTCGCCGCAGCCACCGTCCCAATGCACCATTAGTTTGTATAAGTCACCATGCTTCATGGCGCCGGCCGGTAGTTTTATTTCCCAGTTTCCGTTTGCTTTACGTTTCAGGCTGTATTTTTTCTCCTCTTTCCAGTCATTAAACGTTCCAACCAAGAAAATCTGAGTGGCATTGGGAGCCCATTCGCGGAAAACCCAGCCTTCATCAGTGCGATGCAGGCCAAAATAAAGATAGCCGGACGCAAAATCCGATAATGTTTGTTTTCCTTTGTTGGTTAATTCCGCTTCTTTTTCAGTAGCATGTTTATGACGTCCGTTTATGGCATCTGCGTAAGGCTCCAGCCAAGGATCGTTCTTAATCAAATTCAATGTTTCCATAAAGGATTAATTTGAGGTATTTGATATTATGCTTTAACTTTCACAATTACTTTTTTCACACCATCCGGAGTGATGCCGGGAGCGTGTCCGTCTTGTGGAAAGAAAATAGCAAACATGCCCGGTTTAACTTCGATATAGCTCTCTGCCAGACCGGAAAAGAAAGTAATATCTTTCTCTGCATTGTAGGGAGCATCTGCCGGAACGCAATCTTTTGCGGCGGTGTAGCCCATTATTTCAGTACCAGACAGAGGAATCTGGATGTCAATAAAATCCCTGTGTGTTTCCAGTTTGGCATCTTCCTTTGTTTTCGGTTTGGTTTGCGCCACATTTACGAGCAATTCTTTACCTTTAAGCTCCGTTTTTCCCACTTCCAAAGCGTTCAAATCGTGTGATTTCAAAAATTCAATGGCTTGTGCGAATAAAGGATTCAGCGAAGCATATTTCTCTATGTTTTCAAGTCTGTCTACTACCATAATTCAAATGTTTTAAGTTAGTTATAAATAGGTAATTATTCAAAGTCGTCTATTGTGTAATTCACAAAGTCTGAAAAACGTTTCATCTGTTTGAAAATATCATCTGTACGATCCAGAAAGTCCGGAGCCAGAAAGAAACTGTCCGGTTGGCTGCAGGCAACGGTATACTCCTTGCACTGCAAGTACTTCAGGTACGGATAGTCCTTAGGGAAGCCTTTCGGGGCTGTTTTCAGGAAATTTTCTCCGACAACGGGAAAGTATTGTTTGAATACAGGATCTTCGACAATCCCCCGGAATTCATCTATATTATCATACACCGCCTGTCTCAATGCTTTCAGCAGGGGAGGGGGCGGGCAATAGCTGCCGCCTGCCAACAGGCAGTTTCCCGGTTGCAAATGGATATAGTATCCGCAATGGTCGGATTTCTTTCCTTTGGCGTTGATATAGCCGCCAAAATGGTTCTTATAGGGTGTTTTGTCTTCCGAGAAGCGTGTATCCCGATAGATGCGGTATGTACAGTCTTTGGCTTCGATGCCGCGGATGCTTTCGTCAAACAATGAGATGCGGGAGATAATCACTGTCAGCAAGTTCTCGAACTCATTTCGGGCATTTTCGTATTGTTCCCGGTGAGCATTGAACCATTCGCGATTATTGTTGGCGGACAGTTCTTTCAGAAATTGAAATATAACAGGAATGTTCATATCAATATAAATCCTTATTTCTGCCAAATTTACGGATAATATTTATAACATGCTACAAACAGACATAAAAAAAGCACCGGCTTGGGGTAAACCGATGCTTCTTACACATTTATCAATCAAAACAGACGCTTCTGTTCTTTGATGTACTTACTTATCACAAGCGGGTACGTCTCCTTTAATTAATCTTATATCTAACACTATGAAAAACACATCTATATAACGTCACCCTTTCAGAATTTGTTCATAAGGGTAAGGATAACTTTAGCAATTGTTATATCTTTGCAAGAAAATATATGAATTATGAGAGAGTATAAATACGATGAAGAAAGTGTCAATGCCTTGATAGAGTGGTCCAAAGCGGCATCATTTCCCGAACAGATACAATTGAACGATGCTGAAACGATATTTGATGTAAAAAGGTATGTACAAGCTAACCTGAGTGACATTACCGCCCATTATCCGGATGAGTTCTATAATCCGGCCATTACGCGTATGTACAGGTTGAAGGATAAAATGGAAGGTAAGGATGATGCAGAGTGAAACGGTCACTCTGCATCATTTCCATAATTTATAATTTTATTTTAAGAATCTTACCGCCGTATCCTTCCACAGATACTTCCGTTGCCTTGTATGGCAATAGGCTGATTGTCTCTTCTTTGCCACTCAATAAATCGACGGCATGGTACCGGTCCATTTGTGGTATTTGCAGGAAATCAAAGGCATGGGAAGGGATATTGATTGCAAGGTCTGCCGATATATGATCGAAGTTTACGACAAACAGCAATAATTCCCTACCGGACTTGCGCAAGAAAGTATATTGCTTATGTTCGTTGAAACGCCAGCCGTTGACATTGGCATACATCAAATCGAAAAAGTCACCTTGTGAGATTGCTTTTTCCTCGTTGCATAATGTCAGTATGCGTTGATAGATGGCATACAGGTGTTTCTGATTGTCCGTCATCATTTTCCCGTCAAATTTTCCGCCATTGCGCCAGCGGCGAATAGTGTCGACGCTCCAATAGTCAAAGATCGTAGTGCGCCCATCCCTTCCGCTGAAGCCTTCGCTGTCCATGCCCAGCTCGCCAAATTCCTGTCCGAAGTAAATCATCATAGGGTTTACGTTCATACAGGCCGATACGATGAGGGCGGGTATGGCTTTACGCGGGTTACTTGCAAAGAAGTCGGAAGCGATGCGCTGTTCGTCATGGTTTTCCAAGAAATTCAGCATCCGTTTCTCTATTCCGCCCAAACTCTGCCAAGCCCTTGTAATGGCTGTTGCGGATTCGTCGCCGCACACTATTGCGCGGAGCGTGTCATACAGTCCCACTTTGTCATAGAGGTAATCAAACTTTCCTCGGAACAGATAGTTACCGTACTCTTTCGGATTATACACCTCAGCTATGAAGAGAAGGTCGGGATGCTTGGTCTTTACTTGAGGGATAGCCCATTCCCAAAACTCGACAGGAACCATTTCCGCCATGTCGCAACGAAAGCCGTCAATATGTTTCCCGGCCCAAAACATCAGAATATCCAGCATTTTGGTCCATGTGTCGGGAATAGGATTGAAGTGACAGGTGCCGCCATTCTGATAATCCACTCCATAATTCAGTTTGACCGTTTCGTACCAGTCATTGATGTTGGGATAGGCGTCAAAACGATTGTTGCCGGTGGCCTTGGCCGGAAACTCTTTATATGGTTCACCGGCTGTACCTTGCATGTCAAACTGTCCATGCAGCTCCGATTGCGGGATGTAATAGAAATTATTGTAAGGGCTGAACGCATAGTTCGCATCATCGTTCACGCCCAACTGAGAAGTGCCGTCCGGCTGCATGTCCGAATGGTACTGGCGTGCTACATGGTTAGGTACAAAATCAATAATGACCTTCAGGCCGCTACGGTGTGTGCGCTGCACCAGGTTTTCAAATTCCCTCATACGCTCCGGAACGTCCTTTGCCAGATCCGGATCCACATCATAATAATCTTTTATGGCATATGGCGAACCGGCTTTACCTTTTACGATAGCCGGATGATCGGGCTGGATATTGTAGCGACGATAATCCGTTTGCGTTGCATGTTCTATAATACCGGTATACCATATATGGGTAACCCCCAGCTTCTTTATTTCTCCTAATGCCTTGGCTGTGAAGTCAGCCATTTTGCCGCATCCGTTTTCGGTAATACTGCCGTTATTGATACAGTGGTTATTGTTGTTCCCGAACAGCCGGGTGAACACTTGATAAATAATCAGTTTATTTTCGTCGCTCATTTCTTTTTATTTAGAGAATGGTTATTTTACTCTTTCCAGATAGTGCCTTTTTCTATTTGCAGACGTTCCAGTATGTCATTGGTAGCGTTGTATCCTTGCATAAATATCTCTTCCGCTTTTTCCAGCTCCCGGTTGCTGTAACCGTCCAGGTTGTAAGGCTCTATCAGTAAGTCCGCTTTCTCACGCTCCGGGAACGAGTTGGAACGGAACATGAAGTTGTACGAGCGCAAGGCTACGCTCACGATGTTCATTTTGTACTTAGGCGCCATCAAAGGGCTGACATTGATTGCCACCACCTTTTCACACACCCGTCGGATGGTGGTTACCGGCAGGTTCATCAAAAGTCCTCCATCCACGTAATAGGTTTCTTCTATTTTTACGGGTGCAAACAATACCGGCATGCAGCAGGATGCAGCTACACGCTCTGCGATGTCTCCTTTATGGAAATGTGCCAAACGTCCATGATCCAAGTCGGTAGCGGTGATGATGAGTGGCAATTGCAATTCTTCCAGTTTTTTCGCTTTCAGGTTACTTCTCAGGAAATCTTTAAAGTCGCCAAGCTCGAACAAGCCCACTTTGGGTATTACCAATTTTGTCAAGTCCTGAAATTTATGCCCGGCAAAATAATCCAGGACTTTATGCGGTTCATTGCCGTCCGCATAAAAAACGCCTGCCAACGCACCGGCACTGACACCTGAAATTATATTGGGCTTAATGTCATGCTCCAGCAGTGCCTGCATGGCTCCTAAATGGGCGAATCCCTTAATGAAGCCGCCACTCAAGGCATAACCGATAGAATATTTATTTGAGAACCAGTTGTTCGTTACTACTTCCATATTGTTAGTCTCTGCTATTTTTTGTCCGGTACGAAATTAGTTATTTTATCGAAGCAAGAAAGGAAAACAGCAGGAAAATGTTCATTTATTCATAATATCCATGGAAATTTGAAACATGTCTCATCAAATAATGCATAATCGGCCGTACCGTTCACTGCAAAGGTTTTGATGCTGCATGCATCTTTCAGCAGTTCGCGTGCCAGCCTGATGGTGGAACCGGTTTTTATACGGTCGTCCACCAGCAAGATATTCTTGCCCTTGAAGTCGAAATCCACAGGCGCCAGTAATTGCGGAACGTCATACTTTGGATGCTGGTATTCGTCTCTCAAATTGATGCGCAAGAGATGTACTTCTTTCTGCAGGCGCTGGTTGATGATACCCGCCGGAACAATTCCGCCGTTGGCAATAGCCACAATCATATCAAAATCCTCGTGGAATTCAATAGTGCGGAAACGCTCCAGCACTTCCTCCATTGTTTTTGCCATAAGTGTAAATGCAGCTTTAGATTTTTATTAACTCGTAATCCATTGTTCCCAAACCGATTTTTTCGGCATGGCGCAGGCCGGCAAGCCAGTCCGTATCGGGATGCACCATGTGGAATTTGTCGCAACCGCACAGGTCTTCGTGCTCGTGTCCTTTGGCAAGCACATTATTTCCATGCAAAATGGGCGACTGAATGACCAAGTCCGCACATGCCTTATCCAACGCTACGGGGTCTGCCGACGCCAGCATGCCGAGGTCGGGAATGATGGCAGCGTCATTATGGTTCCAGCAGTCGCATTCGGGTGATACGTTCATGATGAAACTGATGTGGAAATGCGGTTTGTCTTTCAGTACGGCGGCGGAATATTCTGCTATTTTGTAATTCAGCCGTTCGGATGTGTCCCAGTCGCTCACAACGGCGGCATCATGCTGGCACAGAGCTACGCACTGTCCGCATCCCACGCATTTGGCATAATCTATTTCCGCTTTGCGTTCTGCGTTCAAATGTATGGCATCGTGAGCGCAATGTTTTACGCAGATGTTACAACCTATGCAATTTCCGGTGTCTATTTTAGGTTGGGAAGATGCATGCAGTTCCAGTTTGCCGCCTACGCTGGCACATCCCATTCCAAGATTTTTCAGAGCGCCGCCAAATCCGGTTTGTTCATGCCCTTTAAAGTGGTTCATGCTGATTATGATGTCCGCATCGGCGATAGCGGTGCCGATCTTGGGAGTCGGGCAATATTCTCCGTCTATCGGTATTTCCCTGTAATCCGTACCTTTGACTCCGTCTGCAATAATCACCTGGCATTGGGCGGATATGGGATTGAACCCGTTCTCCATTGCGCTTTGCAGATGGTCCACTGCATTGGAACGGCGGCCGGAATATAGGGTGTTGCAGTCTGTCAGGAAAGGTTTGGCTCCGAAACTGCGGAGTAAATTGGCCATACGCGCTGCATAGTTGGGGCGGATGTATGCCAGATTGCCCGGTTCGCCGAAATGTATCTTGATGGCGGTAAAGCTGTCTTGTAAAGGAAGCTGTCCGATACCGGCACGCTTGAGCAGACGTTCCATTTTGTCTAAAAGATTGGAAGTGGGAGAGGTGCGTAAGTCCGAAAAATATACTTTTGCTTTTTCCATGATATATGTCTGGTTTATTGTGAATGTTTTTGCAAAAATAATAGATAAAATTTAATAATGGCAGGTATATTATATAAAAAAGCAGCGGGACACGTCCCGCTGCTTTTCATCTTTAGGGTAGAAGAAAAAATGTATTCTCTCAATAACGGTTATCCCAACGGATTCTCTTCTTCGCCGCCTTCATTAGGCCCGTCAGTGCCACCGGTGTTTCCGCTATTGCCGCTTCCGTCTGTATAGTCAGTGTCCACAGGCACTGAACGGGTGACGCTCATTTCCTCCAGCGTACGGTGGAAAATCTTTCCCGGCGTAAACACGATGCGCTTGGAAAGGATATTGCTTGCATTGACCTCCTCGGCTGTGTTGGCGCTTTTTGTTTTAATGGTAGGCCGGAACAGTCCGAATTCTCCCATTTGCACCGTTTTGCCGTCGTCAATGTCCTCTGCCATCATGTCCACCAAACCGCTTACCACCAAGTCTACCACTTTGCGATGAACACCGCACAGGCGACTGACCTTTGCACACATTTTGTCGAAACGCACTTGGCCGGAACCGACGGAACGCGCTACATACTTTTCTGTTTTCGACTGGTCAAAACCAAACACTCTTTTGGTTACTACATACTCTAAAGCCATAATCGTTAAAGTTTAATAGGTTAAAAAATAAAAAGGTTTACTATTGCCATTTGTTTTAATGACTATGCAAAGGTACAACAGGCTGCCGGGCGTTCAGTCCCCTTTTGGGCCCTTTGGAACGTGTTTTTTTGAAAAAAGTTGTAAGCGGCTAATTATTAGTGGATTCGAAAACATTATGATTGCATGCATACGGAAACCGGGTCGGGGCAACGCTGCAAACGTAACTATTTATATACATAAACAACACCGCCTTTCTTGATGAAATAAAGCATAAATCAGAAAAAGAAACAGCTTTCCACCACCTAAATGCCTTTCATTATTTGCTTACATGCGAAAAAGTAAAATGATGATACATTTAAAATCTTCCTATAAATGAATGTATTTGGAATTTTACTGTAATTCTTGAAAAATTATAGTAAAATTCTTCCGGAATTTATTAATAGGCGTTTTGATGTCTATGAATGAATTTATTGAAATATGGATACAAAAAAACGGCAAATCACAATGTGAAATGCCGTTTTTTCATGTCGTTTTATAAACTTAATCAGGGTATGGATCGCCTAAATTTTCAAATATCAGCGCTTGTTGCTTGGGCGAAATCCAGCGGTGATTATAGGGAAGATAGCCCGTTTCCGCCAATAATGTTGCCAATTTTGTACATCTCTTAATGCTGCGTTGCAGACATCTCACCGCATTTTTAGGAGTAGTGCAACCGGGAAAATACATTTGTGCCAACTCCGAAAAGGAAGAAATAGATTTTGCCATTTACTAAGTTTTAGGTTAATGTTATTAGTTGTTCGATGTGCAAATATACGAAATGAGGATACCCCTTGTCAAGTATTTCGGGCTTTAATTATGAAGTTTTCCGGAAAAAGATGAGCAATCATTCTTCCTCCGGGAAGAAATGGCATAAAGGCCCGTTTCCATGCCCTATGTGCAGGTCCTTGCCATGAAGAATAGCTTTGCTTATATAGGCTTTTGCCTGACGGACGGCATCCTCAAGCCCGTTGTTGCAGGCAGCGAGGGTGGCAATGGCGGAAGACAGCGTGCAGCCCGTACCATGAAGATTGCAACTCTCTATCTTTTGTTGTTCGAACAGGCTGAATCCGTTGTCGCCATACAACACATCGCACATTGTGGTTCCGGACAAGTGGCCGCCTTTTACCAATACGGCACAATGATAGCGGTCTGCCAGTTCGCGAGCCGCTTGTTTCATATCCTCCACATCTGTGACAGTGCGTGCAAGCAGCAATGATGCTTCACTCAAATTGGGAGTTATCAGGGAGCAGAGGGGGAAAAGCTCTTCCTGAATTGTGTGAATGGTATCTTCCGTCATCAGTTGCCGTCCGCTGGTAGACACCATGACCGGATCGCAGACAACAAAGCGGGGGCGGAACCTTTGCAGACATTCCGCAATGGCGCGTACGATAGCGGCATTGTGCACCATTCCTATTTTGACGGCAGCAGGCTGCAAATCGTCCATGACAGATTCTGTCTGCATGCGGACAATATCCGGCGGAATGGGGTAGACGGCTTGAACCCCTACCGTATTCTGTGCGGTAACGGCGGTAATGACGGAGGCGGCATACCCCTTCAATGCGGAAATCGTCTTAATATCCGCCTGTATGCCTGCGCCGCCGGAACAATCGGAACCGGCAACGGTGAGAATGACTGGAGTGGACAACATGATGATAAAATGATTGATGATTAAAAGACAGAAGCCGAACGGAGCAGCTCCCTGAAATGATTGATGAAATCCGTTCCCGTCCGCTGCCATATATCGCCTAACAGTCCCACACCGCCGAAACCTAATGAATTGATTTCGGGTAAGTGCTCAGCAGTGACACCGCCCAACGCCATTACGCCGGAGTCGATGATGCCCGCCTGATGTGCCTTCTGCAAATCATCAAAAGCGTAGGCAGCAGCATATCCCTCTTTTGAAATGCTGTTGTATATGGGACTGAGGAAAACATAGTTGCATGCCGCTTTATATTCCGCCACTTCCTCCAGCGAATGGCAGGAACGGCTGACGTGCCCTGTAAAGCCAGCAGGTGCTGCCGGGTTGCGTCCGTTCAGATGAACACCTTTCAAGTTCCGTTCGGATGCAAGCCCGAAATGGTCGTGGGTAACGATGCGCTCCATGTATTCCGCCGGAAGGCGGCGCAAGAGCTTGTCCATATCTTCGTAAGACGCACCGGGTTTGCGAAGATGAAGGATCTCAAGTCCGGCATCGAACAGGGAAGTGATCGCAGCGGCTTCATCTTCAAAGAATTCAGGTTGGGTAATCACTATCAGTTTCATACAATTCGGGTATATTTTTTCTGCCATTTATATTAAAAGAATGAACGACTGCATGCTCCTAAGATCGACAGTCCATAATTTTCCGGCCAATACATCGCCGTAACCGCAAATAAGTTTCAGAACCTCACTCGCTTCCACACTGCCCACAATGGCTGGAGTAACGCCTATCACAGATTTATCGGGAGCAGGCATTTGTAATGTTGCGGCTTCGTCGGGATACAAGTCCCTGTATGTCTTAGGTTGCCCGCCATGACAGAATACGGAAACTTGCCCCTCAAATCCTTGAATAGCACCGTAAACATAAGGTTTGTTCAGTGCACTGCAACTGTCGCTAATCAGATAGCGGGTGGAGAAATTATCGCATCCGTCAACAATAATATCATATTCTGCAATCAGCCGGCGGGCATTCTCCGAACTGAGACGAAAGGGGTGGGCAAGGATGTTCACCTCACTGTTCAGAGCCTGCAACCTCTTGGCGGCACAGTGCACTTTGGACAGGCCGGTTTCGTTCTCCGCGTACAATATCTGGCGTTGCAGATTGCTGATACTCACCGTATCGTCATCCACCAAGCCTATTGTGCCTACTCCTGCACCCGCAAGATAGAGGGCGATAAGGGAGCCAAGCCCTCCTACACCTACTATCAACACTTTTGCCTTATGCAGTTTCTCTTGTCCGTCTTCTCCTATTTCGGGAAGGGCGGTTTGTCTGCTGTATCGGGTCATAATTATATATGTAAAGAGTGTCAGACACGTTTCAGGTCAAAGCTGGCATCCCAATCTTTCCATACGGGTTCCCGTCCCAAACTTTTCAAAGCCCTGTCCACTTCTACGGCTTTGCGCTCGTCGCTGACGTGGAACTGCTCCAGAGTTTGCGGATAGCTATAATATCCGCCCGGTTCTGTTTTGCTCTCCGCACTCATGGTGGTAACTCCCAAAGTTGCCATGTGGTCGCGTATGAAAGCCGGTTCGCGAGTGGAGTAGGATATGTCTACATCATGGTCGAATATTCGCATGGCAAAGGTAACCTGAGCCAGCTCGCGGTCGCTCATAATCACATTGGGTTGAAACCCGCCGTTCTCCGAAGGGCGCATACGCGGGAAATTGACGCTATACTTCGTTTTCCAATAATGCTTCTGAAGGTAGCGCAGATGGTATGCCATCATGCAAATGTCCGTCCGCCACTCTTTCTCCAAACCGATGAGCACTCCCATACCGATGGAATGTACGCCTGCCTGCCCCATACGGTCAAAGCCGTTTACGCGCCATTCGAATTTGGACTTCATGCCACGCGGGTGGTATATGTTATAGTTCGCCTTGTGGTAGGTCTCCTGAAAACAGATGACGCCGTTCATGCCATGCGTCTTCAGTTCGGCATATTCTTCGGCTTTCAAGGGCATTACTTCAATCTTCAGGTTGCTGAAATAAGGCTTTGCCAAGTCGAGTGCGCGGGCAATGTACGGAACGCCTGCCTTGGCGGGATTTTCACCTGTAACCAGCAACAGGTTCTCAAAAGGCGCGAGCTTCTTGATAGCCTTGTACTCATTGACAATTTCCTCCTCCGTCAGTATGGTACGGGGCATGGGATTGCTGATGTGAAAACCACAGTACACACAGGAGTTGGTGCAGGAATTCGTAATATATAATGGCACAAACATGGAAATCGTTTTGCCGAAACGCTCTTCCGTATATTTCTTGCTCAAACGCGCCATTGTTTCCAAGTAGGGAACGGCGGCCGGTGAAATGAGCGCCATAAAATCCTCTACGTCGCAATGCTCCTTGGAAAGTGCGCGGCGCACATCCGCATCTGTCTTTGAATTGATGCGGACGGTCGTTTCTTCCCAGGATATTTTTTCTAATTCGTCTGAAAACATTTTATTCTATGATAAAGTTAATCCGATAGTTATTCTTTTTTCTTTCCCAATTCCCTTGACAACCGCATTGCACAGAAGTTAGGGCCGCACATCGTGCAGTATTCTCCGTCTATATGGCGTCCTGCCCGGAAATAAGTCTGTGCGCGTTCCGGGTCGAGCGAGAGGTCGAACTGGTCTTTCCAACGGAACTCATAACGCGCCTTGCTCAACGCGTTGTCGCGTACTTGCGCACCGGGATGTCCTTTGGCAAGGTCGGCGGCGTGGGCGGCTATCTTATAGGTGATAACTCCTACGCGTACATCTTCCTTGTCGGGCAATGCAAGGTGCTCTTTGGGGGTGACGTAGCACAGCATGGCCGTACCCAGCCAACCGATTTGCGCCGCACCGATAGCAGAGGTGATATGGTCGTAGCCCGGAGCGATGTCCGTAACCAACGGCCCCAGCGTATAGAAAGGAGCGTTGTGGCACTTTTCTATCTGGCGTTCCATATTTTCCTTAATCTTGTGCATGGGCACGTGTCCGGGACCTTCGATGAAGGCCTGCACATTCTTTGCCCAGGCACGAAGCACCAGTTCGCCCATGGTGTCGAGTTCTGCAAACTGCGCTTCATCATTGGCATCGTATGTGGAGCCGGGACGTAAACCGTCACCTAAGGATACCGCCACATCGTATTGCGCCAATATATCGCAGATATCATCAAAATGCTCGTACAGGAAACTTTCGCGGTCGTGCACCAGACACCATTTGCTCATAATGCTTCCGCCGCGGCTCACGATGCCGCACAGGCGTTTGTCCGCCAAATGTACGTTGTGGCGGCGGATACCTGCGTGTATGGTGAAATAATCCACACCTTGCTCGCATTGTTCAATCAGCGTGTCCCGATAGAGTTCCCAGGTAAGTTCCTCTACTTTGCCGTTCACCTTTTCCAACGCCTGATAAATGGGAACCGTACCTACGGGAACCGGACAGTTGCGGATGATCCACTCCCGGGTTTCGTGGATGTTTGCTCCGGTCGATAGGTCCATTAGGGTGTCACCGCCCCATTTACAACTCCAAAGTGCTTTTTCCACTTCTTCATCAATGCTCGAAGTGGTAGCCGAATTGCCAATGTTCGTGTTGATTTTCACAAGGAAGTTACGGCCTATAATCATCGGTTCGGCTTCGGGATGATTGATGTTGGCAGGGAGCAAGGCACGTCCTTCCGCAATTTCCCGGCGGACAAATTCAGGAGTGATATGTGTGTCTATCCCTAATTCGGCGCAATTCATGTTTTCACGAATAGCCACATATTCCATTTCAGGAGTGATGATGCCTTGTTTGGCATAGTACATCTGTGTGCAGCATTTGCCTTGCTTGGCACGATAGGGCAATGAGATGTGTTCAAACCGCAGGTGGTCGAGCGACTTGTCGTCACGACGCATACGGCCGTACTCGGAAGTAATCTCCGGCAACTGCTCCACATCATTGCGATGCAGTATCCAGGGTTCGCGCAGGCGGGGTAATCCCTTTTTGAGATCTATCTCAATGTCGGGATCGCTGAAAGGACCGCTGGTGTCGTAGACGTAAATGTCCGGGTTGGGACTAATCACTTTCTCTCCATTGACAAAGGTCATACTGGGCACTTGTTCCACTTTGCGCATAGCTACGCGAAGTTCGGGATATAACGTTCCCGGCAGATATACTTTCTCGGAACGAGGGAATTTTATTCTTGGTTTCATAACTGATTGTTGCTGTTTTATTCATTAAGGAAGGCTGTGAGGGGAGAACTGGCTTCGGCTACAAAGCTGTCGGCCTGCAATCCCAAACCGGCTTCATAGGCCATACGTCCGGCTTCTACGGCTTGTTTGAAGGCTTGTGCCATAGCTGTGGGGTTTCCGGCTACGGCAATGGCCGTATTTACCAGACAGGCGGAAGCACCCATTTCCATTGCTTCGGCAGCGTGGCTGGGAGCACCTATACCGGCATCTACCACCACGGGGATAGTGGCCTGTTCGATGATAATCCGCAGAAAGTCTCTGGTCTGCAATCCTTTATTCGTACCGATAGGTGCACCCAGCGGCATGACGGTAGCAGCGCCGGCTTCTTCCAGCCGTTTGCAAAGTGTGGGGTCCGCCTGGCAATAGGGAAGGACTACAAACCCCAGTTTCACCAGTTCTTCCGTAGCTTTCAGGGTCTCGGTGGAGTCGGGAAGAAGATAGCGCGGATCAGGATGAATTTCCAGTTTCAGCCAGTTGGTTCCGAATGCTTCACGTGCCATTTGTGCGGCAAACACCGCTTCCTCGGCATTACGCACGCCCGAAGTGTTGGGCAAGAGCTGAATGTGGGGATGACGGATATGTTTCAGCATATCATCTTCCTTGTTTTCCAGCTCAATGCGTTTCATTGCCACCGTTACCATTTCCGTACCGGATGCCAGAATGGACTGTTCCATTATTTCATTGGAATTAAACTTTCCTGTTCCCAAAAACAGACGGGAGTTGAATTCACGTCCCGCAATAACTAATTTTTCCATATACCTTTTTGTTTATTGTTTCAATAATTGTCTGTTTGGTTGATTACGGCAAGTATTTTTCGCATTTCCTCTACCGGATTGTCTGCACGCAACACAGTCCCTGAAAGAGCAATGCCCGTAACGCCTGTCTGCATGATCGCAGGAATATCGGCAAAGGTAATCCCGCCGATGGCTACGACAGGAAGATGACAGATCTTTTCTTCCTGCATTTTCCGGATAATCTCCTTATATCCTTCCAACCCCAATATAGGACTGAGTTTCTGTTTGGTTGTAGTGTATCTGAACGGTCCGCAACCGATGTAATTCACTCCGTCGAGCCAATGCTTTTTCACATCTTCGTACGTATTGGCAGTGCCGCCTATGATATATTCGTCTCCAAGTATGCGACGCGCTTCGGCAACGGACATGTCATTTTTACCAAGGTGCACGCCATCCGCCCCGATTTCCCTGACCAGCTCCACATGGTCGTCAATGATGAATATGGCGCCGCAATCATTGCATAAATTCCGCAGCTCCATAGCTACGGACACTATTTCCTCTTTGCCGGCATCTTTCATACGCAGCTGTATCCACCGGCATCCCCCTTTCAATGCCATACGGGCAGAGTCGAGATAGGAGTACTTTTCAGTGTAATGTGTAATGAACTGAACTGTTTTCATAATTTATCCGCCGCAGGCTGCCTTTATTATTACGATAGATATGCCTTCGGATAGTGCGTAATTCGTCCATTCCATGCGTGGAACCATACGGTTATTGACGGCAACGGCAATGCCTTGCGCCGGTAAGGAAAGCTCATTGGTCAGCTGTGAAAGGGTAGAGGCTTCGGTTTCCACTTCTTTGTTGTTGATTAATACTTTCATTTTCTGTTTCTGTTAAGTAAAACAATGGAAGTAAATACAAAGAAGCACCGTTAAGGTAAGTTCTGTGAAGAAAAAAAATATCCAATTCCTACGGCAGTACTAACTGCATCAGGTTCGAGGGTATAATCTCAGCCCGTCGGGGCACCCCTTTGTCTTTACGGTGGCAAAGGTAAGAGAAAATAAAATATAAAAAATAAAAGAGGGATTTTTTTACGTCTTTTTCAGGTATGGAAATAGTTCCGGAAGGAAGAGAGGTTCTGCAAATAAAGGATATATGCTAATCCCATATCCCTTTCAGAAAGTCCTCCAATTTAGTGTCACCGGCTAACCCCAGTCTTTTACGCATACGGCTACGGGCCTTGTTCACTCCAATTTTGGAAATACCCAACGTGAGAGCAATCTCGTCACTGCTTAATTCCAGAATAATAAGCATGGCAATCAGCTCGTCTGTACGGGTAATATCCGGGCTTAACCGGTGCAGTGCAGGAATATAATCGGGATAGAAGGCTGTGAAGCTACGGCGGAACTCAGCTTCTTTGTCGGAATTGAAAATTTCGGTGCTGATTTTCATCCGAAGATTGCTGACAGCTTTCTTTTGTGTCAATGAAGCATTATGTCGGCTTAACTCTTGTTTTGCCTCGAACAATGCCTCGTTGCTTTGACGCAGTTCTTCCTGCATTCCCTGCAAGGATTCATTTTTCTCTTTCAGTTCCTGTTGTGTCTGGAGCAATCCGCTGATTTGTGAGAGGCGTGCGTTACTGACCTGACGAAGGAAACGCTGGCGCTGACGCATATACATCCCCCCAACGAGAAGGATGACAAACAGCAGTCCGACCAATAGCCGGGTAAAAATCAGTGTCCGTTGCTTCAAAGACACCTCGGCGGCAAGAACAAGGTTCTCCTGTTCCTTGCGTCCCGTTTCGTAACGGACATTGGCTCCGATAGCGGCATTGGCACGTGCCCGATGCCGCAGGCTGTCGCTTGTTTCGGTATATAAGGAATATATAGATGAAATCCGGTCCGGCATCCCTGTCCGGATGTAGGCGCGTATCAATTCATCGCCGACGGAAATGATTCCTTCCGGGAAATGGGACGTTTGAAAATTCCGAAAACTCCGCTCCAACTGTTCCACTCCTTCTTGTTCGTGCCCCGGCGTTCGCAGCAATGCCTTGCCATGGTAAGCATACAAATAGTTTTGGGCAAACGGGTCTATATGGGCGGTATCTTTCAGCAGACGGCAACATTCATCCAGTTGTCCGGCTATGGAGTCGGGGTAGGCGGCATAATAATAATCCAACCGGTTGATGCGTAATAAAAGATTGAAGTATTTTTCCGCGCTTTTCGGAGTGGCTTTGATGGCTTCCTGTATATAGAACAGCGCAGAATCCTTCTCTCCGGCATTACTGAAGCAGGCCGCACGCAAACGGTACACCTCTTCCAGCGTCCAGTTATCCAGCTTCTTGGATGCTTCCACTGCAAGGGTATTGGCTTCTATGGCTTTGTCAAAGAGTTCAAGGGTGGCATATACCTGACTAAGGTCATTGTAACATTCTATCAATCCGTCCCCCGGAGTCCCCGGACGGGCTGTGTACCAGTCTATCGCTTCCTGAATGGCGGTTATCGCCTTCTCCGGTTCTCCGTTTTTCCAGTAGAGGTAACCCATGTAGCCGTATATTTCACCTTCATTGCCTACTTTGCCTTCCGCTTTCCGGCACGACGCTACCGCATGTTCCATCAGCTGCATGGGAGCTTTAGTGTCAATACTGCAAAACTCCAGAGAATATGCCATAACATGCCACGTCCGGGCATCTCTTCGTGGATCGTCCGTAGGGGGAAGGGAAAGAAAGAGATGTCCGATGCTGTCTACCTGCTTCATCCGGTTCTGAGCCAGATAGAACTTGCAGGAGTGGGCAAGCAGTTCCGGGCGAAGCACTTGGGTATAGTAAGGGTGGCGGCTGTTCAGCAGGCTGTCGGTCAGAAATTCGCTGCCGTCCGCTTTGTCCTGATACATCAGGGCATTATAATAATAGGTCAGCACCCAGCCCATCAGGTAGTTCATGTTTTTGCCCCCTTTGGGATGTTCCGGCATAGCACGCAAAACGGAGGCATACAGTTGCTCCATTTCCCGGTATCTCTTTTCTTTAAGCAAAGTGGTATAATGGCCGGTATAGTACCATAAGCACGAGTCTGCATCCTGTGAAAGCCATTCACGAATATCACTCCGGTCAATTGGTTGGGACGACTTGTGACATCCGGTTAATGCCACACAGAGAAAGAAACAATATATATATAATAAGGTGTGCTTGTTTATCATTGTACAATCGGAATAACATTAAGTGATTAAAGATACTTAATTTCTCCAATCTCCTTGCAAAACAAGGGGAAAAAGGTGCTTTTTAAAGGAATAATTGACGGCTTTCGGTTTTGGGTATCGAATTGTCCATTGTTTTTTTCTCCTTTACTGCTCGTAAGTTAATATTTTCGCATCGTCCGGTAAAAACAATTGTCGTGCTGCTTTGATAAATAAACGGTATCCGTTATCTTTGTACGCATTCTGCTTTTCGGGGCGGAATGAGACATGTGACAACGGAAGCGTTTAAAAATACCAATCTCCATAAATCAAACTTCGCAACTTTGATTCAGTGTTGTTGGAGATGGTAGCAACAAACGCTCACGTCCTTTTGTTATATACCTACTTATTGCAAACCCTTCCGGGTTATGCTACGTGGTAGCCTATATACATAAGTGGCGTGAGTGCTGTTGCTTTATCTAACAACACGGGTATTGCGAAGACCTGATTTATGGATAAAGTTAACAGTGGCTCACGCCTTTCTTGTGTTCAGGCGCGATGAAACGTAGTGTAAAAGTGAATAGGATGATTTTATGAACCTGATTATTCCCGGATGGGAATCCGTTTTGCAGATGTTAATACCGATGTGTACCGTTATCTGCATAGCGGGAGCGATTTTACTTCTTCTTCATGCAGAAGGCAGTCGCTCCAAGCGTTTGCTGGCGTATGTCATGCTGGCTTGGGGAATAGCTTATGCAATCCGTATCTTTGGCCTTTTGTTCGGCTTTATGGGAACGATGGAGAGCAGCGTACTTGCCCCTTTTGTCCTGATAGCCGGTAATCTTTATGCTATCATCACCCTTTTCTATCCTCTTGAAGTTGTCCGCCCCGGCTGGCTCACCCCGAAACGCTGTTTGCTGGTCATGTCCCCTTATCTGGTGATTGTAGCTTTCTATTTTGCGGTTATGTATCTGCTGGGCGAAACTCCTGTCCGTCTGGCTCATTGGGATACTCTTCCTATTAATATGGGGCAATTCAATGTCTGGTACAGATTGGTTATCGTTTTTTCCGTATTTGCCTATATTGCTTATCTGATTCTGATTGTCTATCGCCACGAGGTTTCATACCGGCAATGGTGTGATGCAAACTATGCTTCGACCGAAGACATGGAAATATCCTGGTTGCGGTTTTACGGTTTGGGGACGATGTTCATCATGTTTGCTTTCTGCTGGATATTGCTGGATGGCAATACCTATTGCTACGTAGCACATAATATCATAGTCCAGTTGTTTTTCGGTTTCATCTTTTACAAAGGCTTTTTCCATGAAAACCCGTATCCGGAGAACTTCTTCCGCCATACCATGAATGAAGAAGAAGCCCGGGAAAATGAGGAAGTGGAAAAATTGCCGCCTCCTCCGGTCGTGGACGATGCGGAACAACAGGAAAAGAGTATGAATGAAACGGTATTCCTTGTAAAACTGCCCGAATACACAACAAAAGTACAGCAATGGATGGAAGAAACAAAACCTTATTTGCGTAAGGATTTCAAATTGATGGATGTGGCAGGGGTGCTTCCGTTGAACCGGACTTATCTTTCACAGATATTCAATGAAGGCTGGGGAGAAAGTTTCAGCGATGTGGTACGCAGCTACCGCATCCATTACGCCGAAGAGCTGTTGCGGAATCATCCGGGGCTCACAGTCAACCAAGTTGCCCTGAAATCCGGCTTCACTTCACCTTCGGCATTGCACCGGACTTTTGCGCAATATCACGATGGGATTACACCTAAACAATACCGCGAAAAAGAGAATTCAGGATAAAACAGTCCTCAATCCCGCATAAACACTAAGATTTTGATAAAATGGCAATAGGGTTTTGACGAATTGCAACTTAAGGATATATAGCTTTGCGAAACAGAACAAACAACAATAGTTAAAGAACAAAATAAATACATGTATCAATGAATAAAAAAAACATTAGCTGCCTGATAATAGGCTTTATTCTTTGTTCCTCACTGAATGCGCAACCGATGCAAACGGACGAATCGGTATCCTCTCCGCAAACTTCATCCCGCTATGTGGCCGTCAAAACCAACCTTGCGGCATGGGCGGGTACGATAATGAACCTTGCCGCCGATGTGCAGGTGAGCGAACATTTCTCCGTAGAATTGCCTGTACTCTGGTGCCCGTGGTATGTGGGCAGCAAACACGCCGTAAAGACGTTTACCATCCAGCCCGAAGCCCGTTACTGGCTATCGAAGCCCGGAGAGGGGCATTTCCTCGGCGTTCATGCACACGTGGGCCGGTATAGCGTGAAGTGGAACCGCGACCGCTATCAGGACATCGGCCGTCCGCTTCTCGGCGCAGGTATCAGTTACGGTTACCTGCTGCCCTTTGATGAGCATTGGGCGGGCGAGTTCACCCTCGGTGCAGGCTATGCCAACATGCGCTACGGCACCTATTATAATATGGATAACGGCGCACGCATCAACACCCGGACGAAGAACTATTGGGGAATCACCCGCGTGGGGCTTTCCGTGGTCTATCGTTTTAACCTTAAAAAATAACGGCTTATGAAACAGAAATACACGATAGGATTTATCGCCCTTGTACTGACAATCGCCCTTGCCGGTTGTGTACACGATTACCCCGGCATGACGGAAGAGGGCGAAGAGGGCGTTGACCCTACGCTCGTTGAGGTCAACACCGAAGTGACGCTCGATCTGGAACTTGTTCCGCTGGAAATCATCACGCAGGAAAGTGCACGCAGCGGAACCAATAAGGCCCGCAACATAACAACGAAAGCCGACGATGGCTACCGCCGCCGCTTCATCATCGAGGCGTGGCGGGAAGGCAAGCCCACAACCCGGCAGGTGACGGTGATGGAGACCGCCGAAGAAGACGGAGACGCTAAAATCTCGCTCCCCATCCATCTGAAACTGCATGCGCTGGAATATACCCTCGCCGTATGGACGGATTACGTAAAGGCAGGCACAACGGACGACCTCTATTACGATACGGACAACTTGCAGCAGGTGGCCTGCACCGACCCCTATACGGGCAGCACCCCTCACCGCGACTGCCTCTACGGAACCGCCGTCCTCGACCTGCGGCAGTACCGCGACGAATGGAACGCCCGGGTGCAGGTAAAAGTGGACATGGTGCGTCCGCTGGCGAAGTACGAACTGATAGCTACCGACGTGCAGAAGTTCCTGCAAAAAACGCAGAAGCAGCGAGCCGGAAGCGCGGCGTACGCCATCACCGTCTCTTACGGTTTCTACTTCCCGCTGGGCTTCAACGTGCTGACCGGCAAACCCGACCGTTCGGAAATGGGTGTGGCGTTTACCGCTCCGCTTACCGTCACGGACAACGGCAGCGGAGAGTGTACGCTCGCTTCGGACTACATCTTCGTGAACGGGGATGAATCGTATGTTCCGTTGGGCATCGAAATCAAGGACAACGCAGGCAACGGCATCAGCCGCACCACGGGCATCGACGTGCCCTACCGCCGCGGACACCTCACTACCGTGCGGGGGCACTTCCTGACCAACCGCTACGACACGGGCATCGGCATCGACCCCGATTTTGATGACGACGATATAAATATAGACCTTGACAATCCGCTACAATAATAAAACGAGTGAATTACCAATAAATTAAAAAATAAAATTGCTAAGAACATGAAAAAGTATCATCTTTACCTTTGGATCGTCGCCCTCGTGGGGCTGATGACCGCGTGCAGCCAGGACGAAGCCGCCGGGCCGCAGACCTATGAACCCACCAGCGTAACCCTCAGCGCAAGCGTGGACCGGAACATACAGACACGGGCTATAACCATGCCGAGTGATTACAAACTGCGCTACATCCTCGAAGTATGGACAACGGGCGAAACTCCGGTACTTAAACTCCGCAAAGAAGAACTGAAAGAGGACTTCAGCGGAGTGGACTTCACTTTCGATCTGACCGATGCCGGAGACTACAACGCACTCCTGTGGGCGGACTTTATTCAAGCGCAAATAACAACACCGACAAAACAAACTATTTCCGGGTTTGAGTGTGACCACTATAAGGACCTGAACTACAAGACCACCGACAACCTGAAAAATATAATCCGTACCCCTGCGGGCAATATACCAACTTTGCATAATGACGCTTTCTGTGCCTGTCATCCAATCAGCAAGAAAACCGGGGCTTATTCCGGCAATGTGCAGCTTGTCCGTCCGTTCGGGCAAATCAATATCATCGAAAAGAATGCGGATACGCTTGCTAAAGTAAAACAGACAAAAGCCGTTTTCAATGTTCCTAAAGGCTACAACGTCGAAAACGGTACGCCCACCAGCGAGACAGAAGAAGCCACGAGGTATGCAAACATGCATTCGATGAGCGGTTCTGGAAATGACTGTACCGCCAACCTTCTCTACGACTACATCTTTGCCCCCTCCACCGGGCAGACCACACTGGGCGAAATCAAACTGACATTTATCAGTAGTGACGAAACTCTTCAAATCGGAGATTTCACCATCCCCGCCAATATGCCCGTTGAGCGCAACAAGCGCACCAACATCAGCGGACACATTGTTTCAGTTTCCGATGCGCCGAGCAACAGCGCCAAGCTCTCCGTAACGGTGAGCGACGGCTGGAGCACCGACCTGATAGAAAAAGATGCCGACGTGGGCAACTACTATTACGAGGACGGCACATGGTCTACTATCTTTAATGATCAAAAGAAGTGCATCGGCATCGTGTACGAAGTGAATGCTGGCGGCAGGAGCGGTAAGATTGTGGGGCTGACGCAGATCAATAGTATTGATAAAAAGCCATGGAGCACAGAGAATATCGTAACGGGAGCAACCAATACAACCGACGGTCGGGTAAATATGACAACCATCGCTGAGTTGATTACAAATTCGGGTGGCAGCAAGATCTGGGATACTTACCCTGCCTTCAAGTGGGTGACAGAGCAGAACAATAACACCGGCAACTGGGATGCCGCAAATGACAAGTGGTATATCCCTGCCATAGATGAGTTAAGCGCATTTTACACAGCTTATAATACTTACGGTAAAGATAACTTCAATGCTAAGATAACCACAGCAGGTGGAACAGTGTTCTACAACACCTCCTACTATTCGAGTTCGACGGAGAGCAGTAACACCCAGTACTATCATACGCAGTTCAACAACGGCAACACGGGCACCCAAGATAAAATAAACAACAACGTAGTGCGTTGCATCCGTAAATTTTAATGCCACAAGGCTGATTAGCCCTTTAGCAGCCCGTCTTGATGGGCTATTTAACACTTTGCGGCGCAGCGTCAAAAACTGCCTGTGTAAGTGAAAGAAATGAATAACAGCGAAGTTTGATTGGTAAAGAGTGGTACTTCCGGGTACGGACGGACTCAAGCGGGGAAGTCCGTCCGCCTCCTTTCAAACTCACTGTAAATTCAATTCAAACAGCTATTCGGACAGCCATGCGTCAATGTCCGGGTGTCAAATAAGATAAGGCACTTCCCCGTCTCGCAGCGGGGAATAGCGCAAACGAAAGAGATTCAACAAATTTATTAATCACAACAGCAAGACAAAAAGATACGCCATGACTGAGAAGGAAACAATACCGGGAGCATTCAAAGCCCTCATAACAGGCTACGGCATCGTGGGATTCGATTATGCCTGTATCTCATCTTCGACCGGGCATTGTCCGGTAATGAAATCAACAGCCTGATTTCCGGTGAAGAAACATTGCAGCAAGAAAGCCTCGTCCGGTTCAATTTCAGCAAATACGGAAGAAAGAGCCAAAGTCCGAACGGGATAAAAATAACAACGCCTGATTTACAATATGCTATCAAAAAAAAGGGGCTGTCTCGCTAAGTGAAGCAAGCAGCCCCTTTGAACTTATTGTTCTTTATTGATTATGCAATTCCATGAGCAGATACACTGCTGTCGATCTTCTTAACAAGACCTTGCAATACTGCGCCCGGACCACATTCCGTAAAGTCAGTGGCACCATCGGCAACCATGTTCTTTACCGTCTGTGTCCAACGTACGGAAGCTGTCAACTGAGCAACGAGGTTCTTTTTGATTTCGGCCGGATCAGTATGGGGCAGAGCATCTACATTCTGATAAACCGGACATTTCGGAGCATGAACGTCAGTAGCGTTGATAGCAGCTTCCAACTCTACTTTGGCAGGATCCATGAGTGGAGAATGGAAAGCGCCGCCTACCTTCAAAGGCAAAGCACGCTTTGCACCGGCAGCCTTCATCAGTTCGCAGGCCTTGTTGATACCCTCGATAGAACCGGAGATAACGATTTGTCCCGGACAGTTATAATTGGCAGCAACACAAACCTCACCTTCCGCACTTACCTGTGCACAGATTTCTTCAACTTTTTCGTCCGGCAGAGCAATGATGGCGGCCATAGTGGAAGGCTGTGCTTCACAAGCCTTTTGCATAGCCATTGCACGAGCGTAAACCAGCTTCAGGCCATCTTCAAAGCTCAATGCCCCGGCTGCCACCAATGCGGAAAACTCACCGAGTGAATGACCCGCAGTCATTTCGGGCTTGAAGTCATCTCCCATGCAAAGTGCAGAGATAACAGAGTGAAGGAATACGGCAGGCTGTGTTACTTTGGTCTGACGCAGATCTTCATCCGTACCGTTGAACATGATATCTGTGATACGATATCCGAGAATATCATTTGCTTTTTCAAAAAGTTCTTTGGCTAAAGCCGAATTTTCGTACAGGTCTTTTCCCATTCCTACGAACTGAGCACCTTGACCCGGAAATACAAATGCTTTCATATTTACTTATTTTTAGTGTTTAATTAAAAAAGTGGTGCAAAGGTATAGGTTTTTTCCGGTAATCATCGCACAAACAGATGTTTTTTGTGCAAGGCGCTTCTTGACGTGTGTTTATAATACAATATGTAGCCCCTCGGAAAGAGTAGTGGGCAAATCGTAAAATCCTTATAAATTAAGGAGTTTATAGTTATTGTGCCTATTACAATTACAACAATGGAACTTTACTTAAATTACATATTGTATTTTGTACGATAACACAACAAGGTGATATTGTAAAAGATATGATATGTATTTGTCTGTAAAATAATGCTTTGTAACATATCAAAAATATTCTTTTCGCCTATTGCATATTCAAAAAACCTCATTATATTTGCAGCCGTTAAACATAAATATTATGCAAAACATGGAACATAACACGCCATTGGCAAACAATCATATTTCCGTAGATTGTGTGGTGATAGGTTTTGACGGAGAGCAGCTAAAGGTGTTGCTGATTAAACGGGCAGGAGAGGAAGAGGGAGAAGTCTTCCATGATATGAAACTTCCCGGCAGCCTGATTTATATGGATGAGGATTTGGATGAAGCAGCCCAAAGGGTGTTGAATGAATTGACCGGACTCAAAAATGTAAATCTGATGCAATTCAAAGCGTTCGGCTCCAAAAACCGTACCAAAGATCCCAAGGATGTGCATTGGTTGGAACGTGCTATGCAGTCCAAAGTTGAGCGCATTGTGACAATAGCATATCTTTCACTGGTGAAAATAGATAGAGCACTGAATCGTGATTTGGACAACTATATGGCTGATTGGGTGGCGCTGCCGAATATAAAAGCGTTGGCTTTCGATCATAACCTTATTATAAAAGAAGCGATAACTTATATCCGTCAATATATAGAGTTCAACCCGTCATCATTGTTTGATTTGCTTCCACGCAAATTTACTGCGTCACAACTTCGTACTTTGTATGAGTTGCTGTACGACAAACAGATTGATGTGCGTAACTTCCACAAAAAAATAGCCCTAATGGAATATGTAGTGCCTTTGGAAGAGAAACAGCAAGGCGTTGCCCACCGCGCAGCACGATATTATCGCTTTGACAAGAAGATTTATAATAAAGTGAGACGATAAAGAGATAATATGTGTGATAATAGGGTGGTAAATAAAGTAGTAGTACCTTTAATTTTTAATTCAATATGTATTTATTAGGTTATGACATCGGCAGCTCGTCCGTAAAAGCGAGTTTGGTAAACGCAGAAAGCGGTAAATGTGTATCTTCTGCATTCTTTCCGAAAACAGAAGCGGAGATTATTGCTGTAAAACCGGGTTGGGCGGAACAAAACCCGGAAAACTGGTGGGAAAATTTGAAACAGGCAACACAGGCTGTACTGGCAGAATCGCGCGTGGATGCAGCAGATATCAAAGCTATCGGCATCTCTTACCAAATGCATGGACTGGTATGCGTTGACAAAGACCAGAATGTATTGCGTCCGGCAATCATCTGGTGTGACTCCAGAGCAGTTCCCTATGGACAAAAAGCATTTGAAACACTGGGAGAAGAAACGTGCCTCTCTCATCTGCTGAATTCTCCGGGCAATTTTACTGCATCTAAGCTCGCGTGGATAAAGGAAAACGAACCGGCTATCTACGAGAAAATATACAAAATCATGTTACCGGGCGATTATATCGCAATGAAACTAAGCGGTACAATTTGCACCACTGTGTCAGGCTTGTCGGAAGGCATGTTTTGGGATTTCAAGAACAACCAAGTAGCAGATTTCCTGATGAAGTATTATGGCTTTGACCATTCACTGATAGCTGACATCAAACCAACCTTCTCCTTGCAAGGACTTGTTAATGCTGCCGCTGCGCAGGAACTGGGCCTGAAAGAAGGTACGCCTATAACATATCGTGCCGGTGACCAACCGAACAATGCCTTGTCACTGAATGTGTTTAACCCCGGTGAAATAGCATCTACGGCAGGTACATCGGGAGTTGTCTATGGCGTGAACGGTGAAGTGAATTATGATCCGAAGTCACGTGTCAACACCTTTGCGCACGTTAATCATACAACAGAACAAACTCGTTTAGGAGTTCTTTTATGCATCAACGGCACAGGCATCCTTAACTCATGGATGAAACGGACCGTTGCTCCCGAGGGTATCTCTTACAGCGATATGAATGTTCTTGCCGCCCAAGCTCCTATCGGAAGTGCAGGTCTCAGTATTCTGCCTTTCGGTAACGGCGCCGAACGTATGTTGGAAAACAAGGAAATAGGTTGCTCCATTCAAGGCATAAACTTCAATCAGCATGGCAAACAGCACATAATTCGGGCTGCCCAGGAAGGAATTGTGTTCTCCTTTAAATATGGTATTGATATAATGGAGCAAATGGGTATTCCTGTGCAAAAAATCCATGCAGGCAAGGCCAATATGTTCCTCAGCCCGTTGTTCCGCGAAACATTGGCGGGTGTAACAGGAGCGGTAATCGAGCTTTATGATACTGACGGTTCGGTGGGCGCAGCAAAAGGTGCAGGTATAGGCGCAGGCATCTATAAGGATAATAACGAAGCTTTTGCAACGTTGGAAAAATTGGAAATCATAGAACCGAAACAAGCCGACCGTCAAGCCTATGCAGATGCGTATGCACGCTGGAAGCACTGTTTGGACATGAACATGAAATAATAAATTATTAAATAGTGATATATTAACCCTTTAAATCAATTAGAATTATGGCAACAAAAGAGTATTTTCCCGGAATAGGAAAAATTAAATTCGAAGGTAAAGAAAGTAAGAACCCAATGGCTTTCCGCTACTATGATGCAGAAAAAGTCATCATGGGCAAGAAAATGAAAGACTGGTTGAAGTTTGCTATGGCATGGTGGCACACACTCTGCGCAGAAGGCGGCGACCAATTCGGTGGCGGTACCAAACAGTTCCCCTGGAATGGTGATGCTGATAAAGTACAGGCTGCCAAGAATAAGATGGACGCCGGATTCGAGTTCATGCAAAAAATGGGTATCGAATATTACTGCTTCCACGATGTTGACCTTTGCGAAGAAGCTGCTACTATTGAAGAATATGAAGCAAACCTGAAAGCAATCGTTGCTTATGCAAAGCAAAAACAAGCTGAAACCGGTATCAAACTGTTGTGGGGTACTGCTAACGTATTCAGTCACGCACGCTACATGAACGGTGCTGCTACCAATCCGGATTTTGATGTTGTAGCTCGTGCAGCTGTTCAAATTAAAAACGCTATTGATGCCACAATCGAACTTGGTGGTACGAATTATGTATTCTGGGGCGGACGTGAAGGTTACATGTCATTGCTGAATACCGATCAAAAACGCGAAAAAGAACATCTTGCACAAATGTTGACTCTGGCACGCGACTATGCTCGTGCACGTGGTTTCAAAGGTACATTCCTCATTGAACCGAAGCCAATGGAACCGTCCAAACATCAATATGATGTAGATACGGAAACTGTAATCGGATTCCTGAAAGCTCATGGTTTGGATAAAGATTTCAAAGTGAACATCGAAGTGAACCATGCTACATTGGCCGGCCACACTTTTGAACATGAACTTGCAGTTGCAGTAGATAACGGCATGTTAGGTTCTATTGACGCTAATCGTGGTGACTACCAGAACGGCTGGGATACAGACCAATTCCCTATCGACAACTACGAACTGACACAAGCTATGATGCAGATTATCCGCAACGATGGTTTGGGCAACGGTGGTACTAACTTTGATGCCAAGACCCGTCGTAACTCCACCGATCTTGAAG
Organism: Bacteroides eggerthii; assembly: GCF_025146565.1. Lineage (NCBI taxonomy): Bacteria > Pseudomonadati > Bacteroidota > Bacteroidia > Bacteroidales > Bacteroidaceae > Bacteroides > Bacteroides eggerthii. Next base: position 2,818,601 of record NZ_CP102258.1, on the reverse strand, counting down.
ATATCTTCATCGCTCATATTGCCGGTATGGATGCAATGGCACGTGCTTTGGAGAGCGCTGCAAAATTGCTCGAAGAATCTCCTTACAAGAAAATGCTTGCAGACCGTTATGCTTCTTTTGACAACGGTAAGGGTAAGGAATTTGAAGATGGCAAGTTGACACTGGAAGATGTCGTAGCTTATGCCAAAGCTAATGGCGAACCGAAACAAACCAGCGGCAAGCAAGAATTGTACGAAGCAATCGTAAATATGTATTGCTAATATCGATTAATTACGAATTACAAATTACAAAATTACCGGAATTGCGGCTTTGTAACAGTTGCATAGCCGCTGCCGGTAGATTGTAACTTGTAGTTCGTAATTTGTATTAATCCCCCTAATCTATTATATCATGAATTATACAGAAAAAGGTAGTAAGATCTATCTCTTCTCTATTGTACTTGTGGCTGTCATTGGCGGTCTGCTTTTTGGTTACGATACAGCGGTTATCTCCGGTGCCGAAAAGGGGCTTCAAGCTTTCTTCATGGGAGCCGATTTTGAATACACAGACGCAATACATGGCATAACATCATCCAGTGCACTGATCGGTTGTATCATCGGTAGTGCTATTTCAGGCTTTTTTGCTTCCAGACTGGGGCGCAAAAACTCTCTTTTTTTGGCGGGTATCTTGTTTTTTCTATCTGCATTAGGCTCATACTATCCGGAATTCCTGTTCTTTGAGCATGGAGTTCCTTCATATTCCCTTTTGGTTGCATTCAATTTCTACCGGGTTTTGGGCGGTGTAGGGGTTGGACTGGCGTCTGCCATCTGTCCGATGTATATCGCTGAAATCGCTCCGAGCAATATTCGAGGAACATTGGTTTCGTGGAATCAGTTTGCGATTATCTTCGGCCAATTGGTAGTCTACTTTGTGAATTTCCTGATTTTGGGCAGCCATGCCAATCCTGTTATCGATTTGGTTAACGGAGTGAATCAGATTATGAACCCTGAAGCTGCCGCATGGACAACCGAAACAGGCTGGCGCTTGATGTTTGTCAGTGAAGCTGTACCTGCCGGATTATTCGCTTTGCTGGTACTGTTGGTTCCTGAAACTCCACGTTATCTTGCCATGTGCGGTAAGGATGAAAAAGCATTGAACGTACTAAGCCGCATCAACGGTTCTTCACAAGCTAAAGTTATCTTGGCCGATATTAAGGCTACTACCGAAGAAAAGACAGAAAAACTTTTCACTTACGGTTGGATGGTTATTTTCATCGGTATCATGTTGAGCGTGTTCCAACAGGCTGTCGGTATTAATGCGGTGCTTTATTTTGCACCTCGTATATTTGAGACAATGGGCATGGCAAATCCGATGGTACAGACTGTTCTTATGGGGGTTGTCAATATACTGTTTACTCTATTGGCCGTATTTACCGTTGAAAAATGGGGACGTAAACCGTTGCTCATCTCCGGTTCCATCGGTATGGCAATAGGGGCTTTCGGTGTAGCTCTTTGCAACATAGTGACAGGCCTTCCTGCTATCATATCGGTCATCAGCATTATGATTTACAGCGCTTCATTTATGTTTAGCTGGGGACCTATCTGCTGGGTACTGATTTCTGAGATCTTCCCGAATACCATTCGTGGCGCAGCAGTGGCTATTGCAGTTGCCTTCCAATGGATCTTCAATTTCATTGTTTCATCCACTTTCCTGCCGATGTACAACATGCGTCTTGGAGAAATGGGTGACAAGTTCGGACATATGTTCGCATACGCTCTTTACGGTATTATCTGTGTGGTGGCTGCTATCTTCGTATGGAAACTTGTTCCTGAAACGAAAGGTAAGACCCTGGAAGATATGACCAAACTTTGGAAGAAAAGGAAATAAGTTTGTAAGAATCTCATTCTACAAAATATGAAAGGTCGTGCAGTTCGAAATGAATTGCACGACCTTTTGCGTTTAAACCTTTCGGCTTTCGATGCCTACCACCGGATGGTACGTTTTGTACCAAAGCGTGGTACGGAGACTACCACCCAGTGGTACACCGAGTACCTTAGTATGGTACAGTCAGTACCAAAGCATGGAATAATTCGGTATCTGTATCTTGTTGATTATAAGCACGCTATTGTCAACCGTAATATATGCTTGATTCGTTCGGACCGTCCGTCTGCGAGGATAAATAGTCTTTTGATGAGAAAGGTAAGAAAAAATCATTCCCACATAAGGATTAATGTATCAGTAAAACTGTAACTTTGCACCGTTTAAACTCAGGTATATAACACAAAGATTATGGACGAAATGAAAATCAATAAAGTGCAGATTCGTAATTTGCAGATAGAAGATTACGACCAGTTGGCACAATCATTCACGCGCGTTTATTCAGACGGGAGTGACGTTTTTTGGACACACAAGCAGATAGAAAAGCTGATTCGCATCTTTCCCGAAGGACAGATAGTGACAGTTGTTGATGAGAAAATTGTGGGATGTGCGCTCTCCATTATAGTGAATTATGACGATGTAAAGAATGATCATACTTATGCCCAAGTTACAGGCAAGGAAACTTTCAACACTCACAATCCTAAGGGAAATATTCTCTATGGCATCGAAGTCTTTATTCATCCTCAATATCGCGGACTGCGCTTGGCACGCCGTATGTACGAATATCGCAAGGAACTCTGCGAAACGCTAAACCTGAAAGCCATCATGTTTGGCGGGCGTATTCCTAATTACCACAAGTATGCTGACCAAATACGTCCGAAAGAGTACATTGACAAAGTAAAACAAAAAGAAATTTACGACCCTGTATTGACATTCCAGTTGAGTAACGACTTTCATGTGCGTAAAGTGATGCGCAACTATCTTCCGAACGATGAAGAATCCAAACACTACGCTTGCCTCTTGCAGTGGGATAATATTTATTATCAGCCGCCTACACAGGAGTATGTCAGTCCGAAAACGACAGTACGCGTCGGCTTGGTGCAATGGCAGATGCGTACTTACAAAACATTGGATGATTTATTTGAGCAGGTGGAATTCTTTGTAGATGCCGTCTCCGACTATAAAAGCGACTTTGTTCTTTTTCCTGAATACTTCAATGCGCCGTTGATGGCAAAATTCAACGATGAAGGAGAGTCAGAAGCCATTCGCGGATTGGCGGCCTATACCAATGAAATCAGAGAACGGTTTGTGAAGTTGGCTATCAGTTACAACATAAATATCATTACAGGCAGTATGCCGTTCATCAAGGAAGAAGACGGGCGCCTGTATAATGTAGGTTTCCTTTGCCGTCGCGACGGAACATACGAAATGTATGAAAAAATACACGTTACTCCCGATGAAATAAAAAGTTGGGGCCTGAGTGGCGGTAAATCTTTGCAAACATTCGACACCGATTGTGCTAAAATCGGTGTTCTGATATGTTATGATGTGGAGTTTCCCGAACTTTCACGTATTATGGCAGACCAGGGCATGCAGATATTGTTTGTTCCCTTCCTTACCGATACACAAAATGCCTATTCGCGCGTCAAAGTATGTGCCCATGCCCGCGCCATTGAAAACGAGTGTTTCGTTGTTATAGCGGGTAGCGTGGGTAATCTTCCTCGTGTACACAATATGGATATACAGTATGCCCAATCGGGTGTATTTACTCCCTGCGACTTTGCTTTCCCCACTGACGGGAAGCGTGCCGAAGCCACTCCAAACACTGAAATGATTCTTGTATCCGATGTGGATTTGGATTTATTGAACGAGTTGCACACCTATGGCAGCGTCCGTAACCTGAAAGACCGCAGAAATGATTTGTATGAAGTAAAAATGAAGAAATAAGAAATAATTTGCCACCGATTATGCAAATTATTGATACGGATTCTATCAATTATCCGTTTGTGCAAATTTGCGTAACCGGTGGCGTTTTTTTATTTGGTACTCGCCAAAGCCTCTTGCAAGTCAATACCCAAAGCAGCTGCTACTCCCGTACCATATGCCGGATCTGCCTTGTAACAATTGCGTATGTGGCGTTGCTTGATGAACAATTCGGCATCTCCCATAGCACGAGCCGTATTTTCAAATAGAAGCAGTTGTTCTTCTGCCGGCATCAGTCGGAACAAATCACCCGGTTGGCTGTAATAGTCATCATCGTATTCACGTTCATTATAATTATAAACGTCGCCATGTATTTTCAAAGGCGGCTCTTTCTTCTCCGGTGAATCCTGCCATTCTCCATAACTGTTAGGCTCATACCCCTTGGCGGAACCATAGTTGCCATCTACGCGCATAGCGCCGTCGCGATGAAACGCATGGAACGGACAGCGAGGCTTGTTTACCGGAATCTGTTCCGCGTTCACCCCCAAACGATAACGCTGTGCATCCCCATAAGAGAACAGTCTGCCCTGTAACATCTTATCAGGCGAAAAACCGATTCCTTCTACGATATTCTGAGGATTGAAAGCAGCCTGTTCCACTTCGGCAAAATAGTTTTCCGGATTACGGTTCAGCTCCAGAATACCTACGTCTTGCAACGGGAAGTCTTTGTGCGACCACACTTTCGTTAGGTCAAAAGGGTTGATGCGATAATTGTCCGCTTCCTCTTCAGTCATCAGTTGAATCTGAAGTTTCCACTTCGGGAAATCTCCTTTTTCAATGCTCTCATATAGGTCTCTCTGATGCGACTCACGATCTTTGGCGATGATTGCTTCTGCTTCCTGATCAGTCAGGCATTTAATGCCTTGCATGGTCTTGAAATGGAATTTCACCCAGATACGTTCGTTGTTTGCATTGATAAAGCTGTATGTATGGCTGCCGTAGCCGTTCATGTGTCGATAAGAGTAGGGAATACCTCTGGTGCTCATGGTAATGGTTACCTGATGCAATGCTTCGGGCAATAATGTCCAAAAGTCCCAATTATTACTGGCGCTGCGCATGTTAGTACGCGGATCGCGTTTCACCGCATGATTTAAATCCGGGAACTTCAAAGGATCACGTAAAAAGAATACCGGAGTATTGTTTCCTACCAAATCCCAATTACCTTCTTCCGTATAAAATTTCATAGCAAATCCGCGAATATCGCGTTCGGCATCAGCTGCACCTCTTTCGCCAGCCACTGTTGAGAAACGGACGAAACATTCCGTTTTCTTTCCTACTTCACTGAAGATTGCCGCGCGAGTATACTTTGTAATGTCATGCGTTACAGTAAATGTTCCATAAGCACCGGAGCCTTTGGCATGCATGCGTCTTTCGGGAATCACCTCACGATCAAAGTGGGCTAACTTCTCCAGAAACCAGGGATCCTGTAACACCATAGGACCTCGCTGACCTGCTGTCTGGCTGTTTTGGTTGTCTGCTATCGGACGACCGTTGGCTGCTGTGAGCTTCTTTTTTTCCATAAATACCATTTTAGAGTTAATAATAGGGACCTTGTATATTGCAAAGATAGTGACAGCATGCCGACACGACAACAGATTTTTTCTATGAGAACATTGCTTAAATCTATAACGTATCGTTCTATATTTTCCAAAGATAGGGATAATAATGAAATAACCTACGATTAAAACGAAAGTTTATAAATGGCATATTTTAAAATTATCTACTCAAAAATCTCTTTTCTCTAACTTTTTTGTAAATTTGCACCCTTAAAACAAAGAGGATAGTTCCAGATGCGCTGAAAAGACTCCTCGGGCTATCACTAAGAGTAGTAAATCGTAAATAGTCAAATCGTAAATATCAAGATGGGTAAGAAGTTTGCCGAATATTCAAAGTTTGACCTTTCGGAAGTAAACAAGGAAGTGTTGAAGAAATGGGACGAAAACCAGGTTTTCGCCAAGAGTATGACAGAACGTGAAGGTTGTCCTTCTTTCGTGTTTTTCGAAGGACCTCCCTCGGCCAATGGTATGCCGGGTATCCACCATGTAATGGCTCGTTCCATTAAGGATATTTTTTGCCGCTACAAAACCATGAAAGGTTTCCAAGTAAAGCGTAAAGCCGGCTGGGACACACATGGCCTTCCTGTGGAACTGGGTGTGGAAAAAGCACTTGGTATCACCAAAGAAGATATAGGCAAGACGATTTCTGTTGCCGAATACAACGCTGCCTGCCGCAAGGACGTGATGAAATTCACCAAAGAGTGGGAGGACCTTACCCATAAAATGGGATATTGGGTAGATATGAAAGATCCTTATATCACCTATGACAACCGTTACATTGAAACGCTATGGTGGCTGTTGAAACAGCTTCATAAAAAAGGACTCCTTTATAAAGGATATACCATACAGCCGTATTCTCCGGCTGCAGGAACCGGTTTGAGTTCGCATGAGTTGAACCAGCCCGGGTGCTATCGTGATGTAAAAGACACTACCGTAGTAGGACAGTTCAAGATGAAGAACCCGAAGCCTGAAATGACAGAGTGGGGTACTCCTTATTTCTTGGCATGGACCACGACTCCTTGGACATTACCCTCAAATACAGCTCTCTGCGTAGGTCCGAAAATAGACTACGTAGCCGTACAGACCTACAACGGTTATACGGGGGAAAAGATGACTGTGGTACTTGCTAAAGCTCTACTCTACACTCACTTCAACAAAAAGGCGGAAGATCTTGTATTAGAGGATTATAAGCCGGGAGACAAACTGATTCCGTTTAAGGTTGTAGGCGAGTACAAAGGTCCGGAATTGGCAGGAATGGAATATGAACAGCTCATTCCGTGGGTGAAACCGGTAGATGTGGATAATGAGGGAAATTGGAGTGTCAGCGACAAAGGCTTTCGTGTAATCCTCGGTGACTACGTAACCACAGAAGACGGTACGGGTATCGTGCACATCGCTCCGACATTCGGTGCAGATGATGCTTTTGTGGCCCGCGCAGCAGGCATCCCTTCCTTGTTCATGATTAACAAGCGTGGTGAAACGCGTCCTATGGTAGACCTTACCGGTAAGTTCTATTTACTGGATGAACTGGACGAAAAGTTTGTGAAAGAATGTGTCAATGTAGACGCATATAAAGAATATCAAGGCCGCTGGGTGAAGAATGCTTACGATCCGCAATTTACAGTTGACGGCAAGTATGACGAGAAAGCCGCACAGGCAGCCGAGACACTTGATATTTACATCTGCATGATGATGAAAGCCGCTAACCAGGCCTTCAAAATAGAGAAGCACGTGCACAACTATCCGCACTGTTGGCGTACTGACAAGCCTGTATTGTACTATCCGCTGGATAGCTGGTTCATCCGCAGCACTGCCTGCAAGGAGCGCATGATAGAGCTGAACAAGACCATCAATTGGAAGCCGGAAAGCACCGGTACCGGACGTTTCGGCAAGTGGCTGGAAAACTTGAACGACTGGAATCTGAGCCGTTCACGCTACTGGGGTACTCCGTTGCCTATTTGGCGTACGGAAGACGGCGATGAGGAAAAATGCATCGAATCCGTAGAGGAGCTTTACAACGAAATAGAGAAATCCGTTGCAGCCGGACTGATGTCGTCCAATCCATATAAGGAGAAAGGTTTCCAGCCCGGTGTATATACACAGGATAATTACGACAAGATAGACCTTCATCGTCCTTACGTGGACGATATTATTCTCGTTTCCAAAGGCGGAAAGCCCATGAAACGCGAATCAGACTTGATTGACGTATGGTTTGACTCCGGTTCCATGCCGTATGCACAGATACACTATCCGTTTGAGAATAAAGAGTTGCTTGACAGCCACCAGGTATATCCTGCCGATTTCATAGCAGAAGGTGTGGACCAGACACGTGGCTGGTTCTTTACACTACATGCCATCGCAACAATGGTGTTCGACAGCATTTCCTATAAGGCTGTGATTTCAAATGGTCTGGTGCTCGACAAGAATGGCAATAAGATGTCCAAACGTTTGGGCAATGCCGTAGACCCGTTCTCAACCATCGAAAAATACGGTTCCGACCCCTTGCGTTGGTACATGATAACCAACTCTTCACCATGGGACAACCTGAAGTTTGACGTAGACGGAGTGGAGGAAGTTCGCCGCAAATTCTTCGGTACCTTATATAATACGTATTCTTTCTTCGCCCTTTATGCCAATGTGGACGGATTTGAATACAAAGAGGCAGATGTTCCCATGGCAGAACGTCCGGAAATAGACCGTTGGATTCTTTCCGTACTGAATACACTGGTGAAAGACGTGGACAACTGTTACAACGAATATGAGCCGACTAAAGCCGGACGCCTGATTTCGGATTTCGTGAACGATAACCTTTCAAACTGGTACGTCCGTCTGAATCGTAAACGTTTCTGGGGTGGTGGTATGACACAAGACAAGCTGTCTGCTTTCCAGACGCTCTATACCTGTTTGGAAACCGTAGCCAAACTAATGGCTCCTATCGCTCCATTCTATGCGGATATGCTCTACTCTGACCTGACGGCAGCTACCGGGCGCGACAACGTAGTTTCCGTTCATTTGGCTAAATTCCCTGAATGCAAAGAAGAGATAATAGACAAAGAGCTGGAAGCCCGCATGCAAATGGCACAAGACGTAACCTCTATGGTATTGGCTTTGCGCCGTAAGGTGAACATCAAGGTGCGCCAGCCTTTGCAATGCATCATGGTTCCGGTGGTAGACGAAGAGCAACGTGCCCACATTGAGGCTGTAAAAGCGCTTATCATGAACGAGGTGAACGTAAAGGAAATCCAGTTTGTGGACGGTGCTGCCGGTGTGCTCGTGAAGAAAGTGAAGTGCGACTTCAAGAAACTCGGCCCGAAATTCGGCAAGCAGATGAAAGCTGTTGCCGCAGCCGTTGCCGGAATGTCACAGGAAGCCATTGCCGAACTGGAGAAGAACGGCGCTTATACGTTGAACCTGGATGGTGCGGAAGCTGTAATAGAGACATCCGATGTGGAGATATTCAGTGAGGATATTCCAGGCTGGCTGGTTGCCAATGAAGGTAAACTCACCGTTGCTCTGGAAGTTACCATCACCGAGGAACTCCGCCGCGAGGGTATTGCCCGCGAATTGGTGAATCGTATTCAGAATATCCGTAAATCGAGTGGTTTCGAGATAACGGATAAAATAAAGATTACATTATCAAAAAATCCGCAAACAGATGATGCGGTAAATGAATATAAAGATTATATTTGTAACCAGGTTTTAGGAACCTCACTGACGCTGACAGACGGTGTAGAAAGCGGTACGGAACTCGAGTTCGATGATTTCAAACTGTATGTAAGCGTTGTAAAAGAATAGATTATTAATACTAACGATTAAACACGTAAAGTTATGGCAGAAAAAACAAGATATTCGGATGCTGAATTGGAAGAATTCCGCGCCATTATTATGGAAAAGTTGGAGTTGGCTCAACGCGATTATGAATTGTTGAAGGCCAGCCTGACAGGTGCAGACGGTAATGATACCGACGATACATCTCCTACATACAAAGTACTGGAAGAAGGAGCCAATACCTTATCCAAGGAAGAAACGACACGTCTGGCGCAACGCCAGCTGAAGTTCATTCAGGGTTTACAGGCAGCTCTGGTACGTATTGAGAACAAAACGTATGGTATTTGCCGCGAAACAGGTAAGTTGATTCCTGCCGAGCGCCTGCGTGCAGTGCCTCATGCAACATTAAGCATCGAAGCTAAAAACAACGGCAAGAAATAAGGATGAAGAATTTTTTCACGAAAGGACGGATAGCCTTACTTGTTATATTCTCGGTACTGATTATCGACCAGGTAATTAAAGTGATTGTTAAGACACACATGTATTGGCATGAGAGCATACGCATCACTGATTGGTTTTATATCTACTTCACCGAGAACAATGGCATGGCTTTCGGCTTGGAGATATTCGGAAAACTATTCCTCACTTCATTTCGAATCGTAGCAGTAGGAGTTATAGGCTGGTTTCTGTACAAGTTCGTAAAACATGGAATGAAAACAGGGTTTATTGTCTGTGTTTCACTCATCCTGACGGGAGCATTAGGCAATATCATCGACAGTGTATTCTACGGAGTGCTCTTTAATGAAAGCACCTATTCACAACTGGCAACCTTTATGCCTGAAGGCGGCGGATACGCTCCGTTGCTATATGGCAAAGTGGTCGATATGTTCTATTTCCCTATTATCGAAACGAACTGGCCCACGTGGATGCCGTTCATAGGTGGAAAGCATTTCATTTTTTTCAGTCCGATTTTCAACTTTGCCGATGCAGCAATCAGTTGCGGAATTATAGCTCTGTTGTTGTTTTACAGTAAATATTTGAATGATTCCTATCATGTTATAAAGAAATCATGAAAAGGAAAAAACGGATTCAATGGTATAGCGTAATCCTTTTGGCGTTCAGTCTGACAGCGTGCCAGGTGAAAAGACCTGAAACAGTCATACCGGACGCCAAAATGGAAAACGTACTCTATGACTTCCACATTGCAAAGGCAATGGGAGAGGAGGTTCCGTATAGCGACAGCTACAAGCGAGTGCTATATATTGAATCGGTCTACAAGAAACATGGCATCACCCAAGCCGATTTCGATTCCTCAATGGTGTGGTATGCCCGCCACCCGGATGCTCTCACAAAAGTCTACGAAAAAGTTAATCAACGGTTAAAGGCCGAAAGAGACGGCATCAATCATCTAATTGCCCTGCGCGACAACAAGCCCAAAGAATCTCTTCCGGGCGATAGCATCGACGTATGGATAGGACGGCACATCTATCATCTGACCGGAATGTCGTTGGACAACAAGCTGACCTTTGCACTTCCTTCGGATACGAATTTCAAGGATCGGGATACGCTCAAATGGACTGTTCGCTTCCGTTTCCTGAACGGAGTCCCCGACAGCCTGCATGCACCGTTAATGGCAATGCAGATCCTTTATGCAAAAGACACACTGAACGATATGCGGAGAATAAAGCAATCGGGTACAGAAACCATATCATTGTTTGCCGATACGCTGGGAGAAATCAAAGAAATACGCGGCTTTATCTATTATCCGGTGCAAACATCTGCACAGAGTATATTGACGGATCGTATCAGCCTGATGCGTTATCATGCAACAGACACCCTGTTTAATGCCGACAAAGAGAGCCTTAAGCCTACCGACGACAAAGTGGTGAAGAAAGATACGGTTTTGAGCAAGCCGGCAGAAGTGAAAGAACAGGATGTAGAGCAGAACAATGCCCGCCGTCCGGAAATGCGCCCTCGCCCGCGATTACGCCAAACTACCGAAAAGTAAATGAAACGCTTCGCATCACACTTTTTATTCCTGCCTGCATACGGTTATTTAAAACAATATGCGGTGGAAACGGAAGAGGGGAGCGTTGTACGTATATTTCCATTAACGGAAGAGATAGAAAACGTGGAATGGCTGCCGGGAGCAATCGTTCTTTTGACGCAAGATGAATTGAAAGAACTTGACACAAATTCCCCCTTAGTAAATGCTCCACAAAATTACAGTAAAACGTCCGCGGAATTTTACTATAATTCTACAAGAATTTTAGTAAAATTCCCTCAGAATTTATTAATGGCTCTTCCGCCCTCTATTGAAGGGCGTTGCCAACTCTTACCTGTCTATTTCTCCAATTTTGACATTACAACAATGCTGCCTGTCGCCGGAACTCGGCACAGACTACTGCGGTAGCAATAGCAACATTCAAAGATTCGGAAGTTTCACGTGTCGACGGATAATTGGGAATATAAAGTTTCCGGTTGATAAGTTGCTTCACCTCATTCCCTATGCCGTTGCCCTCATTCCCCATAACTATCAGTCCATGGGCAGAGAGTGGTTGCGTGTACATATTTTCTCCGTCCAGGAAAGTGCCGTATACCGGTATGTCTTTCAAAGAGCCAATCAGCCCGGGCAGGGAAGTATAATGCAGTTTCACCCTTGCTATGCCCCCCATAGTGGCCTGTATGGTCTTGGGATTGTAGGCATCCACGGTATTGGGCGAGCAGAAGATATGTTCTATTCCAAACCAATCGGCCAGCCGGATTATGGTTCCCAGATTACCGGGATCCTGCACGTCATCCAGCGCCAGACAAAGGGAGTGGGCTACAACGGAAGCATCCATTACCTCATCCGGCTGTTCAAAAACAGCGAGCACCTGTTGGGGAGTTTTCAAAAGACTGGCGCATGAGAGTTCTTTTTCGGAGACCTCGGTTATATCTTCCACCGGCAGCTGCCGGTGTGCGGAAAGCCATTCAGCGGTTGCAATCAGGAAGCGGCAACGGAAATGCCCCAATAAATCGCCTACCAGCTTCGGACCCTCTGCCAGAAACACTTTATCAGCCTTGCGGTTCTTCTTCAACTCCAATGAACGGATATATTTAATACGATTCTTACTTAGTGCCATAAGTTGTTTGGTTTTATTTGGCAAAAGTACACGATTATTTCTATATTTGCAGTAATTTATGCGCAATTAATAATCCAGTATGAAGAAAGGCTTTCGCTACGCACTATTTGCTACCGCCATACTTTTATTAGCTTCATGTTCTGCCACGAAATATGTGCCGGAAGGTTCATATTTATTGGACGAGGTGCGCATACAAACGGACAACAGGGAAATCAAACCTTCCAGCCTCTCGATGTATGTCCGTCAAAATCCGAATTCCAAATGGTTCAGCCTGATAAAGACACAGTTGTACGTCTATAACTGGTCGGGGAGGGATTCTGCAAGTTGGATAAACCGCACTTTACGAAGAATGGGAGATGCTCCGGTCATATATAAAGAAGAAGAAACGGAACGCTCCAGTGAGGAAATGACAAAGGCCATGCAAAATATGGGCTATATGGGAGCAGTTGTAGAACCTGTCACGCACATAAAAAAGAAGAAGCTGAAACTGACTTATAAGGTTTCCAGCGGAAAGCCCTACAAGATACGTTCCCTCAAATATGACATCAAGGACGAGAAAATCAGAGAATACATGCGGCAGGATTCGGCAGATACCTATTTGACGGAAGGCATGTATTTCGATGTAAATCGCCTGGATGCGGAACGGCAGCGCATTACGGACAACCTGCTTCGCAACGGATATTATAAATTTAATAAAGAATATATCTCCTATACGGCAGATACGGTGAGGAACACTTATCAGGTGGATGTTACTATGCACTTGGCACCGTTTCGGCAGCATAATGACAATACTCCGCAAAATCATCGCCAGTATTACATCAATAAGGTGAACTTCATTACGGACTATAATGTATTGGAGTCATCCGCCTTGAGCAGCATAGAAATAAACGACTCCATACATTACAAGGGTTTCCCCATATACTATAAGGACAAACTCTATCTGCGTCCGAAAGTCCTGACGAATAACCTGCGCATTACACCGGGAAGTTTGTACAACGAACCGGACGTACAGCGGACATACTCCAATTTCGGACGTTTGCAGGCTTTGAAATATACTAATATCCGCTTTTTCGAGACACAGGTTGGCGATACTTCCAAACTGAATGCTTACGTAATGCTGACAAAGAGTAAGTACCAGTCGGTATCGTTCGAGTTGGAAGGAACCAATTCTGCCGGAGACTTGGGGGCGGCTGCATCGGTATCGTTCCAGAACAGGAATATGTTCAAAGGTTCTGAAACTTTTATGATAAAACTACGTGGCGCTTACGAAGCGGTATCAGGTCTGCAAGGCGGTTATAACCACGAGGATTACACTGAATTGGGGGCAGAGGCGACGATCAACTTCCCGCGTTTCCTTTTTCCTTTCCTGTCCAACGATTTCCGTCGGAAGATACGTGCCACTACGGAGTTCGGTGTGCAGTATAATTATCAGATACGACCGGAGTTTTCGCGTATCATCGCTTCTGCCAATTGGAGCTATAAGTGGGGATTGCAACGCCAGCGTGCACAGCACCGCATCGACCTGTTGGACATAAACTATCTGTACATGCCTTCCATTTCACAGGAGTTTCGTGACAAATACCTGAACAACGAACAGAATTATATCTTAAAATACAACTATGACGACCGCCTGATTGTCCGCACAGGATACAGCTACACGTACAATAGCGCAGGGCAGGCATTGATGAATAATACAATAATCGGCAACTCGTATTCCATTCGCGTTAATTTTGAGTCAGCAGGTAATCTTCTGTATGCAGTTGCCAAAATGGCTGATATGAAAAAGAATGAAGACGGGGAGTATTCATTGCTAAGTATCCCATTCGCACAATATATAAAGGGAGATTTTGATTTTGCCAAGAACATAGTCATCGACAATCGCAACTCCATCGCATTCCATGTAGGGGCAGGGATAGCCGTACCATACGGCAATGCAACCATTGTGCCTTTTGAGAAGCGTTACTTCTCCGGTGGCGCCAACAGTGTACGCGGCTGGTCGGTACGTGACTTAGGTCCGGGCGTTTTTCCCGGTGACGGAAATTTCATGAATCAGTCGGGGGATGTTAAGTTGGATGCAAGTGTCGAGTACCGTACACGTCTTTTCTGGAAATTCAGAGGAGCAGTCTTTGTGGATGCGGGTAACATTTGGACGCTGCGTGATTACAAAGATCAGCCGGGCGGCAAATTTGAATTCAACAAATTCTATAAGCAGATAGCAGTGGCCTACGGGTTGGGCCTGCGGTTGGATTTGGACTTCTTTGTCCTGCGTTTTGACGGCGGCATGAAAGCTATCAATCCTGTGTTCAGTAACAGGAAAGAACATTTCCCTATTATACATCCCAAATTCAGTCGTGATTTTGCTTTCCACTTTGCTGTGGGATATCCATTCTAAAACAGTAAAGGCTACGCGCGGTTTCTTTGGAAACATTGCGCGTAGCCTTTCTATTTAGTTCTTAATTTTCAATCCTCAACGTGCTGCGTAATAGGTGTTGACCATAGTTGCCTGACGAGCAGCAGAAATACCTTGAGCATCCAAAGTGACAGTCATATCCTCACCATTGGGCAAAGTGATCTGTGCCGTACCGTCGTTGTTCATCTGCAGGAGTTCGGTGCTTACGCCGTCTGCTACGACATTCCAAGTATTCATGTCTTTATCGTAAATCAACTCCATAGATGCAGTTTCGCCCTCTTTCGTGATAGAATAACCGTTTTCAAGGGTTTCCACCAAATAGTTTCCGTTTTCGCCTTTCACTTTCTTAACATCACCGACACTTGCCATCGGGTTGCTGCCACTCCAGAATTCAATGGAGTTGATAACCAAAGCATCTGCCAAATAGCATACGCCATACACCGGAATGATATTGAATGCCAGAAAAACAAGTTCATTGACAAATTTATTGCCAATGCCCTGGTTCCAATTCAACAGTTTGCTATGCAAACCGAAAGAACCGATACATGAACTAAAAAGGAAAGCACCGCATACCATTACAGTTGCAGCCAATTTCAAATTGAACTTTTTCATAATCACTTTCTTTTATTTTTTACTATATTTTGTTAAGGTTGTATTTAACCAGCCTTTTTTAGATTAGTGCAAATATAGCCATTTTTATAAAAGAACACAAAAAAGCCGTAAAAAATTACACTTTGTAAGACAAAAGAGCCGTATCTGTCTCTATTTGCGAAAAAGGGATTTGGAAATCCAACGGTCTACCGCGAATTTACCCGGTCCTACAATGTACACCAGCACAAATACCACTAAGTAAACAAATGCAAGTTCCTTTACTGCAAACGGGTCATCGGCATGGACTATGAAAAAAGCCACACACATTGTAAATATCATGGGAATCATAGCCAGCCTGTACAGAAAGCCTATGATGAACGCCATTGAACAGGCCAGCTCGCCGAATATAGCCAACCCCAGAGAAAGAGGGCTGCCAATACCGAGAGGATCGGGAAATACGGCTGAAAGTTCCTGATAGTTTGCCCACTTATCGATGCCATGATTCATGAGCATAACACCAAATACAACTCTAACTATTAATAATATGACAGATATGAAAGTGCCGTCCGGCTTGACAGGAAATAAAAATCGTTTTAACATAATTGTTCGTCTTTTTAAGTTGATATGTATTCTTAACAAATAAGAACGAATAAATGTTTACTCCCGTTTCAAAGGCTTGATGATAATCCGCAATGAAGGGTCATAGGTGAAATAGCTCCACATCCAGTCCACAAATATAAAAAGCCGGTTCTTTACACCTACAATGCTCATCAAATGAACAAACAGCCACACTGCCCATGCCGGAAAACCACCAAAACGCAGTTTCTTTAACTCTACAACGGCATGGTTGCGCCCGATAGTAGCCATAGAGCCTTTATTGCGATATATAAAGGGCTGCAAAGGCAAGCCTTGTTCCATACGCTGTAAGTTGACGATTAAATTTCTTGCTTGTTGAATAGCCGGCTGAACCACTTGTGGATGCCCCTTAGGGTAAGCATCGGAAGACATTAAGGCGGTATCACCGATGGCAAAGATATTGGAGTACTCACACAAGCGGTTATAACTGTCCACTTTCAAGCGGTTTCCCGGTCCGTATGCTTCGGAAGGTAATCCTTGCAGACTGTTGGCTTTTACACCCGCCACCCAGAATACATTTTTCGTATCAATAACCGGCCCCTCACTCAACACAAGCTCATTGCCTTCATAGTTGATGACCCTTGCATTCAGTTTAACCTCTACGTTCCGTTTTCCCAAATATTCCATTACCTCCCGGGAGGATTTCTCCGAAAAAGCAGACAAGAGGCGAGGAGCGCCGTCTATGAGAATTATACGCATTTCATTGATGTTCAAGTCCGGATAATCTTGCGGAAGAACGAATTTTCGCATTTCTGCCAAAGCACCTGCCAGTTCTATGCCCGTAGCCCCGCCGCCTACTATGGCAAAAGTCATCAGACGCTTGCGTTCTTCTTCATTTCCGGTGTTTTGGGCCTGTTCAAAACTATCCAGAATTTGATTACGATTGAACAGGGCTTCCGATGTATTCTTTAAGGCCATAGTCTGTTTAGCCATGTCATTGTTGCCGAAATAATTCGTATCACATCCGGTAGCAATTACCAGATAGTCATAAGCCAACGTACCAATGGAAGTCTCCAGTAAGTTATTTTCCGGCATAACGCGTTGTGCTTCACAAATACGTATATGGAAATGCTCTCTTTTCTTAAAGATTTTGCGGTAGGGAAAGGAAATGGCACTCGGCTCAATACCTGCCGTAGCCACCTGATAAAGTAAAGGTTGAAAAATATGGTGGTTGTTCTTATCCAATAGGACAATCTGATATTTATCGCTCTTCAGTTTCCTTGCCAGTTTCAGCCCTCCAAAACCGCCTCCCACAATGACCAGTCGTTTGCGGCCCTCTTTGTCGGGAATATCCATTGCTGTTTTCATATCTCAAGTTGTTCTTGGTTCATTATAAAGAAACACAGAGGATTAAGGAATGTTCTGTTGATGCCCAAGTTAAAATATTCTAAGGAAATAACAGACATTAAATAGGAAGAAAGGAAAACAAAAAGCTTTGTAACATTGTTGTAACATGAATTATTTACAACTAACTTTGTCACGAAGTTTTCTTAGTATTGGAGAATGAGCACTGATTTGAAAACATGGCTATCATCATTAATCTTGTTGGTGACTGTAACCGCTGTTCATGCACAAACACGCTTGGCAGAAGTACATACTTCGGCCGGTACGGATTCTGTCACCGTCCTTGATTCGGCTTCTGCCAAACGGAGTTTTTTCAAGAAGTTCTTGGACTATTTCAATGACGCCAATAAAGAGAAGAAGAATAAAAAATTCGATTTTAGCATTATCGGTGGACCTCATTACTCCAGTGATACCAAATTGGGATTGGGGTTGGTGGCTGCCGGGCTTTATCGCACCGACCGTAACGATACGATTCTTCCGCCCTCCAATATTTCGTTGTATGGAGATGTTTCTACGGTAGGCTTTTATCTGTTGGGAATACGCGGGACGCATCTGTTTCCTCGTGATAAATATCGCTTGAATTATAATTTATATTTCTACTCCTTTCCGAGTTTATATTGGGGAAAAGGGTATGATAACGGAGTCAATAATGCCAATGAAAGCGATTATGACCGTTTTCAGGCGCAGATGAAAGTGGATTTTATGTTCCGGCTGGCACGCAACTTCTATGTGGGCCCTATGGCAGTGTTTGACTACATATATGGGCACAATATTGAAAAGCCTGAATTGTGGGAAGGTATGAACGCACGCACCACAAATTTCAGTCTTGGGTTGTCGCTGCTTTATGATTCGCGCGACTTTCTGACAAATGCATACAAAGGGTACTATCTTAGAATAGACCAACGCTTCAGTCCCGCCTTCTTAGGAAACAAATATGCCTTCAGCAGTACGGAACTGGATACGAGATATTATCATGAGGTGTGGAAAGGCGGCGTTTTGGCCGGACAGTTCCACACTCTGCTGAATTACGGGAATCCTCCCTGGGGCCTGATGGCAATTTTAGGCAGTTCGTATTCCATGCGTGGCTATTATGAAGGACGCTATCGTGACAAATGTGTCATGGATGCCCAAATAGAGCTTCGCCAACATGTCTGGAAACGTAATGGAGTGGCCGTATGGGTGGGGGCGGGAACTGTTTTTCCAAGGTTCTCAGAATTTGACATGAAACATATTCTTCCCAATTACGGTTTCGGTTATCGCTGGGAATTTAAAAAGAGAGTAAATGTACGTTTAGATTTAGGGTTTGGCAAACACCAGACAGGATTTATATTCAATATCAATGAAGCCTTTTAAAGAAATCAAGAAATGGTTTGAAAATCAAGAGAACTTGTTTTACTTGTTCCTGATAATTTTGATAGTACCCAATGTTGTACTATGTTTTACGGAGCCTATGCCGATTGTAGCAAAGGTATGCAATGTGTTGTTGCCATTTTCCATATATTATATGGTGATGAGTTGGTCGAGAAACTGCGGCAGGACTTTCTGGATATTGTTTCCTTTTTTGTTTTTCGGAGCATTCCAGATTGTGTTGTTATATCTCTTCGGACAGTCCATTATTGCAGTGGATATGTTTCTCAACCTGGTAACAACCAATTCCAGCGAAGCCTTGGAGTTGCTGGACAACCTGATACCGGCTATTGTTATTGTAGTGCTGTTATATATTCCGGCATTGGCAGTGGCGACGGTATCTGTCATCAAAAAACGGGAATTGCCGGAGCTGTTTATCCACAGAGAGCGTAAGCGCGCCCGATTAGCAATGATTGCCGGGGTTTTGTCATTGGGAGCTGCCTATCTGTTTGACTCCCGCTATGAACTGAAATCGGATTTATACCCGGCCAATGTGTGTTATAACGTTGCACTCGCCTTTCAACGCACTGCACAGACACAGAGCTATGCAAAAACATCGAAAGATTTCACATTCCAAGCTAAATCCGTTCATCCCCAAAAGAATAGGGAAGTCTATGTTATGGTTATTGGGGAAACGTCCCGTGCAACTAATTGGTCGATTTATGGTTATAATCGCGAAACGAACCCCAAACTGTCAAAGGTAAAGGGACTAACAGCTTTCTGCCACGTACTGACCGAATCCAATACTACACACAAAAGTGTACCTATGCTGATGTCTTCGGTTTCGGCACATGACTTCAATTCCATTTATCAACAGAAAAGTATCATTACAACATTCAAAGAAGCAGGCTATCAGACAGCTTTCTTCTCCAACCAGCGCTATAACCATTCTTTCATTGATTTTTTCGGAAAAGAAGCTGATACATGCAATTTTATCAAAGAAAATGTGAAGCATGCCAACTACAACCCTTCCGACGATGAGCTGTTGGAACTGGTAGCCACTGAGTTGGCTAAAAATGCTCCTAAGCAATTTATTGTTCTCCATACCTATGGTTCACATTTCAATTACCGGGAGCGCTATCCTTCGGAAAACGCTTTTTTCTTACCCGATTTTCCTGTGGATGCCGAAGTGAAATATAAAGATAATCTAGTGAATGCCTATGACAACTCTATCCGCTATACAGATGATTTTCTGGCACGCCTTATCGGAATGTTGCAGGAACAGAACACAGATGCTGCAATGCTTTACACTTCGGATCATGGAGAGGATATTTTTGATGATAGCCGACGCCTTTTCCTGCATGCGTCACCGGTTCCGTCTTATTACCAGATACATGTGCCGTTCTTACTGTGGATGTCTGACAGTTACCGGGACCATTATCCGTCTCTTTGGGAGAATACAATATCCAATAAGCAGAAAAACATTTCATCCAGTGCCTCTTTCTTCCACACGATGCTGGAGTTAGGAGGAGTTACAACGCCTTATCGAAATGATTCATTGTCTGTTGTAAATGGTTTGTTTACCGAAAAGCCCAGAGTGTATCTCAACGACCACAATGAAGCTCGTTCACTGAATGAGATAGGTATGGGCGAGGAAGATTTTGAAATGTTGCAACAGAAAGGGATATTATACCGGTAAAAACAATATGCCGACCGTTAAAACCGGAAAAGCAGCATCTGCTTAGAATAACGGATGCTGCTTTATTTGTATCACCAATCATTGCCTACATGATTTTTTCCGACTAAAGATTCTATTCTTACTTTATAATTATTAACCCCTTCGGCAATGTTTTTTCCTGCATCGGCCGTTCCCATTCCGTATGCCACTACGGGAGTTTGCCATACCATTCCGGCATGTATGGCACTTCCCTGATAAGGCCTTAAAAGTTCATCTATTGTGAAGTTGTTTCTTCCGCCACTACGATAGGCACTGTATTCGGACCCCGTAGTAACCGCAACCAATAATGCCTTACCTGCCACCGCCGGAGTTTTAGCCAGATAGGTGAATACCTCATCCTGCCATTTCTTCAATAGGGAAGGAGCTGACATCCAATACAACGGGAACTGAAACACAATGGCAGAAGCCTGAGAAATAATCTTACTCCATGAGTCTACATTAAAAGCGTCTTCAGGGCGCATTTCATACAAATTGTATACTGCCACTTCTTCCAGTTCTTTAATAGCATCCATTAATGCCTTGTTGGCCTGTGAACTTTTGATGTCGGGATGTGCCAAAAGAACCACAACTTGTTTTATACCTTTATCCATAGTGTATCTTTATAATTTATTAATGTCGGTTGATTAGCTACAAAGATAAAAAAACATGAATATATAACAAAAAAGGAACAACTTTTGTTGTTCCTTTTTGGAGTACACCCTCAGGGATTCGAACCCTGGACCCACTGATTAAGAGTCAGTTGCTCTACCAACTGAGCTAAGAGTGCATTTTTTATTTCTCGTTTGCGGGTGCAAAGGTAGCCCTTTTATTTTATTTCGCAAACAATCCTTAGACTTTTTTCGATGAAATCGGTATCTTTTTACTCAAACTCATATAGTTCGGAGGGAGTAGTTCGCTTTAAAGCGCAGAGTTGCACATCTTTACCCACTATAATGCCTTTCTCCCTCAGTTTCCATTCAACAGTTTTATAGGCCAACTCCGGATGATTATTGTCTTTACTTAAATGGCAGAGCCATATATATTGCAAGTGTTCTGTAATATTTTCGGCAAGAAATTCTGCGGTATCAATATTACTCATATGTCCGGTACGGCTGGTTATACGTTCCTTTAGATACTGAGGATAAGAACCCATACGCAACATTTCATCATCATAATTGGCTTCCAGTATCAGGTAGTTTGCTTTACAGATATACTGCGCCGCAGTAGGGGTTATTTCGCCAAGGTCTGTGAGAAAAGAAAAGACTTTACCGTCTATCTCTATACAATAGCCCACATTGTCTGTGCCGTCATGAGGAACTTCAAAAGACTCAATACGAAAGTCTTCCAATTGCATAGGTTGCTGTTTCTCCAGATAACGGACGGAGGAATGTAACTTTTCCGTCATACAGTAACTCTTGTTTATTCCTTCGTGAATACGGGCTGTCGTATAGATAGGTATATTCAGTTTCTCACCCAGTCCGCCTACTGCTTTTATATGATCGGCATGATCATGGGTGACAAATACTGCACGTATCATCTCCATGTTGATACCTGCTTCTTTTAATCCTTTTTTTATGGTACGAACAGCAATGCCGGCGTCAATGAGTATTCCGTATTTTTCTGTGCCTATATAGTAACAATTGCCACTGCTACCACTTGCAAGGCTTATAAATCTTACTTTCATTCTAATCTCCTTAATTACAAAAAGGCCGTCACCTTGAAAAAAAAGTGACGGCAAAGACAGTGCAAATAAGAGCAGAATTAAGCTCACTTAATTTATGCCGAATGTAGCCTGTCTTTGCATTGGGGGGCAAATATACATAAAATATGCAATATATAAGATTATGCTTTCTTCTTTTTGTCGATGAATTCGGTGGTTTTTGCAAAAATCAGCAGAGCTACGGCAGCCACTAATCCTATTCCTGCAAAATAATACCAAATGTAATGTGCATTAACACTGGCTGCTTCCCAAGCTTCCCGGCTCGCAAACAAGGCCGGATCAGGGCAATATTTAGTCAGCAGCACACCCGCTATACCAAATCCGAAGATGGAAGACAAGAAAGAATGAAGATGGCTGAATCCAAGATACATACCTTCTTCTCCTTCGGGAGCCTGCAAAGAAAAATATTCCAGATAGCGTGGAGAAATGAAGCACTCTGCCAAAGCCTGTACAACAATACCGAGTATCATCATCAATGTGATATTGCTCATCCCCGAAATGACATCATTGCCCAACAGATTTCCACATGCCATCAGCAATGCAGAAACCGGAATCAGAAACATGCCGATGTTCATGGAAGTAATGGCTGTACGCTTTGCCATCCATTTAGTAATGAAACTTACACAGCAAACCACAACAAAAGGATTCACATTGGCTATCCAGCCCGGTTTAGCCGTTTCGCCTGCCATACGGATGACATACTTAGGCATTGTGGCATACAGTTGTTGCTGCACCATCCAGAATCCGGTTACAATAAGGATAAGGATCAACAAACGCCAGTTAGTGATGATACGCAGGAAACCTTGTCCTATTTCGCGCATGCTTTTACCTTCGCCTGCCGTATGTGCCGATTTGTACAAGAGGATAACAGAGAGCAGCGCCAATATAGTCATCGTAGCAGAAAAGAAATTGATATAGATATATGCTTGCTCACCGATAGCGTTACGCAACGGATCAATAATGGTCTTTCCGGTGAAAGCGCCGAAATTCACCATCATATAAAAGATAGAATAACCGCGTGCGCGGGTAGCTTCGGTAGTTTCTTTGGCAACGGATGCCGATATAATGGACTTGATGAACGAACCGCCAAGCATAATGACAAACAAGACAGGAACAATCATCCAACGCTCACTGCTATCAACCAACCCTGAGAAACGGGTCACTTCACCATATTCCACCAGTCCGGCTGCTTCCAGCAATGTAGGCAGCACACCTAAACCTAAATAACCGGTCGATAACAGTGTGAATGCAATAATCATTGATTTGCGAAAACCAATCTTATCGGCATAGGCCCCGGTGAATATCGGAAGCAGATAAAGACCGCCTGAAAACAGACCGGAAATCATGCTTGCTTCAAAATCGTTAAAACCTAAAATATTGGACAAATAAATGGTGAGAACAATAAATACGGCATAATATGCCATGCGTTCAAAAAGTTCTACTGTGTTGCTTACCCAGAAGGCTTTACTAAAACCTTTGGCGTTAGTTGGGGGTGATTGAGTCATCCTTTACTGATTAATTATTATGTTTTTATTACTTATATTTGCAGCAAAGATACTCAATAACAGTAAAACAGGCAAAGTATGAAAGATAAAATAGAAGTTGTAGCATTTGATGCAGACGATACTCTCTGGGAGAATGAGCTTTATTTTCAAGAGTTTGAGCATAAATTCTGTGATTTGCTGAAAACATATCAGCCACCGGCAGCCGTTTCGCAGGAACTTTTTAAAACAGAAATGAAAAACCTGCACATGTATGGATATGGCCTGAAGAGCATGATGCTCAGCATGATTGAAACTGCATGTAGGATTACCGGTGGAAAGGAAAATCTGCATTGCGCAGAAGAAATTATCAGATTGGGACAGGAACTTTTGCAAAAGCCCGTCACACTACTGGACGGGGTGGAAAATGTATTGCTCCAGTTACAAGGAAAATGCAAACTGGTACTGGCTACCAAAGGAGACTTATTCGATCAAAAAAGGAAAGTCATGGACTCCGGACTGGTGAGATATTTCTGCCACATTGAAATAATGAGTGATAAAAAAGAGGCCGATTACCAAAAGCTCCTCAACACAGTGGGATGTGCTCCGCAGAATTTCCTGATGTTGGGAAACTCCATAAAATCGGACATATTACCGATACTGAATTTAGGAGGATACGCTGCCCATATACCTTATCACATTACCTGGCAATACGAAAACCACGAAGGGAACGTAACTCATCCCAATTTCCTTCAATTGAAAAATATCAAAGATATAATAGGGTATCTCCTATAATAGAAAGCCCTTCCGCGCTTGTCAAAACCACTCCATTGTGGAATCGCTTAAGTGTGGAAGGGCTAATTTGAATTATATCGTCTTTGTTCTTAGAACTGGAAGAACTTCTTTGCGTTGTAATAGCTGATATCTTCAATCATCTGATTTACGCGTTCCATTTCGGCAGCAGGAATCTCTCCGTTCTCTACATCGCGGCCAACAAGGTTACACAATGTACGGCGGAAATATTCATGACGCGGATAGGAGAGGAAAGAGCGTGAGTCAGTCAGCATACCTACGAAACGGCTCAGCAAACCAAGTACTGAAAGCGCGTTCATCTGCTTCTCCATACCATCCTTCTGATCAAGGAACCACCAGCCTGAACCGAACTGAATCTTACCGGGAACTGTTCCATCCTGGAAGTTACCCAGCATCGTAGCGATTACTTCATTGGCACATGGGTTCAGATTGTAAAGAATAGTCTTTGTCAGCTTGCCTGCCGAGTTCAAGCGGTCGAGGAATTTGGCCATTGCCTTGGCAGTAGTGAATTCGCCGATAGAATCAAAACCAGTATCAGGACCGAGCAACTTGAACATCTTGCTGTTATTGTTGCGGATAGCCCCATAGTGGAACTGTTGCGTCCAACCCTTTTCCCAGTCCATTTCACCAAAGGCAATCAGCATAGCCGACTTGAACTTCAGGATTTCTTCCTTGGTCAATGAAGTGCCGCCATATACCTTATTGAAGATCGCCTGAATTTCCGCATCCGTATAATCCTCTGCATAGAACTCCTCAATACCATGATCGGACAGTTTGCATCCCTGAGCAGCAAAGAAATCGTGGCGCTTGCGCAAAGCGGCAATCATATCGTCAAAAGTAGAGATTTCCACACCGCTCACTTCCGCCAGTTTCTCCACGTATGCGCGGAAGTCGGCAGGAACTTCCACTGCCATAGCCTTGTCGGGACGCCAAGTGGGAAGCATTTTGATTTCAAAGCCGCTCTCACGAGTCTTTATATGGTATTCCAGTGAATCAACAGGATCGTCCGTAGTACAAACCGCTTCCACATGATAACGGCGCATCATGCCGCGGGCCGAGTATTCCGGCTGCTTCAGCTTCTCGTTACATTCGTCATAAATTTCACGCGCTGTTTTAGGGTTCAAGATTTTATCGATGCCGAATGCTGTCTTCAGTTCCAAATGCGTCCAGTGATACAAAGGATTACGGAAAGTGTATGGTACGGTTTCCGCCCATTTTTCAAACTTTTCCCAATCGGTGGTATCCTTGCCGGTACAGTAGCGTTCGTCCACGCCGTTGGTACGCATAGCACGCCATTTGTAGTGGTCGCCTCCCAGCCAGATTTCCGTCAATGACTTGAACTGATAATCGTCTGCTACCATTTGTGGAATTAAGTGACAGTGATAGTCGATAATCGGCATTTTAGCCGCATGTTCGTGGTACAACTTCTGCGCGATTTCTGTCTGCAACAGGAAGTTCTCGTCCATAAAGTTTTTCATCTTCTTGTGTTTTAAGTATCTAAAAAAATTACTTTCTTATTATTACACCTATATAGTATTGATTGTAAAGCTAATAGGCTTGATAAGGCTTTTTGCTTTTATTAACCGTTATCGAACACAAAAGTAGAAATTTTACTTGGAGAAACAAAATTATTCGTATCTTTGCGGCAAATATTTATAATATTTAAGTTTTGAACGTAAGACCTTTTAGCGCCTTAGGAACAGGAAAGTATGGAAAGCAGGAATTATACGATAAAAGACATTGCGCGTATGGCAGGCGTATCCGCTGGAACCGTAGACCGCGTGCTACACAACCGGGGAGATGTGTCGCGTACGAGCAGAGAAAAGGTTCAGAAGGTTCTTGATGAAATAGACTATCACCCCAACATGTTTGCCATAGGTCTGGCTGCCAAGAAGCGCTACCATATAATATGTATTATACCTTATTATATAGAGCATGATTACTGGAGTTCCGTAGCACAGGGGATAGAACGGGCAGCGCAAGAGTTGCGTCCGTTCAACGTCGGGATAGATTACGTGTTCTACAACCATGCGGACAAAACGTCTTATGAAAAAGCCTGCGCATTGCTTCAGGCAGAACCTGTTGATGCAGTATTGATTGCCCCGAACTTTCAGGATGAAACATTGCGGCTGACATCCTATCTGGAAAGCAAAAAAGTGCCATATGCTTTCATTGACTTCAACATGGAACAGACCCACGCATTATGTTATATCGGTCAGGATTCCAAAATCAGCGGATATATCGCCGCCAAGATATTAATGAACCGCTATCAAGAAGGGCAGGAGATTGTGCTTTTCTTGAACAATCAAAAAAACAGTCCGGCTGAAGTCCAGATGCAGCGCCGCCTGGAAGGTTTCATGCAATATTTTGCGGCTGAACATAAGGATCTGATTATACACGACGTCGTGCTCCACAAGGAAAACACCGCTTCCAATGAAGAGTTACTGGACACTTTCTTTGCCGAGCACCCCAAGGCTGCATTGGGAGCCGTATTCAACTCCCGCGTATATCAAGTGGCAGACTATTTGCAGAAAAAGGGACACAGGCTGGACGCATTGGTAGGCTACGATTTGCTTCAAAAGAATGTGGAACACCTAAAAAGCGGTGAAGTGAATTACCTCATCGGACAGCGGCCGGGACTGCAAGGATATTGCGGCGTCAAAGCTCTATGCAATCATATTGTATTCAAGAAACCGGTTACCGCCGTAAAATACATGCCTATCGACATCCTGATGAAAGAAAACATTGATTTTTACTTCGAGTTTGAATAATTCCCCAAACGTGATAAGTTCAAATTGGAATCCATAATTTATAATTAAAATTATTTTTAAGATGAAAGCATTAAACAAACAGACGGCTCCCAAATCCGTTGCTCCCGAACGAATCATCCAATTCGGCGAGGGTAATTTCCTTCGCGCATTTGTAGATTGGATTGTTTACAACATGAATCAAAAGACCGACTTCAACAGTAGCGTCGTGGTGGTTCAGCCCATAGAAAGAGGTATGGCAGAATGGCTGAACGGTCAGGATTGTCTTTACCATGTCAATCTGCAAGGCCGTTTAAACGGGGAGGCCGTCAATAGCCTGACCCGCATCGACTGTATCAGCCGCGCTTTGAATCCATATTCACAGAATGCTGCATTCATGGCGCTTGCCGACCAGCCCGAAATACGTTTCGTCATCTCCAACACAACGGAAGCCGGCATTGCTTTCGACCCGAACTGCAAGTTCAGCGATGCTCCCGCATCTTCCTATCCGGGCAAGCTGACCCAATTGCTGTATCGTCGTTTCAAAACCTTCAAAGGCGACAAGAGCAAAGGTCTCATCATCATGCCTTGCGAACTGATCTTCCTGAACGGACATCATCTGAAAGAATGTATCTACCAATACATCGAATTGTGGAAAGAGGATTTCGGTGCAGATTATGAGAAGTTCAAGACCTGGTTCACGAAGTACTGCTACGTGTGCGCTACTTTGGTGGACCGCATCGTTCCGGGCTTCCCGCGTAAAGAAATTGCACAGATTCAGAAAAAAATCTGTTATGCCGACAACCTGGTTGTGCAAGCCGAAATCTTCCATTTGTGGGTTATCGAAGCTGCCGAGAACCTCTCTCTCCGCCAGCTGGCAGAGGAGTTCCCTGCAAACAAAGCCGGATTGAACGTGCTCTTCGTGAAGTCCGAAGCTCCTTACCATGAAAGAAAGGTTACCTTGCTGAACGGTCCTCACACCGTACTTTCTCCGGTGGCCTATCTCAGCGGCGTAAACATTGTGCGTGATGCCTGCAATCATCCGGTCATCGGCAAGTATGTCCGCAAAGTGCAGTTCGATGAACTGATGCAGACGCTGAACCTGCCTATCGACGAGTTGAAGAAATTCGCTGCTGACGTACTGGAGCGTTTCGACAATCCCTATGTAGAGCATCAGGTGACCAGCATCATGCTGAACTCTTTCCCGAAATATCAAACTCGCGACCTGCCGGGCCTGAAAACCTACTTGGAACGCAAAGGCGAACTTCCGAAGGGATTGGTGCTGGGTCTTGCCGCTATCATCACATACTACAAAGGCGGCGTGCGTGCCGACGGTGCGGAAATCATTCCGAACGATGCTCCCGAAATCATGCAACTGCTGAAAGACCTGTGGGCAACAGGCGACACTCGCAAGGTTGCAGAAGGCGTATTGGCTGCCAAAGACCTTATCTGGGGTGAGCATGGCGACCTGAATACCATTCCGGGATTGACGGATATGGTTACCGATTTCCTGAACTCTATTCAGGCAAAAGGTATGCTGGAAACAGTGAAAGGTATTCTCTAAACAAGAATCCGCATTATAACGGGAACAGGGCAAGGCTTCGGCTTTGCCCTGTTCTTTTTTATACACCCGCCCCGCCAATATAATGACCGCTATATGATGTCAACCGGATTTTTTCACGTACCTTTACAGGATAAAACATATTCACTAAAATTCGAACAACGAATGGAAAATAACTCCGAACTAAACAACCGGGCAGCCCAATACACATTGTGCTTCAACGCCCAATGTTCCAAAGCCGAAAGCTGCCTCCGGCATAGTATGACACAATACAACACAGCGCAAAACGCCCGATTATCCGTCATCAATCCCCTTTGTTATCCCGCTGCAGGAAAGGAGTGCCCTCATTTCCGCACAAACAAAAAGGTACGGGTGGCATGGGGCTTCAAAACCCTTTACGACAATATGCCTGCACGCATTTCTCATGCCATCCACCTCAATTTGGAAGCTATCTTCAGACATTCTCCCTATTACCGGTATCGCAATCAGAAGCTGGGACTCACTCCGAAACAACAGGAATGTATCCGCCAAGTATGCAAAAAGCATGGTTGGAATGAGGAGATTGTATTCGATCGGTATACCGAAGAGTACGAGTGGTAAACGTTTCGGCAGGAACCCCGGCAAAGGTTTCAACAGAAATCAGCCAGGGGGAGTTTGACGGCCAACGGTTGGTACAGGAAATTCCACCCGTTGGTACGGTCTATACCTTACTATGGTACACGTCGTACCATGGTGAGGTACAGACAATACCAAGCTGAGGTACAAGCCGTACCAAACAAGGAAACTTTCCGGTACACGTATGTATCTGACAAATAGTGAAGTGCGCGATGTAAATATGCAAATGAATTTTCCCTCTGCTACTCTGCCGCCCGAAGGATGAACGTGGTAGCGCCGATAGTCACAATCGCTCCGTCTTCAATGCGGACGCGATCCTTATCGCCTAAAATTTCATTGTTAAGGAAAGTGCCCGTCAGGCTCGGAGCGTCACGCAGCGTATAAAC
This sequence comes from Bacteroides eggerthii, assembly GCF_025146565.1. NCBI lineage: Bacteria > Pseudomonadati > Bacteroidota > Bacteroidia > Bacteroidales > Bacteroidaceae > Bacteroides > Bacteroides eggerthii. Next base: position 2,788,944 of record NZ_CP102258.1, on the reverse strand, counting down.
AAGTTTTCCCTGCTTGTTGCGTTTCACGTTGATGACGCAGTGGTTGCGGTCCATACTCATGTCCGAGGTCTCTATCGGAACGTTGATAACGGTTCCCACACACCGGCGCCCAATCTTATTATCTCCCTCCTGCAACGGCAGTACCTGCTTGAACCCGAAAACATTCTCGATCACCGTAATGCTTCCGAAAGCTTCTTTGTATTCTGTTTCATCCAAGCACTCCTCTTTCTGCGGTACTTTCATCTTTGTCTTACCCAAGCGGATGCTGAATTGTTTCTTGCAGTTCTCGCAGACAAACACCAAAGACTGGCCTTCTGTGTATTTTGTTTCATCGAAAGTCAGATAGTTCTCACATTTGGGGCAACGGATACGTTTCATTGGATTGACGGGAATAATTTGGTAATTAATAATTCACTACGGAGAAAGTCATTTCTTCAGCACCCAAGCACTTTGGTATGTTTCATCCAGACGGATTTGATTTAAAGCGCGATATGCTTCTTTCTCTGTGGCACATGACTGGATGCTGACACGCATCTTGCCGTCGCCTATAATCGCTTTGGCGCCTGCATATCCTTTGGCAACTAACTGTTGCGCCATAGCGTTGGCATCTTTTTCGGTGCCTACACTGGCAACGATGATATGATAAGGCATATTTGTCGGTTGAGGGACAGAAACAGTGGGTGCCGTCTCCGTTTCAGGGCGGCTGGCAGGAACCGCAACAGGCTGCTGGCGGACTTTCACTTCTTTCACAGCAACAGGAGCCACAGTCTTTTTGTTTGCCGTCTGCGACAGATTGGCCTGAGAAGCTCTTGCTTTCTTGGCACGAGGTTGCTGACGGACAACAATCGGAGTGATGGCCAAAGACTGTTTCTCGATCTGTTCGAACAAGTCGCCGGGAAGCAACCGGGCATAGTTGGCTTCCACCACTTCGGTATTCTCTATGGGTGTAGAAAAGAAAAAGAACAGAGCCACAATGGCTATCATAGCGGCCGCATTAGTCAGATAAGAGGGGTTGATGCCAATCCTATACGCACGTTTCTTCTCTTTCCGCACAGCAGGTGTGAAAGGAACAGCCTTGTTGTCATAAGGCTTGCGCAAGACTGTCAGTTCCTGCATCTCAAAACAGTCCAGTCCATACAGATGTGGAGTGGTAATCTTATTGTTGTAAGGAACGAAGTCGTAAGTATCATGAATGGAATAACGCAATTCACCCACATTGGGCAAATCCGCCTTCCCGTCTTCATGGAGAAGGGACAATAATTCTTTTACCGTTTTGTCCACAATCTTAGTGGCATCGGAAAAGTCAGTGCCATATACAGCCATATAAGATTGCACCAGCAGCCCATCGTTCATCTTCAACTGCGGATTGAAACCGATGGTACGGGTAGGGGGCAAAAACGTATTCTCTTCCGCCACTCTCATTGCCGGAGCGTAGTGGGCGACAAATCCGCCCAAACCCGGAACAATGACACAATCATTCTCCAATAACAATACTTCTATATACTGTGCTAATTCAATCATGCTACAAAAGTAGCGGTTTTATCGGAGATACGCCACTTTCGAGGTGTTTTTCTTATTAACAACTTATAAACACGCCGGACTTTGGAAACTCCTTTATTGTCCATGACTGATATATTAGTTTTTTTTCTTACTTTTGCAGCGTTTTACACGTCTCTTTTAATCAAGACTATAAACTATATTATATTATTTGAAATGAACACAGATTACTGTCAGCACTTAACCAGATATAGACTATCCGACATCATGCGTATCCCTATCTGTTTATTGGCTTTCATTTTTACAGGAAATGGTATAGCAACCGCGCAGGTTTCCCCTTTTGTAGAATACGGAGCTACCGTACATACGGGAGACAACACCCCCTTGTGGCAAGTGAGCAACCAGCAGGGGTTGGGATCTATTTATGACAATACATATGTGCGGGGCGGGGTAGGCTACAAGCACAAACTGGGCAAGTGGAAGTTTGAAGAAAAGCTGGACATGGTAGCGGCTGCCGGAATGAACTTCAAGGGCGACAAGGATATCTTTATCCAGCAAGCATACATAGATGTACGTTATAAATGGCTGGGGCTGTTTGCCGGAAGCCGCGAGAAGGGCGCTCCATTGTTGAACAATGCCCTAAGCAGCGGCGATATGACATGGTCGGGCAATGCGAGACCCATTCCCCAAATAATGGTAGGTATCCCCGAATACCTTTACATACTTCCGCGCCTTGCCATAAAAGGTGAGATTTCTTATGGCTGGTTCACCGACAACAAATATCAGGAACGCAAAGTGGGAGCGGGCTATTGGTATACAAAAGACATTAAGTACCACCACAAAGAAGGATTTATCCGGGTGGGAGTGCCCAACGGGAAATGGCAGTTTGACATCGGCATGACACTTGACACGCAATTCGGCGGACACACGATCGGCGCCGACGGCAGCACAACGGATTTAGGCAATACACTGAAAGATTATTTCAGAGTATTTATCCCCGGTGCCGGAGGTGAGGACAAACCCATGAACGACAGCCAATTCTATCAAGGCAACTTCCTGGGAAGCGAACAAATCAGACTGACTCACCGCGCGGACAAATTCTCAATCAGCGCATATCTGTGCAATCACTTTGACGACTTCTCTGCCATGGGCAAACAAAACGGTTGGGACGGTTTATGGGGACTCGAAATGAGTTTCAACAACTTCAATCCTATCAACGCCGTTGTCCTTGAGTTTTTACAGACAACCAACATGAGCGGTCCGCTGCATGGCTTGCACGAACCGGAGGAAGGACCTGTACACAAGACCGGAGGTTCCGACAACTATTACAACAACGGCCTTTATCCCGGCTGGGCGCATTGGGGCATGATGATAGCCAACCCGTTGATTGCTTCGCCCATTTACAATGAGGACGGCAACATGACTTTCAAATACAACCGCGTAAAAGCGCTGCACGTCGGTTGGGGCGGACAGATAAGTCCGGAGTGGAGCTATATCGCCAAAATGAGCCACAACAGGACATGGGGAACTCCCGGCGCTCCTACACTGGACATTTTGGAGAACTTTTCAGCATACGCTTCGTTCTCTTATTCTCCCGAAAGATGGAAAGGGTGGAACTTCAATGCATCTCTCGCACTGGACATGGGAGAGATCTACGGAGATAATTTCGGTTTTCAATTAAAGATACATAAATCATTCTAAAGCAATGAACTACATACAAACAGAAATTGAGGGCGTATGGATCATCGAACCGAAAGTGTTCAATGACGCACGCGGCTACTTCATGGAAGCATTTAAAGAAGGAGAATTTCGTGCCAACATCGGTAATGTGCATTTTGTGCAGGACAACGAATCGAAATCGTCTTTCGGCGTACTGCGCGGACTGCATTACCAAAAAGGCGAATATAGCCAGGCTAAATTAGTACGTGTCATAAAAGGTAAGGTGCTGGACGTTGCAGTCGACTTGCGCCAGTCTTCCCCTACATTCGGCAAGTACGTCAGCGTAGAGTTGAGCGAAGAGAACAAACGGCAGTTCTTCATCCCCCGCGGCTTTGCCCATGGTTTTTTGGTTTTGAGCGAAGAAGCAATCTTCACTTATAAAGTGGATAACGGCTATGCCCCTGAGGCAGAAGCATCCATCCGCTTCAATGACGAGACTGTAGGCATTGACTGGCCGGTTGCGGAGTCACAACTCTTATTGTCGGAAAAAGACGGACATGCCGTATCATTCAAAGATGCGGAATATTTTGAATAGGATATGAAAATAGCCATCGTCGGTACAGGATATGTCGGTTTGGTAACCGGTACTTGTTTTGCGGAAATCGGTGTCAACGTCATCTGCGTTGATACAAACAGTGAAAAGATAGAAGCACTGAACCAGGGGGTTATTCCAATCTATGAGAACGGATTGGAAGATATGGTGCACCGGAATACAAAGGCGGGACGTTTGCAATTCACCACTTCTTTGGAAAGTTGTCTGGACGAAGCGGACGTCATATTCAGCGCTGTGGGAACTCCACCCGATGAAGACGGCAGTGCAGATCTGAGTTATGTGCTCGAAGTGGCACGTACCATCGGGCGCAACATGAAGAAATACGTTCTGGTAGTAACCAAGAGCACCGTTCCGGTGGGTACTGCCAAGAAAGTGCGCACAGCAATTCAGGAAGAACTGGACAAGCGGGGAATACAGATAGAATTCGATGTTGCCTCCAACCCTGAGTTCCTGAAAGAAGGGAATGCCGTAGCAGACTTCATGAGCCCCGACCGAGTTGTGGTGGGTGTGGAATCCGAACGTGCAAAGGAACTGATGAGCAAGCTCTACAAACCATTCTTGCTGAACAATTTCCGCGTCATTTTCATGGATATTCCTTCCGCCGAAATGACAAAGTATGCCGCCAATTCCATGCTTGCCACCCGCATCAGCTTCATGAACGACATAGCCAACCTGTGCGAACTGGTGGGAGCCGATGTCAATATGGTGCGTAGCGGCATAGGCTCCGATACCCGCATCGGCCGCAAATTCCTCTATCCCGGAATCGGATATGGCGGCTCATGCTTTCCAAAGGACGTAAAGGCGCTGATTAAGACTGCGGAACAGAACGGTTATCAGATGCGTGTGCTTCAGGCGGTGGAAGAAGTCAATGAACAACAGAAAAGCATCTTGTTCGAAAAGCTACAACGGCACTTCTGCAGTGATTTACACAACAAGACAATAGCCTTGTGGGGACTGGCTTTCAAACCGGAAACGGACGACATGCGTGAGGCTCCTTCTCTAATTCTGATAAACAAGCTGCTGAACATCGGCTGTAAAGTGCGCGTATACGACCCTGCCGCCATGAAGGAATGTCGCCGTAGGATAGGTGACAGTGTCTACTATGCCACCGACATGTACGATGCCGCACTTGATGCGGATGCTTTGATGCTGGTGACGGAATGGAAAGAATTCCGCTTGCCGTCATGGGCAGTTATCAAAAAGGCTATGAGAACTCCGGTTCTGCTGGACGGCCGTAACATCTATGAAAAGAAAGAAATAGAAGAACTTGGATTTACCTACCACTGCATAGGTAAATAAAAGGAAGGAGATGAAAATGAAAAGACTCATAATTGAGTTATGTTGCGCCATAGCGTTGGTGGCATGTGGTAATAGCCAAGAATCAAAAGCCGGTGAAGAAGACCTCAGGGCCAAGTCTCTGCTCCAGGGCATCTGGATAGAAGATGAAACGGAATTGCCTTTAATGCGCATAGAAGGAGATACCATATATTATACCGACCCTCAAAATATCCCCGTATCATTCAAGATTATACGAGATACAATGTATGTGTACGGCAACAATACCGCAGCTTACAAGATTGACAGGCAGACGGAATACAGTTTCTGGTTCCATTCTCTGGCGGATGAAATTGTAAAGTTACACAAGTCGGAAAACCCCGAAGACATACTTGCCTTTGAGAATAAGGAAGTGGAGGTGATCCCCATTACGGAAGTTATGAAGAAGGATAGCGTAGTGATGTATAAAGGCATACGCTACCGGGGGTATGTCTATATCAACCCCTCAAAGATGAAAGTTATCCGCACGTCCTATTCGGAAGATGGAATCAGTGTGGACAACGTCTATTATGACAACGTTATACATATCTGCGTATATGAGGGCAGGCAAATGTTGTACGGCAAAGACATCACCAAGAAAATGTTTGCCGGTATCTTCCCAACAGAGACTCTGAACCAAATGATCCTTGCCGATATGAATTTTATGGGAGTGAACAATAAAGGCTACCAATATCAGGCAACTCTATGCGTACCGGAAAGTTCCGTATACAGTTTGGCAAATATAACAATCGGATTTGATAATCAGATGAGCATAAAAAAAGCGGAATAAATTCCGCTTTAACTATTCTTGTTTCTTTGTTCCGGAGGATGGCCTGCCTTCTCTTCGTCTGCTATTATTCCGGTTACCGCCTTTACCGCTTCCGGCATTACGGCGTCCGCCGCCTTTGTAGCTGCGTTTACGCCCGTCGTTAGAGCGCGGCTTGTACTCTGGAGCTTCACCCAACTCTTCCGGTACGGGTATTTTATAGATTTCTTTTTCAAGGAAGTTCTCTATGCCCTTGAAATTAGTCTGCTCTTTTTCGTTGACAAAGGTAAGGGCGACACCGTCATTATTGGCACGTGCCGTACGCCCGATGCGGTGCACGTAATCTTCACTGTCATGCGGCACATCATAATTGATTACCAAACGAATATCATCTATATCAATGCCACGCGCCACAATATCGGTAGCTACCAGGATATTGATTCGTCCCGCCTTAAACTCGTACATCACTTCTTCACGCTGTGCCTGCTCAAGATCCGAATGCATCTCTCCAACATTCAGCTTCATCTGCTTCAATGCCTTGGTCACCTCTTTCACCTTCAACTTGGAGGATGCGAAGATGATGACACGCTCGGGAGTCTGCTCGGCAAAAAGACTGCGGATAATACCCAACTTCTGATTTTCATAGCAGACATAAGCAGCTTGCACTATCTTTTCAGCAGGTTTGGAAACCGCAAGCTTCACTTCTGCCGGATTGTTTAGAATACTCTTAGCCAACTGCTGTATTTTGGCAGGCATTGTGGCCGAGAACATAATGGTCTGACGCTCTTTAGGCAAGAATTTCACAATCTGCATAATGTCATCATAGAACCCCATATCCAACATACGGTCTGCTTCGTCCAAAATGAAGTAGGAGACGCGGGACAGATCCACATATCCCAAACTAAGATGCGCTATCAAACGCCCGGGAGTGGCTATTACAACGTCTGCACCCAAAGTCAATCCTCTCTTTTGCTGCTCGAAAAGCACTCCGTCGTTACCACCATACACTGCCACACTGCTAACCGGCATGAAATAGGAGAAACCCTCCATCTGCTGGTCTATCTGTTGCGCCAGTTCCCTCGTGGGAGCCATTACTATGCAGTTGATGGAATCTTCGGGATGCCCGCCCTCTGAAAGTTTGTTCAGCACCGGCAGCAGGTACGCCGCAGTTTTTCCGGTTCCGGTTTGTGCAACAGCTATCAAATCCCGGCCTTCGAGTATTACAGGTATTGATTGTTCTTGTATGGGGGTGCACTCGTCAAAACGCATCGCATCCAGTGCTTCAAGCACATTGTCATTTAATTTTAGTTCAGAAAACTTCATGAATTTCTTTTATTTGCCGACAAAGATAATGCAAACCGAAAGCAGAACAAAATAAGCTCGCTTAAAAAATAAGCTCCTATGATAATTAATTACCGCAGGAGCTTATGAACTTATTGTAAGAACTTATATTTTATCGAGGGATATCTATATAAGAATCTTTGAATCCCAGGAAGTAAAGCACTCCGTCCAAACCGATAGTGTTAATGGATTGCTTGGCATTTGCAACGACTTTAGGTTTGGCATGAAAAGCAATACCCAATCCGGCTATGCCCAGCATTGGCAAATCATTGGCTCCGTCGCCCACTGCAATGGTCTGAGCTATATCCACTTTCTCAACTTGAGCAATCAGGCGCAGCAGCTCCGCTTTGCGCTTACCGTCAACCACATCGCCAAGATAACGTCCGGTCAGTTTTCCATTCTCTATTTCCAATTCATTGGCATAAACGTAATCGATGCCGTATTTCTGCTGGAGATAGTGTCCGAAATAAGTGAAACCGCCTGAGAGAATGGCAATCTTATAACCATATTTCTTCAAAACATACATCAAGCGATCGACTCCTTCCGTAATGGGCAACTTTTCGGCAATCTCCTGCATGACAGACTCATCCAACCCTTTCAACAATGCCACCCGTTCGCGGAAGCTTTCCGTAAAGTCTATTTCCCCCCGCATGGCGCGTTCCGTAATGGCCTTCACCTGTTCACCGACCCCTGCACGCAGTGCCAGTTCGTCGATAACCTCGGTCTCTATCAGCGTAGAATCCATATCAAAACAAATCAGACGGCGCATGCGGCGGTACATATTATCCAACTGGAAAGAAAAGTCCATTTCCAGTTCGCTCGCCAAACGCATCAGTTCTTCTTGCATGGCAATACGGTCTTTGGGAGTACCCCGCACCGAGAACTCAATGCAAGCACGCGTCTTTGTATCACATTCGTCCAGCGGGATACGCCCCGTAAGTCGCTTAATGGCATCGATGTTCATTCCTTGTTCCGCCAAAATACGGGTAACTGCAGAAATCTGACGAGCAGACAACTTGCGTCCAAGCAAGGTGAGAATGTAACGGTTCTTGCCCTGCATGCCCACCCAATTTTCATATTCTTTCGCTGTAATAGGGTAGAAGCGGATAGTAACACCTAAGGAGGATGCCTTGAAAAGCAGCTCCTTCATTATAAAACCGGAATGTTGTTCCTCTGTTTTGCATAGAATACCCAGCGACAAGGTGTTATGGATGTCAGCCTGTCCGATGTCGAGGATAGTCGCATCATACTTGGCAAGAATTTCGGTAACCGAAGCTGTCAGTCCCGGACGGTCTTCACCTGTTACGCGGATAAGAATAAGTTCTGTACTTAATGGTTGCATAAGTTGTCTATTAATAGGATAACAAGCCACAAAAGTAAGGAAAATTCTTGCCTTTTATGCTAAATAACATAAAAAAGTACGCCAAAAAAGTGAGAAATTTGTTTGTTTATTTGGAAGTTACTTTAAGAATTACTTACCTTTGCATCCGATTTCAGAATTAAAGGCTTTGAGTATCAATGAATTCCTCTCATTGCAAAGCCTGAGAAGATGACGTTCCGGGAAGAAATCACTGCCAAAAAGGACAGTCCCGGATAGTATTAACCAAAATCGTGTTACATGAAATATGTAAAATGGATTTTTGTTGTATTACTAATTGGTTCCTTGACTTCTTTTGTAGAAAAAGACAAACCGACCGGCGGTTTGAATGTGGGTGACATAGCCCCGGACTTTAAAATCCAATCTATGTCTGCCGGGCAACCGTTAGCAGAACTTTCAGACATGAAAGGAAAATACGTGTTGCTTAGCTTTTGGGCAAGTTATGACGCGCACTCCCGGATGCAAAACGCAAGTTTGAGCAATGTGCTTCGTTCCGCTTCCCGCAATGATAATGTGGAAATGGTTTCCGTCTCATTCGATGAGTATCAGTCTATTTTTAAGGAAACTGTTCGTAAGGACCAAATAGTTACGCCCACTTGTTTCGTGGAAACTAAAGGCGAGTTCTCCGGTTTATTTAAGAAATATCGTTTAGGCCGAGGATTTACTAACTATTTATTAGATGAAAATGGTGTGATTATTGCCAAAAACATCTCTGCTGCAGAGCTTTCAGCTTACTTGAATTAAACAACTCCGACACACACTGTGATAGAGTGTCTAAAGAACCTGTAAGAAGAAAGTGGGGGCTTCCGACAACAAGCTCTTTGCTTGTAGGAAAGAAGAACAAAACAAAAGAGGAAATGAATACAACAAAAAAGCCGTCCCGCACTTGTGGAAACACAAGAACGGGACGGCTTCTTATTTTTTAGAGTTTTCCGGTTTGTTTCGGCAGCGTCCTTGAACAGTTTTACTTATTTCGGCGCTTTCTTATACAGATAGAATGCAATGAAAGCATAAAGCAAATTCGGTATCCACACTGCGATGAAAGGAGGTACATTGCCATTCACTGCAAACGTAGAAGCAATCGTTTGGAACAAAATGTACGAGAAACTTAATCCCAAACCTATACCTAAATGCAATCCCATACCGCCTTTCGTCTTTTTCGAAGAAAGCGACACGCCAATCAGCGTCAGAATAAACGAAGCGAAAGACATGGCAATACGTTTATGATATTCAATCTCAAACTCTTTGATATTGGCAAAGCCACGCTGCCGCTGCCTGTTTATGTATTCGCTCAACTGAGGACTGGTTAGCATCTCCTGCTGGTTCTTCATGATAAGGAAGTCGGCAGGCTCCATGAAAAGGATAGTGTCCATTTTTTCTCCTTTGACAATACTCTCACGCATGCCGTCCATCTCACGAATCATATAGTCCTTCACCGTCCATTTATGTACGGTCGCCGTATCATAGGTTATACTACGTGCAGTAAGGTGCGACACCAACTGTTTATCTTTGAATTTATCCAGCGAAAAACGATAGCCCGTCTTGCTATAATCTTCAAAACGCTCAATATAGGCAATTACTCCCGAATCAACTTCCAATTGAATATTACGAGCTGTGGTAGATTTACGGGGTTTATAGTATTTATCCTCAAAATTAAGACGCGTCACACTACCTTTGGGAATGACATACGAACCGAGACAGAACGTAGTCACCGCGATAATAGCTGCCGATACCATATAAGGACGCAACATGCGCTTAAAACTCATTCCCGTAGAGAACATTGCGATAATTTCCGAATTCTCCGCCAGCTTGGAAGTGAAAAAGATTACTGCGATAAAGACAAACAATGGGCTGAACAGATTGGCAAAGTAGGGAATAAAGTTCATATAGTAATCGAAAATAATGGCTTCCCATGGAGCTTCATGAGACATGAAACGGTCCATCTTCTCATTAAAGTCGAATACTACGGCGATAGAAATAATCAAGGCTATGGCAAACACATATGTCCCCAGGAACTTCTTGATGATGTACCAATCCAACCGCTTAAGGTATTTGTTTTTCCCGATAGGCAGTTTTATATCTTTCAGTATCTTCCAGTCAATCTTTCTCATAATCTTGTCGATACACGTTGTACCATCATCGGCTTCCATGTAGAGAAATCACCGGCAATAATATGTTTACGGGCTTCACCAACAAGCCAAAGGTAAAACGCCAGATTATGAATGGAAGCAATCTGCATGGCCAGCAACTCCTGTGCATGGAACAAATGGCGCAGATAGGCCTTGCTATATAATGTATCCACGTAAGATGCACCATCGGCCTCAATAGGAGAGAAGTCGGTCTCCCATTTCTTATTACGCATATTAATGATGCCGTCTTTAGTAAATAACATACCGTTACGTCCGTTGCGGGTAGGCATCACACAGTCGAACATGTCGACCCCGCGCTCAATGCCTTCAAGGATATTCACAGGCGTACCTACACCCATCAGATAACGGGGCTTTTCCTTCGGAAGTATTTCATTTACCAACTCTATCATTTCATACATCTTTTCCGTAGGCTCACCCACAGCCAAACCGCCGATTGCATTGCCTTCAGCTCCTTTAGAAGCTATGAATTCTGCCGAGCGCTTACGCAAATCCGGATAAACACAACCTTGCACGATAGGGAAGAGCGCCTGATGATAACCATACTTAGGGTCAGTCTCATTAAACCTCTTGATACAACGGTCCAGCCAGCGGTGTGTCATCTCCATGGATTTTTTAGCATAAGCATATTCTGCATCCCCCGGAGTACATTCGTCAAATGCCATCATTATATCTGCTCCGATAGTACGTTCAATGTCCATCACTTTTTCCGGAGTAAAGATATGCTTGCTTCCGTCGATATGCGAACGAAACTCTGCGCCTTCTTCACGCAGTTTTCGAATACCCGACAATGAAAAGACCTGAAAACCACCGCTATCGGTCAGCATCGGACGGTCGAAGCCATTGAACTTATGCAGTCCGCCGGCTTTTTCAATCACATCCAATCCCGGACGCAAATAAAGATGATAGGTGTTTCCCAATATAATTTGCGCCTTTATATCCTCTTTCAGCTCTGTCAAATGCACTCCTTTGACGGTTCCCAACGTACCTACCGGCATAAAGATAGGCGTTTCAATCTGCCCATGATCAGTCGTTATCAATCCTGCACGTGCATTTGTCTTGCTGTCTGTATACTGTAATTCAAATGTCATTCTTCTTTCTTTTCTATCTTTTCTTTTTTTACGGACAAGTCAATGGCATCAGCAACTTTTTCATCGGTCAGCGCAATGGCAAACACTTCTTTTATATCTTTTACATAGTGGAAAGTCAGTCCTTTCAAATAAAGTTCCTGTATCTCTTCAATATTCTTACGATTCTCATCGCTCAGGATGATTTCTTTGATACCGGCACGTTTGGCAGCCAAAATCTTTTCTTTGATACCACCGACAGGAAGCACCTTTCCGCGGAGTGTGATTTCGCCTGTCATCGCAAGATTGGCTTTCACCTTTCTTTGTGTAAGCGCAGATGCCAATGATGTGGCCATTGTTATACCTGCTGACGGACCGTCTTTTGGAATGGCTCCTTCAGGAACATGAATATGAATATTCCAGTTGTCAAAAATCTCTTCATCAAGATTTAGCAGCGAAGCATGCGCTTTGATGTACTCCAATGCCAGCATAGCCGACTCTTTCATGACATCGCCCAGATTTCCGGTCAACGTCAGACGACCACCCTTGCCACGGCTGAGACTCGTTTCAACAAAAAGAATCTCACCACCGACAGCTGTCCATGCCAACCCTGTAACCACACCGGCATATTCATTACCCTGATACTTGTCACGCGTATATTCCGGAGCGCCCAGGAATTCATATAAATCACCCGGCTTGATCTCTGTCTTTGCAAAATAACCGTCCGTAGCATATTGGCGGGCAGACTTGCGAAGGATCTTTCCAATCTTCTTTTCTAATTCACGCACTCCGCTTTCGCGAGTATAAGACTCGATAATCGCTTCCAATGTATTCTTAGGGAGCTTGATGTCGTTTTTCTTCATACCGTTCGCTTCCAGTTCTTTCGGAACCAAATGACGGCGGGCAATCTCAACTTTCTCTTCAGTGATATAACCGCTTACTTCAATCAGCTCCATGCGGTCAAGCAACGGTCCGGGAATCGTATTCAGATTATTGGCGGTAGCTATGAACATCACTTTTGACAAGTCATAGTCCACATCCAAAAAATTATCGTGAAACGTGGTGTTTTGTTCCGGATCAAGCACCTCAAGCAAGGCGGAAGAAGGATCTCCCTGACGATCGGAACTCACTTTGTCTATCTCATCCAATATGAAAACAGGATTGGAAGAACCTGCCTTAATCAAGCTCTTAATAATGCGGCCCGGCATCGCTCCAATGTAAGTCTTACGATGTCCGCGTATTTCGGCTTCATCGTGTACACCACCCAATGACATGCGGATGTACTTCCGCTTCAACGCAGCAGCAATGGAGCGTCCTAGTGAGGTTTTTCCCACTCCCGGAGGACCGTACAAACAGATGATAGGTGACTTCATGTCTCCCTTCAGCTTCAATACGGCAAGATGTTCCAAAATACGTTCTTTTACTTTTTCCAAGCCGTAGTGATCCTTGTTCAACGTTTTCTCGGCATTAGTCAGACTCAGATTATCCGTTGTATAAACACCCCATGGCAGACTCATCATGGTTTGCAGGTAGTTCAACTGTACGCTGTAATCAGGCGACTGCGTATGCATACGCTCCAGCTTATCCACTTCTTTCAGGAATGTGCTTTTTACTTCTTCATTCCATTTTATGGTTTCCGCTTTTTTCCGCATTTCCTCTATTTCCTGCTCTTGATTTCCACCGCCCAGCTCATCCTGAATAGTTTTAATCTGTTGTTGCAAGAAATATTCGCGTTGTTGCTGGTCAATATCCTCGCGGGCACGCATCTGAATAGATTCCTTGATTTCGGCAAGCTGAACCTCACGATTCAAAATCTCGAGTAGGCGATACGTACGGGCTCGTAATGCATCAATGCGAAGCAGCTCTATCTTTTCATCCTTCTTCAACGGAAGGTTAGTGCAAATAAAATCCACCAAAAACATCGGATTACTAATGTTCTTGATTGCAAATGCAGAATCCTGAGGAAACATATCCGAAGACTTGATATAGCGTACGGTTAAGTCCTTACAGGCTTCTACCAACGCCTGAAACTCTTTATCGTCCTTAGCAGGAATTTCCTCGTTTAGAGTATTGATACGTCCTTTCAAATATGGAGCCGTTTCTGTTATTTCCTTTAGCTCGATACGTTTGGAACCCTGCAAGATAACGGTAGTTGTCTGATCCGGCATTTCCAATACACGAACAATCTTGGCAACTGTGCCAATAGTGTGTAAATCATCATACAAAGGTGCTTCCGTATCAGCTACTTTCTGACACACCACAGCAATGTACGTTCCTTTCTTTTCCGCTTCACGCACTAATTTCAGGGAAGACTTTCTTCCCACAGATACCGGCATAAATACACCCGGAAACAAAACCATGTTCCGAAGGGGTAATACCGGCAGAATATCATCAACCTCAACATCCATCAACTGTTCTTCATTCCCCTCAAAATCAGCAATTACAGAAAAAGAGTTCTCATTTCTATCTTCGATATCACTAAAGTAATTTCTTTTCTTCATCTCATTCTTTTTAGTTTATGTCATATTGGCAGGCCAATAAGGCACCGCAAAGTTAGCTATTTCTTCTTATTAAATAGGCGTTCCTTTCTTTAAAAAGACAAAAACGATGCCAAAATTGCCGCTATTTTATTGGCTTTGATTATTTTTGAGCGCGATTAACAAAAACAAATATGTCAAACCCTTATTTCCAGTTCAAACAATTTACCGTCCGACACGACAAATGTGCCATGAAAGTAGGCACAGATGGAGTATTGTTAGGAGCGTGGGCTCCTGTACAAAACGCCAAATACATTCTTGATGTAGGAGCAGGAAGCGGACTAATATCCTTACAGCTGGCACAGCGGAATCCCTGGGCTTCCATTACTTCCATTGAGATAGACCCGGCTGCAGCTGCCCAAGCTAAAGAAAATATCCAGTCTTCTCCTTGGAGTGACCGAATGGAAGTTATATGCAGTGATTTCCGCGATTATCACGCCGAAAACAAATTCGATCTCATTGTTTCAAATCCTCCTTATTTTGTCGATGCCTTGAAATGTCCGGATAATCAGCGTTGTATGGCACGACATACAAATGAATTGAATTATGAATTACTCTTCGGACATTCCACTCATTTATTATCAGAACAGGGGATCATAAGTGTTATCATTCCCTCGGAAGTTGAAAAAACGGTTATTGATACAGCTTGGAAATACCAGCTTTATCCATATCGTTGCCTACACGTTTTCACCAAGCCCGGAAAACCTTATCGACGCGTATTGCTAGCTTTCAGCCGACAAGAAGTATCATGTACTGAAGATAGCCTTTATATAGAAGGAGAGAAACATGGAAAGTTCACTTCAGAATATATTTCACTGACCAAAGAATTTTATTTGAAGATGTAAATGCAAGCTCACTTTACTTCCTATTAGCTTTAATAATCATTGTTTTTTTATTATTTTCGCCAAAACACAAATAAATCATATGAAACAGGACAGAGTTATATTTTTGGATTATTTACGGGGGATTGCTTGCTTTTTGGTAATGATGGTACATGCCAGCGAAGCATTTTATGGAGTAGGTGATGTGCCTATTCTTTCAGATGCCCACAAATTTTGGATTGCAATTTGGGATGGAATGAGTCGCATTTCAGTACCCCTATTTGTTATCACTTCAGCCTATTTACTTGTTCCCATGAAAGAAAAGCAGTCATGGGGAGAGTTCTTTAAACGCCGTTTCCTTCGTATTCTGCCACCTATGTTGGTATTTATGATTGTGTACGCTGTGCTCCAGGTATGGCAAGAAGGAGGCGATTGGAAAGGCATGTGTGTGGCTGTTTGCAAGTTACCGTTAAACTTCCCGATGAATGCTTTTCATCTGTGGTTTATGTATCCTCTTATAGGACTTTACTTGCTTATTCCTATTCTTTCACCTTGGCTGCGTATAGCCACCGCTAAGCAAGAGCGTATGTTTTTATATCTATGGGCACTGACCACTTGCTTGCCTTTTGTGAATAAATTCTATGGCGATGTATTGGGACAATGTTGGTGGAATCAATATCATATGTTGTACGATTTCAGTGGTTATTCCGGTTATTTGGTTTTAGGTCACTACATTCGTTATCATATTAACTGGACACGCCTGAAGCGCTCCATTATAGGACTTGTCTGCCTATTGGGCGGTACCTCTTTCACCATTCTTAGTTTCTACCTCCAGGCTAAACCCGGTATTCCACAACAACTCTCTGACTTGGAGATAGCATGGTGCTTCTGCATTATCAACTGTGTAATAGCTACTTTTGGAGCTTTCATTCTGTTCACTACTATTCAAAAAGCAGGTAAGATTTACGGTCTAGTTAAGAGTATCTCAGTCAACAGTTATGGTATGTTTCTGATGCACATGCTTTGGTTGCCATTTTGGGTATCAATCATTCAGCCACAAATATCTATTGCGGCAGCTATTCCTCTTATTAGCATACTTACCTTTATCAGTTGTTATATCACTACAAAACTTATCTCTTATTTGCCTAATAGCAAATGGGTTATAGGATGATTATTAGTAGAAGAGCATGTTTGCAGAATTTATTTATTCCACATGGTTAAAAAACTATTAAATATTACTCGAAAGAAACTTGATAAAAGTGGCATTTCGTTTTACACAGTAATCCTCTGTGTCTTTTTTGCTGTTTATCAATGTTTTAAAATTTTATTTCAGATAAAGTTATTAAAAAATTTGGCATGTATTAGGAAAACATCTATCTTTGCAACCGCTTTTAAGAAGTAAAGCATTCGGGGTGTAGCGCAGTCCGGTTAGCGCACCTGCTTTGGGAGCAGGGGGTCGTGGGTTCGAATCCCGCTACCCCGACTGATAAGAATCAAGGAGTTACAGTGAAATGTAGCTCCTTTTTTATTACTCAGATGAAACGATTTAACCGATGATTGATTTAGTAACAAAAAAATACCGTATGAAAACACTTTTATTAGCAGCGACAGTATTAATTATAGCTATGACTGCTTGTAACGAAAAAAAGAGTAAGGTCACCATCATTGGCTCATGGATAATGCCCATTGATGGACAACCAGGCAAGATGCAAGGCATAAGACTGGACGAAGATGGAGAAGCATCTTCTATTAACATGGCTACGTTGGTATACAAATATTGGGAGCAGCAAGGAGATGAACTTTACCTGACAGTAAAGAGCATTGGCAACGGCGTGGAAATAGAAGGGATAGACACTTTAAAAATTGAAAAACTTACAACCGATTCATTAGTTTTAAATTCCAACTACGGCTATACATTACGTTATGCTAAAGAAAAATCAACTAAGCCCTAAACAACTGTTACAGTATTTAGGACTAGTCACTAATCCAAAAGCTTTATTATTTCTTTCTTGCAGCAATAGCCAGCAGCACTCCAAGAACAACGCCTAATATAGCCGCAAACAAAACCCTGACTTCTCCCGGCAACAAGAAAGTTATAGTATGCGCCGGATACCAAAAGAAAGGGATCGTTTTCTTAAAAACAAAGTTCCATTGTGCATCCCAATTAAGATGTGTAATGATGCGCGTCATCGGGATAGGGGTTACAAGGCTACGGAGCGAACCGCCACAATCCAAGATATGCGTATCCGTTATCTTATGAAATGTCATAAACACAGGAGCAAAGATTGTGTTCATAGTGACAGATATAGCCAAAGCAACCCATAGCTTATCCAAGCAGAATTCTCCATTAATTATAGACGAGGCATTTTCCATTCCCATGTATTCCATGAATTGCGGTACACCTTTGGAAAAGACAATCATTGCCATATTAATCCCCATTCCTAAAAGCCCCCATACAACCGCTCGAGGGAGGACACCAAATCCTTTTCTATTATACACTCCTGAACTAATGCGAAGCCCCAGAATTTCGCCCAAAGTGGCAAGCACCCCGAATTTCACAAAACTCATTATCATGCCATGTGCTGCATTGAAAGATTTATACCAATCATAAAGGGCATCGCTTACAAAGAAAGGTAAGAAGATTACGATTAGAGTAAAAACGAAAAGGAAATCTTGTTTTTTCATTCAAATGTTATGCTTTTCATTAATAATAGCAACAAATATACTAAAATAATTTCAAATTCAAAGCAAACAGGTAATTAGAACCAGCAAATTCAAACAAAAGCACTTTTTTACTCTCTACTACAAAAAAGTGGGCTGCCCGGTAACCGGACAGCCCACTTCATATAATTTCTTGCAAATACTCTTCTACTTGATAATACCTAATTCCTTAAAGCATTTTGTGAGCTTTTCAACTGCATAATCCACTTGTTCTTTAGTATGAGTAGCCATTAGCGCCACACGTACCAATGTATCTTGAGGAGCACATGCCGGTGGAATAACCGGATTAATAAAAATACCTTCATCAAAAGCCATCTTTGTCACAACAAATGTCTTTTCCGTATCACGTACATACAAAGGTATAATAGGAGACTCTGTTTCACCGATCTCGAAACCAGCATCACGAAAACTCTTCAAAGCGTAATTAGTGATATCCCACAAACGCTGAATACGCTCCGGTTCTGATTTAATAATGTGAAGAGCCTCACGAGCCGCTGCTGTTGCTGCCGGCGTGCTGCTCGCCTGGAATATATAAGAACGGGCATTATGACGCAACCAATTGATGACATCCTTATCACCGGCAATAAAACCACCTATTGAAGCCAATGATTTGCTGAATGTTCCCATTATCAGGTCAATATCCTCGGTAACTCCGAAATGATCGCAAACACCGCGACCTTGCTTACCGAATACACCTAAACCATGAGCTTCATCCACATAAATACTGGCATTATATTTCTTCTTCAAACGAACGATTTCCGGCAAGTTGGCCAAATCACCTTCCATTGAGAACACACCGTCTACAACAATCAACTTCACAGCATCCGGTTCACACTTCTGGAGTTCCTTTTCAAGGTCCTCCATGTCGTTGTGCTTGTATTTTAATTGTGTAGCGAAAGAGAGGCGGCGTCCGTCCACGATAGAAGCATGGTCGCGGTCATCGCAGATAATATAATCTCCACGACCTACTACTGCAGGAATGATACCCTCATTTACAGTAAAACCGGTAGAAAAGCAAAGCGCTTCATCTTTCCCTACGAATTCAGCCAATTCCTTTTCCAATTCAACATGTATATCAAGAGTACCGTTCAGAAAACGGGAACCGGCACATCCTGTACCATATTTTTCAGTGGCAGCAATGGAAGCGTCAATGATTCGTTTGTCATATGTCAATCCCATATATGCGTTCGAACCGAACATCAGGACCTTTTTGCCATCCATCGTTACCTCTGTATCCTGATGGCTGTTAATTGTGCGGAAATAGGGATATACCCCTTTTGCCATAAATTGTTGCGGCAAATCATATTTCGCGAATTTGTCTTGCAGTAAACCCATGAAATGTCTTTTATATAATGAATATTAATTCTATTAAAAACAAGTTCTTAAAAACAGGGGGCAAAGATAGCAAAATATGTTGTTATATGTTCCTTTTACTCTAAAAAATCTACTCTAACTCGTTTTAAGAGACTCACTATGGTTAAAATTAAAGGATTTATATTACTTTTGCATGATAGAAAACCCCGTTTAAATGGATGATAATAAAAAGAAAATAGCATTTATAATAAATCCTATATCCGGTACACAGGGTAAGGAGCATATATTGAAATGGCTTGACGAAAAGTTAGATAAGAATCGGTACATGCCCGAAGTAATCTATACGGAATGGGCGGGACATGCCGTTGAAATAGCTGCCCGAAAGGCCAAAGAAGAGGTTTTTGCCGTAGTTGCCATTGGTGGAGATGGAACAATCAATGAAATAGCGCGTTCATTGGTACACACCAAAACGGCATTAGGTATTATTCCATGTGGCTCAGGAAACGGACTCGCCCGTCATCTGCAAATTCCAATGGAAGCCAAAAAGGCAATTGACATCATCAATGAAGGATTGATAGACATTATTGACTATGGCAAGATCAATGATGTTCCTTTTTTCTGTACCTGCGGAGTGGGATTTGACGCATTTGTCAGTCTGCAATTTTCCAAGGCCGGCAGAAGGGGGCCACTCATATATCTGGAGAAAACCCTGCTTGAAAGTTTAAAGTACAAACCGGAAACTTACGAGCTGGAAATGGACGGAAGCACATCACGCTATAAAGCTTTCCTGATTGCATGCGGAAATGCCTCACAATATGGGAACAACGCCTATATCACCCCGCAAGCCACACTTAACGACGGTTTGCTGGATGTTACCATCCTGGAACCGTTTACCGTATTGGATGTACCTGCATTATCATTCCAGCTGTTTAACAAAACCATTGACCAGAACAGCCGAATAAAAACTTTCCGTTGTAAAACACTCCGTATCCACCGTTCCAAACCGGGAGTAATACACTTTGATGGAGACCCGATGATGATGGGAGAAAATATTGACGTCAACATAATCCAAAGGGGTTTACAAGTCATTGTGCCCAAAAATGCAGAAAAAGACACCTCAAACGTACTACAACGTGCTCAAGATTACATCAATGGCCTTAAACAAATAAATGAGTCCATAATGGAAGATATTACTCATACAAACAGAATGATATTGGATAAAGGCAAGGAACAAATAAAAAAACTTAGAAAGAATTAAAGTCTACAAGATTATCGGGAGATGTTCAAGATTGATAATTTTATTATTCAAGTTGTTCCATAAAGTTGTTTTTTTAAAATAAACTCTTCTGTTTTGATACGTCTGTAATATGTTTTATGTATTTTTGCACAATATTTATCCGCTTTTAGCAATGACACATCCTGATGTTGCATCGCCAAACAGAAAATAGTAAATTGTAAAATAGTAATATAATAAGATGTATAGATCACACACCTGCGGAGAATTGCGTATCTCCGACATTAATAAGCAAGTGACATTGTCAGGTTGGGTACAACGCAGCCGTAAAATGGGGGGGATGACATTCATAGACCTTCGCGACCGTTACGGAATTACCCAATTAGTATTTAATGAAGAAGTAGATGCCGAGCTTTGCGAGCAGGCTAACCACTTGGGACGCGAATTTGTAATCCAGATAGTGGGAACTGTGAATGAGCGCTTCAGCAAAAACAAAAATATTCCTACCGGAGACATTGAAATTATTGTTTCAGAACTGAATGTGCTAAATTCCGCTCTGACTCCGCCTTTCACAATCGAAGATAATACAGACGGCGGGGATGATATCCGTATGAAATACCGCTACTTGGATTTGCGTCGTGCTACTGTACGTAAGAATCTGGAACTGCGTCATAAAATGACAATTGAAGTTCGTAAATATCTGGACAGTAAAGGGTTCATCGAAGTGGAGACTCCGCTTCTCATAGGTTCTACACCGGAGGGTGCACGCGACTTTGTTGTTCCTTCACGCATGAATCCGGGACAATTCTATGCACTGCCGCAAAGCCCTCAAACATTGAAGCAATTGCTGATGGTTTCCGGTTTCGACCGTTATTTCCAAATAGCCAAATGTTTCCGCGATGAAGACCTGAGAGCCGACCGCCAGCCGGAATTTACACAAATAGACTGCGAAATGTCTTTTGTACAACAAGATGATGTAATCGAACTCTTTGAAGGCATGGCAAAGTATCTTTTCAAGGAAATTCGCGGTGTGGAGTTGACAGAACC
Organism: Bacteroides eggerthii; assembly: GCF_025146565.1. Classification (NCBI taxonomy): domain Bacteria; kingdom Pseudomonadati; phylum Bacteroidota; class Bacteroidia; order Bacteroidales; family Bacteroidaceae; genus Bacteroides; species Bacteroides eggerthii. The sequence continues at coordinate 2,767,488 of NZ_CP102258.1, read as the reverse complement.
ATTCCAACGTATGCCATGGGCAAATGCCATGAAGTATTATGGAAGTGACAAGCCTGATCTGCGCTTCGGTATGAAATTTGTAGAATTGATGGACATCATGAAAGGGCATGGTTTCTCTGTATTCGACAATGCTGCATACATCGGAGGTATCTGTGCTGAAGGTGCTGCAAGTTATACCCGCAAGCAACTGGATGCTCTGACCGAATTCGTAAAGAAACCGCAAATCGGAGCCAAAGGTATGGTATATGCTCGTGTAGAAGCTGACGGTACCGTAAAATCAAGTGTCGACAAGTTCTATACACAAGAAGTTTTGCAGGAAATGAAAGCCGCCTTTGGCGCTAAACCAGGTGACTTAATTCTTATTTTAAGTGGTGATGATGCAATGAAAACCCGCAAGCAACTGAATGAGCTTCGTCTTGAAATGGGTAATCAGTTAGGGCTGCGCGATAAGAATAAATTTGCATTGCTTTGGATTGTTGATTTCCCGATGTTTGAGTGGAGCGAAGAAGAAGGACGCCTAATGGCTATGCACCATCCGTTTACTCATCCTAAAGATGAAGATATTCCTTTGTTGGACACCAATCCCGCAGCAGTCCGCGCCGATGCCTACGATATGGTGTGCAATGGCATTGAAGTCGGTGGCGGTTCTATACGTATTCACGACGCACAATTACAGGCTAAAATGTTCGAAATATTAGGGTTCACTCCGGAGAAAGCCGAAGAGCAGTTCGGATTCCTGATGAATGCATTCAAATTCGGAGCACCTCCTCATGGCGGTTTGGCTTACGGTCTTGACCGTTGGGTTAGTATTTTTGCAGGCCTTGACAGTATTCGTGATTGCATCGCATTTCCGAAGAATAACTCCGGCAGAGATGTTATGCTGGACGCACCCTCGGCTATCGATCAGAAACAGTTGGATGAACTCAACCTTATTGTTGAGGTAAAAGAATAAATACAAGAGAATAGGAGAGAGTGAAAGAGTCCACACGTATTTTTCGTTTTGCAGTAATCGGTACGCTAAACGCTTTAATTACAGCAGTCACCATCTGGTTTATGATGGATGAATTGGACATCAATTACATGCTTTCCAATGTAACGGCATACATACTTGCACAGACTCACAATTTCATTTGGTGCAAGTATTGGATATTCCCAACAGAAAAGAAGAGCAACACTTGGCGACAAGTGCTGCTCTTTTCCATAGCCTTTGGCATGGCTTATTGTGCACAATTCATTTTCCTTATCGGACTGGTAGAAGGGCTAAACTGCGATGAGTATCTTGCCCAATTCTTAGGACTATTTGTATATGGCGGAGTGAACTTCCTGATGAATAAAAAGGTCACTTTTAAGTGAAGCCCTTTTTTAATCTAAAAAACGCTTTGTCAATCCTTCATAGGCGTCAATCCTGCGATCACGCAAGAATGGCCACCAACGACGGACATTCTCCGAACGTTCCAAATCAATTTCCACCACAATATTCTCAGACTGATCATTACCAGCCTGCGCCAAAAACTCACCTTGCGGACCAACCACAAAACTATTTCCCCAAAAAAGAATACCATTCGTTTGCATGGAAGGATCAGGCTCATGCCCCACACGATTCACTGAAATGACAGGAAGTCCGTTGGCTACGGCATGTCCGCGTTGTGAGATTATCCAAGCATTCAATTGGCGAGACTTTTCATCATCCGTATCACTGCTTTCCCAACCGATAGCCGTAGGATAAATCAACAATTCGGCACCTTTCAATGCCATTAGACGCGCAGCCTCAGGATACCATTGATCCCAACATACCAACACTCCCAGCTTTCCAAGAGAAGTCTGTATGGGTTCAAATCCCAAATCTCCGGGAGTGAAATAAAATTTCTCATAATACGCCGGATCGTCAGGTATATGCATTTTGCGGTATTTCCCGGCAATGCTACCATCACGTTCAAAAACAACTGCTGTATTATGATACAAACCCGGAGCACGTTTTTCAAATAACGAGGTTACCAATACAATGTTGTTGGCAGCTGCCAACTCTGAATAGAAACCGGTTGACGGTCCGGGAATAGGTTCCGCCAAATCAAACAGTTGGGTATTCTCCGTCTGGCAAAAATAGAGTGAGTTATGCAGTTCCTGCAACACTACCAATTGTGCACCATGAGCGGCACACGCTTCGATGCTCTTGGCCAGATTCATCAGGTTGGTACGCATATCCGCGACATTAGCCTGCTGGATAATACCGACTTTTATTTTTCTCATAATCTATATTTCTTTTGAATGTTTTTTTATTGTTCTTCGGTCTAATCTATCCCACCAATAATAAGTTGCCAAACTGATAAGAATTGAAATAACCCAAGAGAGTATTTCACCATATTCCCAATTCCATTGCTCTACAAAAAGATATTCGGAGAAATTTAGAAGAAAGATAAGTTCCAATACTCCCGGAAGATTATCCAACCATATATTCTTTTTAATATACTGCCGAAACTTAGGAAAGAACCAGCCTGCTGTATACATAGTTATAAATATCCCACAAAAAATGAAATTGACAACTTCCATATCTTCCTACTATTTGATTACCCCCATCGGATATTGCATCGTGACACAGTGCAGCGAGCCATGTTGTTTTATCAAAGCACGACAGTCTACGCCTACAATTTCATGTTCGGGAAAAGCCTTTTGCAACACCTCTTGGGCGCGCATATCATTCTCCGGCTGATTATATGTGGGATATAGCACCGCATTATTCATTATCAAGAAATTAGCATACGTAGCCGGGAGTCTTTCGCCTTCCACTTCTATTTTATCGGCCATTGGCAGTGCCAACAGTTTATAAGGTTCTCCTGCGAGTGTTTGGAACGTTTTAAGTTGTTCTTCCATTCGGTGCAACTCCTCATAATGCTCGTCATTCACGTCCCGGCACTGCACATAAGCAATCGTATCCGGCGAACAAAAACGGGCAAGCGTATCTATATGGCTGTCCGTATCATCTCCGGCCAAATATCCGTAATCCAGCCAAAGTACCCGTTCAAGATGAAATGTCGATCGGAGATACTCTTCAATCTCCACCTTGTTCAGCTGACCGTTACGGTTAGGCGACAGCAGGCATTCCGAAGTGGTAAGTAATGTTCCCAAGCCGTCACTTTCAATGGAACCGCCTTCCAGCACAAAGCCTAAACGGTTCATATATCGACCTTTTAAGATTTCGGCTTCAACAGCCCGACGTGTAATTTGATTATCTTTATCCGAAGCAAATTTCAGTCCCCAGCCATTAAAAGTAAAATCAAGCAGAGAAGCTCCCTCTGTATCTACCATAGTGATAGCTCCATGGTCGCGCGCCCAAGTATCATTCGTTTCACATTCCAGAAAACGTACGTTATCCATATTAACTGCCGCGGAGATTTGCATTCTCACTTCCTCAGGTTCCGGAGTTACAATCAGCAGCAACTCCCGCTTGGCTATTTCGGAAGCAATGGCAATAAAACATTGCTGTACTTCTTCAAGCATATAAGCCCAATCGGTATTTGCATGAGGCCATGTAAGTTGTACACCGCTTTGTAAAGCCCATTCTGCAGGCAGGTGGGGAGCACGCGTTTCCACCTGAAAGGTCATATTCTTACCAAAACGCACCTGATAATCTTTTTCGGTAGCTCCACCTAATGGAATTCCAACAAAATATCCCATATCAATTCTAAGTTATTTAATTCGTTAAGTAAGATAATGAAGCCTAAAGTTCAACTTTACATTTCTCAACTTCTGGTTCGGCAATACACTTATTTCTTTTCTTCTTTAGGCTTCCTATCAAAGAACGGATTCTTGGAAGAAGCGCTGACCGGAATAGCGAATACCGCCTTGCAATCCTTCAGCCAATTCATTCGTTGTGCAGCCAGTCCGGCAGAGAACATCACCCGGGTATCCACCCGCATATCGGCAGCCATAGCGCAAGCAGAGCCGACAGCAATCCCCACATCAACCGTATTCAAGGCACATGGCACACCCTCGGAACGCCCGGCACAAGTTGGAAAGCCACAATGACCGCAGTTCAACCCTTGCGCCTGCTCGCGCGTACCTATTATAACAACACATTCTGCTTGCAAAACGTTTGCCGCATCACGCAGAAAGAACTTCATACCCAATTCTTCTGCCATGGCACTCATTTTTTCTGAAAGTTTTTTCAGGTCTTCTCCTGTAACCAGTGCCGTTTCAATTACATCTACACCTTTCCCTTTAGGCGCTGTGCGTGCGGCAGTCATCATTTGTCTCGCCACGCCCAGTACATGCTCATGGCGGCAATCCCGTTCGTTCTGTATCATACTTTTTTTCCCGAATTAATTAGTGATACAAAGATAAAAGTATAAAGTTATCTTTGCAAATCTTTTTTCCTTACCTTTGCAATAAGGACTAAAGAATTTATTTATGTTACAAATAGAGGGTGCCAGTATTGCATACGGTCATGATATACTATTCTCCAACTTCAACCTGCAATTGAGGAGGGGAGAGATTGCCTGTATTTCCGGTTCGTCGGGATGCGGAAAGACATCTCTTCTCAATGCCATACTGGGGTTTACTCCATTAAAAGAAGGACGTATTACGGTCAATAACATCGTATCGGATAAAAACAGCATAGACCTCATTCGCAAACAAATAGCTTGGATTCCACAAGAATTGGCGCTACCGTTAGAATGGGTAAAAGACATGATACAGCTGCCTTTCAGTCTGAAAGCCAATCGAGCCACACCGTTCTCCGAAATGCAACTATTCAATTGCTTTGAAGAATTAGGACTTGAAGAAGAGTTATATTATAAACGTGTAAATGAGATATCCGGCGGCCAACGCCAACGCATGATGATAGCCGTAGCTTCCATGATCAACAAGCCACTAATCATTGTGGACGAGCCGACTTCGGCACTCGATTCGGGTTCTACGGAGAGAGTGCTGGCCTTCTTACGGCATCAAACCCAAAAGGGAACCGCCGTACTGGCAGTATCACACGACATGGATTTCGCCAAAGGATGTGACCGACATATAATAATGTGACAAACCTGATAAACATAAAGCCATGAGTTTTGCCGGATTTGTTTTTGATATGATACGTCGTGATAAGGAGAACCGCAATTTACGCCTTCTTCGCCGGGAGCGTCTCAATGAGCGTTTAGATAAAATGCACAAAGGGCGCCGCATGCCTCACAATACAACTGCAGAAGACATGGAAAAGATAACCAAATTTACCCGGCAAAAGGAACATTCCGAACAGAAACATACCGTACGAATGATGCTGATTATTATTGGAGGGTGCATTATTATTGCATCCGCATTGGTTTTCTTATTTATCCGCTAATTCCGCAGGAAAAAGAGAACCACCAAAACACTAATGAATTTTCCAAGATTTATTAATAAATTCCGGTAAATTTATTAATAAATTCTTCCATAATTTATTAATAGCGCTACCTTTGCATTACAAGCTATCGAAAATACTCATGGGAACTATCGACATATCATACCTCAGTCTGGGCATCGGACTACTTTTGCTATTAATACCATTATTCTATATATGGAAATTCAAGACCGGCCTGCTACGTGCAACTCTCATCGGTACGGCACGCATGATTGTGCAGCTTTTCTTCATCGGCGTTTATCTGAAATACCTTTTTCTTTGGAATAATCCGTGGATTAATTTCCTGTGGGTAATCGTCATGATACTCGTAGCTTCGCAAACGGCACTGGCACGCACACAACTGAAACGCAGGATATTACTGATACCTATATCCGTAGGTTTTCTGTGTAGCGTGGTATGCGTGGGAATGTATTTTATAGGAATCGTACTGCGTCTTGAAAATGTGTTCAGTGCCCAATACTTCATTCCTATTTTCGGCATATTGATGGGAAACATGCTATCCAGTAATGTTATAGCCCTAAATACTTATTATAGCGGATTGAAACGCGAGCAACAACTTTACCGCTATCTGCTTGGTAACGGGGCTACCCGTACAGAAGCGCAAGCGCCGTTTATCCGTCAGGCCATTATCAAGGCATTCAGTCCGCTCATCGCCAATATCTCTGTCATGGGCTTGGTAGCATTTCCCGGAACAATGATTGGACAGATATTGGGCGGGAGTAGTCCCAATGTCGCTATCAAATATCAGATGATGATTATGGTTATCACATTTACGGCATCTATGCTTTCACTGATGATAACCATTTCATTGGCTTCGCGTAAGTCTTTCGACGCCTACGGAAAGCTACGGCCTGTCATGATAGAAAAAAAAGTAAAAAGTAAGCCGTAATTCGCTACTTTTATGTATATTTGCAACCAAATTTTCTACCGATAATGAAAATTAAGGAGATAGTAAGCGCCCTTGAACGGTTCGCGCCTCTGCCATTGCAAGACGGATTTGACAATGCCGGCCTGCAAATTGGATTGACAGATGCGGAAGCAACAGGGGCTTTGTTGTGTCTTGACGTTACTGAAGCCGTATTGGACGAAGCAATTGCGTTAGGGTACAATCTTGTCATATCGCATCATCCGCTTATCTTCAAAGGTTATAAATCCATTACAGGAAAGGACTATGTGGAGCGTTGTATCTTGAAAGCTATCAAGAACGACCTTGTCATTTATTCCGCCCACACTAACCTGGACAATGCACCGGAAGGAGTGAATTTCAAGATTGCCGAGAAAATCGGATTAAAGAATGTACGTGTACTGGAAGCCAAAGAAAACGCTTTATTGAAACTGGTGACATTCGTACCTGCCGCACAGGCGGAACAAGTACGCACAGCATTGGCATCTGCCGGATGCGGATGTATCGGCAATTATGATTCGTGCAGCTACAATGTGGAGGGCGAGGGAATGTTTCGTGCTCTTGAAAGCGCCAATCCTTATTGCGGAAAAATCGGCGAGCGGCATGTGGAAAAGGAGACGCGTATCGAAACCATTCTGCCAGCTTACCGAAAAGCAGAAGCAATAAAAGCGTTACTCGCCGCACATCCGTACGAGGAACCTGCATTTGATTTATATCCGTTGCAGAACTCCTGGCAACAAGCCGGAGCAGGCGTTATCGGCGAATTGGAAGCTCCGGAAACCGAATTGGAGTTCCTGAAGCGTATCAAGAAAACCTTTGAAGTGGGTTGCCTGAAACACAACAAACTGACCGGGCGGGAGATACAGACCGTTGCCCTATGTGGCGGTGCAGGGGCTTTTCTCATGCCGCTTGCCATACGCAACCATGCTGATGTCTTCATTACCGGCGAAATAAAATACCACGACTATTTCGGCCACGACACAGACATCCTGTTGGCAGAGATAGGGCATTATGAAAGCGAACAGTATACAAAAGAAATATTTTATACAATAATCCGGGATTTGTTTCCTGCTGTTGAAGTTCAACCAAGCAAAGTAAATACGAATCCCATAAAATACATGTAATTAAAATGGCTAAAGAAGCAAAAAAAGATCCTCAGGAATTGACAGTGGAGCAGAAATTAAAAGCTTTGTTCCAATTACAGACCATGTTGTCTAAAATTGATGAAATCAAGACGTTGAGAGGCGAGCTTCCTCTGGAAGTGCAAGACTTGGAAGATGAAATTGCCGGTTTGAGTACCCGTATCGAAAGAATCCAGTCGGAGGTTTCCGAATTGAAATCCGCTATTGCTACCAAAAGAGTAGAGATCGAAACCGCAAAAGCTTCCGTTGCAAAATATAAAGAACAACAGGAAAACGTACGTAACAACCGCGAATATGACTTCCTAAGTAAAGAAATCGAGTTCCAAACATTGGAAATTGAGCTTTGCGAAAAGAGAATCAAAGAGTTTACCGCTGATGAGGAAGTGAAATCTCAGGAAGCAGCAGAAAGCATTGCCGCTTTGGAAGAAAGACAAAAAGATCTGGACGTAAAGAAGAATGAGCTGGACGAAATCATTTCTGAAACCAAACAGGAAGAAGAAAAGCTAAGAGACAAAGCCAAAGATCTCGAAACAAAAATCGAACCGCGTCTGCTCCAGTCTTTCAAGCGTATCCGCAAAAATTCACGCAACGGTTTGGGCATCGTTTATGTACAGCGTGATGCCTGCGGTGGTTGCTTCAACAAAATTCCGCCTCAAAGACAATTGGACATCCGTTCACGTAAGAAAATCATTGTTTGCGAATATTGCGGACGTATCATGATTGACCCGGAACTGGCAGGTATTGCTCCGGAAGTGAAAGAAGAACCGGTAAAAGAAAAAACAACAAGAAGCAGAAAGAAAGCAGCAGACGCTGAATAAATTCCGTAATTCTTGCGATAAACCCAATAAGGTTCAGGCAGTTATTTTATGAGATGAATAACAGCCTGAACCTTATTTGTGAACATGAAAATCAAAAGTAGGCCTATTTTGCTATTTCCAATTAATTTCACACATTTGTCCAAACTTATAGGAGTAGGAGGGGATACGTATTTTTTACTATCATTTTCACACATCATCAACATTTTCATCCCCCGTCCAGAAGCTACTCTGAGAGGGGATACAATGAGTCCCTGAGTGAAAGGCATTGACTCCCTGACTGAATCCCTTTCACTCAGGGACTCATTGCAGCTCACTCAGTGACTCAAATCAAAGATCCTTGTAATCGGGTATATCTTGTAAGAAAATATAACTATTATTTTCATAATCCATACGACAGCAATAATGCCTGATACCATTACTCACTATCAGATAGTCCACCTTCAATACCATATTGTAACGGGTAATCTGATCGAAAACCTTTTGAGTAATTTCCACTTCGGGAGCCTTGTATTCCACAATCATACGCGCTGTGAGATCACGCCTGTAAAGCACTGTATCACAGCGTTTTTTAGTGCCATTCAATTGCACCTGCACCTCGTTTGCCATAAGCGCCTGCGGATAACCTTTATGCACCAAAAGAAAGTGCACAAAGTGCTGTCGCACCCATTCCTCAGGAGTCAAAGCAACATATCGGCGACGGACTACGTCAAAAATACTCCTTTTCCCGTCCCTCATAGCAATTTTGGCATCAAATGCCGGCAAGTTCAGTGAGAACATTCTATTTTAATTTCTTGTTTTTACTTTTTTATTGTAACTTTGTAAGTTAAACAATCACTCCTTAACGACTCTTTAGGGAACAAATTTAATGAAATCTTATGAAAACAAAAGAAGAAATCGTCGCTAATTGGCTACCCCGTTACACAAAACGTAACCTGGAAGATTTTGGAGAGTATATCCTGTTGACCAACTTCAACAAGTATGTGGAAATTTTCGCTGAAAAGTTCAATGTTCCCATTCTCGGCAAAGATGCCAATATGATTTCTGCCAGTGCGGAAGGAATAACCATTATCAATTTTGGAATGGGAAGCCCTAATGCCGCCATTATCATGGATTTACTGAGCGCTATTCAGCCTAAAGCATGTCTGTTTTTAGGCAAATGCGGTGGTATAGACAAAAAAAATAGAATAGGGGACCTTATCCTTCCAATCGCCGCCATCCGTGGCGAAGGTACCTCAAACGACTATTTTCCACCGGAAGTGCCGTCATTACCGGCGTTTATGCTGCAACGTGCCGTTTCTTCCGCCATTCGCGACTATGCGCGTGATTACTGGACCGGAACCGTATATACTACCAATCGCCGTATTTGGGAACATGATGAAAACTTCAAAGAATACCTCAAGAAGACGCGCGCCATGGCAGTTGACATGGAAACGGCAACTTTATTCAGCTGCGGCTTTGCCAATCATATCCCGACAGGAGCCTTATTACTGGTGTCCGATCAACCAATGATTCCCGAAGGGGTCAAGACCGATAAGAGCGATAATATAGTAACCCAAAATTACGTAACGGAACACGTTGAAATAGGCATCGCATCCCTGCGTATGATTATTGACGAAAAGAAAACCGTAAAACATCTGAAATTCGACTGGTAAAGCAAAAAAATATGGCAAAGCAGGAAATCACGTGTGACGACATTATCAAAGAGCTAAAAGCCGGACAATACCGCCCCGTCTATTATTTAATGGGCGAAGAACCATATTACATCGATCTTCTTTCGGATTATATAACGGACAATATACTGAATGAAACCGAAAAAGAGTTCAACCTGACCGTAATGTATGGTGCAGACGTAGATGTAGCTACAATCATCAATGCCGCCAAACGTTATCCGATGATGTCAGAACACCAAGTGGTTGTGGTAAAGGAAGCACAGAACATACGCAACATGGAAGAGCTTTCCTATTACCTTCAGAAGCCTTTGCTTTCCACTATATTGGTAATATGCCACAAGCATGGCACACTGGACAGAAGGAAAAAGCTGGCTGCCGAAATAGAAAAGTCCGGCATACTGTTCGAATCTAAGAAAGTAAGGGATGCCCAGCTTCCGACATTCATCACGTCATACATGAAACGTAAGGGGGTAGACATGGATCCCAAAGCAACTTCCATGCTTGCCGATTTCGTAGGAACCGATCTCAGTCGCCTTACCGGAGAGCTGGAGAAACTGATTATTACACTTCCAAAAAGCCAGACACGCGTTACCCCCGAACAGATAGAGCGAAACATTGGAATCAGCAAAGATTATAACAACTTTGAGCTCCGTAGCGCCATTGTGGAAAAGGACATCTTGAAAGCGAATAAAATAATAAAATATTTTGAAGAAAATCCAAAAACCAATCCGATTCAAATGACTTTATCTTTACTTTTTGGATTCTTTTCCAACTTAATGTTAGCCTATTACGCTCCCGAAAAAACAGAGCAAGGCATTGCTTCATTCATAGGCTTAAAGACTCCATGGCAGTCTCGTGAATATCTAAATGCCATGCGGCGATATAATGGAGTAAAAACCATGCAAATCATTGGAGAAATACGATATACGGATGCAAAATCCAAAGGAGTAGGCAACTCTTCATTAAATGACAGCGATCTCTTGCGTGAGTTGATCTTTAAAATCCTGCATTAAAAACTCCTTTGAACATAACCTTTCCTACAATAAAGTAAATAGAAGAAACTGTTCATTTTTGTATCATTCTGTCACATTTAGGGGGAATTTCCCCCTTTTTTTCTATTTCACCTCTTTGCCAATAACCCTAAAAGTAGTATAAAAGACTAATATACAATAAAATACCCCCAAAAAGATGCCCTGAGAATCGCATTTTTTTAATCATCCAGACATTTATACGGAAATAAGGCAAAGATTTCATCTTAATGAGAAGTGGAACAGAGAGAATATAAATCCGCTTGCTAATTGTCACCCATTTTCTTAAAAAAATAGCCCATCCAAATTTATCCATCAATACTAAATAGAGAGAATAGTTGTGCACTGCAACTATGGAATATAACTTTCGTAAAAAGCATATATTACTATTGTATAAAATACAATGGTAATATATACCAAATATACATATTATATCATCAATACAATTGTAAATATCGAAATTTGCATTAATAATATCGCTCATTATACGTTTATACAACAAACCATTAATAGTAACATTTTAGAAATATAAATAGCTATAAATCTTAACTATACCACATTTTATTATAGCAAAGGCTTAATAGAACAAATAACAAGCATGAAACAATTGTAATACAGGTAAAATCAAGCAAATATAGTGTATATAATACATTATATATCAATAAAATATAGATTTTAATTAAACTAAAAATATTAATGATAAATCAATCAATAATAGACATTGCACATTAATATATAACATAAGTAATGATCAGGAGTACAACTGTAAAAAATCACATATTACAATTATGATTTGCTTTTGTGATTTTTATTATTTACTTTTGTAATCGGATAGTTTAGGAATACAATTGTAATAATAATCACACCATGAGTATAAAAGATAGATTTAAGATGATAATGGATCGGGAAAAACTAACTGCCGGAGCATTTGCCGAAAGCATTGGAGTGGCCCAAGCTACCATTTCTCACATTTTAGGTTCTCGCAATAAATATCCAAGTACAGAAGTAATTCTGAAGTTGCACCAATGTTACAAGGACATTAACTTGGAATGGTTGCTAACGGGGGAAGGAAATATGAGTAATGATTCCTCTTCCACTGAAAGCGGTGGATTTGACTATCCGCTATTTGCTGACAATCCAGAAAACCCGTCCTATGAACCGAATGTTTCGGAAAATCGCAAGGAAATCGCATTAGAAACAGCACAAAAGCCCACCAAAGAGATTGTAAAACAAGAGATTATCTATAAAGAAAGGCCACCAAGGAAAATAACCGAAATAAGAATTTTCTTTGATGATAATACTTACGAAACATTCAAACCGGAAAATTAGAAGACAGCTACGGCTATTTGCACAAATTCCCGTATCTTTGCAGCCGAAAGATAATTCTTCTTTATAGATAATATGAAAAAATATATTTTAGATCTGACAGTGACCGAGAATGTTCGTCTGCATGCCAATTATGCGCTGCTGAAATTGACTTCTTCGTCCCCGCTTCCGGAAATGCTACCGGGACAATTTGCAGAGATTCGTGTAGACGGTTCACCAACGACTTTCCTACGGCGTCCTATCTCTATTAATTATGTAGACAAAAAACGGAATGAGGTTTGGTTCCTCATTCAACTTGTTGGTGACGGAACCAAGCGTTTAGGCGAAGCGAAAAAGGGAGACGCAATCAATGTAGTACTTCCGTTGGGAAATTGCTTCACAATGCCTGAAAAGCCCTCAGATAAGCTTCTATTAGTAGGTGGTGGTGTAGGCACAGCACCTATGCTGTATTTAGGTGAACAATTAGCTAAAAACGGAAGCAAACCAACGTTCCTGTTAGGCGCCAGAAGCAATAAAGACTTGCTGCAATTAGAAGAATTCGCTGCTTATGGAGAAGTATATACCACTACGGAAGACGGCAGCTATGGCGAAAAAGGATATGTCACCCAGCACTCTATATTAAGCAAAGTGAATTTTGAACAAATATATACCTGCGGGCCTAAACCGATGATGATGGCCGTAGCTAAATATGCTAAAAGTAAAGGCATCAATTGTGAAGTATCCCTGGAGAACATGATGGCATGTGGCATAGGAGCCTGCTTATGTTGCGTGGAAAATACTACGGAAGGTCATTTATGTGTATGTAAAGAAGGTCCGGTTTTTAATACAAATAAACTATTATGGCAGATTTAAGTGTAAATATTGGCGAACTGCAAATGAAGAATCCGGTAATGACGGCATCCGGAACTTTTGGATATGGTGAAGAATTTGCCGATTTCATCGATATATCGCGAATAGGTGGTATAATTGTAAAAGGCACCACTCTTCACAAACGTGAAGGTAACCCATATCCGCGCATGGCAGAGACTCCGTCCGGCATGTTAAATGCTGTGGGACTGCAAAATAAAGGTGTGCATTATTTTGTTGAACATATCTATCCGCGCATCAAGGATATCAGAACCAATATGATTGTGAATGTTTCAGGTTCTGCCATTGAAGATTATGTGAAAACAGCGGAAATCATCAACGATCTTGTAAATATTCCTGCCATAGAGTTAAATATTTCCTGCCCTAATGTCAAGCAAGGTGGAATGGCGTTTGGAGTTACAGCCAAAGGCGCTGAAGAAGTAGTAAAAGCTGTACGCTCAGTTTACAAAAAGACACTTATCGTAAAACTCTCACCCAACGTTACAGATATTACAGAAATAGCACGTGCAGCCGAAAATGGCGGTGCAGATAGCGTATCACTCATCAATACCTTGCTAGGAATGGCTGTGGACGCGGAACGCAAGCGTCCTATACTCTCTACTGTAACGGGAGGTATGTCCGGAGCAGCAGTGAAACCCATTGCACTCCGTATGGTATGGCAAGTTGCTAAGGCGGTAAAAATACCAGTCATAGGACTGGGAGGTATCATGAATTGGAAAGATGCAGTAGAATTCATGCTTGCAGGAGCTTCTGCCATACAAATTGGTACAGCAAACTTTATCGATCCGGCAATAACCGTGAAGGTTGCAGAAGGAATTGATGATTATCTCAACAGACACAATTATAAGTCTGTGAAGGAAATAATAGGTGCGCTTGAGATATAACACTTAACAAGGCATAGCCATTCGCAAACAATTTTCATAAAAAAGGACATTCACTCATGAATGTCCTTTTTCTTTTTATTTACATTTTACATATCACTCATTCAACAAATCTGGACGTAGTTTACGAGTTCTTTCAAGTGACTGTTGCAATTCCCATTCCTTAATTTTAGCCTCGTGACCGGATAGTAAAATTTCCGGAACTTTCCAGCCTTTGTAATCAGCAGGACGCGTATAGACCGGAGCAGCTAAAAGATTATCCTGAAAGGAATCGGAAAGAGCAGACTGCTCGTCAGAGATAACCCCGGGGATAATGCGAACAATCGCATCAGCCATAACGGCAGCTGCCAGTTCACCACCTGTCAGTACGTAGTCGCCAATACTGATTTCTTTTGTAATAAGATGCTCTCGAATGCGATAATCAATCCCCTTGAAATGCCCACAGAGAATAATGAGATTTTTAGCCAAAGACAACGTATTGGCCATAGGCTGATTGAACTGCTCACCATCCGGAGTTGTAAAAATTACCTCGTCGTATTCTCGTTCTGCCTTCAAAGTATTGATGCAGCGCTCTATGGGCTCTATTTTCATAACCATTCCGGCAAACCCACCAAAAGGATAATCATCTACCCGGCGATACTTATCTTCTGTATAATCGCGAAGATTATGAATGTGGATTTCTGCAAGCCCCTTATTTTGAGCGCGTTTCATTATGGAGCAGTTGAAGAAGCCTTCAATCATTTCCGGCAAAACAGTGATGATGTCAATACGCATATACTTAATTTTTCCGCAAAAATAGTGTAAGTTAAGAGTAAAAGCAAAAAATATTCGGGAGAAACCCGTATTTTTGCGTACAAACTCTAAAATCGTTATGACAATAAAAGAAAGAATAGACCAATTACGCACCGACCTCCATCGGCACAATTATAATTATTACGTGCTGAATACCCCCGAAATATCAGATAAAGAGTTCGATGACATGATGCGCGAATTGCAGGACCTTGAGAAAGAGCATCCTGAGTATCAAGATGAAAATTCTCCCACCATGCGCGTAGGAAGTGACTTGAACAAGAACTTCACACAGGTAACTCATAAATATCCCATGCTTTCGTTAGGAAACACTTATTCCGAAAATGAAGTAACGGACTTTTATGACCGAGTAAAAAAAGCTCTGAATGAGGATTTTGAAATATGCTGCGAATTGAAATACGACGGAACGTCCATTTCATTGACCTACGAGAACGGCAAGTTAGTACGTGCTGTAACCCGAGGAGACGGCGAAAAAGGCGACGATGTGACAGACAATGTAAAAACAATCCGCACCATACCATTGGTTTTACATGGCAACAATTATCCTGAACATTTTGAGATCAGAGGAGAAATATTAATGCCTTGGGAGGTATTTGAAGAACTCAATCGGGAAAAAGAAGCACGTGAAGAACCGCTTTTTGCCAATCCACGCAACGCCGCGTCCGGAACTTTAAAACTGCAAAACTCCGCTATTGTAGCTTCACGTAAGCTTGATGCCTATCTATACTATCTTTTAGGAGAGGAATTGCCTTGTGACGGGCATTATGAGAATCTGCAAACAGCCGCCGGTTGGGGATTTAAGATCTCAGAGCACACGAAAAAAACTCACAGCCTTGAAGAAGTATTCGAATATATTCGATACTGGGATACTGAACGTAAAAACCTGCCGGTTGCGACAGACGGTATCGTACTAAAAGTCAACAGTATGCGCCAACAAAAAAGTCTTGGTTTCACCGCAAAATCTCCTCGTTGGGCAATAGCATACAAATTTCAGGCAGAACGTGCCTTAACGCGTTTAAACAGGGTTACTTATCAGGTAGGACGCACCGGAGCAATAACTCCTGTCGCCAACTTAGACCCCGTACAACTATCCGGTACTATTGTGAAGAGAGCCTCCCTGCACAATGCTGATATTATCGAAGGGTTGGACTTACATATCGGAGATATGGTCTATGTGGAAAAAGGCGGAGAAATCATACCCAAAATTACAGGGGTGGACAAAGATGCACGCGGCATGCTTATCGGTGAAAAAGTAAAATTTATCACTCATTGCCCGGAATGTGGCAGCAAGTTGGTACGTTATGAAGGAGAAGCAGCCCACTATTGTCCTAACGAAACAGCTTGTCCCCCCCAAATAAAAGGCAAAATAGAGCATTTTATCAGTCGCAAGGCTATGAATATTGACGGACTGGGTCCGGAGACCGTAGATACGTTCTATCGTTTGGGATTAATCAAGGATACGGCAGATCTATATCAACTCACAGCAGAGGATATTAAAAATTTAGACCGTATGGGTGAGAAATCTGCAGAAAACATTATTAAAGGAATCAAGGCAAGCAAAGAAGTTCCTTTTGAAAGAGTGCTTTTTGCATTGGGAATTCGTTTCGTGGGTGAAACAGTAGCCAAAAAAATAGCCAAATCCTTTAATAATATAGAGGAACTGGAAAATGCAGATCTCGAAAAGCTGACAAGTATCGATGAAATCGGGGAAAAAATAGCGCAAAGCATCTTAATATACTTCTCAAGTCCATTGAATGTCAGTCTTATAGAACGTCTGAAATCTGCCGGGTTGCAACTATATCGTAAAGAAGAAGATTTGAATGAATATACGGATAAACTGGCAGGACAATCTATCGTAATAAGCGGCGTATTCACCCATCATTCTCGAGACGAATATAAAGATCTGATAGAAAAAAATGGTGGAAAGAACGTTGGCAGTATCTCCACCAAGACCAGTTTTATTCTGGCAGGTGAAAATATGGGGCCGTCCAAGCTGGAAAAAGCCCATAAACTGGGTATAAAGATTATAAGCGAAGATGAGTTTTTAACGCTCATATCCTAACAAATTTCCACAAAAAGCTTTTTTATAGCTTATATTTGTATGGTAAATCGAAAAAAATCGTACTTTTGCGAGTCATTTAATTAGAGACTACTTTATAATACTCATGATACAGACTAGATTGAAAGGAATGGGGGTAGCGCTGATTACTCCATTTAAAGAGGATGAAAGCGTTGATTACGATGCATTGATGCGTTTAGTAGACTATCAGCTTCAAAACAACACTGACTTTTTATGCGTGCTTGGTACCACAGCAGAAACTCCGACTTTGACTGAAGACGAAAAAAAGAAAATTAAGAAAATGGTTATCGAACGGGTGAATGGGAAAATACCTATTTTACTCGGAGTAGGAGGAAATAATACTCGCGCTGTGGTAGATACTCTAAAAAATGACGATTTTACCGGAGTAGATGCGATTCTTTCTGTTGTACCATATTACAACAAGCCTTCTCAAGAAGGTATTTACCAGCATTATAAAGCGATATCCGAAGCCACAGAGCTCCCTATTGTACTCTATAACGTACCGGGACGCACCGGTGTAAATATGAAAGCTGAAACAACCTTACGAATTGCACGTGACTTCAAAAACGTCATTGCAATCAAGGAAGCATCAGGTGACATTACCCAAATGGATGATATCATCAAAAATAAACCTGCTAATTTCGACGTTATTTCAGGCGATGACGGCATCACCTTTCCCTTGATCACCTTAGGGGCAGTTGGCATCATCTCGGTCATAGGAAATGCTTTCCCGCGCGAATTCAGTCGTATGGTGCGCTTGGCATTACAAGGAGATTACCAAAATGCACTGACAATTCATCACAAATTTGCTGAATTATTCAAATTACTCTTTGTAGACGGTAATCCTGCTGGAGTTAAAGCTATGCTAAATGCAATGGGAATGATTGAAAATAAACTTCGTCTGCCACTCGTGCCAACTAGAATCACAACTTTCGAAGCTATGCGTACGATATTAAACGAATTAAATATCAAATGCTAAATTATATATTAGAGCATAAAAAAGCCCCGCATTAGCGAGGCTTTTTTTATGGGTCAATCTTATAATGCAACAAACAAAAAACCTCTACAATAAATGTAGAGGTTTTTGTGATCGCGACAGGATTCAAACCTGTAACCGGCTGATCCGTAGTCAGCTACTCTATTCAGTTGAGCTACGCGACCTTTATTATTAACAAATTGTGACCGCGACAGGATTCAAACCTGTAACCGGCTGATCCGTAGTCAGCTACTCTATTCAGTTGAGCTACGCGACCTTTATTATTAACAAATTGTGACCGCGACAGGATTCAAACCTGTAACCGGCTGATCCGTAGTCAGCTACTCTATTCAGTTGAGCTACGCGGCCTTTTTGTTTAACGGGTGCAAAGATACGTACTTTTTCTAAATTAGCAAACAATATGCACACTTTTTTTGAGGAAAATTACTCAATGAATCGGTAATTAAACAATTGCCAACCGAGTGTCAGCCCCACATTCCATTCCTTTTTCGGTGAACTATAATGATTTACATATGCTGATATCGCTCCGAATGGTAATTGACATATCACTGAAATTTCTCCCAAATATTCAAAGCGGGAAAACGCTTTTCCGTAATAAGCCTTGTTCAAAGCATTCTTTTTAATAGGAAATATAGGCATGAATCCATAAAGTTCAGAACGAACTTGAAACATGTCATTGAAAACAAAAATCGGTTTGATACCTGCCGCTAAAAACTGATTGGCCCGGAATGCCTCATTATACATTATCTTGCTATGGGGAGTCGGAGAAAAATCTGCAGCCTGCAACATAGTTGCCGCATAATTCTCTGAAAAATTCTTCGATGAATATAGCATTTCCGCCATCCACCCCAAAGTAAACTTTGGAGCCATGGTATGATACGCATATTTCATATAAGAAATTTGTAACCAAGACTGCCGGTCTTTAGTTGTGAAACTTGTTTCTGTAGGATTTCCCGGTATAAACTTTTCTTTTCCGGTAAAAACCTGTGCTACCAATTTTTCAAAATAGCCTTTTGTGGCATATTGTCGTGCATTCAATGTACTACCATAAAAGCCTATAGCACCTCCTAAAAGGTTGTAAGTACTCCTGTCCGAACGATCTTTATCAAAGTTTATCACATTGGATTGGAAATAATTATCCTGAAGCTTTCCATATCCGATACTTATTTCGGCTCGCTTATTTGCTAAAAAAGGCAGAGCCACCATCAACTTCACAAAACGCTCATCTTTAGAATTAAAAGAAGGTTTATCATTTTTAGAGAAAAGCTTATCCTTTTTGTAATAATCGAACGTGCTCAAAGAAGCAATAAGGCGATAGGAGGTCGGAACACGAGTAGGAAGATCTATTTTAGCCATAAGTTGCGCATTATTATACACCTTACCAATCTGACCGTCAAGAGTAATTTCTTTGGAATAATAGTTCAGATTCTGATATCCCAGTCCTAAATAAATCTGATTAGAACTGGTCGTAGAAACACTTCCGCCCATTCGTACAGAGAAATTATCCTCCATTTTAACCTTTAAATGCAATGAATATAAGTCGTTTTTGGGATCATAAACCGCATGTGGGATAATCTCCGATATCATATTATCGGATAATAGGCGAAAATAACCACGCTTCAAATCTTCATATGTAAACACCTCATGGTCTTCATCATGGAACTCTTTTTTAATATAGGCTTGCTGCTGTGGATTAGCTCCTTCTATATAGATGTCTCTAAAACGGAACTGAGGTAAATTGCTTCGATATACAAGACGCCTTAAACGTACATTCTCTGCACTTGTTCTCCGATGTATACGACTTTTTATAGAATCCATCAGGCTGATAGTCCGATTATAGCCGATATCGTGCAATTCTTGCAAACGATCAAAATCCAAAAGACTTACGTCATCATACTTAAATGTCATAACAATACCCAAAGAATCCGGAAGAGTATAGTCCGTTTTCTGCATAATCATGTTCTCAAGCTGACTCATCAAATCATTTTCTTTTGGTTTACCGGGATTAGCAGCCACTACACTACCAATAATGACTCCCGGCCGAAAATCTTCGCGCATGATGTCAGTCGGGAAATTATTATAAATTCCACCGTCATAAGCTAAAACGCTATCAATTTCTATCGGTTTGAATACAAACGGAAAGCTCATCGAAGCGCGTACCGCATCTCCTAAATCCCCCTTACGCATAATCAACGGCCTTTTGTTATACACATCGGAAGCTATGCAACGAAAAGGCACAAACAGATGATTAAAATCCCCATTACATGCCGCTGTAGCACGTGCAAAAAGCTCGACAAAAACCAAATTCATCTGAATAGGGTTTACCATACTAGTAGGAAGTATCTGAGGCTTGATATGCAACGAATCCTTAAAAGAGAAACGAATATTGAAAAACTCCGGAGTAGGTCGGTTTTGCTTAAAGTAATACCCATATTCGGGTTCTATTTGCCCCGAATACCAACGTTTGAAGTCTTCTGAGCGCAGCAATGCTTCCATATCATCAGGAGAATATCCCATAGCGTAAAGCGAACCAATAATAGCTCCCATAGAAGTACCGGTAATGTAATCGATAGGAATATTATTTTCTTCCAAAGCACGAATAATACCGATATGCGTCATGCCTTTTGCACCACCGCCACTCAAAACAAGTCCTACTTTCTGAGCTTGAGTAAACGGCAGAAAGAACAGGCAGAGTGACAAAAACAAAAGAAATCTTTTCATGAATATAGTTTCGAGTGAAATATACTAGTTTATTCAATGTCCAAATATAGACAATAGTTTCCAAAAACCTCGTATCCAACGGAAAAAAACATAATCATTACGAAAAAACAGACAAAAAAAGGGCATTACAACTCATATAAGCTGTAATGCCCTATATAATAAATTTAAAGGGGCTTATTTAATCAGATCAATGCTTCTTTTAACAAAGTTATTCAAAGCCTCACCTTTCAACATGCCGTTTTGAAGCAAAGCCAAATCAATCAATTGACGAACAACTTTATTATGGGCGGCATAGTTGGCAAACAGACTTTCTTTCTGTGCTTTCAGTTCTTCCCACTTCTTGTCCAAACTGTCTACTTCATCTTTTTCAACAGTAGAAATCTCCTCATCTTTTTTGCCTTCCTGTTTCTTTTTCAGTTCATTACGACGGTTGTTGATATCATCCATTTCTTTCTGAACCGGTGCAATAGCTGCTGTACATTCTCTATCTTCATCATCCAGAATCTCTTTGACTAACTTATGATCAGCATTCAATACCAAGTTAAACATATCCGGCATTTCACCATAAAAACTCATTCCGGCCTGAATATTAGCCATTTCTTTCATACGACGCATATACTCACTTTGAGTAATCATCACCGGCGATGCATTTTCCCCCAAAGATTGCGCCATTATGCTAAACTCTGTTTTTTCGATTTGCGGCAGTTGACTCTTGAAAATAGCAGAGAGAGCCTCTTGCTTACCGGCATCCAATACATCGTTTTTCTTGTCTTCTTTAACTATCAAGTTATCAATGACATCACTGTCTACGCGAGTAAAACGTACTTTTTCAAATTTCTGCTCCAACATACTTACCATAGCAACGTCAAGCTGTCCATTCATCAACAATACGTTATAGCCCTTATTCTTGGCCGCCTCAATATAGCTGTATTGCTCATCTTTATTGTTGGCATACAGATAAATCAAGTTACCATCCTTGTCAGTCTGATTGTCTTTTATCAAAGTCTTATACTCTTCAAAAGTATAATGTTTGTTATCAGTATCGGTAAGAAGGGCAAAATCTTTTGCTCTATCATAGAAATCCTCTTGAGTGAGCATTCCATAATTAATAAAGATTTTCAAATCATTCCATTTCTCCTCAAACTGTTTACGATCGTTCTTGAATATAGATTGCAAGCGATCGGATACTTTCTTTGTAATGTATGTAGAAATTTTCTTCACATTAGAATCACTTTGCAAATAGGAACGAGAAACATTCAATGGAATATCCGGCGAATCAAGTACTCCATGCAACAAAGTCAAAAAGTCTGGAACAATGCCCTCTACGGAGTCCGTTACATACACCTGATTGCAATAGAGCTGTATTTTGTTTTTGTTCAACTCTATGTTGCTCTTTACTTTTGGAAAGTACAATATACCTGTAAGATGGAACGGGTAATCCACATTCAGATGTATCCAAAACAACGGTTCATCGGACATCGGATAAAGGTCACGATAGAACTTTTTATAATCCTCGTCTTTTAATTCACTGGGTTTCAGTGTCCACAACGGATTTGCATCATTAATAATGTTATCCTCCTCTGTTTCAACCTGCTTACCGTCTTTCCACTCTTTTTTCTTGCCAAATGCAACAGGAATAGGAAGGAAGCTACAATATTTTTTCAAAAGAGAAGATATGCGTGTTTCTTCAAGGAATTCCTTACAATCATCATCTATATAAAGAACTATGTCAGTACCGCGTTCCGCTTTCTCTGTATCTTCAATTGTAAATTCGGGACTACCATCACAAGTCCATTTCACAGCTTTAGCTCCTTCCTGATGTGACTTGGTAATTATTTCAACTTTCTTGGCAACCATGAAAGCCGAATAGAAACCAAGTCCGAAATGGCCGATAATAGCATTGGCGTCATTCTTATATTTTTCCAAAAAATCATTCGCTCCCGAAAATGCAATCTGATTAATATATTTATCTATTTCTTCTGCCGTTAAACCAATTCCATGGTCTGATACGGTAATCGTATCCTTACCCAAAGACACACGTACTGTCAAATCACCGACTTCACCTTTAAATTCGCCAATAGACGCCAGCGTTTTAAGCTTCTGAGTAGCGTCAACTGCATTAGATACTAATTCACGAAGGAAAATCTCATGATCACTGTACAAAAACTTTTTGATAACGGGGAAAATGTTTTCTGTAGTTACCCCAATATTTCCTTTTTGCATACTAAACTTATATTTTAAATTTATATTTATATTTCATTGCTTTGGCAAACAGAACACAAAAAAAATGCCAGCTCCCAAGAGCTGACATTTTGACTGCTTTTTATTATAAAAACTTTTATTACGCTTTGGTTATATTCAACTCATCTTTCTCCTTATTTACAGAAACGTTAATCGTATCTCCCGGTTGTAACCCAGCCGAAATAATAAGTTCCGAAAGTCCATCTTCCAAATAATTCTGAATGGCTCGTTTCAACGGACGAGCACCAAATTGTACATCATAACCTTTCGTTGCAAGAAATCTTTTGGCTTCATCATCCACAACCATCTTATAGCCAATAGCTTCAACACGCCCATACAAGCCTTTCAACTCTATATCTACAATTTTTGTAATAGCATCCAGTGAAAGCTGGTCAAACGTTATGATTTCATCCAAACGGTTCAAGAACTCAGGAGCAAAAGTCTTATTCAACGCCTTTTGAATCACACTACGCGAATGTTCGTTATCATCCGTACGAGCTTGCGCCGCAAATCCCACACCACGACCGAATTCTTTCAATTGGCGGGTTCCAATATTGGAGGTCATAATAATCACAGTATTCTTGAAATCAATGGTTCTGCCATAATTGTCAGTAAGACGCCCTTCATCCAATACCTGCAACAAGATGTTGAAAACATCCGGATGCGCCTTCTCAATTTCATCAAGCAACACTATGGAATAAGGTTTGCGGCGTACTTTCTCCGTCAACTGTCCGCCTTCTTCATAACCGACATATCCCGGAGCCGCACCAATCATACGAGACACCGTATATTTTTCCATATACTCACTCATATCGATACGTATCAACGCATCGCTGGAACCGAACATGTATTTAGCCAGCTGTTTTGCCAAGTGTGTTTTGCCTACACCGGTAGGACCAAGAAACATAAATGTACCAATGGGACGATTAGGGTCTTTCAATCCTACACGACTGCGCAATATTGCTTTGGTAAGCTTTTCAATAGCAGTGTCTTGTGCCACAACCTTGGCTTGCAAATCTTCTTTCATGCCAGCCAGTTTGATACCTTCCGCTTGAGCCATACGCTGCACCGGTACCCCAGACATCATTGAAATTACATTGGCTATTTCTTCCTCACCAACAGTTTGGCGATCATCTTTGAGACGCGCTTCCCATTCAGCTTTCATTTCATCCAAATGAACAGAAAGTTCTTTCTCTCTATCCCGATAACTAGCAGCCAATTCAAAGTTCTGAGATTTCACCGCTTCAGCCTTCAAAACACGTGCGTCTTCTATTAGCTTTTCCTGTACCTCAATTTCTTTAGGAACATTTATGTTCATTAGATGCACGCGTGAACCGGCTTCATCCAAAGCATCAATAGCTTTATCAGGAAAGTTGCGATCAGTTACATAACGGTCTGACAACTTGACACATGCCTCCAACGCTTCATCTGTATAATCAACATTATGATGCTCTTCATACTTTTCTTTTATATTTTTTAATATTTGAAGGGTTTCCTCCGGAGTTGTGGGCTCTACAATCACTTTTTGAAAACGACGTTCCAAAGCTCCATCTTTTTCTATATTCTTTCTGTATTCATCAAGAGTTGTAGCACCGATGCATTGTATTTCACCACGAGCCAAGGCCGGTTTCAGCATATTAGCCGCATCCATAGAACCTGCAGCGGCACCAGCACCTACAATAGTATGAATTTCATCTATAAATAGAATTATATTCGGGTTCTTCTGCAATTCATTAATAATAGAACGTATACGCTCTTCAAATTGCCCGCGATATTTAGTTCCAGCCACAACAGAAGCCATGTCAAGCATAACAACCCGTTTATCAAATAGGATACGAGATACCTTCTTTTGGACAATACGCAATGCCAGTCCCTCTACAATAGCCGATTTGCCAACTCCCGGTTCGCCAATCAGCACTGGATTGTTTTTCTTACGACGGCTCAAAATCTGCGCCAAGCGCTCTATTTCACGTTCACGCCCAACCACAGGATCAAGTTTACCTTCCTCAGCTGCACGAGTCATATCCATACCGAAATTATCCAATACCGGAGTATCATTAGAGGGTTGCTTTGATGCTGTTTGTGCAGAAGAAGCCGTTCCCATTCCTGCGCTACGGGAAGAATGAGACATATTCATGTCTTCTTCATCCTCTTCATCTTCTTCCTGAAATCCCATTCCTGCGTTCGGATTAGTAGATTGCATTGTAAGCTGCTCGAATACAAACTGATAGTTTACACGATTTTCTTCCAGGACAGTAGCAGCCAAATTATCTCCATCTTTCAATATAGCCAATAATACATGCTCAGTATCGGCAGTTGCACTTTTCAAGACACGTGCTTCCAAAATACACATTTTCAATATCTTAGCAGCCATTGGAGACAATGGAACATCTGCATCCGGTAATAGGGTGTCATCTTCAGCCTCTCTCAAAAAACTTTCGATACGCTTCTTCACCTTTTTCAAGTCTATATCGAGTCTCATCAATATTTCGATAGCCTTTCCACCGCCGTCACGCAACATACCAAGTAGGAGATGTTCAGGACCGATATATCTATTTCTCAACCTATTAGCTTCTTCCTTGCTATAAGTTATTATATCAGAAACTCTTTGTGAAAATTGATTGTTCATATAATTTTAATCTCCTCAATTAAAGGTTTTTCTATTACAAAGATACGCATTTCTTTATATTGCGTATCACAAACTGAATTAATAATGTACAAATCCTGTGCCACAAATCATAATGTTATTCCCGTTTTTCTCCTACACCTTATATATAATAACGCACAATTCATCTATTTCCAATCCTCCCTTGTTTACAGGTGAACTCTATCATGATCCTATATAGAGGGAATCTCTGTAAGAATGTGGCCGGCAACAAAGTTTATGAAGGAAAACTTTTGTATATCGTAAAAAAGCAGTACTTTAGCGTGGTTTTTCACAAACCCCAAAATGTATAATTAATAATCTTTTTAAATGCTTGAACAAGACAGAATTATAAAGATTAACATCGAGGAGGAAATGAAGTCTTCGTACATTGACTACTCTATGTCGGTCATTGTTTCGCGTGCCCTTCCTGATGTTAGAGATGGTTTTAAACCTGTTCACCGAAGAATCCTTTTCGGTATGATGGGACTGGGAAATACGTCGGATAAACCCTATAAAAAATCTGCCAGAGTTGTTGGTGAGGTATTAGGTAAATATCACCCACATGGTGACTCTTCCGTATATGGTGCTCTCGTTCGTATGGCCCAGCCTTGGGCTATGCGCTACATGCTTGTAGACGGACAGGGTAACTATGGCTCTGTGGACGGAGACAGTGCTGCCGCCATGCGTTATACAGAATGTCGTTTGCAGAAGATTGGGGAAGAAATGATGCAGGATCTTGATAAAGAAACTGTTGATATGCAAACCAACTTCGATGACTCATTATTGGAGCCAACTGTGATGCCTACCCGTATCCCAAATCTCCTTGTAAATGGAGCTTCTGGTATTGCCGTAGGTATGGCCACAAATATGCCAACCCATAATCTATCTGAAGTGATAGATGCCTGCATTGCATATATCGATAATAATGATATTGATATTGAGTCCTTAATGACTTATGTCAAGGCTCCTGATTTCCCGACAGGAGGATATATTTATGGTATGAGTGGCGTACGCGAGGCGTATCTAACTGGTCGTGGACGTGTCGTAATGCGCGCCAAAGCAGAAATAGAGACAACCTCTACCCATGACAAGATTATCGTTACTGAAATTCCTTACGGAGTCAATAAAGCCGAATTAATCAAATCTATTGCCGATTTAGCCAATGAAAAGAGGATAGAAGGCATTTCTAATGCTAATGATGAGTCTGACCGCGAAGGTATGCGTATTGTCATCGATGTGAAACGGGACGCCAACGCCAGTGTAGTGCTGAATAAGCTCTATAAGATGACATTATTACAGACTTCTTTTGGTGTAAACAATGTGGCGCTAGTACATGGTCGTCCTCGTTTATTGAACCTGAAAGAGCTTATTAAATACTTCGTAGAACATCGCCATGACGTGGTTATTCGCCGCACTCAATATGATTTACGTAAAGCTAAAGAGCGTGCTCATATCTTAGAAGGTTTGATTATCGCATCAGACAATATTGATGAAGTAATCAAAATTATTCGTGCAGCAAAGACTCCGAATGATGCGATCAGCGGTTTGATGGAACGTTTCGAACTGACAGAAATCCAATCACGTGCCATTGTAGAAATGCGTCTGCGCCAATTGACCGGCCTTATGCAAGACCAACTTCATGCTGAGTATGAAGAAATCCAAAAACAGATTGCCTATTTGGAAGAAATCCTTGTCAACGATGAACTTTGCCGTAAAGTTATCAAAGACGAATTAATCGAGATCAAAGATAAATATGGTGACGAACGTCGCTCTGAAATTGTTTATTCATCTGAAGAATTCAATCCGGAAGATTTCTATGCAGACGACGAAATGATTATTACCATTTCTCATATGGGATATATCAAACGTACTCCATTAAGCGAGTTCCGAGCTCAAAATCGAGGCGGAGTAGGCTCTAAGGGAACAGAAACACGCGATGAAGACTTTGTGGAACATATCTATCCCGCAACAATGCACAATACCATGATGTTCTTCACGCAGAAAGGTAAGTGTTATTGGCTAAAAGTGTATGAGATACCTGAAGGTACAAAGAATTCTAAAGGGCGTGCCATTCAGAATCTATTGAATATTGATTCTGACGATGCTGTAAACGCATATCTACGCGTGAAAAACTTGAATGACCAAGACTTCATCAATAGTCATTACGTATTGTTCTGTACCAAGAATGGCGTTATTAAGAAAACATTACTTGAACAATATTCTCGTCCTCGTCAAAATGGTGTCAATGCCATTACTATTCGTGAAGATGATCGTGTTATCGAAGTACGTATGACTAATGGTAATAATGAAATTATCATCGCCAATCGCAACGGGCGTGCTATTCGTTTCCACGAGAATGCCGTACGTGTAATGGGACGTACAGCTACCGGCGTACGTGGTATGACACTTGATGAAGACGGACAAGATGAAGTAGTTGGAATGATCTGTATCAAAGATCCTGAAGCTGAAACAATTATGGTGGTATCAGAACAAGGATATGGTAAACGTTCTGACATTGAAGATTATCGCAAAACAAACCGAGGCGGTAAAGGTGTAAAAACCATGAATATAACTGATAAAACGGGCAAATTGGTGACCATCAAGTCTGTTACAGATGAAAATGATTTAATGATCATCAATAAATCCGGAATTACCATTCGTCTGAAAGTTGCCGATGTTCGTATTATGGGACGTGCCACACAAGGAGTACGACTGATTAATCTTGAGAAACGTAATGATGAAATTGGTTCTGTATGTAAAGTGACTTCAGAAACCGAAGAGGATATCATCACAGAAGAAGATGAAAATATTTCAGAAACTCCTCAGAATGAAGTAAATAATGAAAATGAAGAATAGACATAATATTAATTTAAAATTTTCTACAATCATGAAAAGAGTACTATTTTCAATGGTCTTACTACTTGCAGTAGGCTTCACTTTCGCTCAAGAAAAAAGCGTAAAAGAAGCTAAGAGCATTGCTAACGAAGTAAAACCAGACTTTGCCCAAGCAGAGAAACTTATCAACGGAGCTTTGACCAACACTGAAACGAAGGACAATGCCGAAACATGGGACGTAGCAGGCTTTATTCAAAAAAGAATCAATGAAAAAGAAATGGAAAATGCATATTTGAGAAAGCCTTATGACACTCTTAAAGTATATAATAGCGCACTGAACATGTGTAAATATTACTTTAAGTGTGACGAACTTGCACAAATACCCAATGAAAAAGGTAAAATCAAGAATAAATACAGAAAATCAAATAGCGCCGCTATATTAGCAGCACGTCCTAATTTGATTAATGGCGGTATTCAATATTTCAATTTGGATAAGAATAAAGAAGCTCTTGATTTTTTTGCAACTTATGTAGATATTGCTGCCAATCCAATGTTTGAAAAGGAAAATCTGCTTCAAACAGATACTGTATTACCTCAAATTGCTTATTATGCAAGTTTAGCCGCTGCCAAAATGGAAGATTATCCTAATGTCTTGAAATATGCTCCATATGCAAAAGAAGACAAGGAGGTAGGGAAGTATGCCATGGAATTCATTTCTACAGCATTAAAAGCTCAAGGCGATACTATTAAATGGATTGCTTCTTTAAAAGATGGCATTCAAAAATATCCGGAACATTCATTCTTTTTTGGTCATCTGATTGATTATTATAGCAATAGCAATAAGTTTGATGAAGCAATGCAATTTGCAGACGACATGCTGGCTAAGGATCCTAACAACACATTCTATTTATATGTGAAAGGGTATCTCTATCATAATATGAAAGATTATGATAAGGCCATTGAATTCTATAAAAAGACTATTGAAGTTGATCCTAACTATGCAGAAGCATATTCAAACTTAGGTCTGATTTACTGTTTACAGGCACAGGATTTCTCAGAAAAAGCAACTACTGATGTCAATAATCCTAAATATAAAGATGATCAGGCTACATTAAAAGCTTTTTATGAAAAGGCAAGACCTAATTATGAAAAAGCAAAAGAATTGAAACCTGACCAAAAAGATTTGTGGTTAAATGGATTGTATCGAGTTTACTACAATCTGCAAATGGGTCCTGAATTTGATGCGATAGAGAAGTTAATGCAATAATCGTAAATATTATAAAAATGGCTGTTCTTGTGTGGAACAGCCATTTTTATAATATTATGTTTTCCATGATAGAGGCTAATTAAATAATTATTACGCACCCCTATATTAAACATAATCATGATATTGTAGAATTTACTTTTGTGATTATATTTGTGTCGTAATCAATTATTATAGTTATGAGAAAATCTTCTTCAAAGCGTGTTTCACTTAAGTATCGTAGAGTGATTATTCATTTTTTTTCTCTTTATGATGGTCGTGTTCATCGTAAGATATTTAAGGATTGTACTTTGTCTGAGGCCTTGGCTGTTTTTTATGCTATGTCTGAGCTTCATTGCTGGACTTGTGTAGATTATTATTGTATTAAGTATTAATTTTAATTCTTTTATTGTTATGGACAAAGAAAAGATTTACAAAACAATTGAGATTGTAGTCAAAGCGGTTGTAGCTATTGCAGCCGTTTGGCTTTGTGTATCATGCACTATGAGTATGAGTATTAGTAAGAACAATACTAATAGTAATCAGTCTACTGAGCAGTCACAAGCTACTTCTGTTGATTCTACTACTGTTGATTTAAATTATAAGTGATTATGTCGTTGTTCAACCCCTTTTGCAAGTGTCTGAACCCCCAACGTATTGTTAACCCTTATACGAATGAAGCTATGACTGTTCCCTGTGGACATTGTAAAGCTTGTATTTTGGCTAAGAATTCCCGATATGCATTTCAGTGTGATTTGGAAAGTTATTCATCTAAACATACGTTGTTTATTACACTTACTTATGCAAATCGTTTCATCCCTCGTGCACAGTTTGTTGATTCTATGGAAAGGCCTTATGGACATGACCTCGTAGATGTTGAAACTGGTGAGTATCTTGGCGAGGCTGATTTGTCTATAAAAGAGATTGAACGTTTACAAGAAAAATTCCATTTATTTGGTTATCTCCCCTATTTGAGAAAGTTTGATTTACAGTTGTTTTTTAAAAGATTCCGTTATTATGTTGCAAAAAGATTCCCCAAAGAAAAAGTGCGTTATTTTGCCATTGGCGAATATGGCCCCGTACACTTCCGCCCGCATTATCATATCTTATTATTCCTCCAATCAGATGAAGCCTTACAAGTATGTTCAAAGGTTGTATCTGAGGCATGGCCCTTTGGTCGTGTCGACTGTCAGTTATCCAAAGGTAAGTGTTCATCGTACGTTGCGGGCTATGTTAATAGCAGTGTGCTTGTACCCAAAGTTCTTACGTTACCTACCCTCTGTCCATTCTGCGTTCATTCTCAAAAACTGGGTCAAGGCTTTTTGCAAAGTGAACGAGCGAAAGTATATTCACTTACCCCTGAGCAGTTTGTTAAGCGAAGCATCGTTATCAATGGACGCTATAAGGAATTTGATGTATGGAGGTCGGCTTACGCTTACTTCTTCCCCAAATGTAAAGGATTTGCTGATAAATCTTCACGTGAACGTGCTTACTCTTATGGATTATATGATACAGCAAGGCGTTTATTCCCGTCCGCCGAAACGACGTTCGCGCTCGCGAAAGAAATAGTAGGTTATATTTACTACTTTCATAATAAGAAAGATACTTATTGTTTGGATATATTTGGTGAGGTTTCTGATCAATCTGATTTATATCAGTTTTCCCAATATTTCTTTGAACCTGAGATAGTTAATTATTCTCTTGATAGTATTGAGATGTGTCGTTATGTTCATCGTGTCTATACGGAGCTTCTTCTTTCGAAACACTTTTTGTACTTTGTGTGTGATAGACCTACCTTGTCGGAGCAGAAACGAAAGTTGAAGCTTATTGAAGAATTTTATTCCCGTTTGGATTATATGCACTTGAAAACGTTTTTTGAGAATCAGCAATTATTCTATGAGAGTGATTTGGTTGGTGACCTTGATTTAATGTCTGATGCTTGGGAGAATAGTTATTATCCATTTTTTTATGACAATGTTTACTTTAGTTCTGAGGTTTATAAGAAAACTCCTGTATATAGATTGTATGATATGCAGATAAGTAAGTTGTTTTCTGATCGTATTAAACACAAGAAACTTAATGATTTGAATAAAATTTTCGTCGACGAATAATGTTTAATTTAATTTTTTAATGTTATGGCAAATATTATGTCTCTAAAGTCCATACGTAATAAACCTTCGCGTAATGGATTTGATTTGTCCTTTAAGAAAAATTTTACTGCTAAGGCTGGAGAACTTCTTCCAGTTATGGTGAAAGAAGTTTTACCTGGTGATACCTTTAAAATTAATCTTAAGGCGTTCACTCGTACTCAACCTGTTAATACTGCCGCGTTCGCGCGTATTAGAGAGTATTATGATTTTTTCTTTGTTCCTTATGACTTATTATGGAATAAGGCTAATACAGTGTTAACACAAATGTATGATAACCCTCAACATGCTGTGTCTATTGATCCTACAAGAAATTTTGTTTTGAGTGGTGAGATGCCTTATATGACTTCGGAGGCAATTGCTTCTTATATTAATGCTCTTAGTACTGCTTCTGCTTTAGCTGATTATAAATCTAATTATTTTGGCTATAATCGTTCAAAATCTTCTGTAAAGTTGTTGGAGTATCTTGGTTATGGTAATTATGAATCATTTTTGACTGATGATTGGAATACTGCGCCTTTAATGGCTAATTTAAATCATAATATTTTTGGTTTGCTTGCTTATCAGAAAATATATTCAGATTTCTATCGTGATAGTCAATGGGAAAGAGTTTCTCCTTCTACTTTTAACGTTGACTATTTGGACGGTTCTTCAATGAATCTTGATAATGCTTATTCTACTGAATTTTATCAGAACTATAATTTTTTTGATTTGCGTTATTGTAATTGGCAAAAAGACTTGTTCCATGGCGTTCTTCCACATCAACAATATGGTGAAACGGCTGTTGCTTCGATTACTCCGGATGTAACTGGTAAGCTTACGTTGTCTAACTTTTCAACCGTTGGTACTTCTCCTACTACTGCGTCTGGTACGGCTACTAAGAACTTACCTGCTTTTGATACTGTTGGCGACCTCTCCATATTGGTTCTTCGTCAAGCAGAATTCTTACAGAAATGGAAAGAGATTACCCAATCAGGTAATAAGGATTATAAAGACCAGTTAGAGAAACACTGGGGTGTTTCTGTTGGTGACGGTTTTTCTGAATTATGTACCTATCTTGGTGGTGTTTCTTCCTCTATTGATATTAACGAAGTCATTAATACTAATATTACAGGAAGTGCTGCTGCTGATATTGCTGGTAAAGGTGTTGGTGTTGCGAATGGTGAGATTAATTTTAATAGTAATGGTCGCTATGGTTTGATTATGTGTATTTATCATTGTCTTCCTTTGCTTGACTATACTACCGATATGCTTGATCCTGCATTCTTGAAAGTAAATTCAACTGATTATGCTATTCCTGAATTTGACCGAGTAGGTATGCAGTCTATGCCGCTGGTTCAGCTTATGAACCCATTGCGTTCGTTTGCTAATGCTTCTGGATTGGTTCTTGGTTATGTACCTCGTTATATTGATTATAAAACATCAGTAGATCAGTCAGTTGGTGGTTTTAAGCGTACGTTGAATTCTTGGGTAATATCTTATGGTAATATTTCTGTTTTGAAACAGGTTACTCTTCCTAATGATGCTCCGCCTATTGAGCCGTCTGAACCTGTTCCCTCTGTTGCTCCTATGAATTTTACATTCTTTAAAGTTAATCCTGATTGTCTTGATCCTATATTTGCTGTCCAGGCTGGTGATGATACAAATACAGACCAGTTTTTGTGTAGTTCATTTTTTGATATTAAAGCTGTCCGTAATCTTGATACTGACGGTTTGCCTTATTAATTAACTTAATATTATTTTTTATGTGGTGTATAAAACGACGTGTTGAACCTTATGTAGATAAGTTTCAACCTAATAATGTTAATTCTGCCGTATTGTCAGGTAGTGAGTTTGTAGAACCCTCTCCTCTTCATGAATTTATGTTTCAGGAAATAGAGTGTGAC
Source organism: Bacteroides eggerthii (assembly GCF_025146565.1). NCBI lineage: Bacteria > Pseudomonadati > Bacteroidota > Bacteroidia > Bacteroidales > Bacteroidaceae > Bacteroides > Bacteroides eggerthii. The sequence continues at coordinate 2,733,862 of NZ_CP102258.1, read as the reverse complement.
GGTAAGAAATCTATTCGTATTACTTCTGATATTTATATGTTGTTTAATCAGCAACGTTTGGATAAGCTTACACGTTCGCAGCTTGTTGAATATTTTGACAATTTGTCTGTTTCCGAGCCTAAAATGTCAGATTTGCGTAAAAAGATGACTGATGAGCAGTTATGTTCATTTGTTAAGTCAAGATTTATTCAGACACCGAGTGAGTTAATGGCTTGGTCTCAGTATCTTATGAGTTCTCAGGATGCAATGATTGCCGCCGCTGCTGTTGAAATTCAACCAGTTTCTGAACCTACTCCTCCTCCTGAGCCTGCTCCTGTTGCTGAGTAATTATTTTTCCCTCGGTTATGGTCTTCAGTTCTAAAATAAAAAAGAGCCTGCGAGCAGTCTCCCCTTTTATTTTTTAACCTAAACCTTAACTGGGGGGTCCCCTTTTAAGGGGGGGCTCCAGGGCTATGCCCTATGAAATAATACCTTTGAAATATAAAGTTATGTGTAATTATAAAAATATTGAATTATGGGTGCTGCTGCTATGACTGGTATTGTCGGTTCTGCTATTGGTGCAGGTACTTCCCTTATTGGTGGTGCTTCTACTACTCATATGCAGAATCAAGCCAACAAGGAAATTGCTCAAATGAACAATGCCTTTAATGAAAAGATGTTTGATAAACAGATTGCTTATAATAAGGAAATGTATCAGACACAGTTAGGTGACCAATGGAAATTCTATGACGACCAAAAGGCGAATGCTTGGAAGTTGTATGAGGATAATAAAGCTTACCAGACTGAAATGTGGAATAAGCAAAACGAGTATAATGACCCGTCTGCCCAACGTGCACGTTTGGAAGCTGCTGGTTTGAATCCCTATATGATGATGAATGGTGGTTCTGCTGGTGTTGCTGGTTCTGTATCAGGAACACAAGGTTCTGCCCCGTCTGCTGGTTCTCCCAGTGCACAAGGTGTTCAACCTCCTACCGCTACTCCCTATTCTGCTGATTATTCAGGTGTTATGCAAGGACTTGGACATGCTATTGATACCATTATGACAGGTTCTCAACGTAATATTCAGAATGCACAAGCCGATAATTTGCGCATTGAAGGTAAGTATATTGCAAGTAAAGCAATTGCTGAATTGTATAAGACTTATAATGAAGCTAAGAATGATGATGAACGTGTAGCTATCCAGCGTGTTCTCTCTTCTATTCAAAAGGATCTCTCTGCATCGCAGGTTGCTGTTAATAATGAGAATGTTCGTCAAATACAGGCTCAAACAAAGATTGCTGTTACTGAAAATTTGTTGCGTGAACAACAACTTAAATTTTTGCCGTATGAACAAAGAACACAGTTGGCTTTAGGTGCTGCCGATATTGCATTGAAGTATGCACAAAAGAATCTTACTGAAAAACAAGCTCGGCATGAAATTGAGAAACTTGCTGAAACTATTGTTCGTGCTAATGGACAGGCTATGCAGAATCAGTATGATGCAGAAACTTATCGTGACCGCGTGAAATTAGTTAAGGAGTCTTTATTTAATGCTATTTATGATACTGATAAAGTAGGTATTTTTAAAACTATGTCTCGTGCATTTAGTTCATTTGGCGTTCCTGACGGTGTTCATAAATAATTTTATATATTTGTATTGTTTTTAATATAAATATTAAATTGTATGAATACTTCTTTAATTTGGCTTCTTATTTTGCCTATTGGTTGCTTTGTGTATTATTGTATATTCAAGGCTATTCGTAATTTATTTAAGTAAAACCTTAGTCATTTTCCTGAAAGGCGGCCGATTAATGAATATTTCGGCCGTCTTCTTTTCTTGTCCTATTATACGAAAAATGACAGTATAAAAATCTTTACATTATGAATTACTCTATACAATGGTGTCCTATACCCTTTCATGACTTAATGGAAATATTTGATTTCCTGTCTTCTTTATCTGTTGTACGGTTATATCAGTTTGACGGATTGCACATATTATTGAATGGCTTTCCTATTATGCAGCTTATTATTGCCTATGTTGACGGTTTATATCACATTACTTATCGAATATTACGTTTTTAATGTATCTTTATGTTAAATACAATATTACATCTGTTAATATTTTATATTAAACACATTCATGATATTGTAGAATTATAATTCCTCCTATAATCAAAGCAAATAGAAATCAATTAGAACGCCCACAAATTACCAGTAATGGTGTATCAGAATGAAATATCATCTTTCTCGCAATTCCAGGATTGAATAAACGAGAAAATATATTTCTCTTATATGATGTCAATGCAATAATACCTATATGATTGGTTTTAATATAATTATCTAAGCTATTCAATAAATCATCATTCTTTACTACATCATAATAAATCTCTAATTGTGGATATTGTTTTTGGAAATACTCTTTAATACCACCTAATTTAATCTCATTCCAAGTGTTGCTTACATCAGTAAGATGAATTAGAGATATAGAAAAATGGAATGGTTTCAAACTATTAATTAGTGAATCAAAGGCGATTAAATCCCGTTGATCAAAATTTGTAATAAACGCCACACGCTTCACTTCACTAAATTGTTTGAATGGCGTATTTTCAGGAATAGCCAGAACGGGCACACGACTACGTTCAATGACCTCAGCTGTCACACTGCCAATTAAATCAATATCCTTTTGATTTTTACCACGTGTTCCCATTATAATGATCACCGGACGATATTCTTTGGCATAACGTAATATTTCTTCTTCCGGAATACCTTCTCTCAACACACAAACATATTTTACATCAGGAAACTCCCCAGAAGCGACTTTGACTTTTACCTTATCAGACAAAACATTTAAATCTGCATGAACTTTTTGTAATATACTTCTTACATTTTCTTCATCGCTCAACTGATAGTTAAAAACATCACCATATGGTAATGACGTAGCATAAATAGGTGTAAAATAAACATGGAGTAAAACAACTTCAGCATCTATGTTTTTTGCAAAATTGAAGCCAAATTCACACGCTTTCAATGAATAATTTGAAAAATCAACAGGAATCACAACTTTATTACTTCCCTTCTCTATTTTTGGAGCCTTTTCTCCTACCACCTCTTCAGACAGCCATGCTGAACTTTCAGTAATTTTCAAAGCATGCGGTAAATCACTTTCTTTAATACGAACACGCACACCGGAGGATACGACCGGCTGTATTTGATTCACATTATGAATATAAGTTTCAATGCCCTCATTTTCAAGAACATTCTTCAGTATCTGTGCCTTTGCATACGTCAGAATAGCTAATGTTACTAATTTATCTTCCATAAGTTATCCAATTAGATTGTTTATAAAAACAAACAAGAAATCCCAATTGTTTCTCAGCAATTGGGATTCTTTTTAATTTTTCTTAAGCCCGAACGGGTTCTACAGCTTCGCCTGCAATCTCATCTAAAATCTTCAAAGCCCGATCCAGGACTGTAGTATCATCAATCATTACTAAACCACCATCAGGACCTGGTTCCAAATGAATCCCAACACTCTTGCCTTCCTTAAAGTTGTGGCCACCAAAAAAGTTTCTTACAGTGTCAACGTTAAGTCCGAGTTCATCGGCTATTCTATGCATACTACCGCTGGGTAATGAGTCTTTGATCTTACGGAGTTCATTAAATGTTATCGTTCTCATATTCATAAATTTAATGGTTAATACTTTGGATATTGTTTTATCACGCTATAAACTTAAGGAAAAAAAAAGATAAAACAAACTATTTACTTGTATTTTTCTGTTATATGTTTAACATTCTATAAATACCTCAAAAGCCCGTATGAAATATAAACAGGAAAAACACCTTTTATATCCCATGCGGGCTTTACTATTCGGCAATAAACTATCTCTAAATCACTTCTATTGCAGAAGTAGGAACCCATCCTACTTTACCATCTTCCAGACGAATTTCTTTCCATTCGCGCATAGAATTATCCTTAACCTCTATTTTATGTCCCTCATGCAGAATAAACAAACTGGTGCCACTCTCACTGGGAGTACTTCGTACTGTAACACTGGGAGATAAAATAATAGCTTTATTTCTATTCACCAACTCGCTTTTTTGTTCTGAAGCAAAGATGTTACTCAAGACAACAAGAAACAAGAATACAATTCCGGCTATAAACCCACTCTTCTTCCACACAATCTGTTTGAAAAGGAAAAAAAGAGAAAATGATATAAGTAAAAGAATAAAGAATACGATTCCTAACTTAGCCCATGCATCTACACTTAAACAATTTATCAAAGACTTCACCCAGGCTACAAAAAAGATATCAGGCACCGAGACTACTTTATCTATCGTTTTAGAACGCGCAATCTCTAAATTAGCACGAATATCCGCATTGCCAGGTTGCAATAACAAAGCACGTTCATAATTTAGAATTGCTTTGGCTATATCATCGGCTTTGTAATAACTATTACCTAAATTATAATAGATTTCTGCCGCTTCCCCTTTCTTTAATAGACTCTCATAAATTTGAATGGCAGAAGCATAATCATTTCGCATATATGCACTATCACCCTCTGCTTTAGTCACATTATCATCTGAGATCTTAGCTGCTGCGAATTCCGTATGTGAACCGATAGAGACTGAATCTTGCGCAGGAGTCAAAGTATCTACTGCTGCAGAACTTTGTCCCCAAGCAGCCATTGTCATCAGCAATCCAAATGTTAAGGATATTATTTTCTTCATCATAGTGTCCTCCCAATTAATGTTTTATAGAGCTTTCCATTTTGCTGATAACCTCCAAAGAATCTGAATAAACTTTATCCATAGCCTGATTATCATCCCCAGGAGCAAAACGAGCGAACTCACAATTATTCAATGCATCAAGGAACTCTTTTATCAGTGCATCATCCACACCGTAATTACGAAGTTCTCCTTCAACATTATCTTTAGACAAGCGTGAAACCGGGATATTCAATTTGTCACTAATATATCCCCAAAGCGCTTTCAACACTTCATCATAAAATGCATCTTTCTTACCATCGGCCAATAGTCTACCAGCCATTTTCATACGTTTCACAGCAACTTTATTTGCTTTCTTCGTACGCATTTTAGCAACATTGGCATTGGCTGCTATTTGTTTACGATAAATGATAAAGAACAAGATGAATACAACTCCAGGCACAATATAGAATAACCAGCATAGCAGAGAGCCAAAGAAGAAATCGCCCTTCCGAGAAAGAGTGACGTCATTTTGCTTAATATAACGAATATCCTCATTCAATACCTTTAAATCCTCCTTATTAGTGAAGTTAGCAATGGTTTGTGCCGCATTACCACTTCCCTTTTCAACGTGAAGTTCATAGCCTTCAGTGGTCAAAGTCTTATAAGAACGAGATTTGATATCAAAATAGCTGAACTCCACAGCAGGAATCTTATAGGTACCGGCATTACGAGGAATAGCAAGATATTCAATTACCTGACTACCGGAAAGTCCGGCACTCGTCAAACGGAACTTATTATCTACCTTTGGATCATAAACTTCAAAATCTTCAGGGAACTTAACTTCCGGAGTGGAAATCAACTTCAAGTTGCCTGTTCCGGAAATGACAAGTTTCACTGTAACAGCATCGTTTGTTTTAACGTTCGTACTGTTTATGGATGAAGAAATACTGAACTCTCCCACTCCGCCAGAGAATCCTGCGGGCTTTCCTACCGGCAGTTCTTTTACGTCAACTGTCAACTGGGGAGTTGCCAATGTTTTCTTTACTTCCACATAATTATTTCCGCCATTAAAGAAAGCTTCAAACGGATCGGCCACCTGAGTAGCCTTAGCGATAGACGCATCAAAACGGGCCGCATCAATCGTTAATTTACCCGATTGTTGTGGAAAGAGCACAAATTGACGGTATACGGTTGTCTGATAGTTTCTTCCTTTGTAGTGTTCAAGACTCCATTTACGGTCATTGGGAAGTTCCACCTCTTGCGAATGGAATCCCTTGAAATCAGGTAGTTTGACATTGTCAAAGCCCCGTAAATCAACTAAAGTATATATCTTATATGTCAACAAGAAAGCCTCTTGCTCATATAAAGTAGTCTTACTGGCTGTGGCAGTAATAAATAGATCACTATTTGACACTGACGTTCCCGATGAAGCACGACTTGCCGCTCCGCCTTGTCTTCCACTATTTCCGGAGGACGCTCCATTTGCTTGGTCTGCCGGAAGCACATTTATATGTACTGCATTGGAAACCATCTGGTTACCGTCAGCGGTTATGGTAGCTCCGGGAAGAGTAAAACTGCCTTCCTTTGTAGCCATCAAGATGTATGTAAACGTTATGCTGCTGGTAGAGGTAGTTTCTCCATTAATAATCTGCACACTTTTCTGTTGTGAACGGCTGGGTCCCATAAGTACATCGAATCCTTTTATGGAAGGAACCCGAAAATCTCTCACTTTCTGTGTAGTCACTGTATACGACAGCCTGAACTGATCACCCACCGCTACAGCATCGGGGGCAGATGCAGTAAACGATACCTTTTCATCGGCAAAGGCATGCAAACTGACCATTATCAGTGCTATCCATAAGAAAACTATTTTTCTCATATATTATTTCCTAATTATGTTTGTTACCAATCTTTTTCCAAACGTCCACCCTGGATAACCTGTTGCTTCTTTACCTTATCCTGCACATCCTTTTCATCCTGCATAACAGAATTCAAAAGCTGTTCGGCATTCTCTTTAGACATCTCGTTATCCTTCTTTTGCGGTTGAGGTGGTTGTTGCTGTTCTTTATTCTGCTGTTGATCTTTATTCTGGTCCTTTTTGTCTTCCTGTTGGTCTTGCTTCTGCTGTTGTTGATTTTGATCCTGATTTTGTTGATCCTGCTGTTGGTCTTTCAGCATTTTCTGGGCCAAAGCTAAGTTATAACGCGTTTCATCATCCTTTGGATTATTGCGCAGCGACTGTTTGTATGCTTCTACCGCCTTAGCATAATCTTTCTGTGACTGAAAAATCACTCCCATATTATGATAAATCTGCGCTAAATCATCCTTGTCTTTTTCTATCTTTGTGGCTGCAACATATTGTTCCATAGCTTCCTGCAACTTATTCTGCTGTGCCAACGTATTTCCAAGGTTAAACATAGAAACGGTGGACTGAGGATTTACCTCCAATGCCTTGCGATAATTCACTTCTGCATTGACATATACACTATCATTAAAAAAGCGGTTTCCCTTACGGATAAAATCACGTTCGGCTTTTTGGGCGAAAGACGTAGCTGCCGCCAACAGCAATAAAGCCAATCCTATATATTTTTTCTGTAACATACGCATCATTCCTTATTAGAAAACAAATGAATATTACGGAACAGAGGGTTCTTGCGTTCCAATATCAGCATCTCTGCCAACAGCAACAATAAGATGATCCATGCCACAGCCTGGAATTGCTCATTGAATTCTGTATATACTTGCGTTTCTACGTCGGCTTTCGCCATCTTATTGATTTCCTGACTGATTGCCTTCTGGGCACCATTCGTATTATCTACACGCACATATATGCCGTTACCGGATTTGGCGATCTCCTGACACATTTGCTCGTTCAAACGGGTCACAATAACATTTCCGTCACGATCGCGACGATAATCATTGGTTCCTTCTGCCGGAATAGGTGCTCCTTCGGGCATACCCACACCGAGTACATTCACCTGAATGCCCTTCTCGGCAGCAGCCTTAGCGGCTTCTACCGCGCCACCTTCGTGATTTTCACCATCTGTTATGACAATGATTGCACGTCCTACGCCTTCTTGCGGAGTAAAACTGCGGGAAGCTAAATTAATGGCTGCTCCAATAGCCGTACCTTGTTTAGAAATCAATGAAGGGTCGATAGATTCCAAAAACATCTTAGCCGATATATAATCACTGGTAATAGGAAGCTGTGTAAAAGCGTCACCCGCAAAAACAATCATACCTACCTTGTCATTTTCCATTTTGTCCACCAGCTGTGCCACCAATCTTTTTGCTTTCTGCAAGCGGCTGGGCTGTACATCTTGCGCCAACATTGAGTTTGAGATATCCAGCGCAATCATCACTTCCACTCCCTGACGTTTCACAGTCTCCAGTTTAGAGCCGAATTGGGGACGAGCCAGCAGCACTGCAAACAATCCGATAGCGGCAAATACCATCCAAAACTTCACATCCGGACGGTACTTGGACACATCCGGCATTAATTGCGCCATCAGCACCGGATCACCGAACTTACGAATATTCCTTCGTCTCCGATAATTGGAATACAAGTAAAAGGCTGCCAATAAAGGCAGCAACAGCAACAAGGACAAATATGCAGGTTCTTCAAATCGAAACATCTTCTTATTTACTATTTTACGATTTACTATTCATATTAATCTGTGCACGACATAAAGCACATCCATAAAAAAATCACAAACTTCCTTACGGTATTTTCTTCAATATCGAATTGCGCAACAGGACTTCCAGCAGTACGCAGAAGAAAGCAGCCAGTGCAAACCAGCGGTATTCCTCCTGACGCTTACTGTATTCTTTCACACTCAGTTTCGTTTTCTCCAGTTTGTCAATTTCTTCATATACCTCTTTCAGCTTCGAATTACTCGTAGCACGAAAATAATTGCCGTCTGTTGTCCCGGCAATTTGTGTCAAAGTCTTTTCGTCTATCTCAACCGGCATATTGACGTATTGCACTGTCCCGCCTACCGGATACGGATATGGCGCCATACCGTTAGTACCCACACCGATGGTATAGACACGAATACCGAAACTTTTTGCAATTTCGGCAGCCGTCAATGGAGAAATATCTCCTTTGTTGTTCGTACCATCCGTCAGCAGAATGATAACTTTTGATTTGGCCTTGCTGTCTTTCAACCGGGTAACCGCGTTGGCGATGCCCATTCCCACCGCTGTACCGTCCTCAATAAGTCCGCACTTTACGTCCTTTATCAAATTCAGAAGAACGGCATGATCTACTGTCAGCGGGCATTGCGTAAAACTCTCTCCGGCAAACAGCGTGATACCGATATTATCATTCGGCCGTCCATTGATAAACTCCGCCGCCACATCCTTTGCCGCTTCCAGCCGGTTAGGCTTCAAATCTTCGGCCAACATACTGGTAGAAACGTCTATGGCAAGCATTATATCAATACCTTCTATTTCGCTATTCTGCCAACTATTGGTTGTTTGAGGCCGGGCCAAAATAAGAATAACCAATGCCAAAGCAATTATTCGCAATGCAAACGGTACATGCAGCAAATAGTTCTTATAACTTTTCGGGGTATGCGCATATACACGAGCGTCCGAAATCTGAAGCGTAGCTTCACTATTCTTCCGTTTCATGATATACCATACTATATAAGGTATAAGCAACAGCAGTAAGAATAAATATTCAATATTGGCAAAAACCATGATATTTACAATTTTACAATTTACAATTTATGACTGAAGTTCCCTCCTACCCGCTCATCAAGCAAAATAGTTGTATAACTCCGAACCGATATATATCAACGAACCGATAAGGGCCGCTGCTAAGGCCGCAATCCCTATGCCAAGCAATATCTTGGTACGCAAAGGCCGCTTCTCAATAATAGTGATCTCAGTGGGCTGCGGTTTGACATTCTCGTCCTCCTTTTCTTTCGTTTCATTGATAAAATCGATTGCGCTAATCAAATTAGCATCGTTCTCATTCATCAGCGGACTATGCTTGGCAAACTTCACTAAATCCGCCGTCTGAAACAAGGAACGCAAATCAGAGATAGCATCTTTATCATTCATTTGCAGCAACTTATCAATAATTTCAGAAGACGTCATCTCCAATGCATTGAAGCCGAAACGATTCTTTATATAAGTACGAATAGCATCTGTCAGTTCCGTATAATATTCCTTCGACTGTCCTTTCTGCCAAACCTTCTCACTCTTAATGCGCTCTATTTCCTGCATAGCCAATTGATGCGGCGGCAATTTGGGCTCCACTTTCACCTTGCGAATAATCGGCTTATTATCACGAATACGTTTCACAAGGTAGATAAGCAGCAACAAGAAGGGCGCAAACAGCACAGCACAAGCGATGGCCATATACCAATCTTCCCATGCAAAGGGAGCTTTCATTACGGGCTTCGGGCCAAAGAACTGGTCGGGATGCAACGTGTCTACCGGCATTGAATATACTTTCAATGCCAAAGCCTTGGAACGGTATGCCTTATTATCGACAAGCACCTCCATCGGTGGCAGATAGTATAATGCCGAATCAAATGAAGTTACGGTATACTCCTGCGTTATCAACGAGCGCCTGCCGTCATTCAGCATTTGCGTATCCGGCTTGGCTATATCGATTATTTCCACTCCACGCACCAAAGTATCGGCATAGGCGGGAAAAATAGCACGCTTATCAGCATCCAATGCCACTTGGAGCTTGATTTTGGCTTGCTCTCCAATGAGGATCTGCAAAGAGTCAATCGTAGCATCCACCGTCACCGACTGGGCTGCTATCCTACCCGTCAAGACTGCCAACAGTGTTATCAGAAATATATGTCTTTTCATTTTCCGATTAATTTCGTTTCGCAAACAAATTCATCAATGCCTTAACATAGTCCTGGTCTGTACGTACCGACACATTATCGACATTGCTTTTGGTAAATGTTTCATTCAGTTCCGCCTGTTTGTTCACCCACCAATCATGGTGAGCGCGGCGTACAGCACGTGAAGAAGTATCAATCCACTGTTCATGCCCTGTTTCCGCATCTTTTATTTTCATCAGTCCTACGGCAGGCAATTCCTCTACACGACGGTCATAGACCTGAATAGCCACAACATCATGCTTGCGATTGGCAATAGTCATGGCATTCTTAAAGTTCTCCCGGTCAATAAAGTCTGATAAAACAAAAGCAGTGCAGCGGCGCTTCATCACATTCGTAAGATACTCCAGCCCAAGGCGAATGTTTGTCCGCCGGCTTTCCGGATGAAAATCAAGCAACTCTCGAATGATATATAAAATGTGTTTACGCCCTTTCTTAGGCGGAATAAACTTTTCTATCCGGTCTGAAAAGAAGATGACACCGATCTTATCGTTGTTCTGAATGGCAGAAAAAGCTAATGTGGCAGCTATTTCTGTCACCATATCCTTTTTCATCTGCTTCACTGTACCGAACTCCAAACTACCGGAAACATCTACCAGCAACATAACAGTCAACTCACGCTCTTCTTCAAACACCTTCACAAATGGTTTGTGGAAGCGCGCCGTCACATTCCAGTCTATGTCGCGTATATCGTCACCAAACTGATATTCACGCACTTCGGAAAAAGCCATACCCCTGCCTTTAAAAGCCGAATGATATTGGCCTGCAAAGATATTATTGGATAATCCGCGCGTTTTTATCTCAATTTGACGGACTTTTTTTAACAAATCAGTGGTTTCCATTCAGTAACACATAAATATTTAGTAAACAACAACTTAGTATACGACATACGTCTTTTACTAAATCTTTCTTTCCTTTTTACTAAAACATCGGTAAGGATATACTAAATCTTTTCCCCCGTTTTAGTAAAAGAACAGGAGCGCTCTTTCAACATCAACCTTACGGCTACGATATTTATTTACACATTAGGGCACTTCAACTTTATTCAAAATCTTGCTGACAATTTCGTCAGAAGTCATATTGCTTGCTTCTGCCTCATAAGTCAAGCCGATACGATGACGCAATACATCATGTGCCACAGCACGTACGTCTTCAGGAATAACGTAGCCACGACGCTTGATGAAAGCATAGCTACGAGCTGCCAACGCCAAATTGATGGAAGCACGAGGTGAGCCACCAAATCCAATCATATCCTTCAGTTCCTTCAGATCGTATTTCTCCGGATAGCGGGTTGCAAATACAATATCGACAATGTATTTCTCAATTTTCTCATCCAGATATACCTGACGCACAACTTTACGAGCTTCGATGATCTCATCAGCTTTCAAAATAGGCTTCACATTCAGCTTATCTCCGTTTATATTCTGACGTATAATCAATTTCTCCTCTTCCAGTTTCGGATAGTCGATGACAACTTTCAGCATAAAACGGTCCACCTGTGCTTCGGGCAGCGGATATGTACCTTCCTGCTCAATAGGGTTCTGGGTAGCAAGCACCAAGAATGGTTCGGGCAACTTGAAGGTCTCCTTGCCTATTGTAACCTGACGTTCCTGCATAGCTTCCAACAGGGCACTCTGGACTTTGGCCGGAGCACGATTTATTTCATCCGCCAATACGAAATTAGCAAATACCGGACCTCGCTTCACTTGGAAAGTCTCATCTTTCTGACTGTAAACCATTGTACCGATAACGTCGGCCGGCAACAAGTCCGGCGTAAACTGAATACGGCTGTACTGCGCGTCGATCAATGAAGCCAACGTTTTGATAGCTAATGTTTTTGCCAAACCCGGCACACCTTCCAGCAGCACATGTCCGTCGGACAACAGACCAATTAACAACGACTCTACCAGATGCTTTTGCCCTACAATAACCTGGTCCATGCCCGTAGTAAGATTGGTAACGAAAGCACTTTGTCTTTCAATCCGCTCATTCAGCTCGCGGATATCAATTGTTTCAGCCATAAATCAATGTATTTTTAATGTTTAATTTTCATTTTAGCCCGGTTGAAAGCCGGTAATTATCTTTTCGCTTCCAAAAGTACGGGAATAAATTAACCATAGCAACTAATTTTTATTAAAAAACTATGCGAAACCTTTAGATTAAACTACTTTCATAGAGTTTAGTATTTAGCAAAAAAAGAAGCAGTAATTTTTTACTGCTTCTTTTTTAATTTCGGGATCTTTATCGTTGTACCTGCGGGTACATTATTCGGATTCTTAATAACAGCCGGATTATGCTTTACAATATATGGATAAAGCACCTTAGTACCATAAAAACGGAGGGCTACTTTTGTTAAAGTTTCTCCCGATTTAATCGTATAGGTGGTTTCCGTTCCCACAATAGTATAACTGGTAGAATCGGGTATATACGCGGTTCCGGTTGTTTTTTGAGTTTGAGCAGTCGTTTTTTGCGTCTGAGATACCGACGTGGTATTAACCGGATCAGGTCGCCTGGCGACAACAGGTGCATCCGGTTTCTTTGTTACAGGTTCAGCAACCGGACTTCCGGATGCTGTATCTGTATCTGCTTCAGTGACAGTTACAGTATCTTTAACGGCAACACTATCTGCCAAGGCTGTATTATCTGCCGGTTTGTCAGTTCCGGCATCAACCACTTTCTCAACAGGAGGTTCTGATGACAGATTATCGAATAATTCCGGGGAATATAAATAAGCAATGGCTCCTGCACACAACAGCACTACAAACACTACAATTCCAATGAAATATTTCATTGTAGAAGATTCGGTTGACGCATCGGTTTTCATCACCTCCGCTTCCTCCGGGGTTTCTGTTTTTTCCTCCTCCGAAGTCATTGTTTCCTCCGAAGTCGCTGTTTCAAAAGTTGTTGCTGCTTCCGATATTGTTACTTCTTCCGATATTGCTGCTTCTTCCCGGTTTTCAATTTTTTCTTTCGGCGTCTCAATATCTTCCGATGTAGCAGCAGTTACTTCCTCTGTCTTTTGCCCGGCGTTTTCTTCATCCTCATTATCACTATTATCCACAGGGGTGTCTTCCAAGACTGTATTGTCATTGAGCACCACCGTTTCAAAATGCGAGAATGGCTTATTGATGAGGTCTTTCAGGGCAGGTTCGGGAGTAAATGAAACTTTAGTATGTCCCTGTATCTCAAAACGTTCCCCCGTATTGACATTGACACTTTCGCGGCTTTCCACATCAATCAGTTTAAAAGCCCCCAGCCCTTTTACCTTCACATACTTATCTTTTTCCAGCGCTTCCTCAATCAACTGGAAGAATTCCTTCACAAAACTATCAGCATTTTTCTTGCTCATGCCATGCTTTTCAGCCAGCAAATCAATTAAGTCCTGTATGTTTAGTTTCTCATTCATAATATGGAAGATTTAAAAGCAAGATTACTTAAACTTATCTTTTAACAACGTACTGGGTTTATAAGTCAACACCAACTTGGGTGGAACCAGCATGCGCTGCTTGGTTGTCGGATTCACAGATATACGTTCAGCTTTCTTCTTTACCTCGAATGTTCCAAAGCCTTGTATGGAAATCACATTCCCTTCTTCCAACTGCCGCGTCATGTCCGACAACAAGGATGTAACCAGCTCCGAGGTATCCTTTAAAGTGTACCCCAACCGTCGTGACAATTCAGAAGTAAATTCTTTGTTATTCAAAATCCAAGCTTTAAAATTGTGAACTACGGTGCTATATTAGCAAATCTTCCCCACATACACAAGGAGTTTGGGAAAAATATTTAAATAATCCGGCCAAAAAGGTCGAAATCATCGGAGTTTATTATCTCCACCTGGTAAAAGTTACCGATTTCCAACGACGCATCCCCACATTCAATCAGCACCTCAGGATCCACCTCAGGAGAATCGAATTCAGTGCGCCCAACATAATAATCACCTTCCCTACGGTCGATAATCACCTTCATCCGCTTACCCACTTTTCCCGCACTCAGTTCCGCAGAAATGCCTTGCTGAATAGACATCAGTTCATCCAATCGGGCCTGCTTCACCTCCGGAGGAACAGCATCTTCGTAATGGGCCGCAGCATACGTACCTTCTTCTTCGGAATATGCAAATGCCCCCATTCTATCGAAGCGAACCTTACGGACAAACTCTTTCAACTCCTCAAAATCAGCTTCCGTTTCTCCCGGATGTCCCACCATAAGCGTAGTGCGCAAATGAATTCCGGGCACTTCCTCACGAAATTTTTCTATCAGACGATAAGTTTCCTCCTTAGTTACATGGCGGCGCATCTTATCCAACATATTATCGCTGATATGTTGCAAAGCAATGTCCATATATTTACAAACATTAGAACGCTCACGCATAACCCGGAACAAGTCCATAGGGAAATGGGCAGGATAGGCATAATGCAGACGTATCCATTCCACGCCCGGAACATCCGAAATTCTTTCGATTAATTCGGGCAACATCTGCTTTTTGTACAAGTCCACTCCATAGTAAGTAAGTTCCTGAGCAATGACCTGAAACTCTTTGACCCCACGAGCCACAAGATACCTCACTTCATCCAAGATTTCTTCTATCGGACGCGATATGTGCCGCCCTGTAATAATGGGAATGGCACAGTACGAACACTTACGGTCGCATCCTTCCGATATTTTCAGATAAGCATAATGCTTGGGAGTAGTCAACGTACGCTCTATATGAAGCTCCTCATGATATGCCTTACCCAAATCCTGCAACAGTTCCTTCCAGTTAAACTTACCGTAAAACTTATCAACCTGGGGGATTTCAATAGCCAGTTCTTTCAGATAGCGTTCCGAAAGGCAACCCATGACATAGAGTTTCTCCAAATTTCCTTCTTCTTTTGCCTGTGCAAATTCAAGAATCATGTTAATGGACTCTTCCTTTGCATCACCTATAAAGCCACAGGTGTTAATCACAGCAATCTGACCTTTCGGACGCTCGGCATCATGCGTCACACAAAAACCTGCTTCCTCTAATTGGCGCATCAAATGCTCTGAATCCACCAAATTTTTAGAACAACCTAATGTTATGATATCAATGGTTTTCCGTTTCATGCATTTCCCCCAAACAATGAATCTACAAATTCTTTCTTACGGAACACTTGCAAGTCTTCCATACCCTCTCCTAACCCTATGTACTTCACAGGAATCTTGAATTGATCGGAAATACCTATTACAACACCGCCTTTAGCCGTTCCGTCCAACTTAGTCACAGCCATTGCCGTAACTTCCGTTGCCAGCGTGAATTGTTTGGCCTGCTCAAAAGCATTCTGTCCGGTAGAGCCATCCAAAACAAGCAACACCTCATTAGGAGCATCCGGCACAACCTTCTTCATCACATTCTTAATCTTAGTCAGCTCATTCATCAAGCCCACTTTATTATGCAGACGCCCGGCTGTATCAATAATCACTACGTCAGCATTATTGGCTACTGCCGAACTCAGAGTATCAAATGCTACGGAGGCGGGATCCGAACCCATTTTCTGCTTTACAACAGGAACTCCTACACGTTCCCCCCATATCACCAACTGCTCTACCGCTGCCGCACGAAAAGTATCGGCCGCTCCCAGATAAACAGATTTACCGGCTTTCTTAAACTGATAAGCCAGCTTACCTATGGTAGTGGTTTTTCCCACGCCATTCACTCCAACCACCATAATGACGTAAGGTTTCTTCGTAATCGGAGTTTCAAAATCATCTACATCATCTGAATTATTTTCCGTCAGCAAAGCAGCGATTTCATCGCGCAAAATCATATTCAGTTCTTGCGCATTCATATATTTTTCATCGGCGGCGCGCTTCTCGATACGTTCAATAATTTTCAACGTTGTCTCTACACCCACATCCGAAGTTATCAGCACCTCTTCCAGATTATCCAGCACTTCATCGTCTACTTTCGACTTTCCTGCCACTGCGCGGGCTATCTTGCCGAATACACTTTCTTTTGTCTTAGATAATCCTTTATCTAACGTTTCCTTCTTTTCCTTAGAGAAAAAACTAAAAAATCCCATAGTCTACACTTTTGTATAATACATTATGCTACAAAGATATAACAAAACTGACAAATAATAAAAGTTGAAGCGATTTAATAACAAAAAAATCCTCTCACCGGATACTTCCAATGAGAGGAGCTTTATAAGTAATCAGCGCTTCGCAGCAACTGTATTCATCTTATTTTTTGAAAAAGTCTTGTACTTTTTCGTTAGGAACCATTTGTTCATCAAAAGAATAAGCACCTGTTTTCGGAGACTTAACCATCTTGATAACCTTCGTATAAGCACGACCTTCTTTAGAACCATCGTGCAAACTTGCTACTGTTTTCTTTGCCATGGGTTATACTATTATTATTTGATTTCTTTGTGTACTGTTACTCTCTTCAGAATCGGGTTGTATTTCTTCAACTCCAGTCTCTCGGTAGTATTTTTTCTGTTCTTCGTCGTAATATAACGAGAAGTTCCCGGCATACCGCTATCCTTGTGTTCTGTACATTCCAGAATCACCTGCACTCTGTTACCTTTTGCTTTCTTTGCCATAATCAGTATTCTCCTCTACTTTTTAGCCAATTACTTTAATGCTTTTCCAATCACAATAGCCCTTAGCTACTGCATCCTTCAAAGCAGCATCCAGACCTTTTTTATTAATAATGCGCAAACCGTTAGCGCAAATACTCAGACTGATCCAGCAGTCTTGTTCTACATAATAGAATTTCTTGTTAAACAAGTTCAAATCAAAGGTTCTTTTTGTTCTTCTCTTTGAGTGTGAAACATTGTTGCCAATCATGGCTTTCTTTCCGGTAATTTGACAAATCTTCGACATTTCTATCTTTATTTTATAGTTTTTATCTATACTTATTTCAAACAGAGCGCAAAGTAAGCACTTTTATCGTTACAAAACAAGTTTTTCCTAAAATAATTCATTGTACGAGAACATTTTTTGCTCATTTCAGTTTGCCGCAAAGCATCGACAACGCATTTTGAATAGCACACTGTACATTTCCTGCCCTTCCGCAATCTCCCTCCTGCTTCATTGTCACAATTTCATTTTTATAAGCAGCTGCTATCCAGATTGTACCCACCGGTTTTTCCTGTGTTCCACCACCGGGACCTGCAATGCCCGAAGTGGCAACCGCACAGTCCGTTTTCAGCGTTTTCATCGCACCTTTCACCATTTCAACAACAGTCTCCCGGCTCACCGCACCATGTCTGGCCAGTGTTTCGGCAGAAACATGAAGCAGATCTTGCTTTATTTCATTAGAATATGCCACAATCCCTCCATTGAAGTACTCCGAGCTTCCCGGAACCGAAGTTATCAAGGCGGCAATTCCGCCACCGGTACAACTTTCAGCGGTGGAAAGGGACAGACTCTTCGCTTTCAACAGTTCTCCTATTTCTTCTTCCAGCTTCATACCTTATTATATAGGGAATATATTCTTCTTACAAGGTGACACGCGAATAAGCGGGTGCTTCTATCGGACAAAAGTCCTTATCCAGATATTTGAAGTAGCCGGTAATGGCGATCATTGCAGCATTATCCGTTGTATAACTGAACTTAGGAATGAATATGTTCCAACCGTATTTTGCCGCATGTTCGCGGAAAGAGTTGCGCAAACCGTTATTTGCCGATACACCGCCGGCAACAGCCACTTCTTTTATATTATACTGCTTTGCCGCCTTACGCAATTTATCCATTAATATATCGACAATGGTAGCCTCCAATGAAGCTGCCAAATCCGTCTTATGATGCTCGATGAAATCGGGATCGTCCTTTATCCAGTCTCTCAAGGAATACAAGAATGAGGTTTTCAAGCCGCTGAAGCTATAATCCAATCCCGGAATATGCGGTTTGCTGAAAGTAAATGCCTTCGGATTGCCCTGACGTGCCAATTTATCAATAATCGGGCCTCCGGGATAGCCCAGTCCCATTACCTTTGAACATTTGTCAATAGCTTCACCGGCAGCATCGTCAATGGTCTGTCCCAGGATTTCCATATCGTTATAGGCTTTCACCAAAATAATCTGAGAATTTCCGCCAGAAACCAGCAGGCAAAGAAAAGGAAATTCAGGCTGAACATTGTCTTCACCTTCCGCTTTAATGAAATGTGCTAACACATGTCCTGTCAGATGATTAACATCCACCATAGGAATACCCAACGAGCGAGCGAACCCTTTGGCAAACGATACACCTACCAGTAAAGACCCCATTAGTCCCGGACCGCGTGTAAATGCCACAGCGCTCAATTCTTCTTTTGTGACTCCGGCGCGTTTCAAAGCCTCGTGCACCACCGGCACTATGTTCTGTTGATGTGCACGTGAAGCCAATTCGGGAACAACTCCACCATAAGCTTCGTGAACTGCCTGGCTGGCTACAACATTCGATAGCAGGTAGCCGTCCTTGATGACTGCTGCAGAAGTGTCATCACATGAAGATTCTATTCCTAAGATTATTGTACTCATAGTGTTTATTTACGTTTAAACGCTGCAAAAGTAGTGATAAAAGTAGTATCCATAACGTATTATTTCATATTTTTGTTGGCCGAACAAAAAATTAACCGCCTATCAGAACGCTGAAAACGACAGTACGCTGGATAATCGGTATAGTGCTGGGGCTCTATATCGGGATAATTTTATTGCTGAACATCCCTTATGTCCAGCATCAGATGTCTGTACTCGTAGCTAAGGAGCTAAGTTCCGTATTGGGCAGCCGGCTTACTATCGGGCGGATCAATATAGGGTTGCTGAACCGGATTATTATCGATGACCTTATGCTGAACGACCAGTCGGGAAAAGAGCTGCTTAAAGTAGGGCGTCTGTCCGCCAAGTTCGAGATACTCCCCTTATTCAACGGAAGAATATCTATCGGAAACGTACAATTATTCAGTTTCAACGCTAATCTGGAAAAGCCCACTCCTCAGGCGACAAGCAATTTCCAGTTCGTACTCGATGCGTTCGCTTCCAAAGACACTGTCAAGAAGAAAAGCAATCTGGATCTTCGCATCAACTCCCTGCTGATACGTCGCGGGCGGGTATCTTACGATGTCCTATCCGCCGAAAGAACTCCGGGAAAGTTCAATCCGCAGCACATCCGCCTGTCCAACATTCTCGCCAACATCTCCTTAAAAGCTCTTCAGAGCGATTCGATCAATGCCGCCATTAAGCGAATGAGTGTTGAAGAAGACCACTCCGGCTTTGAACTAAAGAAATTAAGTCTTAAGATAGTGGCCAATAACAAGAAGATGTGGATAGAGAATTTTGCCATTGACCTGCCCAACACCTCCCTGGCAATGGACACTATCCGTATGGAATATGACAGTTTGGGAGCTTTCGGCAATTTCGCCAATGATGTCCGCTTCTCTTTCCACATGTTGCCTTCGGCGGTTGCATTGCAGGATTTATCTGCATTTGTACCAGCCTTCAAACCTTTCAGGGAGACGCTGCAACTGGAAATGAAAGCCGACGGAACAGTCAACCAGCTTAATTGCCCCAAATTGCAGATTTCCGCCGATAACCATTTCCTGTTGAAAGGCGATGTATCCTTGCAGGACTTGTCACACCCTCAGGATGCCTACATATTCGGCAACTTGTCCAATTTATACGCCGATCCGGAAGGCATCACATTTTTTGTCCGCAACCTGAGCAAAGACTATAAGGGAGTACCTCCGGTATTGCAACATTTAGGTACGGTATCGTTCCGGGGAGAAATATCCGGATACTTCACAGATCTGGTCACCTATGGTGAAGTGCGTACGGATATAGGCACTGTCAAGACAGACCTCAAGTTCGGTTCGGACAAAGAAAAAGGTTATTTTTCCTATTCCGGTGCAGTAAAGACCGCAGAGTTCGAACTGGGCAAGCTGCTGAATAACGACAAATTCGGGAAAGTAACCTTCAACATGGACCTCAAAGGAAATCATTACGAAAAAAAGTATCCTTCCATTACCATGAAGGGACTGGTTGCTTCCATAGATTACAGCGATTACACCTATGAAAACATCACGCTGGACGGAGAATACAAACAAGGCGGATTCAACGGAAACGTGACATTGGATGATGAAAACGGCGCGATACAGCTGAACGGCGCAATCAACACAGCCGGCAAGACACCCACATTCAATTTCCACGCCGCCGTCAGCCATTTCCGTCCGAACACCCTTCACCTCACCCCCAAATATAAGGACACAGAATTATCTGTCAAGATAAAAGCCGACTTCACCGGCAGCTCCATCAACGATATGAATGGAGAAATCAACATTGACAGCCTGCAATATACTGCTCCGGACCAGAATTTCTTTATGGACAACCTGCGGATTGCCGCCACCCAAAACGATGAACATCAGAAACGGCTGACTATAAACTCCAACTTCCTGCGGGGTACGATCGAGGGTGATTACTCGTACCAGACCCTCCCCGCCAGCGTACTGAACATCATGCGGCGCTACATCCCCGCCTTGATATTACCCGACAAGCGTCCCCGGGAAACAGCCAATAATTTCTACTTCGACCTGCACATCTACAATACGGAGATATTGTCTACCGTATTCCAGATACCGTTGAAAGTATATACCCACTCCACACTGAAAGGCTACTTCAACGACAAATTGCAACGATTGCGTGTGGAAGGTTATTTCCCGCGGCTGAGCTATAAAGAAAAGTTCTTTGAGTCGGGCGTTCTTCTCTGTGAAAATCCGGGCGAACAGTTTCAGGCAAAGGTACGCTTCACTAACCGGAAGCCCAACGGCGCGGTCAATGTAGCGCTGGAAGCCCAAGCCAAAGACGACCGTATACAGGCTGTTTTCAACTGGGGAAACAGTAGTGCGGTGACTTATAGCGGCAAACTGGCGGCCGTTACGCAATTCATCCGCGAATCGGTTCGGGAGACAGACGGCGGCAAACAACACCTAAGATCCGCCCATAAAGGCAGGAAAGACATTCCCGCCTTGAAAACAATCGTCAATGTTCAGGAGACAGACGTAATCCTCAACGACACCATCTGGAAGATACACCCTTCGCAGATCGTGGTCGATTCGGGAAAGATACATGTCAACAACTTCTATTTCAGCCACAAAGAGCGTCATCTGCGCATCAACGGAACCGTTTCCGAACAGCCTCAGGACACCGTACGCCTGAATCTGAAAGAGATTAATATAGGGTACGTATTCGATATAGCCGACTTAGGTGTCAACTTCAAAGGCGAAGCCACAGGCCCGGCGTATGCCAGCGGCGTACTTAAAAAGCCGGTAATGAGCACCGACTTATTCATACATAACCTCGGCCTGAACGAAGGCCTGCTGGGTGATGCCAACATACATGGCGAATGGCATCACGATGTGAAAGGCATCTATCTGGATGCCCGCATCCGCGAGAAAGACATTGCCAAGAGCCACGTGTACGGCTACATCTATCCCATAAAGCCTACCAGCTCACTCGACCTGCAAATTGAAGCCGACAGCACCAACCTGAAATTCATCCATCATTACATGCAGAGCATCACTCCCGAATTCAACGGGCGTGCCAGCGGCCATGTCCATTTCTACGGCAAATTCAAAGCGCTGACCATGGAAGGGCGTGTATTCGGCGACGCTTCCATTAAAGTGGATGTGCTCAACACCACCTTCTCCCTGAAAGACAGCATACTCATCGAGCCCGGCGGGCTGACCTTCCGCAACAACCGCATCTTCGACACGCAAGGGCATCAGGGAAGAGCCAACGGTTACCTGCACTACCAGCACTTCAAGAACCTGGAATACCGCTTCCAGTTCGACGTCAACAACATGCTGGTAATGAACACCAAGGAATCTCCCGACTTCCCCTTCTACGGCACAGTCTACGGCACAGGCAACGCCACCATTGCCGGCAATGCGGCAGAGGGCGTCAACATAGACGTAGCGATGACCACCAACCGCAACACCAACTTCACCTATATGAAAGAAGGTATTGCTTCGGCCGTCAGCAACCAGTTCATACAGTTTGTGGACAAGACGCCGCGCCGCATACTGCAAGACTCCGTCATGCTGGCATCGGAATACGAGCTGGCCCAGAAAGAAGTTCTGGAGAAAGAAAGCGATACCGACATCCGGCTGAACCTCCTGATAGATGCCACCCCGGATGCCACCATGAAAATCATCATGGATCCCGTTGCCGGCGACTACATCAGCGGAAAAGGTACGGGAAACATCCGCACCGAATTCTACAATAAAGGAGACGTGAAAATGTTTGGCAGCTACCGCATCAGTCAGGGAGTTTATAAATTCAGCTTGCAGGAAGTTATCCGCAAGGACTTCATCATCAAAGACGGCAGCACCATCACCTTCAACGGCCTGCCGCTGGATGCCACCCTCGACATCCAGGCAAGTTACCTTGTGAACTCCGCTTCGCTGAACGACCTTGTTCCTGATGCCAGCAACTACGTCAACCAAACCAGCATCAAGGTGAACTGCCTCATGGCACTGACCGGGCAACTCACTTCACCGGACATTAAAATGAGTCTGGAACTACCCAATGAACGTGATGAAGTGCAAGCACTGGTGCGCAACTACATCCCAACGGACGAACAGATGAACCTGCAAATACTCTATCTGCTGGGTATCGGCAAATTCTATACCCCGGAGAATGTGGACGCCACCGGCAACTCCAATATGATGTCGAGTGTGCTGTCCTCCACCCTTTCCGGACAACTGAACAATGCTCTCTCACAGATCATCGACAGCAACAACTGGAACTTCGGCACAAATTTCAGTACCGGAGAAAAAGGCTGGACCGATATGGAGTTCGAGACGATGCTCTCCGGACAACTGCTGAACAACCGACTGCTCATCAACGGCAACTTCGGCTACCGCGACAACCCGATGGCCAACACCAATTTCGTGGGCGACTTCCAAGCCGAATGGCTTGTGAACCGCTCCGGCGACATACGCCTGAAAGCGTATAACGAAACAAACGACCGGTATTATACCAAGACCAACCTCACCACCCAAGGGATAGGCATCATCTTCAAAAAGGATTTCAATAAATGGAATGAGCTGCTCTTCTGGAACAAATGGAAACTGAAAAGGCTGAAGAAGCAACCGGCTGAAAAGAGCATGGCTACGGACAGCATTTCACCCAAGATGTCCCGCCCGGAAGTGCAATCCAAGCGGGAAAGACAGCAATAATTTCTCTTCGCCGTACTGTATTGTTTATCAACAGTGTATATGTACCAATAAATACCACCGTCTGGTACTGCTTGTACCAATAAGTGGTAGGACTTGTACCAACCATTGGTACGGACAATACCACTGTGAGGTACGAGCCGTACCAACGGTTGGTACAGACCAAAAGTAAAAGAACGGAGTTGAACTATCCCCAAAGAATAAAAAAAGGAGGGCTTTGTCAAAAACAGATAGTGGAATCTCATTTTGACAAAGCCCTCAGTATTATGCTTACCTCACAGGATGAAAGCCATATTCATCCCGCAGAAATAAAAACACCTTATTATTAATAAGAACGTGCAAATATCACGCGGCAAGCAGACGGTTTGCCGGTCACCATACACTTGCCCGGCTCTTTGTCGCCCGGCACGAAAGACTCAAACGGAATACAGCGGATAGTGGCTTTGGTTTCTTCCTTAATCTTCTCTTCCGTTTCGGTGGTTCCGTCCCAGTGAGCCAGAATAAAGCCGCCTTCTTCAATCTTTTCTTTGAATTCGTCGTAGCTGTCTACCGTAGTGATGCGATTGTTGCGATAGTCCAACGCTTTCTTATAGATATTTGCCTGAATCTCTTCGAGCAGGTCTTTCACGTATTCTTCGATGCCGTCGCAAGAACGGGTTTCTTTTTCCAGCGTATCGCGGCGCATTACTTCCATTGTGTTGTTCTCCAAGTCACGACCACCCATAACCAGACGAACGGGAACACCTTTCACCTCATAGTCGGCAAATTTGAAGCCCGGACGCTTGTTGTCGGCATTGTCGTACTTCACAGAGATACCCATGGACTTCAGTTTGGCCACGATGCCGGCCACCTTCTCGTCAATCTTGGCAAGCATCTCGGCATTCTTATAGATAGGCACGATAACCACCTGTATCGGAGCCAAGTGTGGCGGAAGCACCAGACCGTTGTCATCGGAATGTGTCATGATAAGCGCACCCATCAGGCGGGTAGATACTCCCCATGAAGTAGCCCATACGTATTCCAATTTATTTTCTTTGTTTACGAACTGCACATCGAAGGCTTTGGCAAAGTTCTGTCCCAAGAAGTGTGAAGTACCGCTTTGCAAAGCCTTGCCGTCCTGCATCATCGCTTCAATTGTATAGGTGTTGAGGGCGCCGGCAAAACGTTCGTTGGCCGATTTCACACCTTTAACAACGGGCACTGCCATGTACTTTTCAGCGAACTCACCATATACGTTCAGCATCCGTACAGCTTCCTCTTCGGCTTCCTCGCGGGTGGCGTGGGCTGTATGGCCTTCCTGCCACAAGAACTCGGCGGTACGCAGGAACAGGCGGGTACGCATCTCCCAGCGGAATACGTTTGCCCATTGGTTACACAGGATAGGCAGGTCCCGGTAAGAGTTTATCCAATTCTTATAGGTGTTCCAAATGATAGTTTCCGAAGTGGGACGAATGATGAGTTCCTCTTCCAGCTTTGCAGCAGGGTCTACCACTACACCGCCACCGTTCGGATCGTTCTTCAAACGATAGTGTGTCACTACGGCGCACTCTTTGGCAAAGCCTTCTACGTGCTCCGCTTCGCGGCTGAGGAATGATTTCGGGATGAGCAAAGGGAAATAAGCATTTACATGCCCTGTCTCCTTGAACATATCGTCCAGCTGACGCTGCATCTTCTCCCAGATAGCGTATCCGTAAGGCTTGATTACCATACATCCACGCACAGCCGACTGTTCTGCCAAATCGGCCTTTACCACCAACTCGTTGTACCACTGAGAATAATTCTCACTACGTTTGGTAAGGTCTTTCAATTCTACTGCCATTTTATTTTGTTTTTAAAGTTTTCTATTCGGGTTCATATTAAACGGAGTGCAAAAGTACAAATTTCTGTGCGAAAAGCGTTTATTATATAAACACTATTTTTTGCAGACTTTATGGACACAGGCTTTTTCCTCTTGAAGAGCTGTCTTAATCAACCGCTTACGACAAGCATACAGGCGCCCTAAATAGATGTTAACTTATTACATCCTAATAAGTTAACATCGTGCCGCTACGAAGTTAACATCGTACGGTTATTATATTAACTTCCTAAAACATCAACACATGCCAATACATTATATATAACTACAAAGCATCAACACATGCCAATATTATGAAACTGAAGAGTGCAGCCTACCCCTAAAACAAAAGTCAGATAGCAATCTTACGATAACTATCTGACTTTCCATTAAGAGCGGCAAGCGAGGTTCGAACTCGTGACCCTCAGCTTGGGAAGCTGATGCTCTACCAACTGAGCTATTGCCGCAGGTTCTGTTTCCTTTGTTCTGAAAACATCGGCAAAGGTAATGAAATCTTTTAAAAAAGAAAAAATGAAACCACTAAAAAATGTTCTGTTCTTGCCACTACCGTAGAATTCATGTACATTTGTTTCCTGTAAACCTCAAGAAAATCAATGAAACGAATTATACTTATCACCGGTGGGTCCCGTTCAGGCAAAAGCACTTATGCCGAAAAGCTGGCTCTAAGTCTCTCTTCCACCCCTGTCTATCTTGCTACGGCACGCATATGGGACGAAGAGTTTCGCAAACGGGTGATACATCATCAGGCAAGACGTGGCCCTGAGTGGACCAACATAGAAGAAGAAAAAGAGTTGAGCCGCCATGCACTGTCCGGGCGCACCATCCTGATAGACTGCATTACGCTGTGGTGTACCAACTTCTTCTTCGACCTTAAAGCCGATACTGACCAAGCCCTTACCGCCGCCAAAGAAGAATTCGACCGCTTTACCTCACAAGATGCCACGTTCATTTTTGTCACCAATGAAATAGGCATGGGAGGTACGTCCGAAAACGAGATACAGCGGAAGTTTACGGACATGCAAGGCTGGATGAACCAATACATCGCTTCGCAGGCAGACGAAGTCATTCTAATGGTGTCAGGCATACCTGTAAAAATAAAAGAAGATAAGAGATTAAAGGAATAAAGAATTAAAGAACAAATATTGAATATTGAAAGAATACGATGAAAACATTTCATATCTCCCGTCCGAACGAAGCCATTCGCCCGGCATTGATTGACAAAATCAACAACCTGACCAAGCCGAAAGGCTCTTTAGGCACTTTGGAAAGTCTTGCATTGCAAATAGGCCTCATCCAGCAAACTCTGACTCCTACCCTGCAACATCCGCAAAACATCATCTTTGCCGCCGATCATGGCATCGTAGAAGAAGGGGTCAGCCTATCGCCCAAAGAAATCACCTGGCAGCAAATCAGCAACTTCCTCCATGGGGGTGCGGGCGTTAATTTCCTGTGCCGTCAACATGGATTTACGCTAAAGATAGTGGATGCCGGAGTGGATTATGACCTGCCTTACGAAAAAGGCATCATCAATATGAAAGTGCGTAAAGGCACACGCAGCTACCTGCATGAAGCAGCAATGACCGAAGAGGAAATGGAGCTTTGCCTTGAACGGGGCGCGGAAGTAGTGCGCCGTTGCCACGAAGAAGGCAGCAATATACTGAGTTTCGGAGAAATGGGCATAGGAAACACTTCCTCTTCTTCCATGTGGATGACTTGCTTCACAGACATCCCGTTGAAAGAGTGCGTGGGCGCAGGAAGCGGTTTGGACAATGCAGGTATCCGCCACAAATATGAAATCTTGAAACAAGCGCTGGACAACTACCGGGGAGACGGTTCACCGCGCGACATCATCCGCCACTTCGGCGGACTGGAAATGGTTATGGCAATAGGAGCCATGTTGCAGGCCGCCGAACTGAAAATGATTATCCTGGTAGACGGGTTCATCATGACAAATTGCATCCTTGCCGCCGGCAAGTTACATCCAGAAGTGCTGGACTATGCCATCTTTGGACATTGCGGAGATGAATCCGGACATAAACTTCTACTTGAAAAACTAAACGCTAACCCTCTATTACACTTAGGACTAAGGCTTGGAGAAGGTACAGGCGCAATATGTGCATACCCGATTGTTGTCTCGGCAGTCCGCATGATTAACGAAATGGACAACTTCGCACATGCTGCCATCACTAAATATTTTTGAGATGAGAGCGCCGTATATCATGCAAACAAACATTGACAGTATGAATTAACACAGATTTTCATGAACAACATATTAGCTTCATTCATCTTCTTCACACGACTGCCTTTCTGGAAAATAAAGGAAGTACCCGCCGAATGCTTCAAGCACGTAGTCCCCTACTGGCCTTTGACGGGCTGGCTGACGGGCGGTCTCATGGCAGGTGCGCTATGGCTGTCCGGACAGATATTGCCCGTATCCATTGCCTGGATTATAGCTGTTATTGTCCGCCTGCTTGTCACAGGCTGCCTGCACGAAGACGGGCTGGCAGACTTTCTGGACGGGTTCGGCGGTGGCACTACACGTGAGCGTACGCTTGCCATTATGAAAGACTCCCACATAGGAAGCTATGGAGTTATCGGATTAATATTCTATTTCCTGCTGCTGTTGCAGATGCGCAATCTTCCCCTGAATTTCCTATGCATCCTCATCTTTTGCGGCGATTGTTGGTCTAAGTTCTGCGCGTCCCAACTCATCAACTATCTGCCCTATGCCCGGAAAGAAGAGGATAGCAAAGCCAAAGTCGTCTATAACCGCATGAGCCGAAAAGAACTGATATCGGCCTTCGTCTGCGGATTGATTCCGTTTGTCCTGCTCCTGCCGATAAGAATGTGGCCCGCCACCCTCTTTCCGCTGCTCACGTTCGCATTGCTATGCCGCCTTATGAAACGCCGCCTGCAAGGATATACGGGAGATTGTTGCGGAGCCGCTTTCCTGCTTTGCGAATTATCATTCTATATAGGCAGTCTCATAATGGTTTATATCTACGCCGGTTATGGCATTGATTTTCTTACGAAATACGTCTCTGTTCCCTTTTATTTTCATTAAACATTTAATCTGAAAGTTATGGAAGTCATACTTATTCGCCACACCTCTGTTGATGTCCCGCCCGGTGTATGCTACGGGCAAACGGATGTTCCCTTGAAACCGACATTTGAACAGGAAGCCGCCATTACCCAAGAGAACCTGAAAAACTATCTTCCTTTCGACCACGTATATACCAGCCCACTCACACGCTGCGTACGTCTCGCCAGCTATTGCGGCTATCCGGATGCGGAACGGGACAAACGGATTATGGAGATTAATTTCGGAAGTTGGGAGATGAAACCTTTTGACCTCAACGACGACCCGCGCCTGCAAGAATGGTATAACGACTATTTGAATGTAGTAGCTACCGGCGGAGAGTCATTCGCCATGCAATACCAACGTGTCAGCCGCTTCCTCGATGAACTGAAAGCAAAACCCTATCAGCGGGTAGCTATCTTTGCCCATGGCGGCGTCCTGATCTGTGCGCAAATATACGCCGGTGTCATCAAACCGGAAGAAGCATTTGATGCGCTGACGCCTTATGGCGGCATCATAAGGATCACACTTTAGAGGGAGACAGGACTGAACATACAAGTGGCGGTCACAACAACTATGATTATCATTAGCCACTCCACACAGCGGTTGATGCGTATGGCAACTTTCATATCCCCGGTGGTCAAAGGCCGTTCATTGTCACCTATATAAGGTTTCCACACCTCTTCTCCAAAATAGTTGTGAGGTCCTCCGAAGCGGCAGTTCAATATTCCTGCCAGTGCCGCTTCCGGATACCCGGAATTGGGGCTTGCATGTCGGCTGCCATATTTCCCTACAAAAAACAACAACGAAAACCTGCCCGAAGCAACTACCATGAGGAAAGCCGTCAGGCGGGCGGGAATATAGTTGGCCGCATCGTCCAAATGGGCAGCAAAACATCCGAAACGACGGTAACGCTCATTCTTATACCCTATCATAGAGTCAAGTGTGTTTACCATTTTATAAGCAAACATTCCCGGAACACCCAGCAGTGCGTACCAAAAAAGCGGAGCAATAACGCCGTCGCTCAAATTCTCTGCCAGCGTCTCCAACGCAGCCGTACGAACTTCCTGAGCAGAAAGTCCGGAGGTGTCGCGTCCCACAATGCGGGCCACCTGCTTCCTTCCCTCTTCCAATGAACGGTCTACTGCTTTAAACACCTCACAGACTTCGCGCACCAGCGTAGTACCTGCCAGACAATAGAAAATCAGCAACACCTGCAAAGTCAGAAGCAAACCGGGAGAATAAGATGCAGCCCAACGCAGTAAGAGCAGCGCAGACAGATAGGCCCCCGCAACAAGCAGCAATGACATGGCAGCCCCTTTCAGAAAACGGACATTCCCTTTGTTCAAACGATGTTCACAGAAAGAAATGGCCTTACCAAAAGCTACCACAGGATGCGGCAACCAAGCAGGATCTCCCAACCAGTGATCGAGCAACCATGCTGTAAGCAACGGCAGATTCAGATTGAAAGCAATGCCTAAAATAATGATTATATCTTCCATAAGAATGTTTCTTTAAATCACAAACTCTGTTATTGCAGCCACCAGCCTGTTATTCTCTTCAGGTGTCTGTGCAGCTATGCGGAAGAATTGTTCGTTCAGGCCAACAAAATTGGAAGCATCCCGGATAAGTATGCCATGCTCTTCGGCAAGAAACTTTTTCAAGGCAGACACCTTGCCCACGCGAAGCCGCACCAGCATAAAGTGCGTCTGCGTATCCCAAACATCCAGCCCGCCTATGGCTTTGAGCGCTTTGCACAGATGCGCCGTTTCCTGTAAATAAGCAGCTATATCCAATGGGGCAGGCACATCATTCTCCATTAAGAAAAGTCCCGCTTCAATGGCAAGCCGGTTTACCGACCATGGCATACGGTTGGTACGCAACCGTTTCAGCAAACCGGAATTACCGGTCACATATCCAAGCCGCAAGCCGGGAATCGCATACCTTTTCGTCATGGAGTGTAACAACAGTACATTCGGATACTCCGCCGCCTCTGCCGACGAAAAAAGCGGGCACAACGTGAAATATTCGTAAGACTGGTCTATAACAAAGCAAACCTGCGGATTATGTTCAACCAATCCACACATATATTCTTTATCAACCACTGTTCCCGTAGGATTATTGGGATTGCAAAGCCATAACATCCGCACATCGTCCGGCAAGCGATACCCGTCCTGCTCCTTGGGCAACTGATAGAGCGAACTCACCCGGTGTCCATGCATGTGGCAAGCATCCGCATACTCGCTGAAAGTGGGTTGTAAAATGGCCGTATTCGTACCCCGGAAAGTCTGTGCAATGAGATATATAGCCTCCGTTGCACCATTTGTCACACAAACAGTGCCGGACGGCAGATGATGGCGGGAAGCTATGCAGGCTTCCAGCGTATAGGGCTCTGGTTCAGGATAACTGCCTATCTCCCCAATACATTCACACAGGTGGGCTTGCAGCCGGGAAAGGTCCACTCTGCCATAAACGTTGGAACTGAAATTAGCCGTTATCGGGCAGTTGAATTTGTAGAAATCGTCTCCATGACCGTCAATCATATCCCATCAGATTTAAATGTTATCCGTCAGTATCTTGTAGATAAGCGGCATATCGACATGTTGTCTCACATGCTCGGCAAGCTTATCATACTGTTCTTCCTTAAATTGTTGATAGTTGAATGCTTCTGCCGTTTCCGACAATTTACCGGCAAACGGTTTAAGCAGAAAGTCTATGAATTCCGGATTGTCGAGAATACCATGAATGTAAGTTCCCATACACGTACTGTCTACAATATATCCGTCGCACAGCCCGTCTTCCAGCATATTCAACGGAGAAGCAGAAGTTCCCTCAATGGGTACGGTACTGCCCATGTGTATCTCATAACCGGACATAGAAAGTTTTAACGTCCCATCTTCAGTTGCCCGTTCTCCGTTTTCAAACAATTGGAATTTCACTTGCCTTGTCACTTTCTCTCCCGTCATCCTTGTGCTTACAGGCAACAACCCAAGACCGGGCAAACGTTCTATATCCCCCTCCACATGGTCAGGGTCAAATACCTCTTGCCCCATCAACTGATAGCCGCCACAAATGCCCAAGACGGCAGCCCCTTCACGATGAGCACGAACAACAGCTTGCGCCACCCCATTGCGGCGGAGCTCATACAGATCGGCAAGCGTGCTTTTGCTGCCGGGCAGAATAATTATATCCGCTTTCGCCAGTTCCTCGGTATTGTTGGTATAAAAAAGATGTACGCGAGGGTCACGTTCCAACACGTTGAAATCCGTAAAGTTACTGAGATGACGCAAAAGCACCACCGCAATGTTCACTTTCCCCTGCTCTGCCTGCAAAGATTTTGTGGCAAGGGCAAGAGAATCTTCTTCCTCAATATATATATCCTTATAATAAGGAACAACCCCTACCACCGGTATGCCGCAAAGCTCTTCCAGCATCTTAACACCGGATTCGAAAAGACGTATGTCTCCCCTGAACTTATTGATAAGAATACCTTTGACGTGCTTGCGTTCTTCGGGCGTAAGCAACATTACCGAACCATACACACTGGCAAAGACTCCGCCACGATCAATATCCGCCACCAGAATAACATCGGCTCCGGCGTACATTGCCATAGGGAGGTTCACGAGATCGACCTCCCGCAGATTGATTTCGGAAATACTTCCCGCACCCTCCAATACAACGGGATTATATTTTTTCGAAAGACGGTCATAGGCCGCGCACACTTCCCGGCGCAATTCCTCTCGTCCTTCCTTATGGAAATAGCCGTACGCACTGCGGTTGCCGATAGGACGACCATTCAAGACCACCTGCGAGGTACAGTCCGACTGCGGTTTCAGCAGTAACGGATTCATGTCTGTGTGGCAGGGAACCCCCGCTGCTTCCGCTTGTACAGCTTGAGCCCGCCCTATCTCCAATCCTTCGGGAGTAGCGTATGAATTAAGGGCCATATTCTGCGCCTTGAAAGGTGCCGGCCGGTATCCGTCTTGTTTGAATATACGGCAAAAAGCGGCAGATATAATGCTTTTACCGACGTCACTGCCGGTTCCGGCAAACATCAGTGGATGAAGTCTGTTCATTTGTTGAGCTAAAATGCGACACCCGGTACGGTCAATCTTGCCGTTCTCCGTTTGCGGTATCAATTCTGTTATAAAGATATGTTTAGGACGATAATATGTTTCCAGCACCGCCTGCAACTTATTCTCCAGTTCTTTTATATCCGGCTTCCCTGCTATCAGTAAAGTAAGCGCTTGTCCCAAACAGGGGTCGGGAACTGCTGTAACGGCAAATGGCACAGGAATAAACGGTTGCAGTCTGTTTTCCATTTCTTCTGCCTGTATCTTGATCCCGCCGCTGTTGATGACATTATCTTTCCGTCCGGCAATGGTAAAGCCTCCATCCGAACAGAGACAGGCAATATCATTAGTCTGCAAAACATCATCACAAATCAGGGGAGCTTTAACGATCAGCGTATTCTCGGCGGACAAAGACAGTTCGACCGAAGGAAAGGGATAATAACATTTGGAAGCAGCCTCTCCGTTCAGGCGGCGCAACGCAATATGCGACAATGTTTCTGTCATGCCGTACGTAGAGTAGGCCGCTATCGGAATCGTCTTTAATTCCGCTTCCAAGCTGTCATCCACCGCCCCGCCACCGATAATCAGAATATCTGTATGCTCCAGCCGCTTCCTCTCGGCAGGAACACGAATCGTATTATAAACCTGCAAAGGAACCATCGCCGCAAATTTCAGAGGTACTTCGACATCGGAAAGAGGATGACCGGAAGCAGGACGCACAACCAGATTCAGTCCTGCCACCAAAGAGCGCACCACCATCATCATTGCCCCAATATAACGGAGATTCATACACAACAAAGCAGTATCCCCCGCTTGCAGATTCAAAAATTCACAAGTGAGGCGTGCGCTTTGCATCATCCGGTCCTTGCGCACAACCAACTCTTTCGGGACGCCTGTGGAACCCGAAGTATGTACGGTAATAATCGGAGAAGCATCAAACCACTCATTCAGGAAAAGATACAAATCCCACAAGGCAGGCGGGCAATTACCCGCCCCTTCCGCCACAAGCCGGGATATATCTTCGGGAGCATACTCTTTTCCCTCTAACAGCAGGCGTTGTTGTTGTCGGTCAAATATCATTGAATACTTTAAATATCATCATTACAGAACCATAAACAATCTTTTCTCACCTCAAGAGGCATCTCCACATTGTCTGTGAAAAGCTGCCCGGTTCCCAGTCCCTGAGGCAGCGGATTGTCGAATGTAGCACACCATTGGGCAATTGCATTCAAACCGATATTAGATTCCAAAGCGGAAGTAATCCACCAGCCGATATGCCGTTTTTCCGCTTCGGCAATCCACTCATTCCCCCCGCATATTCCTCCATGAAGAGAGGGCTTGAGAACAATATACTGCGGATTGACCGCCGAAAGCAATTTCCGCTTTCCTTCCGGAGTATTGCAACCTATCAGCTCTTCGTCCAAAGCTATCGGCAACGGAGAGTCGGAAGCAAGGCGCGCCATTTCTTCCCACTGTCCTGCACGTATAGGCTGCTCAATAGAGTGCAAATCCAACTCGGACAAACGTTTCAGTTTCTCCATCACATCAACCGGAGAGAAAGCGCCGTTGGCATCCACACGCAACTCTATTTCCTTAGAAGAAAAATGCGCACGTATATGGCGAAGCAAAGCCAGCTCTTCATCAAAGTTGATAGCGCCTATTTTCAGTTTGATGCAACGAAAACCGGCTGCCATTTTTTCTTCTATCCGGGTAAGCATCCTGTCAAAGTCTCCCATCCAGATAAGCCCGTTTATCGGAACCCCTGCCTTTCCGCGCGAAAAAGCCGTATCATAGAGCGCCCAGCTTCCAATCCGGAAATGCCGTACAGCCGTCTCCAACCCAAACAAAATGGAAGGGTAATTGCGTAAAGACTCCACATCCAAATCTCCCCCGCAGTCCTCCAACCGGCGACAAGCCTTGACAAGTATATCCTCGTAATCGGGAAGATCATCACAACTCAATGCAGGCAGAGGAGCGCACTCTCCTATTCCTGTCCTGCCCGGATAGTCGGGAGAAGTCAGATGAAGATACCACACTTTCCGGGTTGTATACACTCCGCGGGAAGTTCCCGCCGGTTGCTTAAAGTGCAGCAACCGGGGAATAATATCTATCTCACAATTCATTACAATAATCAGGGAAATTTGGGATATTGTTTGAAATTCGGCTTACGTTTTTCCAAAAACGCGTTCTTTCCCTCCTGCGCTTCATCCGTCAGATAATAAAGCAATGTCGCATCGCCTGCCAGTTCCTGAATACCGGACTGTCCGTCCAGCTCCGCATTCAGTCCGGCTTTAATCATGCGCAAAGCCAGCGGACTGAGCTGCATCATCTCTTCCGCCCATTGCACATATTCGTCTTCCAGTTGCTCCAAAGGCACTACTTTATTAACCAGCCCCATTTCCAAAGCTTCCTGTGCGTTATACTTGCGGCAAAGGAACCAGATTTCACGCGCTTTCTTCTGCCCTACCACACGCGCCAGATAAGATGCACCGAAACCGGCATCAAAACTGCCTACACGAGGACCTGTCTGACCGAAAACAGCATTCTCGGAAGCGATAGACAAGTCGCACACCACGTGAAGCACATGCCCGCCACCGATAGCAAAACCGTTTACAGCGGCAATTACAGGTTTCGGGATACTGCGGATCTGTTTCTGCACATCCAATACACTCAAACGGGGTACGCCGTCTTTACCGATATATCCGCCGCGCCCTTTTACATTCTGATCACCTCCCGAACAGAAAGCCTTGTCTCCGGCTCCGGTGATGACAATCACGTCAATATCCGCTTCCTCACGACAAATGCGCAATGCATCACTCATTTCGGCAGTTGTAGTCGGAGTGAATGCGTTACGGTAGCGTTCGCGATTGATGGTAATACGGGCAATTCCGTTATAATAATCAAAAAGAATATCTTCATATTCCCTGATGGTAGTCCACTCTCTTTGTGTCAGCATAATTTATATTCTATTTTAATTGGTGATAATAATTCTTCAACATCCGGATATCTTCATCCTTATCGGTAAATACTTCCAGCAAAATGGGCCGTTCCACCGTTTCCGGACAAGTGAAAGTTTGCATGGTCTCCGCCAGTTGCCCGTCATTCTCCGCACGCAGGTAAAGGAATCCCCGTTCTTCCGCCCAGCCTTTGGCTGAGGTTTTATGAACCGCTGTAATAAACTTATGCGAAGCCTCCGACATTTCAAGCCCCGGCAATGTATGGAAAATTTCTCCGCCACCATTGTTCAATAAAAGGATGCGCAGATTAGAACCGACATTGACATTCCACAACGCATTCATATCATAGAAGAAACTCAAGTCTCCGATAGCTGCAAAATTCAGTTTATCGGAAGTTGCCGCATAACCGACGGCTGTGGATAGCGAACCTTCTATGCCACTGGTTCCCCGGTTGCAACATACCTCAATGGTGGGAGAAATGGCATACAATTGAGCATAGCGCACCACCGAGCTGTTGGCCAGATGCAAAACAGACTTTTCCGGCAAAGACTTTATCAATGCACCCACTGCCGCCATTTCCGAATATGCGAACTCCGGTTCGGGAACAGCCTTGCAATAGTCCTCCCAAATGCGGGGATATTCGGGAGTGTGATTTTCCAGCAGGCCTGCTATCTTTTCCAGGAACTCAAACGGGTCCATCTCTATTACCGTAGTCAATGAGCAGTAAAGATCAGTCACCTCTCCATCCGGTGATACATGCCAATGCTCTTTGGGCGGATGCTGGCGAAGGAATTTCTTTAATCGTTTGGACACGATGTGTCCCCCGTAAGTAATCAGCAGGTCGGGAGCCATCCGGTTCATTTGCTCTTCGGGCATGGCATAGAGCGCCGTATCAAAATTCTTCACAGGGATACCCGGAACAGTCTGATTGCCGATATGCTCCGTCAGCCAGGCAAAATGCTTATACAGCAGTTTGGTATATCGTTTTTCAAACAGATAAATAAGATTCATTTGCCCTACCACGATCATCCGCTTTCTGTATTTGTTCATGCGGTCGATGAGGTCATTATAATCGCGGTCGTAGATGTTCAAGCCTTGATAGCGGGTGATGACGCGCACTCCCGGCAATGCAGCCGTTGTGAAACCGAATAGCGGTTCGGAAACAGGTACATTGATATGCACCGGTCCTTTCCCATGATGATTGGTTTCCAACAGGGCCTCATTTATCAGGCGGTTGCAGAACCATTCATCCTCGTCCGTATGAATTTCGGGAAGATTGACGGACTTCTTGACCAATGTCCGGAACACATCCGGCTGTGGAAGTGTCTGTCCGTCCATTTGTCCGATCCAGGCTGCGGGGCGGTCGGCGGAAATAACTATCAAAGGCACTTTTTGATAAAAAGCCTCTGCCACAGCCGGATGAAGATTTAATAAGGCGGTGCCCGAAGTGCAACAAACCGCAACAGGTTTACCGCTATTCAAAGCCAGTCCAAGGGCAAAATAACCGGCACTCCGCTCATCTGTCATTGCATAACAAGTAAAAGCCGGATGATTGGACAAAGTGTGCGCGATAGGGACATTGCGACTACCGGGACACAACACAACCTTAGTAATTCCGTACGCTTCGAGAAGCGCCGCCAGTTGGAGGATATTCTTTTTGTCTGTATACATGGTGGTTAGTGATTAGTGGTTAATGAATCATGGGAGGGAATCCTTAACAGACGTTTCATGGTTTGCAGTTTCTTTTCCGTTTCCAGCCATTCGTCGTTCAGTTCCGAAGAAGCCAGCAATCCACCGCCGGCATAAAAAGAC
Organism: Bacteroides eggerthii; assembly: GCF_025146565.1. NCBI lineage: Bacteria > Pseudomonadati > Bacteroidota > Bacteroidia > Bacteroidales > Bacteroidaceae > Bacteroides > Bacteroides eggerthii. The sequence goes on along the minus strand of NZ_CP102258.1, from coordinate 2,696,359 downwards.
AATTGTCCGTTTTCAATGTGCATACACCGCAGGTTCACATATAAGTCGGTCTTTCCGGAAGGATCGAGCCATCCGATGAAACCGGAATAATAACGGCGGTCATAGCCTTCGTTTTCCAGTATAAACCGGTATGCTTCCTCCTTAGGCAGTCCGCATACAGCCGGAGTGGGATGCAGAACTTTCAGAAGACTTCCCAGTTTCCGGTTATCTCTCAAAGTAAAATGAAAACTCGTTTTTAAATGTGACAATGCTCCGGCATAAGCTGGATACGGACCGTTCTCCGCAGGATGAATGTCTAATGAAAGAAGTTGCCGGCGGATATAAGATACAACATATTCCTGTTCTTGCCTATTCTTCTCACCCCATTCCTGCGGCAAATTACCATTCTGCAAAGGCAGGGTACCTGCCAATGCCACCGTACTCCACTCGTCCTTTTCTCCTGATAAGATAATTTCGGGAGTGCTGCCCATCCATACACCGGTCCGGGGGGTGTAGCACAAATATACGTAAGAATGAATATAATGTTTGCATGCAGCATGGAACACTGCCGAAGGGGAGAAATCCGGAAACTGTCCAATGACGGATTTGCGTGAAAGTACTAATTTATCAAACCTCTTACTGCGCAAGGCTTCTATAAATGTCCGGAAACAAGTCTCATACCCTTCCGTATAAGTTTCCGAAAATGTTTCCTGCTCCTGAAACAACCGGAAGGCCTCCTGTTCTTCTTCCGAATACTCATCGGGCAGCAGGAAATGTTCCGGTTCTTCCGGTTGTATCAGCACAATCGGACTCTCCTCACTCACCCGGAACGGTGCAATGACGAATCCTCTTTCCCCATCCAACTCTTCAAGGTCGTGCAACAGGCGGACATTCCCCGTTGCCTGCATCAGCAAATGGGGAGCTGCCTCTCCGGGAATACGATAGACGGCAAAAGGCTGTTCTTGCCGGATCAATGTATCAATAGCTGTCAGATTACTTATTTCTTTGTCAATCATCTTCTTTCATAAAAGAATAAAACCAGCATAGTGTTCAAACGCGCTGCATGATTTTAATTCAGATGACAAAGATACAAAATCCTTTTTATAGAAGATATAAAGCGAAAGTTTGTTTATACTGTCTTTATATGAATATAAGACTCTGTATCTTTCCTTGCATACTTTCAGAATGAACAATCTTTCACAAGGAATGTTTGAGAGATTATCATTTCAACCTAAACGATAAACCTGACATATGAAACAAATCTTACTTATCATCCTCTTGGGAACGGGAATTTCCATAACGGCACAAACCCTCTCCCTGAGTTTTGACGACGCCCTACGGCAAATGCAGCAGGGTAATCGGAGCCTGAAGATAGCCGACAAGGGCATCGAAGCCGCACGTGCAGAACGTGACAAGTTGAACGCTCTGTGGTATCCAAGTCTGCAAGGTGCAGGAACATTCGTACACCTGTCCGAAAAAATAGAAGTGAAGCAGCCTCTTTCGCAATTTACAGATCCTGCCAAAGACTTCGTACACAACCTCGTTCCGGACGACCAGTTCATCAGCGGCATCCTCGACCAGATAGGCAGCCACACACTCGTCTTTCCACTTGCACCGCGTAACCTCACAACGGTGGGGTTGACAGCCGAATGGATTGTATTCTCCGGCGGCAAACGTATCCGCGCCGGCAAAATAGGAAACACGATGATAGACATGGCACGCGAGAACCGGGAACAAACCGATGCCACACAGCGTATCCTTTTGGCAGAGAGCTATTTCGGCCTGCGCCTGGCACAAGAAGTGGTACGTGTGCGCCAAGACACCTACAACAGTCTGCAACAACATTACAAAAATGCCCTAAAGCTGGAGGCTGCCGGAATGATAGACAAAGCCGGACGCCTCTTCGCCCAAGTGAATATGGACGAAGCGCAACGCTCACTGGAAGCCTCGCAGAAAGAGGCCGCAGTGCTGCAAAATGCCTTGCGCACACTGCTCAACATGGAAGATACCTGCACCATACAGCCCATCTCCCCACTCTTCATCAACACCGTCCTTCCTGCTCAAGAGGAGTTCTTGCAAGCCATGCGGACCGAGAACTACACCGTCAACCAATTGCAGTTGCAGTCGCACATCGCCAAGCAACAGCTCCGTATCGACCAGAGCGGATACCTGCCCGACATTGCAGTGTTTGGCAAACAGACCTTATATGCACATGGTATTCAAAGCAACCTCGTTCCCCGCACCATGATAGGAGTAGGATTTACTTGGAACCTCTTTGACGGGCTGGCACGAGAAAAGCGGATACGCCAATCAAAAATAGCCCAGCAGACCCTTGTCATAGGACAGGAAAAGGCCAAAGACGATTTAAGTGTAGGCATTGACAAGCTCTACACACAAATGCAGAAGTCTCAGGACAATGTACGCGCCCTGAACAGCACTATCGAACTGAGTGAAGAGCTGGTCCGCATCCGCAAGAAATCATTCACCGAAGGCATGGCCACAAGCACAGAAGTGATAGATGCCGAAAACATGCTGGCAACCGTACGCGTGGCCCGTCTGGCGGCATATTATGAGTACGATGTTGCACTGATGAACCTGCTGGCGCTATGCGGAATACCAGAACGGTTTGATAAAATGAGAATTGAAAATTAAGGCTTATACTCCATACTTTATACCTATATAAAATGAATATCAATAATAAAACTATCAGCATCACATTCATCGTTATTTTAATCGTTACCGTAGTGGTATCAATCATCGGAATGTTACTTATGAGCCGGCAGCCAATGGTGCTGCAAGGACAAATAGAGGCCACAGAGATACGCATCAGCGGGAAACTCCCCGGCCGCGTAGATTCCTTTCTCGTGGAGGAAGGCGAATGGGTCAAGGCAGGTGATACGCTCGTCGTCATCAACAGTCCCACTATCGAAGCCAAGTACCGCCAAGTGAATGCTTTGGAACAAGTGGCGCAAGAGCAGAACAAAAAGATTGATGCCGGAACGCGCCGACAAATCATTGCCACAGCCCGGCAGCTATGGAACAAGACGCAAAGCGACCTCACCCTTGCCCAAACCACCTACCGGCGTGTCCTAACCCTTTACAAAGACAGCGTCGTCACCGAGCAGCGAAAGGACGAAGTAGAAGCCATGTACAAAGCCGCACAGGCCGCCGAACGAGCTGCGTACCAACAATACCAAATGGCAGTGGACGGTGCGCAAAGTGAAGACCGCGCCGCTGCCCGCAGCCTTGTAGACGCTGCCCGCAGCACTGTCGATGAAGTATCCGCCCTTTTGGTGGACTCCAAGCTCATAGCTCCCGAAGACGGACAGATAGCCACTATCTTCCCGAAACGCGGCGAGCTGGTGGCTCCGGGCACTCCCATTATGAACCTGATTGTAATGAACGATGTGCACGCGGTCTTGAATATTCGGGAAGACCTGATGCCTCAGTTCAAGATAGGCGGAACTTTCAAAGCCGATGTTCCCGCACTTGACAAGAAAGACATAGAGTTCCGCATCTATTACATCAGCCCGCTGGGCAGCTTCGCCACTTGGAAATCCACCAAGCAAACAGGGAGCTATGACATGCAGACCTTTGAAATACATGCACGCCCTGTACAGGCTGTGGAAGGGCTAAGACCGGGAATGTCGGTGCTGCTGACTCACGCCGACCGCTAATCACCAATCACTAATCACCAACCTCTCATCATGAATTTACTATATAATGTTTTCCTCCGCGAATATCACCGTATCACCTCACGCCGCCTTTATCTCGGCGTGTGTGTCATCCTGCCCTTATTCTGCCTGTTCTTCATGGCTACTATTTTCGGGAACGGACAAATGGAGAACATACCCATCGGCATCGTAGACCGGGACAATACCGCGACTTCACGCAGCATATCCCGACGCATATCGGCCGCCCCTGCTTTTCGGGTGGCGAAGCACTTCACCGATGAAGCTTCAGCACGTCAGGCGTTGCAGCAGAAAGAAATATACGGTTACCTGTCCATTCCTCCCCGGTTTGAGCAGAAAGCAGTCAGCGGAACGGACGCAACGCTGACCTATTACTACCATTACGCCCTTCTCTCGGTAGGAAGCGAACTAATGGCTACATTCGAAACCACCCTCGCTCCAATAGCCCTGTCCCCTATCATCATACAGGCACAAGCGCTGGGGGTGGAACAGGGACAAATGCAAACGTTCTTCCTTCCGGTAGAAGCCGATACACACCCACTCTATAATCCTGACATGGATTACTCTATCTATCTGAGCCAGCCGTTTTTCTTCGTTTTGTTCCAAATACTGATTTTGCTTGTAACGGTCTACTCCATAGGAAGCGAATTCAAGTTCGGTACCACGCAAAATTGGATGCGGGCTGCCACACCTCCGGATAAAGATCCTGCCAACCTGCAAAATGCCAGCATCCTTGCCGCTGTCGCAGGGAAGCTGCTGCCCTATACCCTTGTATTCTCTGCCATAGGCATATTGGCGAACTACGTCTTATTCGGCCCGCTGCATATACCGTTTCAGGGCAGCCTGTGGCTGATGAATGCCATTACAGTGCTCTTCATCATGGCCACACAGGCATTGGCGGTACTGATATTCTCTGTTTTTCCCAAGATAGCCTACATCATCAGCGTGGTTTCAATGATAGGTTCTTTGGGGGCTACACTGTCAGGGGTTACATTTCCGGTGGCGGCTATGTACGCACCGGTTGATGCCGCTTCCTACCTGTTCCCGGTGCGGCACTTCACCGAAGCGTCACAGGCAATGATCTATTTCAATGCAGGTTTTGCCTATTTATGGCAATCGGTTGCTATACTCCTGATATTCCTATTGTTGGGAGTATTGATTCTACCTTTACTGAAATGGTGGATACGGAAAACAATATCGGAGGAAGTAACTGAAAAAGCAACCCCACAGGAATCATTGGCACATACTGCCGGGAACAGAATGCCGTCCTTAGGTGATGTTATCCGCCATGAATGGAAAGCCATCTCCACCAATCCTGCAATCCTTCTGGTGTTGGCAGGCGGTATATTCCTCTACGGTTTACTCTATAACTACATGTATGCCCCCAACCTGGTGCGCAAAGCTCCGGTTGCCGTAGTCGACCTCTCCCATTCCGCACTCAGCCGGGAATACGTGCGCTGGCTGGATGCAGCTCCGCAGACTTCGGTCCGCGCCCGGACTCCAAACATCCTTGAAGCCCGCGAATGGATGAAGAAAGGCGAGGTCACCGGCATACTTTATATTCCCTCCGATTTCGAGACACGTGTGGCCCGCGGTGAAAACTCCGTATTCACCCTATATGCGGCAACAGACGCGTTCCTCAATTTCAAGGGATTGCAAGAAGCCGCCTCACGCGTTATGCTGGCCGTAAATGATGCCCACCGATCTGCCGGAGCTGTATTTCTGCCGCCACAGGGGTTGTTGGCCGTCGCATCATCCGCCCCCGTCAACGTATCAGGGACGGCCCTTTACAACTATACCGAAGGATATGGTTCCTACCTGATCCCCGCCGTAATGATTGTCATCATCTTTCAGACGATGCTAATGGTGATTGCCATGCTGACAGGTGAAGAAGCCGAAGAAAGGCGGAAAGGAATTTCCATGATGAACGCCTGTTCCCTAAAGGATGCGCTGCGCATCGTATCGGGAAGGAGTTTTGTATATGTAATGCTGTATGTGGTGTTCTCATTGTTCCTGCTGGGATTGCTCCCGCACATTTTCAGTATTCCCAATATCGGCAACGGATTGGACATTGTCGTGATGATGATACCTTTTCTGCTTGCCACAAGTTTCTTTGCGCTTGCCCTGTCCCGCTGGTTCACCGACCCGGAAGCCCCGCTGCTGATGATAGCATTCTTTTCTGTGGGCTACATCTTCCTTTCGGGCGTTTCCTATCCTCTGGAACTGATGCCTTGGTATTGGCAGGCGGCGCACTACATTTTTCCCGCAGCTCCCGCGGTGCTCGCTTTCGTCCAACTGAATTCAATGGGTGCCACTCTTGCCGACATTTGGCCTCAGATGCTGACGCTGTGGATACAAGCAATCGTGTACGGTGCATGGGCATTGCACACTGCAAGGCATAAAAAAAGGCTATCTATCCCAGACAGCCAATCTTTTTGTTAACCTTAAATCTAATACTATGAAAAACACATTACAAAGATACGGACATTTCGGGAATCTCCAAATTATCGGAGCGCCAAAGCCCAACTTATAACATGGTTTAAGAGGAGTGTGCTGTTATTAACATTTTGATGATAATAAATCAGGAAAAAACTTATCCGGCATGGATTTATTGGGCAAAGGTTAACATGTTTCCGACAAAAACCTTATCTTAGCTGCCAAATATAAAAAAAACGCTATGATAACCGAAGAACTGAAGAAACTCTACACCGTACATACCGGACACGAACCCGAAATCATTGACGAACTCCCCTCTTCCGGCTCCAACCGCCGCTACTTCCGTCTCACAGGTACGCCCACGCTGATAGGTGTCAGCGGTGAATCCGTCGAAGAAAACCGCGCATTTCTCTATATGGCAGAGCATTTCCGGCGGAAAGGCCTGCCCGTACCCGAAGTATTCATCCGTTCCGAAGACGAAGTGTACTATCTGCAAGAAGATTTGGGAGACACTCTCCTGTTCAATGCCATTGAAAAAGGACGCAAAACCAGCGTATTCGGAGAAGAAGAAAAGCAACTGTTGCGCAAGACTATCCGCCTGCTGCCTGCCATACAGTTTGCCGGAGCCGACGGCATGGACTTCTCCTACTGCTATCCGCAGGCGGAGTTCAACAGCCGCAGCATCCTGTGGGACTTGAACTACTTCAAATACTGTTTCCTCAAAGCAACCGGCATGGACTTTCAGGAAGACCGTCTGGAGGATGATTTTCAGAAAATGGCGGATGTATTGCTTCGCAGCAGTTCCGCTACTTTCATGTACCGCGACTTCCAAAGCCGCAACGTAATGATCAAGGATGGCGAGCCCTGGCTCATCGACTTTCAGGGCGGGCGTAAAGGGCCTGTCTACTACGACGTGGCTTCATTCCTATGGCAAGCCAAAGCCAATTATCCCGACAGCTTGCGTCAGGAGCTTCTGAAAGAGTATATAGAAGCGCTGCGTAAATACCAACCGGTGGACGAAAGTTATTTCTATGCCCAGCTTCGTCACTTCGTACTGTTCCGCACCATGCAGGTATTGGGCGCATACGGTTTTCGCGGTTACTTCGAGAAGAAGCCCCACTTCATCCAAAGTGTGCCTTTCGCCATTGAAAACCTGCGCCAACTGTTGCAAGAACCTTACCCCGAATACCCCTACCTCTGCAAAGTCCTGCACGAACTGACCGAACTGAAACAATTCACCGACGACCTGCAAAAGCGGCGCCTGGTAGTGAAAGTCACCAGCTTTGCCTATAAGAAAGGAATCCCCGAAGACTCCTCCGGCAATGGCGGCGGCTTTGTATTCGACTGCCGCGCCGTAAACAATCCCGGCAAGTACGAACGCTATAAGCCTTTCACCGGACTTGACGAACCCGTTATCCGTTTCCTCGAAGAAGACGGGGAAATAGCCGTTTTCCTTGAACACGTATACGCTTTGGTAGATGCTTCCGTAAAGCGATACATGGAACGCGGCTTCACCAGTCTCTCCGTATGCTTCGGCTGCACAGGCGGGCAGCATCGCTCCGTATATTCGGCACAACACCTGGCCGAACACCTGAACAAAAAGTTCGGCGTACAAGTGAACCTTATGCACAGAGAACAGAATATTGAACAGACTTTCAACGCAAAACGCTAAAAAGCAATGAGATAATGAAAGCAATGATATTTGCCGCAGGACTGGGCACGCGCCTTCGTCCGCTGACGGACCACACCCCCAAAGCCCTTGTTCCCATAGCCGGGAAAACGATGTTGGAACGTGTGATCCTACGGCTGAAAGATGCCGGATTCAATGATATTACGATCAACATCCACCATTTCGGCGAACAGATCATCGAGTTTCTCCGCACCCACAATGATTTCGGAGCCACCATCCACATCAGCGATGAACGGGACAGATTGCTCGACACCGGTGGCGGAATAAAGAAAGCGCGTCCCTTTTTGGACGGCAACGAACCCTTTCTTGTGCACAATGCCGATATTATCTGCGACGTAGATCTTGCAGAGCTTTACAGGCATCACAGGGAAAGCAACGCCGAAGCCACACTGCTTGTCAGCGAACGACAAACCTCCCGGTATCTGCTATTGGACGATGATAATCTTCTGCATGGCTGGATAAACAAATCCACAGGCGAAACCAAGCCCGGAGACTTCGTTTTCCAAGAAGGAGAATATAGGGAAATGGCTTTTGGCGGCATTCATGTCATATCCCCTTCCATTTTCCGCCAAATGGAAAGTGCCCAATGGGAAGGGAAATTTTCCATTATCCCTTTCTATCTGTCCGTCTGCAAGACAACCCGTATACAAGGCTATCCGCTTCAAAGTTGCCACTGGTTCGACATCGGTAAACCGGAAACACTGGCAAAAGCGGAGAATTACCTCATAGAGAGTGCATTAAAGTAAAAAAATCCGGCGCATACATACCCTTCACTCTCTCTTACGAACATGGAAAATCCGTCTTGCGAGATAAAAAAAATCGTCCCATGAGATGAAATAATTCATCTCACGAGACGAAATATTTCATCCCGTAAGACAAAATAATTCATCCTGCAAGACGAAAAAAAACATTAAAAAGGAACTGCTATCTTTGACATCCGGCACATGAGATTTCAAACATTCAGTCAGAAGATCAAAAAACAGAGAACATACGTATGAAAAAGATAATGATGATAATCGGCCTCTTAGTTGCCGCATCAGCCGTTTGGGGCCAATCATCCCTCTCTTTCTATGCAGAGGCAGGAATCGGCACCTCCCGCCTCTATGGAAGACACTCCGGCAGTGACACGCAAACATCCTATAAAGCGGGAGTAGGTGCGGAATATACGCTGAACAGGACCTGGGCACTGCAATCCGCCCTGGAATTTATATCCATAGGCGGCAAAGACGATATGCAATATGTGGAACATGCCAAGATGCACGAATTGTACTTACAGATACCCGTAATGGTTGCCGCACGACTGCCGCTGGGCGAAAACTACCACGCCTCATTGGGCTTGGGTCCGTACATTGCTTGCGGTGTAGGCGGAAAGACATCCGGCAGCATCAAACAGGATTACGCCCACAGCGGTCACGACGGCTATTACCGCTTCCGGACAAGCACATTCGGCAGTGTATTGGAGAATAAAGCGGGAAACAGAAGGCTGGACGGCGGCGTCATCATTGAAATAGCGTTTGAATACCGCCGGTTCATCATCGGTGCAGAAGCACAGGTAGGACTGGTGAAAGTCAACCAGCAGTTGAGACAGGTAATCGAGACGGAAGAGTTTCAAGGCTACTTACCCAAGAACTTCGCCTCATTCTTTACCATAGGATATAAGTTCCGGTAGGAGTTTCGCCAATACCTCTCCGATACCGGAAAGACACACCGGCTCTTTGCCGGGCTGATGCACAACAAACACCTCGTCTCCTCCCTCCGTACACCCGTCCGTCTCAACGTGCGTTTCCGCTTCCACGTCGCGGCCGGCAAAGATGCCGTTGCGTTGCAAAGCCTTGCGCATCATGGCATACCTCTGTCCACTACCGGAAAGGCGTACCTGCGAGGCATATTCATTATCCACCCTGAACAATCCGCTCTCCGGATCGAACACAATGCCTTTGCGGGCAAAGAAACTACCAAGACTGCCGTTCAGCGAAAGATCCTCCGGCGTACCGATAGTTACCCCATTCGCCTTATCCATCAGCCAGATTTTGTCGGCAATTTGCAGAGCCAGTTCAAGATCATGCGTAGAGAGAAAAATAGTCTTGTCCGTCCGTCTGCTGAGGTGATGCAGCAGTTGCATCATTTCCACTTTGCTGGGAAAGTCGAGGAAAGCGGTAGGCTCATCCAGATAAATCACCGGCGTCTCCTGAGCCAGCGCTTTGGCTATCATCACTTTCTGACGTTCGCCGTCGCTCAACGTATGCACCATGCGGTGTGCCAGGTGAGGGATGCCGACCAAAGCAATGGAGTGTTCCACCACATGCTTGTCCTCCTGTGTCAACACGCCCCAAAAACCTGTATAAGGGGTGCGTCCCAGCCCCACCAATTCCGTAACGGACATATTGCGGAGGTCGCACTTCTCCGTCAGCACCACACTGATGACGCGTGACAACTGCTTGTCGGTATAAGTCTCGATCTCCCTGCCCTGAATACGTATCTCTCCGCCCAGCTTGGGCTGAAAGGCGGACAATGTCCGGAGCAGTGTGGACTTGCCCACTCCGTTGGCTCCCAACAGACAGGTCAGTTCACCGCTGTTGATGCCGGCACAGATGCCGTCCGCCACCACTTTCACATCATTCTTACCGGGATAGCCGATAGAAAGGTTCTCTATATGTATAGTTTCGCTGTTCAATTTGAATTACCGGATTAGGAGTTTCAGGTACGCACTTCTCATTTCCGGGCGCAATATTCGGAATTTTCGGGGAGATACGCAAACTCTCCCCGAACAAATCGCTATAAAAAGAAGATGAAAACCATTGCAACAGCATCCCACTTTTTCATAGTCTTATTTCTCGAACCGGTTCAAGACCTTTTTTGCGCTGTCTGCCAGCACCACAAGAGCTCCGGCAAGAATAGCGGTATCCTTTATCACCAGACGTCCCGCCCCGGTCAGCAAAGGAAAACCATGCTCCCCACTTCCCAAATCGGGAACCCACACTTCGGGGGTGGTAACAAGGAAAGAAAGCGTACCGAGTGTCATAATGACCGCCAGCGCAGCTCCCGCCAGCCCAATTTGAGGAGAGAATATGCCCAAAAAAGTAAGGATACCTATTGCCATAATCAGTATTCCAAGACCGTGGGAGAAACCGTAGGTATTGTTCTCCATATGCCATTGGTGTTCCACCTCATTGAACTCACCCTCCTTCAGTTTATACTCCTTGTATTCCGGCGCCGCCTTGTTATAGAAGAAACTCATAAACGGACTGTTTGCCACGAACGGAACAATTCCCTCGGCTTCATAATTCCAGAATTTCAGGCCGCCTATCCATACAAATATCACAAGAATGGCCACGCGGATCAGATTAACGCCCAATTTTTGGGAAGAAGCGGCCAGTGTCAGCAGTGTAAGAAACAGTTTTTGCAATTTCGTTTTCATAATTTTTATTGTTTTTAGTGAGGGTGTCAAAACTCTGACAAGCCTATCATTTCGCTCAAAATATCTTTTATTTCTTACGCTAATATATAGTCTGTCATGCAGAACGTAGTGAAGCATCTCTTCTCCTACTCACACAGAGAGTAGATTCTTGAATGACAGAGTAAAATGATAGTTAATGTTAGTTTTGACACATCTTCATGTTTTTGCAAAGATCCCTGTTTCCGACGGAACGTGAAATGGCAATTATTCCGTAACTGTTGGCAATTCTTCCCGTTGCACCCTTTTCCGGTACTCCGACACACACTCCCCCGTCATTTTCTTGAAGAAACGGCTGAATGTCGCCAAATCCTCAAAGCCCAGAATATCCCCGATTTCCTTCGCGCTTTTTCGTGTGTAGAGCAGCAGGCGTTTGGCTTCCGCCTCTATCCGTTCGTGAATGATGCGAAGCGGAGAAGGCAGTCCGCAGGCGGAAAACAAGTTGGATAGCGTTTTAGGCGAACGGCAAAGAATACCGGCATAGTCCTGCACCTGCTTCTTCTCGCGGAAGTTTCCGTCTACCAGCACATAGAACTGCCGAATGATGTCGAAAGCCTTTTCATGCTCCCTCCCCACACTGAACTTTGTACGGGCTATACGTGTGCAGGTGATGATGAAGCGCTTCAGCATAATACGCAGCATCTCCTCCTGAAAACTGTCGCTAATGGCCGATTCCCGACAGAAGCCGCGGACTATATCGTGCAGCCCGGACGACTGTTCTTCCGAGAGTTCCAGACGCATCACCTGGGATGAACCATAGAACAGGACGCCGTTGCAGGACACTTCGTCATCATGTCCGAAGATGCAATAGAAGTTACTGTTGAAAACCAAAGTCAGGTACTCGCCTTCCACCTCTTTCACCTCCAAATGGTGCAACGGGGTAAGCGTAATGATTTCGTCCTTTGCCAATCTCATGGGTATGTGGTCCACCTCAACAGCAAGCGAACCGTTCTGCACCCACAGGAACTTATACAAAGTCTTGTCCCGTTGCAGCCGCTTGTTTTCATGAAAACGGGAGGTCATCGCGATATTGCCGTTCAAGCGCGTATTTAGCTGATAGTCCATAAGTTTCTATTCGTTGATAAAGGAAACAAAGATAGGCAATATCCCGGATTTAATACTATTTCGCATAAAATACGAATGATTTTTGCAGAAATGGCTTACCTTTGCGCACTGTGTAACTAAATTAAAGATAAAGACATGAAGAAACTTGCTTTTTATATGTTGATGCTGGTTATGGGTATCGGTTATGCCCACGCACAAGGCCAGGCAGATATTAAATTCGACAAAACCACCCATAACTTCGGTACATTCTCCGAAAGCAGTCCGGTGGTGAGCTGCACTTTCACTTTCACCAACGTAGGAGATGCCCCGCTGGTAATTCATCAGGCAGTGGCATCTTGCGGATGTACAGTGCCCGAATATACGCAGGAGCCTGTAATGCCCGGAAAGAAAGGAACAATCAAGATTACTTACAACGGTACGGGCAAATACCCCGGACACTTCAAGAAGTCCATTACGTTGCGCAGCAATGCCAAGACCGAAATGCTCCGGCTCTTTGTGGAAGGCGACATGACTGCCAAAGACGCCAAATAATCGTTTTTATGATACAGAATAAAGGAGAATTTTTCAATTCTCCTTTTTTTTTGCTTTCTTTGAAGCCTATAACCGATACATATCGCAATCATAACAATAAACAATAAAACAGCTATTATGAAACAAGAAGAAGAGAAACTGACCGGCTTGCCGGAAAATGCGTTCCGCGCACTGAAGCCGGGAGAAGTCTACAACCCCTTGATGAGTCCCGACAAGAAATATCCCGAAGTAAACCTTTGGTCGGTGCTGTGGGGTATCGCTATGGCAATCCTCTTTTCGGCGGCGGCAGCCTATCTGGGATTGAAAGTGGGACAAGTGTTCGAAGCAGCCATTCCCATTGCCATTATCGCCGTCGGCGTATCAGGCGCAGCCAAACGCAAGAACGCGCTGGGCGAAAATGTCATTATACAATCCATCGGAGCCAGTTCCGGCGTCATCGTGGCAGGTGCAATCTTCACCCTGCCCGCACTGTACATCCTGCAGGAAAGCTATCCGGAAGAAATCACCGTAACATTCACGCAAGTATTCATCAGTTCATTGCTGGGTGGCGTGCTGGGTATTCTTTTCCTCATTCCGTTCCGCAAATATTTCGTCAGCGACATGCATGGCCAATATCCTTTCCCCGAAGCCACCGCAACGACGCAAGTGCTTGTATCGGGCGAGAAAGGCGGTAGCCAGGCAAAGCCGTTGCTGTTGGCAGGTATCATCGGAGGTCTGTACGATTTCATCGTAGCCACTTTCGGGTGGTGGAACGAGAACTTCACAACCCGCGTATGCGGCTTCGGCGAAATGCTGACCGAGAAAGCCAAGCTCGTGTTCAAGGTAAATACCGGAGCTGCCGTTTTGGGTCTGGGCTACATCGTCGGACTGAAATACGCTTCCATCATCTGTGCCGGTTCGCTTGCCGTATGGTGGATTATCATTCCCGGCATGTCCCTCATCTGGGGAGACAGCGTGCTGAACCAATGGAATCCTGAGATTACCGCCACCGTAGGCGCAATGGCTCCGGAAGAGATCTTCAAATACTACGCCAAGAGCATCGGTATCGGCGGCATTGCAATGGCGGGTATCATCGGCATCATCAAGTCATGGAGCATCATTAAGAGCGCCGTAGGACTGGCTGCCAAAGAGATGGGTGGCAAAGCCGATGCGGAAGCCAACGTGAAACGCACACAACGCGACCTTTCCATGAAGATCATTGCTATCGGCTCCATCATCACGCTGGTACTGGTGACGCTGTTCTTCTACTTTGATGTGATGCAGGGCAACCTGCTGCACACATTGGTGGCTATCCTGTTGGTTGCAGGCATATCATTCCTCTTTACCACCGTAGCTGCTAATGCCATTGCCATTGTGGGCACAAACCCGGTATCGGGCATGACACTTATGACGCTGATACTTGCATCGGTAGTAATGGTAGCAGTAGGTCTGAAAGGCCCGGGCGGAATGGTAGCCGCACTGGTCATGGGCGGTGTGGTTTGTACGGCGCTTTCTATGGCAGGCGGCTTCATCACCGACCTGAAAATAGGCTACTGGCTGGGAAGCACCCCCGTAAAGCAGGAAGCATGGAAATTCCTCGGAACAATCGTTTCGGCAGCTACCGTAGGCGGCGTAATGATTATCCTGAACAAGACATACGGATTCACCAGCGGACAACTGGCTGCCCCGCAGGCCAATGCAATGGCGGCTGTCATCGAACCGTTGATGAACGGTGTAGGCGCACCCTGGCTGCTTTATGGCATCGGTGCTGTGCTGGCTATCGTACTGAATTTTTGCAAGATACCTGCACTTGCCTTTGCGCTGGGCATGTTCATCCCACTGGAGCTGAACGTTCCGTTGGTAGTGGGTGGCGCCGTCAACTGGTACGTAACCAGCCGCAGCAAGGATGCTGCCCTCAATGCCGAACGCGGTGAAAAAGGTACACTGCTGGCATCCGGTTTCATAGCCGGCGGCGCACTGATGGGCGTGGTAAGCGCGGCAATGCGCTTCGGCGGTGTGAACCTTGTGAACGACGCATGGCTCAACAACACATGGTCCGAAGTACTGGCACTGGGTGCTTACGCTATCCTTATATTCTATCTCGTCAAAGCTTCGATGAAAACGAAATAAGCTGCGGAGATACTGAAATAAGTTCATAGGAAATCATCAGCCATTCTTCGCTATGTTCTGAATGGCTGATGATATAAAACCGTATTCATTATGAAAAAGACACTATTCCTATCCTTACTGTTCGCAACAACAATGTTGTCTGCACAAAAGCCCGTCGAACTGCCGTTATGGCCCGACGGAGCGCCTAATACAAACGGACTGACCGGCAATCAGGAAGATTTGGAAGGCGGCCGCGTAGCCAATGTAGTCAATCCTTCCATAACCGTTTACCGTCCGGCAAAACCCAACGGCATGGCTGTTATCATGTGCCCCGGCGGCGGATACGGCCGTCTCGCCATGAACCACGAAGGACACGACATGGCGGCATGGTTCACAACGCAGGGCATCACGTATGCCGTATTGAAATACCGCATGCCCAACGGACACCATGAGGTTCCCTTGTCGGACGCCGAACAAGCTATCCGCCTGATGCGCGGACACGCCAAAGAATGGGGTGTGAATCCCAACCGTATCGGCATCATGGGAGCATCTGCCGGCGGGCATCTGGCGGCTTCTCTTGCCACACTATACAGCAGTGACGCCACCCGCCCCGATTTTCAGGTCTTGTTCTATCCCGTCATCTCCATGCTGAAAGGAGTCACCCACAGCGGTTCACGCAAAAACCTCCTCGGAGAAACGCCTTCCGCCGAACTGGAACAGAAGTACTCGCTCGAACGGCAAGTATCTCCCCAAACGCCGCAAACATTCATCATGCTGTCGGCAGATGATGCAGGCGTTCTGCCCATCAACGGCATCGGCTATTTCCTCGCCCTGCAAGAGCAGAAAGTTCCCGCCACTCTGCATGTCTACCCCACCGGCGGACATGGCTGGGGCTTTCGTGACAGTTTCACCTACAAACGCCAATGGACTGGGGAACTGGAAAAATGGCTGAGAGAAGGACTCACCTTTCCGGAGAAATAGCAGACCGGGAGAAAACGTATTTACAAACAATCATTAACTCATACAAACCTTAAAACATTCTTTTATGAAAATGAAAAAACTACTGGTTGCAGCCGCCTGTCTTCCTCTCGCCCTCATGGCACAGGAAGACAGGTATGCGCAAATCACCAATCCCCGGCTGACAAGTATCAACAAAGAGCAGCCCCGCAGCACGTTCACCTCCTATACGAACGAAGCAGATGCCGTCATCAACGACCGCAAGAACGGGACATTCCGCATCTCCCTCAACGGAAAGTGGAAATTCAACTATGTAGAGAACTTCGCCGACCGCCCTACCGACTTTATGGCTCCCCATACAGACGTAAGCAAATGGCCCGACATCAACGTTCCCGGCAACTGGGAGCTGCAAGGCTTCGGCACGCCTATCTACGTCAACCAGTCGTACGAGTTCTGTTCCCCCGGCTACGCCCCCTACTGGGACAAGCCCAATCCGCCCTACGTTCCCAAAGAGTGGAACCCTACGGGAACCTACCGCCGCACCTTCACGCTGCCTGCCGACTGGGATGACAAAGAAATCTTCCTCAGCGCCGACGGAGTACGCGGAGCAGCTTTCTACTACCTCAACGGGAAATTCGTGGGCATGAACAAAGACTCCAAAACCCCTGCCCGCTTCAACGTCACCTCCTTTGCCCGAAGAGGAGAAAACGTGATAGCCATACAGGTGCATCGTTTCTCCGACGGCAATTATCTGGAGTGTCAGGACTTCTGGCGCATCAGCGGCATCGAACGGGATATTTACATGTATGCCCAGCCGCAAATACATCTCACCGACTTCAAGGCAGAAACTCCTCTGGACGCAGATTATCGCAACGGTATCCTGAAGTTGAAGGTGAAGTTCGCCAATGAAACCGGTAAGGAAATCCCGTTTACGGTAGGCTATCGTCTGCTGAACAGCAAAGACGAACAGATAGCCCAGTCATCCGCACGCGCAAGCTACGGCCAGACAGAAGTGGAGTTCACCCCAAAAACAATCAAAGAACCACTGCAATGGACGGCCGAAACACCTGATCTCTATACACTTGTCATCAGCCTGAAGCACACCAACGGAGACGTTATCGAAGCCACCAGCTGCAAAGTGGGCTTCCGCACCGTAGAGATAAAGGACAAGCAGCTGATGGTGAACGGCAAACCGATCCTTGTGAAAGGCGTCAACTACCATGAGCACAATGAACATACCGGACATTACGTTCCCGAAGACCTTATGCTGAAAGACTTCGAGCTCTGGAAGCGCTACAACATAAACACCGTCCGCACCTGCCACTACCCGCAACAGGAACGTTTTTACGAGTTGTGCGACCAGTATGGCATCTACGTCATCGACGAAGCCAACATCGAAAGCCATGGAATGGGCTATAATCTGAACGTAGGCGGAACATTGGCAAACAACCCGTTGTTTATGAACTCCCACGTAGACCGTACCCTGAACATGTACGAGCGCGACAAAAATCATCCCTGCATCATCACTTGGTCATTGGGCAACGAAGCCGGCAACGGAGTGAACTTCTACGTCACATACAACACACTGAAGGCGCTGGACAGCCGTCCCATACAATACGAGCGCGCCCAACTGGAGTGGAATACGGACATCTTCTGTCCCATGTACCACCGCCCCGCCCAGATCGAGAAATATGCCCAAAACCCCGAAATGACCCGTCCGCTCATCCTCTGCGAATATGCCCATGCCATGGGAAACAGTCTCGGAAACTTCCAAGAATACTGGAATCTCATCGAAAAATATCCTATCCTGCAAGGCGGTTGCATCTGGGACTGGGTAGACCAAGGATTTGCCGCCAAGACCTCCGACGGACGCAAATACTGGACGTACGGCGGCGACTATGGTGAATACGGCACTCCTTCCGACGGAGACTTCTGCATCAACGGCGTGGTATATCCCGACCGTAGCGTAAAGCCTCAGACAGAGGAAATGAAGAAAGTATATCAGAATATTAAGTTCCTCGACTTCGATCGCATAGCCTTTGTCGTAAAGATACGAAATGACTTTTCCTTTACCAACCTCAACAAGTTCGACTTCTACTACATCGTCCGCCAGCATGGTAAAGAAATCTACAAAGGGCGCATCAAAGACATCGCAGCCGAACCGGGCCAGACAGTCACCAGTCCGTTCCTGAATGGTATTCCAGCGGTCAACCCCTCAACCGGAGACGTACGCATTGAATTCTATGCTGCCATCCGTACCCCCGAACCGTTCCTTCCGGCAGGCACAGTCATTGCCCGCGAGCAAACCTATGTCTATACTTTCCATAAGAAAGACGCTCCGCGGCAGGCATTTGCCACTCCGGAAGATAATGGCAGACAGCTCACCTTCTCCGGTGCAGACTTCACAGCCACATTCGACAAGCAAAGCGGCTTGCTGGTATCCTACCGATACAAGAAACAGGAATTTATCCATAATGGACAAGGTCCCCGCCCCTTCTTCTGGCGTGCACCTATCGACAACGATTATGGAGCCCGGCTTCCCGTACGACTGAAAGCATGGAAAGAAGCAAGCTATCAGGAACCGAAAGCCGAAAACTTCGACATTGTGCGGGGCAAGGACTCCACAGCAGTAAAAGTGACCTACCGCTTTCCACAGACCGATGCCCGCTGGGACATTACATACAAGGTGTACAGCAACGGCGTTATCAAAGTGAACAACCACTTCGTAGCCGAAAATGCCCAAGCGCCAATGATACCGCGCGTGGGACTGCGCATGCAACTTCCCGCACGCATCACTTCGCTGGCCTACTACGGACGCGGTCCGGAAGAAAACTACCGCGACCGCCGCACTTCGCAATTCTTCGGTGAATACACCTCGGACATCAAAGACATGTACGAACCCTACGTCCGCCCGCAGGAAAACAATCACCGGACAGACATATATTGGTGTACACTCACCAGCAAGGCAAAAGAAGGCCTGCTCTTTGTAGCCGACCGCACTTTCGAGATGAACGTGTCCAATTATCCGTTGGAAAGTCTCGACAGCGGCGACTCCATAGAAAACGGCGCTCCACGCACCGCCAAGACCAATCATCGCCACCTCACCGACCCGCAAGCCGTTCCCTCGGTGGATTTCTTCATAGACTACCGCATGATGGGCATAGGCGGTGACAACAGTTGGGGAGCTTTGGCACACGAGCCTTATCTGATACATTCAGGCAAGCAGAATAGCATCAGCTATGGCTTCACGATTGTACCATTCGACAAGAAGACGGACTTCAAGAGTCTGATATATCAATATTAAACCGCAAGACAATGAAATCCTTGTTCTGCATGTTCTGTACTTTAGCAATAGCATCGTCCGTTTCTGCACAGGAAACGGGCAATGCCATGCTGAAATATGGATTGAACTTCCTCAAAACACCTTATGTGGCACATACACTGGAAGTGAACGAAGAGGAGAAGCTCGTAGTCAATTTCGACGAAGTGGATTGCACCACTTTTGTGGAGTACGTACTTGCCCTGTCACTCTCCCCCGTCAAGAACGGAGCGATAGATAAGACTGACTATGCAAGAGTTCTACAAAAGATACGCTATCGCGACGGCAGGATCAACGGTTATACTTCCCGCCTGCACTACATTGCCGACTGGATAAACAACGGTGTCAAACATGGTTTTATGGAAGATGTAACCGCAGCCAACAGTCCCGATTCAATAGCGCTGTCCCTCAACTTCATGTCCTCACATCCCAAATCGTACAGGCAGTTGGCGTCTTCTCCCGAGAATGTCAGCAAAATAGAGAGTATAGAAAAAGCCCTTTCCGGACAGACATTCCATTACATCCCCAAAGCCAAACTTCCCGACGAAGGTTTTAGCTGGATAAAGAATGGCGATATTATAGCTATTACAACCAATGTTCCGGGTCTGGATGTCGCCCACATGGGAATTGCCTATTATGAAAAGGGAGTATTGAAATTGCTTCATGCTTCTTCCACCCGGAAAATGGTGGTTATTACGCAAAAAACATTGGCACAGATGCTGAAAAATAATAAAAGGTTTACGGGGATCAGGGTGGTAAGAATAAAATGATATTAAAAAAAGAGGAATTTTCATTCCTCTTTTTTAATATTGGCAGGTGATATTATTGCATTCATAGGAATTAAAGGTATCAGATACTTTTCTAACGGAGTCCCTTTCAACTTTGTAAAAAAGATACCTCTCAAAGCTCCAACATTAATTTCACATAGATGTTCCAAAGCATCCGGCAAATTTGTTTCAAAGCCTTTCTCTGTTTCCATCTTTATAAAGGCAGAAAACGGATCAATCCTAAAATTGGTGTATACACCTAATTCAGCCAAAACACAATTATCGTGAGCCGATTTATATCTTGCCTTAACTTCTACCCCAAACTCTCCTTTTTCTTGATCACTCTTAAAGCTATGAATAAAGTCCACTTTTAGATCATCTGGCTTAATCGTAGAATAATCATAATCGTAATTAAATCTATAAAGAGTTTCTGTAAGGTTCAGCAAAGATATTTTTATATTTACAGGTACTGTTTTTGCCATATTATCAATTGTATAATAAATTATGTGAGGAAACCAAATCATAGTTATAACTATACGACTCCTGTTCGTATTGAGGTATAAACATATTCTTTCGGGAAGGTTTAACCTCAATAGTTATCCTATGATTAATTGTACTTTCAAAGGCAACCTCCTCTCTATTATCAAGCAAATGAATATCTAAAGCATGTTCTATATCCGATAACGTGTCTGTAGTAAAGTTATGTTTCCCAGACAACCATTTAGATATTTCAGAGGGACGCTTGCCCAGTATTCTGGAAAACTCTTTCTGGCTCATATTGCGTTTTTCTAATGTCTTGGCTATTTTAGCGGCAATTGCCATCTTGGATGCAGTTCTTCGCACTTCATCTTCTGATATATCAGACAATATCAAGTCTAAAAAAGTCCCTTTTTTAATTTTCCTCATAATCATTTATAATAAGTTCTCCGGAAATAATTCCGTCTTCGTTTAATTTTAAATCTTTCTCTTTTATGCGCTCGTTTATCAATTCTGCTATCCGCTTTATTTCTTCAACTTTTCCTGACAAAACAGGATCTTCTTGATAAGCCCTTATACTTGGAGACTTATAGCCACCTCCTCCCAGTATAATTAAAGATGAACCATAGCGCAAACAATAAACTCTGATCCTCTTAGCCCATACAGCAGCCACACCATCCCCTAACCTTCCTTCATTCAACTTAAAAAAGTGTTCCTGGCATCCTACTTTATTCCCCATAGCTATTAGTTCTTTCACAATCTCTCTAATTTCATTAGGGTATAAAGGACCGTTTTCTTCTACAAATTGATCGAACAATGTGTCTTCCGCATCATCTAACAAAACAGAATAAATGTGTGCTTTGTTCCCTGAAAACTCTTCTAAATCAACTAACTCAACTTTCACTGGCCACTATTTTTGTTACAAAAGTAATAATTATTATTAGAATAAATAACTTATAAGTGAATTTTATCGTTTAAGTTCAATTATCGAAAGTCTTATAAATACTCATTCTATATCAAGAATTTAAACAAAAACAGCCGGAATTGCTAAATCGAAGCAATCCCGGCTGCGCCTAAAACATAATAACCGCTGTTACCTGTCGTTTATCTGTTTTTCCTTTTCCTGACTATCAACGGTGCTCCAAGCTCTTCCCGTTCCACCACTTCAAGAAAACCACTTTGTTCCAATTCAAATAAAGCCGGATATACACGTAGCTTATCGGCACCGGAGTTCTGGATAATGTCCTCTACCCTGACATTGTCCAAAAAAGAATTGATATAATTAATTACTCTTTGAGTATCAATTATTTTTTGATTCACATTATCCATACCCATAATTTGTTAACATCCAATTTTACATATTCTATATGAAAAGCAGAAATGCTGAAGCGATGCACAATGAAAAAAATATCCACTGTATAGCGAATAAAGAGATTCCTTTTCTTTATTCGCTATACTATACGACTTTTTGGAACATCAGCAACTTCATTACTTATAAAACTTAATGAATCCAAGAATTCCCCAGTACACAGTATATAATAGGCTCCTCAACATGCCCAACTTTTGATAGCGATAATAAAAAAGGAATTGTGCTTTAACCAGTTTCTTTTTCTTGCCTGTTGTAGAAGACGCCATCACCCGATAACTCGCCAATACCTCTTGATTACCATACGACTTACCTGCCAACTTCACAATGTCAAGCCAATAGGCATAATCATCCCTGATACTTTTTAACTCCTCTTTCAAATAAATTTTTCCATACACAGAACTATCATACAAACCAGTCAAACAGGCAATATGATTTGTCATTTGCATCTGTCTATAGGTCACTACTTCTTTAGCTCGATAAGGACGCAATATTTCTTCCGAGTTCTCATTAATCCGTTTGTAGGAGGCATGTACCACTATAGCACTCTTCCGTTTCATCAGGGCGAGTTGGCTTTCCAGAAAATCAGGTTCCCATAAATCGTCAGCATCCAGCAAAGCAATATATTGTCCTTTTGCATTTCTTATCCCATTGTTTCGGGCAGAAGCAGAACCGCCATTAGCTTGCCTCAGCAATACAATCCGCTTGTCGCGCCGGACATATTCATTTATAATTTCGGCACTATTATCTTTCGAACCGTCATCCACTACTATCATTTCCCAATTCGCGTATGTCTGCCTCAATACAGAATCTATCGTTTCACACACATACTTCGCTCCGTTATAAACCGGAGTAACGATAGATACCAAGCCTTTTTCCATACTATTTTTTGATTTTTCTAAACTAAAGAATTTTCCAGATTCAAAGCCCTTATGATTACCTGATGCATATCATAGTACTTATACTCTGCCAGCCTACCGCCAAAGAGCACCCTCTCCTGCGCATCGGCCAGCGCCTTGTACTGGGCATATAAAGCCCCGTTCCGCTCATCGTTCACCGGATAATACGGTTCGTCGCCCGGCTTCCACTCTTTGGAGTACTCTTTCGAGATAACCGTATCCGGCTGATTCCCGAATTCAAAGTGTTTATGCTCGATGATACGGGTGTAGGGAGTCTCTGCATCAGTGTAGTTCACCACCGCATTACCCTGATAATTAGCAACACCCTCCAGCAGTTCGGTTTCAAAACTTACTGTCCGGTACTCCAAGTGTCCGAAACGATAATCGAAATAACGGTCTATCTCGCCCGTATAAATTACCTTGTCTGCTATGGAATCAAAGTATTTCCTGTTCTCAAAATAATCTGTATCAAGCTTCACTTCGATTTCTCCCAGCAGTTTCTCTACTAACTTTGTATACCCACCGATAGGGATTCCCTGATACTTATCGTTGAAATAATTATTATCAAAGGTAAAGCGCACAGGAAGACGACGAATGATAAAAGCTGGAAGCTCCGTAGCCTTTCTGCCCCATTGCTTCTCCGTATAGTCTTTGATAAGCGTGTAATAAATATCTTTCCCAATTAAAGAAATCGCTTGTTCTTCCAGATTGTGGGGATTGATAATTCCCGATTCCCGCCTTTGTTCTTCTATCTTCGCAGCCGCCTGCTCCGGAGTAATAACTCCCCACATTTGGTAAAACGTATTCATATTAAAAGGAAGGTTGTAAAGCTTCCCCTTATAATTGGCTACGGGAGAGTTTGTGTAGCGGTTGAACTCTATGAATGAGTTAACAAAGTCCCATACATCCTTGCTACTTGTGTGGAAGATATGGGCACCATATTTGTGAACGTTGATGCCGTTCACATTTTCGGTATAAACATTGCCGCCTATATGCGAGCGTTTGTCTATCACCAAACACCGCTTTCCACGACGGGTAAGGACGTGCGCAGCAGTGGCACCGAAAAGTCCAGCACCAACGATTAGAAAATCATGCAACATTTCAATCTATATTTTACAATAATTTATCTAGAAGAGAACTCCAATATGAGTAAATATTATCAGGTGAGTATTTTTTTGAAATTATTGGCCCTTCTGCTGCGCATTTCCTTCTATCATTTTCATTCAATAGCATTTGGATTATTGCATTCTTCAGCCCAACAATATCATTCGGAGGAACTAACACCCCTCCACCATCTTTCAAAATATCTGACGGTCCTTCAGGGCAATCAAAAGAAACGACGGGCAATCCATAAGATATAGCTTCAATTAAAACCATTGGAAATCCCTCATATCTAGAAGACATGATAAACAATGAAGAAGAAATATACTCTTGTTCTATGTTATCAGTTACTCCACAAAATATCACATGGTTTTGTAAATGAAGTTTGTCCCGCAACCTTATCAAGTGCTTTTCCAAAACCCCACTTCCCCAAATGTGCAATCTCCATTTGGGAAAAAGTTTAAAAACATCAGGTAAAGCTTGTAGAAGCATGTCATATCCTTTTTGAGGTTCTAACCGGCCAACAGAAATCATTTTTAAAGATGATATATCCGATTTCTTTTGAGGATTAGAAAGAACTGGATTAGGAATAACATATACCTCGCTCAGATATCTATCAAAATGCCTTTTATCATTCTGAGTTAAAACTACAACCGCCTTAAATTTTTTATATATAAGAAGCCTTAGTCTTCTAACTATTTTTGAATAATAATTATAGTAAACATGCTCACATGCCACGACATTCTGTTTCTTTCCTATCAAATATAAAATTAGATTAACAGGAAATCCCTCTCCCATAATGATATCAAAATTATTCACTTTAAAATATCGTTTAGCACATGTAAGTATCAACCCAAACATACAAAGTCTTAGGATACCTCCTTGTTTTTTCAATGCATATTGATAATGAGAAAGAGATATTATTTTCACACTTGAATTAAAATGATAATTCATTTTCTCATGAGCCCTAAACAATGAAACAATAGTAATATCATGACCACGTTCTACAAAAAGATTACTTAAGATACTTAAAACCCTTTCAATACCTCCCGCCGAGGAGATATCTCCTACTACAAATGCAATTCTCATTATGATATCTTTCTTAATATAATAGCGTACTTTATCTTCACAATTAAATAATCAAACCAGCCAATATTATTTATAAAATGAACCATCTTATATGAACACCAATTAATACGAAGCGTTTTACGAATGTTTTTTACTTTTTCCCATAGCATATTTTTAGGATATCCAATAGCTCCTATTTCATTCATACCATGCTGGCGATACCAAATCAACGGCTGAGAAACATACCCAATTATTCCTTTTTTTGCAACAGACAAGGCCACCCAATAGTCATGTACCCAACCTTTATCACTAATGGGTAATGACACTTTCTTTGCCGCATCATTAAACAACATAGTGCATCCGGCCATAGGACAAACTCCATTCAAATATTTTAAAGCAATGTCAGGAACTGTTTTCGTTATTTTCCACACAGACTCTGCAATAACATCCAATTTATGATTTACCAAAACCAAATCTGTAAAAACTAAAAGTGGAATTTGTAAAGTATAAATATCCTCCAATTCATTCATACGTTTCATTGACATGGAAATCTTATTTGACAACCATACATCGTCTTGATCACAAAACATATAATAGTCAGCATGCACTTGTGACAATAAATACATAAAACTTTTGAAAACGCCTATGTTTCCTTGTGTATCTTTTAACAAATATATATTGGGATATATATGTTCATAATTCTCAAGTATAGAAACTGTTTGATCAGTGGATCCATCATCACGAATATAGATATCAAAGGCTTCATATTCTTGATTTAGTAAGGAATCTATTTGCTCCTTTAAATATTTCTCACCATTAAAGGTAGACATCAAAATTGCAAGTGACATTATATAGGTATTATTTTATCATAAAACACTACTATTCCCATTATTATAATCGCATACGCAACAACTATACTTTTAGCAATCATTCGTGGTTTAAAAAGATATGTAAGCCAAGGAATTACAATAATTTCAACGATTAAAAAAAGTTCCTTACCGCGACCTGCAAGAACTGGGAATGTTGCAAAGAACACATAAAAAGCTAATGCGTATATATATATTTTAATCAATAAATATGCATATGAATTATATTTAGCAATTTCTCCTACCTTATTAAGTAACAAATACGCAATAATACACTGCACAATATGTACCCAATTAAAAACATTGATGTCAGAAGCCACACTATCACCTATTTCTTGTAATTCCAAATATGTATCTATTTTAGCCTGAATGAAGTTTATAGGTAATAATTTCAACAATGAAATAACCTTTATACCTGTAAAATAAAAGACGTATGACAATGGAATTAAGAATCCATACAAACGTTTATTGATAGAATGACAATTAAAATAATAAAAAGGAATTACCAAAAGTGCCGATACATGAAACATGGTCGCTATAAGCACAAAAAACAAAAACTTTTTTATATTTTTCTCATATATATATATATAACTTAATAATACTAACCCAGAAGCTACTCCAATACGGATTTGCGTCATCTCATGAAGCATAAAGAAACGACTAACATAAACTAATACGGACGATAAAACTAATGTTGATAACTTACTTATAGCAAGAAACTTGCAATACAGGCCCAGAAAAGCATATATGCAGAATAAAAATATATACCCCCCATCAAAACTATGAATAATCTGAGAAATCCACTTAAATGTCGGTTCAACAAGTGCATCCTGATAATGATTAAAATATGATATATAAACATCATAGTCACTTAATTGTACCCCTCGCGAATCAATATAATCACCATCCCTAAAAGCAGCAAAAAGAAATAACAATAATCCAACGGAGGAGAATACGATATTGATGTCTCTATTTTTTTTCGTTGGTATGAAGGATAGAAAACAAAGCAAAATAAAAAGAACTATAAATTCTAAAAACATATCTACAAATACAATTAACCTGTCGATTATAGATTTGTTTTTAAACCACCAAAAACACCTTTCCGAGCATCTTTCCAACCTTTATAAATAGCGAGTACTTTTTTCCACTTATTAGGTTCATAAAGCAATATCATTATAAACTCCTTATAATTTTTATATTTTTCCCTACGAATCCAATCTCTAAATTCATACTTATATTTATCAAACAAATAATAACGGTTACGAGTTATATAATACCTACGCACCACAGAATGAAATGTAGGAGTCATTTTGATGAACCCTAAAAAATATTTCCTTTTACAGTCTCCCAATCGATGTAAAAATAATGCAGTGTTCAATTGAATGATTTTATATTTAAAAAGATGCAGAGATAGGCAAAAATCTGTATCAACAGAGTCTATAAATAATTTATTTTCGAATCCACCTATTTCCTCATATGCAGCTAAGTTTATAACATTACCTGATGATATTACCACATCTACATATTCATATTTCGGTATCAAACTTACTTCAACTGTTTCGTCAGTAAAAATTGGACGAGCGGCAACAATTCCTAAATGCTTATTTCTATTGTCATATACAAATGACATCAATTTATTTACCATTGAAGGAGTCGCTTTACTATCCTGATCCATTGTCATTAACCAATCATACCCGGCCTTTATAGCAGAGATAGCAGCATAGTTCAATGCATATGCAATACCTTTATTCCCTCCTAAATTTATATACTCAATATGATTTATTGAAAGAAAGTATTCCACGATTTTTGAACTTAGTGAAAAATCGGAATTATCTATAACATAAAGTTTATCAACATCATTTATATACGATGAAATATTTAACAGTAAACTAATTTCATCCGGATTATAAAGAATAACTGTAGCAGCAACACGAATACACATATTAATATAAATACAAATTTAGCAATATAATCTACGACCGAACCCGATCAGAACCACATTCATTGATTTATTTTATCTATTATGCAACTCATCAATTTAGCAAAATCAATTTCTTGCTTTTTTCTTATCTTTGTATATTGTTCGTAACTTAGAGATTGATAATATTGATATTCTTTATGTAATTGTACTATTTTAAAAAATAAATCATTTTCATAAAAAGGAGAAAAGTATAATACTGCATTTGATAATATTTCAGGCATAGAACAGACATTAGAAGTTATTACCGGTACTGAATACTTTAAAGATTCGATAGGAGGATATCCAAAACCTTCTGTATATGACGCATATATTAGTGCCCAGGCTTTCTGATATAAATTTTCCATATCGGAATTAGACACATAGCCCAAAGCTATCACATTTTTTGTTTCAACTTGCATATTTAAACCAGTAACCACTATATACATATTAGGAAAATTGCTAACCACTTTATCAATACATTTATTCAACACATTGAAATTTTTATTATCTCTATTCGCATTTACAAATAATAAATATCTTTTTCCTGACGAAAAAAGATTCTGTATTGTTACATCATCAATATTATCACAACGAATATAGCTTTTTGGCGGCGGATACAATACTGTTATATTTTTCACTTTCAATTCGGGAAAAAAATACAATATAGAACTTGACGAATAATTAGAAACTGTGTATAAAGAAACATTTGCTTTCCCTAAAAATTGTCTAATATTACCGTACTGTTTTAAAACTCTATTTTTAGTAGAATATTTACTCTTCTCATTCCAATAGTCAATAGTTAATTTTATATAGTTTTTTATTGTATGCTTATACATAAAATGGATATTATTCTGGGTAATTTCAATATCGCCAATATCATGCATAACACATATTACTTTGCAGTATATATTATTCAAATCATATGGATTATATCTTTGAATAATACCTATAAATAAAATATCAATTTTGCAGACATTAATTATATTTGACAACTTCATCTTTCTAATATCAAACATTTCTATTTGTTTAGAAAACTCATCAAAGTCATTATCTATAAATAATAATTCTGAATCATATACGCCATATATATTAATTGAGTTGCATAGCAGTAATTCATCAAATACCTTTTTAACATACTCTCCACCCCCACTACGATAATCTTGTAACGAGATTAAATCAAATAGTACATTAGTCATATCATTCTTGATCAAAAGATTTTTAGTAAATTCTAAATAATTCCCTCCTCACTTTCAACAAGGTTTTAAATGACGCCCTTCAGCCCACTCATTCCAAGTTAAAAAAAGAAGATTGTCATTAAATAAAACCAGCTTATCTCAACTTACGAACACTTATTCATTAATAACGACTTGAAACGCACCGTTAATGAACGAAAAGCATTATCCCCTCCTATGAACAAGAAAAAGCTGAATATGGAATAGCAAGCCAAAAGTTTTAAAGCATATAAGCCCCATTGTCCATAAGAATATGTCGGTATTAATAAATAACTATCTGATAGAACAGAAATGCAAATAAAAGAAATGGCTATCAACAGGAAATACTTTAAATGTCGCACTACATATTCCAGTATATTCTCCTTGAACCCATACCTGTACAAAAAAATAGGCTTCCACCCACAAACTATGAGCAACAGACTGATAATGACGCCAGACAAAATGCCAGATAACCCCCAAAAATAGCCTAACACTACAGATAACCCCAAATTAAGCGCGGCTTCCATCATAGGTGCCCAAACATCTTGAAATAAACCATAGGCAAACAGGAAAGTTTCGTTCGTCCGTGCCAAATTAATAAAAGTAATGCCTATTAATATGAAAAATGCAGACTGATTTAACACAAACTCCTCGCCCACCCACAAAGAAATAAAACTATGAGCTAATTTATACATCCCAAAACAAGCAATAGAAGCAAGCCATATTCTCAAGGAAGTCAATTCCCAAAACACCCGCTTAATACACCGTTTGTCACCTTCTGCAACTAAACTACCCACCCCTGCATTCACGCTCCGTAACAATGCATCCATTAATAAAGAAAGCCCTGTCACTATAAGCATGTAATTGCCATAAATAGCAACCAAAGTCAAGGAAGAATAAGCATAGATAATCAAAGGGCTGGTCTGGAGAAGGACAAATCCTGCTATTTGATGAAAAAATACCTGCTTGGTTTTACTGATAATTTCTGGATAGATTCGCCTTAACCGATCTCCATCATTCACTACCGTTTTTAACCATGGATATTCCCGCTTCAATAACTTATCTAAAGCAATAGCCGTAGTGACCGACATCAGCAACTCTAAAATCATCCAATGCACATATCCATTGCTCAAATAGCTGATAACAAATATTTGCAGGATTACTTTTATAACCTTAAAGCCCTGTATATTCAGCGTTATCTTATATTCCTTTTGGTCAGCAGTCAGCACTATCTGACGATAGTTGACAAAGTAGCTTAGGAGAGTACTGACCAACAGAACGGAAAACGAACCGTAAGCATACCACAAAGGAACTTCTGCCTTTTCAAAAATCAACGGAAAGAAACACATCAAAATGCAGGCACCAACTATTACCACGTATGCCACCCGCCGATAAAGCCATCCTTGTACGGAAACAATTTCATTTATAACTTGCGTATTCTTTTCATAAATAGGTTTGTAGAGCGTAAAAGCAATAGCACCGCCAATTCCCAACTCCGCCAGATTCAAAAAACCTATCAGGTTTTGCGCCGTAGTGTTCAGTCCCAGCACCTCCGCTCCCAAATAGTCCAAAAAGACTTTGCGAGAGAAGAACTGAAGAACTAAATTAATGAAATAAAAGATAAGGGCTACCTTCGCATTTTTGATGCTCTTGGCAGTCCGGGAAGATTCAGACACGTGAAATATATTTATATTAAAACATTTTATAACAGACTATTTGCTTTTAAAGCATTTACCAAAATCTGATATATATTTTCAAGAGATTACTTCGAATTAAGAATAGAGATAATGATAATTTTATCGTCAGATTTTGTATAATAAATAACACTTGGGGGGTATTGACTAAATAGCTAATTTCTATTCATTCACTCTATTTAAAAGAGAAATCAAGTCTTCTGTCGCAGAAAACAACCAATTTATTTCCATCCCATTCGCCTATCAATCAAGTCTTCAACCTGTTCGTGAGGAATACCTCGCCCTGCCTTACATTCTGCGATGGCATGTTCCGCAAGTTTCTGCATAAAATCCACAGGTATAGATGCAACGAAATCATCCACACTGCGAGCGGTTTCATACATCATCGACGCTTCACTCGCCATCTGATTTTCCGTTTTCTGCTCTTCGTATGGTTTGGATTTGCTCATAACTTCCTAATTTTATTCAAAGATATACTGAAATATCGAGACTTCCTAACAGGATTCTGCTTATCTCAGAAAATAGTTTAGAATTTCTTCCCGAACACTATATTCATAAACGTCATAAAAAGTATCTTGATGTCAAAGCCCCAAGAACGGTGTTCCAGATAGAACAAATCGTAACGCAGACGGCGGAGCATTTTCTCCAAAGTATCGGTATAGCCATTGTAAAGAGTGGCATATGATGTGACGCCCGGACGGATCTGGAACAAATAACGATAGCGAGGATCCTCCTTCATTATTTGGTCGATAAAGAACTGACGTTCGGGACGGGGACCGATAAAGGCCATATCACCACAGAACACGTTCCAAAGCTGGGGAAGCTCATCCAAGTGGTGGTCGCGAAGAAAACGGCCTACTTTAGTCATACGGGAGTCTCCCTCACCGGCATACAGGGCCGGGCCATGCTTCTCAGCATCCAGCTTCATACTGCGAAACTTATAGATGTTGAAAGGACGACCGAAACGCCCGATACGCTCCTGCTTGAAGATAGCGGGACCACCGTCTTCACGCTTCACCGCTATATAACAGAGTAAAAATAAAGGAGAAAAAACAATAAGCGCGCCAAGGGCCAGAATACAGTCGCCGATACGCTTTACGTTACGCTCAAAGGCATTCATTCCGTCGGGAATGAAATGATCATCCTTCTCAATTGGTTCCATAAAAATATAAAAGTCTTAGTTTAGTTCTATTTTCTTCCTATTCTATCACTTCGTAAGGATAAGGATTCTCCTCAATGTTACGAAGCTCTTCAATGATCTCGGCCTGTCCGGAGGACAACGAGGTATTGTCCCAGCTCCCTATTATCTCGTGGGCTTCACGAAGCAGGGCCTCTTCATAGACCTCACCATAGCAATAAGTGAGCAAGCGCACTTTCAGCAAGGAGGCGGGAAGCTGTTCGAGCACCTCAAAAGCACGATCAAGCACAGACTGCTTATTACGCTCCTTATTACCGTAGTCATAAATCGTGGCATTATAACCTAAAAGGAGAGCCAGACAGAGATTGGCCTCTTCATCGGAGGTGCTACCCCGGAGCAAGAAAAGAGAATCGCACTCCAGAAGGACATCCTTATTCAAACGGCAAAAGGTGTCTGAATAGATAGGCTCACCGTCTACACCAAGATAAATCAGCTCGTGAGCCAAACGCTGGAGCTCAAGAGCACGAGAAGTCAAATTATTCATTGAGAAAGGGATTTTGATGGAATATTATTGTTTCTTGAAAACAATGTTTGAATTATTACTTGATTATCTTCAAATAAGATTTGGGAACCTTGACACTTGCGGTCAGGATGTCCTTGATACGGATAACGACATACGTCCTGTTGGCATTTGTGGCAACCTCGCCTTCAACACCGGTGAGATCGCCCTTGACAACACGCACCCTGTCGCCTACAACAAGGGAGCCATTGTCGAAGCTGACACCGTCGGGATTCAGGTCCATCACGAACATGAAATCGGACATCTGTTTGTCCGGAACCACAAGCATGGAACGGGTGAAGAGGTCTTTCATATAGAAAAGACGCACGCCATAGACATTGGAAAGGTCGCAGGCCGTCTGCTTGGTGGTACGGATAAAGACCAGATTGCGGATGACAGGGACTTCACTGCGCTTGCGGCGGTACTTCAACTGGGAAACCACAATACGGGTGGGAAGGTAATAATCGACATCCAAATGCTCCTCAGACTTCAACCGGGAAAGGGATTTGCATATGGCAAACTCCTGCTTGTCACGAGTGCGGGCAGCAAACCAATATTTCTGTGTTTCAGACACTTAAAAGTAATATAAGTTAAAGGAATCCTTCGGATTAGGGTGCGCTTCGCGGTTTGAACGGGACATTTCTGACCATTCAAACCGTACGATGTTAGTTTAGCGTCTATAAAGTATTGCAAACGAATGAGTTAAAAGCAAAAAGTGTTTTTTAGACGTTCGTTTAAAAAACACCCTTTAAGAGTACAAAAGGCTTCATTCTATTTTTGCAAAAAGCCATAACAAATCTCCAATTTGAAGCCATTTTCAACCTATTAGTAATCAATAGTATACCTGCAATATTCAAAGAGATTTCCATTTTATTTGAAAAAATATTTTGTAATGTCATTTCTTGACGTTACCTTTGCGTCTATTAAACGAACGTTTAAAAAACACTTCCCTCCCCCTTACTTTAATTCCTTTTTCGTTAATATAAGATACGCGCGCAGGCGCATCATTCTTTTTCTTTTATAAAAGTGTGTGTTACATTAATATAACAACAGGGATAGCTACCTCCCCCTATCTATAACATCACAAACACACTTTCCACAAAAAGGAAATTATTGGAATAAAGAAGAAGATGCAATGCCACTATTTGTTAACTTTGCATCCGATTTGTTAGCAAATTATAAATAAACACTTTTCTAATTGTGACTATCATGTTAAAAAAACTCCAATTGAAGTGAAGATGCTTCAGGAGGCAGACATCCAAGTGATTTACCGTAAAGAAAGCGAAAAAACGCGACTCGTAATAGAGGTATTATCGCAGACACACAAGCGCTTACGCGTGAAGTATGCGGATCGGAAAATATTCCTATCCCCTTTTATACAACTGCTGATAAATCCTACAAAGACGCATGGACTGCAAGGAGTCAGGCAATTGTCGAGAACGCTGCACCTGCTCGTAGACTTCATGGATGCGGACGGAGGAGCCAACACTCTGAACCCGGAGTGCATTGAAGATGAGATATATAAGTTATACAACGAACTATATCCCGTAATGTGAGAAAAAAGGTAATAAAGACATCGCTATCAAATTGTAGAAAAAACGGCTTTTCGCAGGAAAAGCCGTTTTTGGTTCATAGCGATATAATGCAGACTTTTGCAGCGCCAATAAGGCAAACTAAAACAAAATAAATGGAAAGTATTTCAGTAATCACCTATCGTGGTTTCAGCACCGTCAACGGAGAGACGACACTCGCGCAGGACATGGCGGACATCAAGAACGGCAAATATGCCAGACTAATCATCAAAATTGCCTCCCTCGTGATACAGGGCAAGACGGAAGAAGCCAACAACGTAAAGAAACAACTGCCTTTCCGAACTCTCACAGCAAACTATCGCGAAAGAAGGTTGGCATACGGCATTATCCGCTACAATCCGGTTATCACCCTCGACCTCGACGAACTGGAAGAAGATCGTCTGGAAGCCATACGGAGCCTGATCAACAACGACCCGAATACCTTAGGCAGCTTCCTGTCTCCCAAAAGGCATGGTTACAAAATTTTCGTGTTCAGGCAGACCGAATATGCATGCCGGCTACGCGCAGAGCTGCTGCAAGGAGAAATAGACTACGGGGGTCTGGAAGAGGTACACTCGAAACTGTACAACGATGCCAAACAATATTACGAGGCATTGCTTGGAACGGAGATAGACGGCAGCGGCAAGGACATATCGAGAGGCTATTTCATCTCCTACGACCCGGAAGCCTATCTGAACACGACATTGCAGCAACAAATAGAACCATTGGCAGTCCACATCATCGCTCCCGAAAAAGGAGCGAAAAAACAGCCGGTAAGAAAACCTGCCGGCATAGAGGTGTGTCCCCGCACCGCAGCTTCTCCCCTGCCCGAAGCAGAGCCCTGGGAGAAACTGCTATTCTCCAAAGCGGTGACCGCCGTAAAACGCAGCATGAAATTCAAAAAGGGAAACCGTAACAATTTCCTCTTTGC
This sequence comes from Bacteroides eggerthii, assembly GCF_025146565.1. NCBI lineage: Bacteria > Pseudomonadati > Bacteroidota > Bacteroidia > Bacteroidales > Bacteroidaceae > Bacteroides > Bacteroides eggerthii. The sequence goes on along the minus strand of NZ_CP102258.1, from coordinate 2,661,540 downwards.
GCTGGGGAATAAGTGCTATGCCAAAGGACTTGACGAAGAAAAAGCCATCGGGCTGGCGCAAAAGGACTTCGGCAAAGATGACCTCGATGTCCGCACACCTTTGCACAACGCCTACATCTACACTGACAAGACTACCGATACCACCACCCGGAAAGAGGATAAGCAACCGGTCATCAACCGCGTAATGGACTTTCTGCAAGCACACTACGGCATACGCCGGAACATGATTCTGGACCGTCTGGAATTCACCGTCTGCAACGAGTCTTCGACTTCCTCCGCAGGCTACCGTCCCATGCGGGGAAAAGATTATAACTCCATATTCGTGGATCTCCAATTGGCAAGCATCTCCTGTTTCCAGAATTTCCTCAAGGCAGTGATAGATTCGGACTACGCCAAAGAATTCAACCCCTTCACCGACTATCTGGACAGGCTTGCGCCCTGGGACGGGACGGACTATATCGGCCAACTGGCGGAAACCGTACAGACCGAAGACCAACCGCTATGGACAGAAGGTTTCCGGAGGTGGCTCGTGGGAATGGTGGCATGCGCATTGCGCGAAGACGAGATGAATCAGCTTGTGATTATCCTTTACAGCGAACAGGGCAAAGGAAAAAGCAGTTGGATTCGCCACCTGCTGCCGCCCGAATGGAAAGAATACTTCTACAACGGCATCATAGACCCTGCCAACAAAGACCATGAACGGTTATTGTCCACACGCATCATCATCAATATGGAAGAGTTTGAAGGCGTGAAACCGGGAGAACTCTCCGCCCTGAAAAGGATTATCGCGCAGGACAACATAACACAGCGTAAGGCTTATGACGTAGAAGCGTTTACGCTGGCGCGACACTCCTCGTTCATCGGCAAAAGATTGACTTCTACGATCTTGAAGTCCTGGCAAACAAAACAGACGGAGAAGGCGGCACATCCGGCGGCGGAGGAGTTGACGGAGGCGAAGAGGAAGACCCGCTGGGCTGAGAATATTCCCCGCTCAACGAACGGATCTCGGAGCTAATGCCATGAATGTGTAAGAGGGCCCCCTCTTTTTTCCGGGTTCTTTCCTCAATCAAAACGGCAACGGCCCGTCCGTTCCCACCCCGCCGAACGGATTATCGGTTTGCGGCAGGTAGTCGGCGGAAGACGGTGGTGGCGTAGAGGGGCTGCCTATGGGTGCATTCATGCGCGAGCCGAAAGTAGCTCCTCCTCCACCCTCGGTGGGTGGAGGAATAATCATATCGTCCTCCGGATTCTGGAAACGGGTGTACTGTCCGATAAAGCGCAGGCGCACATCGCCCACAGCACCGTTACGGTGCTTGGCTATGATGATTTCTGCCATACCGCGCAAATCGCTGCCGTCGGCAGATGTATAAATCTTATAATATTCGGGACGGTGGATGAAACATACCATATCGGCATCCTGCTCAATGGCTCCGGACTCACGAAGGTCGCTCAACTGCGGACGCTTGCCCTCTTCCCCTTCACGATTCTCCACTCCACGATTCAACTGTGACAGGGCGATGATGGGAATGTTCAGCTCCTTGGCCAGTCCTTTCAATGAACGCGAAATCGTGCTGACCTCCTCCTGACGGCTACCGAAAGACATGCCGCTGGCGTTCATCAACTGAAGGTAGTCGATGATTATCACCCTTACCCCATGCTCGCGAACCAGACGGCGGGCTTTGGTGCGAAGTTCAAAGACGGAAAGCGAAGGAGTGTCGTCCACGTAAAGCGGTGCATCCAGCAGGTCGCGCAACTTATAGTCCAACTGCTGCCATTCGTAGTCGGCAAGCTGTCCGCTCTTAATCTTCTCACTCGGAATCTCGCACACGTTGGAGATGAGACGGTTCACCAACTGCACGTTGCTCATTTCAAGGGAGAACAGGGCGACGGGATTGCGGAAATTCACCGCAATGTTCTTTGCCATGGAAAGCACAAATGCCGTTTTACCCATAGCAGGACGGGCAGCGATGATGATGAGGTCGGAATTCTGCCAGCCGGAAGTCATCTTGTCCAGCTTCGTAAATCCACTCTCCAAACCACTCAAACCGTCGGTACGCGCGGCAGCTTTCTGAATAAGGTCATACGCTTCGGCAATAACCGGATTGATCTGCGTGTAATCCTTCTTCATGTTCTGCTGAGAAATCTCGAACAGCTTGCCTTCGGCCTCCTGCATCAGATCGTCCACGTCGAGCGTCTCGTCGAACGCTTTGGACTGGATGTTGCTGGTGAATGTTATCAGCTCGCGCGCCAAAGCCTTCTGGGCAATGATGCGGGCATGATATTCGATGTGTGCAGAAGATGCGACTTTGCTGCTGAGCCGGGTTATATAGAACGGACCACCCACCTCTTCCAAGTCTCCACGCTTGGCAAGCTGCTCCTTCACCGTAAGAATATCCACCGGTTTCTGGTTGACTGCCAAGTCCGTAATAGCGGAATATATCAGTTGATGCCGATGCTCATAAAAAGATTCGGGACGGAGAATTTCGCTCACCAGTGAATAAGCGTCTTTCTCGATCATCAATGCACCGAGCACAGCTTCTTCCAGTTCCGGCGCTTGCGGCTGTATGCGCCCGTAGTCGTTGACGGGTTGGGGCGTTTTAGCCTTCGGAGTACGTGTAGTTCGTCTTTGTTCTGCCACTTTTTTTGAATGTAAGAATTAAAAATTATGAAATAACAGTCCGCCTTTTCAAAAGGGAGAGCAAAGATAAACGATTTTATTGATAGCTATCCAAAAAACGTTGTTAAGTTTTCAATCTACTATGAACAGAATTCATTAACTTTGTCTCCGGAGTTCATTTTAACGAGCTGTTTGTTATTTTTTTAATTTTCAATTCTTAATTCTCAATTGAACAATGCTGACCTTTCCGAATGGCAAAATAAACCTGGGACTGAATATTACGGAGAAACGTCCGGACGGATACCATAACCTTGAAACCGTATTCTACCCCATTCCCATTGAAGATGCGCTGGAAATAAATCTGCTGCATGAAGGCAGTAGAAAGTATTGCCTGCACCAAGCCGGCATCGAAATAGCGGGTGAAGCGGAAAACAACCTGGTGGTGAAGGCTTACAAGCTGCTGGACGAACTGTTCGACCTGCCACCGGTGGATATCCACCTATTCAAGCATATCCCTTCGGGGGCGGGACTGGGTGGAGGTTCGGCAGACGCCGCGTTCATGCTGAAACTGCTGAATGAAAAATTCAACCTCGGCCTAAGCATTGAAAGCATGGAAGACTATGCCTCCCGACTGGGTGCTGACTGCGCTTTCTTCATCCGGAACGCGCCTACTTATGCGGAAGGAATCGGCAATGTATTCTCGCCTGTCTCCTTATCGTTGAAAGGGTTTCAGCTCTGGCTGGTGAAGCCGGATATATTCGTTTCTACGCGGGATGCCTTCTCACAGATAAAACCGCACCGTCCGGAACGGCCACTGAAAGAGACGATACAACTACCCGTTGAAGAATGGAGAAACTGCATGGTGAATGACTTTGAGGAGAGTGTATTCCCGCAATTCCCCGCTATCAGGGAAATCAAAGAGGAAATGTACAGGCAAGGTGCTGTATATGCGTCAATGAGCGGTTCGGGCTCATCGGTCTATGGGATATTCAAACCAAACGCCTCCTTGCCGGATATAGATTTCGGCAAGGAAGCGTTTGTATACAAAGGAAAGCTGGTTGTGTGATTTAGTACACTTCCACCTTTCCTGCAATTCGTTTGGCTTTATCGCGCAGCGCGTCAAGATCGCTATCCAGCGGCGCATAGCACAATACAACTCCCATGCGGCGATTGACGCGGGTGGTCGGCTTGCCGAAGATACGCAAGTAGGTGTCTTCTTCTTTCGTCACTTCCTCCATGCCCCGGTAATTGGGACGTTCCTGACTGGCAATGGTGGAGAGAATGACGGCGCTTGCACCCATCCGTTCTTGCTTGATGTTCGGGATAGGCAGGCCAAGAACGGCGCGACAATGCAGTTCAAACTCGTTCAAGTTCTGTGTCCCTGCCAAAGTAACCATACCGGTATCGTGCGGACGCGGAGAAAGTTCGGAGAAGTAAACGCCGTTCTCATGGCTCAGGAAAAACTCCACTCCCCACAAACCGGCCCCTGTCAGGGCACGCGTCACTTTCTCTGCCATTTCCTGCGCTTCCTTTAAATGAGCAGGATCAATGTGGGCAGGCTGGAAACTCTCACGATAGTCACCACCTTTCTGCACATGGCCGATAGGCGGACAGAACAGGGTGGGCCCGTTCTTCTGGGTAACCGTCAACAGGGTGATTTCACTGTCGAACTTGATAAACTCTTCGATAATCAGCTCTTTGATGTCACCACGACTGCCGTTGCAGCCATATTCCCAAGCGTGCTCCAGCTCGTCGGCACTCTTCACAAGCGACTGTCCCTTGCCGGAAGAAGACATCAACGGTTTCACCACACAAGGGAAGCCGATCTTTTCGGCGGCAGTTTTCAGTTCGTCCAAAGATTTGGCATAGAAATATTTGGCGGTTTTCAGTCCCAGTTCTTTGGCGGCAAGATCGCGGATGGCTTTACGGTTCATGGTAAAGTTTACTGCGCGCGCACTGGGCACAACCTGAATTCCTTCTTTCTCAAAGTCGTACAAGCGCTCCGTACGGATAGCCTCAATTTCCGGTACGATAATGTCCGGCTTGTGTTTGCGTACTACACGTTCCAATGCGTCACCGTCCAGCATGCTGAACACTTCACATTCGTCTGCCACTTGCATGGCAGGTGCTCCGGCATAAGAATCGCAGGCAATGATGTATTGGCCTTTACGCTGGGCGGAAATCACAAATTCCTTACCCAGTTCACCGGAACCTAACAGTAAAATCTTTTTCATCTTCAGTATCAGTTATTATAGAATTACGGCAAAGATAGGGAGAAAAAACGATATAAAAAGAAATACGGGAAGTTAACTTCATTCTCCCTATGAAGTCAGCTTCCCGCAATTATGATGTCGGCAAACAGTCACCTTTATTTCAGTGAAACGGCCTCCCCCTCTTATTGATGTTGCTCTCTCAACAAATCGTTGACAGTCTTGACCGGATTGAATGTAGTGAGGGGCACTTCCACAAAGACTGTATTCCAATCGCTCATCGCACCGTTCCAAAGTCCGGGAAGTTCCAGTGCTTTAAGGTCTTTACCGTTCTTCGACTTATAAGAAATGAATCCGGTGGCCTTATCCACATACTTCACCAAATCGAACTTGTGCCCTTTATAGTCGCGTACGGCACAAACCAAGTCCACCGGATTGAAGTGCGTGCCTTTTTCAAACATATCCTTCTTCTCCGGATCGTTCATGTCAATCTGTGAGCTTTCGAGAATTTGCAGAGAGATTGTGCCGTCGCTGTTATAAGCAAGGAACGGACCGCCACCCGGTTCGCCCACATTCTTCACCATACCGCAAACACGCATCGGACGGTTCAGCTTGTTCTTCAGGTAAATCACCAGCTCGGCATCTTCCAAGTTCTTTGTCTCCGGATTCTTGCAGAAAAGTTTCTTTTGCACGAACTGCAAGATGTCGAGCACCTGCTCATGCGTGTATTTACCGCTGTCCAGCAGTTGCAGGTAGGCAAATGCCTGCTGCTGCAAAGTGATGAGCACACCGGCTATCAGCTTCTTGTACAATACGGTATCACCTTTCAGCTTATCGGGCACTACATTATCTATGTTCTTGATGAAGATTATATCGGCATCAAGATCGTTCAGGTTTTCAATCAACGCGCCATGCCCACCCGGACGGAACAGGAGCTTGCCGTTATCGCGGAAAGGCTTGTTCTCCATATCGGCGGCAACGGTATCGGTGCTCGGCTTCTGCTCGGAGAAACTGATGTTGTAGTCCACACCGTATTTCTTGGCATAGGCGGCCGCCTTCTCGTCCACCAGCGCCTTGAACAATGCACGATGTTCGGGAGATACGGTGAAGTGAACATTCACCTTGCCGTTCTTATTGGCCGCATAAAGCGCACCTTCCACCAAATGTTCCTCCAGCGGAGTACGGGCGCCGTCTTCGTATTTGTGGAACTTCAACAGCCCTTTCGGGAGCGCACCGTAGTTCAGCCCTGCCGACTCAAGCAATGCAGCAACCACTGCCTTGTAATCTCCGGCAGCCAGCAATGCGGGAATGTCCTTACCGGCTGTTTTCAGGCAAGCGGCGTTCAAGTCATCATAGAAAGCAAACTTCTCGATTTTCTCAAAGAATGTTTTCTCGAACCCCGATTGGGGAGCGTCGTAGTCTGCTCCAAGAAATTCAAACAAATTCTTGAACATACGGCTTGCTGCACCCGATGCAGGAACAAATTTCACAACAGTCTTGTCCGTCTGGGTGTATGTTTCCCATGCATCCAAGTATTTTTTCTGTTCATCGGCATCCGGAGCAAGGATACCCTGTCCCACAGAAGCGGCGGCAAATAATTTCAAATATGGAAATCCTTTCTCGAAGCATGCCAATTGCTCGGCAATCTGCTCTTCGGATATGCCTTTTTTAGCAAGCAGTTCTTTGTCTTGGGGTGTTATCATAATATCTAATTTTATTAATTGATGCCCAAAAATACAAAAAAAGCACAAGTGCCGTCAAGAAAAGGAAGAAAAAAACTACCTTTACAGCAGAAAATACGGACGATTATGGAAACAGATGAATTTTTCACTACCGGAGAGAAGCGTTTGCTCTTCGTTCTCTACCGAAAATTGTTACAGCTTTCCGGAGACACGCTCCACAAAGGCGATTGCAAAAAACTGAAAACACATCTTGTAAACTCTATACAGAACAACCGCATACAACGGGATATTTTCGGTCTGAACCCCATTATCAAAGATATGCAGACCGCCGTCATCGTAGCGGAAGAAATAGGAATGAAGCGGGCATCCATTCTGGGATTGATGCTCCACGACTCCGTACGTTGCGGCACCTGTACTTCCGAAGAAGTGGAACGGGGCTACGGCGAAGATGTGGCAGGTATCATACGGGGCCTGATCCGGGTAAACGAACTTTACTCCAAAAGCCCCACCATCGAGTCGGAAAACTTCCGCAACCTGCTGCTGTCATTTGCAGAAGACATGCGCGTCATACTCATTATGATTGCCGACCGCGTGAATGTCATGCGGCAGATAAAAGACAGCAGGAATGATGAAGCACGCAAGCAGGTTGCCAATGAAGCCGCCTATCTGTACGCTCCCCTCGCCCACAAGCTGGGACTGTACAAGCTAAAATCGGAACTGGAGGATCTTTCACTGAAATATACGGAGAAAGATGTTTACTATCATATCAAAGAGAAACTGAACGAAACAAAGGCCTCACGAGACAGATACATAGCCGCTTTCATCGCTCCCGTCCAAAAGAAACTGGAAGAAGCGGGGCTGCACTTCCACATCAAGGGACGCACCAAATCCATCCACTCCATCTATCAGAAGATGAAGAAGCAGAAGTGCCCTTTCGAAGGTGTATACGACTTGTTCGCCATTCGCGTAATTCTGGACTCCGAGATCGAAAAGGAGAAACTGGAATGTTGGCAGGCATACTCCATCGTAACGGATATGTACCAGCCCAACCCCAAGCGTTTGCGCGACTGGCTGTCTGTGCCCAAAAGCAATGGCTACGAGTCGTTGCACATCACCGTAATGGGCCCCGAAGGCAAATGGGTGGAAGTGCAGATACGCACCGAACGTATGGACGAAATTGCCGAACGCGGCCTTGCAGCGCACTGGAGATATAAGGGAATCAAAGGTGAAAGCGGTCTGGACGAATGGCTTACTTCCGTACGTGAAGCGCTGGAAAACTCCGACAGTAGCGGACTGGAAACAATGGACCAGTTCAAGCTGGACTTATACGAAGACGAAGTGTTCGTCTTCACTCCCAAAGGAGACTTATTTAAGCTGGGCAAAGGTTCCACCGTACTCGACTTCGCTTTCCATATCCACAGCAAACTGGGCTGCAAATGCATCGGAGCAAAAGTAAACGGCAGGAACGCACAGCTGAAGCAGATACTGAACAGCGGCGACCAAGTGGAAATCATGACTTCCAACACGCAGACCCCCAAACAGGGCTGGCTGAACATCGTCACAACTTCCAAAGCACGCACCAAGATACGGCAGGCACTCAAGGAAATGGCTGCCCGCCAGCATGCATTTGCCAAAGAAACACTGGAACGCAAATTCAAGAACCGGAAAATAGAATATGACGAGGGCACGATGATGCGCCTCATCAAACGCCTCGGCTTCAAAGTGGTGACGGACTTCTATCAGAGCATCGCCGACGAAACGCTCGACGTGAACGACATCATAGACAAGTACCTTGAACTGCAGAAACGGGAAAACGATACGCACGACGACATCGTCTACCGTAGCGCCGAAGGTTATAACCTGCAAGCAGCCGCCCTGCCCGAAGAGACAAATGCCAAAGAGGACGTGCTCGTCATCGACCAAAACCTGAAAGGGCTGGACTTCAAACTGGCACGTTGCTGCAATCCAATCTACGGCGACGAGGTATTCGGCTTTGTCACCGTAAGCGGCGGTATCAAAATACACCGTTGCGATTGCCCGAACGCGAGCGACCTGCGCGAGCGTTTCGGATACCGTATCGTAAAGGCACGCTGGGCGGGTAAATCCCAAGGGACCCAGTACCCCATCACACTGCGTGTAGTGGGGCACGACGACATCGGTATCGTAACGAACATCACTTCCATCATCTCCAAAGAAACCGGAATCACGTTGCGGAGCATAGGCATAGATTCGCACGACGGCTTGTTCTCCGGTACACTGACCATCATGGTGGGCGACACCGGACGTCTGGAAGCGCTTATCAAGAAATTGAGAACGATAAAGGGAGTGAAGCAGGTTTCAAGAAACTGAGTTCAAGTGATTCATCACCAATCATTCATCACCAATCGCCAACTGCTCATGAAATATGATTTAAAAAAACAACTCCGCAGCTTCGGTTATGCTTGGAAGGGTATTCAAAGCTGTGTAGGCAAGGAACAAAACCTGAGTTTTCACTTGATTGCTGCGATGGCAGTAATCATAGCAGGGATTGTTTTGGGAATTACACGTACCGAATGGATAATGGTTGTGATGTGTATAGGGACGGTTATCGCAGCCGAACTGTTCAATACCGCCATTGAGAAACTGGTAGACTTGGTGTCTCCCGAACGGCATCCCGTTGCGGGCCAGGTGAAAGACATTGCCGCCGGAGCAGTGCTGATATGCGCTGTTGCGGCGGCAATTATAGGGTTGATTATCTTTATACCGTATTTTTAAGGGCCTGTTTTTTTACCTTACCCTTTTTTTCTTATAATAGGGATAGGTCAATAGTGCGAAGAAAAAGATCGCGAGTATGGTAGCTACGCCGGCAGCATGATAGAGCAGATATGCATCGGCCAACCGGCAGGCGGTTGCAAGCCCAGCCAGAAGTCCCGTTTCCATAGCCAAATAGCACGTCGTATTGGCCGTACCTCTTTGGCAATGGTGCGACAGCTTCACAAACATCTTTGTGAAAGGCATTGTCAGGCATACCAATATCACCAATGCTAAAAGCGCAATGTAATCTCCTATGTACAATAAGGGCAACAATACCCCCGGAACAAAAGCAATCAGCAGCATGTTCAGCGCCGGAACCCATGCACGCGGCAGCAGGAAACGGTCCATGCCACACAACCTCATACCGATAGGCGCACGAAAAGCGACATATACCCTCGAAGCTAAAAACATGCTGAAAGCCCCTGCGGCAACAGCCAGATAGACAACCGTACGGAAGCCATAGAAATCGAACAATAAAACACCTGCTCCCGCTCCTATCAGCATACCCAACCTTGCCGACCATGCGTATACCATATTTCCCGCACTGCGTCTTGTAGATGCTGTGATGTCGATAGCCACCGTAATGCCGGCCGTCGTTGCCAGCCCGAAACATGCCCCTTGCACCGATGCAAGCAGCAAGAGCTTCGCATAACTGTCTGCAAAGACATAGCCTGCCGTTGCCGCCAGCATGATAAGGGTGGAATAAAGCAATACGTTCTTCCGCTTGTACTCATCGCACAGGAAGGCATGGAACGGCCCTACCGCGAACATTGCCGCCGCAAACGCCAGAAATATAGTCCCCGTTTGAGGAAGCGATATCCCCACTTGCTCCGGCATCACAAACGAAAGTACGGGAAAGAGCATGTAGGCAGATGCAAACAGCAGCAGGTTTGCTATGCACATCCGCCAGAAGTTCAGCGTCATAAGTCCGTTAGTACTGTTCTTTCTCATTCGGGAAGTCTAAATTCTTCACATCGGATATGTAATGGCTGATAGCGTCCGTCATCACTGTATGAAGGTCGGCATAGCGACGCAGGAAACGGGGACGGAACCCATTGTTCATACCCAGCATGTCCTGAACCACCAATACCTGTCCGTCTACCCCGCCACCGGCTCCGATACCTATAATAGGAATAGTCAGTTCGCTCGACACGCGCTCTGCCAGCGCAGCGGGAATCTTCTCCAATACAATGGCAAAGCATCCGGCTTCTTCCAGCAAATGAGCGTCACGTATCAGCTTTTCCGCCTCCGAATCGTCTTTGGCACGTACTGTATATGTTCCATATTTATTAATGGACTGCGGCATCAGTCCGAGATGTCCCATGACGGGAATACCGGCACTGAGGATGCGTTTCACCGTACCGATGATCTCCTCTCCGCCTTCCAGCTTCAAAGCATCCGCATGGCTCTCCTTCATGATACGGATGGCCGAAGCAAGGCCTTCCATTTCATTTCCCTGATAGGAACCGAAAGGCATATCCACTACCACCATTGCACGCTTCACACCACGAACAACGGACTTGGCATGATAAATCATCTGGTCGAGTGTTATCGGCAGCGTAGTCACGTTACCCGCCATTACATTGGAAGCGGAGTCTCCCACCAAAATAACGTCCATGCCGGCGCCATCTACAATCTGCGCCATGGTATAGTCATAGGAAGTCAACATTGATATTTTTTCGCCTCTTTGTTTCATCTCAACAAGGCGATGCGTAGTTACTTTACGAGTGTCGTCTGAAATATATCCAGCCATAATGTTTAGTGTGTTAATGATTTTAAATTGCGCGCAAAGTTAGTGCTTTTTCCCATTACTTGTGCACTTGAAGCATTTTATCGTAAGTGAAGCCCCTAAAATCATCCAATACACAATGGCATAAGGGAGCAATGGACTCACGAGGATTTGTCGTGGCCAACCCTATGACAGTAGCTTCGGATGCCATGCCCGCTTTCAGTCCGTTAAAGGAATCTTCGAACACATAAGTGGTGTCAGGTGTTGTTCCGAACACTTCCATTCCAAGCAGGAAACAATCGGGAGCCGGCTTGGACCGGGTAAACATTTCCGCCGTAAGGATACGGTCGAACATCGTTCTCACTTCAGGACGGGCGCGATAGACAGCAGCCATTTTCTGGTCATTGGAACTGGTGACAACCGCCATTTGCACATGGTTACGGCGCAAATCGGCAATAAAATCAAGCACACCGGGAATATAATCATAATCCATTTCTTGTTCAAAGCGTATAAGGGCAGCGGTGATTTCCTCCTGTTCTTTCGCTTTTCCGCCAAAAAAAGTATCGTAGATGTAGGTCAGCGTCTGACCTTTCACGCGGTTTTCCAAATCGTCCATACCCAGATAATCGACACCAGCTTTATGCCAAAAGAAAGAATACTGTGCTTCAGTATCCATGATCACTCCGTCAAAATCAAAAAGGACGGCTGTTGTTTTTATTGTATCCATGATTAAAACAAATATAATATTCAGCCGCAAAGGTCTGAATAATCATCGAACTGAGCAAATATTTCCTATCTTTGCAGATGCTTAATTGACGAATATCAAATGAATGATCCGCATATTTTAGGAACCGAACGAATCGACAAGCTTCTTGTACAGTATTCTATTCCTGCCATTATCGGAATGACAATCACTTCACTGTACAATATCATCGACAGTATATTTATCGGTCATGGCGTAGGCGCCATGGGTATTGCCGGACTTGCCATTACTTTCCCGTTGATGAACCTGGTGGTTGCTTTCTGTACACTGGTTTCGGCAGGCGGTTCTGCCATTTCGTCCATACGGCTGGGGCAGAAAGATATGGACGGGGCAGCGGAAGTGTTGAACAACACCCTGATGCTCTGCCTGGTCAACTCATTCCTGTTTGGCAGCATCTCTTTCTTCTTCCTGGATGAGATCCTGCGTTTCTTCGGGGCCAGCAACGACACCTTGCCCTATGCGAGGGACTTTATGCAAGTGATCTTGCTGGGTACTCCCATTACCTATACGATGATCGGGCTGAACAATGTGATGCGCGCCACCGGTTATCCCAAGAAAGCCATGCTGACCTCAATGGTTACGGTGGTCTGCAACATCATACTGGCCCCTGTCTTTATCTTCCACTTTGACTGGGGCATCCGCGGTGCGGCAACGGCAACTGTCATCTCACAGTTCATCGGTATGGTGTGGGTAGTGAGCCATTTCCTGCAAAAGACAAGTATCGTACGGTTGCAGCCGGGGTTCTGGAAAATGAAAAAACGCATTATCAGCAGCATATTCTCCATAGGGATGTCACCGTTCCTAATGAATGTAACGGCGTGCGTCATTGTAATCATCGTCAACAACAGCCTGCAACATTACGGCGGCGACATGGCTATCGGAGCATATGGCATAATGAACCGGCTACTGGTGCTGTATGTAATGATTGTATTAGGGCTGACTATGGGTATGCAGCCCATTGTCGGCTATAACTTCGGAGCACAGAAACACGACCGGGTAAAGGCAACCTTGCGCCTGAGCATCATTGCAGGCGTATGCATCACCAGCACCGGCTTTATCATCTGCGAACTGTTTCCGCATGCCGTATCGGCAATCTTTACGAGTGATGAGCAGTTGATTGACATGGCTTCAAGAGGAGTACGCATCGGCATAGCCATGTTCCCGCTGGTGGGTGCGCAAATCGTTATCGGCAACTTCTTCCAAAGTATCGGCAAAGCGAAGATCAGCATATTCCTGTCCCTCACCCGGCAACTGCTATACTTATTGCCGGGATTGATTATCCTCCCCCGCTACATGGGACTGGATGGCATCTGGACCTGTATGCCCGTATCAGACTTCTTTGCTTTCGTTACGGCTGTCATCGCGCTGTGGATATACATAAGCCGCACTCGCCACTATACTACCGTCAAACAGGTGCACCGTACGATGTGCAAATGATGCATCATGCCGGGAGTGCGTCACCATGACAATGGTAGTGCCCTCTTTGTTCAATTCGGTCAGCAAAGCCATCACCTCCGCACCGTTCTTGGAATCCAGGTTACCGGTAGGCTCATCGGCAAGAATCAACTTCGGGTTCGTTACCACAGCGCGGGCAATGGCCACACGCTGCTGCTGTCCGCCGGAAAGTTGTTGCGGGAAGTGCTTGGCCCGGTGACCGATATTCATCCGTTTCAGAATATCATCCACCATGCGTTTGCGCTCTCCGGCTTTTACGCCCAGATATGTGAGGGGAAGTTCCACATTCTCGTAGACGTTCAGTTCGTCTATCAGGTTAAAACTCTGGAACACAAATCCCAGTTGGCCCTTGCGTACGCGGGTACGCTCCTTTTCTTTCAAATCCGCCACTTCCTGCCCAAGCAGCTTATAACTGCCCTCCGTAGGATTATCCAACAAACCGAGTATATTCAGCAAAGTGGACTTGCCACAGCCGGACGGCCCCATAATGGCTACAAACTCTCCCTCTTTGACTTCGAGGTTTACGTGATTCAGTGCTACCGTCTCTACTTCCGAAGTACAGAATACTTTACTGATGTTATTAATTTCAATCATAATATCCATTTTTATTTATATTATCTTTTTATTCACTCTTAATACTGTTCACCGGATTTTCGTTGGCTATCCGCCAGGATTTCCAAAGAACACAACCTACTATTATCACCAGATTGACGATTATCACCAGCAGGTATACAATCCAACCGAGAGGAATCTGCTCGGCAAACTGTTCCATCCAGACGCCGTTGATGTACCATGACGCGAGACTTCCGAGAATAACCGCCGGCAATGCCACAACAAGTATGTCCTTAGAAAGCAGTTCCAATATAGAAGATGCTTCCGCGCCGTTCACTTTGCGAATGGCAATCTCCTTACTGCGACGGCGCACTTCATCGGCGGTATATCCTATCAAACCCATCAGCATGACGAAGAACATTGTTATGGCCGCCATCAATGTGGCATTGCGGAACACGCGAACGGAATTATAAGAATCGGTAATCTTCTTTTCATAGCCGATGAAGTCGATAGTCTGATTATGGAAAGCATCAGCTACATCTTTGTTCAGTTGTTGCAGATTCCGGACAAAAGGTTCTTTCAGACGGACATGTATCGTTCCCACGAAATATTTATTGTAGCGTGCAACGAAAGGCATCTTGTCGGCAGTAAAGTCCTCTATCTGAAAATCTTTCAGCACTCCCACCACCTTCATCTGTGCAGTGCCGTCAACATCAACTGTGCGTCCCACAGCATCATTCCCCCAATGCATCATATCTGCGAATGTTTCGTTCACTATAACTTCATCTTCCGTACGGGCCATGCGGCCGGTCTTGAACGTCATGCCCATCATCGCCGGATAATCCTCACGCATATAGTAACAAGCACGTGTGGAGAAGAGCGCATTGCCCGATTCATCGCGAATCATAGATCCGCTGTATCCACTGATAGGCGTATTATTGGCACTGGTAACAGCCTCTACATAAGGAAGCCCCTTAAAAAACTGGAAAGCGGCGTCACACTCTTTTTCCTTATTCCAATAAGCATTGGCAAGCGCCAGCCGTTGCGGGTTATACCCCATATCCTTGTTCAGTACATATTGATATTGCGCCATCACCACACACATAAGTCCGCTGATGAATGCCACACCCGCAAACTGGATGAAAAGCAGCGGACGTTTCCACCCCTTCTTACCCTCGGTGTAACGGCGGAATACCTGAGATACGGGAATACGGGCAAACAATCGCCCCGGCAACACCCCGCCCACTATAAACAATACGCCGATTACCGTCAACGGAACCCAAATGCGCTCCGGAGCAAGCAGTAAGGAGAGCTTTGCCGCAGCAGTATCCTCAAAGAACTCCCGAAAATTCAGCAGCACCAAAGCCATTAAGAGCAAGGCTGCCACAATGATGATGCCCGTCTCCAAAAGGAACATACCGAATATCTTACCGCCGCTTGCACCATTGCACTTATGCACGCCTACCGCTTTGGCACGATAGGTGAGCGAAGAAATGGAAATCAACACATAATTCAACGCCGCTATAAAAAGAATGGCAAAGCCGAGAACGCTCATGATATTACGCATCCGTTTCACACTCTCATAGTTCCGGTATGTATCGCGGATAGGCTTTACAAACGCCGTATATCCATATTTCGTTTTACTCTCTTCCGGACGGTACTTCTCTATCATAGCGTCTATACGTGCGTTCACCACCGACTTGTCCGCACCGGGACGGAAACGGATATATTCAGGATAACTGTCCCCGCCCTGCCATGAATAGTTACCGCCGGAACCTTCGTTCCATAAGGTAGGCATGGAGATAACGGCTTCAGGATTGACAGTAGCGTTTGCGGGCAATGCCTTATACGTGCCCTTCACCATAAAATCCTTCTCGTGATTGTAATTGATGGTCTTCCCTACCGGATCCTCTCCGCCGAATATCTTCTTAGCAAAGCGGTCGCTCAGGAAAATCACATCAGGCTGCTGAAGGTCCTTCACCGGATTGCCACTCAGCACCTCGATACCCATTGTCTGAAAAAAGAGCGAGTCTGCCACAATCTTTTTTTCATCAAAACGAATGTTGCCATTGTACAAAGGAGAATTTTTCCAGTAGCAAGTGCTGGTGGCAGCTTCCACCTGTTCCGGAAAATTCTCCAATATGGCGCCTGCCACAGGACCACAGTTCTGTTCTTGTGGCGGATACTTTTCGCCTTTGACGGTAAATACAGACCAGATTTGGTAAAGGTTGTCATAGTCTTTGTAGCAGGTATCAAAGCTCTGCTCGTATGCAACGCGTGAGAAAAGCAGGATACTCATCGTCAGGCTTAACCCCAAGGAGATAATTTTGATGATGTTCGAGCCGCGTCCCCGGAGCAAAGTTTGAATGACATAATAGATTTGTTTCATACTATATTTATATTGTTATGTTTTTATTTATTATGTTATTTTTCCTGCCTAAGATAATGCAGAAAGCGTGCCAAAACAGTTATAGTACTGGTTGTCAGCAAGTAGTGGACAGACCGTATAAGTATCAGTGTCTAATAATTAGACACAGCCTGTCCAATAATTAGACACAGCAGCCCATCCAGTATGTTCTTATATTCTTCCGTCTGAAAAGAATCCATGTCCTTTTGTATAGTGTTGCAGTGAAACAAAATCTCTTTTACAGGACAGAAAAACGGAAAATAGGACAACTTTTCTATTGAATGAAAACTCTACCTTTGCCCTCAGTTTTCATAGGCATACACTTATATACCAAGCTGATTAATATGATAAAGCCATATAAACCCTTACTCCTATCATTCCTCTGCCTGTTCATGGATGGCTGCGACATGATAGACTATCACCCGTATGATGTGCGCATCAGCGGTGAGACCGACGTAAATGCCCATAACATTGCAGAGATAGAACAGAAATGCAAAGGCAAGACAACGATTAAATTCGTGACTATGGGCGACTCGCAACGCTGGTATGACGAGACGCTGGATTTCGTAGGAGAGATAAATAAGCGCGACGACATCGACTTCGTTATTCATGGCGGTGACATGAGCGACTTCGGTGTTACTGACGAGTTCCTTTGGCAACGCGACATTATGAACAAGCTCCACGTGCCCTATGTTACCTTGATTGGCAACCACGACTGCCTTGGCACAGGAGAAGAGACATATCGCGCCGTATTCGGCGACCCCAACTTTTCGTTCATTGCCGGACGGATAAAATTCGTATGCCTGAACACCAACGCTATGGAGTTCGACTACTCCCGCCCCATTCCCGACTTCACCTTTCTTGAAAACGAAATTACCGACCGTAAAGACGAGTTCGACAAAACCGTAGTGTCCATGCATGTCCGCCCTTATGCCGACCAGTTCAATAACAACGTGGCACGTGTCTTTCACCGTTACGTAACCGAGTTCCCCGGCATACAATTCTGTACCGCCGCCCACGAACACCATGTATTCGAGGAAAACCTCTTCGAGGACGGCATCATGTACTACATGAGCGACTGTATGAAGAACCGCAATTACTATATATTCACCATAACACCCGACGGATATGAACGCGAAGTGGTCTATTTCTAATCAACCCGTACTCGCCGCCGTTATCTGCCTGCTGCTATTGTGGTGCGGCGCGCTTTCTGCGCAAGAAAGAGATACAGTGATTATCGTGAAACACGATACTGTCTACCTGCAACGCAAGCCTGATACCATTGTGACCGGCCGTACACATCACAGCCGTTACGACCGGCGTGTGCACCGCTATCGCAAACATTGGGAAGCCTTGATTCCCACACACACCAAAATACAGTTTGCCGGCAACATGGGTTTGCTGTCACTGGGTACAGGCTGGGATTACGGAAAACGTAACCAGTGGGAAACGGATATATTTCTGGGTGTCCTGCCCAAATATCAGTCCGATTGCACCAAACTGACATTTACCTTGAAGCAGAACTATATCCCCTGGAGCCTGCAAATCAAGGAAAGCCGGTTCTCGGCAGAACCTCTCACCTGCGGTATGTACTTCAACACCGTATTCGGTGACGAATTCTGGGTGAACGAGCCGGACCGCTATCCGAAAGGCTATTACGGCTTCTCGTCCAAAGTACGCATCCATGCTTTTCTGGGACAACGTATCACGTACGACATCGATCCCCGCCGCAGGTTTACGGCAAAGTCCATTACGTTCTTCTATGAACTGAGCACCTGCGACTTATACATAGTAAGCGCCTTCACCAACAAATACCTGAAACCAAGGGATTACCTAAGCCTGTCTTTCGGATTGAAGTTGCAATTGCTGTAAGTCCGCTGCCCGTATCTTAACTGTGATACGGTATGTATTATTCCGGTACTTCTCAATTTATTATTTCATCTTTCTCTCCTTCTTGAAAACATTCTCGGGAAAATGAAATATATTTGTCCTCACAAATATAAAAAGACACTGTTCTGCCATGAAGAAATCCGGAAACATTCTTATCGTTGACGACAATCGGGGCGTACTCACCGCCTTGCAACTGCTGTTGAAACCTTATTTTGATAAAATAACCACCCTTTCCTCACCAGTTACCCTTCCCGGCACCTTGCGCGAAGATACGTGGAAGGTAGTGCTTCTCGATATGAATTTCACGTCCGGCATCAATACCGGGAACGAGGGACTTTACTGGCTGCACGAAATAAAGAAGCAATATCCGTCACTGCCTGTGGTACTGTTCACCGCCTATGCCGACATAGACCTTGCCGTACGCGGAATAAAAGAAGGTGCAACGGACTTTGTCGTCAAGCCCTGGGACAACGGAAAGCTGGTAGAAACCCTGCTCAATGCCGCACAGGACACCCCTACATCCGGAAAGAAGAAAGCAACGGCTGCAACTGCCGTTTCTTCCATGTACTGGGGAGAAAGTTCCGCCATGCAACAACTTCGCATGCTGGTGGAGAAAGTAGCCGTTACCGACGCCAATATACTTATTACCGGTGAGAACGGTACAGGCAAGGAGATGCTTGCCCGCGAAATACACGCCCTCTCCACACGCCACCATAAAGAAATGATAAGCGTGGATATGGGCGCCATTACCGAAAGCCTTTTTGAAAGCGAACTTTTCGGACACATGAAAGGCTCCTTCACCGATGCCCATGCCGACCGTCCCGGTAAGTTTGAGTCTGCCGACCACAGCACTCTCTTCCTTGACGAAATAGGCAATCTCCCCTATCATCTGCAAGCCAAACTGCTGACTGCACTTCAGCGCCGCAGCATTGTACGCGTGGGAAGCAATACGCCTGTCCCGATAGATATCCGCCTGGTTTGTGCCACCAACCGCCACCTATCTGAAATGGCGGATAAAGGAGAGTTTCGCGAGGACCTGCTCTACCGCATCAATACCATTCATCTTGAAATTCCTGCACTGCGAGAACGGCCGGAAGATATTATTCCACTGGCAGAACGCTTCATCACACGCTTCTGCAAGCAATATGAAAAGCCTGCTTTGCGTCTGGACAATTCAGCACGTGAGAAGCTGACGCTGCATCCCTGGTTCGGTAATATCCGCGAGCTGGAGCATGCCATTGAAAAGGCTGTTATTATCTGCGACGGCACATTTCTCTCTGCCGGATCGTTCCAGTTACAACGCAGAAACGAAGCACCGGAAACGCCCGTATCCACCCTTGAAGATATGGAAAAGCAGATGATACGCCAGACACTGGAGAAATGTGGCAGTAACCTCTCGGCTGTTGCCTCGCAACTGGGGATTACCCGGCAAACGCTTTATAACAAAATGAAAAAGTACGGGCTCTGAAAACATAAGAAGCATAAGCCAGAAATAGTATGAAGTATAAGAATATAAACCAATATTATGTTTTTCAGACTGCCGTCAGCCTGTTCATTGCCTTAGCTGCAGGAGCAATGTGGACTTTGTATTTTCTTAAAGCTCCGACATTGCATGGCTTTAACGCCCCTCTGTTCTGGGCTGTCTTCTTCACCGTACTTCTTCCCCTGGCAATACGCCGGCAGCAACGGTTGTACCACCGCCACACCCGCAAAGTCCTTTTCATGCTTGATGCCATTGAAAACAACGACACCGCCATTCATTTCTCCGAGACGGACGGAAACGAAGATAGCCGTCTCATAAACCGTTCTCTGAACCGCGTAGCCCGCATCTTATATAATGTAAAAAGCGAAACTGCCCAACAAGAGAAATACTACGAGCTTATCCTCGACTGCGTCAATACCGGCATCGTCGTGCTGAACGACAACGGAGCCATTTATCAAAAGAACAACGAAGCCCTGCATCTGCTCGGACTGGAAGTATTCACCCACATCCGCCAACTGTCACGTGTGGACAATCATCTTATGGATTTACTCACCACCTGCCGTTCCGGTGACAAATTTCAGGTAGCATTCGGCAACGAACGCGGCACAGTAAACCTCTCCGTCCGCGTCAGCGACATCACCGTCCGCAAGGAACACCTGCGCATCCTCGCCCTGAACGACATCAACAGCGAGTTGGACGAAAAAGAAATAGACTCATGGATACGACTCACACGTGTACTGACCCACGAGATTATGAACACCATAACCCCTATCACCTCCCTTAGCGACACTCTGCTGGAACTCACCGAAGAAAAAATATCCAAAGAAGAGATACGCAACGGTCTGGAAACAATCAGCAGCACCAGCAAAGGATTGCTCGCCTTCGTCGATTCCTACCGCAAATTCACACATATCCCTACTCCCGAACCGACCTTATTCTACCTCAAAGGCTTCATCGGCCGCATGGTGGAGCTGGCACGCCATCAGTATCCCGGTATCCCCGTAACTTTCCATGCCTCCATCGTTCCCAACGACCTGATACTTCATGCAGACGAGAACCTCATTTCACAAGTCATCATCAACCTGCTGAAGAATGCCATGCAGGCTTTTGAGAAGTCCTCCTCTCCAGCAGAGGAAAAGCACATCCATATACGCGCCTATTGCGATGAAGCCGAAGCTGTATTGATTGAAATATCCAACAATGGTCCTGCCATCCCCCCGAACATTGCCGAACATATATTTATTCCCTTCTTCACCACCAAAGAAAACGGAAGCGGAATAGGACTCAGCATCTCCCGGCAAATCATGCGCTTGTCCGGTGGAAATCTCTCCTTGAGACCGGGAAAAGAGACAACTTTTGTACTGAAATTTAATTGAACTAACTAAATATTGTATTTGTTATTAATTATAAATACCTTTGTACACTAAGGTACAAAAAGCATTTATAATAAACTTTATAACACAATACTTATGTTATTTACAGCAGAAAACATTCTACTCGTAGGTTCTATTTTACTTTTCGTCAGCATCATCGTAGGCAAGACCGGTTATCGTTTCGGAGTTCCCGCTTTATTGCTCTTTCTGGTAGTGGGTATGCTCTTCGGCAGTGACGGACTGGGATTGCAATTCCATAATGCAAAAGAAGCGCAATTCATCGGTATGGTAGCCTTGAGTATCATACTGTTTTCGGGCGGTATGGACACTAAGTTTACTGAAATCAAACCCATCCTTTCCCCCGGTATCGTACTGTCCACTTTGGGTGTTCTCCTGACGGCATTGTTCACCGGACTGTTTATATGGTGGCTTTCGGGCATGAGCTGGACCAATATTCATCTGCCGCTAATCACATCCTTGCTGCTGGCTTCCACCATGTCGTCTACCGACTCGGCATCGGTATTCGCCATTCTGCGCTCACAGAAGATGAACCTGAAGCACAACCTTCGCCCTATGCTGGAGTTGGAAAGCGGAAGTAACGACCCGATGGCTTATATGCTGACTATCGTACTGATTCAGTTCATCCAGTCCTCAGGGATGGGCGTTTCCCAAATAGCTCTCTCTTTCGTGATACAGTTTATTGTGGGTGCCGCAGCCGGTTACCTGCTGGGCAAATTGGCCATCCTTATGCTGAACAGGCTGAATATAGACAACCAGTCGCTCTATCCCATATTGCTGCTGTCGTTTGTCTTCTTCACATTCTCCGTTACCGACTTGATGAAAGGCAACGGCTACCTGGCCGTCTACATTGCCGGCATGATGGTGGGCAACAACAAAATTATGCACCGCAAGGAGATTTACACGTTTATGGACGGGTTGACATGGCTTTTCCAAATTATCATGTTCCTTTGTCTCGGTCTGCTTGTCAATCCGCACGAAATGCTGGAAGTAGCCGTCGTAGCACTGCTCATCGGCGTATTTATGATTGTTATAGGGCGGCCGCTCAGTGTATTTCTCTGTCTGCTTCCGTTCGGAAAACGTATCACTCCGACATCCAAGCTCTTCGTTTCCTGGGTAGGGCTGCGTGGTGCGGTTCCCATTATCTTTGCCACCTATCCGGTAGTGGCAGATGTACCCGGCGCCGACGTAATCTTCAACATTGTATTTTTCATCACAATCCTATCTCTCGTCATTCAAGGTACTACCGTCTCAAAAGTGGCGCGCTTGCTGGGACTTTCCACTCCAATGGAAAAGACAGGCAATGACTTCGGAGTAGAGCTGCCCGAGGAAATCGACTCCGACCTGCGCGATGTAACCGTTACCCAAGAGATGCTCGACAAAAAAGGCGACACTCTCAAAAACATGAACCTCCCCCAGGGGACCCTCGTCATGATAGTGAAACGCGGCAATGAGTACCTGATACCCAACGGCACCCTAAAACTCCACGTAGGAGACAAGTTGCTCCTTATTTCTGAAAAGGTCAAAGAATAGGAAATAAAGGAGAACAGTCTCCATGAAAAAAACTTCAAACCACTTGCTTTGCATCACTATAAGCCCTATATTTGCGCAGTTTTAACTAAAGTGTGCAATTATACGAATGGAACAAGAACAACTGTTCATTGACTATATAGAACGAAGCATCGTACAAAATTGGGATAAAAATGCCCTAACCGACTACCAGGGAATCACCCTACAATATAAAGATGTTGCCCGAAAGATTGCAAAATTTCATATCGTATTGGAAAGCGCCGGTATCCGGCCCGGTGATAAAATAGCCGTATGCGGTCGTAACAGCGCCCATTGGGCAGTGTGCTTTCTGGCAACAGTGACCTATGGTGCTGTCATTGTTCCTATTCTCCACGAATTCAAGGCAGACAACATACACAACATCGTCAATCATTCCGAAGCCAAACTTCTTTTTGTGGGCGATCGGGCCTGGGAAAACCTGAACGAAGAAGCTATGCCGCTGTTAATGGGAGTGGTACTGCTGACGGATTTCACTCCGGTCGTTTGCCGGGACGAACGACTCATGGAAGCATTCGAACACCGTAATGCTATCTATGGCGCACGCTATCCCAAAAACTTCCGTCCCGAACATATCTGCTATCGCAAGGAACAGTCTCCTGAAGAATTGGCGGTCATCAATTACACTTCTGGCACCACCGGCTATTCCAAAGGCGTAATGCTGCCTTACCGCAGTTTGTGGTCCAACATAGCCTATTGTCACGAAATGCTGCCTGTGCGTCCCGGTGACCACATCGTTTCCATGCTTCCCTTGGGACACGTTTTCGGCATGGTATACGACTTTCTTTACGGCTTCTCGGCAGGCGCACATCTCTACTTCCTTACCCGCATGCCATCGCCGAAGATTATCGCGCAATCATTCTCTGAAATCAAACCGCGTATCATCTCCTGCGTGCCTCTTATTGTGGAGAAGATTATCAAGAAAAACATCCTGCCGCTTATCGACAACAAAATAGGTAAGCTGTTGCTGCGCATGCCCATCGTCAACGATAAGATAAAAGCCGATATGCGCAAGAAAGCAATGGATGTTTTCGGCGGTAATTTTGACGAAATCATTATTGGCGGCGCTCCTTTCAATGCCGATGTGGAACGCTTCCTCAAGCAGATAGGCTTCCCCTACACCATTGCCTACGGTATGACAGAATGTGGCCCTATCATTTGTTCCAGCCGTTGGGAAACCCTGAAACTCGCCTCATGCGGAAAAGCCACTACCCGCATGGAGGTGAAGATAGACTCTCCCGATCCTCAAAATGTAGCGGGCGAAATTATCTGCCGAGGAACCAATCTTATGCTGGGATACTACAAGAATACCGAGGCTACCTCGCAAATCATCGATGTCAACGGCTGGCTGCATACGGGCGACCTTGCCACAATGGATGCAGACGGCTACGTCACCGTACGCGGACGTAGCAAAAATATGCTTCTAACCTCCAGCGGACAGAACATATACCCTGAAGAGATTGAAAGCAAACTGAACAACATGCCTTACGTATCGGAGTCTTTGATTGTATTGCAGCACGACAAACTCGTCGCCCTGATATATCCCGACTTCGACGATGCCTTCGCTCATGGACTCCAACAGGCCGATATAGAAAAAGCAATGGAAGCCAACCGAAATGAGCTGAACCTACTATTGCCGGCATACAGCCAGATAACCAAAGTGAAGATACACTTTGAGGAATTTGAAAAGACCGCCAAGAAGAGCATCAAACGCTTCATGTATCAGGAAGCTAAAGGCTGAAATTCTTAAAAAAGATATAGCAAAGGACGAAAATATATAAGAAGTGTTATAAAACATACTTTTTTTCTTGGATAGTTTGCAAATATTCCAAGAGTCCGTATCTTTGCAATGTGTTTTTCATAGTATTAGATTTAAGGTTAACAAAGGTTGGAGTACAGCGGTACTCCTTTTTTTATGTCTATACTTTTCATTCCTTGAAATATTCATTATCTTTACCTTAAAATAAAAAGAAAGGAAAAGAAATGGATATACACACTTTCATCAGTAACTATCAGGAAGCATTCGGCATGCAAGCTGAACTCCCCATCACATTCTGGTACTCCGACCGATTGGAAGCTCCAACAGAGAAAATAAACGGTTGCTTGTTCAAATGCATGAAGTTAGTCAGAGAAGGAAAGACAGTCAGCCTTAATGCAGAGACAATGGGCTGCGGTGGCGGAAAGTTCTACACCGGATTTACGGAAATGCCGGAACATGTTCCTAACTTCGTATCCCTAAAAGAAAAATATAAGAGAACTCCCGAAATGGTAACCGACTTCATTCGGGAAATCCAAGTGCCCAAAGCCAAGAAAAATTACCTGCATTTTGCACGCATAGACCGAATATCCTCTTTTGATGATGTGGAAGGCATATTATTCCTCGCTACTCCTGACATTCTATCGGGCTTGGCCACCTGGGCATATTATGACAACAATGCACCGGATACGGTTTCATCTCCATTCGGCTCAGGATGCTGTTCTGTTGTGACCCAAACGATTCTCGAAAATCAAAAGCAAGGAAGACGTACTTTCTTAGGATTCTTCGATCCGTCTGTCCGTCCCTGTTTCGAAGCAGACATATTAAGTTTTGCTGTTCCGATGTCACGATTCAAAGTGATGTACCACACAATGCGCGAAAGTTGCCTGTTCGATACGCATGCGTGGGGAAAGGTTAAAGAAAGGATACAAAAAAGCCCTCAAGAAGAAGTCTCTTCCAATCGTCCTGCCGTTTCATTCAGGATTCTGCCTGATATACAGCTACGTGAAGTGAGGATAGAAGACGCTGCCGCTATTTATCACGCCATCGATACACATCGGGATTATATGCGTATCTGGTTGCCATTTGTCGACACTCTGAAATCTACGACCGACGAAGAGGAGTTCCTAAAAGGCGTACTTTCTGCTCCTGATGACCGCTACGAACCTATATTCGGCATCTGGAACGAGCATAATGAAATCTGCGGATTAATAGGGTTTCATTTCTCCGACTTTGCCAATCATCGTACGGAAATCGGATATTGGCTCCTACCGGAGTATCAACATCGCGGCATCATGACCCAGTGCGTTCGCTGCTTATGTCGATGGGCCATTGAGACAAAAGAAATAAAGCGCATACAAATCCGTTGTGCCACAGGCAATGCGGCAAGCAATGGTATCCCTCTTCGATTGGGCTTTCGGCTCGAAGGGACGGAACGCGCCGGTGAATTGTTAGCGTCGGGAGAGTATACCGATGTACATGTTTACAGTATATTAAAAGAAGAAATAGAAGCATCATTCTAAAGAAACAAGTAATTTATGGAACAAACTATTCAGCTCAACGAGCACAATAAGCAGGAGTATCCCCCTATGCACACCTGCGAACACATCATTAACCAGACAATGATAAGACTATTCGGCTGTGGACGCTCTGTCTCAGCACACATAGAGCGCAAAAAAAGCAAACTAGACTACCGTTTGACAGCTTGCCCCACAGAAGAACAAATCAAGAATCTGGAAAATACGGTAAACCAAATAATAATGCAGCATCTCCCTGTTACTACCGAATTCATCACTCAGGAAGAGGCAAAAGGACGTTTCGACTTGAAACGCTTGCCGGAAGACGCTTCAGAAACTGTACGCGTAGTAAAAGTAGGCGATTACGATGAATGTCTTTGCATCGGCACGCATGTTGCCAATACATCCGAAATAGGCACATTCAAAATTATCAGCCACGATTGGGATGGAGAGAACAAGCGCTGGCGGATACGTTTTAAATTAGTATGAAAATCAAACAAAATTAAATAAAAAGATAGTAATATTGGCATTATATAAGTAAAATAGTCAGCATCTTTATGACAAATAGTCAATAAAGTCAACACTAACCTATTGGCATGCAGTTTGCGATATACCAAGTGAACGACGGTTCGGAAAACAAATGATAAAAGCCGAAAGACGGACATCTGGAAACAACGAAAACCGAAGTTCAGAACAAACTGAATGTATAACTTTTAAAAGATAGGAGACTATGATTATGATGCCTGTAAGAAGAACTCAGAATTGGTTACCAAGTATCTTTAACGATTTCTTTGACAACGATTGGATGGTAAAAGCCAATGCAACTGCACCTGCCATCAATGTGTTTGAAACAGAAAAAGAATACAAAGTAGAGTTGGCAGCTCCCGGCATGACAAAGGAAGACTTCAACGTTCATATCGATGAAGAAAACAACCTGGTCATCAGCATGGAGAAGAAAACGGAAAGCAAGGAAGAAGGCAATAAAGATGAAAAGAGAGAAGGTCGCTATCTGCGTCGCGAGTTTTCATATTCCAAATTCCAACAGACAATGATCCTTCCGGATGATGTTGACAAAGAAAAGATTTCCGCCCAAGTAGAAAATGGCGTATTGAATATCAATTTGCCGAAATTCACTGAACAGGAAAAAGAAAAAGCTAAAAGATTCATTGACGTGAAATAAAGTAACTGGTAATTAGGGAAATGCCCCGGTGCAATGTGATTAGCATCGGGGCATTTTTATAATATCATAATTGATAATCAACATTTGGCTTCTTTCCTCTTTCCTTTCAGGAAACGGTTTGTCAACCAACTGCGTATAGGCTCATCATAAAGTTTTAAGCAAGCATAAGCAAGAATGAAAGATCCGGCAAAGGTTAATATCATATAAGGTATACCCTCCGCCAAAGTTGCATTATTATTACATACCCATGCCGTATAAGTGTATATCAATGGATAGTGCGTTATATATACCGGATATGAAATATCTCCCAAGAACTTGCACATTTTAGTGGAACGTTTACCGGTTATTTTCCCTCCAGCCCCCATAGAGACAATCACAGGAAAAACAAACAGTATGCAGCAAGCCTCGTACAGCCCATTCATCCAGAAGTGATTTTCTCCACCCAAACGAGGAAAAGACAAGATCACTACAATCATCAGGCTACACCACCAGAAGGCACGTTTTTTAATGTGAACCAACCATCCCAATCGGAACAACAGCAGTCCGCCGAAGAATGGATACATCAATCGAACAATTCCCACATATTGCTGTCTCCAATTCAACGACCAACCGCCAACGATATCTCCTGTTGGTGCTGTGAGGCAATAATGTACCGTAAAACATCCGGCTATCAAGACTAAAACAGTCAAAGCTGTTTTGCTGAATCGCCGAACGAATAGCGCATAAAGGATATTACCTATGTATTCAAAATAAAGCGACCAAGCCGGAGCATTCAGCGGATGCATCTCCGCCCAACCGCGAATGTCCCATTTCAAAGGAAGCGGAAGTAAAGTACATCCCAGCAGCATAACCAATAACATAGTTCCTACCGTTGTATTTTGGATGGGCGGGAAACAAGGAGACTCCTGAAAAAAGAAAAATACCGCCCCTACGATACTCCCTACTATAACCATCGGATGCAAACGTATAATACGTCGTTTGAAAAAAGTGACGGTACTCATCCGGTTCCAACGATCATCATAGGCATAACCTATAACAAAGCCGGAAAGCATAAAGAAAAAGTCTACCGCCAAATAACCATGGTTGATAATCTGTTCCAAGTGATTGCCGCCCGCATGTGCTTCAAAAAGATGAAAAATTACAACCATGACTGCTGCTACACCACGAAGCCCATCGAGTATTTCATAATGCGGTTTCGAGGCAAGATAAGAGTTTTGCGTGTTCATTCAGATATTAAGATGTTTATTTAGCACGCAAAGATACAAAAAAAGAGATACTTCAAAAAGACCGGACGAACAGTTACTCTAAAATATCTTCCTTATCTAAAGGCATATACGGTCCATCCTTCACTTCAAATATAACGGAAGGTTCCAGAACTTCCAAAGTATGCCACTGCCCTTTCGGAATATGAACCCCATAAATTCCATTTCCGGGATACAGTTCATAGCGCTCCCTCTCTCCCCCATCAGCATTGTAGAACATCACATTAATGTGCCCACGCAGTAGAATATAGGTTTCTGCTGTATGCCGATGCCGATGTATGGGCAGCGCAGTCCCTACTTCCAACGCATTAAGCAACCGTTGTGCTTTGGCGTCCAAAGTTTCATGCAAATTGAAGTTCATACGCAACCGTTCACTCTCTTTGGCCTGACCGGATACCTGATCCAGTAATTGATTGTCTATTATCATGTTGTTGTTAAGTAAACTTTGTACAAATATTTACGTCTAATAGTAGCACAACTGAGAATCAAATATTTACCTTACGATCCGCACTTATATGCTTTTAGTAGAACGCCACAAAGATAGTATTTTTTTTGTCTTGAAGTATTTTACCCTGCAATTCAACCGCACCGTAACGACTATTCAACCAATGCATCCTCATTGTAAACATCAGGTTACAGATCACATTCAGAACATCAATCCGAATCGACGAAAACTTCTTCGATATTTTTTCAGCAAACAATTGCGATACAAAGATGAAGTATAAACAAAGAAAACAGCCCGATGGAGGCTGTTTTCTAAAAGTAGTTTATAACATATTAATTTCATATGTAAACAGAGTAAAAGTTCTATCAAACACATTTTACTTCAATTATGAATATCTTTTGATTTTCAACTATTATTTATCTATCAGTTATTATCTCTTATTATTATGTATTATTATTTAATAAGTTCGTAGTACAACTTCAAATGCTTCCGCATAATTCACTCCCCATTGACTACCTCTGACTGCTGCCAACCCGTAGATATATTCAGCAGAACGTGGATGCGGATAAGGACGCATCACACCTCTATACATAGACAATGCTTTTATTTTAGCATCAATCCCCTCTTTTTCCACTTCTACATAACAATTTGGACGAAACAAATTCATAGCACTGTTAATGGCCCATTCCGAACATGACGGAACTTCCATATACCAGAATTCCTTTACACGTTTAACCTCTGGTCTGCGCTGGAACAGGCGAATAGCCTCCTGACACGCCATTGAAGTCTGTAAGTGATCGTTGTTTGTATCAGCAGGATGATGCGTGATTACCACATCCGGCTCGCTCTCCTTGATAGCAGACTCAATGAACTGTACCAGTTTCAGGTGAGGCACAGTGTTCATTTCGATGTTCGGAAAAATTCCCTCATAAATCTTGTTCACCCCAAGGAACTTATTCGATGCATTCGTATCATCCTCAAGTTCATTGTCCTCCGGACGGAATGCACGTGCCTTTGCCTCTGTACACATAATGCACACATCAATAATATCACCATTATGCGACCATTTCCACATCGAAGCACCAGAACCAAGAGTCTCATCGTCAGGATGAGCAACTACAAGTAAGTATTTCATGCTATTATTTAATTAAATTCATAAGTGGGTATTCTTCAACCATCATAAGCAAGGGTTACACAACCATATGTGCATTAGCGATTCTGCGAATACTCTCCTCGTAACTCACCACACGATATCTGCCATCAAAGTGGTTCGACAACTCCATATCGTACACAATGCTGCCGAACGCTTTATGGATAAAGCCCAACTGAGGTACTTTGCTCAACAAACGAAGAACAGGATTGAAGATGCGAGTCTGCCACATCTTGTTACCCACAGCCTTGGCTATGTCAGCTACAATCTTACTAACCTCAATGTAGCATTCCTGCTGCGGATAATAAATACCCCCCTTATTGTTCTCAATAATCAGACATATCAACTCACAAAGATTGTCCACATATACCATACTCTGCCTGTTTTCCAGTTTAGGGAAAACAGGCATCTTCTTTGCAAAATTCACCAGACGAGGAAAGTTGTCACGTGCAAACTCGCTATAGATTAATGGTGGACGTATGATAGCAATCTGAAATGTATCATCCACCAGCTTCTGTAATCCTCTTTCTGCCATCATCTTACTCTTGCCGTAGATAGTAGGTTCAGATGGTATAGTCTCTGCCGTAATTATCTTCTCCTCGCCCAATCCGCTCATATCGCCATACACAATCTGACTACTCATCTGTACGAACATAGGTACACCCTCGTTTTTTGTCTTGGTTGCTACATCGATAGGTAGCTGACCATTCACAGCATAATACTGTTCCTCACTACCCTGACGTGCATTTGCATGAGCCAAACCGCTCACATTATAAACCGCGTCATATCCGTGGAAGTCAGCCTCCACCCACTTTCGGTTCATACTATCTACCGCATCTATCTGCCAGCCAGGATAGTTTTTATTAATATATTCTGTAAACTTACCACCGATATATCCACCGATGCCAATGAGCATTACTTTCTTCATATTACTTAAAGTTTTCCCAGTTCTTAATCACCTCATCCCAAGGGCCACGATCCTCCTTGTCGTAGAGATATACACACTTGGCGTCTTTGAAATCGCGAAGCCACTCGGCAAACGAACACATACCGCCCTCTACACGCTTAGCATAGTCAATCACTTCACTCATACTAGTAAAAGGCTCAAACTCCTTGCGGTCAGCTGGATCAATACAGCCATTCTCCATACCCTTGATCCAAAGGTAAGGCAAAGGCATACCGACAAACTTTCCCGTCGGATTCCAAGCCGAAGCACGAAAGTTAATTTCCATAAAGTAATATATACCCTCCTTATCAATCAGGAATTCCACCTCAAATATACCTTCAAAACCGATTTCCTCGAACATTGCCTGAAGTTTCTTCTCCATCTCCTTATCCTCAAACATCTTCACATCATGATAAGGACTGTAGTAACCCTGAATCAAGTATTTCCACTTCATCTCAGTCACAATTTGCATCTCCTTACCTTTGTTGATACAGTAACCTTCGAGCGCCATTTCATTCTGTTTGTCCACAAAGTGCTGGATCATAATCAGCGGGCTCTCAATCTTAACGATAGCCTCACGAAGTTCCTGCTCATTCTGACATATATATACATCAGACTTCCAACTACCCGAGTTTGGCGAAATGTCCTTGGTGATAATCGGGTACCAAAGATTCTCTGGCAGTTCATCTTTCTTACTGATCACATACGAATCCAGCACATTGAAGCCATGCCTCTTTGCCAACAACTGAATCTCATACTTGTCCATAAACTCGTTGATTCTACCTGTACGATCCGCATTGTAAGTGATAAAATTATCCTTCCACTCATCATAGTGCAAGTCAAAGTACCCCACCGATTTATCGTCCGAGAATACAATGTAAGGTTTCTTACCGGTCTCCTCCGCCAGATGACCATACAGCTTCATCAGCAAACGGAAACCATCCTCTACCGAGTCCACACGATGTAACTCCGAAATATACTTGCTCTTCGTAGCCACCTCGTATCTACGCTTCACTGAGATGTAAACAGGATTGATACCATTCTCGCCCAAGGCACGAATCATGTTCAGCGGATTATAGTGTTCCAGTGCAAACACTATGCACAGGTGACCGTTGTATTGATTATTCATTGTTATATAGTTTATTTATTCTTGATTACATTTACCAGATAGTCCATCTCCTCCTTACCATAACGCTGATCAATGGTAATCGGAATAATGTAGCGACTAATCCAGTACTCAAAGCTCTCTACAGATTGCTCCTCGCAAATATAACTCCACCAGTGTCCCTGGAAGTGCTTGACCGCAAACAGCTTTTGAATCAATGCATCATCCTCCACTACCAAGGGATACACCATTGGAATGGTCTCCTCATCCATATAACGAGTAGGTTCAATCTTATTAATGCCACTCAAACACCTATGCACATAAGTAAAATTTTCCTTACGCTTCTGCTGGTTGTAGATATAATCTTCCGCATCCATCAGCGTACGGGTCAGTTTCGACATCTGCATACAATCCTCGGTGTCAATGCGATGCTCGTTCAGACTACGTGCCTCATAGCCCTTACCCTCACAGCCATATTCAATTCGCTTCAAAAGGAAAGTTGCCGTATCCGAACTGTAACATTGCGGGTATTCCTCCACATACTTGTGCGCATCCTTACCAATAACATATGCACCATCAGGAACACCTACAAATTTCCGACACGAATATACAGTCAAAGCCCCCTTCACCGGATGGCAGAAGAACGCCTGTGCACAATCGATGATGATATGCACATAAGGCTTAGCTAATTCAGTCATACGTTCGCTTGACATGATGCCGTAATAATTTACCAACAATACCGCATCATCCTCTTTGACTTCAATATCCAACGGATTCCAGTCTTTGTCCTGATGATAGAAGCACATCTCCACACCCTTCTTTTCAAAAGTCTTGCGAATTGAGTCACACTGGTAAATCGGAATCCAAATGCGTTTGCATCCGGTTACACGAAAAGCATGCCAAATACCCATGCGCCCAGTGTTCAGTCTGGCAATATCAGTCTCTTGGCGGTAGAGTTCACGATCTTTCGGCAGTTGCAACTCAAGGAATGAACCTATTTCCATCTTTGCTTATCCTTTTCGATCAACAATTTGATCGTCAGTCATTTTCGGGGCACGCACACTATCAACAGGACGCTGACAACCGAGTACAATGGCAAACGTTTTATAGAACACCAGCCAATCCAGTTTCAAGTTCCAGTTACGCACATAGTAAAGATCAAACTCAGCCATCTGTCGGCGGTTCTCCGACTCTCCCTCATGTACAGCCTCCCAACCGGTAATACCAGGGCGCATCGACTGACGCTCCTGCTGCTCAGCCACGGTCATCACCAGCATCTCTTTAGCCAAGATAGGACGAGGTCCGATAAACGACATCTCACCCTTCAGAATATTCCATATTTGGAAGAGTTCATCCATGTTTGTCTTGCGCACAATTTTGCCCCAGTTCTTCAATCGCACCTCATCGGGCAGCAACTCACCGTTCTCATCGCGCTCATTGGTCATCGAACGAAGCTTGTATAAAGCAAACAGCTTGTTCTTGTAGCCCACACGTTCTTGCTTGAAGATAGGTGATGCCTCAGGCGACACCGCCTTCACAAAGATAATTCCGCATATCAACACCAATGATACCGGAATAAACAGAATCAATGCCAGCATCAAGTCAAAAAACCTTTTTACAATTTTTTCCATTGTATTTTATTTTTCACTTATTCAATTATAACTATCTATTTTCCGCATAGAACTATAAACAGCTCATTTATTATGATTTACAGATATAGTAAATAATTGGATTTAACTTTCATTCATTGATAAAGAATAATAAACGAGCCTTATCTTCAGGCTTTAATGATAAGTTGTTAGCGTCCAATTTTGACGTGTCTCATATAGAAAACCGTATTTAAGCGTATTCCTTATAAATCTTGTCAAAAGTCGGATTATCTTTTAGTGTTTATTATTAGCAATTCCGATGATCACCGGTCATAAATTCTCATAATCGATACGGTTGATTAACTAGTCTTCCTATAGGAAAACAATTTCGTCATTTACATCTTGAGTTCTACGCCCCATTTATTGAGCAACTTCTCCACTTCACTAGGTATCCCGCATGTGAAATCATTTTCACGAGGAGTAAAATCGTCTAACTTTTCCCAAGCATCCACAATAGAATAGGTTCCATCCAGTATGTACCCCTCCTGAGAAAGTTTGCGAACAAGTTCTGTTTGGTGGTCGTTCAGCATCTCATTATATTTCTTTAAACGAGCTACTGCTATACACTTCTTCCCTTTCTGTATGGCACTAAATAAAGCGCCACTACCAGCATGACTGATCACCACATCAGCTTTTGCTATGTACTCCTTAAACTCATTCTCGGCCACATATTCCAAACATTTAATGGTGTCAGAGGTATAATGTGTATTACCCAATTGAACTATAAATTCGTGAGCAGGATGTAATGTATCTATGAGTTCCTCCACCATCTGCAAACAGCGAGGAAACTGATTGCCTTGTGTCCCTAATGTTATAAATACCATAATTGTGTGTTTATACTAATGTCCCACAATACTTTGCTCCGGGATAGAATTTAAGCATCTCTGGCCACTGCACAAAGATTTGGTCGGCCATCTTATACACCAAAAATCCAGTCATCGAGCGTGCATACACCTTGGCACGAGTTTCAATAAAAATAATTTTGCTACCATGGAGTTTGCCAATAATAAACAGAGATACGGCAATATTACTGCCGGTGGAGATAATCACCTTGGGACGATACTGTTTCCATATCTTTCGACTGGCAAAAAACATCTGAAAGTACACAGCCAAAAATGACCACCGACTACCGCTCTCGTTGTCCTTCACTTCCTTACGTCGTGAAGACTCACCCTCTATAATTTCAATATGTCCAATATTCTTCAAAGTTAGCATTTCCTTGGTTGCTCGCACATTGTCTGTCACCAATACAGACTCATACTTACCGAACAATTCTTTCATTGCCATCATCTGGCTGAAATGTCCACCTTGGTTACAAGCGAACATTACGGTATTAGTTAGTTTTGACATTATTTTTAACACCAATTACTGAACGATACAAGTCATAAATTTTATTTGCAACCGAATCCTCATCCAATTGCAGTTGGATTATTTTGTCTCTTCCCAACAAACCATTTTTCTTATGCAAAATCGATTCTGCAACCAACTGAGCAAGTTCCTCTGCATTGTGTTCTTTTGAAACAAAACTATCCTTTACCCCTTCAAGCAATACCTTTACATCGCCAACTGGAGTTGATACACAAGGAAGATTGCAACACATAGCTTCTTTTACAGCTTGAGGGGAACCTTCAGACTTCGATGTCATTAGCAGCAAATCACTGTTTGAATACAATTGTGCTATTTGCTGACGAGTCATATTCTTCAGTTCACGTTCCTCTGCATCAATATTATACTTCTGCTTCAGAATCTCAAGCGTTTCACAAAAAAGAGAATAATTCTTTACCTGACGCTCATGATTACTTGGAAATACAATCTGCACCTTATCATGAACCTCCGTCTTTTCTAATGGTTTGAAAGTTTGCAAATTTACAGCACATGGTACCATATAAATCTTTGAACAATAAGGTTTGACCAAAGACTCCATATCATCATTCAGGATAACGGCTACATCAGAATGCTTTGCTGCAATTCTCGACACAAAAACCGATAATTTTCCATTACCACCTTTGGGCTGTATATCGCTTCCATGGAATGTGGTAATCGTTGGCAAATGCTTTAAAAAAGGATTAAGATGATACATTCCTGCCAATCCATAGTGAATATGCACTAAATCGTAATTACCTTTATTTATTTTCTTTGCAACACCAAGTATCGACTTCATGTATTGCCACTTATCACCGAAACCATTGATATAATACACAACAAAATTTACATCTGGATGCAATCGTTTAATGGCCTGCACTTGTTCATAAACAAAAATACCATGATAAGGATGCTCCTTGGTCGGATAGACATTTGTAACTATCAAAACGTTCATAGATATGCTCTCCTAAAAAGCAACATTATAAAAAAATATCATTGTCATTATACCAGCAATATATACCTTATGAAACTTAAGTTCCTTTTCCTCTATGTTCTGAATTCCATAAGCTGTCAAAATCATTATAAACGGAAATACGATATAACGATATCTGAAATTGAAAGAAAAAGACATCATTAAAACCATCATACTGTTAAGCAATATGGTCGATAGTATAACAAAAACATGATCTCTCCTATTAATTGCCTTGATAAACCCTCCTATGAAAAGCGATCCCCAAAGGATGGATATGAAGACCGTAAAATTTGGCATTGTAATATAAGAAATTTTATCGGCAGTTGAAACAAATGAAGGAATCGGTCCTACAAATGCGAACAAACTGTTTGCTATCATAGATAAAATTCCTCCCAAGTTAGAATCGGCATAGTGCATAGCATGCATATCATTAAACACATTTTCCGATAAACCTCTCATTGCTAATAGATAAGCAGTAAGTTGTGTCCCAATATATATACAAACACCAAACAACAATACTAATATAAATACGTTCCTTAAGTTAAGTTTTACATATTTCGCAAACCTTACTGACACAATTGCAAGAATCAACATTGGTAAGAATGCCAATCGGAATAATACAGTCAATGCAGAAAAAAGAATCAACATCAACAAATTACCAATATTCTTTATTGTATAGTAACGAATAGAATAATAGATTGCACCGACAACAAATAAAGTAAAGAAATTTTCCTTAAGACCATTTGCAGAGGTCACAACCGAATAGGATAACGTACCCAAAATAGCAATCACTAGTTTGGAATATTCAGAACTAATATAGTAGTTAGCAATTTTATAAGTATAATTACACAACATGGTGACGGCTACACTATTTGCCAAAAGTGCCACATGTATGCCAAAATCATTTCCAAACATTCTATAGATAAAATACAAGATATATGCAAATCCCGAATCATCCAAATCATGATCTTCTATACAAAAATTCATGAAATCTGATAGCGAATATCTGCTAGCCTTGAGTGCGTCCATATGATAGTCCAAGGCATCCATAGGAATTGGCCCAAGAGGGTCATTCCAATGTTCGATATAAAACAAACGGATGACTACACTCATTATAAAATGTGCAGAAAATATTATGAATAAAAGACTGCCTCTAGTTGTTTTCTGACTAATTGATAAAACAAACAAGCTGATCATTACCATCATAATCTGCATAGACAAAACACCTACATCAGGTACAAGCTTCTGTCCAGACAATATCAAACAAGCAATTAAAAGAAAGATATACGAAACTCCCAAAAATCGAGAGTTCATAAACCTTATTGAGGATATTGAATTCATAAATTAAAAACTATCCAAATCCAACTTCCTTAAATTCCAGCTATTTGCTTCGAGAACATTGATTCCGTTTATTTCCCAATTGATTTCACCTACTCTATCGTATTGTAGTGAATAAATGAGAGCTGGTGGAGTTTTTCTTATACAATGTAAAAACGGAATCGTATGGAAACCTAACTTTCTTAGGAGTTTTGATTCGTTCGCATCCCCCTCTGGTT
This sequence comes from Bacteroides eggerthii, assembly GCF_025146565.1. Lineage (NCBI taxonomy): Bacteria > Pseudomonadati > Bacteroidota > Bacteroidia > Bacteroidales > Bacteroidaceae > Bacteroides > Bacteroides eggerthii. The sequence continues at coordinate 2,624,101 of NZ_CP102258.1, read as the reverse complement.
TCCAAACAAGGACCTCTATCGGTTTACAATATTCTCTGAAGAAACGGTATGATTTTTTTACATAATTTCTATCTGAATATAAAACAAGCCCAAGATTGAAGTCTTTCAAGTCTATACTTGACAGCATCAAGAAAGATAATAGCACATCATTAGCATCAAACGCTTGCACAAATCGGTAAAACTTGTTAGTTCTTGTCATGCGCCATTTCAGATTATCTGGATCAACAAACGAGTGTATTGAGCCCAACCTGTCTAAGGCACAAATGGACTGAATTTCCTTGTCCGACAACGAATCTGTAATTTTGTATTTAATGCTGTTCTTTACAAATTCAATATTATTTATATTGTGAAAGTTTTCCTGAGAACCCAAAAGCCTTTTCTTCAGAATACGTCCCCATGAAAAATCGTACATGTGGCGAAGAGACATAAGGTCAGCAAAACCAATCTTCTTATTTCCATAATATGGTATCCAAGACGGACCAGTATCAAGAATTAACTTTATACCTTCTTTCCGTAACGCATCTATGGAAAAACGATTCATCTTTGAAAAGAGCCCCTGTTTTCTGGCACTTGGTACAATGACAGTATCGCAGATTTGTGCAACCACCTCACTTTTTCCTCCTATTATGAACTTGTTTAGAAAGATACCTCGGAATCCGACGACTTCATTGTCTGGAGTAACCGCAATGACACTAAGGGACTTATTATAGTTTGGATTCTTGTGATAAGTCCAATCAAAGCGCATTTTTCTACCTTCGAAGTCTTCTTTCCACAAATAGCGTTCTATCTCGGCACATTGCTCAAAATACTCCTCTGTATATAACTTTATTGTATACTCCATATTATCGGTTGAAAAAGTTTCGTTTGATTCTTCTTATCAATTCGATTACATTATAGTTCTTTACTCGATAATCAATAGTCATAAGCAATTCTTTATTATGACTAATAATATTGAACTGATGACCACCGAAATTATAATTAGAGAATACTGTACTGTAAATGCGATCCTTGTAAACGTGCTCGGAGTATTTTTCAGCAGTCAATTGGTCTATTTGCATCAAAGTGATGTCTTCTCCATAACTTGAAACACAAATCTGGGCAGGGCGATACAACTTATCATTGAAAGAGAATACAGCACCTCCGTTTCGGCCATAATCATTACCTGTATAAATCGGAGACTTGGGGTGCTCTTTATATGGGCCGTCAAGTGAATCAGAGACAAATAGATGCTGATTGAAATTTTCCTTTTCTTTAACAGATGTAAACAGATAGTACTTTGCCCCATTTTTGATGATAGAGGAATCCACCCACTGACGTTTCTCGTCGATAATAACCTTAGCCAATTTCCATTTACTCAGATTGTCATTACAAGCTTCATACAGGCGGATTGTTCCACTATATCCAGCTTCTGGCAACATATACACTTTACCATTATCCTCAAAAACATACGGGAAAGACAAGTGAAAAGCCTCCTTTAATACATCTACCTCATCTGACCATACCTGCATATCATCAGTAAAACGCATGCAAATATAACCAACACCATACCATCTGTCTTGTCTCTCATAAAACAGATATAATCTCCCATTGTATGAAAACAGGAAAGGATCTGCAAGAAAAATGATTGGCTCTATCTTAAATAAATCGGTATCAGACTCGAACTTCTTAATTAGAGTACCTTGACTTTCCCCAAAATCCTCTGCTTTTAGCTTGTTTATGCTAATACTGAAATTATTAATGTATAGATTAAACATTCTTTAATTCCTTTCGGATAAATTGATCAAGTAAAGAGAATTCAGATTTGAAAGTACGCTTCGATGCTGCCATCTCACACATTTTTTTATAATTAGCCCGATCTGTCTTAACTCCTTTAAGGTAGCTGAGCAGTTCTATAATTGTGTAAGAATCATAATTCGGATGGTTCTTTAATATAAAACCTTCCTTACCATGGCGTACACTACGAGCATAATCTCCTGAATACTCAGTACAAATCATTGGAACGCCTGCAGCAAGGTACTCACATATCTTTGTTGGTGAAGACACTGTGTTTAGTACAAGATCATCCCGCAAAAGGAAACCAGCATCTAGAAGTTTCAAATGTGATGGTACTTCCGCTGGAAGCAGACCTTTAATACAATAGTTCTCCGCACCCAATCCATCAAGCTGCTTTTGCAAGTTAGCAGGAATATCAAAACCTGTATAGATTACTAAGAAAATACGATCATCCAGTTTGTACAGTTTGATAGCAAGATCTACAATCAGATTAATGTTCTGCCAAGCTTGTAGACCTCCGCAATAGCCAAGGACGATTCTATTTTCTGTCAATTTCATCAAATCACCCTCATAAGCATTACAATTGTACAACTCAGTATTAACACCACAAGAAATAATCGAATTGGTTGTAATCTTTGTATCAGTATTCTTTTCCAACTGTTTGCAAAGATTCTCGGATACGGTTATGCAAATATCAGAATACTTAATAGAACAAACTTGGTCGAAAAGAAAATTATTAGAACACCATTTCTTATGTGTATACTTCGAGGTATATTCGTAATAACCATCACCATGGAAGTCGGTAATACGCATAGAGGAGTTACCAATGAAACGTAAGGGCAAACCATCCACCTCGCTCTGAACCACATCGTAATGCTTAATTGTAGAATAGAACCATCCTACTAAATACTTATAGTAACGCAAAAACAAAGCAAGAGTTTTATTCTTTGCTCTTGGAAACAGATAAGGTACAAAAGTCCAGTGCACGCTATTATCTACATATTTTTTCAGAGATTTCCAATAGCCAAGATCCTTGAACAGACATAAAACATCAACTTCATAACCAGCCTCTTTATAACATTTAATATAACAGTTCAATCTATGTTTGGCTCCTTCATTCAAATGCACGATAAGACCCGCGCCTGAAAAAATTATTAATACTTTAGGCATTTTATAATAATGATTTATACATTACAGTATTCGAATATTTTGATAAGATTTTTATTACATGCAGAGTGGACAAACTCAAGTCTTTAGGGTGATCTATATAGGTTATCAAATCTTTGTTATTAACAAAGAAAGCTAACAAAATCGTTGGGATTGACCTTTGAGAAAAAGTGTATCTGGAATAATTAACATAATTATCAGGTTTTGCCTCCTCTTGATAGTCACCTCTTATGTGAGTACCGTCAGTTATACACTTTAAATCATTAAAAACTTTCTTATTAATCCAGTCTAATCCTCTATAGACAATAGTCCTTCGATAGGAAGAAATTGGTACCTCTATAAATTCCCCCTTATCATCAGGAATAATTACATCATTTTCATACCTCCACATTTCACCATCGGGAGAATCTATAAAATTAAAATAGGAATACTTATTCTTACCATATGCTCCTCGTGCTACGGACGAATCAATCTTGATTCCCGCTTTTTGAAATCCTTTCTTCAATTTATCAAAAGGTTGTACTGCCCATCCACCTGCTCTGAAGGCAACGATCTTGTAATCTGAATCAACCTCACGTGCGATGTTTGTAAGCAGATTTGTTCCTTCTACAAACATATCTACAATCTCCTGCTCAGAGAAGCTATTGAGACTATAGTGACGAAACTCGAAAAAGTCCCATGTACCATCGCCATTATATTTAGCATCTACCCAATGAGGATGGATATGCAATTCAATACGGTGGCCTCGGCAAACCATATCCTTGAGTTGATCAACGATGAGTTGGTAGTCTGCCAAGGTACGTTCAGTATTTGCTTCTTTCAAATACTTAAGCATCTGCCAATCTACAAAGAAGTTACCCTTAAAGCCTACAGAATCCATTGCATTGAGCAGGAGGTTGGTTGGTTCTATCAAAGACTTCACAACCGTCCCTGACCTATCGCCAAAGAATAACTCGTAGTCGTATGAAAGAATGATTTTTTTCTTCTGAAACATAACCTTATCTGTTACCTGTAAGAACAGGCATTATGGGCTTAAAAAATTTATTTAGTACGTAGTAGTAAACTACAGATATTCCATATACCATAAAGGGACTCAACAAATACAATAAGCATAGTAACCATTCGTTCTGAAAAGAAGAGCATTGCTCAAGCTTGAGACAAATGGAAGTAGGAGCAATAAACAATCCGCATGCATGTATGGCATATACAAAGAACGAGCTTTGATCAATGATGTTAGGGATAACAATACAGTATTTCTCATTGATTGATTTTGCTAGCCATACCATTGCTATTGCTACTAATATAGTTGTTGTCTGCTGTATGTATCTGAGCCCTTCCTGAGACTGCGGATATTGATATAGTCCAATAGCAATAGATACTACAGCCAAGAAGACAATAAGCCAATTGAGCGACTCTGAATTTATCAGACAAAACTCCTTTTGATCAACAGCCATATAAGCTCCCAAAGTGAAGAACAGAAATGCATGTATGCTGAAACCAGGAACAGATGTCCATAACTGTGTTACATATAGTAACATCATACCAATGGCCAGCAATCCTTTCAGATACCTGAGCAACAAATAGATAATAGGAGTACAGAAAGATACGACAATAAGATCGCGCAGGAACCATAGCGGTAAGTCTGCCGGACCATACATAGGCATTGACCAGCCCAAAATATTCAGATTCTTCTCTCCCCATAAATGGCAGCACACCACAGTGACTCCAAAAGATTGAAGCTTATGGGGTAACCGTTAGCATGCCATTGATATACTTGATATAAAAACTCGTATGAAGCTGAAATGGTACACCATACCAAATAAGGTACAACCAAAGTCTTCACTCGCTTGCTGGATTTGACTTTGTATACATCTAAAGTGAACTGGTCTACTCGGTAAAAATACAAGAAGCCAGAAATAAGGAAAAAGAGTCCGGTAGCTGATGGGGTCAATATATGTCCGAACAAGTTTTGCAACATATTGAGCATTTCAAAATCCCCCCCATTCACATAACTAGTAAACCTTACAGGTGTACAGTGGTTGATAATGACCAAAAGCAACAGAAATGGGCGCAAATTGGATATAACTGTCAGTTTGCTTGAGTTCATTATTGTTTGCGTTTTCAAAGATTTTTTTTAATAATAGCTATTATTTCTTTCAAAGATTCATTCTTTGTTATTATTGACAGGCCTACATAACATACAAAAAAAACGAATCCTCCAACAAAGAATTGCATGTACATATTATCAAAGCTATAGACAGGAATTAAAGCAACAAGTACACCAATGATACCCAATACCATGCTAGGTGTAAAGTCTTTTATTTGTTCCCAAATAGATATTCCGATTAGTTTTTTTGTATACGCAGAGTTTAGTACCATAGCCAATAGGCCGTAACTTGCCTTACCTACACAAAGGCCTATTAGTCCAAAAGGCACAGATATTATAAGAATCAGGAAAGCAGTAACCTTTTTAATCACCTCCAGTTTAAGAGCTAGGTCTGCTCTACCTTTAACATAAATCAGATTGCGATTTATGCAACTAATATGTTCTAGCAAAAAGCCACAACAAAGGATTTGCATAAGTACAATAACGTCTGCCCATTTTTCTGTAAGAAGAATCAGCACCAATGGTTTTGCAAGAACGAGCAAAACAAACAACAAAGGTATTATTATGTAGCTAGACAATGATATGTATTTGCGATAAACAGAAATCAATTGGCGCTCATCGGTTATTTTGCTCATGATTGGAAACGTGACACGAGAAAATACCTCAACACAAATGTATGCTGGCATCGAAGTAAACTGTTCGGCACGTGAATAATAACCTAACTGAGCTGGAGTACAGAACTTTCCAATTATTATAGGATAGAGATTAGCGTAAATTTTATCAATAATACTGGCCGCCATCAAACGCGTGCCAAATGGGAATAAGCGGTGAAATGATGATACATCGAAAAAGCATACAGGTTTCCACCTCTGAGTGATAGTATACATACCGGTCATCACAACTGCAGAGGTTAAATATTGTCCTACCAGAGCCCAAACTCCCCCCCCCTTAAAAGCAAGTATAATACCTACTACACCTGAGAATAATGCTGAAATAACAGTAACTTTAGCAATAGCCTTAAAATTAACATCAACAGTCATTCGCACTTTATGTATAGCAGAGAATGAAAATATTATGATTCCCAAACTCTGAACCCTTAGATATAATGTAACATCGTTATTGTAGAACGATGATATATAAGGAGCCGCAAAAAACAAAATAAGATAACAACATACAGACAGTAAAACATTGAATGTAAATATTGTTGAATAATCACGCTCAGTCTTATACTTGTCCTGAATCAGTGTCGTAGCAAAACCTCCATCTATGAATACCTGTGATATTGTAATGAACACAAAAATGATGGCAACGATACCATAATCTTCAGGCATAAGAAGACGAGCCATTATGACACTAATCACAAATTGAATCACCTTTGTTGATGCAGACTCTACAAAGGACCATATTACTCCCTTTACAGATTTGCTTTTAAGATCTCCTACCATATCAAGTTAGTATCTTCCAACTTTTATGATTTGTTCCCAAAAGTTACTTTCTTTACAAAACTCTATAGGAATACTCCTGAAATTGCGTTCGTAAAGCGGTGTCTGATAAACATTAGGATCAGCATGCGCATTCTTCTTTGGTGTCATGAAATCCTCTCCATAAAGAGTTTTCAAGATTTCTACTGAGTTTAATGGAATTTTAATTTCCTTATTTCTAAACTTCCAAGCCATAGTTGAAGTTTCATAGGGCACAACAACATCCTTTGCTCTAAAAAGATTCATATTGCTTGAAAACAACCAGTCATGGCCCGTAATAGCCAACGGAAGAAAAATGTGTGATTGTGAATTTACATCTATATATGAAAAATAAATATCACATGTTAACCCTTTGAACTTCATAGGAAGTTGGCATCCTTTAAAATCAGAAGCGACAAAAATATTACTAAACTCAAATCCGTGTTTTTTCAAAGAAATCAAAAGATTATCCGACAAGCTTCTGATATCAAGTGCCATATCAATATCATCATCATAAGGGATAAAATCATGATTTCTGTATATTCCTAACAAAGTACCAAATATAGGAACAAAAATGATGCTAAGTTCACTGGCTACATCGTAATAAGCTTGTAATGCTTCACCACCAACGTCCTGTAGTAATGCACATGCCTTTTTTATCTTTCTTTCTTTTCTAATCTTATCTATTCCAATAATTTCTAGAATAGAATGAATAATTGTTTTTGCAATCATATCAATCATTACTTTATTATGACATTATACAGCAGGCGTACAGTATTTTTGTCAAGCACAATAGGGTTATTCTTAAGTCTTGTTGTATTTATTGAGTTTGTAAGTATTTGTATTGAAACATTACGTTTGTTATCAACTGGATTTACTAATACTAATTTTGACAGCATGTATTTAAATTTACTTATTGCTTCTTGCGCCGTATTACAATCCATTGCCTTAGCTATATCATTGAATATACAAATAAGGTGTTCTATTCCTCTTGTATCTACACAATAGTTCTCGTGATACAAATTATCAAGCATATATTTCCATATAACAGGCAAACACACAGCTACTGCATGCCCATGAGGGAATCCATAAAGAGAAGTAATCTTGTAGCTCATGGCGTGAGCTGCTGTAGTTTGAGTAATGTTGATAGCGCGACCACTGTAGTTAGCTCCCAACATGACATTAGCAGCTGCCTGATCATCGTTCTCAAAGATGTACTTCTCCCAGTTCTGCATAATGAGTTCAATCGTCTTGCGACTATACTCATAACTTTCTTCAGTCGAGTTGACTGACCACCAAGATTCGATGCCTTGGCAGAGAGCATCCATCATAGTACACTTCTTCTGATACTGAGAAAGCGACTTTAGAACAGATGGTTCCAAAAATACGTAATCTGGCAAGATACCATCGTTTGTGACGGTCTGCTTTGCTCCCTCGTAATACATAACAGCATTGTGTGTACTTTCGCTACCCGTTCCAGCAGTGGTTGGAATGGCAATGAAAGGAATCTTAGTACCGTCAATTTCTACACATGTATTTACCAAAGGAGGAATGATTGCATCATTTCCCTCTTTGGCCAATACTGCAAGTTTTATACATTTTGCCACATCCATCGGACTACCACCTCCAATAGCCAAAATACCATCGCAATCCTCTGATTTGAAAAGTTCGATCCCCTTACTTATTTGTTCATACAATGGATTAGACGTAAATTCGGTAAAATAAACCTTATCGATATCCAGCGACTTAATCATATCCCTGAAATTGAGCGACTGATAAGAACGAGAACCGGTAACAATAAATAACTTCTTACTACCACTCTCATTCAATACCAAAGGTAGTTTATTGATCCCTTGAATGATATTTTGCTGCATAACCTAATTCAATTACTTCTGAAGGAAGGCCATAAAAGATTCTTTGTTTTGAATAGGAGTCGTAGTAGGACGACCGAGATTCTTACGGTTACCCTTTTTGACACAAACCTGCAGGAGTACAGGACCTTCTGCATTCTTGATTTCAGGAAGTCTTGCTTCGAGTTCCTCCATGGTCTCTACCGAACAAGTTGCCACATAACCCACTGCTTTAGCAACAGCACAAAGGTCGATCTTGAGACCAACAGTAGGCTGACCACCTACTGAATCATGTGCACCATTATTGAACACTATGTGCACATAATTTTTACACTTCATGCTGGCGACAATAGCCATATTGCCCATATGCATAATACTGGCACCATCGCCATCAAAGCAATATACTCTACGCTCAGGCTTCTGGAGTGCGATACCAAGAGCAATCTGCGAAGCGTGCCCCATAGAACCCACAGTGAGAAAATCGCGTTCGTGACCTTGGTTCCATGTGGTACGTGCCTCAAAAAGCTCGCGCGAAATCATACCGGTGGTTGATACAATGCAGGCGTTATCCTCGATGTTCGAAGCTACTTTCCGAATTGCTTCCTCGCGAGACATGGTAAGGTCGTTCATCTCAACATCCCGAAGTTTGTAGGTATCAAAGGTGTCTTTCTCGATAACAAGTGCATAGCACTCGTTGGTAACCTTCATGAAGTCGGCAGCAATCTTAATCTGCTTTGCAGCATCCTCTTCCTCTTTAGATAGAATAGCATAGTTAATGCCCATGGTATTCAACAGACCGATAGTCACCTTACCTTGCTTTATATGCTGAGGCTCATCATACACACCGGGGTGACCTCTCCAACCGATAACGAGCAATACTGGGATATTGTATACCTCTTTATCGGTAAGTGAAGCCAACGGATTGATTATATTACCCTCACCAGAGTTCTGTATATAAACGACAGCTACCTTGCCTGTTGCCAAATGATAGCCAGCAGCAATACCCATAGCCCCCCCCTCGTTGGCAGCTATAATATTCTGCTCAGCAGGAAGGTTATCGGTAATGTAGGCACAGATATTTTTGAGTAGTGAATCAGGAACACCAGCATAGAAATCTATGCCATGTTCCTTAAGAGTATTTACGAAAAATTCAGGTCTCACCATAATCTTTGATTAGTTTTTGGTTCCAGGAATAAGTTCGAGAATCTCCTTGATAGGCATGCAGTACTCATTTGCAGCTTCTTTCGAACGAGAATGCATAAGGATAGACTTAGCGCAGTTCATCATTGCAGGATAAGAAGCACGAAGCATATGGTTAGCGTAGATTACTACATTGATACCCCAAGATACTAGTTCCTCCTCGGTAAACTGATTATAAGTGGTAGGAACTACTACAATAGGTACATCAGTATACTTAACACGAAACTGGCGACAGAATTCTTTGATGTCCTCACCGGTTTTCTCCTTTGAGTGAATCATGATACCGTCAACACCAGCCTCAACATAAGCGAAGCAACGCTTAATAGCATCAGAAATAGGTTTGCCAGCGATGAGCGACTCACAACGAGCGATGATCATGAAGTCATCAGTAATCTGAGCGTTCTTACCAGCTTTGATCTTAGCGCAAAAGCCCTCGATAGTATCCTGAGTTTGAACAGCATCTGTACCGAAAAGCGAATTCTGCTTCAAGCCTACTTTATCCTCAATGATAACTGCCGATACGCCAAGACGCTCAAGAGTACGTACGGTAAATACGAAGTGCTCGAGTTTGCCTCCAGTATCACCGTCATAGATAAAAGGCTTAGTAGTTACCTCAAGAGCATCATTCAGGCCATGAAGACGAGTAGTCAAATCAACAGCCTCAATATCGGGCTTACCTTTAGACGTAGAATCCGTGAGTGAAGAAGCCCACATACCATCGAATTCACGCTTTACATTATTCACTTCTACGCAAACATTCTCAGCAATCAAACCGGTAAGGCCAGAGTGTGACTCAAGTATGCGCACGATAGGTTTAGCTGCAATAAGACGACGGAGGCGCTTCATACGAACCTCAGGAGTAGTACCGATTTCCTTCAAACGCTGGTTGAGCATAGAACTGGAAATCCCCTGAGTATAAGGTATGTCGATTACCTTACCGCCCCACTGCGAGATGCAATCTATAACACGCTGGCGAGTTTTTTGTTGAACACCCTGTTTCCAATCATCACCATGGAGTACATAATCAGGACGTACTTTCTCTAGATTAGGAACGTAATCAAGAGTAGTTTGAGGAATTACCTCATCAACACCCTTGAGATTAGCAACGATCTCACTTCTCTGCTCGTAAGTTAGATAAGGCAGACGCTTATAACTAGCAATAGCCTCATCAGTAAGTACACCTACCACCACGCGACCAAGTTTCATAGCCTCGTGAATGATGTTCAAATGACCAGTATGAATGATGTCAGCAGACATACCAACATAAACTGTTTTTTTTTTGTCCATAATGTTTGTTATTGTAAATACTCAATTTAGGACACCGCCTTAATAAGGCACTTTGAATGTCCTAATTAAAGAATATGTTAAATAATGAGCTCTAAAATTAACATTAATTCGTTGCCAAAGTGATTTTGCCAAGAATCATATTAGCATAATCTCTGTACCCATTAATGATATTTTTGGGATATTGAATGCTTACGCACTTATCCTTATTACTTTACCTTAATTCACGCTTCAAACTCAGAATTTCTTGTTTTAATTATCTTGGCCGAAACACCAACAACTATTGAATGAGGAGGTACATCTTTAACAACCAAAACATTGGATCCTGCTTTGATATTGACATTATTTCCAATGGTAGGGCAGTTGACCTTATCACTATAACCGATAGTTGCTTACTGATTAATCCAACAATTCTTACCAATGTGTCGGCACGAAATAATGGTAGAAAAACTATGCTCGATAAAGAGCCCCCCTTCAATATTTCTACAATTGATATAAAAATTGAGGTAGTGGAATAGTCTGAGCGACTTCAGTAGAACTGACAGTACTCTAGAGTGACCTCTCATACGGTATACCATCTGAGTTCTGAATTCAGGATAGACTATGAATAGTCACCAAAATCCACAGTGTCTAAGACTAGAGTATCGTTAATAGTCTACCTCCAATCTTGCCCCAACAACAGTATTAACATACTCATTTTCATATATATTACCATAATGTTAAATTACACCTCATAGCGGTCTGTGCCTTTACCTGCGAGCACATCGGCTATGCGACGACAAGCTTGGCCATCGCCATAGGGGTTGGCGGCATGTGACATCTGCTTGTAGGCAGTTGCATCATCAAGGAGGGTACTGACTTCACTCACGATCTTGTCATAATCGGTACCCACAAGGTGAACGGTACCCGAGGCGAGAGCTTCGGGACGTTCGGTGGTGTCACGCATAACAAGAACTGGTTTGCCGAGCCCCGGAGCTTCTTCTTGAATTCCACCAGAGTCGGTAAGAACAATGGTGGCTTTAGCCATAAGATGCACAAACTCGAGGTACTGCAAGGGCTCGATGAAGAAGAAATTAGGACGGGTTAGGTCTTCACCAAACACCTCATGAATTGGCTTGCGTACATTTGGATTGAGGTGCATCGGATATACAAAGTCTGCTTCAGAATACTTCTCACTAAGATCCTTCATAGCGGTGACCATGCGGATAAAGCCATCGCCGAAGTTTTCACGTCGGTGACCGGTGATAAGGACAAGTTTCTTACCACCATAAAGACGGGTGACGTCATAACCAGCATTAAGTAGGACTTGGTTCTGCTCCTGAGCGAGGACGATATCGGCATTAAGTTTGTCAACGACCATATGGAGAGCGTCAATCACGGTATTACCGGTGACATAAATATTACCATGGACCTTCTCCTCCTGCAGATTCTTCTCGGAGAGTGGAGTCGGCGAAAAGTTATAGGTGGCAATACGCCCAGTGATTTGGCGGTTCATCTCCTCAGGCCATGGGCTGTAGATATTGTGCGTACGGAGACCTGCCTCAACATGCCCCACGGGAATCTGTGCATAGAAAGCGGCTAAAGCTGCGGTGGTGGAGGTAGTGGTATCGCCATGAACGAGAGCTACATCAGGACGACACTCTTTGAACACGTCAGACATACCAGTAAGAATGCGTGAAGTGATGTCGGTGAGATTCTGACCTTGCTTCATGACGTTGAGGTCATAGTCGGGACGAACGTCAAAGATGGTGAGTACTTGATCGAGCATTTCGCGATGCTGACCGGTAACGCACACAATGGTTTTAAATTCGGTATGGCGCTTCTGGAGTTCTTTGACCAAGGGACACATCTTGATGGCTTCCGGTCGGGTTCCGAAGACTAACATAATTTTCTTTACCATATTAATAAGTGGGGTTATCTAATATGTTGGGGTATTCAGTAAAAATTCAAATATGAGTATAATCCAATAATTTTTAATCTCTGCGGAAAACGTCGCGTGTGTATACCTTATCCTCTACGTCTTTGAGACAATCGTCAAAACGGTTGGCGATGATTGCATTCGACTGAGACTTGAACCGGACAAGATCGTTGACTACCTTACTCCCAAAAAAGAGATCGCCATCGGAAAGGGTGGGTTCGTAGATGATGACGTTAGCGCCCTTGGCTTTTACACGCTTCATAATACCTTGGATAGCGCTCTGGCGAAAATTGTCAGATTTCGACTTCATGGTAAGACGGAAGATGCCGATGGTAACTGGTTCTTTTGAACCGTCGTACTGGTTGTTTTCACTATAATCATACCAGCCAGCCTTGCGAAGTACGGCATCAGCAATATAGTCCTTACGGGTTCTGTTACTCTCTACGATAGCAGACATCATATTCTGAGGTACATCCTGATAGTTGGCAAGAAGTTGCTTGGTATCCTTTGGCAGACAGTAACCGCCATAACCGAAACTAGGATTGTTGTAGTGTGTGCCAATGCGTGGATCAAGACCAATACCGTTAATGATGGCGGCAGAATCAAGCCCCTTGACCTCACTATAAGTGTCCAACTCATTAAAATAGGATACGCGAAGGGCAAGGTAGGTATTGGCAAAAAGTTTCACAGCTTCCGCTTCTTTCAAACCCATATAGAGTACAGGAATATTCTTGGTATCCTTGTACTGTTCCATGATGGGATTCTCGACAGAAGGACCTTCTGCTCCTTCAACAAGGAGGCGGGCAAAGGTCATGGCAGCCTCCTTCATGTGATTGCCTTGAATCTGGCGGATGGCTACATTCTCCTCCTCCCATTCTGCTCCCATCATCTTGGGATAGCCTACGATGATACGGCTTGGATGGAGATTATCGTAAAGAGCCTTGCTCTCACGAAGGAACTCGGGAGAAAAGAGAAGTCGGAGCTCACGACGTTTACTGTCTACCAATGGCTCCATCTGTGCAAACTTCTGTGCGTATTTCACATACAATGAACGGCAGTAGCCCACAGGGATAGTTGATTTGATAACCATGGTTGCCTCAGGATTCACACTCAGTACAAGGTCAATGACATCCTCGATGTGATGGGTATCGAAGAAATTCTTTACTGGATCATAATTAGTGGGAGCAGCAATCACTACAAAATCGGCATTCTTATATGCTGATGCACCATCGAGCGTGGCAGTAAGGTTCAGTTCTTTCTCAGCAAAGAACTTCTCAATATAATCGTCTTGAATAGGACTGATACGATGATTAATCTTCTCAACCTTCTCTGGAATTACATCCACAGCGACTACCTCATGATGTTGCGAAAGCAATGTAGCCATGCTTAAACCAACATAACCAGTACCGGCTACAGCAATTTTCAATTCTTGGTATTCTCTCATTTTCTCTATTTTTTCAATATTCTTGTCTTCTCAATGTCCTTGTCCGAAAACCAAGGTTGTCCCGTACCAACTGTCCTCCATGTCAATAAACATGACCGGAATTAAGAACGAAATGGAGCATGAGACTGTTGTCAATGGTATACACCGGGAATATTATCAAAATTGGCTATAAATAAGGCTCAGACTTTTCACGATTGTGAATCGGGGTCTCAGGAGTATTTGATCAACCCGACACAGTTCATGACGGCACAGAATTTACATCCTTTTATACTTGAGATATAAAACATATGCCTTTTGGCGGAGGAGTTTTGCCGCCTTGCAGCATCTTGAAAACATTATAAATAAAATGATGGTCCCGTTGAACGTGGTGAAGAAAAGCAATCAAATGGTTTTACAATATTAATCGGTAACCTTTACTTTAGGCAAGTAAAAAAACTTTCTACAATTTTCAATTTTATAGATTACAGATAATGGAACCAGCCTGTTTAATGAAGTGAGCAGAAAGCTATCTTATGGTATACTCATCCACATTACTCGTTTCTTTACTGAAGTTCACCCCTACTTTCACCAACGTCCTCCCATCTAAGGTGTTTCGTAAGGCATGCCTACAAAAAACACTTTCAGGCGCTCCATGAAAACATCTACATTACCGGTCCTCAACTCACGCATGAATTTTACAATATAAAAACCGGTCTCCGCATCAGACACTTTTGTATAATAGGGCATCAGGAAATTCAAAAAGCCATAACGAACCTCGTCATTAGGAAATCCCAAAATATAAAGACTAACCTCTTTATCATATCCCTTGATTGTGAGATTACCACTCTGATAAATCATAGGAAGCGGGTTTCTTACCTCCGCACGATATTCCGAAAAAGCAGATGCCTGTACTTCTACCCCACCAATCAACATAATCACTCTGTTTCAGCAAGTCAACAAGATAAGTAGGTGTACCCGTCTGAACCAATCATTATCCTTACGTATTTCCTCAAAAGGCTTGTATGCCAATCGGCTATTTTCGCATCTGTTCTATTTCTACCTCATTTCTTAGAAGATATATGCAAATATACGCTTTTTCTTCCAAGGGTAAGGTTTATTCATATTTGTTCTATTCGTCAACATATTCCCACGGATAAGGATTATCCACCACATTCTGAAATTCTTCAATAGCTTCTTGTTGTTCAGCAATAAGTATCTTTTCATCCCAACCAGCAATAATTTTACGTGCATCATCAGCCAAAGGCTCATCATAAACTTCACCATAGCAAGCAGTAAGCAAACGAAGTTTCAATAATGATACGGGAAGAACTTCAAGAATATCCCAACAGCGATTCAAAATCTCCTGAATATGTTCCTGCTTTTCACCATGATCAATAAACGAAGCATTGTAGCCCATCAGAAGAGCAAGGCAGACATTAGCCTGTTCTTCAACAGTGGAACCTTTGAAGCCAGAATTATACAAAGCTGTGGTCATACGGTAAACCTCACCGTTACGACGGGAAAGATCATCGCTGTAGACGGGACTGCCGTCCATACCCAAATACATCAGGTCGTGCGCGGCACGCTGAAGGGAAAGAGTTTCTTCAGAAAGAGACATAATGAATTATAAATTATGAGTTATGAATTGACAACTGTAAAACGATCTACAATCAATTATTTGATTACTTCTATCAGTTCAGGATGGATAGTAGCCATGGCAACGGCAATCACACCCTGAATCTCAATGACAACACGACGGTCACGTGCTCCCTTCACTTTCAGGAAGATACCTTCCTGACCCTCGAAGTCACCACCTGTGATACGGACTTTTGTTCCTTTGGATAAGTTTACCTCTTCGGGCTGGAAGTACAGAAGCTGGTCGCTGTAAGTCCCCGCCACTGCTATGAAACGACGCATCTCATTATCCGGGATGATGATTTTCTCACCACTGCGGGTATCGGTGATATATTGTAAATAAGTAACTTTAGACTTGACACGTTTCAGAGCAGAAGGACAGGCATGAACAAATATCAGATTGTGTATCACAGGAACCAGAATACGGACCTTCTTACCTTTCTTAACCGTCACCTTATACTGCATGGGGACGAAACAATCCATATTCTCCTTGCCAAGTAAGCGTACAGCATCCGGCTCTCTGCGGTAGGTGGCACGCATGGCATACCATAATTCGGTCTCTTTCTCTGTTTCCATTTATAGGCCAGTTTCAGAAAAGGGCGTTCTCCCGGGGCTTTGAAACCCTCGCAGATGCTTGAATTCCAATCAATTGCAGACACTTTATATAGAATACGGCAAGCTTTGTGCCCCTCTCACCTATGATTGCTCTGTAGTTGTACATTTTTGTACAAGTAAACTACTGTAAACAAACGGATTATAACACAAAAACTGTTTTTTAGACGTTCGTTTAAAAAACGTCAATATTTTAGAAAAGAGAAGGGGAAGAAACACTTAGAAATTTGCAAAAAATAAGGATGAATGAAGTTCGATTCAAAAAACTAATAGACAATGCGTTATGCCTATAACCGATAATTTATGAAAATATTTTTATTGAACATTTTGCTTGTTTCAAAAATACAGGTTATCTTTGCGTCCATTAAACGAACGTTTAAAAAACACCTTTTATCATTCACATATTTTTCTGAAATACAAATAATTGCCAACAATTACACATATTTTCCACTATTTAATTCCATTCAGTATTTACCCACTTTTCCATGAAAAGCCGAATTCGCTATTCAGGACATTTTACCTCGTTAATTATTTACGCTAAAAAGTCGACAAAAAACAATTCACTTCACGAAGCACTAAAATATGCAAAATGAGTTAAAAAAGGAGAGAACAAAAAGTTAACATCCAATCATGCAAGAAGTTAACTTTATATAGTGCAAAGTATTAACTTCGTATCAATAGGAAATTAACTTCGTACAAACACGAAGTTAATTTCCAAAATCAGCTACTTTTCCTGTAACTTCTCACAGCCCAAATATTAGCAACTATGGCAAAAATCAGCAAGGCTCCTAATTGAGGAAACAGTTCGGCCAAGCCACCGCCGCGAAGATATATTGTACGCATCACCTCAACAAAATACCTCAATGGATTTATACGGGTAATCCATTGTGCCCATTCGGGCATACTATGAATAGGAGTAAAAAGACCACTCATCAAAATAAGGACGAGCATAAAAAACCACATGACAAACATGGCTTGCTGTAACGTTGCCGAATGATTGGATATGACCAGTCCAAAACCGGAAACAACCGGCAGAAACACCAGTGCAAAAACATAAATAGTAAGAAAATGTCCGGCAGGTAAAATACCATATAGCAACCAAGCGAGTACAAAACAAATGGTAAGCACAACAAAGCCTATCAGCCAATAAGGTATCAGCTTGGCCGCAATAAATGTGAATTTATTGACCGGTGTCACATTGATTTGTTCAATAGTCCCCGCCTCTTTCTCTCCCACTACATTGAGTGCGGGAAGAAAGCCGCAAATCAGCGTCAGCAACATAACCATTAATGCAGGAATCATGAAAAGCTTATAGTTCAAAGTAGGATTATAGAGGTTCAAGGTAGAAACACTGATACGGGGAAGCGGCTTGCCTGTTAATGCTTTTACAGGTACTTCCGACATCAGTTCACGAGAATAATCGCTGATGATGGAAGACAGATAAGAACCTCCCAGACTCCCTTTTGTTCCGTTCACCGCATTGGCTGCGACGAGCAAACGAGGAGCTTTACCGTTTATCCAATCTTTTTCAAAATCATAGGGTATCTCCAAAATGACATCTGCTGTGCCCGCTTCAATACCGAGCAAAGCCTCATCGTAAGTAGCCGGAAGCGCTGTCAGACGAAAATAGGTAGAAGCTCTAATCTTGTCTACCAGGCGACGGGATACAACGCTATGATCGTTATCCACAATATTCAGATTTATATTCTTTATCTCCAAGTTGGCAGCCCAAGGCATCAATATCATAATCATACATGGAAATATGAAAATCAGCTTTGGCAAGAATGAGTTGCGGAGCATCTGCTTGAATTCTTTTTCTATCAAATACTTAATCATAGAGGTATTTACTACTAATTGTTATAATTGAAATTACTTCATTCCAGCCTGTTCTTGAACTTCTTGAAACTAACGGTTATCAACAGAACCGCCATAACAGCCAGTATACCGATCTCGGTCAGCACCAGTGATATATCCACTCCCTCTATCATCAGTTTACGCACAGCCTGAATATACCAACGTGCGGGAATCACAGTGGAAATGCTTTGCAAAATGACAGGCATGCTCTCAACAGGGAATATCATACCCGAAAGCAACATTGTGGGCATCATCAGCATTAGTCCGGACACCAGCATGGCGGCTACCTGCGTGTGAGTAACAGTAGAGATGAGCAATCCCAAAGCCAGTGATACGAATATGAAAAGCAGCGATACGACCACCAACCAAAACAAGCTGCCTGCAACCGGAACATGGAGCACATAGACCGAAAGCAATAATATCGTAATCAGGTTGACAAACGACAACACGAAGTACGGCACTGCCTTGGCAAGAATGATAAACAGGGGCTTTACCGGGGAAACCAACAACACTTCCATCGTTCCCGTCTCCTTCTCACGCACAATGGAGATAGAAGTCATCATTGCACAAATCATCATCAGGATAAGTCCCATAACACCGGGAACAAAATTATATGCACTCTTCATCTGCGGATTATAAAGCAACTTGACTTGAGGAACAATTGCAGATGTGCGTACTCCGGGCGGAAGCATTTCTTGTCCGGTCATGGATATGATATTTGCAGCATATCCGGCTTGCATGGTAGCCATATTGGGATCGGTGGCATCGGAGATTATCTGTACTTCTGCCTCACCGGTATAGAGATGATCCGAGAAATGTTCGCTAAAAACAATTGCCATATCAATATCGCCCTTCCTAAAAAAATGATCCGCTTCTTCGGGAGAATACAAGCTGCGGATAACAGTAAAGTACTCACTAGCATCCACACGATCGATGATTTGCCGAGTTACGACATCATTGGAAGGATCGAGAACGGCAACACGCACATTCTTTACTTCGGTAGTAATGGCAAAGCCGAAAAGAATGATCTGCACAATGGGCATACCCAGCAGGATCAGCATCGTACGCCGATCGCGGAAGATATGGAAGAATTCTTTTCGGACAAAAGCTATGAATTGTTTCATGGTTATATCGCAATCTGTTTTTAAGTCTTATATCTAATATCAATCCGCCGTCCTTACAGCCTCACGAGCCAGCTGTTGGAAAACATCATCCATTGTCTCAACTCCGAACTGTCGTTTCAGCCTGTCGGGCGTGTCGAGCGCACGAATCACTCCATCCACCATGATAGATATACGGTCGCAATACTCCGCCTCATCCATAAAATGGGTAGTGACAAAAACGGTGATACCTTGATCGGCAGCCTGATAGATCAGTTCCCAAAACTGGCGGCGAGTAGCAGGATCAACTCCTCCCGTCGGCTCATCCAGAAACACAATCTTAGGATGATGAAAAATGGACACAGAGAAAGCAAGCTTCTGTTTCCATCCCAACGGCAGATTTTTCACCAATGTATCACGTTCTTTTTCCAATCCTAAACGTAGCAACAACTCGTCTGTTCTGGGAGCAATCTCCGGTTCGGGAATTCCGTATATACCGGCAAAAAGGCGAATATTCTCCCATACTTTGAGATCTTCGTATAATGAAAACTTCTGACTCATATAGCCGATATTCCTCTTCACATCCTCGGACCGGGTGGCGACATTGAAACCGGCTACCCTGGCTTTGCCCTCGGTGGGATGACTCAATCCGGTGAGCATGCGCATGGCAGTGGTCTTACCGGCTCCGTTAGCACCCAAAAAACCAAAGATTTCACCTTGACGCACTTTAAAAGAAATATGGTCGACAGCTGTAAAACTGCCAAAACGTTTCGTCAATCCGTCTACTTCAATTACGTAGCTCTCACAATTATCCGCTTTTTCGTGCAAAAGTCCCGCAGGACAAAGGATGTCTGCAAACTGTTTCAGAATACGGTCGGGAGTATCAATACCACGTATCCTCCCTTCATTGATGAAAGCGATACGGTCGCACTGACGTGCCTCGTCAATAATTGGAGTAGACGCGATAATGGTAATGCCCTGTTCCCTGAGACGGCGAAGCATTTCCCAAAACTCCTTACGCGAGACAGGGTCTACACCGGTAGTCGGTTCATCCAGAAAAAGAACATCCGGTTTATGGATAAGCGCGCAACTAAGAGCAAGTTTCTGCTTCATACCACCGGACAAAGCCCCCGCACGACGATTGCGAAAAGGTTCTATCTGCCGGTAGATGTCGCGTACCAAATCATAATTTTCCTCAATGGTGGTATGGAAAACCGTAGCAAAGAAATTCAGGTTTTCTTCTACCGTCAGATCCTGATAGAGCGAGAACCGTCCGGGCATATATCCTACCCGCTCGCGAATAGCTTTATAGTCCTTCGCCGTATCCAGTCCGCAAACCGTAGCTGTGCCTTCATCGGCAAGCAGCAAAGTGGTGAGAATACGGAACAGGGATGTCTTCCCCGCACCGTCAGGACCGATGATGCCGAAAAGCTCACCCGGCTCGACAGACAATGAAACACCTTGCAAGGCTTCCACCCGGCCGTAACGTTTAAATACATTATTGACAGTTACTGCAGAACTCATACTGTTATTGAATTTTAATTATAAACGGTGACTTACCCCAACGCCGGCTGCATAGCATCAATCACTTGAACTCTACTCCTCCATACATTCCTATTTTCAGCATGCCGTCATTCTTCACAGCCACTTTAACAGCATATACCAGATTGGCGCGTTCATCCTTCGTTAGAATGGTTTTCGGAGTAAACTCGGAACTGTCCGAAATCCAAGTGACAACGCCCGGATATTCTTTCCGGACCTCCTTGCCGTAGTCCGAATAGACCGTTACTTTCTGTCCCAGCTTCACCTCGGACAGCTGTTCGGAAGTGATATAGGCACGCAGATAAACTTGCTCCATATCGGCAACCTTGAATAGCGGGGTTCCCGGCGCCGCCAGTTCTCCCGCTTCCGCATATTTGGCAAGGACAGTTCCCGTCAGAGGGGAAGCAATATGACATTTCTTTAGTTGGTCCTGAATCTGTGCCACCTGAACGCCTACCGATGAACTTTGCCACGTCAGGCTCTGGTCACTGTTCTGCAAGGTGGAGTTCTGAGCTGCGAGTTGTTTGCGAAGTACCTCAAGCAGCGATTCGGCGTCATCCAACTGTTTTTGATTGGCCGCACCCACACGAAGCAGATTGTACACGCGGTCACGTTCGCGTTGTGCCTGAACAATCTGTTCTTTAGTGGCCGCCACCTGTTTCAGAATATCAGGGCGCTGCCCTTCCACAGATTTGACATTCGCCTCCAACTGAAGCTTTTTGAGATAAAGCTGAACAGTATCAATGACACCGACTTCCTGTCCGGCCCTCAATGTTGTACCTTCTTCCACATCCAAAGTGAGTATCTTTCCGGTGGCTTCGGCAGAGACTATCACATCGGTAGCTTCAAAAGTTCCCGTAGCGTCATATTTCGGGATGCCGCTGCCACAAGCTGTAAAAAAAAGCAGAACCGGAAATAATTTAAACGATTTCATATTATATGGTTTTATTGTTATTAGAAAATTCTTAATTATTCAATGTATATTTCAGTTGCCAGATGTTCATCAGCAGTTGCACTTCATGCAACGCCTTGGTTTGACGCGCCAAATTCTCATTGGTTATTTCACGAAGCATATCGGTAACAGTCAGCGTCCCGTTTTCCACCTTAGCCTCAGCTGCACGACGGATATTTTCACGCAAACGGATGATTTCATCATCATCTGCCATTTTCCTGCGCATGGATATTACATCTGCATCCTGCTGTGTAGCCTGCAAGCGGGTATTGAAAAGGAATACATCTCTACCTGTTTCTATCTGCCGGCGGCTATTGTCTATCCTGCGGCGGTCGTTCTTTAAAGTATACAGGCTACCAAAGTTCCATGACATACGTACACCTGCCATATAGAACGCATTAAATTCATCTTTCAGCATATTCAATCCCGGATTGCCATAAGCGCCCTGTACAAACAGTCCGAAACGAGGCATCAGTCTTACATTCAACATAGCTTCCTGCACTCTTAGCTGTTCTCCTTGCGCATCGAAGAGGCGCAGTTCCGGACGATTATTTATTCCGGTTCCCATACCGTTCGAATCTTCCGGAACAGGCTTCTGTAAAATGGTCCCGGCAGGAATTTCCTTTCCAATAAAAGCAGAAAGCATATTTATGTATGCCTGGCGTGATGTCTCCAATTCGATACGGCGTTGTTTGGTATTGAGTTGCTCCACGCTGACGGCATCCAAATCGCTTTGAGTAGCTATACCGTTTATTATATAGTTTGACACCTGCTTATGTGTTCTTCCCAAATCATCCTGCAAGAGTTGATTCTGCTTCAGTTGTTCGTCCAGCAGCAATATACCGAAGAATAGCTGGTTGATACGGTCGTTCAAGGCATACATATCTACATGCTGCTTTTCCATATCTACATCCGATGCCGCACGTGTAAGGCGTTTCCGGTTACGGATATCCCCACCGTCCCAAATGGTCTGTTGCAGTTCGAGCATCACCTGATACTGGTCTTTTGGAGCAGTCTTTATATTGACTCCCGGTATCTCGACAGGCAGTTCGGTTATATCACTTTGATAGGTAGCCTTACCCGACAGGGAAAACTGGGGCAAATATCCCTTTCCGGCATTAGACAGATCATATTCGCGTGCCTTTTCTATCAATCCATACTGACGTACTAACGGATAATTCGCCTGCGCCCCGCGCTGACATTCATCCAAGGTAAGCTGGGCATGCGCCCATGTAGCTGCAAGCAGGAAAACTAAAGAGAAAATCGCTTGTTTCATATTCATATCTGTTTCTTATTTATTTTAGCCAATGCAAAGATAGAAGCATAACTTAGTATGCTCACAACCTATTTGTCCGCAAAGATGTTCTAATAGTACGGCTTTTTAATGAAAAAAGGAAAATATATGGATGCTTTATTATCTTTGCCACTGAATTATTCACTATTTATAGATATGGAAAAGAACAAACCTATAAACGTTGCACTAGATGATATACGTTACAAACCGGAAATCATCAATAATCTTGAATACCGATTTATAAACGATGATTTGGGTATGGTTATAAGTTTTATACAAATGGGAAGTAAATTATTCCAGATCAGGCAACCCTATCGTGCCAAAGAAGGACGGATAATTCGTGTTTTGCAAGGAACAGGACGAATTTCCATCAATCTTATCGAGTATGAGATATCTGCCCGTAAGATTATCATAATCCCCGACAATTCTTTGATAGAAATGCTGGAAATCAGTTCTGATTATGATTTTCAGGTCATAATGCCTGCTTACAATTTCCTGCCTGCCATGCCAAATTTTATTTTGTCGGAAACTTACACAAGAAACGGTATCATACTGTCACTTAATGAGGAAGAATGGACCCAAACAGAGCTGTTCTTTATTTTGCTATGGAAGATACTTCATTCTTCACCTTATCGTCGTGAAACCGTACAACATCTCATTGTATCCCTACTTTGTAACCTCAAATATATTCACGAGCAAACACATACCACCTCTTCCCTGCGCCTTTCACGTCAGGAAGAAATATTCCGCCGTTTCATAGCCCTTGTAAACGAATATAGTAAGCAAGAACGTTCCGTCAACTTCTATGCCGACAAGCTATGCCTGACCTCTCATTATCTGAGCACCATTATACGTGAGGCAAGCGGACAGACAGTAATGCAATGGATCAACCAATCCGTTATTCTTGAAGCAAAAGTACTACTGAAGCACAGTAATCTGCTAATCTTCCAAATATCGGATGAATTGAACTTTCCCAATCCGTCTTTCTTCTCGAAATTCTTCAAGAGAATGACGGGAATGACGCCTGCCGAATATCAGAAAACATAATAAACCGGAAATAGTCTGTTTTTCCTTATCAGGATGTCATAAACAGAACAGTTTATAATGCTTATAAACCTTTTCTATATAGCGGTTACTGAGTAATTTTGTCACAAATTAATATACCTTAGATTATGAAACGAATTTATTGGATTTTAGCAAGCATTTCCTTATGTTCACTTACATCCTGCAACGGCAGCACACAAGATGCCAAAGGATGCCAAACAGTAAAAATAGATACGGTTATTTCCGCCAGCGGGCAGAGTTATTTGCAATATCCCGGAAAAGTGAAGGCGGCACAGGACATCAGTCTCGCCTTCAGAGTCAGCGGAACCATACAGAAAATATATGTAAAGGATGGCGCCCGCGTACAAGCCGGACAGTTGCTTGCCGAACTGGACCCTACGGACTACCAAGTGCAACTGGATGCCACCGAAGCCGAATACAAGCAGATAAAAGCAGAGGCAGAACGTGTGATGGCTCTATATAAAGATAACGGGACTACCCCCAGCGCCAACGACAAAGCAGTGTACGGACTGAAACAAATCACCGCCAAATATCAGCATCATAAAGACCAGCTGGGATACACCCGGCTTTACGCACCTTTCAGCGGTTATATACAAAAACGACTGTTCGAAGCGCACGAAACGATAGGTGCCGGAATGCCTGTCCTGTCTATGATCAGCAGTGGCGCACCGGAAGTAGAGATAAACCTGCCGGCAGCCGAATATATCCGTCGGGAACAGTTCGACCAATATTACTGTACTTTCGACATTTATCCGGAGCAGACCTATCTGTTGAAGTTAATCAGCGTAACTCCCAAAGCCAATGCCAACCAGCTGTACACCATGCGCCTGCAACTGCTTGCAGACAAACACCCCATCCCCTCGCCGGGCATGAATACAATGGTTACCATTCGTTGCGATAGTGACAGTCCCCGCAATCTGTCTGTACCCGGTAATGCCATTCTGCAAAAAAACGGCAAAGCCTGCGTTTTTGTATATAATCCGTCCGACAATAAAGTAAGCAGTCGCGAAGTAACCGTAGTACGCCTGATGAGCGACGGACGCAGTATCATCACATCCGATGGGCTGAAACCCGGAGACCTGATTGTTTCGGCAGGAATACACTACATAGAGAACGGAGAAATCGTAAAACCGCTGCCAGTTGCCAGCGAGACAAATATCGGCGGATTATTATAACATGAATGTACACTAAAATATCAGTAATATGGATATAAGTAAATGGGCATTTAAGAACCGTAACCTGGTCTACTTCCTGGTAATGGTCCTGCTTATCGGCGGAATTCTCTCCTGCTACCAGATGAGCAAACTGGAGGACCCGGAAATAAAAGTAAAGCTCGCCATGGTGGTCACCACCTACCCGGGAGCATCCGCCCACCAAGTGGAACTGGAAGTGACGGATGTATTGGAAAAGAGCATCCGCAGCATGGGAAACATAGACAATGTAGAAAGCTACTCTTACAATGACCTTTCCTTGATACAGATAGAGCTGACCACCATCACCCCGGATGAAGAAGTGGAACAATGCTGGGATATGCTGCGACGCAAAGTAAGCGACGCCTGCGCCTTACTCCCCGACGGGGCAAGCACCCCGATTGTCAAAGATGATTTCGGCAACGTATACGGAATGTTCTATGCACTGACAGGCGACGGACTATCCGATCGTGAACTGTCCGACTACGCCGAGCTCATCAAACGGGAAATCAGCGATATGGAAGATGTAGACCGGGTGGAATTGTATGGCAAACGTCCCGAATGTATCAATATCTCCCTGCTGCAGGACCGCATGGCAAACCTTGGCGTGAAGCCTGCCGAAGTTCTCGCTACACTGAACGGCCAAAACAAAACCACATACAGCGGCTACTATGACAATGGAGACAACCGTATCCGCGTGACCGTCAGCGATAAATTCAAGACTGTGAAAGACATCGGCAATATGCTGATACAAGGGCATGACGACGACCAGCTCCGTATGCGCGACATAGCCCGGATAGAGAAAGGATATGAAGAGCCCACCCGTAACGAACTGTTCTTCGACAGCGAACGGGCCCAGGGAGTTCTTATCGCAGCTTCCGGCAAATCGGATATTGTGAAAGTCGGCGCCGCCGTAGAAAAAAAACTGGCGCAACTGAAAGAAAGCCGTCTGCCCGCAGGTGTAGAGTGCCACAAAGTATTCTACCAACCGGAACGCGTAGGAGCTTCTTTGGGCACTTTCGTAATTAACCTGATTGAGTCCGTCATCATCGTCGTAGTCATCCTGATGCTGGCTATGGGCTTCAAAAGCGGAGTCATAATCGGGATTAGCCTGATTGTCACCGTATTCGGTTCGTTCCTATTCCTGCAAACGGCAGGAGGAACCATGCAACGCGTATCGCTCGCCGCATTCGTACTTGCAATGGGGATGCTGGTAGACAACGCCATCGTCATCGTAGACGGAATACTGGTGGATCTGAAAGCGGGAAAGAACCGCATGGAAGCCATGACAGCCATTGGCCGCCAAACAGCAATGCCTCTGTTGGGAGCCACCCTGATAGCTATTATCGCTTTTCTGCCCATTTTCATGTCACCGGACACAGCAGGCGTCTATACCCGCGACCTTTTCATTGTGTTGGCAGTCTCTCTACTGTTGAGCTGGGTGTTGGCATTGACCCATGTTCCCCTAATGGCCGACCGCAGGCTGCACCCCGCAATCGAAGTCAGCACTACCGGAAAACGCGAGTACAAAGGCCGTACATACGCACTCTTGCGCACTGCCCTGTATTTCGGTTTGGCACACCGTTGGAGTTTTGTTCTGGCAATGATTACTTTGTTAGGGCTTTCCATTTTCGGCTACGGATATATGCGCCAGGGGTTCTTCCCGGACATGGTATATGACCAGCTTTATATGGAATACAAGCTACCCGAAGGCAATAACTCCACCCGCGTGGCACAAGATCTGAAAGAGATAGAAACCTATCTGAAAACACGTAAGGAGATTACTCACGTCACCACTTCGATAGGTGGTACGCCGGGGCGTTACAACCTCGTGCGCAGCATCGCCAACCCTTCCCTCTCATATGGCGAGCTGATTATCGACTTCACTTCACCGGACGACCTTGTAGACAATATGGATGAAATACAAAACTACCTGGCACAGCGTTACCCCGATGCCTACGTGAAACTGAAGCGTTACAACCTGATGTTCAAGAAATATCCCATTGAAGCACAGTTTATGGGACCCGATCCGGCCATACTGCATCAGTTGGCCGACAGTGCGCGGAACATTATGGAGAATACTCCGGAAGTATGCCTCATCACCACCGACTGGGAACCGCAGATACCCGTACTTTCCATAGAATACGACCAAGCAGCCGCCCGCGCTCTCGGCCTCAGCCGCAGTGATGTCAGCATGTCTCTCCTTTCCGCCAACGGCGGCATACCTATCGGTTCTTTCTATGAAGGCATACACCGCGACAATATCTACCTGAGATGCCTGGATGAGAAAGGGCAACCGATAGAAAACCTGGGCAACACGCAAGTGTTCTCCACCCTTCCTTCATTGAACGGACTGATGAACGAGGAGAACATCGTGAAACTCAAAGCCGGTACTTTGAGCAAAGAGGAACTGGTGGAAAGCCTTATGGGAAGCACTCCGCTGAAACAAATCAGTAAGAGTATCGATATCCGTTGGGAAGATCCTGTAGTACCCCGTTACAACGGGCAACGCAGCCAGCGTGTGCAATGCTCTCCCGCTCCCGGCATAGAAACGGAGAAGGCGCGGCAAGCCATTGCCCGGAAGATAGAACAGATAGAGCTACCCGACGGCTACACCCTTCATTGGCAAGGGGAAAAGAATGCAAGCGACCAGTCTATGAAGTACCTGTTCAAGAACTTCCCGCTGGCCATCATATTAATGATTGCCATCCTCATTATGTTGTTCAAGGATTATCGTAAACCCGCTGTCATCTTCTGTTGTCTCCCTATGATTCTTGTAGGAGTAGTGGCAGTAATGCTGCTTACGGGCAAAACATTCAACTTCGTGGCAATTGTAGGCACATTGGGACTGATAGGCATGCTCATCAAAAACGGCATTGTGCTAATGGATGAAATAACCCTTCAACTTAATCAGGGAATAGAGCCGGTTACGGCATTGGTCGATAGCGCCCAAAGCCGCTTACGCCCTGTAACCATGGCAGCGCTGACTACCATTCTGGGCATGATACCGCTGCTGCCCGATGCCATGTTCGGTTCTCTGGCGGCATCCATTATGGGCGGACTGACATTCGGAACACTGATAACGCTCTTGTTCATCCCTATCCTATACGCATTATTCTTTCACATTAAAAACGAGTAACAATGAAAAAGAAAATAATTATCCTCACCGCACTGCTTTTCTCTGCCGGTATCTCTGCCCAAGAGACACTGACACTGGAGCAATGCAGGGAAATGGCTTTGAAATACAATAAAGAAATGGCGGCTTCGGCCAAACAGACGGAAAGCGCACGCTACACCGCAAGGAGTTACAAAGGGAACTTCTTGCCAAACTTCACCCTCAGCGGAACAGGTATTTACAGTACGGCAGACGGCAGTTTAGGCATAGCCGGCGGCAATCTGCCAACTTTCCTGCCCGATGCTACGGGACAGTTTCTGCCCAACAACGGATTCGCTTACTTCCCAGGAGTAGACATGAACTATAAAATAGGCATGGTGTATATGGGTGGCATACAAGTGGAACAACCTCTTTATATGGGCGGCAAAATTCGTGCCGCTTATAAGATGTCTTTATTGGGCAAAGAAATGGCACAGCTGAGCGAAACGCTGACGGCATCGGAGGTCATTGTGAAAACCGACCAAGCCTATGCACAGGTCATCAAGGCCAAAGAGATGAAGAAAGTGGCGGACAAGTACAACGCAGTGCTCGTTGAATTGAAGAAAAATGTAGAAAGCGCCTACAAGCATGGACTAAAGCCTCAAAATGACGTCCTGAAAGTACAAGTAAAACTGAATGAGAGTGAACTCAACATCCGTAAGGCCGACAATGCACTCCGTCTGGCAACCATGAACCTCTGCCACTACATCGGAAAATCCCTGACGTCGGACATACGCACTGCTGACAATTTTCCTGAAGTGGCACAGGACATCCGGCTACAAATATCAGATATCTCCGCCCGTCCCGAATATGCCATACTGAACCAGCAGGTGGCCATCGCCAAGCAACAGGTAAAGCTGAACCGCAGTGAGCTGTTGCCCCAAATCGGTGTAAAAGGTTCGTACGACTATATTCATGGATTGGAAATCAACGATCAGGACCTATTCAATAAAGGCAGCTTCTCCGTCCTCCTAAATGTAAGCGTACCTCTTTTCCATTTCGGCGAACGCACCAACAAAGTGCGTGCAGCCAAAGCCAAACTGGAACAGACCCGTCTTGAACAGGAAAACATGAACGAACAGATGCTACTGGAACTGACACAGGCTGCCAACAACCTCGATGAAGCCCAACTGGAAAGCACCATCGCCGAACGCTCCCTGCAACAAGCCGAGGAAAACATGCGGGTAAGCCGCAGCCAATATGATGTGGGATTGGAAACCCTGTCCGACCATCTGGAAGCACAGGCCTTGTGGCAGCAGGCATACGAAACTCACGTAGATGCCCGCTTCCGACTGTACCTGAATTACGTGGCTTATCTAAAGGCAACGGGGACTTTACTAAAATAAAAGTTATGAGCACTTTTATCTATACTCTTCCCATGACTTAATGGCCAAATCGTCCGGAGTCATCGTGCAGAACGCATTGATAAAGGCACTTGCCAGCCGCGCATTCGTAATCAACGGGATGTTGAGGTCGATAGCTGCCCGGCGTATCTTATAGCCGTTGTCCAACTCGCCTGCGGTGAGGTTCTTCGGAATGTTCACCACCATATCAATCTCTTTTTTATGCAGCATATCGAGTGCCTGCGGCTGCATATCAGGTTCGCTCGGCCAGTAGACGCAGGTGTTCTCCACGCCATTCTCCGTAAGGAACTTACTTGATCCGCCGGTTGCAAACAACTTATACCCTTTCTTCTGAAGCATGCGAGCAGCGGAAAGCATGTCCACTTTCTGCTTCGGTGTACCGGTAGAAAGCAAGATGTTCTTCTGCGGAATACGGTAACCGACGGAAAGCATCGCCTTCAGAATGGCACAGGAAGTATCACTGCCTATGCACCCCACTTCACCCGTAGACGCCATATCCACTCCCAGCACAGGATCTGCCTTTTGCAGACGGTTGAAAGAGAACTGCGAAGCCTTGATTCCTACATAGTCGAGATCGAAAAGGTTCTTGTCCGGCTTCTGTACAGGAATTCCGAGCATCACCTTTGTGGCCAGTTCGATAAAGTTGATTTTAAGGACCTTGCTGACAAACGGGAACGAACGGCTGGCACGCAGATTACATTCGATGACCTTGATGTCGTTGTCCTTGGCAAGGTACTGGATGTTGAACGGACCGGAGATGTTCAGCTCGCGGGCAATCTCGCGACTGATGCGCTTGATGCGGCGTACCGTCTCCACATAGAGCTTCTGCGGCGGGAACTGGATTGTAGCGTCACCGGAATGTACACCGGCAAATTCAATATGCTCGCTGATGGCATACGCTACGATTTCACCGTTCTGTGCTACGGCATCCATTTCTACCTCCTTGGCATGTTCTATGAACTGGCTTACCACTACCGGATGCTTCTTGGATACGTTTGCCGCCAGTTGCAGGAAGCGTTCCAGTTCTTCCTGATTGGAACAGACGTTCATAGCCGCACCGGAAAGCACATAACTGGGACGAACCAGCACCGGAAATCCTACCTTCCCGACAAAATCATTGATGTCCTCCAACGAGGTAAGCGCACGCCATTCGGGTTGGTCCACACCGATACGGTCCAGCATAGCCGAGAACTTATCGCGGTCCTCGGCATTATCAATGCTCTTGGCACTCGTTCCAAGGATAGGCACATTCTGCGCGTCAAGGCGCAAGGCAAGGTTATTTGGAATCTGGCCGCCTGTAGACACGATTACGCCATGCGGATTTTCCAGTTCGAGAATGTCCATGACACGCTCGAAGGTGAGTTCGTCGAAATAGAGACGGTCGCACATGTCATAATCCGTAGATACGGTTTCGGGGTTGTAGTTAATCATGACGCTGCGATAACCTTCCTTGCGGATGGTGTTCAACGCCTGCACACCGCACCAGTCGAACTCTACCGAGGAGCCGATGCGGTATGCCCCCGAACCGAGTACAACGATAGATTTGCGGTCGCCCAGATAATGCACATCATTGGCAATGCCGCTGTATGTCAGATACAGATAATTGGTTCGGGCGGGATACTCGGCGGCGAGTGTATCTATTTGTTTCACTACGGGCAGCACCCCCATGCTCTTGCGCAACGCACGTATGGTAAGTATGCCGTCCTCGCTATCCATATAGCGTTCCAAACCAAGAGCGCGGGCTATCTGCAAATCGGAGAAGCCTTGTATCTTGGCTCTGCGCAACAATTCTTGCGCTGCCTTGTCATTCCGAACGAAGCGGATGATCTCTTCCCCTTGAACTTTCAAAGGAACGGATTCTTCGCTGCACTCCGAACCACAGACGGTTTCTGAATACTCGTGCAGCTCCTTACTGGTATTCATAATGTTCATCAGCTTCTCCAAGAACCAACGGTCTATCTTTGTCAGCTCATGTACCTGGTCTACGGTATATCCGGCACGAAAGGCTTTGGAGATGACAAAGATACGTTTATCCGTAGGCTCACGAAGTGCTTTGTCAATATCGGAGATGACAAGTTCCTTATTCTCCACAAAGCCATGCATCCCCTGTCCTATCATGCGCAGCCCTTTCTGAATGGCTTCCTCAAAGGTACGTCCGATAGCCATAACCTCTCCGACAGACTTCATGCTTGATCCCAACTCTTTGTCTACGCCATGGAACTTGCCCAAATCCCAACGGGGAATTTTACAGACTACGTAATCCAGGGCAGGTTCGAAGAAAGCGCTGGTGGTTTTGGTTACGGAGTTTTTCAAATCGAAAAGCCCATAGCCCAATCCGAGTTTTGCTGCAACAAAAGCCAGTGGATAACCCGTTGCTTTAGAGGCAAGTGCAGACGATCGGCTCAAGCGGGCGTTTACCTCGATGACACGATAATCTTCACTTTCCGGGTCGTAGGCATACTGCACATTGCACTCGCCCACAATACCGATGTGACGGATGATTCGGATGGCAAGTTCACGCAGTTTGTGATAGTCCGTATTACTTAATGTCTGCGACGGAGCAATGACAATGGACTCCCCTGTGTGAATGCCCAGCGGATCGAAGTTCTCCATATTGCAGACGGTGATGCAGTTGTCGAAGCGGTCGCGTACAACCTCGTACTCCACTTCTTTCCAGCCGCGCAATGACTTCTCCACCAATACTTGCGGAGAGAAAGAGAAAGCCTTTTCTACCAGAACATTCAGCTCTTCTTCGTTGTCGCAAAAGCCCGATCCCAGTCCGCCCAATGCATAGGCCGCACGTACAATGACCGGATAGCCCAACTCCGCAGCGGCACGACGGGCGTCTGCCGCATTTTCCACCGCCTCGCTTTTAATGGTCTGCACATTGATTTCATTCAGCTTCTGCACGAATATCTCACGATCCTCCGTATCTATGATGGCCTGTACGGGAGTGCCGAGCACCCTCACGCCGTACTTTTCAAAGATGCCTTCCTTGTAAAGCTCCACGCCACAGTTCAATGCCGTTTGTCCGCCAAAAGCAAGCATAATGCCGTCCGGGCGTTCTTTCTCAATGACTTTCTCCACAAAGTAAGGGGTTACGGGCAGGAAATATATCTGGTCGGCAACGCCTTCCGAAGTCTGTACCGTAGCTATGTTCGGGTTGATAAGGACGGTATGGATACCTTCTTCTTTCAACGCCTTGAGGGCCTGCGAACCGGAGTAGTCAAACTCTCCCGCCTCACCGATTTTCAGTGCGCCGGAGCCAAGCAGCAGGACTTTCTTTATATTGTTTTCTTTCATTTGTCTATCTGTTTATTGAAATGAGTGATAATAATAGAACTCCTTACTTCAGCAACTTCACAAACTCGTCAAACAAGAATTCCGTATCCGTCGGTCCGCTGGCTGCTTCAGGGTGAAACTGTGCAGAGAACCAAGGATTGTGCTTGTGACGGATGCCTTCGTTAGATCCATCGTTCATATTGATGAAAAGCGGTTCCCAATCCTCCGTCAGCGTATTGTTGTTCACTGCATATCCATGATTCTGCGAGGTAATGAAACAACGTTCCGTCCCTACCATGCGCACAGGCTGGTTATGGCTGCGGTGTCCGTATTTCAGTTTGTATATTTTAGCTCCTCCGGCTTTGGAAAGCAGCTGATTGCCCATGCAGATGCCGAAGATAGGGAGCTTCTCATTCTTCATCGCCTTACGGATGTTCTGAACGGCAGCATCACAGGTGTCGGGATCGCCGGGACCATTGGAGATAAACAGTCCGTCGAACTCCAGCCCGTTGAAATCATAGTTCCAGGGAACGCGGATGACTTCCACCCCCCGTCGCAACAAACAGCGGATGATGTTGGCCTTCACACCGCAATCCACAAGGACAACCTTCTTTAATGAAGAATGAGGAATGAGGAATGAAGAATGGGCTGAGCTACGGGTGGAAGTGCCGTCAGGAAGGTAATGTATGATTTCCTTGCAACTCACGCGATCCACGTAGTTTACGCCTTCGTACACCGCTGTCGGCAATTCTTCATCTACCTTTCCTGATTCTTCATTTTTCCCGTCTGATTCTTTATCAAACTCGATTCTCCCCAACATCACTCCATGCTCTCGCAGCACTTTTGTCAGTTCTCGGGTGTCGATACCCGTAATACCGGGCACTTGCTCACGCTTGAGCCAGTCGCCAAGACTTTCCGCGGAATTCCAATGGCTGTAATTTTCGGAATAATCACTTACGATAATGGCTTCGGCATGGATACGCTCGCTTTCCATGAATGTGGGCAATCCGTTCGGTTCAACAGTGAAAGGCGGTACACCATAGTTGCCCACCAACGGATAGGTGAGCGTCAGCAACTGTCCGGCGTACGAAGGGTCGGTCAGGCTTTCAGGATAGCCCGACATGGCTGTGTTAAAGACCACCTCTCCCGCCACCGGCTTTTCATAGCCAAACGACTTACCGCAAAAGCGGCTCCCGTCGTCGAGGAGTAATGTTACATTTCTCATATTTACTACTTGTAAGTGGTTAGCGATTAGTGATTGGCGTTTATCAATTTGAATCGATTGTATTCAGGCATGTATCGCTTTCTAATAAGCATTTCATTAATCACTAACCACTAATCACTAAAATTGATATACTTGTTCTATATAATTAATAAACGCAGTATTCAGCAGTTTCACGCCGCCCGGCGTAGGATAATCACCGCTGAAGTACCAATCGCCCCGGTGCTGCGGACAGGCCTCATGTAAGCCTTCAAGAGGCTGATACACAATCTGCACTTTTGCTCTCGTACCTTTCGGGGTGAGGAGTTCCACCATTTTGGCGGAAATTTCCTCATCGGTAAAGGGGGCATAGATTTCCTTCACGTAATTCACCATCTGCTCTTTGGGCAACCCCACCTGCTCTTTGGACTTGCGGTAAGCCGACTCAATGACATCCCGCATTTCACGTTCTTTCAGCAGCTCAATGGCGGCTTTGAAAGCTATGAACTCACTCATCTTCGCCATGTCAATTCCATAGTAGTCGGGATAGCGCACCTGCGGTGAAGAGCTCACAATCACTATCTTCTTCGGATTGAGACGATCGAGGATACCGATGATACTTTGCTTCAAAGTAGTGCCGCGCACAATGCTGTCGTCTATGATAACCAGACTGTCCACGCCGGGTACAAGACTGCCGTAAGTGATGTCGTACACATGGGCGGCAAGATCATTACGACTGTTACCTTCAGCAATGAAAGTACGCAGTTTGATATCCTTGATAGCCACCTTTTCACTTCGTATGCGACGGGATAAGATACGTTCCAGCTCATCATGGCTGGGATTATGTCCTAAGGCTGCAATCTGCCGGACTTTCTCCTCGTTGAGATAGTTATCCAGTCCCTGCAACATTCCGTAGAAAGCCACTTCCGCTGTATTCGGTATAAAGGAAAAGACAGTGTGGTCTATATCCTTATCAATGGCTTTCAGGATGTTAGGCACTAACTTCTCACCTAATAGTTTACGTTCCTTATAAATGTCGATATCACTGCCGCGGCTGAAATAGATACGCTCGAAAGAACAAGGCTTCACCTCGCGCGGCTTATTGATCTGTACCGTACGAATCTTTCCGAGTTTGTTGATAAGTATGGCCTGCCCCGGTTGCAGTTCCTTGATGCTGCCGGCGGAAACATTGAGTGCGGTCTGTATTACAGGACGTTCGCTGGCAAGTACGGCTATTTCATCATCCTGATACCAGAATGCGGGACGAATACCCCATGGGTCGCGGACGGCAAATGTCTCACCGCTTCCGGTAAGTCCGCACATCACGTAACCTCCGTCCCACTCTTTGCTTGAAGTACGCAATACATTGGCAAGGTCAATGTGGTCTTCTATATAATGCGTAATGCCCATGCCGGCAAGTCCTTCGGCTTCGGCAAGGTTGAAGAGACGTTCCACTTCGCGGTCGAGCCGGTGGCCTACCTGCTCCAGCATGATGTAGGTGTCGGCATACTTGCGCGGGTGCTGGCCGATAGCGGTAATGCGTGCAAAAATCTCATCCACGTTCGTCATGTTGAAATTACCGCAAAGGGCAAGGTTCTTGGCGCGCCAGTTGTTTCTCCTAAGAAACGGATGCACGTACGAGATGCCCGACTTGCCCGTAGTGGAGTAACGCAAATGCCCCATATATACTTCTCCCGCAAAAGGCAACACACGCTTTGCATAACCGGCATCGTGCAGTTGCTCTTTTGTCAGGTCCTTAAAGTTGCTTTGCACCGCATCGAAAATCTCGGTAATGGCTCCCGAACCCAGCGCCCGCTCGCGGAACATATATTCCTCACCGGGATTCGCTTCCAGCTTTACGCAAGCCAGTCCCGCTCCTTCCTGACCCCGGTTGTGCTGTTTTTCCATGAGAAGATAGAGCTTATTCAGCCCGTACATCCACGTACCGTACTTCTCTTCATAATACTCCAGCGGTTTCAGCAGTCGTATCATGGCAACGCCACATTCATGCTTCAGTTGTTCCATATGTATATTTACTAATGAGTAATTATTCCCTTAAAAAAACACATTATTTATCTTTTTAAAACGCATCAGCCGTTTTGTCCTCATTCTACCGTTACCGATTTGGCAAGGTTACGCGGCTGATCCACGTCCATACCTTTACATACGGCTATGTGATAGGCGAGCAACTGCAAAGGAACCGCAGTTATCAACGGATCAAGGCACTCCATTGTTCCGGGAAGTTCGATACAAGTATCGGCAATCTTACTGATAACCTCATCTCCCTTTGTGACAATGGCTATCACTCTGCCTTTACGCGCCTTGATTTCCTGTATGTTGCTCAGCACTTTTTCGTACAGCCCGTTTTGTGTGGCAATGACTACCACAGGCATCTCCGCATCTATCAGTGCAATAGGCCCATGCTTCATTTCGGCAGCAGGATAGCCTTCCGCATGGATATACGAAATTTCCTTCAACTTCAGCGCCCCTTCCAATGCTACGGGATAGCTGTAACCGCGTCCCAGATAGATAAAGTTGCGTGCATAGGTGAAGATTTTAGAAAGCTCCGCTATGCTGTCATTCAACTTCAGCACCTCTTTCATCTTCTCCGGAATCTGTCCGAGTTCCCTGACTATGGCGAGGTATTGCTCCTCATCGACAGTATGCTTCTCGCGTGCCAATGCCAGCGCCAGCATGGTGAGCACAGTCACCTGTCCCGTAAAGGCTTTCGTAGACGCCACACCGATTTCCGGACCTACGTGAATGTAAGAACCTGTATGCGTAGCACGCGGAATGCTCGAACCCACAGCGTTGCATATACCATATATAAATGCGCCGCGACTCTTGGCCAATTCTACGGCAGCCAGCGTGTCGGCCGTCTCACCGCTCTGTGAAATGGCAATCACCACATCACTGCCGTCAATCACCGGATCACGATAACGGAACTCCGAAGCATATTCCACTTCTACCGGAATACGGCAGAAACTTTCTATCAGATGTTTGCCTATGAGCGCAGCATGCCATGACGTACCGCAAGCTACAATTACAAAGCGTTTGGCCGCAAGCAGGCGTTCCTTATAATCGATAATGGCGGAAAGCACTACGTTAGTGCCTTCCAGATTGATGCGTCCGCGCATACAGTCGTAGATGCAACCGGGCTGCTCGAAGATTTCCTTCAGCATGAAATGCGGATACCCGCCTTTTTCCAACTGGCCGAGGTTGAGCGCCACCGTCTTTACTTCGTGCGGACACTCCACATTCTCCAGATTCACCACTTTCAGTTTCTCGCCGCGACGGATAACGGCTATCTCCCCATCCTCCAGATAGACCACCTTGTCCGTATATTCCACAATGGGGGTGGCATCGGATGCCAAGAAGAACTCATCCCGGCCGATACCTACTACCAACGGGCTGCTTTTGCGTGCAGCTATAATCTCGTCCGGATTCTCCCGATCGAGCACAGCAATGGCATACGCACCGATCACTTCCTGCAGAGCCAGTTGTACGGCAGTCAGCAAGTCAATGCGATTCGTAACCTGAATGTATTCGATGAGTTGTATCAGCACCTCGGTATCGGTACTACTTTTAAATGTATAGCCTTTGGCCTGAAGTTTATCTTTGAGGACGGTGTAATTTTCAATGATGCCGTTGTGGATGAGAGCGAGCCTTTCGGAAGAGGAATAATGAGGATGGGCGTTAATGGAACAAGGTTCCCCATGTGTAGCCCAGCGTGTATGTGCAATGCCAATGTTACCGGAAATATCTTTTTGAGTGACGAAAGTTTCCA
Organism: Bacteroides eggerthii; assembly: GCF_025146565.1. Taxonomy (NCBI): domain Bacteria; kingdom Pseudomonadati; phylum Bacteroidota; class Bacteroidia; order Bacteroidales; family Bacteroidaceae; genus Bacteroides; species Bacteroides eggerthii. The sequence goes on along the minus strand of NZ_CP102258.1, from coordinate 2,585,887 downwards.
AATCCGAGACCTTTCCTTTCGTCTTATAGACGTTCAGTTGCCGGTCGTCACTGATTAATGCTACCCCTGCACTATCATATCCGCGATACTCCAACCGCTTCAAGCCTTTGATAAGAATGGGGTAGGCTTTTCTTTGACCTATATAGCCTACTATTCCACACATAATATATCAGTATTTGATTTACGCTGCAAATATATATATTCTTTAGAACATAAAGTTCATCTTTTCCCGATTTATTTACTAAAAGGATAGAAAAATATTATTTCCTTATCAAAAAGACAATGAAAATAATATTTTAAAAGCAAAAGGTTCAATTTACAATCCTAAATCAAACGAATAGAATCTCATTTAAGATTAGAAGAAAACAAGGGGTATTTTCTATCAGATTATAACTTCATCCTCCTATGCAAGTATTTAGCAGGGTAAGAAGCTAAGCATATCTGTATCAAATTGAAATTAAATATCTATTTTTGCCAATCATTTTGTCACATCAACAAATATCATACAAAACTAAAGCAAACCAAAAATGAAGAAAGAAGAGCATTTTAACACCAGCAAAAAAAGGAAACCTGCACAACGACAGCCCATGCAATTGGGCTTGTACGATGCCGCCAACGAGCACGATGCTTGCGGTGTGGGGATGTTGGTAAACATTCATGGCGGTAAATCCCACGAACTGGTTGAAGCCGCATTGAAAGTTTTGGAGAATATGCGTCACCGCGGAGCGGAAGGTGCCGACAACAAGACCGGAGACGGTGCAGGCATCATGCTGCAAATACCGCACGAGTTCATCCTGCTGCAAGGCATCCCTGTTCCTGAAAAAGGGAAGTATGGAACGGGATTGCTTTTTCTTCCGAAAGATGAAAAAGACCGGGCAGCCATCCTGAGCATCATCATTGAAGAAATAGAGAAAGAAGGGCTGACACTGATGCACCTGCGCAATGTTCCTACCTGTCCGGAGATACTGGGTGAAGCCGCACTTGCCAACGAACCCGACATCAAGCAAATCTTCATCACCGGTTTCACAGACAGCGAAACTGCCGACCGCCGCCTTTATATAATAAGGAAAAGAATAGAAAACAGAATACGCCAATCGGATATAGCCTCACGCGGGGACTTCTACATCGTATCGTTGTCTACAAAGAACATCGTCTACAAAGGTATGCTCTCATCGCTGCAGCTGCGTAACTACTTCCCCGACCTGACCAACAGTTACTTCACCAGCGGACTGGCCCTTGTACATTCCCGTTTCAGCACCAACACTTTCCCTACGTGGGGACTGGCACAGCCCTTCCGCCTTCTGGCGCACAACGGCGAAATCAACACCATACGTGGCAACCGCAGTTGGATGGAAGCGCGTGAGAGCGTCCTGTCCTCTCCTGCCCTGGGCGACATCAAAGAGTTGCGCCCTATCATCCAGCCGAACATGAGCGACAGCGCTTCGCTGGACAACGTACTGGAATTCCTTGTCATGTCCGGGCTCAGCCTTCCGCATGCCATGGCGATGCTTGTGCCGGAATCCTTCAACGAGAAGAACCCTATCAGCGAGGAGCTCAAGGCTTTCTACGAATACCACTCCATCCTTATGGAGCCCTGGGACGGACCTGCCGCACTGCTCTTCAGCGACGGACGCTATGCAGGCGGCATGCTCGACCGCAACGGACTGCGCCCCGCCCGCTACCTCATTACACGCAACGACATCATGGTAGTGGCCAGCGAAGTGGGTGTAATGGATTTTGAACCGGATGATATCAAAGAGAAAGGCCGCCTGCAACCCGGAAAGATACTTCTGATAGACACAGAGAAAGGAGAGATATACTATGACGGGGAGCTGAAAAAGCAACTTGCCGAGGCAAAGCCCTACCGCACATGGCTCGCCAATAACCGCATCGAACTGAATGAACTGAAAAGCGGCCGCAAAGTGCCCCACAGCGTGGACAACTACAACAGTATGCTACGCACGTTCGGCTTCTCCAAAGAAGACATCGAGAAGATCATTCTGCCCATGGCATCCAACGGAGCCGAACCCGTCAGCGCAATGGGCAACGACACCCCGCTTGCCATACTTTCCGACAGACCGCAACTGCTCTACAACTACTTCCGCCAACAGTTTGCACAGGTCACTAACCCGCCCATCGATCCTATTCGTGAAGAGTTGGTGATGTCTCTCACAGAGTATATCGGCGCAGTGGGCATGAACATACTGACTCCCAACGAAAGCCATTGCAAAATGGTGCGGCTGCCCCACCCTATCCTGACAAATACACAATTGGATATTCTCTGCAACATCCGTTACAAGGGTTTCAAGACCGTAAAGCTGCCGATGCTGTTTGAAGCAGCCAAAGGACGCGCCGGATTGCAGGAAGCGCTTGCCCGTCTGTGCAAGGAGGCCGAAGAGTCCGTCACCGAAGGCGTGAACTACATTGTACTGACCGACCGCAACGTAGACGCCACGCACGCCGCCATACCTGCATTGCTTGCCGTATCGGCAGTGCACCACCATCTCATCTCGGTGGGAAAACGCGTGCAGACCGCATTGGTGGTGGAAAGCGGCGAGATACGCGAAGTGATGCACGCCGCACTGCTTCTTGGTTTCGGTGCAAGCGCACTGAACCCCTACATGGCATTTGCCGTACTCAACGAGCTGGTTAGCAAGAAGGAGATACAGTTGGACTATGCCACAGCCGAGAAAAACTACATCAAAGCCATTTGCAAAGGCCTGTTCAAGATTATGAGCAAAATGGGCATCAGCACAATCCGTTCCTACCGGGGCGCAAAGATATTCGAAGCTGTCGGACTGAGCGAAGAGCTGAGCAACGCTTACTTCGGCGGGCTGAAGTCGACTATCGGCGGTATCCGTCTGGATGAGGTGGCACGCGATGCCGTTATATTCCACGATGAGGGAGAAGCGATAAAGAATGAAGAAGCGCGGGCAGAGGGGCAGGAAACTCCCCTATTGCCGAACAAAGGGCTGTACGCATACCGCAAGGACGGTGAAAAGCACGCTTGGAATCCGGAGACCATCAGCACGCTGCAAATAGCCACCCGCCTGGGCAGTTACAAGAAATTCAAAGAGTTCACCCGGCTGGTCGATGAAAAAGAAAAGCCTATCTTCCTGCGCGACTTCTTTGACTTCCGCCGCAACCCGATTTCCATAGACAAAGTGGAGCCGGTGGAAAACATACTGAAACGTTTCGTTACGGGCGCCATGTCTTTCGGCGCTATCAGTCAGGAAGCGCATGAAGCAATGGCAGTTGCCATGAACAGGCTGCATGGGCGAAGCAATACGGGCGAAGGCGGTGAAGACTCCGCACGCTTCGGAACGGATATGCGCAGCGCCATTAAGCAGGTGGCATCCGGACGTTTCGGAGTCACTACGGAATATCTGGTGAATTCCGACGAGATACAGATAAAAGTGGCACAAGGCGCCAAGCCGGGTGAGGGCGGCCAGTTGCCGGGCTTCAAGGTGGACCGGATAATTGCCCGCACACGACATTCCATTCCGGGGATTTCATTGATTTCTCCTCCGCCCCACCACGACATCTATTCCATTGAGGACCTGGCACAACTCATCTTCGACCTGAAGAACGTCAACCCGAAAGCCAAGATCAGCGTGAAGCTGGTGGCCGAAAGCGGTGTGGGGACTATCGCCGCAGGCGTAGCGAAAGCCAAAGCCGACCTCATTGTCATCTCCGGTGCCGAAGGCGGCACAGGCGCATCGCCCGCCAGCTCTATCCGCTATGCCGGCATATCGCCCGAACTCGGACTGAGCGAGACACAACAGACGCTGGTGCTGAACGGGCTGCGCGGACAAGTGGTGTTGCAAGTGGACGGTCAACTGAAAACCGGACGCGACATAGTGCTCATGGCCATGCTCGGTGCAGAAGAATACGGTTTCGCCACCGCCGCCCTCATCGTACTGGGATGCGTGATGATGCGCAAATGCAACCAGAACACCTGCCCCGTAGGTGTAGCTACCCAGAACCCGGAGTTGCGCAGGCGTTTCACCGGCCGCAGCGAATACCTTGTGAATTACTTCACTTTCCTTGCCCGCGAAGTACGTGAATACCTGGCCGAAATAGGCGTGGAGAAAATGGACGACATCATCGGGCGTACCGACCTCATCATCCGCAAGCCGGACGACGGCATCAGGAAGCACCAGCTGATCAACTTCGACAAAGTGCTGGCGCGTGTGGACAACGAAGCGGCCCTCCGCCACGTCACCGACCAGCAACATGGCATAGAGCACGTGAAAGATGTGGAAATGCTGCATGCCGCCGCCGATGCCGTAAACGAACAGAAAGAAGTCTCGCTGGAATATACCATCGCCAACACCGACCGCGCCTGTGGCGCTATGCTTTCCGGCGCCATTGCCGCCAAGTATGGTGCAAAAGGCTTGCCCGAACATACGCTGAACGTCAAGTTCAAAGGTTCTGCCGGACAGAGTTTCGGAGCCTTCCTCGTGCCTGGCGTCAATTTCAAGCTGGAAGGTGAAGCCAACGACTACTTGGGCAAAGGACTGAGTGGTGGGCGCATCGCCGTTCTCCCTCCTGTGCGCAGCAACTTCGAGGCAGAGAAGAACACAATTGCCGGAAACACCCTCCTCTACGGCGCAACCGGTGGCGAAGTATATATCAACGGACGCGCAGGCGAACGCTTTGCCGTCCGCAACTCCGGGGCGACAGCCGTTGTAGAGGGCGTGGGCGACCACTGCTGCGAGTATATGACCGGCGGACGCGTGGTAGTGCTCGGACAGACAGGGCGCAACTTTGCGGCCGGCATGTCGGGCGGTGTGGCATACGTCTGGAACAAGGACGGTAACTTCGACTACTTCTGCAACATGGAGATGGTGGAACTGAGCCTCATCGAGGAAGCCTCATATCGCAAAGAGCTGCACGAACTTATCCGCCAACACTATCTCTACACAGGTTCCAAACTGGCACGCATCCTTCTCGACGACTGGATGCACTACGTAGACCAGTTCATCCAGGTAGTGCCTATCGAATACAAAAAGGTGCTGCAGGAGGAACAGATGAAGAAGCTGCAACAGAAGATTGCGGATATGCAGAGAGACTACTAAAGCAAAAAAAGGAGAATCATTTCTTAGTTTTCAATCTTTAAATACTCAATTTATCAGTCATGGGTGATCCAAAAGCATTTCTAAATATTCCCCGCCGGGAAGCGGGCTACCGTCCGATACACGAACGTATCACAGATTTCAGTCAGGTGGAGCAGACACTGAACAGTCACGACCGCAAACTCCAAGCGTCACGCTGCATGGAGTGCGGCGTACCTTTTTGCCACTGGGCATGTCCGTTGGGCAACAAGCAACCGGAGTTTCAAGACGCACTCTATAAAGGAAAATGGCGCGAAGCCTATCAGGTGCTGAACGAAACGAACGACTTTCCCGAATTTACGGGACGCATCTGTCCTGCGCTTTGCGAGAAGTCGTGCGTGCTGAAACTCTCCTGCGATGCTCCGGTAACTATCCGCGAGAATGAGGCTGCCATTGCCGAGGCCGCCTTTCGCGAGGGCTACGTCGTGCCTGCCCGCCCCAAACGCAACGGAAAGAAAATAGCCGTTATCGGTGCGGGCCCTTCCGGACTGAGCGTTGCCGTACGGCTGAATGCCCGCGGCTACGAAGTCACGATATTCGACTCCAAACCGATGCCGGGCGGACTGCTGCGCTACGGAATTCCCAACTTCAAGTTGCCCAAGGAAGTGATAGACCGCCGTATGGATGTGCTGAAAGCCGAAGGCATCCGTTTTGAGATGAGTGTCCCCATCGACGTGCGGAAACTGCCCGCAGGCTTCGACGCTTATGCCGTCTGCACCGGCACACCCGCCGCCCGCGACCTTGTCATCCCCGGTCGTGAACTGAAAGGCATCTATTTTGCGCTTGATATGCTGACGCAGCAGAACCGCATCCTCGACGGAGAAACATTCCCGAAAGAGCAACTTGTCAATGCCAAAGGCAAACGGGTGCTCGTCATCGGCGGCGGTGACACAGGTTCGGACTGCATCGGGACAAGCGTCCGGCAGGGAGCTACGAGCGTGACGCAGATAGAAATCATGCCACAGCCTCCCATAGGCCACAATGATGCTACGCCCTGGCCGCAATGGCCTGTTGTCCTGAAAACGACTTCCAGCCATGAAGAGGGATGCACACGCCGCTGGTCGTTGGCTTCCAACCGGTTCATCGGCAAGAACAGTAAGGTTTGCGGCGTGGAAGTGGAAGAAGTGGAATGGCTGCCGGCTGCCGAAGGCGGCCGCCCCACCATGCGGCCTACGGGTAAGAAAGAAATCATCGACACCGACATGGTACTGCTGGCCATGGGATTCCTCAAACCGGAGCAACCGGAATTTGCAGAGAATGTGTTCGTGGCGGGCGACGCCGCCAACGGTGCAAGTCTCGTAGTACGCGCACTGGCCGACGGCCGCAAAGCAGCCCGGCAGATCGACCTATACTGCAGCCGGTAATCGTGCTACGGCGAAAAACAAATACCAAAGGCTGAAACTATGAGTACCATGCTTTGGTACTCATAGTTTCAAAGGGAGAAACCAGCAGTCTCAAGGCAGGAAACCGGTAGTTCCATGCGGAGAAACAAAATATTCCCCTTAACCGGAGGGAAAGTCTCCCCAAAGGTAATCAATATCATCTCAATATCAATCTCTAAAACAACTACAACCATGTGTGGAATAGCAGGTATTTTCAACATAAAGTCCCAGACTCCGGAACTCAGAAGTAAAGCACTGAAAATGGCGCAGAAGATACGCCACCGCGGACCGGACTGGAGTGGCATCTACGTAGGCGGCTCAGCAATCCTTGCGCACGAGCGTCTTTCCATCGTCGATCCCCAATCGGGCGGACAACCCCTGTACTCGCCCGACCGTAAACAAATCCTTGCCGTCAACGGCGAGATATACAATCACCGGGACATCCGTACGCGTTATGCCGGACAGTATGCCTTCCAAACCGGGAGCGACTGCGAGGTTATCCTTGCCCTGTACAAAGACAAGGGCATCCGCTTTCTCGAAGAACTGAACGGCATTTTCGCTTTCGCCCTCTACGATGAAGAAACGGACGACTATCTCATAGCCCGCGACCCTGTCGGAGTGATACCTCTCTACATAGGCAGGGATAAAGAAGGTCGCATCTACTTTGGCAGTGAGCTGAAAGCCCTTGAAGGCTTCTGCGACGAATACGAACCTTTCCTGCCCGGACATTATTACCGGGGAAGCGAGGGCGAAATGCGCCGCTGGTACACTCGCGACTGGATGCAATACGACGCCGTAAAAGACAACTATGCCACCGTCACATCCGGCTCCGCCCCTGCATCTGCCGGCATCAATGCCGCGGCATACCAAGCCCAGGTTTCCGCCGTACGCAACGCGCTCGAAGCCGCCGTACAACGCCAGTTGATGTCCGACGTACCTTACGGCGTACTGCTGTCCGGCGGCCTCGACTCTTCCGTCATTTCGGCCATCGCCAAAAAATATGCCGGAAAACGCATCGAAACGGACAACAAGTCAGATGCATGGTGGCCCCGGCTCCACTCCTTTGCGGTGGGGCTGAAAGGCGCTCCCGACCTACTCAAAGCTCGTGAAGTGGCGCAACACATCGGTACGGTTCATCACGAAATCAACTACACCGTTCAGGAAGGACTGGATGCCCTCCGCGATGTCATCTACTTCATCGAAACCTACGATGTGACAACAGTGCGCGCATCCACCCCCATGTACCTGCTGGCACGTGTCATCAAAAGCATGGGCATCAAAATGGTACTCAGCGGCGAAGGGGCAGACGAGGTGTTCGGCGGTTATCTGTACTTCCACAAAGCGCCCACGCCACAGGCTTTCCATGAGGAAACGGTGCGCAAGCTCTCCAAACTGTATCTCTACGACTGCCTGCGCGCCAACAAGAGCCTCTCCGCATGGGGCGTGGAAGGACGCGTGCCCTTCCTCGACAAAGAGTTTCTGGATGTAGCCATGCGGCTGAATCCTGCCATAAAGATGTGTCCGGGCAGGGAGATTGAAAAGAAAGTGGTTCGCGACGCCTTTGCGGACATGCTGCCCGAAAGTGTTGCATGGCGTCAGAAGGAACAGTTCTCCGACGGTGTGGGTTACAACTGGATTGATACGCTGAAAGCGGTGACCGCCGCTGCCGTCAGTGACGAACAAATGCGGAAAGCCGCCGAGCGCTTCCCCGTAAACACGCCGATGAACAAGGAAGAGTACTACTACCGCACCATCTTTGAGGAGCACTTCCCCGGTACGAGTGCGGCAAAAAGCGTACCCAGCGTACCGAGTGTAGCCTGTTCCACCGCCGAAGCCCTTGCATGGGATGCTTCGTTTCAGGGAAAGAACGACCCAAGCGGACGCGCAGTGGCCGGCGTACATACGGAAGCATACAAAGATTAAAAAAAGCAATCATACCGCAAATGCAACCGAATTTTAATATGCTTTCTATTTCATATTCGCAACGCTTATGCTATCTTTGAAAAGAATAATCAATTTCTAAAGCCAATGAAACTGAAAAGCCTTATTATCACTTCTGCCCTACTGCTCGCCGCCTGCGGCTGCATACAGGCACAGTCCACCCAAGTTATCGCCCACCGCGGCTTCTGGAAAGCCAACGGCTCGGCACAGAACTCCATTGCCGCATTGGTGAAGGCGGACTCCATCGGTTGCTACGGCTCCGAGTTCGACGTATGGCTCACCACCGACAACCAGCTGGTGGTAAACCACGACGCTACTTTCAAAGGAGTGAACATGCAGAAGTCCACCGCGCAGCAGTGCACCGCTGTGACATTGGACAACGGAGAACAACTCCCCACCCTGCAACAGTATCTGGAGAAAGCCGGACAACTGAAAACGCGTCTCATCCTGGAGCTGAAAGCCCATAAAACACCCGAACAGGAAACACGCGCTGTGAAAAGCATCGTGAAGATGGTCAGCGATATGAAGCTGGACGACCGCATGGAATACATCACATTCTCGCGCCACGCAACCAAAGAGTTCATCCGCCTTGCTCCCAAAGGCACCCCGGTGTATTATCTGGAAGGAGATCTCTCCCCTAAGGAACTGAAAGAATGGGGCTGCGCCGGTCCCGACTACCACTTCAGCGTTTTCAAGAAACATCCCGAGTGGATCAAAGAATCCCACGATTTAGGCATGAAAGTAAATGCCTGGACCGTAAACGATGCCAAAGACATGAAGTGGCTGATAAGCCGGGGCATAGACTTCATCACCACCAACGAACCCGTAGAACTGCAGGAAATACTGCAATAAAAGTAGCAAGTAACAATACATATAGAAAGCCAATACAAACAAACCGCTTCATTTTGCAAACAATGAAGCGGTTTTCTTATTTCAAAAAGGCAGCGATAAGCTGATAATACAATCATTTTTATTATTTTCGCATAAGAAGAAACAACAGTTATATTACAATCCTTATGAATATAGTGCTGCATACTTTTAAATTGAAAGTGAAATCATGTATATTTGCACTGAATGAAAGTTGCAGCAGAAATAAATAGAAAACAGATGCCAATACTGATTAAATATCATCCAAAACGTCGTATATTTGCATTGAAATAAGACAAAAGGATATAATTAACCAACAAAGTGAGTACAAAATGACAAGAATCATAAAGTTTACCAAAATGCATGGCGCAGGCAACGACTACATATATGTAGACACCACCCGCTATCCCATCGGAAATCCGGAGAAGCTCTCGAAAGAGTGGAGCGCACTGCATACGGGAATCGGCAGTGACGGTCTGGTACTTATAGGGCGTTCCGGTAAAGCCGACTTCAGCATGCGTATATTCAATGCGGACGGCTCGGAAGCAAAGATGTGCGGAAACGCCAGCCGGTGCATCGGCAAATATCTTTATGACTACAAGCTGACCTCCAAAACGGAGATAACACTCGATACCTTGTCCGGCATCAAAACCCTAAAGCTGCATGTGGAAAACAACAAAGTGGACACCGTAACCGTCGACATGGGTATTCCTGCCTGCGAACCTGCCTGCTATGACGGCAAGGAAGGCAAACCGATGAAAGAGCACCCCATTGAAATAGACGGGGTGCGATATACGGGTACTACCGTATCTATGGGCAACCCCCATCTGGTGATCTTCGTAAACGATATCACCAAGGTAGACCTTCCCGTCATCGGCCCGAAACTGGAAAACCACCCCTTCTTTCCCGGACGCATCAATGTGGAGTTTGCCCAAGTATTGGGAGAAGGAAGAATAAGGATGCGGGTATGGGAACGCGGTTCGGGCATCACACAAGCCTGTGGAACAGGAGCATGCGCCACCGCCGTAGCCGCTTTTCTCACAGGACGCTCCGGAAGAAAAGCAACCGTCATCATGGATGGAGGAGCGCTTACCATTGAATGGGATGTAGCCACCGGGCACGTCTTCATGACAGGAAACGCAATCCGGGTGTTCGACGGAGAGGCGGAAACGAATGATGAATAAAATGGCTCACACTTAAAACAACAGAGATATGGCATTAGTGAACGAACATTTTTTAAAGCTGCCGGGCAGTTATCTGTTCTCGGACATAGCCAAAAAGATCAATACTTTCAGGATAACGCATCCCAAGCAAGACGTCATCCGTCTGGGTATCGGAGACGTTACCCGCCCACTGCCGCAAGCCTGCATCCAAGCGATGCACAAGGCAGTGGACGAGATGGCCGACGCCAAGACATTTCATGGATACGGCCCCGAACAGGGATACGACTTTCTGATTGATGCCGTCATTAAACACGATTACGCACCGCGCGGCATTCATTTCAGCCCGCAGGAAATATTCATCAACGACGGGGCGAAAAGCGATACGGGAAACATCGGCGACATCCTCCGCCATGACAACAGTGTGGGGGTCACCGATCCCATCTATCCCGTATATATTGACAGCAACGTGATGTGCGGACGCGCCGGCATACTGGAAGAGGACGGCAAGTGGAGCAACGTAACCTACATGCCCTGCACAGCCGCCAACAACTTCATTCCCGAAATTCCGGACAAGCGCATCGACATCATTTACCTCTGCTATCCGAACAATCCTACGGGCACTACCCTCACCAAACCGGAGCTGAAGAAATGGGTGGATTATGCCCTCGCCAACGACACGCTCATCCTGTTTGACGCAGCCTATGAAGCATTTATCCAAGAAGACGATGTGCCCCACTCCATATACGAAATCAAAGGAGCGAAGAAATGTGCCATCGAATTCCGCAGCTTCTCAAAGACGGCAGGATTCACAGGAGTGCGTTGCGGCTACACCGTAGTGCCCAAAGAACTGACAGCCGCCACGCTGGAAGGTGAACGCATCTCACTCAACAAACTGTGGAACCGTCGCCAATGCACAAAGTTCAACGGTACAAGCTACATCACCCAACGCGCCGCCGAAGCGATCTATACTCCGGAAGGCAAACGGCAAATAAAAGAAACCATCGGTTACTATATGAACAATGCCCGTACGATGAAAGAGGGTCTTGAAATGGCAGGCCTGAAAGTGTATGGCGGCGTAAATGCCCCATACATCTGGCTGAAAACACCGAACGGCGTAAGTTCCTGGAAATTCTTCGAGCAAATGCTGTACGAAGCCAATGTAGTGGGAACACCGGGCGTAGGATTCGGACCAAGCGGTGAAGGATACATCCGCCTGACCGCCTTCGGCACGCACGAAGACTGTGTGGAAGCCATGAGGCGCATCCGCAACTGGCTGATATAAAAAGTAAACTACTATTTAATAGTTCAAACGCAATATTGCACAAACAAGCCGGACTGATCATCCGCAATTTTTCTAACTCTAAAAAAGGTAAGAAGATATGAAAACAAGAATTGTAAAATTAGGAGTAATAGCATTATTATCAACAGTAATGCCTTTCACGACAAAAGCACAGGACAAAGTAGAAGCATCAGTAGGCGCCGACATCGTAAGCGGTTACATTTGGCGTGGGCAAGACTTGGGCGGCGTGAGCCTTCAGCCCAGCGCATCAATTGCCTACAAAGGCTTTTCGCTGGAGGCATGGGGATCGGTAGGCATTGAAAAGACAAACGCCGACGGATACGATGCCAAAGAGTTAGACCTGATTCTGGGTTACTCCACCGGTGGTTTCAGCATATCTATCACCGATTACTGGTTCAACACCGGTGCAGGCTACTTCCACTATGGCGCCCACAACACCGCCCATCTGTACGAAGCCCAGTTGGGTTACGACTTTGGCCCGGTAGCAGTAAACTGGTACACAAACTTTGCCGGAGCCGATGGCGTTAAAGAAAACGGTAAGAGAGCCTATTCATCCTACATCTCCGTAGCCGCTCCTTTCAAATTGGGCGGGCTTGACTGGACAGCCGAGGTCGGAGCCACCCCTTGGGAAACGGACTTCTACGGAGCAAGCGGTTTTGCCGTATGCGACGTCAGCCTGGGAGTTGCAAAAGACATCAGAATCACCAATTCATTCTCCCTGCCACTCTTTGCCAAAGCCACTTGGAACCCATGCTCGGAAGGGGCATACTTCGTAGTGGGGCTAAGTTTCTAAGAATGGAAAGGCTCAGATTACATCTGTCCGCCCCGAACGGCAAATGATGAACTGTTTAATAATAAATTAATTAAGGTATGAAAAAGATTGAAGCTATCATCCGCAAAACCAAGTTCGAGGAAGTGAAGGACGCACTCCTCGAAGCGGACATCGAATGGTTCTCCTACTATGATGTAAGAGGCATAGGGAAGTCCAGACAGGCCCGCATCTACCGAGGTGTGCTATATGACACCAGTTCCATCGAACGCATCCTTATCTCTATTGTTGTACGCGACAAGAATGTGGAAAAGACAGTACAAGCTATTATCAAAGCTGCACAGACCGGCGAAATCGGCGACGGCCGTATCTTCGTCATTCCCATCGAAGACGCCATTCGCATCCGCACAGGAGAACGGGGTGACATCGCCCTCTACAATGCCGAACAGGAAAGATAAACGGCAGCACTCAAACCATACTAATTTCATTGGGCGACGTGCCCGGTGACAAGTCAAAAATACAAGTACAACTAAAATCAAAAAGATTATGGACGTATATATGAAACACAGTTTCACAAAACTGTGTACGGCCCTTGCTATACTCATAGCTTGCTGCCTCACAACAGATATTTATGCGCAAACCGCCGTAGCAGATACTGCAACGACAATCACATCCGAAGTTATCACAGCAACAGAGACAACTGTTGAAGAAGGATCGGTAGCCGATACTGTTTCCCAATTAGTATCCGGTGTCAATACGGTCTGGATGTTGCTTGCAGCCATGCTGGTGTTCTTCATGCAGCCTGGGTTCGCGCTGGTGGAAGCCGGCTTTACCCGTACCAAGAACACTGCCAATATTCTTATGAAGAATTTCGTGGACTTCATATTCGGCTCATTGCTCTACTGGTTCGTAGGCTTCGGCATCATGTTCGGCCTGGGCGACTTCTTCGGGACTCCTCATTTCATGAGCCTGTTGTTCGACAGTAACGGTCTGCCCGACCCCACCTCACTGCCCACCGAAGGTTTTCTGGTGTTCCAAACCGTATTCTGCGCCACTTCTGCCACAATCGTTTCTGGAGCTATGGCAGAACGCACAAGGTTCTCCATGTATCTGGTTTATACAATCTTTATCAGCGTACTGATCTACCCCGTTTCCGGGCACTGGACCTGGGGAGGCGGCTGGCTGATGAATAGTGAGGCCGGTTCGTTCATGATGAAAACTTTCGGAACCACTTTCCATGACTTTGCAGGTTCTACCATCGTACACTCCGTAGGCGGTTGGATTGCACTGGTAGGTGCAGCCATCCTTGGCCCCCGCATCGGCAAGTATGGTAAGGACGGCCAGTCAAAGGCTATCCCCGGACACAACCTCACAATTGCAGCACTGGGTGTATTCATCCTCTGGTTCGGATGGTTCGGCTTCAATCCCGGATCACAGCTGGCAGCAGCCACCACCGCCGACCAAGTAGCTATCTCACTCGTATTCCTCAACACCAACCTGGCAGCTTGTGCAGGTGGTTTCTTCGCCCTAAGCATAAGCTGGCTGAAGTATGGCAAGCCATCTCTGTCATTGACTCTAAACGGCATCCTGGCAGGTTTGGTGGGTATTACGGCTGGTTGTGACACAGTATCTCCCTGGGGTGCGGTTGTCATCGGAGCTATCTGTGGCATACTGATGATATACTCCGTAGAGTTCATCGATAAAGTCCTGAAAATTGACGATCCCGTAGGCGCCTCTTCCGTACATGGCGTCTGTGGTCTCACAGGTACAATCCTCACCGGACTGTTCTCCACCAGCGAAGGACTCTTCTATGGTGCAGGCGCAAACTTCCTCGGAGCACAGATCTTCGGTGCGGTGCTCATCGGACTTTGGGCCATAGGCATGGGATTCATCATCTTCAAGGCGCTCGACAAGATACATGGCTTACGCGTTCCATCCCGTATTGAAGAGGAAGGTCTCGACATCTACGAACATGGAGAGTCTGCATACAACTGACAAAAGTTTTTTTACTCCAACATATTTATAAACCAACAATTACAACTGAAGGTATTATGTCAAAATTGAGATTCAGAGTAGTAGAAACGGCGTTCAAGAAGAAACCCGTTGCAGTGGCAGTCCCGACGGAACGTCCGTCAGAGTACTTTGCCAAGTATGTATTCAACAAGGAAAAGATGTTCAGGTACCTGCCAAGCAAGGTATATGCCAAGTTGATCGATGTAATTGACAACGGCGCACCGCTGGACCGCAGCATTGCCGACGAGGTGGCTGCGGGAATGAAGAAGTGGGCGCTCGAAATGGGAGCTACCCATTACACGCACTGGTTTCACCCGCTAACCGAAGGCACTGCCGAAAAGCACGACGCTTTTGTGGAACACGACGGCAAAGGCGGCATGATGGAAGAATTCACCGGCAAGCTGCTTGTGCAGCAGGAACCGGATGCATCCAGCTTCCCGAACGGCGGTATTCGCAATACGTTTGAAGCGCGCGGCTATTCTGCCTGGGACCCTTCCTCTCCCTCATTCATCGTAGACGATACACTCTGCATCCCTACCATTTTCATTGCCTACACCGGAGAGTCACTGGACTACAAAGCACCGTTGCTCAAAGCACTGCGTGCGGTGGACAAAGCAGCAGTGGACGTATGCCACTACTTCAATCCGGATGTAAAAAAGGTAGTCGCCTATCTGGGCTGGGAACAGGAATACTTCCTGGTTGACGAAGGGCTGTATGCCGCCCGCCCCGACCTCCTGATGACCGGACGTACACTGACCGGACACGACAGCGCCAAAAACCAACAGCTCGAAGACCACTACTTCGGTGCTATTCCACCGCGTGTGGCTGCCTTCATGAAAGAGCTGGAAATAGAAGCGTTGAAACTCGGTATCCCCGTCAAGACCCGCCACAATGAGGTTGCTCCCAACCAGTTCGAACTGGCTCCTATCTTCGAGGAATGTAATCTGGCCGTCGACCACAACATGCTCATCATGGCTTTGATGCGTAAGATTGCCCGCAATCATGGCTTCCGCGTATTGCTGCACGAAAAACCGTTCAAAGGGGTCAACGGCAGCGGCAAGCATAACAACTGGTCACTGGGGACGGATACGGGCATCCTGCTCCATGCCCCCGGCAAACTGCCCGAAGACAACCTGCGTTTCATCACCTTTGTGGTGAACACCTTAATGGCCGTTTACAAACATAACGGATTACTGAAGGCAAGCATCTCCAGCGCCACAAATGCCCACCGGCTGGGAGCAAACGAAGCACCGCCCGCAATCATATCCAGCTTCCTCGGCAAACAGTTGAGCCAGGTTCTGGAACATATAGAGGAAAGCACCAAAGACGACCTTGTCAGCCTCAGCGGCAAGCAAGGCATGAAACCGGATATTCCCCAGATTCCCGAACTGATGATAGACAACACCGACCGTAACCGTACCAGCCCGTTTGCTTTCACCGGCAACCGCTTTGAGTTTCGCGCCGTAGGGTCGGAAGCCAACTGCGCCAGCGCCATGATTGCCTTGAACTCCGCCCTTGCCGAACAGCTGACAGAGTTCAAGAAAGATGTAGACGAACTTATGGAAAAGGGCGAACCGAAGATTTCGGCCATCCTCGACGTCATCCGTAAATATATCAAGATATGCAAGCCTATCCATTTCGACGGTAACGGTTACAGCGACGAATGGAAAGCCGAAGCCAAGAAACGCGGTCTGGATTGCGAAACCAGTGTGCCCCTCATCTTCGACAACTACCTGAAACCCGAAAGCATCCGGATGTTCGAATCCGTAAATGTCATGACGCGGAAAGAACTCGAAGCCCGCAACGAAGTGAAATGGGAAACCTATACAAAGAAAATCCAAATTGAAGCCCGCGTACTCGGTGATTTGGCAATGAACCACATCATCCCCGTAGCCACACAGTACCAGACAGACCTGATAGACAATGTTTACAAGATGAAAGACCTGTTTCCGGCAGAGAAAGCGGCAAAACTATCGGCCAAGAACCTCGAACTCATCGAGGAGATTGCCGACCGTACCACCTTCATCAAGGAGCATGTGGACGCCATGATCGAAGCCCGCAAAGTGGCCAACAAAATTGAAAGTGAACGCGACAAAGCCATCGCCTATCACGACAACATCGTGCCAATGATGGAAGAAATCCGTTACCACATCGACAAGCTGGAACTCATCGTCGACAACCAGATGTGGACATTGCCTAAGTACAGAGAACTGTTATTTATAAGATAGAGAAAGACGTTTCGGACATTCCAACTCTGAAACCGGAAATTATCTATTTCTTTTGTTGGTTGTTTTAAGTTTGAAGGGAGAGAAGTGCTGCGACGGCAATTCTCTCCCCCTTTTGTTTCATGTCTACTTACCATTCAAAGAAATTACCTCTCTCCCTGCGCTTCTGCAATTCCTCCCGCAGGAAACGCTGGCGGTCTTTAGCAATGTAACGGCGGGCAAAGATATTAGGAACCGCCACTCCCAATGCAATGCAAAGAATGATCAATGAAGCGTTGATGCCGTTCGATACGGCCACCGTCACCTCGCCTACCACTCCATGCATATTGATCAGGGCAACCAATGCACGATACATCAAGACCCCCGGAATCATCGGAATGACAGAAGGAATGGTGAGCACGTGATTGGGCACATGAAACCAATGGACAGCCTTCACTGCCACCAAGCTCACCACCATGGCTCCTGTGAAAGACCCGATGACCGGACCGAGCCCCAGCTCAAAGTTGACAAAGTTACGCGTACATACGGCAATAATTCCACCTACCGCAACTACCCACAACAAACGACGCTGGATATTGAATATCATGGAAAATCCCATAGCAGATATAGCCGCTGCAATGGCATATATATAGTATGGATCGTGCGGAACCATGCTCAACTCACTGAACTTCTTGTCAATCACCACATCTTCCATCGCCAGCAAACGCATGGCTATCACAATGCCGAAAGCCATGGCGCACACCATCAGCACCGTATTGACAGCACGCACAATTCCCACCTGTATGTAGTTGTCAATCATGTCGTCCACAAAATTTATAATGGGAACTCCCGGTACAATGAACAGCGCACAAGCCAGCAACGGATGATATGGAGTTCCTGACATCCCCGTAAAAGTAGTGACATAAGCAAGGCAGGTAGACACCAACGCTGCAATGGCAATGCTCATATAAAGATTGATGCCGAACTCCACGCAACGCGCACGAACACGAAAACCGGCAAAAGCCGCAATAGAAGCAAACAAAAATGCAATCCAATCACCACCGAACAGCTTACAGAAACCGCCACAGGCGAAACCTGCCCCAACAGCCACAAGATAGGGAGCATAGTTGCGCTTCTTATTCTTTATTTTCTCCAGCTCTTCTTCGTACCGGTCAAGCGAATAATCTTCTTCAATAGCCCGCCAGGAAAGTTTACTGATTTCGGAAATGGCCGTCATGTTGATGCCATGCTTCTCGCACTTCTGGAATTTGGAATAAGAATGCGATTCATCACTCAGGTTCACCACCAGCATAGTATAAGTCACATCAATGTGAAGGTTTTCTTCGGGTAATCCCAAATAGGCTGCAACGCGGTTCATATTGCGCACTATGCGATTGGTATCGGCAGCACTCTCTACTAATATTTTCCCTGTACGAAGCAACAAATCAAGCTTCCTGCGTAAAATAATCTCTTGTTCAACCATTGTTTATCCTTTAAACTATCTACTAATATCCTATCTTGCCCGTTTTCGGAGAGGGGGTGCAAAGATAGGCAAAATATAGAAAAGAATTTCATATCTCACCGGAAACTCATACCTTTGCACGCATTTTTGAAATAAGGAAAAACAGAGGGACTATACTTTCATCATATCTCTAAAAAAGAAGGCTGATTATATGGAAATATTCTGGAATACTATTGCGAAATACAACGAAAACACCTGGTGGGCGCAAATCATCATTACAGCAACAGGCATTGTACTGACCACACTGTTATACCATAAACCCACCGTTCGGACAAAACGCTCCATGAAAGCGTACATGGTGTTCCTCAACGGCTGGATAGCCCTGGTGTACTATATGATGTACTGCAACACACGCAGTTACCACCACATACCCGCCATTTTTTGGGGAATAATAGCCTTGATCTGGTTGTGGGACCTGTTTACGGACTATACCCCATTCGAGCGCAATCCCAAATATCAAATGCTTGTAGGAGTGCTTTATGCAATGCCTTTTCTCTATCCCCTCCTCTCATGGGCGCGTGGAATGGAATTTCCTATGATGACGACAACCGTAATGCCCTGCTCGGTAGCAGTATTTACTATCGGATTGTTACTGGCTTTCTCGCGCAAGGTTAACCTGCTCATTATCCTTTTTCTTTGCCATTGGGCGCTCATTGGTTTCTCCAAAGTATATGTATACAAAATACCGGAGGATCTGTTGCTGGCAAGCGCCACCGTCCCTGCTATCTACCTGTTCTTCAAGAACTACGTGGCACAGAACCTGCATAAAGAAACAAAACTGAGCGCCCGGCTTATGAACTGGGCGCTGGTGTTGATCTGCATCGTCATCGGACTGTTCTTAAGCATTACCCTTTTTCAGGAATTAGGGAAACCGGAAAAAAAACAGACCATCCGTTTACCCGAAACGAATGGTCTGTTTGCACCAAACACATGATGCGTTTACCCTAAACAGATGATGTATTTCCAATGAACACATCATCTGTTTTTTCATATCATCTTAAATGAACCAGCGAACATAGCAGAAGTCCTGACGGTGAGGCAAGTCTGCATTCTTGGGGAACATACGGTAAGCAACTTTGAAGCTACCCGCATTTTCCAACTTATGCTTCACCTGGAATGTATAGAGGTCGCCCTCTTTCTTCACTACATTGAACGGCTCTACGGAGTAAACGTGTTGTTTGCCGTCCTGCGCAGTATAGGTAGTTACCAGTTCCAGGCCGATTGCATCGTTCAATCCCTTCTCGTCAATAACGTAGGTAATGGTGTATTCCTTACCGCTTTCGATAGAACCTTTAACCAGCTCTTCCGTCTTTTCGCAAGATACGACCTCAATGCTATCCCACTTGGAAACAACTTCCTCTTTCCATGCTGCAAGTTCCTTAGCCTTAGCATAGCTATTGGCTGCCAGTGACTTAAAGCGTTTGGCTTCCTTAATGTAGAACTTATTATAGTAATCGTCCAACTGACGCTTCATTGTGTAATGAGGTGCAATCTGAGCGATGGAGTTCTTAATAGTCTTTATCCAGCCTTCAGAATATCCCTTCTTGTTGCGTGCATAGTACAACGGCAGGATTTCCTGTTCGAGGATGCTGTAAATAGTAGCGGCATCCAACTGGTCCTGATATTCCTGATTCTGATAGGTGCGCTTTTCTGTCAATGCCCAGCCGGCACCTTCACGATAGCCTTCCAGCCACCAGCCGTCGAGTACGGAGAAGTTCACCACACCGTTCATCAGCGCCTTCTCACCGGAAGTACCGGATGCTTCGAGCGGACGTGTCGGAGTGTTCAACCAGATGTCTACACCCGATACCAAACGGCGTGCCAACTGCATATCGTAGTTTTCGAGGAAAATAATCTTACCCAAGAACTCAGGACGGCGTGAGATTTCAATAATTCTCTTAATCAGCCCCTGTCCTGCACCGTCGTGCGGGTGAGCCTTACCTGTGAACAAGAATTGTACCGGATAGTCGGGATTGTTCACAATCTTGGACAGACGTTCCAAATCGGTGAACAGCAAATGCGCACGCTTATAAGTGGCGAAACGACGTCCGAAACCAATCAGCAATGCATTCGGGTTGATCTTGTCCAACAGAGACACAACGCGTGAAGGGTCTCCCTGATTATTCAACCATGTCTTGCGATATTCCTTGCGAACATAGTCAATCAGCTTATTCTTCATAGCCATGCGCGTCTTCCAGATTTCTTCATCAGCTACATTGTAAATAGCTTCCCAAATCTTAGGATTGGACTGGTCATACCAGAAGTTCTCATCGAAATGTGCGGCATAAAGCTGTTTCCATTCCGTTGCACTCCATGTGGGGAAGTGTACACCGTTCGTAACGTAACCCACGTGCATTTCTTCCGGGAAGTAGCCTTTCCAGATAGGAGCAAACATCTCCTGAGAGACTTTTCCATGCAACCAGCTTACACCATTCACTTCCTGAGAAGTGTTGCAAGCAAATACGGACATACAGAAGCGTTCGCCCTTGTCGCCCGGATTGTTGCGGCCAAGATCCATAAGGTCATCCCAAGTGATGCCCATTTTGGAAGGATAACCACCCATGTACTTGCCGAAAAGACCTTCGTCGAAGTAATCGTGACCGGCAGGAACCGGAGTGTGTACGGTGTAGAGAGATGAAGCGCGTACCAATTCAATGGCCTGATCGTAGGTCAGCCCTTCGGCTACGTAGTCGCAGATGCGCTGTACGTTGATCAACGCTGCATGTCCTTCGTTACAATGATATACATCTTTCTTGATACCCAGTTTCTTCAGAGTAAGAATACCGCCGATACCGAGCAGGATTTCCTGCTTCAGACGGTTTTCCCAATCACCGCCATAAAGCTGATGAGTGATAGAACGGTCGAACTCGCTGTTCATCTCATTATCCGTATCAAGCAGATAGAGAGAGATACGGCCCACGTTTACTCTCCAAAGGAAAGCGTGTACGTAATAATCCAAATAAGGAACATCCACCACAATCTGATTGCCGTTTTCATCCAATACGCGGTCGATAGGCAACTGACCGAAGTTCTGAGCTTCGTAATTGGCAATCTGCTGCCCATCCATAGCCAAGGTTTGAGTGAAATAGCCGTAACGGTACAGGAAACCGACAGCACACAAATCCACATTGCTGTCAGAAGCCTCTTTCAAATAGTCGCCGGCAAGTACACCCAGACCACCGGAATATATCTTCAATACATGATTCAAACCGTACTCCATGCTGAAATATGCAACAGAAGGACGATTGCTATCAGGTTTCACATCCATGTAATTGCGGAACTTGGAATATACATCTTCCATTCTACGCAAAATAACTTTGTCTTTAGCAAGTGCTTCGAGCTTGGCATAGCTCATACGTTCCAGCAGCAGAACAGGGTTCTGTCCCACTTCTTTCCAAAGTACAGGGTCAAGGTCTTTGAACAATTCAGTAGCTTCATAATTCCATGACCACCAAATGTTACGTGCAAGTTCGGACAATTTCTCCAACTCAACAGGGATGTGAGACTTTACATTCACATCTTTCCAGTTCGGAGTGTTTACATTACTAACTTTAATCTTCATTGTATGATTACTTGATTGATTAATATTTCTTTTCATCAGCCTAACTGACGCTTCATCGCATTGCGCAATGCAATATCGTAGGCCTCATAATAATATTGTATGAAATGTTTCCATAAAGCCTGCTCCGCCACTTGGGCTGCACGCTTACGGATTTCTTTGATTTCCGCATCTGTCTTTGTGGAGAACATAGCTATCGTATCCTTAATGCCGTCTGCCACTTCGGAATAGTTATAGTCCGAACGGTGCAGCACTTCTACCCCGTCGTCGATGCCATGCTGGTTCTTGAGACTATTCACCCAAAGTCCGAAACCGGCAAGATCAGTCGTAATAGTCGGTACGCGAAAAGCCACACTCTCCAACGGAGTGTATCCCCAAGGCTCATAATAGGAAGGATAAACGCTCAGATCCTCTCCCAATATCAAGTCGTAATAGTGCTTGTTGAGAATTCCATCTTTGCCGTCCTGATAGCAAGGAACAAAAATAACTTTCACCTTATCTTCGGGACGGTTGTTCATACCGAGGTATTTCAACATATCCAAGACTTGGTCATGCGTCATATTGTGCAGCCAGTGTGTAATGAAAGGCACTTCCAAAGGAGTGGTATAATGTTCGTCCTTCTTTTTCAGACGTCGCTGCAGGTCCTCACGAGGATCACCCACCCAACTGGGAACGTTGACGAAAGCCAGCACTTTCTTTTTCAGATTCTTATCGCGATTCAGACGGTTCAATGATTCCAAGAACACATCGATGCCTTTATTCTTGAACTCGTAGCGCCCGCTTGTTCCTATAATGAGTGTATCATCATCGAACTCCTGCCCCAAAAGACTATTTGCCACACGCAGCATAACGGCACGTGCGCGCTTGCGCTTACCGGTAAATGTAGCACCTTTAGGAACGAAATCGTCCTCGAAACCGTTCATAAGGATTACATCGGCAGGCTTGTCAAGCAACTCCTTACATTCATTATTGGTAATTTCGCTTACGGTAGTAAAGCAATCGACATAATGGGCGGTCTGTTTCTCAATGGAATGTTTGGACTCCATGTTCAGCTCCTGCGCCATTTGATCGCCATTGTAAGCAAAAAGATAATCGTACAGCGGCTTGTTATTACCCGCAATAGAGCGTCCTATCGAAGTGGCGTGTGTGGTAAATATTGTAGCAATCTCAGGAACGGCAGTCTGCAAATAAAGTGCAGCCATGCCTGTCATCCACTCGTGCGCCTGAAACACCACTTTATCCGTTTCCGTCAAATTATACCGATAGAAACTCTCCACCACCTTTCCGGTGGCATATGCAAACATGGAGGCTTCATCATAGTCACCGTATGCATGCAGGGAGTCCACTTGATAGTGTTCCCACATTTCCGTATAAATTTCATTCTTTTGTGCAAAGAAAGGTTGGAAATCAACCAGTATGACAATAGGCTCACCCGGAATATTCCAGCGGCCTACGCGGACAGAGAGGTTATCTTTTTCAATAGCATATTTTTTCCATGCGGCACAAAGGTTCTGGGACTCGATAAATAAAGGATTCTCTTTCCCTTGCCAAAAATCCGGACCCACAAAAAATACTCTATCGTGAAAGTTTGTCTGCAAAGTGTTTGCTCTGGTAGACAACACTGTATAGATACCGCCCACTTTATTACACACTTCCCAACTCGCTTCGAAGATGTAATCGGGGGTAAGTAGCTCTTTAACCATATATGTTATAATCTCTTTATCATAATTACGGCTGCAAAAGTACGCATTATTCTTTGAAAAATAGCCTTTTAATCGAAAAAACTGATTAAAAGACTATATACAATCGTTTGCATAAATGTTATCGATAACGATGAAAGCCCGTCAAATCAGGGAATGGAGAAAGGACAGCACTGAACGGGAAAAACAAAAGACAAGAATAAAAGTAAAGGATATTGAAAAGCCCCGGAATTTCACTGGGATATTCCGGGGCTTTCAATATCTTTTAATACTTCTTTAGGCGGTCAGCGCACTACCGATCAAGAAAGTAGCAGCCAAAGCTACGATAGCATAAAGTTCAGGGAATACAGCAAGAATCAGCGTATTGCTGAACACATCATGTCCCTGTCCGATAGCAGCGATACCATTGGCACAAACCTGTCCCTGACGGATAGCCGAGAACAAAGCAACCAATCCTAAAGCAATTCCTGCACCAAGAATAGCGGCTGCCTGAATAGCCGTCATGCCCGGAGTAAGAATACCGAAAATAGTCTGGAACATAAAGTAACCGGCGAAACCATACAATCCCTGGGTACCGGGAAGGGCTGTCAACACCAAGAAGTTACCAAACGCGCTATCGTTTTTCTTCAATGCACCAATAGCTGCATTACCGGCAATTGTCACACCATAGGCACTACCAATACCTGACAAACCAATCATCACTGCAATGCCAATATAGGCAATCAATAAATTCATTTCCATAATTTTATTCGTTTTTTATTGTTTATATTTTTATTTATTTCTCTTTATAAAGCCCATGTCATTTCCACACTGCCTTATCTCTCAATTTTAATTCTTAAATTTCATTTTTTAAACGGCTTGTACTCCTTCCCACCGCCTTCATATCCTGAGTTCTTGAAGAATTCCACAAAGGTCAGACGCATAGGATGAACCATCGCACCCAGCACATTCATAAAGATATTGATAGCATGACCTATAACGAATATCAAGACCATTACAATAGGTCCTGCAATAACATTATCAGGGCTCATGCCCACCGCCAAACTATTGAACACGCCTGCCAGGATGCCACCCGAAAGCCCAAGGGCAAACAAGCGCACATACGACAATACATCACCAAGTAAACCGGTAGCCATATTGTAGGAATCCCAAAGCCCAAGTCCGATATTGAGGAATATATTCTTTCCCGGACTGTTGTAGAGGAAAATCATGGCTGCCGCTACACCAAGGATGCACAAATGCACCGTACCACCCAGCGGCATCACTTCCGGTAATAGGGCCCCCATTCCACAGGAGATCAACAGTATGATCCAGCCTATTGTAGCTACGGCATACTTAATTCCGAACTGAATACCCTGGTTTACAGCCTTCAGCACCATACCGAACAAGATCTGTACCACACCGAGTATCAATGACAGCTGGAACATATCATTATTGTCCATAAACAAGGTTTCTTTCATTTTCTGGAAGAAAGGCAGGTCAATATCGTAGATGTTCGCTCCGAAGAATGTACCCGTCAATAATCCGCAGAAGAAAGTGGATGCCGCCAATACTTGTATCAATGAAAGAACAGGCTTCATTGTCGCACTAATATTCTTGGCAAACAGGCGATACAAGGTAGCTCCCAAAAATAAGAACAACCCGTATCCGGAGTCTCCCAGGCACAAACCGAAGAACACCATAAAGAAAGGTGCAAAGAAAGGAGTCAAATCCAACTCATTATACTTAGGCAACATATAGAGCTTGCATATCGGCTCGAACCATGCAAAGAAACCTTTGTTGTTCAACTGTATAGGCACGTTGTCGCCCGGTACGGGGGATGTAACTTCGTAATACACATGCTGTGCATCAAGCCATGTGGAAATCTCTTCAATCCTGGAAGCCGGCGCCCAGCCTTGCAACAACATCAGCTTTTCTCCTGCAGTAGCCTCCGTATTCAGCATTACTTTAGAGAACTCCATATCGGTGTTCACCTCTTTCAAAGCCGCACGTAACGAAGGGAGTTCTTTTTCTGCAAGCCCTTTCAGCTTCTTCTCATTGTCCGCCAAAGCCTGTTCTGTCTCATCACAAAGAACCTGTACACGTTCCAGTGAACAAGACGGCAGCTTTGCCTGCTCCGCATCCAAATCCACACCTTCGGCATTTTTAGTTACCGTAACAAAATAGACACGAGAAGACAGGCGGTTGATAACCATTGCATTATAAGTCTCTTCCCATAGGTCATCGTAATTGCTTTCCGAGCAGCTATAAAAGCCTACCGTCAGTCCGGCATCATGCAGACGTGACAGGCTTGCAGGTTCAAAGTTCCCCCAAGGTTCCAGCGCTGCTTTTTCTTTCTGGTAAGTTTGCAGCAATTGTTGCAACTTATTCTTTTCAGCCTGCAACTCATCCACTTCATTCAACACCTCCAAACCGCGAGCAGCCGAAGCTGCCGTTTCAGTTACCGCTGACTTGGCAGGCTTTAAAGCTTGCAGTAATTTTTCGGTCATCTGCAGACGGCCAGACAGGCGAATACTGTCCTGCAATTCTGTATTGTCGGCAACGCCTTGTTGCTTTTCAGCGACGTGCACCACACCGAGGTCGCGCACACCATTCAGGAATGTCTCGTACTCCTTATGATATACAAGGAACGTGAGCTTCTTCATTTTTGTAATCATGCTTCTGTCTCCTTCCTTTTCTCTTGGTGGGACTTCATGATTTTCTGCGATGACTTGGAGAGGTTCTCCTCATCTTCCATAAATCGTTTGATTTTGCGCAGTGCATCCTGATAGCCCGGAATCTGTACTTTCTCAAAAAGATTCACCTTCTGGGTGGTCTTTTTACGCGCATGTTCCAACAAATTCAGCTTAGCAACGGTAAATTCCCGTTCAATGGCCGTATGTGCCAATTCCTTAAGCAAATGCAGCCCGTCTGCATACCATTTGGGCGCATTAAACAAGCTGTAAGGGCGTATTTCGAAATCTACATTTTCGAGTAACGGCACTCTTACACCGGCAATCTTCTTCACGCCAAGATGAACATCGTTAACCTTTATTAATGAGGCATCAAACTCATTCCAAAGGGCGAACATGGCTTCATAAGCTTGGATTTCCTTTTCCAACCTCGCATCCAATGCAGCCGCATCAGCCTTGCAGCGTTTCACCTCCATACGCAGGGCACTCTCCTTATTCTTAATGATAGGAAGCGTACGCACGCGCACCTTCAGTTGCTTTTCCAGCTGCTGGAGCGATGTTTTATTATATTGAAACTTAATAGCCACTTCGATAATAATTAATGATTAGTGATTAGTTTTCTGATTGAGGCCAAAACTCGTCCACAAGCTCTTTCTTGATGTTCACCTCTTCCGGACGGAAATACTTACCGAACAAACTCCATGCCACATCAAGCATTTCTGTCGTATCGAGGTTTACGTCAATAGCCAGCAATTGATTGGAGTAATCCTTGGCAAAGGCAAGAGTACGTTCATCATAATTCGTCAGGTCGAAACCGTTTTCAAGTTTAGTCTTGGCATTGGCGGCATCGGCATACAAACGTACAGCAGCGTTCATCACCTGCGGATGGTCTTTACGCGTTTTCTTACCGGTAACGAGCTGTTTCAAGCGAGACAACGAACGGAACGGGTCAACAATAACCTTACCGATATCACTGTCACGACGAAGGAATAGCTGTCCCTCAGTGATATATCCCGTATTGTCAGGCACAGCATGTGTGATATCACCACCGGATAAAGTAGTCACAGCAATAATCGTGATAGAACCACCGCTGGGGAACTGCACCGCCTTTTCGTAAATCTTCGCCAAATCCGAATAAAGAGAACCCGGCATAGAGTCTTTAGACGGAATCTGGTCCATACGGTTGGATACAATCGCCAATGCATCCGCATAAGAAGTCATATCCGTAAGCAGTACCAATACCTTTTCATTATTGTTTACCGCAAAATACTCAGCAGCAGTCAACGCCATATCCGGAATCAACAGACGTTCTACGGGCGGGTTTTCGGTCGTGTTCATGAAGCTGACAATACGGTCGAGCGCACCGGCATTAGAGAATACATTCTTGAAATAGAGGTAATCGTCATTCGTCATACCCATACCTCCAAGGATAATCTTATCAGTTTCCGCACGCAAGGCCACATTTGCCATAACCTGATTGAAAGGTTGATCAGGGTCTGCAAAAAATGGAATTTTCTGTCCGGACACTAATGTATTGTTCAGGTCGATACCCGCAATACCGGTCGCAATCAGTTCGGAAGGTTGCTTACGACGGACCGGATTCACAGACGGACCGCCAATCTCCACTTCCTGACCTTCGATAGACGGACCACCATCGATAGGGTCACCAAAGGCGTTGAAGAAGCGTCCGGCAAGCTGATCACTCACCTTAATTGTAGGAGCTTTGCCCAAGAACACCACCTCTGCATTAGTCGGAATACCTTCCGTACCCTCAAAGACCTGCAAGGTCACATCGTCACCGGCAATCTTAACCACCTGGGCCAGCTTGCCGTTTACGGTTGCCAACTCATCATACCCTACCCCCGTAGCTTTCAACGAGCACGTGGCTTTCGTTATCTGAGTAATCTTGGTATATATCTTTTGAAATGCTTTTGTTGCCATTTACTTATTTACTATTTATTCCCTACGGTCATGATACATCTTATATCTTTAACACATAGGAACGTTGACAATTTACTATTTACTATCTAAATCTCCGCTTGACGTTTTCCTATTTCCTACCTGCAACTTCACTTCATGCACCTGCGTCTGCAAGGCCAAATTGCAAATAATATAACAGTTAAACTCTCAGACTTTACGTTCCGCTATCAATTCCTGCAGTTGCTTGTAGAACTTGTCATACTCTTCCGACTTGAACTTCGAATAGTTCATCTGTTTGCAGATATTTATCATCTTCTTGAAGTAATCCATTACCTCGTTGAAGTTATCGAACTCAAATTCTGTATGGCAGATATCAATAATCATGTTCAGAATATCTTCCTGACGTTCCATAGGAGTTACAGCATCAATCTCATCGAAAGCATCCTGCTGTAAGATAACAAAGTCGATCAATTCTGACTTCCAGAAAATTACGTGATATTCCACCGGCACACCGTCGTCACCCAGAATATTGATTTGCTCTGCAATCTCCTTACCACGCTGTAAACGGGTCTTGACCTCATTCACCTTAGTAATCCATTCGCCGTTGATGCGTTTGGCTATATAATCTTCAAATTCCGGATACTCAATATATTTGGAATACGAATCAATCGGATTAACGGCAGGATAACGCTTCTTGTCCGCACGATCTTGTTCAAGAGCATAGAAACAGCGGGCTACTTTCTTAGTATTCTCTGTTACAGGCTCTTTTAAGTTACCACCGGCAGGAGATACTGTACCGATGAAAGTAATAGAACCCGTTTCACCGTTATTCAGTCTCACATATCCTGCACGACCGTAGAAATTGGAAATGATAGAGGACAAGTCCATAGGGAAAGCATCAGGGCCGGGCAATTCTTCCATACGATTGGACATTTCACGCAAAGCCTGAGCCCAACGGGAAGTAGAGTCCGCCATCAATAAGACTTTCAATCCCATGCTACGATAATATTCGGCAATTGTCATGGCTGTGTATACAGAAGCTTCACGAGCTGCCACCGGCATATTAGAAGTATTGGCAATGATGATAGTACGCTCCATGAGCTTGCGTCCTGTATGAGGGTCAACCAACTCAGGGAATTCAGTAAAGATTTCCACAACCTCGTTGGCACGTTCACCACAAGCAGCAATGATTACAATATCAGCTTCCGCCTGCTTGGATATAGCATGCTGGAGCACCGTTTTACCTGTACCGAACGGTCCGGGAATAAATCCTGTACCTCCCTCTACTATAGGATTGACCGTATCAATCACACGTACGCCGGTTTCCAACAATTTGAAAGGGCGAGGTTTTTCTTTATAATTCGTCATGGCACGTTTCACAGGCCACTTCTGAATCATATTTACCTTAACTTCATTCCCTTCTTCATCAGTCAGGACAGCAATTGTATCCTCAATGCCGTAATCACCTTCCTCAACAATAGACTTGACAGTGCATACTCCTTTCTGTTCAAAAGGGACCATGATTTTCAATGGCTGGAAATTTTCATCTACTTGACCCAGCCATGCTGCCGCTTCCACTTGATCTCCGACTTTAGCCAAAGGTACAAAATGCCATTTGCTTTCCTTATCCAACGGATACGTGTACTGTCCGCGTTTCAGAAAAACGCCATCCATCTTGTCGAGGTCATTTTGCAGACCATCGTAGTTTTTAGAAAGCATACCAGGACCCAATGTCACTTCAAGCATGTGTCCAGTAAACTCTGCTTCGGCTCCTACTTTCAATCCGCGAGTGCTTTCAAACACCTGCACATAAACCTGAGTGCCTACCACTTTAATAACCTCCGCCATCAATCTGTCTCCGCCAGTCGAGATATAACAAATCTCGTTCTGTGCCACAGGACCGTCAACGGTGAGGGTTACCATATTAGCTATTACGCCACTAACAGTTCCTTTTGTTGCCATATAATTTTATAATTTATTTTATCTGAATTCTGCGGGTATCTGTACTTCATCCTTTAATGTAGCAATAATACTACGAAACAATTGACTACCCTTTTCTTTATCCAATGAGATCCAACGCTCTATCATTTCAAGCTGTAATAGAAAAACAAACAAACGCTCCACAGTGAAATAATCAAAGAAAGTAGCTTCCTCCATCCAATTCCACCGCAATAGGTCTATTTTTTTCTCCCGCTCCACCAGCTCTTCCGCTTCACTGATTTTCACCAATATATCCAGCCATTCCACTTCACCACTCAGACCGAAATCTCGAGCACCGGATGTACGCAAAGCTTCACAAACTTCCGTATCCCCCACTATCAACGGAGCTACATCCATTTTGAACTTTCGCGCTGTCAATGCGACCAATACATTATTAATCACAAGATTAAAACTAAACCATGCAGACACAAACTTGTTTTTGCACTTCATGGCATAGGCATAATAAAGTGCTGCCAGACGATCTTCATGTAGGAAGTCATCTTCAACAGACATATTGAAATACTCGGAAATAAAAGTAGACAGATAAGACGGAAACATACGCTCAGACACTTCACCACCTTCTTTCAGCAATGAAATGTACTCTGCCAGTTCTTCCGCTGAATAATTCCCACGCGGATCAATAGCTGCATCCTTGTCTTTCAACAGTTTCAAGACATTCGCATTGTCAAATTGAAGATAAAACAAGTCTATCAACATTCTATCTTCCTCTGACAAAGCCGAATACAGTTCCGACTTGAAATCAGCTACCGTATAGCTCAATTTGCTATCCTCCAAAGTGAGTTCTGGCAAACCGGCTACCAAGTAATAATATTTACTCATAATCCTGAAGGGAATTAAAACAGCATCTCCACTAATTGCGGACGCAAGAATTCTTTAAAGTAATTCATAAATTCTTCCTCACCGAAGTTCACTTTATAAGAACCGTCAGCCGGCG
Source organism: Bacteroides eggerthii (assembly GCF_025146565.1). Lineage (NCBI taxonomy): Bacteria > Pseudomonadati > Bacteroidota > Bacteroidia > Bacteroidales > Bacteroidaceae > Bacteroides > Bacteroides eggerthii. The sequence goes on along the minus strand of NZ_CP102258.1, from coordinate 2,554,823 downwards.
AGACAGAGAAAAGTGTCTTGATACCATTCACTTGTTCAATCCTCACACCTTTATCCAATAAATCTTTAGCCTGAACAGCGAAATATTTCTTCAAGCCTTCCGCATCCGGTGTTGAAATTACGATAGGTTCGTTTACGCTCCATTTAGATGCCAATGCAACAATAAAAGCATTAAGAAAATCTTTGTTTGCAGCAAAAGCCTTTACATCAGCACTTACAATCTTATTCGTTACTAAAGTAGCGATTTCAGATTTCAAAGCATTCACTGCTTGGCCAGCAAACAATTTTAACTCTGATTTGGTATTCTCAGCCAACTCATCAGCAGACTTATGAGCAGTAGCTAAAATAGAATCAGCTTCTTTCTGTGCATTTTCTACAATTTTCTTGGCCTCTTCCTGAGCTTTTGTGATGAGTTTTTTGGCTTCTTCATTGCCTTTTTCCACCCCTTCACGATAAATCTTATCGGTTAGCTCTTGAATCTTGTTTTCCATATCTTACAGGAATTATTATATGATTTATTACAATATTAATTGCATGATTATTTTTCCGTTCTTATTAGATTCACGCCAAAATTACGAAAAACCATTTGATATTAGACAAAAAGAATGAAATAAAAGTTGCCCATTTTCCTAAAAAACATCGTTTTTCACCAATTTTGTTCTGTAAAGATAACAATAAGATAACAAAGAAAAAAGAAAGAAGGAGTGAAAACGGAAAAAAGACAGATGAAAGGGTAATATCCGGACACAAAAAAAAGCCCCTGTATCTTCCGATACAAGGGCTTCATCAAAAACGGCGACTACCTACTCTCCCACTGTTACGCAGTACCATCGGCGTGACTGAGCTTAACTTCTCTGTTCGGAATGGGAAGAGGTGGAACCTCAGTGCTATAGTCACCTGAATAAGGTAGACATGATGCAAAAAAAGTAAAGCAACCACCGGCAATACTACGAAAACCGGTACGCTGAACGTATATACCACCCATACTGGGTAAAACCAAAAGTGAACGGGCAATTAGTAATGCTCGGCTATGACATCGCTGCCTGTACACCTGCATCCTATCAACGTCATCGTCTTTGACGACCCTAAGAAATCTAATCTTGTGGCTGGCTTCGTACTTAGATGCTTTCAGCACTTATCCAATCCCGACTTAGATACCCGGCAATGCACCTGGCGGCACAACCGGTAAACCAGAGGTCAGTCCAACACGGTCCTCTCGTACTAGTGTCAGAGCCACGCAAATTTCATACGCCCACGATAGATAGAGACCGAACTGTCTCACGACGTTCTGAACCCAGCTCGCGTGCCACTTTAATGGGCGAACAGCCCAACCCTTGGGACCTTCTCCAGCCCCAGGATGTGACGAGCCGACATCGAGGTGCCAAACCCCTCCGTCGATATGAGCTCTTGGGAGGGATCAGCCTGTTATCCCCGGAGTACCTTTTATCCTTTGAGCGATGTCCTTTCCATACAGAAACACCGGATCACTATGCTCTAGTTTCCTACCTGATCGACTTGTAAGTCTCCCAGTCAAGCGCCCTTATGCCATTACACTCTACCGACGGTTACCAATCGTCGTGAGGGCACCTTTAGAAGCCTCCGTTACGCTTTTGGAGGCGACCACCCCAGTCAAACTACCCACCAAACAGTGTCCTCGCAACGGCGAGTTAGAACTCAAATAATCAAAGGGCCGTATTTCAACAGCGGCTCCACAAATACTGGCGTACCTGCTTCAAAGCCTCCGGCCTATCCTACACATCAATTACCCAAATTCAATGTTAAGCTATAGTAAAGGTTCACGGGGTCTTTTCGTCCCATCGCGGGTAATCGGCATCTTCACCGATACTACAATTTCACTGAGCTCACACGGTTGAGACAGCGTCCAGATCATTACACCATTCGTGCAGGTCGGAACTTACCCGACAAGGAATTTCGCTACCTTAGGACCGTTATAGTTACGGCCGCCGTTTACTGGGGCTTCAATTCAATGCTTCTCTTGCGATGACATCTCCTCTTAACCTTCCAGCACCGGGCAGGTGTCAGGCTGTATACTTCATATTTCTATTTTGCACAGCCCTGTGTTTTTGTTAAACAGTTGCCTGGACCGATTCTCTGCGCCTCACCATCACTGATGAGGACCCTTTATCCCGAAGTTACAGGGTCAGTTTGCCTAGTTCCTTAACCGTGAATCACTCAAGCGCCTTAGTATATTCAACCCGACTACGTGTGTCCGTTTACGGTACGGGTACCGTTAGGATTAAGTTTAGCGGATTTTCTTGGAAGTATGTTTACACGCACTATTACATTGTTCGAAGAACGCTGTATACTATCAGGTTCGACTCTTCCTGCGGATTTGCCTACAGGAATCAACATCTACACCCTTCAACCATCTATTCCGTCAGATGGCGGCGCTGTCACTGCTCCGTCTCCACATCACTCCTAAAGGTAGTACAGGAATATTAACCTGTTCTGCCATCGGCCTCGCCGTTCGGCTGAGCCTTAGGACCCGACTAACCCTGATCCGATTAGCGTTGATCAGGAAACCTTAGTCTTTCGGCGAGGGGGTTTCCCACCCCTTTATCGTTACTTATACCTACATTTGCTTTTCCACACGCTCCAGCAAAGCTCACGCTTCACCTTCGACGCAGAGTGGAATGCTCCCCTACCGATGTTTACACATCCCAAAGCTTCGGTAGAATACTTAATGCCCGATTATTATCCACGCCAAACTCCTCGACTAGTGAGCTGTTACGCACTCTTTAAATGAATGGCTGCTTCCAAGCCAACATCCTAGCTGTCTTAGCAATCTGACTTCGTTAGTTCAACTTAGTATTCATTTCGGGACCTTAGCTGTTGGTCCGGATTGTTCTCCTTTAGGACATGGACCTTAGCACCCATGCCCTCACTCCTGACATAGAACTGACACGCATTCGGAGTTTGTCAAGACTTGATAGGCGGTGAAGCCCTCGCATCTTATCAGTCGCTCTACCTCATGTCAGTATAAGTCAAGGCTGCACCTAAATGCATTTCGGGGAGTACGAGCTATCTCCAAGTTTGATTAGCCTTTCACCCCCACCCTCAAGTCATCCAGAAGCTTTTCAACGCTTATTGGTTCGGTCCTCCAGATGGTGTTACCCATCCTTCAACCTGCTCAAGGGTAGATCACTTGGTTTCGCGTCTACTCCTTCCGACTATACGCCCTGTTAAGACTCGCTTTCGCTTCGGCTGCAGATCTCAAGATCCTTAACCTTGCCGGAAAAAGTAACTCGTAGGTTCATTATGCAAAAGGCACGCCGTCACTCTTGCGAGCTCCGACCGCTTGTAGGCGCATGGTTTCAGGAACTATTTCACTCTTCTGTTCGAAGTGCTTTTCACCTTTCCTTCACAGTACTGGTTCACTATCGGTCTCTCGGGAGTATTTAGCCTTACCGGATGGTCCCGGCAGATTCACGCAGAATTCCTCGTGCTCCGCGCTACTCAGGATACCACTAGGCTTGGGTTGGCTTCGCATACGCAGCTATCATGCTCTATGGCTGTACTTTCCAGAACATTCTGCTCACCAACTTTCATGCCACATCGTGGTCCTACAACCCCACATATGCCGTAACATAGGTGGTTTGGGCTGGTCCCCGTTCGCTCGCCACTACTAGGGGAATCATTATTTATTTTCTTTTCCTGCAGGTACTAAGATGTTTCAGTTCCCTGCGTTAGCCTTCTGCTATGCAGAATGATTGGTCTTCAACCAACCGGGTTGTCCCATTCGGAAATCTCCGGATCAAAGGTTATTTGCACCTACCCGAAGCTTATCGCAGCTTATCACGTCCTTCATCGCCTCCGAGAGCCAAGGCATCCGCCATGCGCCCTTGCTTACTTTTAGTCTTACCGACAACGTATGGTCGATATATACTTTCAGCTTTAACTTTACTTTTTTACGTTACATCATGTCAAAGATCGTTTTATCAGGGATTAACAATGAACTGTCAGCTGTTAAGTGACAACGCCACCGTTAATATGACAAGAGTGGAGAATAACGGATTCGAACCGTTGACCCCCTGCGTGCAAAGCAGGTGCTCTAGCCAGCTGAGCTAATCCCCTTCGTTTCCGAAGTAGTCCCAGGCAGAGTTGAACTGCCGACCTCTACATTATCAGTGTAGCGCTCTAACCAACTGAGCTATAGGACTGTCAGTCAAACCCTCACCCTAAGGCTCGGCTTCTACTTTCTCTTTATATTAATAAACAATCTTCGCAGTACAAGAGGTTCTTATGGAAGCAAACTTCAAGAACCAGCTTCTTTATTCGTAAGAGCGTCGCTCCAGAAAGGAGGTGTTCCAGCCGCACCTTCCGGTACGGCTACCTTGTTACGACTTAGCCCCAATCACCAGTTTTACCCTAGGACGCTCCTTGCGGTTACGTACTTCAGGTACCCCCGGCTTTCATGGCTTGACGGGCGGTGTGTACAAGGCCCGGGAACGTATTCACCGCGCGTGGCTGATGCGCGATTACTAGCGAATCCAGCTTCATGGAGTCGGGTTGCAGACTCCAATCCGAACTGAGAGAGGTTTTCGGGATTAGCATCCTGTCGCCAGGTAGCTGCCTTCTGTACCCCCATTGTAACACGTGTGTAGCCCCGGACGTAAGGGGCGTGCTGATTTGACGTCATCCCCACCTTCCTCACATCTTACGACGGCAGTCTCCATAGAGTCCTCAGCATGACCTGATAGTAACTATAGATAAGGGTTGCGCTCGTTATGGCACTTAAGCCGACACCTCACGGCACGAGCTGACGACAACCATGCAGCACCTTCACAGCGGCCCGAAGGCTGTAATGTTTCCACTACATTCCGCTGCAATTTAAGCCCGGGTAAGGTTCCTCGCGTATCATCGAATTAAACCACATGTTCCTCCGCTTGTGCGGGCCCCCGTCAATTCCTTTGAGTTTCACCGTTGCCGGCGTACTCCCCAGGTGGAATACTTAATGCTTTCGCTTGGCCGCTGACTGTGTATCGCCAACAGCGAGTATTCATCGTTTACTGTGTGGACTACCAGGGTATCTAATCCTGTTTGATACCCACACTTTCGAGCATCAGCGTCAGTTACAGTCCAGTAAGCTGCCTTCGCAATCGGAGTTCTTCGTGATATCTAAGCATTTCACCGCTACACCACGAATTCCGCCTACCTATGCTGCACTCAAGGCGCCCAGTATCAACTGCAATTTTACGGTTGAGCCGCAAACTTTCACAACTGACTTAAGCACCCGCCTACGCTCCCTTTAAACCCAATAAATCCGGATAACGCTCGGATCCTCCGTATTACCGCGGCTGCTGGCACGAGTTAGCCGATCCTTATTCATACGGTACATACAAAGGAGTATGCATACTCCACTTTATTCCCGTATAAAAGAAGTTTACAACCCATAGGGCAGTCATCCTTCACGCTACTTGGCTGGTTCAGACTCTCGTCCATTGACCAATATTCCTCACTGCTGCCTCCCGTAGGAGTTTGGACCGTGTCTCAGTTCCAATGTGGGGGACCTTCCTCTCAGAACCCCTATCCATCGTTGACTTGGTGGGCCGTTACCCCGCCAACTATCTAATGGAACGCATCCCCATCGATAACCGAAATTCTTTAATAGTGAAACCATGCGGAAAAACTATACTATCGGGTATTAATCTTTCTTTCGAAAGGCTATCCCCGAGTTATCGGCAGGTTGGATACGTGTTACTCACCCGTGCGCCGGTCGCCATCGATTGAAGCAAGCTTCAATCATGCTGCCCCTCGACTTGCATGTGTTAAGCCTGTAGCTAGCGTTCATCCTGAGCCAGGATCAAACTCTTCATTGTAAAAGTATTGTTAATCACTCCATAGGAGTGGTTCTTGCTCTGTTCAGGACGCTCGAATTTAAAAAAGCTTTTCAATTACCTATATATTAATAAGTATTGACGGTTCTTTTTTTACCCAGATACATATCTTAAAAAATTAAGAATGTACCTGCTCTTGTACTACTTGTATTGTTTATGTAAATCTGTTCAAAGATCGCTTGTTTTACGATTGCTTTTCTTTTCAAAAGCGGATGCAAAGGTAAGGACTTTATTTCATATCTTCCAAATATTTTCGGAAGTTTTTTTTTATTTTTTTCTTTCTTCAAGTCATCTCTCTTGCGAAAGGAAGAACAAAGAAAAAGAACTGTCGTTACCGCCCGGATTTCAAAAAGATTGTCAAACAACGCTGCTCTCATTTTGAAAGCGGGTGCAAAGGTAAGAACTTTATTTAATATACTCCAAATAAATCTGAAGTTTTTTTCATTTTTCTTTTTAAAGGCGGTATTCATGAAACAAACAGCACCAAATAACAAGAAAAAAGGAAGGGTTCCTACTCCGTTTCTGTCAGAATGTCAAACTATCGCTGCCCCCGTTCTCGAAAGCGGATGCAAAAGTAGCGGATTTGGGAATACGCACCAAATATACAAGGCTTTTTTTATCAGAAATATCAAAACTTTTTCATAAATGACTGATTGACAAACAGGTTGCAGAACATGATTTTTTAAAGGAAAACAAAGGGGGAAGGAAGACACACAATATATATACACACGCACGTACGGGCGGGCGCGTGGGCGGGCATAAGGACGGGCGGTTTCAAGCCGGACATTACCTGTAAAAAGCCACATAACAGCGGTTTAGTCATTACAACCACAAAACGGACACCCAAATAGCCACCCTATTACGCTTGTTATCAGCAACTTGAACAGGCCCAACAACCACCCCTACAACCAACAAACGGACACAATATAAATAATAAGAAGATAAGATATACTATCGTATATCTACCGGGCAACCCAAAAAAGAAAGGAAGAGGCGCGGAAAGGAAGAGAAAATGCAGGGAAAGGAGCATAAAAAAGGGAAAAAACAAAAGGATAATACGTTTGAGGAAAACGGATGATGCGTTTGAAGGAAACAGATGATGCGTTCGGGGCAAACGGATGATGTGTTCGGAGTAAACAGACCATCCGTTTTGCACCGGCACGACGATGCATGACTCTCTGAATTCATTATCTTTGCCAGTCACTTAAATTTATACACACTGCACAAAGCCCTTCACTGCCTTTATCCGCAACGCTTGCGCAAAGATATCGGATGGAAGTTATGCAAGAAAAGTAAATATCTACAGTTATGACAGTGTAAACATCTACCAAGCAATGGATTAAGGACGAAAATGTGTAGTTTCTCACATGATTATACGGAGGAGCAGGAATCATAGCGGAGTCTCACTATGACAATCCTCCTGCCAAGACTTATGCACATAGAGAAAGGCTTTGAGCAGCAAGTCGGAGAACCACCGATTAAATTTAAGGTTAACAAAAAAGATTGGCTGTCTGAGAAGATAAAGTACACACCATATACACACAGACATGCGATATTTATAATAAGCACCCTAATTTTCATTCAGAAAAAGACATTTACAGTTGCCATTTCACCTATTTTTCAATTATCTTTGCGACATTAAATAATAAAGATAATATGCAAGAAAAGTCTCTTTCATAAATCCATTTATTATATTCTCTACAAATTATACTTTATATATGAAAAAAACGAAAATCATAAAGCTGTTACCCGCTTATATATTATTGCCTTTGTTACTGAACACCAACACCGCATGCAGTAACGGGCAAGCAAGTATCAAACAATCAAAAGTGATTGAGACAGATACTATCACTACCCTCACACTCCCCACAATACCTGTTATGCTAAATACTACGGAACAGCGTGCAGACTATCTGGCACGCCACTACTGGGACAATGTGAACTTTGCCGACAGCAACTACATACACCACCCCGAAGTGACAGAGCAAGGCTGGGTGAACTTCATTGACATCCTGCAGTTAGTACCCGCCTCTACTGCCGACATTGCCCTGAAAACCTTACTTACACAGGCAGAAAAAGAAAAGAAATGCTATATGTACCTGACGTCTCTTGCTGACAAATATCTGTATGACCCCAACTCACCGATGCGCAACGAAGAATTGTACATCTCCGTCTTGGACGCTATGCTGAAATCCCCCATTTTGGACGATACAGAGAAAATACGACCGAAAGCACGTCGAGCCCTGGCACAGAAGAACCGCATAGGTACTAAAGCACTGGACTTCACTTATACACTTGCCAACGGGAAACAAGGCACGCTGTACGCCCTAAAAGCGCCCTACACACTGCTCTTCATCAATAATCCCGGCTGCCATGCCTGCAATGAAACGATTAAAGCCTTGAAGCAGAGCCCTACCGTAAGCCAAGCCATTGCGCAGCACAAGGTGAAGGTTCTTTCCCTCTACCCGGATATAGATCTGGCAGAATGGCAGAAGCACCTCTCCGATTTTCCCAGTGACTGGATTAACGGATACGACAAAAAACAGATGATTGATCAAAAGAACCTATACGATCTGAAAGCAATTCCCACTCTGTATCTGCTGGACAAGGACAAAACAGTACTGCTGAAAGATGCCACAGCCGAAGAGATCGAAGAATATTTGCAGAAGAATATTTGAAAAAGAATCCGTCATTCGGGACGCAACAAAGAACCAGCTCTTCATGATAGAAAATAACCTTCTTCGTTGTGCTTCGAATGACGGATAGCAATAAAATTTACGCCTCAGCTACACGCTATTCTATGATTTTTGCATCTTCGATGTCCTCGTCAGAAGTTTTATCGCCGGCAACCGGTGCTTTTGGACGGAGACGGGTAAACTTAAACCAGTTTATCAATTCCGAAACCGCATAAACCAAACTGGTGATCCCTATAATTATAAATGCCGTAGAACGCACTCCGGTAGGATTGAACAAAGCAATCAGTCCGGCAAGCAATATCAACACCGGAACAACATAAAACCCACCCGGTACGGGTGTCCACCGTCGGGCAGCCGAAAGCGATGCTATCTGTTGCACACCGCCCATCACAAGAATAAAGCCCAATACAAACGTCAATAAATCGGCAAAAAAGCCGGGCATAATAATCAGCCATAGCCCGAATAGCAAGCTACCTACTCCCTCTACAGGAAAACGGCGGCGCACCTCGGCTGCCTGAGCATAATATCCTATGATACTGATGAGCGAAGGTACAAGAAAAATTACACCAATCGTTATCACAAAATAATCGCCGGCCTGATCGGGGAACATCACCAATACCAAGCCAATAACCAGCGCACATATCGCACGCAAGAATGAATAACTTAATCCTTTCATGAGTCTTTGATTTTTTGCGAAGATACATTATTTATCCAAACACTCCCGCATGATGATACGAAAAAAATCAATTTACATTGAGCCATGCGTTCAAGTCTTCGGCAATAAAAAGCCAATATAGCAATAATACAATAGCAATAATTGCACCTACGGCAACCAAATGTTTTCGCTTCATAGTCTGTTCCTTTCTTTTAATATAAATAAATAACGGCTGTTAATTCTATAAAGAACAAAAATTCAGAAAGAATGTTCTTACATAAAAAAAGTAAGATTTATTTTGGTAATTAAAACAATCTGTTTATATTTGCCCCCGTTAAAACAAAAAAAGACAATGAAAACAATATTCGTAAATACATATTGGTGGTGGCACCCATTACAACTCCGACAGTCGTAAGGGAGCAGTGCTCGTATGTATATATGTAATATGATAGATATTTAGAAAGAGCCCTGTCGCACCAAGCGACAGGGCTCTTTCTATTTAAATAAAGTTTGTCACTCTCTATGATTTCAACAGTAAATAGTAAATAGTTAATCGTAAAACAGTAAATAACATGGCAAGTTTCTTAGTTGACGAAGAAGGTTATTACGGAGAATTCGGTGGAGCATATGTCCCCGAAATACTCCACAAATGTGTAGAGGAATTGCAAAAAAACTATCTCAGTGTCCTGCAAAGTAAAGATTTCAGACAGGAATATGACTGGCTACTGCGTGACTACGTAGGACGTCCTTCTCCACTCTACCTTGCCCACCGCCTGTCGGAGAAGTACGGCTGCAAGATTTATCTGAAGCGAGAAGACCTGAACCATACCGGTGCCCACAAAATCAATAATACCATTGGTCAGATTTTACTGGCACGCCGCATGGGGAAGCGACGTATCATCGCTGAAACAGGTGCAGGCCAGCATGGGGTTGCCACTGCCACGGTTTGTGCCCTGATGAATATGGAGTGCATTGTATACATGGGCAAGACCGATGTAGAACGCCAGCGCATCAATGTAGAAAAGATGAAGATGCTGGGAGCAACCGTAATCCCCGTAACCAGCGGTAACATGACCCTGAAAGACGCTACCAACGAAGCCATACGCGACTGGTGTTGCCATCCGGCAGATACATACTACATTATTGGTTCCACCGTAGGTCCACACCCTTATCCCGACATGGTGGCACGCTTACAATCGGTCATCAGCGAAGAGATAAGAAAGCAGCTCATGGAAAAAGAAGGACGCGACTGTCCGGATTACCTCGTAGCCTGTGTAGGCGGCGGCAGTAATGCAGCCGGAACCATTTACCACTACATCGATGATGAACGCGTACAGATCGTGCTCGCTGAAGCCGGCGGCAAAGGAGTAGAAACCGGCATGACAGCCGCTACCATTGCCCTTGGAAAACTGGGTATCATTCATGGTGCACGCACCTACGTCATTCAAAATGAGGACGGGCAGATCGAAGAACCCTACTCTATCTCCGCCGGCCTAGATTATCCGGGCATCGGTCCCATGCACGCCAACCTTGCTGCGCAGAAACGCGCCATCGTACTCTCCATAAATGATGACGAAGCCATCCGCGCCGCCTATGAGCTGACAAAACTCGAAGGCATCATCCCCGCACTGGAAAGTGCCCATGCATTGGGTGCGCTGGAGAAGCTGAACTTTAAAACCGACGATGTGGTTGTGCTGACAGTTTCGGGACGGGGAGACAAGGATGTGGAAACATATTTGAATTACAAATTATAAGTTGGAATAATGAAACAGTATAATTATCAGACAGTGAGCCGTACGATGCTTGGCGACCTGCACACTCCCGTAAGCACCTACCTGAAGGTGCGTGACATCTTTCCCCAAAGTGCACTCATGGAGAGTTCCGACTATCATGGCAGCGAGAACAGCCGTTCCTTCATCGGGCTTTGTCCGGTGGCAAGCTTCAGCATAGATCATGGAATCTCTGTATTCCGCTTGCCCGACGGTACGCGTGAAGAGCGCCCCATAACCGAGGAATACCATGTGGAAAATGCTTTGCATGACTTTCTCAATCGTTTCCACGTGAAGGGAGAATACAGTAATTATTACGGTCTGTACGGCTACACATCTTTCAATGCCGTACGGTATTTTGAGAACATCGCTGTCAAAGACAGTCGTGAAGCAACCAACGACGCGCCGGATATGCTATATATATTATATAAATACCTCATCGTCTTCAACGATTTCAAAAACGAGATGCTGTTGTTGGAGATGCTTGCTCCCGGCGAGAAAAGCGAACTGGACAAGGTGCAGAAAGCAATTCACAACCGCAACTACACTACTTATGGGTTTCGCGCTGTCGGCGAAACCACTTCTCCGCTGACGGATGAGGAACACAAAGCCAACATCCGGCGGGGCATAACCCACTGCCTGCGAGGTGATGTTTTTCAGATAGTCCTCTCCCGTCGTTTCGAGCAACGTTTCGTAGGCGATGACTTCAAGCTCTACCGCGCCTTGCGCAGCATCAACCCCTCGCCTTACCTGTTCTATTTCGACTTCGGAGGTTTCCGCATTTTCGGTTCTTCACCCGAAACACATTGTCGCATTGAAGGAACTCATGCCTACATAGATCCCATTGCCGGCACCACCAAACGCACCGGTAATCCGGTACAGGATGCCGTAAATGCACGACACCTGCACGACGACCCCAAAGAAAACGCAGAACATGTGATGTTAGTGGATCTTGCCCGTAACGACCTCAGCCGCAACTGCCATGACGTAAAAGTGGATTTCTACAAGGAAATGCAATATTACAGCCATGTCATTCACCTTGTGAGCCGCGTCAGCGGCACGCTGAACAATGATGCAGACCCTATTAAGACGTTCATTGACACCTTCCCTGCCGGCACACTGAGTGGTGCGCCGAAAGTCCGCGCCATGCAGCTCATCAGTGAACTGGAAACACACAACCGCGGTGCATACGGGGGCTGCATCGGCTTCATCGGCCTGAACGGAAGTCTGAATCAGGCAATCACCATCCGCACTTTCGTCAGTCGTAATGGAGTGCTATGGTTTCAGGCAGGCGGCGGCATTGTGGCCCAAAGCAATGATGAATACGAACTCCAAGAAGTGAACAACAAGTTAGGAGCATTGAAGAAGGCAATCATTATGGCAGAGAAAATGTAAAGAATTTCAAAATAATAAATAACCCCATGGTAGTAATCATAGACAATTATGACTCTTTCACCTACAACCTTGCACATCTGGTGAAAGAACTCGGCGCAAAGGTAGATGTGCTACGCAATGACCAATTCAAAATAGAAGAGCTGGAACAGTACGATAAAATCATTCTTTCTCCCGGCCCCGGCGTACCCGAAGAAGCCGGACTATTGCTAGATGTAATACGCACCTATTCCGGCAAGAAACCCATATTGGGCGTCTGTCTGGGCGAACAAGCTATCGGGCAGGTCTTTGGCGGACGGTTAGTCAACCTCAGCAAAGTGTTTCATGGCGTACAAACCGACATACAACTGACAGAGCCGGATTATATTTTCCGGGGACTGCCCGCAAGAATTCCCGTAGGACGCTATCACTCCTGGGTAGTAGATACGGAAAACTTTCCTGAAACGCTTGCCATTACCGCCGTCAGTCCCGAAGGGCAGATTATGGCATTGAAACATCGAGAATATGACGTCCGCGGTATTCAGTTTCATCCGGAATCCGTACTGACCCCCGACGGAAAACAAATAATGGCAAACTGGTTACAAGGTGATGAAAACATTACATCTCACAAAAGTAAATGACACATCCTATGAAAGCAATATTGACCCGTCTCTTCAACCATGAAGAGCTCACCACAGAGGAAGCCAGACAACTCCTCCTCAACATCAGCCGGGGAATATATCCCGAAGCTCAAGTTGCAGCATTACTTACTGTTTTTCAAATGCGCAGCATTACAGTAGACGAGCTGGCAGGCTTTCGCGAAGCGCTTATGGAAACACGAATCCATATAAACTTCGCACCTTATCGTCCCATTGACATCGTAGGTACCGGCGGAGACGGAAAGAACACGTTCAACATCTCCACCTGCGCCTGTTTCATTGTAGCCGGAGCAGGTTATAAAGTAGCCAAACATGGCAATTACGGCGCTACCTCCGTCAGTGGAGCAAGCAACGTAATAGAGCAACATGGAATCCGCTTCACCAACAACCCCGACACGTTGAAACGAAGTATGGAAGAATGTAACATCGCCTATCTGCACGCACAACTGTTCAATCCGGCAATGAAACTTGTGGCTCCTGTGCGCAAAGCACTGGGAGTACGCACACTGTTCAACCTGCTGGGGCCTTTGGTGAATCCATGCGAGCCCGCGTATCAATTGCTGGGCGTAGCAGATCTCTCACAAATGCGTCTTTACACGAATGTTTTCTATAAACTCGGCATCGACTTTGCCGTTGTAAACAGTCTGGACAACTACGATGAAATCTCACTGACCGATGAATTCAAAGTGATGACACGCAATTATGAGCGCATCTACCGTCCGCAAGCCCTCGGTTTCAGCGCAGTACGTCCCGAAGAACTGTCCGGAGGTATTTGCAAGGAAGATGCAGCACGCATCTTCGACAATGTCCTGAACAATCGTGCAGAAGCCGCCCAGACACAATGCGTCATTGTCAATGCGGCCTTTGCCATTCAGGTAATAGAGCCGGAAAAAGAGATTGAAGAATGCATTGCCATTGCCCGCGAATCACTGGAAAGCGGACGTGCACTGAAAACGTTGAAAAAGTTTATAGAGATCAATCACTAAAATCCTGAAAATCAAATTCAATAATGCCATGGATATTTTATCTGAAATCATCGCCCACAAACGAACAGAAGTAGAGTTGCAGAAACAATCCGTTTCACCGGAACAACTACGCGAGCAAGTGCAGAAACTCATGGAAAGTTCCTCAGTCCCCCGCCATAGTATGAGACAGGCCCTTGCGTCCTCGCCTACGGGAATCATTGCCGAGTTCAAGCGCCGTTCCCCCTCGAAAGGCTGGATATATGAGACCGCCAAAGCCGAAGAAATACCCGCAGCATACGAAACCGCCGGTGCCTCCGCACTCTCTATCCTTACGGATGAAAAATTCTTTGGCGGCTCGCTGCGAGACATCAGCACAGCGCGTCCGCTGGTCGACATCCCAATTCTGCGAAAAGACTTCATTATCGACGAATACCAGCTGTTGCAAGCACGTATCGTTGGTGCGGATGCCGTACTACTGATTGCCGCCTGCCTGACGCAAAAAGAATGTACCACCCTCACCACTCAAGCCCACGCCCTGGGGTTGGAAGTATTACTCGAAATTCACAATCCCTCTGAGCTGCCTTATATAAACAAAGAAGTGGATATGTTAGGCGTAAACAACCGCAATCTCGGCACATTTGTCACCGACGTAAAAAACTCTTTCCGCATAGCCCGACAGCTTCAACAAGCAATAGGATCAAAGAAAGGCGCTTCCGATGTCCGTAATATGCCCATACTCGTTTCGGAAAGCGGCATCTCGCATCCCGAAACAATTCGCAGTCTGCGTGCTGCCGGTTTCCGCGGCTTTCTCATCGGAGAGGCTTTTATGAAAACCGACCACCCCGGAGATACACTGAAAGATTTCATCTCTCCCATCATTTCTCAAAAGTAAATTACCAACCACAAATCATTCAAGAATATGACTCCTCTTAGTATCAAAGTATGCGGCATGACCGAAGCGGAAAACATCCGCGAAGTAGAACAACTGGGTGTAGATATGATAGGCTTCATCTTCTACCCCAAGTCCCCCCGCTGCCTATGCGAATTGCCCGATTATCTGCCTGTCCACGCAAAGCGTGTCGGCGTTTTTGTCAATGAAAACAAAGAAAATATCCTGATGTATGCCGATCGCTTCGCATTGGATTACATACAGCTTCATGGTGACGAATCTCCCGAGTACTGTCGATCACTATGCAACAACGGCCTGCATCTCATCAAGGCATTCTCCATTTCACATCCCAAAGATTTAATGTGCACCTCAGCCTACAAAGGATTATGCGATTATTATCTGTTCGACACCAAAACCCCGCAATATGGCGGTTCCGGCAACCAGTTCGACTGGAACCTGCTGTATCGTTATGGAGGAATGACCCCTTTTCTGCTCAGCGGAGGAATCAACCCGTACAGCACCAAAGCAATCAAAGAGTTTCATCATCCCAAACTGGCCGGCATCGACATCAATAGCCGTTTTGAAACTGTACCGGGACAAAAAGATGTGGAGCGCATCAAAAACTTCATTCAAGAGATAAGAAACGGTGAAACCGCCAACAAATAACATAACCCGTAATAATAAACCTATTAACAGCGAACTCAATATGAACCGAATCAACCTACTCTTTCAAAACAATCCCGGCAACCTGCTGTCTATCTACTTCTGTGCCGGTTGCCCCACGCTTGAGGGTACAGCCGATGTTATCCGCACCCTCGAAAAAAATGGAGTGAACATGATAGAAATCGGTATTCCTTTCAGCGATCCAATGGCCGATGGCATCGTCATCCAAGATGCTGCCACCTGTGCCCTGCGCAACGGCATGTCCCTCCGTCTCCTTTTCGAACAATTACAGGATATTCGTCGTGATGTCCGCATCCCGTTGCTCTTAATGGGCTATCTCAACCCCATCATGCATTTCGGCTTTGAGGCATTCTGCCGGAAATGTGCGGAATGTGGCATTGACGGTGTAATCATACCCGATCTGCCTTTCAGGGATTACGAAAAAAACTATAAGACGATTGCACTGAAATATGACCTACGCGTCATCATGCTCATTACCCCCGAAACCGACGAAAAGCGTATCCGCGAAATAGATGCCCACACCGACGGTTTCATTTATATGGTATCATCAGCTGCTACCACCGGCGCACAAAAGGATTTCGACAACCGAAAACAGGCTTATTTCAAAAAAATTCAAGACATGAATCTGCACAACCCACGCATGGTAGGTTTCGGTATCAGCAACAAACAGACTTTCGATGCTGCCTGCTCCCATGCTTCCGGAGCTATCATAGGAAGCCGTTTCGTAACTCTGCTCAATAAATACAAAGGAGATGCACAGCAAGCCATTACGCACTTGAAAGAAGATTTGTAATGAAAAGGGAGCAAGGAAAGCGAAGATAAACAGAGCCTCGGCATAAAAAATGAATAAATTCATTTCATTCTACTCTCGGTTTGTATTATCTTTGTGCCCGAAAAAGAAGTAAAACGCGATATTTATGAAAGCAGATTATCCCTCCATTCTCTTAATTTACACAGGCGGGACTATCGGAATGATAGAAAATCCCGAAACCGGTGCTCTCGAAAACTTCAATTTCGACCACCTGCTCAAACACGTTCCCGAACTGAAGCGTTTCAATTACCGCATCTCCTCCTATCAGTTCGATCCTCCTATTGACTCCTCCGATATGGAACCTTCCTTATGGGCAAAGATTGTTGAAATCATAAACAGTAATTACACCAACTTCGACGGTTTTGTTATTCTGCATGGCACCGATACAATGTCTTATACGGCATCGGCACTCAGTTTCATGCTTGAGAACCTCGCGAAGCCGGTCATCCTTACCGGTTCGCAACTCCCTATCGGAACATTACGTACAGACGGAAAAGAAAACTTGATTACTTCTATTGAAATAGCTGCCGCCAAACATCCGGACGGCACCGCTGTTGTTCCCGAAGTGTGCATCTTCTTTGAAAACGAACTGATGCGAGGCAATCGGACTACCAAAATTAATGCTGAAAATTTCAATGCTTTCCGGTCTTTCAACTATCCCGCCTTGGCAAAAGCAGGAATCCATATCCGTTACAACGAACATATCATCCGCTGTCCCGATCCCACACGACCGATGAAACCGCATTACCTCTTCGATACCAATGTCGTGGTGCTTACACTGTTTCCCGGCATTCAGGAGAGTATCATTAATTCCGTACTTCATGTACCGGGATTGAAAGCAGTAGTTCTCAAGACATTCGGTTCCGGGAATGCCCCCCAAAAAGAATGGTTCGTCCGGCAGTTAAAGGACGCGACCGAGCGTGGCATCATCATTGTCAACATCACTCAATGCCAAAGTGGAGGCGTAGAGATGGGCCGCTACGAAACCGGGCTGCATCTTCTTCAAGCCGGAGTCATCAGCGGTTATGACAGTACGCCCGAATGTGCCGTTACAAAGCTAATGTTCCTTCTGGGGCATGGACTTAGCCAAACAGAAATTCGTCACCGGATGAATTCGGATTTAGCAGGGGAAATTACAAAAGAGTAATTTCCTCTTTTTTCTCAAAGCCTTTCTCCCCTCTAAGCTGAGCACAATCTACAAGTTTATAAGATCACTTAACCGCCGAATCTTACAAATTCATCTCCTCTATTATTAAAAAATACAATATATATAGCTAAGATATTCAAATAATATAGTATTTTTGCAGCGTAAACAATCAGAAGTTGATTATTTTATCCAAGAGCAAACAAAGCAGTAATAACGTTGATAGATTAGCTTATGAAATTATTCAACCGTTTTTCAGTAATGGCAGCCATTGTCAGCACTTTGGTGCCTGCCGGTTGCACAGACGATGTGTACGATCCCGAAAGAGGAATTCAGACAGTGCCGAAAGAAAATCCGTTAGGAGAAGACTTTTCCGCTCCCGACAGCTTCGACTGGTCCATGATCAATGCCGTAAACTTGAACGTTGAAGTAAAAGATGAGTTTAACGGTCGGTATAAGTATCTTATAGAAGTCTTTACCGATAATCCGATATCCAACGCCAGCGTCACTCCTATCGCAGCGGGTACTGCCAACAAGAACAAAAGCTACAATACAGAAGTCAGTATCTCCAAAGCAACCACAAGATTGTTTATCCGCCAGACAGATCCCAAACAGCGTAAAGAAGTATACGAATATGCAATTCCTGAAAACGGAGGAACAATGAACTGTAAACTGTTTTACGTTTCCACCGGCACAAGGGCGGCAAGCGGAGTTACGAGTAGCTCCAACTCTGCATTCGAAGCAGCCCGGCAAGCGGGAATAACGGAAATTGAGGATAAGGAATATAAGGAATCGGAGGTAATACCGTCTGTTCCAGCCACATCAGACAAGTTTAACGACAACAGCTCCGGAGTGCTCTCCAACGGAGCCAAGTATATTATAGGCAGAGGGGAAACCGAAAGGCAGACTATAAAAACCAACAATAATGACCGGGCAACCGTATTCGTACAAGGTGTTTGGGAGTTAAACGGCAATCTAAATTCAAACCTTGACATATATGTAATGAACGGCGGTAAAATCATCGCAAGCAACCTTACTATCGGCAATAACAACACCCTCACCATACAAAACGGCGGTAATCTTGAATGTGTCTCCCTGAATTTAGGATGCCCCACCAAGAATTTCGGCACAATCACAGCCAGCAAGGATTTGACAATGAACCTGGGAGGCCATCCCGAACTGTTCAATGAGGGAGTTATTGACGTCAAGGGTGAAGTCCGCATCAACGGAAGCAACGTCATCAACCATCATATATTCAGTGCTAAAACAGTCAAGGTCACAAGCGTCCAGTTGTTGAACAAGGCTAATTTGAACAGTGCCACAAATATCAACATCAATGGTAGCCGGATATTCAACTATGGTTATATCAAATTCGATAAAAATGATGGTGAAATAAAAACCGACAATTCCACAGCAACAGTCATCATAAACCATGATAAAGCCAAAATCACCGGCCACGAAATAGAAGGACACCTATCTGTTTATAATGACGGCATCATTGAAGTATCCGAATTTACAAGTTCATCTTTATACAACAGTTGTACTGTCATCGTAAAAGAAGAATTCAAATTCCAGAACATGACTTTGAACAAAGGCTCCATTACTGCCGGCCGCGCCAATGAGTCTGACACAGAATGGCTGCCGGTCCCCGAAATAGAAACTCATGCAAATGCCAAGCTCACGTTGATAGACGGTTCCATGATTAAGGCTAAAGAATTTGATGTGGAAAGCGGCAACGTCATCTTCCAGGCTATAAATATCACCAACGATAACAAATCCATGATTAAGGTCGAAGAAATAGAATTTGAGAACCCCACCAACACAGAGCTATTAGGCCGAAATCTTGTTATCGAGGGAAAAATAAAAGGTCCTGACAAGCACCATCCGTTTAAAAAGAACGAAAGCATCAACACAGGTTTCGACGAATCCAAATACACCATTGAGACCTGTGGCGGACTCTATGATGAAGGCAACAAAGGCGAAGAAGAAAAAGATCCTGACTTTCCCATAGAAATCGGGGACAGCGATACGTATACCTTTACATTCGAAGACAACTGGCCGGTATACGGTGACTTCGACATGAACGACCTCGTTATCGTAATGTCCAGAAAGGAATTGAAAGTAAACGAAGACGGTATAGTCGAGCGCCTCAGAATAACCCTTGACCTACGGGCAGTAGGTGCAACCAAAACATTGGGAGCCGGCATACGTTTCATCAAACTTCCCCAAAACATACGCCCCGATAAATTCACCGTCAGCGGCAAAAACGTGTCATTCGAGGATGGACAAAGCTTGCCTACTTATATCCTCTTCAATGATGCACACACAGCACTATGGGGCAGTAAGTACACTGATGCAAGTAAATTCATCAACACCGTTGCAGACGGTCCGTTCAAAAAAGACACGAAGGAATATAGCATCATCATGGAACTTCCTGCCTCCGCCAACGTGAAACCAGAAGATTTGAACATCAACCACATCGACATTTTCGCTATCACAGCTCCCACCACCGTCAAAAGAGAGCGTACGGAAGTGCATGTAGCAGGCTTTGCACCGACCGACCTGGCCACTACCTATTACCTCAACAGCGGTAATGACAATTCATCCGTTGCCGAAAACAGATACTATCTCAGCAAAGAGAACCTTGCCTGGGCAGTTGTAATCCCCCAAGAATTTGCATGGCCGACAGAACACCAAAAAATAACAACAGTGTACGACAAGTTCAAATCATGGGTCACTACCGGCGGACAGCAAGATAACGATTGGTATAAATCGCATAGCCAAGATGTATATCCCATTGAGAACCTGACTCAGCTCAACAAATATTAACCCCGGGCCAACTATATGTGGTAAACCGGAAAAACATGAGAAAACGCATAAACAGACGTTTTCTCATGTTTTTCTCCCACGTTATTGTTAAAGTAAGCTAACAGTTATTCATTCTCATTAGTAATTGGATAAAATCAATAAAAAATAATAGTTATTTTTGTTACTTACATAAGAGAACAAACAAAACAGCAGAGTAAGAACAAATAGAACAATGAAAAAAATATTATTAGTTGACGATAAAGTCACTATCGGCCGCGTGCTCAAAATTTATTTGGGAACAGAATACGATCTGGAATATTTTGAGGATCCGCTCAAGGCCCTTGAATGGCTCAATGAAGGCAATCTTCCCGACCTTATCATTTCCGACATCCGCATGCCGCATATGCGTGGTAATGAATTTCTCTACTATTTGAAAGGTAACGAGCTACTGAAGCACATTCCGGTAGTGATGCTCTCCAGTGAAGAAAGCACCACCGAGCGCATTCATTTGCTTGAAGCCGGAGCCGCAGACTATATTCTCAAGCCATTCAATCCTTTGGAGCTGAGAGCCCGCATCAAGAAATACATCTAAAAAGAGCTGTAAGAGGAACATGTTATATTATATTTACATAGGAAATAACAAAACAGCAATCGATCATCTGAACACGATTACAGACGGTATGTTCGTTTCTGTTTCCAGTATCAATAAAGCGGTCAAAATCATAAACGGCATCCGCGAAAGATATAACACATCTATCCTTTACGAGCAAACCAATACTGAAAAGGACTGCATCGACATCTCCTATCTTCACAAAAAGTTTCCACGCGTATACATTATCCTCATTACCGGAAAGTTACAAACAGAACACCGCAAAGCCTACCTGCAGGCTGGCGTCAGCAACACCCTGCCCTTACAGGCAGATAAAGAAAGCATCCAAAGAATGAGCCAATTCCTGCAAATACGCCAACAACATAAAATGCAGGAATTCAGTGAGACTCGCCGAAAGGCGCTCAACACTTTTCACCTTCCTTTATGGAAGCGCACATTCGACGTTCTGTTTTCCCTAAGTGCACTTGTTATACTCTCCCCACTGTTCATCGGTACAGCTATTGCCATCCGTCTTGAAAGCAAAGGTAAGGTAATCTACAAGTCACAACGGGTGGGCAGCAATTACCGGATATTCAATTTTCTGAAGTTCCGTTCCATGTACACCAATGCGGACAAACGGTTGAAGGAGCTCAACGCCCTCAACCAGTATCAAATGGAAGAAGAAGTGGCGGAGGACATCCCTGACATTCATTTTGACGACCTCACAGGTTCGCCCGAAGAGGAAGCCACTCTACTGATTTCAGACGATTTCATCATACCGGAAAAAGATTTCCTGAAACAAAAAGCGCATACCCACGAAAGTCCTTTTGTCAAGATAGAGAACGATCCGCGCGTAACACGTATCGGCCGCTTCATCCGCAAATACAGCATAGATGAACTTCCACAGCTACTCAACGTCTTAAAAGGAGACATGAGCATTGTAGGCAACCGTCCTCTCCCACTCTATGAAGCTGAACTGCTGACCAGTGACGCATACATAGACCGCTTCATGGCTCCTTCCGGACTTACCGGTCTTTGGCAAGTGGAAAAGCGGGGCGGAGCCGGTAAGATGTCGGCGGAAGAACGAAAGCAACTTGATATCAAATACGCACAAGATTTTTCTTTCTGGTTGGACCTGAAGATTATCCTTAGGACATTTACAGCGTTTGTGCAGAAAGAGAATGTGTAAATTCCAAAGTTATAAAACCAATAACTCTATGAGATATAGAACAAACCAAAAATACAGTTTTTCCTGTACATATATGATACTAATTTTCATATTGTTATGCATTTCTGCGGATGTGGTTGCACAACAAGAAATGACACGTGAAGAACGTATCAAAGTATTGCAACTGTTGAAAGACAACGATATGGAATTGGAAAAAGGCACTCAGCAAAGTACCTCAGGGAATCGCCATGAAAATATTGAAAGATTAGAGCTGCCTCCCCTCTCTGTTTTTCTGGATGCTGTGACAGAGAATGCTACCGTAAAACGTGCGCAATCGCAGGTAGAGCAAGTAAAGAACGAATATCGGCTGCAAAAGCGTGACTGGTGGGATTATTTCCGTCTGAACGGCAATTACGCTTACGGACGCTATAATGTGCTTAACGACAACAGCACTTCGTTCGAAGACTGGTATCAGTCCACAACAGCCAGTTCACGTCATACATTCAATGTCGGCGCCAGTGTCAGCGTCAGCCTTAGCGACCTGTTCAACCGCCCACTGCGACTGAAAAAATACAGGTATGACATCGAACAGCTGCAGTACAGCCAAGAGGAAGTGATGGAAGACCGCAAGCTAAAGGTGCTCAACGCCTACAACGCCGTAACCGAGCAGCTTGCCACTATCAAGGCTAAAGCCGAATCGGCAGCACTCTATAATGCACAGATGAAGATCTCGGAAAACAACTTCATCAACGGAACCATAGACATCATATCCTTATCGTTGGAGAGAAGCAGACGCTCCACTGCCGTTGTACAATACGAGCAAGCCCGCGTAAGTCTGCACAACTCCATTATCCTTTTGGAAATGCTGACAAATGTAAAAATCATCAAAGACAAATAGAATTTATGGATGTCATACAGTTCATACCACAATTTCTTTACCGCATCCGCTACCGGCTGTTGTGGGGAAGTCTCATTGTTACCGCTTTGGTGATTTATTTTACCCAGTTCCTGCCGTTCAGTTACACAGTAAACAGCAACATTTACGCCGGTGTAACCAATGCAAGTTCAGTGACAGAGGAGCGATCTGATTACTTCTCTATCAACAGTACATTCGATAATATTATCAACATCGGAAAGTCCAAAGGCACTTTGGAGAAAGTCTCAGTGCGCTTGCTTGCTACTTGTCTGGTACATGGCAATGAAGGTAAAGACACTCCCTATATCCTTGCCAAACATTACCGGCAATTGTTGCAGATCACACCGAAAGAAGTGCTGACATTGGTGGACCGCCAGTCTGTTGATAAAACAACCGAAAACCTGAGGAAATACCGTCAACCTCATAAAGGCAACTTTGTTTTTTCTATTTTCAGTCAGCCCTCAAACCCTTTCTTCAGTTTCAAGGCCTTGAACAAAATAATCATCAGACGACTGGGAAATAGCGACCTGATTGACATAAACTACACCTGTAGCGACCCCGGCATTGCCCAAAACACAATTGCCATTTTGGAAGAAGAACTGACCGAAGCCTATGAAATACTCCGTTTCAGTTCCACCAGAAACGTCATAGCCTATTTTGAGGAACAAGTAAAGAAAGCCAAAAGCGCCCTGACCAAAGAAGAAGATGACCTGATGCGTTATAATGTGCAAGAAGAAGTAATTAACTATGGAGAGCAAACCAAAGCTCTTGCCATCACCAAATACGAAGTGGACGACCGTTACGAACTTGCCAGACGGCAATATGAAAGCGCCCGTTCGCTACTTGATATGCTGGAAAAGAAAATGGATGTACGCGCCCGGCTCATACGCACCAATACCGACCTTCTACAAGAATTGGACAAAGTCAGCAAGCTGAATGAAAAGATAACGGAACAAGAAATTTTCACTGCTGATACCCAGCATAGCACCAATGAAGAGCTTACAAGAAGTAAGCGTGAACTAAAGCAGGCAGAAGATAATATCAGTCATCTGTCCGACAATATCAACGAATACGCATTCTCTAAAGAAGGGGTCGGTATACAGAATATGGTTAATGAATGGTTATTAGCTGTCATTAACGAAGCCAAAGCTCAAGCAGAACTTAAAGTATTGGAAGACCGTCGGAAAGATATTCGTGAAGGATATAAAACCTTATCTCCTGTTGGAACGCAAGTCAACCGCAAAGAGCGTGCGGTAGGTCTTGCCGAAGACACTTATCGTGAAGTGCTTCGTGGTTTGTCGGAAGCTCGTCTCCGCCTGAAAAATATAGAAATGAGTACGAGTAATCTCCAGATCATTACTCCACCGGAATACCCCCTGACAGATAACGGTCGCAAACGTTTATTGTACATCATTGCCGCTTTTGTAGGCAGTGTGATATTCATTATCGGCTTCTCCTTATTGGTAGAATTGATAGACCGGACCTTGCGTGATGCCGACCGTAGCAGGCGCCTTACAGGCTTACCGGTGATTGCGGCTTTCAATGGCATCAGCAACTTGAAATTCCGCGGTTTTCTCAAAGCGTGCAACCGTCGTGCAGCAGCTTATGTCTGCCAGCAGCTCAATCAGTATCTCAAGCCTGGTCAGTCAATAGTCATCAATCTGCTCAGTATGGAAGAAAGAGAAGGAAAGTCGTTCCTTGCCAGATACTTTGCCGACTACTGGAAAACAGAAGGCCTGAAAGTGCGTATCGTCTCTTATCACATAGACTTTGAGGTAGACAAAAAAGAATACATACAAGCCCAACAGTTATCGGATTTTTGGCAGAAAAACGATGCAGAAGAAACACCGGACATCATTTTGGTTGAATATCCGGCATTATGCCATTTCACCGTACCAGAGTCTGTAATAGCCGGAGCGAACGTCAATCTGTTGATAGCAAATGCCGTACGTCTGTGGAGCGCAAAAGATGATGCACGAATGCAATCGTTGCGCAAGATATTGGCAGAGAAACCTTTCTTCCTCTACCTCAACAACGCCGACCGCGAAGTAGTGGAATCATTCACCGGTCCACTTCCTCCCTACAATTCATTGCACAGTTTCCTCAGCAATCTGGCACAATTGGGACTCACCTCCCAAAAAGCCGCTGTAAAATAGTGAACGAAGATGATAGAACGAGGATACATATCGCCCAAAGTATTGCTCTACGCAGGACTTGTTGCAGGATTAGCCGCCATCGTGGTCTGCTCCAGCAGCGGCCTTTTGGCGGGAGTAATTGCAATTATGTTTCTTCCGGCAGCCTTGTACTATCTGATACAGACGATACGCTTCCCGATTGTTGCATTCTATGGTTTATTCGTTCTTAATTATTTTATTACCAGCATAATAAGATATGGAAACCTTTCCGGATTCAGCGTAGTGATGGACATAGGTTTGTTCTGCACATTGTTTGCTGCTTTGGTTCATTCCATACTTACGCAAAAGTTACCCTGGAACAATGGAATAAACGTCCTCACGATAGGTTGCGCCCTATGGGCTATTTATTGTTTTCTTGAGGTGGGTAACCCCACCGCTGTTTTCGAGGCATGGAGCACTTCGCGGGGTATCATATACACTGGGTTCATTGTAACCTTTTTAGGAAGTGTACTCATCAACCGATTGAGGTATGTGAAGCATATTCTTTTCATACTTTCCATTTTAGTACTCTTGGCCTCACTGAAAGCCCTCATCCAAAAATACATAGGTTTCGATCCGCTGGAAAGGGCATGGCTTGACCAAGGTGGCGCCAAAACACATATCATCGCTACGGGTACCCGTTACTTTTCTTTCTTCACAGATGCTGGAAACCTAGGTTCCAATATGGGTATGGCAGGTATCGTTTACGGCATCATTACTATTTATAGTTCCAACAGACAAACAAAAATCTACTATGGCATCGTCGCCTTGTTAGGAATATACACCATGTTCCTCTCCGGCACCCGCGGAGCCATGGCCGTTCCTTTAGGCGGACTCATGCTGTTTGGCCTGATAAGCAAAAAGGCCCACCTCGTATTGTCAACGGCTTTTTTAGGCATCCTCATATACCTGTTTTTTGCTCACACATATATAGGTCAAAGCAATCCTATGATACGCCGTATGCGTACAGCTTTCCACCCAACGGAAGATGCATCTTTCAATGTGCGGGCAGAGAATAAAAAGAAGCTGGCAGTCTACCTAAAAAACCGTCCTTTCGGCGAAGGTCTGGGGCTGGGAGGCGTAGAGGCACAGCGCTTTGCCCATCGTGTCACAACCACAATCCCCCATGACTCCACTTACGTGAAGTTGTGGATGGAGACCGGAATAGTGGGTCTGTGCCTGTACTTAAGCATACTCATCGCAAGCCTCTTACGGGCTTGCTACATCGTGATGTTCCGCGTCAGGAACAATGAACTGCGCGGACTGCTCACCGCCATGCTGTGCGGTGTATTCGGGCTGATGGTGAGCGCCTACGGCAACGCCTTTTTCAATCAGTTCCCCACCCAGATCATTGTTTTCACTTTTCTGGCAGCCGCATTGAACGGGCAGCGTATAGACAGCTATATTGATAAAGAGATAAAACAAAATAAATAGAAGAAACATGAATTTCGATATTTTTTCCATATTCAATCCCGACTGGTGGATGAACGAAAACAACAATGCACTGCTTATAACGGACTCTATTCTGTTTTTGTTTATGGCAGTACCGGTGCTGTACCTGTTTGTCTGCGCACTCTTCTCACTGGGCAAATACAAGAACCCCTACCCCGCCGCCAAAACAAACCACCGTTTTCTAGTAGTGTTCACTGTATTGCGAAACGGCAAAGAGGTTATTGAATCCATTAATCACTTTCTGGATACGCAACATTATCCACGTGAAAAATACGACATTGCCGTTGCCGCCACCCAACTGTCCGAAGCAGACTTGCTGACGTTGTTGCAGATGCCGGTCAACATTGTCGTACCCGACAAAGACCAATGTACCAAAGTCTATGCCATTCAGCAAGTCATGGAACGCTATTCGCCCAACGAGTACGACATGATTGTACTCTTCAATTCCGACAACAAAGTAGTGCCGGAAGCCTTGCGCCTCTTCAACAACGCTTACTATTCCGGTTGTGATGCCATACAGGCCCACCGCATGACCGAAAACCTGACTACCAGCATTGCCGTACTCAATGCCACCAGTGAAGAGATCAATAACAACATCTTCCGCAAGGGGCATACACGTATGGGGTTTTCATCCGCCCTGATAGGTTCCGCCATGGCATTCGATTTCAGGATGTTCCACGAGATAGCTCCCACGCTGAAAGGCTCGGACATAAGCAAAGCTATGGAAACGGCACTCTTACGGCAAAACATATATACAGAATATCTGGAAGAGGTTGTTTGTTACAGCAAAAAAGAAGAAAGCGCCAATGGCTACGAAGCCCAGCGTCTGGGGTGGCTGCGCTCCCAATACAGCAGTGCCCTGTTTGCTATCAAGCAGCTCCCCCTTGCCATGTTGCGAGGCGAGTGGGACTATTGCAACAAACTATTTCAATGGCTGTTGCCTTCCCGTTTTCTGCTGATAGCCCTTATCCTCTTCTTCACAGCCGTCATCACGATTATGGACTGGACGCTTTGCCTCAAGTGGTATCTGCTGCTTGCCGCTATCGCGCTGACTTTTCTCATGGCATTGCCCGAAGGTGAAATTGCCCGGCGCTTCAGGAAAGCGATATGGGCATTGCCTATCCTTATGTTCGAGTCTATTTTCAGCCATATCCTGCGATTCAAGAAGAGAGAAAACAAACAATAAAAAGAAGCGTATGAAAATCGCCATTGAAGCCCAACGCATATTCCGTCCCAACAAGCATGGCATGGACTTCGTCGCCCTGGAATCTATCCGGGAGTTGCAGAAGCGTGACGACGGCAACGAATACTACATTCTCGTTGCTCCAGGCGAGGACCGCTGTCTGGAAGAGTCTTCCAACCTTTCCATCGTAGAAGTGAAATGCCCCAGCTATCCGCTGTGGGAGCAAATAGCCTTGCCACTTGCGGTGAAGCGCCTGGGGGCCGACCTGCTCCATTGTACTTCGAACACAGCACCACTATGGTGTCCCGTTCCGCTTGTGCTGACGCTCCATGACATCATCTATCTGGAACCGCGCCGGCATCGCAGCCCCTCACTATATCAGGAAATGGGCTGGCACTACCGCCGTCTGATAGTACCGCGCATACTGAAGAAGTGCCGGAAGATAATCACCGTCTCCCGCTTCGAATGTGAACGCATCAGCAAGGCGCTGCAAATTCCTGCTGACCGCATCACCGCCATTTACAACGGTTACAGCACACATTTCAGCCCGTTACCTGAAGTGGATATGCACATCGTACAGCAATATATCCCCGAAAAAGGCTTCCTCTTCTTTCTGGGCAACACAGATCCCAAAAAGAATACGGAGCGTGTATTGAAGGCATACAGCCTCTATCTGCAACGCTCCGCCACAAAGCGTCCCTTACTCATCGCCGACCTGAAAGAAGAATACATAGACCGGGTGTTGCAACAAGAAGGTATTGCCGACATAAAACGCCACCTGTATTATCCAGGATACATCCCCAACAGCCATCTTGCCACACTCTACAATGCATCCTTCGCTTTCCTCTATCCTTCGCTTCGCGAGAGCTTCGGCATCCCTTTGCTGGAGGCCATGGCATGCGGCACACCCGTTGTTACGGGAAACACCTCCGCCATGCCCGAAGTGGCCGGCAGCGGTGCGCTGACTGTCGATCCTTCCAAGCCTGAAGAAATTGCGGACAGGCTGCTGCAACTGGAGCAGAACCCCACTTTGTATCAAGAGCAAAAAGCATACGGACTGCAAAGGGCACAGCAATTCTCCTGGGCGCGGACTGCCAGAGAATTATCAAAGGTATATCAATCCATTAAAATCTGAAAGAGGTATGATTACAGGCAGAGATTTCATCATCACAAGTTTACAGTCATGGGACATCGCTATCGGGTCCAATGCCAAAGACATCGCCAAGGAAATATCTCGGCACAACCGGGTGCTCTATGTCAACACTCCTGTTGATATGCTGAACTACTTGATGCATTCGCAAAGTCCCGATGTACAACGCACCAAAACACTTATAAAGAATAAAAAAAACGGACTTAGGCAGATCACTGCCAATCTATGGACTTTGGATTGTCCTTTCTGTGCTTTTCCCGTAAACAGTTTCCCCGATGGATTTCTCTTCGATGCAGTGAACCGGCTGAATAATAAAAGAATATGCAAGCACATCCTATCCGCTGCCCAAGAGCTCCAGTTCACAAACCATATACTTCTGATAGACAACGATATCTATCGCAGCTTCTATGCAAAAGAGTTCTTAAAGCCCCGTATATCCATATATTACAGACGTGACAATATGACCAGTGCTTTTTGGAAGAAACACGCTCCACGCCTAGAGCCTCTGCTATGCAGCAAAAGCGACCTTGTAGCAACCAATTCACCGCAACTGGCAGAAGCCGTCAAGTCCTATAATTCCAACTGCCACGACATCGGGCAAGGTGTAGATTTGGAGAGCTTCAGAGACGGGGCAAGTTATCTCCTCCCCGAAGACATGAAGAAAATCAAACGTCCTATCATCGGATATATGGGCTGGATTACTTCGCGGCGTCTGGATGCCGACCTCATGTATGAAGCAGCCAAGCGGCTTCCTGAATGTTCTATGGTATTGGTTGGTGGAGAAGATGATTATTTTAAATCCCACAAATTACACTCGCTGGGCAATGTTTTCTTTTTGGGTGAGAAACAACAAGCGGAAATAGCGGCATATATGGCACATTTCGATGTGTGTATAAATCCGCAATCGGTCAATGACATTACTATCGGGAACTACCCTCGTAAAGTAGATGAATATTTAGCATTGGGCAAGCCCGTAGTGGCTACAAAGACCAAGACCATGGAAATATTCAACGGATATGTATATAATTGCACCGGGGCCGATGAATACGTACAATCCATACGCGCAGCATTGGAGAAAGACACAACTGAAGAACGAAAAAGGCGCATGGAGTTTGCCCATACGCATACATGGGAAAACAGTGTATCCCAATTATATAATTACATTAACCAATTATAAATTCCTGAATTATATGTTAGAATCTCATCCAAGACTTAAGAAATTTTTGCATTATCTCCTGATACATCCCTATACGGCACGTCCCCGTTGGTGGGCCCGTACATTTGTAATACCTTTGGTTATCAAAAGGGGGAAAGGCTCCATTATCCGCAGAAAGGCCCGGTTGGACATCATTCCTTCTAAAAAAATAACTGTGGGAGTTAAAAGTATCATTGAAGATTATGCCATTATCAACAATGGAATGGGTGATGTCATCATCGGAGACTACACTCATGTCACTTCTCGCGTAAAATTGGTGGGTCCCGTCACTTTAGGCAATTATGTCACGTTAGGCAGTAATGTGCAAGTAACAGGACTGACTCATAATTATTTGGACGTAACATGTCCCATTGCCAAGCAAGGTGTTACTCCCAATCGCACAATCATAGAAGATGATGTATGGATAGGCGGCAATTCATGCATTAATCAAGGAATTACGATAGGTACTCATTGCATTGTAGCCGCAGGCAGCGTAGTTACAAAGTCCGTACCACCCTATTCGGTAGTTGGCGGCAATCCGGCGCGCATACTGAAATTATATGATTTTGAAAAACAGGAATGGATAAAAACATCTAAAAAATAGTATTATGGTCTCCATCATCACCGTCAAC
Source organism: Bacteroides eggerthii (assembly GCF_025146565.1). NCBI lineage: Bacteria > Pseudomonadati > Bacteroidota > Bacteroidia > Bacteroidales > Bacteroidaceae > Bacteroides > Bacteroides eggerthii. Next base: position 2,524,056 of record NZ_CP102258.1, on the reverse strand, counting down.
TACAACGGCCTCGACGACACCTGCGAAATGATTGACTCTTTCCTGTTGAATGAAACCTATCCTTTCGAAATCATCGTGGTGGACAATGGTTCCCAACCCTCGCAAGCGGAAAAGTTCAGGCAATATTACGCCATTGATCCCCAAGTGAAAGTGGTGCAAAATATCAACAATGGCTTTGCCGGAGGAAACAATGCCGGACTGAATGTGGCCAGTGGCGACTACCTCTTTTTCATCAACAACGACACCTACATTACCCAACCGATACTCGAAGCATTGGTTCGTCGCCTTGGCGACAAGCAGAATGGCGGAGTATCCCCTATGCTGAAATACCACCAATGCACCAACACTATACAATTTGCCGGTTTCACTCCCCTCACCCCTATCACCCTGCGAAACCACATGATAGGCGAACGTGAACCCGACAACGGACAGTATTCCACTCCCCACGAAACAGCCTACCTGCATGGCGCCGCCATGATGATACGTCGTGACGTACTGCAACGGGTAGGTCCCATGAGCGAAGTATTCTTCCTGTTCTACGAAGAAATGGACTGGTCTGTACGGATACGACGGGCCGGATACCGGCTTTGGTACGAACCCGCCTCTGTGATCTACCACAAAGAGAGCATGACGGCGCAAAGAGATACGCCGCTGAGAGAGTTTTATATGTCACGTGCGCGCATGCTGTTCGCACGAAGAAACCTGTCGGGAATAAACCAAACTCTCTCCTGTCTTTATATCGGGCTGATTGCCACACCTAAGAAAGCAATAACCCATTTGCTGCATGGACGCATTTCATTGACCATGGCTGTTCTGAAAGGGATGATGCATGGAATGGCAACAAGGCTTCATTAAGAAACATATTCATTTCTCAGGTAAATAACGATTAAATCAGGCAGCTTTTCCCAACAGCAAAACTCTCGCCGCCTTGTACCTGCCTGCCACCCTATCCACCACCACAGGCAGCACCGAAGCCACCGCTGTAACCACCGGAAACACCACAGCCACCGCTTTCACTCCCAGCATCTTCAATAGGATGCGTCCGCCCGCCGTACCGAAACCATGAAATAAATAAATACTATACGCATAGCCGCCCAGCCATACAAAGAAACGATTGTGCACCCTCATCTCCAGCAGCAAGAACAAAGTGGCAATCACCGTCAACACATAGAGTTCATGCGCTACGGCCGCCACTTCCGCCGAAGCAAACCACACCACCTGTATCAATGCCACACCCAAGAACGCCGCCACCCACAAAGACAAACGGACAAGGCAGCCTGCACCACGAAACTCCCGCGCAAACCGGCAGGCGCCCACACCTGCAAAAAAATAAGGCAGTTGCCCCAACGCCCCCTTGAAACTGAAAAGATTGGGCAGCACGTGCATCATTCCGCGGTCGTTCACCACACTCAGTAATATGGCAATCACACACCACACCGCCCACTGGCGGAGGCTTTCCATCTTTTTGTAGCGATCTATGCACCACTGTATCATGAAGATAAGAAACAGCGAGGGCAAGTACCAGTAAATGGTATATGGAAAAAAGTAAATGCGCCACATCCGGGTAATATCTCCCTTGTTGTTGGTTCCCGGTACAAGATACTGTATCACGAAATAGAGCGTTCCCACTACAATCATAGGCACCAGCAACCGCATAGCCTTTTTGCGTGCAAACACCACGAAACCACCTGGCAAAGCAGCAGGCTTCAAAGCATACACCCACCCTGCAATGGCAGTGAAAAGCGGCATCTGTATGTAGTCTATCCACAAATACAAATAACGTAGCGGATGCGGAAAATCAATCTTCATTCCGCCGTCGGGTGCAGAACCAATAACATGTCCCGCCACCACCAACAGAATGGCAATCCCCCGCAAAGTCTCAATAGTCAAGTTCTTTCCGGCTGTCACTTCGCTACCTCCCCACGCAATACATTGTTCCTATTCATAAGACAAAGATAGCAAAATAAGAGCCACAAGATTGCTCTCCACCCTGAAATATTCTTCCATTACCGGCAAAAGATGTTACCTTTGTAGGATTTTTTAAAATAATGGACCAAACAATGTCCATGCTTCGATGTGGGAAAAGAAAAGTGGTAAGAATGAGAACAGGAGGATGCACTACTCGGAAGATAGAGAAGAGCGTCCTCCCGACTTATTCAGAACCGAAAGCAGCATCTGCCATTCAGACATATGGAACACGCAGGACCCCACAACATAAATTATCAGTCCCGACGGCACACCTAAGAGAAGCCGTTCCCATGCGGACAACGGCAAAAGCGTAATCAGGTACAGGCACATCCCCATTATGCCATTCAGCAACAGCACCGGCAGTAATTCACAAAGCTGGCGCAGATAACCGGCCTTCATCAGCTTGCGGGAATAGCAGATAATCACTCCCATGTCGGCAAAGGAATACAGCACCAGTCCCCAGCACATGGCCGATACCCCTAAAGGAATCGTGACAAACAATATGGCAAACGCAATGAGCTTCTTCCATATCTCGGCATACAGGAAATAGTCGGTACGCCCTTTCACGTTCAAAATGCTATGATTGATTTTCATCACCGGATCCCACATAAAAGCCACGCAAAGAATCTGCAGGTAAGGGACCGCTGGAAGCCATTTGTCCGTCAATACAACTTCTACCAGCGGCTCTGCCAATGCTGCCACTGCCACCATGACAGGAAAAATCAAGTAGCACGACATGCGCATATATTTCAGGAACATGCTGCGCAACCGGGGCATATCATCTTGATAACGGCACTGAATGGGATAGACCGCACGAACAACAATGTTCGTGAAGTTGGTGGAAGGAAACTGCGCCAACGTGTAGGAACGGTTAAAGAACCCCAGTTGGGAAGCCGAAAAGCACTTTCCTATAATCAGGGAATAGCAGTTGACATAAAAAGTGTGCAGCAGGTTGGCCAGCATCAGTTTGGAACCGAAAGAGAAAAGTACACGAAACGACTGCCATGAGAAAATCCAACGAGGCATCCAACGAGAAAATATCCATAAGAAAACGACACGAAGAAGACTGTTCAGAAGGCTTTGCCACACCAAAGTCCATACACCGAACCCATGATAGGCCAACCAGATGCCGACAGCCCCGCTAATAGCCACCGCTCCCAGCGAAGCCCGCGCCAGACGCTTGAAGTCCAAGTCCACCGTCAGCCGCGCCTGCTGCACAATGCCCAAAGAGTTTATGACCAGAGTCAGGCCTATCACGCGAGCAATAACAGTAAGCTGCGGTTCAGCAAAAAAACGAGCTATCAAAGGTGCACAGACAAACAAACACAGGTAAATCAGCAACGAACCTGCGGCATTGAAATAGAAAGCAGTACTGTAATCGGTTTCCGTACGGTCTTTCTTTTGAATAAGAGCATTGGCAAATCCACTGTCGACCAGCACCTGAGAAAGAGCCATGAAAATGCCTAGCATTGCCACCAACCCGTATGCGTCCGGCGACAGGATACGGGCGATGACGAGAGTCAGCACAAACTGGATGCCTTGTACGGAAAAACGCTCCGCTGCACTCCAAAACACACTTTTAGCAGCTTGCTCCTTTATCGACATTTTTACATATTCTTTTTTTCAACAAAACCTACTTTATGCAATCACCAGTACTTCACTTCTTTCCTTTCTATAAATTCCTCCCACCAAGTGACAAGCGTCAACAAGTTGAAATACTGCAAAGCCTTGTTCTGCTTGTACCAGAACCACCCGCCTTTCCGGGATGCCTCGCGGTCGTACTCATTCAGGAACCGTTCCACACCGTCACGATTGAGGAAATCCTCGTAAATGTCGGCAGAAAGAATGAAATCCTTGAGATGTGCACGCTGCAAAGGATCTTGGAAGAAAAGAGGCATAGGTGCAAATCCACCCTGTTTCCTCTTGGAGGTGATGGCTGCAGGAAGCAGAGATTTGTAATGATACTTCAAAAGATATTTAGACTCAAAACGGCCGCGCGCTATATCCGGCACACTGTCTCCCTTGCACTTCAAACCAACCGGCAACTCCTGCAGGAAATTGTACAGATCCAAATCCATAAAAGGAAAAGCAAGGTTGTTGCCGAACATCTGCGCCATACGCGAGGCTTTGTAGAGGATAACGTAATTGATAGAAGTCTCCAGATCGGACAACAACGCATGCTGCGTATAAAGATGTTCAAAGCTGCGGGTATCTGCCGGAAAAGTCTTCATAGAGGATGCAATCCACTCCGGATGAAGCATAATCTCACGCAACGAAGAGTCGGAGAAACCGAACTGTTCGCCCTCCAGAATATGAAGTATCCTGCCTAAATGGAAATTGATGCGCGAAAGTTTACCGCCTGTATCGAAAGTCTTACAACTTAACAACTTATGTACACCACGCATCAACGGACGAGTACCCGTACGCGCCGCCAGATAATGCAGGGCAACTTCACGACCGGACGTGCCGAAATACTGGTCGCTGCCGTCACCGCCCAAGATTACATCGGGCTTGTCATCGCCTATCATACGCATGGCGCAATAGTTTACCATAAGTCCGCCTTCAACGAAAGGCTCTCCCAGAAAACGTACAATATCGGGCAGCGAAGCTATCTCCGTACCGTCTATCTCATACTCGTGGTGGCAGGTTCCGAAAGTTTCAGACATCAGTCGCGCCATGGGAAGCTCGGTCCACGCATCACCCTTGAATCCAACGGAATAGGAGTCTACGGGACCATCGTAAATGCTGCGAAGCGCAGCAAGGTTGGCTCCCGAATCGTAGCCGCCACTCAATAGAACACCTACCCTATGACTGTCACCAATTCGCCGGCGGATGGCCTGACGGTGCAACTCGCCGTAACGACGGGAATAGCTCTCGACATCGGGAGTTATGTCGGTCACAATCTGAGGATCGCGTCTGAAAATGTGGTCGCGCTTCAAAGAGAAAGATCCTTCCTCCAGCATCTCCTTAAATTCCGGAGATTTTTCTTTCAACATATTCCAAGAGAGCGAGCGCACTTCCTCCGGCAATTCGGATGTTATAAATGTTATAAATCCGTTTTCCGTAAACATGTGAAACTGCTCTCCTCCACCCAAAAGTGAGGCGTCGGCCATAGAACCAAATCCCTGTGGCAAAAGTCCGCGCCGGAGGAAAATGCCCAATGCACCGGGATCGTAGCTGAAAGGCTTTCCCGATTGCTTCTCAAGATAGGTCCAAGAACTTGCGAAATCTCCTTCCGGAGTGCAGTAAATAGAATAATGCGTACCATGATGATCGCGCACAATACCGCATTCCTCCTTGGAATAATAGACTATCGTAAACGAACCGTCCAAACGGGAAAATCCATAGTTCGAATCCGCCAGATAGGCATCCGCGACAAGTTTTGCATTACTATCGGCAGGAGAGCTCTGAAGCTGGTCCCGGTTATATAAAGTGCCGAAAAAGAAAAGGCGAAAATTATAACTCTCAAAAGAAGACTCAGGAGTCTCCCCCTCTACACGAGCCGTACGCCAATCTTTGAGACTTAGTTTGCCATATATCATTTGTATGTTTTTAGTATATGTTTCTATTATTGTATATATTTCTCAATATGAGATGTTATTTCCCGCATAAAGTGTCATTATCCGACACCATGTCTTGTGTGTATGAAATTCTTATTAGCTCCTCGTAGTTTGAAGATATTGGCTGCCATCAGCAAGAACGTATATGGCAGGGACAACAACGCTACGGCAAGGCGCCTGGTATAGAAACGCTTCGGGACAGCTATCAGCAAAGCCGCGACAAGTAAGGCAAAAAGCACCCACCACTTCAGCCCCCACATCCAGTAATAGCATGTGCAGAGCACAGCAAGAAAAAACGTAAAGCCCAACAGGAGCAGACGCGGTATTGAAACTTGTTGAAACATCTTATCGCAAAAATCCCAGTTGTGGGCGGCAAGCGCTTTTCCCAAGTATTTTACAAATGTCCTGCAATAATGCCACTGTGCTGAAAGCCAACGACGGCGCTGACGGGAGAAGTCCTTCGTATTCTGGATTTTTTCATCAAATACGAAAGTGTCCGGCAGGTAGTAAAAACGCTTGCCTTGATAAAGCAAAGTCAATTCCAACTCACGATCAAAACCTCCCACTGCCTTAATATTCAACATCGTATCGCGAAAAAGATCGTAACGGAATGCCATACCGGAACCGATAAGTGCAGCGGACAAACCGAGCTTGGCATGTCCCAAACGAAATATTGTATTGTTAATCTCCTCACTGACGGCATCGAGCAACGCCATGTCATTATTCATATTCTTAGCTATACGATGCGTCTGTACTGCTTCTACATCAGGGTTAGCAAACAAATCATTAATGTCGCTCAAATAATCACTGGGAATAACATTGTCTGCATCAAGAACCAATGCAATGTCAAAATCATCACCTATGGCAGCCATACCAACATTCAGAGACTTAGATTTGGTGCTTTTCTCGAAGTGCACCTCTACCAAACGGATAGGAAGAGCGGCCAGAGAAGCATTTGTTTCAGGCTGCATACGGTCTGATATAACTATCGTCTCGAAATGGTCGACCGGGTAATCCTGTTGCAGGCAGGAATGTACACACTCGTGTATCACAGCATCTTCTTTATAAGCGGGAATGAGGATGGCGAAACGCTTATGCTTCGTAGCTTTATCAGTTTTGGGCAATGAAAATTTACATGATGCCAGACTATGCACCAGTAAGTACAATACGTTTATCGTAAAAAGGATGTACAGAAACCAATCTATTATTATCAATACATGTCCCAAGACTACAGTTATTTTTGATACAGTTTATCCTTGCAATACTATTAATCTGTCTTATTCTGCAAAGATATAAAAAAACAACACAGAAGGGATAAAATATACAAAAAACAGTACAAGATTTTCAACATTCCGTATACACACTGCCTACTTCCCTACTCCATGTACAGTATGTATAAACCGCTTATTTGCTTCTTTGAGACGGAATAAGTTGACAACCATAAGAAAAAACGAACATGGGATCAATAAAGCGACCTTAAACATACGTCGTGTCCAATAGCAACGTGGAATGGCTACTACCAAAGCAAATAATAAAGTCCCAAACAGAATCCACCACTTGAAACACCAAACCGGAAGCCCAATAGATGTACAGACTGACATTACAAATACAAACCCCAGCAACAACACCCTGGAGAAGGAGATTTGTTGGTAAAGCTTATCACAAAAGTCCCACTTACCATCACGAATAGCGGGCAATAAATGATTGGCAAACTCAAAGAAACTGTAATACTGAGCAGATAACCAACGGCGGCGCTGCTGATAAAAGTGCTGTGTCTTTTGTATCTTTTCATCCCTTACGTAAGTATCAGGCAGATAGTGGAAGTGCACACCTTTATAAAGAAGTTTCATTTCCAGTACACGATCAAAACCACCCACCGAGGTATTACTCATCATCGCATCATAAAACAGGCGATATTCAAAAGCCATTCCCGAACCTATCAAAGCAGCTGACATACCGAGGTTGACATGCCCCAAACGGAATATGGAATTATTGATTTCTTCACTGACTGCATCCAAATAGGCCATGTCAGTATTCAGGTTCTTGGCAATGCGATGCGTCTGTACAACCCGTACTCCAGCAACGGCAAAAGCATCGTTCACCTCGGACAGATAGGAAGGCATAATGATGTTGTCCGCATCTATTATCAATACCACGTCGTAAGCATCCCTATCCAAATATTCAAGGGCAGCTTTCAAGGATTTGGTATTGGTGCTTTTCTCAAAATCAACTTGAAGCAATTTTATGGGAAGTGAGGACAAAGCTGCATTTGTCGCAGGTTGCATATGGTCTGAAACAACCACAACATCATATTTTTCACAGGGATAATCCTGCGCCAGACAGGCATGCACAGTAGGCAAAATAACCGTATCTTCACGATAAGCTGCGATCAGTATTACAAAACGCTTATGAGTTACAGCCGATAGAGTTACCAAAGTTTTACAACGACGTAACGAGGCCAAACTATACACCAACAAATACACCACATTTATTGCGAATATAATGTATAGAAACCAATCAAGGATGTATAATAAATGTTCCAAATTTATGCAATTTAATCCTGTTGTTTTATTTGTTGAAATGCCCGTTTACAGGATATTTGTCACAAAGATACAAAAAACAGGGAGAATTTGGACAAATTATACAAAAAAGCGAAAAGCAAAAAACAAAAAAAACGAGCAAGCTCTCCCGAACCCCTCGCCTCGTGTAAGAAAAGCCTAAAGGCTTTTCTTTTTTTACTAACATCAAATTGTTACCCAAAAATCAATCTTTCTTTTTACCTCTAAAAAACAAACTTCAATTACCTATCAAAAACACTTAATGTTTTAACTTTTACCTTTACCTCAATTAATTACCTATTTTCAATCTAAATTCTTAGCTTATGAAGCTATCAATCTTTTTACCTTTTAACTAATTACCTTTTGTACTGAAAACTTTATTTCTTATTTATTTAGAAGCAATTTCACAACTGCACTACAAAGGTAAGTGTTTTTTCTGTATGCGCAAGCACCAGAAGTAAAAATCGTGCACCTTATAACATTGTTTTAGACATTAAGCGTCAGTTTTACACTTATAAACACTTAAAAGGCTATGACAGTGACTAATCAACCCTCTCCACTCCTCCTCTCTATACATAAAAAACAAACCACCGAAGCGCCATAGCACCTCGATGGTTGTCCCCTTTAAACACCTTTAAACAAAATGAAATATATTAATTACTTTCTTGCTTCCGCAATGTAAGCCAAAGCTTCTTTACATTTTTCTGTAACGTAAGCCCAGTCTTCGGCAGCAACCTTATCACCCGGGAAGAGCTTGGAGCCCATACCTACGCAGAATACACCTGCCTTAATCCAAGAGGTCAGATTTTCCTGTGTCGGTTCTACACCGCCGGTCACCATCAACTTAGACCAAGGCATCGGAGCCAACAGACCTTTTACGAGTTTTGCACCCAACACGTCACCGGGGAATATCTTGCAAAGATCACAACCTACTTCCTGTGCGAAACCTACTTCCGAAACACTTCCACATCCCGGAGTATAGGCCACCAAACGACGGTTACAGATCTTGGCTATTTCGGGGTTGAACAACGGACCTACAATGAAGTTTGCGCCCAATTGCAGATACAATGCTGCCGTAGCAGGGTCTACGATAGAACCTACACCGATAGCCATTTCAGGACATTCTTTTGCAGCGAATTTCACAACTTCCGCAAACACTTCGTGAGCGAAATCACCGCGGTTTGTAAACTCAAATGCGCGAACACCACCTTCGTAGCAGGCTTTCACTACTTTCTTTGCCACTTCTGCATCTTTATGGTAGAATACAGGAACCATACCGGTTGAACCAATTTTGTTCAATACGGCTATTTTATCGAACTTTGCCATATTTATATTTCTTCTCTTTTCAAAATCAGATAAAGACCCAAGCAATAACTACAAACAAGCTCCCAGCCTTCATCTCCTAATTTATTTAATTCCTTCTCTTCGCTCTTAATGATACAGGAAAGAACTTTATATTCAACTTCTTCATACGAAGAAAGTGTCTTAGCGCTGAACGCGGCCGCTTGCATCACCGCCTGCCAGTGCTTCTACTTCTTCAACAGAAACCAAGTTGAAGTCACCGTTGATAGTGTGCTTCAAGGCAGAAGCCGCAACCGCAAATTCGAGGGCAGCACCTTGATTGGGCTTCGTCAGCAGACCATGAATGATACCGCCTGAGAAAGAGTCGCCACCACCTACGCGGTCGATAATAGGATTGATGTCATAGCGTTTTGATTCGTAGAATTCTTCGCCGTTATAAATCATTGCCTTCCAACCGTTGTGCGTTGCTGAGAATGATTCGCGCAGTGTAGAAATCACATATTTAAAACCGAATTCTGTAGCCATTGCCTTGAAGATCCCTTTGTAACCCTCTGCATCTGTCTTACCGCCTTCTACATCGGCATCAGGTTTGAAGCCGAGACAGAGTTCCGCATCTTCTTCGTTGCCGATACAAACGTCTACGTATTGCATCAACGGCTTCATAATGGACTGTGCTTTTTCTTTTGTCCAAAGTTTCTTACGGAAGTTAAGGTCTACGGATACCGTAACGCCATGACGCTTAGCAGCTTCGCAAGCCAGACGAGTCAACTCGGCAGCTTTGTCCGAAATAGCGGGAGTGATACCTGACCAGTGGAACCAGTCTGCACCTTCCATGATAGCATCGAAATCAAAATCCGCTGCATCTGCTTCGGCTATTGAAGAGTGGGCGCGGTCGTAGATCACCTTGCTGGGACGCATAGAAGCACCTGTTTCCAAATAGTAGATACCTACGCGGTCGCCGCCACGTGCAATGAAGTCTGTCTTCACACCGTATTTGCGCAAAGCGTTCACTGCCGACTGACCGATTTCGTGTTTCGGCAATTTTGTTACAAAGTAAGCATCATGACCGTAGTTGGCACAGCTGACAGCAACGTTGGCTTCACCGCCACCATACACTACATCAAAAGAATCTGACTGCACAAAACGAGTATTGCCCGGAGTGGACAGTCTCAGCATAATCTCACCTAATGTAACGACTTTCTTTCCCATAATTCTATGTTTTTATTAAATATATGATTAAAATGTTTCTTTCAGATTATCATACAAGCCCTCACACAGAGGGTAAACACCTGATACAATGAAGAGTAAACAGAAAATTCGTTTGTTCTTCATAGCTTTCGTGTGCGGGCACAAAGATACAACAATTTTCGTAATTACAAAAATTGTTATATATTTGTGTCGAAAATATTTAGATTATTATTGTGTACGAACACAAATAACCATGAACAAACCCATGAATACACCGGAAAGAATAAGAATTAAGGACATCGCCAAAATGGCCGATGTATCGGTGGGAACCGTAGACCGCGTTCTCCATGGACGTAGTGGAGTATCGGAAGCCAGTCGCAAACGAGTGGAAGAAATCTTGGAAAAGCTGAACTATCAGCCCAACATGTACGCCAGTGCATTGGCTTCCAACAAAAAATATGCATTTGCCTGCCTGCTGCCCCAACACGAAACGGGAGAATATTGGACGGAAGTGGAGAATGGTATACACGAAGCCTTGACAACTTATTCTGACTTCAATATCACCGTAAGACTGTCGTACTACGACCCGTATGACTATCGTTCGTTTGCACACGCAGCCCATGACATTATAGAACAGAGGCCCGACGGCGTGCTGTTCGCCCCTACCGTCCCGCAATACACCACGCCCTTCACCAATGAGCTTGAAGCACTGCATATACCTTATATATATATAGACTCTAACATAAAAGAAGCCCCCGCCCTCTCCTTCTTCGGACAGAATTCGCATCAAAGCGGATACTTTGCCGCACGCATGCTGATGCTGCTTGCCGGCGACGCACAGGAAATCGTTATCTTCCGAAAGATAAACGAAGGTATTGTCGGTTCCAACCAGCAGGAACGGCGAGAAGTCGGCTTCCACGAATACATGCAGAAATATCATCCCTCATGCCGTATCTGGGGACTGGACCTGCATGCCAAACGCGACGGTGAGGACGAGCAGATGCTGGATGATTTCTTCCGGTCTCACCCCAGTGTAAAGAATGGCATCACATTCAACTCCAAAGCATACATCATCGGGGAATATCTGCTGAAGCATCAAAGAACGGATTTCAACCTCATGGGATATGACCTGCTACAACGCAACGTGGAGTGCCTGAAACAGGGAAGCATCTTCTTCCTCATCGCCCAGCAACCCACCTTGCAAGGATTTGACGGCATCAAGGCCTTATGCGATCACCTGATCCTGAAAAAAGAAATCGCAAGAGAGAACTTTATGCCCATTGACCTGCTGACAAAAGAAAATATTGAATATTATTATAATAAATAGAAAGAATGTGGCATCCTGCCACATTCTTTCTATTCTCAACAAATTAACTAAAAGATAGTATATGGAAACAAAGTACCTGAAGATTAACACTGCCGATAATGTTGCGGTAGCTATCGTTGCACTACCGGCCGGTGAAAAACTCATAGTAGACGGCAAGGAAATTATCCTGAACGAGGATGTTCCTGCCGGACACAAGTTCGCCCTGAAAGATTTTACAGAAGGCGAAAATGTGATTAAATACGGCTATCCCATCGGACACACCCGCACTGTAAAGAAACAAGGAGACTGGATAAACGAAAACAACATCCAGACAAACCTTGCCGGCCTGTTGGAATATACATACAACCCTACCGAAGTAGACTTGAATATCCCACACAAAGACCTGACATTCAAAGGATACCGCCGCAAAAACGGTGACGTGGGAGTGCGCAATGAAATATGGATTGTCCCCACAGTGGGCTGCGTAAATGGTATCGTCAACCAACTGGCAGAAGGACTGCGCCGCGAGACAGAAGGCAAAGGCGTAGATGCAATCATGGCATTTCCACATAACTATGGCTGTTCGCAATTGGGTGATGACCACGAGAACACGAAAAAAATCCTGCGTGACATGGTGTTGCATCCCAATGCCGGCGCTGTACTTGTGGTAGGTTTGGGCTGTGAGAACAACCAGCCGGACATATTCCGGGAATTTCTGGGTGACTACGATTCAGATCGCGTGAAGTTCATGGTGACCCAGAAAGTGGGCGATGAATACGAAGAGGGAATGAAACTGCTGCGGGAACTCTATGCAAAAGCCAGCAAAGACGAACGCGTGGATGTACCTCTGAGCGAATTGCGCGTAGGTTTGAAATGTGGCGGCTCCGACGGTTTTTCCGGCATCACAGCCAATCCGTTGCTGGGAATGTTCTCCGATTTTCTTATCGCGCAGGGCGGCACAAGTGTACTGACGGAAGTACCCGAAATGTTCGGCGCGGAAACAATTCTGATGAACCGTTGCCGCAACAAAGAATTATTTGAAGAAACAGTGAAGCTGATTAATGATTTTAAAGAGTATTTCCTTTCACATGGCGAGCCGGTAGGCGAAAACCCGTCTCCGGGTAACAAAGCAGGCGGCATTTCCACATTGGAAGACAAAGCATTGGGATGCACCCAGAAGTGCGGCAAGAGCTATGTGGACGGTGTACTTCCTTATGGCGAACGCCTGAAGGTGAAAGGCTTGAACCTGCTTTCCGCACCGGGAAACGACTTGGTTGCAGCCACCGCCCTGGCATCATGTGGCTGCCACATGGTGTTGTTTACAACCGGACGTGGAACCCCCTTCGGAACCTACGTACCGACCATGAAGATCTCCACCAATTCCGCCCTTGCCAAAAACAAACCGGGTTGGATTGACTTCAACGCCGGCGTCATCCTCGAAAACGAACCGATGGAAAAGACTTGCGAACGGTTCATCGACTATATCATTCGCGTAGCAAGCGGCGAGTTCGTCAACAACGAAAAGAAAGGATATAAGGAAATTGCCATTTTCAAAACAGGAGTGACGTTGTAACAACAAACACTCATCATCCGAATGTACAGGATTACCGTCTGAAGTTGACGGGGATTCTGCAAGTTATCAGACAGAAGAACGAAAGCACAAAAGAGGAAAGATTTTATTTTTTTGTGCTTTTGTTCTTCTGTCTGAATATTAAGATATACGCCAAAACTCCCCCGTTTTTTGTATCTTTGCAGCCGATTTACTCAAAACACCGTTCTTAGAAACCCATAATAGAAAGTATGTCTGCAGATACAAATATCTCTCCCAAACAAAAGGGCGGCTGGTGGTCACTGAGCCCGTTGGCTGTGTTTCTATGTCTATACCTCATCACATCACTGCTTGTAAACGATTTCTATAAAGTACCGATTACGGTAGCATTCCTGCTGTCATCCTGCTACGCCATTGCCATGACGCGAGGACTGAAGCTGGAACAACGCATCTACCAGTTTTCCGTTGGCGCCGGCAACAAGAATATACTGCTGATGATATGGATATTCGTCCTCGCTGGAGCATTCGCGCAAAGCGCCAAACAAATGGGCGCCATAGACGCTACGGTGAACCTGACTTTACATATTCTGCCAGACAACCTGTTGCTGGCGGGCATCTTCATTGCTGCCTGTTTCATCTCTCTGTCTATCGGCACAAGCGTGGGGACAATTGTCGCACTGACCCCGGTGGCGGTGGGGCTGGCAGAGAAAACCGGCATCGACCTACCCTATATGGTGGCTGTCGTAGTGGGCGGTTCTTTCTTCGGAGACAATCTTTCGTTCATTTCAGACACCACGATTGCATCTACCAAAACACAAGATTGTGTAATGAGAGATAAGTTCAAAGTGAATTTCATGATCGTAGTGCCGGCAGCACTTATCGTATTGGGCATCTACATATTCCAAGGACTGTCCCTTTCTGCCGCCCCGCAGATGCAAACGATTGAATGGATAAAGGTAATCCCCTACCTCATCGTGCTGGGTACGGCAGTATCCGGAATGAACGTAATGCTTGTGCTGCTGCTCGGCATCTTCTCGACCGGCATCATCGGTATTTGCACAGCAACGAGCGTCTTCGGTGCCACTCCTGCAGAAAGCATGAATGTAGGCACCGCCTTCTTCGACTGGTTTGGCGCCATGGGAACGGGCATCACCGGCATGGGCGAACTTATCATCATCACTTTACTGGCAGGCGGAATGTTGGAAACAATCCGCTACAACGGTGGAATAGATTTCATCATTACCCGCCTTACACGTCACGTCACAGGCAAGAGAGGTGCAGAACTCAGTATAGCCGCATTGGTGAGCGTTGCCAATCTTTGCACCGCCAACAACACCATTGCTATCATTACCACCGGACCTATCGCCAAAGACATAGCCAAACGCTTCCACCTGGACCGCCGGAAAACGGCAAGTATCCTGGATACGTTCTCCTGCCTCATTCAGGGCATCATCCCCTACGGCGCACAAATGCTGATAGCCGCGGGACTGGCAGGAATCTCACCGCTTAGCATCATAGGCAACCTCTACTATCCGTTCTGCATGGGAGCCTGCGCCATACTTGCCATATTAATAAGGTATCCGAAAAAATACTCGTAAGAACGATGAGTGGTTGCGAACGAGGAATGATATGGGCGGAAGCTCTTACCCAGGCAGATGATTGTACATTACAGGCTAATAATTCATAAATCATAATCCATAATTCAAAAATTTATCCTACCTTTGCGCCCGCTACTACGAGTTAGCAGCATAATTCAAATCATTAACTAAAACATTTATTAAAAAATGGCAACAAAAATCAGATTGCAAAGACATGGACGTAAGAGCTACGCTTTCTACTCTATCGTAATTGCAGACGTAAGAGCACCACGTGATGGTAAATTTATTGAGAAGATTGGTACTTACAACCCTAACACCAATCCTGCCACAGTAGATTTGAAATTCGACCGCGCACTTGACTGGGTGCTGAAAGGTGCACAACCCACTGACACAGTTCGCAACATCCTTTCTCGTGAAGGCGTTTACATGAAGAAACACCTCCTCGGCGGTGTAGCTAAAGGCGCATTCGGCGAAGCAGAAGCAGAAGCTAAGTTCGAAGCTTGGAAGAACAACAAACAAAGCGGTTTGGCTGCTCTGAAAGCCAAAGAAGACGAAGCAAAGAAAGCTGAAGCTAAAGCACGCCTGGAAGCTGAAAAGAAAGTAAACGAAGTGAAAGCTAAAGCATTGGCCGAAAAGAAAGCCGCTGAAGAAGCTGCTAAGGCTGCCGCTGAAGCACCTGCTGAAGCAGAAGCTACTGAAGCTCCGGCTGAAGAGGCTCCCGCAACAGAAGCTGCTGCTGAATAAAAAAGCACAGCCCCCTTGTGAAAAAGGGACAAAAAACATAAAATCCTCATTGGTTATACCGATGGGGATTTTTTATTATTATCTTTGTAGCTGCAAATTACTTATTTTAATGAAAAAAGCAATGAAAAAATTAACTTACCTGCTCGCTGCTGCTGCCGTATTCACAGCTTGTAACAGCGGAAACAATGGTTACACCGTAACCGGAACAATAGAAGGGGCAACTGATGGCGATACCGTTTATCTGCAAACCGTAGAAGGCCGCCAACTCGTAAAACTCGATTCCGCAATCATCGCCAACGGGACTTTCACTTTCAAGGGTACGCAGGACACTGCCGCCAACCGTTACATCACTTATAATCCTGCCGGAACGGAAGGTATGATAATGGACTTCTTCCTTGAAAACGGGAAAATCAATATCAAACTTAATGAAAAGAGTAGTTCCGCTACCGGTACTGCCAACAATGACATTTATCAGGCCATCAGAATCCAACTCAACGAGCTGGACAGCCAAATGGAAAACATCTATGCTTCCATGGCCGATACTGCCTTGACCGACCAGCAACGCGAAAGCAAAAGCAAAGAAATGGATGCCCTGCAAGACAAAATGATGGAAGTAGCCAAAGCCAGTATCAGCCAAAACATAACCAATGCAGTAGGCGTACATCTGCTGAAAAGCAACTACTATTATTTGGATGTAAAAGAACTTGATCCGCTGGTTTCGCAAATCCCTGCAACATACAGCAATGATGCAACCGTAATCCGCATCAAGGAGAATGTAGAAAAGATGAAGGCTACTGCCGTAGGCAAGAAGTTTACGGATTTTGAGATGCAGACTCCCGAAGGCAAGACCGTAAAACTGTCCGACTACGTAGGAAAGGGTAAGACTGTGCTCGTTGACTTCTGGGCAAGCTGGTGCGGTCCCTGCCGTCGCGAAATGCCGAATCTGGTAGAAGCATACGCCAAGTATAAGAATAAGAATTTCGAAATCGTAGGCGTTTCTTTGGACCAGAGTGCCGACTCTTGGAAAGAAGCTATCAAAAAGCTGAACATCACTTGGCCACAAATGTCCGACCTGAAATACTGGAACTGCGAAGGCGCCAAGCTGTATGCCGTAAGCAGTATTCCCCACACCGTACTGATTGACGGTGACGGAATTATCCTTGCACGCGGCCTGCATGGCGAAGAGCTACAAGAAAAGCTGGCTGAAGTTCTCAAATAAGAACAAAGCCGATAAAAATATAAACAAAGCCCTGCATTGATTTTTCACAATGCAGGGCTTTGCTTTGGCAACCACGCAGGTCAACACCTCCAACCCAACCTGTGTACTCAGAGACGGTAACATGCGTGCTCAAACTCGTGTTCAGGCAAAGAATATGCGGGCTGCCATATCTTTGGCGAGTTCCACCGTTTTCCATTGTTTCACTTCATCCTCTTCCGAGGAATTAAGAAGATTGTCCGCATCAGGCAGACAGAGCGTCAAATGCTTCACAGGTATATAATTGAGGACTTCTTCCATCTTAGCCTGCAATTCATCCAGCTCCTCTTCATCGGGATAATAAGAAAGCACAAAGCCAAATACCGCTTCCCGTTCACGAACAAACCACAGCAAACGGCTGCGATCGCAAATTCCACAGTCGTAATTCAAAAAGTAAGCATCCGCCCCATGCAACCGTATCAACATGTCCGTTGCAGCATGAAAAGCCACGAACAATCCTTCCGGACGCTCACGCAATACCCGATTATTGAGACGGGCGGCTTCATCAGTCAATATGGACTTCACACCTTCAAACTGGACATAACGGCACCCCGCCTCATAAAGTTTCTCCAGCAAATTCTTATAAGCTGCAGCCAAATCGTCCAACAATAGATTCAAATCCGGATAAATCGACTTCAAACATTCTGTTTCCGTTTCACGAAGTATCCTCATCAGCAACTTACCGGGCGAAGGCATGTGCTGCTTAGGCAACACATCTTCCGCAACATTCTCCGCCAGAAAAACAAAGTCATCAAGAACAGAATGATGGAGCAAACTGATTCTACCCGTTACCTCCAGCTCACCGCCAGACAGAGAACCTACACCACCCTTGCAACGGATGCCCTCCCAACCTTCCAAAAAATCATAACTCCGAAATCCTCCGTCCGTTACAACTTGCATGCCTTGCGACTTCAAGCGTTCTGCCAGATTACGAATCTCCGCATTTTCAACGGCACGCAACACCTGCCGGCTAATCTGCCCGTCCTGATATTGTCTCCTTGCATCCCGCAACGCAAAAGGCACATATAATGCACCCGCAATATCAATCCTAAAGGGTGGAAATACTTTTCCCATATTCACTCTCTTTTACCTGATAATATTAGATTTTCAAGACTTTGCCCTATCTTAATGAATAGCAAAGAGAAGCAAATATAGCCAAAGAATTTGATAAACCAGCAAGTGAAATCCCTATTTATTATTTTTAGTTCGGAAATAGATTGACAAGTAAAACAACACATAATTGCCAATAATGTACAACCACAAAAGTTTCAAAAATTAAAAAGTTTTCCACTTTATAAGAGAACAGTATTGATTATAAACGAATTAACTATTTTTAATTCAATAAAAGTTTTCCAAAAGTACAATCTTTGAGATAACTATCATACCTTTGTTTCGCAATTAAGTCCTACTATAAAATCTAAAAATACAATCAAAATGATACAAACAGTACTCAAGCGTGACGGACGCGTCGTCGGTTTCAATGAAGAGAAAATAGCAACCGCTATCCGTAAAGCCATGCTTCACACCGATAAAGGTGAAGACATGCAGTTGATACGTCAGATCACCGACCATATCTCCTTCAAAGGAGATGCTCAAATGACAGTAGAAGCCATTCAAGATTTAGTGGAAATGGAACTGATGAAGAGCAGCCGCAAAGATGTCGCCCAAAAATACATCGCCTACCGCAACCAGCGCAGCATTGCCCGCAAAGCCAAAACACGCGATATGTTTTTGGAAATCATCAATATCAAGTCGAATGATATCACCCGCGAAAACGCCAATATGAATGCCGACACACCGGCAGGCATGATGATGAAGTTTGCCAGCGAAACCACCAAACCTTTCGTCGACGACTATCTTTTGAGCGAGGAAGTACTGAATGCTGTCAGCCAAAACTATCTGCACATCCATGACAAAGACTATTACCCCACCAAGAGCCTGACCTGTGTGCAACATCCCCTGGACCGTATCTTGACATATGGATTCTCCGCCGGTCATGGAGAATCACGCCCGGCAAAACGCATTGAAACTGCCAGTATTCTGGGGTGCATATCATTGGAAACTGCCCAAAATGAAATGCATGGCGGACAGGCCATTCCTGCATTCGACTTCTACCTTGCTCCTTATGTGCGCAACAGCTACATCGAAGAAATCAAGAACTTGGAAGAGTTGAACGGCAAAGATTACTCACATCTCTATCACAAGGAACTGGCAGACTACCTGCAACAACCTTTGGATGGCCTGACTGACGACCGTCGTATCGTTCAGCATGCTGTAAACAAGACCGTAGCCCGCGTGCATCAATCAATGGAAGCCTTCATACACAACATGAACACGATACACTCACGCGGAGGAAACCAAGTAGTGTTCAGCTCTATCAACTACGGAACAGATACCTCTGCCGAAGGTCGCTGCATCATTCGCGAATTGCTGAAAAGTACATATCAGGGAGTAGGAAACGGCGAGACAGCTATATTCCCCATTCAGATATGGAAAAAGAAACGCGGCGTGAGTTACTTGCCTGAAGACCGTAATTACGATCTCTACCAACTGGCCTGCAAAGTAACCGCACGTCGCTTCTTCCCAAACTTCTTGAATCTGGACGCCACTTTCAACCAAAGTGAAGACTGGAAAGCCGACGACCCAAGACGCTACGAACACGAGGTAGCTACTATGGGATGCCGTACACGTGTATTCGAAAACCGCTTCGGTCCAAAGACTTCTATCGGACGGGGAAACATCTCTTTCTCCACAATCAATATTGTCCGTATCGCCATAGAGTGCATGAACATAGCAGACAAGGAGCAACGCATCGCATGTTTCTTTGCCAAGCTGGATGCCATGCTCGACATCACTGCACAGCAGCTTCACGAACGTATGGAGTTCCAAAAAACCGCATTTGCCAAACAGTTTCCTCTGCTGATGTCCGCTTTGTGGATGGGTTGCGACAAGCTCAAACCCAATGATGATATTTCCTCCGTAATCAATCAAGGCACGTTGGGCATCGGCTTCATCGGCCTGGCAGAATGTCTGGTGGCGCTTTTGGGCAAGCATCATGGAGAATCGGAAGAAGCACAGGAGCTGGGAATAAAAATTGTGACCTATATGCGCGACCGCGCTAACCAATTCTCTAATCAATATCAACATAATTATAGTATACTGGCTACTCCTGCCGAAGGTCTGTCGGGCAAGTTCACCCGCGTAGACCGCAAGAAATTCGGTAGCCTGCCAGGCATTACAGATCGTGATTACTACACCAATTCCAACCACGTTCCGGTATACTATAAATGCAGTGCCCGCCATAAAGCTGAAATCGAGGCCCCCTATCATGACCTGACCCGCGGCGGACACATCTTCTACGTGGAGATTGACGGTGATGCCACTCATAATCCCGAAGTCATTATGCGCGTAGTGGATATGATGGACCAATACAACATTGGATACGGTTCCGTAAATCACAACCGCAACCGCTGCCTGGAATGTGGATATGAAAACTCAACCGCCAACCTTGAAGTTTGTCCCAAATGCGGTAGTACCCATATCGACAAGCTGCAACGTATCACCGGTTATCTGGTAGGCACCACCGACCGTTGGAACCAAGCCAAGCTTGCCGAACTCAACGACAGAGTAGTACATGGAAATTAAAAATTAATTCTTCATTCAAAAAGTGCTTTCTATTCTTGATATATTAGAAGATACTACGGTGGACGGTCCCGGTTTCCGCACCGCCATTTATGCAGCCGGATGTCCCAACGGATGTCCGGGCTGCCACAATCCGGAGTCATGGGACATCAATCGCGGACGCTGGATGAGTACCGATGAAATACTGCAAAAAGTTCTTGCCGACAACTTTGCAGACGTAACTTTCAGTGGAGGTGACCCTATGTACCAGCCGGAAGGCTTCACCGAACTGGCACGCGCCATCAAAAGGCAAAGCCGGAAAAACATCTGGTGCTATACCGGATATACCTTCGAGGCTTTATTGCGCAATCCACGTCAAGCAAAGCTGTTGGAGTATATCGACGTACTGGTAGACGGAAAATTCCAAAAAGACCTTCGTGACGAAGAACTCTATTTCCGAGGCAGCAGCAACCAACGGCTGATTGACGTGCAAGCGTCACTAAAAGCAAACGAAACCGTAAGTTACTACTACAATCCGGGTATTTAATGAATATTTTTTCTACATTTGTAGCCGCTAAAAAAAATATAACAAGATAGTATAATCGTGAAGCGAAAACAAATCCATAGACAAACGATACGCTTCCGCCGTTGGAGCCGGAAGTCATACGCTGCATTTGCCAGTATAGGCAGATGCGTCACAATCGGTTGTCTGCGCAAGAACGTAGCCGACAGCTCGCTACGGAAGCAGGACGCGGTTCAGACTATCCCCTATTTTATTCATACCATGACTATTAACGAACTGAAAGCCCAAGTATTGGCAGGCATAGATATATCGCCCGACCAAGCCGCCTGGCTGGCGAATACCGCCGATCGTGAAGCGCTTTATGCCGCTGCGCACGAGATTACCGTACAATGCGCACCGCGCGAGTTTGACATGTGTTCTATCATCAATGCCAAATCGGGACGCTGCCCCGAAAACTGCAAATGGTGCGCACAATCTTCCCACTATCATACCAAAGCTGAAATCTACGACCTGCTCCCCGCAGAAGAGTGCCTCAAACAGGCGCAATACAATGAACGGCAAGACATCAACCGTTTTTCCCTCGTCACCAGCGGCCGAAAACCTTCATCCCGGCAAATGGAACAACTTTGCGACACAGTACGCCACATGCGCCAACATTCATCCATACAGCTGTGCGCTTCTTTAGGACTCTTGAACGAAAAAGAGCTGCACGATCTGTACGACGCCGGTATCACACGCTATCATTGTAACTTGGAGACAGCCCCTTCTTTCTTCCCCACCTTGTGCGGCACGCACACACAAGAAGATAAATTACATACATTGCAGGCTGCCCGCAATGTCGGTATGGACATTTGCAGCGGCGGTATCATCGGTATGGGTGAAACCATGGAACAGCGTATTGAGTTTGCCTTTACCCTAAAAAAACTGGAAGTACAATCTATTCCCATCAACCTGCTCAGTCCCATTCCGGGCACTCCGCTGGAAGGCCAACAACCCTTGACGGATGAAGAGGTACTTGTTACGATCGCCCTTTTCCGTTTCATCAATCCCACCGCCTATCTGCGTTTTGCAGGCGGACGTTCGCAACTGAGCAAAGAAACAGTCAAGCAATCCCTTTACATAGGCATCAATTCGGCAATTGTCGGTGACCTGCTGACAACACTCGGCTCTAAAGTTTCCGAAGACAAGAAGCTGATAGAAGAAGCCGGATATGAGTTCTGTGATTCACAATTCGACCGCGAGCATCTGTGGCATCCATATACATCGACTACCAACCCGCTTCCTGTATACAAAGTGAAGCAAGCGGACGGCGCCACCATTACACTGGAAAGCGGCCAGACGCTGATAGAAGGCATGTCCTCCTGGTGGTGTGCTGTGCATGGTTATAATCATCCAGTGCTGAATCGGGCTGCAACGGAGCAGCTTGGCAAGATGTCACACGTCATGTTCGGAGGGCTGACACACGACCCTGCTATCGAACTGGGAAAATTACTGTTGCCGTTAGTACCGCCTTCCATGCAGAAGATATTCTATGCCGATTCCGGTTCAGTAGCGGTGGAGGTGGCGTTGAAAATGGCTGTACAGTACTGGAGCGCAAGAAATCAGGCGAAGAAGAATAACTTCGTTACCATACGAAGCGGATATCATGGAGATACGTGGAATGCCATGTCTGTATGCGACCCTGTAACGGGGATGCATTCCCTGTTCGGTTCGGCACTGCCTGTACGGTACTTCGCTCCCCAGCCCCACTCACGTTTCGACGGCGAGTGGGATCCGGCGGACATTCTTCCTCTGAAAGAAATCATAGAACAGCATGCCGATGAATTAGCAGCCTTGATACTGGAACCCATAGTGCAAGGTGCAGGAGGAATGTGGTTCTACCATCCGCAATACTTACGCGAAGCAGCAAAATTATGCCGGGAGCATCATCTATTGCTTATCTTTGATGAAATAGCAACCGGCTTCGGACGTACCGGAAAACTTTTCGCCTGGGAACATGCCGGAATAGAGCCAGACATCATATGCATCGGCAAGGCCCTGACCGGAGGCTATATGACACTTTCCGCCGTACTGGCTACTAACGAGGTGGCAGATACAATCTCCAATCACGCTCCGAATGCGTTTATGCATGGTCCTACTTTCATGGGAAATCCTCTGGCATGTGCCGTAGCATGTGCATCGGTGCGTCTGCTCACATCACCCGAATATAACTGGCAAGAGAAAGTTGCCCATATCGAAGCACAGTTGAAACGGGAACTGGAACCCGCACGACAATTACCGCAAGTGGCCGATGTACGGATACTCGGAGCTATCGGTGTCATAGAAACCCAAAAGCCTGTGGACATGGCATGGATGCAACGCCGCTTCGTTGAAGAGGGAATTTGGGTACGTCCATTCGGCAGACTGGTCTACCTGATGCCCCCTTTTATTATAAAACCGGAACAACTCAGTAAATTAACAAAAGGACTGATTAAAGTGATAGACCAGTCATATTAAACAATTTTCAATTATGAGTCTGTTGAAACAAATGCAGCAAGAGCTGCTACAACTGGAAGAGCATAGTAATCTGCGCCACTTACCCAAAATGACACATGACGGACGGGAAGTTATCGTAAACAATAAACGCATGCTGAACCTATCTTCCAACGACTATCTGGGACTGGCATCAGACAGGGCATTGCGTGAAGAGTTTCTCCGCACACTTACCCCGGATACGTTCCTGCCTTCTTCTTCCTCTTCCCGACTGCTGACAGGTAATTTTACAGTCTACGAAGAACTGGAAGCCGAGCTATCACACCTTTTCGGTACGGAAGCTGCTTTGGTCTTCAACAGCGGTTATCATGCCAACACAGGTATTCTACCCGCTGTCAGCGATGCACACACCCTGATACTTGCCGACAAACTTGTTCACGCCAGCTTGATTGACGGTATCCGCCTTTCGGCAGCCAAATGCATCCGATACCGCCACAATGACCTGACGCAACTGGAAAGACTGTTGGAGGAACATCATACTACCTATCACCGGGTCATCATCGTCACCGAAAGTATCTTCAGTATGGATGGTGACCAAGCTGATTTACAGAAACTAACAGAACTAAAGCGCAAGTATGACAATGTCCTGCTCTACGTAGATGAAGCACACGCCTTCGGTGTACGCGGCAGGCAAGGACTCGGTTGTGCCGAAGAATTCCATTGCATTCACGACATTGACTTCCTTGTCGGTACATTCGGTAAAGCGGCTGCATCTGTCGGCGCCTATATTGTATGCAAAAAGGTAATACGGGAATATCTCGTAAACCGTATGCGCACCCTCATCTTCACCACCGGGCTGCCACCGGTAAACATTGCATGGACCTTGTTTATCGTACGCCGTTTGGCTGACATGCAGGAACGGCGCAAACATTTGGCGCATATCAGCCGGACGCTTCGCGAAGCTTTACAGGTACGAGGGTATACATGCCCCAGCGTCAGCCATATTGTCCCAATGATAATCGGCCCGAGCGCAGACACAGTCCTACAGGCGGAAGCACTGCAACGGCATGGATTTTACGCCCTGCCAGTCCGTCCGCCGACAGTACCGGAGGGCATGTCGCGCATCCGCTTTTCGCTGACAGCGGAAATCAGAAAGGAAGAAATAGAAGAGCTGAGTAATAACATCAGCGCCTATACCGACTAATAATAATTCGATTTTAAATATTCACTTACTAACCAGAAAAGAATCATGAAACAAGTTTATATCGTACACGAAAATCATCCCAAACTACTATTACTGTTTGCCGGTTGGGCAGCGGATGAAACCCCTTTCAAGCAATACCGTCCCAAAGGGATGGACTATATGGTTTGCTACGACTACCGAACACTCGATTTTGATAAGTCCATTTTCGACCGCTACCAGCGTGTGAATGTGGTAACTTGGTCCATGGGAGTGTGGGTAGGTTCTCTCATACTCAGCAATATCCCCCAAAATAAGATCCTCAGCATAGCTTTCAATGGGAGCATATCCCCCATTGACAATTTGGAAGGTATTCCCCTGAAAACCTATCAAGCCACTCTTGACGGGCTCACTCCCGCCTCGCTCCAGAAGTTCCTGCGCCGCATGTGCAAAGACAGTGACGCTTACAAAGCATTCATGGAAATAACTCCCCGCCGGAACTTCGATGAAATAAAAGAAGAACTGAGACTCATTAAGGAACAATACTTCGAGATGCATGGAAGCATAGAGAAAAAGGACATATATAACGAAAAAGATGAAGATAAGTTTCAGGAATACTACGACAAATACAACTACGAGTACGACTATGTTTTTATTGGCAACAACGACCGGATATTTCCTCCCGAAAATTTGAGAATCAACAATGAAAGCCCGGTGCATAGCAATGTAATCCTGACAGACAACGCACATTATGACGAACCTATGTTCCGTTTTCTGCTGCAAGATATGTGGGAAATGACTGTTGATGACTTTATATGCCATCTCAAAACCATAAACATTGATGAAACGATAGAGGAATGACTTTCAATCCCATCCAATCCATTGATAAAACGCTTGTTGCCAAACGCTTTGCCCACGCCCGTAACACATATGGGCGAGAAGCACGCGTACAACAGCAGGTAGCGGAGAAGATGCTTCGCCTGCTGATGGAGCACACCGGAAAGCACTCCGCCGCACCAAACAGTACCGGCAACACACTAAGCTGTCCTGAGAGCATCTCCCCTTTCCGCAAGGTTGCGGAATTCGGATGCGGAACAGGCTGCTATTCGCGTTTACTGCTGCACACCCTGCAACCGGAAAGCCTATTGCTCAATGACCTATGTCCCGAAATGGAAGAATGTATAAAGGACATCTGCGATCGGGACAACAAAGGACGAGTCAAATTCATGCCTTGTGATGCGGAAACCCTTGAGTTTCCACAGGAAACGGACTTGATAACTTCCTGCTCCACCCTACAATGGTTTGCCGACACGAAGCGGTTCTTCACCCGTTGCCACCGCTTCCTGTCGGACGGTGGTATCCTTGCCTTCAGCACTTTTGGCAAACAGAATATGCAGGAAATACACACCCTGACAGGAAACGGGCTGGAGTACCTGCCCCTCGATAGCCTGAAAAAGCTGCTTTCACCTCTTTTCGAAATTATTTATGCTGAAGAAGAGATTGTCATTCTGCCTTTTGGCACTCCGCTCGAAGTGTTGCAACATCTCAAACAGACCGGAGTTACAGGCACTGAAAAGAGAGTATGGACTCGCGGACGACTGCAGAACTTCTGCAACGAATATATCCGGATGTATAGCAATACGGATCACAGTGTCTCGCTGACGTATCATCCGATTTATATTATTGCCAGGAAGAGAATAAAACAAGAAGAAGAAACATATATTTAATCAAAGTATAAGAAAGTATGGAATCGAACATATATTTTATCAGTGGCATTGACACCGATGCCGGAAAGAGCTATTGCACAGCTTGGTACGCCAAACAACTCTCCTTAAACGGACAGCGTATTATCACCCAAAAGTTTATCCAGACCGGAAATACAGGTCACTCCGAAGACATTGATCTGCACCGGCGCATCATGGGAACAGGTTATCTGCCTGAAGATAAAGAAGGGCTCACCATGCCCGAAATATTCTCTTACCCCTGTTCTCCCCACCTTGCCGCACATATTGACAACCGCCCTATCGACTTTAACAAAATAGAACGTTCCACCCAAGAACTGGCCCGTCGTTACGATACCGTATTTATAGAGGGAGCCGGTGGTCTAATGGTTCCTTTGACAGAAGAATATCTCACCATTGACTACATTGCAGAAAAAAAATACCCCCTCATCTTCGTAACATCCGGCAAACTGGGTAGCATCAACCATACCTTGTTAAGTCTCGAAGCCATTAAACATCGAGGAATTCCGCTCGATACCGTATTGTATAATCTCTACCCTACGGTGGAAGATAAAACCATACAAAATGATACAATGCAATACATACAGAAGTATCTTTCCAAGCATTTCCCCGAAACAAAATTTAAGGCAGTACCGGAAATAAATAATCTGCATTAATCCATGCAATCTATGGTGAATTTTGTAACTTTGCACGTTATAAAATTCACCATAAATTACATGGAAGCATTAACATTCGATACAACAGAAAAGATATTACTCGCAGCGACGGGAGTTCTTTTTGTTATCCAAATCCTTTATTACTTTTGTCTGTACAACCGTATCCATTTACATAATCGTGCTGTAAAGCGAAGTAATGTACACTTTTCCCAGGAATTACCTCCCGTATCGGTCATCATCTGCGCCCGGGAAGAGTCCGAGAACTTGCGTCGCAACCTCACCGCGGTTTTAGAACAAGACTATCCACAGTTTGAAGTTATCGTCATCAATGACGGTGACACTGACGAAAGCGAAGACTACCTCACACTGTTGGAAGAGAAATATCCACACCTCTATCACAGCTTTGTTCCAGATTCCTCCCGCTATATCAGCCGGAAAAAACTTGCCGTAACACTCGGCATCAAAGCAAGCAAATACGACTGGCTCGTCTTTACCGAAGCCAACTGCCAACCGCAAAGCAACCAATGGCTACGCCTACTGGCACGCAATTTCACCTCACGCACACAAGTTGTCCTGGGATACAGCGGCTACGAACGCGGCAGAGGTTGGCTGCATAAGCGCATAGCGTTCGACAACCTTTTCACTTCCATGCGTTATCTCGGTTTCGCACTCGCCGGAAGCCCCTATATGGGTATCGGACGAAATCTTGCTTACCGCAAGGAACTGTTTTACCGGGAGAAAGGCTTCTCCGCACATCTCAACCTTCAACGAGGTGACGACGACCTCTTTGTCAACCATATAGCCACTGCAGAAAATACGCGTGTAGAAACTGACGCAGATGCCATTGTACGCATGCAGCCTGTATCCGGTGCCAAAGACTGGCGGGAAGAAAAAATAGGTTATGCATCTACTGCCCGGCTCTATCATGGCGCACAACGCTGGCTGGCCGGGTTGGAAACGACTACCCGCCTGACATTCTACACTGTGTGGATAGCTCTGCTCGTGATAAGCGTACTGAATTTTCACTGGTTGGCAGCAGGCATCACATTTCTCATCTGGATACTCCGCTTCATCCTACAAGCAGTCATCATCAATAAGACTGCAAAAGAATTGAACGATCAA
Organism: Bacteroides eggerthii; assembly: GCF_025146565.1. Lineage (NCBI taxonomy): Bacteria > Pseudomonadati > Bacteroidota > Bacteroidia > Bacteroidales > Bacteroidaceae > Bacteroides > Bacteroides eggerthii. The sequence continues at coordinate 2,495,712 of NZ_CP102258.1, read as the reverse complement.
CGCAGATACTATTGGACGCTGCCTGTCTTTGATATACTTCAGCCTATGCAATCTCTCCATTGGAAACTCTATTGCATGTTCAGAAAGAAAAGCGGATTCCTGAGAAAGTAGCACCTCATCTCACAAGATGAAACCGATGTCGGCTTACTCATAACGCATGGAATTGGCCGGATGAATTCGTGTAATAAGATACGACGGCCCCAACAACATTATGACTGATGCCAATAGAGTGCCGACATTCAGCAACAAGAAGATCCAGATATTGAGAGATACGGGAACGGTGTCCATATAATAAGTCTCCGGATCAAGACGAAACACTCCAAAGCCTTTCTGGACGAAATAAAAAGCCAAGCCTATTACATTTCCCCACAACATACCTTTTCCTATAAGGAACACTGCCAACCAAAGGAACAATTTACGGATAGTGAAATTATTGGCACCCAAAGATTTTAGAACACCAATCATGGATGTACGCTCAATAATGATAATCAGCAGCCCGGAGACCATTGTGAAACCGGCAACTCCGATCATCAGAATAAGAATAACCCATATATTAACATCCAAAATGCTGAGCCATGCAAAGACTTGCGGATTGAGTTGTTCCACATTCAACACGCAATAATCCGCGCCATAAGGGTCGGGAGATTGTCCTATCTCATCAGCAATCTGATAGGTGGCTTCTTCCAGCTTGTCGTAATCATACAACTCCAGTTCCAGTCCACTCACCTGATCAGGCTGCCATTTGTTCAGGCGGTTCACCATACACAAGTCGGTAAGCAGGAACAAATTATCGTATTCGGAAAAGTTGGTCTGATAAATGCCCACCACCGTCAGACGACGTGCACGCACATCATCTTGTATATAATAGGTATCTATCTTATCACCGAGCTTCAACTTCATTTTGTCGGCGATCACCTTCGAGATAACAACCCTATTAGTAGAAGCAGAATCACTGAACTGCGGAAATTCCCCCTCCACCAAATGACGGCGAAAAAAAGAAGTGGCATATTCAGGACCTATGCCCTTCAGCACCATCCCTTGAAAGGCATCAGCTGTCTTTATCATACCCGGTTTGGTGGAATAACGCTGTACATGCTTCACTTCAGGATTATCCGTAAGGACAGCAATCATGCTGTCCGTCACAGCTATAGGGCGAGTTTCAAAGGAGCGTGCCGCATCCGAATTGCTAATCTGAATATGGGAACCGAAACCTATTATTTTATCACGTACCTCACTCTTGAACCCGATTATCACCGATACTGCAATAATCATTACAGCCAGCCCGATAGCAATACCAAGAGTTGCTATCAGCACAGCAGGGCGGGAAACTTTCTTCTCCGCATCACTGTTACGATAAATACGAAGAGCAAGGAAACGAGATAAATCCATAAAACAAACCCTTATTTTTCAGGATACAGACTATGAGGACATTATGTATTCGTGAAATCTGTATCCCACTGTTTCATTCCGTACGTCCCGGATAAGCTTCGAGTGCTTTGGAGAGCACAAATAACGCGCGTGTCAAATCTTCTTTCTTCAATACATAAGCTATGCGGACTTCGTTACGGCCGGACCCCGGAGTTGTATAGAAGCCGGAAGCCGGAGCCATGAAAACAGTCTGCCCTTCGTACTCGAAATCGGAGAGACACCATGCACAAAACTTGTCCGAATCGTCTACCGGCAATTTGGCTACGGTATAAAACGCACCCATAGGAATGGGCGAGTATACGCCGGGAATACGGTTCAAACCGTCAATCAGACATTTACGGCGTTCCACATACTCGTCGTAAGTATCACGCAAATAGTCCTCCCCGGCATCCAAAGATGCTTCGGCGGCAATCTGCCCTATCAATGGAGGGCTTAAACGCGCCTGACAGAATTTCATAACGGCATCGCGTATTTCTTTGTTCTTCGTTATCAGTGCACCGACACGAATGCCACACTCCGAATAACGTTTGGAAACAGAATCAATCAGGACAACATTATTCTCGATACCTTCCAAGTGGCAGGCAGAAATATAAGGAGATCCCGTATAGATAAACTCACGATATACCTCGTCGGAGAAAAGGAAAAGGTCGTACTTCTTCACAAGGTCACGTATCTGATTCATCTCGCGGCGAGTGTAAAGATAGCCGGTAGGATTATTGGGATTACAAATAAGGATGGCACGTGTACGGTCGTTAATAAGTTCCTCGAACTTTTCTACCTTAGGCAGTGAAAAACCCTCTTCTATGGTTGTTGCAATCGTACGTATCTTAGCTCCGGCAGAAATGGCAAACGCCATATAATTGGCATAAGCCGGCTCCGGCACAATTATCTCATCACCCGGATTCAGGCATGCCATGAAAGAAAACAAGACTGCTTCCGAACCGCCGGAAGTGATGATGATATCATCGGCGGTAAGCTTGATGTTGTATTTATCGTAATATCCCACCAACTTCTCACGATAACTGCGATAGCCTGCGCTGGGACTGTATTCCAAGACTTTACGGTCAATATTGCGAATAGCGTCAATCGCGACTTGCGGCGTAGGCAAATCAGGTTGTCCAATATTGAGATGGAATACATGGATGCCCCTTTGTTTGGCTGCATCTGCCAAAGGAGCCAGCTTTCTGATAGGAGATGCGGGCATCTCCATTCCGCGAATAGAAATTGTTGGCATGAGTTCTTTTATATCATTTTATCATTTAAGTCGCAAATGTAGTGATTTATTTGATACTAAAGGGAAGCTAAGACATAAAAACTTTAAAAACCTTATCTATATTAAAAACACTATGCTATTTAAAAAGATTCTTGTACCTTTGAAATATAAACAAATAGACAACTACAACCGTTTTATCATAAACCAATATTAAAAATAGTAAGTAACACCATGGTCATCAACCTAATAACTTTTGCATCACTGTTACATAAACAAGCATCTGTTCGCAGTTCCCATGAAATAATATTGACTGAATTAGAAAAATATTTCACTGTCAATTTCGTAGACTATCAAGATATTAGCAAACTGACGTCCAATGATTTCAGCATTCTGTTCATCGCTACCGGCGGAGTAGAACGACTGGTCATCCAGCATTTCGAATCACTTCCCCGCCCAGCCATTATACTGGCAGACGGGATGCAGAATTCACTGGCTGCCGCTCTCGAAGTGTCTTCTTGGCTACGGGGACGAGGGATGAAAAGCGAGATCCTTCATGGCGAACTGCCCGAAATCATCAAACGCATTTTTGTATTACACAGCAACTTCATGGCGCAACGCAGCCTTTTTGGAATGCGCATCGGCGTGATAGGCACTCCGTCAAGCTGGCTCATTGCCAGCAATGTAGACTATCTGCTTGCCAAACGCCGTTGGGGAGTGGAATATACAGACGTTTCCCTTGACCGGATTTACGAATATTACAACCAGATCACCGACGATGAAGTGGGTGAAGCCTGTGCCCATCTTGCCGGAAAAGCGCTTGCCTGCCGGGAAGCGTCACCCGAAGATATGATAAAGGCCATGCGGCTGTATCGTGCTATCCGGAGAATAGTAGACGAAGACCGTTTGAGCGCCCTCACTTTGAGCTGTTTCCGCCTGATAGAACAGACGGGCACTACCGGTTGCCTGGCACTTTCCCTCTTGAATGACGAAGGCATCATTGCCGGATGCGAAGGCGATTTACAGTCAGTATTCACCATGCTTGCAGCCAAAGTACTTACCGGGAAACCGGCTTTCATGGCCAACCCTTCCATAATTAACGCACGCACCAATGAACTTATATTGGCACATTGCACAATCGGCATTGCACAGACTGAGCAGTTCATCATCCGCAACCATTTTGAGACAGAAAGCGGTATTGGCATACAAGGGATACTTCCCACCGGAGATGTGACAATTGTGAAATGCGGCGGAGAATGTCTGGATGAATATTACCTTAGTACAGGCACGCTAACCGAAAACACCAACTACATCAATATGTGCCGCACACAGGTGCGCATAAAGATGAATACTCCGACGGAATATTTCCTCAGAAACCCATTGGGCAATCATCACATCATGTTGCATGGCAACTATGAACAGGTGATTGATGAATTCTTGCAATCCAACGGATGCAAGAGAATTGAATGAGTTTCCGGTCTGTTTGCACCTATATTGCTTTATCACTTATTCTGACTTCAAAGTGGGTTCCTTTACCCAGCTTTGAAGTTACTGTTATAGTGCCATTCAGACGTTCTACAATAGTCTGGCAAATGCTCAATCCCAAACCGGCGCCTTGAGTAAAGTTGTCCGCCTTATAAAAACGTTCGAAGATATGCCCCAGATTCTCATCGGAAATACCGGATCCGGTATCTTCCACAAAAATGACAGTATGCCCGGAATCCTCTACCCGATACCCCAAAAGAATATACCCCTTTGTAGTAAACTTCTTGGCGTTATTAATCAGATTATTCACAACCTGCTTCAAACGTACGGAATCCGTAATCATGGATTTTCCTGTACCTTCCGGAAAGTCGGTGCGCAATTCCACCCCTTGCGGCATGCTCAACCTTTGGGAGTCGTAGACCTGCTGCATGATAAATGTAAGATTATAAGAGGAGAAGCGGAAGTCCATTGTCCCCGACTCTATACGTGAAAGATCCAGAATATCGTTCATCAATGCCAGCAACAATGTACAGTTGATATTGATCGTTTCCACAAACTGCTGCACTTCCTCCGACGAGAAACCTTCCAAGTCTTTCAGCAGATCAGAGAAGCCCACTATCGCATTCAACGGCGTGCGTATCTCATGGCTCATATTGGCAAGAAACGCCGATTTCAGCTTGTCAGCCTGCAAAGCCTTATCGCGGGCCGCAATAAGTTCGTCCTCGGTGTTTTTATACCTTTGAATGCTTTGACATACGCCTAACACCATGTAAGGGATGTCTGCCGTCAGTCCTTCGTATGCGGTACTGCGGAATTCCCACCATTCATACCCGCCGGCTGTATTCTGCAAACGAAAACTCATACGGGAATTAGGTTCACGTCCCAATATAATGCTATCAAAATGCTTGCGTATACGAAGCAGATCTTCGGGGTGAATAACCCTGTCCAGCTCCTCCCTCGAAATATACCCCGTATGGTCGCTGTAATTAAAACGCTTCAACAACCCTACGGGGAAATGGAAACATTTCAGACGGGTATTATACTGCCATGGATAAATGGAACTCTCCTCGATAGCCATACCGAAAAAACGCCTCTGCATCTCATCCTCTGATATATTACGGCAAACGATTGCCATACCCGTCAGTTTGTCTTTTGCAAAAATGGGCACTACCTCGCCCGAAACCGGGAAATAAGTGCCTTTCACATTCTCCTGCATGAAAGCTTTTTCGGGTATAACGACAGGTTTCTTATCCCGGACAACCTGTTCCAGAAGAGTCGGCAAGATATTCTCACCATTCATATAGATATGAAAAATGGAACCGGCAACCTGCCCTTCATACGAACGCGCCATGTATGTATCAGAAGACAGTCCCAGCATTTCCGCCAAAGCGCGATTGACGAAATGTATGTGCATTTCCGTATCATACGTTATCAACCCGTCGCGGATAGAACAGAACATTTTATCGAATTCATCCCGTTGTTCAACCAAGCGTTGCTGTATCATCAAACGGGTCTGCGCCTGTATGCGCTTACGTAATTCGTGCCGGTTGCTCCGGTAAAGCCAGACTACAAGAACCACCAACGCACCCACTGTCACCGAGTAGAAAAGAATGAACCAAACCTTATAACGGTCCATTAAGGGAATATTCAAAATGCTTCCCTGTTCTTCGACGCTCTCCACGTCTACATGAAAAAAGCCCAGCTGCTTATAATCGAACAACAGCTTGCCATCCAGATTCTTCACTCCGTATGAAACAGAAAAATCTCCTTTCAAGATACTTGCCGCCTGCCTGCCCGCGGCATAAGTATCTGTCGCCGGTTCCACATCATATACGCACAGGACCCCGTTCGTCATTGCCAGATTTTGATTGGCAAATGTAGGGGCTTTCAACTTTAAAGAAAGAAAAGGAATCCATTTAGGGGCAATGACAATATACTTATAGGCGTTATAATCATAACAAATGGATGTAATAATGGAGTTAATAGATTTTGCCTGTACATTCAGTTTCCTCAAACTGTATTCAGGGTGCTTCTCCTTGAAAGGTATCCAGGCTTCTTCCACTGCCCTTACCCCTTTGAGGCTCAAAAAGCTGCTATCGGACAGACAGACAATCTCCTTACGTCCGGGAAATATGCGTATAGCTTCCTCCAGCAGTATAGTGAAATCCGTTTTTGAGGTGAAACCGGAGACATTCGGCATTTTTTCAAACACTTTTTCATCAGGATATTTGATGCCCGAAACAACTACCGGCACCTGATATGGCAAAGAATCACCGCAATGGGTCAAGGTAAAGAAAGCCTCATCGCTGGAAGTCACAATAAGGTCTGTTTTGCGCAACCTGGCCCGTTCGCATATACGGCGCATAATGACACACTCTGAAGCGAAAGTCCAAAAGTCCGCATTCAAATATTCAGTAACGATATCGGCCTTTACCCCCTCCTGCTCCAAGCCTTCCTGCAAACCGGCAATAAGTTCATTATGCCAAGGTGTGTTATTGGTATATGACTGAATGAAAAGTATTTTATAGGTCTTCTCCTCAGCCGAAAGCGTCCCCAGTGTCAAGCATAAGAAAGCTAATGAGCATATTAAGAAAAGGTGTTTCCTCATTTTCCCCGTTTTTGATTTGTTTGCATGAACTTTATAGTCATACAAATATACAAGGTTATATTGAGAATTTACACCTTTTTCTTAAAAAAACTTTACTCATCATGCAATGCTTTTGCCGGATGCACCCTCATCGCTCCATATGCGGGGTACCAAATGCCGGCAACAATCATCAATGCCATCAGCATCCATGTCACAACAAGCGCCGACAGAAAACGTCCGGTATCGAAAGGCATCCTGCCTACGTCCACCAGTTCGGCATAACCAATATTGAAAGCAATGACGGTCGCCGGTATAACCGCCAACGTCAATAACAGTATCCCTTCATACATAAGGTAGGAAAAGATGCCCCGTCGAGGGCTTCCCATTGCCAGCCTCAAGGCAATCTCTTTACGGCGCTGTTGCGTACGAAACCAGAATGTTCCGATAACGCCCAGAAAGATATTCAGCAACAAGAATCCCAGTACACAAAGTTGTGTTTTCCATTCGTTCATATCCTCCAACTCGCAGATCTCACGTAAGTGGACGAATGGTGTAATATCCAGCAAATAAAGGTTACCTACCTGATAAAGACGGTCGGCATCGTCCATCAGTTTTTCGGCAAAGCCCTTATCGGCATCCTCGGAAACGCGCAAACTGACAGTGACATAACGGGGATCACCGAAGCTCCGCAATCTTTTCACATCGAGAGGAAGGGCGGCAAAAGCTCCTCCCCACTGCGCCGAAGTTTGAAAATGCGACCAACGCACAGGTGTCCCTACGGCACCGATGCGCCGGCGGACATCTTGCCCATAGTTCAAAAGCAATACTTCCTTTCCCTGCAATGACTCGGCACTGCCCGCATCCAGTTCAGGATGTCCTTCGGTAAGATTGGAAGAAACCACCAGTTCATCGTTCCGGAATGCAGCCTCTACCTTATTAAAGTCATCTTCCTCTGTGAAAGAGTAGCGGAAAACACGAAAGAAATCCGCATCCGCCCAAAGAAGTCGTGCACTGACAGGCACAGAATCAATGCCCAACTCAATGCTGTTGCTGCCTTCATTATAGGGAAAGCAGTTTTGTGAAAGAGCAACAGCCTCTACGCCGGGGCAATGACGCAACCTGTCCGTAAGCCGGAGCAAGTCTTCCATATCATCATCAACAGTAGACTCCGGATTATAAAGAGGAGAATTCTCCCCCAGCTTACCCACAGCAATGTTGTAGCAATGTTCTGTATCAAATCCCATCGGAGCATGATAGACACGCGCGGTGACGAGTGTCCAGTCCACAATATACCACAACACGACAAAAACCAACAGCAATTCCATAAAGAGAAAAAGGTTACTGTTCCACTCGTTCCTTATTTGTTTTAATATCGTTCCCATGATCCTCATTTACCTTTGATTGATCGCATCCGTTATATTCATTCTCGAAGCCCGCCATGCCGGTATGCCTGCCGACAGAATATTCATCAGTAGGCAGAAGCCGAAAGCTGCAAGAAAAGCCCAGGGCGAAAGCAGCATACCCGGCGTCAAAGTGGTCTCACCACTGAAATAAGCATTGGCACTGTTGTTGAAAAGGAAACCGTTCAACAGGAAAGTCGCGGCATAGCTCAATGCAAGTCCCAATATCCCGGCAAACAATGTCAGCAGCAGATTCTCAAAGAATATCTGGTGCCGCAATTCCCCTCCTGTGGCCCCGAACGCCTTGCGCACGCCTATCTCTGCCATACGCTTGCGCATACGGGAGAGCGTCATGCTGCTCAGATTGATAGCAGGAACTATCAGAAGAATGGCAATGACAAGCGTATAGCGCATAACAACAGCCTTAGTATCGGGTACTTCACTCCACTTACGATAAAGATTGGCAAACTGTTCATCGGGTTGCCCCCGGTAGAACACTTCCGAGTCGCGCAACCCATCGTTGTACTTACGCCGGAGCTGCTCCACCTCCTTACGGATAGCCGGAAAATCGGCTGCGGAATATGCAAGAATGACTGCCCTCATCTGCCCCATAGTATCTTCCCACCACGCCAGCCGGGAGATATCCGTAGAATTATAAGGTATCCACACCTGTGCATAGGCAGAAGTGGCAAGCACAGACACATCTGCCACTACGCCGGATATACGGTATTCCACATGATTCAGCAGCACTGTCTTTCCCGCTACATCCGTCGTTCCGAACAGGCGGCGTGCCACCGTCGAGCTCAACACAGCGCATGGCACTCCTGCGTCACTATCGGCCTTCGTAAATGCCTTTCCGCTGAGAAAACGGAAATGGAAAATATGCCAGAATGTATCATCTGTCTGAACCATATCGACAGTGGCCTTGTTGCCTGCCGGTAAGGAAGCCCGCACTTTTTCGGGTAGGGAAATCAATGTCACCGCCTCAGCCGTAGTAAGGTTCTTGAAGCACTCTCGCCCTGTACGCACTGACATACGGGCATTGGACGAATCATTATCGCCCGCGCCCTTATTCTTGACAGACATGGCAGACACATATAACGATCGGCTCCGGTTCACTTCGGGTTCGCAATCTATGAGCCGCACCTGAAAAGTGATGACAAGCACCATAATCATGCAAATGGCCAATGCCGTACCCAATACAGAAACCCACGTTATGATAGGATTCTCACGCAAATGATACAGCGCTTGTTGAAAATAAAGACGTATCATATTCAATATATCGGTTTAATATCCTCAAAATCATTCATCATGCAGCGCTTCGGCAGGCTGTACTTTCATGGCTTTGCGTGCCGGAATGCTGATACCTATGGCAATCATCAATCCTATAAGGACAAAGCTGATGGCAGCACAGAGCAACAAGCGTCCCCATTCCAAGGTTGTACCATTACGCCATGAGTTCAATTCCATATTTGCTAAATTGTAGTCGATAATGAACGCTATCGGTGTGACAAGCAGCAGCAAAAGCAATCCTTCACTGACCAAACGGATAAAAACGTTTATATCCGAAGCTCCATGCGCCTTATGCAATGCAATCTCCGAACGGCGCTGCTGGGTACGGAACCAGAAAGTGCCAAGCAGTCCCAAGAAAATATTCAGCAACAGGAATCCCATTCCCATAACGTAATTACGCAAATCATTGCTCCACGCCTGTTGGTAGTTACGCCGTATATCTTTAAAAGAACGTATTTCGGAGATAAAGATGTTACCGATACGGAACTGCTTCTCACTGTCTTCCTTCAAGCGCCGGATGAAATCATGGTCTTGATTGGCCCGGACACGAAGGCACAGCTCCAGTCCCGGATCATACCAACCGAGCTTATAAAGAAAGGTGTAAGAATTACGGGCTTGCTGGAAATCACTGTAACGTACATCTTTCAAAGCTGCCCCCAACCGGAAAGTTTGCGTAGTATCACCGAAAAGCTGAAACTGCTTGCCCACCAGCTCTGTCATCGGACGGTTGTACTTCCTGTAAAGATTGTTGGAAGCAAGGAAATCCCCCCTTTCCAGCATCTCGGCAAGCTGTTCGGGCGTTTCACCACGTGCGCCCTGATAGCGGAATACACGTACAAAATCGGGAGTCACCATACGGCGGATAGTCCAATTATCGGCCACCAATGTATCATAACGCACCTGATCCGTAGAATTACTGCCGTTATACGGATATGAGTTTTGCGAAAGACTTACTGCCTCTATTTCAGGGCGGCGGCGCAGGCGGTCCACAAGCTCAAGAATATCGGCATCCTCCTGCTCATCGGTCTGGCCAGAGAGATAGTCGGGACTCTTCTCGGTAAGCTTTCCCATTTCGATGAGGTAGCAATGGCTGATGTCGAACCCCCTCGGCTCCAGATAGGTAGCCGCACCTGTATAGAGGTAATCCACCACAAACCACATCACAACACTCACCACCAACAGTTCCAAAGCCAGCCACAGGTTATTGCGCCATTCATTCTTTATCTGTACTAAAAGTTTCTTAGTCATTTTTTTTCTGTGATTAATTGTTAGTCATAAGTGTTTAGTGCAACCGCCCTCCCAATGCGTTCACTATTCCGATACGTGCAGCGCGCCATGCCGGGAAACCGCTGCTCATCAGGTTCAGGACAAAACAAAAGAGCAATGCCCAGGCAAAGGTGGAAGCATGAAGCAGGATCGACGCATCCACTTCCGGCGGATTCAAAGTCTGGCTGAACTCCTGTGCAAAAAGCAAAGTGTTGCCCATGTATGCAAAAGCCACACTCAACAGCAGGCCCACGATACCTGCCAATAAAGTTACCACCAGATTCTCCGCTATAATCTGCCCCATCAGTTCCGCACGCGTACTTCCGAAAGCACGACGTACTCCGATCTCCGACACCCGCTGGCGCAAACGGCTCTGCGTCATGCTCGAAAGGTTGATGGCAGGCACTATCAGCAAAATAACAAAGATCATAATCCGCTGGCGGCGGGCTGCATCCACATCCGGCTCGATATTAGCGCCGAAAGCTATGGCATTTTTTTCCTGGTCGTAAGGGCGGTTGCGGTAAATCAGTTCCCATCCGTCCTTTCCGATGAGCGTATTATATTCCAGTTTACGGCGTTCCGCTTCCTGACGGATAGCAGGAAAATCATCCCGGCTGTGCGCCAACATCGTACAACTCATCATTCCCATGTGCCGGTCGTTCCAAGCCTCCTTATCCATTCCCGTAGAAGTATACGGGACCCATACCTGTCCGTAAGCGCAGTCGGCCAGCGTAGACACATCTTTCACGACACCGGCAACGCGGTAAGGCGCATGGTTGAGAAGAAACTCGCGCCCCACGGCATCCGTCGTGCCGAAAAGGCTGCGCACCACACTCTCCGTAAGTACAGCCACCGGTTGACCTGCATCGAATGTTGCTTTATCATAAGGCTTTCCATCGATAAAGGAGAAGTCAAATACGCGCCAAAAGATGTCGTCCGTTTGTCGCAAGTCCACACTGATCGCCGGACTGCCCGGCAGAGATACAGGAGTGGATATAGGAAAAACAGTATAAATAGTAACGGCTTCCGGTGTCTTCAACGACTGGAAACATTCGCGGGCAGTCTGTGCGCTCATCGGTCCGTTACTTGTGCCGTCTCCCCAATTTGAGTTGGAGATACTCATCCACTTGACGTGCAGGAAGCGGTCACGGTTACTTTCGGGTGCAAAAGGGACAACCTTTACCTGCTGCATCATCACCACCAGCATAATGAGGAAGATGGCAAGCGCAGTACCGGCTATACTGACCGCACTAATCAGCGGTTGCTGGCGAAGTTGCGCCCATGCTTGTATGAAATATTGCTTTATCATCTCAACGGCCTATTTTTAAATTATCTGTATTTACGCCTCCTATGCCTCCTTTGGAAATATCAGCGCGTCCGGCGCTTCCGCTCAAAGTGACGCTGCCCACACCACCCATTTGGGCAGACAAATAATCGCAGACTACATGAATATCGGCGCTACCTACTCCGCGCAAAGCAACTTTCAACACGTTACACGTCAAATCGGCAACATTCACTTCACCCACGCCTTTTACCTCAAATGACACTTCATCGAGTTTCAAGGGCTTCTCACAATTGAATTCCCCTACACCGGTAAACTCCACCTCCTTCAAGTCGGGAGCCGAAATCCAGATAGTCACGCCGTCTTTCTGATTTCTCCTACTCTTGTTTTTCTTGTCCTTGAAGCCTATCAGCAAACGGCCGTCCTTCACTGTGGTTTCCGTATTCTTCACGTACTTCTCCCTGCCTTCAATCCTGAAAGAATAAGTGTCACTCTGTGTAAAATGAATTGTCCCCACAGAGGTTATCTCAATTGACGAGAAAGCATCCACTTTACGCACTTCACTTTCTTTTGCATCTTGTGCACAAACACTCAGCATACCTGCAAAGGCCAATACCAATGCAATGATAACACCTGCTACATCAGTTCTCATATTTCTTATTTTTTTATTTTGTTTTACATTCTATTCTTCATGCAACGCCTCTGCCGGCTGTATGTCGATAGCCTGTCGTGCCGGAAACCATATTCCAGTCACCACCATCAGCGCTATCAGCAGCCATGCACCCAACGAACCCAGCAGGAAACGCAGGAAGCTCCATTCCACCGGCCAGGTGGTAATCAGTTCCGTATGTCCCATTATAAATTCGGCAACGCCCACATTATAGCAGACAAGCATGGCGGGCAGCGCAACAAGAGTCAGCAACAGCAATCCCTCTCCCATGAGCAGGCAGAATATCTGTTTCTTCGTGCTGCCCATGGCAAGCCGCAAAGCTATTTCATTGCGACGGCGACGGGTACGGAACCAGAAAGTACCTATCAGCCCCAGAAACACATTCACCAACAGGAACAGCACCACAACCGTTTGCGTATTCACCTTGTCCACATCGCCTTTCATCACCTCAAACTGATATTGCTGCTCCGTATAAGGAACGACGTCGGCTATGAACATATTGTCGGTGTCCAGATGCGGTGCTATCTCTTTCAGGAACTTGCTCCGGTAATCGGGAGAGTCCATGTTTTCCTTCACACGAAAAACAATCTGCGCTCCATAATCCCGCAATTCGGTCCGTATCACATTCTCGTCAATTCTCCGGAAAACCCACTTTGCATCCGCCCCATAGCGATAAGAACGGAAACTGCCGATCATACCGCACTGAGTTACCACATTCGTGGAATCTCCGTACCAGTTCAAAGGAGTATCCAAAGAGAAGCCGGGTACTCTTTCCTTATAATAGTCGGCCGCACCCTCGCTCAGCATCACATAATTGCCGGACGTGACATCACTACCCACAGGCATTGCCGCAAACGAACGTTTGGCATCTTCCTTCATGCGGAATACCCGCGTATATCCCCCGGTAGCGTTTATTATACGCAGTTCGCATCCGATGGTATCCTGCACAGCCAGCGAGTTATAAGAATTATTGCCGCTCATCGGCAGACTCCAATACGACAGGGCGGCCACTTCAACCGCCGGCTCCCTTTCGAGCTTCTGCAGGATGCTCAGATATTTATCCGCATTGGTCATGCTGCTGTCCCGGCTTTCACCGCCCGTAATCATTGAAAGCTGGTACACATGGTCTATGTTGTACCCCAACGGGCGATAGAACGTATACTTCAGGCATCCCAGCGAATCGCAAAGAAACCACATCACGATAAACACCAGAAACAGTTCTGCAAGCACCCATCCGTTACTACGGAGACGCGCCCGAATCATACGTAAGTTATGTACTATGAATTTCATAATCAATTTCGCTTTATTTATCGTTCAAAGAATCCACAATCGTGTGTCGTGCGGCAAGCCACGTAGGCAGGCCTGCGCTCAGCAGGTTGATGACCAGACAGAAAAGAAATGCCAGGCAAAACACCGTAGGGCTGAACAGCACCGACATGCTCAGGTCGAAATCGCCGGAAGTACCGATGTTCTGATTATTGGTGAACAGCCACGTACGCATGCCATACACTGCCAGATAGCTGAACACCAGCCCCACTGCTCCACCAATCAGGGTCAGTACGAGGTTTTCATTCAATATCTGCCTTATCAATACGCTGCGCGTCGCTCCGAATGCCTTACGTACGCCCAGCTCGCTGATGCGTTGCTGCATACGACTGTTGCTCAGGCCGCACAGGTTGAGCGACGGTACTAAAAGAACAATGAGCAATGCCAGAAGGTACTGTATGTACAACATCCGCAAATCCGGTCCTATGTTGGCCCACACATGATTGACATGCGCCACTATTTCATCGGGCTGCTCCATGATGTCCATCAGCATTTCAGTCTGTACGGCATTGATGTCTTTCACCCGTTTTGCTATTCCTTGCCTGATGGCCGGAATATCCCCGGAAGAACGTGCCAGCGCCACCACCGTATGCGATTGGGCATAACTCCGGACGGAAGTGACATCCTGCAAACTGGCAGGATACATGCGCCACACTTGCGCATAAGCATCCTTCGCAATGACCGAAACATCCTTTACCACCCCGCAAATACGCGCTTCGTTACGGTTCAGCAGCACCGTCTTGCCCACCGCATCCGTCGTGCCGAACAGTTCCCGCGCCACAGAAGCAACCACGACAATGGCGGACCCATCGCCACCCCGGTCGGAATCATCAAATCCCCGTCCTGCAACAAACTGCATCCGGAACACTTTCCAGAATCCCGGGTCGGTTTCCATGGCATCCACTTTCACCGCATTGGTGCCGTCGGGCATAGAAACCAGAGCGACCGATGCCGGAACAAATGCCGTACAGGCCTCTACTTCGGGCAATGGCTGCACACAGTCCTTCATGAAAGCCGGCGAACAGGCTGTATAATTATTCCAGCCTTTGTTTTCCTTACCCTGCAAATGCATCTTGCTTATATAGAGAGAGCGGCTGCGGTTCACTTCCGGCTCAATATCGGCATATTTCATCTGCCAAGTAATCACAATCGCCATAATCATGGTGATGGCAAATGCCGTACCCAATATGAATATGGTGCTCAGTAGAGGGTTCTGCCGTAAGAGTATAAAGGCTTGACGAATGGTCTGCATTTTAATTATGAATTATGAATTATGAATTTATGAATTACGGGAGTTATTCTACCTGACGGCCGTCGAAGAAGCGTACGGTGCGGCTGGTTTGTTTGGCTTGTTCTTCGTTATGGGTCACCATCACGATGGTGCGTCCGTCTTCTTTATTCAACTGATGGAGCAGTTCCATCACTTCCGCACCCATTTTGGAATCCAGGTTACCGGTGGGCTCATCGGCGAGTATTATCTCCGGATTACCGACGATGGCGCGTGCAATGGCAACACGCTGGCACTGACCGCCGGACAGCTGTGTCGGCATGTGGCGCATACGGTGGCTCAGCCCCACCTTCTGCAACACCTCCTCTGCCAGACGGCGGCGTTCCTTGGCCGAAACCTTTCTATACAGCAAGGGCAACTCCACATTGTCCAGTACATTCAATGAGTTAATCAAATGGAAAGACTGGAACACGAATCCCAGCTTCCGGTTACGGAAAGCTGCCAGTTCTTTGTCTTTCATGCCGTCCACCTTAGTGCCGGCTATTTCAATCGTACCGCTGGTAGGCGCATCCAGCAGGCCCATAATGTTCAGTAAAGTAGATTTGCCGCAACCTGAAGGGCCCATAATACTCAAAAATTCTCCTTTGTTCACTTCGAGGTTTACATTCTCCAATGCTACGGTTTCAATTTCGTTAGTACGATAAATCTTATTGATGCCGGTCAACTTAATCATAATGGTAAGTATTTAATTGTTATTACTCTGTTTTCATTCAGTAAGAAAGGGGATCGGAAAATCCGTATCATTTCAGTTTCAGTTTATTCTTGTTCTTGTATTGGCTCATGTCGCTCACCACCACTTCATCGCCCGGTTGCAAACCGCCTACCACTTCTACAAATTCAAAGTTCGAGTCGCCCAACTGCACTTTACGCTTCACAATCTCCTTGTCGGAATTGCGGACAAACAGTTCATATTCCCCGCGTCCCACATAGTAAGAGGCATTGGCTATGCGCATCACATCCTCCTTCACTGCGTTCATCACATAGACATCTGTCTTCAAGCCCGAACGGAGGCGGCGGTTGTTATCCTCATTCAGTTGTACGGTAAAGGAGATAACGCCGTTTTTGGACAGCGGAGTGACACTGCTGACCGAGCCCTCCAGCTTTTCATTGCCAATCTTTACAACGGCCTTGCCGCCGGCCGATACGCGATCGCCATACGTATCGGCTATCTCACCCTCCACCTTGAAATGGCTCAAATCGGAGATGACGGCAATCTGCGAGCCCTCTGCCACCTGCGCACCGATCTGATTGTTGATATAGGTGAGAATAGCCTTCCGAGGCGAACGGATCTGCGCATCGTCCAATGTACGCTTCGTTTCGGCCAGCGTTTTCTTGAAAATACTGAAATCCAACTCCTGAACCTGATATTCCGCATTCAGCACTTCTTTCTCATTGGCATACTGCTGTTTCAGTTGTTCGTATTCCAGCTCCGCCACATTATAGCTCAGCTCCGCCTGACGCACCTTGTCGGTAGTGCCGGACCCGAGACTGTCGAGATATTGCTCATTGCGCAACTCCACTTTCTTGCGATTCAGTTGCATGGCAGCAACCTTCACTTTCATCTGCAAGTCATTCAGCTTGGTCATGTTCTCCAGCTTGAGCTGCTTCAATTTGTAGCTGCGCATCTGTTCCTCGTCCAGTTTCTGCTTGTAGTCGGTCTCGGCGCTCTGCAAGTCCAGCTTCAGGATGGGCGTGCCTATGTCCACACTGTCTCCACCTTTCTTATATACTTCCAGGATGCGGGTACTGATGGGCGAATTGATGATCTCCTCGAAAGCCGGGACCACCTTTCCCGAAGCGCTCACGCTGACCTCGATCGTGCCCCGGCTCACCTGTGAGAACACGAGATCTTTCTCTTTCACTCCGGCACGCATCAGCGAAATGAGCAGGCTGACGACAACGATGCCCGCAGCACCCATACCGCCATAACGAATGATTTTCTTATTACGTTCTTTGTTACGAACCTCTTTCGGAATTTCTCTATCCATATCTCTTGTTTTTTGTTTATCGGTTGATGTCTTCGCCGGTTGTCGCACCTCCGCCCCGTTCTGTTGCAGAAACGGACAACCAACGCTTCCCACCCTGATACTTGCGAAATTCGTGCCAAAAGCGTAAACCACTGAAAACAAGCATGAAGGCAAAAAAGAAGAGTGTCCGTTTTCGGACACTCTGTACATTTTCGGATAAATCCCTGACTTTTTTCGTGTATATGGATACCGGATTTCCCAATACGACTGAACGCACCTCCCAATACGACTGAAAGCATTTCCCTATACGACTGAATGAATGTCCCACAACGACGGAACAGAGTGGGACATCAACCATTCAACCAGTCAGCAAGTTACGGTTTTCATTCCGCCCGCCGTCCTGTTATCTCAAGCGCAATCTGTCTCCCACTTCCGGCACATATTCCGCATCTTTCCGATTCATCTTATACAGGTTCTTCAGGCGGATGCCGTACTTCTGCGAAATGGAGTGCATGGAGTCTCCGTCTCTCACGATATAAACGGTGTAGGGCTTGGCGGCTTTCTTGCGTTTTCCTTTCAGATAGATAATGTCGCCGGCCTCCAAAGTATAGTCTTTATGCAGGTCATTATATTTCACCAGTTTCCGCCAGCTGATGTCGAACTCCTTGCCCAAGAACTGGAAAGTGTCTCCGTCACGAGCCACAACATAGGCAATGTCATTGGCAATATACACCTGATGCGGATTGGCAAGCCAAGGCTTCTTCTTCAACTCCTTCTCCAGATTGCGGGCTTCCCGGTTGCTCAGGCCGCGCGTGTCGTACTTATATAAGTCATAATCCTCGATAATGGTTATCAGGCGGTTGGCATAGGAAGGATCTGTGGCATATCCCGCTTTTTTCAGGCCGCGCGCCCACCCTCTGTAATCGGTGATTTTCAGTTTGAACAAGAAAGCATAGCGTGCACCGCGTTTCAGGAAAAGCGAATGGTCTTCATAAGAGTCTTTCGGATTGCGATAAGCGCGGAAACACTCGTTGCGTGCATCATCATCATGCCTCACGCTGCGCCCGCGCCAGTTACTGCCACATTTTATGCCGAAATGGTTGTTGCTTTTACGCGCCAGCGTGCTTTGTCCGGCACCACTTTCCAGCAACCCCTGCGCCAGTGTAATGCTGGCCGGTATCCGGTGTTCCCTCATCTGCTCTACGGCAAGGGGGGCATATTGTTTGATGTATTCATTGTAACGGGAGTTCCTGCGCTGCGCCTGCACAGCTACGGAAATGAGGAGAAGTGCTACGATAGCAGTCAGTCTGAAAATAGGTTTCATGCTTAAAAAGTTGATTTTGACACAAAAGTCTGCAAAAGAATTGAAAAAACCAATCTCTTTCCTATCTTTGTAACATTAATTACAATAAACTATTACTCTATGAAGGACCTGAACATACAAATTGCAATCAAGATATACGAATATGAAGAATTGAGCGCTGCCGACCGCGAGCTGATAGACGCCGCCTGCCAAGCCACCCACCGCAGCTATGCTCCCTATTCGCACTTCTCGGTAGGGGCAGCGGCACGCCTGTCCGACAATACAATCGTTACAGGAACCAATCAGGAGAATGCAGCCTATCCGTCGGGACTTTGCGCGGAACGCACCACCTTGTTTTATGCCAACTCCCAGTACCCCGGCCAAGCCGTAGAGACTCTTGCCATAGCCGCCCGCAACGAGTGCGGAGAATTTCTGGAAGAGCCTATTCCGCCATGCGGGGCCTGCCGGCAGGTGATGCTCGAAACGGAAAAACGCTTCAAACATCCCATGCGTGTACTGCTGTTCGGGAAAACAGGCATCTATGAACTGGGCAGTGTAGGCGCATTGTTGCCGCTGTCGTTCGATGCATCATCCATGTTATAAACAGGAAGTCTCATTCCCTAACCTCAGCCTGTCCCCTTGCCTCGGCCTAAGTGCTGCTTCCAAAGAAAAGACTGTTCTTTGCCGCCCGTTGAAACGGATTGGGCGGTGAGGACGAATCTGTCATACCACCTATAATTCTTAAAAAAAACAAAAACAGAACCGGAAACAAGTTTTTCCTGTAAAATCGGTAAAAACAAACGTAATCCATATACAAAAACTTACCATAAACTCCGTATTTTTGTAACGATAAAACTATTATGCTTATGTTACGTACTATCAGACTGACACTTGCAATTGTATTCTTTGCGCTCATCACACTTCTGTTCCTCGACTTTAGCGGAACACTGCATGGATATATGGGATGGATGGCAAAGATACAATTCCTCCCCGCACTACTCGCACTAAACGTAGGTGTAGTACTGCTGCTTGTTGTATTGACCTTACTGTTCGGACGCGTCTATTGCTCCGTAATCTGTCCTCTCGGTGTATTTCAGGATGTCATTTCCCGGTTTGCCGGCAAACGGAAGAAAAACCGTTTCCGCTATTCCCCCGCACGAAAATGGCTGCGCTATGGAATGTTGGCATTGTTTTTCGTCACCCTCGTTGCAGGCGTACGTTTCCATGCCGTCGCTTCGCTGCTTGAGCCATACAGCTCCTACGGGCGTATCGCTTCCAACCTTTTTGCTCCTGTCTATCAATGGGGTAACAACCTGCTGGCATACCTGGCGGAGCGGGCAGACAGCTATGCCTTCTACGAAACGGAGGTGTGGATGAAAAGCCTGTCCACCTTCATCATAGCCGCAATTACTTTTATCGTACTGTTCATCTTGGCATGGAGAGGCGGGCGCACCTACTGCAACACGATTTGCCCGGTGGGTACGGTGCTCGGTTTCCTGTCCAAATACTCCCTCTTCAAACCCGTCATAGACACCACGAAGTGCAACGGCTGCGGACTTTGCGCCCGCAACTGCAAGGCGTCCTGCATCAACTCCAAAGCCCACGAAATAGATTACAGCCGCTGCGTAGCGTGCATGGACTGTCTGGATAAATGCAAACAGGGAGCTATCACCTATACCCGCCGCCATAAGTCAAACACACACCGGACATCTGCCGGAGAAGAAACCGCTTCCGCCCAACCGGTCGACGATTCCCGGCGCGCTTTTCTCTCCGCAACGGCAATATTGGCCACAACAACCGCCCTAAAGGCGCAAGAGAAAAAAGTGGACGGCGGATTGGCAGCCATCGAGGAAAAGAAAATACCTGAACGCGCCACTGCCATCACTCCTCCGGGCTCAATGAGCGCCCGCAACTTTGCGCAACACTGTACGGCCTGCCAACTCTGCGTATCGGTATGTCCCAACCAAGTGCTGCGTCCTTCCTCCGACCTCACACGACTGATGCAACCGGAAATGTCCTACGAACGCGGCTATTGCCGGCCTGAGTGCACCAAGTGTGCGGAAGTGTGTCCGGCAGGCGCCATCCGCCCCATAACGAAAGCCGATAAATCGGCCATTCAGATAGGGCACGCCGTATGGATAAAGGAAAATTGCATCTGCATCACCGACGATGTGGAATGTGGCAACTGCGCCCGTCATTGTCCGGTTGGCGCAATACAAATGGTAGCTTCAGACCCCGAAAACCCGGAATCCAGAAAAATACCGGTTGTCAACACCGAGCGCTGCATCGGCTGCGGAGCATGTGAGAATCTTTGTCCGTCACGCCCGTTCAGCGCTATCTATGTGGAAGGGCATATCATGCACAGGACAGTGTAGGATGTAATAAAATGATAGGGTGATAAACAATGATAATCAATTATGGAAAAGAACAATAACAACAATAAAATAAACCGCCGGGATTTCTTCAAACTCGCCGGCGCAGGAACACTCGCTTCGGCAACTGCATTGTACGGTTGCTCCGGCCAAAAGAACAGTTCGGACAGCGAATCGGCCGCATCAGGCGAGATACCTACCGACAAAATGGTCTACCGCACCAACCCTACAACAGGCGACCGCGTATCCATACTGGGTTACGGCTGCATGCGCTGGCCCACCCGGAAACGGGCAGACGGAAACGGTGATGAAGTGGATCAGGAAACCGTCAACGAACTGGTTGACTATGCCATTGCCCATGGCGTAAACTATTTCGATACGTCGCCCGTATATGTGCAGGGCTGGTCGGAGAAGTCAACCGGCATAGCACTGAAACGCCATCCGCGTGAGAAATTCCTGATAGCCACCAAACTGTCAAACTTCTCCAACTACACCCGCGAAAACTCAATCGCCATGTATCGGAAATCATTCGAGGATTTGCAGGTGGACTACATCGATTATTATCTGCTGCACTCCGTCGGCAATGGCGGTATCAAGACCTTTCAGGCACGATACATCGACAACGGCATCATCGATTTCCTAATGGAAGAGCGCAAAGCCGGGCGTATCCGCAATTTGGGATTCTCATATCATGGAACGGTGGATGTCTTCGACGAAATATTGGCCATGCACGACCGGATACACTGGGATTTCGTACAGATACAGCTCAACTATGCAGACTGGAAACATGCTTCGGGCAACAACGTCAACGCCGAATATCTGTATGGAGAACTCGTAAAGCGCGGCATACCCGCCATCATCATGGAACCGCTATTGGGCGGACGTCTTTCCAAACTGAACGACCACTTGGTGGCACGTCTGAAACAGCACCGACCGCAAAGCAGTACGGCTTCCTGGGCTTTCCGCTTTGCCGGAACGTTCCCCAATGTGCTGACAGTACTGAGCGGCATGACGTATATGGAGCATTTGCAGGACAACCTCCGCACTTTCTCCCCTCTCGATCCTTGTACGGAAGCCGAAATGGCTCTGCTGGAAGATACGGCGCAGATGATGCTCGCCTACCCCACCATTCCATGCAACGACTGCAAATATTGCATGCCTTGCCCCTACGGACTGGACATCCCGGCCATTCTGCTGCACTACAACCGATGCGTCAATGAGGGCAATGTCCCCAAAAGCAGTCAGGACGAGCACTACCGCGAAGCCCGCCGGGCCTTCCTCATCGGCTATGACCGCAGCGTACCGAAACTTCGTCAGGCCAGCCATTGCACCGGATGCGACCAATGCACCCCGCACTGCCCGCAAAGCATCAATATTCCCAAGAAACTACGGGAAATAGACAGCTTTGTAGAAAAACTGAAACAGGAGACGTTGTAGTACAGATGAGAAAAAAAGTAATATTACTCCTTTCGGTATCCGGCATTTGGGCTATGACAGGATTGGCGCAAACGGCCAAAGACAGCACGCGCGTTGCCCGAAGCCTGACCATAGATGAAGTAGTAGTGACGGGAACAAGAAACGAAACGGACGTACGACATCTGCCGATGACCATCTCCGTAGTCAACCGCAAGGTGCTGGAACAGAGCTTCCAGCCCTCTGTCCTGCCCGTACTGACAGAACAAGTGCCCGGCCTATTCACCACAAGCCGCGGCATCATGGGGTATGGCGTCTCCACCGGAGCAGCAGGCGGAATGAGTCTGCGCGGCATCGGCGGAAGCCCTACGGCTGGTCTGCTGGTACTGATTGACGGACATCCTCAATATATGGGACTAATGGGACACCCCATTGCCGATGCCTACCAGACGATGCTGACCGACCGGGTGGAAGTTCTTCGCGGCCCGGCTTCAGTGCTGTACGGCTCCAATGCAATGGGAGGCGTCATCAATATCGTGACCCGTAAGATGCAGGAAGACGGCATAAAGACCAATGCGCAAATCGGTTACGGCTCGTACAACACATTGCAGACGGAACTCTCCAACCGCATCAGAAAAGGGCGTTTCAACAGTATCGTTACCGGCTCGTACAACCGCACCGACGGGCATCGGGAGAACATGGAATTCGAGCAGTACGGCGGTTATGCCAAACTGGGATATGATTTCAATGCCGCTTGGAAAGTGTGGGGTGACGTAAACATCACCCGGTTCAAGGCATCCAATTCGGGCGAAACCGATAATCCATATATAGACAACGACTCCCGCATCACACGCGGCATGGCTTCATTCGCCCTCGAAAACCATTATGAAAAGAGTTCCGGCGCCCTGAGCTTCTTCTACAACTGGGGACGCCATAAAATCAATGACGGCTATCATCCCGGCGGAACACCGCAGGAATCCCACTTCAACTCTAAAGACAGGATGCTGGGCGTGTCATGGTATCAAAGCGCAACGCTCTTCGCCGGCAACCGCCTCACCGTAGGTTTCGACTATCAACACTTCGGCGGCAAGTCATGGAACAAAATGGTGGCTACCGGCGAACATATTCCGGGAGTAGACAAACAAATGGATGAGTTTGCCGGATACGTTGACTTTCGTCAGGATCTCGGCGACTGGTTGTCTCTCAATGCAGGTATCCGCGTGGACCACCACTCACATGTGGGTACGGAATGGATACCGCAAGGAGGACTCTCATTCCACCTGCCCGAACAGACGGAGATGAAAGCAATGGTGAGCAAGGGGTTCCGCAACCCCACCATTCGCGAGATGTATATGTTCCCGCCGCAAAACCCGGATTTAAGGGCGGAAAGCCTGATGAATTACGAATTGTCATTCTCACAGCGGGCATTGGACGGCGCTTTATTTTATGGCATAAATCTCTATTATATTGACGGAGACAACATGATTATGACCGTTCCCACCGACGGTAAACCCAAAAACATAAATACGGGTGAAATAGAGAATTGGGGCGTTGAAAGCAATATCAGCTACCGCATCACTTCTTGCTGGCAGATAAACGCCAATTACAGCTGGCTGCACATGGAGAATCCGGTGGTGGCCGCTCCCGGTCATAAACTCTATGCAGGGGCTGATTTCACACAAGGGCGTTGGAGGGTTTCGACGGGTCTGCAATATATAAAGGATCTATACACCAACGTGAACAAAGGCAAAGAGAGAAAAGAAAGTTTTGTTCTCTGGAACCTGCGTGCCAATTACCGTTTATGCCGGTATGCCGATATTTTCGTAAGAGGTGAAAACCTGTTGGCACAGCGCTACGAAATAAATGCCGGTTTTCCGATGCCCAAAGCGACTTTTATGGGCGGAGTGAATATCAACTTCTGACTAATTCGGACATTACTGTTGCCAAAACCGTATCTGTTTGAAATAATAGTTATAACTTTGTAAACATAAAAAATGGTTATTCTTTAAACTAAATGATTACTCTTTAAACTATAAGAATATGGAAACAAAAACTGTAAAACTCTATTCGCTGGATTACAGCAACGTAAAAACTTACTTGATAGCCGCATTGTTCATTGCAGGCAATATGGCATTACCCCAACTTTTCCACCTTATACCGCAAGGCGGCATAACATGGTTGCCCATTTATTTCTTCACCTTAATCGGCGCATATAAATTCGGCTGGAAAGTGGGATTGCTGACTGCAGTTCTTTCCCCGATAGCCAATTCATTATTGTTCGGAATGCCGCTTCCGGCAGTACTCCCCGCCATCTTGCTGAAGTCCGTATTGCTGGCAATAGCCGCCGGTTGGGCAGCACACCGTTTCAACCGCATTTCCCTCCCTATCTTATTGGCTGTTGTACTGTTCTATCAGATAGCAGGTACTTTAGGCGAATGGGCCATGG
The DNA here is from genome assembly GCF_025146565.1 of Bacteroides eggerthii. Taxonomy (NCBI): domain Bacteria; kingdom Pseudomonadati; phylum Bacteroidota; class Bacteroidia; order Bacteroidales; family Bacteroidaceae; genus Bacteroides; species Bacteroides eggerthii. The sequence continues at coordinate 2,470,976 of NZ_CP102258.1, read as the reverse complement.
TTGGCAGCTTCTTCCAAGCTGTACAGGATTTCCGCATCGGCCTGCCGGGAATGGCAATGCAGATAGTAGGCGGATATGTATTGATCAGATACAGTGCGTCTCTGTAATACCACAAATACGTTTAATAGTTTAGATGTGTGGTGTGCATAAGATTCTGCATACATAAGTAATGAGAATATCAATTATGTATGCAGAATTTTTCTATTATAGAGTACAGAACATTTGAAACATTGGAAACAACACTCCTGTTGCCATAACAGCACATGTTTCGTTGTGATTACCTTTGCGTAATAAATCATTTATATTACAAATAACAACCAAAGCATCATTCACAAAAAGCCATTTAATAGTAACATGCCCATCATAGAAATAACCTCCCTTTCACAGCCGGGGGTAGAAATCTTCAGTACACTCACCGAAGCACAGCTACGCAACCGTATCGAACCCTCCAAAGGCATCTTCATAGCAGAAAGTCCCAAAGTTATTTCTGTCGCTATGGATGCAGGCTACGAACCGTTAGCTCTTTTGTGCGAGCAGAAGCACATTACAGGCGATGCAGCCACCATTATTGAACGCAGTGGCAACATTCCCGTCTATACCGGAGAGAGGGAGTTGCTCTCCACTCTCACCGGATATACTCTTACACGCGGTGTCCTATGTGCTATGCGTCGTCCTAAGCCGCGCTGTATTGAAGAAGTATGCCGGAAAGCCCGTCGCATCGTAGTAGTGGACGGAGTGGTTGACACTACCAATATCGGGGCAATCTTCCGTTCGGCTGCTGCCCTCGGCATAGATGCCGTACTGCTCACTCCTACTTCCTGCGATCCGCTCAATCGTCGTGCAGTAAGAGTGTCTATGGGTTCGGTATTCCTCGTACCATGGACATGGCTGGACGGCCCTCTCGGCAAACTTAATGATTTAGGATTCCGTACTGCAGCTATGGCACTTACAGATGATTCTATCTCTATTGACGACCCTATCTTGGCAAACGAGCCAAAGCTGGCTATCGTAATGGGTACTGAAGGTGACGGGCTATCACACAAAACGATTGCCGAAGCCGATTATGTAGTCCGCATCCCCATGTCACATGGAGTCGATTCGCTCAATGTAGCTGCCGCTGCTGCCGTAGCTTTTTGGCAGCTCCGCTTCCCGTTATCGCAACCTTAATTACCCCTTCCAATCGGTTTTCGAAAAGGTGATACGCTTCTTCTGTCTCCTCTAAAGAATACTACTCCCTATTCCTCGCATTCCACACCAGCAATGCCAACAATACAGACATCAATGCAGCCCCTATCCAGAACCAGTTGATATAAGTGAAGTCATAAACTTCAACACCGTTGACAACATGCTTATTACCCTCAATCAGTACACCACTCATCACATCCTGCAAACCCGCACCGATATAACTCGCAATGCCAACCACACCCAAAGCTGCCCCCGAAGCTGTGCGGGGAGCAATGTCAACAGCCATCAAGCCACCCAAAAAGCAAATCAGCACACCGATGCCAAGCCCGAAAAGCACCATGGACAAAGCATCCAGCCAAAAGTGTACACCGGGAACAAGCAGGAAGAGGCAGAGAGCCACCACATTCATCAGACCGAAAATCAATGCCGGAATATTACGGCGACCGCCGAAAAACTTATCGGAGATAACACCCGAAAACATCGTACCGACAATACCGCAAACCGAACTGATGGAAATGATGAAACTCGCATCAAGCGTAGAATAACCCTTCTCCGCCTGCAGATAGAACACACCCCAACTATTCACCGCATACCGGCTGATATACATGAAAGCACTGCTGAAAGCAAGTATCCAGATAGCAGGATTCTTCAAGACTGACTTCTGGGCCCGGTTAAACTCCTCAGTTTCCAAAGCATTCATTGCTTTTTTCGCCCGGGGGACGTTGACAGCCGGAAGACCTTTACTCTGCGGGCTATCATGGAAAAAACGCCAAATGACCAAAACTCCTATAAGCCCCACAAGACCGGCACCCAGAAAACCATAGCGCCAGCCAAAGGCACTGACTACGGAAGCCACGATGATAAATGTCATCGCCTCCCCAATATTATGGCTGGCACTCCAAAAACCATAGAAAGAACCGCGCTCCTTGTCAGTAAACCAACGGGAAAGACCGACGACGCAAGAAGCAGCGCCCATGGACTGGAACCAGCCGCTGATGCCCCAAAGAATGGCAAAAAGAATAAAGGAGTGCACAAAACCGAGGAAAAGATTTACCAATGCAGTCACAAGCAACCCGGTGGACATGAAACGGTTGATATTACTCCGGTCGGCTAGAAAACCGTTTGTGAACTTGCCTACAGCGTAGGTAAAGAAAAGCACCGCACCGATAATGCCCAGTTCGGTTTCCGAAAAGATACCTTCCTCTACAATAGGCTTCTTCACCACATTCAGGCTCAGACGGCAGACATAATACATCCCATATCCCAAGGTTGCGGAAAGGAAGGTGGACCATTGCAACCGTTTCAAACTCCTTTGCTGCATGGACAAAGGCTCCCCGCTACAAGGTTTCGGCTGAGAAACCTTGTAAAAACTTATCAAATGTTTCAACATAATACTTTTTAGTTTAAATGTTCAGAAACCGGGGAACGGATGCCTTTCCGGTGCCGGGCAATAGATTTCCCGGCGCCGGAAGGGACGTTCCCCGGTGAGGAATGCCTCTTAGGCAAAGTACCGTTTCCCCAAGAACAAGGTACAACGGTTAGTTGTGTAATTTTTTCGCTCGCAAATAATCAAGCAACAGGGCAGGACGGTCGGTCTGAATCAGCTTCGCTCCCCGGCCGATGATCCAGCCCCAACTCTCATCAGGCTCATGCAGCTCTACGGCACGATCATCATCGTGACCCCCACAGAGTTCCGGCCAAAGGCTGTTGATGAAGATACGGGCACCGCTGGAACGAACTTTATCTATCAGACGCAGTACTTCAGGACCGTCGTTGTTGAACACCAACTCAAAAGCCTTAGGGCTCATGTGCGTGAGATAGCTATCTATGACTGCTTCCGCATCCGCTTTCTGCAAATTCACAACAGGCATGAAAATCATTTTGTCCAATACATCACCGTTTTCAGACTTCACCTGCTCGTAAGGCAAACCGGCTTTCATCACACACTGCCCCACCGTACCTGTCTTTTCAAGAATTGCGTATGCTTCTTTAAAATAGTCATAGCCCTTGTCCACATTCACCATGATCTTACCTTTACATAAAGTCATAACCTCTTCAAAAGTAGGAATTTGATGGCGCGTTTTACAACCGGCACCGTTTTTCAACCTTAATGCTTTCAATTCTGCCAAGGTATAATCCTCCGGACGTCCTTTTCCGTTCATTGTACGGTTAATCAGTTTATCATGCATCAGGACAAGATGCCCGTCCTTTGTTTTCTTCAGATCTATTTCCACCATATCAACCCCCATGTCAATGCAATTCTGAATACCTTGCAAAGAGTTTTCGGGAGCATTGCGCCAATCGGCACGATGAGCGACGACTAAAAGTTGAGAAGTATTTCCACTTAAAAAAGTGTTTCTGATTTCAGTAGCCCTATCCTGCCCCCAGCTCAACTGGATACAAACACATAACAATAAAAACAAATATACTTTCTTCATAAAACATTTCTTTTAACGGTTTATTATACGGCTATTCACTACTCACTGCCTGTTATATTTTTAAAAGTTTCGTAGATACGTGACGGAACAGGACGCGCCTTATTATGGTCGCAATCTTTCATAGCCTCGTACATAAATACTCCCTTATATCCATTGCTTCTCAGTTCTTTTACAAAACGCTGCCAATCTATTTTTCCCTGTGTGGGAAGCCAATGGCTTTCGTTTACTAAGTCAAAATCCGAAGCATGGATTGTTCCTATATGCCGGCCCAATATCTTCATGAAATGCTCAATAGAACCTTTGCTATAATGATTCGTATCAAAGCAAACTTTCACTCCGGGAATACCGCAAATAATCTCCAAGAGTTCTTCAGGCGTATTTCCTAAACAAGTACGCGGCAGATTTTCAATACACAACTGCGCCCCTATACGATCGGCATATGGTTTCAGGTACATAATAGAACGCTGCGCATTCACTATACGCCGGGCACGAACACTATCCGCTATTGGTTCTGAACTTGGATGCAGAACCAACCGGGCCGGTTTGAACTGTCCGCATTGCTCTATCATCTGCGCCATGAAACGAACATTTTTTGCACGAAGCGAGTCATCCAAAACCGAAATATCCAAGGTTCGGGAAAAAGGCAGATGAATAGACCATACCTGAATACCGGCACTATCCACCCTACTCTTCATCAGTTTGATACGAGGTATCACTTCTTCTGCCGGCACTCCCCGATAACACTGGTTAAGAGCCACTTCTATATAATGCACTCCCTGCATTTTCGCTTCCATAAAATCTGCTGCCACCGGATTTTTCCAGATGGCAGTAGTTGTCCCCACTTCATACTGTTGCGCATGGCAAATGAATGAAAGAGTGGACAGTACTGTCATAAGTATATATTTCTTCATCAGTTCAATTTACCATTTTTCCAAACTAACTTTTCACCCCACATAGGCACATATGTTTGTTGACAATTAATCTTTGAAGCACGTTCCCAAGCACTCTGCACAGTCCATCGGGAATCTTCCTCATCTGCATGCGAAAGTTCAAGAACATGTGACAGCAATACATAGTCAGGAGTCACTTGTCCTGTCCCGGTACCGATAATATCATTTTCGGTCAACGCATTGGGAGCATAACGGGGAATCAAAACATTGACATGATGATTGACGTCATTGGCATCGGTAATATCAGCATACTGCACAGGCTTAAAGTTAGAATCTCCTGTATGTATTAAAGTCAAACCGCCTGCATCGTCACCGCAATCTATATAGAAAACGGTTACAAAGTTTTTTAGGCTCGCTTCATTGTGATTGGTAATACATGTGCGAATTTTAAAATTGCCAATCGTATACTCCTCGGATTTTTTAGAATAAAATGGATACGAAGCAACCGGTTGCAAATAATTAGAGAGGACCGGTTTGTCCAAATCATACATAGCCTGAATCAAATTGTTACTATAATGGTCAGAATGTTTGTGCGTAACGCACAGGAAATCCAGATAAGGAGCGAACTCCTCGGCCCAACGATGAGATATATCTATACCGAAACACCCGGAAGGAGTCTTTATTATATATCCCATATTGTAAAGCAACCATATTTGTGCAGTTCCGTTTTCTACGGTAGAGCTTTTCACACCATCCAGAACACGTTCAAACGCTGTACGATAAAAATACAATATGGAATCGGATTTAGCCATATTTAAACTTGTTTGATCATATCCGGAAAGGAAGACACTGAAGTAGTCGGCCTTGCATTTATCTGCATAATCTTGGAGTTTCTCCATTGCATCCGTACGCTTCGCATCAAGAACCAGGGGAGATGTACTCCACAACTCCTGCGACGTTGCATTTACCGATGCGGCAAGGTTATCGAGTATTCCTTCATACCCCGTTACAATGCTATTATTATCATCGTCACTGCACCCCATAATCCCCACTGCCAACAAACAGCAAAGGATATATCGTATTTTTCTTATCTTGTTCATAGATTTTCTATATCTTTAAATTTATACTTATTTCTGCCGATTGGTACCTTGAAGATCACCGCCACGCATACTCCAAGAAGATGTTTCGGAAAGTGTGTTTACAGTGACAGCCTTAACAGAACCTATATTATTACTTTCAACCGTACCAAAATACAAGCGTCTGTCCGGACCGATCGTAACTCCTGCCATCACATTTTGTCCGACATTTTGCACCTCTGTCAATGCTCCGTTACTGTTCGTGTCCAACTTCCACACTTTCTTTCCTCCGCTATGTCCTACATACAAGTAGCCATCAGCTCCCAATGTAACTCCGTTATAAGTTAACTGTTGATTGGTACCTATTTCCTTAGACCACTCCAAATTTCCCGAAGCATTTACCGCATACACATGCGCATTTTTGTTTTTTGCACCTTTATCTGTAAAATAGACCACTCCATTCTTATCCACTATCGGAAAATAAGAGTCTGTTCCTATTCCCGAATTATAAGTCCATTCTTTCTTCCCTGTTACCATATCTACAGAAATCAGTCCACCGGTAGCTTTTAATGTTGCATATAAATGATTCCCATTCAAAGCAAATGAACCACGTTCTGTCACATTGACGCCTGTCAGAGGCTCAAAGCGTTTTCCTCCCGAAGCATCGAAAAAGAAAATTCCAAGACTGGTACCGGCATATACATTGCCATCTTTGTCAACAGCCACTGCGCTGCCATTACCACCTGTACCTAATGTCTCCTGAAATAATATCTTGCCATTGTCTTTGGTATCGAGTGCATACAAAGTAATCTTATTGGTAAGACAATAGAGCACTCCATCTTTCGACAATGCAGGAAAAGCGCCTGTTGCACCGTCCAACTGTACAGTCCATTTTGTATCACCATTAGGAGTGATAGCATATACTCTATTGGTGGCATCACATTGATAAACAGTTCCATCATCACCTACCAACGCACCCCCGCCATAGGTAAGCGCATCAATACCATATACCCATTTAAAATCTCCCGTAGCCACATCTATGGCAAACAAGTGTCCGGCCGGAGTGGAAGTAGGAATATACATTGTCTTTCCATCCGGAGAGAATACAGGATTAGAGACTTTCACATATCCGGTGTAGTTACCCGATTGCAGCTTAATCGAATTCCACTTATAATTCACCACTGCAACATCCATACTTCCCGTATCAGCAGTACCGTTTGTATAAGTCACAGTTACAGATACGGTATATTTATCTTTAACAGTTCCATAGGCATGTTGAGGGCTTAGCTCGGTAGAGATTGTTCCGTCACCAAAATCCCAGCTTACCGACTGAACATCACCACCCATGAAAAACATATCATTCAGCGTAAACGTTGCAGACTCCCAAAGTATCAATTCCGTCTTATCGGATTGGTCTATCAAAATAGGAGATAACTTTCCCGGAGTAGCAGAAGCCTCAACGACTTCGGAATTTCCAGTAGGATAAGAAGCTATCATGCTAAAGGTGTATTCCGTATCATTCACCAACCCGTCTACTACATAAAACTCCAAGGAAGTATCATCCAACGTTATCACCTTACCACCCGGATTCACCGTTATCTGATAGTTAGTGAAACGTTCGCTGTTGGGCTTAGTCCAACTCAGCCGCACCCGTTCACTACCGGCGGTAGCTGACAGGTCGGTCACAGGATAACGTGCATTCTTTGGAGTGCTCTTGACGGAAGTCTTACCGGCCAGCCCGTTCGCATAACGGGGCTGTACGGAAAAGCTGTAAGTCATATCATTTTCCAGATTCTCAACAACCACACTCTTTTTACCAGCTTCCACTGTCATCTGTCCGCCATCAGATCCGGCATTTCCGGCATCCCATACAACCAGATATTCGGACGGACGGGCGTTTTCATAGTCTTCCCATGCCAGCATCACACTCATATCTCCGGCGGTCGCTTCGAGGGATTTCAACTCATACAAATCAAAATTGGCTTTCGGCAGTTCTTCTTCACATGCAATGAAAACTGCTGCAAAGACCAATAACAAACTATATATTACTTTTTTCATGGTCTGTTTCTTTAAGTTTAACAAGAAATCAATATCCGGGATTTTGCCAAAGGAGCTTTTCATTATTGACACGCTCCAGCTCTGTCTTGGGAATGGGATACAGGAACTGATAATCCTGAATTTCATGTCCTTCCGCCTTCATGGCATCTTTGGCTCCACCCATTCGTACAAGGTCGAACCACCGGTGTCCTTCATAGGGGAATTCACGCTGGCGTTCCAACATAATGGCCTTTCGGAAACTGTCTTTATCAGGAAGGTCAGCAATCTGTATCGAAGAGCTGCATGAACGCATGTGAACCGAATTCAGAGCATTCATTGCATCTGAAGTCTGCGAATTGCTGTACTCTATTTCATTTAGAGCCTCCGCATACATAAGCAGGACATCAGCATATCGGAGAACAATTTGATCATTACCCACAGTGTTATAAGTGGCACTCTTTGTATCTTTAAATTTCTTCAGCACAAAGACCTTGCTCTCCACTTGTGTATATTCTATCAATTCCTTACGTTTATCATCAGCGTCCGAATAGCATTTCTTCAAAGCCTCCGTTTGGTTAGTATCATCTCCCAGGTTTGTAATAGAAAACCAATAGCCATGTCCTTCGCCTTCTAATTCCTTATTGAAACGAACTGCAAAAATTATCTCGTTGTTCATCTTATTATCCACATCGAATACTTTATCAGGAGAAGCCATCAAACTGTATTTGCCTATAACCTGAGATAGAATATCCCTCGCTTCCTCCCATTTATGGAAAGTGAGATACACTTTACCCAAAAGCGCTTTGGCAGCCCCCAAAGTGACGCGTCCCACTTCATTGCCCGTATACGACTGAGGTAACATATTATCATCTATTATCTGTTTCAGATCACCGGTCAGGAAATCGTAGACCTGCTGTTCCGAACTACGTCCGATAGCTAAAGCCTCGGAAACAGTTACAACTTTGTCGGTCATCGGTATTCCACCCCACAAGCGATACATATTAAAATACGTTAGGGCCCGTATGAACAACGCCTCGGCCTTATACTGTTTTTTCAACGTTTCATTAAAATCCGCCCCGTCGATTTTATCCAGCACTAAATTGCAGCGGTATACACCATTGTTAAAGTTAGCCCAGGCATTTTGCAGAATACCATTCGATGGTTTATCGGAAAACTGGTCTATGTCGTACCGGTCTTGCGTACCGGTGGTGGGAGCACTTAAATACAGGTTATCACTTCGGTATTCACAACATTCTGTAAAAAAGTTCACCTGCGTTTGCAGTTTTGAGTAACATCCGATGACCGCTACATTGAAATCTTCGGCCGTTTTATAAACTTTGTCCGTAGGCACACTGCTGCTCGGCTCCAAATCAAAAAAACTATCCGTACAGGACACCGACAGGAAAGCGGTTGACAATATTAGAAAGAGTTCATATTTTTTCATATCTCATATCTTTTAGAAAGGTAATTAAAGAGTTATATTCAAACCGAACAAAAAGGTTCTTGCCAATGGATACGTTCCATAATCTTCGCCCGGTGAGAGTGAGTTGCCGGGGCGTGCATTAACTTCCGGATTATATCCGCTATAATCGGTGGATGTCCAAAGATTCTGTCCCGACACATAAATCCTCAGCTTCTCAACAAAGAAATGACGAGTCAGCTGCTGAGGCAGTGTATATCCTAAAGTGACATTTTGCAATCTCAGGTAAGATCCGTCTTCCAGATGCCAAGTAGAGGTTCTTCCGTTATACCCTTTCGATTTGCGGTTTGCACGATTCACCTGGCCGTTTCCCGGATTGTCAGCGCTTTTCCAACGGTCCAAAGCAAGCGTTGTTCCATTCACATTGCCTTCCATATTGTCGATATACCTCCTGTTCAGATTCAAGATTTCATTGCCATAGACACCCTGAAAGTTAAAGTCAAGGTCAATCCCCTTATACCATACCTTTCCACCGAAACCATACGTAAAATCGGGCATATAATTACCGACAATCGTGCGGTCCTTATCCAAATCCATCACACCGTCACCATCTACATCTACAAAGCGGAAATCTCCCGGCTTGGTATTGCTGAAATGGGGATACTTCTTAAGCTCTTCCTCATTGGAGAAAATGCCGTCCTGCACCAGCAGATAATAGCTGCCGATGGGTTCGCCCACTTTGGTGATATAATAGGCATGGTCTACGCTACCGGTAGAGATAATGGGAGCGTCACCGGGCCCCAAAGCCTTCACCTCGTTCGTATTGGTTGAATAGTTGGCATTGAATGAATATCCAAAGTCCTTTGTGAAGTTCTTCTGGGAAGTCAAGGCAATTTCCCATCCCCGGTTATTCACCTTACCAATATTCATCAAGGCTGTGCTATAACCAGTCAGATGGGGAACAGGGACGTTCAGAAGCATGTTCGAAGTATTGGTGTTGTAATAATCCACCGTGACGCCGAGCAATCCTTTAAACATCTGCACATCGATACCGGCATTGACCATCGCATTCTTTTCCCAGCTTAAATCCTCATTTTTAATGGTATTGGGTTTGTACCCGTAAACGAGTTGGCCGTTATTTGTTCCAAGTATGTAATTATCGAGCGCCATCAGTGAAAGATGATCGTAATTGCCTATCTGGAAGTTACCGGTAACACCGTAGCTGGCCCTTATCTTCAGATCGTCTATGAAAGAGAGCGCCTTGGCATTCTGAAAGAAATCCTCACCACTGATTCTCCATGCAGCAGAAGCTGACGGGAAATATCCCCAACGATTATTCTTTCCGAAACGGGAAGAACCGTCGGCTCGTATAGCGGCAGAAGCCATGTATTTACCTTTATAGCTATACTGGGCACGTGCCAGATAAGATGCTATGCTCCATTGCGTCTTGTCGGAGTTTCCTTTCGTCACCGTACCACCTCCAATAGTCTGGATATAATCGTTCGGGAAATCGGTAGCCGTCACGTTGTTACCCTTATAAGTTTCTTTCTGTGCAGACTGCACCAGTACGAGGTTCAGGGAATGATCCTCATTAATGGTTGTATTGTAATTTACCTTATTTTCTATCAACCAGTTGAAGTAGAATCCGGAAGAGCTGTAAGCTATGGGATTGGACTTCGTGTCATAATACTTCTGTCCCAGCAGCGGCAACTCCGACGAGCGATACGTATCGTTGTGCGAACCGTAATAATCCCCGCCGAAAGAAATGTTATAGGTCAGTCCTTTAAAGAACTCTATTTCCGCAAATACCTTTCCGACAATCGCCATGCGGTCCACAACATCCGATTGCAGGTTTGCCATTGCAACGGGGTTCAATATGGCGTTATGCTGATAATCGTTCCCGATTCTCCAGTAACCGTTTCCCTGATAATTATAGCTTCCGTCGGCATTATACACAGGCCATACGGGCGGCATCATCAGTGCAGACTGTACAACGCCACCTGCTCCCGATGCATCTACACGATTGGAAGTTGAATAAGACGGAGAGAAATTAACTCCAAACTTGAATTTCTTATACTGTCCGTCAAGATTCATACGCATGCTGTATTTCTTGAAATCGGAATTGATAACGACACCCTCCTTATCGTAATAATTGGCCGATACGAAATAGCCGACCGTTTTTCCACGTCCTGAAACAGAGATATTATGGCTTTGCGTACCGGCAGTACGGAAAATGGCATCCTGCCAATCAGTGTCCGTCAGTCCGCGGTCACCGTTCAGATAAGGAAACAGTTCGGTAGGGATACGTTCCCAAGAGTTGGGACGCATGCCGTTCGGATCATCGGGCGAAGCTCCCGGATTGGCATCCAGATAGGCATTATCGTGACCGTCCTTGGCAAACTCCGCAAACTGGTAGGCGTTCATCATATCAAGTTTCTTCGATACATTCTGTATGCCGTAATAGCCGTCATACTGTATCTTCACTTTTTCCGACTGCCCCTGTTTGGTCGTAATAATAATAACGCCATTGGAACCGCGGCTACCATAGATAGCGGCAGAAGAAGCGTCTTTCAACACTTCTACCGACTCAATGTCGTTGTTGTTGAGATTGGCAAAGCCACGTTCCACCGGCACGCCGTCTATGATATAAAGCGGATCGCTACCGGCATTGACGGTACTGATGCCACGCACGCGGATACTTACGTTCCCTTCCGGATCACCGCTTGGAGTAGTCACCTGTACACCCGGCATCTTTCCTGCCAATGCCTGACGGAAATCCGAAGCAGATGTCTTGGCTATGTCCTCCGCTTTCACCGAAGATATGGAAGTGGACACATCGCTCTTCTTCTGGACGCCATAGCCCACGACCACCACTTCTTCCAGCAGTTCACTATCCTCTTTCAGGGTTATGTTGGCGAGCGCTTTGTCTCCGGCCGAGAAAGTTCGTGTTTTATAACCGATAAATGAGATAACAACTTCCGCTTTTTCGGGAACACCCATCAAGGTATATTCTCCGTCAACATTTGTAATCGTTCCCAAAGAAGTTCCTTTTACGGCAATGCTCGCACCTATTACGGGCTCTCCTTTCTCGTCGACGATTACGCCGGAAATCTTTTTCACCTTCCCGCTTTGGTGTGTGGCTTCCGAAGCGGCTTTTGCTTTCAGATAGACTTTCTTCCCGCTTATCTCGTAAGTGACACCCATGCCCGCCAGTAATCTGTCAAGCACATGGGCAAGTTCTTCTTCATCGGCCCGGACAGTTACAAGTTTATCGGGATTCACCGTCGGACGGCTGTATGCCACCGTCAGTCCGGTCTGTTGGGTAATGGCATCAAAGACCTTCGCCAGTTTCACCTGCCGGAAATCCATTGAAACTTTTTGAGCAGTGGCTGTGATACAAGCCATAGAGCTTAAAAGCAGAACAAGCAGAATCTTGTGTTTCATAACTTTAATTTTAGATTAGCAATAGTATAAAATTCTCTTTATACTAAGTAGACACACAAGACTCCCGAACGGGTGAGAGAAAATCTATCTTTTTTCTAAAAAATTATTTAGTGGTGACAGTCACTTCCTTTTCGACTTCGTCATAGCGGAAGTGCAGCGGAGCAATCTTCTCCAAATCGCGCAAAACTTTTTCAAGAAGTGTATTTTCAGAAGTCAGCGTGAAATATACATTCCAAGCGTCTTGGTTCTCCACTTTAAAGTTGACATTGTACCAACGGTGCAGCACTTTGATGACCTCCACCAGAGGAGCGTCTTTGAAAGCGATCACATTTGTTTTCCATAAAGAGGAAAAGCGGGTGTCGCTGTTTCGGGAAATGGTGCAGCGGTCGTCGTCGCGATTATAAACCAACCTTTCACCGGGCCGCACCGGATATTTCTTGTCCGAAGGAAGCATGAGATTGATATGCCCCTCATCCAGACATACGGTAATATCCTTATTATCAGGATAGGCATTGACATCAAATGAAGTTCCCAATACATGGATGGCGGGCCCGTTCAGATTGACGATGAAAGGACGGGCAGGATTCTTGGACACCACAAAATAGGCTTCACCTTCCAAATAGACCTCACGACTGGAAAGAGCAAACTTCTTGGGATACTTCAAGCGGGAATCCGAATTGATATATACGCGTGTACCGTCCTGAAACATCATTTGCAGACGCTCGCCCTTCGCCACATAGATTTCTTCGTAGCCGGAGCCGCCAAACAAGTCCACCCGCTTGTCCAACTGCACAACCAAGCCTGCCAGCACAACAAACGGTATCAATACCGCAGCCACCCGGAAAACTATCCGGCGGACACGCTTCCTACGGATATTCCTGCGGATGCGGGCAAACAACTCATCTGACGCTATCTCGTGGTCCACGTAAAGTTCTTCATAACCAAGTTTCACCTGCTCCACGTCGCAATCCATGCTTCGGGACAAATAGTCCGTTCCTTCATCCGTAGCAAACCATTGCGCCACGAGACGGGCTGTTTCAGGAGTAGATGTTCCGGCAAGTACTTCCCGTATCTGTTCTTCGGTGGGTTTATTCATCATCTTATTATCCATAGTATAAAAAGGACACTTAAATACTTCAACAGGGTGAGATATGTAACAAATATTAGCAATTTATGCAGATGTGCACGCAACAGTTTCAACGCCTCCGAGTAATGGGTTTTGATTGTATTGACGGAGAGCTGCATACGTTCGGCTATTTCCGGGTTGGTAAGTTCGTCGCGCACTTTCATCAGGCAGATTTCACGCTTTTGGGGCGGCAACTTGTCCAAGGCCTTATAGAACAGCGACATCATTTCTTTCTTCTCCAGATTCTCTATCAGTGTATCTTCATACTCGGGGATGCTCTGCGCTATCTCATAATTCTTGGCAATTGCATTGTTCTCATTACGGATTACGTTCAGAATATGATTCTTCGTCATCGTCACGAGGTAATTCTTCAGGCTGATGCCTACGCGAAGCTCCGAACGGAACTCCCAGAAACGCGTAAAGACATGCTGCACCGCATCCTCCGCCATAGCCTTGTCCATCAGGTAGCGATAGGCCAGCACATAAAGCAGTTTGTGGTACTTATTATAGACCACAGTGAATGCTTCCACATCTCCCCGCTCTACCTTGGCGAAAAGAGTTTCATCATCCATATCCGGTGTCAGTGAAACAAACAAGGACATCAGCAGTTGCTTTTAAGGTTACAATAACGGGTCAAATATAGGTATTTATAGATTGAGTAGTGCACAAAAGGATAAAAAAATGAATTCCATCCGTCACGCTGTTATGGAGCATATCGGAAGATGCGGCAACTACTTCTACAAGGCGAACAAAACAGGGAGTGTATTACCACCCTATCTTATCAAGACCGGCAGCGGTATACCAAGCGGTAGAACGGTATGCGACCATAGCGGCTGGAGCGCTTTCCATTGGAATGTAATGAGTTACGCCGCAAGTCGTTTCTTGGGGAACAGGAAACATCGCGTGTATCATACCCGAATAGTTCTTGGGGGTAGCTCTCCAATAGACAATTGCTTTATCGGCGGCAGAAGTCCATGCCGTTACATCAGAAGACAGGCGTTCCATCAACTGTTTCATATCATAATATCCCACATAGTTTTTACTGTACTCGCTTCGCAGGTCATAATTATAGATCTCGCCGACATTCAGTTCATTCTTCGCTATTGTTTGTTTCGTCACAGAAGCCAACTCATCCAAAGCCGCACAATCTATAACGGAAATAGCAACCCCACCTGTCCAAGTCATAGAGGGACTAACTCCGGTATACAACTTCTCATAAGGTTCATAATACGCTTTTCCTATCTCCACACCCACATTGGTTCCCTTGAACATAGCCGGCACAACCGACTCATAAGGTGCGCCGGGTCCCGGTATTTCCGTAGGTGAACCGATTACATAATCTGTGCAATTGCGCAGTTCGTAAGCCACCTCTACCGTCTGTCCGAAACAGGCATCGAACAGAATAAAATCGAAGCGGGGGAATTCGCTTAATATGGCGGCAATATCGGATATATTCAAATAAGTAGTGCCGCCGGTAGTGTCCTCTCCTACCCAACGGGTAGAAGCCTGCTTTGCAAGAGGCAAAGGATTGGGAATCCAGCCCTCGCCATGAGACCAAAGCACCAGACCGTAACTTTCCGCAGGATATTCAGTAAAAAGGAGCTTAAGAACCTCTTTCATCACAGCAGGATCGGTAGAGACTTGCTCCTTCTTATATTCCCTTACAGTCTCTTTTACCACATTTCCATTTTTATCCTTCGACAAACGATAGAGCGTAGGAAACTTATAAGACTGGGAACCCTCCCGGCTCGCGTCATCCACATAAACCAAAAGATTGTACAGCGAAGCATCGACAGCCTCCATTCCTTTCATCATTTCATCAATATCAATTGATGCAAAACCCGACAAGCTGTTATCCGCCATTATATAGGCCAATACTGTTCGTGTAACTTTCTCTGCCGGTACAGGATCGTCGTCCTGATTACAAGCTGTAAATATCAAAAGGAAAGATATGCACAACAGGGTATAAAGTTTCAGTCTCATAGTCATTCGTATAATCCGGATTTAAAATCACTCTTCCGGTTTCTTAAAACTAAACTTGTCCGGCGCAATAGTCTGCAGCGCCATTGTACCCTTCTTATACTTTGCTTTCACTTTAACAGCTTCCTTTTCCAGCTTCTTTTTACTCTCACTAAAATAGATCATACAAGTATAATCGGGTTTCTTCAAGTCATATTCCAGATAGTTTTTCAACTGATAGCTGTACAGGTCGCGCTTGGGCAGAAAGCCGTTCTTGTCCAATGCCGTGCTGTCCAATACCTGGATTTCCGTACAGTACACCACCGAATCGTTGAAGGAAGCCGCTATGCCAAAAGCATAAACAGGCTTATGACTTTTCATTGTAAATGCCGTACATAAAGTAAATACGAGCATCACTGCAAATACTATTTTTACGTGTTTCATAACTTCTATTGGTTTATTTTATTGGGGCAAAGATAGTGTAAACCGAAAGCAGAACAAAATAAGCCCGCTTATTTTTTATGCAGAAATGCCTCTTATCTCACTTAAAGATAGAAAAAAACCGGCTGTCCATGTCGGACAAACCGGTTTTCTTAATTTCTTTTATTTGTCAGAAACTGATATTCTTATTTATCCCAAATAAGATTTGAGCAATTTGCTACGATTACTTTGTCTTAATCTTCTGATTGCTTTTTCTTTAATCTGGCGGACACGCTCACGTGTGAGACCGAATTTGTCGCCAATTTCCTCTAATGTCATTTCCTGCTGTCCGATACCGAAAAACATCTGTATGATTTCTTTTTCCCTATCGGTTAACGTAGAAAGAGCTCTATCAATTTCCCTCGCAAGAGACTCGTTCACCAAAGAGCGGTCGGCCATAGGAGAGTCGTCATTGACCAGCACATCAAGCAAGCTGTTATCTTCTCCTTCAACGAAAGGTGCGTCCACCGAAATATGACGGCCGGAAACCTTCAGCGTATCAGAGATTTTATCAACAGGGATTTCCAGTTCATCGGCAAGTTCCTCGGGAGACGGACGGCGTTCGTTTTCCTGCTCGAACTTAGAGAAAGCCTTACTGATTTTATTCAGTGAACCTACCTGATTCAAAGGAAGACGCACAATACGCGACTGCTCTGCCAAAGCCTGCAAAATGGACTGACGTATCCACCATACTGCATAACTGATGAACTTAAAACCACGTGTCTCATCGAACTTTTCGGCAGCCTTAATCAGTCCTAAATTGCCCTCGTTAATCAAGTCGGGCAGACTCAAACCCTGGTTCTGGTACTGTTTGGCTACAGATACAACGAAACGCAGATTGGCACGTGTTAATTTCTCCAGTGCAACACGGTCACCCTTGCGGATGCGCTGAGCGAGCTCTACCTCTTCTTCGACTGTAATGAGGTCTTCGCGACCGATTTCCTGCAAATACTTGTCGAGAGAAGCGCTCTCTCTGTTAGTGATACTTTTGGTAATTTTTAGTTGTCTCATTCTTATAATACAGATTTGGGTTGCAAAGTTACGACAAATTATTTATTACAAACAAACTTGCCTGAACTTTTTCACCTTATTTATACCTTGACTACATAACAAAGAGGGTATTGACAAGTATTTGCCAACACCCTCTTTTTCGTCTTTCTTTGCTAATATTACAATCTTCTTACCTATTTACCTGTTTCGATTATTCCTGAGTTAAATCCACCGCATAGCTTGCACGCTTACCCGATGGGAACATACCGGTGATGAACAATACCTGATCGGGAGACTGAGTGGCAGCTTTCAGCACTTTCTCCAAGTCCTCCACCGACTTCATCTGCACATTGTTCGCCTTGAGGATGATAAATCCCTTGCGAATACCGGCATCTGCCATTTTACCGTTGGACACTCCGGTCACTTCCAAACCATAACCCAGGTTAAGTTGTCTCTTCAGTTCAGAAGATACAGGCTTGAAGGCTGCGCCCAGAAGTTCCATTCCGGCATCTTTCACAACTTTCGTATTGCCTTGAGAATTTTTCAAGGTCAGCTCAAATTCCTTCTCCTTCTTGTCGCGAACCACTTTGACTTTCACCTTGTCACCTGGGCGATGTTTAGCCAAAGCCTCCTGCAGGTCGCTGAACTTATGCACCTTCTTACCGCCAAGACCAATGATAACGTCATCCGACTTCAATATTCCGGCAGCAGAACCACCTTCCACAACCTCAGCAACCAATACACCTTCTTTCACTCCAAGTTCATCGGCCTTCTTCTTCATTTCCTCTGCCAGTCTTTCGTCCATTTGCAGGTCCGTGCCCAGTGTAGTACCGGTGATGCCCAGCAAAGCGCGTTGCACTGTACCAAACTGTTTCAAATCAGCCACAACTTTTGTCATGATGCTGGTGGGAATTGCGAAACCGTAACCGGAATAGGCCCCTGTCGGTGAATAGAGCATAGCATTGATACCTACCAGTTCACCTCTCGCATTAACCAATGCACCACCACTGTTACCCTGATTGATGGCAGCATCCGTCTGAATGAAAGACTGGATATTTGCAGCCTGTCCATTGGATGCAGTAGTGCCGATGGCACGAGCTTTCGCGCTCACAATACCGGCTGTAACGGTGGAGTTCAGGTTGAACGGATTACCTACCGCCAATACCCATTCGCCAATTTTCAATTCGTCGGAATTGCCTACCGGTACTGTGGGGAAATCATCACCTTCTATTTTAATCAGGGCAAGGTCCGTACTAGGGTCGGTACCGATGATCCGTCCTTTCAGTTCGCGGTCGTCATTCAGCTTTACGGTAATCTCATCGGCGCCTTCAACCACGTGATTGTTGGTCACGATATAACCGTCTTTAGAAATAATCACACCGGAACCAAAGCCTACACGCGGTTGGGTCTGTATCTGACGCTGCTGTCCGCGGCCATCACCGAAGAAGAAATCAAAAATATCAGGCATGCCTTGTACGGTTTGAGTCTTGCTCAACTGCTTAGCGCGTATATGTACCACAGCATGAACCGAATTCTCTGCCGCCTGTGTCAAATCGACAGGCTGCGCATCCGTTGCATTATAAGCAGCCAACTGTAAATTATTAGGGTTCTGTTCGAACAACTCGCTAAATGTAGCAGGTTTTTCCTTATTCAGCATCTTATAAGTGGTAACACCGGCCACTCCTGAACTAAGAATTACAACGGCTGCAACTCCAAGGATGTTTTTTGTTGTCTGTTTCATACTACTCTTATTCTCTTTTAATTGTTAATATTCAAATCTTATTTAACATTCTGACGTTAAAATAACGACAAAAATCGTTCAGTTATTCCGCTTGTCACTCTTTTTTGTTCTCTTTTAACAGTGAATATTTGGGACTTAACAGCGGTTAACGACAGAGACTGACAAATTAGCATTTATGCACGATTGCAGTTTGTTAAAAGACTGACAGATAGACAAAACAAAAACGCATCACACTCCCTAATAGTTGAGATAATCAATCTCCATGTGGTAGCTCCATTGCGGAAAGTAAAGATTCCCTCCTTCCCACTCTACCTCTCCACGCTGGAAATCCACAGTTTCACTGCGCGGATACTTCTTTTCGGGAACCAACGGCATGCCGTAATCAGTATTCACAATCATACGCCAAGAGTCAATGCCACCCAAGAAGAAAAACTTCTCATCAGCATTACGGGCGAAAGCCGGCATGCCGAATGACTGATCGACGGGCACCCACCCCACCCCTTCAAAGTACACTTCCGCCCAGTCGTGCAGGTTCCAGGCACGAGGATGCATCATAAACCCACTCTGGAAATGCGCAGGAATACCACTGATACGACACAAGGTGATGAATAAAAGACTGACCTGTCCGCAGTCTCCATGACGGTTGTCCAATACGTACTCCGGGATATTCTCAATCGTGGAATACTCGCGTGCAGACGCCCAGGGAAAATTATCGTTAATCCAACAGAAGATGCGTTTTGCCTTTAAATACGGGTTCGTTTCACCTGCTGTCAGTCTGGCAGCCAACTCACGCAGACGCGGCGAGAAAACGATATGCTTCTCCCGTTCGGCGGTATATTCTTTATAAAGGGGAGCAGTCGTGTCATAAGGACGGACATCTTCGGGCCGCAGATTGTGCCACTCTCCACAAGAGGTGTATTCGAATGTTTCGGAAAATACCGTAGGCTCGCCCTTTACGGCGCGTTTCTCCATGTAGAGCGTACTGTGCCGGCAGTCTTGCGGAGAGAAAACATATTCCGGCTCACTGGCAGAAACAAACTTCACATCCCGCTGGCGTGCCTGATCTTTGCGGGGATAGGGCAACCAGCAGCGGATGAGTTTTCCGGCAGGAACAGCATTAGTATCCACCGTCAATGTATAAGTAACGCGCATCCGTTTAGGAACGGCAATCGCCTTGCCATTCTTCTGCACAGCAGTAATGATTTCCGGCAGATTCTCTTTATTCACCTTCTCGCTCCCACTCAGCGCAGTGCCTTCCTTAGCTATTTTCACATCATAACAGGCTGAATCCACACGAAACAAATTGGGACCGGCATTGCGGAAATAGCGCTTCTCACCGTCCAGCATCATATACTCCAAAGCATTGGATGCTTCCCATTGCCTCATTTGCTCATCGGTGACATCGGGAAGGTACTTCCTGATATAGTCCTTCACCTGTGATTCCGTCAGGCAAAAGTCCGTAAGCAGACGCTGGTGCAAATCATCGTCCCAACTATATGGTTTGTTTTCCGGCTTCGTGCCGCAAGCAGAAACAAAAACAAACAAGAAGACAGTGTATAGCAGATTCTTCATGAATTACGAGTTTGAATTATAAATTATGAATTACGAATATTCTCTGTGTTTTCTATATCTTCACTACTCCGATACCCGGCAGATCCGGCAATGTAATCTTCCCCTTCACGACTTCCATACCCTTGAAACGGTCATTGGCTATCAGCAGGCTGCCATCCAAATCGGCAAAGTCCACCGCCGGAGAAAGTTGCGAAGCGGCAGAAATGGCGCAGGAAGTTTCAGTCATGCAGCCCACCATCACTTTCATCCCCAAAGCACGCGCCAACGTCACCATTTTCCATGCCTCACGCATGCCGGTGCACTTCATCAACTTGATATTGATGCCGGTAAAAGCATCTTTCAGTCCCACGATGTCTTTTAAACGCTGAATGGACTCATCTGCAAATATCGGTAACGGACTTTGCCCGGTCACCCATGCAATATCGTCCAATTGTTCTTTGGGCATAGGCTGCTCTACCATAACAATGCCCTTTTCCTTCAGCCAATAAATCATGTCGAGTGCATGGCGCTTATCTTTCCAACCCTGATTGGCATCAACGGCAATAGGAAGATCCGTAACCGAACGGATCGTCTCAATCATCTCCTTATCGTTGTCGCGCCCCAGCTTCACTTTCAGTATATTGAATTGTCCGGCACATTCTTTTGTCTTTTCACGCACTACATCGGCTGTGTCAATGCCAATGGTAAATGTGGTAGAAGGTGTTTTCTCCCTGTCCAGTCCCCATATTTTATACCAAGGAGCCTGCAATAATTTACCCACCAAATCATGCAAAGCGATATCCACCGCTGTTTTTGCCGCCGCATCCCCTGCCGAAAGCGTGTCTATATAACCCAGAATATCTTCCAGCCGGAAAGGATCGGTAAACTGTCCGATAACATCCTGCACCTTTTTCAGAAAAGCCAGCACACTGTCCATTGTGCCCAACTCATGCTGCAAGTAAGGAGGCATGGAGGCTTCTCCATAACCGATGATTCCGTCATACTCTATTTCAACCTGCACATCAGGAGTAGTGGTGCGCGAATAGGCAGCCACCGTAAAGACATGGCGCAGTTTCAGCTCATAAGGAAAGAAACGCAGCTTCATTCTGGGCACAACGCCGCTTTTATTGATGTTGAACAATGCAGGCGCTACCCTTTCACTTGCCAATACGCCATTGATAGCCATGCCCGAGCCTAATGCGGCAAAGGCAGCGGTCTTTAAAAACTCTCTTCTGTTTTGCATGTTATTGATTTTTTATCAGTTCATTCATAATACTCATTTGTTGCTGTCGTATTCAGTCCCGTCTTCTTATTTATATAAGGTAACACGCGCGTGGCAAACAACAAACGTCCGAGGTTGTACTCATCAAACAGTTCGTCCAACGGATCAAAACTGCTGATATGCACATCCCCCTGTGAGTGAATGAAACGCTTGCCGCCGATATACATCCCTACGTGTACCACCCGTTCCTTACGTTCCGCAGTTGCTTTACGGCCGAAGAATATCAGATCGCCCGGCTGCAAATTGGAAAAGTCGGACGCAATGTCAATATGTTCACCTACGTAAGCCTGCTGGGAAGCGTCACGCGGGATAATGATGTCGTGCATAAAAAGTATAGTACGCACGAATCCGCTGCAATCCACCCCTTTCGATGAAGTCCCCGCCCAAAGATAAGG
This sequence comes from Bacteroides eggerthii, assembly GCF_025146565.1. NCBI lineage: Bacteria > Pseudomonadati > Bacteroidota > Bacteroidia > Bacteroidales > Bacteroidaceae > Bacteroides > Bacteroides eggerthii. The sequence continues at coordinate 2,448,962 of NZ_CP102258.1, read as the reverse complement.
TATTCCTATCATTGTGCGTGCAGTGCGGATAATATCGGCTGCATCCTGTTTCAAGCCGGAGCGCCATTTCTTTTCGGGCATGGCTATGGATTTGGAGATATATCCTTGGCGGCCATCGGGATAAATCACTTTATAGAAAGCCCCTTTGCTTCCGTCCCATTTAAAACGGTTGCCTGCCACCACGTCCGAGATTGTCTGTGAAGTCCGGTCCGGCTTGGAATAGACAAAGCCGTAATGAGCCGTTACCACAATTTTTTCGGCATTGTTCCATGCAGCCATTTCCGCTTCATTCACAAGATGCACACCCACACGATGTACCCATGCAATGTAATTATCGGGAGTCTGAATGTGAATCCAGCCGTCGCGCTGCAACACATGTACGGGCATCCCCATTAATCCCTGCGTCATCATTTCCGAAGAGAAATCGGGAGCCGCACGCAGGTTGGCCACAGACACATTGATAATACCGTACGTCTTTCCTTCCAATCCTTTCACGTCAGGAAGCACCTGGATACAATCCATTACTTTATAATCTGCTTTTGCCAATCCCTGCAACAATGCAGCTTTCGCTTCAGCTGAAGTTGTAACACCACGCAGCATTACGTTTTTACCGGCAAAAGAATAATCTACATCGAACAAGGCCACACGCTTGTCCGGAGCATACATACGTTTCAAACTGTCAGAAAGTTGTGCCACTTCTACAGGAATAGTACGGTCACCGACTTGCGAAGCAAACGTAAAAAAGGGTATAAAGAGAAATAAAACCAAAACAGAGGATAACTTTTTCATAGGCTACATTGATTATGGGGGTTGTTAGTGTTAGCAAAGCTACGAAACATTTCCAAAATAGACACACATTTTTCATTTATTTTCCCTATCTTTGCCGTCCTAAAGCAGTTGGTCGGTTTGTCGCTTGCGCCTTGCGCGTATGAGGAAAGTCCGGGCAACACAGAGCATCCTACTTCCTAACAGAAAGCTGTCCGCGAGGGTAGAGTAACGCAGAAGAAAACAACCGCCATAGCCCTTCAGGTCGTGGTAAGGGTGAGAAGGTGGGGTAAGAGCCTACCAGTTTTGTGGTGACACAAAAGCTGTGCGTCTTAGGAGTTGTAAGGTCATGTAAACCGACGTTATGAGAGTTGCTCGCTCCATGTCGGAGGGTAGACCGCTAAAGCATGTATGGTGACATACGGCTCAGATAAATGACAGACACCTTTATTTATTGACAATGAAGGAACAGAACCCGGCTTACAGACTGACTGCTTTTTTTTAATTATCAATTATGAACAAGCGTATTGCCACTCTCTGGAAGTTTCTGACATACGACATTTGGCGTATCACAGAAGATGAAGTCACCAAAACGACTTTCTCCTTATATAATATCATCAAAACCATTTACCTCTGCATCAACCGTTTCACCAAAGACAGGCTTGTGAACAAAGCATCTGCTTTGACATACAGCACTTTGCTTGCCATTGTCCCCATTCTGGCGATTGTATTCGCCATTGCACGCGGGTTCGGCTTTGATAATCTAATGGAGAGCCAAATTGTCAAGGGCTTCGGCGGTCCGTCGGAAACAACAGAAGTGATCTTTCAGTTTGTCAACTCCTATCTGTCGCAAACCAAAAGCGGCATATTTATCGGGATAGGTCTGATCATGTTGTTGTGGACCGTACTCAACCTGATCAATAACATGGAAATCACCTTCAACCGCATCTGGCAAGTGAAGAAAGCAAGAAGCATGTACCGCAAAATCACCGATTACTTCTCCATGCTTCTGCTGATACCACTCCTATTGGTGGTTTCGGGCGGCCTCTCCATATTCATGAGTACCATGCTGAAGAATGTGGCGGACTTCACCCTACTCGCCCCCATCGGAAAGTTCCTAATCCGCCTCATACCGTTTGTCCTCACGTGGTTTATGTTCACAGGACTGTACGTCTTTATGCCTAACACAAAGGTGAAACTCAAGCATGCGCTGATTTCCGGAGTTCTGACGGGTACGGCGCATCAGGCTTTCCAATTCCTCTACATCAGCAGCCAGTTATGGGTGTCACGTTATAATGCCATTTACGGTAGTTTCGCGGCACTCCCCATGTTTCTGTTATGGCTGCAAATATCTTGGACAATCTGCCTTTTCGGAGCGGAGCTGACATATGCGGGGCAGAATATACGCAATTTCAGTTTCGACAAGGACGCACGTAACATCAGCCGACGCTACCGCGACTTTATTTCCATCCTTATCATGTCTCTCATAGCCAAACGTTTCGAAAAAAACGAACCTCCCTACACCGCCGAGGACATATCCGAAGAGTGCCAGATTCCCATACGTCTCACCAATCAGACCCTCTATGAATTACAGGAAATCAACCTTTTACACGAAGTAGTGACCGATGCCAAAAGTCAGGATATTGCCTACCAGCCCTCCATGGACATCAACAAGCTCAACGTCGCCCTCCTGCTGGACAAGCTGGACACCCATGGCTCCGAAGACTTCAAGATAGACAAGGACAAAGAATTCCATGGACAATGGGAAACACTGATGAAAGCGCGGGAGGAATATTTCAGAAGCGCAAGCAGAGTGCTGTTGAAAGACCTGTAAAGGAGCCTAATAATGATTATAGGAAACGACCTTCTCTTGGGACTTTCTGGATTTCTTCCGTTTCTCTTTCACCGGATATCCTATCGTTATATCAAGCAGCAGCCGTTTATTGGCCGGAATACCAACGAGTTTCTTAATCTCCTTTTCATCGAACCATCCCAAAATACACGATCCCAACCCCTCACTCTCGGCAGCAAGCGTGATGTGGGCAGCAGCAATACCGATATCTATTAAAGGAAAATATTTATCCTTTATCTTAGCTCCTAAAAAGGAAGTGATATTCATTGATTCTTCCACAACCAGAATATGTACCGGCGCATCTTTAGCAAACTTATTCATCCCCAGTCCGGCAGTAGCCTTGCCTACTTTTACAGCAAGCTCCGGATCGGTAACCACCACAAAACGCCAGGGCTGGGCATTACAAGCCGAAGGAGACAGCCGGGCAGCTTCCAAAATACGTTCCAATTTATCATGCTCTACGGCGCGAGACATATCATAGGCCCGGTCACTTTGACGCGAGGCTACCAATTGCAAGAAATCATCCATAACTCACTTGTACTGTATCATTCTGCTAATATACTTACCGATAATATCGAACTCCAGATTCACCACACTACCTTTCTTGAAAGCATGGAAATTGGTATGTTCAAAAGTATAGGGAATAATGGCCACCTGGAAAGTGTCATCCGTAGGATTGCACACAGTCAGACTGACACCGTTTACGGTTACGGAGCCTTTATCTACAGTGATATAGCCGCGCTTCGCCATTTCCTTATCAAACTTATATTGGAACGTAAAATAATAACTGCCTTCGGCATCCTCTATGCCAATGCAAGTTGCAGTCTGGTCTACATGTCCCTGAACAATATGTCCATCCAAACGGCCGTTCATCATCATGCTGCGCTCCACATTCACTTCATCGCCCACCTCCAACAAACCGAGGTTGGAACGGTCCAAAGTCTCTTTCATCGCTGTCACCGTATAGGTATCATCCGTCATACTGACCACTGTAAGACACACACCATTATGAGAAATGCTCTGATCTATCTTCAACTCGCTCACGAAAGAACACTTGAAAGTAAAGTGCACATTTTCTTGGTCTCTAACCATAGCCACCAGCGTGGCACATTCTTCTACTATTCCGGAAAACATATTGGTATTTACAATTTTACGGGTTACTATTTTCAGAAGACAAAGATAGAAAAAGGTTCTTATTATGCCATGCGGTTTTAAAAAAAATGAGCGGGTGTCTGTCTCTCCACGAATAGAGAAGTACTAAAAGTGGTGCTAAATATGGTGCTAAAACGGTATTCCACTAATATGCTCCCATTTCAATAAAACGTTAACACACTGATTTACAAATATGAAATAAAAGACAAAAAACGCCCACATACGTGTATAAAAAAAGGAAGCTTTTCACAAAGCCTCCTTTTTCAGTTTTCAATAGGTATTAGTTTTTTTTAAGGTAAAAAGATTGTTTTCAGGATAACGTTGCAAATATAGGCGCTTTTCGTGATACCAACCAAATTAAAAAACATGTCTTATAACATCTTTTCCGTAATTCTTTTGATTTTATTATCATTTCAAAGGACTTTTCTACATCTGCAATCGTTTTCAATGGACAAATATAGGGTTATTTTCTATTAAACACTGAAAATTTCCTAAAAAAGTGCTTATTTCTTATCATTCGGGTACTGTTCGTCCGTACGCCCGCTATGTTTTAGCACTTTTGCATCGATAAAGAACACTATTTCTTCAGCTATATTCGTGATGTGGTCACCGGAACGCTCCAGCTTACGGAATACACTAACCAAATTCAGGCAAGAAAGTGCGCTTTCGGGATGTTTGCCGATATAGTCTGCAAGAACAGCAGTGCCATTCGCATTGATTTCATCCAACAGATTATCTTTGGCAAACACAGCGGTTGCCATTTCCTGACTCTCTTCCTGAAGCGCTTTTTTGGCAAGTTCAAGCATGGACAATACCTGACTGATCATTTCTTCCAAACGCAGTTTCTGTAACAATTCACCATCCAAGACAGGCTCTTTGCAATTTATGGCAAAGCGGGCTATGCCTTCAGCAAAGTCACCCAAACGTTCCAGGTTCGAATTGATTTTGAGCATGGCGAGCACAAAACGTAAGTCGATAGCCACAGGATTATAGAGAGCGATGATATCTTCTATATCACTGTCTATTTTAAGCTCAAAAGCATTGACACGACGTTCGCGCACCAATACTTGCTGTGCCAGTTCTTTGTCCAGGGTCAGTACGGCTTCTCCTGCGCGGTCAAGCTGGTTATACACCAAAGTCCACATTTCGTCTACTTCCTTTTTCAGCAAGACGAGCTCTGATTCGATAAACTTTACCATAATGTTTCTTCTATTTCAAAATTATCAATTCCATAATCATATCACTTGTTCCAACGCATGAAACAACCTGTTATCCGAAGCGCCCTGTAATATAGTTCTGTGTCTCCACCTTATCAGGATTGGTGAATATCTTCTTCGTATCACCGAACTCTACCATTTCGCCCATATAGAAAAAAGCGGTACTATCGCTTACGCGGGCAGCCTGCTGCATGTTATGGGTGACGATTACAATGGTGTACTGCTTCTTCAGCTCATGGATAAGTTCCTCCACCTTAGCCGTCGAAATAGGATCGAGAGCAGATGCCGGTTCATCCATCAGCAAGACAGACGGAGATACCGCCATGGCGCGGGCTATGCACAGACGTTGCTGCTGTCCGCCGGAAAGGGCGTAGGCAGATACCTTGAGTTTATCTTTCACTTCATCCCAAAGGGCAGCTCCTCTCAAAGCCTCCTCCACCCGACGTCGGATAAACGCACTGTCTGTAACGCCATTGACGCGCAATCCGTAAGCAACATTTTCAAAGATGCTTTTCGGAAAAGGATTGGGACGCTGAAACACCATGCCGACATTCTTACGCAGCTCGTCCACTTGCACACCTTTCTTATATATATCCTGACCGTCAATAAGAACCTCACCGGTCAGACGGGTATCGGGTATCAAATCGTTCATACGGTTCAACAAGCGGAGAAAAGTAGACTTACCGCAACCGGAAGGGCCGATAAACGCCACAACCGATTTCTCCGCAATATCCATGCTGATTCCTTTCAGCGCGTGGAAGTTACCATACCAGAAATTTACATCGCATGTTTCTATTTTATTCATCACGTCATTCATGATTTTATCGGTTTAGTTCATTTTTATTTTCTTCTCGAAATATTTCCGCAAAGCATTTGCCAGCAGATTCACCAAAAGAATAATTATTATCAGTACCAAAGCTGTTCCATAGGCAATGGGCAACTGGGCTTCCATATCCGTACCACTGGTGGAGATGACATACAAATGATAGGGCAACGCCATACACTGATCGAAAATACTGCCGGGCAGTTGCGGCAGGAAATAGGCTGCACAGGTAAAGAGAATAGGCGCCGTTTCTCCGGACACACGCCCTAAGGCCAGAATCAGTCCGGTAATGATGTTGGGCATCCCCATCGGCAGAATTACGTGCCAGATTGTTTGCAGTTTGGTGGCTCCCAATGCGCGGCTGCCCTCACGCAGACTGTCGGGAATCGCCTTCAAGGCTTCCTCGGTGGTACGGATCACTAAAGGCAGACTCAACAATCCTAGTGTAAGCGACCCCGCCAAAATGCTGTCACCAAAGTCCATATAGTTAACAAACAATGCCATACCAAAAAGACCGAATACAATAGAAGGTATGCCACTCAAGTTGTTCGTCATTATGCGGATGAAGCGCACAACCCAACCTTTAGGTGCATATTCATTCATATAGATGCCACTCATCACCCCTACCGGAAAGGCAAATAACGCGCTGCCCGCCATCAGGCAAAAAGTGCCGACAATAGCCGGCAGAATACCGCCCGAGGTCATACCGTCTGTCGGCGCACTCGTCAGGAACTCCCAGTCTATAACTCCTACACCTTTATATATGATGAAGCCGAGAATAGCAAAAAGTATTCCTACCACACTTAAACTCAGCAAACGGAACAATCCGAATGCAATGTTTTGCGAAAGATGTTTTCTATTTATCATATTCTTTTTATTTTCTTTTGCCCGAAGATACAGCTTCTACTGTGAAGTTTATCAATAAGCTGATGAAAAACAATACAACTCCCAAAAGGAACAACGCTTCGTAATGCGCTCCTCCTGCCGGCGCTTCACCCAGTTCCGCTGCAATGGTAGCGGGAATTGTGCGCAAAGGTTCCAGAATCGTATGGGGAATCACAGCAGCATTTCCCGTCACCATCAGCACTGCCATCGTTTCACCAACCGCACGACCGATGCCCAAGACAACACCGGACGTAATACCGGAAATGGAATAAGGTATCACCACCTTATATATAGTCTGCCACTGTGAAGCGCCGAGCGCCAGACTGGCTTCCCGCATGGCACGCGGACAATTACGCATGGCATCCTCCGTCACCGTAATGATAGTGGGGAGCGCCATAATGGCAAGCACAATACTTCCCGCCAACCCGCTTTCCCCCACAGGCAGATCAAAGACTTTCTGCAAAAAAGGAACTATCACAATCAACCCGAAGAAACCGTAGACAACGGAAGGAATGCCACTCAACAGTTCAATAATAGGCTTCATCAGGTTCCGTATCTTATGGTTTGCCACCTCAGACATATAAACAGCCACTGCCAAGCCGAACGGCAAGGCTATGAGAATAGCGAAAAGGCTCACCCACAACGTACCCGTTATCAGCGGCAGAAAGCCGAATTGCGGAGCAGGCGTCGCTGTCGGAAACCATTCAGCTCCGGCAAAGACATCTTTCAGTGAAATGGTGTTGTCTGGCAGCAAACGGACAGCGCCGGAACTGCCAATGAACTGCTGCGGCACAAAAGCCACGATTCCCGGTGTACGTTCCACCAGATCCGTAATGCATGCCCCCACATTCTCATAAGACGCTCCCAACTGCTCTTCCGTATAGTAGCGTGTAACATCTTCCAAACGAAAAAGCCGGATAGGGAGATTCTCCCCACCGACTTCCTGCCAATTGGTTATCTCTTCATCGAAAATATCCTTTATCTGAACCGGAGTTAGTTCGCTTACCTTATTATCTTTATTCAAAGCCAGCACATATCCCTCTTCTATCACCCGGCTGTTGAACAGTCCCACCGCTTCAGAAAAAAGGAATAAGACGATTAGCACAATCGTAAGACTCGTTACAAAGCCGCTACAAGCCAATATGCCCTCCACAATCTTCTCGAAAACTTTTTTCATACTACCTATCAAATTTCTGTGCACAAAGAAACAGGGTAGATGTTAAGACAATGTGACTATCATTTGAAAGAAATGTTTCAAACATATTACAAAGCTGTTACAACAGTCAAAAAACCACCGCATGTAACTGAATTGTAATATGCATTGTTTTTCTTTGCAGCAAGAAAGGACAACAGGAACATACCCACCGTTGTTTAAATATCATTCAAAAACGATCAGAATATGATGAAACATGCAGTTCTAATTATCCTTGCACTGGTATTTGCCACTACCCGCATTCAGGCCCAGCGCATCAAAGGCAGCGACACTGTCCTTCCCATTACGCAACAAACTGCCGAACGTTTTATGAAATTAAATCCCAACGCGCGCGTCACCGTCACCGGCGGTGGAACCGGTGTAGGCATTTCCGCCCTACTGGATGAAACCACTGATATTGCAATGGCTTCCAGAGGTATCAAGTTCAACGAAAAGATGAAAGCGAAAGCAGCCGGAGAGGAACTGGCAGAGATAACGATAGCCTATGACGCACTGGCCGTTGTGGTGCATCCCTCCAATCCGGTGAAGCAACTGACCCGCCGGCAACTGGAAGATATTTTCCGCGGTAAAATCACCAATTGGAAACAAGTGGGCGGAGACGACCGTAAAATAGTGGTCTACTCACGCGAAACATCTTCCGGTACATACGAGTTTTTCAAAGAGAGCGTGCTGAAAAACAAGAATTATATGAGCAGCAGCCTTTCCATGCCTGCCACAGGAGCAATCATACAATCGGTCAGCCAGACACGCGGAGCTATCGGTTACGTGGGACTTGCCTATGTATCGCCCCGCATCAAGACTCTTGCCATATCCTACGATGACAAACATTTTGCTACTCCCACTCTGGAGAATGCAATCAACAAGACCTACCCCATCGTGCGTCCGCTCTACTACTATTATAATAAGAAAAAATCGGACCAGGCAGCCCCTCTCTTGCAGTTCACATTGTCACCCGCAGGTCAAGAAATCATTAAAAAGAGTGGATATATTCCTGTAAATGAATAATAAATAATGAAGAACGAGGAATGAAGGACAAGAAATTCTTCATTCTTCATTATTCATTCTTCATTATTTTGCGCTATCTTTGTACCACTATATGAATAACAATAGCATTATGGCAGAAATAAAAAGCGAAGAAACAAGCGAAAAGAAGAGCCTGAACTTCATAGAACAAATAGTAGAGAACGATTTAAAAGAAGGTAAAAATGACGGAAAAGTACAGACACGTTTCCCGCCGGAACCCAACGGCTACCTTCATATCGGACATGCCAAGGCCATATGTCTGGACTTTGGTATTGCAGCCGCACATGGCGGCATCTGTAACTTGCGTTTTGATGACACCAACCCCACCAAAGAGGATGTGGAGTATGTAGAGGCTATCAAGGAAGATATTCAATGGCTGGGCTACCAGTGGGGCAACGAGTATTACGCTTCCGACTATTTCCAGCAGTTATGGGACTTCGCCATCCGCCTCATCAAAGAGGGCAAAGCATACATTGACGAACAGACATCCGAACAGATTGCCGCTCAAAAAGGCACCCCTACCCAACCCGGCGTAGAGAGTCCTTACCGCAACCGCCCCATTGAAGAGACCCTCGAACTGTTTCAGAAGATGAATACCGGCGAGATTGAGGAAGGGGCCATGGTGCTTCGTGCCAAGATTGACATGGCAAGCCCCAACATGCACTTCCGCGACCCGATTATCTATCGTGTGGTGAAACATCCTCACCACCGTACGGGCACTACCTGGAAGGCATATCCGATGTATGACTTCGCTCATGGACAAAGCGACTACTTTGAAGGGGTGACCCATTCTTTGTGCACACTGGAATTTGTACCCCACCGCCCTTTATACGATCTCTTTGTGGACTGGGTGAAAGAAGGAAAAGATTTGAATGACCACCGTCCTCACCAGTACGAATTCAACAAGCTTAACCTGAGCTATACACTCATGAGCAAGCGCAACCTGCTGACTTTGGTAAAAGAGGGTCTTGTCAATGGTTGGGATGATCCCCGTATGCCGACTATTTGCGGCTTCCGCCGTCGCGGTTACTCACCGGAGTCTATCCATAAATTCATTGATAAAATCGGCTACACCACTTATGATGCACTTAACGAATTCGCCTTGCTGGAAAGTGCCGTACGTGAAGATTTAAATGCCCGGGCCACTCGTATATCTGCTGTGCTGAATCCGGTGAAACTTATCATCACCAACTACCCGGAAGGACAGGTTGAGGAAATGGAAGCTATCAATAACCCGGAACGCCCGGAAGAAGGCAGCCACAACATCGAGTTCAGTCGTGAACTATGGATAGAGCGCGATGACTTCATGGAAGATGCACCGAAAAAATACTTCCGCATGACACCCGGACAAGAAGTCCGTTTGAAGAGTGCATATATTGTGAAGTGTACCGGTTGCAAGAAGAACGATGCCGGAGAAATCACAGAAGTATACTGCGAATACGACCCCGACAGCAAAAGTGGCATGCCCGGCGCCAACCGTAAAGTAAAAGGAACGATCCACTGGGTAAGCTGCGCACACTGTCTACAAGCCGAAGTACGCCTCTATGACCGCTTGTGGAAAGTTGAAAATCCGCGTGATGAACTGGCAGCCATTCGCGAAGCAAAGAATTGTGATGCGCTGACAGCCATGAAAGAAATGATAAATCCGGACTCCCTGAATGTATTGCCATGCTGCTACATTGAGAAATATGCTGCCGGAATGAAACCCCTCTCCTACCTGCAGTTCCAACGCATCGGCTACTTTAATGTAGACCGCGACTCCACAACGGAGAAAATGGTATTTAACCGTACCGTAGGTTTAAAAGACACTTGGGGTAAAATCAATAAATAATATAAGGAGTAAGAAGAGTTAATGAGTAAAAAGAACCTGCTGTCCGGAAGAGACAAGGAATTACAAGAACTTGCAGAACAATATGAAGCTGCAAAAGCCGAAAACAAACCGATCTATCTGGACGCAGACGACTTAGCCGACCTTGCCGACTGGTATGCCATGCGCGGAAAGAGTGAACAAGCTGCCGAAGTCGTAGAATATGGTTTGCGCTTACATCCCAACAGCACTCCTCTATTGGTGGAGCAAGCCTATCTCTTCATGGACGCCCAAAAAAGAGATAAAGCCAAACAGATTATAGACCAAATCCCCGAAAGTTATTCTTCGGAAGTGAAAGTCCTTAAAGCGAACATCCTTTTGGGTGAAGGAAAAGTGGACGAAGCCGAACAGCTTCTTGACAGCATAGAAGACAAAGATGAATTAGCCAATATCGTGGATATAGCCTATATGTATATCGATATGGGCTACCCGGATAAAGCTCTGTCATGGCTGAACAAAGGATTGAACAGTTACTCCGAGGAAGAAGCATTTCTTGCAGCCACAGCCGACTGCTTCCATGCGCAAGGATTGAATCAGAAAGCTGAGACATTCTATAACAAACTGATAGACAAGAATCCATATTCGGCTCCCTATTGGTTCGGATTGGCACGCTGCTATTTCGAGCAACAGCTATTTGACAAAGCCATTGAGGCATGTGATTATGCAATCGTGGCAGATGAAGAGTTTGCCGAAGCCTATATAATGAAAGGACATGCTTTCTATCAGTTGGGAAATGAGGAAAGTGCATTGGAAAACTACACTTTAGCAGAGAAATACAAAGCCATCAATCCCGATTTCCTCAAGATGTTCATGGGACTGAATGAAATAGCCAAAGGACACTGGGAAGAAGGATACCAGTATATTGAGCAGATCATACAAAGCGGGGATATCGACTTTACGATGTTGCCGTCCTTATATGCACATGCAGGGCTTTGCCTTTACAAATTAGGAAAAAAACGTAAAGCCAATCAGTATTTCAAGAAATCCCATGAAATAGACCCGGAGGATGTAGACCCATACCTGATTGAGGGCCGCATGTATATGGAAGACGATAACTTTAACAAAGCGATAGAAAAATGGGCAACAGCCTTAGATTATGCACCCTATGCCGATACTTGGAATGAGATTGGCATATACTGCATGGAACTTGGCCAGTTGAGCTATGCTCGACTGGCGTTTGAACATGTCCTAGATTTAGACCCACACTTTGAAAATATCAATGAAAAACTGGCCTCTCTCTCTATGTTGCTTAAAGACAAAGAGAATTTCCTGAAATACAACCAGCTTTGCAAGCATCCGTTCCAACAGGAAGACCTGGAGAAATTAAAGGAACTGCTGGAAAGCGAAGATAAAGAGGAATTGGTAAAAGCCATGAGGAATATTCTGAATGCGTTACAATAAGAATCCAAACCAAGCATTAATACAAATATGGAATCATCAGCAGAGCTCATTAAATGGGTATTAGAAAATTTGAATTATTGGGTAGTCACAATCTTTATGACTATTGAAAGCTCATTTATCCCATTCCCCTCGGAAGTCATAGTGCCACCGGCTGCGTGGAAAGCGATGACTGACGACAGTATGAACATCTTTTTGGTTGTCATTTTCGCAACCATTGGTGCTGACCTCGGTGCGCTCATAAATTATTATCTTGCGCGTTGGCTGGGTCGCCCCATCGTCTATAAATTCGCCAATAGCCGTTTCGGACATATGTGCCTTATTGATGAAGCAAAAGTACATCATGCTGAGGAGTACTTCAGAAAACATGGTGCTGCGTCCACTTTCTTCGGACGCCTTATTCCTGCGGTACGGCAACTCATCAGTATCCCGGCAGGGCTGGCAGGCATGAAGTTAGGACCATTCCTGCTTTATACAACTCTTGGCGCCGGAATATGGAACACAATACTGGCGTTGCTCGGTTATTTCATATACCGGTTCACCGATATCAAAACAACCAATGACGTCTATGTATTAGCCACGAAATATAGCCACGAAATCGGTTATGTCATTATAGCGGTAGCAGTATTGATTGTAGGCTTCCTTATCTATAAAGGCGCAAAACAGAAAAAATAATCAACGAAAAAAGCGGTGAATGAAAACAATCTTCATTCACCGCTTTTCTTATAATAAATAGTTAAGTCCAAAGAACTCACTTCTTGACCGCCGCAATCGCTTTATCATAATCCGGTTCCTGCGTGATTTCCGGAACAAGTTCCGTATAGGCAATCTTTCCATCCTTACCCACAACAACCACCGCACGAGCCAGCAAGCCACTCAATGGCCCGTCTGCCATACGTACACCATAGTTTTCATCAAAATCCGAGAAACGGAAGTCAGACAACGGAACTACGTTCTCAATACCTTCTGTGGTGCAGAAACGGGCATGTGCAAAAGGCAGGTCTTTTGAAATAGCCAGTACTACCGTATCCGGCAAACCGGCAGCCAGTTTATTAAACTTACGTACAGAAGTAGCGCATACTCCGGTATCCAAGCTCGGAAAAATATTAAGAATTACATTCTTGCCATTCAGTTCTTTCAATGAGAAAGAAGACAAATCGGTTTTTACCAATTCAAAATCAGGGGCAACTGCTCCCACTTTTATAAACTCACCGATCACTTTCACCGGTTGTCCTTTAAATTTTGTTGTAGCCATAGTTTTATCAAATTATATGGTATAGTAACAAACTAAGTGGAGAAAAAGTTCGATAGAAACTTTTCACTCTGCGGATTGTTATCTCCCCAACGAACTTATAATAATCATTTTTAAATTAAGAATCACATGAAGACAATTTTTGATGAACTAAAGCAAGAAGTAAAAAACTGGTGGATTTCACTTATCCTTGGTATCTTGTATGTTGTGGTAGCATTAAGTTTAATGTTCTTTCCTCTTAACGGATATGCAGCATTAAGCATCTTATTCAGCATTTCCATGCTGGTCAGTGGTCTGTTGGAAATATCCTTTGCCGTCAGTAACCGCCGAAGGGTATCCAGTTGGGGCTGGTATCTGGCAGGAGGCATTATTGATATGATTTTAGGATTCTATCTGATAGCCTATCCACTATTGAGCATGGAAGTCATTCCATTTATCATCGCCTTCTGGCTGATGTTCAGGGGATTCTCATCGGCAGGCTATGCAATGGACTTGAAAAGATACGGAACAAAAGATTGGGGGTGGTACATCGCATTTGGCATTCTTGCCATTATATGCTCACTCATCATCCTGTGGCAACCGGCGGTGGGTGCTATCTATGCAGTTTACATGATTTCGTTTGCATTCCTCATCATAGGATTCTTCCGCATTATGCTGTCCTTTGAGCTGAAGAGCCTGCACAAACGAGGGCTTCAAAACTCGTAATCCACAGCAAATTACACAGATACATACAGAGATAGAATATCCCGCAGTCATCGGCTGTTTTCTCAATCCACCTGCTATGTTCTGTGTAATCTGTGTTATAATCCATTCCGACCGGAAACAGCCGGCTTATCTTTTATGGTGCAAAAAGCGGAACATCGTTGTTCTGGACACCCCCATTTGTCGGGCGAGTTCAGAACACGATGTTCCTTTTCTACGTTTCTTCATCAGTTCTTTCTTATTTTCGGCAAGTATTCTCATCTTAGGCGTATACCCCTTTTTCCGCCCTAAACGTTTTCCTTCTTGCTTCCTGCGGGCCAGCGCTTCTTTAGTCCGCATCGAAATCAGGTTACGTTCAATCTCAGCCATTAATCCGAATGCGAACCCCAGCACTTTACTGTTAATATCATTCTGAAAGACATACCCTTCTTTAGTGCTATACAATATCACCTCCTTTTTTATGCACGAATTAAGGATAGTCATAATCTCAAGCAATGTACGACTAAGCCGGGAAATTTCCGTAACGATCAGAGAATCACCGGGACGCATCTTATCCAAAAGCCCTGATAACTTACGTTCCTTACTACTGATGCTCCCACTCACAGTCTCTGTGTACCACTTGTCGATACTCATTCCATTCTTCTCTGCAAAACGCGTAATTTCCTCTCGTTGGTTTTCCAAAAATTGTTTTTCTGTACTTACTCTTAAATAAGCTACTACTGCCATAAATTTTGTTGTTTTTTTATTGGTTTAACGTCACCAAAGAACGGCTATTCCAATAAAATTGCCAACGTATCAATACGTATCCTTTACAAAAGGATTGCAAAATGAACAATAAGGTTAAAAAAACTCCCGGCTGTATTCAGCAACCGGGAGTCCCTTTCAATTCTAAATAAATCAAATGTCCAATTTTCAACCAATCAACGCAGAATCCTCCAAAATGTCAAAAAGATTATCTTGAAATATTCTTTCAGAGAACGATTATTGATATATTTCATATTATACCTGATTTTATCAGGCATGATCAACGTCACGTAGGCTTCATCCGCATCATCCGCTTGCCCCAATATCGTATTCTCATCAACATATTCTATCGAAGCATAGTCTGTTATTCCCGGTCTCACAGACAGAACTTTACGCTGTTCTTCCGTATAAAGCTCAACATACTTCCTTACCTCAGGACGCGGTCCTACCAGACTCATATCCCCCTTCAGGACATTAAATAATTGAGGCAGTTCGTCTAATTTATATTTCCGTATAAAGTAACCGACACAGGTTATTCTCGGGTCTCGTTCTCCTACTGTAATTAGTCCCTGTTTGTCAGCTCCTACACGCATCGAACGAAACTTGTAAAGATAAAAATCTCTACCGTAACGCCCTACACGCAATTGACAATAGAATCCTCCCCCTTTACTTTCCAGACAAATCAATACGTAAAGAATAAGAAAGATTGGAGATAGCAGCAGAATTCCCAAAAAGGAAAAAAGAATATCAAAGAAGCGAATCATAATTTTACAACCGTATCACTCAGCAATTTTATCACCCGCCACCTTATGATACGCCGCTTTTACTATATCAACAATAAAAGCCAGCTTTTCTTCATCCAGTTGCGGATATATGGGCAAAGAGATTTCTCCCTTAAAATTGTCATAAGCCTGGGGATAGTTCTTTATATCATATCCCAAGGAATTAAAGAATGACAACATTGGCATCGGAATAAAATGTACATTTACAGCCACTTCACTTTTGGCTATCTCGTCAATCATCCGGTCGCGTTGTTCTTCTGTAAACCCTTTGATACGTAGAGCGTAAATGTGATAAGAGCTCTCTTTATCCCCGTCTATTGAAGGTGGTACAATTGCCCAGCCACAGTGTTCAAAGGCTCTCGTATAAGTATTGAATACTCTTTTTCTTTCTTGCAGCAGTTTCGGATATTCCCGTATCTGTGCAAGACCGATAGCGGCATTTACATCGGCCATATTGATTTTCATCCCCAAACCTACAATGTCATAGCGCCAACCGCCGGCTTTAGACTTGGAAAAAGCATCCTTAGTCTGGCAATTCAGACTCATCATACGAAGCTCTTTATACAACTCTGCATTGTCAAAAGGCATAGGCAGATTCAAACAAATCGCTCCTCCTTCGGCTGTTGTCACATTCTTTACGGCATGAAGAGAGAAAATTGCAATGTCCGTTTCACAACCGGTACGCTGGTTTTTGCTATAATATGCCCCCAATGAATGAGCAGCATCGTTCATCACAAGGATACGTCCCAGTTTTTCTTGCGCCGCACTCTCCGCTTTAAACATCTCGCGTATTTCAGGTGCATTTACCAACTGCATAATACTATCGTAATCACAAGGAAAACCTGCGATATCCACAGGAATAATAGCTTTGGTTTTTGAAGTAATCGCATTGCGAATGGCATCTACCGAGATATTGAAATCCGTACCGGAGTCCACCATCACAGGTTTAGCACCTGCATGCAACACTGCCAATGCTGTTGCACTATATGTATAAGCCGGTACAATAACCTCATCATCTGCCTTCACCCCCAACCAACGAAGCATCATAATAGCCCCCGAAGTCCAGGAATTTACGCAAAGCACTTCTTTGGCACCGGAGAAAGACTTTATTTCTTCTTCCAATGCTTTTACTTTAGGTCCGGAGGTTATCCAACCGGAGCGCAAAGAATCAACTACTTCATTGATGACAGTATCATCAATGTAAGGAGGAGAAAATGGTATTTTCATGAGTTAAAAAATATGTATTGATTAGGGCTATCCCGGGAAGGGATAGCCTATAAAAGGAAAATCAAGAGGAATGAATTAATCAGAAACCTGAGCTATACGCTCCTTTGCTCGTAAGGAAACAATTAGAAAAAACATTAATGGTGCAATGAATTTACAAAATCCCACGCATCAAGATATTCTCCCCTTGAAAATTGTTCAAATCCGAGAGAAATATCTTCGCGTACATAAGTCGAAACAAAATGTTGTTCCAAAGAAATAGAAACGTATTCAGCTATCGATTCTCCGGCAACTTGCAGAACTTCTTTCTGTTCTTTATAGGGTTTTATCTTGTCCATAAACTAATCGTTTATTACTATCTACAAAGATACTACTTTTATCCCAATAACAAGGTAGCGAGATATTTATTATTGTAAGCACTATGATATATATATACTTCTAAAGTAAAGCATCATACAGAATTTCAATTGGATGATAAGCTTCTCTTCCAGTACCATCCTTTATTTGCTGCCGGCAACTTGTTCCCGGAGCTGCTATACATATACTCTCCTTTGCCTGACGGATTGCAGGAAATAAAATCTGCTCCCCTATTTGCATAGACAGCTCATAATGTTCTTTTTCATAACCAAAAGCTCCCGCCATACCACAACATCCTGTTGGCATAATATCGACCTCATAATTTTTAGGTAGAGAAAGCATTTCTTTAGATGGTTCTACAGATGCTAATGATTTTTGATGGCAATGTCCATGCAGCTTTATATGCAAAGGAGCTTTAGTAAATTGCTCTTTTTTTATATTTCCTTTATGTATCTCACGTACAATAAATTCATCAAACAATAAGCAATTTACCGAAAGATTACGAGCTTCTTCTTTCAATTCATCTACCACTAAGTCCGGATACTCATCACGAAAAGACAAAATGCATGATGGTTCTATACCTACTAATGGAGTTTCTTCTGATATAATATCTTTCAATAAACCTATATTCTTCTCAGCGATTGACCTTGCTTTTCTCAGAAGTCCCTTCGAAAGTTCAGTACGCCCACTTTCCACATGTTCAGGAATTACAACCTCATACCCCAATGTACGCAGAAGTTTTATAAACTTAATACCTATTACTACATCTATATAATTGGTAAACTCGTCAGCAAATAAATACACCTTGCCGTTTTTTGCAGAAAAGTTATCCCCATGTTGTTTTAACCAATTACGCAAAGTTGTTTTATAAAGGTTTGGAATAGAACGTTGAGGTGCAAACTTTAATATTTTTTTCAGTATTGCCGAAGTGATATTATTGGATACAATAATATTATATACTCCAGGTAAGAGTATACCTATTTTTTGTATACTTGTCAAATTAGCAACTAGCCAGGAACGTAATGGAACGCGAGACACATCATAATAATGTTGCAAATACTCAGCTCTAAAACGTGCCATATCTACATTGGAAGGGCATTCAGACTTACAGGCTTTACAAGATACACATGTATCTAATATATCAAGAATCTCAACTTGACTGAATCTATCTCTTTGCTGCGGATGAATTAACAATTCTCGTAAAATGTTAGCACGTGCACGAGTGGTATTTCTTTCATCCTTTGTTGCACGATATGTTGGACACATTGTTCCTCCAAACAAATCTAATTTGCGACAATCACCAGCACCATTACATTGTTCAATAGCACACAACCAGCCTTCTTGTCGAGAATAATCAAAAAAAGTATTCATTTCCAACTCACTCTGATCATAACGCAAACTAGTATCCATTGGAGGAGTATCCACTATCTTCCCCATATTGAAAATGCAAGCTGGATCCCAAGTTGTTTTTACTTCTTTCAAGAATCCATAAACCTTGTTACCCAACAATAATGGAATAAATTCTCCGCGTAACCGGCCATCTCCATGTTCTCCGCTAAGCGATCCCCTATGTTTCTTTACCAATTTAGCAGTTTCTGTCGCTACCGCTCGAAATAATTTTCGGTCTTTTTCCTCTTTCAAATTCAAAACAGGACGCAAATGCAATTCTCCTGTACTTATGTGTGCATGATATACACAACTCAATCCATATCTGTCCAGCATTCGCTTCATATCAGCAATATAGGCAGGAAGACGTTGAGGGGTAACAGCAGTATCTTCAATTACAGAAACCGGCTTGGCACTTCCAGGCATACCAGACAATAGTCCCAACCCAGCCTTACGCAAGCTCCATACGCGAGCAATATCTTTTCCATAAACACGCGAATAATACGTTCCATAGCTATGTGCTTTCAAATCAGCTTCTATCTCATCGGCTTTCTTATCAACATCCTCACGAGTTTGTTCTGCCAATTCTATTATAAGAATAGCTGCTGGATCTCCTTGAATAAAAAAACGATTCTTATTTTGAGATATATTCTGTTTACTCAATTCCAAAATATTGCTATCCATAAGTTCAATAGCAACCGGACGATGCTGTAAAGCAACAAGATTAGCAACAAAAGCTTCTTCTAGCGTATTACAATGTACACATATTACAGCTTTCTCAACAGGTGGTAACGGAACTAAATTTAGTTTAAGTTCTGTCACAAAAGCCAATGTGCCTTCTGAACCCGCCAATAATTTACATAGATTAAAAGATTCTGAACTTTCGGCATCAAAATAGTTACAATGAAGTAACTCATCAATTGCATATCCAGAATTACGTCGTCTTAAAGAAATCTCAGGATAATGATCCATAATTTCCTTTTGATTCTCCGGTTTTGATAATAGTGTAATAATCTGGTTGTAAATTAGGTTCTCCAGCGTATTGCCTTTGCATTTTTCATCTACCTCTTTAGGAGTCAGCCCCTTTAAAATAGCTTCCGAACCATCACTCAGTATTACTTTGGCTTCCAATAAATGATCACGCGTACTACCATATACCAATGAATGCGAACCGCATGAGTTATTTCCTACCATTCCGCTCAAACAGCACCGATTAGAAGTGGAGGTTTCCGGACCAAAGAATAGACCATACGGTTTACAATATAGATTCAATTCATCTAATACCACTCCTGGTTGAACACGTACCCAATGTTCCTCCTTATTTATTTCCAAAATGCGATTCATGTATTTGGAAATATCTACGACTAATCCTTTACCCACCACTTGTCCCGCAAGCGAAGTCCCTCCTGCACGAGGAATTAAGTCAATATGTCTCTTCGCTGCAAATCGCACAATTTCTTGCACATCTGCTTCATCCTTTGGATAGGCTACGGCAAGTGGAATCTCTCGATAAGCAGAAGCATCGGTAGAATAGAGAATACGTGAAAGTGAATCTGTCTTCACTTCACCATGAATATGCAAATATTCCATCATCGAACTCACCTGTACAAAGAACTAAACTTATCTAACAAGTAAAATAAGTACTTCATCTATTCGTTTTTGCCGAAAATGAATATCCCATCAAGACTTGATATATTCCCTTGAAATATCCCCAACCATAACTCAGATGAATAATAAGAAAAGTAATTGGTAGAAAAAATATCAAATTCCAATCTCTCCATTTTTTTACCTCTTTCAATGAAAAATAAACAGCCAATATACAATAAAACAGAATAACTACTAAATAAATAATTGCAAAATAAATATTTATATAGCTCAATGGGATACCAACTATCAATCCTAGAAGAAACATAACTGGAAAAAATTGCCTTATTGTCGCAGGTGAACCGAGTTTCTTGTTTACCAATGGTTTAAACAAACCATATTGATAAAACATTTTAGACATCTTTGATATTTTATCTCTAGCATAATAATCAATCACTAAATCTGGTATTAAAAATATCTTTCCGCCATTTTTTATTATACGAGCATTAAATTCATCGTCTTGATTTCTAACCAAATCAAGGTCAAAGCCTCCCAGTTTGTCAAATATTTCTTTTTTGAAACACCCAAAAGGTACAGTATCAGCTTGCATCACTTCATTAGCCCCAATCCTACATAATGAGTTTCCTACACCAAACCGATGACTCATTCCTATTGCAATAGCTCGACAGACGGAAGTCTCATGAGCAGGTAGTGTATTTAAAACAGCACCAACATTATCTGCTTTCAGATGATATAAGTTATAAACTAATCTTGATATATAATTTGAAGGATAAATACAGTGTCCATCCAAACGAACTATAACATCTCCAATAGAATTATTAATACCAATATTTAATGCAGGAGATACTATCTTATTAGGATTATCCAATAACTTTATAAAACTATATTTTTGCACATAATTTAGTATTATAGAACGAGTGTTATCGGTACTCATCCCATCCACATATAGAATCTCCATCAATTCCTTAGGATAATCTTGTTCTATAACAGATTTCACACAACGCTCTATATATTTTTCTTCATTAGAGACTGGACAAATTATGGAAACAAAATGTTTATTCATGTATTTTCACCTATATAATATATCCTTTCCCCTATACCACTCTCTTGCATTTATTCTTCAATAGATTAGTATAGAGTTGTAGTGTCTTAACACCTATTTTTTCCCAGCTATAATATTCAGATAGTTCTTCGAATATTTTTTCACTTAAAAGTACTCCTTTTTCTCTATTAATCAATATTTGTTCCAATATTGCTTTCAAATTATCGGATGTATTTTCCTCTAAAATATATCCTAAGTCATTAGATATAAATTCAAAAGGTTCTATTAATGGTGGCAAATTAGAAACGATAACCTTCTTTCTATTAGTCAAAACGGTTAATAATAATCCACTTTGCGAGATTTCCTTATATGGCATCAATATAAAGTCCGAATGATTAATACAAAACTGAAGTTCATTGTTGTTTAACATTCTGTTCAACAGTAATACATTCTCACATAAAGATAGTTTTTCTATATTAGGAATCACTCCACTTCCAGCTATCAATAACTTTGCATTGGATTTTTTCAATGCATTTGATGACAACCATGTTTCAACTACAATATCAATCCCTTTATAATTAGAGATATTTCCTAAAAAAGAGAATACAATTCCGTCTGCGTTCTCCAAATGAGATATCAGATTTAAATCTATATCACTATCCTCTTGTAACAATTTCAGGTCTAATAATCCATGTGGGATCACGACCGTGTTTTGCAATGAAAAAATATACTTTAATTGAACTTGAGCATAATGTGTATGACATATCACCTTATCTACCTCATGATAAATCAATTTATAAATCCACATGTACTTTTTCCCCGAATCGTGGGGTAATGCATTATGAGCTGTATAAACGACTTTAATCTTTCTATACTTAAGAATTTTGATTATAATATAGTCAAAGAAAGGGAATTTTAGCCATTGGAAATGAACTAAATTTACTTTCATTTTTTCACATATTACAAGAATCTTAATCATAGAAAACACATAACTCAGAATTTTTCTCAACAAAGTATATTCTTGGTATGAAAACAAGTGATATATCGTATGCGGAATTGATAAATCAAATTTTTTATTACATGCAAATATTAATCTTTTATGTTTTATATGTAAAAGAAGATTATAATCATATAATGCTAAATTATGATAAGACATCGGGTCAACAAACAGTATAGTTTTATCCTTCATAAGAATACTTTTGCTCTTTCTTTTTATAAAAACTAATCAAAAAAATTAATATTGCAACTAATATTATAAATCTTACAGAAGAATAATTTCCCCTATATTGACAGCATAAAAATAGATGAATAAAAAACAAAGCTGGTAAATTACTATATTTTATACTAAACGCCTTTCTATATAAATACACGAATAGTATTATCAAGAATAACACTCCAAACAATCCATTATCAACAAATAAATCTGCAAAAATGTTATTAGTAGAAGAATGCACTTTTTCACCTGTTCCGTCAATAGTAGTAATCTCTGATATATAAGACAACCCTTTAGGCCCTATTCCAAATAACAAGGTAAATATATCCATATTCGACATCGTATCAATGATTGTTTCTATTAATAAAAAGCGTGTACTATCTTCTACATTTATAAGACGATATAATATAAATTCATTCAAATACTGAAAAAAAGAGATAATAATTATTGACGATATTCCTAATACAATTATAGTTGAGAATTTTATTTTATTTCTAAAGATCATGATTAGAAATAGAAAAAAGAATTCCATATATGTAGAAGGAGACAGAGTAAAAACTGATACAAATAAAGTTACTCCTATAACCACATTTAAAAGAAATTTATTCCACCCTAACTCTTTAAAAAATAAAGACAAAACAAATAATTCAACTAGTAAAGGACTAAAAAAACTTGGTTCTCTAGCTATTGATGTTATCCTATGAGTGGGTCCAACACCAACGACACTATGCGCCATGTCTCTTGTTTCAAAAGATATAATTGGAATATCAAAATAGAAATGAAAAAATTGCCATAGTCCAAAAAAAAGAAAAACTAACAGTGCGAAATAAAACCATTTAATATTCCGAATACTATTCTTTTCATCCATCTCAGAAAATGATAAGAATAAAATAAGTATTAAAAGATAATTTATTAGTCTAGGTAAACCTGTCATAAGAACCTGAAAAGAATAATGGATATTATCAATTAAAAAGGAATTAACAAGTACTCCAAATATAGACCATAAGATCGGCGTAAAAAACAGGATTAATATAACTCTTCTCAGCCGATTAAGATTTGGATTAATTCTAAATTGACAAATAAGTAAATATAGAAAAGTAAAAAAGAAAAGGCCATAATATGAACAAGATTCCAATGGAATAGAAAAAAGTTCTGCTGCAATTATAAAATTAGATATAAAAGAAACTCCAAAAAGGACACAATACTTATTTAGCATCAGACTATTTTATTTTTTATTTTAGAGATATTCTGATACCATGTTTCAATAGAGAAACCTGTTTTAATTTTGAATTTTGCATTTATTGAGTAATGATTCCAAATATCACAATTTAAACAATCTAAGATAGAATATACAAAATCATTTATATCCAAATTATTTATACGACCATCTACTTCATCATCAATTATTAGCTCAGCACCTTCTCCATTAGAAATAATAGGCACACACCCATAAGACATAGCTTCCAACAATGTATAATTACAAAAGATGATATCTGCTGGGAAAATGAATATTTTAGAAATTGATAATAAAGAATGGGAATTAGAGACGAACCCAAGTGTTTTTATTTTATTCTTTAATCCTATTTTTTCTATTTTATGAAGAACTTCATATTGATAATCTTCTTCAATATGATTATCTGAGCGGTCCAAAACACTAAAGCCAGCTATAACGATATTTAAGTAAGGCTTTTCTTTTAATATCTGAGCAAAAACATCGATTAGAAAGAGGACATTCCGAGAAGCCCGTGGAGTATTTAAGAATAGTATATCAATCTCTCTTTCAGTATATTCTAAACTAGAATTAGATTGAGGAACAGCATTATGAAGAAAAGAAGTCTTATACTCTAAAGAATATTTTTGAATACTTTTCAAAAGATTATATTCCTTAACAATTATAACATTTGCCATTTTCAGTGTATACAAATTTAACGATAAAGATTGTACCTTACCATCAAATTCAGTTCCTCTTAATATTACGACTAATTTTCTGAAAAAGATTTTAGCAAATAAAGCATAGAATACAGTGAGTCTCCCTGTACAGTAAAGCTCCACATACTTTGACCTATAATTCATCAAAATAAAAACATACGAGAATAATCTTAATATAGCATTATTAGGTAAAATGTAAGCATCTGCATTATATTTATTAATAAAGACTTCGCTTTTACCACTGACATCATTTATTAGATACTTAATAGTTTCACCATTTTTATTATATACAGATGATTGATAGCCTACCTTATCTATAAAATGTTCTAATCCAATACAAATATTATCAACATATTTCCTCATTGAAAAAAATTACTTCATAAAAAAAATATTCCTTTTAACAAAAATAGCTATTTTCAATAACACATTTAAAGCTACTGTATAAGAAGGATAAAATGTATGCTTTCTAATTGGTAAATTCATCAAATTATCAAACTCTATTTTCGTCAATCCCATCTGTGATAAAAAGAATTTTTCATCTTCTATCAACATATCTTTCTCATATAAAGGTTCATGAAGTAGCTCAATCGCTTCATCTCTTGTTAATTGACTTGAACATATTAATGATGAATAATGTGCCTTTCTTTTATCAATATCAAATTTTTTAGGTAAAATATAAGCTTGATAAAATCTTGTAATTATTGATTCAAAATGCTTACCTCCATAGTCCGACCATCCCAATTCCTTTTGTATAAATAGTTTCACATTATCTTTGTTATAATCCACATAATTTAAAATTGCAAACTGTTTCATATACGATAATCTCATCATATATTTAAAAGCTTCCCAAAAAGAAAATGTCGGATATGATATTAATTTTCTTTTCGATCCAAATTTTTTATATATAGCTCTTATATTCAAGCCATCATATTTAAATTCTGCAATCCATGATTTAGGCAAAATAGCTTCTGTTGCATAATTACAGCCATTTATAAAATATTTTATTTTATATTTTTTAGCTAACCTGCTAAATATTACATGAATCAAATTATCAGAAACAGCTTCTAAGTCCACGACAGATGCTTTCAAAAATGCCAATTGTAAATCTCGGAATTCTACTGGATCAACTTTAATTCTTTCAAAATCAATCTGCAATTTATCGACAAGATTTTTTATATTCTGTTCTGCTAATTCACTATTCCACCCATTATCTAAATGTATAGCTAAAGGCCGTAGACCGTACTTTACACATAAATATGCAACATACGTACTATCAACTCCCCCACTAACACCAATTAAACAATCATACTTATTATCTTTTCCATCTTCTTTAATTTTAGAAATATAATCTTGTAATGCTTGTTCTTTTTCGATACAATCTAAAGAGTAGGGAGGTCTTTTGTAATCTGACAAAATTCTATTACAATGATTACAGTAATTATTATCGTCAAAACGAATTAAAGGATCTGTTGTATCCATAACACAACGCTTACAAACTTGCTTCATAATAAAATTATTATTGTTTATTGCTTTTTTATATGAGTAAATATATATTTAAAAAAATATTTAGTGAGAGAAATGTTATAAATCAAGAAACCTCCCAACAAGATACAATTAACTACTATTTGTAAATTCTGATATGGAATAAACGTATTAATAAAAGCATCAATAAATAAGATTATTAAAGATACAAACACTTTTATATCCAAATGAAAAGGGAATAGCTTATTCGCAACAATAGTTCTGATTAGGAAATACGAAATATATGATAATGCAAGAGATAATGAAGCCCCTTTTGCCCCCCAAATAGGGACAAACAATACATAAAACAACACAGAGATAAATATCAAGGCTATAAAAATATAAACATAATACCTTGTTTTATTCATAAAATTAATGCCAATAGTAGTTACTTCGGTCAATGTATATGATATAGGCATAAATACCAAAAATGGAACAACATCTATACATGAATAATATTGTTCATCTAAGAAAAGCACCAAGATTTCTCTAAAACCTATTACTAAAAATGCAATTAAAATCAATATAAATGCAATATTCTTAAATGTCTTTTCAAATAGCGTTTTTTCAAATTTATTTTCTTCATATGTTTTATAGCTTAAAGGAGTCCAAAATGTAGAAAAAGAGCTTTGAATAATAGCCAATACAGCAACTATTTTGAAAGCAACATTATAGATTCCCAATTCTGAAAACGTTGAAAATTGACGTAACATAATTTTATCCATCCCTTCAAAAAACATCGCAATAAAGCCTGTAAATAATAATGGAAAACCAAAAACAAATACTCTTTTCATTATATTTATATTGGGGAGAGT
Source organism: Bacteroides eggerthii (assembly GCF_025146565.1). Classification (NCBI taxonomy): domain Bacteria; kingdom Pseudomonadati; phylum Bacteroidota; class Bacteroidia; order Bacteroidales; family Bacteroidaceae; genus Bacteroides; species Bacteroides eggerthii. Next base: position 2,422,195 of record NZ_CP102258.1, on the reverse strand, counting down.
AATTGAAAACCAGATTTTCTTTTCAAGAACAACTAATATACTGAATGACACTAGTAAAGAAACTATAGTGGAATATATAACTGCATAGAAATTTGCATTTACATATTTAGCATATAATATTAAAGTTAGTGGAGTAAATAAAGCACTAACTACTCGCACCATAGAAAAACATATTCCTTTTTGTTGCATACGTACGATTAGAAACGAATAACGTTCAAAAAGCATAATGAATAGTTGTGAAATCAATAAATACACTATAAGATTTTCCGAATAGCCAATAAGCATATTTGAAACATAATCTTTCATTCCCAAAAGAGCTAAAGATACAATAAACCAACAGCCTATAGAAGGAAAGAGAGAACTCCATAAAAGGGTGGGCCATTTAGATTTACTTATTTTATAAAAAAAACGCATAAATCCAGAATCTCCACCTAACAATATTACTTGAAAAATGACATTAGCCCAAAGAACAAATAAAGTAGACCTTCCAAACTCAGCCGGGACAATAAGCATAGTAGTTATAGGAACTGTAATAAAGCTTATTATTGAAGCGATCCATGAACCAAAAGAAAACTTTATAAATTCTTTAAATATAGTCATAAGAAAAAATCTGACACAATTATTGAATTAGAAAAAACGACATTTACCTAGTAGTAACCTAACAAAAAATACTACTCCCATTTTTACATAATACCACATTAATCCTAAAATAAAAATAGGCAATAAGAATAGCACATATATACTGCCCAAATTTGAAGCTCTTATGACTTCCCCAAGACATTTTACATAAACATTAAACTTCCATAAATAATTAGCAAATAATCCTCTACAAAAACTATTGGCGTACGGCAGCTTATGATTCACATGATTAGATGTTTTTTCTCTATTAAACCAAAGAGGTTCTCCTTTATGCATTACAAAATTACCTTTAGTCAAATAGTAAAATAAAGTAGGATATATATTATTATAAGCTCTTATTTTATTAATCCACCACCAAACAGGGAAATTGACATTCAATATTTTATCTCTGACAAACAAACCATACCCAAAGCCATCATCCCAATAATAACACAACTTCAGCAGACGTATTAATGTAAAGGAAGATGCATAATTAGATCTATGAATATTTTTTTCTTTAATTATATTATCATCTTCATTTATAGATACCCAAGGAGTAAACGCAGCTATACAATCCGTATTTTTTTTTAATAAATCATATAAAACTTCTACAAAATTTGGCGCCCATAAATCATCATCTCCAGCCCACATAAAATATTCCCCAACAGCTTTACATAAAACGAATTTCATATTATTAGAGATTCCTATGTTTTTTGCATGTCTAATATACTTAATTCTTGAATCTAAGTTTGCATACCTCAAACAAATATCCTGACTTCCATCCGTAGAACAATCATCAGAGATTATTAATTCAAAATTACAGAATGTCTGATTTAATAATGATTGTATAGATCTCTCAATAAAATCTCTATCATTAAAAACTGGCATTCCAATACTTATTAGTGGTTTTTCCATATTCCGTTTACAGACTCCAATATTTCAATTCATGTATCTTATCTCTATACATTCCCTTAATATCTACCAGCACCGCATGATTATAAGTCATTTTCTTAAAGAATTTTTCATCCAAATCCTTATATTCATCATGTGCCACAGCCACTACCACTGCATCGTAATTATCCCTTGGTTTTTCAACTAGTCGGAATCCATATTCATGCTGCACTTCATCACTATCTGCATACGGGTCAACCACATCCACATCGCATCCAAAGTCTTTCAATTCGTTGATTATATCAACAACTTTAGAATTACGAATATCTGCTACATTCTCCTTAAAAGTAACACCCATCACAAGAACCCGAGCACCCAATACACCTTTGCCTAAAGAGATTAGACGTTTTACCAGCTTTTTAGCGATATATCCACCCATGCTGTCGTTAATGTAACGACCGGCGCTAATAATCTGACAATGGTATTTCAATTCACTAGCTTTTTGTACCAGATAATAAGGGTCTACACCAATACAATGACCACCAACCAAGCCAGGATAAAATTTCAGGAAGTTCCATTTCGTTCCGGCAGCTTCTAATACGTCATAAGTATTGATTCCAATACGACTGAAAATAATAGAAAGTTCGTTCATTAAAGCGATATTCACATCACGTTGGGTATTCTCTATAATTTTGGCTGCTTCGGCTACCTTAATATTCGGAGCTCTATGAACACCCGGCTTCACTACCAGTTCATATACTTTAGCAATTGTATCCAATGATTCAGGGTCACAACCGGAAACAATCTTGATTGTATTCGGAAGAGTGTGTACTTTCTCACCCGGATTGATACGTTCAGGAGAATATCCGTATTTAAAATCAATCCCAGCTTTCAAACCACTTACCTCTTCCAATACAGGAAGACAATCGTCTTCTGTACAGCCGGGATAAACAGTCGATTCGTAAACGACATAATCACCAGGCTTCAATGCTTGCGCTAAAGAACGGGATGCTTTCAACAAAGGGGTCAAATCAGGTTTATTATATTTGTCAATCGGGGTAGGAACTGCCACGATGAAGAAAGAAGCTTCTTTCAACTTCTCAATGGATGAAGTAAACTCAATATCTACATTTTCAAAAGCTGAACCATCCAATTCATTACAAGGATCAATTCCCTCGCGCATTTTTGCCAAACGTGCTTCATTGATATCAAAGCCTATAACAGAAATTTTCTTTGCAAATTCCAAAGCAATAGGTAAACCTACATAACCTAAACCTACTAACGCAAGCTTAGCTTCCTTATTTACTAATTTATTATACATGATTATTTCAGAATTAAAATATTACAGAAGTTTAAATTAAAGTTTGGTGACTCTACCATCTTTGAGCTGATAATGTTCCTTACTTTCCGGACATACGGCAAAACCATTTTTATCAAATTCAAGACGGTGCCCATACTCGCTCATCCAACCTATCTGACGAGCAGGATTACCGACCAATAGAGCATATGCAGGAATGGTTTTAGTAACTACTGCACCTGCGCCTATAAAAGCATACTCACCAATATCATGCCCGCAAACAATCGTAGCATTAGCGCCAATGGTAGCCCCTTTGCCAACATGAGTTTTAGCATATTCAGCCTTACGGTTAATGGCACTACGAGGATTGGTCACATTGGTAAAAACACAGGAAGGACCAAGAAATACATCGTCATCGCACGTCACTCCAGTATAGATAGATACATTGTTCTGTACCTTAACATTGTTTCCAAGTACTACATCCGGAGAGATTACTACATTCTGACCGATATTGCACTTCTCACCAAGTGTACAGCCTGACATTATATGGCTGTAATGCCATATTTTAGTACCTACACCAATCCGGCAACCATCATCAATAGTTGCTGTTTCATGAGCAAAATAATCTTGCATAAAAATGATTTTTGAAGAACTATTTGAAGAATTCTTTGATACGATTGATAACCAAATCTTGTTGATCGGTAGTTAGTTCGGTATGAACCGGAAGAGAAAGAACAGAATATGCTAATGTTTCAGAGTTATCCAAAGATTCCGCAGAACGAGTTATACCTTGAAAGGCTTCTTGTTGCTGCAAAGGCAAGGGATAATAAATCATACTCGGAATATCGGCATCTGCCAAATATTTTTTCAATGCATTGCGTTTATCATCCAGTACTTTCAATGTATATTGGTGATATACATGTGTACTCTGAGGTAATTCCTCCGGAGTAATGATGCCTTGCACTTCTTTCAGATGCTGTGTATAATAACAAGCGGCTTCATAACGGGCACGACAATATTCATCCAAGTGTTTCAGTTTGGCTATCAATACGGCTGCTTGAATAGTATCCAGGCGTGAATTGCACCCAATCACCTTATGATGATATTTCACTTGCTGACCATGATTTGCTATCATTCGAAGCTCCTCTGCCAGAGTATCATCATTCGTAAAGATTGCTCCCCCGTCACCATAGCAACCTAAATTCTTGGAGGGGAAGAAAGAGGTACACCCGATATGTCCAATTGTACCGGTATGTTTTTTCGCTCCGTTAGAAAAGGTATACATAGCGCCAAGAGCCTGTGCATTATCTTCCACCACATACAAATGGTGTTTTTCTGCAAACTGCATGATTGGTTCCATGTCACACGATTGTCCGAAAAGATGCACCGGAATAATGGCACGTGTCTTGGGGCTTAATGCTTTTTCCAGATTAGCAACAGTCACATTAAAAGTGGCATAATCCACATCTACCATAACCGGAGTCAATCCCAACAAACCTATTACTTCTGCAGAAGCCACATACGTAAATGCAGGTACAATCACCTCATCCCCCGGCTTCAGATTCAGAGCCATTAATGCTATCTGAAGCGCATCAGTTCCATTGGCACAAGGAATAACATGTTTACAACTGGCATAATTAGCTAATTCGGAAGCAAACTGCTTTACCTGAGGACCATTGATGAAAGCGGATGTTTCAATTACCTGCCGGATACCGACATCGATCTCTTCTTTTATCTTTAAGTATTGACCTTGAAGATCAACCATCTGAAGTTTCATATCTTTCATTGCTTCATTTTATATAATGAACCGACTTACCAGCCAAAAGGATGTTTAGCCAAAGGTAGCTTTGCCAAAGGATGATAATCACCTTTCAAACCGATAGGTTCAGCATGACGAATGTCATATACAATATTAATGGCATTACGGGCATCTTCAATGCCGAAACCTTTACCTGCCAGAATGTCTTTATAACTTTCGGTATGTAGTTCAGTAAATCCTTTGCTGAATTCAAACTCTTCACCATCAATATTGATTGTACGATAAGTACGTTTTTCACCTTCAACTGCATTCTCAGGGAGATTATCAGCATTGATACTTAAGAAATAGCGGACACGAGCCTTTTCAAGTTCCAGATATCCTGCTGCCCGATCATGTGTATAAACATGAACTATATTATTCTTTACCGGACCAAATATCCACGAAAGCATATCATAGAAATGTACACCTATATTAGTAGCTATACCTCCACTTTTGTGTACATCACCCTTCCAACTTGTATAATACCAATTACCACGAGAAGTTATATAAGTCAGGTCTACATCATAAATTTTATCTTTAGGACCATTTTCTATTTTTTTCTTCAAATCAATAATTGATTGGTGTAAACGAAGCTGAAGAATCGTATATATATGATGCCCGGTCTCTTTTTCTACTTCCTGCAATGCATCCACATTCCATGGATTTAAAACCAACGGTTTCTCACAAATAACATCAGTGCCCAATCGTAGTCCATAGCGCATGTGAGCATCATGAAGATAATTTGGAGTACAGATGGATACAAAGTCTACTTCTCTATCCGTACCCTTTAGTTTTGTACAATGACGATCAAATAACTCTTGTTCTATAAAAAACGAAGATTCAGGAAAAAAACTATCCATAATACCTACACTGTCAAACTTATCGTAAGCTGCAACTAAACGATTTCCCGTATCTTTAATGGCACGCAGATGGCGAGGAGCAATATAACCTGCTGCCCCAATTAATGCAAAATTTTTCATTGATTATTATATTTATTATAAAAATTCCGAAAGCTTTGAAATAAACAACTGATATTCTATCAAATCAACTTTAACACAACATTAAAGTTAACTTCCTGTAAGTACTCAATGTAGAACATATCCTTTAATTAAGGCACTAAACAGTGCCCTAAACCAAGTTTATAAAAAAAAATGAATTTAACATTAGCTGGGTGCCAAAGTCGTTTTGTCAAAAACTATATCAACATAGTCCCTGTACCCGTTAAATATATTTTTGAAAAAATTCCAATGAGATTTCAGAAAGAGCAACCATGAAATTCCACTGTTCTCGACACACTATAATAAATTGCGGCCATTTCAGAAAATGAGAACATTTGAACTATTCTAGGCTATCATTAGCTTTAACTTCAACTACTTTACATAATGATTATTTTGTCCACATGAAAGTATCACTTCTATTTCATAACCCTAAGTTGAGGGGGTACTATAAATATAGTCAGAAGTTAGATTATTTTAGCAAGAACTGCGCCCACTCAGGAATTACTTTCACATATTGTTTAAAAAGAATCCCATTTACAGTGCGAAACAATAGTTGAGGTATTTGATTTTCTATTGAATTATCATAAATATATACCCTATCTGCAAAAGGTATAGCATCATGAATATGTAACAATGATTTATAATAACGTGAAATAATTTTAGATATTGGCACTTCATGTCCGCCATTTAAATAACGCTGTGTTATGCGCCTTACATTTATCTCCGGATTCTCTGTACAAACAAAAAAAATTCGAACAAAAAAGCCTAGTCTCTTTGCATCTTTTACAAATTGTAACTTTTCCTCAGAAGAAAAAACTGTTTCAAAAACAAAATCTTGTTTTTTTTCCAAACACTCATAACGCATTTTAGTAGCCAACTCAGCAGCTTTCAATACGGCAACGGGAGAATTCCAGTCACCAAACTGTTCTTGTGCAATGTTATCGGGATTGATATAAAAACTATTTTCTGTCCACTCATTATGAAGCAACTGCACAGTGGTAGAAGTTTTACCCGAACCATTTGGTCCGGCAACAATGCATAATGTGGGACGTTTTTCTTCCATTACAATTCAATTTTCCCCTCTTTTCTTTTAAGCACAATCTGTACTATTTCCTGCATTCTACGTTCCATCTCTATTTTGGCTCTACGAGAACTTTCACGCGCAGCAATGGCTACTTGTTCCATCAAAGCGTGTAATTGCTCTTCAGTAGGTTCTTCCAAAGAAGTCAAACGATAAGTATTCAGTTTCATAGCCATATCACCTATATTTATAGTGTAAACAAAGGTACTCACTATCTTGAAAAAAACAAATGATTTGCAACAAATAATATTTTATATCATATTAATTTATTGACCATAACGAAGTTAACTTTAACGAGATGTTAAAGTTAACTTCATCTTATCTATAAAATTAACATCCCAAAAAGCTGAAGTTAACTTCCTGAAACAAGAAAATCTACTATCGTTTTTCCGTCTTAACACTGTTAAATTTACTGCCACATTTTATACAACACTAACATGCAAAATACAATAAATGCCTTACCCGCGTCTCACATAGCTCACCGGCACACTAACCAATGCGCACCCCAATTCCTGCAATCTCACAGCGATATAATATTTACTTTCGTATTTCACCATTTCGCCGCGGATACCCTGCATGCTTCCTTTTGCCACAGTTACCATAGTTCCCGGAGCAATCGGTTCATTAACCATTAATATAGAAGTGTCGGAAAGGTCGACCATGAAGCGAAAGTCCGCCATTTGTTGGTCGGGAATGATGAGAGGGGCATTAGTGCCGCGTTTACTAAAGAAATGATGAACATTGGGAGCATGTTCTACAATGGTAAGTTCAGGACGGGAAAGACAGACAAAAAGCATACCGCTAATTACCGGTTTAGTCACTTTAATACGCTTTCCGGCATGTTCCCGATAGACATCCTGCACAGGTAAATAAATTTCTATACCTTGCTCACGAAGCCACGACTCTACTCTGAATTCAGTATTGTGGCGAACATAAACAGCATACCAATGCCTATGAACCGTAGTAGTTAACAAATGCTAATAATAAATTATTAATAGTTTAGTAATAAGCGTTTTATGATTTCACTGAATTTGAGCTATTTTTATGGCTCCGCCGAACGTAGCTTTCACTACGTCTCTTTTTAAGAATGGTATTTACGTCCACGATTAGTTCGTTTTGTGAGCGCAAAGATAAACACTCCGCATGGAACTACAAAATATTTGATAGATAAAAAGTTTTGAATTAACATAATCTTCTTCCACGTACATCGAACATTATTCCCCTTTTTCGTTTATCTTTGTACACCCTTTCCAACGTACAAAGGAGAGGAAATCTTCAGCAAGTCTCAGAAAGACAGGAAGAAAAAAGATATTTTATTAATTAAAACACTAACTAAAAATTAGAAAATTATGGCAATGCATACATGGTTTGAGTGCAAAATCCGTTACGAAAAAACAATGGAAAACGGAATGAACAAGAAAGTAACCGAACCTTATTTGGTAGACGCACTCAGCTTTACAGAAGCAGAAGCACGCATCATCGAGGAAATGACTCCGTTCATCTCAGGAGAGTTTACCGTATCAGACATCAAACGGGCAAATTATAGTGAATTGTTCCCTTGTGAAGAAGACGCGGCCGACCGTTGGTTTAAATGCAAATTGGTCTTCATCACATTGGATGAGAAAAGCGGTGCAGAGAAGAAAACATCTACCCAAGTACTGGTACAGGCCGCTGACTTACGCGATGCTGTGAAGAAGTTGGATGAAGGTATGAAAGGCACAATGGCCGATTATCAGATTGCATCCGTAGCGGAAACTGCCATTATGGATGTATATCCGTACAGTGCAGAACCGAATGACAAACCTGAAGTATAGAAAAGGGAGAAGCAAATAATAGAAATTGAAAATTTTATTGTGTATACATTATTATATTATATACGATGAGTATTGCAGAAAACATTAAAAAAGTGCTGGACGAGTTGCCTCAAGGAGTGCAACTGGTAGCTGTTTCCAAGTTTCATCCCAACGAAGCGATAGAAGAAGCTTACAGCGCAGGGCAACGTGTGTTCGGAGAAAGCAAAGTACAGGAGATGACTGCCAAATACGAAAGCTTGCCGAAAGACATCGAATGGCATTTCATCGGACATCTGCAAACTAACAAAATCAAATATATCATACCCTATGTAGCACTGATTCATGGCGTAGATTCCTATAAATTACTCACCGAAATCAATAAACAGGCAGCCAAGGCAGAGCGTACCGTAAACTGCCTGCTGCAACTGCACATCGCACAGGAAGAGACGAAATTCGGTTTCAGCTTCGACGAATGTCGGGAAATGCTTGCTGCCAATGAGTGGAAACAGCTTAAGAACATCCGGATATGCGGCTTGATGGGCATGGCAACAAACACAGATAATACCGAACAAATCAAAGCCGAGTTTTGTTCATTAAGTAGCTTCTTTCAAGAAGTAAAAGCCACATGGTTCGCTGATGCGGAATGGTTCCGGGAGTTGTCTATGGGAATGTCACACGATTATCACGAAGCAATCGCCGCGGGCAGTACTTTAGTTCGTGTAGGAAGTAAAATATTTGGAGAAAGAATATATTAATAACTAATAACTATTATCATGGCAACATTAGAAACTACTTTTGCAGGGTTGAAACTTAGAAATCCGATTATTATCAGCAGTTCCGGACTTACTGACAGTGCAGCCAAGAATCAGAAGCTTTATGAAGCCGGTGCAGGCGCTATCGTACTCAAGTCTCTTTTTGAGGAACAAATCATGATGGAAGCCGACTGGCTGGGAGATCCTAATATGTACCCGGAAGGAAGCGATTATCTGGTGGGATATATACGCGAGCACAAATTAGGTGAATATTTGAATTTAATCAAAGAGAGCAAGAAAGTTTGTGACATTCCTATCATTGCCAGTATCAACTGCTATCAGGATGCTGATTGGATTGAATTTGCCAAAAAGATAGAAGAAGCCGGCGCAGACGCTTTGGAGGTCAATATCCTTGCTTTGCAAACCGATGTACAATACACATACGGTGCTTTTGAGCAACGCCACATCGACATCCTGAGCCACATCAAAAAAACAGTAAACATCCCTGTTATCATGAAATTGGGAGACAACCTTACCAATCCGATAGCTCTTATCGACCAGCTTTATGCCAACGGGGCAGCGGCAGTGGTAATGTTCAACCGTTTCTACCAACCGGACATTGATATTGAAAAAATGGCCCAAAGCGCCGGAAACGTATTCAGTACAGATGCAGACTTGTCCAAGTCTTTACGCTGGATAGGCATTGCCTCCGCAGCAGTCAACAAGCTGGACTATGCAGCATCGGGCGGCATACATGCTCCCGAAGGAGTAGTGAAAGCTATCCTGGCAGGTGCTTCGGCAGTAGAACTATGCAGCGCACTCTATCTGAATTCCTATGCTGTCATTAGTGAATACACCCGCTTCCTGAACACATGGATGGACCGCAAAGGAATGGAAAATATCAATCAGTTCAAAGGCATGCTGAATGTCAGCGACCTGAATGGTGTAAATACATTCGAACGTACACAATTCCTGAAATACTTTTCATCACACAAATAAAAAGGAGTTGATACCATAAAAAAACGGATGATGCGTTCATTGAAGATGCATCATCCGTTTTTTTAATTCATAACCTCGTTAATTCAAATCCTTTTTTATCTTCATTTCTTCTTATCCAACACTTCAAAACAAGAATTCTTGCTGACAAATTCGGGAACGATATCCTTCATGGCAGCTACGATTTTCATCTGATCATAAGTATAGCTGACATCAATCAACTTCTGGATACGCTCATTCACTTCATCATAGTCGTACTCGCGCACAGTAGCAATCATAATTTTTTCATGATAAGTGGGCTTAGTAAGTTCTTTGACATTCAGCAACTCCTCGTACAACTTCTCACCATGACGCAAACCCGTAAATTCTATCTTGACATCCGTACGCCCGGAAAGGCTGATCATTCGCTTGGCCAAGTCCACAATACGCACCGGCTTACCCATATCGAAAATATAGATCTCTCCCCCATTTCCCATGCTTCCGGCTTCAAGCACCAAACGACAGGCTTCGGGGATAGTCATAAAATAGCGTATAATTTCAGGATGCGTCACAGTCACAGGGCCTCCACGCTGTATCTGATCGCGGAAACGAGGAATCACCGAACCATTCGAACCCAGCACATTACCAAAACGCGTAGTGATGAACTGAGTGACATGTCCGCCCTCTGCCAGCAATTTCTTTGCCAGTGAGTGCACATATATCTCACAAATACGCTTGGAGCATCCCATCACATTAGTAGGATTCACTGCCTTATCCGTAGAAATCATCACAAACTTCTCCGCACCATACTTCACAGCCAAGTCGGCAACCGTTCTCGTACCGTAAACATTTACCTGAATAGACTCGGACACATTGTCCTCCATCATCGGCACATGCTTGTAAGCTGCCGCATGGAAAATGTACTGAGGCTTGTAACGTCTGAAGATTTCCTCCATACGCGTCACATTGGAAATATCGGCAATGATAGTCTCGGCATCAATATCCCTCCAACGGTCTTGCAACTCCAGACGGATATCATGCAAAGGAGTTTCAGCCTGGTCCACAAGAATCAGTTTATAAGGATTGAAAGAAGCCACCTGACGCATAATCTCACTACCGATAGACCCGGCAGCACCTGTAATCATCACTCGCTTGCCTTCCAAATGAGAAGCAACTTTGTGAATATCAATTTCGATAGGATTACGTTGCAGCAAATCCTCTATTTGAATTTCTTTCAGCTGGGTACGATCCAGAAATTGATTGTTCCACTCGCTCAATGGAGGAGCCGTCATCAGCTTTATGTTATGTGCCAACAGGCGGTCTGCCATATCAGAATGTTTGAGCGCTTCCATTTTTGCAGGAGAAATGATAATGGTATGCACATCCCGGTCATCCAGATTCTCAATCAACGTGTCATCATTAGGGAAAACCTTAACCCCCATCATCACCTTGTTGATCAGTTCCGGTTCATCGGCTATGAAACCGCGCAGGCGGTAATGATTACGAAGACTGACGCGCAATGCCTTTGCAATATTTACTCCGGCCTCTTTGGCTCCATAAATAAACACATTGGCACTGCGAGAACCATCAAAATTCAACGCTTCGAAGAAGATCTTCACAACAATGCGGGAACATGCCATCATGGCAAAACTGATGATATAGGACATGAACAGCACCGTTATGGGAGCCACATTTATGTTTGTGAAGCTTTTCACCACTATACTCGCTATCAGCAGCAATGCATACGACACAGTCAGTGCCACGAAGATGCGCATGATATCTACAAACGATGAAAAGCGAAGGACATTAGAGTATGTACGGAATGCCCTGAAAAATATCAGGTTTACGGCTACTGTACATACAATCGTTACGTCTATGGACGACGACTCCGAAAAAAGACTCCGAAAATCATATCGCAGTGCATAAGCCAGCAAACTGGATACAACAATAATAAGGACATCTATCAATAGAACAGTCCATATCGGTAATACCTTTGCTGAAAGGTACCGATGAAAAAAGTTTCGCTTCATCACGTTTGACAGTTTTTGTTTTAGGCACCGCAAAGATACACTATTTTTTATCAAAGCGAAGAAGAATTTGATAAAATATTACATCAGGTTACTTGCTAACTCACTCAACTGGCTACGCTCCCCTTTCACCAAATTGACATGAGCAAACAAATTCTGATCCCTCATGCGATCTATCATGTAGACAAGCCCGTTGGACTGGCTATCCAGATAAGGTTGGTCAATTTGCTGAATATCACCCGTAAACACCATCTTGGTTCCCTCTCCGGCACGCGTTATAATGGTTTTGATTTCGTGAGGAGTAAGGTTTTGCGCCTCGTCAATGATACAATAAGTCTCGCTCAGGCTACGTCCGCGAATAAATGCCAAAGCCTCAATAACAAGCTGGTCACTTTTCTGCATATCTTCCAGACGTTTCACCTCGCTCGAATTGGAAGCGAACTGATGCTTGATTACGTTCAAATTATCAAACAAAGGTTGCATGTAAGGAGCCACCTTTTCATTGGCATCACCCGGCAGAAAACCGAGATCCTTATTGGACAATGCAACGATAGGACGTGCCAACAAAATTTGTTTATAATCCGTCAGTTTGCCTAAGGCTGCAGCCAATGCCAACAGGGTCTTACCCGTCCCCGCCTTGCCGGTAAGAGCTACCAACTTGATATTCGGATCATTCAGCACTTCAAAAGCAAAACTCTGTTCGGCATTGCGCGGTTCAATACCATAATTCTTCGTCTTGTTTACGCGACAAACGGAATGGGTAAAAGGATTGTAACGGGCAAGTACGCTGCTACGATCGCTCTTCAATACAAAACATTCATTAGGATGAATAATATCTTTAAAATCGAATTCGCTAATATCCAATCCTTCTTTAGAGGAATAGATACGATCGATCAAAGTGGGGTCGACACCTTCGAACACCTCGTTCGATTTTTCAAATATATCTACATTTATTACCTTATCATTGATATAATCCTCACACAGCAACCCGATAGAACGTGCTTTCATGCGAAGATTGACGTCTTTGGTGACAAGAATGGATTTCATTTTCGGTTTCTTCTCCGTCAGCCAGTCAACGACGGACAGTATCTGATGATCGGGAATCCGTTCCGGGAAAGAGTTGTGCACACGCGATGAATCTATCGAACCGGCAACCACAAACAAACGTCCTAAACCTTCACCCAACGGAGCACCTTTAGTAAAGAGGTTGTCATCGGTGATCATGTCAAGTTCCCGAACAAACTCACGAGCATTGAAATTTATCTGTTCGTTTCCTTTCTTGAATTTATCAAGTTCCTCAAGTACTACAATGGGAAGATAAATGTCATTCTCTTGAAAGTTCTTCAAACAATTATAGTCGTGAAGGATAACATTGGTATCAATCACAAAATTTTTTTTAGCTCCCATACTCTTCAGATTTAAATGGTTTATAACTTCACCGGCAATATTAAAATAAAACAAGCATGCACACTTAAGCAAAATTGCCTTATCTTTGCCGTTTCTAAAGATAACACTTTAATGAAGAGAAAGGATTACTTTCCCGTTAATTTTTATGAAAGATGAACTATCAGAACACTTTAACTTACTTATATAACAGTGTGCCCATGTTCCAACACGTAGGCGGCGCGGCATACAAAGAGGGATTAGAAAACACGCAGGTACTGGACAAGCACTTCGGACATCCCCACCATTCATTCCGCACAATTCATGTGGCGGGCACTAACGGCAAAGGCTCTTGTTCGCATACGCTGGCCGCCATACTGCAAGAAGCCGGATATCGTGTGGGGCTTTATACTTCTCCTCATTTGGTAGATTTCCGCGAGCGCATCCGCATAAACGGACAGCCTATACCGGAAAAATATGTAGTGGATTTTGTAGAAAAAGAACGGGATTTCTTTGAACCGCTGCATCCTTCGTTCTTCGAACTGACTACCGCCATGGCATTTCGTTATTTTGCCGATGAAAAAGTGGATGTAGCCGTCATAGAAGTGGGATTGGGCGGCCGTTTGGACTGTACAAACATCATTCATCCGGATTTGTGCATCATTACTAATATCAGTTTTGACCACGTCCAGTTTTTGGGAGATACACTGGCGAAAATAGCAGGAGAAAAGGCCGGCATCATCAAAGCCGGTATTCCTGTTGTCATCGGAGAAACCACGCCCGAAACCAAACCGGTCTTCCTGCAAAAAGCGGCAGAAGAGAAAGCTCCGATCATTTTCGCAGAAGATACGATGAAAAATGATTATCCTAAGATGAAAACAGAGTTGCAAGGACTCTACCAGATAAAGAACACGCGCACTATCCTCGCCGCCTTGCCGCTGTTGAAAGAAGCCGGTTACCGGATAGACGAGCAAAGCATACGCAGCGGTTTTGCCCATGTCTGCGAACTGACAGGACTAATGGGACGATGGCAGAAACTGCAGGATGCCCCCACCCTGATATGCGACACCGGACACAACGTAGGCGGCATCACATACATTGTAGAGCAACTGAAACAACAGACTTATCGCCAACTTCATATTATAATAGGTATGGTGAACGACAAGGACATCAGCGGTGTGCTCTCCTTGCTTCCCAAAGATGCCACCTATTATTTCACCAAAGCCAGCGTGAAACGCGCCCTCCCAGCAGAAGAGCTATGCAAACTCGCCGCACAAAACGGACTGCAAGGAAGTTGCTATCCGGATGTTCCTGCCGCTGTGACTGCCGCACAAGAAAAAAGCCACCCGGAAGATTTCATCTTCGTAGGTGGCAGCAGCTTTATTGTAGCGGACTTATTAGCGAACCGCAATACACTCAATCTCCACTAAGGCATCTTTCGGTAGTGCCTTTACGGCAACTGCCGAACGTGCCGGAAAGGCTCCGTCAAAATAAGTGGCATACACCTTGTTCATATCGGCAAACAAGGACATATCCGCTAAAAAGACGGTAGTCTTCACGATATTCGCCATGCTCAATCCTGCTTCTTCCAGGATGTGCTTTACATTCTCCAACGATTGGCGGGCCTGTGCCTCTGCTCCCTCCGCCATTACTCCGGTAGCTGCATCAATAGGTAGCTGACCTGAGACAAAAACCATTCCATTCGCTTCAATCGCTTGGCTGTAAGGGCCTATTGCGCCCGGAGCCTTTTGGCTACAAATCACTTTCTTCATAATCTTCTACTTTTTTTTTATCTATTCATTATCAAGTATATCACATTCTTTTATAACATTCTCAAAAAAAAATCAGCAAAGTCATGCAGTATTTCCAAGAACGGTGCATTTATTAGATGAATACACAAAAGAAATTTACACATATAACCTGTTAATACCTAGACTTAACTTTTATTTTAGTATGGGGAAGTTTCCCAAACAAAGGCTCTGCTTGCGAAAGCAGGGCCTTTATATTATTATCTATATGCTATTTACAGTGTTTCTCAATCAGCTCATCCACATTCGGATCACCCAAATCCTTTGCCTTGGCAAAGCTCTGGCACGCTTCCTGTTTCTTCTTCATCTGTAACTGTGCAATTCCCATAAGACGATAGGCCTCGGCATATTTAGGATCGATTGCCAAAGCATCCTGCAATATTTTCAAGGCTTCTTCATTGCGTCCAACACGAATATTGACAACAGCAAGTTCAGCACGATAAGTCAAATCTTTCGGGTTCAACTCAATGGCTTTCTCCAAATCATTCAGTGCACGCTGGAATTGCTTGGCTTTCAAAGCAGCCTGTTCACGATAATAATAGAACACATCATTTACCTTACCGTTCACCGTTTTATAATATGCATCATAGTCGAGCATCGCGGCACGCGCCTGATTTGCATTCATACGTGCCTGAGCACGTTCCAACAGATAAGGAGCAGCTTCTTCCGTATACGGCTCATTGAAATGTGTCATACAACTATCCATGAGTGCCAAAACTTCCTCGGCAGGTGCTTTCATCAGCTCTTTAGTCTTGGCTGCGCTAAAGAAAGTCGCTGCCGATGCCAAATCAGATTGGTTGACCTTTTCGTAACAGGCCAGCGCTGCCGGATAATCTTGCTTTGCAAACAAAATGTCACCCTCTACCTGCACATACACCGGGAGTTCTTGAAGAGCAATCGCTTTTCTGATTTCATCTGCTGCCCTGTCGTAAGACCAGTCCTTATAAGGCTTCTCCGGATTGCTCAGCATGTAGTTATATATCAATTTGGCACGATTGTAATACACATCGTCTTTCTTCTGGGCCACACCCAGCGCCTTATCCATATCGGCCTCTACTTTTTCCATCGAAGCATCGTCTTTGGACCGGTACATCTGATTAGTGGCACGCCTCATATAGCCGTCTGCGCTATTGGGATATTCGGCAATAAAATCATCCAACAGCTGGGCATACTCATCCTGACTAACTTGCGAGGAAACCATGAAAAGGAACACCAACGCTTCTTCTTCCGTATCAGGTAATGCTTTTTTGATGCCGATATTCTTTAAGGTCATATCTCCGAAAGAGAATGCCGATACGCTTTGAGCCATTGCAAAGTTGGCATCAACCGCATAACAAATCGTAGCGGTATCAGCGCCGGATGATTTCTGTGCAAGAGCAAAAACTTCTCCTTCTTCGGTCATAACAGGACAGCTCACCATCTTATCTTTCAGACTCAAGTTGAGCGTATAGTAATAATATTTCTCAGAAAACTTATCCGCAGCCTTCACCTGACCGGCTGTATAGGAACGGTCTTTCTGGGTTGAATAAGGCAAGATATATACATTAGCACCCACTGCCGGAGATACGGCTGCCAAATTTAGCGCAGGCACTTTCTTGGCTGATATGTCTACGCGAAACTTAATGACATCGTACATATCATTTGCACCCAGAATAGAGACTACCGGCATCTGTACGCCCGCCGAATTCACCACTACCGCCCGCTGTGCTCCCTTAAACAAGGAATAATCGGACAAGGCAATGCCATCTTCCGTTACGAAGAATCCGTTACCGGTATTCAAAATCTTGTCATTCTCTCCATAAGTAACCACCGAGAATACGGCACGCTTAGCTTTCTCCACCCATTTGGGGGCTTGTGCTACACTCCACTGCGCTAAAAGGCACAGAGTGAAAAGCAGGAAAATCTTCTTTTTCATATTTAGTTGGTTCTTTGTTTCACAGCTTCATAAATCAAGATTCCGGCCGCAACAGATACATTCAGGGACTCGATCGTTCCCAACATCGGAATCTTTACCCATTCATCGCATAGCGCAAGATTATCATAGGAAACTCCTTTGTCTTCGGCTCCCATAATGATGCACATAGGACCTGTATAATCGGCTTTCGTATAGTCATAATCACCTTTCTCCGTAGCCGCCACAATGTGGAATCCACTATTCTTAAGGTACTGCAAGGTATCTTTCAGATTCTGTTCCCGGCATACGGGTAAGGTGTGCAATGCGCCAGCCGAGGTTTTCACTGCGTCAGCATTTACCGTCACACTGTTCTTGGCAGGAATAATAACGGCATCGACTGCCGCACACTCACAAGTACGGGCTATCGCTCCAAAATTACGTACATCCGTTATGCCATCCAGCATAACAAACAAAGGATTCTTGCCTTCTTCAAAAAGAAACGGCACTAAATCTTCCGTTTTCTGGTAGGTTACGGCAGAAACAAATGCTATCACACCTTGATGATTTTTACGCGTAAAGCGGTTGATACGCTCTACCGGCACACGCTGCACAGGAATCAAAGTTCCTTTTAAAGCGGCAAAGAGTTCTTTGGACAAATCACTTTGAATATCCTTTTTGACCAATATTTTGTCGATGTCCTTACCTGCTTGAATAGCTTCTATAACGGCACGAACGCCGAAAATCATTTCACTTTTATCTATCATTGTATCTTATTGTTTTTTGTTCTACTTTAGCCTGCTAAAGTCCTATACTACGGTCATAAACTTCTACTTTACAACCGCAGAGTACTACATTCTTCAGGCGATGCCTAACAGTGCCTTTGCATTGTTCAGCGCGGCATCAGTCAAGGTGGCACCACTCAGCATATGAGCAATTTCCTCTATCCGTTCTTCGTCAGCCAAACGACGAATATGACTGTTGGTTTCCGTCTCATTATCCTGCTTGTACACCTTATAATGAGCACGTCCGCGAGCTGCAATCTGCGGCAAGTGAGTGATGCTGATAACCTGACGGTCGCTATCCCCCATTTCCTGCATAATGTCCGCCATACGATCGGCTATCTCGCCAGAGACTCCGGTATCTATTTCATCGAATACAATAGTGGGCAATTTCACAGCTCCTGCTATCATTGCTTTGACGGACAGCATGACGCGGGCTATCTCCCCCCCCGAAGCCACCGAAGATATACTCTGCAAAGCTCCGTTCTTATTGGCAGAGAAAAGGAAGTTCACCGTATCCGCACCATGTACCCCCGGCTCCTTACGTGCTCCTATTTCCACCCGGAAGCGAACATTAGGCATACCCAAAGGTATCAGACGGGCGGCCATTTGTTTTTCAACCTCACGAGCAGCAGCAGTACGCAATTTAGTAAGTACGGCAGCCTGTTTCTTCACCTTACTATATAATGCTTCGCTACGAACCTTCAGTTCTTCAATCTGCTCGTCCGATGAAGTGATATTGGCAAGCTTAGCCGCATAATCATCTGCCAAAGCCAAAAGCTCATCTACCGTAGTGACGCGATGTTTTTGCTGAAGTGTATAAATCAGATTCAAGCGGTCATTCACCTCTTCCAAACGGACAGGATTAAATTCTATTTCTTCCTCCTTTCCAGAAACCTCCTGAGAGATATCTTTCAACTCAATATAGCTGCTTTCCAGTCGCTCGGCAAGCTCTCCGGCAGAAGGATATACTTTCTGTAACCCCAACATCGTGTTCAGACATTCTTTCAGAGCAGAAAGCAAACCGCCTTCATCGGAGTTCATCACCTGTCCGGCACGAAACAACCCGGCTTTTATTTCTTCTGCATGACTCAGTGTATCCGCCTCCTGTTCCAGTTCTTCCTGTTCTCCGGCAGCCAACTGTGCATCTTCCAACTGCTCCAGTTGAAAACGGATATAATCTTCATCAGCCTTATTTTGTTCGGCAAGGACGATAAGATCTTCCAAATCCTGCTGCACCTGTTTCCATTCCCGGTGCAAAGACTGATAGTTGTTCAGTTCTTCTTCATCATGCGCCAGTATGTCCAACACATTCAGCTGAAACCCTTCTTTGTTCAACAATAAATTTTGATGTTGCGAGTGCACGTCAATCAACTGTTCGCCCAATTCTTTCATCTGCACCAGCGAAGCGGGCGTATCATTAATAAATGCACGACTTTTACCCGAAGCGTAAACTTCACGACGAAGGATACATTCATCCTCATATTCCAGTTCATTTTCTTCAAAGAAAGGCCGCATGCCATAACCGGCAATTTCAAAACGGGCTTCAATCACACATTTTGCAGCCCCTTGCCTGATAGACTTCACATCGGCACGCTGTCCCAACAGCAGACCGATAGCTCCCAGAATAATGGACTTTCCGGCCCCCGTTTCACCAGTAATTACCGAGAAACCGCTACCAAAATCTATATCGAGTTTCTCGATAAGCGCATAATTCTGTATGTATAGAGAACGCAACATTTTATTAAATTAAGAATTAAGAGTTCATCACTTCCACCAAATGGTCGATGATATCCGCAGCCACTTCCGCTTTGGACTTTAACGGATAATCCTTTTTACCACTCCGGTCTATGATACTGATTTTATTGGTATCGCAGCGAAATCCGGCACCTTTGTCATTCAACGAGTTGAGCACAATAAAGTCCAGATTCTTACGCTTCAGCTTATCTTCGGCATTATATTGTTCATTGTTGGTTTCAAGGGCAAACCCTACCAATATCTTACCGGGATACCTCTCTTTCATCTCTCCCAAGCAGGCAGCAATATCCTGCGTAGGTTTCAGGTTCAAAGACATGTCTCCGGTCTTTTCCCGCTTTATCTTTTTATCGGCAACCTGTTCCGGCGTGTAATCGGCAACAGCAGCAGCCATAATGGCAACATCAACATTGTAAAACAAGGATGTGGCCGCATCGAACATCTGTCCAGCAGACTCCACACAAAGATGCTGATGCATGGGATAATGAGTGTGTAGTTGCACAGGGCCGGAAACCAAAATAACTTCCGCCCCTCTCGCCGCACATTCATCGGCAAGCGCAAAGCCCATTTTGCCCGATGAGTAATTACCGATGAAACGCACCGGATCAATTTTCTCATATGTCGGTCCTGTAGTTATCATAATCCTTTTCCCTACCAGTTCACCCTCTTTCGCTGCAAAAAATTCCTCCAAATGACGGATTATTACTTCCGGTTCCTCCATTCTCCCTTTGCCAACCAAATGACTCGCCAACTCACCTGTTCCCGGCTCTATAATATGATTGCCATATGAACGGAGCGTCTCCAAATTCTTTTGGGTGGACGGATGAGCATACATATCCAAATCCATTGCCGGGGCAACAAAGACGGGAGCTTTAGCAGACAGATAGGTAGTTATCAGCATATTGTCGGCAATACCATTTGCCATTTTGCCGATGGTGGAAGCCGTAGCCGGAGCTATCAGCATGGCATCCGCCCACAAGCCCAAATCCACATGGCTATTCCACGTACCGTCACGCTGTGCAAAAAACTCGCTAATGACAGGCTTGCTCGTCAATGCCGACAAGGTAATAGGAGTTATAAATTCTTTTCCCGCAGGAGTTATAACGACTTGCACTTCTGCTCCTCGTTTTATAAGTCCACGAATGATGTAGCAGGCTTTATAGGCAGCAATGCTTCCTGTAATACCCAGCACTATTTTCTTTCCTTTCAGTGGATTTGCCATGAAATCTAATTACTAAGTTTTTAATTATAAGTGCAACATTTCTTGCCAGCGTACCCGTTACTTCTGAGTAAATTCACGCAAACGGATTTTAGTCAGCATAGCTTTGGTATTCAGTGTAAAATCACTGTTCAGTATCCAACTGTAATACCCCGGATCACGTCTCAACACATCAGCCACCGACATACCCTTATATTTGCCAAAGTTAAATACTTCCACCCCTTTATCATCGTAAACCATACGTCCTGCAAAGTCTACATTCTTGTTGAAACTGGAATAATCCGACAAGAAAGCCACATCATTTTGCAATTCAGGATAACGATCCAATTGTGACATCAGCACCTCATAGGTTGCACGTGTATCGGCCTCTGCCGTATGGGCATCTTCCAGATTCTTACCGCAATAGAATTTATAAGCAGCAGACAAGGTGCGTTGCTCCATTTTATGGAAGATAACCTGCACATCCACAAACTTACGGCGGCTCATGTCAATGTCCACATCTGCACGCAAGAATTCCTCCGCCAATACCGGAATATCGAAACGGTTGGAATTGAAACCCGCAAGGTCACAGCCTTCAATATCATTGGCAATACTGCGTGCCACTTCCTTAAAGGTCGGACAATCCGCCACATCTTCATCATAAATGCCATGAACGGCAGAAGCTTCTGCCGGAATATGCATTTCGGGATTGATGCGCATGGTCTTGGATTCCTCATTCCCGTTGGGATATACCTTGAGATAACAGATTTCGACTATTCGGTCGGAGTTGATATTTGTTCCCGTAGTCTCCAAATCAAAAAAGACAATCGGATTTTTCAGATTTAACTTCATTGCTCTATTTTTATTGTTGATACGAAGACGAGTTGACCATTAACTGAAAGAGAGTTCATGCAATGTCCTCTCCCTGCCTTGTTAACCGGTCAACCCGTCTTCGTATCAACAGTATTTATTATTAATCATTCAGCATCATAGGCATCAACAACATCAGCAGATCTTCGTTTTCTTCCTGTTCTACCGGGACAATGACACCGGCGCGTGACGGGTCAGCCAGTTCGATAACTACTTCATCCGCAGATATATTATTCAGAATATCAATCAGGAAAGTAGACTTAAAACCAATACTCATCGGATTACCGGCGTACTGGCATGTCTGTGTTTCCTCTGCTGAAGTGGAGAAATCAATGTCCTGTGCAGAAATCACAATCTGGTTCTCCTGCATACGAAGTTTGATGAGGCTACTTGCCTGTGAGGAAAAAATAGACACACGACGCAGTGCACCAATCAACTGCTGACGGTCTACCGTCACTTTATAGGGATTGTTCTGCGGAATTACCGAATTATAGTTCGGATAGCGTCCTTCAATCAAACGACACACCATACGGTAGTTCTCCAATGTCACAACGGCGTTACGTTCATCAAATTCGATAGTTACCATGCCCTGCTCTTTCGGCAACAAGTTCTTCATCAAGTTGGCAGGTTTCTTGGGCAGAATGAAAGCTGCACGTTCGTTGCCCTTAGCCGCCAGCGTCTTACAACGCACCAGCTTATGGCCGTCAGAAGCTACCATTGTGATATCTTCAGTCGTAATATCGAAATAAATACCGTTCATAACAGGACGCAGTTCATCATCAGCAGTAGCAAACACCGCGCGGTTGATGCCGCCCAGTAGCACCTGTGCATCCATTTCCACACGAACAGCGTTGTCGCCCAACATAGCCGACTGCGGGAATTCATCCGCATTCTGTCCCATCAGGCTATATTTACCGTTCTGATACTGTACCGTAATCTCCAAAGAGTCTGTGTTGATGTCAAACGTCAACGGCTGTTCGGGAATCTCCTTTAAAGCATCCAACAAAGTCTTGGCAGTCACAGCAAAACGTCCGTCAGTATCACTTTCGTTCACTTCGACCGTAGTAACCATGGTTGTTTCGCTATCAGAAACAGTTACAGACAGTGTTCCGTCTTGTAGTTCAAAGAGGAAACAATCCAAAATAGGCAGCGCATTCTTCGAATTAATCACGCGGCTGATAGCCTGCAAATGGCTGGAGAGCGCAGTACTCGAAACGATAAATTTCATATATTCTGTGTATTTAAGTTTTAATTTCAGCTAACTTGTTAACTAACGGACAAAGTTAAAAAAAGAATTCCCTACGACAAAGAAATAGTAAGAAAAAACAGCCGTTTATTCGTTTCATATCCCTAAAAAATTGTAACTTCGCCGCATCATTTAAAAAGAGAACAATGGAATTTACAGGAAAAATCATCGCTATACTCCAGCCCAGAGGCGGAGTTTCCAAAGCATCAGGTAATGAGTGGAAAGCACAGGAATACGTCATCGAAGATCATGGACAATATCCGCGTAAAATGTGTTTCGACGTATTCGGGGCAGATAAAATAGAGCAATTCAACATCCAAATGGGTGAAGAATTGACAGTTTCTTTTGATATAGATGCACGCCAATGGCAAGACCGTTGGTTCAATAGTATTCGTGCATGGAAAGTAGAACGTGTCAGCGCCGCTGCTCCTGCAACGGGTGCACCGGTTCCACCGCCCGCACCTTCCGCAGCCCCGGAATTCCTGTCCGGAGATGCGAAAGATGACTTGCCTTTCTAAGGTGGAAGCAGGGAATTAAGAAATAAAAAAGAACCATGCATATATCTAATGGTATATGCATGGTTCTTTTTTATTAGATAAATTACTATTCTTACTGCTTAACTTTTCATTTTCAATTATCAACTTCTTCCATTTTATCCCCTTTATACAGCAAGACCAAATTCGGATATACCATTCCCTCAGCACAGGTAAACTGTATGCCGATCATAAAGTGACGGAAGAATTCGGACTGACGAAAGAAAAAGTTCGGTATCAGCCGCACATAATTTTCCGGCTGATGCATCATCTCTTCCATATCCACCATCATGGCGAAATTATAATACGGAGAAAGGCTGCCTGCACCTTCTTCATACGCCGAAGTACCATCCAGTACATCCTCATTCTCCATTGCATCTATATAAGCCGAAAGACTTTGTGCATCAGGTGCCAGCAACAATGCCCCCTTATAAAAACAGGCATACGTGTGAAGTGCAGATTCCGTAATACCGGTCAATTGCGTCAACACAGTGTTTCGCGGCAACATATATTGGCGATATTTCCGCGCACGTGGATATTGCTTATAATTAGGAGAGGTTTGCGGAACCGGCGGAGCATCCTTTTCTTTCGGAGTGGCATAGAGCATGTTTTGCAAATAACGCTCTGCCTGCACTTCATCCTTTACAGCAATGCTCATTATGGCACAAGGATGTCTGTCAGCAGAATCTTTGGACTGAAACAGACAGGATATAACATTCTCTCCCGCATATTCTTTCATAAAATCCACCCATTCTTCATCCCGCTTCTTGATATAGTCCGAATAAGTAGCTTTAGCATACTCCTGTCGAGAAGTAAAATCGAATATGGATTCCAAGTCCGAAATGGCCCACTGGTTGTAGAAGAAAGTTGAAGACGGGAGACGTTCTCCTCCAAATCCCATTATCGGCTTTTGTTTACGCAAAGCATTGATAAAAGTCCGGGTAGTATCCACTCCATGACTGATACCGGAACAATAAATAGCCTCCTCACTGAATTTCATATCAAACTCCGCCCAGCTCCCCAAGCGCGTCTGAGAACGAATACCATCCGTATCCTTGCCCATATCCACTTCTTTCATACGTACATATACCGTTGCCGCTACATTATTACGTTTGCCGGCATACATGGTGCGGAAAGAAAGCATATCCATTAGTGATTGTTTGGAACGGCGTGCATCAATCACCTGCTCAATCAAACGCTTCTGAAAACTGACTGCCAGGAAATCCGATGTGAAATAAGCTGCAAGAAAACGTCCGTCCGTCATGGGATAGATACGTATTTCCTCACCATTATAGTCAAAATACTTGGAAGGGAAAGTACTGGAGCAGTACTTGCGCACAAAAGTTTCCACCAATTCATAATCCCCCGTTCCTAAACTACAATACAGCACTTGGTTCAGCGGAGTGTCCGGCTCGTGAAAACTAATAAGCATCTTATTCATCTGCTTGCTCAACCCATGTGGCGTATCGCCAACCAGCGCATTGAGATACTTCTTCAAATAGACAAAAAGATCCGAAACATAGAGGAAATGGTCGTCTTTGCTACAATACAGTCCGTTGATATCTTCCATCAAATCGGCCATACGATCCGTCTCAAGTATAGCGGTAGCATCCTGCGGCACTAATGTGAAAAGATTAAAGTCCTGTTGATTTTCCACTGCGTTCATACGCAGGAAAGAATATGCACCGAACCCCGTACATAGCAACACTATGGACACAATAACGGCTATTCGTATCAGAACTCGGAGCTTCATGGCATATATACATCAACTGTTGGCAAAAATAGGTATTTCTACTAATAAAACAAAACAAATGTTTCAATAAGTTTAGAAATTTATTTCCATACCGTCATAAGCAAAATGTACATGGGGCGGCAATTGGCTATTGATTTCGGCATGCAACCCAACATGATGGCTCATGTGGATGAAATAAGTTTCTTTTGCGCCAATACGCTCCGCAGCTGCCAGCGCCTCCGATATGCTTTGGTGCGTTGGATGCGGTTGCGGCCGCAAAGCGTTCATTACCAAAACGTCCAACCCTTGTAATTGTTCATACGAAGCGTCCGGCATCGTAAGCATATCCGTTACATATCCCAAGCGCCCACCGATACGATAACCAAGAATAGGCAAACGTCCATGCATCACAGCAACAGGCAATACTTCCGTTTGCCGGATAAAGAATGGCTTGCCGGCCTCCACTTCCTGCAAATAAATGCGCGGTACTCCCGGATACTTCTTATCCACAAAGCAATAAGGCATCCGTACCCGCAGATGAGCAGCAGTATAAGCATCCGAATAGATAGGTATCTCAGAAAAACGGCAAAACGGACGCAAATCATCCAGCCCGCCCGTATGGTCATAATGTTCGTGAGTGATCAACACACCATCTATCTGTTCATAAATAGACGTACGCAATATTTGTGCTCTGAAATCGGGGCTGCAATCTATCAGTATCGTCGCATCATCCGCATGCAGCAGAGACGATGCCCGCAAGCGGTTGTCCCGCGGATCGGCAGACGTGCAAACAGGGCACGTACAACCAATCTCCGGCACCCCGGTAGATGTTCCACTTCCTAATATAGTCAATTTCATAATAACAACGATATGGTTAGCGATTAATCACTAAATCACTATATAAAGTTCACTTCCGGCCTTATTTCCACTCCAAACTTCTCCTGAACCGAAGCCCTGACGGCGTCCGACAATGCAATCACGTCTCTTCCGGTTGCACCACCCAGATTCACAAGCACCAAAGCCTGCTTGTCGTGTACAGCGGCAGACCCTAAAGCTTTCCCTTTCCAGCCGCATTGATCTATCATCCACCCGGCAGGAATCTTAACCCGATCGGCATCCACCTCATAGTGAGGCATAGAGGGATAGCGACGTAACAATAATTCAAACTGCGCACGCGGCACAATAGGATTCATGAAAAAACTTCCGGCATTGCCCAGCATCTTTGGGTCGGGCAACTTACTTTCGCGGATATTTATAATCACATGCCGCAACGTAATCAAGTCTACCGCCGGATAGTTGGCGAGTTCCTGGCGGATCGTACCGTAATCCAGTGTATATCGCTCTTTCTTACTTAATGCAAAATTCACATAAGTTACAAAAACAGACTTCATTTCGGGCTTTTTGAAAAGGCTTTTCCGATAGGCGTATTCACATTCATTATTCTGATAGACACGCTTCTCACCACGAATATTTATTGTTTCCACAGATGAAATGAGATCCTTCACTTCTACTCCGTAAGCACCGATATTCTGTACGGCACTTGCCCCCACTTCACCGGGTATCAGCGACAGATTCTCTGCTCCGTACCATCCCCGCTCTACACAGCAAGCCACAAAGTCGTCCCATATCACACCCGCACCCACGCGCACAGACACCCGTTCGTCATCTTCTGCCGTCACTTCCACCCCTCCAATACGTGAATGCAGTACAGTGCCCTCATAATCTTTCTCAAATAGCAAGTTACTGCCACATCCTATATGCAAAAAAGGAGAAACGATGCACCCGCAGGCGATCAAGTTCTCCAATTCCTCTACAGAGTCATAGTCTGCATATGAAGCAGCTTTCACATCAAATCCAAACGTATTGGGTATTTTCTTATTTTTATAAATCATATTTCTTCATCACAGATTACACCAATTTACCCTGAATCCTACCCACACTCTATTTCCCTGCCGTTCCAGCACTTTTTCAAATACTCGTATCCTCGTATTTATACATTTCCCACTCCCCTCCACGTCTCCGGAAATAGAAAACATTGGAATACCCGTTGCCAATGCCGTTCACTTTAAGGATCTTCGTCCTCGAAGTATCCTCATTCTTCTGCCCATAATTAATATTGGACAACCTGTCTGTTGGCAATGAAGGGCGAAAAGCGTACCACTGATTTACATCAAGGGTCGTTTCCAATATTGAAAATTCATCGTCAGGGTCAATGGTGACAAACTGCAGCGGAGTGGTGATATGTTTGCTCTGATATACGCTGTCCGTCACGAAACGGGTATAGAAATCCACAAAGTTCTCACCTTCCCCTTTCTCTATATGGCGCAGATTAATGGCTTCAAGCATCCACATGCCTTCCTTACGTTCAAAGTAGTACTTCTTCACCATACGCGTTTTCAGATAAATCCACTCCACTTGTACGGATTTCAGTGTTGTGTCTCCCACCATATCCATGTCGTTCTCATTATCAAAAAGCAGCGTATAGTAATTTTGTTTGGTGAACAGGTAGTCATGTTTCCAGAAACGCTCTTCTATTTTTATAGGAGTATCCCTATTGTAATAAGGCAAAGGAAATACCGTCCTCTTCCGTTGCAAAGCATCGTCCGAAGCATAGTTGAAGATAAAATCATCAAACAGTTCGTCCGCTTCCAACGGTTGGGGCTCTTCCTGCACTTCCACCTGTTGCAGCGTATCGGCCTTATGGCTTGCCGAATCCACCATTTCGGTAATGGTAGTAAAGGGATCCATTTTCGGCTTCTTGTTTCCACATGAAACCAAAAAGACCAGTACAATAAATCCCGCTAATAAATGTTTCATTCCTTACCGACCCTCTACGGTCACTTATTTAATTTTGCTCTTAATTTTTCAAGCATATCTACTGTCATGGAGTCCAGATCGAACTGTGGCATCCAATCCCACTCCTCGCGAGCACAGGAGTCATCCAGCGAATCGGGCCAACTATCTGCAATAGCCTGCTTTAAAGGATCTATCTGATAGGTCATTTCAAAGTCGGGCACATGCTTCTTGATAGCAGCATAGATCATTTCCGGATCAAAGCTCATCGAAGCAATATTGAAAGCATTCCGGTGTTTCAGACGTGCCGGAGCAGCCTCCATTAGCGAAATAGCAGCATTAATGGCATCGGGCATGTACATCATATCCATAAATGTACCGGCTTTTACAGGGCAAACGAATTTCTCACCTTTCACCGCTGAATAAAAAATATCTACTGCATAGTCTGTTGTACCACCCCCCGGAGGTGTCACATTGGAAATAATTCCGGGAAAACGTACTGCGCGGGTATCCACTCCATATTTCGTATAATAGTAATCACTCAGCAGTTCTGTCGTCACCTTAGTTACGCCATACATGGTACGCGGACGCTGAATGGTGTCTTGCGGCGTCTTCACATGAGGAGTATTTTCTCCGAAAGAACCGATAGAACTAGGTGTAAAAACGGCACAACCATACTCACGCGCAACTTCCAGCACGTTCCACAATCCATCTATACCTATCTTCCATGCCATAGCCGGACGGCTTTCGGCAACTACCGACAGCAAGGCTGCCAAATTATAAATTGTATCAATCTTGAATTGTCGAGCCACCACTTCGATAGATTGACGATCCGTCACATCGGCGATAGCCGAGGGCCCTGAAGCTTTTAATTCACCCTGCGGCATAGCACTCGGAATGTATCCGGCTACAACATGATCATCACCATAGCGCTTGCGCAACTCCAATGTTAACTCTGAGCCAATCTGTCCTGTGGCTCCAATTACCAAAATATTTTTCATACAACTTATTTATAAGGTATTCTTTCGTTACCGAAGTGCAAATATACACACTTTTTTTTCATTTTTCTATCAAAAAGATATTGTTTATTCCAAGAAAAATGATGTCCTTTGTAGAGCTTCAGCCAGCAATGTATCACCTAATTAAAATAAAAAGTTATGTATGGTAAAATGAAAGAGCATCTCAGCAAAACTCTCGCTGAAATAAAAGAAGCAGGACTCTACAAAGAGGAACGCCTGATTGAAAGTGCACAACAAGCTGCTATTACAGTGAAAGGCAAGGAAGTACTGAACTTCTGCGCCAACAATTATTTGGGTTTATCCAATCACCCCCGCCTGATAGCCGCTGCCCAAAAGATAATGGAACGCCGCGGTTACGGCATGTCGTCTGTCCGTTTCATCTGCGGCACACAAGATATTCACAAAGAACTGGAGGCAGCTATCTCCGATTACTTCAAGACGGAAGACACCATTCTCTACGCTGCCTGTTTTGATGCTAACGGTGGTGTATTCGAACCTCTTTTCACCGAAGAAGATGCCATTATCTCCGACTCACTGAACCACGCTTCCATCATCGACGGCGTACGTCTTTGCAAAGCCAAACGCTACCGCTATGCCAATGCCGATATGACCGAACTTGAAAAATGCTTGCAGGAAGCGCAAGCACAGCGTTTCCGCATCATCGTGACAGACGGAGTATTCTCCATGGATGGCAATGTGGCTCCTATGGATAAAATCTGTGATCTTGCTGAGAAATACGATGCATTAGTAATGGTAGACGAATCCCACTCCGCCGGTGTGGTAGGCGCTACCGGTCATGGCGTGAGTGAACTATACGACACTTACGGACGCGTGGACATCTATACCGGTACGTTGGGCAAAGCCTTTGGCGGTGCTTTAGGTGGTTTCACCACAGGACGCAAGGAGATTATCGACCTATTACGCCAACGCAGCCGTCCGTACTTGTTCTCCAACTCTCTTGCTCCGGGCATCATCGGTGCCAGCCTCGAAGTATTCAAGATGTTGAAAGAAAGCAATTCGCTACATGACAAGTTAGTAGAAAACGTAAGCTATTTCCGCGACAAAATGACAGCCGCCGGATTCGACATCAAACCTACCCAAAGCGCCATTTGCGCCGTAATGCTGTATGATGCCAAGTTATCTCAGATTTATGCAGCCCGCATGCAGGAGGAAGGTATTTACGTAACTGGCTTCTATTATCCTGTCGTACCCAAAGACCAAGCGCGTATCCGCGTTCAGATTTCTGCCGGACACAACAAGGAACACTTGGATAAGTGTATCGCAGCATTTATAAAAGTAGGAAAGGAATTAGGAATATTGAAAGGATAATATAAAATGATAGGGTGGCAAGGCTTGTCGCCTTTACCACCCTATCTCTTTATTACTTTTTCTCTTATTTTCTTTCACCCAGCTTCGCATCAACAAAGAAAATTCCGGTAGCACCGGCTTTCTTCACCATATCTACGATGCCCGATGCAGTAGCTTCTTCTTCTACCTGCTCACGAACAAATCCCCACAAGAAATCTTGAGAAGCTTTATCCTTTTCAGCAGCGGCTACATCTACAAGAGCATCAATCATCTTTGACACACGACATTCATGTTCATAAACCTGTTCGAATACTTCCAGCGGAGTACCGAA
The DNA here is from genome assembly GCF_025146565.1 of Bacteroides eggerthii. Classification (NCBI taxonomy): domain Bacteria; kingdom Pseudomonadati; phylum Bacteroidota; class Bacteroidia; order Bacteroidales; family Bacteroidaceae; genus Bacteroides; species Bacteroides eggerthii. The sequence continues at coordinate 2,391,316 of NZ_CP102258.1, read as the reverse complement.
GTCATTAGGAACAACATCAATTTTATCCAATTTTGCCTTACCGCCACGCTTAATAATATATGAGGCCAGTTCACAAGCATGTCCATGTTCTTCGAATGACTGCTTCTTCAACCAAGAAGCCATACCACAATAACCCTCTTTCTCCATATAGAAAGACATTGCTAAATAAAGGTTGGATGACCACATCTCAGCCGTAATCTGCTCGTTAATTGCATTCTGTAATTTTTCTGTTATCATAATTGTATTTATTAATTAAATTGAAATGATTACAAATATAACAAGAACACACATAGATTGTTCACACCGATAACATTATTTAGTAAAATAAGTAAAATCTAACCTTACAAATGTTCCAGTTACATTACAGGACAGCTACCGGCAGAACTCATAATTCCCGGCTGTACCTTCAAAAGAGAGAACACCCTCGGAAGCCCGCACCTCAGCCAGCGGAATAAAAACACGACCGTCTTTCTTTACCTGCCAGTTGCCTGCCTTAAGGTCAGTGATAACAAACTTAAATATTCCCGTACCACTCACAGAGAAAGCAAAGTCCCGGCATAATTGTTCGCTATTCTTAGCAAAAGTTACTACGCGATCAGCCAATTGAGCGCCTACAACCAGCTCATTTTCAATACGCTGTACGGCATTTAGTTTATTGCATTGATTATCGGCGACCTGTATTACATTCAAAAAGTTGTCGGTAGCGGCAGGAGCAACAGGAGACACCTCTACTCTCCACGCACCACGCTCATTGGCATTGTCAAGATAAGGGGCTACGGCATCATTGGGATAATTGGTTCCGAACACCCAATTTTCTTTGCCGGGACCGCCTACCTTATCAATATGCATATTGTCCGCTTGGGGCAAAAGTACGGTGTTATGTAACATACCGCTATCACCATCTTTGGTACGTCGCACTGTGAAAGTGTTGCTTTCAAGTGTAGGTTCCTCAATACTATGTAATAACCAGTATTTACGATAACCGGGATTGGAAACCACTACTTTGTCATAGACAATAAGCGCAGCAGGCACCTGCTCCGATTGCAGGTTGAGGAACACAAATGAACGTTTGGCCTCCTTCACCTTCCGGGTGTAGGCTTGAGTAATATCTCCTTTCAAATAAGAATAATCGGGCGTTTGCGCATCAGGACCAAACCCATGCGCAAACACTTTGCCCACCGTATACTCTTCGGACAAGAGACTATCAAGCGAATTACAAGTTTTCCAACCCTCGCCACACATACGCTGCCCGCCGTCATTGGCTGCAAACCGGGTCTTTCCACCTCCTCCATAGTTCCAACATTCAAATTTTTCATCAGGATCGTACACCAACAATGAATTGTGAGCAATGGTACGTTTAAAGTAGTTCTTGTTGTTGGGACTGTTATAGCCACCTGAACTACCGCTATAAGCGCCTGCATCAATTGCCAAAGGTCCTTTGTGATAAATCTGGAAGCTACCTCCGTCCATGTGCTGGTGGTTACCCACAAACTGTTCATTTATCTTCATTTCGGCAATCACACTATTGGCATCCCACCCCGTACGGGCAATCATCCAGCCATAAGGAGTACCGGAATAGCGGGTCAAAGGAAGATCATCAGGAGCTTTACCTTTCAGATTATAGTCACGCCACAGTAAATCGTATATCAGACAGTGGTTCATAGATTCATTGCCCGACTTATTCAAATGAGGATTACGCTCGAACTCATAAGCAAGATATTCATCCTTATAGTAACTGGAAGCTAACATCATTGGCGTAGGCATCGTGAGCAGTGCAGGACGATTTTGCGGATAATCATCGCCCGAAGGCAACAACACCCCGTCGGGACGCCGGCGATAAATAATGTCATAAAGCACAAATCTTGCCGAAGAATCATAAATGCTGCCCGCCCCCATTTTCTCTAAAATCCAAAGAGGAAAAAGGTCACAGGCAAAACGTACATGCACATAGTTAGTACCCTGATGATAGTTCTGTCCTCCGTAGAAATAGTTACGAGCCGGAATATAATCACGATAGAGCATAGTAATGACATGGTTGTACATATCGGGATATTCATCATAAATAGCAATGCCAGCCGACAGCATATCACGCATAATCATCCATTCTGACGGATGGCCTGCTATGGGCTGGTTGTTGCGCGGCGGATAACCACACTCCATACTTTTTGCCAACCGGACAAACTCTTTGATATAGGCTTGTTTCTCCGAACTTTTCATTTGATCGTAGCACCAGTCATATACCATAGCACCCGTTATCAGCATAGTCCCACTGGCCCTCGACATATCGGAACGGGTACCAAAACTGGCACGTTGCAATGTGTCGAGCATGGCGGTAATAGCCCTACGAGCCAAGCGTTTATCACCATCCAAAAGATAATCGAGAGCCTGTAACTGTACTCTCGTCGTGACACCGCGCATTTCATAATAATAGCGAAATCCGCGATTTGTTACGGCAGCTTCTTCATCAGGCGTACGATCCTTGCCCAACTCCTTCATGAGAGAAAGGGTTTGTTGTGCCTGCGGAGTTTTCATTCGCTCCTTTAAAACAGGTAAATCGGACGAACGGACGTACAACCGGGGATGCGTTTGAGGTGGAATCGGTACATTAACCCCTTCTACTTTTTGCCAAACCACCTCTTTCGGCAATTCCTGTGCCGAAAGGGAAAAAGAGCTTAGTATCAGACTGATTGAAAAGAAAATTGATTTGTGTTTCATAATGGAATTTATATCAGATATTACTGTTGTAAAAATACAATAAAAAAATCAAGTAGCTATAAAAAATAAGCACAGAAACAAAAAGATTGTTTCTGTGCTCTATAATTCCTCTATAAACTTGTACGCTTACACTAACTCATCCGATGTATAGCCCTGCGGCAGCTCACGACAGTTATAGCCCGAAGCCATAATTTCACCGTAGGCTCCGGCAGAACGAAGCGCCATGAGGTCACCACGCTTCACGCCATTCAAATCAACAGCCTTACCAAAGACATCGGATGACTCACAGATAGGGCCCACAACATCATAAGTCTGCAGCGGAGCGTCGGACGTAAGGTTCTCTATCTTGTGGAAAGCCTGATAGAGTGCAGGGCGAATCAAATCCGTCATACCTGCATCCAAAATGGCAAACTGCTTATTAGCACCTTGCTTTACGTACAACACTCTCGAAATAAGCGAACCGCACTGCCCTACCACCGAACGTCCCAGCTCAAAATGAAGCGTCTGATAAGAACGAAGTTTCAGGCAATTGTCGTACGTTTCAAAATAGCTTTTGAAATCGGGTATCGCCTGACGGTTGGGATGTCCGTAATCAATGCCGAGCCCCCCCCCCACATTGATATGTTCAATGCGTATCTGGCGAGCTTCAAGCCTGTCCTGCAATTCATTGACACGATTGCACAAAGCTACAAAATCGCCCATGTCCAGTATCTGTGAACCGATATGAAAATGAAGTCCGATGAATTTGACATTCTTCATTTCCTGCGCCACATCTATCACATGGTCCATATCCTGCATACTGATGCCGAATTTATTTTCAGCTAATCCGGTAGTGATATTGGCATGAGTATGTGCTCCAACATTGGGATTGATACGGAAAGCGACATTAGCTATCTTACCTTTCGCCTCAGCCAGTTCATTAATAATCTCCAATTCGGGAATGGACTCTACGTTAAAGCAGAAGATGTCATAATCCAACCCGAGATTTATTTCCCAGTCTGCTTTGCCTACTCCGGCAAACACTATCTTATTGGCAGGAAACCCCGCCTTGATTGCCGCACGAATTTCACCACCGCTAACACAGTCCGCCCCCAATCCGCTTTCTCGGATAATAGTAAGTACTTTGGAATTGGCATTAGCCTTTACCGCATAATGCACCGAATAATTATCGTAGCGTGACGCTTCAGTGCGGATGCAAGTCAAAGTATCACGCAATACTTTCGTATCGTAATAATAAAACGGTGTACGCAGTTCGCGGAATTTATCAATAGGAAATGTTCCTTTCATACAATTATTATGGGTTGTTCGTCATTCAGTTAAAAAGAGCGCTTTTATCAAAAGGTAAAAGCGCTCATAATCTACTATTTCTTTATATTACTCATTGAACAGCGCATCACTGAGTGACTGCAAAGCCTGCTTCTTATCACATTCACGAATGAGGAAAGAAATGTTATAGTTGCTGCCGCCGAAAGAAATCATACGCACCGGAATATCACGCATGGCATCAAGAGCCTTAGCTTCAAAGCCTACATTTTCCCATTCAAGGTCACCCACTACGCAGATAATGCACATATCCTTATCCACCGTCACCGTACCATATTTCTTCAAGTCATCCAATATTTCGTTAAGATGCTTGGTGTTATCGATAGAAACGGACACTCCTACCTCGGATGTACAAATCATATCGATAGAAGTCTGGTAGCTTTCGAAAATTTCAAATACCTTACGTAGGAAACCATGAGCAAGCAGCATACGGCTGGACTTAATTTTAATAGCCGTAATATTCTCCTTGGCTGCTACTGCCTTGATCTTACCCTTCTCCGTATCATTGGAAATGAGTGTGCCCGGAGCTGTGGGATCCATTGTATTGAGCAGACGTACGGGGATGTTAGCGTACTTGGCAGGCTGGATACAAGTGGGATGCAGGATTTTTGCACCAAAGTATGCCAACTCAGCCGCCTCTTCAAAGTGGAGATGACGCACAGGAGAAGTCTTATCTACAACACGCGGGTCATTATTATGCATACCATCAATATCAGTCCATATCTGAATCTCAGAAGCCTTGACGGCCGCGCCGATCAATGAAGCGGTATAGTCACTGCCACCCCGTTGCAAATTATCTACCTCGCCATAGGCATTGCGGCAGATGAAACCTTGCGTGATATAGATTTCGGCATTGGGATGCAGTTCGAGCTGAACCTGAAGTTTATCTTTGATATAAACCGGATCGGGCTCGGCATTTTTGTCCGTACGCATATATTCTAAAGCCGGGAGTAAAACTGACTTCACACCACATTCTTGCAGATAATAGTTCATCATAGCGGTAGAAATCAACTCACCTTGTGCCAGCACAACTTTTTCCTCGAACAGTGTGAAAAGGTCTTTGGTATAAGAACGGATATAATCGAAATGAGATTTGATAAGTTCCAAACCCTTCTGTTTATATTCAGGAGTAGCATAGAGTTCATCGATATGCTGGCGGTATTTTGTTTCCAGTCTATTGATAATCTCGTTAGCACCTTCCGGATTTTTCTTGTACAGATAGTCCGAAATCTCAACCAATGTGTTTGTGGTACCCGACATGGCGGAGAGAACCACAATCTTACGTTCACCATCGGTAATCAATTTGGCTACTTCCTTCATTCGTTGAGCCGAACCTACTGAAGTACCTCCAAACTTTAAAACTTTCATTTTCGTTCCTGTATTAAAATGTTATATAATCTTGTTTATTTTTCTTCTGTCGGCACTGCAACGGAATACTGCTCCGTCACATCCGTTATCAAATGATCTGCACAGCGATATACGCGTCCCGGATACTCCCAAAGCAACTGCATATTGTGCGTAGTCATAATGACAAGTGAACCTGCCGCACTGATATCATGCAGGAGTTGAGTAATGGCAAAACCGGTCTCCACATCCAAATTCCCCGTAGGCTCGTCGGCAAGAATCACCTCGGGAGAATTGAGTACGGCGCGGGCTATCACGATACGTTGTTGCTCTCCGCCCGACAATTCATTGGGATACTTATAACCTTTATTACTCATGCCCACCAACTGTAAAACTTCGTTAATACGGTCTTTTATTTCCCCTTTGTTTTTCCACCCGGTGGCGCGAAGCACAAACTCAAGATTATCATGTACCGTACGGTCTGTAAGCAGTTGGAAGTCCTGAAAGACAATGCCCAGCTTACGACGTAACTGCGGAATATGCTTACGCTTGATACGCAGCATGTCATATCCCAACACCTCAGCATCACCCGCAGCAACATCCAGTTCACCATAGAAGGTTTTGAGCAAGCTCGTCTTGCCCGAACCTACTTTACCGATAAGGTAGACAAACTCCCCCTTATGCAGTTCCAGATTCACACTGTTCAACACGCACAGCTCCTGCTGGTGTATCTCCACGTCTTTATACCGTATCAGCGCTTCGTCCATGATAATAATTACTAATTAGCTTAGTGTTTTTTCCAAGTAGCACTGTGGCGCTCTTCCAGCTCACGTGCCAGGTCTTCTATACGATAACCTTTGGATGTCAACAATACAATAAGATGGTACAGCAAATCCGCACCTTCATATATCAGACGTTCGTCCGTACCATTACATGCCTCGATGACAGTCTCAACAGCTTCCTCGCCTACCTTTTGCGCCATTTTATTGACGCCGGACTGAAACAGACTGGTAGTGTAGGAACCTTCAGGCATTTCGGCATGACGCTTGTCAATGAAATCCTGAAGAAGTTTTAGAAACATAACAGGCTGTTCGTTTTTCTCGCCCCAGCAGGTGTCCGTACCGGTATGGCAAACCGGACCGACAGGATGTACCTGAATAAGCAAAGTGTCCTTGTCGCAGTCTTCTTTCATGGAAACCACATTCAGGAAATTACCACTTTCTTCTCCTTTCGTCCAAAGACGGTTCTTTGTGCGGCTAAAGAATGTCACCTTACCGGTTTCTACCGTCTTATCGTATGCTTCCCGGTTCATAAACCCCAACATCAGCACTTTAGCTGTATCGGCATCCTGTATAATTGCCGGAACAAGTCCGTTCATTTTATCAAAGTCCAACATCTTCAATATATATTATTAGGTATTTATCACTTTATCATCCCTGCCACTTCATCATCTTTTTCAAATTACCACCTTTTCAAATCCGGCGCATTACAATTCCCTGGGCGCAAAGATACGATTTTAAATCGGGAATTTTAATTTCTCCGAAATGAAAAACACTGGCTGCCAAAGCGGCATCCGCTTTTCCTTCTACAAAGACATCGCGGAAGTGCTCTTTGGCTCCTGCCCCACCCGATGCGATGATCGGTATGGAAAGCCCGTCAGCAAGAGTTGCAAGGGCTTCATTGGCGTATCCGGTCTTTACTCCGTCATGGTTCATACTGGTAAAAAGGACCTCGCCTGCGCCACGTTCCTGTGCTTCTTTTGCCCAAGAAAAGAGTTCTTTGCCCGTTTCTACACGTCCACCATTGAGATAACACCACCAGCCTTTCTCTGTCTGTTTAGCATCAACGGCAAGTACACAGACCTGTGACCCGAAGTGCTTGGCTATTTCATCAATCAGTTCAGGACGACGGATAGCAGAGGAATTGATAGATATTTTGTCAGCACCCGCATTTAAAAGCCGGTCCACATCACTCAATTCATGGATGCCACCGCCTACGGTGAAAGGGATGCTGATGTTGGCAGCGATACGCTTTACCAGTTCGGCAAACGTCTTGCGTCCTTCAAAACTGGCAGTAATATCCAGAAACACCAGTTCATCAGCCCCCTGCCCGCTATAAGCACGCGCCAGTTCAACCGGATCGCCTGCATGGCGCAGGTTCACAAAATTAGTTCCTTTTACAGTCTGTCCGTCTTTGATGTCAAGACAGGGAATGATTCTTTTTGCTAACACTCTTCTTTTATTTATGATTTTAGATTTATGATTTCAAATCATAAACCCTTCCAGTTCCTTGAAAGTTATACGTCCCTCATACAAAGCCTTACCGAAAATTACGGCAGGCACGCCCGCAGCCTCCAGTTGGCGAATATCATCGGCACAGCTCACTCCCCCGCTGGCAATAAGGTACAATCCGGAGTTCGCCTCTAATATTTCTTTGTACAAAGCCGTAGAAGGACCTTGCAACATACCGTCACAGTTGATATCCGTACAGATGACCTTGCGAATACCTTTCTCCACATAATCTTTCAGAAAAGGGAACAGTTCACAAGCACTCTCGTCTTTCCAACCGTTAACGGCAATCTTATGATCTTTAACATCAGCTCCGAGGATTATTTTTTCAGAACCGTATGTTTGCAACCAGTGGCAGAAACGTTCGGGGTTCTTTACTGCAATGCTCCCTCCCGTCACCATTTGTGCACCGTTTTCAAATGCAATGACCAGATCCTCATCGCTCTTTACACCACCACCAAAATCTATAATCAAGGAAGTACGAGAAGCAATCTGCTCCAATGTGCGATAGTTCACCACATGGTGGGAAGCAGCACCATCAAGATCCACCACATGAAGGCGGCGAATACCATGCGCTTCAAGTTCCTTAGCCACCTCTACGGGATTCTCATTATACACTTTCTTGCTATCATAGTCACCCTGGGAAAGACGTACACACTTTCCGTCGATGATGTCAATAGCGGGGATCAGTTCTATCATTTCAATCAATTACAAGTTATCAAATACCAACTCTTTTCGCTTATAAGTCCAGAAAATTTTGCAGGATACGTTCGCCTACACTACCGCTTTTTTCAGGATGAAACTGGGTGGCATAGTAATTATCCTTATGCAAGGCAGCGCTGAATGGGAGTATGTAATTTGTTACGGCAGCGGTACAATCATTAACCGGGACATAGAAACTGTGTACGAAATAGACAAACTCCTCTTTCGTAAAACCTTTGAAAAGGTCGCTGTTCGTTTGCGTAATCGTGTTCCATCCCATGTGAGGCACCTTATCTTCATGTTTTTGCGAGACAAAACGCTTCACATCAACATCAAAAATACCCAAGCAGTCCACATTTCCTTCTTCCGAATGCCGACACATCAACTGCATGCCCAGACAAATCCCCAGCACCGGTTGACGCAATTCCTTTATCAGCTGACCCATATTTCCCCCATTCAGAAAATTCATGGTCGTTTCCGCTTCTCCTACTCCGGGAAAGATAACTTTATCCGCAGCACGCAGCACAGCTTCATCCGCCGTAATCTCCGCCTCAACACCCAAGCGCCCCAAGGCATAATCCACCGATCGGATGTTACCTGCATTATATTTAATGACTGCAACCTTCATCAGCTACTAATTAAATATTACGGTCTTATTCTTATACGCCAATACCTTACGTTCAATATGTTTCTGGACGGCACGTGAAAGAACAATCTTCTCCAAATCCTTGCCCTTATTCACCAAATCCTGCACAGTGTCCTTATGCGTGATGCGCACCACATCCTGTTCGATAATTGGCCCGGCATCCAGTTCCGTAGTAACATAGTGACTGGTAGCGCCAATAATCTTTACGCCACGCTCAAATGCCGCATGATAGGGTTTCGCACCTACAAATGCCGGAAGGAAAGAGTGGTGTATATTGATAATACGGTTGGGATAAGCATTTATCATCTTCTCGGAAATAACTTGCATATAACGCGCCAGCACTATGAAGTTCACTTTATGCTTGGCAAGCAGTTCCATTTCTTTCTTTTCCTGTTCCTCCTTTGTCTCCTTAGTAATAGGAAAAAGATGGAAAGGTATGCCAAAACGCTCCGCTACATGTTGCAAGTCGGGATGATTACTTATTATAAGAGGTATTTCTACATTCCACTCCCCTGCCGTATAGCGCGCCAACAAATCGAAGAGGCAATGCGACATTTTCGACACAAAGATAGCCATACGCGGTTTGGCATCTGAGAAATAAAGGCGGAAGCTCATTCCATACTTCTGTGCATACAACGTTTCAAAATAATCCTCTATTTTCTCCTGAGGAACCAGAAAATTTTCCAATTCCCATTCAATACGCATGAAGAATATATTTTCCACATGATCTACATATTGATCCAAATAGATAATATTTCCTTTGTTCACCGTTATAAAGTCTGTTACCTCTGCCAGAATACCCGGTTTGTCGGGACAGTGAAGCAACAGTTTGGCTGTTTTCATCATCCTAAAATATCTTTTTTGTTACTTTCTAATTACAACATTCTTGTTTTGAGTTCGCAAAAATAACGATTTATTGCAAAATAACGAACTTTTCGAGCAAGAAGTTTAAAAGTAGGCGTAAAATGTTTCGTTTTCTCCAAAAACAGTTTTCTAATCGGGTACTAAATGCTACATAAACACAACTGGAACATGTTTCTAAATAGTTGTTAAATCACATTCTCCTTGTTTTTTACAATATTCTCAATATGAGGATATAAAGCAAACACAGCCACACACTATCAAAAAAAAGTTCATCACAGCTATTGCAGGTTCAAAAAAAACGCCTACCTTTGCAACCGCAATCGAGAGAGATAGCGACGGAAAAATAAAATCATGGTGCGTTAGTTCAGTTGGTTAGAATACATGCCTGTCACGCATGGGGTCACGGGTTCGAGTCCCGTACGCACCGCAAAGAAAAAGCTCTGAAATTCAATAATTTCAGAGCTTTTTCTTTATCTCCACTTTATACCATGGCTTCCCCTAATAGCGAATAAATCCATCTCGCGAAACATGTAAATGAATTACAGACATTTGTAACCTATTTACTGATTCTGTACTGTACGATGTACTACGTACGATTTAATTCTTTACATTTGTGCAGGACTAAAAAATGATATCGTATGAAAGAAGTTATTAAGCTGGACACAGTAGATCAATACAACCGGCTCTTTGGACTCGAAACATTACATCCGCTGGTCAGTATAGTAAACCTGTCGGAAGCTCCTCGGTTTCCCACACATTTCACGATGAACTACGGAGTATATGCCCTTTTTCTGAAAAACGTCAAATGCGGAGACATCCGTTACGGCAGGCAGACTTATGATTATCAGGAAGGAACGGTTACCAGTTTCGCTCCGGGACAGGTCGTTGAGGTAGAGATGCAGCAAGGAGTAAAGCCAAATGCCCATGGCCTGTTGTTCCATCCCGATTTGATCAAAGGAACTTCTTTGGGACAGGATATCAAACATTATTCGTTTTTTTCGTATACCTCAGCCGAAGCCCTGCATCTGTCTGAAGAAGAAAAGGGAATATTCATAGATTGTTTGGAAAAAATAAAGATGGAGCTGCAACGCCCCATCGACAAGCATAGCAAGCGTCTGATATCACGAAACATCGAGTTATTGCTGGATTACTGTATGCGGTTCTATGAAAGGCAGTTCATCACCCGTTCGGAAAGCAACAAAAGTGTATTGGTAAAATTCGAAACACTGCTCGATGACTATTTCCAAAGTGACAAACTGCAAACAGACGGACTGCCTTCCGTAAAATACTTTGCGGACAAAGTGTTCCTGTCCCCCAACTATTTCGGTGACCTGATAAAAAAAGAAACCGGAAAAAGCGCACAGGAATATATCCAGAACAGGATGATCGACTTAGCCAAGGAGATGATTGCAGGAACAGAGAAAACCGTCAGCCAGATTGCTTATGAGTTAGGGTTCCAATATTCACAGCACTTCAATCGTATATTCAAAAAGAATGTAGGATACACACCCGGAGAATACAGAAAGCTACAAATATAAAGGTTGCGGTTCAGATTGTCCTTATGAAAAAAAAGATACTAAACATAGATACCGTACATCAATGCAATTGCTGTATGGGCCATAAGACGTTGCATCCGCTGGTGAGTGTCATCGACTTATCCAAGGCACCCCTGGAGCAACGTACTGTCAGATGTGATTTCTATACAATCACCCTGATAGAAGGAGAAGCAGAGTATCTTACGTACGGACGCAAATACTACGATTATTCCAATGCATCGCTGATATTCCGTATCCCCGGAGAAACCATGAAGCTGGACACAGGCAATACGCTTGCCCGGAAAGGTTGGTTATTGGCCTTTCATCCGGACCTGATAGCATGTACAACACTGGAAAGCCACATCAAAGATTATTCATTCTTCTTCTATAAGCTGAACGAGTCACTGCACCTTTCATTACGCGAAAAGATGAAAATTATAGAGTGCATCCGCAATATCGAAGAGGAGCTCCAACACGCCATAGACTGCCATAGCAAGATTTTGATTTCGCGCCATATCGAGTTATTGCTGGATTACTGTGCACGTTTCAACGAACGCCAATTCATCACCCGCTGCGAAGCCAATAAAACAATCTTGCACAAGACAGACCTACTGTTGAGCAAATACATCCTGTCCGGTAAACTGGCAGACGGTGTATTGCCGACAGAAGAATACTGTGCGGATGCCTTCCACCTGTCTCCCCGCTATTTCAGCGATTTATTAAAATTCGAGACCGGAAAAAGCATTCACGAATACTTTCAGCTGATGCGGCTGAACATCGCCAAAAGAATGTTATTGGACAAGGACAATACGGTCCATATGACAGCCAAGAAATTAGGTTATGCAAACGTCCGGTATTTCACCCTCCTATTCAAGAAAATAACAGGAATAACACCTGCAAAATACAAGTACACACAGAACTGAAATAAGCCATTTTACGATTTTTCTCAATAAATCACTACCTTTGCGGCAAAATTGCAAATAAATAAACGAATAAAAACAACAGGGAACAATGAGTGTACACGATTTATGCTGCATCGGTTATATCACACAAGACAAGATAGTTACCACAAAAAATACGATATACATGCCGGGCGGCACCTCTTTCTACTTTGCGCATGCCATTAAGCATCTCGATCCGAGCGGTTTTTTATTGGTCACGGCCCTTGCCGACACAGAAATGAATGTCGTGGAGGATATACGGAAAGAGGGCATCGAGGTGAAAACTCTGCCCAGCGTCCATTCCGTCTGCTTTGAAAATATATACGGAGAAAACCAGAACGAACGGACTCAGCGTGTCACAGCAAAGGCCGATCCGTTCACAATGGAAGGGTTGCAAGATGTCAGTGCCCGGATCATCCACTTGGGCAGCCTGTTGGCCGATGATTTTTCATTGGATGTCATCAAGTACCTTTCAAGCAAAGGGGTGCTATCGGTAGACGTTCAGGGGTTTCTGCGCAAAGTGGATAATGAGAAGGTGCTGCCGGTGGACTGGACGGAAAAGAAAGAGGCCTTGAAGCATATCCACATACTGAAAGCCAACGAAACCGAAATGGAAGTGCTTACCGGATGCAAAGATCCCCGCGAAGCCGCCTTGCTCATTGCCGACTGGGGCGTGAAAGAAGTATTGCTCACATTGGGAGATAAAGGTTCGCTGATATATGCCAAAGGACAGTTCCATGAAATCCCCGCCTACTCCGCCCTGCAAATAGTAGATGCTACGGGGTGCGGAGACACCTATATGGTAGGCTATCTGTATATGCGTAACAAAGGTGTCTCCTATCAGGAAGCAGGCTGTTTTGCCGCTGCCATGTGCACAATCAAGCTACAAACTCATGGACCGTTTTGCGGGACCGAGGCTGAAATCAGAAGAATAATCACTCCTGCTTAAAAAGGCATACAAATGTTTCATGCACGTCCGATGCGCCTCATCCACAAATAATAGCCTGTCAACGGAAGCGTTCCACCCAACAATGCAGCAATGAACGCCATGATACGGGTAACGATACCTCCCCAGCTTCCCACATGCATAGAATATATCCAGCCGCGTATCTTGCCCGAAGCATCGGTATCCTTATACAATACGGTTCCGGTGATTTCGCCGTTCTGCGGATTAAAGGAGTAACGGTCAACAGCCCGCCGGTTGCCCAACCGCGCGAATGACACGCCGGCAGAACCGTCGGAAATCGTAATCAGCCTGTAATCGGCATTGCGCGCTTTCAGTTCCTCATACACTTGCTGCCAGCAAGCATAAGAGGTTCTCCCTTTTCTTTCTTTCCCATGACCTTCCTGCTTCATCTCCGCTCCGAACACTTTGTAAAAACCTGTACGGTACCATGAGAAAGACCAGGTGAGTCCCGTCAAAGCCATTATTAAAAGAAACACAAGCGCATACATGCCACCCGCCACGTGCAAACCATACCAAAAGCGCCGCCAGCCTTTATTGACAGTAATCTTCAGGCTGTTTTTCAGAACTTTTTTTGTGCGGGGCCACCAAATGACGGCACCCGATATAAGTACGAACACGAACATCAAAGTGCTTACCCCTACAATCATCTTGCCCCAAAACACACCATCGCCCGGCTTCATGCTGTCCATCAGCCAGCGATGCAGCCTGAACATGGTGAGAAAGAACGGTGCACGTTCATTCCGTCCTTTCACCTCACCCGTATACTGATCCACATAGATGGAAGCCCGACGCGGTTTTGACAGGCTGACCTGATACGCACGTTCCGCATCAGAGGAAATGGAGACGCCCGTAACGGTAACGCTGTCCGGCAATGTTTCGGCAACTTTCCCAATCAGGTGTTCCACCGGAAGCGGAGTGCCGCCTGCTTTTTCCACATAATAGAGGTCGTGCCTGCACAACTCCATTACTTCATCTTCAAACACCAGTGCAGCACCCGAAAAACAAATAACCGTAATAATCAATCCGAATGGGACGGACAGCCATAAGTGTATTCTACGAAATGCCTTTTTCATGGTATTCAGTTCAAGGGACTCAACTTACCGATACCCGTAATCTGTGTAGCCTCTACCGCCACACCTTTCGTAGCAGTTGCGCTCGACGGGTCTATCTTATAGACGGCAGGATATCCGTCCGTAGTCGTCACAGCCATATAAGCATAGCCGTTCTCCGCATACAGAGTATTTCCGAAGCCGGAAATCAGGTCTGCCGACGGAAGCCCGGTCACATATGTGAGTTTCTTGCTTTCCGCTTTAAAGACAGCCAGTTCTTTGGCTTCAAAGCCTGTCTCCGTCAGAGGGCGGTCGTACATCAGCAACAGGAAGTAGTCATCCGCAATATGCCAGCAACGCAGGAAAGATTTTCCGCCGCTTTGTTTCTCCAAATCGCAGTAGTAGCTGTCAAAGTCCTCCTGACCGTTGGGAATACGCACTACACCTGCCGGCAACGTTGTCTGCTGACGGGCATCTTTCATTGTTTTGGCATAGCTTGGGGAGAACACATAAACATCGCCGTTGCCTGCCTCCCAGATAGTCTGGTAATACTGGGACTTGAAACGCCCACAGGCATAACTGATTTTATCAGTCTTGATGAGTTTCTTGGTCGTCATAGTAGCATCATCGAAGATTGCCACCCAACACTCGTTGGGATACTGCGTCCATTGCAACTCACCTTTCTTATAGGCGCTGCTGTTGGAACCGCCGTCTTCGGTCTTCACCAAAGTCTCATTGCCCGGCAATATATACTTGCCGCCGTCTACGGCAGCGCCATACTGGCTCAATCCCATAGGAACGGCTGCGCTGTATATCTTCTTGTCATGCTCCAAGATGCCCGCCAATGTCACAAACTCACCATTACCCAAGAAGTTCTCAGACATATAGGCCTTTACTTTCGTGTCGTTGGTCTCGAATGTTTCGGCCGCTACATCCAGATAGGAAAGCAAGAACATCTTAGGCAGATACAGGTTGCCGTCGGCATATTCCGTAGGACCGTCGCCGGTGGAAGCAGTGATGATATATTTGTCATAAATGCCATAGGTAGTAAATCGCTTGACGGCAAACTCTCCCGAACGCGCCTGCACTTCGTTGTTGGAGTTCATTACATAAGAACGGGTGGTACCGGCATTTCCCTGATTATAAGTCAGCCCATAGAGATAGCGGTCTTTATAGAACACCCACTGGGAAGCGCCGTCGTTGACAAGTCCGTTGTTGACGGTAGAGATGACACCCTCGTCCAAAGTCTTGGAAGTCAGCAACACGTTCACCGTATTGTTTGAAGCAGTGACAGAGGAGGCGACTACAAAATCGCCTTTGGACCCATTGGCGTTTCCGCCGCCCGGCACTTCCGTATCCGTACAAGATGTCAATACCGGTCCCGCCATTGCAGAGGCGAAAAGTCCGGCTAATAAAAGATTCTTTTTCATGTTGTTGTTACTTTAATTATATTACACTAATCGTTACCGGTTTATTCATTGTTTCAATTGCCGAAGTATACGCGTACCTTTCCATAAAATGCCCGTCCGGCCTTCTGCAAACTGAAATTATCATACAGTTGCTCGTCCGTAAAGTTCCTGCACTCGAATGACAGATTATAACGTCCGTCGCGAAGGCTGTAGGATAGGGACAGATTATGCGAGAACTGGCTTGGAACCACATAGTCGCCTTTATTCGAACCGATTTTGGACGAATAGTACGTGAAGCTGTGCAAGTACTGATTATCGTAGGACACAGTCAGTGCATTTCCTTTTCGTCCGAGGTCCCGCCAGTAGAATGTCACGTCGGAATCGGCAAAGATATACGGCAGGTTGGGCATACGTTCTTTGTAGGCAATGTTCTCCGCACTGCCGGATATGGAAGTCTTCATATTATCGCGCACGTCCATCTGCGTGAAATTACCGCCGACACTCACCCATTTGCCGAAGCCGTAACGGGCGGATATGTTATATCCCTTCGTCAGTACCTTTCCGTAGTTTATATAAGTGGCTGCCGACTTGCCGCCACTCAGATCGGTTATGTTGCGCTGGATATAATCCTTGGTATTGCGATAAACCAGCCCTCCTTCCACATATACGGAATGTCTGCCGAAAGTCCTGTTATAGCTTAGGTTCAGGTTTACGTTATCGCTGTTCTCCGGTCTGATGCCAATGTCTCCCATTTCCAGATCCTCATTGCCGAACATCTCTTCTATGGTGGGCAGGCGGTAGGCTTTTTCATAAGAGAGTTTTGCCTGCAGTCCCGGCAGGATGAAATAAGTTCCGGCAGCCCCATACCCTATGGAGCTTACGCTACGGGTAGTGCGCACATAGTCGTTTTGGTTAGCATCGGTGGCTACCGGTCCGGCAACAAACTGGTTGTAATACTTGCCGAACACAGATAAGTTCCAGGTTTCGGACGGCATCAGACGGTAAGAGACACCGGAGATGTTCTTGCGGGTCTCCTTCGCTATGGCATCCGACTGTTCCTCTTTGGCAAGCAGAGAAGTATTGGAACGGCTGAAAGTGTTCAGCACATGGTTGAAAGTCAGCATGTGCATCTTGCCAAGGCGATAATTGGCGGTGAACGTACCATTCCAGTTGTTATTGTCGGCACGCGAATGTTGGTAGGACTGTTCTCCGGGAGAGTTCAGCAACTTCCTGTCTCCATACCAGTTGTATTTATAGGAAGCGGTGTCCACATTCGTTGTCAGGTTCTTGTTGTAGTTTACGGTCAGCGCCACATCCAGCCCTTTTGCCAACAAATTACGCTTGTAATATTCCAACGAAGGCATCAGCGAATGTCCTTTCCTGTGTTTCTGGCCGTAAACGATGTCCTGACGCACTCCGGTCTGTATGTCCTGATACATATTGGAGTAGGTGAAACCCAGCATCAAACGGTCCGCCCATTTCTTGTCGACCACCCCCACTTTGCCAACGACCGCTTCATTATGGTACGTATCATTGAAACGTTTGACGCGCACCTTTTTATCGCGGTCTATCCTGCCCGTCTCAAAGTCTTCTACCGGAGCTTCAATGTGATAATCATTGTCCGAATAGTTCTGAAAAGCATTGATCTCATAGGTGAAGCCGTTCTTGAAGGTCTGTCCGAAGTTCACGTTGGATTTATGCGTATTGAACGAGCCGTAGGAATAGGATGCATCCAAAAACCAGCGGCGGCGTTTCTTGTTCGTGACGATATTGATGACCCCGCCGATGGCATCCGTCCCGAACCCCACAGGCACTACGCCTTTATAGACTTCGATACGGTCTGCAAAATTCACCGGAATATTATTCAGTCCGAAAGAGCTTCCCACACCTTCCTGCGGAACGCCGTCGATAAACACCTTTACATGTTTTCCGCTGAAACCGTCCAGCATAAGCTGCATGTCCGACCCTACCCCGCCCGACTCGCGCAGCTTCATGCCCGGCGCTTTGGCCAGTGCGTCACTCAGGTTCTTGGTTGTATTCTGCAATTCCTTCGTATCCACTGCCACAGCATTGAACGCCGAACGCTTGAGGCGGCTTACCCCCGTCGACACTACCGTCACTTCGTCCAACTGCTGGGTTTCGGGACTGATTGTTATGTTCTGCCTCACCCGTTGCCCTCTGAGCAGCGTCACCGGTTTCTCTACGGTTTTATAGCCGACAGCCGACACCACCAGCGTATAGTTTCCCGCGGGCGCACTCACATGATAGATACCTTCCTGATTGGTTATTCCCCCATGACCGGTTCCTTTCAGATAGACCGTCGCAAAGTCCACCACTTCTTTTTCCGTAGATATGACCTTACCGGAAATCATTGTTTTTCCCGGCTTCTGCGCATAGGTGGAAAAGGCGCACGCCGACAGGAAGAACAAGGATAGATTTAATATGGCTGTTTTCAATTTTAAATGACTGTTAAGTTGTTACTAATACCGGATGCAAAGGTCATCAGAAAAAGAAAGCCCCGCAATCACCTGTTTTAGGTAATTACGAGGCTGCCATATTCAGAAATATATCATACCCACAATCACTATTGATAGGTATATCACATAAAAAAGGACAGTTCTACTCCCGACTCATCAAACGATGTTCCGCCATTTGTTCGTATTTCGTGCCGGGACGGCCATAGTTGGCATAAGGATAAATAGAGATCCCGCCACGCGGGGTGAAAATTCCCGTAACCTCGATGTACTTGGGGTTCATCAGGCGGATAAGGTCTTTCATTATGATATTCACGCAGTCCTCATGGAAAGCGCCATGATTGCGAAAACTGAACAGATAGAGTTTCAGGCTCTTGCTCTCCACCATTTTCACATCGGGAATATAGCTGATGCGGATTTCCGCAAAATCCGGCTGCCCCGTTATGGGACAAAGGCTGGTGAATTCCGGACAGTTGAAACGTACCCAATAATCATTACCGGGATGCTTGTTGTCAAACGCTTCCAGCACTTCCGGAGCATAGTCCTGTTTATATTCGGTTTTTCTTCCCAGCAAGGAAAGCTGGTCTTTTAACTCGGCCATATTATTCTTGATTAAAATGTTAGTAATTATCCTTTTCCCGCCAGATACTTCTCCAGCCCCTCACGCCTCAGCTTACATGCCGGACAATGTCCGCACCCGTCACCGGGGATGCCGTTATAGCAGGTGAGCGTTTCGTGGCGGATCAGGTCGAGCACTCCCAGCTCATCCGCCAATGCCCAAGTCTCGGCCTTGTCAATCCACATCAGGGGCGTGTGAAAGACAAACTGCCCGTCCATGGCAAGGTTGAGCGTTACGTTCAACGATTTGATGAAAGTGTCCCGGCAATCGGGATACCCGCTGAAATCCGTTTGCGACACACCCGTCACGATGTGATTGATGCCCTTTTCGCGGGCATAGACGGCGGCAATGCTAAGAAAGAACAGGTTGCGTCCCGGCACAAAAGTGTTCGGGAAACTATCCGCCGGTTTTTCCTCATCCATAGCCATACCGGTGTCCGTCAAGGAGTTGCGTCCCAGCTTACCGATGAGCGATACATCCATCACTTCAAACTCCACTCCCGCTTTACGCGCTATCTCCCGCGCCAAGTCCACTTCCTTCCGGTGCTTCTGCCCATACAGGAAACTCAACGCATATACTTTCTTAAACTCACGCTTTGCCCAGAACAGGCAAGTTGTCGAATCCTGCCCACCGCTGAACACGACCAATGCTGCTTCTTTGTTCACCCTTGATATTAATTTATTGTTTGACGATTGAGAGACCATTAAATCTCACTGATTTTCCACACTTTATAGGATATTCCCTCATCATAGACATCGCTTCCGTCTATTCTCTTGATTGCGTTCACCACCCGGATTGTCACCGGAAGAATCAGCACCTCATACAGGGATTTCAGCACAATCTGGATGCACATCATCACCAGCAGCTCCTGCCACGCGATGATGCCTCCAAACGCCACCGGAAAGAAGATCAGCGAATCGGCAGTCTCACCCGCCACCGTCGACCAAATGGCGCGTGCTGAGAAGTGCCGTCCGCCGCTTGCCACTTTCATGCGGCTCATGACGTAGGCATTTAAAAACGAGCCCACCAGAAATGCCGACAAACTTGCCGCGACAATGCGCGGCGCCATGCCAAAGACAAAATTGAAATGGGGCGCCCCTTCCCAAAAGGGAGCAGCCGGCAGGGCAACGGCAATCAGTCCCAGCATCACCACAAAGAAGTTCATGGCAAAGCCGCTCCAGATGATCAGGCGCGCCTTGCGAAATCCCCACACTTCGGCAATGCAATCGTTGATGATATAGGAAACGGGAAACACTAACAGTCCGGCAGTAACGGTGATGCCGAAAACCTGAATGACTTTTGTCTCAAGAAGATTGGCCGCTATCAGACAGACATTGAACAGAATGCCCAGCAGCATAAAAGGTACAGATACTTTTTGCTTCATACTCCTGTTTTTTACGTGGTGTTCTAGAATACACGACCGCTATTCGCGGCATCTCATTGTTAAACCGGGCGCAAAGATACGCTTTCTTTCGGTGACCTCAAAACCATTTTAAATTTAAGTTGTTCAAAGCACATTCACCAAAACCTAACTTAAATGAAAACAATCTTAAAAGCAGTGTTTCTGCTGTGCTGTGCAATGCTGCCGGCATCCGCAGCCCGCGCACAAAAAAAAGTGATTATCGAGGAAGAATCCCCCAAAGGCGTCGTACTGGTGACCATAGACAAGGCAGGCGACGAAATTATCCGCATCATGAACGAGTCGCAACTCACCTACATCCACGAACCGCAAGCGCCCCGTTTCCTGCTGACGGACAGAAAAGGCAAGTTTGCCCTGGGTATCGGCGGCTACGTACGTGCCACAGCAGAGTATGACTTCGGAGGTATCGTAGACAACATCGACTTCATCCCGGCATATATCCCCAACGGAAGCAAAATCAGGAACCAGTTCCAAATGGATGCCGGCACTTCCACCATTTTCCTGAAACTGGTGGGGCATACCAAAATCCTCGGAGATTTCGTGGTGTACACCGCCGGCAACTTCCGGGACGGCTCCAGCAAAGGATTCCAACTGCGCAATGCCTACGTCTCTTTCCGGGACATAACGGTGGGCTACACCTACGGCGGCTTCATGGACTTAGGCGCACTGCCTTCCACAATCGACTTCCAGGGTCCCGACGGAGCGACTTTTTATCGCGCCACCCAACTGGCATATACCTACAAGGGACTGAAGAATTTCCGCTTCAACGCTTCCATCGAAATGCCCTCCGTAGACGGAACAACCAATGACGGACTCACCATCGCACAACAGCGCATGCCGGACTTCACCGCCTATGCACAGTACGGCTGGAACAGCAAAAGCCATTTGCGCGTGGGCGGGCTTATCCGCAGCATGACCTACACCGATGCGCAGAGCGACAAGGCGCATGCCGTCACCGGGTTCGGCGTACAGGCATCCGCCACTTTCAATCTGGGCAGGCAATGGCAGGTGTTCGGGCAGGCCACTTACGGAAAAGGCATCGGACAATACCTCAACGACATCAGCAACCTGAATGTGGACATTGTTCCCGATCCCGACAACGAAGGAAAGATGCAGGCACTGCCCATGCTGGGCTGGTATGCAGGCCTGCAATACAACATCAGTCCGAAGGTGTTCCTTTCGAGCACATACAGCATGTCGCGCCTTTATTCCGAAAACGGCTATCCTGCCAACGAAGCGGATACCTACCGTTACGGGCAATATTTCGTAGCGAATCTGTTTTGGAATGTCACTCCCGACATGCAGGTAGGCGCGGAATACCTGCGCGGCTGGCGTACGAATTTCGACAGTTCCGCCAATCATGCCAACCGCATGAACCTGCTGGTACAATATTCTTTCTAATCTGTATAAAAACGAAGAAGGGGGATGTTCCGAACCTCGGAGCATCCCCTTTCTTCCATATATAAAGGTTGGATTATGAAATATCAGAAGCGATAGTCTATACTAAGGCCGAAAACCTTGTTGGTGCGGCTGTACACGTTTGTGCCCGGCACGCCTATGCCATTATAGTTTTGAGTTGTCTTTGTATAATCTTCATAATTGGTCCACATATAGCCCACATTCAAATCGGCTCTTTCCGAGAGCTGCAACTTTGCTCCGAATCCCAAAGAGTATGAGTCGCAAGAGAAACTGGTGTCAGACTGATAATCATCGGACAAACCGTAATCGGTGAACTGTACACCGCCACTCAGCGTCAGTCTGCTTATCACGTCCCATTCTATACCTGCCAGGTACTCGTTCGTTCCCTTTGTCAGATACTTCTGTTTGCCGTTGGCCATACCTGCGTTTTTATCATCATAGAAGTGATATTCCACCGATGCACGCAGCACAGGAAGGAACTCATAGGCAGCAGCCACCGAAAGCATGGCAGGGATGTCGTTCGGAGTGTTCACTCCATGCTTGTAGTCACCCAGCTCGGTTTCGGGAGCGCCCAACATACGGAGCGAGTTCACTTTGGTATTATTCTCTATGTTCAAATTGGCCTTAAACTCATATTTCGCACCAATGTTCAACTTACCGAATTTGGCATCCAAGCCGATAACCGGAGTAAATCCCCAACCCGTCTGGCTGCAATCCAAATCAATACCGATGAGTTCGGTGCCGGTGGGTATCGTTCCTCCTGCGGGTGAAGGCAATTCAACGGCGGAACTTGCTTTCAGCGCTCCTTCGTACCCACCTGTGAAGTAGTTCATACGTCCGCCCGCAAAAGCGGAAAGCCAATCCGTTATTTTATAAGTCAAGCCCAACTGTACGGAATAGATATACTGTTTGCCGTCCATGTAGCTTTTCAATGAATAGGCATTGCCCGGAATACCCTTTTGCCCCAATCCGCCTATCACCATGGCGTCGAACATGGACAGACCGTCATCGAACGATGCCTTTCCTCCACCGCCGGTAATGGCAAAGAAACCGGAAATAGTCCAGTCGCCTTTCTTATAAGCGGCAAACACACTGGGGATGACGGGCGCCGATGCCTTACCCTCATAATACTTATCCAATCCCAAGGCTTCACACGAAGCATCAATATCTCTTGTCTGAAAAGCGCTTTGGACACTCAAGGATGTATAAAATCCGTCTTTCGGCAAAAAAGCCAGACCCGCAGGGTTGGACAAGGCAGCATCTACACCGGTAGTATTTGCACCGCGAGACAGCATACGAAGGAAAGCAGGATGTTGATTTGTATTTGTCAGGAGACCTCCCGCAAAAGTTGGAATTGAAACGATTAGCATCGCAATGCTAATCAATGAAATTTTTCTCATCTAAATCTTTTTTATTGTTTTCGGGCGCAAAGGTACAATAATCCTGCACATGAAAAACTGTTTTGTGCATTAATTTTATGACAGGGCAAGGAATTAATTGAAAAAATCAATAGTTTCTATTGAAACATTTAAGATATACACCTATATAAATAAGGTGTTTCTTTATAAGCCGGACATTTCTTTCCTTGCCACTACTATGTTCAGCACACAGCGTTCTTATCATTAAGAGAAAAAACCACTGAAGCTAAATCTTTCCACCATGGAGTAGTTTTCGTTCCTCCATGGGGTAAGTTTCTTTCCACCATGGTGGAACGAAACTTACCCCATGGTGGAAAGGAATGGGCAAAGCAAGGAAAAGCATTAACCGTCGGAAAATGAAACTATAAGATTAACCCGCCCGATATTTCCTAAACCTTATTATCTTTGTATGTGTTATTTCTATGTAATAATAAAGCATAACATTGCTAAAAACTAAAAACTCATGGCATATACTATTGCATTCTTCGGCAGCAAGCCCTACGATGAGGCTTCATTCAATGAAAAAAACAGCGAATACGGTTTTGAACTCCGTTATTATAAAGGGCATCTCAACCTGAACAACGTCATACTGACGCAAGGCGTGGATGCAGTGTGCATCTTCGTGAACGATACGGCCGACGCGGAAGTCATCCGGCAAATGGCGGCAAACGGCGTGAAACTGCTTGCCCTGCGCTGCGCCGGATATAACAACGTAGACTTGAAAGCAGCCGCCGAAAACGGCATCACCGTAGTACGCGTGCCCGCCTACTCCCCCTATGCGGTGGCCGAATACACAGTCGCCCTCATGCTTTCCCTCAACCGGAAAATACCCCGCGCCACTTGGCGTACGCGCGACGGGAACTTCTCGCTGCATGGACTTCTGGGATTCGACATGTACGGCAAGACAGCAGGTATCATCGGGACGGGAAAGATTGCCAAAAAGCTCATTACCATTCTTCGCGGTTTCGGCATGAACATCCTTGCCTACGACCTCTATCCCGACTACAATTTCGCCAGGGAACATCAGGTGGTATATACCACACTGGACGAACTGTACCATAGCTCGGACATCATCTCCCTGCACTGCCCCCTTACCGAACAGACCAAATACCTCATCAACGACTATTCCATCGGCAAGATGAAAGACGGCGTGATGATTATCAATACCGGACGGGGACAACTCATCCACACCAACGCTTTGATAGAAGGACTGAAAAACAAGAAAATCGGTTCCGCCGGACTGGACGTGTACGAGGAAGAAAGCGAATATTTCTACGAAGACCAGTCGGACAAGATCATCGACGACGACACCCTGGCGCGTTTGTTGTCATTTAATAATGTAATCGTAACCTCCCACCAGGCATTTTTCACGCGTGAGGCACTCGCCAACATTGCCGCCACCACCCTGCTGAACATAAAAGACTTCATGGAACATAAGAAACTGGAAAATGAAGTCAAACTGTAAAAGACTTTTTATAGAACATTAATCATCCGCGGCCCAAACTTTCCTACACGCTTGCTTGTTACATACAGATAAACCATTAAAAAAAACAGGTTATGAAAAAAGTAATAGACAAAGCCGAGAGCCGCGGACGTTCTTTATACGATTGGCTCGACAGTTACCATACATTCAGTTTCGACGGATACTACAACCCGCGCCGTATGAACTTCGGAGCCTTGCGCGTACTGAACGACGACCGTATAGCCCCCGGCGAAGGCTTCGGCACCCATCCCCATAAAAACATGGAGATTATCACCATTCCCTTGAAAGGCCGGCTGCAACATGGCGACAGCAAGCAGAACCACCGCACCATCACCCCGGGCTACATCCAGACGATGAGCGCCGGCACAGGCATCTACCACAGTGAGATGAACGGCAGCGACACCGAAGAAGTGGAACTCCTTCAAATCTGGGTGATGCCCGAAAAGCTGAATACCCCTCCCGCCTATCAGGACTATGACATCCGTTCCTACCTGCACAAGAACGAGCTTGCCCTCATCGTGTCTCCCGACGGCAACGCTCCCGCCAAAATGCTGCAACAAACCTG
Organism: Bacteroides eggerthii; assembly: GCF_025146565.1. Lineage (NCBI taxonomy): Bacteria > Pseudomonadati > Bacteroidota > Bacteroidia > Bacteroidales > Bacteroidaceae > Bacteroides > Bacteroides eggerthii. The sequence continues at coordinate 2,366,135 of NZ_CP102258.1, read as the reverse complement.
GTTCTCCATTGGAGAGGTGGAAGCCGGAAAAAAGACGGGCTACCACCTGCACCAGTCACACGCAGGAGTGTACATATTCCTGATAGAAGGCGAAATAAAAGTGGACGGCACAGTGCTTTCACGTCGTGACGGCATGGGAGTGTACGAAACCAACAGCCTGGAAATAGAGACCCTGAAAGACTCGCATATCCTGCTGATGGAGGTCCCGATGTAGGGCTTTTGCATAAAATAACAGCGAAAGCGGAAGTTTGTGTAGCGTTTTTCGTAATATTGCGCTATAATTGAATCCGTACAATGAAACTTGATTATATCTACCATAGCGGCTTCGCGATTGAAGCGGACGGCGTGACAGTCATCATCGATTACTACAAAGACACCTCGGAAGAGGCGCCGAACCGGGGAATCGTGCATGACTGCCTGCTAAAGAAACCGGGGATACTCTACGTGCTTTCCTCGCATTTCCACCCCGACCACTTCAACCGCGAAGTTCTTTCATGGAAGGAAGAACGCCCCGATATCCGGTATATCTTCTCCAAAGATATTCTGAAACATCGGCGTGCAGCGGCGGAAGATGCCACCTATATAAATAAAGGCGACGTCTACGAAGACGGACACATCCGCATCGAAGCCTTCGGCTCCACCGACGTCGGCATCTCCTTTCTGATAGACTTGCAGGGCATCCGCCTGTTCCACGCCGGCGACCTGAACAACTGGCACTGGAGCGAAGAGTCCACCCCGCAGGAAATACGCAAGGCCGAAGGCGACTTTCTCGCAGAAATAAAAATCCTGCAACAAAAGGCCCCTCTGGTAGACGTAGCCATGTTTCCGGTGGACAGCCGCATCGGAAAAGATTACATGCGCGGTGCGGAACAATTCGTGGAACGAATAAAAACCACTATATTTGCACCAATGCACTTCAGCGAAGACTACCGGGGCGGCAACTCATTCCGCACTTTTGCCGAAAGCAAAGGCTGCCGTTTCCTGACGATTTCCCGCCGGGGTGAGAGTTTTGATATTACTAAATAAAACATAGCATTATGAAAAATTTAACACAAGTTCTTTTTGCACTATTCTGCCTTTGCATGCCCGCCTTGCTGCACGCCCAACGGGATGACAGTAAGTATCTGGCCGGCGCTGTTCCCGAAGCAGACGGAAAAGTGGTATTTACCAAAGATTTCAGTATCCCCGGCATGTCTCAAGATACAATCTATTCCCGCCTGCTGAAGTGGATGGACACACGACTGGCCAAGAATGAGAATACCAGCCGCGTGGTCTATTCCAACCGGGAAAAAGGACAGATTGTGGGCATGGGCGACGAATGGATCGTGTTCAGCTCCACAGCCCTGTCACTGGACAGAACCAAAATACTCTACCAACTCACCCTCACCTGCCAGCCGGAGAAATGTACCCTCGAAGTAGAAAAAATCCGTTTCAGCTATCGCGAGGGAAAGGAAAAATATACCGCCGAGGAATGGATTACCGACAAATACGCTTTGAACAAGTCCAAGACCAAACTGGTACGCGGCCTTGCCAAATGGCGCAGAAAGACAGTGGACTTCGTTGACGATCTCTGTGTCGATATAACAGAAGCCCTAAGCGCCAGCACTGTCGCCAAAGCTCCTGCTGTGGAAAAGAAGGAAGAGAAGAAAGCGGAAACAGCACTTGTGAATTCCGGCACAACGGTTATCACTCCCAAGACGCAGGTTACGGTGGAGACTCCCAAAACATCTGCAACTCCGGTTGCCGCCACCGAATCAGCCTCCGCCGCATACAGGGAAGTGTCTCCGGATGCCATCCCCTCGGATGCAATCCAGACCGGAAACGGCAAATTGGTAATCGTAATCGGCGAAGAACCTTTCAATATGACAATGATGACGGCCAATGCCGGCGGTTCATTAGGCAAAATAGCCGGCAACAAAGCGGTGGTATTCACCATCCTGTCGCCCGACCAGCCTTACGGACAAATGGATGCGGCACAGAATTACACCGTACGTTTCTATCCTAACGGACAGAACGAGCCTTCCATTATACTGGAATGTAAGAAGTTCCCGTCACAGGCTCCGATAGAAGGCATGCCGCGTACGTATATAGGCGAAATCCTGAAAGCGAAAATCAAATAAATCAATAATCAAACCTAACAACGGACAACAGTGGAAATAAAAAGTAAATTTGACCATTTCAATATAAATGTCACCAATCTGGAACGTAGCATCACTTTCTACGAAAAGGCATTAGGACTGAAAGAGCATCATCGGAAAGAGTCGTCGGACGGCTCTTTCACGTTGGTCTATCTCACCGACGGCAGCACAGGCTTCCTGCTGGAACTGACCTGCCTGAAAGAACATCCCCAAGCCTACGAACTGGGCGAGAATGAAAGTCACCTGTGTTTCCGCGTAGCCGGAGACTACGATGCCATCCGCCAATATCATAAGGAGAATGGCTGGGTGTGTTTTGAAAACACCGCTATGGGACTGTACTTCATCAATGATCCGGATGATTACTGGATTGAGATACTACCTGCCAAATAGCATATATCAGACTTGTGGCACAGCAATTTACATTATAATATTTAATACAATAGCAACGTGAGTATAGAAGAAGCAATGATGGGCGGTATTGTTTTCAAAGGCAAGAAAGACAAGCCTAAGGAAGAAAACAAGGTGAAAACCAAAGCCAAGAAAAAGACCTATATTACCGGCCTTCATGGTTCCGGTGCGGCGAAAATGAAAGCAGAGATTCGCAAGAAGCGCGCGAACAGGCATAAAGGAAAGTAAAAAATATTTTTCAAGTGAAAAGGTGTAAGTTCTATCAAACAGAATTTACACCTTTTTCTTTATATCTCTCTATTTTTATCCCGGAAAACCGTTACAAAATTATTCAACTAAAACAGAAATTAGCTATTTTGCGTTAAAAAAGGCTCAAGTCTCAAATAAAGTTAACGGAAAACTTTGTTTTTACGTTTTCGCTATATATTTTTGGCATCACAAACAAACAAATAAAAAAATTTAAAGAAAAGTGATTTTATCACAAGAGCATAAAAAAAAGCATTACTTTTTTTTATCCAAAAGAATTGTAGTGTGCTTTCTTATATCAATAACTTTGACTAACGCATATGCCCAGACGCAACGCGGCAGGAAAGATGATGCAAAAGCAGAAGAAATATCTTTCAAAGACCGCTGGGGAATCAAGACAAATGCAGTGGACTGGTTATTGACTATTCCCAATATTGGTGTGGAGTTCGACTTGGGCAATACCATCCGAAACAAGCGTACAATCAGCGCCAACATAAAATGGAACTGGAATACTTCCCAGACGTACACCCCTTCCCTGATATTTAATGTGTTCGACGCACGCGTGGAATGGAGGCAGTATTTCCGTACCCGCCAACGCGGCGGCGTCACCAAAGACGCCGGATTATACACCCGACTGAAAGAAACGGTGTTCACCACCCAGCGCAAGAATCCGCGACAAGAGCGTGCTTACTACTGGGGAGTATACGTCAACGCCTCCAGCTATAACCTGAAAATCGGCAAAGAAGGTAAACAAGGCAATGCTTACGGCGCCGGCATCAGCGTTGGTTATACCGCCCCGCTCTACGGTTACCGCAATAATTATATCGACTTGGAATTAGGCGGTTCGGCCGGACTTCTGTACACCTCGTATGATGTCTACACCCATGATGCTGAAAGCAACTGTTATCCGCGCATAGCAGACAAATGCAAGGGCGGACACATCGTTCCCTTCCCCTTGATTACCGACCTGCGGGTAGCTTTCGTCTATCGGTTCATGTCTGTGGGAAGCAAGTACAAAGCATCTGTCTACCGCCGGGTACAGATACGCAGCGAGAAGCGTAATGCAATCAATGCCAAAATCAACGCCATGCGCCTGCGCATCGACTCCATTGCCGGTGCCGTCCAAAAACAAGGTTTCAGCCGTCCGGACAGCCTGCTCACCAAAGAAGAGTTGAAACAGTGGCGGTTGATGCAACAGGAGCGCAAGGAACAGGCCCTGAAAGAAGCCGCCGACAAGCTGCGCAAGCACGTAGCGGATTCACTGGGCATACAGCTTAGCGACACCCTTACATCCGAACAGGAGAAAACAATAGACAAGGCACTGAAAGAGTACGAAAAACAATTGAAGCGGAAAGCCGAAGCACAGGATTCCACCAAGCTCGGCAAACATGCCGCCAAAGATGCCAAACAAGCAGCTAAAGAGAAGAAAGGAAAGAAAAAGAAGAAAGAATCCGGAAAAAACAAGAAAAAGGACGGGCAACAGGAACTAAAAGCCACCAAAGAAGATACGGAAGCGAAGCAAGAAGAAGCCGAAGCTCCCGACAAGGAAAAGAAGGAGGACAAAGCATGAAAAACAAGACACTGACATATCTTGGCCTCAGCCTGTTGTGCTGCTTCTGCTCCTGCACTTCGGTAGACCTCTGCCCGGAGGAAGGACACCCGCATATCACCGATATGCGCGTAAGGCTGAACTGGGGGGATACCGACAAAGATGAGATTCCGGCAGAGATGCACATCATAGCAAGCCGTATCATCAATACCTGGCGCACCCGCGGCATCGTGGACACATCCATAGATCCTGCAACAGCCGGCAATATCACACAACAGGAAAGCTCTTCGGACAATCCCCAAACAGAAGAGGGAGACGGCTCCTCTTTCTATCTGCGCGGAGGCGAATACAATATTTTCGTCATCAACGACCAGTGCACAGATGCTGCGGCACCGGCTGACGGCACAGAGCCTTCACCGCTTCCAATCGTCAGCATAAGCAATCTGGACAACTACATTCACGACAACCGGGTGAGCGTGAAAGACCTTTATCTGCAAATAAGCAGCATGGGCGACAAAAAGCCCGACATCGTGGCAGGTAACGACCTGCCGGACTTTAATCCGGACGAGGAATATTTGCAGGAATTGAAATCTCCCATATACTATGCAGTGCAAAAGGATATAGACATCCGGACAGGCGAACCGACCCTCATTGACTTTGACATGCAACGCATCAGCCAGCGCATCAATATCATCCTAAATATCCGCACCGAGGGAGATATAAAAAAAGAAGACCTCTTGCCGCCTATCATTGAACTGTCCGGCGCTTGCGGACACTTCAACATATCCGAAGCCTGCCTGGACACCACCCGCCTCTACCGGATGGTACACCAGGCACAGCCCGACGAGTTTACGCAAACCGGAGAGAACACCTACCGATGCGTGGTGCACTTCCACACCCTGGGCGTCATACCGAGCGCCGCCAAAGGGCATCTCAATGGACCGGGCATCCTGCAGGTTGCCTTGCAGGTGTCTGCCAACCGGCTGGATGCTTCCGGAGCCCCGGTGCTGGACCAAGACGGCAAACCTGTAAAAAACAGCCGCTACATCTACGGAGCCATCAATCCTTATGATGAATTGACTGCGGCGCAGCTTATTGAAGTGCGCGACAGCAAAACCTATCTCCGTTACAGCAAAGATGACGTAAACATCGAAATAACAAGCCCTTTAGTAATAAAGGCCGACCAAATAGTATCCGATGACACCGGAATGGGCTGGCAACCCAACGACCCGACCAATCCGGACGACGACATAATAATAGAGATATAGGAATGCAACGACAGACATATAGGAATAAGATACATAAACGGAAATACCGCCATGCACCCGTCTTACTGTTATGGTGTATGCTGTTGCTTGGTGCCGGTTGCGGAAACCTGTACACCGGTGAGGAGCCACTCTACGACCCCAACAATCCGGGAGGCCAGGGCGACCAGACACAACTGCCCGTCATGGTAGCTTTCAGCGACCCTATATATAATGTGTTGACGCGTGGTTCGGGAGTGCTGGATCCTGAAGATGAAGAAAGTTTCAACAAGCATATATACGACGGAACATTCTTTGTGTACGCATTCCGGCGCGACAACCCCAACGGCATGACCTATGCCCATCGCCGCGCCGAAGACACCGACCGACGTTACTGCCTCATAGACGGCAGCCTGGACGGAATCACCGATGAGGAATGTGCAGCATTGGGAATCACCGCCGAACAAAGTAAAGAGCATGGCAAGCGCGCGGCATACGCAGGAAACGGTTCGTTCGTCAACTGGAAGAGTTCCGGCTATATCCCCTACTACAACCTGCAGGAGGAGTTCGACGCTTTCAATTTCTTTGCCTACTACTACGACAATGCGAAGATAGGCGAAGTGAAACGTGAAGCGGACCGCATCTGCTTCGATGTCACAGTGGACGGCTCGCAGGACTTGATGTGTGCCTCTGCCGCCGACCTAAAGACACTGATAGAGGACGTGGAAAACGGACGCGAAGTGGCTGCCGATTACAGCGAACAGGCTGCCCGGCTGAAACAGCTTCCTGCCGACGAGCGCCAGTTGATGCGCAGTTGTTATTACGGCACCTATACGGCACGCCGCAACATCTGGCCTATCATCCGGATGAAGCACCAACTGTCATACGTCAAGTTGAAGTTCTATCCTGCAAGTCAAAACCCGAAAGAGGTCGTCTACATCACAGGCGTATGGATAGAATGTGTAAACAAAGGCGTGTTCACCGTAGCATCATCGGATCCTGCCAAAGTAGGCGTCTACTTTCCTGCCGACGGAGAGCCGGGCAAACTGCCGTCACGCGATACGGAAGGAAATGAAAAGCCCTGGACCGATGAGAATGGAAAGTCCCTCTACCCCATACAAGTGAAGGAAGAAGATGTGGACAAGGATGTGAGCCGGCGTCCGGCAACAGACGGCGGTGTATTTCTGCTGCCACCGGGCAACAATGCCAAGCTGTTGATAAGTACGGAATATTATCCCAACGAAACTGAAAGCGAACCGTATATCACCACTTTCAGTTACGACCTGAAAGACGCTGTGCACAACAAAGACGAAAACGGCGCTTATCTCTCCAGTGGATTCATGGGCGGACGCGAATACAGCATCAGTGCCTATATATACGGACCGCAAGAGATAAAACTGAACGTGCAGGCTGCCTCGTGGATAAACGGAGGAGACATAGAAATAGGAGAGGAAAAAGAATAAAAACAAACAGAGATTTATATATTTTCTTTTATTAATTAAAATTTTAATGATTATGAAAAAGCAATTTTTCTACGCAGCAATGGCTCTCGCAGTGATGAGCAGTTGTTCAAAAGACAATGATCCGGGTATCGGCAATCCGGAAGAGAACAATGACAAAGCAGTGATCGCATTGGGACTCGATGTACCTACTGTCACAGCCAGCACCAGAGGTACAGGTTCAGTGGGCGACGTTGCCGGTGACCAAAACACATGGAACAGCCAAAAACTGTACATCTACATGGTGGATAGAAATACCGGATTAGAAGCTGAAGAAGGAGCTGAAAATGCAAAAACCAAGATTCTTGACAATGGTGTTCTTGAGTTCAGAGCACCCAAAGCTGACGCCAAAGACAAAGGCGCCATCAGAATCTATAAAACCTATACAGAAGATAGTGACAACGGTGTAATTCAATATAAATATTACCCGACCAACGGTCAATATACATTCTATGGCTACCATATTGATGATGCAAAAAATGCAAATCCAAGCATTACAGCAACAGAAAAGAAAGTAACAGGCGTTACAATCGATGGTACTCAAGACTTATTGGCAGCTAAAACCATAGATATGGCCGAAAATGATGCCACTGCCGCTGATCCTGAAAGTTTCTATAAAGACATTGCTACTTCATTGGGAAGTGAATGGACTGAATTAATGAAATATCAATTCGGTGCCCGTACAGCCCGTAAAGGTATTGTTCCTGTCTTGAAATTCGAGCACCAATTGGCACGCTTGAAATTCTTTGTAAGAGCCGGTAGCGAAAGTGCAGCAGGTTATGAATGGCAAACAAGTCAATGGGTAGAACGCAAAAGTAGCGATGCTGCTGACAAACCTCTTGGTATGCAAGTCACTAAGATCACTCTAAAAGACATGGCAAATGTTGTTGATATGGATCTTACCGTTCCTTCTTCTACAAGAAACGGAACCGGTGTTGCTGATTTTGTAGTATGTAGCAAAGATGCTGCTGCTAACCACAAGCTGGACCCAACAAAAGGTTTGATAAATTCGGTAGTACCTAAGTATCCTTATGGAGATGCAAATATTCCGGAGTCAGATCCTGATACCAAAGGCACTCAAGTAGGTGAGCCTGTAATGTTCTTCCCCATCGACGACCCTGACAACGGAAATATTACATTATCCATAGACCTCAAACAATATGTAGAAGATACCAAAGACGAAGCAACTGGTACGATTACATACAAAGAAGTTGAAAAGGCAGATAACAAGTTAATCATTGATCAGACTAAGATTTCAGGAGCAACAAAAAAATTCATGCCCGGTGCTTCCTACAACGTATACATTACAATCTACGGTCTCGAGAAGATTGAAGTTACTGCAGTTTTGACCGCATGGGAAAACGGTGGCGATATCGATGCTGACATCGAAGACGGTAAATAATAACCGGCTTCCCTACGGAAGATAACTTCCGAAACAATCCAAAGACCAACGGGAGGTACAAAAAGTACTAACCGTTGGTATTTGAAATACCCAAGCATGTAGAAGAAGTTTCGCACGTTGAAACCAATAGTCTCCTTGGAGAAACAAGAGACAATTAACGATATGTTTAACAATTACTCATTACAAAAATATGAAAAAGAACTTATGGCTTCTGGCAGCCGTCCTTTGCATGGCAGCATGTTCGCAAAACGAGGAAATCATTGCAGAACAGCCCACCACCGAGGACGACTTTGAGAGTCCCGACGGACAAGTAGTTATCCAGTTGGGTGGAGGTGAATTAAATGCCTCAGCCTCCACTACGGTGACACGTGCACCTATTACCGATGCGAACTTTATAGGAACCAATGTAGGCGTATTCGCTTTGGCCGTCAACAATGGCACCGATGTAGCCGCAACAGACTGGAGTACAGCCGCAGGCGCTCTCCTGAACAATATTCAGGGAGTAATCGCTGTTCAGACCAATTCACCCGGTTCTGAAGCAGATGCCAAGAAAATCTCCCTTTACAGAGACGGAACCTCGGGAGCCGTCTACTATTACCCCGTAGACAACAAGTACGACTACACATTCTATGGGTATTCTCCTTATCAAGCAACCGGCGCCACTGTAACCGCCAGCCAGGCCACAGTGAGATTCACATTCAATGGTTCGCAAGACATCATGTGGAACAAAGCCGCCGCACCTAACATTCCGGAGCAATCTATCTTCATCGACGGAAGTACCGACGAAAAGAACAGTTCCGTCCTGACAGGCTACAAAGCCAAATACATCCGGCAACTGAAATATCACCACGACCTGATCACTACCGGTGGAAAAAACGGAGATGATTATAAATGGGTGCCCAACATCAACTTCACCCACTTGCTTACCCAATTCACTTTCCAGGTGATAGCTGCCAAGAAACAATCCGAAGCCGATAAAGAGGCTGCACAAAAATTGAAAGTAAAAAATGTACGCATCAAGAATCATGGCACCAGCGCCACTCTGAACGTGATAGACGGAACGCTCACATGGGCCGGAAACGAATCATTGTCCATGTTGTCAATCGGCACTGATAACGTTGCCACAGGTACATTCACTCCAAGCATAGCAGGAGACGGCGGTGACAAAATCGGTTATCTGATGGCAAAGCCAACCGACGGAACCGCAGCCCTTGAACTGGAAGTTACCATAGAAGCTCCGGACGCAGCCACCAGCGTACCTACCGAACAAACCGTAACCCTCCAAGTGAATACCCCGGGCGGATTCAAGAAAGGCATTATCTACAATGTGCAAATCGGAGTGTATTCAATGCAGGAAGTAATGGTGGACGCCACCCTGACAGAATGGCAAGACTTTGACGGCGGCAATATTGACGCACCGATTGAATAAAACAAGAAACAAGTTTCTAAGATAAGTAATGAGGAAACCAACAAACATATTATTCTATTTTGGCGTTACACTCTCTTTGTTGACAGGATGTAACCAAGAAAACTCCATAGTTCCTCCCCTATCCGGGGAGGAAAACGTGGAGGTTTGTCTGAACGCCTCCGTCAGCACCATAGAAACAACCATCACCCGAAGCGGAATTATCACCGGAACAACATTGGAAGAGAGGGCTCCGGTAGGAGTGTTCGGATTGACAGAACAAGGAGGCAATTTTATAGAGCCCTATCTGAAGAACCTGGAATATCTGAACGTAGGGCCGAGTGGTGCATTGACCATAGCCGATGGCTCCACAGTCAACTACCCTCCGGGACAGGATAAGCTATATCTGTATGCCTACTATCCATACACAACCGATGTTTCGACAGACGGAAACGGAAACGCTTCCATCCCTGTGAACGGGACTAAAGGCAGTGAAGCTGTGACCGACTACCTCTATACCGGCATGATAACCGGCAGCAAAGCCCTTGCCGCAGCCGGCAACAAAGTGTCACTTCCGCTGAAACACGCCTTGGCCATTCTGCGTTTCAACATTTATACCAACACGCAGGAATATACCGTAGACTCACATCCGATACTGAACAGCATCAGTTTCACCACACGCGAAGGACAGGAAGGAACCATGGACTTAGCCACCGGAGTGATTACCTCCAACAACAGCAGTAACCGGACAGCAGTATTCCTTGACTACCAAGCGGAGAACTTAGGTATCATCGCCAATAAAGCCCCTATCGTAAAAGATTACCTGTTGTTTCCCTACGAAGCTGCAGAGAATAGCGCCATCCGTAAACTGACACTGAACGTCTCTATGCCGGAGGAAACGGAAAATAAAGAAATTGTAGTATTCGACGAAGCAGACAAGGACGAGAACCAGAACAAGGTAATCGTCAGGTTGAAAGCCGGATACATCACCACCATTAACATCAAGTATACGCAAAGCATGGCAGCCAAGGCCAGCGTAAGTGAATGGCAACCAGGTGAAGAACATACCTTTGAATAACAAATAAAATAGATTATGCCGAAATTATTTCATTTTCTCCGCCCGCGACACGCACTGCCGCTACTACTGTTGCTTGGCAGTTTCACCGCCCTGCATGCCCAGCAAATAGCAGTAAAGACCAACGGACTGATGTTTGCCGCCATGATGCCGAACGTAGGCTGCGAATTTGTGGTGGGCGAACGGAGCAGTATAGACATCTCGGCTTTCGGCGCAGTCAATATCTACGGAAACAAAGCACAGATGATAGGCCTTATGCCCGAATACCGCTATTGGTTCAACGGACGTCCCATGACGCGCGAATTTGTAGGAATATCCGCCCTCGGCACATCCTACGACATTACGTGGGGAGACAACATCTATCAGGGCGACGCAGCCGGCGCAGGAGTCACCTTTGGCTATGCACTCAACTTGAGCAAACGCCTCAACGTGGAGTTTCATGGCGGATTCGGTGCCGTATATTTCAAGCAAAAACAATACTACAAAAACGACAATCTTGAGGACTACACCAACGGAACAGCGCAAGCCAACGCCACCGGCTACAAACTGCTGCCCATCAAAATCGGTGTCTCCATTTCTTATATCTTCAAATAAAAAGAACAACACGCCATGAGAAATTTCATCAGAACATTAGCTGTCTGCATTGCTGTGATTTCGACTTCCATACCAATCATGGCGCAACAAATCTCTATCGTATCCGGCAAAGTGCTGAACCTGCCCGAAGGCGAAAAGAAGCCAAGACCTTTCCCCATGGGAGAGACAGTACGCATCTTTGCATTCAACACTGTGGCATCGGCGCGCGATGCCCTGAAAGCGCTGGAAACCGGCGGAGGAGGTACTTTACTCTTCGATGCCGATGCCGTAGCGGGAGCCGACGGATACTATGAAATACGCGTTGCCGAAAACGGTGCGCTGATCTTCAACGTGCAAATGAAAAATGAACTGCGCGAAGTGAACTATAAACAAGAAATAAATGCCAATATTGACGGTGGCATCGCCCTTGACGAAGTGGAAGTGGTAGCGGAGAACCCTAATCCGCAACCCCGTCCCGTAGCAGGAAAGATAATAGGAAACAAACTGATTGTAAATAACTCGGTAGCGATTCCGAGCAATTACGGCGCTCCCAACCGCCGCCTCATCATGCAGCCCTATATCATGGACTGCACCACAGAAGAAGTTGTAAGCTACATGGTCCCCACCGTCATGGACGGACCGGAATACGGACTGACACAAGACCGCCGCATGGCTTATGATATAAAGAATGACAAACTGGCCCCCTATATCAACACCCGCCGGCAACTGGATGCCACACGTTTCAATCTGGACATCAACGACTCGGTACCCGTCCCCGACCCCCGGCGCATATACAGCGTTTTATCCAAAGTGATTATTGCAGACTACACCCACTCCACTTACGAAGCCGAATGGAAAATGACTACCTGCAAAATAAAACGCCCTTTGCAGTTTCTGGAGTTTTCATTTCCCGATTTCGAACTGGATCCCGACAAATACAAAGAAACACCCCGGCGCGAACGAAGAAATACGGCAGGAAACATCTCACTGACATTTCTCGTAGGCAAAGCGGAACTGGATCCGGAAGATTCCACCAACATAGTGCAAATGAACAAACTGCAGGAGGACCTGATGAACATCGTGAATGGTGAAGGAACCACCCTGAAAGAATTTAAAATCACCGGTGTGTCATCTCCCGAAGGACGTTATGCCAGCAATCTGGCCCTCGCCAAACAGCGAACCAACTTTGCACTACACAAAATCACATCCGTAATACCGCCCGCCAAATGGAGCCGGGTGTACAAACATCCCACAGAAACCCGCGTAGCAACCTGGAATGAAGTGGCCGACCTGCTGGAACAGGACAGCCTGACAGCCGAAGCGCAGGAGATAAGGGAGATTACCGAAAAATACAAGAACCCCGATGCGCAATTTGCCGCCGTATCACGCCTACCCTACTACGCCACTGCCATCAAAGAACGATTGCCTCAACTCCGCACAGTGCAGTATGAATACAAACATGAAATCTTCCGCGAACTGAATCCGGATGAGATATTGGACAAATATCTGCATGACCCGCAATATGCCGACGGCAAAAAGTCGTTCACACGATACGAGTACTGGCATCTGTTCCAAATGATAAAAGAACCGAAAGAAGCGGAAAAACTTTACCGGCGTGCATACAGGGAAACAATGGCATACGATGCAAAAGGAAAAGAAAAGCCATGGATACTGGCAGCAAACAACCTTGCGGTAGCCCTTCTGCGCAGAGATACTTTCGATGTGGAGATACTGAAGCCCCTGATAGACCTCAAACGGAAAGTCAATATGGTAGACTCCTTCAATGACGGCATCAGCGTCACAAAAACCGAAGTCAATCCTGAGACAATCGTTGCCAATCAACTTGCCATGTACATACGCGCCTATAACTTTGAAGATGCCAGTATCCTTGCCGATAAGCTTCCTGACACCGAGCGCTTTCAAATGATAAAGGCATTTGCCAACTGCCTCGGCGGATATTATGATTATCGGGGCGCCGCCACCGTAAAAGAGGGCGAGGAACGTAAAAAAGTGTTCAAGCTGGTAAAAGAGTCGTCACCGCTGAACAATATTGTAATGTGCATGGCAATGGAAACAGACAGTTACAACAAAGAAGCCGAGAAAGCCCTGGCGGAACTTCCTGAAACACCCATGACGAACTATATGAAGTTAGTGATTTACATCCGGGAAAAGAAGTTGTATGAATGGAGCTATGACAATGCCTTGGATTTTGATGAAGCCTGCAAGAAACTGGAAGCAATCATCAAACAGGACAAGAAATACTATAAAACAGCCATGAACGACGGTGAAATCAGTAAAGAATTTATGGAGTATTACGACCAAGGCGACTGGAAACTTTATTAATCTGAATATAGAGAATTGAAAATATGAAGAAACTACTGATTATACTGATTGTATGGAACATTGCAATGCCAACAGCCTTTGCCCGGCAGCAAGGAAGCAGTATTCCGCCCCGGACTGTACTTTCCAAAGATACAATCAACCCCGGATTCGACGCTACGCAACAGATTTTCCAGAAGCGCTACCAACATCCGGATGCAGTCCCCTTTGATACCCTGTGGAAAAATAATGTATATATCTCATTGTTCGGCGGTATGGACAAGATGATTCCACGAGGAAACGCCGACTTCAACACAGGCCCCGTAGGCGGCATTGCAGCCAACTGGCAGTTCGCACCCGCACATATTTTGCGCGCTTCACTGTCAGCAGGCAATTTTTCACGAAAAATAGACAACGAAACATTAGTGCGCTTCGGATTGCAGGCAGACTATCTACTGAATGTGTCGTCCTATGTCAACGGTTACAACCCCGGACGTATCTTTGAGTTCCTGACCGTAGCGGGAATCGGCTACCAACTATCCTCACTGGCAGGCAGAATGGAGCACGTAGCCGACTTGCATTTAGGATTTCAACTGAAACTGCATCCCACCGCACATGTGGATTTTTATCTGGAACCTCGCTTCACTATCATGAGCGACGGCATAGATCATTCTTTCCAGAAAAACTGGCATAAATATGACATGACCTACGGCGCAGTGGTAGGAATGAACTATCGCTTCAAGGCATGGAAACCCTTTGGCAAAATACCCATACTGGAAGGTGATCATTTCTTAGACAACACCTTTGTCAGTATCGCTGCCGGCGGACAGTTTCAGGGCTCCCGCCTGACAAGCGAAATAGGACTGGTGAATTCTATCGGACCGCATATCAGCCTGTCAGTCGGAAAATGGCTGATACCGGCATTCGGCCTACGGCTATCAGCGTTTAAATCATCCGATACCTGGCATAAAAAAGTGATCGCCCCCTCTGCAAGTGCCGCAGGCGAAGAATTCTACGAGATGTCGGCATACGCAGGCAGCCGTTTGGAAGGTATGCTGGATGCCACTTATTTCTTTAACGGAAGACAACTCGATCCTAAGTTTTCCATTAACGTGTTAGCCGGCGGTGAACTGGGATACATTCAGAAAGAAAACGGTTATCGTCCCGCAAAAGGCGGATACACAGGCTTCACAGGCGGTTTGCAACTGAAATACCGTCTGTTCGGTGATGTCTCCGTATTTTTGGAACCACGTGCCAGTATGGCATCATATTCCTTAAAAACCAATGAAAAAGAAGAGGGGCGGTACGTTGCCAGAAAGTTCACAGACAATCTGTACAGCATCAATGTGGGTATTGAAATCAAACGTGCCAATGAAGAAAACCGCATGGCCCGTTCTCTGAATCGCGACTTGTTCAAACCTTCTTTTTTCGCAAGCGGAGTAATCGGCTTTGCAACTCCCATACAGATGAAACGATATGAACCGAAACGCAACTTTAACTATCAGGCCATGATAGCAGCAGGACGCACTTTCACTCCCCTATCTTCACTCCGCTTTGGAGCAGACTTCGGACCTTTCTCCGCAGAGTTAAAAGGTAAGGCAATAGAATATAACATGGCAAGCGGAAGCCTTGACTATATGCTGAACCTTACCAATCTAATGACAGGATATGACCCTGAACGCAAATACGATGTGCAGCTGTTTGCCGGAATTGTGGCATCCATGAGATTAAAACAGGACAACCGTTTCTTTATCGGCGGAGAAGCGGGACTGCAAACTTCCTACCAAGTGAGTCGCCGCTTCAAAGTATTTCTTGAGCCCAAAATCCGCTTTTACGGTAAAGAACTGCTGATGCAAGACAACGTACAGGGAAGAGATGTCATGATGTCGTTACATGCCGGAACGAGCTTCTCTTTCTAATAAAAGATTAGGCTTTATATCCAACTTTACAGGCTTAATCATATTCTCCGGTTTCAGAATAGTATCCAAATCTTCTTTGGAAAGAATGTTATGCTCCAATACCAGCTCATAAACGCCCTTTCCCGTTTCAAGAGCTTCCTTGGCTATTCGGGTAGAGTTCTTATAACCAATCACCGGATTAAGGGCGGTAACCACACCGATGCTGTCGTGCACATATCTGCGACACACATCTTCATTGGCAGTGATACCATCGATGCAAAGAGTACGCAAAGTGTCGAACCCGTTCATCAACAAATCGGCAGACTCAAAACAACATTGTGCCATAACAGGTTCCATTGCATTCAATTCCATCTGTGCCGCTTCACCACTCATAGCCACGCAGAGGTCATTGCCTATTACCTTATAGTCAATCTGATTCATCACTTCCGGAATAACCGGATTTACCTTGCCCGGCATAATAGAAGATCCCGGTTGCATGGCAGGAAGATTTATTTCTCCCAATCCGCAGCGCGGTCCGGATGCAAGCAGACGAAGATCATTGCATATCTTATTCATCTTCACCGCAACTCTCCTCATAGCCGAAGAATATCCTACAAGACAGGAGGTGTCCGAAGTAGCTCCCACCAAATCATCAGATAATTTAATATCCCAGCCTGTAAGCTCCTTCAAAGCCTTCACGCATTTTTCAGCATATTCCGGCTCTGCCGTAATACCGGTGCCGATGGCGGTAGCCCCCATATTGACAGTAAGAAACTCTTCCGCCGCAAAGTTCAGGTTCTTTATTTCATCATGCAGGATGCTGGCAAATCCATTAAACGTTTGTCCGAGAGTCATCGGAACAGCATCTTCCAACTGCGTACGTCCCATTTTAATGATATGCTTAAACTCTTCCGCCTTACGCCGGAATGCATCAATCAGTTCTTCAAAATGCTTCATCAGTTTGAGGTGAGTATAATACATACCTATATGTATAGCAGTAGGATAAGCATCATTCGTTGATTGTGAACGATTTACGTGGTCGTTCGGCGAACAGTACTGATATTCACCACGTTTATGCCCCAATAATTCAAGAGCGCGATTGGCTATCACTTCGTTGGCGTTCATATTGGTAGTGGTTCCGGCTCCACCCTGAATCATATCCACCGGGAACTGTTCATGATGCTTACCTTCAAGTATTTCTTTACAAGCCTTCAAAATGGCGTCCACTTGTTTCTCGGTAAGCAAACCAAGCTCATAATTAGCAATAGCTGCTCCCATCTTGGTGATAGCGAGAGCGTTGATGAATAAAGGATACTCGTTCAGATGAAATTTACTAATCCGAAAGTTCTCAATACCTCTAAGGGTTTGCACTCCATACATGGCATTTTCCGGTATTTCCCGACTGCCAATCAAATCACTCTCAATGCGAGTTTTCTTCAATGCTTCTTCTTTCATAATATATATACATTTATTAACTATTTACACAAATAGTCATCAAAGGATAACCAAATATACAATAAAATGTTTTGTAAACACAAAGCTTTAATATCAGGTTAACAAACTTTAAATACAAGAAAGTATTAAGCATATTAGCGAACTTATCATATTAAATTGATACATATGAATTAATCCACAATGAATAGGAAATTTAGTTAATAAACATTTTATTTAGAAAATATAAAATAACAAACACAACACATTGACCCCCTTTTTTTGTTATATAAAAGATATTTTCAGAAATTAGCCAACATAAAAAACGGAATAACCTTTATATCTGATCTTTAAACAAGAAATATATGATATTACAACTATTGTTTGTGCTGACCGCTATTATCATAGGCGCACGTTTAGGAGGCATAGGCCTCGGAGTGATGGGTGGTGTGGGTTTAGGTATACTAACCTTTGTATTTGGCTTGCAACCTACGGCACCGCCAATAGATGTAATGTTAATGATTGCCGCCGTTATTTCCGCAGCTTCCTGCATGCAAGCAGCCGGCGGACTTGATTATATGGTGAAGTTAGCGGAAAAGCTATTACGGAAAAATCCGTCTCACGTAACGATCCTCAGCCCTATCGTAACCTATTTATTTACTTTTGTAGCAGGAACCGGACATGTTGCCTATTCCATTCTTCCTGTCATAGCCGAAGTTGCCATTGAAACCAAAATCAGGCCCGAACGCCCGTTGGGCATTGCAGTTATCGCTTCGCAGCAGGCCATTACAGCAAGCCCTATTTCGGCAGCAACAGTTGCTCTGCTTGGCCTACTGACCGGATTCGATATTACTTTATTCGATATATTGAAAATAACGATTCCTGCTACAATCCTCGGCGTTCTGGTAGGTGCACTGTGTTCCATGCGCGTAGGAAAAGAGCTGGTTGATGATCCTGAGTATCAGAAGCGTATGGCTGAGGGATACTTTGATGGCAGAAAAATAAAGATTGATGATGTAAAGAACAAGCGCCATGCCATGCTTTCCGTAATTATTTTCATCCTCGCTACCGCCTTCATTGTCCTTTTCGGTTCATTTGAAGGTATGCGTCCTTCTTTCCTTGCCGGTGGAGAGACAGTCACCTTGGGCATGTCTTCCATTATAGAAATCATTATGCTTTCGGCTGCAGCCATTATTCTATTAGTGACCAAAACAGATGGAATCAAAGCGACACAAGGTTCTGTTTTCCCGGCCGGGATGCAGGCTGTAATCGCTATTTTTGGCATTGCTTGGATGGGCGATACATTCCTGAACGGTAATATGGCACAACTTACCGCCTCCATTGAAGGTGTTGTGCGCCAAATGCCCTGGTTGTTCGGCATCGCTTTGTTTGTCATGTCCATCCTGTTATATAGCCAGGCAGCTACGGTACGCGCCTTAGTGCCACTCGGCATTGCTTTGGGAATATCGCCCTATATGCTGATAGCCATGTTCCCCGCCGTCAACGGATATTTCTTCATTCCCAACTATCCTACCGTAGTGGCAGCCATCAACTTTGACCGTACAGGAACAACCCGGATCGGCAAATACATACTCAATCATTCTTTTATGATGCCAGGTATTGTTTCCACTGTGGTTGCAATTGCTTTGGGGTTATTATTCATACAAATATTCTGATATATTATACTTCAACCTATTTTTTAATTTAAACAAATTATGTTATGAAAAAATTAGAAAGACTCAGTATGGTAGCCGCTATGCTACTGTTTTCCGCAATGATGACTTTTGCGCAACAAAAGCCTAATATTCATATCCTTGCCACCGGTGGAACAATTGCCGGAACAGGAACGTCTGCTACTGCCACAAATTATACTGCCGGACAAGTAGCTATCGGTACCCTGCTTGACGCTGTGCCTGAACTGAAAAATATAGCTAACGTAACAGGAGAGCAAATCGTAAAAATCGGTTCACAAGATATGAACGATGATGTCTGGCTAACTCTTGCAAAGAAGATTAACCAGCTTCTGAAACGCTCTGACATTGACGGTATCGTGATTACCCATGGAACCGATACAATGGAAGAAACAGCCTATTTCCTCAACCTGACAGTAAAGAGCGATAAACCGGTTGTTTTAGTCGGAGCCATGCGCCCATCCACCGCCCTCAGTGCCGACGGGCCTCTTAACTTATATAATGCCGTTGTTGTGGCCGGAGCAAAAGAGTCCAAAGGAAAAGGCGTTTTAGTGGCAATGAACGGAAGCGTACTCGGTGCTGCAAGCGTACTGAAAATGAATACCGTTGACGTACAAACATTTCAAGCCCCCAATGACGGCGCACTTGGCTATGTCTTGAATGGCAAGGTCACATATAATATGTCATCCGCAAAGAAACATACTACTCAATCCGTATTCGATGTTACCAACTTGAACTCACTCCCCAAAGTAGGTATCGTTTACAGTTATTCAAACATCGAAGCCGATATCGTCGCCCCAATGTTAGATAACGGATATAAAGGTATTATCCATGCAGGAGTAGGCAACGGAAATATTCATAAGAATATATTTCCCATACTAATAGATGCACGCAAGAAAGGTATACTTGTGGTCCGTTCATCAAGAGTGCCGACAGGCCCGACCTCTCTCGATGCAGAAGTAGACGATGCGCAATATCAGTTTATCGCATCACAGGAGTTAAATCCTCAGAAGTCACGTGTTTTGCTAATGCTTGCGCTAACCAAGACCAATGACTGGAAACAGATTCAGGAATATTTTAATGAATACTAAAAAACGGTGGCAATGATAAAAAAACTGACATTTATACTCCTGGCAGCAAGCTGCATGCAAAGCATGTATTCTCAAAATACAGAAAAAAACGAGAAGTTCCTTGAGAATAAAACGCTGTTTGAAGAACTCACCAACGTAAAGAAAAAACAGGATAAGTTCAACTTATTCCTCAACATGCAAGGCAGTTTCGATGCCAATTTCCGCAATGGTTTTGAAGAAGGGGCTTTCAAAATGAGACAACTCCGCATTGAAGCCAAAGGAAATCTCAACAACTGGCTCTCATACCGGTACCGGCAACGGCTAAACCGATCAAATGACAGCAGTGGAAATATAGACAATCTTCCTACCTCTATCGATATTGCCGGAATTGGCGTAAAGTTAGGAAAGGGGTTCTCTATCTTTGCCGGCAAGCAATGTACTGCATACGGTGGCATTGAATTCGATCTGAATCCTATCGAAATATACGAATATAGCGATATGATTGAGAACATGAGCAACTTCATGACCGGTTTGAACATCGGTTACGATATTAACGCCCATCAGCAGCTGAACCTTCAAATATTGGACAGCCGCAACGGTTCTTTCAACAAGACATATGGTGTTGAAAACGCCGAAGATGAACTCCCAACAATAGAATCGGGCAAACTTCCACTGGTGTATACTTTGAACTGGAACGGAAATTTCAATGACATCTTCAAGACGCGCTGGTCTGCTTCTATCATGAACGAAGCAAAAGACAAGTACCTCTATTATTATGCGTTCGGTAATGAACTAAACTTAGATAAGTTCAATATGTTCCTCGATTTCATGTACTCCAAAGAAAGTATCGACCGCAAAGGCATCATGACAGGAATAACAGGCAGCATGGAAGGGCACAATGCTTCCAACATCGGATACTTTTCAATGGTAACTAAATTGAATTACCGTTTTCTACCTAAATGGAATGTCTTCGTAAAAGGGATGTACGAAACAGCATCTCTCACCAAACAACAGGAAAATTTAGAAAAAGGGAAATACCGTACCGCATGGGGCTACTTTGCCGGTGTAGAGTTCTACCCTATGGATACCAACCTGCATTTCTTCCTCACTTACGTAGGCCGTACTTATGATTTTACAGCCCGCGCTAAATCACTTGGACAAGAAAACTACTCTACGAACAGAGTATCAGTAGGATTCATATACCAATTACCGATGTTTTAATGTCTTATAGAACCTACGTTTACCCGAACCCACAAGTTTCTATGATGATTTTATGAAAAAGAAAACTCCGGAATATTCAAATAGATATTCCGGAGTTTTTGAGGTTCCTGGCGGATTCGAACCGCCGTACACGGTTTTGCAGACCGCTGACTAAGCCACTCATCCAAGGAACCAGTCTTTCTCGTTTGCGGATGCAAAGGTAGTACATTTTTTGGAACTACCAACTATCCGCAGCATTTTTTCTTTGTTTCTTTTCTTTCTTCACTACACTCCGAACGTTTCTTCTCATATAAATTCTTTAATTCACAGCCAGTTGCACAATTTGCACAAGGATTACGTTTTTCCTTCACTCCACGAAAAAAAGAATAAATACTCTGCCCTATACGGACAATACACAGTAATAAAATAAGGGCTACTGCCCAATTCTGCCAATTATTCATCCAAACATTCCTCCTATCTGATAAATAGCAAAGACCACTACCCATGCAAGCACAGTGGTGTACACTGCTGTAAACAATGCCCACTTCCAACTTCCTGATTCTCCTTTAATGGCAGCCAGTGTAGCGATACATGGAAAATAAATCAGTACAAACACCATATAGCAAAAAGCCACCAAAGGAGTAATCGGGATACGTTCACCCAAACTCACCGCATCAGCTTCGGCGTCATCTGCATACAGTACGCCAAGTGTACTTACCACCAATTCCTTAGCTCCTACACCAGAAAGAATACCAATGCCCAGCTTCCAATCGAAGCCCAACGGTTTTATCACCGGCTCCATGGCCTTACCTATCCTACCGATATAAGAATTTTCCTGTTGTTCGGCCACATCTGTATATGCGTCATGGTTCGGATAGTATCCTAAAGCCCATATAACAATGGAAGCTATCATAATGATTCCCCCCATTTTACGTAAATACTGCGCACCTTTCTCCCAAGTATGGCGGAAAATAGACTTGGATGTGGGTATGCGGTAAGGGGGAAGCTCCATAACAAACGGCGTATCGTCTCCCTTCACCAGAAAACGACAGAAAAGCCGCGCCATAACTACCGCCAGCAAAATACCGATAGCATAAATTACCAATAATACCAGACTGGCATTATTGGGAAAGAACGCCCCCACCAACAGCAAATAAATAGGCAAACGGGCACTACATGACATCAACGGATTGATGAGCATGGTTACCAGCCGACTTTTACGGTTCTCAATGGTTCGTGAAGCCATAATGGCCGGCACATTGCAACCAAATCCCATAATCAAAGGAATGAAAGACTTACCATGCAACCCCATTTTATGCATTATCTTATCCATAATAAAAGCTGCACGCGCCATATATCCGGAATCTTCCATTAAAGAAATGAAAAAATACAAAATCAAAATATTCGGCAGGAAGACGATAACCCCGCCTACACCACCAATGATACCGTCAACCAGTAAGTCTTTCAGCGGACCTTCTGACATGTTATTCCTCACCCAATCGCCCAGTACCCCTACCAGCCATTCAATACCCTGCATAGGATAGTCCCCCAGTATAAATGTTCCTTC
This sequence comes from Bacteroides eggerthii, assembly GCF_025146565.1. NCBI lineage: Bacteria > Pseudomonadati > Bacteroidota > Bacteroidia > Bacteroidales > Bacteroidaceae > Bacteroides > Bacteroides eggerthii. The sequence continues at coordinate 2,343,420 of NZ_CP102258.1, read as the reverse complement.
AAACATCAGATACAGGAACAGAAAAAAAATAGGGTACCCCCATACGCGATGCGTCACAATCGAGTCTATCACACGCGTGGTACGTGCCGTATCTTCATGATTGTCAACATAGGTTTCACGAAGTGCACCGGAAATAAAACCGTATTTAGCATCCGTAATGGCCTGCTCGCTATCCTCGTTTATCGCATTGCGAAGGCGTTGCTCTTCACGATTACGAACTTCAATAATATCTTTTCCATTAGGAAACTCCTGTACTATTTTCTCCAAGTCACCGTCATTTTCCAGCAACTTGATAGCCAAAAAACGAGTAGAATATTTATACCGTATGTTTTCATTGACGCTGATAACGCGCTTCACCTCCTCAATGCTCCGTTCCAGTTCAGGCCCATGATTGATATGAATATGGCGGTAAAAGCCAACCGGATGTTCCTTCTCCTCCTTGTGAGTCCCAAAATCATGATCGGGCACATATTCCTTGTGCCAATTGCGCAGGTCATTCAGTATTTCAGCACGCACTTTCCCTTTCTTATCCAAGAAGTCTCCGCCTTCGTAAATACCGATAATAACATGAAAAAGCTGTTCAATCCCCTTCCCGGTTCGGCTAATAGTAGGCAGCATCGGCACGCCGAACAATTGTCCAAGCTTTACGTAATCCAACGTATTACCACTCGCTTCCAGTTCATCGTACATATTGAGCGCAATAACCATACGTACATTCATGTCAATCAGCTGGGTAGTAAGATACAGATTACGTTCCAAATTGGAAGAATCCACTACGTTGATTATAATATCCGGCGTTTCATTGATAATGTGGTGACGAACATAAATTTCTTCAGGAGAATATGCAGAAAGAGAATAGGTTCCCGGCAAGTCTACAATGCGGAAGTGATAGCCCTGAAAGTCGAAATAGCCTTCTTTGGCATCTACGGTTACACCGCTATAATTCCCTACATGCTCGTGCGAACCCGAAGCAATATTAAAAAGAGACGTCTTGCCACAATTGGGATTTCCCACCAAAGCCACATTAATAGTACGACGTTTGCCCAAAGCGATACGTTTCAGTTCTTCTTCACTCAGACGCATATCCTCGCTCATCCCCTCGTGATAATCAAGATGTACCGCATCCCGGAGCATTTCCTGTTCGCCAACAATCTCAATCATTTCAGCTTCCTGATGCCGCAATGATATTTCATATCCCATTACCTTGTACTTAACAGGATCCTTCAAAGGGGCATTCAGCAGTACCTCCACCGTTTTTCCCTTGACAAATCCCATTTCTACGATTCGCTTACGGAAACCACCATGTCCCAGTACTTTAACAATTACACCTTTTTCACCGGTTTTCAATTCGGACAAACGCATAGTCTTCTGTCTTTCTTTATTTTTGCCGCAAAGATAAAAGATAAGTTCATACAGCGCAAATAATTTAGAATGTTTTTAAATAAGAAGAGGCTTAAGGAAATAAACGCGTAGTACATACATCACTCCGAGCGATGTTTCCATACGGAAATAATAAAATTCAATAAGAAACATGTATATTTGCCCCCATGGAACAGGAAAGAGTAGCACAATACATCAATCAGAAACGGCTTTTTATGCCAACGGACAAAGTAATCATAGCCTTGAGTGGCGGAGCCGACTCCGTTGCGCTGTTATGTTTGTTGCAAACGTTGGGGTACAACTGCGAAGCCGCACACTGCAATTTCCACCTCCGCGGCAAAGAGTCTGACAGAGACGAGGCATTTGTCTGTCAACTATGTGCAAAGCGGCAAGTTCCATTACATATCGTCCATTTTAATACTGTACGTACAGCCGAAGAACGACATATCTCCATTGAAATGGCAGCGCGGGAACTACGTTACGAATGGTTTGAAGAAATACGCCGAAAAAGCGGTGCCAATGTCATTGCCGTAGCTCATCACCGGGATGACAGCGTAGAAACTCTTCTGCTAAACTTAATCCGCGGCACAGGAATTAACGGCTTAAGGGGAATACGCCCCAAGAACGGGCACATCGTACGCCCTCTCCTTTGTCTGGACCGCAAAGAAATTATTAATTACCTGAACCGCACAGGACAGGACTATGTAACAGACAGCACCAATCTGCAAGATGAATATACCCGTAATAAAATACGGCTTAACCTGCTCCCCATGATGCAGGAAATCAATCCTTCCGTCAAAGAAAGTATTTTCAATACAGCCGAACATCTAAGCGAAGTATCCATCATATATAAGAAAAGCATAGAAGAAGCAACAAAGCGGGTGCAAACAACAGAGGGAATATGCATTGACGCTCTGATGCAAGAAACTGCTCCCGAAACATTATTGTTTGAAATATTATATCCGCTCGGTTTCAATGCTGCTCAAATCAGAGATATATACCGGGCGTTGGAAGGACAACCGGGAAAAACCTTTTCTTCGGAACACTGGCGCGTTGTGAAAGATCGTAAGTACCTTTTAATTGAAGCGTATCAACAGGTTGAACAACCCTTGCTGGCAATGGAAAAATACTCTCTCACCCCGGACTTCATCATTCCCCGCGATAAAGAAGTCGCCTGTTTTGATGCTGACAAGCTTCTGCATCCCCTTTCCCTACGGCTTTGGCAGCAAGGCGATGTCTTTACCCCATTCGGCATGAAAGGCAGAAAAAAAGTAAGTGACTACATGACCGACCGGAAGTTTTCCCTCCTGCGCAAAGAACAACAATGGGTGTTGTGTTGCGGCAAAGACATTATCTGGTTAGTAGGCGAAAGGACAGACAACCGCTTCCGCATTGATTCCTCCACACAACGCGTGCTCATAATCCACATTATTAAGAAAAAACAGTAACTCCTATTCTCTTTATTCAAAACATGAAAAGACGTTTGTACCTTAAATATAAGTTTCCTTTGTAACTTTCATAAGATAATCCTGTTTTCTTTCTGTCTCTTGAAACAATCGGCAAGCAGAGCGGCAAATGGCGTATCAAATGTACGAGCTTTTTGCGGGCAACCTTTTACACAGGCACAGCAACGGATACACTTTTCCGCATCAGTGTAACACTCATCACCTTTCTTGATGGCACTTGCCGGACAATGCACCGCACAATATCCACAGTGATTGCAAAGTTCTGTATCGACTGCCGGAATACGAGGCATAGGCACACCGCCTTTACGCAGTTTCACCACTTTCCGCAAAAAACGGAATAACGGAAAAAATGCCTGATAAGGACGTTGAATACGGTTGACATCGACAGCATATAATTTATCCATTTCGGCTGCAGTTTCAATCTTTGTCCGTATTTTAGCGCCAAATGTCTCCGCAAATTGCAGATCATCCACATCCGGCCGTCCTACTGCTATGGGATTCTGCTCCGTACTGTATGAATGTTCGCCAACAAACGTTCCTCCTGCAATTACTTTAAACCCTCTTTCCGACGCAAATGCATCCAACTCCACCAACGCCTTTTCATAGGCCCGGTTACCATAAACAACAACCAACACCGCCGGTGCGCCCGAAGTATGAATATCCTTCATCCGTTCCAATGCCAAAGGCGCCACTTTCCCACCGTATACGGGAACAGTAATTACTGCTAAAGTATTTTCCGGTATTTCCAGCTTTCCTGCCGGATGCAAAGTCAGATCCGTTTTCATTATTTCAGAAACACCTGTACCTCGAACAATTGCCTCGCCCACTTGTTTAGAGGTATGGGTAGGCGAAAAAGTAACTAAATGAACTCCGCATATATTCATAAATCTATTTCTTGATGATAATGGAACAAAGATAGACTTTTAAAATTAAAAAAAAGACGATTTATTTATGAAACCAAAAATTATTATTACCTTTGCACCGTTGAAACATTCTGTAACTCCTTACTGAGGTGAGGATTGTTAACCAGATTTCCGGTTCAATAATAAATATCCCTATTAAATCATAATTTACAAGGTAGACTTACCAAATAAGTAAAAAACCATTCACACATATACTGTATGTATAATATCATTCAATTAAACGACAAAAATTTGTCGGAATTGCAAGCTATTGCCCAAGAGCTTGGTATCAAAAAAACAGATTCTCTCAAGAAAGAAGAACTTGTCTACAAGATCCTTGACGAGCAAGCTATTGCAGGAGCAACCAAGAAAGTAGCTGCCGACAAATTAAAAGAAGAACGTAAGGGGGACAAACAAAAACGTTCTCGCGTAACAGTCAAGAAAGAAGGAACGGACAAGGTGTTCACAGCCAATAAAAACGGCGAGCTTACAAAAGGAAAAACAGGAGAAACACCTGCCACACAAACTTCTGCACAAACAGTAGAGACAGCTAAAGAGACGGCTGCTTCCTCAACTCCCGCAACAGAGACCGAAGCTCCCAAACGCAAACCGGGACGTCCTCGTAAAGTAAAGCAAGAAGCGGCCCCCGTAACTGAAGTATCCAAGACTGCCCAGACGGAAACTAAAGCAGAAGTTGCAGAACCCCAAAAAGCGGAAATAAAGAAAGCCGAACCGAAAGTAACCCCAGCTGCTCCACAACCGACACCGGATGAAACGCCCGTTTTACCGGAAGTAGAGGACGATTTCATCCCCATCGAGGATCTGCCTACCGAAAAAATAGAATTACCATCGGAACTCATCGGCAAGTTTGAGGCCACCAAAGCAGAAACTCCCGTTCCCGTAGCAGAGCAACCGCAACAACAGCGCCCCCGTCTTCGTCTCCGCGACAACAACACTCCATACAATAACAATCGTAACAATAACAACAGCCAACGTCCTGCACAGCAGCAACGTCCCGCACAACAGCAGAACAGTAATGACAACAATTATGCTGCTCCGGAACGCAAGCCGGTAGCAGAACGTGAAAAGGCATATGAATTCGACGATATACTTACCGGAACCGGCGTATTGGAAATCATGCAGGACGGTTATGGCTTTCTGCGCTCATCCGATTATAACTACCTTTCTTCTCCTGACGACATCTATGTTTCACAATCACAAATCAAGCTGTTCGGCTTAAAGACCGGTGATGTAGTGGAAGGTGTGATCCGTCCTCCAAAGGAAGGTGAAAAATATTTCCCGTTGGTAAAAGTGTCCAAGATTAACGGGCGCGATCCGGCTTTCGTGCGCGACCGCGTACCGTTTGAACATCTCACCCCACTTTTCCCTGACGAAAAGTTCAGACTTTGCAAAGGTGGATATTCCGATTCCATGTCGGCCCGCGTAGTAGACCTTTTTGCCCCTATCGGTAAAGGACAGCGTGCATTAATCGTAGCCCAGCCCAAAACCGGTAAGACTATCTTAATGAAAGATATTGCCAACGCCATTGCAGCCAACCATCCCGAAGTTTACATGATTATGCTGCTGATTGACGAACGTCCGGAAGAAGTTACCGACATGGCACGTACCGTAAATGCAGAAGTTATCGCTTCCACTTTCGACGAGCCTGCAGAACGTCACGTAAAAATAGCAGGCATCGTTTTGGAAAAAGCCAAAAGAATGGTAGAATGTGGACATGACGTTGTTATTTTCCTAGACTCCATTACACGTCTGGCACGAGCTTACAACACTGTTTCTCCCGCCTCCGGTAAAGTCCTCTCCGGTGGTGTAGACGCTAATGCGCTGCACAAACCGAAACGTTTCTTCGGTGCTGCCCGCAACATTGAAGGAGGAGGTTCGCTGACTATTCTTGCAACAGCGCTAATTGATACCGGTTCCAAAATGGATGAAGTCATCTTTGAAGAGTTCAAAGGTACAGGTAACATGGAATTGCAACTCGACCGCAACCTGTCCAACAAGCGCATCTTCCCGGCAGTCAACATCGTTGCCTCCAGCACCCGCCGCGACGACCTGCTGCAAGACAAACAAACGCTGGATCGCATGTGGATTCTCCGTAAGTACCTTGCCGACATGAACCCGATAGAGGCAATGGACTTCGTAAAAGACCGCATGGAAAAGACCAAGGACAATGACGAGTTCTTGATGAGTATGAACAGTTAAACTCTCGCATGAGAAATAGTGATAAGAGATAAGAACAAGTATCTAAAAAAGAGCGGGATAAATTAGATTATTCTGCTCTTTTTTATTTAAATTTGCCACATGTTACTATTTTTCGTGCAATGTAAAGGATAAGAAAGTGAAAGCATACAAAACAAACCTAATCTTAATCTTCTTACTGCTTGGAATATCTCCTTGGGCTTTTTCAGCCTCCGCTGAAATGAGTAGCAAACATCTTCGTCTGGTAAAAGACTTAATGAACAATAATCTTGCCTACTCCCAAGACGCAACAACAACCAACATCATTGAATGGGAAGAGGAAATCGTAGACTCTCTCCGACAAAAGAAAGATTACAGAAATATGTTTCTTATGAAACAAATGGCTGTATATGCTTATTCCCTTCAGGCCAAAATATCAGAAGCATTAAAAAAAGCCGACGCCATGATGGACGAGGCACGGTTAATGAAATACAACATTGGTATTTCTCTCTCTTATCAAGCCTTAGGAGATATCTACCTCAATGCCGGAATGAGACCTGAAGCCGTAGAGGAGTATGAAAAGGCAATGAAAACTTTACAAGCAACTCCTCATGCAGAAAAAATACAAGAAAGAATATTCATCCAATTAGTTCCCACACTCATCAAGCTCAAACGGATGGACGAGGCAAAAGCATACTTAGAGCATATGAGCGAAATTTGCGAAAGCAAATGTCTCAGCCCTTTTCTTCTCTATGCCTACCATGCATACTATTACCTACGCAATAACGACTTGAGTAAAGCCCGGGAGTATATAGATGAAGCCATAAAGATCAACAGCAGAACTCCCTCCCATTTTTACGACAATATCTTGAAATATATGCAGGCCGAATATGCACTGGAAACAGAGGACTATGAAAAGGCGATTCTATTTTTCACAGAACTTGCCAGCAAGTCCAGCAGCATAGACACATATAACAATTACCTGAAAATCCGAAAAAAGATAGCCTATATCTATAAAGAGTTGGGACAATACAAAAAGGCCTGCGAAACATATCAGACCATTAAAACAACCCGCGACTCTATTAATGCCCATAATTACACTTCTCAAATAAATTTACTGCGTACCATATATCAGATAGACCGTCTTGAATTGGATAACCAGACACAAAAAAACCGGATGTTGTTTTACCTGATTATCGGCAGTAGCATCATCCTGACCATAATCATTATCTTTGCTTTCCACATCAAACAGGAGAACAAAAGTTTGGCAGCATCCAGAGAAAAGCTGAACAAGGCACAAAAAAGCGCAGAAAATTCCATTCGTGCCAAAAGCCTGCTCTTATCCAATATGAGTCATGAAATTCGTACTCCCCTGAACGCATTATCCGGTTTTTCCTCTATTCTGACCGACAACAACATAGACGCAGAGATGCGCAAACAATGTAACGACATTATCCAGCAAAATTCAGACCTTCTATTAAAATTAATAGATGATGTGGTGGATCTATCCAGTTTGGAAAGAGGAAAAATGCAATTCCGTTTTGAAATCCATGATGCCGTATCTCTTTGCCAAAATGTTATTGACACCGTAGATAAGATAAAGCAGACTTCCGCTTCCATTGTATTTCAAACTTCTTTAGGAAAGCTGGAATTATACACCGATGAAGCCCGTTTGCAACAACTGCTTATCAACCTGCTTATCAACGCAACCAAATTCACGACGGAAGGCCGCATAACCCTGACCTTGGAAAAGCAGGACGGCATGGCATTATTTGCTGTAACTGATACAGGATGCGGAATTGCTCCTGAAAAGCAAGGCAAGATATTCCATCGTTTTGAAAAACTGGACGAGAATGTGCAGGGAAGCGGATTAGGCTTGTCCATCTGCCAACTGATTGTCGAGCGTTTCGGCGGTGAAATTTGGATTGACACAGAATACAAAGACGGTTCCCGGTTTGTTTTCACCCATCCTATCCCCAACACCACCCCAAATAACAAGGAGGCAGAACTATGAAAAAGCAACTTATCACACTGTTTTTCATCTTACAAATGCTGCCCGGCTGGAGCAACAGCCATGCAACGTCCATAACCGACAGTTTACTGACCGTACTATCCGCACTACCTCACGACACTACCCGGCTGAAAACATTACACCAAATAATATTAACCTCACAAGACACTCCACTGGCACTCAAATATGCACAGCAGCTATACAAAGAGGCGAAATTGCAGAACAACAAGTTATACATCTGCGATGGCGCATACTTCCAGACCCTTTATTATTACAATAATGACGGCGAGCAAGACAGTATCAGCAAATGGGTCAACCTGTTAAAGCCCATAGCCCAAAGTATACAATATTGGAAAGTCTATTTCAACTCACAGAAATTACTCATCAACACCTACGTATACAATAACCAGTATGAATACGCTTTCAACGAAGCATCCAAAATGCTGGAAAAAGCCCAAAGTATAAAGAGTGTGACCGGAGAGGCCTCAGCCTATCAATGCCTGGCAAATATCTACCATGAAACCAACCGCCGGAAAGATGAGGAAAAAGTACTCAGGAAACTTTATGAGCTGTTTCCACAAATCACCCACCCCGGTACACAAATCAATATATTAAGCCAACTCATTACTTTCAGCAAACAAACAAAATGCTATACCGACCTTGAAACATTTTTGGATAAGAGTAAAGAAGTTTTGGATAAAATGGTACATAATAACCCTGCAATATTAAAAAGCATTTCCAATCAATATCTCTACGTAGAGATATATTATACCTATCTATATTTAGAAACCGGCAATCAAAAACTGGCAAAAGAACATTATAAAAAATGCTCCGCATACATCACCCCCAACAGTTTCCTCCCCTATCTGGTTCTTTACCGGAATATGGCAATGGAATATCATCTCACTCTTAAAGAATACGATACGGCGCTTGCTATCGCCGACAGTGCGATTCGCTTTGTGCAGGAAAATGATTTCGACATATCTGACTATGCCAAAGAAACTGGTTATAAAGCCGATATCCTAAAAGAGATGGAGAGATATACCGAAGCGTTGCCACTCTATGAAGAGATTATCCAAATAGAAGATTCGATAAGTGACGCCATTTCCAATCAGCAACTGGAAGAAATTAAAGAGTCATACCATTTAAGCCAACTGATACTGGAGCAAGGACAATTAAAAGGCTACATACAGATTATCATTTTAGTAGCAGTGGCTGTCATACTGATGTTATATATCATGTATACGATACGCATTAACCGGATACGGAAAGAGCTCAAATCCTCCGAGAGGCAGACCAAAGAAGCCACCCGAAAAACAGAGGAGGCCAACGAGCAGAAAAACCGCTTCCTTGCCAACATGAGCCATGCCATTCGCGTACCGCTTCATAGTGTGGTCGGGTTCTCACAGCTCATAACCACCGATACTGACATTAACGAAAAAAGCCGTAAGGAATATTCTGAAATCATACAGCAGAATACGGAGAAACTCATGTCGCTGGTCAACAACGTCTTGGACTTATCCCGACTGGAAGCCGACATGATGAAATATCAACTGACGGACTACGATATTGTCCAACTCTGCAACGATGCCATCTGCTCCGCACAGATGCAAAGAAGCAACCTGCATATCCACTTTCAGAAATCAGTAAACGAATATATCATACACACGGACTGTAACTGGATGATGCAGATTATTACCAGCACACTTACAGGCTTTTCCACTGTTCAGGAAGAGCGTGAAGTCCATTTCAGTCTGGACAGAAATGGAGAAATCCTATGTTTCAAAATAACCAACTCTCCTTTGGCAGACAAGAAATACAACAATCAGGAAACCTCTATACACCATGAAATCAACCGCCTGTTGCTGAAACATTTCAATGGTACTTATCAGATTATTCCCGATGCACCGGCAGGCCCAACAATTCTTTTCACCTATCCTGCCACAAAACCATAATAATATTCTGCCTCTAAAAGAAGGCAGTTACAGGTATTTTTTGTACTTTTGCGCCTCAATAAGAGTAAATTGTAATTTAGTAATTGTAATTAGATAGTATGTTCGATAATTTAAGCGAGAGACTTGAGAGGTCGTTTAAAATTTTGAAGGGTGAAGGTAAAATCACCGAAATCAATGTGGCAGAGACGCTGAAAGACGTGCGTAAAGCACTTCTGGATGCCGACGTAAACTATAAAGTAGCTAAAAATTTCACCGATACCGTTAAAGAAAAGGCTTTGGGACAAAACGTGCTGACAGCGGTAAAGCCCAGCCAATTAATGGTAAAAATCGTACACGATGAGTTAACCCAGCTCATGGGGGGCGAAACTGCGGAAATCAACATTGACTCCAAACCGGCCGTTATTCTGATGTCCGGTCTGCAAGGTTCCGGTAAGACAACTTTCTCCGGAAAATTGGCACGAATGTTGAAAACCAAAAAGAACCGGAAGCCTTTGTTGGTAGCTTGTGACGTTTACCGTCCCGCTGCTATCGAGCAGTTACGCGTGCTGGCCGAACAGATTGAAGTACCTATGTACTCCGAACCGGACAGCAAGAATCCGGTAGCCATTGCCCAGAACGCCATACAGGAAGCTAAAGCCAAAGGATACGACCTCGTAATTGTCGATACAGCCGGTCGTCTGGCCGTAGACGAAGAAATGATGAACGAGATTGCTGCGATAAAAGCCGCTATCAATCCCAACGAAATCTTGTTTGTGGTAGACTCTATGACCGGACAAGATGCTGTAAATACCGCAAAAGAATTCAATGACCGCTTGGACTTCAACGGTGTAGTATTGACTAAGCTGGACGGTGATACCCGCGGTGGTGCCGCCCTTTCCATCCGTTCCGTAGTAAACAAGCCTATCAAATTTGTCGGTACCGGTGAAAAGTTGGATGCTATTGACCAATTCCACCCTGCCCGTATGGCCGACCGTATTCTCGGCATGGGTGATATCGTATCACTGGTAGAGCGTGCACAAGAACAATACGATGAAGAAGAAGCCAAACGTCTGCAAAAGAAAATTGCAAAGAACCAGTTCGACTTCAACGACTTCCTGAACCAAATTGCCCAAATCAAGAAAATGGGTAACCTGAAAGAACTCGCTTCCATGATACCGGGTGTTGGAAAAGCCATTAAAGATATTGACATTGACGACAATGCCTTCAAGAGCATCGAAGCGATTATCTACTCCATGACTCCGGAAGAACGCAGCAACCCGGCTATTCTGAACGGTTCTCGCCGCCAGCGTATTGCCAAAGGTAGCGGTACAAACATTCAAGAAGTGAACCGACTGCTGAAACAGTTCGATCAAACCCGTAAGATGATGAAAATGGTGACCGGCAGTAAAATGGGTAAAATGATGCCGAAACTGAAAAGATAAGAAGGTAAATACCCCGCTGCATATCAATCCCGCTAATTTCATATATTGAATGAAGTTAGCGGGATTTTTGCTTTATTCGGTTATTTACTCTACTTTTGCGGATAATGCTGTATAAATAATAACTAATACAATAATATTGAATATGACACTGATTGACGGAAAAGCAATTTCCGAACAAGTAAAGCAGGAAATTGCAGCGGAAGTAGCTGAAATAGTGGCGCGCGGCGGAAAGCGTCCGCATCTGGCAGCTATCCTTGTGGGGCATGATGGTGGCAGCGAAACCTATGTTGCAGCCAAAGTAAAAGCCTGCGAAATATGCGGATTCAAATCCTCGCTTATTCGTTATGAAGCCGATGTAACGGAAGAAGAGCTGCTGGCGAAAGTGCGCGAATTAAATGAAGATGCAGACATAGACGGCTTTATCGTGCAATTACCCTTGCCGAAACATATCTCGGAACAAAAAGTGATTGAAACCATTGACTACCGTAAAGACGTGGACGGTTTCCACCCTATCAATGTAGGACGCATGTCCATAGGGCTGCCCTGTTATGTTTCCGCAACCCCTAACGGTATTCTCGAATTACTGAAAAGATATAAAATAGAAACTTCCGGAAAAAAATGTGTAGTATTAGGACGCAGTAACATCGTAGGTAAGCCCATGGCTGCTCTTATGATGCAAAAAGCCTATCCGGGCGATGCCACAGTAACCGTTTGCCACAGCCGCAGCAAGGATTTGGTAAAAGAGTGCCAAGAGGCGGACATTATCATCGCAGCTTTGGGACAGCCCAACTTTGTTAAAGCAGAAATGGTAAAAGAGGGTGCGGTTGTCATAGACGTAGGTACCACCCGCGTACCGGACGCAACCAAAAAATCCGGTTTCAAACTGACCGGTGACGTTAAGTTCGACGAGGTTGCTCCAAAGTGTTCATTCATCACTCCTGTGCCCGGTGGCGTGGGACCGATGACAATTGTTTCTTTAATGAAAAACACCCTGTTAGCCGGGAAAAAAGCTATTTACCAATAGACAAAGGTAATGAAAGCGTTCATTGCCTCTATCTTTCTACTGTATAGCGTAGTCCTTTCTGCACAAAAAAGGATTACGCTATTATTTGTAGGAGATTTGATGCAACACCAGGCACAAATAGACGCTGCCCGTACCCCCGACGGAAAATACGATTATTCTTCTTGCTTTGCTCTCGTAAAGGAACAAATCTCCCATGCCGATATTGCAATCGGCAACCTTGAGGTGACTCTCGGCGGAAAGCCCTATCGGGGTTACCCTACTTTCAGTGCACCCGACGAATATCTGCAAGCTATTAAGGATGCCGGATTTGATGTTCTGCTCACAGCGAACAATCATTGTCTGGATCGCGGCAAGAAAGGGCTGGAACGAACGATTGCTCAAATAGACTCCCTTTCCATTCCTTATGCAGGCACTTACCGGAATGTAGCCGAACGCACACAGCGCTATCCTCTTTTTATCCGGAAAAAAGGTTTCTGCATAGCCATACTCAACTACACCTACGGCACTAATGGAATAAAGGCCACTCCGCCCAATATAGTCAATTACATCAATAAAGAAACAATATTAAAGGATATCCACAGTGCCCAGGCCGTACGTCCGGATGCCATTATAGCCTGCATGCACTGGGGAGAAGAATACCAATCACTCCCCAACCGGGAGCAACGCGAACTTGCCGACTGGCTATTGGAACAGGGCGTAATCCATATCATCGGCTCACATCCGCACGTAATCCAACCTATGGAATTGCGCGAGGACGGCAATCAGCAACACGCCGTCGTTTATTCCTTAGGAAACTTCATTTCCAATATGAGCGCGGCAAATACAGACGGCGGACTCATTTTCACCCTGCAACTGGAGAAATACCCTCTGCCCTCTCCTATTCATCCGCTACAAGGCAGATTAAGTTATTCACCCTTGCCCGACTCTTTTATCCCTTCTTTTCCATTCTCCCGAGTCGCACAATGCGGATACACCTTAGTATGGACTGCCCGTCCCACTCTTACCGGAGGAAAAAATTACATTTTATATCCGTCCTACTCTCCCATTGACCAACTGCCACAAGCAGCCCGTAACCGCCTGAATATCTTTACAAAGAACTCCCGAGAGTTCCTGTTCAAGCACAATACAGGAGTTTGCGAGAATAGCAAATAGCTATTTTTTCTTGAAAATATTCACCGAAATATTTGCAATATCAAAGTTTATCCCTATCTTTGCACCGCATTTAAGAAATGCACCAACATGGTGACTGTAGTTCAGTTGGTTAGAGCGTCAGATTGTGGTTCTGAATGTCGAGGGTTCGAGTCCCTTCAGTCACCCAAAAGAAATCCTTAATAGTCAATAGATTATTAAGGATTTTTTTCTTTACAAAGACAAACTTGATCAGATATGAAAATCCTCTGGATAGACCTAAATAGTTCTTATGCCCATTCCTCACTGGCGCTCCCCGCACTACACGCGCAGATAGCAGACGACACTTCCATCGAGTGGGCCTCCGTATCCTCTACAATCAATGAAAACATAGGAACTATTGTAGAGGAAGCCTACCGGCATAAGCCCGACATTCTTGCCGCTACGGCCTGGCTCTTCAACCACGAACAATTACTGCATATCACATCAAGGCTAAAAGCCTTGCTCCCTGAAACCTGCCTCATATTGGGTGGTCCGGAATTTCTCGGAGACAATGAATTCTTTCTACGTAAAAATCCTTTTGTGAACTGCGTATTCAGAGGAGAAGGAGAAGAAGCCTTTCCCCGGTGGCTGTCATGCTGGAACCATCCGGAACAGTGGAATACAATCTCCGGGCTGTGCTTCCTGGATTCTGATGCGCAATACAGAGACAACGGAACAGCCCGGGTTTTGAATTTCTCCGGACTCATTCCACCCGAAAAAAGCCGTTTTTTCAATTGGAGCAAGCCGTTCGTACAACTTGAAACCACACGCGGATGCTTCAATACATGCGCTTTTTGTGTCAGCGGCGGTGAGAAACCCATACGTACCCTCTCCATCGACAGCATCCGCCGGCGACTTCAAATCATCCACGAACATGGCATCAAAAACGTACGCGTACTCGACCGTACATTCAATTATAATGCACGCCGGGCAAAAGAACTGCTCCAACTGTTTTTAGAATTTCCCGACATACGTTTTCACTTAGAGATACATCCGGCTCTTCTTTCCGAAGAATTAAAAGAAGAATTGAGGCGGTTACCTCAAGGACTACTTCACCTTGAAGCAGGAATCCAGAGCTTGCGTGAGCCCGTTCTCAAACAAAGCCGCCGCATGGGTAAATTGTCCGATGCGTTGGCCGGATTGGAATTTCTCTGTTCACTCCCCAATATGGAGACTCATGCCGACCTCATTGCCGGACTTCCACTCTATCATCTCAATGAAATCTTTGAAGATGTATACACCCTTGCCGGATATAATGCGGGAGAAATACAGCTGGAATCGCTTAAGCTACTTCCCGGTACGGAAATGCGCCGACAGGCAGAAACACTTGGCATACATTACTCTCCTTTCCCGCCCTACGAAGTTTTAGAGACAAACGAAATCAGTGTTGGCGAGCTGCAAACAGCCCGCCAACTGTCCCGCCTTTTAGACGGTTTCTATAATATACCTGCCTGGCAAGCCCTAACCCGGGAACTAATATTGAACGACAAGACATTCTTGCATAAGTTCCTCGAATACCTGATACGGATAAATCTCATCGACCAGCCTATGAGCTTGGAAAAACGAGGACTTATACTTTACGAATACTGCAAACAAAACTGCCCAGAATATCAGACGCAAGCCAGCATTGCATGGATAGAAGCCGGCATGTCATTAAAAAAAGCCCCGGCAGAAAAAGCCAAAACCAAACATCAGGTACCACCGGAAAAGTGGGAAGTCATATACGGGCACTACAAAGACAGCCTCAGACTTTGCTTTCTCCCGACCGACGATAGCAGCCAAAGCGGCTATTGGTTTGGATTTGAGTCTGAAATTCAAAGAACTACTCCTGTGTTCAAAGCGAAAACTATTTCACAGCAATCACATCGAGCCACGCACGAATAGCCTTCTCGTCCGTACGATTGAGCAAACGTCCCTCCTTCCAGTTCAAGTCGGGGTAGGTTTTCTTCAATACAGTTGCGCTATTGCCAATCGAACTGCCTCCCGAAGTGGCAAATGGGACTACCGTCTTGCCTTTCAGGCTATGACCTTCTATGAATGTGTTGATAATTCGCGGAGCAAGGTCCCACCAGATAGGATAACCGATAAAAACCACATCATAAGTGCCGATATTTTCTTTTTTACTTTTGATTGCCGGACGCATCTTCGGATCGTTCATTTCAACCGAACTACGCGACCGCTTATTGTTCCAATCAAGATCTGCACTTGTATAAGGCTGTGCAGGAGCTATCGGATAGAGGTCTCCACCCACCGCTGCTCCCAACTTTTCTGCTGCGCGGGCTGTCGTACCGGTTGCCGAGAAATAGGCGACCAATATTTTGCTGTTCGAATGTTTACTGTTCATCTTCTGTTTTTGCTGTGCGCACATTACCGTAGTCATTCCGACTGTCATCAGCAGTGCAAATAGTAATTTATACATAGGAATTATTTTAGTTTATCATATTGTTCATCTGTTACCGGCTCCAGCCACTCATTGGAGGTGTTCTCACCGGAAACCTCGAATGCAAGATGTGCAAACCAGCTGTCGGATGCCGCACCATGCCAATGCTTCACACCTGCGGGAATATGGACAACCGTACCGGGAAGAATCTCCACCGCCGGTTTACCCTCTTCCTGATACCAGCCTCGTCCGGCTACACCGATAAGCATCTGGCCGCCGCCTTTTGTAGCTCTGTGTATGTGCCAGTTGTTGCGGCAACGCGGCTCGAATGTGACATTGGAAATGTTTACCTGCTCTCTCGAAACGGGTGCAAGATAACTGTTGCCAATGAAATACTGCGCGTATGCCGTATTCGGTTCACCTATCGGGAAAATCATCTCACGCTGGAATGCTGCCTTAGCATCCTCTCCGTTTGCATCTTCCGCCCACACATCCTTGGCAAGACGAAAAGCCGCCCATGCCTTTGGCCAACCTGCATAAAACCCGATATGCGTGATAATCTCCGCAATCTCCGTACGGGTGATACCGTTCTTTTTTGCCGACTGCAAATGAAATGTCAGCGAGCTGTCGGTAATGCCCTGACTGATGAGCGATGTAATTGTAACCAGACTGCGGTCGCGCAAGCCGAGTTTATCGGTACGGCTCCACACCTCACCAAAAAGGACATCATCGTTGAGTTCCGCAAATTTTGGGGCGAACTCACCCAACTGGTCGCGCCCTGCGGTTTGTACAATCTTTTTCTGTGCCATGACATTGACTGTAAAAAAAGTGAATACTGAAATTAAAATGATTCGGTTCATAATTCTCTATTAATGTATAATTCATTGTTGCAATTCAGATCTCATCCTTTGTCTCATTTCAAGTGCTCCTTGAAAAAAAGCTCTATCTTATCGAAAGGAATAATGTCCATACGGTCATACAAATCCGTATGCACAGCATCGGGAATAATCATCAGCTCCTTGTTATCCCCCTTCAATTTCTTGAAAGCATCTTCGCTGAAATACCGGGAATGAGCTTTCTCTCCATGGATAAGCAATACGGCGCTACGAATTTCATCACTATAAGCAAGGATTGGCGCATTGATGAAAGCAAGTGCCGAAGTCTGGTTCCACCCCAAACCGGAGTTAATGGAACGGGAATGATAGCCTCGTTTCGTTTTGTAATAATCGTAATAATCTTTCATGAACTGCGGTGCATCTTCGGCCGGTTCAGGATTCATTGTCGTGCAGGGGTAAGTACCCGTACGATAATCTTTTGTGCGTTGCGCATTGAGCTCCCGACGCATCCGGTAGCGTGCATCTGCATTGTCCGCTGCATCGAAATAACCGTTGGCATTGGCGCGGCTGATATCGTACATGGTAGAAGCCACCGTAGCCTTGATACGCGTGTCATTGGCCGCTGCATTGATAGCAAAGCCTCCCCAACCGCAAATGCCGAGTATGCCGATACGCTCCGCATCCACATCGGGACGTGTGGCAAGGTAATCCACTGCTGCCGAAAAGTCCTCCGTATTGATATCGGGTGAAGCCACACTGCGAGGTTGTCCGCTACTCTCACCCGTAAACGACGGGTCGAAAGCAATGGTCAGGAAACCCCGTTCGGCAAGTGTCTGTGCATACAGTCCTGACGATTGTTCTTTCACCGCACCAAACGGACCGCTGACTGCAATGGCCGGGAACTTATCGGCAACAGCGATTTTCGGTACATACAGGTCTGCAGCGAGCGTGATGCCGAAACGATTGACAAAGGTCACTTTACTATGGTCCACTTTGTCGCTCTTCGGAAATGTCTTATCCCATTCTTCCGTAAGTTTCAACTTTTCCATATTCCTGTTATTTTGCATGTTTTGTGCACGACTCTCCATCAGGCCTAAGAGAGAGAGGAAAGCTGCTGTAAAAAAGATTGTCCGTTTCATAACCGATTGATTCTTTTGATTACCAATGTTTTCTTTTCACATTGCAAAGTTACAGGAGATTATAGAAAGGATTGGTAGATGAATTACAGATGTTATAACCTCAATTACAGAAAATCTTGCGGAATAGTTACCGCTCATGCATCCGGGGTGTCTTAACCAAGAAGAGTGCCCGGAAAACAGCAACTTTCTCATCAGTGTGCGGAAATCTTTCAGCACACTGATTCTCTCACCCTCGCCGACACCGGAATTGCCACTGATTTCTTTGGCAACTCTTCCGTCAACATGGCTGCCTGTCCATACTTGTATGTGATGGTGAGAAAAACTTTCTTTGCAGAATTCTTGTCCGACAAGTCAGTGAGACGGTAATGTTTACGATACAAAATGTCATAATGTTCTTTTTATTAATGAATGCTTTGGTTTAATTATCTCTTTGTCAGCCGATTTAATAATATCGACTTGGGATGATTCATCAATGATCAGGTAGTCAAAAAGATATTCACCCAAAATACATGTTTTCAACGATAATGTAGAACTTAGTATTACAGGATAACGTTTAAAAAGTGATTAAACTTATAACAATAATCTTTTATGTTCTAACGGGTTACGATTCGCCAACTTGCAGATTTCTTTAGATTGCTCTGATTTGCTTTTTCAAATAATGCTTTTTATCCGGTACAAAGATCACAATTATTTGAACCTATGTTATTTCGTCTTTATTTTTGTGGCCGTTTTTTAAACATGGGTGTTTAATGCCTAAATCACACCTGCCAGTATATGATAAAAGAATAGCAATAGTATTGCCCCCATTCGTAATTTATGTTATAATGAAAGAGACGTTTTCGACAAGATCATAATTATAGAAGACAAGGCCCCCCCCTATTTAAGTTTGCATTTAAAATGATTCCGACTTTTTTCCTATTCTGACTTTTTTTGTATTTTTGCATCGGATTTCTCAATCAATAGTGCCCGAAATTCTGTTCTCATTTTTTAATATTCCCTGATGAGGCAGTTTGTAGCGCATTGTGGCAGATGTTGTGCTGTCCGGACTCTTATGGTTCATTATTAGTATTTCCGAGGGAATGAACAGAGGTTAACAGCTTATAGTTAACGGTTAGAGGAAAAGAATAATGAACAACAATACATCTATTTTTATTTCATGAACAAACTTATGGTTTATTCTGCTCTGGCTGTCGCCCTGATAGCCGGAGAGGCTTGTCTTGTGCCCATATATGCACAAGACAGGGCTGTGCAGGCGATGACACTCACGACACTTTACAATCTTGCTGACCAACAGAGCCAGAAGGTGAAGGTGAGTGAAGTGGCTTTGCGGGCAGCTAACGAAGGGTTGGCAGCGGCCAAATCGGCTTTGCTGCCGAGTGTGGATTTGAGCCTTCAAGGCAGTTATACGGGCAATGCCTTCATGTTGTCGCGAGGTTTTTCGGCTAATGGAACAACTGACTACATCGTACCGGGTGTGGGAGTTATTCCCGTTGCAAACGGCAAGCAAGACACACCTCATTGGGGAAACAGTTTTACGGCTCAGGTTGCACAAGTGGTCTATGCCGGTGGAGCTATCCGTTCGGGCATCCGTATGGCGGAATTGGGCAAGGAAATGGCAGAACTCGATGTGGAGAAGAACCGCCAGGAAGTGCGCTTCTTGTTGACGGGTTACTATCTTGACCTCTGTAAGTTAGGTAATCAGATGGAAGTGGTGCGCCAGAATATCGCACTTACGCAAAAGGAGATTGCCCAAATGAAAGCTCGCCATGAGCAGGGTACTGTTTTGCAGAACGACATCACTCGCTATGAATTCCAGTTGCAGAGTCTTGAACTCACACTGACAAAGCTCACCGATGCTTCTACCATCATCAACCATCAACTGGTAACAACACTTCATTTACCGGAACAGACGGTTATAGTTCCTGATAAGAACGAGCTCAACACAGAAATAAATGCACTCTCGGCAATCACTGCTCAAGATACGTGGCAGCAGACGGCGACAAGCAACAACCTTGGCATCCGTCAGTCGGAAGTGGCCGCAAATCTTGCAGAACAGAAGGTGAAGCAGGCAAAGGCAGAATCATTGCCTTCGGTGGCTGTCGTGGCAGAAAATCATCTCTTTGGTCCTTATACACAAGACCTCATCCCGAAAGATTGCAATGTAAACGTGTGGTTTGTCGGGATAGGCGTAAAGTTCAGCCTTGGCAGTCTTTGGAAGAACAAACATCACATCCGCAAGGCACGTACTGAACATCGGCAGTCAAAGGAAGCGCTCGCCTTGGCTCGTGAGGGTGTGGAAAATGCTGTACAGGCAAATTACACCAATCTCCTTACCTCCTACACCGAGGTGAAGACACAGCAGAAGCAGGTGGAACTTGCCAATCAGAACTACTCCGTGGTGCAGAATCGTTATCAAAACGACCTTGCACTCCTTACCGACATGGTCGATGCCTCCAACATGAAACTCTCTGCCGAAATGGCGCTGGTTAATGCCCGCATCAGCATGCTTTATAATTTCTATACACTCAAATACGTAACAAACACTTTATAATAATGGAAAAGAACAAGATACACATCTATTTATATAATGTGCTCATCGTGCTTTGCCTCTTGGGTGGAGCCGTTTATGTGGTGAGCCAGTTTATGCACTTCGGCAGTGGAGAATTTACCGACAATGCCCGTGTACGCCAGAACGTCGTGCCTCAGAGCAGTCGTGTGCAAGGCTTTATTCGCGAGGTACGTTTCGCGGATTTCCAGCAGGTAAAGAAAGGTGATACGCTCGTCATCATCGAGGATGCCGAATTTCGCTTGCGACTGGCCCAAGCCGAGACCAACCTTATCCGTGCCGAACAAGGTTCGCAGGGAACGGCAAGCAGCATCGTTACCACCAAGACAAGCATGACCGTTACCGAAGCCGGCATCGAATCCGCACGTGTACAGATGGAGAATGCTATGCGTGAGGATACCCGTTTCAAGAAGCTCCTCAGTCAGGATGCTGTCACCCGACAACAATATGATAAAGTACATACAGGCTATCTGAGTGCCAAGGCAGCCTACGAGCAGGCAGTTCGTTCACGTCAGATGCAGTCGGCTGTTATGACCGAACAAGGGCATCACCTTTCCGTTTCGGAGCAGGGCATCGAACTGGCTCGTCGTGCCGTCGACCTCGCCCGTCTCAACCTCTCCTATTGCTACATCATTGCCACTTGTAACGGTACCGTTGGCACGAAGGACATTCACGTAGGTCAGCTTGTCAATCCGGGCCAGACACTGGTAAGTATCGTTGACAATGGTGAACGTTGGGTTGAAGCGAACTATAAGGAAAGCCAGTTGCCTCACATCAAAGTGGGCAGTAAGGCTGAGATTACAGCCGATGCCGTTCCAGGTATACAATATACGGGGACGGTGGAACGCATCTCTGATGCTACCGGCAGTGCCTTCTCACTTATTCCCATAGACAATGCCACGGGCAATTTTGTAAAGGTCGAACAGCGCGTCACCGTACGCATCAAGCTCAATGAGAATGCTGATGTTGCCAGGCTTAAAAGCGGTTATAATGTGGAATGTATCATTGAGGAATAATGGGACAATTGACTGAATTCTTTATGAAGAGTGCCGGTGGCCCTCCACCCGGCATGGGCTTTTCCATGCCTATGATGAAGGGGTGGGTGCCTCGTCGTATACAGCCATGGCTGTACGTGCTGACCGCCCTTTGCTTCCAGTTCAGCGGTGGCATCTACCTCGGTGCACTGGATGGCATCCGTGGCACCACCAACTTTATGATCGAGGACATACTTTTCCTACTTTATGCCACCCTCGCGGGTATGGCTGTCTATTTTCCGATGCTCTTCCGCATGAAGTTCCGCTTCACCAACAAACAGTTGCTCTGTGGTTCTGCCATCGTTCTTGCCATATGCAATGTGCTGACGATGCATTGCCAGTCGATGCATGTGCTCATGATAGTGTGCTTCATAGCCGGAATGGCTAAGATACAGGGTACGTTTGAATGCATGAGCAACATCCAGCTTTGGATTACTCCCCGACGTGATTTTGCCGTTTTCTTCCCTGTGCTCCACATCATCCTGCTCACCGCCATCGAGGGTAGCGGATGGCTTGCCGCCTGGTTCGGTCATCATTTCACATGGCAGATGATGCACGTCTTCACCATCGGCACTATGTCGTTTGTACTGCTCACGCAGGCCATCTTCTGTCGTCCGTTTTGTCCCATGCCTCAACGTCTGTCGCTCAAAGGTATCGACTTTCAGGGAGCATTGCTCATCTGCGGACTGATGCTCGTGGTGTCGTACATTGTGGTGTACGGCGACTATTTCATGTGGTTTGATACCCTCCGCATACGCCTTCTGTTCGGTGCTGCCATTGTGCTTTTCGGCATTGTGCTCTACCGCCTGCGCTACTACCGTTATCCCTACATCGAGCTCAGTCTTTTTACACGTCGCAACGTTGTTCCCATTCTCATCGTCACCTTCTTTGCCGAACTCGCTTTCGGTGCTGAACACACGATGGAAGAGATACTTTACAGCGAAGTCATCCGGTTGGAGGAGCTGACCAAAGAGTCGCAGTATATGTGGGCACTTCCCGGCATGTACCTCGGTATCCTACTCGATCTCTATTGGCTGAAAGTCAGGAAATGGAAGGTGTGGAAACTTTTCGGCATTGCCTTCATCGGCATCGCACTCTATGGTATGCTGATGTACTTCACGCTTGACATAAACGTCAATATCGAACAGTACCGCTTTGCTATCTTCTTGCGAGGATTTGCGTATGCCATCCTTGCCCCAACATTGATGTGGGCTTTAGACGAATCGGTCCCAAGTCTTGAACAGTTCTTCATGGGCTTGTTCGTATTCAACATCCTCCACATGTATCTGGCAGGAGCGGCAGGTTATGGCATTTATACCACTATCTTCTCGCACTTTATGAACGACAACATGACGAGCTACGGACAGCAACTCACTCTCACACACTTGGATATGGCGCACTTCAACCTCGGAGAATACGTTAGCCACGATTTCCTGCACTCCATGATGATGGTGGCAATGAAACAGGTCTATGGCTATGTTATCTGGTTCGCTTTAGCCCTTGCCGCCCTCTTCCTGCTGTGCGACATTCCTGCTGTCCGCACAAATATCCGCAAAGTTCCCCGCTGGCCTGTTTATGCCATTGAGTATCTTGCGAGAAGGAAGTAAGAGGATGTTACACATCAAGGATGAGAGTGGCTCTTGTTTGGATTCACTCTCATCTTTGACATTCAGTCAGACAGAATTAATAAAAACGTTAAATATTTCACCCTTTAGAATTTGCCCTTTTAAGAATTACAAGCATATTTCCTGTTTATCACCTACAACTAAATGCCTGAAAACAAACCTGTGCAGAACGGTGCAATGCAGACTGTTCCATCCTTGTTTACTTGATTCTTTCTAATGTAGAAAAGAATCTTAAATGTACTTTTGCTCATATACCTTGTTTTTTATGTCCGTAACAATGGGCTTATAATTCCCATTGCAAAGGAACGATTAACAATTAGTTTATGAACGGACATCTAAGAGACAACAAGCGACAAATCAACAACTTAACATCAAAATCGTTACTATTTTATTTCGCTCAATTTTCAGTAACGATTTAGTAACACTACTTTGTCCAAACGGGGCATTTTCTTGTCTTTTGCTTGTCTGCCGACAAAATAAAAAAGTCCCGTAAAACCTTGATTTTACGGGACTTGTCTTAGCTTTTCCACTATTTGTCTTTAGTGTTCAGCGGAGAGACAGGGATTCGAACCCCGGGTGCCTCGCAGCACAACGGTTTTCAAGACCGCCGCAATCGACCACTCTGCCACCTCTCCAAAACTTCCTTTTCAAGAAGCGCTTCTCTATTAAAGCGGTGCAAAGGTAACACATTTTTTTTAATCCACAAATAAATCCTGAACAAAATAATTCAGGCATCATCAAAAACAAAATCATATTATGAAAAGAACAAATCATGAAAAACACAAAAACCATAACATGAAAAAAGTGACAAACCGCTAACACCTTTTCATCCAATATCCATCGCTACCTAATAATAGTTATTTTATGTTCTTCAGCATAAAAACTGTTCATTTCATAGTGCAATTACGGAAATATTTCCGTAATTTTGCGCCCTCTATAAGGATAACATATCTAATCACTTTCAAAAAAAATATTATGGAATTAAACAAAACCTTTATTGATGGGCTTTGGAACAAAGAAATCAATGTCAGTGATTTCGTTAGTAAAAACATCACACCCTACACCGGAGACGCCTCTTTCTTGCAGGGACCTACGGAACGTACCAAACGTATCTGGGACCTCTGTCTGAAAGCATTGGAAGAAGAAAGAGCCAACAACGGCGTTCGTTCACTAGACCATAAAACAGTATCTACCATTACCTCCCACAAAGCAGGCTATATTGATAAGGAGAATGAACTTATCGTAGGTTTGCAGACGGACGAACTGCTGAGACGCGCCATCAAACCTTTCGGTGGCATTAATGTCGTAGCGAAAGCGTGCCGCGAGAATGGTGTGGAAGTAGACGACAAAGTAAAAGACATCTTTACGCATTACCGTAAGACACATAATGACGGTGTATTCGACGTATATACTGAAGAAATCCGTTCATTCCGTTCTTTAGGCTTCCTCACCGGACTTCCCGACAACTATGCACGCGGACGAATTATCGGTGACTACCGCCGTCTGGCATTGTATGGCATCGACCGCCTCATCGAAGCTAAGCAAGAAGATCTGCATAACCTCACCGGCCCGATGACCGAAGCACGCATCCGCCTGCGCGAAGAAGTAGCAGAACAAATCAAGGCCTTGAAAGACATCAAGACCATGGGTGAATACTATGGCCTCGACCTCAGCCGTCCGGCCACATCTGCTCAAGAAGCTGTTCAATGGGTATATATGGCATACCTTGCAGCCGTAAAAGAACAGGATGGTGCAGCCATGTCACTGGGTAATGTCTCCTCTTTCCTTGACATCTATATCGAATATGATTTGGCTCATGGCAAGATTGACGAAACCTTTGCACAAGAGCTGATTGACCAGTTCATCATCAAGCTGCGCATGGTACGCCACCTGCGTATGCAGTCCTACAACGACATCTTTGCCGGAGACCCGACTTGGGTAACCGAAGCTATCGGCGGACGCTTCAACGACGGCCGCGTAAAAGTGACGAAGACCTCCTTCCGTTTCCTGCAGACATTATACAACCTCGGCCCGTCTCCCGAACCTAACATGACTGTGTTGTGGAGTCCCGAACTGCCG
The DNA here is from genome assembly GCF_025146565.1 of Bacteroides eggerthii. Classification (NCBI taxonomy): domain Bacteria; kingdom Pseudomonadati; phylum Bacteroidota; class Bacteroidia; order Bacteroidales; family Bacteroidaceae; genus Bacteroides; species Bacteroides eggerthii. Next base: position 2,318,236 of record NZ_CP102258.1, on the reverse strand, counting down.
GAAGGCTTCAAAGACTTCTGTGCCAAAGTATCAGTGGATACCAGCTCCATCCAATACGAGAATGACAATCTGATGCGCGAAGTCCGCAATTGCGACGACTACGGCATTGCGTGCTGCGTGTCCTACCAAGCTATCGGCAAGCAGATCCAGTTCTTTGGCGCACGTGCCAATCTTGCCAAGGCCCTGCTGCTCGCCATTAACGGCGGACGCTGCGAAAACACCGGAACTGTAATGGTGAAAGGCATCCCCGTACTAACTAACGATACGCTGAACTTTGAGGAAGTAATGGCCAACTACAAAAAAGTGCTGACCGAAATTGCCCGCGTTTACAACGAGGCGATGAACATCATCCACTATATGCACGACAAGTATTACTACGAAAAAGCCCAAATGGCGTTTGTAGATACCGATCCACGCATTAATCTGGCCTATGGTGTGGCAGGATTGTCCATTGCCATTGACTCACTGTCCGCTATCAAATATGCCAAAGTAACGGCCCGCCGCAATGACATCGGCCTGACAGAAGGCTTCGACATCGAAGGCGCTTTCCCCTGCTTCGGCAATAACGACGACCGCGTAGACCACTTGGGTGTAGATTTGGTTTATTATTTCAGCGAAGAATTAAAGAAGTTGCCGGTTTACAAGAATGCCCGCCCCACCCTGTCACTGCTTACCATCACCTCTAACGTGATGTATGGCAAGAAGACAGGAGCCACTCCCGACGGACGCGCCAAAGGAGTTGCATTTGCTCCGGGAGCCAACCCGATGCATGGACGTGACAAGAACGGTGCCATCGCTTCTTTAAGTTCCGTAGCCAAACTGCGCTATCGTGACTCGCAAGACGGCATCAGCAACACCTTCTCTATTGTTCCGAAATCATTAGGCCCTACGGCAGAGGAACGAGTTGAGAACCTGGTTACGATGATGGACGGTTATTTCACCAAAGGCGCACACCATTTGAATGTGAACGTGCTGAATCGTGAAATGCTGGAAGATGCGATGGAGCATCCGGAAAAATACCCGCAACTCACAATCCGCGTTTCCGGTTATGCCGTAAACTTCGTGAAGCTAAGCCGCGAACATCAGCTGGAAGTTATCAGCCGTTCATTCCATGAGAGGATGTAATATGATAAACGTACATTCATACGAAAGTATGGGAACTTTCGACGGGCCGGGTCTCCGGCTCGTCGTTTTCCTTCAAGGGTGTCCTTTCCGCTGCCTTTATTGCGCCAACCCCGACACCATAGACTCCAAAGGCGGCATCCCCACTCCTGCCGATGAAATCCTGCAAATGGCGGTCAGCCAGAAAGCATTCTTCGGAAAGAAAGGGGGAATTACATTTTCCGGTGGAGAGCCCACATTGCAGGCAGAAAACTTGATACCTTTGTTCAAAGAGTTGAAAGCCAACGGCATCCACACCTGCCTTGACACCAACGGCGGCATCTGGAACGAAAAGGTGGAAGAACTGCTAAGCCTGACGGACTTGGTACTGCTTGACATCAAAGAGTTCAATCCCGAACGCCACCGCGCCCTCACCGGACGCAGCAACGAGCAGACCCTGCGTACGGCCGCCTGGCTGGAACAACAGGGACATCCGTTTTGGTTGCGTTATGTGTTAGTGCCGGGATACAGCGATTTTGAAGAAGACATACGCAGCATGGGCGCACAGCTTGGCAAATACCAAAGCATACAACGGGTGGAGATACTCCCTTACCACCGTCTGGGAGTGCACAAATACGAAGCGATGGGCTGGGACTACCAACTGAAAGAGGTCGTAGAGAATACGCCTGAACAATTGCAGCGAGCCGAGCGACTGTTCAAAGAATACTTTCCCACAGTGGTGGTAAATTAGGAAAGTATTCCAACAAAATGAAGAATAGGGAAGGGCTTCATCAGTAAGTCAACCGTATCCCCCCCTGTAATGTGAAGTTGCAGGGGTTTTCTTTTCTTATCGTCTGGACATCAGAACCGTCATCAAAGAAATAAGACACTCCCGGTTCCACGTAGACACCCACCCTCCTGCTTATATTATACTGTGCGCCCACTGCTCCCATTACGGAGAATTGCAGCGGTTTCACCGTTTCGCTCTCACTGCCAATCTTGCCATAGACACATTTCTCCATAGCCCCTCCTGCAGAGACATACATGATAAAAGATTTTTTGTCAACGAAGTTCCAGTTTGCCCGCAACGGAATTCCCAAGTAATGCAGTTTCTGGCTCACCTTCTCCGAACTTTCCACAAACTTCACATCCGAAGCAAGATACGTATACGTCAAGCCGGTCTCCACCGAAAAGCCCCTTGCAAGCCCCTTGCGCACTGAAAAGCCGAAAGACAAAGGCTGTTTATGGTCTATATCCACAATCTGTTCCGAATTCCTCATCAGATAGGGCATGCCGTTCTTGAACACAAGCGCCTGCCCTTCCGGAACATCCATGATGCCATTGGCTATTGTGCTAAGATCTACTTTTCCACCGGAGTATCCGAAGTTCGGATCGCTTTGCATCAACCCTCCTCCACCGATACTGTTTCCTGAGATTAATCCACCCGTATTTCCCACAGCCAGTCCAACCGACCAGCCGCCCGACTTCTTCTTTTTTCTGTCGCCAACAGGCAGTTGCAGTTTGTCCCTGCCCGACGGACGGCGGCGCTCCACCTTCCGGTTCTCCGTACCGCTATTCCCGGCGGCAGTCGTCCCGGCTTCCTCTTTCTCTACCGATGGCGTTTGTTCCGATGCCTCTCCTTGTATTTCCGGTTCCGCATCCAAAGGCTGCCGGGATTCCGTTTGCCGGTCCGTTTCGGCAGCAACATTCAGTTCTTGCGCCAGCAGAGAACGGCGGTTTGTTCCGCCCGGCGCAGCAGTTTGTCCTTGCGCCCGGTAATCGGGTTCCGCAACCTCTGTGCGCATCTGGGGAGCCTGCCTGCCCGGCAACTCATCCGGAACAACCGCCAGCGTCGGCGTGGCCGTATTCCGCATTTCCTCTCCCACAGGGCTTTGCAATAGCCATATACTGACAGAAGACACCGCTGCAAGCAACACCGCAGCCGCTGCCACAGCCCAGCGCCGGAAAGGAATGATGCGCCGCTTCGGCTTGGAAGCAGGCATATCCTTCTCCAATCGTTCCCAACCGGAAACGGGTAGCGGCTCAGAGTAGTCCTCCAACCGTTCCTTTATCTTTCGCATCCACAATTCATCTTCCATACGCTTCTTCATTTATGCATTCTTTTTCATCCACTCCTTCACTTTCGCTGCCAAAGCTGCTTTGGCGCGTACCAGTTGCGAGGCTGATGATTTTTCATTAATACCCAGTAACCGGGCAATCTCCTTATGAGATTTATCTTCAAAAATAAACAAGTTGAATACAGTGCGGTAACCTGCCGGAAGCTCACTGATGAACTGCATCAGCACCTTTTGAGGAATAGTGTCCACTGCTGCGGCATCCGGTTCTTCGTATGCCTCCGGCACGTCATCCAAAGCAGCAGACTGGCTCATCACATCGTTCTTCCGCAAATACTGCAATACGGTATTCACCATAACACGTTCCATCCAAGCCCGCAAAGATCCTTCTCCCCGCCAAGTGAACTTATCGAAAGAGTCGAAGAGCTTCAGGAAACCGTCGTGCATCAAATCCTGCGCAGTCTCCCGGTCACCGGCATAACGCAAACATACGCCGAGCATCCGCCCTGCATATCGCTCATACAGTTCTTTGCGGGCAAGATTGTCGCCTTGCCTACACCGTTCTGCCAATACCTGTTCTTCCATTCTCTCTTCCAACACGTGTTTACCTTATAAATACAATGCGCACAAAAATACTGCATCCGACAGAGAAGAAAATCACTCTTTGTTTTCTTTAACAGTAGGATAAGCAGTATTTGTGCAGTTCCGGCATTTTCCGAATACAAAATCGAGTTAAAAACCAAAGAATAAAACCTCTGACTTATGAAAAAGTTAAAAACGACATTTGTCACATTTCTGCTATTGCTCACAACGATGCCCATGCTGCAATCCTGTCTGGATGATGATTGGAACGGCAGTGCAGCTTCATCACTCGCCATCGGAACCGTACGCATCGTCGATGGAAAAGACTATTACTTCGCACTGGACGAAGGAACCAAAATGTTTCCCGGCGACACCACTCGGGTAAACAACTATGCACTGGTAGAGGGCCAGCGCGCTTTCGTGTACTTCAACCTGCTGGACGAGAAGGTAGACGGATACGACTACAATGCCCAGATCAACCATGTAGAGAATATCCTCACAAAAGACATCTATTTCATGCCTGCCGAAAAGGCCGACAGCATCGGCGATGACCGCATCAATATAACCAACATGTGGATTGCAGACAACTACCTGAACATCCAGTACCAACTGTATTACAGCGGAAATCCCGACAAGAAGCACATGCTGAACCTCGTGGTGAACGAGGCTTCCGACGGCAAGAACGACAAAGAGGGATACATCACGCTCGAATTTCGTCAGAACGCCTATGATGACGAGCCCAACATACCCGGTCCGGGCATCGTTTCGTTCAAACTGGACAAAATTGCAGATCAGATGGCGGGCAAAACCGGACTTAACATCCGCGTAAGAAGTGTGTACGACGGTGAGCGCTATATGACTATCGACTTTGCAGAGTGAAAAGAAAGGCGTATCTTTGCAGCCGATTTCACAAAAAACACTTTCTATGAAAAAAGGACTGCTATACGCCATATTGGCATCTGTACTGTGGGCTATCGTAAACCCGTTTATCAAACAAGGGCTCAGTTATGACTTCACTCCGATGAATTTTGCCGGCATCCGTTTCACCAGTGTCGGCATTTTGCTGTTTGCCTATACCTGGCACAAAGGCATGTGGGAGGAAATCAAGCGGCACCGCAGGCTGTTCCTCAACCTGATTTTCATCAACATGCTCATGGGATACACCGCTTTCTACTTCGGAGTGGATTTTGTGAGCGGAGCCATATCATCTATCATTATGGGCATGACGCCGCTCATCAATGTGCTGCTTGCCCACTTGCTGGCGAGCAACGACAAGCTGAACGGTTACAAGATAGTCAGTCTCATTGTCAGCCTTGCGGGACTGCTGCTGATAGTGGGAACAGGCAGCGATGGCGAGCCTTTGGATTGGAAAGGCATCACAGGCATTGTCCTGTTGCTGCTCAGCATCATCTTTCAGGGATATTCCGCCATCTCCGTATCCGAGGAGAAAGACAAGGTCAACCCCATTTTCCTGAATGCCGTACAGATGTTTTTTGGTGGCGCACTTATCTACATCATAGGGCTAAGTACGGAAGGCTACCACTCTTTCATCGGCAAACCTGCCGGATTTTATATCAGTCTGGGCATTCTGGTGTTCATTTCCGTATTCGCATTCAGCTTCTGGTTTATGGCGCTGCAAAGCAAGGGCGCAAAAGTCAGCGACATCAATATGTGCCGTCTCATCAACCCCATTCTCGGAGCAGTGTTAAGCTGGATAATGCTTGCAGGCGAATACCCCACTTTCAGTACGGTGGCCGGAATGTTGATTATCGTCAGCTCACTGGTTATTTACTTCAAAGGGGCGGAAATTGCAAAATACTTCAGTACGCGGAAGCGGTAAAGGAAAAGGAATAAAGGGGGAGGTTCTCCCCCACTGAACTCTCTCTCAGGTGTTCCATAAGAACAATCAGAATAATTTCCCCCAGGATAAATTAAAGAAATAATTTATCAATAGCACATTACCGGCTTATTAGCGCAACGCTGTCAGTTCATTAGAATTAAATCATAAGTTTATTAGGAGTAAACCATTAGTTTATTGGGAATAAACTACCAGTTTATTAGGATTAAATTATCAGTTTATAATCAATAAACTAAAATAAACTCATAATAGATTGATTAGTAATCTATTTCATTACAAAATCTTGCTAACTTTGCCCGAATCAAAAACAACTAAGAAACATGGAAAAGAAGAAAAAAAAGATCCTTCTCGGAATATTGATATTTATCTCGATTATAGGCATCGCAGGTGCAGGTGCGGTGTATTATTACCTGTTTGCCCCACAATTTCATCCGCAAAAGACAGCCTATATCTATATCGACCGCGATGATACGGCAGATTCCATATATAATAAGGTGAAAGCACAAGGAAATCCCCGCAGCTTCATCGGCTTCAAATGGATGGCGCAATGGCGTGACTATCCCCACAACATCCACACCGGACGCTATGCCATACGCCCCGGCGAAAACACCTATCACGTATTCAGCCGCTTATACAGGGGCTACCAAGAACCGCTGAACCTGACCATAGGAAGCGTACGCACGCTGGACAAACTGGCACGTAGCGTAGGAAGGCAACTGATGATCGACTCCGCCGAAATAGCCCGGACAATGAACGACTCACTGTTCCGGCACAAACTGGGATACAACAAAGAGACAATGGCCTGCCTCTTCATTCCCGAAACCTATCAGGTGTACTGGGACATGAGCGTAGAGGATTTCTTCAAGCGGATGCGGAAAGAACATCAGAGATTCTGGAACCAAAAGCGGCTCGACCAAGCCAAAGCCATCGGTATGACCCCGGAAGAGGTGTGCACACTTGCCTCTATCGTCGAGGAAGAAACCAACAACAATCCGGAGAAACCTATGGTGGCCGGCCTGTACATCAACCGTCTCCATGCCGGCATGCCACTGCAAGCCGACCCCACCGTAAAGTTTGCACTGCAAGACTTCGGGCTGCGCCGGATCACCAATGATCACCTCACCATCGACTCGCCCTACAACACCTACCGCAATCCCGGCCTGCCCCCCGGCCCCATCCGCATCCCCTCGCCTGTCGGTTTGGATGCTGTGTTGAACCATGCCAAGCATAATTACATCTATATGTGCGCCAAAGAAGACTTCTCCGGCACGCATAACTTCGCATCCAACTATGCCGACCACATGAAAAATGCAAGAAAATATTGGAAAGCCTTAAACGAAAGAAAGATTTTCAATTAATATTATAATAAAATAAAAGCAAAAAACTATATTTGCGATTATTATTAAAATCATGACTAACACTTAAACAATCAACAATGAGCAAGCAACTCTTACTTGGCGATGAAGCCATTGCACAAGCTGCATTAGATGCCGGACTTTCCGGTGTATATGCCTATCCGGGCACTCCCTCTACGGAGATTACCGAATACATCCAAATGTCCCCGGTCACCGCAGAAAAAGGAATCCACAGCCGTTGGTGCTCCAACGAAAAAACCGCTATGGAAGCTGCCTTAGGAATGTCTTTTGCAGGAAAGCGTTCACTGGTCTGCATGAAACATGTGGGCATGAATGTGGCTGCCGACTGCTTTATCAACTCTGCCATTACCGGCGTCAAAGGCGGTACAATCGTCATTGCAGCCGACGACCCCAGCATGCATTCATCACAGAACGAACAGGACAGCCGCTTCTACGGTGATTTCGCATTGATCCCAATGTACGAACCCAGCAACCAGCAGGAAGCCTACGACATGGTTTACAACGGCTTCGCCTTCTCCGAACAAACCGGAGAACCCTTGCTGATGCGCATGGTTACCCGTCTGGCACATTCCCGTTCCGGCGTAGAATGTAAAGTGCAACAACCCCAAAACGAACTTTCTTTCAGCGACGACCCGCGCCAGTTCATCCTGCTTCCGGGCAATGCACGCAAACGCTACAAACTCTTGCTTCAACGCCAGGATGAATTTATCAAAGCATCGGAAAATTCTCCATACAACAAATACGTTGACGGTCCCAACAAAAAACTCGGTATCATAGCTTGCGGTATCGGGTACAACTACCTCATGGAGAATTATCCCGAAGGATGCGAATATCCGGTATTAAAAATCGGACAATACCCGCTTCCCAAAAAACAACTGATGCAACTCGTGGAAGCCTGCGACGAAATACTTGTACTGGAAGACGGTCAGCCGTTTGTAGAAAAACAACTGAAAGGCTACCTCGGCATCGGCATAAAAGTGAAAGGACGCCTGGACGGCACATTGTCACAAGACGGAGAATTGAACCCGGACAGCGTGGCACGCGCCATCGGAAAAGAGAACAAAGCGGAATTTGCAGTCCCCTCACTCGTGGAGATGCGTCCGCCGGCATTGTGCGAAGGCTGCGGACACCGCGATATGTACACTGTGCTGACCGAAGTGCTACGGGAGGAATATCCCAGCCACAAAGTGTTCAGCGACATCGGCTGTTATACCTTAGGAGCCAACGCCCCCTTCAACGCCATCAATTCCTGCGTTGACATGGGAGCTTCCATCACAATGGCAAAAGGCGCTTCGGACGCAGGGGTGCATCCCGCAGTGGCTGTCATCGGCGACTCCACTTTCACCCACTCCGGCATGACAGGATTGCTGGACTGCGTAAACGAGAATTCCAACGTCACCATCGTCATCTCCGACAACGAAACTACCGCCATGACAGGCGGACAGGACTCCGCCGGAACAGGCCGTCTTGAAGCCATTTGCGCCGGCATAGGCGTAGCGGCGGAACACATCCGCGTGGTTGTCCCGTTGAAGAAAAACTATGAGGAAATGAAGCAAGTGATTCGTGAAGAAATCGAATATAACGGCGTGTCCGTCATCATCCCTCGCAGAGAATGTATTCAAACCTTAGCACGTAAGAAACGAAACAAGTAAAACCATGAAAAAAGACATTATACTTTCCGGCGTAGGTGGACAAGGCATCCTCTCTATCGCCACCGTCATCGGTCAGGCAGCCCTGAAAGACGGATTATACATGAAACAAGCCGAAGTACATGGAATGAGCCAACGAGGTGGCGACGTACAGTCCAACCTCCGCATCAGCGACCAACCCATATCTTCCGACCTCATCCCTACGGGAAAATGCGATCTCATCATATCGCTGGAACCCATGGAAGCCTTGCGCTATCTCCCCTACCTTAGCCCCGAAGGCTGGCTGGTGACCAATGAAGCCCCCTTTATCAATATTCCCCACTATCCCACCGAGGAAGCCCTCAAAGCCGAACTCGACAAGCTTCCGCACAAGATTGTGCTGAACGTGAACGAAATAGCCAAAGAAGTAGGCTCTCCCCGCGTTGCCAACATCGTATTGCTGGGAGCCACCATTCCATTCCTCGGCATAGACTACCAGAAAGTCAGGGATAGTATTCGTGACATCTTCCAGCGCAAAGGAGAAGCTATCGTCGAACTAAACCTCAAGGCTCTGGCAGCGGGTAAAGAAATCGCAGAAAACCTGATGTAAATCAAAATTCCAATAACCATGAATGACAAATACTGGGAAGAAGAGATAGAAACCATGCCGCGTGAGAAGTTGCGCGAATTGCAACTTCAGCGGCTTAAAAAGACAATCAATATTGCTGCAAATTCTCCCTATTATAAGCAGGTATTTCAAAAATACGGCATTACGGCAGACAGTATCCGGTCAGTAGATGACATACGGAAAATTCCGTTCACCACAAAGGCAGACATGCGCGCCAACTATCCATTCGGACTTGTGGCGGGCAACATGCAGGAAGACGGCGTACGCATCCACTCTTCCAGTGGAACTACGGGAACGCCTACTGTCATTGTACATTCACAGCACGATCTGGACTCGTGGGCCAACCTTGTGGCACGCTGCCTGTACACAGTAGGCATACGCAAAACCGATGTTTTTCAGAACAGTTCCGGATACGGTATGTTCACCGGCGGATTGGGTTTCCAATACGGAGCCGAACGCTTGGGAGCACTGACCGTACCGGCAGCAGCAGGCAACAGCAAACGGCAAATCAAGTTCATCACAGACTTCAAGACCACCGCCTTGCATGCCATTCCCAGCTACGCCATACGCTTAGCGGAAGTGTTTCAGGAAGAAGGCATCGATCCTGCCTCAACTACCCTGAGAACTCTTGTCATCGGAGCAGAACCTCATACAGACGAACAACGCAAAAAGATTGAACGGATGCTGGGCGTCAAAGCCTACAACAGCTTTGGAATGACCGAGATGAACGGTCCCGGCGTGGCCTTTGAATGTACCGAACAAAACGGCATGCACTTTTGGGAAGACTGCTATCTGGTTGAAATCATCAACCCGGAGACCGGAGAACCTGTCCCCGATGGCGAGATTGGAGAATTAGTATTGACCACCCTCGACCGCGAAATGATGCCGCTAATACGCTACCGTACACGCGACCTCACCCGCATACTTCCCGGTGAATGTCCCTGTGGCCGCACTCACCTGCGCATTGACCGTATCAAAGGACGCAGCGACGATATGTTCATCATCAAAGGTGTCAACATCTTCCCCATGCAGGTAGAGAAGGTCTTGGTACAGTTCCCCGAATTGGGCAGCAACTACCTCATAACTTTGGAGACCAACAATAACCAAGACGAGATGATTGTAGAGGTAGAACTCAGTGACCTATCCACAGACAACTACATCGAATTGGAAAAAATACGTAAAGCAATCTCCCGCCAATTAAAAGATGAGATCCTTGTCACCCCAAAAGTAAAGCTCGTGAAAAAGGGTTCTTTGCCCCAAAGCGAAGGAAAAGCCGTCAGAGTGAAAGACTTAAGGGATAACAAATAAAAGGAAAAGGAAAAGGAAAACAAAGAAAAAGGAACGGTAGTCAACCAAGATTACCGTTCCTTTTTTAGGGATATTCAGTAAATGTCTCTAAAAAATAAGATGGCATATGAAGATGATAGGGCATGACCACTTCATATGCCATTCTTATTGCCATTTTTCCGTGCTTTCTCACATAATTCTATCCGACAGGACATGACGTTCCGGAAGAAGTCTGATGACCTCTTCTGATTCTGTGAGTAAAATCATATCATGCTGCTTTAGCTGTTTTGTTTCTGATTTTTTCTATCATCAGTATGGCATTTGCCGTATGTATTCCAAAGAAAATCCACAGTATTTCCGTCTTCCTGTTTCCGGCCTTTATCCTTGAGAGCGAGTAATGTTGCTTTTGAGTGCCGAAGCTTCCTTCAAGCCGTGTTGCCCTTTCTTTTGAGAGTTCGCTTCTAAGCACCTTCCTCAAAGGCTCATCTTTGGCCGCCCTTCCCTTGCGCACAAAGGATGTGGATATCCCATATTTTGTACAGAACTTTCTGTTGGCATTATTGGCATATATGGAATCGGCAGCCACACATCTTACCCTTACATTCATAAGCTTCTGCTGCATACGGATACAGTCCTTCAAGCGTATACCCTCATTGAATGCCTTGAACGAGAGGTGTTCTATGAACGATATGCCGTCTATCTGTATATTATTGACCTTTGCACCAAACTCGACGGACTTGGTTTCCTTGCCTCTGACGATGGGACGTACATAATGACGGTCAATGCTGACGATGCGGTCACTGACTTTCCGCCCTTCAAACATTTCCTTTTCTTGTACAAGCACCTTTCTGATGATGGAAAGACGCTTATGATAATCCTGGGTATATCGGAGTAAAGCACCGTACTCGCTATGGATCCCATCCCTTTGACTGAGGAGCTTTTCAAGAAGCTTGATCATACGGCGCTTAAGCATTCTTGTCCTTGAAGCTCTCCTCTTTCTTTTCTTGCAGTAGGACAGATAGGATTCCGCCACATTCCTGTATTTGTTGCGCGGACGCCTTATGCCCAGCTCCCTGCAATGCCGGCATATATGCCTGTAGAGCCATTCGAGGCTTTCCCAAAGGAGTTTCATGTCCGTAGGAAAACGCATGTGGCTTTCATAGCATGTGGCATCGGTCATGCAGACGTGAAGGTTATCAAGATAAGGTTTCCAGTGTGAAGCCAGGAGCTCCTGGAAAGAATCAATGTCAAGGCGGGATGCTATCTCATTACGGATGGCACTGATTATCTTGAAGTTGGTTATGGGAAGGGACGGGGGAATCATAATTCCACAGAAAATCTGGTAGTGTATGTTCCCGTTCAGATGTTCCACCAGTTGCCTGTCGGAGAATCCGGTGTATGCCTTCAGGACCATAAGGGCGATCTTTGCGGAAGGACTGAATCTGTTCCTGCGTCCCAGGCGCCGGGCCGACAGGCCTGCGGCTTTTGCCATACATTCAAACGGAAAGACTGAATGAAGCTTGCCAAGCTCACTCTCATTAAAACTCTTGCGGTATTTTTCCAGAATATCAAATTCTGTAAAACCCAAAGTAGGGTGAATTTCTGAAATATTCACTATCTTTGCCATATCTTATTAGTTTGGATATTTCCCCCGTTTTGGCCGTCAAACCTTATTTTCGGGGGAATACCTAAAGATACAAAAAAGCCAACTAATTCGCAATAATTTGTGTATGAATTAGTTGGCTGATTTTGTAATATTTAATGAATGTCCCTTTTTATAGAAAGCCGCACCGATGATGTGATGAAACTCCGTATGACATGATTTGAGTGCTCGTCCTCTTTGTAATCCACCGACTCAAGAGTTACCCCGAAGGGCGTGGCCCGCCATTAAGAACTGAAGCTTGTCTCGGTATTTCATAAAAATTGATGAGTTTCCCGATCCAATCAATGCGGCTATTTTTTCTACTTCAAAGGTAATGAGTTTCTAGGAAAGAAACAAGAAAAACAGGAAATTTGTTTGCCTGTACCTTACGTTTTCACACTTTACCGCTATTGCCCAAAACAAAAGGCGCTGATTACCTGTTTGTAACCAGCGCCCTAGGATTTATCTTTTATCCCAGCTTATGCAGCCTTTGCTTTAGCAACAATAGCTTTGAAAGCTTCCGGATGATTCATCGCTAAATCAGCCAAAACTTTACGGTTGATTTCAATACCAGCTTTGTGCAAAGCGCCCATCAGTTTGGAATAAGACATACCTTCCAAACGTGCAGCAGCGTTGATACGTTGAATCCACAAAGCGCGGAAGTTTCTTTTCTTGTTCTTACGGTCGCGGAACGCATAAGTCAAACCTTTTTCCCAAGTATTCTTGGCAACGGTCCAAACGTTCTTTCTTGCACCAAAGTAACCTCTGGTCAATTTCAAAATTTTCTTTCTTCTTGCTTTAGAAGCAACATGATTTACTGATCTTGGCATAGTTTTACTTGTTTTTGAATGTTAGCGCCAGTGCTTCACGCAGCGGACTTAAAGCTAATGCATTCGGTTAATAACTTTAATAATACTTCTTACGCTTTTGATTACTTCATAGCTAAGAGTTCCTTAACCTGGCTCACATTCGTTATATCAACGGTTGTAGAGTAACACAGATTTCTCTTTTGCTTCTTAGTTTTCTTAGTCAAAATGTGACTGTGAAAAGCGTGCTTTCTTTTGATTTTACCTGTTCCGGTAAGAGTAAATCTCTTTTTAGAACCGGAGTTAGTCTTCATCTTTGGCATCTTACTTATTTTTTAATTATTTAATTATATGGCAACGCACTATACCTGTGGCGTTACTCATTTCTTTAGTCTTCGCTTTGTTCTTCAGCCGGAGCAGCTTTTGAAGCCTCTGCCGGTTTCGGTGCAGCAGGTTTCTTGGGAGCAGCGCCCTTTTTCGGAGAAAGCTGAATAGTCATTCTCTTTCCTTCCAGAATCGGCATCTGATCTACTTTTGCATAGTCTTCCAAATCATTGGCAAAGCGCAACAGCAAAACCTCTCCCTGCTCCTTGAATAAGATAGAACGGCCTTTAAAGAACACGTATGCCTTTACTTTGTCTCCATCTTCCAAAAAGCCTTTGGCATGCTTCAACTTGAAGTTATAGTCATGGTCGTCCGTTTGGGGACCGAAACGAATTTCCTTCACGTTTACTTTCACCTGCTTCGCCTTTTGTTCCTTCTGACGCTTCTTTAACTGATAAAGAAATTTAGAGTAATCAATAATACGACAAACAGGGGGTTGTGCATTTGGAGAAATCTCTACGAGATCCGCTTCCATCTCCTCGGCCATCTTTAAGGCCTGAGCTATCGGATATACTTTAGGTTCCACTTCATCGCCCACAATGCGGACTTCTTTGGCACGGATTTGCTCATTAATCCGATGTTGCCCTTTTAAGCTGTCATTCTTCATTAAATAACGTTTACTTCCAGTTTGTTTCTTGTTTATTACTCCCAAATTATTTTTTTGTTAAGTAAAAGCTGTCTTTAGAACATCGTATGTATGCTATGCTTTTACAATTGGGCGCAAAGTTACCATTTATTTATCATATTTTGAACTTCTTCGTTCACTTTTTTAGCAAATTCTTCAAATTTCATGGTTCCCTGGTCGCCTTCGCCTTGTTTGCGGACGGAAACTTCTCTGTTTTCAGCCTCTTTCTCACCTACAATCAGCATATAGGGAATACGTTTCATTTCGTTATCACGAATCTTACGTCCGATCTTTTCGTTACGTTCATCCACAATGGCGCGAACATCGTATCTCTTCAGATAGTCTTTCACTTCCTGGGCATAGTCATTGAATTTCTCACTGATAGGCAGGATAGCTACTTGATCAGGAGTCAGCCACAACGGGAATTTACCGGCTGTATGCTCGATAAGTACGGCAACGAAACGTTCCATAGAACCGAACGGCGCACGATGAATCATTACCGGACGGTGCTTCTGGTTGTCAGCTCCCGTATATTCCAGCTGGAAGCGTTCGGGCAAGTTATAGTCTACTTGGATGGTTCCCAACTGCCAACGGCGACCGATAGCGTCTTTCACCATAAAGTCCAGCTTAGGACCATAGAAAGCTGCTTCACCATACTCAACTTTAGCTTTCAGCCCCTTTTCTTCACAAGCCTCGATAATGGCCTGTTCCGCCTTTTCCCAGTTTTCATCGCTACCGATATACTTTTCGCGGTTCACTTTATCGCGCAAAGAAATCTGTGCTTCGAAATTCTCAAAATGCATGGACTGGAACACAATCGAGATTATGTCCATCACACGCAGGAATTCATCCTTCACCTGATCGGGACGGCAGAAGATATGCGCATCATCTTGCGTGAAACTACGGACACGAGTCAACCCATGAAGCTCGCCACTCTGTTCGTAACGGCAAACCGTACCGAACTCGGCCAAGCGCAAAGGCAGATCTTTATAAGAACGGGGAGAGTTCTTGTAAATCATACAGTGATGAGGGCAGTTCATCGGCTTCAGGAAGTACTCCTCACCTTCTTCCGGCGTATGGATGGGCTGGAACGAATCTTTACCATATTTGGCATAGTGTCCGGAAGTGATATATAACAACTTATTTCCAATAGGCGGACACATCACTTCCTGATAATCGTAACGTGCCTGAATACGACGCAAGAACTCTTGCAGACGGATACGCAATGCGGCACCCTTCGGCAACCACATCGGAAGTCCCTTGCCTACCGTATCGGAGAACATGAACAAATCCATCTCCTTGCCAATTTTACGATGGTCGCGTTTCTTGGCTTCTTCCAGCAGCACAAGATATTCATCCAACATCTTCTTCTTCGGGAAAGTGATACCATAGATACGGGTCATCATCTTGCGGTCTTCCTGTCCACGCCAATAAGCGCCGGCAACAGAAGTCAGCTTAATAGCCTTGATAGGTGCGGTAGTCATCAAGTGAGGACCACGACACAAGTCCGTAAATGCACCTTGCGTATAAGTGGTGATATGGCCATCCTCCAATTCCGAAATCAACTCACATTTATAAGTTTCACCGCGATCGCCGAACATTTTCAGAGCATCTGTCTTTGATATACTTTCTCTGACAACAGCTTCTTTCTTAGCAACCAACTCTGCCATTTTCTTTTCGATAGCAGGCAGATCGGCTTCCTTGATAGTGGCCTCTCCCGGATCTACATCATAATAAAAACCGTTCTCAATAGCCGGACCGATACCAAACTGAATACCCGGATACAACTCTTGCAAGGCTTCCGCCAGCAAGTGGGCACTGGTATGCCAAAAGGCATGCTTGCCTTGTTCGTCTTCCCATTTATAGAGAACCACTTCGGCGTCTTCACTGATAGGACGCCCCAAATCATAAGTTTCTCCGTTCACTCCACAAGCCAGCACGTCTTGTGCCAAGCGTGAACTAATGCTTTCTGCTATTTGCAGTCCCGTTACTCCTTCGTTGTATTCACGAACAGAGCCGTCTGGAAAAGTTATCTTTATCATAATGTTATGTATAGTTCATTTTTTTAGAACGCAAAAATAGCTAATTCTTTATTGATATTCTATTTTTTAGCAAAAAAATGTTATTGCTGCGTATTGGTAAATCGCTTGATAATGTTGTAGGCGGAAACAATACCCAATTCACCCGCCTTGCTCAAATCCGAAATACCCTGCCTGTTATTACCCAGGAAAATATGTGTCAGTCCACGATTGAAATATGCCTCGGCAAAGTCGGGGTTCAGTTCAATTGCTTTATCGTAATCCACCAGTGCCGCACGATAGTCTTTCAGCATGGACAATATATTTCCGCGATTATAATAGCCGTAAACAAAATCGGGCGCTAACCGGATGACATGGTCCAAATCATTTTTCACAATGTCGTAGTCCATAGCCGTCACTTCCGATTTTTTCACTTCCGATGCGCCGGAAACAGCACCCTCACTCATTCCGGCCTCCGCTTTTTTGTATTCCAATTGCTTATAACGCACCAAAGCACGCATAAAATATGCCGGAAAGAAAGTATCATCCAATAAGATACTCTGTGTAAAGTCGTCTATGGAACTTGCGAAATCTTGTACCAAATAGAAATCCAGCCCCCGCATGAACCGTTTTTTGGCATTCTTCTCATCCGCTACAATCTCTGATGTATGAGCGTCGATCAAAGCAAAATGGAAACGCACCTGCTCTTCTGTCAACGGAGACTCCATATTGGTGATTCGCAGCGGCTTGGGAAGCAATTTCGAATGATTCAATTCATCGATGTACTTATGATAGTGCACTATCCGCTTCACATCGCTCAGCTTCTCATAGTAGGTCAGCGCATACATCGGTTCGAGCTTGATAGTTACATTCCGATCTTGCACACGCCCACGATAGTCGCTCTTGTAACGCTGATCGGCTTCCGAATCATCCGCTATCACAATCTTGCGATAGTTCTCCATATTCTTATCAGACTTCTTACGGGTCTTACCGCTGTCCTGCCCGGAATCTCCGTTATTATTATCCGCCACATCCTTACCGTTACCACCGGAAGTTACACCGTTACGCTTGTCGAGCTGCATCTTCATAACCTTAAACTCATCCTGCTCCGCCCCCTTACGATCACCAATCTTCTTTCTGGCTTCAGCGCGATGATAGTAACCGGCCATGAAATTGGGATATTCATCTATCACTCTGGAATAATCGCTGATAGCACCGCGATAATCCCCTGTCTGTGCACGCAACAAACCACGATTGAACGTTGCCATCATATTATCCGGCTCTATCTTCAGCACAAAGTCAAAATCTTCTATCGCCCGGTTGTCATCACCAACTTGCGCACGCAACAAACCGCGATTATAGTGTCCGAGGAAATTATTAGGATCAATATCCAGCGCCAAATCGTAGTCACTCATGGCACCTCTCAAATTATTCTGATGAAAACGCGCCAAAGCACGATTAATGTAGTTGCCTGAGTTGCGCACACTCAGATGTATCGCCTGGTCTAAATCACTTTCAGCCTCTTTGTAATCGGCTTGCTGGAGACGCACAATAGCTCGTGCGGCCCAACTGTCCGGATCATAACGATCCATATCGATAGCTGTATCAAAGTCCTTCAAAGCCTGTATCGTATCGTTCTGCTTCAGGTTGACTTCACCTCGCATCAGATACGCCCGCGTATATCTCGGAGCTATGGCAAGCAGCTTACCTAAGTCTTCCTTGGCAGAGCTGAAGTCCTCTTTCTGCATATGGCACAAAGAGAGATTATGCCAGAGCACCACATTTTCCGGATCATATTTCAAGGCAGTTTTATAGTCTTCTATCGCACCATCAAACTTATCCTGGCGAATACGCGCCAATCCTCTTATCTGATAAGCGCCCACAACAAAAGGATTGCGCTGAATAGCCAAATCACAATCCATTTCAGCACCCTGAAAATCATCCAAATTAATTTTGGCCAGTGCACGAAAGAAATAAGGCTCATATAAATAAGGCTTCGCGTTGATTACCTGATTGAAGTATTGGATAGAAAGCACGTAGTCCTCAAAATACAATGCGTTCCGGGCAATAGTCATCACCCTTTCCGTATTGATTTGCGCATATAACAACGTGGGCAATAACAAAATTGCCAGCAATATCTTTTTGATCATATTGTCTTATAAATGCTTGTAAACAAAACAAAAGTAGCGTTTATTCATTTATATATCAGGATATACGGAAGACTTTTTATTTTTTTTGAGCCTTTTATACCTTATTATATGGTTTTCTTACTTAACAGTTTTCACTTTGTAAGTGCAATGTGCCTTACCTTTCAACATGGCATTCAATTTTCCTTTTATCATCTGCTTGCGCAAAGGCGACAAATGGTCGATGAACATCTTACCGTCCAAATGGTCAAACTCATGCTGCATTACACGAGCAAGATAACCTTCCACGATCTCGTCATGCTCCACCAAGTCCTCATCCAGATATTTCACACGTATTTTATTGCCTCTTTTTACAGATTCATGAATACCGGGCAAGCTCAGGCAGCCTTCTTCCATAGATACTTCCTCGCCCGATACTTCCAGAATGTGTGCATTGATATATGCTTTACGGAAACCTTTATATTCAGGATAGTCCTCCGACAGCACATCCAAATCTACAACAACCACACGAATCGGCAAACCGATCTGCGGTGCTGCAAGTCCCACACCGTCAGCGTGGTCCATTGTTTCAAACATATTCTGAATCAATTCTTTCAGGTTCGGATAGTCAGGAGTGATGTCCTCTGCCACTTTTCTCAATACGGGTTGTCCGTATACATAAACGGGTAAAATCATTTCTTTAATTATGAATTATCAATTATGAATTATTTCTTATACACTTATAAAGAAGCGAAACGCTTGTTCTCCAAATAAGTTTGCAGGATAATAGTCGCACTGATTTCGTCGACTAACGCCTTGTTCTGCCTGTCTTTCTTCTTCAATCCGGCTTCCAGCATCGTACGGTGCGCCAATACCGAAGTAAAGCGTTCATCCACGTACTCCACCGGCATATCCGGTAACTTCTTTTTCAGAGAGCGCACAAAGGGTTCGATACGCTTCATGTTCTCAGAAGCCTCGTTATTCATCTGTTTCGGTAAGCCGACAAGAATCCGTTCTACCGGTTCTTTTGCCACATAGTCAAGAATAAAGGCGAGCAACTCATGCGTAGGTACAGTAGTAAGTCCGTTAGCAATCATCTGTAACGTATCGCTAACGGCTATACCCGTACGCTTCTTACCGTAATCAATAGCTATTATTCTACTCATAATGGGCTACAAAATTACGATTAATATTTTAAATCAGCTTAAAAGAGATAAGTTTTATCTCTACGACAGTTTTTTACTACTCAATAAGGTATCTTGTCGCTCTTCTCCTGCCATTTACGGAATGCTTTCTGAGCCTCATCACGCAGGAAATGTTCACAACGAATGGAACGTTGGTCGTACCCCAAGTCCAGCTGGTCATAAATGAAAGAGTCGTCGAAGTCAATGGCCTTGGCATCAGCTTTCGTATTGCCGTAACAAATGCGTTTCACTCCCGCCCAGTAGAGGGCACTCAGGCACATCGGACAAGGCTCGCACGAACTGTAAACAGTACATCCTTCCAATTGAAAAGTATCCAACTTCTGGCAGGCATTGCGAATGGCATTCACTTCGGCATGGGCAGTAGGATCATTATTGGGAACCACCCGGTTCACTCCCGTAGCAATGACCTCTCCGTCACGAACAATGACGGCGCCAAAAGGACCGCCTCCATTATCAATGTTCTCAACAGACAAGTCAATAGCCATCCTCATGTAACGGGCATCTTCGTCGGAAAAATCCGTCTTTTCAGGAAGTCCATTCCGATTATTCCGCCCGGAACCGGAAAACAAAGAAGCTATTGCAGCTCTGATATTAAAATGTTTCATACCACAACCATTTATTTTTTTATATTCTTCATTAAAGTTGCAACCACCCTGTCCGGCCAATCGGAAAAAAGAATCAATATACCAACTTCACATTATCCACATAGAACGAGTTGCCCGGAGAACCGATGTACGCTCCGCCATGACTGGATGTAAATTGCAGCTGAATATGGGTAGGGACATCATCTTCCGTTCCCCACGCCACTTCTTTGATAGGCACACTTTCGCCCTTGCTGTTCACCGCATAGCGTTCCTGTACTTGCAGACGCATCATATGCGCTTTATATTCAGGATTACCCGTAATATCACCATACATAATGGAATAAGTGGCGTTATTGCGCCAGTCGTCCGTAGTGTTGTAATAGCGTACCACTACCGTACCCACACGTTTGGCGTAGATATTTCCATCCTTATCCTCCCAGCGTTTCTGCAAAAAGAGGTTCATTTCCGGAAAATCCTTACCTTCTACATCGGTTATCTTGCTGAAACCCGTTGCACGAATACGCTTTTCCCGGTCGGACATTTTCACCTTGTAGTCAAACTGGATTGCAATGGGCTTTTTCGTAAACGGAATACCGGAGTTCAGCATTTTCTGCGGATTTTTCGTTCCCTTGATAGGCTCGTGCACATTACCAAGGAATATGGAACCGGCAGCCAGCACCGTAATATCCACAATGCCAAATACCTTTACACTTTCCATACGGGTGTCCATACGGGCGCAAAAGCCATCACCCCGTTTTTCCGGAAATACCGAAGTATTGGTTTTGGTAATACCCGCCACGCGTGCCATTACATTGGAAGTAGCCCAGGGAGAGCCCCCCATATTCGTATATGCCTTATTCTCTGTGATAGTAGCAGTAGGCCCGATAGCAAATACATTCTTGGTGGCGCCACCGATAATCCCCGACTCTTTAATCTGACGATCAATCCATTGATCCATATTTCCAAAAGGAATCATTTCGACTTTATGCTGTGCCGATGCTGCTACGCTACAAAGCATTACGGACAGCAAACTCAACATACGAAGTTTTTTACGAATCATTTCTTTAGCCTCCTACAATCAATTAAAGTTCATAGTTCCATTGTTTCAGTGCAAAATTCCAGTTTTCCTGAACCAGCCGCACCGTACGGTCATCATATTTATATTTATTCTTCTTATAACCTTTCTTACCGCCTACATACTGTTCAATAGCGCCGCGGGCATCTGCAAAACCGGGTATGGACAGCGCATCGTAGATGTGTTCTGTCATTCCCATCGCATCAGCTTCAAAATCCTCAAATTTCACTTCAATCAAGTTACCAGCCGGAATACTTGCCTTGTCTGCCTCATACTTATGGTAGAGCTTGGCATAAACAGACAATATGTTCTGCTCCAACTCCGCAGGAGTGATATCCTGAAGTTTCAACGGCTGGATAGTATTCGTAAAGAAACTACGCGTACTTTCAAACACCGTATAAGGATTGCGCATCAAGTAGATGAACTTGGCATTAGGGAACATCTTCACCAGCTCCTTCACACGTCCCGTATGAGGCGGGTTCTTACTGAGGAACTGAGTTCCATGCGTATTCCACAAGGAAATCTTGATAAGCTTGGTGAATGTTTCTTCAAATACCCTCAACTCTGCTTCGCTTATATCATCAAACAACAGATACTTATCTGCATATTCTTGTTGGTGCTTAGGCAGAAACCAGAAATTGTAGTAGGTATAAGGCATCATATTCGCCAATGCAAACTCTTCTTCCTGCGGCAAGTCCACAGCCAGCTCCATATTATCCGTAGGACGCTTGTCGGGCATCAGCCAGCTCATATTCTTCTTGAAGAAAGGCTGTCCCCACATCATCAGATGCGGAAATACGGTCTGATAAGTTGTGTTATAGCCAAAGTGCTTATCACAAGAGAACACATTATGCACGAAAGTTGTTCCGCTGCGCCAGTGCCCGAGGATAAAAACCGGATCATGTTCCAGCGGCTTGGCAGCCAATAACTTCTCATAACGCTTGTCCTGCAAAGGAGCCAGTGTAGCAAGCAGACGGCATACGGCTTTCGTCAATCGATATTTCCCTTTGTATGCAGCATCTATTTCACGCCCCTTTGTAATGGCATTAAACGTTTTCCAGTCTGCACCGACAAGCGTATTAATCGGCAATTTATTGAATTCTAATAGACCCATTTTGTTTAATTCTTAACTTTTCACTTCTTGATTATCACTGCTATTCCCTGGCGTTCCAGTTCTTTCACAGCCTTTTCCACAGCCTCATACTGTCCGGGGAGAATTCCCAATTTCGGCAAATCCAATACGGGAAGTTCCTCGGAAAGGTGCATGTCCTTATCTTCCACCCGGTCGATAATCATACCTACGGCGCTGGTATTATTGGTTATCGGGTCTATCAAGATAAACGAACCGGTGGCTTTGTTAGCCCTGTACGGGTCAAAGAACAACTCTTTAGCAGTAGTCAACACCATGCGGGCAATCTGGTTCAGCTGCAGTGGCATAGTTTCTTTCGTCAACCGGCCATTATCAATGGAAAGCTCCTCCATTGTGTTGACATCTACCTTATACTTGATACTATCAATGCGCGTACGGCTCAAATTAGTAGTCTGCTTGATGAAGAAAGATTTATTTACGTCCATCGGTTCTTCATCCATCCACACCACCATAGCTTCAAAATTACGCTCCATCATCGGAAGATTATCAGGATGCACCAGCATTTCCCCACGCGAAACGTCGATCTCGTCTTCCAGTGTCAGCGTAACGGACTGTGGCGGGAAAGCATAATCCAGTTCACCTTCGTAAGTCACGATACTCTTGATACGGGACTTCTTTCCCGACGGCAACGCCATAACTTCATCGCCCTTACGGATAATGCCCGAAGCCACTTTACCGCAGAAACCGCGGAAGTCAAGATTAGGGCGAAGCACATATTGCACCGGGAAACGGAAATCTTTCAGGTTGTGGTCATTGTCAATAGGCACAGTTTCAAGGAAGTCAAGCAGAGAAACGCCCTTGTACCAAGGAGTACGGTCCGACTTCTCCACTACATTATCACCATCCAGTGCAGAAAGTGGGATGCAAGTCACATCGGGAATACCCAGCGGAGCTATAAATTTCTTATACTCCCCTACTATTTCATTAAAGCGCTCTTCGGAAAATCCCACCAAATCCATCTTATTGACAGCAAGCACTACATGCTTGATACCCAACAAAGAAACAAGGAAAGTATGGCGGCGTGTCTGTGTAATGACTCCCATTCGGGCGTCTACCAGAATGATTGCCAAGTTAGCGGTGGAGCCGCCGGTAATCATATTACGCGTATACTGTTCGTGTCCCGGAGTATCGGCAATAATGAATTTACGATTATTTGTAGAGAAATAACGGTAGGCTACATCAATCGTAATGCCTTGTTCACGTTCCGCTTTCAAGCCATCCAGTAGCAATGCATAATCAATGTGGTCGCCGGCATTGCCCATACGCTTGCTGTCGCGTTCCAACGCATCCAACTGATCTTCGTACAACTTCTTACTATCAAACAACAGGCGTCCGATAAGTGTGGACTTTCCGTCGTCTACCGAACCTGCAGTAAGGAAACGAAGCAAATCTTTCTGTTCATCTTTATCAAGGAAAGCCTTTATATCAAGTCTTGAATCATTCATTTCTTAATTCTCAATTTTAATTCTTAATTCCTTAGAAATATCCTTCACGTTTTTTCTGCTCCATACTTGCTTCCTGATCGAAGTCGATGACGCGGGTAGTACGTTCACTCTTGGTGGTAGTCATCATTTCCTCTACAATCTTCTCTATTGTATCGGCATTACTTTCCACAGCTCCGGTCAACGGCCAGCAGCCCAACGTACGGAAACGCACCATACGCATCTCTATCTTTTCACGATATTGTTCCGGCAGGCGGTCGTCATCAGCCATAATCAGATTACCGTCAATTTCCACACAAGGACGTTCTTTGGCAAAGTACAGAGGTACGATAGGAATATTCTCCAGACGAATGTATTGCCAGATATCCAATTCTGTCCAATTACTCAGCGGGAACACGCGGATGCTCTCCCCTTTATGGACACGTGCATTATATATATCCCACAATTCAGGGCGCTGGTTCTTAGGATCCCATTGGTGGAATTTATCGCGGAAAGAGAAAATACGTTCCTTCGCACGCGATTTTTCCTCGTCGCGACGGGCGCCGCCAAAAGCGGCATCAAACTTATATTTGTCCAATGCGTGCAGCAGAGCCTGAGTCTTCATCAAATCGGTGTGTACCTTACTGCCATGCGTAAAAGGTCCAACACCGGCTTGGAATGCTTCCATATTACTTTCCACAATCAGATTCCAACCATACTTTTTGGCATACTCGTCACGAAATTGGATCATTTCCTTAAACTTCCACTTTGAGTCGATATGCATCAGCGGGAAAGGCACTTTACCCGGTGCAAAAGCCTTTTCAGCCAGACGTACCATAACCGATGAATCCTTACCGATACTATAAAGCATCACCGGATTCTCAAATTCCGCAGCCACCTCGCGGATAATATGAATAGACTCTGCTTCGAGTTCTTTCAAATGGCTCAGTTTATATTCTTCTTTCATTATATATTATTTCTTCTGAATTCTCGGTAAAATTAATTCCAATAGCTTATTGACAGACTCTTCCAGACTCAATGCAGACGTATCCAACACCAACGCAGGCTGAGCAGGTGCCTCGAAAGGGGCGGAAATACCGGTGAAGTTCTTAATCTCCCCCCGACGCGCCTTTGCATACAGACCTTTTACATCCCGGCGTTCACATTCCTCGATGGGCGTACTGACGTACACTTCCAGAAAATCATCTTTTCCGATAATATTGGCCGCCATTTCGCGAATATCATTACTGGGGCTGATGAAGGCGGCAATCGTTATGATACCCGTATCTACAAAAAGTTTGGAAACCTCAGCTATGCGACGAATATTTTCTATACGGTCGGCTTCCGTAAAACCCAGATTATTATTAATACCGCTACGGATATTGTCTCCATCCAGAATACGGCAAAGCAGTCCCCGCTTATGCAACTCACGCTCTAAGGCGATAGCTATCGTACTCTTACCCGAACCGCTTAGTCCGGTAAACCAAATCATCACGCTATGTTGTTTCAAAAGCTCTTCTTTGTCTTGCCTCGACAACATTCTGTCAAAAATAGGATATATATTATTCTCTGTCATAATTCAATCAAAATGGCCAAATTAGGGGAATAAGGAATATGGATATAAGAAAAGTGATAATATTCAACGGCAGTCCGATACGAACAAAATCAGTAAACTTATAATTACCGATACCCTGTACTATCAGATTGGTCTGATAACCGATGGGTGTTGAAAAACTTGCCGATGCAGCCATGCAAATCACCACAAGAAAAGGTGTCGGGCTCACTCCCAACTGTGATGAAATGGAAAGCGCCAATGGGAAAGCGAGTGCAGCGGCGGCGTTATTCGTTATCAGTTCGGTAAACAGGTTTGTAATGATAAACATGACAGCCAGTAATACCGTAGGTCCATAATGTTCCGTAAGGCCGATAATATATTTAGCCACAGCATCCGCCACCCCGGAATTCACCATTGCCTTACTGATGGCGAAAGCACAAGCAATCGTTATCAGGATATCCCATGATATATATTTTGTATATTTACGTGCAGGAAAGATTTTTGTCCACGCCATTATAATGGTCGTCACCGAAACGAAGAAGAACATATCCAGCTTTATATTCGGAAAAGCTTCTTTCACAGCAGGAAGTTCACCGACTGTTGCTCCGGTAATCATCAATAACAACAGAATAAGTGCAAACCAGCGTTTGCCTCTGCTTGCAACAGGTTCCGTATCCTTACCGTTAGCCAACATTACGAACACAGAAGATTCTCCCCAAGTCTGCACAAAGGAGTCGTCAGCCATTACAACCAATGTATCACCTTCCCGAAAATATTCATTCTCCAAATCCTGCGTATAACTCTGGCCGTTACGTTTTATTTCTTTTACTTCAGCTCCGTAATGACGTTTAAAGTTGAAATCCTTCAACTTCTTGTTAATACCGGGAAAACGAGCGCCCAAAACAGCCTCTACACGATGCAAATCACTATGCTCTTCCGGTTCGTCATCCAATTTCACAGCATCTTTACGTACATCCGGCAGCAGTTTGGATGAAAACAGAAACAGATAGAGGATACCAACTACCGCCACAAAAATCCCCACCTTTCCAAGTTCAAACATGGTAAAGCCTTCATACCCGGCTTCCAATATCATGCCATGCACCACCAGGTTTGTAGAAGTACCGATCAATGTACATATACCTCCCAGAATCGTGACATATGAAAGAGGTATCAGGAATTTCGTTGCCGGAAGTTTTACCGACTCTGCCCAGCGCTTTATTATCGGGGCAAAAATTACAACAACAGGAGTATTGTTCAGGAAAGCGGAAATAAAGGAAATTATCGGCAACATTCGAAGTTGAGCCTTGAAAACCGTAGTTTTACCCTGCGGAAGCAGTTTCTTTATAAGCTGTCCCAATGCACCTGACTGGCGTATACCTTCACTGACTAAAAACAGCATGGCTACGGTAATCATCCCCTTATTACTGAATCCTTCCAACATTTCTTTAGGTGTCAGGATTCCCGCACAAAGGAACAACACCACAACCGAGAAAAGCACCATTCCCGGACGCATCTTGTCCAGAATCAGGGCTATCACCATACCCACCAGTGCCAAAAGCACAAATATGATTTCAAAGGTCATATATACGAGTCATTATTTAGTTACGCCTGGGCTCTACTATAAACCAAGGGTTCAGCAAATCTTCTTTATTATATTGCAAAGGCTCTTCCTTTTCAGCCTGATATACCTCCATACCGGCTGCGCGTGCAATGGCGTGTCCAGCCGCAGTATCCCACTCCATTGTCGGAGCAAAACGGGGATATACATCCGCTTTTCCCTCCGCAACCAAGCATATCTTGATAGAACTGCCACTTGAAACCAATTCCACATCCGAATGACAACACTTCATCTTTTCAATATAGCTTTCGGTTTCCGGAGACAAATGGGAACGGGATGCCACAATCACAAACCCGGAATGTTTGTCCTTCACAGGCAAACGAACGGCTTCTGCCATCAATTCTTCCAACGACGCCTCGCCACGAGTGGTGAAACCGGAAAGCTTGTAAGCCCCCAAAGTCTCTTCGGCAAAATAAAGTTCTTTTTTCACCGGAAGATAGATAACTCCCATTACAGGAACAGAGTTATGCACCAAAGCGATGTTAACAGTAAATTCTCCATTCCGTTTTATGAACTCCTTCGTTCCGTCCAAAGGATCCACAATCCATAGAGTGTCCCACGTACTTCTCTCGGCATAAGATAAATGCTTTCCTTCTTCGCTCAATAATGGGTAAGGGGTATTCTTTAGATATCCTGCAATGGTTTCATGCGCTTTTCTGTCAGCAATCGTCAAAGGGGAATTATCCGCTTTCTTTTCTATTTGAAAGTCTGATGCCGGATCATTATAAATAGAGAGAATGTCTGCACCGGCACACAGTGCTGCATCAATCGCATCAAGTATATATTGTCGTCCCATATGTATTCTAAAAATATATAAGGTGCAAAATTAAAAACTTTTCCACCGCAAAAAGTTTTTAATTTTGTTTTATAACTTCTTTTAAACGAAAAAGAGAAATTTATAAGCACTTTTCACAATCTCAAAAAACAGAGTTTTCATTATCATTTCCAACACATTATGAAAAAGGCAGTAACTTCCCAGTTACTGCCCTATCTTGAAAGGAGGAAGATACCCCTTTCCTATGAATTACCAAAAAGAATTCAAATTAATTAATGCGATACAGCAGCCAAGCACCCTGAAAATCCTGACGATTAGGATATTTGGCCTTGAAAGCATCACGAGCATTAGCAGCAGAATTTCTATCGGCGTATGTGCTCACAATCACGCGGTACATAGCAGCATCTGCATTAAATGCAATCACAGCATTGTAACCCTCCTTGTCCAAGAAGTTTTTCAGGTTCTCTGCATTAGCCTTCACACCGAAACTACCGCATACAACACTATAATCTTTCAGTCCGTCAACACCGGACACAACCGTTACTTTTTCTTCACGAATCGTACCTACCGGTGCACTTTCCACAACTTTTGCTTCTACAGGAGCGCTAACCACAGGGGCCACTTCCTCTACCGGTGTGGTAGTTTGTGGTTCAGCCAATTCCTGCTGTTTAGCCTTTTCATATGCCTTCTTGTAAGCACTTTCACTTGATTTACAAGAAGAGAATGCCAGTACAATACATACTCCCATTCCTAATACTGCCAGTTTTTTCATCTTTTTCTTTTATTTTTTGTTAGTAACTATGTCTATTCCAAAACTACACTCAATACTTACGGAAAACATATTTCGTTCCCTCATAGTTCAATCGCATCTTCTTGTCGGTCAGTTCTTCAACCTTGAATGTCCTTTCACCGGTATCTCCCCAGCCAAAGAAATTCTTATAACTTGCAGAATTCACCAGTTCCTCGTGCGCTGCCTCATTTCCGGAACTATTATCCGGCCACAAAGTTATAGAAATTTCATCATCTTTCAACTTATAATAGCCATAAAAACCTTCATAGCTTCCACTTTTATTCATACAATATGCCAAAAAGCTACCTTTTTGAAAGCCATAAAAGATGCTGTCCACTTTCTGCACTTTACCGTCGGGATACTGATATTCACGCAACTGCCATTTTCCAACCCAATCGGAACCTCCGTCATTCATACAAGACGTCAATCCCGATACTGCACACATCAAAAGTAATAGAATTGTCCCATTCAACAATTTTTTCATATACCTCTTTTTAATTTATGGAGCAAAAGTACGCCGAACCGCTTATCTTATGCCCTCCGATGCAGTTAAATATAATTAAAATGTACATTTTGTTGGTTTTCATGGTATATATTTCTAAAAAACAAGAACTGTTGAACAATCATTCAAAAAAAATTGTTAGCTTTGTTACATTAGACCTAATAAAAAGAAAGGAGTATTATTATGAAAGGATTAAATGTTTTAGCAGCATTTTTAGGTGGTGCAGCAGTAGGTGCCGCCATCGGTATTTTGTTTGCCCCGGAAAAAGGAGAAGACACGCGTCAAAAGATTGCAGAGATTCTCCGTAAGAAAGGTATCCGGTTGAACCGTAATGAAATGGAGAACCTCGTTGACGAGATTGCCGCAGAAATCAAAGGCGAAGCAAACGAATAAATCAAACCACATTTCAAAACAAAGCCACTATGTTTGCAGACGACAACAGTATTGAGAATATTCAGCAATTATTTTTAGAATTCAAGAAGTATCTGGAATTACAAAAGAAATATACCCAGCTGGAAGTAGCGGAGAAGCTAACCATATTGCTTTCCACACTTATACTTGTATTGTTGGTCGTCATTCTTGGCATGGTGGCTTTGTTCTATCTCTCTTTTACGCTGGCCTATATATTAGACCCGATAGTGGGCGGACTCATGGTAAGTTTCGCCATGATAAGTTGTTTCCACATCTTATTGATTGCACTGATTGTCATATTCCGCAAAAAAATCATTATTAATCCAATGACCAGATTCATTGCAGGATTATTCATAGATAACAACAAGAACTAAAATATCATGAATATGAATGATATTTCCAATACAGAGATCCTTACATTAGAAGACCTCCAACAGCGAAGAGCAGAAGCATTAGAAGAATTGCGTACTCAGAAACAGGTCATGTCCGACACCGCCCGAAACTTATTTGCTCCGATTGCCCCAGCAGCAGATAAAGGAACCGCTATCATGCGGGCATTTAACACCGGAATGGCAGTCTTCGACGGAGCAATGCTTGGAATAAAGCTTATGAGAAAAATCAGAAAAATATTCAGACATTAACAAATCACCCCATAACAACGAACACTCCCGGCATGCGTGCTCCACACAGCTTGCCGGGAGTGTTTCCATATTCGGACCGGAAATTCCTAAATACCTATTGCTTGTCCGCCAATTACACCTGCAATAGCGCTTGCCACTGCAATAATCACTTTCAGAATCTTATCCCAAACTGATACTTTTATACTCATTGTCCCTAAATTTTAAATTATTACTCGATAAATCATAACTCTTCTCATCCCAACGGATCTTCTTCCTCTCCGCCATCCGATTCGCCACCGCCGGAAGTTCCACCATCAACGGCTGCTTCCAGCCATTTTTCAAATTCCACGCCCTGCAACAAAGCGCGAGTAGTACCAATAGCCGCCGGGCGCGTATATTCCGGGGTAAACTGGCAACGCAACGCCGTAACTTGATTCGGGTTTACATCTTCTGCTTTTTCCGTCCCCTTACCACGCGTACGGGCCTTCATGGTGAATGTACCCAGACCATTCAGACGTACCGTACGACTATTCAACAGATGCATCCGCATCGTCGACATCAAGTTACGAATTACGTTCTGCACATCACCCGGAGTCAATGACGATTTTTCGGCAATACTCTCCGCCAGCAACTGCGTATCCACAACTTTTCCTACTTTTTTCAAACTCAGGTGCCATGTCTTTACACCCTCTTTCGTTGCAATCTGCGACTGTCTCGCATAATAAAATAGAGGCATATTATCTCTCCTTTACATTTTAAATTAGACTTTCTTTAAATTTTCATTTCGTTGATCAACGATGCAAAGGTGAGAATATACACAGGCATAAACAAAGAAAACAGCCCCACCGGAGCTGTTTCCTAGAAATACTTTATAAAACTTTCATTTCATGACAGTTACGTTTGCACTGATTCAGCCTATAACATAACAGTCTATATTGCGCTTCTCCTTACTAAAGTTCACCCCCACTTTCACCAACTTTCTCCCATCTAAAGTATAAGGTATCAGATACCCTTTTTCATCTATCTGCTTCAGCGCTTCTTCGGCAGTTCCATTCAGCTTGAATTCAAAAACAAAAATAAAGTCTTTTGTTTTCACAACTGCATCGGCACGACCACGAGCACTACGAACTTCCGTTTCTACAAATTGTCCCATCAGGGTGAAGACAACATAGAAAATCGCCTGATAATGACGCTCAGTATTCTCACTCAATTCATAAGGCATACCTGCAAAAAACACCTTCAGGCGCTCCATAAAGGCTTCAATATCTCCCGAACGAAGCTCCCGGATAAACTTGGCGATATGAAAACCCGTTTCATCATCAGAAACATTGGTATAATAAGGTACCAAAAAATTCAAAAAGCCGTAACAGACCTCATCATTAGGAAATTTCAAAGTATAAAGGTCTACTTCTTTATCATAATGCTTTATAGTCAGATACCCGCTCTGATAAATCATAGGAAGAGGATTATTCGCTTCCGCCCGGTACTCGCTGAAAGCGGAATTAGTTGTTTCGATGCCGTTTATTAAAAGACGGAGATCGTAATCACTTTGCTTCAACAAATCAACCAGGTAAGTGGGTGTACCTGTCTGAAACCAGTAGTTACCAAGCTTCAACTTCTGCAAAGCATTCAGCACACTGAACGGATTAAAAAGCCCGACAGTAGTATCCTCACAGAAATGATAACCGTCATACTGCTTCTCAAGACGATCAACAATTTCCTCAAACGTCAGGCCCAGAAACTCACCCAGATTCTTTATCTCAGGCACAAAGTTACTTGACAGTTCCTCTTTCGTGATGCCACACAATGAATTATAGGCATAATCCATACTGATATCATTCAACTGATTCAAGTCACTGAACACACTGACCTGAGCAAACTTGGTTACCCCTGTCAGGAATACAAAACGAAGATAACGGTCCGCACTTTTCAACACGCCGTAAAAAGCTTTCAGCGTACGGCGGTATTCTTCCAACAACGGCTCATCAAGGATAGCCTGAAGCAATGGCTTGTCATATTCATCGATCAGTACTACTGCTTGTTTGCCGGTCTGTTCGTAAGTACGCCTAAGTACTCCTGCAAAACGAGAAGCAAGTGTATCTTCTGCCGCATCCTTTCCCCATCGATCTTCCCACAGACTTAAATTACGAGAAAGCACCTGTTCCAGTGCTTCCTTACTATCATATTTTTCGGCGTTCAAATCCAAATGAAATACCGGATATTCTTTCCATTCGGTTTCCAATTTTTCTATAGCAAGTCCTTCGAACAGATCTTTCCGACCCTGAAAATAGGCTTCAAAAGTAGAAATAAGCAAACTCTTGCCGAAACGACGCGGACGACTCAAGAAATAAGGTTTACCGACATTTGCGAGCTGATACACCATAGCAGTTTTATCCACATAAAGATAATTCTCCTTACGTATTTCCTCAAAAGTTTGTATGCCTATCGGCAATTTACGCATTTGTTCCATTCTATTCTTTTTTAGAAGCCATATGCAAATATACAGCTTTTCATCTGTCTCTGATACAATTAGTAAAACACAGGCATAAATAAAGAAATCAGCCTATAACATAACAGTCTATATTGCGCTTCTCCTTACTAAAGTTCACCCCCACTTTCACCAACTTTCTCCCATCTAAAGTATAAGGTATCAGATACCCTTTTTCATCTATCTGCTTCAGCGCTTCTTCGGTAGTTCCATTCAGCTTGAATTCAAAAACAAAAATAAAGTCTTTTGTTTTCACAACTGCATCGGCACGACCACGAGCACTACGAACTTCCGTTTCTACAAATTGTCCCATCAGGGTGAAGACAACATAGAAAATCGCCTGATAATGACGCTCAGTATTCTCACTCAGTTCATAAGGCATACCTGCAAAAAACACCTTCAGGCGCTCCATGAAAGCATCAATATCTCCCGAACGAAGCTCCCGGATAAACTTGGCGATATGAAAACCCGTTTCATCATCAGAAACATTGGTATAATAAGGTACCAAAAAATTCAAAAAGCCGTAACAGACCTCATCATTAGGAAATTTCAAAGTATAAAGGTCTACTTCTTTATCATAATGCTTTATAGTCAGATACCCGCTCTGATAAATCATAGGAAGAGGATTATTCGCTTCCGCCCGGTACTCGCTGAAAGCGGAATTAGTTGTTTCGATGCCGTTTATTAAAAGACGGAGATCGTAATCACTTTGCTTCAACAAATCAACCAGGTAAGTGGGTGTACCTGTCTGAAACCAGTAGTTACCAAGCTTCAACTTCTGCAAAGCATTCAGCACACTGAACGGATTAAAAAGCCCGACAGTAGTATCCTCACAGAAATGATAACCGTCATACTGCTTCTCAAGACGATCAACAATTTCCTCAAACGTCAGGCCCAGAAACTCACCCAGATTCTTTATCTCAGGCACAAAGTTACTTGACAGTTCCTCTTTCGTGATGCCACACAATGAATTATAGGCATAATCCATACTGATATCATTCAACTGATTCAAGTCACTGAACACACTGACCTGTGCAAACTTGGTTACCCCTGTCAGGAATACAAAACGAAGATAACGGTCCGCACTTTTCAACACGCCGTAAAAAGCTTTCAGCGTACGGCGGTATTCTTCCAACAACGGCTCATCAAGGATAGCCTGAAGCAATGGCTTGTCATACTCATCGATCAGTACTACAACCTGCTTACCGGTCTGGATATATGCCTGCTCTATTATATAAGCAAAACGTTCTTCAGAACTACGATTACGCTTCTCATTTCCATATTTTTGCTCCCATTTTTCTAAATACTGATTAAGCATTGCAGTCAAGTCATCGGATGTCTCATACTTCTTGGCGTTCAAGTCCAAATGTAGCACCGGATATTCTTTCCATTCGGTTTCCAGTTTTTCTATAGCAAGTCCTTCGAACAGATCTTTCCGACCCTGAAAATAGGCTTCAAAAGTAGAAATAAGCAAACTCTTGCCGAAACGACGCGGACGGCTCAAGAAATAAGGTTTACCGACATTTGCGAGCTGATACACCATGGCAGTTTTATCCACATAAAGATAATTCTCCTTACGTATTTCCTCAAAAGTTTGTATGCCTATCGGCAATTTACGCATTTGTTCCATTCTATTCTTTTTTAGAAGCCATATGCAAATATACAGCTTTTCATCTGTCTCTGATAAAATTAGTAAAACACAGGCATAAATAAAGAAATCAGCCTATAACATAACAGTCTATATTGCGCTTCTCCTTACTAAAGTTCACCCCCACTTTCACCAACTTTCTCCCATCTAAAGTATAAGGTATCAGATACCCTTTTTCATCTATCTGCTTCAGCGCTTCTTCGGCAGTTCCATTCAGCTTGAACTCAAAAACAAAAATAAAGTCTTTTGTTTTCACAACTGCATCGGCACGACCACGAGCACTACGAACTTCCGTTTCTACAAATTGTCCCATC
This sequence comes from Bacteroides eggerthii, assembly GCF_025146565.1. Taxonomy (NCBI): domain Bacteria; kingdom Pseudomonadati; phylum Bacteroidota; class Bacteroidia; order Bacteroidales; family Bacteroidaceae; genus Bacteroides; species Bacteroides eggerthii. The sequence goes on along the minus strand of NZ_CP102258.1, from coordinate 2,283,944 downwards.
AGGGTGAAGACAACATAGAAAATCGCCTGATAATGACGCTCAGTATTCTCACTCAGTTCATAAGGCATACCTGCAAAAAACACCTTCAGGCGCTCCATGAAAGCATCTACATTACCGCTCCTCAACTCACGCATGAATTTTACAATATAAAAACCGGTCTCCGCATCAGACACTTCTGTATAATAGGGGATCAGGAAATTCAAAAAGCCATAACGAACCTCGTCATTAGGAAATCCCAAAGTATAAAGACTGACCTCTTTATCATATCCCTTGATTGTGAGATAACCACTCTGATAAATCATAGGAAGCGGGTTTCTTATCTCCGCACGATATTCCGAAAAAGCAGATGCCTGTACTTCTACTCCATCAATCAACAGGCGCAAATCATAATCACTCTGTTTCAGCAAGTCAACGAGATAGGTAGGTGTACCCGTCTGAAACCAATAATTATCAAACTTATAACTATCAAAAACATTTAACAGGCTAAAGGGATTAAAAACACCTTCTGCCGATTCTTCAAAATGATAGCCATCATATAAGGCTGTCAAACGACATACGGTTTCGTCAAAAGTAAGTCCGTTCTTCTCTCCCAAATTATCAATTTCGGGAGTAAACGTTTCCACCAATTCATCCTTCGTAATACCACAAACAGTGGCATAAGCTGGTTTCATACTGATATCGTTCAACTGATTCAAGTCACTGAACACACTGACCTGTGCAAACTTGGTGACTCCTGTCAAGAATACAAAACGAAGATACCGGTCCGCACTTTTCAACACGCCGTAAAAAGCTTTCAGCGTACGGCGGTATTCTTCCAACAACGGCTCATCAAGGATAGCCTGAAGCAATGGCTTGTCATACTCATCAATCAGTACTACTGCTTGTTTGCCGGTTTGTTCGTAAGTACGCCTAAGTACTCCTGCAAAACGGGAAGCAATTGTATCTTCTGCCGCATCCTTTCCCCATCGATCTTCCCACAGACTTAGATTACGAGAAAGCACCTGTTCCAGTGCTTCCTTACTATCATATTTTTCGGCGTTCAAATCCAAATGAAATACCGGATATTCTTTCCATTCGGTTTCCAATTTTTCTATCGCAAGTCCTTCAAACAAGTCCTTACGTCCTTGAAAGTAAGCCTCAAAAGTGGAGATAAGCAGGCTTTTTCCGAAACGACGTGGACGACTCAAAAAATAAGGCACAGAGGTAGATGCAATCCGATAAACCAATGCAGTCTTATCTACATAAAGGTAGTTTTCTTCACGTAGTTTCTCAAAAGTTTGTATGCCTATTGGCAATTTGCGCATTTGTTCCATTCTATTCTTTTTTAGAAGCCATATGCAAATATACGTTTTTTCGTTTATAAGTTTTGAAATAATTAGCAAAAACACAGGTATAAACAAAGAAAACAGCCCCATTGGAGCTGTTTTCTGAAAATAGATTATGATACCGTTGATTAGTTGTCTATTATAGACAGATGCAAATTAATCTTCATTGATTGTACAGATGCTGACGCGGTTCCAATCAGGTTCTTCAAACATATTACCTACACCCTGACCTTCGGCAGTTATACGATTTGCAGCAATCTTGTATCTGTTGATAAGCATATTCTTCACTGATTCTGCACGTTGTTTAGCGATACGAGCATTTACATCAGCATTTCCTTCCGGAGAAGCATATCCCTTGATAGATACGGTTGCATTTTTATGATTCTTCAAATAAGTAGCGATACGCTCTACATTAGGAGTTTGTGAAGACTCTACAGAAGTACCGCCTTGACGGAATGTAACAACAGATTCCAAAGTCTTCTTATTGTTGGTAACAGTCTCTGTAATTACTTTCGGAGCCTGATTTTTACAATCATTCAGTGCTTTTTCCAAATCAGCAGCTTTCTGGTTGGCATTCTTCAACGCAGCAGCATTATCATCAGCTTCCCGGCGCATATTGTTGATTTGATCATTCAAAGCATCTATTTCCGATTGATTATACGGTTTCACAATGGTGAAGTAATGTTTACCGTTACTGCAACTGAAGTGATACTTCAATCCGGCTGTAAACTCCCATGCGGCACGATTGGCATTGAAACATACATTGTCAGTTCCGTCTGCACTCATGTCATATACCAAAGCCGGTTTGAAAGCCAAAGTCCATGCTTTCTCTTCTCCTAGATTGAAGTTGAAGTTAAGTCCCAATTTGCTTGACATACTGTTAAGGTCACTTTCACCATTTACAGCATAATGCAGCCAACCGATACCGGCAACAGTCTCTACCTCAAAAAGTCTCGGTGCACCGGCATAACCGCCAAACAGATTGCTTAAGTTCAATGTACCCAGCACACTCAGGTTCGTATTATCAAATGCTGTCCGACTTGGCGTAGTATTGATGCTTGTCATTGCTTCAAATCCCAAACCTAATACCGGAGTTACCTGCTTGTCCAGTCCTACTCCCAATACAGCCCGCATATTTTTGAAAAAAGCGCTATGAGTAAGCGGAGTAGTTCCACCAGCATTAAAGCCTACCGACCAATTATCTGTAAACTTGTTTCCTTCTACTGCTTTCTGCGCATTAGCTGCAATAACAGCCATGCACAATACCAAACTTGCAACAATTTTTTTCATGTCTGTTTATAATTTAAAAATTCGGGGTGCAAAGATAGAAATAATACAACATAACAAGCAATATTTTCAATTCCCAATTAACAAAAAGGCCAAAAAATCCTACAATTTGAACAAAAACGTTTTTATTCATATTGAATAAAGCAACTATATCCCAAATATCACTTTATTATATTTTGTTGTTTCAAGTAAGTCTCGTGCAAAGGATAATATCTGTACATACAAATAATGTAAATTACGGCTAAACCACCAATAACCGTAAAAAAATACACCCAATGATCTACCGGTAGCCACAATAATCCTGCCACTATCAAAAATTGCAATACCATATAGATAACAGACACCGCCACATGAGGTATCCTTAGTTCATTAGCCATTAACTGATATAAATGCTTACGATGCGGTAAGCCTATGTTCTCATGCAACATCAACCTGTGAAAAATTGTCAATACGCTATCCACTCCATATACTGACAGCAATATAATCCAACTAAAATCCCCTGTTTGGATAATCAGCTTTCCTAGCAAGAATAATAAAATAAAAGCAATACTTACCGACCCCACATCACCTGCAAAACATCGTGCTTTCTTTCTGAAGTTGAAGAAACAAAAAACCAGTACTGACATTATTACTGTATAAATCAGGTCTTGTTCCACAAACGGAGTAACTTCCTCATTGATATAAGCCAAAGACAGCAAAACTACCAATGAATAACCTCCAGTTATCCCGTTAATACCATCCATAAAGTTATAAGCATTAATAATACCTATACATATTATCAAAGCTATAATTATCCACCACCAAGATAAAGAGAATAATCCCCATTGGTAGAACATCAAAGCCATAGCCGAAAAATGGAACACCAATCTTAATTTCTGAGATGTGGAACGAATATCATCTATGAAACTAATAATAGCCACAAAAGTCAATGCTAGCATAAACCATGGATACTCAAATCCACTCGTCAGAAAATATACCAATGCTCCGAAATAAAAGATAACTCCCCCACCACGCAGGGTTATTCGTGTATGACTGCTACGTTCATTAGGTTTATCAATGATATTATACTTATCCGCGACTTTAAAATAAAAAAGTTCTGCTAAAAATAGCAGAACTAAAATAATTAAATAATACATCATTTTATTATCTCTTTGTTAGAAAAACATCAAAGGTTTATTCGATTCTAAAGTTTTCCAATACATTTGTAGGCTTCCAACCTAATTCTCGTATTGCCTTTTCATTACTAAAAGTTAAGGACTCTGTTATTTTTTTCAATTTAGAAGTATTGATTGGAGCCTTTTCCCCAAGAACATTACCTAACAATGCCATACAGTTAGCTATCCAATACGGAACTGATATCGGCAAAGACTTTCTCAACTGCTTACAAATAACTATTTCCAGTTCTCTAAATGTAGGTTGGTAACTGTCACAAACATTATAAATGCCTCCTTTTTCAGTTAACAAAGGGACTAATGTGGCAATATCCTGTACCAGAAGCACGCTCTTACGGGCTTTTCCTCCAGCAATGCTCAAATATTTCCCACTACGAATTCCATTTATCATTGCTCCCAAATTACCCGGTGGATTAGGACCTGCAATTAAAGAAGGACGAATAATGCCTAGCACCACCTCATTTTTACTACACCACTCTTGCAGAAACTCTTCTGCAAGACGCTTACTCATAGCATAAGGAGTTTTTCCATTTAAAGGATGTTCTTCTGTAATATTCTCACCAAAATCACACCCATAGACAGCAACTGTAGAAACAAAGATAAATGCTTTGGGTATTCCTGTTCTTTCCAATGCTGTACAAAGATTTTTAGTTCCTTGTAGATTCACATCGAAAAACAGTTGTTTCTCTTCTTCCGTTTTGGGTATCGAATGAGCTTTTCCGGCAGCATGTAGTACGATATCATATACTTCATTAAAAACAGGAATCTCCTTAGCAATATTTATGGTATAATTATCACCAGGCATCAACCCTACTGTTGTGACATCATACATATTCTTTAAAAGAGAATATATGCTATTTCCCAAAAAACCAGAAGAACCTGTAAATAAAAGCCTCATAAATTTATAACTTTTTCAAATAAATAGCTCACTATTTTATAAACTTTTATTATAAATGTATTTAGTCTTTCTATTTATTTCTCGTCTTTCTTTATCAAAAAACCATCCCCATTTATTCAAATAATAAATAGCAGCTTTTACATGTATCCAAAATAAACGTAAACTTTTATGAGAACCTCTTTCAAATGCATGAGTTATAGTAACCATCGGATAATACATCGTTCTATACTTTTTATAAATACGACGATTTAAATCAGTATCTTCTCCATACATAAAAATACCTTCATCAAAAACTCCTATATCTTCAATAACAGATTTGCGCAAAAACATAAAACACCCTGACAAATATGGTACATTCATTTCCTCGTTATAATTAGCAAAACGCATCTCAAAGGAATAATTAATTCTCTCTTTAATTTTTTTTACGGGGATAAATATTCGTCCAACCCATTCCAGTGGAGAAGGCAAAAGTTTACAAAGATATTGTAACTCACCATTAGGATAGACAACACGAGGCATCACATTACCAACATCTATATTAGCATCCATATAATCACACAAACGTTCTAAAACTCCTACTTCAAAGTATATATCAGGATTCAAAATTAAATGGTATTTTCCCATCTTTTCAGGACATCGTAATATTACATTATGACCTGATCCGAAACCGTTATTGGAATCCATATATATATATGTAATCCGATCATCTGAGAATATTTCCCCCAAATCATCTTCAGGAGAATTATCAACTATATATAGATGAACATCTAACCTTGTCGTCAAGAAACTATTAATCGTTTTTAGTAACTGATTAGGATTGTTCTTATAAGTAACAATTGTAGCTGTCAACAATAGCATAATAAAAGATTTATATATAACATCATGAAAGGTTATTTAAACAATTTCTGACTTTTCAATAATTCATAATCCTTTCCATTCTTCTCGAAAGAAAGTTATATTCATTTTATCATATTAACAGATAAAAAAATTGAATTATATTAGTCCTTCATAACTTCTAAAATGGATTATTATAAGTATACAAAGCATCAAGAATAGAATTGAAGAAGCAAAAGAGCAGTAATTATCTGATTTTTTTATACAACAGGTATATAGGTGTAACAAACAAATAAAACACAAAAAAAGGGCATCTAAATATGAAAGAATATCTTTTCTTGCTTTTTACTATTTCAATTATTCTTGAGTAATATTTACTACTTTCACTATAGGTACCATCAAAATTCAATAAAAGTAAAGCTGTATTTAAACACCAAAAGTCAATATACCGATAATATTCATTTTCGTACTTGATCGGTATACTACCATGATTCCATTCCAAGCTAATTGTTTCTAAGATAAATAAAAGACTATCAATCTTACGAGAGTTATTTTTATAGGTAGTTATCGAATTCTTACGAATTTTATAAATATATGTAGCCTTTGCTACTAGAGCAATTACCTTAGCTTTATTTGCCACTTCATAAGACCAAAGTATATCTTCGTGCAATAAGCCATTTTTAAAAAGTAATCCGTTTTCGATAAGAAATCTTTTCTTGTATAACTTATTGCATGCACTAGTATTCCATTCTCTTTTCAAATATGATAAAATAGGTAATGTCTTTTCAACTTCACATAAAATTGGCCTTATATGAATAGATTTTGCACCTTCTAAGCATAAATCAGCAACAGTAAAATCCGCACCTGAAGTTTCAATAACATTATAATGTTTTTCAATACAATCTATCGTTATTTCATCGTCAGAATCCATAAAAAACACATATTTCCCTTGTGCATGAAGTAGTCCAGTATTCCTAGCAGCAGATAATCCTGCATTTATATCGTGACTCAAAATTTTAATATCCATGAATCGAGGATGATCCATAATAATACTTTTAACTACTTGCATTGTTTCATCAGTTGAACAATCATCAACTAAAATATACTCTATACTTTTGAAAGTCTGTTTCAATGCAGAAAATAATGAATCTTTCACATATTTTTCAACATTGTACAATGGAATGACTAAGGATACACTGTAGCTCATCTTAAACACAACAAATTATAATAGTTATGAAATACCACGAAAACAAAATTATAGTAAATATTATTTTGTATACTTCTGATATGTAAAGCAAATAGAATTTAAAACTTTTTCCCAAACATCAAGGGCTAGTAATGTTAGACAAATAGAGAATATACTTTGAGTAATCATAATCCAATCAAAATAATACAAAAAATCATACATAGAAAATAGTACGGCAATAAAAACGTATCGGTTTGAAGCATAATGTACCCATATCCAGAACAGAAAGGATAGAAAAGCAATAGTAAGGAAAATACCTACAACATAGTTTGTTTCCATAACAAAGTATACAGGCAACGTCATATTTATAGACATATAAGAATCTAACACAGTTCGCTCAGATGCCCCTAGAAAAATCTGTCTAAAGTACTGATTAGGAGAAACATCATATTCAAAAAAGTCTATTGGAGTCACTGTATTTACAACTTGCTTGACTTGATTATTTAATGAGTACTTTTCTTCAAAAACTTTCTGATCCATTGAAGCCTCTTGCTTACTCTGAAGCGGAATCATAGATAATTCAACAAAAGATATTCTACCAATAATAATTTTACTAAGTAACTCAGTATCAATCTCACCACGAACAGATGTAGCATAAAAGAATAAAATAGGAGATACGATAGTCAAAACTAATAATATCTTCTTCAGTTTACGATATATTGATTTGTAATTAGCGAATAATGGAATATATAAAAATAAAAGTAATACTCCTAAAACAGCAGAACGACTCCCTGTAATGGTCATTACAGCAACATATAAACATATCCAAACATAAATATGCTTCACGTGTTTTTGCAAACAAATTACCAAGAAAAAACTTACTGTAGCATTGAAAAAGAGAGAAAGAAAAGAAATCAGAGTTCCATGCGAACTTCCCTCTAAAGCCCCCGAATAACCACCACTACTATAAAATTTATATAAAGTAATGAATAAGGACACCAAAAAAAAAGATGATAAATGATTGTATTCCTTTAAAGGAGCGCTATCCATCGTTGGCATTTTTTTTATAATAAAAAGTGTACCCAACAATGATATTATATTTATTAAACAGCCAACATACCCCTGTACATCCGAATATAAATTAACAAAACCATAAATCAAAAAATATAAACATGGAAGTAAAAAATGGAAAACAAGAAAAAATATGATTATTATAGAAAATTGACGCCTCATTAATCAAACTTTAATGTGTAACATAGAAACACAATACATGACAATACTACGTAATGGTGTTAAGCCCGATATTGAATCCTGATATTTCCCCATTGCTTTTTTGTACTTTTTCAACTTATGAAATATCCTAGCTTGCCTATAAAACATATTTTTCTGGGCCTTTTCTTGTTCAACTTCACTCAACATATAACAATGAGCATTAAACAGATTCTGTTCTCTATTTATTTGCTTTACAGAAACCGAAGTATTATTACCTACCCAATATTTTCCCAACGCTTTATTTATATATTTAAATCGAGATGTAATCCTTGCAATACGAATCCAACAATCAGAGTCTTCTACTGCAAAAAGACTTTTATCCTCAGAAAAGCCAGAAACAGCATTTAAAATATCCTTTCTTACAGCAACACTAGAACAAGGCAAAGCATTTCCATTAATTATCAAATCTTTTTCTATATTTCCTTTCAACTCTCGACCTTTAACTTTCTTTTTCCACATTAGCTTACTATCACTATATATATCTAAATCATGATATATAACATCAAAATTCATAACACTTCTGAGTAACTCTTCTAACTTGTTTGGATAAAATAAGTCATCCGAATCCAAAAAGCATATCCAATCCCCATTAGCTAATTCAATTCCTTTATTTCTCGAAGCTGCTATTATTCCCGCATTTGAAAAATTAATTAATCGTATTCTTTTATCAGATAATGACTCAACCACTTCAACAGTATTATCCTCCGAATAATTATTGACAACTATTATTTCCCAATGCGTATATGTTTGATTTAGAACACTCTCTAAGCACTGTTTTATAAAATGCCCATGATTATACGTAGGAATTACAATTGAGAAAAAAGGAAACTCATTATTCATTTTAAACGTATTAATAAAAAATTATATATATATTTGGCTGGTAGACACTACTAAATCAAATACATCTAATAAATGAAATATTGTTATATATAAATTCCCTCAAGAAAAACTTATTTATTAATATTTTTTTTCATTAACCCAATACCATCTTTCAAACTAATATTAGTTTTCCAGCCAATTAATGTCAAATTTTTAGCTATCGGAGCTACAGCATACATCATATCCCTATTTCGATATGGTCTTCCACCCCAATTTATATTGCACTTCTTTCCTACAATATCTTCCATCATTGCAGCCACTTCACGAATACTCGTACCGTACCCCGTGCCTAAATGAAATTCTTCGCCATTCTTGTCTAAAGAATAGAACTTTTGCATATGATTAACTACATAAGTAAAAAAACCAGCTACATCATCCACGTGAATAAAATCAAGCACTTGTTCACCTGGTGTCATATCTACGGGAATTTCACTATCCATCGATTCATAAATATAATCCATAATCCGCTTTACCGTCATTTTACCTCCATATACAGAGTATGGTACAACAGTAATATACCGAAAACCTGCCAATTTTGAATAATAATCTACAAAAGCACGAAATGCAGTCTTTGAAGCAGTATAAAGATAGGCACTCTCAAACAATCCTGGTCCTAAACGATATTCAGCAAACGAACCTACATTAACGAACAATCTCATGTGGTCGCACTTTGTCAAAGCATCAAGTAACAGTACACCAAATTCTATATTAGCCGCTACCATAGGCTTGATAATTTCTGTATCATTGCGAGCTGTAGTCACAGTAGCCAAATGTATGGTAAGTTCCGGATTGAAAGCTATAAGTTGTTCTAAATTTGTTGTATGAACATGTTTACATCGGGAATATTCTATGGTAGGATAGAGTCTTTCTGCCTTTGCTACATCAACATTCAGTGTCAAAATTTCTATATCAGGGCATTCACGAATCAACATTGGCATTAAATTTTGTCCTATAAATCCAGTAACGCCAGTCAATGCTATTTTCATTCTTTAAAATTTGTAAATAAATTCCGACAAAGCCTTTTTATCCGCCTCATCTGGATTGTGAGGTTCCGGTATGATATCCAGTAGCATAGAAATACCTTTCCCCACTCCCTGAAAAGCCATCCATAAACCAGGTGCTATCGTCATGCGTTGATAATTACTGAATGAAGAAAGTATCACCTCCTCAAATTCGCCATTAGTTACACTTCCTTCTCGATCATCGTATATAACAAACTTTATAGCACCTACAGGGACCACAATATTCAGAATCATCCGATTGTGACGTTTCCATCCTTTCACTTCTCCCTCTTCTATCTGTGAAAAATAAGCTTCTCCAAATCCAGCATACCCTTCATCAGTTGATTTAAGAGCATGAAAAATATCCCCTTTTGGCACCATTATCTGCTTTAGAGGATAAAGCTTTACCCCTTCCATCATATTACTCCCCACTCCAAATTTTGTTTACTTGCACATTCCATATATGCTTCTATCTGCCTGGTAGTCAAACGGTACATATCTACATTTTTCTGAACATAAAAAGCTTTATACCAATCAGCAATATAATGCACACATTCTTTGTAATGAAGAGTAGAGTGCCAATTGAGATATGCTAATGCTTTATCGCAATTCAGTTTCAGTAGAGTTGCTTCCTTAAACGGAATATTGCCAGTAAGCTTTGCTGCATTATTACGATTCAACCCCCAAAATTCAGCTAAATCTTGTACTAACTCAAATACTGTTTTAGTTTGTTCTGCACGTGGTCCAAAATTAAAAGCCTCACCACTCCCCACTTTTTCTTCATAAAGAAATTGGCCAAGATTCAGATAGCCACTTAAAGGCTCCAATACATGTTGCCAAGGACGAGTTGCTTTTGGACATCTTATCTCTACTACCTGATTTACAGAAAAAGCTTTCACACAATCAACTATAATACGGTCTTTTGCCCAATCACCACCACCTATTACATTTCCGGCACGTGCAACTCCTAATTTAATATTAGGCATAGCTTGAAAAAATGACTTCCAGTAGCATTTGATAGTGAGTTCTGCCGCACCTTTAGATCCAGAATACACATCTTTTCCGCCAACAGCATCAGTTTCACGATAACCCCAAATCCATTCTACATTATCGTATGCTTTATCACTGGTAATAAGCACACAAGTACAATTCCAAGTAATATTACGCATGGCTTCAAGTACCGAAGCAGTCCCTACCACATTAGTAGTAATAGTATCAAAAGGATTTTCATACGAGGTAGATACAATAGCTTGTGCAGCCAGATGAAAAATAAAATCGGGTTTCACTTCCTGAATATATACATTCATTTCTTCGCGGTTACGGATATCCCCAAAGTAATGATGTACCTTATCAGGCAAACCAATCGTTTCAAACATGGAAGGCGAAGTCGGAATGTCATTCGAATAACCATAAACATCCGCACCAAGCATTAATAACCAAGTAGAAAGCCAACTGCCTTTAAAACCCGTATTACCCGTTATCAACACCTTTTTTCCATTATAAACATTATTAAATGCCATAGTCTATTTACTTTTACGTGTTACCAAATTTTCCAAGGAGCACTATCTGTATTCCATAAATGTTCTAAATGTTGCTTTTCACGCAACGTATCCATGCACTGCCAAAAGCCATGATGAACATAAGCCTTTAGCTGTGATTCTTCTACCAGTTTTTTCAAGGGTTCTTGTTCGAACACCATAGTATCTCCATCGATATAATTAAACACCTCAGGTTGTAATACAAAAAAGCCGATATTAATTAAGTTTCCATCAAGATCGGATTTCTCTCGAAAGGCCCTCACTGTACCATCTTTAATATCAAGAACACCTTTATTCTGACCAAAATTATAGACAGACACAGTAGCCAATTTTCCATGTTTTTTATGATATTCAAGCAAATATTCTATATTCACGTCACCTACCGCGTCTCCGTAATTCAACATAAACGGTTCATTACCTACATAATTTCTAATCCGCTTAATACGTCCCCCAGTCATTGTCTCTAATCCTGTATCAATCACTGTTACTTTCCAAGGTTCAATGTGTTTATGATGGACAATAATTTCATTCCCATTAGTAAAATCAAAAGTAATATCTGAAGTATGCAAAAAATAGTCAGAAAACCATTCTTTAATGACATGCTGTTTATATCCTGCACAAATAATGAATTCATTAAAACCGTAGTATGCATACACTTTCATTAGATGCCACAATATAGGCATTCCACCAATTTCTATCATTGGCTTAGGTTTATAAGCTGATTCTTCTGAAATTCGAGTTCCGAATCCCCCAGCTAAAATAACAACTTTCATATCATAAAATTTAGAATATTCAGATTTCTATCTTTTTATAAGGCTAAACACAGTATTGCGCATTTGTTTATTGGCTAATAAAGCAGCAAATAGAGAAAGGGCTAGACAGCAACCCATAATGAGTAGATTATTAAACAAAGCCGATTTCGAATGTTCATAAATCATAAAATTGCCAGCAATTTTACATAGCCCCAATGCCACTATAGTAGGAAATAATAGCGTTTTTAATAATCCTATAAATGAGATAAAAGTCCTCCCAGACTCATTAAAATCATTCTTCGCCATAATCCAATATCCAATGACAACCAAAATAGGGGCTATAGACTTAAAGATTGCAAAAGAATAAATACCTGTCCAATGTATTGTAGCTATAATACCTACCCAATAAATAAGTACATTCACTACATTCAGTTTGATAAGACGTAGATTCTCCTCTTTGGCTATAAAATAGGCAGAAATCGGAGTACTTATAAAATTAGGGATAAAACTGATAACCATTATTGAAATTAACAATGCTGATAGCATGTATGCATCGCCCACCCAACTTTCTACAAATGGAATAGCCAAACAAGAAAGTATTATGATAGAACAACATACCATAGGTGATAACTCCACAATGATTTTTTTCACAAATCGCTGCAAACCATTGATGTCTCCTGAGCCATGATAGTGATTATATCTTGAAGAATATGGTGAATAGAGCAACGACATAAATGTACGAACAAATGACATTACTGACAGAGCTATAGCATAAATAGCCACCATCTCTATTCCAATAAAATTAGCTATTACTATCTGGTCCAATTCATAATAAAGAATCATTGTTATCACCATAACCAGCGAAGTACCACTAAGTGTTTTTACTCTATTAAAAATCTGTCTATCAAAACGAATAGCTGCAAATAATTTTGCAGATTTATATCCATAATTACGGATATATAAAAGTGCAATAATAACAATCAAAAAATTTATCACCTGAGAAAAAACATAGTACTCCAGCAACTGATAAGCTCCTTCTCTAAAAAAGTAGAATACAGAAAAAATCTTTAGTAAACTACCTAATATAGATACCCGTTGAAATTTATAGTCTTCGACTCTAATAGTAAATATCATGTTAAGTACCCTCTGCCCAATAATAATAGGACAAGACAAAGCTAATGTTACCAATAACCATCGTGCCAGGAAAAAATGAGTACTTCCTACTTGTAATTCTGGAATCAGGAGTTTAGGATAGGTAGCACATACAACTATGATTAATGATACGATTAAAAACATAACCATCATCATAAAAGCCACAAAACCTATCATTTTCACTTCTTTCTCCTTATTCCCCTGAATAAAGTATTCAGCTGCATATTTTACTCCAGCTGATACAAAACCTAAATCAGCATAAGAAAAGAAAATCGTCAAAGACGTACAGACACTATATATACCAAATAATATTTTATCTGAAGACAGATATGGTACTACTACAAACAAGGATAGAAATCCCAATAATATAGACAATGACTGCCAAAAATAAATTAATAAATAATTTCTACGATAAGTTATCGCCACAACCTAATTAAAATATCTTATTATTTAAAACTCAAACAAACGCTCCACTAACCAAAGAATCTAACCAACACTATTGTAACTTATTATTTAAAATACTTCTCCAATATTTACCCAAATCCCCATTTCTTTCTTTCGTTAAAAGACGCAATGAGAAGCCTAAAAAGAGAATTTTTAGAATTACAGTTTCAATGAGAGGACGATGTTTACTAAAATAATAGCACAAACTTGTATGATACATTTTTTTTCTAAACAAACTGACTTTTTTTTGCGTAGACATCCCTTCTAAATGAATAAGTTTTCCCTTCGATAAAATTTTTCTTTTATATCCGTTATTACTCATTCTTTTTTGTAAATCAACCTCTTCCCAATACATAAAAAAATTAGTATCAAAAGTGCCTATATCTTCTATAACTTTTCGAGATACAAATAAATCAGCACCAATAATATAATCTACATCTATACATCCATTTTGCTTTGCATAGTGCACTGCTGCTCTCTTAGAACGTTTCAAAAGATGGCTAATAGCATCTCTCAAAAAAGATTTCAAAGTAGGGAAATTACCAAAAGAATTTGTATAATTTATATTATTATTTCGATCTAACAAAAAATAACCTAAAGCGCCAATCTTTTCTTCCTGTTGTAATCTTTTATACTGTACCAACAAATCTAACAAGATGTTTTCTAATACAATAGTATCTGAATTCAAAAAGAAAAAATATTCTCCCTTTGCAACTTCCAAGCCTAAATTATTTGCGCCTCCAAAACCTAAATTAGATTCACTTTCTATAAAAATAACATCTGGAAATTTAGGTTTCAAATAGTCTATTGAACCATCTTCAGAAGCATTATCAACCACTATAATCTCATATTTAATATCGAACGTATTTTTTAATATTGATTCAATACATGCTTCTACTAAAGAACAAGTCTTATAGTTTACTATAATTATAGAAACATCCATATCACTGATTACACATTATAAAATTCATAAAAGCATTTTTAGACTCTATACTTTTAGTTTTCTCTGATGTTAAGAAGTTATATATATATTTCGTATAAGCAGATTCAGAAAAAGACTCTACGACATCTATAGGTTCTGTTTCTCTATCAAAATACTGACAATTGCAATCTAAATAATACGCAAAATTAATAATACAACAATGTGAGGCATAAAGTCTATTTTTTATATCTTGAGATGTGATAAAGTGAAGTTTCTTACCATAAAGAATAGAATAACTTATAGATGTAGACATATGTGCTATTACAAAATCAGCATTTTTTGTGAGTTGTGAAGTTGCTCCAAAATAAACCTTGCGACCATTAAAATAATTCTTCTCCTTATATTTTAACGCTTTAGGATGTGCAGCTATTACAACCGGTTTACCAAATGTAAGTTCTACTTTATCAAAGTACTTATTCAACTGTTCATAATATCTTTCCGAGGGTATTGTATTCATACCTAAAAGATACCAATCAGGATGAAAAGGCAAATATTCATCTAAAAAAAGAATATATTCAAAATTAACATCAACTAGCGTCTCTTCCTTTTTTTGAGCTAAATAAGTATCATAATCCGTGCTATTAATCAGAATTCTATGCATCTTTTGTATAGAAGAAAAAGGGATATATCCCAAAGCCTTATACCCTTCATTACCAGCTAAGAAGACAACATCATAAGTTTTTAATCTTCCAAACTTTATATTAAATTCCACTAATCTATTCGTTATGTAATTCAGAAATTTAGAATAGTTAAAACGCTTCAGTTTACTAAAAAAAGAAATAGGATAGCTATTACATCCTATAGGAAGCATATTTCGCCCAAAACCTGCAACAGAACAATTATATTTTGTGAATAAAGCAAATAGTGGAACAAGTTTCTTCTCAAAAGTCATTAAAGATATAAATAAAGTTTTTTCATTCTCTTTTAAAGAAGATAATGAAAGTGCAAGACTTTCATAACTATTAAAGAATAAAGTTTTAACCAAATGGGATGAATCTTCTTGTTCCAATTTAGAGGAATAAAAGATAGATGATATATCCCAATATTCTACTTCGATCCCATTTGCTATAACATCTTGCATATAAAAATCATCATAGATTTTTCGTGTCAATGGTATATATCTTATATATATAATTTTAGAATAACTCATATACGCCGACTAATTAAAAATATAACAATAGATTATTTTTTTCTTAAATAGCCGTCCACCCACCATCTACCATCAAATTATGCCCCGTAATAAAAGATGACTCATCTGACAATAAGAAAGAAATAGCAGGTGCTATTTCTTCAGGTTTACCCATACGTTTAAGAGGCGATTTATATTCATAGCGTTCTATAAATGATGGATGTTGGTTATCTTTTATTCCTCCAGGAGAAACACAGTTCACACGAATACCATATTTTCCAAAATAAGATGCCAAATAGCGAGAAAAATTTATGATCCCCCCTTTAATAGCACAATATGCAGCTGGGGAAGTACCACCATATCCCTCATAAATTGTAAAATCATTTCCTACAACCCCATAGATAGATCCTATATTTACTATAGAACCATATTGCTGTTTTACCATTTGACTTAATGCCTTTTGGCAAAGAAGAAAAACACTATTCAATTGCATATCCACATTTTTCTTCCAAGATAACAGTGGGATTTCTTCAAACTTCGTTCCCCAATCTTTTGTACGTGGGTAGGCATTATTTACCAAACCATCAATTTTCAAATAGCGTTCGATAACAATATTTATCAAATCATTTACAGATTCTTCAGAAGTAATATCGCAATGCACATTACCTTGTGACAAATCAGTATCAACCGATATCTCAGCATTAATTGCAATTGCACCTTTCTTTTTCAAGTCATTAATAATGCACTGTCCAATCAATCCACTGCCACCTGTAACTATAATAACTTTGTCTTTTAATATCATTTTATGCTAATCTAACAAAACCTCCCTGACATACAGGTCCTAAAAGTAAATCTTTATAATTATTATCTTTAATTGCTTTTGACATTATAGCAAAAACTTCATCAACAGCTTCCAAATAAGCATTTATATGTTCTTTTTTGTGAGCATAAGAAGCATAATAAGCGTCACTTGCAATAAATCCACGACGTAACATCTCTTGACAAAATAAAGTTTTTAACTCTAATGGAGCATGAGTGAAAGATATATGGCTTAAAGGATATATACCACTTATATGAATATTCAAATTATGTTTTTTTGCCAATACAGTCCACCCAAGTTGAATCTGTTTGCCACATTCAACCAAATGTTTTTGAACATTATTATCACGCATTTTTTTTATCGATGCTATTGCTGCAGCAAAACCAATACGTTCAGTCCAAAAAGTACTACTAATAAAACTATCTTGTGCTGCATCCATAAATTTCTTTTTTCCTATAATTGCCGCTACAGGAAAACCGTTAGCTATCCCTTTGGCAAAAACAGCTATATCAGGATGAATACCCAAATATTCACAAGCCCCCCCACAATTTAATCTAAATCCACTGGTTACTTCATCAATAATAAGAGGAACACCTAAACGCTTAGTTTCTTTTTCTATCGTAAAGAAGAAATCTGATTCTGGGGTCATATTTCTAGCAGCCTCCAAAACAACCCCAGCAATATTACACTCATATTTTTCTACTAATTTCAAGAATTCATCTTTACAGTTATAATAAAATGGATAAGAGGTATTCTTCAAACCTCTTGCTACCCCTACTGGACTTAAACCAGGAAGTAATTGACCATCTAAAGCTGCCGTATCACCCAAATTTGCTGATAAATACCAATCATGCCAGCCATGGTACCCACAAAATAGGATTATATCTTTTTGAGTTGCAGCCCTAGCTATTCTTACAGCTACCGACATTGCATCTCCTCCTCCTTTTGCATATCTTACCATTTCAGCCCATGGATGTAACTCTAACAATAAATTAGCCAGCTCAACTTCTTCTGGAGCCATCAAAGATGACATACTACCAGCTCGAATAACTTCTTCCACTGCAGCGTTAACATCATCATCTGAGTATCCTAAGATACAAGCACCAATTCCCATAGTGCTCATATCGATATATTTGTTACCGTCTAAATCCCAAATTTCACATCCTTTGGCTTTCGAATAATAAGCAGGCCATAATTCTGGTAAAAATTTTTCAGGTCTTTTAGATAATAATTGTCCGCCACCAGGGATTATTTGCTTCGCTTTCTTATAAAGTTCTTGTCCCTTCCCGTTTTTTTTTAATTCACAATTTCCCATATTCTTATTTTTTAAAGAAACCATCTAATTTTAATTTCATAATTAATTCAATAATTTTAAAATCAATTATATCATCTATCTCGAAGCTTTTCCACTTAGGTACAATATATGGTAATGTTTTATCGTGATAAAATGCCTTCTTTTCTACAAACGCACTAATACTACTTACATAGATCGTCCCTTCAAAAAAATAGACATCTGGAAGTTCTTGTCTTCTAAGAGTTTTCATCTCCGCTTCATAGGGGACCAAAAAACTATCTTCTCTCATTTTTACCATAAATGCTGGATGCACATCTTCTGCTTTACAAACACCAACAATACTATCTGCATCAGGATTATTTACTAATATCTCAATAGATTTATCAATATCCTCAACATCTCTTAATGGTGATGTAGGTTCCAATAATATAAAATAATCAAAGACTTTCCCTTCAGCTTTCAACTTCTCTATTGTATAAAGTATAAATGCAGAAGATGGAGTAGTATCACTTGCATATTCACTAGGACGTAGTTCGGGAACATTAACCCCACATTCTCCAGCTACTGTTGCAATCTCCAAACTATCTGTTGATATGTATATATCATCTATATACTTACTTTCCTTTGCATGATTAATAGACCAACCAATCAAAGGCTTACCACATAATTTCTTAATATTCTTACCCGGAAGTCCCTTACTACCTCCTCTTGCCGGAATAATGGCTAAAATTCTTTTTCCTTGATACATATTAAAGATGTTTTACGAGTTCTTGTGCTTTCTTATAATCCTCATGTTTACCTATGTCTATCCAATAGCCTGTTATCGGGAAACGTACCACCTTCATTTTTTCACGAATTAACATCTCCATAAAATCTGTAGCATTAAAGAAAGTATCTATCGGAATCTTGTCCAAATGTTCTTTTTTTATCAGATATATCCCAGCGTTGGCATAATAATTATAAGTAGGTTTTTCACGGACTCCTTCAATATTCCTCCCTTCCAATTCAAAGATACCGTATGGAACAGATATTGAATAAGGAACGGCAGCAACAGACATATCGGCATCATGTTCTCTGAAATGCAGATAAAAATCTTCATAATCAATATTTGTAAAAAGATCTGAGTTCATAATAAGAACTGCATCATTATAAAAAGTATCCACAAACTTAACCGATCCGATCGTTCCCAAATATTTAGGTTCACAAATGCATTTAATTTGTATCCCATCCCTACATTCCTTAAAATGCTCTTCTATCTGTTCATGCAAATAATTAACCGTAACAGAAATGTGCTCAACCCCATAAGATATTAATCGTTCTATGTTATAGTCTATTATAGCCTTGTCACCTACATGCAATAAAGGTTTGGGGACTTTCTCTGTCAAAGGGCGAAGACGCTCTCCTTTGCCACCAGCCATTAAAACCGCATCAATTGGAAGAAGAGATTTTTTATTTTTCAGATCAATTACTTTCAATAGATGTCCATCCGTATCTAAGCACGGGATTAGAGATATTCCTCTTTTCTTATAATCACGAATTAAGGACAAAGAAACATTGGATTGTACGAAATGAAAGTTTGTTTGCATTGCATCCATAACGACTCCGTTAACATCCCCTCCTCCTATCAGATAACGGCGAATATCTCCATCAGTCAATGTCCCCACTATCTTTTGTTTATCATCCATAACAAATAAAACTAAGACATCATGGGAAAGATTATTCAGAGCGACAAGAGCATCCCGTATTGTAGCTTGGATATCTATTAAATATTTACAATAATCCTTCATTCTAAAGATTATAAAACGATTTTTGGAGTAAATTTTCTATTGAAACATTCTTAATAATTCGCACGATAGCCTCTGTGGTACCTTGTTTCTCATAGGGATTGCTTTGTAATTTCATCTTACCTCTCATCTCCTCTGAGAGAATTTGAAGCAATCCTATCATTATTTCGTTTTTAGATGTACCACAGTGTATTACACTCTCTGCTGCAATCCGTCCTTTTTGTCTATCACCTATATTCAAAGTAGGAATACCAAAGCTAGGAACTTCTATAATACCGCTTGAAGAATTACCAACCACAGCCGATATATATTGCAAAGCTGATAAATAACGAATCTTACCTAAAGAGGTAAAAGCAATTGAACGCTCTTTATGTTTCTCCACGAATTCATGAATTAATCGCATAATAATGCGTCCATTCGTATCTGAATTTGGTAAAGTAAAAATTATACGGTAATCAGAAAACTCCTCTAATGCCTCAAGCAGATTCATGCATTGCTCTTCTGCAGTAAAATGCTCTAATGTTACAGGATGATAAGTCACCAACAAAGACTTCTCACCCAATTCAAATTGTAAGTTCGCTTCTAATTCCTGCTTAGAAAGTAACGGGGTATTTTTTATATTTTCAACACCAATTGCACCCACATTGAAAACAGAATCCGGTCGTTCTCCCATTTGAATTACACGTTGGCGGTATTCTTCTGTTGAAGTAAAATGTAAATGACTCATTTTGGTAATAGCATGACGAATACAATCGTCATAGGCTCCCTCAGTAATCTCACCGCCATGAAGATGGGCTACCGGTATCTTATAGAAAAGAGCGGCAGATACAGCCGATAATATTTCAAAACGATCACCCAACACAACTATCATATCCGGTTGCAGGTCTTCATAAGCATCTGCAAAACCGATAGTCCCCAAACCTACAGATTTAACCGTTGCATTGGCTGTATCTGAAGAAAGGAGCATTTCCACTTTTTTGTCTATATGAAAACCATCTTTTTCTATTTCTTTATAGGTGAGGCCAAATTCCGGTGAAAGGTGCATATTAGTTGCGATGACCTGTAATTCCAAAGTTGCATCCACCTTTATAGCCTGCATTAACCCACTTAACAGACCATATTCAGCCCGACTACCGGTAATAACGCATATCTTTCGTTTATTCATTACCTTCATTAAAAATGATTTGCTCATCCGCTTCAAAAGTACGAATAGCTCGTGTTCCAATAATATACTCCCATTTCATGGGAGAAATTCCGCCACCGGGACGTTTCACTGTAAGGTTCTCTTCTGTCAAAAGTTCTCCTTTCTCAATATCTTTAGCCGCAACGATACTTTTTCTTGCTACAGATTTATTTCTTCCTTCCGAAGTAGAGACCTTTTTTTCTTCATTGCCTAAAGCTTGCTCAATATTTCGAATAGCAGTAACCATAGCCTTCAATTCTTGCGGTTCAAGTGAGGCTTTGTGATCGGGGCCATCCATCGTACAGTCAAGCGTAAAATGTTTCTCAACTACTGTCGCTCCCAAAGCAACAGCTGCAATAGGAACTTCTATCCCTTGAGTATGATCTGAATAGCCTACATTTACACTAAACTTCTCTCCGATGGTATGCATTGCTTTCAAATTTACGTCATTCATAGGAGTTGGGTATTCTGTATTGCAGTGCAAAATAGTTATTTGTTCTTTAGATACACCAAATTTGATTAATACAGATATAGCATCCGCTATTTCATCAAAGGTGCTCATTCCTGTAGAAAGTATAACCGGTTCTTTATAACTCGCTATTTTTCGAAGATATGGATAGTTGGTTATTTCACCGGAAGGAATTTTCCAAAGCCCTAAATGCAAGGATGCGAGAAAGTCAACGCTATCTAAATCAAAAGCTGTTGAGAAAAAATTTATTCCTTTTTCATTACAATAGGAAACTAGTTCATAATGTTGTTGAGGAGATAACTCCAGCTTTTTCAACATCGAATATTGAGAATTTTCTCCAACGCTCATATTCCGCTTCTGGTAATCAGCCATTTTAGCAGACCTGGATACCAAATTTTCTGTTTTAAAAGTCTGAAACTTCACATAATCCACTCCGGCATCAGCTGCCGCATCTATCAACTGTTTAGCAAGCTCTATCGAACCATTATGATTGACACCTGCTTCGGCTATTATTAATGTATGTTGCATCAAAATTTTATTTTCAGAAGTGCAGGGTTACCTGAATAAACACCTTTCTGAATAAGATTTTTACGTACCATTGTCCCAGCAGCTATCACACATCCCGCAGTTATTGAGGTACCATTTACCATGACACACTGGCTACCCAAAAAAGTAGCTTCCCCCACACGACATCCCCCATTAACCATGGCACCGGTGGATATATGACAATAATCCTCTATCACAACATCATGCTCTATATTTGCAAAAGTATTAATGATACATCCTTTTCCTATTTTAGCATCAGCATTAACAACGGCTTGATGAAGCACTACCGTACCAGGTTGAATATCTGCATAACGGGATATGTGCGCAGTAGTAGCTATTACCGTCGCCAGTTTACCTCCTGCCATCTCTATTTTTTCATGGATACGAAATCGGAGACTCGCATCTTTAATGAATCCCACTGTAACAATAAAATCAGCTTCTGATGCATATCGGCAGATATCATCATCTGTTCCAATTACCTGATAGTCAAAAATATGGGTTCCAACATTTTCAGGTACATCCAGAACTCCTTTTATGATAAATCCAGCACTTTCAGCAGCATCTATTACTGATTTACAATGACCACCGCCACCTACTAAAATTAAAGGTCTCATCTTTTCAAACGTACACTACTCGGTATATTCACTATTCTATCGGCCAACCACTCCGTATTCTTCAATCCATCCGTTTCACAATGCTTGAACATATCCAAGCGGTTCATAAGTTCCCAAACAGGACGAGTCATGATTCCATGATTATTTGTATATTCAAGGAATTCTTGTTGAGTTTTTTTATCTTTCAATATCACTACATTCAACCAATAGTTAGAGTGGCTATTTTCTGATTCGGTAAAAAAGGTAATATCAGGAATATTCTGGAAAAAATCAGTATATATTTCCGCTGTTTTCCGTTTATCCTCCACGTACCTCTCAAGATTCTCCAATTGAGCACATCCCAGGGCAGCATTGATATTAGGCATGCGGTAATTATAACCGATATGATCGTGGACAAAGGCCCAACGATGAGGAACTTTTGCCTGGGTTGTCAGGTGCTTGGCTAGTGCACCAAGCTCTTCGTCTTGAAATAGAAGCATACCACCACCACCTGTTGTAATCGTCTTATTACCATTGAAACTGATAGCACCTACTTTCCCGAAAGTACCTGTATGCTGTCCTTTATAGAAACTACCAAGGCTTTCGGCTGCATCTTCTACCAATTCAAGATGCCATTCTTTGCAAATATCAGCCAACTCGTCAATTCTTACCGGATGACCAAAAGTATGCATAGGGATGCAAGCTTTTACACGTCTACCAGTATGTTTATTATAACAAGCATTATTCTTGACCTCTGCATTTTTTATCAGCCAGGCTTTAACGGCTGCTGGTGATAATCCGAGAGTATCCTTATCTACATCAATAAATACCGGATGTGCATTGATATAGCTGATGGCATTACAAGTTGCAATGAATGTCAATGCCTGGGTTAGAATTTCATCGTTACGCTCCACTCCCACCAGCATCATTGCCATGTGAAGTGCATTGGTACCACTGACGCAAACGACAGCTTTCTTCGCACCAGTATAGGCTGCCACTTCAGCCTCAAAACGATCAACAAACTTACCAACACTGGACACAAAAGTAGTGTCAATACATTCGTTCAAATATTTCTTCTCATTGCCTATAAACAGAGGAGCATGCAAAGGTACAAACTCATCCGTATTATACAATTGATGGATAAAACTCACTATATCGCTATATATATTCATCTGTAAATTAACTTATTACATTTTTTGGTCAAGTGTTTTGCCTTTCTCTACGTGTTCAAAATTAGGTAGAAAGTTTTTAAGAGCAGACACTATTGCCGCTTTGGTAAAGCCAGGATTGTGGAAGATTGTTTCCAACTCTTCAAAAAAAGTGTTTAGTTCTTGTTTTGAACGCTTCTTTACTTCTTCTATAACGCCCAAAGATGAAAAACGAGTCATATTCAGTTTTTCACCTGGAACATAAAATTCTTCATAATCTTTTTCTCCAGTAGTATCACTCTTAAAATAGACCACCGGATATATTTTACTATCCTCAGGCATTTCAGCAGCAAATTTCTTTGCTTCATCATCTGTTACACATTCTTTTTTCTCATATCCCAACGTTTCAAGAAATCTGTCACAGATAGAAGAAAATGTTATCATTTTCTCTTCCCCGAGCTTTGGAAAGAAAATTTCTCCATTGCGCCCCAATATGCAAGCAAGCATACAAATCTGACCGCTTTCTTCGGGAGAAACAAAATAGCGACGCACATCGTAGGGAGCAGCTAAAGGCTGCTTCTTCATAATACGATCAACAAAACCAGCCAGTAGAGAACCATTGGAAAAAGCGACATTGGCAAAGCGTGCGGTGGTCACTTTGAACTGGGAAGAATAGGCCATAATCATATCTTCCATAATACGTTTACTAGCCCCCATTATATTTACCGGATTGGCTGCTTTATCTGTAGATACACAGAAAAAATGTTTAGGAGGATATTCTGCAAGTAAATCCAACAGCTTCTTTGCTTTAATAACATTGTTTTCTAGCAATGCCTGCACTGAATACTTATCTTTCTCACTACGCACATGCTTATGAGCTGAAAAATTAGCAACAATATCAAATCCTTTCTCTTCACGAAATATACGCTCAAAAATAGGGTCGGCAAAGTTTAAAGTATAAGTACGATACTCTTCAGGAATGTACATTCCACAAGTAGAACGTAAATCACGAGTAAGCTCCGCCAGACCATTCTCATTCAAATCAATAACTACCAGTTTAGAAGGTTTAAAAGGGAGTATGGCATGAATATACGAAGCCCCAATAGAACCGGCACCGCCGATAACTAATAAACTCTTACCCTTGATTTCTTTTATAAGAGTATCTTTGTTTGCGTCAATATCCAAAGCAAACATACTATTAGGACGAGAAGTAATATTCTCGTTGATAAACCTATTTATATTAAACATCATTACTAATAATATCTCTACAAAAACTTTACTCTACCACTTCCCAAGGACACTCATTCTCCTCAAACCTCCCTAATTCCTCAATAATCTCCACCTGCTCCAACGTCAACTGTGACTGATCCCACGTATTGATAATAGCATGTGCTTCTTGAGCTAATTCCTTATCATAAACTTCGCTATAACAATAAGTCAAAAGTCGAACTTTGAGCAATGATGCCGGTAGTTTAGGAAGAACTTCCCAACTACGGTCCAATACATTCTGAACGTATTCTTGCTTATGACCGTTATCGTAAATTGTAGCGGCAAAAGCCACTAAAAGACCAAGACAGAGTTCGGCTTCCGCTTCTACAGTCTTGCCTCGAGTACCGTAAAGATCAAGAGCCTGCTCGTAAACATCACGATTCAAACGTGTGAACTGGTCAACGTAGATGGGACTTCCATCCAACCCATAAACAAGAAGATTATGGGCTAAGGAAAATAATGAATCCATTGACTAAGTATGGTTTATGATTGATAAATTATGAATTACAAATAGAAAATTATTCAACAGGTTCAACGAGTGATGGCGAAATAAAAGTAGTAGCAACAGCCATGACACCTTCAATATTGACCACTACACGACGATCGTGGCGAATACGGACAAATTCACCTATTACCCCCTCGAATACACCACCCGTAATACGTACTTTTTGCCCTTTTGCCAAATGTAATTCGGCAGGCTCCACATAAAGAATAGCTTCCTCGTGGCTACCTGCCACAAGAATAAAACTACGCATCTGCGCATCGGGGATAACTACAGGTCGGCAAAACTCACGATTCATGATAAAACGTATAGGCATAGAAGATTCCAATTCATCTTTCAAAGCATCTATACGTTTACGAGTAGAGTGAACAAAAACAAGGTTATGAATAGCCGGAAGTAATCTACGAACACGCTTACCAGACTTTATGACATATTCATAACGCATCGGAATGAAATTCTCAATTTTCTCAGCATCCAAAATCGCTTTCAAAGCCAACTCACGACTGTAAGAAACCCGAATTGCAAACCAATTCATATCCGATTGAGGATTAACAGTCGACGGTTGACTACCAGAATTGCACTGTACAGCAGAAGATGTCTTTACTGAGGAACGAGACATTATAATAATAATTGTAGAGTATAAAATGATTAAATCCTAATGAAAAGGGCGTTCTTTAGGGACACCGGAGTACTGAAGCACTTCCGATCAATTTATGTAATGCAGTTATTTTCAACAGTTTAGTTAGCATCCATCTTGTTTTAGAACTTCCTACCATCGCGGAAAAAAGAAGTAGAAAAACAGTTATGTTAGTTATTCGCTCATAAAAAGCTGAAAACGAAGACATTAAAAACAAAGAATGTTTTTTAGACGTTCGTTTAATGGACACAAAGATAACCTGTATTTTTGAAACGAACAAAATGTTCAATAAAAATATTTTCATAAATTATTGAGTATAGGCATAAAGTATTGTCTATTAGCTTATTGAGCCAAACTTTATTCATCTTTATTTTTTGCAAATTTCTAAGTGTTTTTTCCCTTTTACTTTTCTAAAATATTGACGTCTATTAAACGAACGTTTAAAAAACACTTTTTTACATCCACATATTTTTCTGATACACAAATAATTGCCAACAATTACATATATTTCCCACTATTTAATTCCATTTAGGACTTGCCCACTTCCCCATGAAAAGCTAACTTCGCCATTCATGACATTTTTCCGTCGTTAATTATTTGCATTAAAACAAGAATTATTATGTACGATAAAAGAATAAAAGCGCAGAATAAAAAAAACTGCAAAAGGGAATAACAACAACAGCAAAGTTGCTTTAACACAAATCGTTAAGAAAAAGAGAGGAGTAAAGAGAGGAGAAGATATTCAAGGAGTTTACCTGAAAAGGGATGTATTGGAAATGCTCCTTTTGGAGATGTTCATGGAAGGAGACATGGGGATCGATCCAAAGGCAGGATTAGCCACATTGGAGCGTTTCATAGCCGAACGGAAGATATTTGTTACAAAGAGCGGTAAACCTCTATCATTCAATACCATAAAGGATGATTTCACTGAGATTCTCAAAGAATTTCTAAGAAAAATAACCAATAACAAAAAGAAAAAATAATAACAAAAAACAGTAAATAATTAACGACATACAACTTGTGCATGAAGCTTATATCTTTGCCGGCACTTTAGCAAAGATCAAGCCATATATCAAAAAAAGATGCCGCTTCTTCAAAAAGAACGGCATCTTTCTTTTTATTATGACTCCAACACCTGCTAAACAAGAAACAATATTAATTTAAAAGACAAACAATGAAAAAGTCGGCAAAGAACGCTTCACTTCACGAAGCACTGAGAAAACTATGGAAAATACGTATCATGCTTGAAAAAGGTTATACCCAAACATGTGCAGAATGGATGGCAGAAAGAATTGAGAGCCTAATTGACCACATGCAATATGGGCACGCTCTCATCGCATTCTACAAACAAGACGGAACATTCAAACTGGTGAAAGCAACACTGATACATTACGAAAACGAATTCCACAGAAACTACGAAATCACCCGAGTGACAGGCACCATCATCTTTTGGGACGTGGAACAACAGGCATGGAGAAATTTCCAACTGGAGAATTTTCTGGAGTGGAGACCGATATGCTGAAAAAATTAATTATTAAAGAAAAGATTATGGCTATGACGTATGGGGGAATCATGTATTTCCCATTGAATGTGAATTTCTTTGAAGACGCACCGATAGAATTGATAGAAGCCAAATTCGGATTGGTGGGAGAAGCGGCAGTGATGAAACTACTATGCAAGATGTACAAGGAAAAGGGATATTACCTGTTGTGGGGAGAAGAGCAATGCACGCTCTTCTCACACAAAACGGGAATTGAGAAAAGTTGTATGGAAGGCATCATCAACATTCTGGTGGAGAAAGATTTCTTCGACAAAAGATGCTACGAGGAGCGACATGTACTGACTTCTGCAGAAATTCAGAAAATTTGGCTGGATGCCACCAAGCGGAGAAAAAGAGAATTGACGCCACTACCCTATCTGCTGATAGAGAAAGGGAATGACACCAAAGCAGAGGCTGATCATAAACCGGAAAAAGAAGACGGTTGCATACAAAATCAAAAGAATTACATGCAGTCTGCAAACATTTCACCCGAAAATGCAGACAATTCAAAACAAAGTAAAGTAGAGCAGAGTATAGCAGTTAAGGAGGAAGAAAGTCCTGTCGGGAGCTTATTTCTGACACCGCCGGGATATGCACACAACAGGCAGACACACAACTACGACGGATTGATGTTCACCTTGCAACAGATGAAAATTATCAATCCCGAAGAAGTCAATGCAATTCTGCGGCTGTCTGATTACGGAAAGCTGAGAGGATACGTATGGCAGGTGATACACAGCACACGCTGGGGCGAGATTGTCGCCAAAGGGAAATACCTGATTGCGGCACTGGTGAAAGAGAAGAAAAAATCAGGCTGTTGACACCAAAGAAAAAGAAGTAGCAAAGACAAAAAATGAAGTTAACATCATTGGCTACACGATGTTAACTTCATTAATATGAAGATGTTAACTAATTACATCCAGTTTAGTTAACTTAATTACAGCGATGGTATTAACTTATCATACATAAGTCTCAAGCAGCTTCACCCTTTCTCCTTCCGGCACAATCGTTACCTCCTGAGTAGAGGCGGGCAACAGCACTGTTTCACCGGCACACATCGTTATTTCGTTCCGGTTATCATCCGTCAGACGACAAGCGCCTTCCACACAAATAAAGATTACGAAAGAATCCAGTTCCGAATAGTCACAAGTGATTTCCTCCGTCATGTCATATACGGATGTGGTGAAATAAGGACTCGCCACCATTTCGACCGGTTCATTTTGTATACGGTCATATTCCGTACGGAAATCATCCTGCACATCGGTAAAGTTAATGGCATCTATAGCCTGACTTGTGTGCAATTCGCGGGATTTGCCGTCTTTATCCTTGCGATTATAGTCGAAAATACGATATGTTATATCGGATGTCTGTTGAATTTCAGCAACGAATGCTCCGGCGCCGATACCATGCACACGACCGGCAGGCACATAAAACACATCTCCCGGCTCTATGGCACAGGTCTGGAGCACTTCGGCAAATGTTCCGTTATGCACTCTGTCTTTATATTCTTTCGGAGTTATCTGCTCGGAAAAGCCGGAGATTAATTTCGCACCTTTATCCGCAGCAATAACATACCACATTTCGTTTTTACCGAAGCTGTTATGGCGTTTTTTGGCAAGTTCATCATCCGGATGCACCTGAATGGATAAATCCAACTTGGCATCGATAAACTTTATCAGCAATGGAAATTTGTTTCCAAACCGAGCGTAATTTGCTTCACCGACCAGCTCATCCTTGTATTTACGGACCATTTCGGGCAAAGTATACCCTTTGTCCGCACCATTGGCTACTACAGACTCGCTGCCTTCTACTGCTGAAACCTCCCAGCTCTCGCCTACGTTCGGCAGGGTTTCATTCAAATGTTTGAATGGGATAATCTTGTCGCCCCCCCAAAGTGTTTGTTTTAGGATGGGCTCAAATTTTAAAGGATACATTCGTTGTTTTTAAGTTAGTACAATTCAATACTGTTATAATACTTTTCAGATTAACGCGACAAACATACAAAAAATATCAATTTGTATTCCAATTGTTAAACGCTAAACTTTCATAAAATGTTCTCCACATTTCTTCCCTTTTGCTTGGGAGAACAAAAGAATTTCTTTTTATTTGCAAGAAAATTAAATAATACCATTGAAATATGATAGACACTACTCCAACAGAAAGCAATTTGTCCGGTCTGGACAGAAAAGCTTTTCAGAAGAATATTAACAATCAACAGACAGATTTATACATCCTCAAAAATGCTCAGGGCATGGAAGTGGCAGTCACCAATTACGGGTGTGCACTCCTTTCAATTATGGTTCCCGATAAAAACGGGAAATATGCCAACGTTGTTTTAGGACACGACAGCATAGAGCATGTGATTAACAGCCCGGAACCATTTCTAAGCACAACAATAGGCCGCTACGGAAACCGGATTGCCAATGGAAAATTTACTTTATACGGCGAAGAACATCAACTGACCATCAACAACGGTCCCAATTCACTGCATGGTGGGCCGACCGGCTTTCACACCCGTATATGGAATGCGGTTCAGCCCAATGAGTCGACCGTCATTTTCAACTACACATCTGCCGACGGCGAAGAGGGCTTCCCCGGCAATCTGGAAGTAGAGATGACCTACCGTCTGGAGGACGAAACAAATGCCTTAGTGATAGAGTACAGAGCCACCACCGATAAAGCGACAGTGGTCAACCTAACCAATCATGGTTTCTTCAACCTGGCAGGTATTTCCAATCCCACCCCCAGCGTTTTGAACAATATCATTACCATTAATGCCGATTTCTATACTCCTATTGATGAGGTGTCCATTCCCACCGGAGAGATCCTAAAAGTAGAAGGAACTCCGATGGACTTCCGTACTCCCCACACGATCGGTGAACGCATCAATGACAAATTCCAACAATTAATAAACGGATCCGGATACGACCATTGCTATGTACTGAATAAAACGGAAAGTGGCGAGTTAAGCCTCGCGGCTACCTGTACCGACCCTGTCAGCGGACGTACCATGGAAGTATATACTACTGAAAATGGCGTACAGCTTTATACAGGAAACTGGTTGAATGGATTCACCGGTGCTCATGGGGCTACTTTCCCGGCAAGAAGTGCCGTATGCTTTGAAGCGCAATGTTTCCCTGATACCCCCAACAAAGCTCATTTCCCGTCAGCAGTATTGCTTCCCGGAGATGAATACCAACAAATCACCATCTATAAGTTTGGTGTAGAAAAATAGTCAAAATCGAGAAACTAACTAACCTAATTATAAATTTATAAATTTTTATTAACCATGACACAACAAAAACAGAATGGTAAACTCATCGCAATCATAACGATGATTTTCCTTTTTGGTATGATCTCATTTGTTACCAACCTGGCTGCTCCTATGGGAATTGTACTCAAAAATCAATTTTCCGTATCCAATGCCTTAGGGATGTTGGGCAATTTCGGTAATTTCATTGCTTACGCAGTAATGGGAATACCAAGTGGTATTCTATTGCAGAAAGTAGGATATAAAAAAACAGCGCTTATCGCGGTAGCTATCGGTTTTATAGGCGTGGGCGTTCAATTCTTGTCCGGACATTCCAGCCCTGAAATGGCATTTGCCGTATATCTGATCGGTGCATTCATCGCAGGTTTCTCTATGTGCTTGCTGAATACGGTTGTAAACCCGATGCTGAACAAGCTGGGCGGTGAAGGAAACAAAGGTAACCAGTTAATCCAGATCGGCGGTTCTTTCAACTCCGTAATGGCAACTATCACTCCGATGTTCGTAGGTATCCTCATTGCCGGTTCTATTGAAAAGGCTACCATCTCTCAGATATTCCCTGTGATGTACACAGCGATGGCAGTATTCGCACTTGCATTCCTCGTACTGTTGTTCGTTCCTATACCGGAACCCAATGCCGCTACAACAACGGAACCGATCGGCAAGCTAATGTCCGGCGCTTTAAAATTCCGTCATTTCATCCTGGGAGCTATTGCAATCTTTGTATACGTAGGTATTGAGGTTGGCGTACCGGGTACACTAAACCTGTTCCTGACCGACCCGGTGGAAAAAGGCGGTGCCGGTATTGCATCCACCATCTCCGGATTTGTAGTAGGTACTTATTGGTTCCTCATGTTGATAGGCCGTCTGGCAGGTGCTTCATTAGGTGCTAAAGTATCCAGTAAGGCAATGCTTACATTCACTTCTGCTTTGGGCCTGTTGCTGGTGTTCCTCGCCATTTTCTCACCTACCGATTCTTTCGTAAACCTGCCTGTGCTTCAGCAGAGTGCCACCGGCGGCTTATCCTTCGGACTTGCAGAGGTACCCATCAATGCCATGTATCTGGTATTAGTCGGTCTGTGTACTTCTATCATGTGGGGTGGTATCTTCAACCTGGCAGTAGAAGGTTTGGGTAAATATCTGGCAGCCGCTTCCGGACTGTTCATGGTCTTGGTATGTGGCGGTGGTATTCTTCCCGTTATTCAGGGAGTCGTTGCAGACATGGCAGGTTTCATGGCAAGCTACTGGGTGATCATTGCAGCTCTTGCATATCTGTTGTTCTATGGACTGATTGGTTGCAAAAACGTAAACAAAGACATTAAAGTCGATTGACAGACAGAACTAACAATATAGGTAATAGATTTATTCACCTTAAAAAATAATATCATGGATATAGAATACGTAAGAAGCCGTTTCATCAAGCATTTTGACGGAACAACAGGAGCTGTTTATGCTTCTCCGGGACGAATCAACCTAATCGGCGAACATACTGACTACAACGGTGGTTTTGTATTCCCCGGAGCAATCGACAAAGGCATGATTGCAGAAGTAAAGCCGAATGGAACAAACACTGTCAAAGCTTATTCCATTGATTTGAAAGATTATGTAGAATTCGGTCTGAATGAAGAAGACGCTCCCCGCGCCAGTTGGGCAAGATACATATTCGGTGTATGCCGCGAAATGATTAAACGTGGTGTAGAAGTGAAAGGATTCAATACGGCTTTTGCTGGCGATGTGCCTTTGGGTGCAGGTATGTCCTCTTCTGCTGCATTGGAAAGCACTTACGCTTACGCATTGAACGACCTGTTCGGCGACAATAAAATCGATAAGTTTGAATTGGCCAAAGTGGGTCAGGCTACAGAACACAACTATTGCGGTGTGAACTGTGGCATTATGGATCAGTTTGCTTCCGTATTCGGTAAAAAAGGCAGCCTCATCCGTTTGGATTGCCGTTCATTGGAATACCAGTATTTCCCGTTCGAACCGAAAGGTTACCGTCTGGTATTGGTGGATTCCGTAGTAAAACACGAACTTGCTTCTTCTGCATACAACAAACGCCGCCAAAGCTGCGAAGCTGCTGTTGCCGCCATCCAGAAGAAACACCCGCATGTAGAATTCCTGCGCGACTGTAATATGGAAATGCTTGAAGAAGCTAAAGCCGATATCAGTGCGGAAGACTTTATGCGTGCAGAATACGTGATTGAGGAGATTCAGCGTGTACTTGATGTTTGCGATGCTTTGGAAAAAGGCGATTACGAAACAGTTGGCCAGAAAATGTACGAAACACATCATGGCATGAGCAAGTTATATGAAGTGAGCTGCGAAGAGCTCGACTTCCTGAACGACCTTGCCTTTGACTGCGGTGTAACCGGCTCCCGCGTAATGGGCGGCGGATTCGGCGGTTGTACAATCAACCTCGTAAAAGAGGAATTATACAGCACATTCATTGAAAAAGCCAAAGAGGAATTCAAGAAGAAATTCAACAGAAGTCCGAAAATTTACGATGTCGTAATCAGCGACGGTGCACGAAGACTGGAATAAATAAAAACGTGATAAAAGCAATAGGGTGATAAAGTGGTTCTCCACAATATCACCCTATTTTTTATTACCTTTAATTGACCTAGCACTCTTTTCTAATAAATACCTTCTGTCGTCATTTGTATACGCTTCATCGTTCCGTCTTCATTGTAATACAAACGCTCCATGCAGACCGAACGGCGAAAACTTCCTCCTGTGGGATTAATGCCGCCGTTATGATAGATAAAATACCAATTATCCTTAAACTCTATAATAGCTTGATGATTCGTATTGCTATTTCCAGCCAATTCATTTAAAATCCCTTTGTATTCCCAAGGGCCCGTTATACTACGGCTCATGGCATAGCATATCTTCTCCGGGAATTCGGAAGCATAGGAAAGGTAATACCAATCGCCTCTTTTATGAATCCAAGGAGCTTCTGTGAAACGGGGTAAGTCAACCGGAATAATCGGCCCGTCCAATTCCACCATATTCTTTTTCAGTTTGGCGAAATAGCACTGACTGTTGCCCCAGTAGAGATATGCCTGCCCGTCATCGTCAATAAAAACGGTGGGATCTATATCATCCCAGTAACTTTTGCTACGGTCGGTTGTCATATCGTTGGTGATGAGGGCAGAACCGCGGGCATCGACAAACGGTCCTGTCGGTGAATCGGATACGGCTACACCGATGGACTTACCGGGAATCGTCTTATGCTCCACCGTTACGTACCAATAGAATTTGCCATCACGTTCTATTACCTGGCTTGCCCAAGCCTCGCCTTTTGCCCAAGAAAAGTCCTTAGCCTTTAGAGGGACGGCATGTTCGGTCCACGTTTTCAAGTCGGAAGAGGAAAAGACACACCATTCTTTCAGGTCATAATGCTCTTCCGGTGGAGGACACTCATCATGGCCGCCATAAATATACATCTTTCCATCATGCACCATCGCTGCCGGATCTGCAATAAACTTATGCTTTACTATCGGATTTCCCGCAGCAACAAAAGTAGTGTCACTTTGTGCCGACAGCCCTTGCGGAACTGCCAGCATCAAAGAACTAACCCAAAAAATAAATATATTTTTCATCATGATATTCCTTTAAAGCTCAAGACATCAATACTTCAAAATATATACCGCAAAGGTGGCAGGCTCCAGATCTACGTTCAAAGTATGCCCATCCACATCCAAAGATGTTTCTTGCGGAATGATTGCCAATGGATTCTCAATAGTATTGTCCTTATCCATGTCAGCGGAAGAGAGTTTGATGCAACGTGCTCCCGACAAAACCTCTTTCTTCT
This sequence comes from Bacteroides eggerthii, assembly GCF_025146565.1. Taxonomy (NCBI): domain Bacteria; kingdom Pseudomonadati; phylum Bacteroidota; class Bacteroidia; order Bacteroidales; family Bacteroidaceae; genus Bacteroides; species Bacteroides eggerthii. The sequence continues at coordinate 2,249,226 of NZ_CP102258.1, read as the reverse complement.
TCAATCCGTTAAAAATCAAAGACAAAGGCTGTTTTTTGTCTGAGGTATTGGCCACTTTCACTATGATCTCATTCTTATTTTTGTCACATACGGCACTCGCAAATAGTCCGTTCTGTCCCTCGGCACCCGTTACAGGCTTTTTATTCATAGTCAGAGAAAGGACGTTCGTTCCCTTATGCGTTGCAAAAAGCTGCTGTACATAATAGCTCACTGTACGCACTGAATTCAAATTATCAAACCATATCATGTCCGGACGCCACTGCCAACCTTCCACATGGGCAAATAACGGTGCATAGGTAGCCATATGCACAACATCCGCATTCCGTTCCAGTCCGGTCATAAAGGCCGCCTCAAGCAATGAAGCATGGAAATGGTTCCACTTCTTTCCTTTGCCATGACAGGCATATTCTCCGGCAAAAACTTTCGGGCCTTTACGGTCGTAATTGTCATAACGCGCTCCCTGGCTTAGGAACCATGCTTCGGGACGATAGAAATGTTCGTCCACCAAATCGGCTTTCAGTCTTTTCATTTCCGGCCAAAGATAGTCGAACTGCTCACCTTCCGAATTAGGGCCGGAACCACCCACAATCTTTATGTCGGGGTATTTCTTGCGAATGGCTTTGACAAAGGGTTCCAGATGTTCGGGATATTCCTTTCCCCACTGCTCGTTACCTATACCTATAAATTTCAGATTGAACGGTGCGGGATGTCCCATATCGGCACGTACCTTTCCCCAGGGAGTATCAACTGCACCATTTGCAAATTCTATCAGATCGAGCGCATCCTGAATATAACTATCCAGGTCGCAAAGAGGCACATGCGCATCCATATTCGGGTTTTGGAACTGACAAGCCAAACCGCAACTCAACACCGGCAACGGTTCCGCACCGATTTCTTCGGAAAGCTGGAAGAACTCATAAAATCCCAAACCATAACTTTGGTAATAATCGGGAAAGAACCGATGCGGGAAAGTATATTGCCAACGATTCTCATTCAGCGGACGGTTCTCCACCATACCTACCGACTTTTTCCAGTCGTAGCGTGATGCAATATCAGTACCTTCTACAATACATCCGCCGGGAAAACGAAATACACCCGGCTTTATATCTGCCAGTGCCTGCGCCAAATCTTTACGAAGCCCGTTTTCATGTCCTTGCCAGGTATCTACCGGGAAAAGGGAAATATGTTCCAAATCCACCGTTTGCCGGGAAGCAAGGAAAACACGAAGAATAGCTTTCGGATTGGTCACTTCCGGCTTTAGTATCACCTGATATTTTTTCCATTCCCTTGAATCGACCGTTACATCGGCAGTTGCAAAAGCCTGCTGTTCGCCCATAGATTTCGTATCGGCCAGCTCCACGCGGATTTTAGCGGGTGTTTCCCCCTCTGCCACACGTGCCCATACAGAGAAACGATACTCAGCGCCTTTTTTTATTCCGATACCGAAAAATCCTTCATTGTCCAGTCCGGTCTGTTTATGCGGATGTCCGGCATACGCCAAACGCACATAATGCGGGTTTCTTTCAAAAGGGCCGTCATCTTTCAGGGACACCTTACCGAATGTCTTCCACCCCATAAAATGTTGCGGAAACTCAAAAGAACGATTCTTCACAAGTTCGGCATACAGACCGCCGTCGGCAGCATAGTTGATATCTTCGAAAAACAAACCGTACATAGTAGGCTGAATTTCCGCTCCCGGTTTCCCGGCTTGTATCACCAATTCATTTGTTTGTGCTTGCAGTGCCGAACCTGCCGCAAGAGCCAGCACCGCCAATAAACCTTTGTATTTTTTCATGGTATAAAATGTATATATGATTACTTAATTCGCTTTCCCCATATAGACCTGCCACGACTGTCCAGTCCTGTGAAAAGAACGGTTTCCTTTTCGTTTTCCCAATCGTGTCCGGCAAATATAATCAGATTATTTATAATTTCACCTTCCAGAGTCAGAGACAATAATTGCTTTGCTTCCAAAAATTCCCAGTTACCCTTATTCTCACCTAAATGTCCGTTCTTCTCCAAGGACAGCAAATGAGACACGTTCCACTCCTCTTCTTTGAGCTGTCCCTCCCCCCATAGGATCTGGCCTGCCTGCAAACGGCGTTCATACGCAGGTTCCTGTATGCGTATAACTTCCCACTCTCCTGCCATATCTTCTGCCGAGAATTTACGGGAAACACTGCCTGTATAACGTTCGGGCGACACCACCGGCCATCCGTCGGGCGTAAAAAAGACCTGCCTCAGATGAAGATCCATCATTTGGTTATGGGGTGACAGGCGTCCCTGATGTGCCATAAAGTATTGCCCTTCATCCGAGGTGAATACACTGCAGTGTGCAGTCCCTGCCCAACCCGGATGATTATGAAAGCGGTATGGAGCTGTCAGAATAGGAAAATTATTAGTAGTGTCTTTCAGTTCCACGCCGGAGAAATCAACAAACGGACCTTCCGCTTTGTCCGAACGCCCTACCCGCACGTTATAGGTAGTCATCAGCGGATCGTATGAAACAAACAAATAATACTGTTTCAGATCAGGATTGTAAATAATCTCGGGAGCTTCCAGATTATCTTTCTGATAATTGGCGCGGCGTGCGGTGAGATGCCCCTGATCTCCCTCCTCGACGGGAAGTCCGGTTTCCGGATCCAACTCTACGCAGTACAACCCTCCAAAGAATGATCCATAATGCATCCACCACTTTCCGGTGACAGGATCGGCCATGACGCTCGGATCAATTGCATTCATTACCGAAGCCTCATTGGTCTTGACAACACAACCTCGTTGTGTCCAAGGGCCTTCGGGCGATGCAGCCTCTGCCATACCTATATACGATGTCTTGCGGCCAAAAGCCGATACACAATAGTAGAGTCTGTATTTATCACCGAAAGGGATTATATAAGGAGCCCAGATGTTCGTTGCTCCCTCACCTCCGGCATGTGAACGTACCCACTCCACAGCTTCCTGCGGTATTTCCGGAAAAGCCCAGCCGACAAACTCCCATTTGACAAGGTCCTTGGAACGGCGTACTTGTATGTATCCCAACGGAACATTTTTTTCTTCGGCTTCTTGACGGTTCTCACCCAAAATGGCATCGGTGGAATACATATAATAATAGTCGCCCAATTTACGGCAAGACGGATCATGTACATTGTAAGTTCCCCACGAGCGATAGTTGTCCATAGAGGACAAAAAAGAGTAGTCATCCTGCCAGGGATTAGGCGAAGCTATGGGAGTAAAAACCGGAGAATTGCAACCGGCAAACAGAATTCCCATGGACGTGACGGCCACACATAACATTTTTCTCATAATATCAGCAAATTAAAAATACAATGCAAATGTACGCCATGCCCAAAGCAGTAGAGGTGGATATATGACCTTTTAAGGTGGACAATCTTCCAACTTCACAAAAAAGACCGCAGACTTTTTATTGTCATCACAAGTAATCCATTAACTTTGCTTGTGCTAATACCAAATGATAAAACAATGCATAAGTTTTTCCACATTATTATATTATATATCGCTTTGGCAAGCCCCGCTTTTTTGTGGGCTCAGGAGTCTTTTACCAACCGGTATAACACAATCTACATAACCATGAATGAAGGGCTTCCCAATAATTTTGTCGATGATATCTACAAAGACCGGCAAGGCTTCCTTTGGATTTCCATGTCGGGAGGCGGACTATCCCGATACGACGGTTATGAATTCGTTAACTTCACTCCGGCTACCCCACATTGCCGGCTCAAGAGCAACTTCATACGCAAAGTCCATGAAGACAACTTTCAGCGGCTTTGGGTTGTATCGGAAGGGGGAACGGATATTATCGACCTGACAACCATGCAGTCCGTACTGCCTCATGATCCCCGAAAGAAGCTGGAGACACTCATTAAGCAACCGGCATTCATGGTTACACAAGATGCCAACGGATGTATTTGGCTGTATTGCGGCAATAGCCTGCACCGTATTGCTTTCCGCACCAATGGAGATATAGAAAGTATTCATTCACTGGAGGTTCCCAATCCTTACCGGTACGATATCGTCTTTAAGGATGTGGAAAATGAGGGAAAAGTATGGATAGGCATCAATGGTGCACTATACAAAGTAGGTATCACTGCACAAGGCAAACTGGAGGAAACCTTAATCGACGACTGCCTGAGTTTTGCACCGGATCTATATTTTACAGACTTCATAGCCAAAGAGAATGAAGTATGGATCGCCACCGACAAAGGCCTGTACCGATATAATAAAAATGAAGGTATAGTGAAGCAATATGTGCATGCCTCCGACAATCCGCATTCCCTCTCACAAAATTTCCTGACCTGTCTCGCCATAACCAACGACAAACAATTACTGGTTGCCAGCCTGAAAGGCATCAACATATACAATCCCATAAAGGACAACTTTGAACGCATAAGCGATCAGGCATCCAACACCGGCAGTAAGCTACTGAACAGCAATTTCATCAACTGCATCATCGTAGAAGGGCAGCATATCTGGGTGGGGACCGAAAGTGGCGGCATCAATAAAATGACCGCCAAGCGTCTGTCCATACAGAACTATCAGCATGATAACAAGAATCTCCAAACAATCTCCCACAATCCGGTGAACGCCGTTTACGAAGATCATAGCGGAAACTTATGGGTAGGCACCGTAGAAGGGGGGCTGAATAAAAAGGCGGTAGGAAGCGACAGCTTCATCCATTATACATACGAAAGCGGCACTCTTACCCACAACTCTGTCAGCGCCATCACCGCCGACGGGCAAGGAAGATTGTGGATTGGTACATGGGGCGGCGGCATCAACCTTATCAACCCGCAAAACCCACAGCACAGAATAGAAGCAATCACAGCCCAAAATAAAGACAACTATCCCATAGACTTTATCGGAGCACTGGCCTACGACTCCATAAACAACGGTATGTGGATCGGAGCAAACCAGGGATTATTTTTCTATGACCTGGCGCATAAACAGCTTTGTTCACCATTTGCCAAGCGTGCCGCCGAGGACATACGAGGTTGCATCGGCTCTATCATAGACAAAGACGGGCAATTATGGATGGGATGTCTGGACGGCGTTTATATCATCGACCTGCACTCCCGCTTCGTCTCATCGCCTGAGGGAACATTCCGTTACCGTCATCTGAAGTACAAACTGGATGATCCGTCTTCCGGACTGATAGAAAAGATATGTTGCTTTTACGAAACTCAGGACGGCACACTGTGGTTGGGCAGCAACGGTTATGGCATTTATAAACGTATGCAGAACGAAGATGGAGAAGAACAGTTCGTCTGTTACAACTCCCTTCATGGTCTGCCAGACAACAGTATCCGCAGTATCCTGGAAGATGATAAAGGATGTATCTGGATAGCAACCAACAATGGGCTGTCGCGCTTCCAACCCACAGAAAACCACTTTATCAACTACAACCGGCAAGACGGTCTTGCCGATACCCAGTTTTACTGGAATGCTGCTCACCGTTCACAATACAGCAAGCTCTACCTCGGCACCGTATCCGGACTGGTTGCCATAGATTGCAACCTGCCTGCCCTTACAACCCAGTCTTCCAAAGTACGGTTCACCCGTTTGAAAGTAGGAAACGAGGAAATATTCCCCGGCAACGAATACTTGCCGCTCGATATTGCCGTCAGTAAGGCTATCCGCATCCACGAACGTGAAAAATCTTTTTCACTGGAATTTTCCGCACTCAACTACGAGTCCGACAATACCGCCACTTACAGTTACCGCCTACTGGGTTTTGACAACCGTTGGATACACGTGCCTGCCAGCCGGCGTTTTGCTACTTACACCAATCTGTCTCCGGGAAACTATACGCTGCAAGTGAAGTACACGCCCTACACCCCAACCGGAGAGGATAATATAACGGAACTGGAAATAACAATCCAGCCCTATTTTTACAAGACAACCTGGTTTATACTGCTTGTAATAATCCTTGCCACATTCGCTACATGGCAATTCTACCAATGGCGCATACGAAGCCTGAAAGAGCAAAAAGCAAGATTACACCAAAAGGTGGAACAACGCACCCATGAACTGAAAAAGCAGAAACAACTACTGGAAGAACAGACCGAAGAGTTGTCCCGTCAGAACCGGATGTTGAAGCAACAAAACGAGAAAATTACCCGGCAGAAAGCGCAGCTTACCAAAATGACACGTAAGATACAAGAGCTGACCTTGGACAAGATAGCATTCTTCACCAATATCACACACGAATTCCGCACCCCAATCACACTGATCATAGGGCCGATAGAGCGTGCATTAAAGTTAAGCTACAACCCTCAAGTCATCGAGCAGCTACATTTCGTGGAACGCAATTCCAAATACCTGTTATCGCTTGTCAACCAGCTTATGGACTTCCGTAAAGTGGAGTCGGGCAAACTGGAAATCGTAAAATCCCGGAATAATTTTCTGAAATTTGCCAATGAACTGATCATACCTTTTGAAGTCTTTGCCAAAGAAAGAGACATCACAGTGAAACGTTATTTCCGGATGCCTTCACCGGAAATCTCCTACGACGAAGAAGCGATGCACAAAGTGCTGACGAACCTGCTGAGCAATGCCATTAAATTTACACCCAACGGCGGAAGTGTGTCTCTGTTCATAGCCCTGCTACCTCCTGCCGATAACCGCAAATCCATGCTTTACATCTGTGTCAGCGACACAGGCAGCGGTATTCCCGATGATGACGCAATCAAAATATTCAACCGTTTCTACCAGTCGCAAGGACAAACCAAATATCCGATGTACGGACAGGCCGGAAGCGGCATCGGACTTTACTTGTGTAAACGCATTGTACAGATGCATGGAGGTGAAATCCATGCGCAAAACAACCATACGACAGGCTGCTCGCTACGCATCCTCCTACCGATAACACCGGAAAGCAATACGGTGGAAACACTAGCCGAAAGCGCCCCGCAACTTATGACTTCCGATACGCTACCCCCATCCGATACCTTCGGAAAAGGTTTATCAATCCTGGTGGTCGAGGACAACGCGGATATGCGTGGATATATCCGTTCCATCCTACGGGATAAATACAATGTATTCGAAGCTGCCCATGGAGCAGAGGCCTTGAACATATTAAACTCACATTCGGTAGACTTCATCATCAGCGACCTGATGATGCCCGTAATGGACGGCATTGAACTGTCCCGCCGGGTAAAAGAGAATTTCGCTATCTCCCATATCCCTTTCCTTATGCTGACAGCCAAGACATCGCAGGAATCACGCCTGGAAAGCTACCGCATAGGAGTTGACGAATATTTACTGAAACCTTTTGACGAGACATTACTGCTTACCCGCATCGAAAATATCCTTGAGAACCGTAAACGTTATCAAAAGAAGTTTGCCATAGCCATGGATGTGGATGCCTTGAATATGGAAGAGGAATCGGGCGACAAGAAGTTCCTCAACCGCATCATGGATGTCATTAAGGAGAACTACAAAAATTCCTATTTCGAGGTGAGCGATTTCTGCGAAGCGGCAGGTGTGAGCAAAAGCCTGTTGAACAAAAAGCTACAAAGTCTCGTCGGGCAGTCTGCCGGACAATTCATACGCAACTACCGCCTGAACATTGCCCGCGAACTATTACTGAAAAACCGGGAAAATAAAAGCATGAACATTGCGGAAATTGCCTATGAAGTAGGATTTAATGACCCTAAATACTTCACGAGATGCTTCACCAAATACTTCAATACGACGCCAAGTTCACTGCTTAATGAGGAAGAATAACCCTTACTTACGGCAAAAAACAATAAATCTACATAATAAGCTGTATTCTCTACACTTAAAATTCGTTTATCCACCTCTAAAACCCATTTGTCCACCCCTATTTACACCATAAGCCCTACTTTTGCCATACAATCATTGCTTATTTCTTCAGGAAATCCCTCAAGGAAAAGCAATGATTGGAAATCTAATTTTAATATTAATAATATGAAGAACGACAAGAGAACGGCTGTCCATCGTAGATGGCATTGGCTAAATTCAACCTCCCCCAGTTTTGTGAAGTCTGTTACCTGACTCTCCCGGCGGTCAATATAGGATCGTATATTGACCAATATAATATTATAATATAGTTAACGGTGATCTAATCTATTAATTTAATAATCTTAATTCTTTTAAAAATGAGGAAACATTTATTTCTTTCCGTAATGCTTGGTCTGTGTGCCTTTAGCGGTATGACGGTGTATCCTACACCTGCCATGGCTACTGTGACACAATCTCCGACTATCAAGGTTCGTGGCCAAATTGTCGACGAACAAGGTGAACCTATGCCAGGAGCTACCGTCAGAGTTAAAGGCGGACAAGGCGGAACCATTACCGACCTGGATGGAAACTTCCAGTTGGAAGTTCCCGGAAACGCTATCCTTTTGATAAGCTATGTGGGTTTCAAGGAACGCGAAGTAGCAGTTCGCAACCGCGCCATTATTGATACCATACAATTACAGGCTGATGACCAGATGCTGGAACAAGTGGTTGTTGTAGGTTATGGTACACAAAAGAAATCCGACTTAACCGGTTCTGTTGCCGTAGTAGATGCGGAAGCTTTGAAACAGACATCAAACTCCAACATCTCCACCATGCTTGAAGGCAAGGTTTCCGGCGTACAAGTCACCTCCGACGGACAGCCGGGTGCCGATCCTACCGTACGTATTCGTGGTGTAGGATCTTTCGGCAGTACTTCTCCCCTCTATGTCATCGACGGCGTTCCCATGGGAACTTCCATCCGCGATTTCTCTTCCAACGATATTGAAACCATCCAGGTACTGAAGGATGCTTCGGCTGCCGCCATCTACGGTTCACGTGCTGCCAACGGTGTGATTATCATCACCACCAAACGCGGACAAAAAGACCAACCGCTGAAAGTGGACTACAATGGATATTTCGGTATGGATTATATTCCTAAGGGAGTCTATGATGTAATGGATGCCGACCAATACAGCCAGTACATCGGTCAGGCTTGTGCAAACTCCAACACTCCGCTGCCATCGGGATACAAGCTCAACAGCGAAACTGGGAAATACCATTTCCAAGATGACACCAATACCAACTGGTTCGACGAAGTATTCAAAACGGGTATCCGTCAAAACCATAATGTAAACCTTTCCGGAGGTGGTGCTCACAACACCTATAATATAGCATTAGACTATTTCAACCAAAAAGGAACACTCGAAGGTGCCGGTCCTAACTACGAACGTTACACCGCACGTGTCAACAACAGTATGGACACCAAGTTCATAAAGTTCCAGACCAGCCTTGTTTACTCCCACTCCGACCAAGACAACATGGGCCTGTCCAATGCTTCCGAATACGTTCAAGGTCTGTATGGCGACGTAACCAACATTCTACGCGGAACCTTATTGATGCAGCCCACCATCAAAGCATACGATTCTTCAACATGGGTGCTCGACAATTTGGTGGGAATTGCCAACAACTTCAATTATGACGCTTACGGCTATGGCGTATACTACGATACCATACATGGTGATATCTCCGCTTCCAATCCATTACTGGTAAACAACCTGCTGCAACGCAACACACGTGTGGACCGTTTCGTGGGAACAGGCTCGGCAGACGTAGACATCTTCAATATGTTCGGCTTCAACAGCAAAAACCACAAACTCAACTATAAAATAAACCTCTCTTACAGCAAAACCTTCTGCAAGGACTTCACTTGGATTCCGGCATGGGTGCAGAGTAACCGCGTCTATCTGTCCAAGAGTAATGAACGGTTGACCAAGGGTTCCCGTATTTATTCGGACGCCTTGATAGAGAATGTGCTTACTTACGATGGTACGATAGGCAAACACCACATCAACGTAGTGGCAGGCCAGTCTTACGAAGAAGAAAACACCGACCTGCTGACCGGATGGGGAATCAACTTCACCGAACCTTATTTCCTACAACTGCAGAATGCCGCCAACACGTATTCCGAAAGTTACGAATACAAGCATGCTATCTTGTCCTACATCGGTCGTATCAATTACAACTACGATGACAGATATTTATTATCGGCAACAGTACGCCGGGATGGCAGCTCACGCCTGACCAGAAGTATCCGTTGGGGAACTTTCCCTTCCGTCTCTGTGGGCTGGCGCTTTGACAAAGAAAACTTCTTCCCTTTCAATCCGGACGTCGTGAACATGTTCAAAGTTCGTGCAAGCTATGGCGAGCTTGGTAATGAGAACATCGGTGAATACATGTATCAGGCCGTCATGTCACGCAATAATATGACTTACAATTTCAACGGTAACGTAGTGACCGGTTCTGCCGTTTCCACTTTCGTGGACAATAACCTTGCATGGGAGAAAAAGAAGACCTACAATGTGGGTATCGATCTTGCTTTGTTCCGCAATCGTTTGGAGTTTACAGCTGAGTGGTACAAGAATACCAGTGAAGACCTGCTGTATGCTGTTCCTGTTCCGGAACAAGCCGGAGTGTCCAACACCACCGTAACGATGAATGCCGCTTCGATGAACAACTCCGGTTTTGAGTTCTCCGCTACCTATCGCAACCGCGACCATGACTTCAAATATGAAGTATCGGCCAACCTTAGCACATTACGCAACCGCGTAACCTCATTAGGTTTCGGTACCGATTCTTATATCTCAGGTTCTTACATCACTAAAGTAGGCCAAGAAATCGGTCAGTTCTACGGTTGGGTTTATGAAGGCATCGCCCGCACGCAAGAAGATCTTGACAACCACGCCACACAAGAAGGCGCCCAAATTGGTGACTGCCTCTATAAAGATGTAAACAATGACGGTAAAGTAGACTCCGAAGATCAAGTGGTATTGGGCAGCGGCATGCCAAAAATCAATTTCGGCCTTAATGCCCGTTTTGAATACAAACGCTTTGACCTGAGCATCGCAACGTTCGGCGCACTGAACTATCACGTTAGCGACGACATCTACAACTCACTCAACTCTTGCTATGGCTGGGGAAACAAAGAAGTGGGTATGCTCGAAGCCAACCGCTTTAGCGAAGACGGCAGCACTTACCTTTCCAACGTGCCACGCACCTATGTCACCAACAGTGCCAGCTTGGGTTGGAACGACCTCTTCAGTTCACGCAAGATTCAGAATGCAGCCTACTGGAAAATAGCCAATGTAGAATTGGGCTACAACTTCCCGGATAAGTGGTTCGGTAAATATGTATCCGATGTACGTTTCTACGTATCGGCACAGAATCTCCACACATTCACCGGCTATCATGGTTACAATGTGGATTACGCAGGAGGAACTTTCACTCCGGGATACAATTTCTGTTCCTATCCTACTGCACGTACTTTCATGTGTGGCGTTCATTTTACATTCTAATCGTTACTTTCTAGTACCTAAATTAAAAACATATCTTATGAAACTAAATAAATATTCACTTGCTCTCATTTTGGGATTTGGCGTGCTGACTTCCTGCAACGACAGATTGGAACTGTTGAATCCCAACCAGCAAACCTCAAGTACATTCGGCTTTAATGCTGACGACTTGGAGGAATGTGTGATTGCCGCCTACAACCACATCCGCATGGAAGGTTCTTATGCTCGTGTAGGCTACACCATCGATGTGTGTCGTGGCGATGAAGCCTGGAACTCTTCACAAGTGTGGTATCTGCCTTTTGATGATCTTAATGCTGAAGTCACTTCGGACATCACATGGTGGCCCTGGCGTGAGTGGTACTATACCATCAATGTGTGCAACTTCACCATTTCACGTTGCGGTGAAGATAACAGCCAGCTTACCGAAAAAATGAAACGCATCAAAGGACAGGCGCTTTTCCTTCGCGCTCTATCCTACTACAACTTAGTGGGCTATTATCAGAATCCGCCTCTCATTACGGATTATGCCACCTACTCTTCGTTGAACGGACTTTATGGCGCCAACAGCACCTACGATGCAGTACTCGACCAAGTGGAGAAAGACTTTCAGGAAGCAATGGGATTGCTTCCCTCCCGCGATGAAGGCAGTGAATGGAGCGGCGGACGTGCCACCTGCGGTGCTGCGGCCGGCTATTATGCCCGCGCCCTCATGATGCGTCAAAAATACAGCGAAGCACTTCCGGTATTGAAAGACATCATCGGCAAAAAGTATGGCACTTATAAACTGATGGACAACTACGGAGATAACTTCCGCGAAGGTTCGGCATACGAGAACAATGCAGAGAGCCTCTTCGAAGTACAGTTCCTCGACTATGGAGCACAAGGCACCGACGACGAATGGACACCGGTAAACACAAGCCCCAATGCCACACAAGGCTCGGCCGTCGAGAGCAACTTCGCTCCGGGTATCTACGGCGGATGGGCCGACATCTCGGCTTCGCCCTGGCTCTACCAGCTTTTTAAAGAAGAGCGCACCACCGGTGGAAAACTCGACCCCAGACTCTATTGGACCATTGGTACCTATGAAACCGATTGGGAGAACTTCGAGTATGGCAATGTGGCTTATACAAATACACTTAAATCCACTGATAATATCGTAACCAACAATACTTTCGGAGGTCTGCCGATTGCCAAATTCACGAATCTCCGTACCGGATTGTATAGCACTGTGGTTACGGGCTTGCACGATGGTATCAACCTGCGGCTGATGCGCTATTCCGATGTACTGCTACGCGCTGCCGAGTGCGAGAACGAAGTCAACGGTCCCACACAGCAGGCTATCGACTGGATCAATGAAGTGCGTAACCGCGCTAATCTGGCAGATCTGGAACTTGAAGACTTTAATTCTGCCGACAAACTCTTTGAACAGATAGCCAATGTGGAACGTCCTAAGGAATTCGGATGTGAATTCGGACGAGGCTTCGACCTCATCCGCTGGGGATTCTTCTATGACAGCGGACGCCTGCAACAACTAAAAGAACATGGCACAGTGCGCCGCTCCATAAATGGAGTAAAGGATCCTGTGAAGTACAGCGATATAGCAAGCGACTCCGAACTGAAGAGCACTTTCGATACTTACAGACCGGGACATGAGTTCCTGCCTATCGTACAACAGTTGATGAACAACAACCCGAACCTGACAGGAAACTCTGCCAATCACAGTACAGATAATTCCACTTACTTCCGGGAAAACGGATGGAAAGTACGTCCGGTCGTAGAGTTAAGCAAGTAAATAAACTTAGAAACACACTCCCCTCAGCCCTACGGCCTCAACCGGAGCAGGGCGGGGAACGTTTCAATCCATTACCTATTAAAAAATAAAGAAAATGAAACATTTCTATAAAATAACATTCTTCTGCTGTGCAGCAGCCTTGTGGATGCTGGCCCTGGCAAGCTGCGAAGGAGGCGAACTCTATGACGTAAATGCTCCCGAATGGATTTCCGATAAAATACAGGAAATAGAAGACTCCAAGAAAGAACCGGAAGATGAAGTACTCGAAGGTATGCAGGAAGATGTGTACACCATCGGGAATACGGATTTCACCTCCGGTTTCTGGGCTGCTTTTTCCAAGTATTATGTGATACCTGACGGCGAGAAATGGAACGCGGTGTTCAATCTTAACATCAACCCTGCCGATAACACATATTATAAGAACTTTGCCCTTATCATCACCAATGATGTGGAACGTGGCGGTGAGGGATATCTCGAATATGGAGCTATCCGCTTTGATGTTACAGGTAACCCTGAAACTTATAACTCTCAGTGGGGCGATCATATTGACTTCCAGTACATATCGGGCACCTTGCTTCTTAATCCCGTTGATAACAAAGACGAGAACGTACAAAAGTTGGGTGGCAAAGTGACGCTCACCGTAGACCGCACCAGCGAAAATGCTTTCACCGTCAAGATGACCAACGGCGTGGCTACTAAGACCTATGCACAACCGAATAAAGAACCCAACCTGAATGCAGATGCAAGCAACACCAACATTCGCTGCTTCTTAGTCCCCGAAGGCTCTTACATCGACTTCCTGCAAACCAACATCGTTCCTGTCGGTGGGCTTACATCTGCCGCAGACAAAAATCCGGTATCAATGGTATTGCAGAATGTACCCGCACAGATATCTTTGGGTACTTCGCTTGAAGAGGCCATGACTAACATCTCTGCCATTGTAACCTTTGAAGAGGGAGTGACTAAAACCGTAACGGCTTCCGAACTCCATATATCTGCTATCCCCGACATGGAGCAACCGGGTATGAAAAGTCTTGTGGCTATCTACAACAAAACTTTCAAAGGTGAAAACAGCGAACAGCCAATTATGGCTAACGCGACCTTTGAAGTTGTGGAAAAAATTGTATCCATCGAAGTGACTACTCAACCCTCGCATATGCAATACTATTATTATACTTCGGCAGCTACCGAGACTTTAGCAGACCGGACTATGGCTTTCGATCCAACAGGTATGGTAGTTACGGCAACTTATGCCAACGGAAGTTCAAAAGTCATCGACAACGCTAAACTCAGTTTCTCTGCCCTTCCTGCGAAAACCGGTTCTCAGACTGTTACCATTACCGCTGAAAAAGGAGTCACCGCAACGATAGGGATTACAGTCTCCAAATCTACTGTTTCTACAGTAAGTAACAGTACCAATATAGTAGGAGCCAATGACAACTCAACAGCCTTCTTTGGAGCCTTTTCAGATGACTTCAACGTACCTGTGGGCCAAACAAAGTCTATCACTTTCACCAACTACAGCAACCTGAGTCATAATTGGAACAATTTCATTGTGGTTCTCCGCGAAACCGATACTACCAAAGAATACGCAGTAGTTCGCGCCGACAACTATGGTTGGGATGGAGTAGCCGATGATGGCAACGGATATGACGCCTGCGTTCACAACGGAACACAAGGCGACTGGCTTACTTGGCTTGCCGGTATGAATGGAGCCAAAGTAACGGTCTACGTAACCAACTGCGGTAATGGTACCGCCGATGTTCAAGCAGTGATGGAGGGTACTACAAATGCAACTTCTACCCAGTACTATTTAGGCATCAACAAAGTGAATTCCAATGACTTGAACTTCGCACTAACCGTTGACGGTTGCCATCTCGTCTTCAATAATTAAGAATAACTATTAAATTCTTTATCATCCATATCGTTCCTTTTTATCAACGGAACGATATGGATCTTAAAAACTTACCCAAATGAAAAAAACAACATTTTTCTTACTATCCCTACTGACAGTATTCGTTTTCACAGCTTGTTCCGATGGGCTTGACAACATCGAATACAACAGAAACAGCGATGTAGTTTTAGCCACTCCCGAAGCAACTGCAACGGGCACCTCACTGAGCGTTAAATCATCAATCACCGGCAATCTGAGCAGCGTAGTCAAGAAGGGATTTTGCTATAGTGTAAATGTCTCAAATCCTACTATCAAAGACATGGTGGTGGAAGCGGATGAGAATTTCAGTGCTACCCTCTCCGGATTGAAAATCAATACCCCTTACTACATACGCGCATACGTGTATGGCAACAGCCGCTACACTTACTCGGAAACATTCACGTCGACCATAGAAATCACAGACATTAATGAACAATTAAAGAACTATGTAGCTCCGGAATACGAAGATAATTATGCGAGCATTGCAAGCTGGTCCAACCGTACTCAATGGAACTTGGCAAACGTGCACGATCCCAGCGTAGTGCTTGCCGAAGACGGATACTACTATATGTATCAGACAGATGCCTCCTACGGCAATGCACATACAGGACATGGGCACTTTCACGCCAGACGCTCCAAAGACCTCGTGAATTGGGAATACCTGGGCGGAACCATGCCGAAGCTTCCCGACTGGGTGATGCCGAAGTTAAATGAGATACGCAAAGCAATGGGATTGGAAGCAAGCACTGCCGCAGAAAGTGACTTCGGATACTGGGCGCCAAATGTGCAGAAAGTTAAAAACGGACTGTATCGCATGTACTACTCCATCGTAGTACCCGGCTATCTGGACGGCGGAACCGGAGCAACCGCCTGGAGTGAACGCGCCTTTATCGGCATGATGGAGAACAGCAACCCTGCCAACAACAGCGATTGGGTGGACAAAGGATATGTAGTGACCAACGCATCGGACAAGGGATTGAACTTCAACATACCCAGCACCCAATACGACAACTGTTATTACAAATGGAATGCCATCGACCCCTCTTACATCATTACTCCTGAAAATACCCACTGGCTGATATACGGTTCATGGCATAGCGGCATCGTTGCTATGGAGTTGAATGTCGAAACAGGAATGCCTAAACAAGACTTAGGTGTACCCTGGGCAGAAGGAAGTGCTCCGGCGGAATACGGACAGCTGATAGCCACCCGCGACATCAACAACCGTTGGCAAGCCAGCGAAGGCCCTGAAATCATCTACAATGCCGAGACAGGCTACTACTATCTGTTCGTAGCATACGACGCACTGGACATACCTTACAATACACGCGTATGCCGTTCCAAGAGCATCACCGGCCCTTATATCGGCATCGATGGCGCCAATGTCACCGAAGGAGCGGAAATGCTGCCAGTGGTAACACACCCGTACAAGTTCGGCAAGAGCAACGGCTGGGTAGGCTTCTCACATTGCACCATCTTCAACGACGGCAAAGGTAATTGGTATTACGCTTCACAAGCACGTCTTCCCAAAAGCGTGGACAATGCTATTATGCTAGGACATGTACGCAGCATCCGTTGGACCAAAGACGGTTGGCCTTTGGTTATGCCCGAACGCTACGGAGCCGTACCCCAAGTAGCCATTACCGAAGAAGAGCTCATAGGAAACTGGGAACACATAGACTTGTCCTACTCTTACGGAGTTCAAAAAGAATCTGCAACCATGACGCTGGCCGCCGACCACACCATTACCGAAGGAACATGGAAAGGCGGCACATGGAGCTATGATGCAGAACAGCAAATTTTAACAGCAAATGGAATAGACCTTTACCTGCAACGGGAAGTTGACTGGGAAGCCAGTCCCAGAACACCTACCATTGTCTATGCCGCTTACGGAAGTAACCATAAGACATATTGGGGTAAAAAAGTAAAATAAGTGTTCTTCCACACATTGAAACAGCTTTGAGATACACCAATTTCAAAGCTGTTTTTTTTCTTTTATGTTACATAACATACAAAAGTGTATATATTACACCAAATAAAAGTGTTACTTTTACACCCGAAATAAGATAAGAATCTAATTTTCAAATTAAATAACACCATGAAGAATCACATTCTTATTGCCGGAATAGCTACATTAATGTTAGCTTCCTGCGCTCAGAAAAGTCAAACGGAACTTACTCTTTCCGGTCTTAACCCGACAAAATTTCAAACTGTAGTGAACGATGCCCAGACAGGTCTTTACACATTAAAGAATAAAGCGGGCATGGAAGTATGCATCACCAACTTCGGCGGACGTATCGTATCTATTATGGTACCTGACAAAAACGGAGAAATGAAAGATGTTGTCCTTGGCTTCGACAGTATAGCCGACTACATAAACGTTCCAAGCGATTTCGGTGCATCTATCGGACGTTACGCCAACAGAATCAACCAGGGCAAAATGGTATTGGACGGCGATACGATCCAATTGCCGAAGAATAATTTCGGGCATTGCCTGCATGGCGGTCCTAAAGGATGGCAATATCAGGTGTATGAAGCCAACCCCATTGATGAAACCACTTTGGAGTTGACTCGCTTCTCTCCGGACGGAGACGCAAACTTTCCGGGCAACTTAACTGCCAAAGTCCTTTTCAAGCTGACGGACGACAACGCCATAGATATCAAATATAGCGCAACTACCGATAAGAAAACGGTTATCAACATGACCAACCATTCCTACTTCAACCTATCCGGCAATCCGTCTAAAGCAGCCACAGACCACATATTATATGTCAATGCCGATAATTACACTCCCGTAGACCGGACTTATATGACTACTGGAGAAATTGTACCGGTAAAAGATACTCCCATGGATTTTACTACCCCCAAAGCCGTAGGCCGGGACATTACCAACTTTGATTTCATACAATTGAAATATGGTAACGGGTACGACCATAACTGGGTATTGAACACCAATGGCGATGTCAAACAACTTGCCGCCAAACTCACCTCTCCCGAAAGCGGTATCAGCTTAGAAGTATACACTGACGAACCGGGTATCCAAGTATATACAGGTAATTTCCTGGACGGAACTGTAAAAGGAAAGAAAGGGATCGTCTACAACCAACGCGCTTCCGTATGTCTGGAAACTCAACATTATCCAGACAGCCCCAATAAGCCACAATGGCCTTCTGTTATTCTGGAACCGGGACAGACTTACAACAGCGAATGTATTTTCAAATTCTCAGTAGAAAAATAAATAATAACTTTTAAATCATTATTATCGTGGGAACATTAGATTGGGTAGTCATTGGAATTTTCTTCCTGGCTCTGATAGGTATTATTGTTTGGGTAGTCAAACAAAAGCAGAATGATTCGGCTGATTATTTTTTAGGTGGACGTGATGCCACATGGCTCGCCATAGGTGCATCCATATTTGCATCCAACATCGGTTCGGAACACTTAATCGGACTGGCCGGCGCCGGTGCATCCAGTGGTATGGCAATGGCGCATTGGGAAATACAAGGTTGGATGATCTTGATTCTCGGATGGGTATTCGTGCCGTTCTATTCACGAAGCATGGTATACACAATGCCCGAATTTCTGGAACGCCGTTACAATCCGCAGTCGCGTACTATTCTCTCTGTCATTTCATTAATCAGCTACGTGCTGACCAAAGTAGCTGTAACCGTATATGCCGGTGGACTTGTATTCCAGCAGGTGTTCGGTATCAAAGAACTGTGGGGAATAGACTTCTTTTGGATTGCAGCAATCGGTTTAGTTGTATTGACAGCACTTTACACAATATTCGGCGGAATGAAATCCGTACTTTATACCTCGGTACTGCAAACCCCTATCCTTCTTTTGGGTTCGCTTATCATCCTTGTCCTCGGTTTTAAAGAATTGGGCGGTTGGGATGAAATGATGAGCATATGCGGTGCAGTTACAGTCAATGAGTATGGAGACACCATGACCCAACTTATCCGCAATAACAATGATCCCAATTTCCCATGGCTGGGTGCACTGGTTGGTTCGGCCATTATCGGTTTCTGGTACTGGTGTACCGACCAATTCATTGTGCAACGCGTACTTTCCGGTAAAAACGAAAAAGAAGCCCGTCGCGGTACAATTTTCGGTGCATACCTGAAACTGTTGCCTGTATTCCTGTTCTTGATTCCGGGCATGATTGCTTTCGCCCTGCATCAGAAATATATCGGAGCCGGTGGCGAAGGTTTCCTTCCCCTGCTTGCCAACGGTACTGCCAACGCAGATGCCGCCTTCCCTACACTGGTAGCCAAACTTCTTCCTGCCGGAGTAAAAGGCCTTGTTGTTTGCGGT
Organism: Bacteroides eggerthii; assembly: GCF_025146565.1. Classification (NCBI taxonomy): domain Bacteria; kingdom Pseudomonadati; phylum Bacteroidota; class Bacteroidia; order Bacteroidales; family Bacteroidaceae; genus Bacteroides; species Bacteroides eggerthii. Next base: position 2,229,854 of record NZ_CP102258.1, on the reverse strand, counting down.
ATTCTTGCTGCATTGATGAGTTCACTGGCTTCTCTGTTCAACTCTTCAGCCATGCTTTTCACAATCGACTTCTACAAACGTTTCAAACCGGAAACTCCGGAAAAGAAACTGGTAGGTATCGGACAGATTGCAACAGTGGTTATTGTAATTCTGGGTATCCTGTGGATTCCTATCATGCGTAGTGTGGGTGATGTTCTTTATACTTACCTGCAAGATGTCCAATCTGTATTGGCTCCCGGTATCGCAGCTGCATTCCTATTGGGAATCTGTTGGAAACGCACTTCCGCCAAAGGTGGTATGTGGGGATTGATTGCCGGTATGATCATCGGTCTCACCCGTCTGGGCGCAAAAGTATATTATAGCAATGCAGCGGTTACAGACAGCTCAATGTTTAAATATCTGTTCTATGATCTGAACTGGTTATTCTTCTGCGGCTGGATGTTCCTATTCTGTATTGTAGTAGTAATAGTAGTCAGCCTGATGACCGAAGCCCCAAGTGCCGAAAAGATACAAGGTTTGGTATTCGGCACATCTACGCCTGAGCAAAAAGCTGCCACACGTGCCAGCTGGAACCACTGGGATATTATCCATACGGTAATTATCCTGGCTATTACCGCAGCTTTCTACTGGTATTTCTGGTAAGAATCCGGGCATAGTGAAAAACTTTTTTGATGTACATGAAAAATATTTTTGATACGTATGAAAAACTTTTTTCATGTACATCAAACTAAAATCCTCCAATTATAAAAACAAAAGACATGAGTAGTTACTACAGTTCCAATCCCAAATTCTATGTAGGTATCGACTGCATCATTTTCGGCTTTAATGAAGGTGAATTAAATCTGTTGTTGCTGAAAAGAAACTTCGAGCCTGCAATGGGCAACTGGTCGCTAATGGGCGGATTTGTTCAAGAAAGCGAAAGCGTAGACGATGCAGCCAAGAGGGTTCTCGCAGAACTGACCGGACTGGACAACGTGTATATGGAACAGGTCGGCTCTTTCGGAGCTATCGACCGCGATCCGGGCGAACGGGTTATCTCCATTGCCTACTATGCGTTGGTCAACATCAATGAATACGACAGGGATCTGGTACAGCAGCACAATGCTTTTTGGGTAAATATCAATGAGTTGCCCCCACTAGTCTTCGACCATTCTGCAATGGTGGAGAAAGCGCGTGCATTGATGCAGCAAAAAACGACTACTGAGCCTATCGGTTTTAACCTGTTACCCCAGCTGTTTACGCTCTCACAACTGCAGAGCCTATACGAGGCCATTTACGGTGAAAACATCGACAAACGGAACTTCCGCAAAAGGATAGCCGAAATGGATTACATAGAAAAAACGGATAAAATCGATAAAACAAGTTCCAAACGCGGTGCCGCCCTCTACAAATTCAATGAAAAGGCGTATCGCAAAGCACCTAAATTTAAAATTTAATAACATGCTGATGTGCCCATATTAGCACATTAATCCATTAAACATTATGTTAGAAGAACTGAAAGAAAAGGTATTTCGTGCCAACCTTGATTTGGTGAAGCATGGACTCGTCATCTTCACATGGGGAAATGTATCGGCCATTGACCGGGCAACGGGATTGGTTGTTATCAAGCCCAGTGGAGTTAGCTATGATGATATGAAAGCGGAAGACATGGTTGTGGTCGACCTTGACGGCAATGTTGTAGAAGGCAATTTGAAGCCCTCTTCCGACACTCCTACCCACTTAGTGCTTTACAAAGCATTTCCGGAAATCGGCGGTGTGGTTCATACACACTCCACGTATGCCACTGCATGGGCGCAAGCCGGTTGTGACATCCCCAATATAGGAACTACCCATGCCGACTATTTCCATGATGCCATTCCCTGCACTACCGATATGACAGAAGAAGAGGTAAAAGGAGCTTATGAGCTGGAGACAGGCAATGTCATCGTGAAGCGTTTTGAAGGATTGAACCCGGTTCATACGCCCGGAGTATTGGTTAAGAATCATGGTCCTTTCTCTTGGGGAAAAGATGCACACGATGCAGTGCACAATGCCGTAGTAATGGAGCAGGTAGCCAAAATGGCTTCAATAGCCTATGCGGTTAATCCGCAACTGACGATGAACCCGCTGCTTATAGAAAAGCATTTCAGCCGTAAACATGGTCCGAATGCTTATTATGGGCAGAAGTAAAATCAAGCATAAAGTATAAGATTATAAAATATAAACAATTAAAACGAAGAACAGTATGAATGCATTTGATCAATATGAAGTATGGTTCGTAACAGGAGCACAGCTTCTGTACGGAGGTGACGCAGTTGTCGCAGTAGACGCACACAGCAACGAAATGGTAAAGGGTCTGAATGACTCCGGCCGTCTGCCTGTAAAAGTTGTATATAAAGGCACTGTCAACTCTTCCAAAGAAGTAACCGCCGCCTTCAAAGCTGCCAACAACGATGAAAAATGTATCGGTGTCATCACTTGGATGCACACTTTCTCTCCTGCCAAAATGTGGATTCATGGCCTGCAAGAACTGAAAAAGCCGTTGCTGCATTTCCACACACAATTCAACAAAGAGATTCCCTGGGACACAATGGACATGGACTTCATGAACCTGAACCAGTCCGCTCATGGCGATCGCGAGTTCGGACACATCGTTACCCGCATGCGCAAGAACCGCAAAGTAGTTGTAGGACACTGGCAAGATGAAAAAGCACAAAAGCAGATTGCTTCATGGATGCGTGTAGCTGCCGCATGGGCCGACGCACAAGATATGCTCATCATCCGTTTCGGCGACCAGATGAACAACGTAGCCGTAACAGACGGTGACAAGGTCAGCGCCGAACAAGTATTGGGCTACCATGTGGACTACTACCCCATCAACGACGTCATGACTTACTATAACGCAGTTGACGATGCTGATGTGAAAGCTCTCGTAGCCGAATACTTCAAACTCTACGACCATGATGCCGCACTCGAAAAAGAGGGAACAGAGGCCTATACCAAAGTATGGAACTCTGCAAAAGCAGAAATTGCTATCCGTCGCGTGCTGAAAGACACTGGCGCTAAAGGCTTCACCACCAACTTCAACGACTTGGGCGACTTTGACCAAATCCCCGGTCTGGCATCTCAGCGACTGATGGCAGAAGGCTATGGCTTCGGAGCAGAAGGCGACTGGAAAACTGCCGCACTCTACCGCACTACTTGGTTCATGAGCCAGGGCATGCCCAACGGATGTTCTTTCCTTGAAGATTACACGCTGAACTTCGACGGTGAAAAGAGCGCCATTCTGCAAGCTCACATGCTGGAAGTCTGTCCGTTGATAGCTGAACAGAAGCCCAAACTGGAAGTACACCGTTTGAGCATTGGTATCGACAGCGAAACAGCACGCCTCGTATTCACCAGCAAACAAGGCAAAGGCGTAGCCGCAACTATCGTAGACTTGGGCAACCGCTTCCGCCTCATCGTAAACAAAGTGGAATGCATCAAGAGCAAACCCCTTCCGAAACTTCCTGTTGCAAGTGCATTATGGATTCCGATGCCTAACCTCGAAGTAGGTGCAGCCGCATGGATTTTGGCAGGTGGTACACACCACACCAGCTTCTCCTACGACCTTACAGTAGAAGACTGGGGAGACTTTGCGGAAATGGCCGGCATCGAAATGATTGTTATCGATGAAAATACCACCATCAGCGAGTTCAAAAAGGAACTGCGCATGAATGAGGTATATTATATGCTGAACAAAGCGCTTTGCTAAGAATAACTGCGAATTACTAATTACGGATTACTTTTACGGTATGCGTAATTAGTTATTCGTGATTTATAATTAACCTCTCCTTTACCTTTATAATTACTTAAATCACATGAAATCAGATCCAAAATCAACAATTGAAGCCGGTAAAGCCATTCTTGGTATAGAATTCGGTTCGACACGAATAAAAGCTGTTTTGATTGACCCAGAAAATAAACCCATTGCTCAGGGAAGCCACACTTGGGAAAACCAATTGGTCGACGGGCTTTGGACATATAGCGTCGAAGCTGTCTGGTACGGGCTGCAGGATTGCTATGCAGACCTTCGTGCAAACGTAAAAAACTTATACGATACAGAAATAGAGTCTCTGGCTGCAATAGGTGTCAGTGCCATGATGCATGGCTATATGGCATTCAACAAAAAAGAAGAAATCCTCGTTCCGTTCCGTACTTGGAGAAACACCAATACCGCCCAGGCAGCAGCGGCTTTATCCGAACTGTTTGTCTACAACATTCCGTTGAGATGGAGTATTTCCCACTTATACCAAGCTATTCTGGACAATGAGGAACATGTTAAAGACATTGACTACCTGACAACCCTTGCCGGATTTGTACATTGGCAAATAACAGGTCAAAAGGTGTTGGGTATAGGTGACGCATCAGGTATGCTTCCCATAGATCCTGCCACCAAGAACTATTCGGCTGAAATGGTAGCCAAGTTTGATGATCTGGTTGCCCCGAAAGGCTATGACTGGAAACTTCTGGATATTCTTCCCAAAGTATTGCCGGCAGGTAAGAATGCAGGATTCCTCACGCCGGAAGGAGCCAAAAGACTTGACGTATCAGGCCACCTGAAAGCAGGAATACCGGTATGCCCGCCCGAAGGCGACGCAGGCACAGGCATGGTTGCAACCAATGCCGTAAAGCAACGTACAGGAAACGTATCGGCAGGCACATCCTCCTTCTCCATGATTGTTTTGGAGAAAGACCTGTCAAAACCATACGAAATGATCGATATGGTGACTACTCCTGACGGAAGCCTCGTAGCTATGGTACATTGCAACAACTGCACTTCCGACCTCAATGCATGGGTCAACCTATTCAAAGAGTATCAGGAATTGCTGGGTATTCCCGTAGATATGGATGAGATATACGGCAAGCTCTATAACCATGCACTCACCGGCAATACAGATTGCGGCGGCCTTATTTCATACAACTATATTTCCGGCGAACCCGTAACAGGGCTGGCAGAAGGGCGTCCACTGTTTATACGTTCGGCAAATGACAAGTTCAACCTTGCCAACTTTATGAGGGCTCATCTTCACGCTTCGGTCGGAGTTCTCAAAATCGGTAATGACATTCTGTTCAAGGAAGAAAAAATCAAAGTTGACAGAATCACAGGACATGGAGGATTATTCAAGACTAAAGGCGTGGGCCAGAGAATTCTCGCTGCGGCCATAAACTCGCCTATTTCCGTTATGGAAACAGCCGGTGAAGGCGGCGCATGGGGTATTGCCCTACTCGGCTCTTATCTTGTGAACAACGACAAGCAACAAACCCTTGCCGATTTTCTGGATGAAAAAGTGTTTGCAGGAGATGCCGGCATTGAGGTGTCACCGACAGCTGAAGATGTAGAAGGCTTCAACGCATACATCGAAAATTACAAGGCGAATCTGCCTGTTGAAGAAGCTGCTGTTAATTCCAAAAGATAATTCCTATAAGATTAGCCGGTTGCCTTAAGGAAGTTCATTCTGAATAAAAGGTGAAGGCTTAGGAACAATAATGCATGTAATCGTAGCGGGAAGAGTTTAGAGAGGTGTCAAAACTCTGACAAGCCTATCATTAGCTTCGCTCAAAATATCTTTTATTTCTTACGCTAATGTATAGTCTGTCATGCAGAACGCAGTGAAGCATCTCTTCTCCTAATCACACAGAGAGTAGATTCTTCGCTTCGCTCTGACTATACCTTAATAAAAAAGGTAGAAGAAGTTTTGAGCGAAGCTAATGACAGAGTAAAATGATAGTTAATGTTAGTTTTGACACACTGGCATCGAAATTACTCCCGCTACGTTTACATACATAAAGTTATTCATCATACTATAAACACCTGACACAAATGAAATCACCACTCACCTGCCTACTACTTTTCTGCTTTCTCTTAGCCGGAAAAGCCCAAACAAGACAAGCAGTGTCCTATTTCCCCCTTCAAGATATCAAGCTGCTGGAAAGTCCTTTTTTACAGGCACAGCAGACCGACTTGTACTATATCATGGCTATGAATCCTGACCGGTTGCTCGCCCCTTTCCTACGCGAAGCCGGACTTGCTCCCAAAGCCCCAAGCTATACCAACTGGGAAAACACCGGATTGGACGGACACATCGGCGGACATTACATTTCCGCACTTTCCATGATGTATGCCGCTACCGGCGACACGACCGTATACAACCGGCTGAATTATATGCTGAACGAATTGCACCGGGCACAACAAGCCGTAGGTAACGGATTCATCGGAGGAACACCCGGAAGCCTGCAACTTTGGAAAGAAATAAAAGAAGGGAGTATCCGTCCCGAAAGTTTCAGCCTTAACGGCAAATGGGTTCCCCTATACAACATACACAAGACTTATGCCGGGCTTCGCGATGCTTACCTCTATGCAGGAAGTGACCTTGCACGTCAAATGCTGATTGCCCTCACCGATTGGATGGCAGGCATCACGTCGGGACTCACCGAACAACAGATGCAGGATATGCTGCGCAGCGAACATGGAGGACTGAACGAAATATTTGCCGACGTAGCCGACATCACAGGCGACAAAAAATATCTGGAATTGGCACGCAGATTCTCCCATAAGACACTTCTTGAGCCCCTTATCGGAGGCGAGGACCATCTGACAGGTATGCACGCCAATACACAAATACCGAAAGTCATCGGCTACAAGCGCATCGCCGATCTCACTCAAAACGATGCTTGGGATCAGGCCGCACGTTTCTTCTGGAATACGGTTGTCAATCACCGTTCCGTCTGTATCGGCGGCAACAGTGTACGTGAGCATTTTCATCCTGCGGACAATTTCACATCCATGCTCAATGATGTACAAGGTCCGGAAACCTGTAACACCTACAATATGCTCCGCCTGACGAAGATGCTTTTCCAGACTTCTCCCGACATCCGCTTTGCCGATTATTACGAACGCGCCCTATACAACCATATCCTTGCCTCACAACAACCGGCAAAAGGCGGTTTTGTCTACTTCACCCCTATGCGTTCGGGACACTATCGTGTTTATTCGCAACCGGAAACATCCATGTGGTGCTGCGTAGGTTCAGGGCTGGAGAACCACACCAAATACGGAGAGTTCATTTATGCCCATGCAGAGGACACTTTGTATGTAAACTTATTCATCCCCTCCCGCCTGACCTGGAAAGAACAGAAATTGACACTGGTACAAGAAAGCCGTTTCCCCGATGAAGCGCAAATCAGATTCCGGATAGAAAAGAGCAATAAGAAAACATTCAGCCTCAAGTTCCGTTACCCCTCATGGGCAAAAGGAGCAAGTGTTTCCGTCAATGGCAAAGTGCAGGATATAAACGCCCAACCGGGCGAGTACCTGACGGTTCGCCGCAAATGGAAAGCCGGAGACGAAATCACGCTGAACCTGCCGATGCAGGTCACTTTGGAGCAAATACCCGACCAAGAACATTTCTATGCCTTCATGTACGGTCCCATCGTACTTGCCAGCCCCACCGGTACGGAAAACATGGACGGGCTCTATGCCGATGACAGTCGTGGCGGGCATATCGCTCATGGCAAGCTGGTCTCTCTGGAAAAGATGCCGATGTTGATAGGCTCTTCCGCATCATTGCCTCAAGCACTTCGGAAAACGGATGACGAACAGTTATCATTCAGCTATACCGGAAGCGTCTACCCTACGCAGAAAGAAGCGTTGCGGCTGATACCTTTCTTCCGCCTGCACGATTCCCGTTATGCCATTTACTTTCATCAGGTGAGCGAAGCCGAGGTGGAAAGCATCCGTCAAGAAATGGAGCGGAAAGAGCGCAAAGCCATGGAACTTGCCAACCAGACAGCAGACATTATTTTCCCCGGAGAGCAACAACCGGAATCCGATCATGGCATCCGGTACGAACAGGCGGAAACCGGAACCGACAGAGACCGTCATTTCCGACGCGCCAAAGGCTGGTTCGGCTACACTCTGAAAACAAGCAAGGAAGCAAGCCGGCTTATGATCACTACACGAAAGAACGATCCGATGAAGGTTGCAATCCTTCTCAACAACGAGAGACTGACTGCCGACCCCACAATCAGCGAAGCGGATCAAGAGGGCTTCGTAACACTCTGTTATCCTTTGCCCCAGAAGTTAGGCGCCGGTAATTATCCGATACGGTTCAGCCCGGACGGCACAGAATGGACCCCGGCTATCTATGAAATCCGTCTACTTGAATAGCCGTATGCCCGGTAAAGCGCCAACAGAATTGAGATTACATCATATTACAAACATCTATTACCAATAAACATTATGAGAAACAAGTTATTATTCAGCAGTGTCCTATTAGCTGCATCTGTATCCTTGTCTGCACAACAAAGTGCAACAATCACGCTTCACGCCGACCAAGGCAAGCAAATTATTCCCAAAGAAATTTACGGCCAGTTTGCCGAACATCTGGGTACTTGTATCTACGGAGGCCTTTGGGTGGGCGAGAACTCCGATATACCCAATGTCAAAGGTTACCGTACCGACGTATTCAATGCCCTGAAAGACCTCCAGGTTCCCGTTCTTCGCTGGCCGGGCGGCTGCTTTGCCGACGAATATCACTGGATGGACGGTATCGGTCCCAAAGAGAATCGTCCTAAAATGGTGAATAACAACTGGGGCGGCACTATCGAAGACAACAGTTTCGGCACACACGAGTTCCTCAACCTTTGCGAAATGCTGGGTTGCGAACCTTACATCAGCGGCAACGTGGGAAGCGGAACCGTTGAGGAACTTGCCAAATGGGTGGAATACATGACCTCTGACGGTGACTCCCCAATGGCGAATCTGCGCCGGAAAAACGGTCGTGACAAGGCATGGAAAGTCAAATACCTCGGTGTAGGTAACGAAAGCTGGGGTTGCGGCGGCAGCATGCGTCCCGAATACTATGCCGACCTTTACCGCCGTTACTCAACCTATTGCCGCAATTATGACAACAACCGCCTGTTCAAGATAGCCAGTGGCGCCAGTGATTACGACTACGAGTGGACAAAAGTTCTCATGGAGCGCGTGGGCAGCCGCATGAACGGACTCTCACTCCACTACTACACCGTTAGCGGATGGACCGGCAGCAAAGGCTCTGCAACCCGGTTCGACAAGGATGACTATTATTGGACCATGGGTAAATGTCGTGAAATAGAAGATGTGATCCGCAGACACTGCGCCATTATGGACGAATATGACAAAGACAAGAACGTGGCGCTCATGCTCGATGAATGGGGAACATGGTGGGACGAAGAACCCGGTACGGTCAGAGGCCACCTCTACCAGCAGAACACCATGCGTGACGCCTTTGTGGCTTCCCTGTCGCTCGACATCTTCCACAAATACACCGACCGCTTGAAAATGGCGAACATAGCCCAGGTTGTCAACGTACTGCAATCTATGATCCTGACCAAAGGGAAAGAGATGGTGCTGACTCCCACTTATTACGTTTTCAAGATGTACAAGGTACATCAGGACGCTACCTACCTTCCCATTGAAATAAGCTGCCAGCAAATGAACGTGCGCGACAAACGTACATTGCCCCTCATCAGCGCTACGGCATCCAAAAACAAAGATGGGAAAATTCATATTTCCTTGTCCAATGTTGATGTAGATAACGAGCAGGAAGTTATTGTAAATCTTCCGGGAATACAGGCTACAAAAGCGGCAGGAGAAATGCTCACTTCCGCACAAGTAACGGATTATAATTCCTTTGAAAATCCCGACAAAGTAAAATTAGTGCCTTTCAAAGAGGTAAAAATCAATAAAGGAGTCCTGAAAATAAAACTCCCCGCCAAATCAATCGTTACTGTTGAGTTACAGTAAACCATCAATAAAGACTTATTGTAATCAAAACAAGAAGCGGGTGACAGGGGCAAGAAAAAAGAGATAGGTTCTATGTTGCGGATTTACACATAAAAAGCTATCTTTGTCCCTGTCAAAATCAACAGGCAAGAAAATCAACTCACTAATAAAGTATTCAAATCATAACTATATTTTAATAATATGAACGACAAGAAACTTATGAACCTCGCAGCGGACAACATCCGTATCCTTGCTGCTTCTATGGTTGAAAAAGCCAACTCCGGACACCCGGGCGGTGCTATGGGTGGCGCCGACTTTGTGAATGTACTCTTTTCCGAGTTCTTAGTATACGACCCTGAGAATCCCGCTTGGGAAGGCCGCGACCGCTTCTTCCTCGATCCGGGACATATGTCACCGATGCTTTACTCCACATTGGCGCTGACAGGCAAATTCACATTGGATGAGTTGAAAGAGTTCCGCCAATGGGGCAGCCCCACTCCGGGACATCCCGAACGCGACCTGATGCGCGGCATCGAAAACACTTCCGGCCCGTTGGGACAAGGACATACTTTCGCTGTTGGAGCAGCTATTGCAGCCAAGTTCATGAAGGCCCGTTTTGAGGAAGTAATGAACCAGACAATCTATGCATATATTTCCGACGGTGGCGTTCAGGAGGAGATTTCACAAGGTGCAGGCCGTATTGCCGGCGCTCTGGGCTTGGACAACCTCATCATGTTCTATGATGCAAACGACATCCAGCTCTCAACCGAAACGAAAGATGTAACAATCGAAGATACCGCTAAAAAATACGAAGCATGGGGCTGGAAAGTTATCAAAATCGACGGTAACGATGCCGACGCTATTCGTGGCGCACTCAATGAAGCTAAAGCAGAAGCGGAACGTCCCACACTGATCATCGGTCACACCGTTATGGGTAAAGGCGCACGCAAGGCAGACGGCAGCAGCTACGAAGCCAACTGTGCTACTCATGGCGCTCCTTTGGGCGGCGATGCTTATGTAAATACAATCAAGAACCTGGGCGGTAACCCTGAAAATCCGTTCACTATCTTCCCCGAAGTAGCCGAACTTTATGCCAAACGCGCTGCCGAACTGAAAGGAATCATGGCAGAGAAATATGCGGCAAAAGCTGCATGGGCAAAAGCCAATCCGGAAAAGGCCGCTAAACTGGAATTCTTCTTCTCAGGCAAAGCACCCGAAGTGAACTGGGCAGCTATCGAGCAGAAAGCCAACTCGGCTACACGTGCCGCATCGGCCACTGTGCTCGGCGCTCTTGCCACTCAGGTGGAAAACATGGTTGTTGCTTCTGCCGACTTGTCCAACTCCGACAAGACCGACGGCTTCCTGAAAAAGACACACGCTTTCAAGAAAGGCGATTTCAGCGGCGCATTCTTCCAAGCAGGCGTATCGGAACTGACAATGGCATGCTGCTGTATCGGTATGGCACTGCATGGCGGCGTTATTCCTGCTTGCGGAACTTTCTTCGTATTCTCCGACTACATGAAACCTGCCGTACGCATGGCCGCTCTTATGGAAGTTCCTGTGAAATTCATCTGGACACACGACGCATTCCGCGTGGGTGAAGACGGTCCTACTCACGAACCGGTGGAACAGGAAGCACAAATCCGCTTAATGGAAAAGCTGAAAAACCACAAGGGACACAACTCTATGCTGGTACTCCGCCCTGCCGATGCAGAAGAGACAACCGTAGCATGGAAACTTGCAATGGAGAATACTTCTACTCCGACAGCTTTGATCTTCTCCCGTCAGAACATCACGAACCTGCCTGCCGGAAACGATTACAGTCAGGCAGCCAAAGGCGCTTACATCGTAGCCGGTTCGGACGAAAATCCCGACGTTATCCTTGTGGCTTCCGGTTCGGAAGTGTCTACACTGGTGGCCGGTGCAGAACTGCTGCGCAAAGACGGCATCAAACTGCGCATCGTGTCCGCCCCGTCTGAAGGCTTGTTCCGCAACCAAGCTCCGGGCTATCAGGAAAGCATTATTCCGGCAAACGCAAAAGTATTCGGTTTGACAGCCGGATTGCCCGTAACGCTGGAAGGACTTGTCGGTGCTCATGGCAAGGTTTGGGGACTGGAATCATTCGGTTTCTCCGCTCCCTACAAGGTGCTGGACGAAAAGCTGGGCTTTACGGCAGAAAACGTATACAAGCAAGTAAAAGCAATGATGTAATATAGCAATGCGCCGATATGCCTTCAGCCTATCGGCGCATACAAAAAATAATTATTATGAAAACAATAGGAATCTGCTCCGACCATGCCGGATACGCATTGAAACAATACGTAAAGCAATGGCTTGAAACCAAAGGCTGGGAATACAAGGACTTCGGCACTTACTCGCCCGAAAGCGTGGATTATCCTGATTTTGCACACCCGCTGGCACTGGCGGTGGAAGCAGGGGAATGTTATCCGGGCATCGCTATCTGCGGTAGCGGAAACGGCATAAATATGACGCTGAACAAACACCAGGGCATCCGCGCAGCATTGTGCTGGACAGCCGAAATAGCAGGACTTGCCCGCCAGCACAACGATGCCAATGTGCTCGTGATGCCGGGACGCTTCGTCACCAACCAAGAGGCGGACGAAATCATGACCAAGTTCTTCTCCACCCCGTTCGAAGGCGGACGCCACCAACGGAGAGTGGAAAAGATACCGGTAACAGAATAATCATCCCGTAAGACAAATAAATCCATCCTATGAGACGGATTTATTCATCCCGTAAGGCAAATTATTTCATCCCATGAGACGATTTATTTCATCTCATGGGATGATTTTTTATGTAGAGTTATCCATTGTCTTTAAATAAAAACTATCTTTGTACATCAATAATCCGGAACTCAGAATGATATGGAGCAATTAAACACCATAAAAGAGCTTATCAATCAGGGAAATGTGGAGCAAGCTATCCTTCAGCTTGACGAGATACTTCAAACCGATTTTCCCGGAAAAGACGAAGCCTATTATCTCCGGGGGAACGCTTACCGCAAGCAGAGCAACTGGCAGCAGGCTTTGAACAACTACCGCTATGCCATTGACCTCAATCCGGACAGTCCCGCCCGGCAAGCCTACAACATGGTAATGGATATTCTGAACTTCTTTCATAAAGATATGTACAATCAATAATAAGAACGTAATTATGGCAAAAATCAAAGGAGCAATCGTAGTGGACACCGAACGTTGCAAAGGCTGCAACCTGTGTGTCGTGGCTTGTCCGCTCAATGTAATAGCCCTCACCAAAGAGGTGAATGTAAAAGGGTATAACTATGCCCACCAGATATTGGAAGATACCTGTAACGGATGTAGCTCGTGTGCAACGGTATGTCCGGACGGATGTATTTCGGTTTATAAAGTAAAAGTAGAATAAATAAGAAGAATATGGCAGAAGAAGTTGTATTAATGAAAGGAAACGAAGCCATCGCCCATGCAGCCATCCGCTGCGGTGCCGACGGATACTTCGGTTATCCTATTACTCCCCAATCAGAAGTATTGGAGACACTTGCCGAACTGAAACCCTGGGAAACGACCGGAATGGTGGTGCTTCAGGCAGAAAGTGAAGTAGCGGCTATCAATATGGTATACGGTGGTGCCGGAAGCGGAAAAATGGTAATGACCTCCTCCTCCAGCCCCGGTGTCAGCCTCAAGCAGGAAGGAATTTCATACATTGCGGGAGCCGAATTACCATGCCTCATTGTAAACGTAATGCGTGGCGGTCCCGGACTCGGAACCATTCAGCCAAGTCAGGCCGACTATTTCCAGACAGTAAAAGGCGGCGGTCATGGCGACTATCGCCTCATAGCCCTTGCCCCTGCCTCCGTACAGGAAATGGCAGACTTCGTGAGCCTGGGCTTCGAACTCGCTTTCAAATACCGCAACCCGGCTATCATCCTTGCCGACGGTGTCATCGGACAGATGATGGAAAAGGTGGTTCTGCCTGCCCAAAAGCCGCGCCGTACGGATGCCGAAGTCATTGAGCAATGCCCTTGGGCCACCACCGGCAGAACCAATGGCCGCAAGCCCAATATCATCACCTCACTGGAGCTGAAACCGGAAGAAATGGAGAAGAACAACATCCGTTTCCAAGCCAAATATAAAGAAATCGAAGAGAACGAGGTGCGTTTTGAGGAAATTCACTGCGAAGACGCCGAATACCTGATTGTAGCTTTCGGCTCCATGGCGCGTATCGGTCAGAAGGCCATGGAAATGGCCCGCGAAGAAGGCATCAAGGTCGGGATGCTCCGTCCTATCACCCTGTGGCCGTTCCCAACCAAAGCCATTGCCGCCTATGCCGACAAGGTAAAAGGCATGCTGGTGACCGAATTGAATGCCGGGCAGATGATTGAAGATGTCCGTCTGGCTGTGAACGGCAAAGTGAATGTAGAACATTTCGGACGCCTCGGCGGCATCGTCCCCGACCCGGATGAAATCGTAATTGCACTGAAAGAAAAACTGATTAAGAAATGAATCCTGATAAAATAAGAAACGTACTGAATATTCTCTTCATGATACTTGCTCTGGCAGCTATCATCGTGTACTTCGCGGCAAGGGACGACTTCAAACTGTTTATATATGTTTGCGGAGCGGCTATATTCGTAAAGCTCATGGAGTTTTTCATACGGTTCACCAACAGATAAGGAGAAGTAATTATGACAAAAGAAGATATTATCAAACCTGAGAACCTGGTTGCCAAGAAACCGACTCTGATGAACGACAATCCCATGCATTATTGCCCGGGATGCAGTCATGGCGTGGTTCACAAACTGATTGCCGAGGTAATCGAAGAAATGGGAATGGAAGATAAAGCTATTGGCATCTCTCCTGTGGGATGTGCCGTATTTATCTACAACTATATAGACATTGATTGGCAGGAAGCCGCCCATGGACGCGCTCCCGCCCTTGCCACCGCCATCAAGCGCCTTTGGCCGGACCGTCTGGTGTTCAGCTATCAGGGAGACGGTGACTTGGCATGTATCGGTACCGCCGAAACCATCCACGCACTGAACCGTGGCGAAAATATAACCATTATTTTCATCAACAACGCCATCTACGGTATGACAGGCGGACAAATGGCTCCCACCACCCTCGTAGGCATGAAAACCTCCACCAGTCCTTACGGACGTGACGTGCACTTGCATGGCTATCCCCTGAAGATTGCCGACATTGCCGCCCAACTGGAAGGTACGGCATACGTCACCCGCCAGAGCGTGGAGACCGTTCCCGCTATCCGCAAAGCAAAAAAAGCTATCCGCAAGGCGTTTGAGAATTCCATGGCAGGCAAAGGCTCCAACCTCGTAGAAATTGTCTCCACCTGTAACTCCGGTTGGAAGATGTCTCCGGAGAAATCAAACAAATGGATGCAGGAGAACATGTTCCCCTTCTATCCGCTGGGTGACTTGAAAGATAAACAATGATGCTAAAAACAGAAGAACAATGAAAGAAGAAATCATTATAGCAGGCTTCGGCGGACAAGGCGTATTGTCCATGGGAAAGATTTTGGCATACTCCGGATTGATGGAAGGCAAAGAGGTGACCTGGATGCCCGCCTACGGACCGGAACAACGCGGCGGTACGGCAAACGTTACCGTAATTGTGAGTGACGAGAAAATCTCCTCGCCAATTTTGAGCAAATATGATGCGGCTATCATCCTGAACCAACCCTCACTGGAGAAGTTCGAGAACAAGGTAAAGCCCGGCGGCGTACTTATCTACGACGGCTACGGCATCATCAACCCGCCGACACGTAAAGACATCCACGTTTACCGCATCGATGCTATGGATGCCGCCAACGAAATGAAAAATGCCAAAGCATTCAACATGATTGTGCTGGGCGGCCTGTTGAAAATTGCTCCGATCGTAACATTGGACAACGTTATCAAGGGATTGAAAAAAACACTTCCCGAACGCCACCACCACCTGATACCGATGAACGAAGAGGCCATCAAGCGGGGTATGGAGCTGATTAAGGAGGTATAAAAAAACACATCATCCGTTTGGGCGAAACAGATGATGTGTTTGCCCTCAACGGATGATGCGTTTACTATAAACGGATGATGTGTTTCCAAGTGTGAACACATCATCCGTTTTTTTAGCGCCGTATATATATAGAAAGTCTAATATTCGATTGTCCAAGTAAACACATCCGCATCATCTTTTTCCTTCTCGGTCTTTTTATTTTCTATGGTGTATTTATAACCTTTTTCAGGAATATTCGGATCAACAAGCTCATTACCCACTACTACGGTATAAGTTGTTTTCATGACAGTGAAGCCTCTTTGAGTCTGAATACCGGTCAGGTAGTTGTCTTTGTCGAAGGTATAGTTCATCACTAACTCGTCATCAGACCATACAATCGTATGGTAATATTCTTCAACTGTTGTGTTCGGAGTCTGATAACTTTCCATTATTCTATCCCATTCATCACGCGCAGTAAAGTCCGGGAACACTTCCGGCAGATAATCACTCGTCTTACCCGTTCTTCCGATATAGAACAGAAAGTCATAAGCATCGTCATTACATAAAAGGAGTCCCACCATATCAACAGGAAGATTATTGGGATAACGGTGCGTATAGGCTTTATTCACATCCACACTGATTGTCCTGCTATCTTCCAATGATTTACCCTCAACGTATTCATACTTTGACAACATTCCATTATCATAAGAGAAAGTACCCGAACTGGTTTCACTGCCTGCATCGGCATCCTTCCACTGCGCAAGGCGGTTGTCATCGGTATAGCTGAGACGTATGTAGTCGCTGAACGTTCCGGTATTCTTGTCATCGTCCTGTATGGATGCTACATTTCCTTGTTCATTGAGTTTGATAATGTAGGTATCTTCGTAGATATTGCTGCTACTATCATAAACCTCTTTCTCGTTCATGGTTATCTCTCCGGCAATCGTGTAATCGAAAGTCGTTGTAGTTTTACCTTTAGATTGTACGTGGTCACGTACAATACGCGCCACACGTCCCTGCTCATCGTAACTAAAGGTCCTGATCCATTCGCTGGTGTAATCAGAGCTATTATAAACCTTATCAGAGTTGAACACTTCTTTACAAGCTATCTTCTTGATAGTTTTCAGTACTCCGGTACCACTTTCCGTTTCCGCTTTTTGTTCCACCGCAATGGTCAGTACGGTTTTACCTGCCGTAATGCGTATTTCCGCTTTCCGGCTTTTTCCACTGGTGTTCGGTGTAAGTGTAAGGTTCAAGGTGAACTCACCTGCGCCCCCGCTATACGCGCTCAGTTTCAACCAGTCCACATTGCTTCCATCGGCTCTTGTCTTTGTTTCGGTTACGGTTGCCGTCCAAGGCTCTGTGGCGGTGAATTTAATACCTTCCGACTTTTGCGTTTCGTCCGCATATATCGTTTGTGAAGTCTGAGTACCGCCAGTTAAAACAATAGCTCCTTCCGGTTCATTTTCTTCACTGCTACATGCCCCCAGCGCTATCGCCACCAGAAAGCCTAAAAAAAGTTTCTTCATCATATATTATATTTCAGTTATCATTCAATTATTTACCATAATTATCCACTAAGTTTTTGAACTCCGCACAACGTTCGTCCTCAAACAAATCTTCGAACTTATAACGGGCTTCCGCATCACCACAGAGATAGTAATACTTACCGGCAACTTTCTCCGTAGCCACATAAGCGGAGTTCTCGCAATCGGGAGTAGGTATAAAAGTAAAGGAAGGAGTATTCTTCATGGAACTCTTCTTTATGGTGATTTCCAGTTTATCACCGCCTCTCGGAACTATCATCACAAAATGTCCCGGTGTACATTGTATGTTGTCACCGTCCATCACATAAGTATAAATATTAATACCGTAAGCGCCCCTAATGTCATGCATCTTAAGGAACAAGCCCTTTTCGGGCATCAGGTAACCGTAATCGGGAGTCATGGTAGTAAAATCACCACAAAAATTGTTTGCTGAGATAGCAGGCATCAAGTAACCGCTCGGAGCATTCCCCCCGGCCTCCGCTTGACCTTCGGCATCTTGAACATTCTTCTTTGCACCGCCACATGCTGACAATACGACCAGTCCGCAAAGCATTGCGGAGATAATTGTAATAGTAAACCTTTTCATAACAATGATATGTTTTAAATGAGTAATGTCATCAACATTTACGGATAGGTATAATACCTCTGGAGATTGCTGTCATTATCAAGTCCGCCACATTCTTTGCATCAAGTTTGTCCAACAGATGACGCCGGTGTGTATCTACCGTATTGGTAGATACACACAAATCCTGAGCTATTTCCTGTGTGTTTTTGCCTTCAGAGATACACTTCAACACATCAAGCTCACGCTGTGTGAGTTCTTCACGCCGCCCTTCGTCCGAACGCCTCATCTGGTTGCGTACTTGTTCGGCATAAGTACAGTAGTAAGTCCCGCCATCGAGTACACAACGAATAGCCTCGACTATCTTGTTCGAGTCAACGGATTTAAACAAAATACTATCTACATCACACTGTATCAGATTCTTTATAAACCAAATTTCCTCGTGCATTGTATTCACGATAATACGCGCCTGAGGGTCTTTTTCCCGAATACGTGAGATTATTTCCAAACCGGACAAATCGGGCAATTCCATATCCAACAAGAAAAGATTAAAGCATTGGGAAGCTATTAAAAGCAATGCCTCCCGTCCCGATGAAGCTGTACATACGGTCTTGATTTCGGGTAACGAACATTCTACTATCCTCTTCAATCCTTGAAGCACCAAATCATGGTCATCTACCAACAAAATGCGTATATCTTTTTCTTTCATCAATCTATGCTTTGTGTTCTGAATTATGCTGCAAAGAAAAAGTATTTATTAATATCCGGCATCATCAAAAATAGTGATTTTAGTATCCGACATCATGGTTTTCTACTAAAGGGACAAAGGGATTTCAAGCTGAAACTGTTGGATACTCCCCTTGCAGTTTACAGAAAGAGACCCGCCTATGGCTTTGGCGCGTTCTTGGGTAGTATTAAGGCCGATACCGCCCATTGCAGCACCTGAATCGGAAAACGGCTTGCCATTGTCT
The DNA here is from genome assembly GCF_025146565.1 of Bacteroides eggerthii. Lineage (NCBI taxonomy): Bacteria > Pseudomonadati > Bacteroidota > Bacteroidia > Bacteroidales > Bacteroidaceae > Bacteroides > Bacteroides eggerthii. The sequence continues at coordinate 2,211,003 of NZ_CP102258.1, read as the reverse complement.
GTGATGAGTAAAACCAACAGTTCCTTACTTAAGGAGAGATTTATATTCACTTCCGTCGCTTCGGAATGTTTCAGTATATTAGAAAGTAGCTCCTGCAAAATACGATAGACCTCATAAGCCGTCTGCTCCGGTACTTGCCCCCATTCTGCATGGTCATTTTCTTTACTGAAAGCCAGTTGCATGGATGCCGGAATGACCAAACGTTCTATATATGCCTCTATCGTTTCAGCCAATGTAACATACTGGAACTTTGGCGGCATCAGTTCATGGGAAATACAGCGCACCTCACCACGAACCTGTTCCAACAAATCCAGCAGCTCATGTTTTGACTCAGCCGAAGGTGGCATACATTGCACCTGCATGCCAATCCCCAACAAGTCATTGCAGACACCGTCATGCAACTCTTTCGCCAAGCGGGTGCGTTCACGTTCCAACCCGTCAATATAGCTTTTGGCAAGTTTCAACTCTTCCTCTTTTTTGACACGTTTCTGGCGGAACATATAATAAAATACCAAAAGTAAAAAAGCGGAGACAGCCACAGCAGCCACTATACCCCACTGCATCGTCTTAGCCTTTTGCTCCAGTTGCTCTTGAGTCAGCCTCGCTATTTCAAGTTCCTTTACCTGATTTTCATACTTCATGGACAGTTCGGAAAGTTCCGCATCCACCTCCGTCTGATGCAGGCTATCGGACGTCCAGTATGCTTTTTCATAGTAATCGGCGGCATGCGGATAATCTTTCAGCCCATGATAATTGCGTGCCATTTCCAAATAGAGCTTATCAATCGGGGTCTGGGCATTGACATCCATAGCTCTCAACATCTGTTGCTGAATGGAAAGACTCTCCCGATAACGCCCCATCTTGTTGAGAATCTTGAAAAGGGTTTCCTTATATCCCAGTACCTCCCCTGAAGACTCAGGCAATTCAGCCATCATTTTTTCCGCCTCACGTATATAATGATTGATAGAATCGTTATTGTTCATTCTGAAATAGGCATTCAACAGATATGTTATACTTTTCAACACAAATTTCGGTTTCTTCTGTTCGCGTGCCATAGCAAGTGCGGGATAGAGCATCTGAGCGGCTTCGTCGTATTTCTTCTGTAATGTCATGATACCTCCCGCCGTAGATGCTGCATACAAGACCATGTCCATATCATCGCACTTCTTTGACTCTTCCACCGCCGCCCGAACATAGTTTTCAGCCTCTTTCAAACGCGAGGTATTTGCATAAAGCACAGCCATATTTGTCAATAAGTGCACCCGTTCATCGTAGGATTTACGCCCCTCAAGTTTTTCCAACGCCCTGTTATAATATATCAGTGCCGAATCAGGCATGTCTTTTCTGCGATAATTCACACCAAGAGAAGTGAGCGTTGTAATCACTTGGTCCTCAACTCCGGTAAAACGTTCGGCTTCATCGAGTACCTTAAGGTAGCCGTCAATTGCACTCTCCATATCCCCCAAAGCACTATAAGTTTCCACCCGGTTTATCAATAAGGTGAGATAAGGTTCAGGTACATCCTTTCGGGCATATTCCAGACCTTTATCACAATAATACCGGGTACTGTCCGACTGGCGATAGGCATAATATTCCCCTAAATGACAATAAGCAGCTGCAATACTATCCCGATTCTTCAGTCTCAAGGCACGAGCCAACTCATCCTGATACATTTTTAATTCGGCATCCTGAGCATGCAGCAGAGGAAAAAGCAAGAATAAGCATAGCCAAAAAGATAGTGTTCTCATACAAACAGATATTATAATATTAGAAACGAAAAGTTGCTTCCTACCCGAAAGAGTCGGTAGCAAAGATAGCAAAGCTGCTGAATATACAGGCACATAAGCGGTAATAATTGCATCATTGCAACTGCCCGAATACTGTTTTTCCATAAAGAGCCGAGAGTTTTAAAAGAAGCAAAAAAGGTGGAATTCCGTAAGTGAATAATTTTTTATTGTATCTTTGCGCCTAATTATGAGACGAATCGTACTGACATATCTATTTCTGTCTATTATAGGTATCTTGGGTGCTGTGGCACAGACACCTTTCAACCGTATGGATCCTACAACCGGCCGCGACCAGTTCGGCAATCAGGTAGATCCCAACACCTTGCCGGATAATCTGGAAGACAGTACCAATACGGAAATTCAGAGTCTTCCCCCCAAACTTTATATGTGGCGCCTGAGTGAGACACTGGGCGAACGTACCATTATTCCCGCCGACACAGCTAATCTTAACTTCCAGAATACCAACTTGGTAGAAGGCATGTACGGGCACTATAATTATCTGGGTAACTTGGGTTCGCCGCGCATGTCACGCATCTTCTTTGAACGCAAGGATGCCGAACCGACTATCTTCATGCAACCTTTTTCCAGCTTCTTTGTCCGCCCGGACGAAGTGAAATTCACAAATAGCAACATCCCTTTTACCAACCTGACATACTACAAAGCCGGAAATAAAGTCAATGGCGAAGAACGCTTCAAGTCCTACTTTTCAGTCAATGCAAACAAGCGGCTGGCTTTTGGTTTCAACATAGATTACCTGTATGGACGGGGATACTATCAGAACCAGTCCACCTCCCACTTCAATGCCGGAGTGTTTGCCAGCTACATCGGCGATAAATACCAAATGCAGGCAGTGTACAACAACTTCACCATGAAGATGAACGAAAACGGAGGTATTCAAGACGACCGTTATATTACGCGCCCGGAAGATATGTCGGAAGGGAAAAAGGAATATGAATCCACCACTATCCCCGTAAAATTGGAACAGACGGCAAACCGTAACAAAGATTTCTACGTATATGCCACACAGCGCTACCGGCTCGGCTTTACACGAGAAACTACTACCATAGAGGATGCCCGTTCTTCCGGAATAACTGCCGCCAATGACAGTGTGCCCCTGCCCAAAGATACCATTATAACGGAAGAGTTCGTTCCCGTCACCAGCTTCATCCACACCATAAAAGTGGAACGTGCCCGCCATCAGTTCACTTCTGCCCAAGAGAAGGAGGGACAATATCCCAATGCGTATTTCAATGAAGTCGCCAGCCGGGATTCGACCACTGCCTTCAGCATAAAGAACGTGTTTGGAATTGCTTTGCTCGAAGGCTTCAACAAGTATGCCAAAGCCGGACTGACAGCCTATATATCGCACAAGTTCAACCGTTACGAATTAATGGATACTTTGTCGCGTACCCGTTTCGACGAACAGGAACTATTCGTGGGCGGCGAACTTGCCAAACGCCAAGGCAAAACGCTGCATTATAACGTAAATGGTGAAATAGGCATCATGGACAAGGCGCTCGGACAATTTCGCGTCAATGCCGACCTCGACCTGAACTTCCGCCTTTGGAAAGACACCGTAAACTTTTATGCAAGAGGCTATGTAAGCAACACTCTCCCCTCTTTCTACATGCGTCATTATCACTCCAACCATTATTATTGGGACAATGACAATATGAATAAGGAATTTCGCACACGTGTGGAGGGCGAGCTGAACATCCAACGCTGGAAAACAAACCTGCGTGCCGGCGTGGAAAACATAAAGAACTACACCTATTTTAATCAAAGCGCAATGCCTGTGCAGGAAAGCGGTAATATACAAGTATTGTCCGCAACTCTGAAGCAGGATTTCCGCTTGGGCATACTACATTTGGACAACGAAGTGACTTGGCAGAAATCGAGCAATGAAACCGTATTGCCTTTGCCACAGCTCTCACTATACCATAACCTGTACCTGCTTGCCAAAATAGCCAAGAAGGTGCTGACTGTACAGATTGGAGCCGACGTCAGATATTTCACCAAATACAACGCACCCGCCTACACTCCCGCCATCCAGCAATTCCATCTTCAGGCAGCGGACGACCAGGTAGAAATCGGCGGTTATCCGATTGTAAACGTATACGCCAATCTGCACTTGAAGCGGACCCGTATCTTTGCCATGATGTATCATGTAAACGCAGGAATGGGACAAAGCAATTATTTCCTCGTGCCCCACTATCCCATCAACCCGCGCTTGTTCAAGATAGGTATTTCATGGAACTTCTACGACTAACATTGTCCTCCATTCATCATGAAAAAGACCAAACTGTTGAAGTATATCATCCTGGGAGCAGTGGCTGCACTTGTCGCCACATTCATGCTGCCTAAAAGAGAGAGCCGCAAAGGGCATCCCCGCGATTACGCCGAAATAGCGGCAAATGGAACACTTCGTGCAGCTACGGAGTACAATTCCATCAGCTTTTATGTGGATAGAGACACTTTATCGGGCTTTCATTACGAACTGATAGAGGCTTTTGCCCGCGATCACAGTCTGCAAGTAGCCATAACTCCCGAAATGAGTTTTAATGAACGGCTCGAAGGTTTGGCAGAAGGCCGATACGACGTCATCGCCTACGGTCTCTTGGCAACCAGCGAATTAAAAGATTCCCTGCTCCTCACCGCTCCTATCGTTCTGAACAGGCAAGTATTGGTTCAGCGCAAAATGGATTCCCCCGATGACTCCCTATTCGTCAGGAGCCAGCTCGATTTAGCGGGAAAAACCCTGAATGTGGTTAAAGGCTCTCCTTCCATTCTGCGCATCCGCAACTTAGGAAATGAAATAGGCGACACCATATATATTAACGAAATAGAGAAATATGGCTCCGAACAGCTCATCGCGCTCGTGGCACATGGCGATATCGACTATGCAGTATGTGACGAAGCCATCGCCCGTTCCGCCGCCGACAGCCTTCCGCAAATAGATATAAATACCGCAATCAGCTTCACTCAATTCTACTCATGGGGAGTGAGCAAGCAGTCTCCGGTACTTCTGGACAGCCTGAACAGCTGGCTGGAACGGTTTAAAACAAAGAAAGAATATAAGAAGATTTATAGGAAGTACTATAAATGATATAATCTTCACCACAAACCTCTACAACGTCTCCACTTCCCTCAGCCACATCTCCGCAGATGCATCACTCGGCATGCGCCAATCTCCACGCGGACTTATGGAAATGCTTCCCACCTTCGGGCCGTCCGGCAGGCAAGAACGCTTGAACTGCTGGTTGAAGAAGCGGCGACAGAAGGTCTGCAACCATTTCCGTATCGTTTCTTCATCATAGACATCCTTAAACGTACGCGCTGCAAGGAAGAAGATTTTGGAAGGACGGAAGCCGCAACGCAGAAAATAATAAAGGAAGAAATCGTGCAGTTCATACGGGCCTACGAGATCCTCGGTAATCTGCTTGATATTTCCATTCTCATCTGCCGGTATAAGTTCCGGACTGATAGGAGTATCCACAATATCCAGCAATGTGGCTCGTGAAGCCTCGTCCATATCATTTTCCGCAACCCACTTCACCAGATGCTTCACCAACGTTTTGGGAATACTGCTGTTGACACCGTACATAGACATGTGATCGCCGTTATACGTGGCCCAGCCCAAAGCAAGTTCCGAGAGATCGCCCGTACCAACCACCATTCCCCATGTCTGGTTGGCAATATCCATTAATATCTGCGTACGTTCACGCGCCTGCGAATTCTCATATACCACATCATGCACGTTTATGTCATGGTCTATATCCTTAAAGTGTTGTATGCAGGCATCCTTTATGCAGACTTCGCGCATTGTCACACCCAATGAAGTCATCAGGTCGACAGCATTGGTATGCGTACGGTCGGTAGTGCCGAATCCCGGCATAGTCACACCGATAATGCCTTTACGGTCCCAACCCAGCTTATCAAAGGTTTTCACACAAACCAATAATGCCAATGTAGAGTCCAAGCCACCGGATATGCCTACCACTGCGCTCTTGGCATTGGTATGTACCAAGCGCTGTGCCAATCCTGATACCTGTATCGAGAATACTTCCTCGCAACGCTCGTCCAAAACCGGCCCTTGAGGAACAAACGGATGAGGTTCGAAAGTACGGGTCAGGTTCAAATCACCGGAATTGACATACTCTGTGGATATGCGCACCGGAATCTCAGGCGCACAATTGGCGTGGCAGGCCGCAAATGTCGTATTAACCCGACGTTCCGTACGTATATGCTCCACATCAATTTCGCTAACCACCAACTGCCCCTCAAAGGAGAAGCGTTCACTGCCGGCCAACAGCGTACCATTCTCATAAATCAATCCATTGCCGGCAAAAACCACATCCGTAGTAGATTCGCCAAAACCGCATGAACTGAATACATACCCTGCAATACAACGGGCAGACTGCTGACTGATGAGCGAACGAAGGTAAGCATGTTTACCTATTCCTTCGTTATCAGCCGACAGGTTGAAAAGGATTTCCGCCCCCTGCAACGCCAATGAAGAACTCGGCGGAATAGGAGCCCACAGATCCTCGCAAATCTCAATTCCGAAAGTCGTATCCGCAGTCTCAAAAAGCAGATTCCGACCCATAGGCACTACCTGTCCGCATAAGCGGGCAGTAGTCTCCGATACCTCACAGGCAGAAGCGAACCAGCGTTTCTCATAAAATTCTTTGTAGTTGGGAAGATATGTCTTAGGAACAACGCCCAGGATTTTGCCTTTCTGTATAACCACTGCGGTATTCAGCAACATACCGTTCAGGGGTACAGGCATGCCAAGAATGGATATAATGTCCATTTGACGCGTATTATTCAAAATCTGTATCAGCCCCATTTCGGCCTCTTCAAGCAAAAGTTGCTGGGCAAAAAGGTCTCCACATGTATATCCGGTGATGCATAACTCCGGAAAGACTATAATTTGTACACCTTTTCCGTCAGCTATGATTATCTCTTTTTCAATTTGTCCGGCATTGAACTTACAGTCCGCTACCTTAATACGAGGTACAGCCGCCGCTACTTTGACATATCCGTAATTCATAAGAATCTGATTAAATTAGGGTACAAAAATACGGCAATTTATCAAATAAACACAAAATAATCAGTCTTTTCACTCTCCGCTTCAAGATACTTGCAATCCCATCTAAGAATACAACAGGTCATTTTAATTAACAATATAAAAAAACTCAGATTTTTTTTTGGATAAATCAAAGAAGTATCTATCTTTGCAAGAGAATTAAAAATGTAATTATTACAAGTTTGAATTATAGATGATATGGATGTAATAAAGCGATTGCAAAATCACAACATAAAACCGTCAGTGCAGCGCATAGCCATTATGAGCTATCTGATGGAGCATCGTACACATCCCAGTGTAGACGAAATCTATACGGCTCTTGCTCCTTCCATTCCCACATTGTCCAAGACCACTGTCTACAACACTTTGAAACTTTTGAGCGAGCAAGGTGCTGCACAGACACTGACAATTGACGAACGGAATACCTGCTACGATGCAGAGACCAGCCCTCATGCCCATTTCTTGTGTAAACAATGCGGCAAAATATACGATTTGGAATATAATGCCAATATCAAGCAAGTGGAAGATATGGACATGGACGGCCATGATGTACAAGAGATCCATTATTATTATAAAGGTATCTGCAAGAATTGTTTGGAAAGTGAACAGTTAACTAAAATAACGAATAACTAATTCAACTAATTAAAATCTGAAGTAAAATGAAAAAATTTAGATGTACTGTCTGCGGTTACGTATATGAAGGAGACGCAGCTCCTGAGAAATGTCCTCTGTGTAAAGCTCCTGCAAGCAAATTCGTTGAAGTAGAAGAAGCACAGGCAGGTGGTCCGTTGGTTTTTGCCGACGAACATGTTATCGGTGTAGCTAAAGGCTGCGACGACGAAATGATTAAGGATTTGAACAACCACTTCATGGGCGAATGTACAGAAGTTGGTATGTACCTTGCAATGAGCCGTCAGGCAGACCGCGAAGGTTATCCTGAAGTAGCTGAAGCATTCAAGCGTTATGCATGGGAAGAAGCAGAACACGCTTCCAAATTTGCTGAATTGCTGGGCGACTGTGTATGGGACACTAAGACCAACCTTGAAAAGAGAATGAACGCTGAATCAGGCGCTTGCGAAGACAAAAAGCGTATCGCTACCCGCGCTAAAGCATTGAACCTGGATGCTATCCATGACACAGTTCATGAAATGGCTAAGGACGAAGCTCGTCATGGTAAAGGCTTCGAAGGTCTGTACAATCGTTATTTCAAGAAATAATCTGAAAAAACAGATACCATCTAAAAAGGCTTGCAGATTGCAAGCCTTTTTTTATTAGCAAAGGTAACTATATATTGCTTACAGTGTGAATCCTTGTTAGCAGTAGAGAGCAGTAAAGCATATTAAAATTATAAGCCCCCCATAAGCATTATAATTGTTTATAGAGGGCTTTGCTGTAAGGCAGTATATAGTTATTTTAGCAAAAATCCCCGGTACAATGAACTGCACCGGGGATTTCTTCAAATGCAATAAAAGATTATTTGCAATGGAAATACAATCTTTTTTAGAAACGCAGACCTAAAGTCAACAGTACCTGACTACGGGTATTCTTTACTTTCGCTTCAGGAGAACCTATCACCAATTGTTCTCCATCCATATAGGCATTGATGAACGGGTGGAAATCCTCTTTATAAGAAGAATACTTATAGGCCAAATCAGCATAGAACATAGAGCCGCGATAGCCGATACCTAATGTATAGTTGCTCAGCGCTTTTGTATTTGCAAAATCCGTATCGGTCTGAATAGAGTTATAAGGCAGATCTTTATATGCATCACTATTGAAGATAGCGGACGTATAATTATAGCCTGCACGCAAAGCAAACTGAGGAATAACCTTATATTCAGCACCCAGACGAATGGTGCTCACCCCTTTCAGCATGGAAGTGGTGCTGTTTTCGTATCCAAAGGTATCGGAGTAGCCCTCCTGATCTTTAAACTTCATAGAAGAATAGTCCTGATATTCATACTCAACGCCTAATGCCAGATCCTTACCGATGGTATATCCCAAGCTTACATTATAAGTCCATGGCGTCTGAAGCTGGAACTGGCGCACCATATCTCCTTTCAATATATCGTAAGTGTCTACATTATACTGACCTATCACACCACTACCCACCTCCGACTCATTGGCTATATCCAAATCATTCAGCACGTCCGACTCCAGACGGGCATTCGTCTTATAGTCCAGATTATAATAAGTGGGCGTATGAATGGCTAATCCGATTTTTAATGGAGAATATTCAAAAGGACGTATAATGGCTCCGAATTTCACATCAAAACCGGAACCATGTATTTTGTTCCAGCTCTGCAAATTATAGCCTTGTCCGGTAGCATTTCCTGCCTTATCCAGATAGTTCTCATCATAAAAAGTATATTTGCTATAATCTATGGCATAGGCTCCCACAGTCACACCTAAATATACCCGGTCGTTGATATTGAATGAAATGTTGAAATCATACTGGTCGATACCGCCACGCTCTTCCGAACGGAAACTTCCATTTCCTCCCCAAAACATCCCTCCATATTCACCCGGAGTAATATATACTAAATCACCATTCAGGTTTTTCACCTGCTTACCCCCTACCATATAGGGGACATAGCCGGAAGGAACATCGCCCTGTCCGTTATGAGCAATAAGATCGGTGATAAGATAACCATCGTATCCCAATGCAGACAGCCACCCCACCTCCGGATCAGTATAAATGTCACCGGACCAATCCTTGATACCTCCGGCTTGTGCAGCCATGTAGTCGGTCTGCGTATAATCTCCCAGATTACCGCCCATAGACATATTCTTATAGAAAGATTTTGCCTTATGGTAATTAAAGCCGAAATTCACATAACGCAAAGCCGTAGCATTACCTATCTTTGAAGAAAGCACAAAACCGGCATTATCAAATGAAGCCCTCATTTTATCGGAATTCATCTTGTTTCCCACATAGTTACTTTCCGTACCGTAGGAAGAAAATCCGAATGACACCATTGCATCATTACTGCGGTAAACACCTATACCGGCAGGGTTTGTGCCGATAGTGGAGATGTCACCTCCCAATGCTCCCATGGCACCGCCCATACCAACAAAGCGTGCCGTACCGTTTAAATCCTTATTAGTTATCTTAGCAGCATCGTACACAGTCTGTGCACTCATTGGAGCTGCAATCAGCAACCCCAAAGCAGCCAAAGTTATTATATTTTTCATATCCTACTAATCTTTTTCTATTAATACTAATACCTATCTTCTTCTTGAAGAACCACCGCCACCACCAGATGAACGGGTAGAACCGCCACCGCTGGAATAGCTACGTGAGCTGCTGCCACCGCCCGAAGAATAACTGCGGGTAGGGGTGTTTTGCACAGGTGTATAGGAACGACGGTTGCTGTTTCCGGTAGAATAAGTGCGCGTTGGCGATGTGGAGCTACCACGATTATAGGTAGAGGAGCTTCCTGTTGCTGAGCGTCTTGTTCCTGTGGCATTTACACCACTTCCGCTTCTGCGTGATTCCCCTACGGATGAAGTCCCTACCCTTGTACTACTTGGACGGGTATATACACTGCGTCGTGTGGAAGAGGCATCCGTACGAGTGGTTACCCCGCTGCGTGTGCCCGATGAGCGCGTGCCCACCACGCGTCTGGTTGTCGTACCGCTTTGTCCGCTTCTTCTATAAGAGGAGGTTCCTGAAGAACGGACAGCAGAACCTGCATCCCTGCGAGCTACGCTTGAACCTGACCTGCGGACTGTTGAAGAAGAATTGCGGTAACTGCTTGCTCCCGAAGAACGACGGTACGTATACGTATTACGTGGCCAATATCCCCCACCCCAGTGTCCTCCACCGGGATAATATCCGGGATGATAGTGATGGTGATGTCCCCACCAGCCACCATACCAGCCGCCCCAACCTACGCTCCAGCCAAAACCCCAGCCCGGACCGTACCAGCTGTTCCAGCCCCAGCCATAATAGGGATAGCCACCCCAGCCATAGGAGTTATACCGCCAATCCCACCATAAGCGGTTGGTAAATGTCGGAAATGCGTAGGCATATAATCCGTCCGTATATACGTTCCAGTCCCATGAGTTCAATCCGTAGACAACATCCCAATACAACGGGCTGCTGATACTGATTGCATAGCGGGGATTACGGAAACGGATAATTCGTGTGGCATATTCATAATCATCTTCCGAACCGTCAAAGCCGTTTACCCATTCCCCATCCAGACCGTCATACTCTTTCTCATCTATATAAAGCGTATCATTCTCCTGCGAGAATTCATAGTTCTTGGAGTCATACCGACGGTTGTACTCGTCCACATCACGAATATTCCCTTTACGGTCCTTCACCACAATCGTTGTATTGCCCGGCGACGCATAAACCGTAGTCGGCGCATTTGTCTTCACTACAACTGCATCGGCAGCCGGAGTCTTCTTTTTCTCCACCTTCTCTTCTTTCTTCTTGGAAGGCACGTAGTAAAGGTCGTCATCTATACTTTGAGCGGAAAGCACCCCTGGAAGGCACAATGCCAAAAGCGATAAAAAAACAATCTTTTTCATATTCATTTGGTTTATGGTTTACAATTCTATACTTTATCCACGTCACAAAGATAACGCCGTAATTTGTCCCATGCAGAAGATTTTCCCCAAAGATTTATAGGGATTTCCCTAAATGCACCTTATCTTTGTATCCAAAACAAATATACGCAGAAATAGGTTTCGCTCCTACGCCTGCCTTTTGCATTTAACAAACAATTATATTCCGATGAAATATTTAGAATTTATCTTCCATACCACCCCATGTACAGAAACTGTCAACGATGTTTTGTCCGCCGTATTGGGCGAGGTGGGCTTTGAGAGCTTTGTAGAGCAACCTGACGGCATCGCCGCCTACATCCAAAAAGATCTATACAATGAATCTTCCCTCAAGGAAGCTATTGCTGATTTCCCTCTTTCCGACACACAAGTGGAATATACCTACCGGGAAGCAGAAGATAAAGACTGGAATGAAGAATGGGAAAAGAATTTCTTCCAACCCATTATCATTGGCGATCGCTGCGTCATTCATAGCACATTCCACCATGACATCCCGCAAGCTGACTACGACATCGTCATCAATCCTCAAATGGCATTCGGTACAGGCCACCACGAAACCACCAGTCTCATCATCGGTGAACTGCTGGACAGCGACCTTCAAGGCAAGTCCTTGCTCGATATGGGCTGCGGAACATCTATCCTCGCCATATTGGCACGCATGCGTGGTGCTGCTCCCTGCACAGCTATCGATATAGACGAATGGTGCGTACGCAATTCACTTGAAAACATCGAGCTAAATGGCGTAGACCGTATTTCCGTATTCCAGGGAGATGCTTCCGCACTGGAAGGAAAAGGGCCTTTTGATGTGGTCATCGCCAATATCAACCGTAATATCCTGCTGAACGACATGAAGCAATATGTACGTTGCATGCGGTCTGGATCAGAGTTATATATGAGTGGCTTCTACGTAAACGACATACCTGTGATACAAGCAGAAGCCGAACGTAACGGGCTGCGGTTTGTACATCACCGGGAAAAGAACCGTTGGGCGGCTGTTAAGTTTGCATTATAAGCACCCGAAGTATAATACTGCAAATACTCCTAATAAGCCTGTTTCAGGTGGCTTATTAGGAGTATTTGGTTTCCACTCATAACACCCGCCTCCCCGGAAAACAAGGGGAATGCATACGAAAAAGTGAGAGGTGAGAGTAAGAAAAATAAAAGCCGGATGTCGGAATCCGAAACAGATTATTCGGCAGCAGCCTCTTTTTCCGCAGCTTCTTCGGCAACTTCTTCAAAATCCGTCATGCCGCTTGCTACCAGCAGATTATACCAAGTAATCAGTTTTTTAATATCCGATACATATACGCGGTCGCGATCAAAGTTAGGCAACACTTCTGCCAAATAGGCCTGAAGTTCTTTTACAGAAGCCTTTTTCACATCCAATGCCACAGCAGCGCCGTTTTCTTTCTTCTTCATTGAAAGAAGCACATCTTTCAAAGGCACTTCATCTGCATCTGTATACATGGCGATATCACCTAAAGAGATAATCTTTTCATTGCCATAGGCAGGGAAACGTTTCTTGTCAACGAGCGACTCTACAATCAACATATTCTTTCCCTGAGAAATGAGCTTATACAATCCCGGTTTACCGGAAATAGACAAAATAGTCTTCAACATAGTATATTCTGTTTTTGTAATTAGTAGTTTATTTTTTCGGTGGGCAAAGATAGGTATTATTTTGAGACAGGAAAGTGATTAAAGCTAAAACCTGCGGAATTAACGGTGTTTCACCATCATTCACTATCACAAAATCTGCCTGTCCGCGCTTTTCTTCATCACTCATTTGGCTGCGGATACGCTTTTCTATCAGTTCACGCGAGGAAGCATCCCGTTTCATGGCGCGTTGCACCCGTATTTCTTCGGGAGCATAGACCATAACAACCACATCCACTTCACCTGCAAATCCCGCCTCTATCAGAATAGCAGACTCAATACCTGCCATAGAACAGGTTGCACGCCGCCGAAGCCATTGCCTGAAATCTTCTTTCACACGCGGATGAATAATTCCGTTAATTTGCCGGGCATGCCCGGGACTGCCGAAAAGATAGGAAGCGAGCAAGGGTTTATTCAATGCTCCGCCGGCATATGCCTCTTTGCCCAACAAGGAAGTCAACTCACTGCGGATGCAAGTGTCAGTCATCATAAGTTGCTTGGTCTCCACATCGGAAATATAGACAGGTATTCCCATCACTTCCAGCAGTCGGGATACAACGCTTTTGCCGCTGCCAATGCCGCCGGTTATACCTATCCTAATGGTCATAATGAGAAGTAATCTGTTCTATGAGAAAATCGACTTGCTCCGGATTAAAGCGCACCTGACTCACTCCTTCAGGAACATTCTTCAGCTTTACTGTGTACTTGTCCGAACCCAACCGCAACAACTCCTCGTAGGAAACATTCATATGGAAATCATCCGCCGTTATCTGACGGAAGCGGCTAAGCCCCACCTGAAAAGTGACCTGAACCTTGGACGGGAAAGCACGCAACACTTTATCGGCCGGGAAGTTTATGCCATGCAACGGCACCTCCACCGTCTTCTCAGTATAAATATCTACCGGAAGCATCATCTCAATAGAAGCCGGCACAAATTTCACTCCCCTCCGGGTAAGTAAAGAGACCTGCTGCTTCAATGTGTCCGAAATATTCTCCAGTTCAACATGCTGTGTATAGGCAGCAGTTATCGTATCTAATACGCCCTCCGGCGCATATGCCAGAACCGAATCCGGACTGAAAACCGTATCCGATAAATAATACTGGCGACCGGCACTGACCTTTCCCGCCAATTTTACGGGGACCAGCTTGGACACTCCGGTTGCATAAATGTACTCCAGCGTATCCGGCTTCATGGAGAGCAAGCGCGTTGAAACACTCAACTGGCTCAACACTTTCTTCTCAAATTGAGAAGCGTACACCCGCACATGATTGCCGGCATCTTTATAATCAGAGAAGTCGAGAGAAATCGGATAGAAACTTTTTCCCAACATATAATTAAGGAGAACCGTTCCTTTATCCTTCACCTTAATCCGGAGTTCGGAAGCCGGTTCTGAAGTTATCATCGTATTGTTAGGCACTCCACGCAGACGTACCGGGATGGAGAACTCGGCTTCATAATCGTTATTCAATGTCTGTAACAGCCAAAAGCCTCCGGCTACAAAGAAGAAAAATAAAAAAACAAAGAACTCCCTGCTCTTATCACTGAGCAGAAAGTCCTTTGTTTTCTCTGTTATATTCAAATAAATACGTCTTATGTTCCTACGATCAAACATAGGCTCACATCTACTTATTTAGAAACCTGGCTACTGTTTGCGTCAGCAGCTGCGGCAAAAATAGAATTCTTGTCAATATGGATTTTAACGTTAGAAGCGATTTCCAATACTACATCATTATCGTTAATTTCCTTGATGATACCATGAATACCACCGGCAGTAATAACCTTCTGGTTCACCTGAAGAGACTTACGAAAATTTGCTATTTCTTTTTGCTTCTTATTTTGCGGACGAATCATAAAGAAATACATGATAGCGAACATGGCTATCAGCATAATCCACATCATACTTCCGTCCGGGCCTGCAGCAGGAGCTTGCAGAAAGAATACAGTCATTAAATTCATAAATATTCCGTTTTAGTTTTTATTATTCAACAAAGGTATCAGTTTTTCGACAACTTCCCCTCTTTTTTTAATTCCTTAACTATTCCGTCCAATGTACCATTGACAAAGCTCCCGCTTTTAGTGGTGCTGTACACTTTGGCAATATCCACATACTCATTCAACGAAACGCTGACCGGAATGTTCGGGAAACTCAATATTTCGGCTAATGCACATTGCATAATGACTACGTCCATAAAAGCCACACGATCCAAATCCCAGTTGCGTGTATTCTCACTGATGAGATGACGATAATAATCGCAATTCAGGATGGAACGACGGAACAGGCGACGGGCAAAATCCCGATCTTCCTCATCCTTAAATTCGGGCAACAAGGGTTGATTAGCGCCATTCTTCTCATCAAAGCGTTTGATGGTCTTCAAAACGAACGTATCAACAATCTCTTTATCATCGTTCCAATAAAGGCTTTGGTCTTCGAGCAGCACATCGAGTTCCTCGTTATTGAAAATGAATGTCTTATAAATCTTCCTCCATAATTCACGATCTTCTTCATACGTATCTTCGGAAGAAGCCATATATTCCTTATATATATCGGAAGCTATAATCTTTTCATACAGTCCCTTGACAAAATCCTCATCATTCGCCCAAGTACGTTTCTGATTGGAGATAAACTCCGTCAGTTGCTTGTTTACTTCTAATTGGGAAATAAATTTGTTTTCAACGAATTTCATATTCGGATACAACTCCTCGGCTGTAGGAGCCAACTTGGCTTTTGCCGTATCAAGGCGCTTTTGTGCGTAGTTCGTCAATGCTATCATCAGCATAAGCAGATAATTGTAAAGATCGTATGCTTTGGAAAGGCTGAAGAATAATTCTTTCTCCGCAGCATCTAAATTTTTACTGCCATTTTGATAATAAGCGTATACAATTTGTATAATTTTAAGACGAATAAGAACTCTGTTTATCATAACTAAAGTAAATACTGGTGTTTTAACGAGGGGCAAAAGTAGATATTTTTAATGAGTTTACATAAATAAATCACATTTTTTAATGCAGATAATCATTATCCGGGCTTTTTCTTTTGACAGTTTAAAAAAAATCGTCAATTTTGACCCCGATTACAACAAGATAGCTAAAATATGGAAGACTTAAAAAAGAAAAGTGGGCTGGATGTGAACGACAAAGAGATTGTATTTTCCCAATCCATCAAAGCAGGTAAGCGCATCTATTATTTGGATGTTAAGAAAAACAGAAAGGATGAAATGTTTCTTGCCATTACCGAAAGCAAGAAAGTAGTAATGGGTGAAGGAGATGACTCGCAAGTAAGTTTCGAAAAACACAAAATCTTTTTGTACAAAGAAGATTTTGAGAAATTCATGAACGGTCTGCAGCAAGCCATTGGCTTCATTCAAGAGCAGCAAGGAAGTTATGTACGTCATAATGACAATGAAAACTTACCCGACAGCGAACAACCGACGACAGAACAGGAGGAAAAAGGCTCTCCACTTGACGGGGAAATTAAAATAGATATTGATTTTTAAAGGGCAACCTTTTGATAATTCAAAAAGAAGCTGTACTTTTGCACCGCTTTTTGCAACATCGTGTGGTGAACCACATCGTGTGATGGTGAATTAAGCAATAATCTACTTAATTTAGAGTAACACAAAATTTTAAGAAATGAAATCAATTGAAGTAAAAGGAACTGCAAGAACTATTGCAGAACGTTCTTCGGAACAAGCAAGAGCTTTGAAAGCTATTCGTAAAGACAACGGTGTACCTTGCGTACTCTACGGAGCAGGTGAAAATGTTCATTTCACTGTACCGGCAGAAGGTCTGCGCAACTTGGTCTACACTCCGCACATCTACGTGGTTGACTTGGTTATCGATGGCAAAAAAGTAAACGCTATCTTGAAAGATATCCAATTCCACCCGGTAAAAGATACTATCCTGCACGTTGACTTCTATCAGATTGACGAAGCTAAGCCTATCGTTATGGAAGTTCCCGTACAAATGGAAGGTCTGGCTGAAGGTGTGAAAGCCGGTGGTAAACTGACTCTGCAAATGCGTAAGCTGAAAGTTAGAGCTTTGTACAACGCTATTCCGGAAAGACTGGTTGTCAATGTATCTCACCTGGGATTGGGTAAAACAGTAAAAGTTGGCGAATTGAGCTATGAAGGATTGGAACTGTTGAACGCTAAAGAAGCCGTTGTATGCGCTGTTAAGCTGACTCGTGCAGCAAGAGGTGCTGCGGCAGCTGCTGCAAACAACTAATCAGTGCTTTCTTAGCAAGAAAGAACGATATTCCGGAACGCGGATTAACGCAGACGACGCAGATTTCATATCCGCGGGCAACTGCGATAATCCGCGTTCCTCATTTATCTTAATTTATCATTAAAGTAATAATCTGAAACAATGAAATATCTAATCGTAGGGTTAGGCAATATCGGTCCCGAATATCATGAAACCCGTCACAACATAGGTTTCATGGTAGCAGACGCTTTAGCCAAAGAAGCCGGAACAGCTTTTAAGGACGGACGTTACGGGTTCACCACAACATTGTCAATCAAAGGCAGGCAACTGATATTACTGAAGCCCTCCACTTTCATGAACCTGAGCGGAAATGCGGTGCGCTACTGGATGCAAAAGGAAAACATTCCACTGGAGAACGTGTTGATAGTGGTGGACGACCTGGCATTACCTTTCGGCACTCTACGCCTGAAAGGTAAAGGAAGCGATGCCGGTCATAACGGTCTGAAGCACATCGCAGCCACATTGGGCACTCAGAACTACGCCCGCCTGCGTTTTGGCATCGGCAACGACTTTCCCCGCGGCGGACAGGTGGATTTTGTCTTGGGACATTTCACAGATGAGGACTGGAAAACAATGGATGAACGTCTGAAAATGGCCGGCGAAATCATTAAAAGCTTCTGCCTTGCCGGTATCGATATTACAATGAATCAGTTTAATAAAAAATGAGCGAAGCAAGAATAGACAAATGGATGTGGGCTGTACGCATATTCAAGACACGTACAATTGCTGCCGAAGCCTGCAAGAAAGGGCGTATCAGCATCAACGGTGCATTGGCAAAGGCAGCCCGGACAATAAAACCGGGAGACGTCATACAAGTACGAAAACCTCCGGTGACCTATTCGTTTAAAGTATTGCAAACCATCGAAAAGCGCGTAGGAGCCAAACTCGTTCCCGAAATGATGGAAAACATAACGACTCCGGACCAATACGAATTATTGGAAATGAGTAAGGTCAGCGGTTTTATCAACCGCGCTAAAGGGACAGGCCGTCCCACCAAAAAAGATCGTCGTGAACTGGAAGATTTCACCGCACCGGAATTCATGGACGACTTTGACTTTGATTTCGACTTTGAAGAATAGAATACAAGTATGAATGAGAAAATAATAAAATGGGGATTTATCGGTTGTGGAGAGGTAACCAAATACAAAAGCGGACCTGCCTTTCAGAAGATTGAACACTCCGAAGTAGTGGCTGTAATGAGCCGGGACATTTCCAAAGCCAAGGCATATGCCAAGGAAAGAGGCATTGCCAAATGGTACAATGATGCACAAGAGCTGATTAATGACGAAGAGGTGAATGCTGTATATATCGCTACCCCACCCTCTTCCCATGCCACATACGCCATAATGTCCATGAAAGCCGGCAAACCCGTATACATAGAAAAGCCAATGGCAGTGACCTATGAGGAGTGCTGCCGTATCAACCGCGTTTCTCAAGAGACCGGCGTCCCCTGCTTTGTGGCCTATTATCGCCGCTACCTTCCTTATTTCCTGAAAGTAAAGTCACTGGTAGAAGAAGGAGCCATCGGAAACATCATTAATATACAAATCCGATTTGCCCAACCTCCCCGCGATTTGGATTACAACAAGGAGAACCTGCCTTGGCGTGTACAACCCGATATCGCCGGTGGCGGCTATTTCTACGACTTAGCTCCGCACCAGATAGACATACTGCAAGATATGTTCGGCTATATTCTTGAAGCTAACGGATATAAGAGCAACCGCGGCGGGCTCTATCCTGCAGAAGACACCCTCAGTGCCTGTTTTCAATTTGACAGCGGGTTGGTAGGCAGTGGCTCATGGTGTTTCGTCGCCCATGAATCTGCACGAGAAGATCGCATCGAAATTATCGGAGACAAAGGTATGATATGCTTCTCTGTGTTTACTTATGACCCCATAGCACTACACACAGAAAAAGGAAGAGAAGAAATACCCGTTGAAAACCCCGTTTATGTTCAGCAGCCACTTATCCAAGCCGTCGTAGACCACCTGCTTGGCAAATCGACTTGTAGTTGCGACGGCGAAAGCGCAACACTGACAAACTGGGTAATGGATAAGATTCTGAATAAGATTTGAATAATGAGAAAGTTGTCCCAATGAAATTCAGCTATCATTGGGACACATCCCGATCACACATCAAAGATTTCTCTTCACCGCTTCAATCAGTTCTTGGTATTCAGGGTCTGTAAGATACACTTTTCCCGGATTCATTTGGAAAGTACCGCCATAATCAGGACCATCGACATACTTCGGCGCTAAATGGAAATGGAGATGAGACAACTTATCCGAGTACGCGCCATAGTTAATTTTCTCAGGATTAAACGCTTTCTGCATAGCGCGAGTCACGCGGGCCACATCTGACATAAAGGCATTACGCTCTTCATCACTCAACTCATTCAAGTCATTTACATGGTCCTTATAAGCCACAAGGCAACGCCCGCGATAAGTTTGTTCCTTAAAAAGGAAAACACGTGACACACTGAGTTGCGCAATCTCAATCATCAGATTATGCAACGTTTCATTATTCTGGCAATACAGACATTCTTTCGGATCGCTTTTCATGATATTCTTTTTTAGTTTATATTTACAGAACAAAGATAATTGTTCTTTTAACATTATAGGTCGACATTTTCATCATTTTCACCAACCAATTTGTACACATCAACACTTTCGCCAACAATCCATACCACATCCCCCTCCACAAAAGGCTCATGCACATCAGGAGCGTGTAACGTTTCTTCTCCCCGTTCCACACCGGCAATCAGACAATGGTATTTTTCCCGGATACCTGCTTCTTTCAAGGTTTTTCCCAAGAAAGGAGAATTTGCGTCTATGCGTAACTGGCGCAAGATCGTCTCACTTTTTTCTATCGCATCGGCATCGACCGTTGAAATCTTATTCATTTCTTCTCCAAACACGGTCAATTCTTCATCGGTAGCAATAACCTGTATCTTGTCCTGAGGGAAAAGACGCACCGAAGCTCCGGGAATATTTATCCGCTTGCGTCCACGAAGAATAGAAACGACATGCACTCCATAACGTTTACCAAAATTCAGCTCCGCCAGTGTCTTACCTGCCCATGCCGATTCACCCGGTATCTCATAATCCGTCAAATGCAAATCGCGGGAAAGTAAACGGCCGGCATACTCCGGCTTCTTCTCACCCAGATATTCAGCCCGCAGTTCTCTCGAACGCAGATTCTGAAAGAAAGTACGCTCAATCATTATAGACTGGCGTTTCAACTGGCGGGACAGTATCATCACCACAACCAATAATACCGCTACGCCAAAGACTAAACCGACCGACAGCTTAAACAGCCCGGCTATGACAAACATTACGAAAGACACCGCCAACAGAATTCGAAGTACGATAGTGGCCACCAACGGAGCGCGATTTCCCCGACTATCACGCCACAACGTAACAAACTCCACCGAATGATTCTTCTTAATCATAATGGCCCGGAGAAAAGGAGAAATAAACAGAATAATGACCAAAGCTGCCAACAAAGGCCCCCAAATGCCCGGTAGATTTTCTCTAAAAAACGGCACAAGAAAACGGAAAGCAACTGCTATCACCGCTATACTCACAATGGAATAAACCACAGTAATACGCAACAGAGCAAGTATCAATTTTTTCCATAAACTTTCGTGATTCACAGTTTGCGAACCGGAAGCATAATGCAACAAAAACGTCTGCCATCTCTCCGGCAAATGCGTATCAACAAAATTAGAGGCAGGCTCGGCAAAGCGAATCATATAAGGAGTAAGGAAAGTAGTAATCACAGACACAGCCACTACAATAGGATAAAGGAAATGACTTGTCACATGCAGAGAAACCCCCAAAGAAGCGATAATAAAGGCAAATTCACCAATCTGTGTCAAACTGAAACCACACTGCATGGCGGTCTTTAACGGCTGCCCGGCAAGCAACACTCCTAACGTACCGAACAAAGACTGTCCGATGATAACCGCTAAAGTGATTACAATGATAGGACCGCCATATTCCACTATCATCAAGGGATCTACCATCATACCGACAGAAACAAAAAAGATTGCACCAAACAAATCTTTTACCGGCTTGACCAGACGTTCAATGCTCTCCGCCTCTACCGTCTCAGCAAGAATGGATCCCATAATAAAAGCACCGAATGCCGCAGAGAATCCCGTATGAGCGGCAAGAACCACCATGCCGAAACAGAGGCCCAGCGAAACAATCAGCAAGGTTTCCTCACTCATTAGCTTACGGCATTTTTTCAGCAGGACAGGAATTATATAGATACCGACCACAAACCATAATATCAGAAAAAACAGCAACTTCGCTATGCTGCCCAACATTTCCGTTCCTTCAAAATTATGACTGACTGCCATAGTGGACAACATTACCATCAAAACAATGGCAAGAATATCCTCCAAGATCAGCACGCTAAGCACTAAACCGGTAAACTGCTTTTTGCGTATGCCTAAATCATCAAAAGCTTTATATATAATAGTGGTGGAGGACATGGCTATCATACCACCCAAAAAAATGCAGTCCATGCGTTTCCACCCGAAAGCCGTACCGACTGCAACACCCAACAATATCATACAGAATATAATAGTACAAGCGGCAATAATAGCAGCGCCACCTACCTTCACTATCTTCTTAAAACTGAACTCCAGCCCTAAGGCAAACAGTAAGAAAATAACACCAATATCCGCCCAAGTCTGTATATTTGCCGTATCCATTACCGAAGGAGTATAAGCCATGTGCGGGCTTGCCAAAAAACCTGCAACAACATAACCTAAAACCAATGGCTGTTTCAGTTTTTTAAATAAAAGCGTCATTATTCCGGCGCAAATCAGTATCAATGCCAAATCGGCAATCAGGGGAGCTAAATGTGACATAATATTTGTCTGATTGTATTTCGACTGACAAAGATATAACAAAAAATGCTTTTGAATCTCTTTTTTACAAAAAACCAACTCCTACAAACTCAGAATATAACAGAAGATTGTACTAATCATAAAATCATTTTTAAGAAAAAACCTCTTATAATTAATTGGCGAAAAATTTCTTTATTCAAGCAGAAATCCCTTTCTTTGTGCTGTTTTATATCCTAATTTAAGAATAGAATACCAACATTAATAAAAAGAGTTATGAAGATTTCACACATTGAACACTTGGGCATCGCTGTAAAAAGCATAGAAGAAGCCCTTCCGTACTACGAAAATGTATTAGGTTTGAAATGCTACAACATTGAAACCGTAGAGGATCAAAAAGTAAGAACTGCTTTCCTTAAAGTAGGCGACGTGAAAATTGAATTGTTGGAACCCACTTCGCCCGAAAGTACTATTGCAAAGTTCATTGAGAAGAACAATGGAAATGGCGGTATGCATCACTTAGCATTTGCCGTAGAGGACGGAGTAGCTAACGGACTTGCCGAAATCGAAGAAAAAGGTATTCGCCTTATCGACAAAGCACCCCGTAAAGGTGCTGAAGGATTGAACATCGCATTCTTACACCCGAAATCCACACTCGGTGTATTGACAGAGCTTTGTGAAAAAGGAGAGTAAGATTTATACTGCATAAATCAGAAACCCATGAAATAATAATTCCGAAATCATAAATCATAAATAAAGAACATGAGTAATCAACTTGAGAAAATTAAAGAGCTTATCGACCGCCGTACAGCTGCGCGCCTTGGTGGTGGTGAAAAAGCGATTGCAAAGCAACATGAGAAAGGCAAATATACAGCTCGCGAGCGTATAGCTATGTTACTCGATGAAGGAAGTTTCGAAGAAATGGATATGTTCGTTGAACACAGATGCACAAACTTCGGTATGGAGAAGAAGCACTATCCCGGTGACGGTGTAGTAACGGGCTGCGGTACTATCGAAGGGCGTTTGGTTTATATCTTTGCACAAGATTTCACAGTTTCTGCCGGTTCTTTGTCAGAAACCATGTCTCTGAAGATTTGCAAGATCATGGATCAGGCAATGAAAATGGGAGCTCCCTGTATCGGTATCAATGACTCAGGTGGTGCACGTATTCAAGAAGGTATCAACGCTTTGGCAGGTTATGCGGAAATTTTCCAACGTAATATTCTCGCTTCCGGCGTTATCCCTCAGATTTCCGGAATCTTTGGTCCTTGTGCCGGTGGCGCCGTATATTCTCCTGCCCTGACTGACTTTACGCTGATGATGGAAGGAACTTCTTATATGTTCCTTACCGGACCTAAAGTTGTGAAGACAGTGACTGGTGAAGATGTTAGTCAGGAAAATCTGGGCGGCGCAAGTGTGCACTCCACCAAATCCGGTGTAACTCATTTCACAGCCCAAACAGAAGAAGAAGGGTTAGCTTTAATCCGCAAGCTCTTGAGTTATATTCCTCAGAACAATTTGGAAGAAGCTCCTTACACAGATTGCACAGATCCTATTGACCGTTTGGAGGACTCCTTGAATGAGATAATTCCTGACAATCCGAATAAACCGTACGATATGTATGAAGTTATCGGTGCTATCGTTGATAACGGCGAATTCCTTGAAATCCAGAAAGATTATTCCAAAAATATCATCATCGGTTTTGCCCGTTTCAACGGACAATCAGTGGGTATCGTAGCCAACCAGCCTAAATATCTGGCAGGCGTACTCGACAGCAACGCTTCCCGCAAGGGTGCACGTTTTGTTCGCTTCTGCGATGCTTTCAATATTCCTATCGTATCTTTGGTAGACGTACCGGGCTTCCTTCCCGGAACAGGTCAGGAATATAACGGCGTTATCCTGCATGGCGCTAAATTGCTGTATGCTTACGGTGAAGCTACTGTGCCTAAGGTTACCATCACTCTGCGTAAGTCTTACGGAGGTTCACACATCGTAATGAGTTGTAAGCAACTTCGCGGCGACATGAACTACGCATGGCCTACTGCCGAAATCGCCGTAATGGGTGGCGCAGGAGCTGTCGAAGTTCTGTATGCTCGTGAAGCCAAAGAGCAAGAGAATCCCGCTCAATTCTTGGCTGAAAAAGAAGCTGAATATACCAAATTATTTGCTAATCCTTACAATGCAGCCAAGTATGGCTATATTGATGATGTTATCGAACCGCGTAATACACGCTTCCGCATTATCCGCGCCCTGCAACAACTGCAAACCAAGAAATTGTCCAATCCGGCGAAAAAGCATGGTAATATTCCTCTTTAAAAATTGAGAATTGAAAGTTGAGAATTAAAAAACTAAAACTCAAATTTATGAATAAAACAAAAATCGGAATATTCCTTTCATTGATGCTGGTGCTGGGGTTCTGTTCTTCCTGCGGAGAAAGGGAGACAAACTCTAAACTGTTGCTGAATGAAGTGCTTATCAACAACGAAAGCAACTTTCAAGATGACTACGGTGTACATAGCGCATGGATTGAAATATTCAATAAGTCATATGGCAGCGCCGACCTTGCAGGTTGCTATCTGAAATTCAGCAGCCAGCCGGGAGATACCGCTACCTATTTCATCCCCAAAGGCGATGTGCTGACTTTAGTAAAACCCCGTCAGCATGCACTGTTTTGGGCGGATGGCGAGCCTAATCGCGGTACTTTCCATACCAACTTCAAGTTAGACAATCTAAATGCCAATTGGATCGGTTTATACGACTCCGGTAAAAAACTGCTTGACCAGATTGTCGTGCCTGCCGGCATATTAAAGGCAAACCAATCTTATGCACGCATCAGTGATGCCGGCCAGGAATGGGAAGTAAAAGGCGGAAGTGAAGACCAATACGTTACTCCGAGCACCAACAACAAGACCATTAACAGCAATGCCAAAATGGAAAAGTTTGAAGAACATGACAGCGCAGGTATCGGTATGGCAATTTCTGCCATGAGCGTAGTGTTCAGCGGATTGATTCTTCTTTATATTTCTTTCAAAATTGTAGGTAAGATATCTGTCAACCTCAGCAAGCGCAATGCTATGCGGGTCAAAGGCATCACCGACAAAAAAGAAGCAAAAGAAAAGCAACTGGGGCAGGCTCCGGGAGAAGTGTTCGCCGCCATTTCCATGGCTATGCACGAATTCCAAAGTGATGTACACGATGTGGAAGACACCGTACTTACCATTACACGTGTGAAACGCAGTTATTCGCCATGGAGTTCAAAGATTTACACGCTGCGTGAAACTCCTCAGAGAAAGTAAAGTCACCTTTAATAAAAATAAAACGATGAAAGAATATAAATATAAGATCAACGGTAACGTATACAAAGTTACCATTGGAGATATTGAAGATAATATCGCCCACGTAGAAGTGAACGGTACTCCTTATAATGTTGAAATGGAGAAAGCCCCGAAAGTTGTTGTCAAGCCAGTGGCGCGTCCTGTTACCACAGCTCCGGCAGCTCCGACCGCTCCGGTTGTAAAACCTGCCGCCGCTTCAAGCGGTAAATCTGGAGTGAAATCTCCGCTCCCCGGTGTTATTCTTGACATCAAAGTCAATGTTGGCGATACAGTGAAGAAAGGACAGGTTGTCATTATCTTGGAAGCCATGAAAATGGAAAACAACATCAATGCCGACAAAGACGGTAAGATTACCGCTATTAATGTAAGTAAAGGAGAATCCGTACTCGAAGGTACTGACCTTGTAATTATTGAATAATATGGGAGAATTTATCACATTTTTAGGAAATAACCTTGCCGACTTCTGGACTTATACAGGTTTTGCCAATGCAACGGTAGGACATGTGGTAATGATTTTGGTAGGTTTATTCTTCATATACTTGGCTGTAGCCAAGGAATTTGAGCCGATGTTACTGATTCCTATCGGTTTCGGTATGCTGATCGGTAATATTCCTTTCAACATGGAGGCCGGATTGAAAGTCGGTATCTATGAAGAGGGGTCTGTACTTAACATCCTATATCAGGGAGTGACCTCCGGATGGTACCCACCGCTCATTTTTTTGGGCATCGGTGCCATGACAGACT
Source organism: Bacteroides eggerthii (assembly GCF_025146565.1). Lineage (NCBI taxonomy): Bacteria > Pseudomonadati > Bacteroidota > Bacteroidia > Bacteroidales > Bacteroidaceae > Bacteroides > Bacteroides eggerthii. Next base: position 2,184,692 of record NZ_CP102258.1, on the reverse strand, counting down.
TCTCCGCCTTGATTTCCAACCCCAAACTGATGTTGGTCGGTGCAGCTGCACAGTTCGGTATCTTTGGTGCCTATATGCTCGCACTTGCCATCGGCTTTGATCCTATGCAAGCAGGTGCCATCGGTATTATCGGTGGTGCTGACGGTCCGACGGCTATCTTCTTGTCATCTAAACTAGCTCCGAACTTAATGGGTGCTATTGCTGTATCAGCATATTCTTATATGGCATTAGTACCGGTGATCCAACCGCCCATTATGCGTCTGCTGACAACCAAACACGAACGTCTTATCCGTATGAAACCTCCACGTGTTGTTTCTCATACGGAAAAAGTAATGTTCCCGATAGTAGGTCTGCTACTTACTTGTTTCCTCGTTCCGTCCGGTTTGCCTCTGCTGGGTATGCTGTTCTTTGGTAACCTATTGAAAGAAAGTGGTGTAACACGCCGTTTGGCCAATACAGCCAGTGGGCCGCTAATCGATACCATTACAATCCTGCTCGGTTTGACAGTGGGTGCTTCTACTCAAGCCTCCGAGTTCCTGACACTCGATTCAATTCTAATCTTTGGTCTCGGAGCATTGTCATTTATTATTGCCACTGCATCTGGCGTAATCTTTGTGAAGATATTCAATATTTTCCTGAAGAAAGGCAACAAGATCAATCCACTGATTGGTAATGCAGGCGTATCTGCAGTGCCCGACTCCGCACGTATTTCTCAGGTAATAGGTCTGGAATACGATCCGACCAACTATCTGCTGATGCATGCTATGGGTCCGAACGTAGCAGGTGTTATCGGTTCTGCAGTAGCAGCCGGTATTCTGTTGGGATTCTTGATGTAGCCTGAAAACGTTTGCATAACATACATACTGAATAATAGCGGAGGAGCATAAGCTTTCTCCGCTATTTGTTTTAAATTAGCGCTGAAAACAATGAAAAGCTAATATCATGAAAAAAGTATTCTCCATTTTGGGGGCGCTCCTACTATCCCTCAGTATGTATGCAGCTATGAATGTAAACAAAATCGAACCACCGTTTTGGTATACCGGAATGCAAAATCCGGAGCTTCAGCTGATGGTGTATGGTGAAGACATTGGCAATGCAGCGGTATCCGTCGACTATCCCGGTGTGTCACTAAACAGTACTGTCAAGTTGGAAAGTAACAATTATCTGCTGGTCTATCTAAAACTGGATAAAGAAGTGAAGCCGGGCAAGATGACACTTACCTTTACACAAGGCAAGAAAAAGCTTGTTAAATCGTATGAGTTAAAAGCACGTACCAAGAAAGGATGCGAACATAAAGGCTTCGACGCGTCTGATGCCCTTTACCTGTTAATGCCCGACCGTTTTGCCAATGGCAATCCTGATAATGACCAGATAGCGGGTATGGCGGAATATAAAGTAGATCGCAACGATCCGAATGCCCGCCATGGCGGTGATCTCGCCGGTATTGAACAACACTTGGACTATTTCTCGGATTTGGGTGTGACAGCCTTATGGTTTACTCCGGTATTGGAAAACAACATGACGGGAGGTTCTTATCATGGCTATGCCACTACCGATTATTATAAAGTAGACCCCCGTTTCGGAACCAATGAAGAATATAAGCAACTCATAGAAAAGTCTCATGCGCGCGGCATCAAAATCGTAATGGATATGATTTTCAACCACTGTGGCGTAGAACATGTGTGGATAAAGGATATGCCTTGCAAAGACTGGTTCAACAACCCCGACCATGAGAAGAACTTCGTACAGACTTCCTTCAAGCTGACTCCTCATGTAGATCCGTACGCATCGAAGTATGATTTTAGCCAGATGAACGATGGCTGGTTCGTAACTGCCATGCCCGATCTCAATCAAAAAAATCCGCATGTTTACCGCTACCTCGTCCAGAACAGTTTCTGGTGGATCGAATATGCCAATATAGACGGGATCCGTATGGATACTTATCCGTACGCCGACTATGATGCCATGAGCAATTGGATGAAAGAACTGAATGAAGAATATCCCAACTACAACACCGTAGGTGAAACATGGGTTACCGAACCGGCATACACTGCCTGGTGGCAAAAAGACTCCAAATTGTCCGCTCCTAAAAACAGTAATCTGAAAACAGTAATGGATTTTAGTTTCTTCGACAAAATAAATATTGCTAAAACAGAAGAAACGGAAACTTGGTTTAAAGGGCTTGACCGAGTATATAATAGCTTCGTATATGATTTTCTATATCCGAATCCGGAATCAGTGCTTGCTTTTATTGAGAACCATGATACTGACCGCTTCTTAGGTGAAGGCGATAATCTCCCAATGTTGAAGCAGGCCTCTACTCTATTGCTCACAACCCGACGTATTCCACAATTATATTACGGAACGGAAATTATGATGAACGGGGTAAAGAATAAAAGCGACGGTTACGTCCGTAAGGATTTCCCCGGTGGCTGGGCCGACGACCAAGAGACAGCACTTACAGCCGAAGGCCGCAGTGCAATTCAAAACGACTGTTACAACTTTTATAAAACCATACTGAACTGGCGTAAAGGCAACGATGTGATTGCTAAAGGCAGCATGACCCAATTTATGGTACAGAATGGCGTATATGCCTACGCCCGCCAGCACGAAGGTAAAACCGTATTTGTGATGCTGAATGGCACGAATGCAGAGACCGTTGTTCCTTTAAAGTTCTATAAAGAAATACTGAAAGAAAAGCAGCAGGGTAAAGATATCCTGACCGGAAAAGCCATCATCTTCGGTAAAGAATTGAAAATGCAGCCGCGTGAATCATTGGTTATTGAGCTGTAAGATTGAGATTACACTCCTTCCCCTAAAAAAAGTAGCCCTTGCAATATTTTCCATTGCAAGGGCTATTTTTATAATCAGATAACGCTATTAGTCCAATTGAGCCAATTTGTTTTCCGAGCCAAGCACGTTGATGATTTTGTGCTTGTAAAGTTTTTCCATATTGTCACGAGCCGGGCCCAAGTATTTACGCGGGTCGAATTCAGCCGGTTTTTCAGCAAATACCTTACGAACAGCAGCAGTCATAGCCAAACGAGAGTCTGAGTCGATATTGATTTTACAAACAGCAGACTTAGCAGCTTTACGCAACTGATCTTCCGGAATACCGATAGCAGCTTCCAGCTTACCACCGAATTGGTTGATTGTGTCAACTTCTTCCTGAGGTACTGAAGAAGAACCATGAAGTACGATAGGGAATCCCGGGAGTTTCTCCATCACAGCATCCAATACAGCAAATTCCAAAGGAGGAGGAACCAGACGGCCTGTCGTAGGATCTATGTGGCATTGTTCAGGTTTAAATTTGTATGCACCATGAGAAGTACCGATAGAAATAGCCAAAGAATCGCAACCTGTACGGGTAGCAAAGTCAATAACTTCTTCGGGGTTAGTATATGTGTGGTGCTCTGCAGATACTTCATCCTCTACACCAGCCAATACGCCAAGTTCGCCTTCTACTGTAACATCGAATTGGTGAGCATACTCAACAACTTTCTTTGTCAAAGCAACATTTTCTTCATATGGAAGATGTGAACCGTCAATCATTACTGAGGAGAAACCTGAGTCAATACAGCTTTTGCAAGTTTCGAAAGTATCTCCATGGTCAAGGTGAAGAACAATTTCAGGATGTTTGCAGCCCAGTTCCTTAGCATATTCCACAGCACCCTGAGCCATATAACGCAACAAAGTAGCGTTAGCATACTGACGAGCGCCCTTAGAAACCTGAAGGATAACCGGAGACTTAGTCTCAACTGCAGCCTTGATGATAGCCTGCATCTGTTCCATGTTATTGAAGTTGAATGCAGGGATCGCATATCCACCCTTGATAGCGCGAGCAAACATTTCTCTTGTGTTTACAAGGCCTAAATCTTTGTAATTAACCATTTTGTTTAAAGTTTATTGTTAGTGAATTAAAATTCTACGCAAAAGTAAGCATTATCCTTTAAAAAGAAGAACGAGAGAAGAATAAAATATCTCTATTTATCTATCAAATCTATTCTATTTTAAAGCTATTGGCTTGAATTAACAGAATATTGTAATCTCCATATTACAATGCTTTTGCATCTGTCTGCCCGTTACTGCCTTTTGCATTCTCAACCTCATAAACAAAAAAGCCGGAAAGCAAGTTTGCTTTCCAGCCCCCTATTTACACATTATTATATATTATTTTTTCAAATAGATAATCGTAGGCAAGTGATCGCTATAACCGTTCAGCCACACACGTCCGCCATGAGTACGTAAAGGTGAGCCTTTGTATTTACCATCCTGCTGGATCAGATAATCGCGGATAAAGACTTCATTATGGTCATATCGCAGCCCTTTTTTTGTTTTCACCAATGGTCTTGACAGCACAATCTGATCGAACAAATTCCATTTGCCCCGATAAAGCAAGGTTCCCACTCCCTTATCCTCCAGCGTTTTCCACCAAGGATTATAGAACTGTTTTGCTTTCATTCCCGAGATGTACTTGCGCGCTCCCAAAGTCTGCATGCTTTCATCCATAGGGTCATCGTTCATATCCCCCATAACAAAAAGTTTCAACTTCTTATCTTCACGCAGCAAAGAGTCTGTAAGTACTTTCACCTGCTTGGCAGCATGCACGCGCACCGGTGATTTTGCACCACGAGAAGGCCAATGATTTACGATGACACACACACGTTCATCAGCCAACCGCCCGTCTACAATCAGAAATCCACGCGTCAGGTGCACCGTATCCCCTTCAAACGGGGTGGAGAGTACCAGCTTGGAATTTGTAACGGTGAACTGCTGCGGATCATACAGCAACGCACAGTCGATGCCTCGTTTGTCAGGTCCTTCATAATGAATAAACTTATAATTGGAAATGGCCGGCTGACTGACGAGATCCGTCAGCACCCTGCGGTTCTCCACTTCTGCCACACCAATAACAGCCGGACCTTCGGGAACCAGATTTCGCGACAACGAACCCAGCACCATCGACAAATTATGCAGTTTAGATTCGTATTTCTTCGCTGTCCACTGATAACTGCCATCAGGCAAAAAATCATGATCGTTCTTACCTGCATCATGAATGGTATCAAACAAATTCTCAAGATTATAAAAAGCTATACTGTACAGCTTACATTCTGTGTTCTGGGCTGCCGCCACTATAACGCAGAAACAAAAAGAAAATAAAAAAGTAACTTTCCTCATATTAGTTTATACAATTATTCCGCAAAGATATCCATCTATCAACACATTCGATAAAAAAAACGGCTTTTTGCTTGTGTTTAATGCAAAAATATATTAAATTTGTAAAATACCGTAAAAAAGATGCTCCCTAATTTATAAACTTACAAACAAAATCTACATTATGAAAAACAAGGTTTTCTACATGAGCATGCTATTAATGTGTATCATGACCTCCTGTGGCGATGACAACGCCCCTCCCACCCCGGATCCCACTCTCTCGATTGCTCCTGCTACTGCGCTGCACTTCACAGCCGCAGCTACTGAATCGCATGAAATTAATGTTACGACCAACCAAGACAGCTGGACTGCAATTTCCAATCAAAACTGGTGTAAAGTAACACAAGACAAAAACAAATTAATCGTAAAAGCAGATCCTAATACGACTGAAACATCCCCCGCACCGGCTACCATTACTATTTCTGCAGGAAGTGCAAAAAGCATAATGCTGGCAGTAACACAGGATGCAGCTACAAACGAACCTGACGCCACCTATCCGGCAACCGAAGCCGATTTGATAAAGGCCGTAGCCAAAACATGGACATTTCCTGAAACCTCCGACTACATTTCTTTGGAACTCAACGAAGAAAAATACTATTCCCTACTTACAAAAACAAAAATCGCAACGCGTTCCGAAGAAGCGAACGGCATTTATATAATAGAAGGAACCTATACGGTATCCGATGATTTGCGTATTCTGTCTTTAACCGATTTCGGAAAAATCGAAATCAAGGACATTAAGCAAACGGAAAGTGAGATTACCATTACTCCTACCGGCAAAGATCCGTTTACCGTAACTACCACCGAGCAAAAGATCGAAACTCCGCCGACCCGGACAGGGAAACGTCTTAAAACATATATCCCCGACTTTGGAGATGAAGGGGTTATGAACTACACCTTTACCTATGATGACAAGAACAGGTTGGTCAAGTTATCTGTGGATATTGACGGCAAGACACAAGAACTGTCCATTAAATACGAAAACCAGAAAATCAGTTTTGATCTCCCCGGAGAAGAGTTGGAAGCAACAGGCAATATTGCATGTACCTATACTCTCAATACGGCCGGACTTGCAACCGATCTTCAAGTCAAGATAGGCAAAGCCATCATTACGCAACGTTACACTTACAACAATGCCCGCCAGCTCATTTCCGTACGCCGATATGAAGGAGGAGAAATGACCGCTTATTGCAATGCAGTATGGGAGAACGGCAATGTCACATCTACCATTAGTGGTTCCAAGCATATCTGTACCGACAAGTCTTATCAAGACAACGAAGGCAATATTGTATATGTGCACGACCATAATCAGGACAACAAATTTGATGACAACGACAAGGCTTTGGCTCCGGGCGCCTATGACACTCATTCATCCGCTTATACTTATACCGCCGAAAAAAACAAAGGCGGATTTTTAATCCCCACCTATTCACCCGATATTTTTGATATGTTCGATTTCGGAGACTGGCTTGCCGCAATGACAGGCATCTTAGGTAAACTGCCGGAAAACCTGAACAAGGACAATAGCAATGGTTTCTTTACTTTTGCTTATACATTCGAAGGTGATTATCCGAAAACCCTGCAAGTTAATGCAAAAGAGCATGGGGAAGAGTTCAAAGCGACTATGACCTTTGAATAAAAAGACTCTCTCTTTAAATCAGGAAGTTCCGGGTAACTTCCTGATTTTTTTTTCAAAAACCTTTTTCATTTCATAGAAAAGCATTATCTTTGCGCTCTGAAAAAGACCATTACACTATTTATTACCAAAATAGTAACAGAATATAAATTAAAAAACAAATATCGAAATGAAAAAAGGTATTCATCCTGAAAATTACCGTCCGGTAGTATTTAAAGATATGTCAAACGGTGACGTGTTCTTGTCTCGTTCTACAGTAAATACCAAAGAGACTATCGAGTTCGAAGGCGAAACTTATCCGTTGGTAAAACTGGAAATCTCCAGCACTTCTCACCCGTTCTATACAGGTAAGTCTAAGTTGGTTGACACAGCCGGTCGTGTTGATAAGTTCATGAGCCGTTACGGTAATCGCAAGAAATAATCTGTTTTTTTTAAGCAGAAAAAAGGGAATCTATATCAGATTCCCTTTTTTTGTTACTTCTTTATCAGCCTTTACGGAACGGCGGCTTAACCACCACTGCTTTCAGCTTGCGTCCGCGCATGTCAATACAAATTTCCGTACCTATCTTACTATATTCAGGCTTTACATACCCCATTCCTATACCAACCTTACGCGTGGGTGACATCGTGCCCGAAGTAACCACGCCAATGGGGGCGCCCTCCATGCTCTGCAATTCATAACCATGACGGGGGATACCGCGGTCTATCATCTCAAAGCCTACCAGCTTACGTACCGTACCTTCCGTTTTCTGCTTCTCCAGCATCGGACGATTGATGAAGTTCTTACCCTCTACAAATTTGGTAATCCACCCCAATCCGGCTTCGATAGGCGAGGTCGTATCATCCAGATCATTTCCATACAAGCAGAATCCCATTTCAAGACGAAGCGTATCACGAGCTCCCAAGCCGATAGGCTTGATACCAAACTCAGCACCTGCTTCAAACACAGCATTCCATATCTTCATGGCTACTTCCGGATAAAAATAAAGTTCAAAACCACCCGCACCGGTATAGCCGGTATTGGAAATAATGACATCCGGTTCTCCTGCAAACTCACCATGCGTAAAAGTATAGTACGGAAGCTCGGAAAGATTGATAGGCGTCAACTTCTGCAACGCCTCAACAGCTTTCGGCCCTTGCACTGCGAGCTGCGCCATGCGGTCGGATGCATTTTCGAGTTCAGCTCCCTCCGTATTATGGGCCACACACCAGTTCCAGTCCTTCTCTATGTTGGAAGCATTGACAACCAACAAGTATTTCTCGGGTTCATACTGATAAACAAGCAGGTCGTCCACAATGCCTCCATCCTCGTTTGGAAAACAGGTGTATTGCACCTTACCGGGAGTAAGCGCCGCCACATTATTAGAAGTCACTTTCTGCAAAAAGTCCGATGCATGCGGACCTTTCACCCAAAACTCTCCCATATGGGAGACATCGAACACACCGACACCTTGACAAACAGTGAGATGTTCATCGATGATGCCGGAATATTCAATAGGCATATTGTATCCCGCAAATTCGTGCATCTTAGCCCCCAGCGAGATATGTGTTTCTGTAAACGGAGTGGTTTTCATGGTAGAAGTCAGTGATTTATGAGTTAAAAAATAAGATTTATTTATCGGCGGCAACAAGTTCAGCTATTTTGACAATAACCTTCATAGCCTTCTCCATGCTCTGAACAGGAACGAATTCGTAACGTCCATGGAAATTCAGGCCACCGGCAAATATATTGGGACAAGGCAGCCCCTTAAATGACAGCTGCGCACCGTCCGTACCGCCACGAATGGCTTTTACACGCGGTTTCACGCCGGCTGCTTCCATTGCTTTGAAGGCGGTGTCGATGATATGCATTACCGGTTCAATCTTCTCGCGCATGTTATAATACTGGTCGTGCAGTTCGAGTACGGCTGTACCTTCGCCATATTCCGCATTAATCTTACGGACAAGATGTTCAAATTCCTTTTTGCGGCTTTCAAAACGACTCCGGTCGTGGTCGCGAATGATGTAAGCAACAGTGGTTTTCTCCACTTCTCCCGTAATGCCGATGAGATGATAGAACCCCTCATATCCCTCGGTATGCTCTGGTGTTTCGTGACTGGGGAGCATAGACATAAACCGGTTGGCCACGCGGATAGAGTTTATCATCTTATGTTTGGCATATCCGGGATGCACATTGCACCCTTTGAAAACAATCTTGGCAGAAGCAGCATTGAAGTTCTCAAACTCCAACTCACCCACTTCACCGCCATCCATAGTATAAGCCCATTCACAGCCGAATTGTTCAACATTGAACTTATGCGCTCCCAAACCGATTTCCTCATCGGGATTAAAACCGATACGGATTTTGCCATGCTTGATTTCGGGATGCTCTTTCAGATATACCATCGCCGAAACAATCTCGGCAATGCCGGCTTTATCGTCAGCACCCAGCAAGGTCTTTCCGTTGGTGACAATCAGGTCTTCCCCTTTGTGGTCGAGCAGTTCGGGAAATTGGGCAGGCGAAAGGACCACTTTCCCCTCTTCGCAAAGAACAATATCCTTGCCATCGTAATTCTCCACAATACGCGGGGAGACATCCTTACCACTCATATCGGGGCTTGTATCCATGTGGGCAATGAACCCCACGACAGGTACAGACTTATCTGTATTGGCAGGAAGGGTGGCGAACAGATAACCGTTCTCATCCAGCGTGACCTCTTCCAAGCCCAAAGCCTCCAATTCTTCCTTCAGATATTTAGCAAACACCATTTGCCCTGAAGTACTCGGTGTTACCCCACTCTCCTCATTCGATTGCGTATCGAAACTTACATACTTTAAAAAACGTTCTACTAAAGTCATGATGATAGTGATTAGCTGTTAGTGATTAATGATTAGGGGTTAGCGATCAGTGATGAACGATTAACGGTCCGTAGACAACAACCGCGCCCTCCTTCTTTATCCGAACGGCATTAATCACTTATCACTAAACCCTAATCACTATTTTACTGCCGTAAAGTTAAAAAAAGGGGCGTGAACTGCCAAGCAATTCACGCCTCTTTTTTATTCTTCAGCAGCAATTTGTCAATCAGAAATGACTGCTACCGTCAAAACAATGGGTGCACAGTTTACACTTAGGAAGTCCGATGGCTTCCACCAATGTTTCCAAAGTATTGAATTTTAGGGAAGAAAGCCCGAAACGTTCGCGAATAACCTCTACCATTCTCTCATACTCCGGCGAACCGGTAGTGGCATACTTCTCAAGATTCTTATTTTCATCCCCTTCCAGTTCCTTGATGACACGACGGGTTATTAATTCCAAATCGCCTTTGGATGCAGTGAAACCTACAAACGGACAACTGTATATCAACGGTGGACAAGCGATGCGTATGTGGACTTCTTTGGCTCCATACTCGTAAAGCACCTTTACATTATCGCGCAACTGGGTTCCACGCACAATGGAATCGTCACAGAACAGCAAGCGCTTACCTTCCAGCATAGCCCTATTAGGGATGAGCTTCATCTTCGCCACCAGTGAGCGCAACTCCTGCCTGCTGGGAGTAAAGCTGCGAGGCCATGTAGGCGTGTATTTCGAAATGGCCCGATGATAGGGAACACCTTTTCCTTCGGCATATCCCAGCGCCATGCCCACACCGGAGTCAGGAATTCCACAAGTACAATCCACCTCCGAGGTATCGGTCTGTCCCATTTTCAGACCGGAGGAAAAGCGCACTTCCTCCACATTCTTGCCCTCATAGCACGAAGTAGGAAAACCGTAATAAACCCACAGGAAAGAACATATCTGCATTCCTTCATTGGGCTTGCGCATTTGCTCCACCCTATCGGCATGCAGACGGACAATCTCTCCCGGTCCCAAATAGCGGTCTATCTCGTAACCCAAGTTCGGAAAACTGCTCGACTCGCTTGTTGCGGCATAAGCTCCGTCTTTCTTACCAATAACGACCGGAGTACGCCCCCAATGGTCGCGGGCGGCAATAATGCCGTCTTCCGTAAGCAGCAGCATGGAGCACGAACCCTTGATATGCTTATATACATTTTCGATGCCCTCCACAAAGTTTCTGCCTTGTATCAGGAGCAGGGCTATAAGTTCTGTCTGATTGGTTTTGCCGGAGCTCAATTCGGCGAAGTGCATATTTTGTTCCAGAAGTTGGGCTTCCAGTTCTTGCAGATTCACAATCTTGGCAACCGTTACAATGGCAAAACGACCGAGGTGGGAATTTAAGATGAGAGGTTGAGGATCTGTGTCGCTGATGATTCCAATGCCGGAATTTCCTTTGAATTTGTCCAATTCATCTTCAAACTTCGTTCGGAAATAGGTACTTTCCAGATTGTGAATAGAGCGCTTAAACACCGCTTCTTCCTGATCGTAAGTAGCCAAGCCACCACGTTTTGTCCCTAAATGCGAATTATAATCCGTACCGTAAAACAGATCTGCCACGCAACTTGCTTTGGCGACTGTTCCGAAAAAACCTCCCATAAGTTCCTTGTGTTATTAGTTATTTTATTAACGTGTGCAAAGGTACAAAGAAGTTTCTTTGTTAGCGCCATATTCTGCCAATACAATTTCTAAAAAAACTTATTTTCGCAGGCAAGCCCGATGCAGGAAGAGCAAACAAGAAGAATAACTCAGTTTGCAATCAAAGGTGTAAGCACCTCGGACGGATAAGTGAAGTTTATAAAAAAGCTCCCTGCCGGACTTCAAATCCGGCAGGGAGCCAACTAATGCCTAATCGGAAACTCTTTTTACCTTAATCATTTCCATTTCTTCACAGTTTTCTTATCGGCAGGAGCAGCCTCAATCAAGCTCAAAGCAAAACCGCCGCTACGTGCCTCCTTGACAGACATCTTTGTCTTATTGGTCACAATGCCTTTCTTTATTTGATAGGAAGTGGGATTTTCTTTGTAGTCGGCATCTTTGCCATCGGCATACAAAGTAGCCACATATTGCTTGCCCGGCGTCAGGAAGTCGAGAGTAAAGTTGGCAGTACGGGCATTTTCATCCGTAATGCCGCCAACAAACCAGTTATCGGTACCTTTCGCCTTGCGCGCTACGGTGATATAGTCACCCGGTTCCGCTTCGATATACCTGCTGTCGTCCCAATCTACGGCAACATCTTTGATGAACTGGAAAGCATCCATATGCTTCTCGTAGTTCTCAACCAAATCGGCAGCCATCTGCAAAGGGCTGTAAAGGGTGACATAAAGAGCCAGCTGCTTGGCAAGCGTAGTCTGCACCTGCCCATGAGGCAAATCGCCCATAAAATCCAGTTTGGTATCGAAAATGCCCGGAGTGTAGTCCATCGGGCCACCGATAAGACGGTTAAAGGGAAGCAATGTGGTGTGGAACGGCTTGCTACCGCCAAAGGCTTCATATTCGGTTCCGCGGGCCGATTCGTTGCCAATCAGGTTAGGATAGGTGCGGCACAGACCTGTGGGGCGTACGGCTTCGTGGCCGTTGACGCAAATCTTATAATCGGCGGCTTTCTTCACGGCATAGAGATAGTGGTTGTTCATCCACTGTCCGTAGTGGTGTTCTCCGCGCGGAATGATATTGCCTACATAACCGCTTTTCACTGCATTATAACCATTATCCACCATGAACTGATAGGCTTTGTCCATGTGGCGTTCGTAATTGCGGACGGAAGAAGATGTTTCATGATGCATCATCAGCTTCACACCTTTGCTCTTGGCGTAAGCGTTCAGCATCTTTACATCGAAATCGGGGTATGGGGTTACAAAGTCGAAAACATAATCTTTGGAATGTCCGAACCAGTCTTCCCAGCCTTCGTTCCAACCTTCCACCAGCACTTGGTCGAAACCGTTGGCAGCCGCAAAGTCGATATATCTCTTCACATTTTCATTGTTGGCGCCATGGCGTCCGTTGGGCTTTGTCTTGGAATAGTCCGTTTCGCCCAGCTTGACGGAGGGCAGTTCGTCCGTATATGCCCAAGTGCTTTTGCCGGCAATCATTTCCCACCATACGCCTACATACTTCACCGGTTTAATCCAAGAAACATCTTCATAGGCACAAGGTTCGTTCAGGTTCAGAGTCAGCTTGGAAGCAAGGATGTCGCGTGCGTCATCGCTGACAATAACCGTACGCCATGGCGACTTGCAGGGAGCCTGCATATAGCCTTTGTCACCCACTGCATCGGGGGTCAGCCAAGACTCAAAAACCAGGTTCTTGTCGTCCAGGTTCAGGTGCATACAAGAATAGTCCACCAAAGCTGCTTCATGCAGGTTGATGTACAATCCGTCTGCCGTCTTCATCTGAAGGGAGGTCTGCACACCTGTCGGAGAGAATTGTGTCTGCGAGGCGTTGCCTGTGACAGCTTCCTCCATCAATCCGCGTATTTCGGAAAGTTTGGACTCCATGTAGTCATACTCCTGCGTATCGTAGTCGCCCGGTATCCAAAACGCCTTATGGTCGCCCGCCATAGCAAATTGGGTACGTTCTTCCTTGATAACAAAGTAGTTCAAGTTCTTCTGCAAAGGGAACTCGTAACGGAAGCCGAGACCGTCGTCAAAGAGGCGGAAACGAATGATGATATTGCGGTCCTGCGCCTTCTGATTCAGCGTTACGGCCATTTCATTATAGTGGTTACGGATTTGTTTTACTTCACCCCACACCGGTTCCCAGGTTTCATCAAACGTAGAGGTTTCGGTACCGGCCAAAGTAAATCCGTTCATCAATCCCGGATCATTTTTCAGTTCCAGACCGAGTTTCGAGGGCTTAATAACCGCTTTTCCTTTGTAGGAAAGTTCGTAAACAGGTTCACCCTGGGGATTTACCGAAAAGTTCAATCGGAGTTGGCCGTCAGGCGAAGTAATGCTCTCGGCCATTGCTGCGCCGCTCATGAAAAGGGCGAGCAGGAAGCAGGCCAGTTTAGTGAAAATAGTCTTCATGTTTCTCATGCTATGGTATTTTAATTAGTTATCGTGCCACAAATATAAGCAGGATAAGGAATTATATAGGAAGCAATCGCATAAAATCCGGATAATTTGTCAGAAAACGTTTGCATAAGAATGAAGGACACCACTGCCCTTCATTCTCATCTTCATCTTCTTACCGGTTCGGAGGATTCGGCTTTATCCCAAAGGATCCTCTTCTTCACCTCCACCGGATATATCCGGATTTTCAGGCTTGCCTTCATTGCCCTGGCTGCCGTCGGTATAATCCGTATCGGGCATTGCCATCCGGGTGACGCTCATCTTGTCCAGCATCGCGCTGAAGGCCTTTCCCGGAAAGAAGAGAATACGCTTACGCACAATATTGCTTGCCGTCACCCCCTCTTGCGTATCAGCGCATTTTCCCACAAAAGAAGGGCGGAAAAGCCCGAAATCTCCTAAACGGACAGTCTTTCCGTCCTCTATTTCTTCCGACATGATGTCTACAAGACCGGCAGCCACCAAATCCACCGTTTTCCTGTGGATACCGAGGATACGGCTCACTTTGGCACACAATTTATCAGTGCCTAACTCGCCTGACCCTACGGATTTGGCTACATACTTCACATTTTTATCCTTGTCGAAACCGAATACACGTTTAGCTACTACATACTGAAGTCCCATAATTTTTAATGTTTTAAAAGGTTATTATATAATAATGTAACAGGCCGGAGCCCTTTATCTTTTTCAAGAAGCGAAAGTTCACTGCGAGGCCTCAACAGTTCTGCATTTGTTTCTCAAATCCGATGTTGCAAAGTTAGGGGGAGAATGACGGAAACACAAGGAAAGGGCATCTACAACCATTTTGCGTAAACACCTAAACAGCAAACAGTTAATAAAAAGGCATCTCTACAACAGTAAAAATCAGGCGGGAAAGGAATTTGAAAGAAACAGGGGCAATCTCTACAATCCGGACTGATAAATCACAGATTATCAATGCCCGACTCTGATATGCTCTCTACAATTAAGCGCTTAAACCCTCAGGTTCGGTTTACAGCCGGAACCGGCTGTATTCACCCAACGAATACACCGCCTGCCCGGCCCTCTCTTTATCTGCTTACTCAAACCCCTCCGACGATTTACTAAATCTCCGGCAATGATTTACTAAATCTCCCCCAACGTTTTAGTAAATCTCCATCCACCCCATAAAACCCACCCGAAGATTGGTTGAAATTCCCCTGCCTTCATTACCTTTGCAACCTGAAACATACTCAAAAAAAACAAGCATCATGACTAAAATACTGATAGCCGTATTCCTGGGCGGCGGCACCGGCAGCCTATTACGCTATTGCGTACAAATGGCCCTTCACGAACGGATAGTGCCCTACTCCTTTCCCTGGGCCACGTTTGCCGTCAACATAACCGGAAGTTTTCTGATAGGGCTGTTCTATGCCTTGTCCGCACGTTTCAACCTATCTACGGAAGTACGCATGTTGCTGACCACCGGATTGTGCGGCGGCTTCACCACCTTTTCCACATTCTCCAATGACGGATTGATCCTGATGAAACAAGGATTCTACGGACTGTTCGCCACATATACTCTATTAAGTATCCTGCTGGGCATATTCGCAGCATTGGGCGGAAGCATCGTAGGGCGAACTTTTTAAAATCACAGTCATAAGGGAAAGTCCGAACCATTTTCCACCTTCGTTTGTTATTGTTCATAGAATTTACACTTAAAACAGAAGAAGATGAAAATAGAAAAGATTATCGGACGTGAAATCCTCGATTCAAGAGGAAACCCCACTGTGGAAGTTGATGTGATTTTGGAGTCGGGCTTCACCGGCCGGGCTTCCGTACCCTCCGGCGCATCCACCGGCGAACATGAGGCTTTGGAACTGCGCGACGGCGACAAAAAACGCTACGGCGGCAAAGGTGTGCTGAAAGCCGTCAACAACATCAACAACATCATCGCTCCCAAACTGGTCGGTATGTCGGCCCTTGAACAAATGAGCATCGACCATGCCATGCTGGCACTGGACGGCACAAAAACCAAGTCCAATCTGGGCGCCAATGCCATTCTGGGCGTTTCACTTGCCGTGGCCAAAGCAGCCGCAGCCTATCTTGACGTCCCCCTCTATCGCTATATAGGCGGAACAAACACCTACGTGATGCCTGTTCCGATGATGAACATCATCAACGGCGGTTCGCACAGTGACGCCCCTATTGCTTTTCAGGAATTTATGATACGCCCGGTAGGGGCAACTTCTTTTCGTGAAGGCCTGCGCATGGGCGCAGAAGTGTTCCACGCCTTGAAGAAGGTGCTGCACGACCGCGGCCTCAGCACCGCCGTCGGCGATGAAGGCGGCTTTGCTCCCGCCCTGGCAGGAACAGAAGATGCTTTGGACTCAATCATTGCCGCCATTAAAGCTGCCGGCTACGAACCGGGCAAAGACGTGATGATTGCCATGGACTGCGCTTCTTCCGAATTCTATCACGACGGAATTTACGACTATGGCAAATTTGAAGGTGAGAAAGGCAAAAAACGTACAGCCAGCGAACAGGTGGACTATCTGGAAGAACTGATCAACAAATATCCGATAGACTCTATCGAGGACGGAATGAGCGAAAACGACTGGGAAGGCTGGAAGAAACTGACCGACCGCATCGGAAACCGCTGCCAGTTGGTGGGTGACGACCTGTTTGTCACCAATGTGGATTTTCTCGCCATGGGCATCGAAAAAGGATGCGCAAACTCCATACTCATCAAGGTAAACCAAATCGGCTCCCTGACAGAGACTCTGAATGCCATCGAAATGGCACACCGCCATGGATACACCACCGTTACCTCACACCGTTCGGGCGAAACGGAAGACTCCACCATTGCCGACATTGCCGTAGCCACCAACAGCGGACAAATCAAGACCGGTTCCTTGAGCCGTTCGGACCGCATGGCCAAATATAACCAACTGCTACGCATCGAGGAGGAACTGGGGAATAACGCCATATATGGATACAGAAGAATCAAAAAAGGATAGTGAGCAATGAGATATAAAAAAGAAAAGAGATGTATCGGCTGATACATCTCTTTTCTTTTTGAGCCTCTTGTCGGATTCGAACCAACGACCCCGAGATTACAAATCACGTGCTCTGGCCAACTGAGCTAAAGAGGCGGGTGGGTAAGCTATCTACATCGCGCCGCTACAACCAACTACCTTTGCTGCGATCAAGCCCTGGAGGATTCGAAGGGAGCTGGCCGTATAGGACTTACCCGTTTTGCGAGTGCAAAGGTAGATAAAATTTTTAAATCCGCAATACCTTGCCCTAACTTTTTTCAACTTTAACAAGAATACAGGGTCTACAACCAATATTATTTATAACTTTGCGCCATATTTCTAAGAAAAATGGCAGAAAATAAAGGTTACATGCAATATGCAATGTTGTTCGGCACCTATCTGGGCGGATATTGGATTTTAAAATTCATCCTTTTCCCTTTGGGCCTGACAACTCCGTTTTTATCTTTCCTCTTTATGGGACTTACGATATGCGTTCCGTTTATGGGGTATTACTACGTACGAATGTACCGTAATACAGCATGCGGCGGCAGCATCAGTTTCCTGCACGCATGGATATTCACAGTGTTCATGTACATGTTCGCCGCATTATTGACGGCAATGGCACATTACATTTATTTCCGTTTCATAGACCACGGATTTGTCATCAATGCCTACGAATCACAAATTGATATCTTGAAACAAAGCGGCGTACCCGGCATAGAAGCCTATACCGATGTATTTCAAGAGACATTGGACAATGTGAAATCGCTCACCCCCATAGACATTACCATGCAATTGGTGTCATGGAACGTGTTTTGCGGTTCGCTGCTGGCCCTTCCCACCGCCTTATTCGTAATGAGACGCAAGAAAGAATGACAAGCGACGGCAGATTTCAGATAAACCAGGCATAGTGTAACATAGTTAAAATCATAAATAAGCAAATGGATATTTCAGTAGTCATTCCTTTATATAATGAAGAAGAGTCTCTTCCGGAATTGTTTGCATGGATTGAGAGGGTAATGAAAGCTCATAACTTTTCTTATGAAATTATTTTCGTTAACGACGGAAGTACCGACCACTCCTGGCAGATAATAGAGCAGCTGCAAGCCGGCTCGGACAAAGTACGGGGAATAAAATTCCGCCGTAATTATGGCAAGTCGCCGGCACTCTATTGCGGTTTTGACCAAGCGCAAGGAAATGTCGTGATTACAATGGACGCAGACTTACAGGACAGTCCCGACGAAATTCCGGAACTATACCGCATGATTACGGAAGAAGGCTACGACCTGGTATCCGGCTGGAAGCAGAAAAGATATGACCCCTTGTCAAAAACCATACCGACTAAGCTGTTCAACGCTACCGCACGTAAGGTTTCCGGCATAAAAAACCTGCATGATTTTAATTGCGGCCTGAAAGCCTACCGCAAAGAGGTGATAAAAAACATAGAAGTGTACGGTGAAATGCACCGTTACATACCCTACCTCGCCAAAAATGCCGGTTTCAAGAAGATCGGCGAGAAAGTGGTGCATCATCAGGCACGAAAATTCGGCAAAACCAAATTCGGCGGCTGGAACCGTTTCTTTAACGGTTATCTGGATTTAATTTCCCTTTGGTTCCTTTCCACCTTCGGCATCAAGCCTATGCACTTCTTCGGCATATTGGGATCGCTGATGTTTTTCATCGGATTCATTGCCGTAATTATTGTCGGCGCCAGTAAACTGTATTACATGAATCAAGGCATGCCATACCGACTTGTGACAGACTCCCCTTATTTCTATCTGTCATTAACATCCATGATTATCGGAACCCAACTGTTTGTGGCAGGTTTCCTCGGCGAACTGATATCCCGCAATGCGCCGGAACGTAACAAGTATCAAATCGAGAAAATGATTTAACCATGAAAGCATTAGTCAAATTCATCATAACCGGAGCCTTTCTCTTCCCTATCCTTAGCGTAGTAATATCTTGTTCGGAAGAAGCGGACTGCTCAATGGCCACACGAGCCATGATGCAGTGTTACTTCTACACATTAGACCCCGAAACAGAAGTTGTTTCCAATGATACGTTGGACTCGCTGACTGTCACCGCTTTCGGTACGGATTCCATTATCATCAACAACCAGAAGAAAGTGCATGACCTCTCACTTCCTTTAAGATATACCGCCGACTCCACCGTACTTGTATTCCGTTACAGCAAAACATTGACAGATACACTCGTTGTTTATCAAACCAATACGCCTTACTTCCTGTCAATGGACTGCGGTTATCAAATGAAACAGAGCATTAAAGATGTCAATTACAGCCGTCACAGTCTTGATTCTATTCGCATTGTAAATAAAGAAGCCGGAATTTATGGTACAGAAAATCTTAAACTATTCTATTAGTCTGGCACTCTGTTTACTGCTGTCTCTCCCATTGCAGGCACAAAACAGTAATATCTCCGCCCCACCGGCAACCACTCCGCCCAAAACGGAAAAAAAGGATGCCAAGGAGGAGGTGCACTATCCTCTCTACAACGGCATCTCCATCAGCGCAGATTTATGGGGTCCCGGAGGCAAACTGCTTGGAAGTGACTTTTTCAGTAGCGAGGTAGCGGTTGACGTAAGCCTCAAAAACCGTTTTTTCCCAACGGTAGAATTCGGCTATGGCAACACAGATACCTGGAGCGACAAAGGAATACATTATAAAACCGGCGCTCCCTATTTTCGCATCGGCATGGATTATAACGCACTCTATAACAAGAAACATGGACACATGATACTTGTGGGTCTGCGCTATGCAGCAACCAGCTTCAAATACGATGTGGAATCATTGGCTGTCAGCGACCCTGAATACGGTGGTAGCTTAGGCAATCCGAACCTGATAGACGGTATCTGGGGAGGCAGCCTGCCTTTTGACCATAAAGGAATGAAAGGTTCAATGCAATGGGCGGAATTTTGTGTCGGCATACGGGCACATGTGTGGAAAAGCCTGTATATGGGCTGGGCATTACGCTTCAAATTCCGTCTGAGTTCTTCCGTTGCCGAATATGGAGACCCATGGTACGTACCGGGTTATGGCAAATACAACGGAAACACCACAGGGGTCACTTATACAATAATCTATAAATTACCATTCTAAAACAATGACAGGATTAGAAATCTGGTTGCTTGCCATAGGACTTGCAATGGATTGTTTCGCAGTATCTATTGCCAGCGGTATTATATTGAAACGTGTCCGGATGCGTCCGATGCTGATAATGGCACTGGCTTTCGGTTTTTTTCAGGCACTCATGCCGCTACTTGGCTGGATAGGAGCCAGCTTTTTCAGCCATCTCATTGAAAACATAGACCATTGGATAGCTTTTGCTATTCTGGCTTTTCTTGGAGGGCGTATGGTCTTGGAATCTTTCAAAGATGAAGATTGCAGACATGAATTTGACCCTACCAGCCTAAAAGTGGTTTCGGCATTAGCGGTAGCCACCAGTATCGACGCGCTGGCAGTCGGTGTTTCATTTGCATTTCTGGGTGTCCGCAGTTTTTCATCCATACTGCCTTCTATCGGCATCATAGGATTTGTATCATTTGCCTTATCATTTGTCGGACTGATGTTCGGTATCCGTTTCGGATGTGGCATTGCCCGCAAATTACGCGCAGAACTCTGGGGTGGCGTCATCCTTATTATCATAGGCACAAAGATATTGATAGAGCACCTGTTTTGCAGTTGATATCAAGAATAGAAAGCCCCAAATCCCAATAGAGAACAGAGGAAAGCCGGAGGAGGATTATCCTTTTGAGGGTTATTAACTTAGCATTAAATATTATGGACAAGAAAGTACAACGGAATTTTTTGTGGGTTGCCTTGCTTGTATTAGGCACTATCGGAATACTCGCACGACACAATCGTGCCATCCCTTATCGAACCGCCAGCGGGCTGATTTTTGGAACAGTATATAACATAACTTACCAGTATGACAGCGATCTGAAGTCCGAAATTGAAGCAGAGCTCAAACGTTTTGACGGTTCGTTATCCCCTTTCAACGATACGGCCACCATTACGCGTATCAACCGAAACGAAGACATCATCCCCGACACTTTCTTTATTAACGTATTCCGCCGCAGCATGGAGATATCCCAAGAGACCGGACGGGCCTTTGACATTACAGTAGCTCCGTTGGCCAATGCTTGGGGGTTCGGATTCAAGAAAGGTGCATTCCCTGATTCAGCTATGATAGACAGCCTATTAGATATTACAGGTTATTCAAAAGTTTCATTATCTGCCGAAGGGAAGGTTATCAAACAAGACCCTCGCATCATGCTTTCATGCAGCGCCGTAGCCAAAGGTTACGCAGTGGATGTCATTGCACAATTATTAGAAAAAAAAGGCATCGGTAACTTCATGGTGGATATAGGCGGTGAAGTAGTGGTTCGCGGAGAAAACCCGAAGAAAAGTTTATGGCGCATCGGCATCAACAAGCCGGTAGATGACTCACTTGCCGTAAATCAAGAGTTACAAACCATATTGCAAGTGACCGACATGGGCATCGCCACTTCAGGCAATTACCGGAACTATTACTACAAAGACGGAAAGAAATACGCTCACACCATAGATCCACGCACAGGATACCCTGTACAACATAACATCTTGTCGGCAACAGTCATTGCCCGGGATTGCATGAGCGCCGACGCCTACGCTACTGCTTTCATGGTCATGGGACTGGAAGAGGCCGAACGTTTTGCCAATGCTCACCCCGATCTTGACGCATGTTTCATATATACGGATGACAAGGGAGAATTCCAAATGTTCTACACGAAAGGTATGAGCAAATATATCACAGGTAAATAATAGTATAGAGGATTGGATTAGCGGAAAGAGATCCGCTAATCCAATCCTCTATTTATAAAAGACAAAATACACCGCCAATACCAAGCAAACAAATGCCGCAAAATGATTCCAATGCAAAGACTCTCCTTTAAAGAGAACAGTGGTAAATATCGTAAAAATAATAAGTGTCACCACTTCCTGAATAACTTTTAACTGCATTAACGAAAAAGGACCGCCATTACCGATAAAACCAATACGATTTGCCGGAATCTGAAATGCATACTCTGCCAAAGCTATCATCCACGAAAACAAAATTACAGCATAAAGTGGCCAATTGGAAATTACTTTCATTTCCTGCAATTTCAAATGCCCGTACCAAGCAAATGTCATAAAGACATTGGATACAATCAATAGTAGAATAGTATAAAAAGCTTTCATATAATGATTACTTAAATGAGGTTACTTACTAACTTTTTTTAATCTTATTTTAATTTCCTCGGCAACAATTCTTCCTGCACATTACTCATACTCCCCCATAAGCTATATCGGGCTTCCGGATTCATTTCTTCCAGTTGGTGCAAAATTCTTTTCATCGCACTCCGGCTTGACTGCGATTCATAAGGGCAGTTCTTCACTTGTTTCCTATATGCCCTTATCTCTGCCAGTTCCATTAAATCCGCCTCATGCACAAGACACATGGGCCGGATGATTGTCATATCAAACTTCTTCATTACCAATCGCGGCGGCATTGAACTGAATGTACCCTGATAAGTAATGTTCATCAGCAAGGTCTCCAGAATGTCATCCATATGATGTCCCAAGGCTATCTTGTTGCACTTTTGCTCCTTTGCCACAGTAAACAAAGCTTTCCGCCGATTCCAAGAACATAAAAAACAAGGTGACTTACGAGTGTCCGTACTTGCATCAAACTCCGTTTCATACAGAACAAAAGGTATCCCACATGACTCCGTATAATTTCTGAGATAATCCACATCACTTTGATAAGGAATGTTCTTCATTACCACATGAACAGCAATAACAGAAAATCTCGGCTTCAAAATCCGGGAACGACGCGCCAACAATTCAACCAGCGCCAGAGAATCTTTTCCTCCGGAAAGTCCGATAAGAATCCGATCGCCCTCTTCTATAAGCCCATATTCCACCACTCCTTTACCGAACCGCTTTTCAATACGCCGCAAAGTCTTTTCTTCCTCTGTAAATTGTGCCATAAAAATCATTTAAAAATCGGCTGCAAAAGTAGTTGAAAAGAATCATTTAAAGAAGAATTAACATAATAGAATCACAGAAAACCGCTTTATTCCCGATAAATTTGTATTTTTGAACTCATTAAAAAGATTTTCATATATGAAGAAAAAATATATACTGCTTTTGTTATTAGGTTTCTTTGGAATGAATATTTCAGCGCAAACCCTTACACAAGCTAAAGCGCTCTATGAGAAAGGCCAATATGACCAAGCCAAACCAGCTTTTAAAAAATTCGTCAAATCACAGCCTAACAACGGAAGTTATAATCTGTGGTATGGCGTGTGCTGTTTAAACACAGGGGAAGCGGAGGAAGCTATCAAGTATTTAGAAACAGCCGTAAAACGTCGGGCTGCCGGTGGGCAGCTTTATTTGGCACAGGCCTATAATGCCACCTACCGATTTGAAGATGCAGTCAACACTTTCGAAGAATATATTGCCGAACTGACCAAAAGAAGACGCCCTACAGCCGAAGCGGAAAAACTGTTGGAAAAAAGTAAAGCAAACCTCCGTATGCTAAAAGGCGTAGAGGAAGTCTGCTTCATTGACAGTTTTGTGGTAGACAAAAAAGATTTTCTCAAAGCATACAAAATCAGCCCTGAATCCGGCAAACTTTTTATGTATGACACCTACTTTAAAAACTCCAATGGCAAGGGTGGCACTGTGTACGAAACAGAATTGGGAAATAAAATCTATTATAGCGAGTTGCAGAAAGACAGCACACTCAACATCCTATCACGCAACAAGATGATGGATGAATGGGGCAAAGGCAACATGCTTCCCGGCAGTATCAATGAATCAATGAATGCCAACTATCCTTATGTGTTGGCAGACGGCATCACTATTTATTATGCCGCAGACGGTCCTGCATCTATGGGAAACTATGATATTTTTGTAACGCGCTATAACATGAATACAGACACCTATCTGGCTCCGGAGAATGTAGGCATGCCTTTCAACTCCCCCTACAACGATTATATGTATGTTATAGACGAATTCAATAACTTAGGCTGGTTTGCATCAGACCGTTATCAGCCGGAGGATAAAGTCTGCATATATGTATTCATTCCGGCATCATCCAAACAGGTATACAACTATGAAAACATGGATAAAGGCAAATTGATAAAACTTGCCCAACTTCATTCCATTAAGGATACATGGACAGATGAGAACTTAGTGGCTGATGCCCAAAGCCGGTTACAAAAAGTGATGCAGGAAAAGCCGGAAATAAAGAAACACCATGAATTCGAATTTGTGATTGATGACCAGCATATCTATCACTATGCGACCGATTTCCGTTCTCCACAGGCAAAAGCACAATTCAAAAAATATCTTCAATTGAAAGAAAGCTATCATCAGCAACAGAGTAAACTGGAAAATATACGTACCCAATATTCTCGTGCCAATCAAAACGAAAAAGCCCAAATGGCTCCAGCTATACTTGACTTGGAAAAACGTGTACAACAATTGGCCACGGAAATAGATCAATCTGTTATCCAAGTGCGTAAATTAGAAAAACAAACCATTAAATAGAAAAACTATGGACATCTTCATTATCATAGTATTAGTCGTAGCAGCAGTTATACTGTTCTTAGTGGAATTATTCATAGTACCGGGTATCAGCATCGCCGGTTTTCTGGCAGGCGGTTGCATCATTTATGCCAATTATTATGCATTTACCAATATAGGAACAACAGCAGGCTTCATCACACTTGCCGTATCTGCCATAGCCTGTGTTGGCTCGCTGATATGGTTTATGCGTTCCAAAACTTTAGACAAGATAGCCTTGAAAAAGAATATTACTTCAAAGATAGACCGAAGCGCCGAAGAAAAAGTGAAAATAGGCGACACAGGTGTTACAACGACCCGCCTTGCCCTTATCGGATATGCTGAAATAAACGGCGATATCGTAGAAGTCAAATCCACAGATGGTTTTCTGAATGAGAAAACTCCTATTATAGTAAACCGCATTACAGACGGAGTAATACTTGTGGAGAAGAAAAAGTAAATCATAAATCACCAATAATCAATTAAGTAATAAGTAATAACTAATAACTAAAATCATGGATCCAAGCACAATGTATCTCACTGCCTTCATTATTGTAGGTGGTATTATTTTCCTGGTACTGTTTTTCCATTACGTACCGTTTTTCCTATGGTTATCCGCTAAAGTTTCGGGGGTAAACATATCACTGGTCCAACTATTTCTGATGCGTATCCGTAATGTACCGCCTTACATCATTGTGCCGGGCTTGATTGAAGCACATAAAGCCGGTCTAAGCAACATCACACGTGACGAATTAGAAGCACACTACCTTGCAGGAGGTCACGTTGAGAAAGTGGTGCATGCTTTGGTATCTGCTTCCAAAGCCAACATTGAATTACCTTTTCAAATGGCTACTGCCATTGACCTTGCCGGACGTGATGTGTTCGAAGCAGTTCAAATGTCTGTAAACCCTAAAGTTATTGACACCCCACCTGTTACGGCTGTGGCAAAAGATGGAATTCAGCTGATTGCCAAAGCTCGTGTAACTGTGCGTGCCAATATCCGGCAATTGGTGGGTGGTGCCGGAGAAGATACTATTTTAGCTCGTGTTGGCGAAGGTATCGTATCATCTATCGGTTCTTCCGAAAATCATAAATCTGTTCTGGAAAATCCGGATTCTATTTCCAAATTGGTACTTCGCAAAGGATTGGATGCCGGTACCGCTTTTGAAATTCTATCTATCGATATTGCCGACATTGACATAGGCAAAAACATTGGTGCCGCTTTGCAAATAGACCAAGCAAATGCAGACAAGAACATTGCTCAAGCCAAAGCTGAGGAACGTCGCGCCATGGCAGTTGCCAGTGAGCAGGAAATGAAAGCCAAAGCACAGGAAGCACGCGCCAAAGTTATTGAAGCAGAAGCAGAAGTTCCTAAGGCTATGGCAGAAGCATTCCGTAATGGTAATTTAGGTATAATGGATTATTATCGCATGAAAAACATCGAGGCCGATACTTCGATGCGCGAAAACATTGCCAAACCGACAACAGGCATATCCAACCAACCATTAAGCAAATAACCGGTAAAGCGATTGATATAAACGTCGGAACTGGTGAACAGAAACCGGTTACCGACGTTTTCTATTTATAAACAATCATAATATCCTGTAACATGAAAAAGTATTTTGCATCTTCCGAACTAATTATCAATGAAGACGGTTCCGTTTTCCATTTGCATGTAAAGCCCGAATGGCTGGCAGATAAAATAATCCTCGTAGGTGATCCCGACCGGGTAGCGCTGGTTGCTTCCCACTTCGAAAATAAAGAATGTGAAGTAGAGAGTCGCGAATTCAAAACAATTACAGGTACTTATAAAGGCAAACGTATCACCGTTGTCTCCACCGGTATTGGTTGCGACAATATTGATATTGTCATGAATGAATTGGATGCGCTAGCCAATATTGATTTCCAAACGCGGGAAGAAAAAAAACAACTGCGCCAATTAGAACTGGTACGCATCGGCACTTGTGGTGGCCTACAGCCTTATACCCCCGTAGGGACCTTCGTTTGTTCTGCCAAATCGATAGGTTTCGACGGCTTACTGAACTTCTATGCCGGACGTAACTCTGTTTGCGACCTTCCTTTTGAACGTGCTTTCCTCAATCATATGGGCTGGTCGGGCAATATGTGCGCTCCCGCTCCCTATGTTATTGATGCAAGTGCAGAGCTGATAGATCGCATAGCCGGAGATGACATGGTGCGTGGTGTTACCATTGCAGCCGGCGGTTTCTTTGGTCCACAAGGACGTGAGCTACGTGTGCCATTAGCAGATCCATATCAAAATGAGAAAATCGAAAAATTCGAATACAATGGCTACAAAATCACTAATTTTGAAATGGAGAGTTCCGCATTGGCAGGCCTCAGCCGCCTAATGGGACATAAAGCCATGACGGTCTGCATGGTAATTGCCAACCGATTAATAAAAGAAGCCAATACAGGATATAAAAACACTATTGATCACCTGATTCTTAAGGTACTCGAACGAATTTAAAAGATTATACACAAAGCCTTGAACGTTTCTTTCAGACCGCGATCTAAAGCTTTCCAATAATCTTATAACATCCAGCTTGCTATGTCCTATTGTTGTTCCGTATAATATAAATGTTCCATTACGGCAACAACAGGCATAGGCTGTGATGCCTAATCACACTTTTCTATTACTATGCACCATCCTGCTCAGGAAGTTTAAATTTCTTAAACAGACCATCTATCTACAAAAAATTAAAATCATCCTATTTTGCATCCCTATCATTACTTTTCTAATAGAAGTTATAGCCAGCCTATATAGATGCTTCATCTAAAGTTATTGATTTATATAAAGTTACAATAAAAGCCAAGAAGTTACATCATTTTTTTATGATAAACCGTTATCTTTGTCGAATAAAAACAAACTGAAAATCATGAATCAAGATACTATCTGTGCCATAGCCACTGCCCAGGGAGGGGCTATTGGATGTATTCGAGTTTCCGGACCGGAAGCTATCGAAATCACATCCCGTATTTTTACCCCTGCCATTAGCAATAAAAGGTTGGAGGAGAGCAAACCTTATACGCTTACTTTTGGACGGATTCATGAAGGTTCTGAAATTATAGATGAAGTGCTTGTCAGCTTGTTTCGTGCTCCTCACTCCTATACAGGTGAAAACAGTACAGAAATCACATGTCATGGTTCAGCCTACATTTTACAAAAAGTGCTACAGCTATTGATTAAGAATGGTTGCCGCATGGCCCAACCGGGCGAATACACTCAACGTGCATTTCTTAATGGAAAAATGGATTTAAGTCAAGCGGAAGCCGTTGCCGACCTTATCGCTTCATCTTCCGCAGCGACTCATCGTCTTGCCATGAGCCAAATGCGCGGTGGTTTCAGCAAAGAACTTACCACTCTACGCAACCAGTTACTACATTTCACCTCACTCATTGAGCTTGAACTGGATTTTAGTGATCACGAGGAATTGGAATTTGCCGATCGCTCCGAACTTTGTCTGTTAGCGGATAACATTGAAAAAGTCATTGTTCGCTTAGTGAACTCTTTTAATGTAGGCAACGCAATTAAGAATGGCGTTCCGGTAGCTATCATTGGCGAAACAAATGCAGGAAAATCCACCCTACTTAATGTCTTGTTAAATGAAGAAAAAGCCATAGTCAGCGATATTCATGGTACAACACGCGATGTGATAGAGGATACGGTTAATATAGGTGGAATTACTTTCCGATTCATTGATACGGCAGGTATTCGTGAAACCAACGACACAATTGAAAGTCTTGGTATTGAACGTACTTTCCAAAAGTTGGACCAAGCAGAAATCGTTCTTTGGATGATTGATGCTACAAATGCCCAAACTCAAATCACACAACTATCCAGCCAACTTCTTCCCCGCTGTAGAGCCAAACAACTCATCCTTGTTTATAATAAAGTCGATCTGGTGGCTAATATACAGAATGATATCCCTACCAATTTCCCTGACGACGTAAAATCAATCGTCATATCTGCTAAAAAACGAGAACATATCGAAGAACTGCAACAAATGCTAATAACATCTGCACATCTTCCTACCATTACTCAAAATGACGTTATTGTTACCAATGTCCGCCACTATGAAGCATTAAACAATGCATTAGAAGCTATCCACCGAGTACAAGAAGGCTTGGTAAATAATCTTTCCGGAGATTTCGTGTCACAAGATATTCGGGAATGTATTTTCCATTTGAGTGATATTGCGGGAGAGGTGACAAATGATATGGTATTACAGAATATATTCCAACATTTTTGCGTCGGGAAATGATTCTTAAGAACTAATCAATTGATTATTAACAGCATACATTATCACCGGAATGATTCAAGCGAAAGAAACATACAAGGAAGAATTGAGTAAACACGTTGAAGGTATCTTCAAAAAGTATGTAAAGCCAGGACTCCACATCTGCGACATAGCAACAGGTGGAGGCAAGTCTTATACGATTGGAAAACTGACATGTGAATACTATCCTAAGCATTTTGACCGTATTGTTATTCTTTGTGTTCAAAACAAGTTGGTAGAAGGCATGAACCGAGAGATTGACAGGTTCATTGATTTGCAAGATAGTTTGATTAAAGAAGACCAAAAATTGGTTATTGAAAATAATACAGAGGTAATAAAAAAGGCTATTGATACTGATTCTTTCCGCAGATTCATCGAACAGATAGAACACAGAATCGGTGAGATGAAAACAGAAGGAAGCAATAATGAATTGAGATATGCCTGCAGTAAAATCAAAAAGACCTACGAAGGTGTTAAAAATTTGATTCTTACTCAGGGCAACAACAATAACGATTTTGTTCAAGCCCAGATAACCGAAGGAGAAACGAAACTCAGAAGAGACGTTAGAAATTTCTTTGAGTTATATAAAAAGGTATATAACCGACAGAAAAAAGGTCGTCGTTTAGACATTGGGAAAGTCCTGCGTGATTTTCCCTCTTTGGCAAAAGTTTACCCTCAGGTTGATTATAAAAAGAAAAAAGTTCTCCTAATGACCGTACATAAAGCAATGTACGGCATAGACCCTATTCTTGGTGAAAAAATCAGCCTTCATGACATTACAGAAAAAGAAAAGAAAACCCTGATTCTACTAGATGAATCAGACCAAGCCGCAATTGCAATGCGCAATGCTATCATTGATCAAGCTATAGAAAGTTCTAGAGGAAAAAATAGATTTTCAAAGGGCTACAATGGTTATCTTCAGTATAAGCAACTGATAGATATGGCAGAACATGTGTCAGACGAATATTATGGCAGCTTACTCGATGATTCTCTGAATAAAGCTAATAACATCATCTCAACAAATTGGGAGAAGACTCTAGGAAAGACAGAGCCATACAAGAACATTTTCTTGGGTGACATAGAAGAACTTGAGGACTATCGTCGAGGTGTATTTTTCTCTGGACCTGCTCTAAAACTCAATGTCTCTAAATCCAACGACAAATCACATTCCTTCATATGCTACAACAAAGGCGAGAAGCAGTTTAAGTTGCATCACGCAGAGGATGATATTGAATTAAAACAAAGATTTGACTACGTCGTGCCAATGAACAAATTCCTTTCGTTGATTGTAGGCAATACCACAGCCATTAAAGCTCAATTAAGCAAGGTAGTCAATGAGGCATTTCAAAAGAGTGTGGAAAAGTTCGAAAAAACAGAAGATGAACTTTCTGCGAACAAATTACCAAAGAACCACTATTTAGGTTATCCAACCCGAGAAAGAGAAATCCATACACTCTTCTCTCGTTTTGAGACAAACTCGGAATACCAATTTGAGCAACAGCTCTTTGAATTTATGACAAACAGAAAGAATCTGATTATCAATAAAAGAGAAGAGAAGTTAAAGCTGCCCGATTACTCCGTTTATTCACAAGGAGTTCAATTGTATCAGGAAGAAGTTGACGAACGAGACAACCAGCATCGAGTTCGTCTTTCCTGTAGAGAAATTTCCACTACACCTGAGAAGATCATTTTCGATCTATTGAGGACTGAGGGAACTTCCGTCGTGCTGTGCTCTGCAACAGCATCAAGCTCGTCCGTGATTAGTAACTGCGACATAGAATATCTTAAAGAGAGTATTGGGAATAATGTTCATGTCTTGTCTGAACATGATAAAGAGACATTTGATAATCTCGTTTCTCACACTTATCCAATTGGTCATCAAATAGAAATAAAACCACTGGAGCACTATACTTTCGAAGATAACAGGGATGAGAAAACATTCCTGCCAGAAAAGTATAAAATGATGTTTTCTAAAGAGGCTCGCGAGGAAGGTCTTGACGAGCTCTGGTTCAAATGTACTCGGAGAGAACTCATGAAATCCAAAAAGGAAGGAGAAAGTATTTCCTTCCCTCTTTATCGCCTGTTCCAGTTTATTGAAGCCTATCATTGGTTTATTAACCATGAAGACATAAGAAGCATGATATTCTTTCAAAATCGAAATGGTGACCCTATCCAAACAAATGTATTAAGCTGTCTGATAGATGGAACATATAAGTACCAAAATACTCCATTTGAAGATGAACTCCCGAGCGACTGGTCTAATGACCATATTAGAATTTCAAAAGATTGGGAAGAGGTTGAAGGGTCAATTCTCAAAGAACTCAGCGAAAGCAAGGATTCTAAAATCATGTTGGTATCTGCATATGCAAGTTTCAAAGCTGGCGCCAACATGCAGTATGAAATTCCCGATAGTCTTGATTTTGTCAAAGGTGACAATTGGGAAACAAACGGTGTAAGACTAAAGAAAGACTGGGATGCCGTTTATGTTCAATGTCCAAGTGCATATCTGATGATGAGTGAGGACGGCAATGAGTTTACTTTTGAGAAAAGCCTTTATAATGCCATGCTCTCCCTGATGATGCTGTACGAACGAGGTTGTCTCTCAAAGAACGAGGTAGCTTCATGGCTATGCAGAGCTCTTTCTAACAATTTCTGGTTTGGCGACAAGAACAATCCTGGCATAGGTAAAGACAAGGCTGCATGGGCCCAGACTGTTGTTGAACAAGCTGTTGGTCGTTTGTGTCGTACAAGAAACAAACCACATACGACATACATTCTGTTTGATATGGATATGGCTAAGTATTTTAACAAAGACAACCTTGAAAAGTCTCTTACCAAGGAGTTCCGTACACTTGCAGAGTACATCCTTACAATGCCGAAAGAACCTTCAACCGCAGCAAATCCTGAAGAAATTGTTAGATGCAACAATGCCAACTACGTTAAAAGGCAACTCGACAGAATGCGCAGTATTGCCCTTAGGTATACTCCACATCCAGTTCGAGAGGATGATTTTGAAGACGATGTTGAAGAAGGCACATCTGTACCTCATAATGTGCAGATAAACCAGTTGATGAATCAGAGTTATAAGCAAACAATCATCAAGAAACCTGTCATTGATGATTATAACGAATTAGTTGAAGAAGATAAACAATTGACCTTCATCTGCAAATGCTATGGTGACTGGCAAAGGAATGAGAACAACGAATACTTCTTCTCCTTTGATCCTAATCGCAGGAACGACATTTGTCCACAAGGAAAAGGAAAGTTATATCCTCAACCAATCTCCCCTTCCACAGTAAGGTTGGATGTATTGATAAAGAATGATGTTATTCGTAAACACTTTATAACAAATGGTTATGCTACTGATTGGAAGTCAGGTAACTTAATTCTTCATCCAGAGATATTAAAGACAGATTATGCAGGTGAAATAGGTGAAGAAGCTTTCAAGGCAATAGTCTTAGAGTACACTAATTGTAAAGAGGAAGACTTCAAGCACCTTGAAGGTCGCGACTATGAGTTGGCAGACTTTGTCATCTGTAATCCAGACGGAACATATAAGATTGCATTTGATGTTAAGAACATGAATCCTCTCGTGGAGCATAATGATAAACAGGGTGAACTGGCGACTAAAGACAAACGCAAGATTAAGCGCGAAAGATTAGGATGTCAACTTATTACTGTTAGTATGTTGCAACTTACTGGAGAGTCCATGGATGCTGTAACAGAGATTCATGGAATCATTGACAATGATGGCAATATCATCCCAAGTGCAATCGACAGACTCAAAAGAATCATTGGATAATGGGAAAGATAATATTAGATGACAATTATATAAAGAGCCTTCCTATCACGACAAATAGAATAGAAGTCTCTTGGGATAAAGACAAGTTCTTTGCAAAATACTCGATAGTATCTTATTATAGTACGGATCCAGAACGGAAGAATTTGGCTTATGAACAACTCGGAAATGTTCCTTTCATATCTGTTACTGGAATAAAAAACAGATGGGGTGCTCAGCATTTCCCTTCTGTTCAATTCTTCATATTAACCACCAAAGGGAAAGAGCAAGAAGTTCTTAATAGTCTTAGAGCATACAACGATGTTAAAGCTTGGAATAATACTCTCGAAAAGTATAAAGATAAATTACAGCAAAGAATCATTGCATCATTAGCTATAAATTCTCTTGGAAAGAAAAAGAATAGCAACATGATGTATAACGATGGCTCGTTACTTGTTTGTGACGACAAGAATTTTGGGGCTCGCAAGAGTCGCAAAGAACTTGTATGTCTTAAAATAGAGGTTAATGAATACATGAATCTTACAGCTCGAACAACATCGTTTTCTAATCCTTTTAATGAAAAAGATCTATTAAGGCACAGAACATG
Organism: Bacteroides eggerthii; assembly: GCF_025146565.1. NCBI lineage: Bacteria > Pseudomonadati > Bacteroidota > Bacteroidia > Bacteroidales > Bacteroidaceae > Bacteroides > Bacteroides eggerthii. The sequence continues at coordinate 2,151,605 of NZ_CP102258.1, read as the reverse complement.
CGTATTCCAGATTTCCAAAGATTTAGATGGAGAGTTTTGGTCTGGGCAATCTGTAAAACCAATAATCATTAAAAGCGTGAAAAGTGGTGAGTACGACTTGAAAAAACTTTTCATTCAGAAGAAGAACTTCAAAGATAATAAAAACCTTGTCCCTTATTGGCCATATAATGTCGAAGATTATGCTCACGGAAAATTGTATGTTATCTGGCAGGTCGTAGAATCTGTTAATGATGCGTTTAAAGGAATATTAGATATAAAATTCACAGATTCCCAGATTATACATTACGATGAATGCAAAACCAAAGATGGAATCTTGGCACTTGCACAAGAGTATCTTGCAGGAAGAAGCATTTCATTTGAAGACCCGTTTCAAACAAATGGATCCAAGTCGGTTATTTCGAATTTCAAGAATGAAGCCCAAGAAATTATGAGTGGGTTTCTTGTTTTTCCCAAAAAACCAACGCCGGACGATATTATAATCAAACTATGCGAGCCTAAAGAAGAAGGATGTGAGGTAACTCAGTATTCACAATCCATGGTAAGATTGTCAAACAACGGAAATGCCCTCCAGCATATCACTTATTATGGCGACGAGAAACTTGACTTGCTTGACACCCCAAGTGTGAGAAGAATACTCATTGAACTAATTGTAAAGGATAGTTTAGCTAAAAGAATAATGCCAAAGCCTTTGGCAAATATGCTTGAGGGGTGGAATGCTATCAGATACAAAATCAATCAAGGTAATGTTCATGGAGCGTCTTTGAAAATTGACAATCAAGGAAGTATAGATGTTGAACAATATGGACTATCACAAGATAATCAAGGTGAAGATTTCGAGGATTTTATATCTCAAAAGCTAAAATATTTTGACTACGACAAAATTCGAGGAGCAAGAGATTATATGGCATTAGTTAAAGACGGCAATGTCTATTTTATCGTCGATACAGATGAAATACCAATTTTAGATGTGAATCTGATTGATGAAGCTTATAGTAAGGTTGCTAATAATGGTGAAACTGTAGCTATGTTCAAACGAAAAAAAGTTGCTCATAAATATCTTCGTGGTTATATAGGTTTCCATCTATGGAAAACAGATGGTATTGACGGAAATCCAGAAGGTTCGTATTCTTATATATCAGGAACTAATAGCGAATCTATGAAGATTACTCCGAAAACCAAGATGGACAAAATGCCTCGTGCTCGACGTATATTTATACTTCATAAAGAAAATCCAGAACTCATTGACCAGCAAATTTTGGAAATATGCAAGATGTTAAAGTTTGGCTTTGGACGTTGGAATGAGCTTATGACATATCCTTTCCCATTCAAGTTTTTGCAAGAATATCTTGACGATGCAGCAGAAACAGCGTACTCATTACACTGGAAGGATATTACTCTTAGAAAAGACTTGTAGTATCGTTTATATAATCAAATATTTAGTATATGACAAAAAATATAATTAATTAGGGATATTCAGTAAATGCCCCTAAAAACTAAGATAGCATATGAAGATGATGGACCATAATCACTTCATATGCTCTTTTTATTGTATTTTTTCTATGTTTTCTCGCCTGAACTTATCCGGCAAGACATGATGTTGCGGAAGAAGTCTGATGACCTCTTCTGATTCAGTCTGTAAAACCATGTCATGCAACTTTATCCAGTCTGTTTTTGATCTTGTCTATCATCTGTACGGCATTTGCCGTATGTATTCCGAAGAAGATCCACAGGATTTCCGTCTTCCTGTTCCGCGCCTTTATTCTTGAGAGTGAGTAATGTTGTTTCTGAGTGCCGAAGCTACCTTCAAGCCGGGTGGCTCTCTCATTTGAGAGTTCACTTCTGAGAACCTTTCTCAACTGCTCGTCCTTTGCCGCCCTTCCCTTGCGCACGAAGGAAATGGATATCCCATATTTCGTGCAGAACTTTCTGTTGGCATTATTAGCATATATGGAGTCGGCAGCCACGCATCTTACCCTAACGCTCATAAGCTTCTGCTGCACACGGATACAGTCCTTAAGGCGTATACCCTCATTGAACGCCTTGAACGAGATGTGCTCGATGAAAGATATTCAGTCTATCTGTATGTTGTTGACTTTTGCACCGAACTCAACGGTCTTTGTTTCCTTACCTCTTACGATGGGACGTATATAATGACGGTCAATGCTCACAATACGGTCATTGACCTTCCTGCCTTCAAACATTTCCTTTTCCTGTACAAGACCTTTCCAACTATGGAAAGCCGTTTCTGATAATCCTGTGTATATCGGAGTGAAGCACCGTACTCCCTATGAATCGCATCTTTCTGCATGATAAGCTTTTCAAGGAGCCTTATCATACGGCGCTTGAGCATCCTTGTCCTTGAAGCTTTCCTTTTTCTTTTCTTACAGTAAGACAGATAGGATTTTGCAACATCCGTATATTTGTTGCGCGGACGTCTTATGCCAAGATCCCTACAATGCTGGCAGGTATGCCTGTAAAACCATCCGATACTTTCCCAAAGGAGTTTCATGTCTGTAGGAAAACGCATGTGGCTTTCATAACATGTAGCATCAGTCATACACACGTGAAGGTTTTCAAGGTAAGGCTTCCAATGTAAGGCAAGGACCTTCTGAAGAGCGTCAATGTCAAAACGGGAGGCTATCTCGTTACGGATATCGCTGACTATCTTTTAGTTGGTTATAGGGTTGGATGGATCTATCATAACTCCACAGAACATCTGATAGTGTATGTTACCGTTAAGATGTTCTACCAGCCGTCTGTCGGAAAAGCCAGTGTAGGCCTTCAGTACCATAAGACTGATCTTTGCACAAGGACTGAAAATGTTCTTGCGTCCTAGACGCTGCTCCGACAGACCTGCTTCTTTTGCCATACGCTCAAACGGAAAAACGGAATGAAGCCTGCCAAGCTCACTCTCATTAAAACTCTTACGATATTTTTCCAGAATATCAAATTCTGTAAAGCCCTAAGTAGGGTGAATCTCTGAAATATTTTGTATCTTAGCCATATCTTAGTCCGGGGATTTCCCCCGTTTTGGCTGCCAAACCTTATTTTCGGGGGAATACCTAAAGATACAAAAAAGCCAACTAATTTGCAATACTTTAAGTATGAATTAGTTGGCTAATCTTATGCTATTTACTGAATGTCCCTAAATATAAGGAGGTATGTCGTAATGCACGATGGACCTCCATTTTTCCATTTACACAAAATATTTTATAGTGCGGCCCAATCCAAGCCCGGAAGGCAGAACATAGATTATCTCTATACCTTTCCGCAGAAAACCTTTCGAACGGCGGAAAGGTATAGCCACTGTAAAGCGAAGGCGTTTTTAAGATAATCTATAAGCTATACCTAAATTTCAATCTATTTACCTACTATTTTGCTTCAGGATTTACAAATGACGCTTTCAATGAAGGAAGGAATTCATTTCTGTTATCACACCTAAAACTACCACTGAATTCATTCTTATCATTTTCTCCGATTGCAATACTTATTTTATTCCAACCCTGCAATAGAGGTAGCTCCTTATAAGTAACTTCATATCTATTTTTCTCGGCAGCTGCATATACTTCATCATTAATAGAAAGCTGGCATTTTTTAGTTTTCACAACTAATGTCAGTTTAGGCATATTGGGCTCTATCAGCAAATCATTCAGAGGACGAGGACTAAACACATAAATGTCCAAAGTCCGCCCCATAGTTGTTTTTATCAGTTTATCTCTCACAGCAGCAGGAAAAACCAGTTGATTATCACGTAAGAAAAAAAGCTCGTTCGATTTTACTTCAATCTCTTGGCAGTCAATGCCTGCATTTTTCAAGATTGCCCTTAATGTATTGTACCCCTTTTCTGAGTTCGTAAATTCTTTCAGTGTACTGATGTAAAAACAGGAAGCCCCATTTTGATATCTCACGAATACAGGAGTGGCAGCTGTACATTCATATTCGCTTCGTATGGTACCAGCTGTCTTTATCTCTTCCGGACGTTTGTTCCAGGCTCTCCAATCCGTTTTACAAGCATTCAACAAGACCTCTCCTTCCTCTACCAAGGCCCCTTTCAAAGAATATTCCGAAGCATCCGCCCGCTGAAGTTCACAGAAATAGAAATCTGAATTATTCAACCCACGTATCCATGATTTCTGAACCGGCAGGAAAGATGAACGCTTCAAATTATCCAACGTTACAGAAAGGGGCAGTATCTCATTATACACATCTACCGTTTCAGGGGTCAGTCCCCATATCCAAACATCGGCTCCTTTAGCAAGATTGACCAACATGCTCTTCTTTTCTGCGGCAGGCAGATCATAAGTACCATCTACAATATAAATCATTTGTGCAGGAGCAGTTATTTTAGTAGAAAACTTCACCCCTTGTGCATCCATTATACCTTTCAATTTACTATCCTTTCTTCCTATAAAAATAATTTCCTTATACTTCTCAGAAGGAAACGCTTCCGGAGCCTCATACTGCTTTTTATCAATCTCAGCATATGACGACCAAGCAGGATGCTTTGGTGCATTGGCAGCACGCATAGCATCATACATAGGCCATGGGTCATACAAGGGCAGATTAGGATCATATCCCGGATTGAATGTAGTACAATAAGGTCCTACACGTTCCGGTTGTACGCCTGGTACTCCCTCCTTATATTCTGTAAAGAAAACACCATCCCGGCTGATATCCGGTTTTGAAGTCAAATCTTTTTTACCCAGCGGCAAAGGTTTCAAAGAATACCATGCCATGTTGAACACTGTACTGTAAGAAGCATCCATAGAACGTTGATTGGCCAACAAATGATAACACTCATTTGCCAATCCCTCCATACGTCCAAGCTGAGATTCATAAGCTCTTTCACCGTTATATTTTGCGACCTGCTCCGGTGTACCATAGTAAGCCATACTATGTTCACCAATTCCCCAAGGCTTACCTATTTCAATCCAACGTTTCATTGAGTTCATATCACCATAATGCCCTACAGTGACAGGCAATATACCATCGCCATCATCCTCTCCATCCGACGAAACCCATGGGCGGGTAGGATCATTCAACCGCACAATATTTCTCCACTCCTCCCAAGCTTTTTTCTGAGGAGTCATCAGCTCCGGTCTGTTGAATACATGCAAAATTACCGGTTTATTTTCATTACTGATACTCCATCCAAAAACAGAAGCATGATTACGATCTCTAAGAACAAAACGCGTCAAATGTTCTTTCGAAGCTTTCCAGAAAAGTTCAGAATCCAACTTCGGACCGCCATCACTAGCCCAGTTAGCTGTTTCATTCAACACACAAATACCCATTTCATCCGCAATGTCCAAGTAAAAACGGGGATAAACTTGTGCATGAGGACGAACCGCATTTCCATTCATACCTTTAATAGCTGTAAACCAAGCCCAAGCATATCTACGAGTCATCTGCGGAATCCCCATAAAATGCCAAGAGTCACCTCTCAGTTGATACGGTTTACCATTCAAACATTGAACAGTACCGTTCAATGTCCACTCACGCCAACCAAAACGCTCATATTTTACATCTAAATTTTGTTTTTTCACTTTTAGAGCCAGCAACAGTGCATAAAGATTAGGACATTCCGGAGTCCAAAATCTCAATTCATCTGATACAGGCACTTGTAGTACTACTTTTGTAGAAGCATTAGCCGGAACAGACACTTTCACAGCTTTCACTTCCAATACTTTTTTCCCTAACTTCCAAACCGGAATCGGAGCGGAGTTAACATCTGTTCCAGCTAAATTAACCCATTCGTTAATATCACCCTGAACCTGCAAATCAGCCTTTTTTGCCATATTATTTTGCACAGTCACTTCCAATTCCAGTATTCCTTTAGATACTAGAGGTTTCACAAATATGTCTTCCACATGCACCTTAGGTAAGGCCAGCAGATACACATCCTGCCAAATACCGGCAATGTGATATCCCCACATAGAGCCAGCCGGTACAATACGGCGCCCAATTGTAGAATTATCCTCAAATAGGGACTGGCTACGCACTCCTACCAATACTTCAACTGTTTCACCTGCATTTACTTTATCTGTAATATCGATACTAAAAGGCAGAAAGAGGTCAAAGTTCTCACCAACTTTCTCCTTATTAATATAAACTTCCGTTGCGCCGGCCACTGCTTCAAAATAAAGTTTTATCTGTTGTCCAGTCCATTCGGTAGGTATAGTAACTTTTTTCCTCATCCAAGCCATCTTCACTTGTTCCCATTCCTTTGGATAAGACGGGTAGTTACGATGGTCTGGCCCTTCAAGATTTCTATTCGCAAAAGCGTTTATGTTCCAAGGTGAAGGTATTTTTATCCTAATAGCACTCCATTGTTTTTCTTCCGGTAAAGATAATTCAGGAGCCACTCCTTTTCCTTGCACATAGGTTGACGGCAATGAAACCGGTTGAAAGTCCCAGAAACCATTCAAGCACACTTCCGACCTATATTCCTTTTCCATTCGGTTCACAATACCCTCACTTGGTGCAAATGGATAATTATACACCAACTTGCCATTACTCAATGTGCTTTGTCCAAAAACATTTCCGGACAACGCACACACAACCAACAGCAAACTTTTTAAAGTCATATTCCTTTTCATTCTATCAATATTGGTTTGAATTAAATACTTTGATTTTTGAACACAAAGGAAACGGAAAACCCTTAAAAAAGCAGTCCAAATAAAATTAATCTCAGATTAATATTAAATTAATATAGCTCAAAAGATATAATTTACGAGTAACAACAAATGAGAAACTGAAAAATAGAAGTGATTTACTTCTATTGAAAACTAAATAACTGAAGCTATATGAAACTTTCTAAATACAATAAAAGTAAACAAATAAAATTATATAGAACTATTTGCCATATAACAAAATAACATCGGGGGAGCATATAAAAAGAGACGACTCATTCAAACACTAACATCATTAAAAGAAACCCGGCCTTACATTTATGATGTAAAGCCGGGTAAACTCCTCTTAAAACACTGATTATCAATGCTAACCGCGGAGAGACAGGGATTCGAACCCCGGGTGCCTCGCAGCACAACGGTTTTCAAGACCGCCGCAATCGACCACTCTGCCACCTCTCCAAAACTTCCTTTTCAAGAAGTACTTCTCTTTTAAGCGGTGCAAAGGTACAAATCATTTTTAATTCTGCAAACATACTTCCTGTTTTTTCACGAATTAATTGTATTTTTGCATCCATGATATACCCACAGAACTTTGAACAGAAGATAGGTTTCGACCAAATACGTCAACTGCTGAAAGAAAAATGTCTCAGCACGCTTGGCGAAGAACGAGTGACAGACATGGCGTTCTCCGACCGCTTTAGTGAAGTGGAAGAGCATCTGGACCAGGTTTTTGAATTTGTACGCATACTCCGGGAGGAAGATAATTTTCCGGCACAATATTTTTTTGATGTACGCCCGTCCCTGAAGCGGATACGCGTGGAGGGAATGTACTTGGATGAACAGGAACTTTTCGACCTTCGCCGGTCATTGGAGACAATACGCGATATTGTACGTTTTCTGCAGAAGAGCGAAGGGGAGGAAGAAGAAACAGCATCCCCCTACCCTTGTCTGAAACGGCTGGCAGGAGACATAACTGTGTTCCCACAACTCATCGGAAAAATAAACGGTATCCTCTCTCCGTATGGAAAAATAAAAGACAACGCATCCGCAGAGCTGGCGCGTATCCGCCGCGAACTGGTAAGTACAATGGGGAGCATCTCTCGCTCACTAAACAACATTTTGCGCAACGCACAATCGGAAGGAATTGTAGACAAGGATGTTGCGCCCACAATGCGCGACGGACGACTGGTTATTCCGGTAGTGCCTGCCCTGAAACGGAAAATAAAAGGAATTGTACATGATGAATCCGCCAGCGGTAAAACCGTATTTATCGAACCCGCGGAAGTGGTGGAAGCCAATAATCGCATCCGGGAACTGGAAGGAGACGAACGACGGGAAATTATCCGCATCTTAGTGGAGTTCTCCAACCTGCTGCGCCCCTCTATCCCCGACATCCTACTGTCATACGAATTTCTTGCCGAGATAGACTTCATACGTGCCAAAGCATTATTTTCCGAACAAATCACCGGATTGAAACCTGCTTTTGAAAACAAACAGGTTTTAGACTGGACAATGGCGGTTCATCCGTTGCTGCAACTCTCTCTTGCCAAACATGGAAAGAAAGTAGTGCCGCTGGATATAGAGTTGAGCGAAAAGCAACGTATCCTCATCATCTCCGGACCGAATGCCGGCGGCAAATCCGTCTGTCTGAAAACCGTCGGACTGCTGCAATACATGTTACAGTGCGGCTTGCTAATCCCGATGCACGAACGCAGCCATGCCGGTATATTCAGCAATATATTCATTGACATCGGCGACGAACAATCCATTGAAGACGACCTGAGCACCTACTCCTCGCACCTGACCAATATGAAGATAATGATGAAGAACTGCAATGAACGCAGCCTTATCCTCATTGACGAGTTCGGCGGTGGTACCGAACCTCAAATTGGCGGGGCAATAGCCGAAGCAGTATTGAAACGCTTCAACCAAAAGCAGACGTTCGGCGTTATTACTACACACTATCAGAATCTGAAACATTTTGCCGAAGACCACGAAGGGGTAGTGAATGGCGCCATGCTATACGACCGCCACCTGATGCAGGCTTTGTTCCAACTTCAGATAGGTAATCCGGGCAGCTCATTTGCCGTAGAGATTGCCCGCAAAATCGGGTTACCCGAAGATGTAATCGCCGACGCTTCGGAGATTGTCGGCAGCGAATACATCAATGCCGACAAATATCTGCAAGACATTGTGCGCGACAAGCGATATTGGGAAGGCAAACGCCAGACCATCCGCCAACGCGAAAAGCATATGGAAGAAACCATTACCCGCTACCAGACGGAGATAGAAGATCTGCAGAAATCCCGCAAAGAAATTTTGCGGAAAGCCAAAGAAGAAGCAGAGCAACTGATACAGGAAGCCAATGCCCGTATCGAAAATACCATTCGCACCATTAAAGAGGCGCAAGCCGAAAAGGAAAAGACCCGTCAGGCACGTCAGGAACTGGCCGATTTCCGCCAATCAATGGAGGCTCTTGCCGCAAAAGAGCAGGAAGAGAAGATTGCCCGCAAAATAGAAAAGCTGAAAGAAAAGCAAAACCGGAAAAAGGAAAAGAAAGCCAACAAAGGTCAGGAAAACATGCTCTCTGCCCAAGCATCGGCAGAACAGCAGGCACGAAAAGAGGCCGAACGATTGGCTGCAATCGTACCCGGCAGCAATGTCAGGATAAAAGGACAGACCTCGGTGGGTGAAGTAATGGAGGTAAACGGCAAGAATGCCACTGTCGCTTTCGGCAGTATCAAGACCACCGTCAAGCTGGACAGGCTGGAGCGTACAAACGCACAGCCCAAGCAAGCGGATGTTTCTGCCAAAAGCACTTACATCAGTTCGCAAACCCAAGACAGTATGTACGAAAAGAAGCTGAACTTCAAGCAAGACATAGACGTACGCGGCATGCGTGGTGATGAAGCCTTACAGGCGGTCACCTATTTCATAGATGATGCCATTTTGGTGGGAATGTCCCGCGTGCGCATCCTTCATGGGACAGGTACGGGTATCTTGCGTACACTTATCCGCCAATATCTGCAGACAGTACCGGGCATAAGCCATTTCGCCGACGAACATATACAGTTCGGCGGAGCAGGAATTACGGTTGTAGACCTAAGTTGAACGAGAACCAAGAACGAAAAATAAAAATCTAAAAATAAAGATACTAATAATCCAATAACCCAATAATCATTCACCAAAATGAAGTCAATCAAAGAACTCTATCGCATTGGTACAGGTCCTTCAAGCAGCCATACAATGGGACCTCGCAAAGCTGCCGAAATATTTTTGGAAAGGCATCCGGAAGCTGCGACATTCAAAGTGACATTATACGGAAGTCTGGCTGCAACCGGCAAAGGGCACATGACCAACATTGCCATCACCGAAGTGCTGCAGCCTGTAGCCCCGGTAGAGATTATTTGGGAACCTAAGATTTTCCTCCCTTTCCACCCCAACGGAATGAAATTCATCGCAGTGGATAAAGAAGGGAAGGAAACAGATCAATGGACTGTATTCAGCATCGGCGGAGGAGCTTTGGCAGAGGAAAACGACGGAGCATCCTCGGTCAACACTCCCGATGTGTACTCCATGAGCAGCATGACAGAGATTCTGCAATGGTGCGAGCGTACAGGAAAGAGTTATTGGGAATACGTTAAGGAATGTGAGGACAGCGATATATGGGATTACCTGCAAGAAGTGTGGAAAACCATGCAGGACGCCGTAAAACGGGGATTGGAACAGGAGGGCGTATTGCCCGGCCCGCTGAACCTGCGCCGCAAAGCCTCAACCTATTATATACGTGCCAGCGGCTACAAACAGTCCCTGCAATCCCGCGGACTGGTATTTGCCTATGCTTTGGCAGTGAGTGAAGAAAATGCTTCGGGTGGTGTCATTGTTACCGCTCCCACTTGTGGTTCATGCGGTGTGATGCCCGCAGTACTTTATCATCTGGCAAAAAGTCGTGAATTCAGCGATACGCGTATTCTGCGTGCTCTCGCCACAGCCGGATTGGTAGGAAACATAGTAAAGACCAACGCTTCCATTTCGGGCGCGGAAGTAGGATGTCAGGGAGAGGTGGGCGTAGCTTGCGCTATGGCCTCAGCAGCAGCCAACCAGTTATTCGGCGGCAGTCCCGCACAAATAGAATATGCAGCGGAAATGGGTTTGGAGCATCATCTGGGAATGACCTGCGATCCTGTATGCGGACTGGTACAGATTCCATGCATAGAACGAAACGCCTATGCCGCCGCGCGTGCCCTTGACGCCAACCTCTACTCCTCTTTCACCGACGGCATGCACCGCGTGTCCTTCGACAAAGTGGTGGAGGTCATGAAAGAAACCGGAAATGATCTTCCGTCACTCTACAAAGAGACAAGCGAAGGAGGACTGGCAAAGGATTATAAGCCTATGTGATTATTGAATTGACCAATCCTAAATAACCGCACAGTTTTCAGACAAAAAGGAAGTGTCCCCGCAAATGAGCTGCACCCCGAAAGTTAGACACAAAACTTTTGGGGTGCAGTTCACTTTTTTTAACTTACAGCCTGTAAGTATTCAATGAAATATCATTCAATAAACTTGAGATTATTACTTTTCAAAGCTTACTTACTGGCCAGTGTGTGTCATCCTTATCGCCACTGACATCGCGTTTATCCAATACATTACCGTCCTGATCGTAGAACAGCTGATATTCCTGATTCCCATTCTCCACTTCGATAACATACTGTACAGGTTGCTCCGGATACTCAAGCATATCAATATCCTCCAGTTTCCATGCAGCATATTCCCCGCCCTTGAAAGCGGTTTGCACCGCAGCAGGTAATCCCTCCCAGGAAGTATCCACTTCTGTTAGTTTCCATGTGGCCTGAGTGTCGTACCACACATCCATTTCGCTACCATTCATCCAACAGTCGGCTACAAAATAACTGCCTTTCCGTTCCCACTCAATGCCCGTAGCAGCTGGATATTTATCCTTGAGAGCCTTCGACACTGCATCGGGAACGGTTATATTGTCATTTTTATCATCATCATCACACGCGCTGAAAGCCATTGCAGCAATGAACATCATCGCCAACATTTGAAATTTTATCTTCATACTATATCATTAATTTTAAGTTATACATCCGATATTGCAATCAATCGTCCATACTGACAAACTGTCCTTTTTTGTTGAATTTCAAAGAGTAGTCATTGGCCAGCTCCACTTCCACTCCGCTACGTCCGCGTTCAATCTTCGTAATAATCTCCTGTGGGAAATTCATTTTCACATATTCTTTTACAGATGCCGGAATCAGCGCTGCAGGTACGGCTGCTTTCTTGCAGTCTACGTCAGTCCAGTTGCCGTTGCTGTCAAAGTCAATCTCCGTACGGTCGGTCAACAGCACCTCATAGCTTTTTGATCCCAATATTCCGGTCTCGATCTTGATATGCGATATTTGCGGTTTGGTGAAATACTGGTTGATGAAATTACGGGCAGTCAAAGGCAGCTGCTTGGCATCGCGTGTAATCACATCACCGGCAAATGCCATTTGAACGGTTGCAAGAACCAACACAAGAATAGACAATACTTTCTTCATAATCGTTATTTTTTAATGTTACTAAGTTTGTTTGTATCATTCACACTACAAATAACGACAGGGAAACTGGAAAGATTTGGGAATAATCAGCGTTAACGGTTATTTTTATTTTCTTTAACAAGCAAGAAGCAATGCATACCTTCCTGCCACTCGTAAGTAAGCCTCAATGAAGAAATCCGGGCAATGGAACGGACTATGGCAAGCCCCAGTCCAGTGGAATCCTTCTTTCCGTCAATGCTATGATAAAAACGGCGGAACAGTTTTTCACCGTCCAACGGTGCACCGCCCGTATTCTTGATCATTAACGACACCGGAGTGGTGAGTATCCGCAGCTCTCCCCCATCCTCGTTGTGAAGCAAAGCGTTCTTCACCAGATTGGAGACAAGAATCTGTGCCAGCGAATGGTTGCAACGAATCACCAAGGGCTGCTCTCCTTTCTCGCGCACCAAGCGCACTTGCTTATGCTCGTATATATCCATTAAATCAGGCAGAAGATTGTCCAGAATTTCATCCACCGACACATCTTCCAGTTCCGTATATTGCCCATTCTCTATACGGGAAAGCAGCAACAAGGACTTGTTCAGCTTCACAGCGCGTCCCAGCGTGGAATAAATCTCGTCCAGTTCCTTCATCTGCTGTTCGGACAGGTTATCGCTTTCTGCCAACAGTTCCACTTTGCCACGTACAATGGCCAGCGGTGTCTGCAACTCATGCGAAGCATTTTCAATGAATTCTTTCTGCTCCTCATAAGCCTTGTAGCTACGGTTACCCATATCCACCGCTGCTTCACTCAACTGGCGGAACTCGCGTATCTTCGTAGGATTCTCCAATGCCGGAACCTCCTTGCCGGGCTGGATACAATGCAGCCAGTCCAGCAGTTTATGCAATGGGCGGAACACTCCTTTCAGTATTAACTGAATACCGACGGATGTACATACCAGAAGAAGCAGGAACAAAGCCCCCAAGTACCAAAGCATCGCCTCTACCATATCGTCCCGTTCCAAGATAGAAATCATCAGCGTGAGTTCGTAGAACTGTCCGTCGGGCATGCGGAAAGCCGTACGCATCACACGTACCGGTTCGTCCTCATCCTCCAGTTCGATATAGACGGTGGAATCATAGAAAACCTCCTGATAATGCCGCCCTTCCTTCTCGGAGATAGGAAGAAATTTATAAAAAGACATCAACGAACCTTCCGTTTCAAGAATAGAAGGATCATGGAGCGCATGTTCTATCAGTATTCCGGCATAATTCTCCAGCGTGTCGTCCGTCTCGTCCACCACCTCGTCGATGATGGCATAATAAAACAGTACGCCCCACACTGCCATCAAGACGAACAGCAATAAAGAGATTTTGCGATATGTATAATATACCAGTTTCATAATTCGGACAGTTTATATCCAAAGCCATAGACAGCTTTCAGTTCAACGGAAGCATCCGCCTGCTTCAACTTCTTACGCAGGTTCTTCACTTGCGAGTAAATAAAATCCAGCGAATCGGCCTGATCGATATTATCTCCCCACACCGACTCTGCAAGACTCATTTTATTGATAACCCGGTTCACATTCACCACAAAATAATACAGTAAGTCGAACTCCTTGCGGTTGAGTTGCAGAGGAACACCGCCTACTTCCGCCTGCCGTTTGTCAGGATAGAGCAGCAGATTACCTACGGTGACCGTCACATCGCCTTGCGCCTGACGGCGGCGGATCAAAGACTTTATACGGGCATTCAGTTCTGCCAAATGGAAAGGTTTCGTCAGGTAGTCGTCGGCGCCGAGCTCCAGACCGTCCACCTTATCATCCAGCGAATCTTTGGCAGAAATAATGAGCACGCTGTCCGTACGGTGCAGGCGCTTCAACTCGCGCAACAAATCCAGTCCACTTCCACCGGGCAGCATAATGTCCAGCAGAACACAGTCGTAGTCGTAATCGTTTATCTTATCCAATGCCGAAAAATAATCGGCGGCCGTTTCTACGACAAACTTCTCTTTCAGGAGCGAAGTGCGAATCGTTTCCCGCAATTCCTGCTCATCTTCTACAATCAGGATTTTCATGTCCGCAAATAAAGTTCACAATTCTGGAATCATTCTGGAATCGGTCGGACCGTCAATTGGAGCCGTTCTCTTCTTCGTACACATCTTCCAGCAACTCCTCCTTCGCCATGGAGATTTTGCCATCGGCGGAAACGGTCAGTCTGAGAGGCACGTAGAGGTCGGTCTGCGGATAGCAGATACTGGCAGCGTAGATGATGCCCTGCGGAGTAGTCTTGTCATAGACCAACCCTTCCAGAATGGCATATTTCATAAATTTGGCATCAACCAGCGAAGCAAAACTTTCTTTCGTAAACACCTTGTCCACAACCTGCCTGCCACCACAAGTGATACGCAGGGTAATGCTGTTGTCAACAAACCTCTCTCCTTGTTCGTTTTTCACAACAGGCAGGCTTTCGTCCGGACGGCGGACAACTGAAGAACGGTATTCCTTGCCTCTATATGTAATAGTCGTTTTTGTATCGGAAACCTGCATGCGCTGGGGCGCTGTTACCACCGTACTGTCACGCATCAAGATCTGCACATCTTCTCCGTTTCTATTCCGAGACGTACAGGAGATGACCGACAACACCACTACGCAAGCCACTATATAAACCACTGTTCTCATTGCTTCTTTTTTCTTTAATTGACAAGGGCAAAGGAACAAAAAGAGTGGGAGAAATACAAATGAAAGCTGCTAAAAACAATAAGACCTTGCTCATACATGCAGATGAGCAAGGTCTTTTTCAGAGACTAATACCAATACATATGTACACCAAGAAACATTATAAAAAAAATAAGAAGAATTTTCTCATGACTATAAGCTTGATGTAATTAAGGCATTTTAAACATTTCAGAAGCTGCAAGCAAAAATGCTCCCACCCCATATACATCTGTAGAATCAAAACCGGCCCGGGTAGGTGCATTACCAACAGGCTGAATATAGCCAACCTTACCGTCCTTATGTACGTAAGAACAGAGAGCCTTCCATGCCCGTATTATCGGTTCCTTATAAGTTTTGGCATCTAAAATACCATTACGCACTCCCCAAGCCAAGCCATAACAAACAAAAGCAGAGGCGCTATTTTCCGGTTGAGGATAAGTGCCAGCATCAAGCAAACTGGCATGCCAAGATCCCTGCGCATCTTGCGTTTGTAGTATGCGGGCAGCCATTTCCTTGTATAAACGAATATAATAGTCACGCTTTAAATATTCTTCAGGAAGATTCTCCAATATTAAAGGGAAAGCGGCTAGCACCCATCCATTACCACGTGCCCAAAATTGTTTAGCACCATTAGGCTCACGCAAGACCCTCTTTGAACAGTCACGATAATATAAATGTTCGTTTCTATCATACAGAGAATCTGTACACTCCTCAAACTCTTTTTGCATAAATGTAACATATTTAGGATCCTTCGTCATTTTAGAAAGCGCTGCATATACAGGAGGAGCCATAAAAAGTGCATCAGCCCATGACCAACGCTCTAACTTACCACGCTCATCAGTTTTCATTAATGGAGCTTGTGACGGATATTTTATAACAGAATCTGCCCGAGCAATGGTTGGTTTTAATATTTCATTATTTCCATATCTACGTGCCAATTCTATATAGGTCTGTGATACACATATATCGTCTGGATGATGCAGTCTGTAATATGGCCGCCAGTCATGCTTTTCACCCTGCTGTTTCAGAAAGTCAAAATAAGTCTCATTATCAGTAACAGAGGCCCACGCCGCTAATCCTCTATACCAAGCAGCATTTGTCCAATCTAAATCAGGATGAACAACCTCCGGCTGATGTACAATCTGCCAGTTGGCAACCTTATCGGCAATAGTTTTTATAAATGATTTATCAGTGACTTGTTCCGGTTTAAGCCTAACCACCAATGACTGATTCACATTAGGCATCAGATTTACCTTATAACCAATAATGGTAATATTAGGATTAGGTTCATCATAATCAGTATCCGGAGTTGCAGGAACAGCAAAAGGTAAAACATCCTTTGGCAATTCAACAAATAAAGTTTTATCTTCCTTACGGAGTATAAATCCACCTGCAACTTGTTCTACATTAGCAGGAGTTAGCATTCGCCATGTTAATTGAGATGATTGAGAACCGTTTTTAATTCTGTCCTCAATCACAACTTCCAACTCTCCATTCAACACAACATGCCTTTCCGCCTTATCAACCTTATTATACAAAGCTGTCAAATCAAATATTGCTTCCTTACGTTCCGGAGTATCGCTACAACTAATCAACTCTTCCCGACCTTCAGTATTAAACATTTCATCATTAATACTAAAAACATTATGGGCGAAATTATTGTATCGAAACACTTTCCAGCGCTGTCCATTGGCTCTGTTATCCCAAAGAGCAATGCCTTTTGACTCCAACGAATTATACTCTTGCGGCCCTAAATCAACAGCCCATCTCACCCCTTGAGCATCCATCACAAATGAACCTGCATCCAAATGCGTATGAGTGTTAGCAGAAGCTTTACCGCCTTTAATACCGACATAAATAGCATCTTCTTTCCATGAGCTTCTCATCAGGCAAACAGGAGCTTCATTTTTAGCTGCGAACATGTCCACTTTTGGTTTAGGCAAATTAGCCAAGTTTATGTCTTTTCCCAACACAAAAATAGAAGGTAGCATCCTACGATATTGCTCATAATCATAATTAGGGATCTCCAGCAACAATTTGCACTCATTCCTTAACAATGCAGGATTCTTGGTTTTCCGCGCAAACCAAAATAAAGAAGTATTCAACCGCATCCTACTACCAGAATCACCAAAATTAAACGGTAAGCAAGAAGGACCTACCATATGTAATATATACTCTCCTCCTTTGATAAATCCAGGAATCGCAGAAAGTCCAAAGTCATTACCATATAAAGTTTCCAATGCAGCAAGCAACATTACATTATAAGTTGTCCCGTAATGCCAATAACCATATCCTTCAGGATAAGCCCCATCAGGTCCATAACTGCTCATAGGTTTACGTATCTCTTCTATGGAACGTTCCATTATTTTCCGACACAATTTTTCATCTGTCTCCATTAATGCTATTGCACCATAGGCCATTGCCGTATTACATACTTGACTCCAATTATTTGTCTTATCCAAAAAGCCATTGTAACGTTTATCCATGGAAGGTTTCAAACCCTTATCTAGAATTGCTTTTCGTATCTTTGCCCTGTTCTTGGGGCTCAGAACTTCATATAGCCAGTCATAACCAATAGACAAAGCCATAGTCATTTCCGCTACATCCAAAAAATGTTCAGGGTTCCAATTATCATATCCGGCCATGTACAACATTTCTTTTTCAGCCCGTTCAGCATACTTCAATTCACCGGTAGTACGATAGGCATAAGACAACATAAATATCCGGTAAAGAGCTTCACGCGAGGTATTTAACATTCTACGTCCTATTTTTATTTTCTCTAAAGGAGCAATAGGAAGCAACCGTTCACAAGCCTGTAAAGTACGCTCTTGAAACAAACTCCATATAGAATCACCTTGAATAAATTGCACTAATGACCTTTCATTCTCCTGCAATAACAAAAGCCGGGGATGCTGTGGCATTTTTTTATCCGGTAACACAAAGTTACCAGCGAACAATGTACCAGCACATACGGCAAATAACACATATATTATTATTCTTTTCATATATAGCATTAAAAAAATAAAGTCATGGACTATACATATAAAGCATAATCCATGACTGATTTATTAATTAGAATTTATAGGTAAAGCCACAACGTCCGTTAGCACCGCTATACTGCAGATTATAAACTCTACTCTTGTTTCCAAAATAAGAGAATTGTTCACTATTAAGAACATTTACTGCTTCCACCCAGAAAGTCAGCCCTTTTACAATATTTACAGAGCCGTTCACATCCATCTGCCAACGTCCATCTCGCCATATATCACGCTCTGCATCCGAACCGAGAGCTTGAATATAAGAACCACAATAATTCATAGCAGCCTGGACAGTAAAACGCTTTGTAGAATAAGCTAACGCAAAGTTTGCTGTATGCTTAGCCTGTCCCGGTAAACGTAAAGAACCACGTTCCTGATCTGTTACCGCTTTAGAATGAATAAAGGTATAGTTACTTGTAAACATCAGGTTTTTCAGAAATCCCGGCAGGAATGTCAAACTGGTGTTCAATGTTATTTCAGCACCATAGACCTTGGCTGCATCACCATTCTTACTTTGGATAACTTTCCATCCATTATACTGGCTATTGGCATCATGTAATGTTCCCTCACTCAAATATTGGAATTTGTCAATATGCTTGTAAAACACACCACCGGAAATAATACCTACATTAGACAAATATTGCTCAAATAGCAAATCCAGATTATGTGCATACGCAGGTTTCAAATCAGGGTTACCAATAGTAACACGCTCAAGATCCTGTGATACGTCTTGTTTCGGAACCAATTCAGAGATATTAGGCCGAGAATATCCGGTAGTCCATGCCAATCGAAAAATTGTTTTATCCGTCAGATCATATTTAAACTGCACATTTGGAAGGAACTTTGTGTAATCCAAAGAAGAAGCTATCGGAGTTTTTGTATATGTATTAAATCCTTCATCTGCCGGATCAGCTCCCCCATAAATCGGAGAATTCGGGTCAAAGCTACGTTCTATCTTATTAGCCTTATATTTTACATGAGTTTGCTCTACACGTACACCTGCCAAAATCATCAAATTTTGCAATTGGATTTTATTCATCGCATATCCGGCCAATACTCGTTCATTGGCATCATAGAAGAAAGCATCTGCAGCAGAATTTGATGTATAGGGATTATACTCAATATCATTGCTATTTGCGCTATTACTCATATACGCACGAATTTTGTTTATATCAGCAGCTGGACCAAAAGCAAGATTTCCATTTAGGAACTTATTGGACAGTTGTTCTTTGTATAAGAAATTAGACAAACAGTTAGCCTCACTGGCTGTAATAGAATAATTCTTCGTATCTTCCGGCATCCATCCTTTATTTTTCATAAACTTACCTTTCACACCAAATGAAAAGGTAGATGCATTATCTTTAATAAAGTAGTTTTTTGCACTATTCATACGGAAAGTAAAGTTTTCTCCCCGTGTTTCATTATTAAAGTTTTCAACAACATATAAATTATACCTGGAAATATCATCCGGACTTGCCGTGCCTAACTTTTCACCAGAAGGTTCAAATATATAATTATAACTTAAATACTTACTATTCATATCAGTTAGTGTCCCCATTACTTCATCAGGTAATTTCTGACCGTTGACTTTTTTGGTAGCCCTCCATTCCGGAGTCTGAAAACCATCCATCTCACTTATATAACTACGTGAAGATTTTGAATAAAACAATCCACCGTCAATTTTCCAAGTTCCTATTGTTGATTCACCGTCCAAATTGATATTAAGATTCTTTATTTTTTCATCAGAGGCTGTAACCTGAGTAATATTACGCATGCGTTTTGAACCAATACTACCATCTTCCATCAAATAATACTTTCCTCCATTATCTCTGAAACGGAAACGATTGCGATAACGTTCTCCTTCATTATCACGTTGATTATACATAGTACTCAGTACGAATTTCGTATATTGTGTTGGAGCCCAATCAATGGCTAAAGATGCCCCATGACGTGTAGATGTTCCTTTTTGGTATCTATAACGAAAATCCGTAGGTACATAAACATCTTCCTTCACTGACTCTCTTGTCTTATTATCAACCAATTCATAAGGCTCCCAACCTTCAGCCTCTAAACGGTCATATCCATTATGATTTACTAAATAGCTATAATTAGCACGAATTCCTAATACACCATTATCATTTTTTTGTGTTTTAAAGAAACGTTGTGCATAAGATGCTTTTACATTATAATCTGCTTTTTCACGTAAAAAAGTATATCCTGTTCCTAAATCAATGGAAAATTTAGGGGTGAGAGAACGAGCCGTACCAGTACGCATATTAATAACTCCAGCAATTGCATCTCCATCATTAGAGGGAAGTAATGTTTTCTGTACTTCCATAGAAGAAAGAATATCGGCAGGAATAACATCCATCGACTCATTACGTTTACCACCTTCTTGGCTACTCATTATTTGTTCACCATTAATATTGATATTAGTGAAATTAGCAGGAGTACCGCGTAACTGTACCTCTTTGCCATCAGAAGTAACCCCACTAAGTCTACGCAAAGCATCAGATACATCCAAATCAGGGAAACGTCCCATCTGATCCGCTGACAACACTTGCATCATGTTATCAGCCACTTTCTGCTGATTCAAAGCACGTTGTTGCCCATCAACAGCTGCTGAAATAACCACATCTCCTAACGCAATGGCAGACTGCTTCAATACAAAATTAGCAGTAGCAGTACCATTAGCCGTAATATTAATCATCTTAGTAACAGGTTCATACCCTAAATAGTTACATTCAATTTCACAAGTACCGACCGGAATACCCGACAATGTATAAGCTCCATTCAAATCTGTGGCAGTTCCTTGAGTGGTTCCCTTGACAATAATGGCAGCTCCCGGAAGAGTTTCGCCCATATCATCTTTCACTACACCACTAAGATTTCCTTTACCCTGTGCATAACCAGATATAACCGGTATGGTTACAACAGTAACCCACAACAAAAGTCTAAAAATGTTCTTCATAATCGTATAAAATTAAATGGTTAATATTAATTCTGCAGCTTCTTTATCTAAAAACAAGGTTGCATCAGAATGGGTACGTAACACAGAAGCCGGACAAGCAACTGAAACCGGACCACAAAGTGTCTGACGAACAGCCTGTGCTTTCCGCCCCGTAGGTACAATACAGATCACCTTTTTGCATGACATCAACGCAGGAATTGTAAGAGTCAGTGCCGTTTCCGGTACATCACTTAATGTCCCGAATTCACCATCGTTAACCTGTTGCTGACGACATATATTATCCAAAGAGGTTTGTCGTATCCATGCTTCTTCATCAAAACGAGCTTCATGCGGATCATTAAAGGCAATATGTCCATTTTCTCCTATTCCCATACTGACAATATCCAGCGGCGCCTGTCTCAATAAGCCTTCATACCGTTTACATTCGGCACTAATATCAATTGCATCGGACTGTATATAATTAACTTCATGGAAAGGTTTTCTGGAAAAGATTGCCTTTCTCAAAAAATTACCAAAATTTTGAGAAGCGTCTTTTCCCAGCCCCATGTACTCATCCATGTGGAATCCGGTAATACGAGTAAAATCGATTTCTGTATCCTCTGCCAATGCTTTCAAAAAGTCATCCTGCGAATGAGCGGCAGCAAAAATAGCCCTTACTATTTTTTGTCTGACCATAAGTTCCCGGACATGTTTTTTGTAAAGTTCATAGGCAGCTATCCCCATGTCTTTCCGCGAATTATACACATGTATAGTCAGTGTATCTACTTTCAGTGTTTTAATTGGAACTATCATTTATATTTGCATTATTTATTAAACTTCAAATTATAATAAGCTGCCAAAAAGCGCAATCCAAAAGAAGTTCCGACATCCCTTTGAGTAAGCCATATCTGTCCTTTCTTCATACGCATACGAGTATTAATTACTCCACCCCGCAAATTAGGATCAGGATGATTGGCTGCATAACGGTTCTTAATAATCCAACGAAGGCTACGTTCGTAATTAGGAACAAATTCATCATAACCGTAACCTGCCAATCTAATCCAAAGAATACCGGCAAAAGCGACTGCTGAGCCGCAAACAGACCCCTTATCCGATGGCTTTCCATCCGTATAATTGTCATAGAATATAGTTCCGTCTACTTTTTGTGCTTTGGCATATGTCCGGGCTGTTTTGGCAGCGGCTTCCAAATATTTTCTATCTTTTGTCATTTCATAAGCCTCAAGAAGCGACTCGGCATACCAAAGATTAAATCGGGGGTGAAAAGAAGAAACCTCACGATGATTAGGGATATAACGCATCCAAATGCCGTTTTCATCCTGCTTATCAATCAAAGAGTTACAAAGCAACAAATGAGCATCCTTAAAGCGTTTATCTTTCGTAAATTCATAAGCATCTTTGAAAGGCGAACCTTCTGTATTCGGGCGGGAAACATCATCCAACACTTGTTGTTTCTTATCTTTATAAAAAGGGCTCACTTTCTGAATCTCGCCGGTTTTCAAGTCTGCTAAATCATAACAAACCCCTTCTTCAGGATAATACATATGTTCCAGCATCCAACCAAGTGCATTGCTGGCCACTTGTGCATATTTCTTATCACCGGTAACCCGCGACAATTCAAAAATCCCATGCGTACCGTCAGTAACGGTTGCAAAAACTATTTTGTCATTGCCTATATCGTCACCATGTGTAGCACCTACCATTCCTTTCAATGCCGGATTATCCTTGATTTCCAATCCAATCCACCAATCACCGGCTTTACGTGCCGCTGCAAGTGCTTGAGGTGATTTGGTAATTTCATAAGCATCCAGCAAACCCAAAATAATTTGTCCCGTATGCCATGGCTCTTCATAAGGATACCATTTTCCCTGAACCATGTTATAGTCACAGCGTGATTTTCCACTTTCATCCAACAATACATTTGTTGCATAAGTGGTACATCCCTCAATCGCTTCCAAAATCTCCGTCTTCCCCGGAAGAGGAGATTGGGCTTTCACCGTACCGGTTAGCAATAAAGCCGATAATAAAATAATGTGTTTTTTCATACTGTTTGTTTTTTTTATTATTCTTATTTAGAGATAATATTTTTGTTTATGAGACTTTACTATTCTGCCATCAACGCGAAATGAAAATTTCCAGTCGTTAACCAATTGGCGTGATTTTATTAGAATTCTGTTACTTCCGGCTTTCAGATGAAGAGATAATTTGTATTTATCTGCCACAAACTCATTCTCTTTCGCCGTATGTCCGACTATTTGTCCGTTACAATAAATAAGGTTTTCACCACTACCTCCATACAATACTTGCACAATCTGCTCCTTATCCGAATAGAGCATAGCTGTGGCGTATGCCACTCCATTATTTACAGAATGGAACATTTCATTAAAATCCATGATAAAACCATTATCCGACACGCAACGGGTCCACTTATATTCGTCTCCACCCACATCAAAACGTTCACCCGGTAATGGAGTCACATTTATTTCACCTCCAATTGTTGCCAAATAGTCGGTATTCATATCACCGTTCAGAAAAGCGCCACAAAATAGCCAACAAGAGAAATAGTTACTATTGATATTGCGTACGTCCAATCCCGCTGCCGTTATATCATCCGGCTTCCTTCCACGATCAATAAAGTCTATGGCCCGAAGCAAAACCGATTGCACACGATGTATCTGATCTAATTTCTCTTTATATAATTCCAAGCCTTTATCAAGAAAATACGACTGGTTTTCGCAAATCCAAAGCTCCGTATATTGTTGTTTAAGTGTCAGGATCTGGGTCTCCAAAGGATTGACATCTTTCAATGCCATTATCAAAGACTTCCGGGCTTGTTCGGGAGATTCGGCATACTCCTGCAAACTCTTCCGATACCAATCCGCCATTTTAAACATTCTTTCCCTTGCATCGACAATAAACTCATATTGCGCTACTGTATATCTCAAAGCCTTCTCATCAATATGCTCTTTCTGCAAATGAACGGCACTAACCGTTCGCTTGACAGAGGCAAGAATATTCCTTGCAATACCTAATTCTTCTTTATTGATATTCAGTGGATTGTTTATATCCGGAGTGAATCGTTCATAAAAAATACGGTCGTTCATTTCATAAGTCATGCCCAATTTAGCAAACTTCATCAGCTCATTTAAAGCTTGAACAAACATCGTATCTTCACTACCAAAACGCACCATACAGTATCTTCCCTCAAAGTCATCTGCATCAACATTTCGTGAGGCATTCCAACTATATTCAGAAGCTAATGCCACGCCATACATTATAGAAGCAAAACTGTGAAATGCCGAATCGTCCCACGATGTATATAACACACCTTGTGCCCCAGCTCTGTAACCGTCTGTAATAAATTGCATATTCTCCCTTGTCATATTCAGATCAGGAAATAGCCTGTTCGAATTCAAAATGCCAGGACAGACCAGATAACAGCTCCGGTTTTCCTTGAAAGGATTTATCCATGCATCATAATTTGTACCGCTATAATTCCAACTCAAATAAGTGATATCCTTTGGCAATTCGGATAACAGATGCGGATATTTCATAATGATATCTCCCCACATCATCACTTTCTTATTCTTTGCTTTCAGGACATCATATAAAAAACGAATATGATCTGCATAAAACTTATCCGCCCCTACCCTACGCACATATTCTTTAGACTTACCATTCTCCAAATCCCATGTTTCGTCACAGTTAATATTAAAATAATCCGAAGAAAAAGCATCTGCCAGTTCTTCAATAACTGATTTCAAGAATGCTTGCGCTTGTGGTTTCAGCGGGGCAATCATAGAGGGAGTATCACCTAACGGTGCATATTTTTCCAGAGAAAGTATCTTCTCAAAATGTCCGAAGCACTGAAAACTCCCGATAATTTCCATTTGATATTCCCGAGCATAGCTACAAATCTCCTTTACGTCATCCATCGTTAACTTACCATTTTCCGGTGCAAAATCGGGATAGGAAAGCGGTTGTATGACATGCTCTATATAGAATGTGAATGCGTTGTATTTTAACTCCGACAAGTCTCTTATTTGTTTCTTTATATAAGTAACATTAGAAATCGGGCCTCTGCTTATATCATCAAAAAATATTCTTTGGGGATAGTCCGGCCAATCGGCCAAAGCAACCGACGGCGCATAACCGCCACGTACCAATTGCTTTGCTGATTGAATACCGTACAATAATCCTTTGGTTGTCTTCGAGATAACATGAATACATGAGTCCGATTTAGAAAGCAGATAGCCTTCCGGACCAATACTGTCAACGTAATGTTCATCCAAAGAATGTTCTCTGCAAAAAGCCCTCAAGACCTTCTTTGAAGAACTTTGTTCCCCTATTATTTTCAATCTATCGGGACAACTATCCCGAAAAAATTCTTTAAATTCCTCCTGCACACAATTGTAAAGCTCCGGATTTGTATTTCGCCATATGAAATCAATATCACCATATACCTTTTCTCCCTTATTTGCTCCATCAACAGTAGAGATTACTTTAGGTAACGGTAATACAGGCAAACCGGC
Source organism: Bacteroides eggerthii (assembly GCF_025146565.1). NCBI lineage: Bacteria > Pseudomonadati > Bacteroidota > Bacteroidia > Bacteroidales > Bacteroidaceae > Bacteroides > Bacteroides eggerthii. The sequence goes on along the minus strand of NZ_CP102258.1, from coordinate 2,126,175 downwards.
TGCATGTCCCATACAAGTCAGGCTTACTATCTCAATCAGGCATAAGAAGAATTTCTTTTTCATATATATATATTTTTTAATACCTATTATTTTATTACGATTTTTTTCCCGCCTTTTTCTCCGTAAGTCATAATCTGCTGTATATCCGCATTATCCACATCATCACAAATTATAGCCGGCCTGCCATCCTCTTTCAACAGTTCGAAAGAAAGACCATATAACTGTATATTCCTGGCATGCCGCACATACATTCCATACGCAGGCAGTATGCCAAACATAGTAGACTCCGGGTAAAGGGTCTCAAGCTCCTCAACTTTTTTATCTGCCAGTTCTTCCGATTCACCACCTGTACAGACAAAACGGCTATTACAGATAGTAAGCCCTTCAATCTTCCCTTCCGGTATTCCCATAACCGAGCATCCTATCGGAGCAGTTGCTACGGCAGTTATATTGGAAATCAAAATATTCTTCATCGCACCAACAGAGGGGGTAGGCGCCTCCGCATAATGCTTACGTGCACGATTGCCCAAACGAAGAAATAAAGGAACCCGCTGGCCATCTATGGCAACATTCTGGATAGTTATATTTTCCATAGTTCCACCGTCAACAATTTCAAGCGATATACCCGAAATTCCTTCTGCAGCCCCAGAATTCACCGTAGAAGCCGACGATCTACGGATTACGCAGTTGCTAATAGCCACATTTTTGAATCCGGCGGTCGTCTCTGTCCCAAATTTCAGGGCATTACAATGGCTGCTTAATAGACAATCCGAAACGATTATATTTTCGCTCATCCTGTCACAAGTACTTTTAAAAGTTATTCCATCATCATCCGAATCTCCTGTCACACGTGTTATAATTACATCCCTACAACCATCAATATCCATCATATCATTATTCAGGTTGGAGTGATTGAAGATTCTCACACCATCAATCTTCAACTGGTCACAACGGATATAAGACTGCATCCACATGGCGGAATTCCGGAGTTCTATTCCAGTTATATTGATATTCCTACTATTGGCAAACCACAAAAGATAAGGGCGGTCTCTATACTTATCCGGTTTCTTTTTGGACTGCACCGGAAATGAACCGCCACGTCCATCAATTGTACCATCCCCTTCTATCGTAACATTCTCTATGTCATGGGCAATTATTAAAGACTGATACGTCCATGTATCTCCCCAAAAACGGAAACCAACAGTTTTTTTCGGATAATCCGCCAAATTTGTAGAGCCCAATAAATGTGCACCTCTTTCTAAACGAAGAGTTACATTACTCTTCAAGAAAAGAGTGCCTGTTACAAACTCACCTTGCGGAATAATCACCTTTCCACCTTTTTCCGCACATAAATCTATAACACGCTGGATTGCTCTCGTATTAACAGTTTTTCCATCTCCCCTCGCTCCGAAGTCAGACACCGAATAATCCATTGCAGAAACATTTACTGCAAACAGTCCCAAAACCAACAAACATTTAATAAATTTCATAAGCAGCTATTTTTTCTTCTAAAAAGCGAGCGGTTTGTAAATAAGCCCCATCAATATCGGCAACATGGCTTTCATCACCACCCACATCAATTGAAAGTTCTCCGGAAAAACCTATTTGTTTCAAAGTCCCGAAAAACAAATCCCAATCTATCGTTCCATTGCCTGCGGCCTGATGCTCTATGCGTTGTCCATAACTATCAGAGATATGTATATAGTCCAAATCCTTTCCCAGTTTAAGCAAACCTAAAGACAGATTTTCATGCATATAATACAGATTCGATGTATCAAAATTGAACTTTAGATTTTCCCATCCCAATTCTTCTTTCAGCAACAGATAACCATTCGTTGTATCCGTCAAAGAGCCCACACAGGGATGCATATAATAGTTCAACCCATAATCTGCCGCAAATTTGCAAGCTGTATCCATCCGAGACAGCAAATTGTCCCAATATACTTTCCACGACAGTCTTTGCGGCAAACGCACATTACGAAGTACGTCCGGTGAATAATGCCGGTGAATAGGCATATCTGCCGGAAATTCATAAGGAACAAGAGGGCCGTTATCCAATACCCCTCTGGCTCCGAAATAAGCTCCGAGTTCACAGCCTGTTTTAAATAAATCCAAACTCTTTTGTGCAATTTCTCCCTGTGGGGAAGCTATCCCCGGAAGTACGGTACAAAACACAGGTAATGCTAGCCCCCGGTCTTCCAATGCCTGTTTTATCTCTTTCCGATGTTTGTAAACTGTCTTCAGATGTGCTTCCCCTATCCCTTCCAGTTCGATAGATTGAAAACCAAGATCGGCCATTTCATGTACATATGTAACCATATGTTCTGCATCAGGCGGATAGCCATATCTTGTAATACTATAAAGAAATGCACAAGTTATGTGTCTGTCAAAAACGTTTCTCATGTTTATACTATATTTTAATAATTAATAATTCCCAGAATAGCTACAATGGCAACAATGAGTGCAAACAACAAAGTTATGCCATACAGAACATTGTCTTTTATTGTAGCCCTATGTTTTCCCATTAAAAGTTTCTTATTCAACAAAATAATCATCAATGCAATGACAAGGGGAGTAGATATAATCGCCAAAGATTGAGAGAAGATCATCACAAAAACCGGACTACCGCCAAAAACCGGCACCACAAGCCCACATAAAGTAGTTGCTAATGCCATAACCCTGGCCCAACGCTTAGTCAAATCTCTATCTATACCTAAAAAATCGCTGATGAGCCATGGCCCTAATACTATAATAGGAAATAAAGAGGAAACACCTGCGCACACAATTCCTGCCACAAACATAGACACAGCCAGTTGTCCGGCCAATGGTTCCATCAGTTTCACCATATCTATTGCATTATCCACAGTAAGCCCTTTCGTGAACATTGTTCCGGCAGCACACGCCATTACAGCAAAGCTCAACAGAAACATTATACTCACTGACACAGCAGCATCACGTTTCTGTAATTTCATATCTTCTATATGCCAGCCTTTCTCACTAATCAAGATGGAACGAACCACATAAAGGACGCCCCCCATAGTAGTACCTACCATTCCTGCCACAATTAAAAAAGCATTCGGATGATTGGGAAGAGTAGGAACAAGTCCTTTCAATATACTGGCAGGTTCCGGCATTACAATAAACATGGTAGCAAGAAAACAAACTCCCATAACAAAAACAAACAGGCTAAGTATCTTCTCAAAAAGAGCTTGCTTTCCCTGCCAAAATATATAATATAATAGTATGCAGATAACACCTGCCACTACTATCATATTGAACCCTTCGCCATCATGAGTGATAGGACGAGACCACTCTTGGATTACTTGCGCCACTACCCCCATAACTCCCATACAGGATACAATTTCGCTTATTAATAAAGAAAATAAAATAAAGATGGTAACTCCTCTACCAAAGTTATTCTTAAAACTAAATAATGCAGTTTTTCCTGTAATTATAGTATAACGCGAAAAAGCAATTATTAAGACATACGTAAACAAGCAAGAAAGAGCCAATGCCCATGTCAGCGTCATTCCATAACTTGCCCCGGCAGAAGCCATCGTTGTAATACTACCTGTCCCGATATTATATCCTACGAGAAAGATACCCGGTGCAATAGTCGCCCAAAACAATGCTATCTTTTTAATTATATTTTTCATATTTACACAGCTCATTTTCTAATTCGTGTTATTGTGTATTTTAAAATTTCTCTTTCTTATCAGTACTGATTATTTCCACAAAAAGAAACATATCTCCGCTTTTGCAATACAAATATCCTGCTTCTTTTGATATTAATAACACTCTACACACTGTTATAAAACACATTTTCAGCGTTACAAGAAAAAATATAGTGTTTTTATTCGTGTAATCGTGTAAAATGCCATTTTTCCATTTCATGTTTATTATTTATTCGTGCATTTATCAGTTCTATTATATCTTTTAGTATATTTGCAACTAAAATCAATAAAACAGAACGGAACTACGATGGGAGAAAAAGTAAAATATAGAATCAGCGACATCGCAGCAATTGCAGGCGTGTCATCAGGAACAGTAGATCGTATACTTCACAATAGAGGTGGCGTATCACCGGAAAGCCGCAAAAAAGTGGAAGACGTTTTACAACAAATTAATTATGTGTGTAAAATCCATTCAATAACTCCTAAAAACGAACGTCAAATACGTCTATTAGTTATATTCCCCCAACATGCCCCCGGAGAATATTGGGAACAAATAGAGACCGGCATCGAAAAAGCGTTAAGCCATTTTGCCAATACCAAACTGAAGATCCGTTACTTATACTACGATCAGTTTGATGTTTTCTCATGTCAAAAGGTGTTCAAAGAAGCACTTGCCCTAAGAAAAGACGCAGTAATCATAGGTCCGGCATTCTATGACGAGACTGTATTATTTGCCAACCAGCTTTATATGAAGGACATTCCATACGTGTTTGTAGATACTCCGGTAAACAATACAGAGCCATTGGCAACCTTTGCCCTCCATGCCTTTCAAGCAGGCAGGACACAGGCTAAGCTACTGACATCTATCATGGAGCCCAATAAGGAAATCGCTTTATTTCAGGCCAAACGAATAGGCGATGAAACATCTATCCAATCTGTTGTGTGCCAACATGGTTTTTTCTCTTATTTAAAAGAAAATTCGCTGAATATAAATATCGTATATGCACAATACAACCGTACCGATGCAAAACAAAATGAAGAAATGCTAACCGATTTTTTCCGTACCCACCCTAATATCGGCGGAGCTGTAGTATTCAATACTTGTGCATATATCATATCCGATTTCATGAAACGCAATAACATCAAAAACGTCAAACTGATAGGGTTTGATATAAATACCCGGAATGTTAATGCCCTGAAAGAAGGATATATCTCCCACCTGATAGCCGAGCGTCCGGAATATCAAGGATATATGGCCATCAAAGCCATCTTGGAATATTTAATCTACAATAAGAAACCTGAAGTCTACAATTATACACCCATAGATATTATAATAAATGAAACAGTAGATTTTTATACTACTACAAATTTTGCATTCGCATTATAAGAAAGATGTCATAAGGAGCGGATCCGCATACAGTTTCCGGTTGCGTTTAATCCAGCGTACCAGTGTGCGAAAAGTGTTTGGAGAAAAGATATGAACCTTTCCTGAGAAAAGTTCATATCCCACTCACTTGCTGAGATTTACCTTAGGAAATTCGAAAACATATTATCCCAGCGGATTTTCTTCCTCTTCCCCATTTCCACCAGTACCGGGATTGGAACCTCCTCCTGAAACGACCTCCGAGTTATCCCACCCGGCTCTCGTCACGCTGGCACGTGTCAGCATCTCCTTGAATTGCTGGCCCGGAGTGAAAATTATCTTCCGGCGGTAAACCGTATCCGACTTCACATCTTCCTCCTTATCCTGACTTTTTGCATTAAGTCCCGGACGGAAACAGCCGAAATCTCCCAATTGCACCGAGAAGCCTTTATTGATATTCATATTCAGCGTATCTATCAGGCCGTCCAACACCATTTTCACCACACCGCGCGGCGCCATACCTACCTTGGTGACCTCGTCGCATAAGTCTCCAAATTCCACCATGCCCAGTGTTTTCAATTGAGCCACATACTTTTCCGTTTTTGTCTTATCAAAACCGAACACTCTTTTTTTCACTTCATAATTTAAAGCCATAATCTTTGAATTTTTAATCGTTAATAATAATATGTATATCAAGAAGCTCTTATCTCATCCAAGAAATCAGGAAAATTTCACTGTGAGGCCTCAAGCAGTTATACTTTCTGTTTCTCTAAATCGATATTGCAAAGTTAGGGTGAGAAGAAGGCGAAAGCAAGAAAATGGCATCTACAGCCAAAACGCATAAACCACTCATAAACAACAGATTAAAAAAACCTTATCTCTACAAGTGCAGCTAAGCCCCAAAAGAAGAAAAAGTAAAGAAAGAGCATCACACCCTCGTAATCTCTACAAGTGATGCAGCTAAACAACTGATAATGAAAGGTGGCTTTGCAGAATGTCTCTACAAGCGATACCTCACAGGCATAAATTCCTAAAGTCAGAACAGCCTCCCTATTTACAACACGAAATATTTTTCTATTTCACCGAATTTACTTATATTCGCATTCTTAGCCCAATATCTCATTAATTACAAAAGTTATTTGTGCAGGGAGTAAATATAATATGAGAGCAAACAAAACTCGTGCAGGCTTATTAGTCTGTTTATGCTTCCTGCTTATTCTGGGAAGTTGTAAGGAAGAAGAAGATGCAGTTCTAAACCTTTCGATGTCGGAAATAACCTTCGGTTCAAAGAGCGAGGTTAAATCTGTCGAAGTCTATGCCAATACATCTTGGAGTGCCGAAATAGCCCCCTCAGCTTCCTCATCCTGGATCAGTCTGAATGTTGTCTCCGGAAAATCAGGAACATCTGCGATACAGATTACTTTGACGGAAAACGATACGCCCGACGAACGTACCGCCGAGATCATTTTCCGCGGGAGTTCGACGTCACAGACTTTGAAAGTCACCCAAGAGAAAAACGAAATTTTAGAGCTTCCTTATGAAGAAATTGGTTTTTGGCAGATAGGAGGAATATTCCCGTTAGAAATTAAACGGAATATCGAATACTCAGTCGAAATAGAACCGGAGGCCAGGGAATGGATGAAACTGGTCGAACCGAAAGAATTGTCGTCAGATTTGATTAATATAAGCATAGAAGAAAACTTCAGTGGGCTTCCCCGGATCGGCAGTGTTTATGTAAAAGGAAAAGATTCTTCTTTAGCCGATACGCTAAAGATCTACCAATATCCGTTAGAACTTAGCCTGTCGCGTAAGACCCTTGATTTTGGAATGTCTGCCGAGAGCAGGACGGTAATCGTGACGACGTCTCATCAGGATTACGACGACATCCCTTTACTGGAACTCAAGCTTCCCGAAGACGCAAAAGACTGGTGTACGGTCGAAGTCGACAACCAAGGCATACTTTCCGTATCAGTATCAGAGAACCAAACCGGTATTGACCGCGAGACAGAACTAACTGTTACCGCCTCGATTCTGGAAAGGACATTACACATCGCACAAAAAGCAGAAACAAAGGAATATTATCGGGACGGCGAATATATGCAGCTACAGGCAGCCACCAAAGGCAAAGGGATTAATATCGTTATTATGGGAGACGGATTCCTGCAAACCGACTTGGACAAGGGCGGGTATTATGAAACCCTGTCCCGTCAGGCCGAACATTATTTTTTCAATATTGAACCATACAAATCTTTCCGGGAATATTTTAACGTCTACATGATAGCTGCCGTTTCCGAAGAGGAAGGTGTAAGCGAAGAGATTCCCGGACGAAAAGTGAACAACAGATTTGGTTCGACTTTCGGTGAAGGGACGGATATCCAGTGGGATGAAAAGACATGCAGGAATTATATGGACCTGATCCCAGGTTTAGATAAGGTGGTGGAGGTAACCGGCATCCTTATTCTGAATAGTCGCAAATATGCCGGAACTGCCATAATGTATTCCAATGGATTCTCTGTTGCAGCTTGTCCTATCAGCGGGAACATACCGACCTATGACTTTGAAGCACTTATCCATCACGAAGTCGGCGGACACGCTTTTGGCAGATTGGGTGACGAATACAGGTATTATGGTGTAATTCCGTCGAAAGATAAGGAAAGACTGAAATATTGGCAGTCGTACGGTTTCTACCCTAATCTGGATTTAACAAATGACCTGACCCAAATTCTATGGGCCGATTTTACTAAGATACCGAAATATGCCTATGTCGGTGCTTTTGAAGGAGGTTTTCTCTATAATTATGGTGTATGGCGGCCCGAATACTTGAGCTGCATGGAAAATAATATCCCGTATTTTAATGCTCCGAGCCGCTGGCGAATCGTGGAAAGGATTGCAAAACTGGCTGACGTACCGATAACGTTTGACGATTTCGTGCGTCAGGATCATGTTTCGCCTCCTACCGATGCGATGACGAGAGCTGCCCGGAGTAGGAAACACATTCCGCTGGGAGAACCTATTTTAATAATACAGGATTAGGGTTTGGGAAATACCTTTGCATACACCACATTCCTTCCCGCCCCATAGCGCATCAGCACCCCCTCGGCAACAAAAGTATTCAAGTCGACAACAGCCTGTTTGTAACTACGGCCTGCCATGCGGGAGTATTGCGCCCGGCTGATGCAAGGAGCTGTCAGGAAATGCGCTTTAAGCAGTTCAAGACAATGTTCGCGCGAAACGGATTGCGGTGTAGACACAGACGACTTCGGATGACGCTCGAAACCGGCTTTCTCATTCAGCGTCCGATAAAAATCCCTGCTGACACGAAAATTCAGTCCACGCAATGAAACCGAAGCGGCCCGCACCTCTTTCTTTTCCATGACAGGACGGCAGTTCAGCGAAGGAGAAAAATAACCGAGCTCACCCAATTCAACCGTCCAGCCTCCTACCAGACAGTCGCGCAACTCGTCCATGAAAGCCGTCATGCTACCTTCGAGCACACTGCGGCTGATACCCGTAAAACGATGTACACGATCTATAAACTCCTTTTTGTCAATGGTTCCCTTAGGGACTGCACGAGCATAGAGAGATTGCGGTTCACCCGTCTGCCGGACATCCGGCTTCTTTATCAAATCATAATAGATACTCATTCAAGCTGTCTTTTTAATTGTTATTTCTTTCCCTATACCTACGTTTTCCCTTGGAAAGAATCAAGAAGCAAACGTGTAGATATTAAATCATTCCATTATGGGGTAGTTTTCATTCCACCATGATGGAACGAAAACTACCCCATAATGGAACATAACGTTCTCTATGGTGGAACGATTTAATATAAGTGATCAAAGATACTGATTCCTGCAACAAAAGTCAAGCCTTCCCGCCATTCTTTTGCTTATAGTTTAAACTTCCTCGTGGAGAGACTGACTCACAGCACTTTCCAAAACTTCCGGAAGTTCCGATACTGCCCGTAACACACCAACCGGTCTCCCGCCTGTATCAGGTCATCATCCGGCAGTCCGTTTACAGAAACCGACAGGAAGCAAATAGGACAATCCAAGCAGTTCCACGCGGATAAAAAGAAAAAGCAATGCAAAAAAGGCAAAATAACAGCATATAAGCGGATAAAATGGCAAGGATAAAATTTCTTTCCTTATCTTTGTATTGATAAAATCAAGTATTGAATGGCATGAAGAAGTATTTCATTGGATTGCTGGCATCAGCTTTAGCGTGCAGCAGTTGCGGTACAAGCCAAATGGCATCAGGCGATCCCGGTGCCATATTTGCCGGAGCAGCCATCGGCGGAAATGTGGGCGGCGCCATCGGCGGCCTGATAGGTGACAGCAACGGTGGCTGGAGAGGCGGCTACCGCGGATCTGCCATCGGCACAATTATCGGAACCATTGCGGGAGCCGCCATTGGAAATGCCGTTTCCGCACCGAAGCAAGAGGAGTACGGTTACCGGATAGAAAGGACGGAACCCTATGAACAACCGCAGCCCGAAACCTATCCCGCCCCTTCGGTCTTCGACAACCTGAAGATACGCAACATACGCTTCATCGACGATAACCGCGACCACGTCATCACCTCCGGCGAAAGCAGTAAAGTGATTTTTGAAATCATGAATGAAGGCGACCGGACAGTCTATAATGTGGTCCCCGTAGTGACCGAAACTACGGGAATGAAGCGCATCTACATCTCCCCGTCCGTAATGGTGGAGCAGATTGCTCCCCACAACGGCGTGAAATACACTGCCAACATCAGTGCAGGCGAGCGGATAAAGACGGGAAACATCACCATACGCGTGGCCGTAGCCAACGGCAACGGACAACAATATGACCGGCAGGAGTTCTCACTGCCCACCGAACGATAAACAAATTTTCGTGGTTTATACAGACTGAGCACAGAAACGCAGACAATTTAACAGCATGAAGGAATTTAGACAGAGCCTACCCTGCCTCTGTGTGTGTGTTTGGAAAGCAAGAATTGAATACTTTATAAACGACTTATTATGGCCGACAACTATTTGGAAAATCAATACGAACAATACCAGGCGCGAAAAGCAGCTTGGGAAAGAGAGCGCAAGTACGGAAAGAAAAAGAAGTCTGTGCACCCCCGTCCTCTTCCGCAGCACAACGAAGAGGAAGTTGTGTCCGATCCGGAAGACGACAACAGCTCCCTCTACATCAATACAGACAACGACAATCTAATCGACGACTAACATCAACATGCTGCACCATTTCCACACCTCCGTCGCAGGCATACCCTTACCGGAGAAGTTCACTTTTCCTTTTTGCTATACACCTCATCCACTCTGCGTGGCTGCCGCGAAAGAGGTGCAGGACTATCTTGCCTTGCAGGACGCATGGAAAGAAGAGCTGGCGCAAGGCAAGATGTTCGGCGTATTGGTCGTAAAGACCCAAGAAGGCAAAGTGGGATACCTGGCAGCCTTTTCCGGCATTTTGGCGGGCAAGAACATGCATCCGTTCTTCGTGCCGCCGGTTTACGACTTATTGCAACCACAAGGATTCTTCAAAAAAGAGGAAGAGCAAATATCGCAGATCAATGCCCGCATCAGGCAGTTGGAAGAGGATGAAACATACCGGCGGCAACTCGAACAACTATCTGCCCTGCAACAAACCGCCCGGAATGCTTTAGAAGATGCCAAAGCACAGATGAAAGCCGCCAAAAAGAAAAGGGAAGAACGGAGGCGGAAAGCGGCTTCACATCCCGGCTTTCCACTCAGCCCCGAAGAAGAAAAGGACCTGATACGAGAAAGCCAATTTCAGAAGGCGGAGTACAAGCGCATGGAACGCGCGTGGAAAGAACAGATTATTCCTTTGCAACAATCAGTCTCCGGCCACGAAGCCGGCATACAGGCCTTGAAAGCCGAACGGAAGGCACGTTCCGCCGCATTGCAGCAAAAACTGTTCGAACAGTTTAAGATGCTGAACTACCGGGGAGAAGTCAGGACACTTTGCGACATCTTCGAACAGACCGCCCACAAAACCCCTCCCGCAGGAGCCGGTGAGTGCGCCGCACCCAAACTATTGCAGCATGCCTATCTGCATGGGTGGAAGCCCGTCGCAATGGCAGAGTTCTGGTGGGGAGAGTCGCCCAAAACAGAAATACGGCATCATGGGCATTACTATCCCGCCTGCAAAGGCAAATGCGAACCTATATTGAAGCACATGCTGAAAGGTCTTGAAGTGGATGAAAACCCGATGCAGAAAGCGTTGTTGCAGTCCGCCGCACAAGAATTGGAAACCGTTTATGAGGACGAATGGCTGTTGGTGGTCAACAAGCCGGCGGGCATGCTGTCCGTACCCGGCAAGGAAGAGGCGGTATCTGTTTACAGTGTGATGCGCGGGCGGTATCCCGAAGCGGACGGCCCGCTGATTGTGCACCGCTTGGATATGGCTACATCAGGGTTGCTGGTGATTGCAAAGACCAAGCAGGTTCACCAAAACCTGCAAGCGCAATTCAGAGACCGCAGCGTAAGTAAGCGCTATATCGCGTTGCTTCAAGGCATAGTCTCTCCAGATACAGGAACGGTTGAGCTGCCGCTATGCCTGAACCCGCTCGACCGCCCGCGGCAAATGGTACATACCGAGCATGGCAAGCCCGCCGTAACCGACTTTGAAGTGCTGGAACGCAAGGACAATCATACCCGCATCGCCTTTTATCCCCGCACCGGACGCACCCATCAACTCCGGGTGCATGCCGCCCATCCTCTCGGACTGCACTGCCCCATTATCGGCGATGAGCTCTACGGAAAGAAAGCCGAACGGCTGTATCTGCATGCCGAGGCTCTGGAATTCACGCATCCCATAACCGGTAAGCGAGTGATAATCAACCAAAAAGCAGACTTTTAGCCCATTCATTTGCCACAACAACTTCACTCAAAGCTACGCAACAGCCTGATTTCTTCCGCCCAAAGTGATTCATCGGGAGTTTCGAGTACAATCGGCATGCCATTGAACCGCTCATCTTTCATAAAGCGTTTAAAGAAATCCATACCGATAAGCCCCTTTCCGATGCTATCATGGCGGTCCACACGAGTGCCCAACGCCTTTTTGGAATCATTCAAATGAATCGCGCGAAGAAAGCCGAAGCCCACCGTCTTATCAAAATCCTCGAATACCTTGTCGTACTCGTTTACAATATCATATCCTGCCGTATACGTGTGGCAAGTATCAAGGCAGACACCTACGCGGGACTTATCTTCCACCCGATCAATGATATACTTTAAATGCCAGAACTCATTGCCGACATTGCTGCCTTGCCCGGCTGTATTCTCAATGACCGCCGTAACGCCCTGCGTCTTACCCAACGCAATGTTAATGGATTCGGCAATCCTATCCAAGCAAGCCTCAACGGAAATCTTGTTCAGATGACTGCCCGGATGAAAATTCAGCAACTTCAAATCCAACTCTTCGCAACGCTGCATTTCATCCAAAAAGGCTGTACGGCTTTTCTCCAGCCCTTCTTCTTCCGGATGCCCCAAGTTTATCAGATAACTGTCATGGGGAAGAATGTAACGTGCATCCAAAGCATATTTCCCGCAATTCTCCTTAAATAAAGAGATGCTTTCCTGCGTCAGGGGCTTCGCCACCCACTGGCGTTGGTTCTTGGTAAACAGGGCAAAAGCGTTCGCCCCTATTTCATGGGCATTGACGGGAGCGAACTCCACACCGCCGCCGGCAGATACATGCGCGCCTATAAATTTCATATTTCGATTGTTGTTCATTTGTTTATTGTTCTTTCATAAATTCCCATTGAGACTTTTTCATATCTACAAAACCGTTTGCCTTGAACCGGACACCTTCATTTTCCAGCAACGCTCTTTGCTCCGTCCAGCCCGGTACCAGTCTGCCCTGACTGTTCACCACCCTATGGCAAGGCAGGTGCAAATCTTCCGGCACGTTGTGCATCGCCTGCCCCACCATACGCGAGCACTGAGGCCTGCCTACCAGATAGGCAATCTGTCCGTAAGTCACCACGCACCCCGTAGGAATAGCGGCAACAACGCTGTAAACATCTTGCAGAAAAACAGAGTGATTCATAAGATACAGTCATTCTTTCCGGCAAAGATAAGGCAAACGGAGAGTATAAAAAACAAGTCCGCTTATTTTTCACACCGAATGGCAGCATGGAATGCTTGCTTGTCAGAACAAGGACACACCTTTCTATTTATAGGAAAGTGCTTGCTCCAAGCGTGTTATAGGCGTTAGTGATATTCTGTTGGCGAAGTACTTCGCCTTTCGGAGTAAACAATATCTGATATTTCATCTGCATGTTCGGCTTGCCCACCTGTATGGCTACGATAGGCTGCCATTCGGGAAACTGCACCCATGTAACGTTCTGTACCACCCCGTCCGAAAACTCACTGGCGGCAAAAGCATTGAACACTGCGGCAGGCACTTCATCCAGCGTTTCCCAGTCCGTCTGTTTCATCACCCATTCGGCATCCGGAGTGAACCAGACCCTGGTGTCGAACCCGTTCATCACAAAATCTGCCACATAATATGCCTTGTCCTGCGACCAAGCTATGCCGGCGGCTGTGGGATACATCTTTTTAAGAGCTATTTGCACGCTGTCGGGAGCATAACCGGCAGAGGCGGATATAGATGCCAAAAGCATCAGAATCAATAAAGAAGTTTTCAATTTATTCATAACCGTTCAGGCATTAATGGTTCACCGCAAATGATACAACAAGCATGGATTACACCTATTATACTTATTACACGAATTATCACTGACTAATCAACAGTATTACTTCGTTTTTTGTTTGGTATTATACCTGTAAAGATTAATTTTGCAACATAAATCCATGAAAGCTATATGATAAATATATGCCCTGTTCTCCATAACAAGAAACAATACCTCGACCTCCTACTCCTGGCCGACGAGCAGGAATCCATGATAGACCGTTATCTGGAACGTGGCGAAATGTTCGTCCTGACAGATGCAGGCGACACAAAAGCCGCCTGTGTCGTTACTCGTGAAGCGGAAGATGTTTTCGAAATAAAGAACATTGCCACCCACCCGCAATGCCAACGGCAGGGATATGGCAGGATGCTGATGGAGTATCTTTTCAAGCGGTATGCAGGCAGATGCCGAACCATGCTCGTGGGTACGGGCGACAGTCCTCTGACCGTTCCTTTTTATGAAAGCTGCGGATTCACATATTCGCACCGCATCCCCGACTTCTTTACGGACAACTATGACCATCCCATATACGAAGCCGGCAAGCAACTGAAAGATATGATTTACCTAAAACGCAGCATGAATGAATAAAAATAATCCCCACCCATCACGCATCGCCCAAGAGCAACGCACCGTAGCGCAGATGATCCGCCTCTACTGCCGCAAGAAAGAGGGCAACAGGGAGCTATGCCCGCAATGCCGCGAACTGCTGGAATATGCACACATGCGCCTGTCCCGCTGTCCGTTCGGCGAAAAGAAGAACACTTGCAGACTCTGCACCATTCATTGCTACAAGCCCGAAATGAAAGAACGGATGCGTGAAGTGATGCGATATGCCGGTCCAAGGATGCTGCTCTATCATCCTGCCGCGGCACTCCGTCATCTATGGAAAGAGTACCTGCATCAATATTTCAGCAAACGCTTCGGGCTGCCATGCCAGGAACAGCACAAGCAATAGACTTCCGTCAAATCATACCCTTCCAAAGATGCTGCGGGGTCTTTGGGCACAATCTCCCCCTCGCGGGAAACGTATACCGGCAGGCGCTCTCCGCTGCTGTTCAGAACAAAAAAAGCCCCCACTTTACATTGGGGGCATATCATTTTACGCATCATCAGTTGAAGTAATATAAGAAGATGGCGATACCTTCGAGCGCTTTCTTCTTTTCGCCCTCTATTTCAATGGCAAATTTGATTTCAGCCTTCGCCACACCGCGCAGGTTTGCCAGCGAATGCAGAGATGCCACCAAACGGATACGCTGCCCGGACAGCACAGCCTGACCGAACTTCATCTTGTCCATACCATAGTTAATCATCATTTTCAGATTGTTCACCTCAATAATCTGGTTCCACAGATGAGGCAGCATGGAAAGGGTGAGGTAACCATGCGCAATGGTACTCTTAAAAGGACTTTCGGTTTTGGCACGTTCTGTGTCAACGTGAATCCACTGATGATCCAACGTGGAATCCGCAAAGAGATTGATACGTTCCTGACTTAGTTCCACATACTCCGAAACTCCGATTTGCTGACCTACCAACTTTTCAAAGTCCTCATACGAATTGATAATAACTTTTTTCATATATTTTTAATTTTATTGAGTAAATAGCATTGTTAACGGTAACAAAGATACCGTTTATCTCCGAATAAATTACAAACAGAGAGAAATAAGTCTGCTTCTTTTCATTTCTCCGCGTTTTTCTTTTCTCTAATCGAAGATTATCTGTATTTTTGTAAGCAAATGCATAAGTCTGATTAAAATATAAATTACCACAAATATTCCTGTATGGACGATAAACCGGATTACAATCTACTATCAGAAATAATGCGTAATGCCAATATGGGTTGGTGGGAAGCCGACCTGCAAAGCGAAAGTTACGTTTGTTCTGAGTATATCTCCAAACTGTTGGGGCTAAAGGAAGACGGTTTTATCAGTTTTGAAAATTTCAACAAACGCATCCTGAAAGAAGAACAGCCGCACACGACCATTCATTCCTTCGACAACATACAGCAGACAAACGAGGCTGTCTATCTGCTCAACACCACCAAGGGACCCGTATGGATGCGCAGCAAAATTTGCATGCAAAAAAACGAGGGGAAGGGAAACAGCAAGGTTTACGGCATAGCCGAAGTGCAAGATGGCCCATACATGTCGTCCGCCTCACAACTGTTGCAACAACGGGAACTGCTTTTGCACAACATCTACAAAAACTTGCCGGTGGGCATCGAGCTCTACAACATGCAAGGTGTGCTGACAGACCTGAATGACAAAGAACTGGAAATGTTTCATCTGCAACAAAAAGAAGACCTGCTGGGCATCAATATCTTTGATAACCCCATTTTCCCGGATGAGATGAAAGAGAAACTAAGGAAGTTCGAAGACGCAGACTTCACTTTCCGCTATGATTTTTCCAAAATAGGCAACTATTATAACTCGCAAAAGAAGACAGGAACCATGGAGCTGGTAACCAAAGTAACCACGCTCTATGACGAACATCACACGCCTATCAACTATCTGCTGATTAACGCGGACAAGACCGAAGCCACCATAGCTTACAACAAGATACAGGAATTCGAAAGTTTTTTTAAACTGATAGGCAACTACGCCAAAGTAGGATATGCCCACTATAATCTCCTCACCCAAAAAGGAGACGCCCAACACAGTTGGTATATCAACATCGGTGAGAAAGAAGAGACACCTCTGTCCGACATCATCGGAGTGTACAATCACATCCATCCCGATGACCGTCACTATATGTTAGATTTTCTTAATAACGCCCGAAAAGGAACAGAAAACAAATTCAACAAGGAGGTACGTGTACTCAGAGAAAACGGCAGCTGCTCGTGGACACACGTCAACTTATTAGTGAAAGTATATGCCCCCGAGCAAAACAGTATCGAACTGATTTGCATCAACTACGACATCACCCGGCTGAAAGAAACGGAAGCCATGCTGATACAGGCTAAAGAAAAGGCCGAAGAATCGGACCGACTGAAATCGGCTTTCATTGCCAATATGAGCCACGAAATACGTACACCGCTGAATGCCATTATCGGTTTCTCCGGCCTGTTGCCCTATATGGAAGACGCCAAAGAGCGCGAATACTATATCTCTCTGATAAATCACAACAACAAATTGTTGCTGAATATCATCAACGAGGTACTGGACTTGTCCAAGATAGAAGCCGGACACATGGAGCTGACTCCCGTCTGGTTCAGCCTCTCGGAACTGATTGACGAGAGCTGTACCGAATATCGAAGCAATGTTCCGGAAGGCGTAACACTCAAAAAACGTTACCCGGCATCTCCCTTCCTGATAGAACAGGACTCAATGCGCATCAAGCAGATACTGAGTAACCTCCTCTCAAACGCATTGAAGAATACGACACAAGGATACGTTGAAGTTTCCTACGAGACAGAGCAATCCGGAGTAAAGATAAGCGTTACGGACACCGGACGCGGAATACCTCAAGAAAAACTTGGCGTGATATTTGAACGGTTCGAAAAAGTAGACTCCTATATACAAGGCGCCGGATTGGGTTTGTCAATCTGTAAATCCATTATAGAACAGATGAACGGAACAATCGAAGTGGCATCCGTCTTGGGCGAAGGCAGCACGTTCACCGTAACGTTTCCCTGCCGGATACAGTTGGTGGAATCAAAACATACAGAATAAGAAATAGATATGATAGACCAGAAAGAGTTTACCCTCACCCCGCATCGACGCGGCTTTCACTTGATTACCGAAGAAATTACGCGCAACCTGCCGCCACTACCGCAAACCGGCATATTGCACCTGTTCATCAAACATACAAGCGCAGCCCTCACCATAAATGAGAACGCCGACCCGGATGTACAAACTGACATGGAAGCCATTTTCAACCGTCTTGTCAGAGAACGTGAGCCCTATTACCAACATACCTGCGAAGGTGATGATGATATGCCGGCACACGCCAAGTCCACCATTGCCGGAACCGGTCTCACCATTCCCATCACCAACGGACGGATGAATATGGGTATATGGCAGGGAATCTATCTGTGCGAATTCCGTAATCGCGGCGGTGGAAGAAGAATTGTAGCAACTGTCATCGGATAACTCCTGCCCATGAAGAAAGCCATTATCATAGGAGCCACCTCAGGCATCGGTCAGGAAGTGGCCCGTATACTTGTACAGCAGGGCTGGCGCATAGGCATTGCAGGCAGACGTGAAGACGTTTTGCTGCATATGCAGCAGGCCGTTCCCGGTCAAATTGAGATACAGTGTCTTGACGTGACAAAGAATGATGCCGCCTTACGCCTCAACGAATTGATAGACCGCTTGGGCGGTATGGACTTGTTTTTACTCAGCTCCGGCGTGGGCTTCCAGAACAGGAGTTTAGAACCGGAAATCGAACTCAACACCGCACGTACCAACGTTGAAGGGTTTATACGAATGGTTACAGCCGCTTTCCACCATTTCAAGAAAACAGGTGGCGGACATATTGCCGTCATCAGTTCCATAGCAGGTACTAAGGGATTGGGAGTAGCCCCTGCCTATTCTGCCACCAAGCGGTTTCAGAACACCTACATCGACGCATTGGCGCAACTGTCCCGGATGCAAAGACTCAATATCCGTTTCACCGACATCCGCCCGGGATTTGTGGCAACAGATCTGCTGCGAAACGGCAAGTACCCAATGCTGATGCGTGCCGACAAAGTGGCGCTATGCATCGTCCGGTCATTGGAACGGAAAAAAAGAACAGTCATAATCGACAGGCGCTATCGTCTGTTGGTATTCTTTTGGCGGATGATTCCGCGTTGGTTGTGGGAACGGTTGCCTATAAAGAATTGATTTCGTATCTTCACGCCAAGAAACCTAAAACACCCGAATTATGAGAAGAAATACCAGATATATAATACTCACAGCCACTGTCGCCTTGTGTACAGGCGTTTCACTACCTTTCCTCCTCGGAAGCAGCGTGCTGAATACGGAGCAGCAATCAGTAAAATCAGAAGTGCCCTATTGCGTCACCTCTCCCACCGTACCCTCCCAAATCTCTTTTGCCGGACAGGACGTAGACCTTCTGCGTTACGACCACCGCGAACGCATGGACCGCGAGCTGATGTCGTTCACCTATATGCACTCCACCACAATGCTCACCATAAAACGGGCAAACCGCTACTTTCCCGTCATAGAGCCTATATTGAAAGCAAACGGCATACCGGATGATTTCAAATATCTTGCCGTAATAGAAAGCGCCCTTAATCCTCTTGCCAAGTCGCCCGCCGGCGCAGCCGGACTGTGGCAGTTTATGTCCGGTACGGGACGCGAATTCGGTCTGGAGGTGAACAGCAATATTGACGAACGCTACCACGTGGAGAAAGAAACAAGAGCTGCCTGTAAATATCTGAAAGAAGCATATGCCAAATACGGCAACTGGCTCTGCGTGGCAGCTGCCTACAATGCCGGACAAGGACGCATCTCCACACAATTGCAAAAGCAAATGGTCAGTCAGGCCGCCGACTTGTGGCTGGTAGAAGAAACCTCCCGCTACATGTTCCGTCTGCTGGCAGCCAAGGCCGTCATCAGCAATCCCCAACGATACGGCTTCCTGCTGAAACGGGAACACCTCTACCCGGCCATCCCCTATACGGAAGTAACAGTTACCACAGGCATCGACAATCTGGCACAATTCGCCAAGAACAAGGGCATCACTTATGCCCAACTGAAAGATGCCAACCCCTGGCTGCGCGACACTTCATTGATGAATAAGAGCGGACGCACCTACATACTGAAGATACCAACCCAAGCCGGAATGCACTACGATCCGAAAAAGACCGTACCTTATAATAAGAACTGGGTAATCAATTAAAAAATGATGATGCAGGAGTTCCCGGAAATAATCGTGGAACGGATAGAATATGAAGATTTATTGCTGCTTCTCCGTCAGATACTTCCAATAGCGCACGGGCATATCCTGCCTGTGCTTGCGCGGATTCATCCTCTCCTTGATACAAATAGCCTTGAAATAGGTTTTCCAGAGTTGCTGGAAAAGTTTTTCATCCTTATCCATAAGGCTCTCATCAAGCATCCCCGTGACAAGGTGCCCCTCACGACTATCTTCGCCGAATGTCACTTGCCATACTTCCCTCAAATCGTAGTAATACCCGTATGCCCGCTTGATGTCATAAATCAGCCAGCGCTGGTCGGCAAAGCGGTCTTTAAAGTGCTCTGTCACTAAAGGGAGCGCATTTTTCTCCGGCTCTACGGCGGCAAAGTAAGTCCCGTCTGCCGCCTTTTGGAAGCGGATGAATTGCATCATGCGCATCCGTTCCCAGTCCACCCGCTTCCACATGCGCGAAAACTCCAAGACATCGGCATCGGCAAAGTTCGTTTCAATGGAACGGGGCGCATCTATCGCCTTGCGGATATAGCGGAACAAGAGCGGAGCGGTTTCCGGTTCTTCCGCCAGCCAACATTGAGCCAGACAAGCCAAAGCGGACTGTGAGAGTTTCTTTTGCAATCCACGCCAGACGCGCCGGGCTTTCTTCTCATCGGAAATCACCGTAAACACCTCGTCGTGAAACAACGGAAGCGGCTCTCCCTCTACTATCAAAGCATCTGGAAATGTGCGGCGGGAATAGGCTTCAAAAACGGAAGTCAGCAATCCCTCAAAGGTATTATCGTATAGAAAGACATTCATGCAACAGTCATTCTTCTTGGAAATCAAGCAATAACTGCCGTTCGTCCACTTGTTTTTTAGTTTTTTGTATTAAAAGGCTGCGCACTCTTTGTGGCGTCATTTCGTTCACCGTACGTATGGGCAGTTCACTGCAAGTGATGAAATACTGCGCTTTTTTCATCACCACCCCTATCTTCTTCAACTCATAGAAACCCAACTTAGAGAAGCGACGAGACGCCACAATCAGCCGAGCGGACTTCACCCCGATACCGGGCACGCGGAGTATCATTTCATAATCCGCCTTGTTTATATCCACAGGAAACTGTTCGGGGTGGCGCAACGCCCACGACAACTTAGGGTCTATCTCCAAGTCGAGGTCGGGATAAGCGTCATCCACTATCTCGTCTACCTTGAACTGGTAGAAACGCAACAGCCAATCAGCTTGATAGAGCCGGTTTTCGCGAACCAGAGGTGGCTGTTTCAAAACAGGCAGCCGCTTATCGTAAGTGTTCACCGAGATATAACCAGAGTAATAGACACGCCGCATGGTAGGCTCTTTATACAAGGAAGACGATAGATAAAGTATATCCTTATCCGTATCGGTGGTAGCGCCTACAATCATCTGCGTGCTTTGTCCTGCCGGAGCAAAACGGGGAGCATAGCGATACTTCTTGCATTCTTCCGCACTCTCCAGTACACCTTGTTGTATGTAGCGCATCGGGGCGAATACACTCTGGTGGTCTTTCTCCGGGGCGAGACGTTTCAAGCTCTCTTCTTTCGGGATTTCCACGTTGACGCTGAGACGGTCGGTATAAAGCCCAGCTTCCATCACGAGTTCGCAGCTGGCGCCGGGAATACTTTTCAGGTGGATATAACCATTGAAACGGTGCACCGTGCGCAGGTCTTTGGCGACGCGCACCAAGCGTTCCATAGTATAATCGGGATTACGCACCACGCCGCTGCTAAGAAACAAACCTTCGATATAGTTGCGGCGGTAGAACTCCATAGTAAGATCCACCAGTTCGCTCACGGAAAGAGTGGCTCGGGGCAAGTCATTAGAACGGCGGTTAATGCAGTAGGCACAATCGTAAATGCAGTAGTTCGTCAGCATCACCTTCAGCAGCGAAATGCAGCGCCCGTCCTCGGCAAAGCTATGGCAGATGCCCCAGCCGCCCACAGTATTCCCCACCATGCCCTTTTTATTGGAGCGCACAGTACCACTGGAAGAACAGGAGACGTCATACTTTGCCGATTCTACAAGTATCTTCAACTTATTTAATACGTTTTCATCCATAATACCCGAGACAAAAGTAAGCAAAATGCCTGGATTTCACGCATGAAATCCGGGCATTTATATCTTAAATAATGTTCGGCAAAGCATTAACATTCGCTCCGAATTTATCTTTGCACTTTACCAATAAAGTCTGTCCACTCTATAAAAGATGAAACGTCCCAACATTCAATAAAAAAGTTCAGGACTTTGTTAGAGAGAGAATTTATCAACTACAATCCCTTTATTATTTCACTTCCTACGAGCAAGAATGCTCCTACACCATATACATCGGTCGCATCATATCCCGCAGCTTTGGGAGCTGCACCTACCGGTTGGATATACCCCAATTTACCATCGGCATGCACTGCGCTTACAAGTGATCTCCAACCTTTTTCTAAAACCTTACCATAAGTTTTCTTCGGCAAATAACCATTCCTTATTCCCCAGGCTATCCCATAGCACATGAAAGCAGAACAACTATTTTCAGGCATATCATAAGAATCCGGATCTAAAAGGCTCGTACGCCAATCACCTCCTTTACATTGAGTAGCTTTCACTGATTCTGCCATTTCAACAAACAGACTGATGTAATAGTTACGGCTGGCACATCCTATTGGCAAATTATCAATAATCAAAGGAAGTCCTCCAAATACCCATCCGTTACCTCTTCCCCAAAACTGTTTTTTACCATTCTTTTCTCTCAAAGGAATGCGCTTGCAATCACGATAAAACAAATGTTCCTCCTTATCATAAAGCGAATCCACGCATGCTTTGTATTCGCTATCCATATAATCCAAATAAATCTTTTCGCCCGTTATCTGATATAATGCAGCATACACTGGAGGAGCCATAAATAAAGCATCCGACCATGACCAGCGTTCATCCTTGCCAATTGCATCGATTTTTAGCAAAGGAGCCTTGGAAGGATGACTGGCTACATAAAATGCACGTTCAAGCGTGGGTTGCAACATGCGCCTGTCTCCCATCTTGCGATACATTTCAATGAAAGCCTGCCCCACACAAATATCATCGGCATGATAAACACGATCCCACACATTCCAATTATGCTTCTCCCCTATTTCATTGACAAAATTATAGCAATCCTGATTACCAGATGTTTTACCCCATTCTGTCATCCCACGATATAAAGTACCGTTAGTCCAGTCGAGCTGATTATGCTTCACCTGTTCATGGTTAACAATCTGCCATTTGGCAACTGCATTACAAACTTTTTCTACATCACCTTTCTTCATACTACCCGAGAAAGGATTTGCCGCACATAAAGAACTTCCTATGAAAAGCATTGAAAATATAAGCTGTTTCTTCATACAATTAGTAAATTACAATATTATTAAAATAATCATTTTTTATTTTATAGGCAAATACTTCCGAATCTCATTCAATTGTTTTTGATTAGCCTCCACATTGTACATTCGCCTACGAGTATTGACTATCCATTTTGCATAAGGTATAATAGGAGCATTATCCATAAAATAAAACCACCTCGGAGTATTATATATAGACTGATAATAAAGGAAAACTTCATGATGTAAATGCATCTGTTTTACATTGTTGAAAGTTGTAATATCATTAAGTCTACCTGCATAAGCTCTCTGTACTTCCACCAAATCATTTTTAAAATCCATTAAGTTTTTATGCTCCATGTTTTCAATAGGTTCTAAATATTGGCGAAAGATATCAACAACTTGTGGGGGTAATCTTAGCTTCTCTTTTGTTTGACGCATGGTTTTATCCATATTCTCTAACATACCCTTTTTATCATAACTTACCCATATCTTTTTATTCTCTTCTAACGCCGATTCTTCCATACGTCCGAAAACACCTTTACCAAACAATGCAGATAACTGCCAGGGAGATAATATTTCTGCTAAAGGCCCTGATGTATACCAGTCTGTCTCTCTTAAATACTCCCAAACCAAAAGATATTTACGTACATCTTTCATCAACGTACGCGTTCTTGCCTCGTCATTTTTAGCCACAGCCTCATCAATATTAGCAAAAGTTTGTCCTAAAGGTATTTGATAACGATTCAGTAAAAAGTCTCTACGAAAAATGACATCATAATAATAAAATAATTTGGCTTGATCTCTATCCATTTCAGCTAAAAAAGTAAAGTTAGCCAAGCGCTTAGATGCTCTTAACCATTTATTAAAGGCATTCTCTTTTATAGCTAAATAACCATGTTCCTTCTTTTTATTTTGTGGATTAGTCTTAGTTTTGACTAACTTCCTTTCACCCGTTCCCTCAACAACCAACTGTGGCCCCTTACCCGAATAATGCTCACTGGCATAAAAATATAAATGCTCTCCCCACTGATTTTTTTGTGGTATCGCTTCAATGCACATGCCCTTATTTGATTCCGGGTGTTCCAACCAATCCTGTACCAAATCAGAGGGAATTTCGAATTCGACCCAGCCCCCTTCATCTTTTGATACTGTTTGCTTCTTTATAAGCGTATATGTCTTATCTTTCCATTTACCCCATGAACATCCTTTTGCTGATAGCTCACAAATCCCCATGCCTTCTTCCCAATTTTCTTTTCCCTCAACTTTATAAAGACCCACTTCTACTGGAAATAATTGAATAAAACAATTTGGTTTATACAAGCGTACCTTAGCAGAACGTATCTGATTAAATTTCACATCCTGCATATCAAACCTAAGCAACGACTTTGCCGTATGTTCCACGTATATTCCCACCATTTTACCAACCTCCAGAAGATATGCTCCTCCAAAGTTCAACTCACTAAATTCCCCATCTAACAAAGGGGCATCTTCTATCCGATTTTTATCAGAAATAATAAATGACTTAGCAGATAGTGGTATATTAAATATAAAATAAATCCCTATCAACAAACATATCCTTTTATACATATCATTCATATTTACGAGGATGCTTTCATTAGAAAACATCCTCATATGTCACTATTTAATTCTAAAATATCTAAATCCCATATTCCAATTAGGACTAACCCTATTCATTGTTGATACAGTATTTGTCACCAATAAATGCTTACTATTGGATTTTTCATTTATACTACCTCCCTTTCTGTACCCCGTGACATCATCACGCGTTTCATTAATCCATTCCCAAGTATTTCCTGTCATATCAAATATTCCTAACTCATTTTCTTTTTTCAACCCCGGAGCTTCAAGAGCAGCCCCGTCAGTCCAACCAACTTCAAGGACATTGTTGCTTCCACTATATTTAAATCCGGATGAACTTCCCCCACCAATGGCAGCATATTCCCAATATGCTGCCGGTGGAATCATTCCTCCTCTCCATTTTGCATATTCATAAGCCCCATACCATGATATAAATCCGGCAGCCTTTCCCGATCTTCCCTCTGCAGCACTCCAAGTATTCGAAACTGCATGATATTGAAACGATGCCTGAACTGGATTAGTATCGGGATTATAAACAATGAGTGGTTTATTGGGGAAATCGCTATTAATATGAGTATTAAAATTATCTCCCGTTGCACCATAAGCAGTTAAGAACTCAGCAAATTCATCCGTAGTTACTTCAAATTTTGCAACATAAAAATCAGACAAAGATGTATCGGTCACTTTAAGACATTTAGGACTGTATGTCGCTCCCGGAATATAAACCAACTCTGACAAATCCGGAATCTTGAAAGTTATAGCTTCACCATACCCTACACCAGTTACAGCGTTTACCGCATATGGACGAACATAATAGACTTTACCTGACGATAAATTTGTTATTGTTGTAGATATTTCGCCTAAAGCAGTTCCGGAAATAATAATCTTCTGGGAGGAAATTGTCGGTTCAGGTACATCTGCATAGCAGAATCCTTTCTCTGTAATATTAGAACCTCCCGTACGTATTATATTAGCTGATACATTCACCGAATTAGACGAACCTTGCAACATTGTCATATCCATTGCATAAGGTGCAGACTCAATGACGGGTTCTGATATTGGTAGTGTTTTGAAAGAAACAGGTTCTTCAGAGTAAGCAATTCCGTTACCGTTTTTCGCATAACTCCACATATAATAAATAGTATTTGGCTGAAGCCCTTCTAAAACTAAATCATAATCACCTAAATCTGTATTATCTGCCACAACACGTAACTTTGCTTCGTTCGCCTTATCCGAAGTTCCTGCACAAAAGCCCTTTTCAATAACATCAGATGCACCTTCATAAGCCAAATTTCCATATCCCTTAACTGATGTATAAGAAACCATTTCTTTTTCGTCAAATTGAGTAATTGAAACCAGTGGCGTCAGTTTTTCTTGTGTTTCAAATGAAAATTCTTCACTAAATCCGGTTCCAAAATCATTTTTAATGAAAGCTTTACAATAATAGGTTGTTTTAGGCAATAGCGATTGTATAGATACAGTAAATACTGAATCTTTAGGATTCATTTTTTCTGTAGTATGAACATAATACAACTTGTCATCAACATTTTCTGAAGCTAAGTCAATATCTCTTTCCGGCAATGCCTGCCTATTTGTCGTATAAACCACTCCTTTCACAATATCTTCCCCTTTCAATCCTCCATTAAATGTGATAGGGCAAGATAGCACTGCGCTATTTTCACTAAATTCTTTTAAAGTTATCACTCCTATTTCAGGAACTCCAGGTTCACGAGCTGTTACAAACGTTACAACATCTCCATACTTGAAACCTGAGACAACCTTTATATAGGCACGAACATTATATTCCGTATTAGGAGCTAAATTTACAATTTGACAAGCAAATGCCCCTTTTTTCGTATTACGTGCTCTAACCGTATCGTTTATAATTGTAGGCAAAGAGTTGTCTTTACTAAAACAAACACCCATTTCGAAAACATCTCCTCCTGTTGTAACAAAACCACCACCAATAGCACTCGAATGTTCTATTTCTGAAAGCTTTGCCGTAACAATCAAATCTTCTACATTCTTCTCGTCCTGACAAGAACTGAACACATGCAGAAACATGCCAACAGCAAACAATATAAATATCTTTTTCATACTTTCTGTTCTTTTGTTAGTTCATAAAGTTATCATCAAATCTCATAGCATCCTTAACAGCCAAAACATCTATGATATGTAATGCACCATTCGTAGGCTCAAAATTAGAATTTCTAACTGTCACTGTAAACTCACCAACATAACGAAATCTGAAATCTGCCAAACGATAGATAGACAAAGCGGTATGATTCATCGTTTTTACAATAAGATCCTTATTATCTTCCGTAACCTCAGGGCTTGTAGATAAATACTTTTCCCCATAAATAACATGAGTTTTCAACATCTTTTCCAAAATAGAAACAGGAACATCTTCTATTGTCTTCCATTTATAATTTTTATTTGAAGTTGCATTTAAGAAATCCTTAATAGCATCATCATTCGGAGCAAAAATAGTTCGTGTTACAGGATTACTGTAAAGAGTATCCAGTTCTGTTTTATCCAATATAGATATTAAATCTTTAAAAGTTCCAGGCTTATCATTCTCAACAGAAAGAATCCATTCATAAGCGTTCTTTGTTTTATCTAACCTCGTATAAACCGAATCGTCCCACTCTGCAGACGTTTGGAGCTCACAACCATTAAATAACAAGCATAAACATGTTATAAAGGAAACTCCTATTATCTTATATAATTTGTTCATAATCATAAGTTTTTTATATTTAATTATTCTCCAGTACTCTGATAATAAGGATTCTGTACAAGATTGGGATTCACTCTCATAACAGATGTGCCTACCGGCCAATAATAATTATAAGGATCAGTTATCTTTGTTGTCAAAGTTGGATTAACAAGTTCATCCACTCTGCCCGTCCTCACAACATCAAACCAGCGCTTTCCTTCTGCCAGAAATTCAATTGCTCTTTCCTCTAATATGGCCAATTCCACTTCATCCATACTATTTTTGTTTATATTAGTCAGAGGCGTTATTCTTCCAAACCTTTTTGCTCTCAAAGTTTCCACGATTTCAATAGCTTCTATTCTTTTACCTAATCTATTTAATGCTTCAGCTTTTAAAAGTTGAATATCAGGCCAACGGTATATTATTAAGTTATTATCATGTATTCCTCCCGATGGAAAATTTTTACCTGTATATTTCCATATTTCCGTTGTTTCGCTTTTTACGTCTTTTATAGTTTCGGCAACTCTTATATCTCCTTCATTCTGTCGATTTGCAAAAAGCTCCAAGCAAGTCAAATTAGGTCTAAAATCACAGTAACCAGTCCATCTACCATTGAAGCCACTGGTACTAAACTCTTCTTGTGAAAATTGCAATTCAAAAATAGATTCCTTCGAATTACCAGCACCAGCTTCATTAGTTGCAGATTTAAACATTTTACCCCAATCTGCCGGAGCTACATAATCATAGGATATATTTCCCATGGCATTTTTTAAACTATCCGCATAAATTACAGCTTCTTCATATTCATGCATCCACATTAATACATCCACTCGTAACGCATAAAAAGCAGAAAGAGTGGCCCTTCCTCTGTTTTTCCTATTATCTTTAGCATAATCTTTTACAATACCAATACGTGCCATATCCAAATCGGAAAGTACTTGTTCTAATAGTTTTTCCGAAGAAACCTGTTTCACAAACATTTCATCTTCTGTACTAGTAGTTGGTTCCGTCACTAAAGGTGCACTTTCCCAAATACGTGCAACATAAAAATATGCTAAAGCTCTCGCCCAGTAAGCCTCACTCAACAAGGCTGAACGCTGAGCATCAGTAAACGTCTTATCGACAACCTTCGGTATATTCTTTATACAATAATTAGCATACCCAATCCATATATAAAGAGGATCCCAACTTGCCGAACTCATACCTGAATTTAAAAGATTAGTAGTCAATCTTTCAGCTTGGTCCGAACTATTATCACGGGTTAGTAATCCTCCACGAGCATCTCCCCAATAGGCATAATTAGCTTTTAAGGCAACTTGCATCTGATTGTATATGCCTAATACAGCTGCTTCTGCTTCTTCTTTACTATTCCAAAAATTATCAAAAGTAAAATTACTGTCAGGACCAACATCTATGAGACTTTCACATGAATTTAACAATAACGAACAAGACATTATTATTAATATAATCCTTGATTTTATATATCTTTTCATACTTATACTGTTTAAATTATACCTTAAAATGAAGCTTTTAAGCCAAATGTGAAGGTACGCGCAGAAGGATATACTCCTGTATCACGACCTATTTCCAAAGCACTGGAGGTTGCATTAACTTCCGGATCATAGCCGGAATAATGACTAAACGTCAACAAATTGGTACCCGAAACATACACCCTCAAGTGAGTTAACATTGCTTTACTAATCCATTTCTTTGGTAACTCATAAGAAAGCATCACACTCTTAATCTTAAAATAAGAACCGTCTTCTATCCATCTATTAGACTGACGACCATTTGATTTAGGATCTTTACGCATAGCAATAGGTACATTAGTCACATCACCCGGCTTTCTCCAACGATTTAAAACATCACGTGTGGCATTGTTTACAGCATCCATACCGTCCTGAGTTGAACGGACGTCATTATATATATCATTGCCATATGAGAAAGTTGTATATATATTTAAAGAAACACCTTTATATGAAAACTCATTGGAAAACCCTCCATAGAAAAGAGGCTGTCCGCAACCTATAATCTTTCTATCGCTATCATCTATAATACCATCACCATTAATATCCTCCCATTGAACATCTCCTCCAGTAAAAGGTGCACCACCGGCACCAAACAATAATTGATACTCTTGAACTGTGCCATCTGGTTTCATTCTTACATAGTAATTATCTTCGTCACGAGAATAAACCCCCAACATATTCCAGCCATAAAATGATCCGACAGGCTCTCCTTCGCGTACAATACTGCGTCCTGATAAGATATCGGCACCATCTGGCAATTTATCAACAATAGTTCTATCAAACGATATGTTGAAGTCGGAGGTCCAGTTAAATTTACCTTTGATATTTACTGTATTAAGTTGCAATTCAAGTCCTTTTGTACTCAAATTACCTAAATTAGACCACACAGAACCAAATCCCGATGTTTGAGGTAACCTCACATTAAACAAAAGATCTTTAGTTTTCTTCAAATAGATGTCCCCTATAAAATTGATTCTATTATTCAGGAAATTCAAATCCAAACCTAAATTATACTGTTCGGTATTCTCCCAAGTCAGATTCGGATTCTTCAAACTTGTAGGATAAATAGCCTGACTTCCCATATAATTACCAGTTACTGCATAGGCTCCATGAGTAATAAAATTCGGAATACTTTCATTGCCTGTTAAAGCATAACTAAAACGTATTTTACCATTAGAAAGAAAACTTAAAGATTTCATCCATGACTCATCCGAAAACCTCCATCCTAATTGTACAGACGGGAAATTACCATATTTCTTATTATTTCCAAATCGGGAAGAACCATCTCTACGAATACTTGCAGTAAACAAATACCTGCTCATATAATCATAATTAACACGTGCCAAATAAGAAATAATAGCATGTTTAGTATTTTGCGTATATGCTTTTGTTATGACAGACGCTGCATTTAAAGTAGTAATACTGCCCGAAGAATATCCTTCACCATCTATGCCTGTATATTCTGATTGCCAAGACTGCTGGGTATATCCGGCCATTAATGCCAAATTGTGTTTTTTATTGAATGTTTTATTATAAAACAAAAGATTCTCATTTACCCAGGTGAAACTTTTTGTCGAACGGGTTCTTGCCTGATATTGACCCTTGCTATCCAATATCTTATCTGCAAAAGAATCTTCTTTCGTTATAGAAAGATCATAAGCAAAGTTTGTTTTAAAACGCAAATTCTTAGTGAAGAATAATTCTATATATTCGTTTGTCACAATTCTATTATTATGGCTATTACGCTTCGCAGCCTGCGCAGCTGCATAAGGACTAGTCTTTCCGGATAATCTTCCAATCAAACTGCCATCGGGATTATGTGAACTAAACACAGGAGGATACGTTAAGACTGCAACCACAGACGCTTCGCTATTTCCCTGAGTAGTTCTCTTATTACGACCGTCATTAATAGACGTACTGCTCCCAACCTTAAGCCATTTATTAGCACGATAGTCTACATTTATACGAGTCCCGATACGTTTATAACCCGTATTTATTACAGTTCCTTCCTGATCAAGATAAGAAGCACTCATTGCATAACGCAAATCTTTTGTTCCTCCTGATATACCCAAGTCATATTTCTGCTGAATTGCGCTCTGATAAACCATTGATTGCCAATCATTATCTGCACTTGTTGTTGGATTCAAAGAATCAACTACCTGCCAAATCGGCTTTGGGTCTCCTGCATTTTCATACTCATCCAATATCAATTCTGAATATTGGCGCCCGTTTAATACCGCTTTTTTCTTGGCAATATTGCTAACTCCCAATGAAGCATTAAAAGTTATAACCGGTTTTCCGCTTTTTCCTCTTTTCGTAGTTATAATAACAACTCCGTTTGCTGCACGTGAACCATAAATAGACGCTGACGCAGCATCTTTAAGGACTTCAATTGAGGCAATATCCGAAGGATCTATATTTGCTAACGGACTCAAGGCAGTTCCACCATGATTCATCTGTGTATTTTCTACCTGTATAGGTACATCATCTACAATATATAAAGGTTCAATACCAGAATTCAAAGACGATTGCCCACGAATTCTCATAGTAATACCTCCACCGGGTTCCCCACTATTAGCTATAATAGAAACACCTGCTGCTTTTCCCTGAAGAAGTCCTTCTAAAGATTGAGAAGCATCTTGTTCTATCTGCTTAGATGTCACAGAAGATATTGCACCCGTTAAATCACGTTTAGCCACAACACCATAACCAACAATCGTTACTTCTCCCAATTCTGTAACATTCTCTTTCATGGTGACATTCACACTCCCTCTCCCTTTTATCGGAATTTCTTCTGTTACATACCCCATAAAAGAGAAAACCAAAGTAGCATCCAGATTAGGTACCGAAACTGAATATTTGCCATCCAAATCTGTAATTGTCCCACCAGAAGAATCTTTGACTTTGACAGTTACTCCAATCAAAGGTTCCCCTTCTGCTAAAACAGTTCCTTTGACTATCTGCTGTGCATATGCACCCAAAGGAATCCAAAGCAATATACTCAATAGAGTAATCACTACATACTTAAAATTCAACATGCTGTTCTTCATAGATTATCATTTAAAATCAAATATTTATCTTCCAGTCACCTTATACTCTGCTTCCTTCCCCGGCACATCAAAATAGGCAGCTTCTGCATAACCGTTTCTGCAATACAGGGAAATTCCGCTTCGTTTCATTACACTCTTTCGAGGAGAAAGAGCCTCAAATGTTATATCTCCGTCGCGCAGAGAAAGACTCACTTTATTATTTGTCATATTCACGCGTGTCATTTCTTCACCATCATCTACCAACATCGGGTAGTACACCCGCATAGATTGTACCTCTCCCTGCAAGTTATCTTTCACGATCAAGCCTTTTTCGTTAATGGTGAATTGTTGGGTTATCCGGGACACTCCCCCGAAGTTACCTATATAAGCTACTTCAAAACTTACTTTTTGGAGAGTCTGTTCTTTTATAGTAACTTTAATCTCAGGTAACGATGTACCCGTATATGCCGAATAGAGTTCTGTATTAGGATAACTTATATTAGTATACTCCGCCAAACGATGTTCCACTCCTTCTTTATCGAACCATGCAGGACCAACTGATAACAATTCTCCTCCCAAATCCTTCTTCTTTTTATTGTCCCATTTATGCGGTATTGCATCCGTAGGCCCCAATTGAGGATTACTATTCTTCAAGTGAATACGAATCAATCCCGTAGCATTGTATCTCGGATCTCCGCTGAGCTCATATTCAATGTAATTACCTCCTACATTAGCAAAGAGTTTATGAAACACATCCTGCATGGGAATGATATATCCTCCCACATCGGCAGGTGAAGGCAGTTCCTCTATGGAATCATCAGCATAGAGATAAGCAACCGACATCAGCCAACAGGCAAGTAAATTGTATTGTGATTGTGCTGAATAACTTTCATAACCATGCATCGTTTCTATCGGAAAACGGTTCTTAACGATGAATCCTGAACCGTCTTCACGTTTCCAACGGGAAATACTTTTCAGTGACAGATGAGCCGCACGTTTAAATGCTCCAGCTTCTTTCATTTTCCCTTGAGATGCATACTGGGATGCATAGATTTCATAGGTAACTGCTGCTGCTGCTTCATTCCAGATATGCTGTGCACTCCGTCCACCTGTGGGAACCTCCCCGTAAGGCGACTGCATAAATATTGAAGTCCATGCACCGTCAAGAAGTTTACGAGAATAGAAATCTTTGCAAGCCCCATCATATCCTTCCACAAGAATAGAAGTCATGAATTGACGGGTAAATTCATCATACACCATCGGCGGATTGGTTTTGCTATCAATGTACAGTCCGTTGGCAGACATGTATTGTTTTTGATGTTCAAAATGTATTTCAAGAAAGTTCCTGTCTATGGCTATGTTTTCTTTCATGCGGATATATTCTCCCGCCAAAGCCACCACATTATGATTATAACAGAATTTCTTTTTCTGCAAATTATCTTTATATAGCAAATAAGGATCGACTTCGGCTATTTTCTCTTTCCATACGGTCATCTGTGCTTCCGATACATATCCTTTATATAAATCAAGTGCTAACATAATGGGTTGAATGAAAAACTCTCCGTGATGATGCGCGCAGCGGTTTTCATTCATTTCGGCAATGGAGCAATCCAATGCTCTGATGCCGCTCTTAAGAAGTATAGCGTCTTTTATAAAACCTGTTTTATTAAGCAAACCCACCGAAAGAGCATAACACGGAGTAGAGTATTGCCATTCTATTTTATAAACAGGATCAATAATAGCGCCAGTTTCCTTATTCTGATAAGGATAGAAAGCCCTAACCTGTCGTTCTATCTGAACCAGATATTCCTTATTATCAAATCCCGTAGCAGTAAAACCGATACATTTGGTTTGATTTTTCAAAAAGCTTATTATCCTGTCGCCATAAGGATGATTTGCATAGATAGTTTCAGCCTGAGCCGGCAGGATATTTACTACTTTCCGCAAGGATGAAGTCGCAAACAGACTGCTCTGAATCAGCAAGCTACTTAACAAGATAAATAGTGTTTTCATAGTAACATACACAATTTTGGTTATACTTAGTCTCTTTACTTCATAGACCTAACCCACCTACATAATTTTACAGTTTTATTGCCTTATCCAAACGGACATCCGGACACCCGCCCCATATTCTCTTGCCCGTCCATGCTGCATAAGGAGCTGTCCAGAATTTACTGTTTACAGGAAGCCCCAATGCTACGAATACCGAAGTGCACAAGTAAAGGCTTCCTGTAGATATATATCTTTCAGCAATGGCTGGCTGATGTCCACAAAAACCTAATGTAAGCCAACCTTTAGAGTCGAAATTACCGGAGACATTCATATGTTTTTTTATCACAGCCGTCAGGCCGCAACGTACTTGATTTTCCGTTACACTTGCGGGAAGATAACCCTGAAGCGCAGCCTGCGAAAGAACCTGAAAAGTCCCAAAGCGATAAGCTATGGAGCGGCCGACCACGGGATAGGAACCATCTGGTGAAATGAAACGTTCCTGCTGTTCCGCATACCGGGTGAAACGCGCTTTCTCAATGTTGAAGAACTCTTCCTCACCTTTCTTGTGTTTATGCATGACAGTCAATACATCAAGCAGCATGGGGTGGATGACATAGCTATTATAATAATCCATGTGCAAGTTTGCTCCGTCTCCATACCAAGCATCCCCTTTATACCATTCCTTGAATCGTTGCAGTGCATATTCCACAGGATCTGGATTCCACTTACCGGTAAATTCAAGAATTGCAGCCTCAACTATGGCCGAGAATAATAACCAATTGCTTTCAACGGGTTTTATCTTTCTGATATCCTGTAAAGCATTCAGCACATCCTGTTTAGTCTTAGAAGAAAGATTTCCCCAAACCTGTTTCGGTGCACGAAGTAACCCTTGACAGAAAAAGGCAGCGTCAACCAAAGGCTGACGTGTTGTTACGAAATTAAGATAGTCGGGAGATGCCGGGTCAAAACCATGAGCTATGGATTTCACCATAAGGTCTATATACTTAGCCCTTAGCTTTCCCTCCGGCGAGCTATCCGGACCGAGTTCTAACCACGGGGCGATTCCTGTTAGTAACCTGCCCAATGCTTCTAAATGGGTGGTCTTGATGTTCGGAGGATTCGTAACACCCGATGCTGTTTCCACAGGCATTGCTTTCTTTAAATTACCCTCACTCATATTTACCAATACAGGATCGGCTATTTTCGTGAGTACACTCACCCAATATTCCCGGTCTTGCAGCCCGGTTGTTTCCTGAGCCGTCGTCATGTTTGTTTGATAGAATATCACTACCAAAGTAGTACATATTTTACAGATCACATTTTTCATCATATCTTTTCGTTTTTCGTCTTTTATTCTTTAATAAATTTGTCTATCGAAAATGCTTCACCAGAGAAAGCCTTCTTACTTGTCCAGTTTTCGGGAGGGGCTGCCCAAAATTCATCTGTCGCAGGCAGACCAAGAGTAACAAACCCCAGACTGCACAAATACACACAAGGAGTAGACAGATAAACATCCCCTAATTCTGACTGGTTACCGCATACGCCGATAGTAAGCCATCCTTTATCATCGAATGTTCCAGGCTGTTCAAACAATCGTTCCATTACGGCAGTCAATGCACAACGAACCTGTGCCGGTTTAATGGTTTCGGGAAGTTCTTTCATCAAAGCCGTACGTGCCAAAACTTGAAAAGCAGCAAAACGATAAGTAACTGAGCGGCCTATAACGGGATAAGTGCCGTCAGGTGCAATCATCCGTTCCTGTATCTCAGCATAACGCTTGAAGCGAATTATTTCCTTATTATAGAATTCCTGATATTCGGGTTTATACTTTTTTGTCACTTCAAGTACTTGAAGCAGTAAAGGATGAATAACATAGCTGTTATAATAATCCAAGTGGAACGCCGCTCCGTCACCATAAATACCATCACCTTTATACCATTCAGCATGAGAGTCTAAAGCATGTTTCACTACATCAAAGTTCCATTCACCGGAAAATTCTTTCAGCCCACACTCAACCATTGCTGAAAAAAGCAGCCAATTATTGTTTCCTGGCTTCATGGTACGAGTAGATTTCCATTGCTCTATCAGCCTTTCACGGGTTACTTCATCAAGATTTCCCCAAAGCTGCACCTGCGCTTTCATTAAGCCCTGTATAAGGAATGCGCTGTTGACAAGAATTTGGCGGGTAGCCGTACTATTGAAGTAATCATTTGAAACTGGATTTACCGAGTTTGCTAACGCTTTGCAAGACATCTCGATATACTTCGCACGCAATTGACCTTCGGGAGTTTCATCAGGACCAAGCTCCAGCCATGGTGCCAAGCCGGCAAAGGTTCGCCCCACCGACTCCATGTGTGTAACAAATTCACGGGTACTTGCCTTGGCAGAGGAAGAACGTCCTACTGGAATACTGACTTTGAGTTTATCCTCACTAAGATTACGAATAACAGGATCTGCTATCCTGATTAATGTATTTACCCAATACTCCCGGTCGGCTACCGGAGTTGAATTTTCTATTGCTTTCACTTTTGGGAAAGCAACAAAAGCTGAAACAAATAATACAATAATTGTGTTTCTCATAAATTATATTTTTTTGTCGAAAGCAAAGATAGAGGATAGGCCGCCAAAGAAATAACCCGCAGATTCATACTTATGTTAAATTCATACAAAGACAACAGATAAAGACAATCGTACAATATCACTATTGTTCGTACAATATCATTATCACTTCAACTTAAAAAGTTACTATATTTGTTTGTAACAAATTACAGATATGAAAAGAAGCTTTATCCTTTATGTTTTATTTTCTGTGCTTACCTTAATTTCTCCTACAAGGGCACAAGGCAATATAAGAATACATTCCTCACACCTGCAGACAAATGAAGGGATGCATCAAACTACTGTTTATTCCATTTACCAAGACGAATTCGGTATCATGTGGTTCGGAACTAAAAACGGTTTGATAAAATATAACGGTAACAAAACAGAATACATAGACAAACTATATCAGGATGTGCCCACTGCCGAGAGCCTCATCCGGAGAATATGCGGCGATAAAAAAGGGAAAATATATCTGGATACCCGTTCAGGAGTTATCCAACTGGATATCCGCTCCAACAAGTTCACACACATCATTCCTTATACCAATACCATTAACTACGGTAACTCCACATTATGGGTAGGAATTAAAAATACCGTTTATCAATGGGACAATAATCAGTTAGTTAAATATTATAGTCTACCCGATTCCACCTCCGTTATCGACTATATCATAGAGACCCCACAACAGGATATATGCATCGGAACGAAAGATAACGGAGTATTCCTCATTGAAAAGGATATGACTATAAGGAATATTCTTCCCCACATAAAGCAAATACGCCAACTATTATTCGACTCGGAACAAAACATATGGATTGCCACCCGCCGGAATGGTTTGTTTAAATTGGGCAAGCGCAATCAAATAGAGAACTATTTACATGTTCCCAGTAACCCCGAAAGTATTTCAAGCAATATAATCCGAGCTATCTGTGAAGACAACTCGGGAAATTTGTGGATTGCCACTTTCAACGGACTGAACAAATATCAAAGGAACAATAACAAATTCATTCACTACGAATATCTAAGTGATAATCTTTATACTCCAAATGACGGTTCCATTTATTGTCTAGCAAAAGATGAACAAGGCACTATCTGGAGCGGTTCTTTCATTGGAGGAATCAACTTCTTCAATCCGGAGTATGAAACATTCACTTATCACTTCCCTGTCAAACAACATATTAATTCAAATGAGAACCTACTATTTGGCAAAACAACCGAGGATAAGAAAGGTAACTTATGGATTTGTGCCGAACGGGGAGGTATATACCAATTCAATAACCAAAGCAGGGAACTCGTACCTTTCTCTATAAAAGGAGAAAACTACAATGCACAAACTTTGTATCTCGACAATACAAATAATACTCTATGGGTGGGCACGCTGCTTGAAGGATTAAAAGAATTGAACCTGAATACCAAGTCTATACGCACATATAAGGACAAAACTCTTATCGATGACAATATTCGCGAAATAATACCCTATAAGGACAAACTTATTTTAGCGACCCATAGTGGCGTCGGGGTGTTCGACAAGAGTAAAGGAAGTTGTGAGTACCTGTCTTCCTCAAATGAATACCGATTAAATGAAAAGAGCATAACAAATCTTATGCTCGACAGAAAAGAAAGGCTTTGGATTTCGACCAGTAACGAACTGTTCAGATATAACTTACTAAAGAAGCAAATGGAGCAAATCCACCTGTGTACAGGTTCAAACTACTCCGTTAATAAAATATATGAGAGCAGCAACGGTAACATCTGGATAGGAACGGCAAGACATGGGTTATATCTTAACCCCAAAGGAGAGAACGGATTCACACACATAGACAAAAAAAAAGGACTGAACAGTAACTTCATTTTAGATATTACAGAGAATAGTAAAGGAGATATTCTGGTTGCCACAGGCAATGGATTGAGTTGTGTAAAAGCAAACAACTGGGAAATTATCAATATTAATAAGAATAAGTTCATCTCCACTTTCAACATCACAGATTACAGTTTGTATGTCTCTAAGAAGAACCATGTATTCCTTGGAGGGCAGAATATTTTTTGCGAATTCCCATTTGAAAAGTTGTATATTGAACCACAAGACTACCGGGTAAACCTATCCAACCTAATAGTAAACGGTGAAAAAATAGAAGTGAACGATGCAAGTAAGATATTGAATGAGAATTTGTTGCTTTGCAATAAGATAAAACTGTCCCACAAAACCAACTCTTTTTCTATCGAAGTGTTCACTAACAATTATGCCAACGAACTGAGATGTGGCATCCGCTACAAGTTGGAAGGACTTGACAGAGATTGGAAGCGTGCTAACAGTTTGAACGAAATAACTTACACGAACCTGTCTCCCGGTAAATATATTCTCCACATTCAGGGTGAATCAAGACTCCCGTCGGGCAAATATCCCGAAAGGACTTTGGAGATAGAAGTGCAGACTCCTTTCTATCAGACCACCATTGCATACATTATATATATATTAATCAGCCTCTTCATTTTATATGAAATCTACCAAATATTAATGCTACGCTCTTCATTAAAATTGGAAAAGGAACAGAAGAAACAAATTGAAGAGCTGAATCAAGCCAAACTGCGTTTCTTTACTAATATATCACATGAATTTAAAACACCTCTTACTTTAATTTTCAGTCAGGTGGAGATTATGCTCCAATCCAAAAGTCTGCCTCCTAAGTTGTATAACCGTCTATTAAGCATTTGGCGCAATGCCACCCGCATGAATAAACTGATTGTCGAACTTATGGAGTTCAGAAAACAGGAACAAGGTTTTCTTAAATTACATGTGAACTATAATAACATTGTTAATCTGGTTAATGAAATCAGTTTGTCATTCAAGGAATATGCAGACACTCGCAAGATTAACCTAAAAGTGAAAACCAGCGATGAAGATATATCTTTTTATTATGACTCGCGCCAGATGGAAA
The DNA here is from genome assembly GCF_025146565.1 of Bacteroides eggerthii. Classification (NCBI taxonomy): domain Bacteria; kingdom Pseudomonadati; phylum Bacteroidota; class Bacteroidia; order Bacteroidales; family Bacteroidaceae; genus Bacteroides; species Bacteroides eggerthii. Next base: position 2,086,799 of record NZ_CP102258.1, on the reverse strand, counting down.
AAGTACTATTCAACCTACTTTCCAATGCATTCAAGTTTACTCCCGATAACGGCAATATCACTATAGAAATCAATAAGAATGCAGATAAAGTTCAAATTAAAGTGATTGATACGGGTATCGGGATCAGTTCTAAAGAAATAAATAAGATATTCGACCGTTTCTATCAGAGTGAAGACACTAATTACAGCAATAAATACGGCACAGGCATAGGACTTGCTTTCGCCAAAAACATTGTAGAAGCACATAAAGGAACTATACAAGTAAAAAGCAGGAAAGTGGAGGGCAGTAGCTTCATCATTGAAATGCCTCTAAACATAGAATATCCTACCGAGCAAATACAATCGGATGCGGATGTTGTCCTAAACGACTTTGATCGGCTGGAAGAGCATTCAGAAGACAATATTCCCGATGATAAATTCTTCAATGAACTGATTAAGCAACAAGAGGAAGCAAACACAAGAAATTCCAAGATACTCATTGTGGAAGACAACGAGGAAGTAAGGAATTTGCTTGTTTCTATCTTCGAACCTATCTACATAGTAGACACTGCCGTCAATGGTGCCGAAGGATATGAAAAAACTCTCAATATAAAACCGGATATTGTATTGAGCGATGTAGTAATGCCCGAAATATCGGGCACAGAACTTTGCCGGAAGATTAAAACCAACATAGAGACATCACATATTCCAATTATACTATTAACCTCACAAACTGCATCCGAATATATCATTGAAGGTTTGAAAATAGGTGCAGATGACTATATTACAAAGCCTTTCAGTATTAAGCATCTCATCATCCGTTGCAATAATCTGGTCAACTCAAGAAAGATGTTGCAAGCAAAGTTTACCAAGGAAATCAACACTTCAGTTGAAATGATTGCCACCAGTTCATTGGACCAAAGCCTCATAGAAGACTCTATCCGCATTATTAATGAGAACTTCGACAATCCGATGTTTAACATAGATTTCCTTGCACAACAAGTGGGAATGGGAAGAACCAAATTCTTCTCAAAGATTAAAGGTATCACAGGTTTGACTCCCAACGAATTTATTATTAACACAAAACTGAAAGCAGCCATAAAGATACTCAGAGAAGACAATAACATATCAATCAATGAACTCGCATTCCAACTTGGATTCAGTTCAACAAGCTACTTCATCAAACTATTTAAAGAATTGGTTGGAATGACTCCTACTCAATATAAACTAAGTCTAACTAGAAATAAGAATGAATAGCACGTACTAAAAATAGGAAGAGAAAGGAAAACGTATAGAAGGTCTTAGACAAGATAGATAATACTAAGAAAGGAACGGTTACCCACATGAGCATGTGGGTTATCGAAGATCAGGATAATGAAGGCATCTCACAGGATAGTCTCGAATTGAGCGTTGATTTTTAACCAATTTATCACTATATTTGAAAACAGGATTCAAGTATAAAACCTGAACCCTGAAGTTTTCTATTTATACAAAATGATGGACAGTGCCAAACAAAAAAGACCGCCGGTGGGCAGTCTTTCACAGCATTAAATCTGCGTTTTCCTTACTTCTTAGAAGCTTCCAAAGATGCTTTGCGGAATTCTTTCATTGCTTTTTCGATTTCCAAAGAAGCCTTACGTGCACGAGTTCCGGCTGCTTTATTACCGTTTTCCAACTGAGCTTTTGCATCTTTCTCGAATGCAGCATACAATTCTGCAACTTTTTCAACTAATTCTTTCATAATCCTTTTTTAATTACTTCGTTAATAATGTCCGACAAAAATACATTCTTTCTTGAAATAAATGCAGAAAAACAATATTTTTTTTGAAATAATCTGCAAAATCGACATAAAAAAAGGCTTATACGTGTTTTTTATCTAATTTTGCAGGTATGAAAACGCTTACTGATGCCCAATATATACATGCTCTCATAGCCGAAGGAGAGCATCAGCAGCAGGATTTCAAGTTCGAAATATCCGATGCTCGAAAAATAGCCAAGACACTTTCGGCATTTTCAAATACAGACGGCGGACGTCTTCTTATCGGCGTAAAAGACAATGGGAAAATTGCCGGAGTGCGTTCCGATGAAGAACAATATATGATAGAGGCAGCAGCCCGGCTATACTGTCGCCCCGAAGTAAGTTACAGCATGCAGACCTACCAAGTGGAAGGCCGCAGCGTGTTACTTGTGCAGATTGATGAAAGTGACCAGAAACCGGTGTATGCCAAAGACGAAGCAGGCAAATACCTTGCCTACCTGCGCATCAAGGATGAAAATATACTTGCCACCCCGGTACACCTGCGCATCTGGCAGCAAAGTGAAAGTCCCAAAGGAGAATTAATGGAATATACCGAACGGGAACAGTTATTGCTTGATTTATTGGAGCAAAACGACCGGCTTTCACTGAACCGCTATTGCCGCTTGGCGCATCTGTCACGTCGTGCCGCAGAGCATCTGCTGGCAAAATTCATCCGTTACGACATTGTGGAACCCGTCTTCGAAGGACATAAATTTCACTTCAAACTGAAATGAAGTAGAAAAAGAGTTGGAGCGCTGGTAAAAAGCAAGTTATTTGCTACCTTTGCACCCGTAAATTAGAAAAATTATCATCATGGGTATATTTGCCAAACTATTCAACAAGAATTCAGAAGAAGTCTCTTCCAAAAATGTGGAAGACTTCGTTTCATTGACACGCGTCTATTTCCAATCTGTGATAGCTGCAAATTTGGGTATTACCAACATCCGCTTTGTTCCGGATGTGGCCAACTTCAAGCGTCTGTTCAAGATCCCCACACAAGGCGGTCGTCTGGGGCAGGCAGAAAAAACAGCTTCCCGCAAGATGTTGATGCAGGACTACGGAATCAGTGAAAACTTCTTTAAGGAAATCGATGCTTCCGTAAAAAAGCATTGCCGCACACAAAATGATGTACAAGGTTACCTTTTCATGTATCAGGGATTTTCCAATGACCTGATGATGCTGATGGGCAATCTGATGCAATGGAAATTCCGCATGCCGTCCATCTTTAAAGGTGCATTACGCAGTATGACTGAAAAAACAGTGCATGAGGTCTGCACCAAAACCGTTTGGAAAAAAGATGATGTACACAAAACAGCCATGACAGTCCGCCAGTACAAAGAACGTCTGGGATACTCAGAGCAATGGATGACCGAATATGTGTACAACATCGTTCTGCTGGCAAAGAAAGAACCGAAAAATAAAACAGCGGAAGACAAATAAAACAAATAAGGACGCAATGGAGTTACTGCTGCTATATGCAAGTATCCCATTGCGTCCTTGTTTTAGAATATAGTGAACCAATGCATTGCTTTGCATACCAGTAGTACTGAAACCACCACCCAACTGATTAGCCCTACAACTGAAGTAAAATATAGCAAACGGCAGGTTATCGATTTCCGGGCTATGAACTCGTCTCTATTGAATATCTTCTTCAACTTAGGATAGTGGAAAGAAACCAATAAATCAAAATCCTGTATCTTTCCTTTATAAGTATTCATATACCTGATGCCACTCCGTATCTTCAGGATAAAAAGAATATTTATTATGGCGCCCCATATTCCCACTGTAACCAGTACAGGAAAAGTATCCGGCAATATTTCTTTTTCATAGAAATAGGCAAAAGTGGCGAACAAGGCAAACAGAATGGTAGTCTGCAAACTAAACTTAGTCCAATTCAAATTGTCCTCATGGATGTAAAGCTGCACAAGGTTCTCCATACGCGACACCATAACATCTCCCAGATCATCCGTCCCGTCTATCGTGTTGTTCAAACGCAGATCGAACATAATGTTCCCCTTCGCTTCGGCAGAAGGTTTTATCCAAGCCGCCCTTTTACGCACAACACCGTCGGGATCGGCATCCGGAACGAAATTCAGGAATTCATGAAATCCCTTCTCCTGATGAAAATAAGAACTTCCGGAATTGAACGGATCAAGCACGACAACAGCCACTAAAGGCTTTTTTCCGCCAATAATATCCTGCAAATAATCATAAAGGAATGAAGCGATTCCTTTTCTTTGAAAATCCGGGCTCACGAATACCTGCTTTATCAATACGAACTCCTTATTCAAAGCATATTTCAACAACATATTAGATTTTTCATCCATTTCAATATGCTTACTTTCATAAGCCAATAACACTCCTGCCAGTTCTCCATGCACCACTATCTTATAGAAGTATTCATATCGCACAGCAAAATCACGATACTGCTCCTCTCTAAAGCCGGATACCAGAAATCCGTCCTTGTAGTCTCGTCTGTCATTCAGCAACAACTCATTTTGTAACTCCACGATTTGGGAAGCATCTGCCACACTAACCTTTGAAATCTCAATCGCTTTTCGGTCTATCATACTATTAGATTTTCTATAAACAACTCAAAGTGTCTCTACAAATATATCGATTATTCTTTTAATAATTTATACAGAATAACGATATTTGCAAAAGAAGAAGAAAACTGGATATGGCAAAACCGGAAATAGAACAGCATCCTTTGGAACCTTTTCTCCCCGCCAATGCACAATTGCTGATGCTGGGGAGCTTCCCGCCGCAGAAAAAACGGTGGTCAATGGACTTTTACTATCCCAATTGGAACAATGACATGTGGCGCATTACAGGTCTCTTGTTTTTCAATGATAAAGACCATTTTGTAGATAAATCCCTAAAAGCCTTTTGCAAAGAGCATATCATCAGTTTTTTGAACGAAAAAGGTATAGCCTTGTTCGATACTGCCACGTCCATACGGCGGTTGCAGGACAATGCCTCTGACAAGTTTCTCGAAGTGGTTCAGCCTACCGACATCGCGGCACTGCTACGGCAATTACCGCTATGTAAGGCAATTGTCACTACCGGACAGAAGGCCACAGATACACTCTGTGCGCTATTTTCATTAAAAGAACCCAAAGTGGGAGACTTTACAGAATTCATTTTTGAAGGTCGCCTCATGCGCCTCTATCGCATGCCTTCTTCATCAAGAGCCTATCCACTTGCTTTAGAAAAAAAAACGGCAGCGTATCGCATTATGTATCAGGACTTACAAATGCTATAAGCAACTTTCCCTTTAAAATAAAGCGACAAAGAGCTTGCGGATTTGAAAGATTCTATTACCTTTGCAGCCGCAAATACGGGAGTAGCTCAGTTGGTAGAGCACCGGTCTCCAAAACCGGGTGTCGGGAGTTCGAGCCTCTCCTCCCGTGCAATGATAGAAAGCTGTAAGTTTACCACTTATAGCTTTTTTCTGTTTATGGGCCGGGTGAAAGTCGGACAAATTGAATACCCAGTAGTTTGACATCTCATATTTTCATATTCCGAAATATGTAGAAAAAGCAGTATATCCACATAAGCTGAAACAGCTTAAACAGGTGGTTCCTTATCTCATAACGAATAATGTTTTTCCTACTTTACTTCTTGTATTTTACGAAAAATATTTTCGTTACTTTAACAAAAAAGTTTACAGAAAGAATTGGGGATAATCTTTTTGTTGCTTAACTTGCAAGCTATAATTGTTTCATATCATTTTATTTGAGTAAATAATAATTCCAATCTAACATTATGAAGTATTTATTTTCTTGTCTATTGTTAAGTATGCTGTGCACCATTAGCGTTGCCCAGCCGGTGAAAGAAGCACCGATTAAAAATCCGATGTTGTGGGCCGATGTGCCCGATCCCGATGTCATTCGTGTGGGGGATACGTTTTATCTGGTCAGCACCACCATGCACCTGATGCCCGGCGCACCGGTAATGGCATCGAAAGATCTGAAAAACTGGAAAACAGTGAGTTATATTTTCGATAAGCTGACAGACTCCCCCAAGTATGACCTTTCGTTCTCATTGCCACTCGACCAGCAGAAGGGCGAAGGTGTAGGTACCGTCTATGGACGCGGACAGTGGGCCACATCACTGAAATTTCACAACGGTAAGTTCTGGGCACTGTTGGCCCCTAATGAACAGGGCGCTATGGGCGACACCTATATATTTACCGCACCGAAAGCCGAGGGACCATGGACCATCCATGCACGTATGCGCCATTTTCACGATGCCACCTTGTTCTTCGATGACGACGGCACGCCTTACGTTTTCTTTGGAACGGGCGAGATGTGCCAGCTGACACCCGATTTGAAAGGAGTTGTCGAGGGTAGCTTGCGCCACTATTTCCAGCGTGAAAAAGAAGAGACCGGATTGTTGGAAGGCACCCGCGTCATCAAGCATCGCGGCACCTATTATGCTATGCTCATCAGTCAAGCCTATAGCAGTGGGCTGAACCGGCGTGAGGTGTGCTACCGCACCAAAGACTTGAACGGCAAGTGGGAGAAGCACGTTATTCTGGAGAGTGATTTCGGTGGTTTCCGCCATCTGGCACAAGGCACTATTGTGGATACCGAGGAAGGCGACTGGTACGGCATTATGTTCCAGGATCGTGGCGGTGTGGGTCGTGTGCTGACATTGTCTCCTGTCCGCTGGATTGACGGCTGGCCGATGTTGGGCGATGAAAACTATAAAGTGCCCGAAATCATGCGTCCATACAAAAGCGGGCAACCGGCTACAAGCATTGTTCTGCCCGATGATTTCGACGACACCCGATTAGGCTTACATTGGCAATGGAACCACAATCCCGTAGACCAGGCGTGGAGCCTGACTGAGCGTCCGGGATTCCTGCGACTGAAGACCAGCCGCGTGGTACCTAACCTCTATTTAGCCCCCAACACGCTGACACAGCGTATGGAAGGACCGGCTTGCAGCGGCTACATCTGTATGGACTTGTCGAAAATGAAAGATGGCGACTGTGCCGGACTGGCTGCATTCAACGGCGACAGCGGTGTGCTGACCGTAAAGAAGAATGGCAAAAAACTGACACTTGAGATGAGTGAACAGAAAGTCACCTTGACCGAACGTGAGAAAGCCGTAACGAATGTTGATGAGAAGATAATCGAGACCGTCGATATAACCAAACTTGTCAATGCCAAACAGCCAAAGATCTGGTTACGTCTGGACGGCAAATTCCGTCCCGGTCAGCGTGGCGGACGCGATGCAGCCAACTTCTTTTACAGCTTCGATGGCGGGCAGTGGATGCAGATTGGTACAAAGGACTACCGCATGGTGTTCGACTATCGTCGTTTCTTTATGGGTACGAAGTTCGGCATCTTCAACTATGCAACCAAAAAGACCGGTGGATACGTTGACGTAGATTTCTTCAAGTACCAATGTGAAGAGAAATAAATAAGGAAACGTGCCCGGACATATTTTGAACCTTTCACAAGTTTTACTCTGATTGTCAGTGTGCGGTATGTTCAAGTATGTCCGGGCATATTGAATATGCCACACACTGCTCCACTTTTCTTTTCGCTACAACACTATCATGCCATAACACACTTCCAGACACAAGGCAGCATATAACTACCGGATATCAATCAGCTTATGTGTCTGCAAACTCAATCTCCATTTCGGATGCTGCATTACGCAAGCCACAGTTTCCGCAACATTGCTGCATGAACAAGGCTGCAGAAAAAAGTGTCCGGCAGGAAGCAACTCATATACGGTTATATCCTGCCCTTCGTACACCACTTTCACTTCATCCATACGCGAAATGACCGGCTTTGCACCTTGTTTGGGCGAGCAAGTCACCCAGTCTATATTATCCGGCAACGCGCGCGTTCCATTAGTCTCGATGCAGACATACTTTCCTATCCGGTGCAGACGGTCCACAAACTCCCGGTCGATCCAAAGTGAAGGTTCTCCGCCCGTCAGTATCACCGTTGTAGCAGGATACTCCCCTACCGCGTCCAAAATTTCCTCATCGGACATCAGAACTCCCTCCTCATGCTGCGTATCGCAGAAAGAACACTTCAGGTTACAACCGGAGAAGCGTATAAAGACCGCCGGAGTGCCCGTATGAAAGCCCTCTCCCTGCAAGCTATAAAATATCTCGTTGATCTTTCTCATAAACAACCTCGTCAATCCTCCTCATAGACAGCTATATTCGATTCGGACTCCTGCACTTCTACCTTGAAGCAAGTCGGTATCTGGTCGCATATCCAGCGCGCGATATTCTCGGCAGTAGGATTAAAAGGAAGGACTTCATTGATATTCCGGTGGTCCAGCTTTTCTTTCACCGCTTGTTTGATATGGCTGAAATCAACCACCATTCCATCGGAATTCAACTCTTTGGAACGGCAGAAAACTGTGATTATCCAATTGTGACCATGCAGATTCTCACATTTACTTTGATAGGAAAGTTTCAGGCTATGGGCAGCCGAAACTTCCATTCGTTTAATGACTGTATACATACTGTTAATACGCTAATTAAAATATCATTTTTATAGAACTACGCATCTAATGTCACCTCGATGCAGCAGCAAAAGTACAAAAAACACTGGAATTGACAGTTATTTATTCTATTTTTGCAACATGAAAGCCCTTTATATTCTATTCGGTACACTTTCTTTAATACTTGGCATCATCGGAATTTTCCTTCCGTTGCTGCCAACAACCCCATTTCTGCTACTCACAGCCGCCCTTTACGTACGCAGCTCTCCCCGTCTTTACAACTGGCTGTTGCACCAGAAATATCTGGGAAACTATATCCGTAACTTCCGCGAGAACAAAGCTATTCCGTTAAGAGCGAAAATCGTTTCCGTATCACTGATATGGATAACAATCCTCAACTGCGTCTTTTTTATTGCTCCCTATTGGTGGCTGAAAATACTGTTGCTACTGATTGCAGCGGGAACAAGTTATCACATCCTCTCTTTCAAAACGCTGAAATGAGGCGGAGCCTTGCTATTACGAAGTATACACTAAACCACTCCTCCCAATGCTTCAAGAAATTCTCCCAATCCCTTGCGGGCATCTGCAAGTTTATCTTCCCAATGCTTCACAGAGTTCTGCCCGATAATATCCGTCACGTACTTCACTGCAATGAACGGCGTATTCTTGGCGCGGCACACCAATGCCTGGGCATAAGCCTCCATGTCCACCACATCCCCTTTTACATCCGACAATTCCGTCAGAAAAGTGTCACCGGTATTGCACACTCCCTCTCCCTGCCAATGTAGACAGTAGCCTTTTTGCTCCAACAGTTCCGAAGAATCTATCTCACACTCCATGTCAAAGCCAGACAGTCTCTGCATATCGCGGTCTATGAAATGACGGCATACCAAAATATCCCCCACCTGATGACGGACAGTACCTGCCGTACCCACATTAACAACCAAATCCGGCTGTGCACTACTAATCGCTTCCGCCAGATAAAAAGCCGATTTCACTTTTCCTATTCCGGTGCGAAGATAACCCACCTGCACTTCCTCTTCTCCTATCAAACCGGGAAACTTCAATTCCGTAAACTCACCCTGAACGGCATAAGTAACTAAAATTCTCATACTGTCTTATTCCTTATTCCTATTATTCAAAAGATTTCTCAACGCAATTCGTTACAACTGCAACAGTCCAAACGATCACTGACACAAATATGAACAGTTTATTTCATAAACCAAACTATTTTGTGAACTATTTTATGAAGATAAAGTTCATGGCAATTATTAAAGATAAAAAATAGAGGAACATTGCATGAAACTCTCATTTTGTTAGATTATGCAGCCTTATTTTCCCCTTATTTCAACATATACGAAACATTTTTCCTCGAAAAGCTTTTGTAATCTCCAAGTTAATTGTATTTTTGTGTACAATTTTGGTGTAGTAATGACAGACGAAGAAAAGAAGCTATTAAGTACTTTTGAAGCCAGACTGCGGCATTTAATCTATCTGCATGATGAATTAAAACGCGAAAATGCTGAACTTAAGCAACTTCTCGAGGCAAAAAAGGAAGAATACGAGAAAGTGCAAGCTGATTATAAAGAGCTGGAGATTAACTATACAAACCTAAAAACAGCAACGACAATCAGCCTTAACGGCAGTGACGTAAAAGAGACGAAGCTGCGATTGTCCAAATTAGTGCGTGAAGTCGATAAATGCATCGCTTTGTTGAATGAATAAAAGAAAGAGGATGTATGAACGATAAGATAAAGATAAACCTGCAAATGGCAGGAGCGACCTATCCCCTCACAATCAATCGCGAGGACGAGGAAATAGTAAGGGAAGCTGCCAAGCAGGTAAATATCCGGATCAATGCGTATCGGGAACATTATCAGAACATCTCTTCAGAGAGAATTATAGCTATGGTAGCTTATCAATTTGCTTTGGAGACCCTTCAATTGAAAGACCGTAATGATACTGCCCCCTATACAGCCAAGATAAAGGAACTGACAGAAGTATTGGAAACCTATTTCAAGGAAAAATAAGGAAACGATTTTCTGTTCTGTTTTTACGAGAGAACAACATTACGCACTGTACAAAAGCCTTGTCTTGTAACAGACAGGTTTTTATGCAGTGTTTTTTATTTATATACTTAAAACAAATTAATAAAATGTCAGAAACAGTAGTTACAATAGTAGTATCCATTGCCTGTTTCATTGTCGGCGGATTTGCTTCGTACATGTTCTTCAAGCATGGGTTGAAGTCCAAATACGACAAAATCCTCAAAGAAGCCGAAACAGAAGCGGAAGTGATTAAAAAGAATAAGTTACTGGAAGTAAAGGAAAAGTTCCTGAACAAGAAAGCGGATTTAGAGAAAGAGGTATCACTTCGTAATCAAAAGATACAGCAGGCAGAAAACAAGTTGAAACAACGCGAACTGGTGCTGAACCAGCGTCAGGAAGAAATTCAACGCAAGAAAGTGGAAGCCGAAGCGGTGAAAGAGAATTTGGAAGCCCAATTGGTTATCGTCGACAAGAAGAAAGAGGAACTGGAACACATGCAGCGCCAGGAAATCGAGAAACTGGAAGCTATTTCCGGCCTTTCCGCCGAAGAAGCCAAAGAACGTATGGTAGAGTCCTTGAAGGAAGAAGCCAAGACACAGGCGCAATCCTACATCAACGACATCATGGACGATGCCAAGCTGACAGCGAGCAAAGAAGCCAAACGCATCGTTATACAATCCATTCAGCGCGTAGCAACAGAAACGGCTATCGAAAATTCCGTTACTGTATTCCATATCGAATCGGATGAAATCAAAGGACGCATCATCGGTCGTGAAGGGCGTAACATACGTGCACTGGAAGCAGCCACCGGCGTGGAAATCGTTGTGGATGATACTCCGGAAGCTATCGTATTGTCGGCATTCGACCCGGTTCGTCGTGAGATTGCCCGTTTGGCATTGCACCAGCTGGTAACGGACGGACGCATCCACCCGGCACGCATCGAGGAAGTAGTGGCCAAAGTGCGCAAGCAGGTGGAAGAGGAAATAATCGAAACCGGTAAGCGTACTACCATAGACTTAGGTATTCATGGCCTGCATCCTGAGCTAATCCGTATCATCGGTAAGATGAAATACCGTTCTTCTTACGGTCAGAACCTGTTACAGCACGCCCGCGAAACAGCCAACTTATGTGCTGTAATGGCATCCGAATTAGGATTGAATCCCAAGAAGGCAAAACGTGCCGGATTGCTGCATGACATTGGTAAGGTGCCTGATGAGGAACCGGAATTGCCACATGCACTCTACGGTATGAAACTGGCAGAGAAATTCAAAGAAAAGCCGGATATCTGCAATGCTATCGGCGCTCACCACGACGAAGTGGAAATGACCAGCCTGCTGGCTCCTATCGTACAGGTCTGCGATGCTATCTCCGGTGCACGTCCGGGAGCACGCCGCGAAATAGTAGAGGCTTACATCAAACGTTTGAACGACCTTGAACAATTGGCAATGTCCTATCCGGGCGTAACAAAGACCTATGCCATCCAGGCAGGACGCGAATTGCGCGTAATCGTCGGTGCAGACAAGATTGACGATAAGGCAACAGAAAACCTTTCCGGCGAAATTGCCAAGAAGATACAGGATGAAATGACTTATCCGGGACAGGTGAAGATTACCGTTATTCGTGAAACACGTGCAGTGAGCTATGCCAAGTAAATAAGAGAAAACAAATATTGAAACGATAAAAGGAGCGCCGGTATCAAATCCGACGCTCCTTCTTTTTTAAATTCATCTGCTTCCGGAGTTCGCAGAGTTTTCTTATTTTTGCGGATACAAAACAAAGATAAAAGCTATGAGGGAATATTTATTTGAAGTCTGTGCAAACTCCGTAGAGAGCTGTATGGCCGCCCAGGCGGGTGGTGCCGACCGGGTAGAATTGTGTGCCGGGATACCCGAAGGGGGAACCACTCCTTCTTATGGCGACATTGTCATAGCAAGAGAAGTTTTGCAAAACACCAGGCTGCACGTCATTATCCGCCCTCGCGGCGGTGATTTCCTGTACTCTCCTATCGAGCAACGCATCATGCTAAAGGATATTGACAATGCCCGCCGCTTAGAGGCAGACGGTATTGTGCTGGGATGCCTTACTCCGGACGGAGAAGTTGACATTCCTCTGATGAAACAACTTATGGAAGCAGCTCAGGGCATGTCGGTAACTTTCCACCGGGCTTTCGATGTCTGCTGCAATCCCCAAAAAGCACTGGAAGAAATCATCAGTCTCGGATGCGACCGTATCCTGACCTCCGGGCAGCAACCTACTGCCGAGCTAGGCATTCCTTTACTGAAAGAGCTCCAACAGCAAGCCGCAGGGCGCATCACTCTACTTGCAGGCTGCGGGGTGAATGAAACCAACATTGCACACATCGCCAATGAGACCGGCATCCACGAATTCCATTTTTCGGCAAGAGAAACCATAGCAAGCCGTATGCAATACCGCAAAGAGCAGGTTCCCATGGGCTCAACCGTACAAATCAATGAATTTGAACGGAACGTGACAACCAAAGAAAGAGTGAAAGCCACAATCGCCGCCATACTTTCGTAATCAGCATTGCGACCTGATATCGCATCTCACCAATCACAGCCCTTTCACCGTCTTCATCAGTTGTTCTCCCAGACCGATTGTATAGCCTTGCGACACAAAGACTACCCGGTTGAATGTATCTGCAATGATGAAAACCGGCAGTGTTTCCTTATGCCTGAACTTCATATCCTCTGCTATCCGGGCAGAAATGCCATCTGTGTCCACACCATAAATAACGGTAGACGGCAACCCCGGAAACTCTTCCGGACGGAATTTCTTGCACCGGGCCTCATCCGGGAAAAGCAAAACCAGCTTACGTCCCCACCTCTCCAAATCATCCTTCAAGGCAGCAATATCCCTCAATGCATGGTTCGTCGGTTCTTGATTGACACCCAATATCCCGACTACAAAATAGCCACGTCCGCATACCTGCAATAAACTTTGCTTGGACAAAGTGTCAACCTTGAATCCTGCATCACATGGAGCAAAAAGAGACTCAGAATTAAAACTGCCAATCACCTGTATTTCGTCCTTACTCTCACGCATGACCAGCTTTGTCTCGGCATACTCATCCGCAGCAACGCTCAAAGATGTCATTCGTGCCAGCACTCCCCCATTTGCAAGGCGCGTACCTGTGACCATGACATAATATCCGGCCGGCATAGGCCGCCCTACCTTCAACAGAGTCTCCCATGTTGTATTCTCTTCGTCGTAATTCTGCAAACGAAGCATGCCATTATCAAACTTCGACAATGTGAAATGAGAATAATATTTAGGATTATCAACCACCGCTGTCGGGTGATAAACGGCTCCCACCCTCCCCAAAAGCGGAACGATTTCCGTCAGTTCCTTTTCAAAATCTACAATATATGCAGCCCCTTCCTTCAAGTTCGGATGATGCGCCAAATCTTGATAATGCACTTTTCCCGTCACTTCGTCTATCCATGCAGGAACACCTACGCTACGCGCCATTGCCACAAAGAAAATATCCCGCGAGCGCCTGTCCGCTATCCCGGATTTCCACACTCCCTCAGGCGACATCAGGATTCGTTGCGAATTCAGTGAATCATTCAGCACAATATTCCTGATACACCACTCCACCAGCAGCTGCGGCTGTGAGCGATAGGCTGCGGCAGTCTTTTCATCCAGCACTTTGCGGAAGAAAGACTTATATGCCGTCAACTCTTCTGTTGAAATACGGGGATTGAGCAATGCGCTGTAATAATAAGAACCGGATGTTTTTGCAGGAGTATTCCGGAGATGATCGTTCAGAACCTCAAGGCGGACATCCCGCAAATCTTTCGCAGAGAGCTGTCCCAGCAAAGATATGGCAAGTCCCGTATTATTATCGGTCGTTGACTGTTTCAGAAACTCCTGCAACACAGCGTGATTGCCACAAGAAGCCACCAAATATTTCACAGCCTGCTCCACTTCATGCACATTCAAACTCACGCCTAAAGAACGTACAAAACCGGCAGCCTCATCTTCCGTCATGAACGTTGCCGTATAAGCATTGCGTATAGAATCCTCCTGCGCCAGCCTGCGGTCGTTCTCCGCACGCTGTTCCGGCGTAACTTCGGGCAGGTTGGCAGTTTCCGGTGGCGGTACAATATCTATATCTACGGCGAATGTGTCCCCCTCTTTTTTGTCAAGGCACACCGTCAGTTCCTGCTGCTTGCCGAAGGAAAGTTTGGCAAACCCGAAACGTCCGTCCTTGGAAGCCCACACCAGCATATCTCCTTTCCCGGCTGTCAGTCCGCAAGTGCCGTCGGCGTCGGTGTGCTTGACAGCAACCGTATAAAATTCCGCGTAGTTGTAAAGTTTGAACTCCACGCAGGCATTATCTACGGGCTTTCCATCCGCATCCACAACGGTTACAGAGGCTTTTGCTGTGGGTGCATAATTATCAATCACATTGATTTCGGTGTAGTTGGGAGTAACAGACATCACCTCTTCCGTTCCCTCATAGCGCCCGAACACTTTTGTATGCATCAACATGCCCCGGCTGGCGGGCGCATTGAACCAACCGAGATTAAGCACCGGTTCGGGTTCGCAAGCACCCAGAAAATACCACTTCCCACCTGCCCACGCTTCTACCCAGGCATGGTTGTCATCGGTATGCGCCCAACGGGGCGTATAGACCTGCCGCGCCGGAATACCTACCGAACGGAGTGCCGCCACCAGCAATGTGGACTCCTCGCCGCAACGGCCGTAGGCGGTACGTACCGTTGCCAAAGGAGAGCTTGTACGGGCATCGGAAGGTTTATAGACAGCCTTCTCATGGCACCAGTGATTCACTTCCAAAATGGCATCCTGCAAAGAAAGAGATTTCACCCGGTCTTTCAATTCCTCGTAGAAGACGACACGCGCGCTGTCCAGATGCTCGTTGTTCACACGCACCGGCAGAACAAAATGCCGGAATACATCTTCGGGAATATCCCTCCCCCAAGGCATTTCACCGGCAGCCCGCCGGGAAGCACGCACATTCATCAAATGAAACTCTCCGGGATAATCCGTAATATCGGCCAGAGGCATATAGGCATAAAGAAACTCCAGCGCCTCACGTTCGTAAACCGGCAGATCCGAGTTGAATATCGAGAAAAAGCCGCCTTGCGTCATCAAAGCCTGCTTTTGCAGAAAATCCTGCTCCACCCGACAGCGGTAGGAAGTATCCGTCATAAAATGCGGCTCACTGCAAGCTGCCAAGAGAAGTACCAGCCCCAAAACGCCGAAAAGTTGTGTAGTCCGTCTCATAAAATGTATTATTAAGGTTGGACTACAAAAATAGGGATTATATTCAGAGTCCGCCTCATTTCCCTCATAAAAGTTTCACCTCCCCTCCTTTTTTGATGAGAAAGCCGACAGGCTCCTGCATGCCTACTTCACGTGCACCACCAAAGTCGTATCTTGGGTAAAATAGAAAACACATTTATCGTAGCTTGGAGGCCCCATCACCCCTCTGGCATCATTGCTGAAACCATATTTCTCCGTAGGAGCGCCAAAGGCGGTGGTGTCCAGCTTATCGTTCCCGTTCTCATCCTGAAAAAGGGCGACGGCATAGGCACCGGCCGGAAGCCCTTTGCAAGGAATGGAGAGAGTCGGCGCCACCACATCTACTCTGAAAGTGGCCAGCGGTTCTTTCATAAACGTTTCCTGCGAATGATAAAAGGTAACATTAAGCCGTCCTTTTATCGCTTCGAAACCACGTACTTCGAGGGTCAGTTTCTGAGCAAACAGCAGTCCGGCTGCTCCTTGCCACGCCAGTACAAAAAGAATAATCATTGTTTTCATTATCACTGCATTTTAAAGAGTTATAAGTCAAATTGTTTTAGAATCATCAATTAGAAGTTAGATACATCGTAGGCCGCTTTCTTTCCCAAAGTGATGTAGACGCCCACATAGAAAAAATGATCGGAGGATGCCAGAACCGCTTTATTATCAATCTTTCCAAACTCGTTTTTCCGCGCCAGAATATTGGTTGCGGAGGCATGGACAATCACTTTTTTGCTTGCCAGATAAGTGATTCCCACATCAAGGCTGTTATAGGGTTTTACCTCGTCATTCATCAAGCCCGGCAGTGCAGGGTTGTGGTAGGGGCGTCCGCTGCTGAATCGGTTCGTCAGACTGACAATGGAGTGCAGGCCCGGCAGGGTGTACTTCAACACAGCCGCCGCATTATGGCGCGTGGCATACTGGGGAGTGGTCAGTTCCGGGTATTTCTGATATTTACGTTTGGATATATTATAGGTATAAGACAACTGATATTCCAGATTCCTGAACAAGGAACGGTCACGAAAAAACAAGTCAATGCCTTTGCTATGGCCGTATCCATTGGAAGTCAGAACTGCCGTCCCCGTATCGGCAGCGGTTTCCTCCAATGCCAGCCGGGCATAATCCTTATAATAGAGTTCGGCTTTGTAGAGACGTCCTTCATTGCTATATTGGGCGCCTAAGTTATACTGCACACATACCTCGGAGAGCAATTCATGCCGGCGTGCCAGCCAGTTGTTCTCCGGCAACTGCGTATAACGTCCTGCAGTGGCAGACAGCACTACATCTCCCCAGTAATAGTTCAATGCCAAACGAGGAGAGAAATTCACTTTCCGGTTCAAGGAGGTATATTCCGTACGGAAAGAAAGCTCCGCCTTCAACTGCTCCACCGGATAATAAGTTGCCGAGAAAAATCCGGCGCTGATTGTAGGCGACATGCGGTTATAGTCCTTGATTCCGGGCAGCAGATAGTGGTTTGCATAATGGCGGATATAGCTTTCAAGTCCCATGTCAAAACGCAGTAGGGATGAAAAGCGTTTAAAGGTCTTCAGTTTGAGATGCAGTTCCTGCTGGCGTTCCAGCCAATCATCCCCCGCCAGAGCCGCACCGTTTATTTTCTCCTCATAATAGGAAAAAGCAGCTCCCGCAAACCAGTCCCATTCGGCAGTTGTACGATGGCGCAAGGTAGCATTGACATAAACATTGTCCTCGCCCAGCCCGAACAGGCGGCGCTCGCCTCCTTCGTAAGTAGAGAAATCCGTCCGGTCGTATTGCGCATAGACCTTCAAAAGCGTTGCGCTGCCGGGAGCATAGCGAAACTGGGCAGCTCCGGCAAACAGGCGATAAGGCTTCTCGAAATCAAGCCTTCCGGAATAAACCTTATCGTAATACTTCAGGTTCTGATAATTCAAATCGACAGACAAAGATCCTTTGTCGAAAGTCCCCGTACCTCCTCCGCCCAAACCGACAGAGGAGAAGTTCATTCCCAGCTTATTGATGTCGCTGTGATCTTTCGTCTCCAAAGGCAGCACCGCCGAAAGCGCCTCCCCATACTCCAGCGGGGCGCCTCCGGAAGCCAGATTGACACCGCTGAACATAAACGTGGAGTAACGGCTGCGCGCCGGAGTGTTTATCCCGTTCGAGGTATAGGGATTCAGCACATGCATACCGTCTATGTAGGTCTGGGTTTCGTAGCTGCTACCTCCCCTCACCAGCAGTTCCCCGGTTTCGCCCTGCACCTGCGTGCCCGGCAATATCTGCAACGCTTTGTACAGGTCACCGTTGGCGCCTCCCACCGTAACCAGATCCACCGGAGTCATATCGCTCCAGCGGCTGTTGGCTACCGGTGTCCTGCGGCCTTTCACCACCACCTCGTCCAGACCTACACTGTCGAGATTCAATTGGAGATATACGGTATCAAGTACCGCTTTCTGCGCTGCGGCAGACTGTAAGATCAACAAGGCTCCCAATACTGAAAAAAATGTTTTCCGCTTCATTCCGTTTTTCTATTTCTGATTCTACTTTTTTGTTTTCGGCAGCAAACATAAATGAAGAATCAGAAGCAAAAAAATATCCGGGACAGACCGCCCGGATATGTGACAAAACGCTTGTGCCCTGTGACAAACAGCGTATTTCTGTGACGAATAACAAAGCCTACACCCTATCTTCTATCAGGGCTTTCACCTGCTTCACACAGGCTCTGGATACGGGTACTTCCTCCCGGCAGCCTCCCAGCCTCAGGCGGCATCCCTGCGAGTTTCCATACACTTCCACCACCTTCTGCACATTGACCAGAAAAGCACGATGGCAACGGATGATGAGGGGACAACGTGCAACGGTCTCCTCCGCCTGCTTCATCGTTATACGCAGCAACTTCCGCACCGGTTTCCCATCTCCGGCAGCAGCAAAAACCACCCTCACATAATTTCCCTCGGCCTCCGCATAAAGGAAATCACAATCGCTCACCTCCAGCACATCCTTTGTCCCGCCGGAAAAGACCAGCCTGCCTGTGTCTCCTTCTTTCTTTTCGGGAGAGTTTCCGTCACCCTCCGCAGACATCTTCCTCGACAGGAAAGAGTTTATTTCGGCCGCTTCCTTCAGATTGCGCGCCAACACCATATTCCGGTTCCATATCAGGCAAAAGACAAGCGGGAAAGGAGCCAGAATCATCACCCACGTGCATACCAAGAGGAACAATGAGCCATTCATCCCTATGCCGCTCAGCCACGATATATAAAGCCATAACCCCACCGCTATCAGAAAGAAGAGCAGAAGCAGGTCCAAGACATATTTGCCCAGCGTCCAATGCTGCTCTTTATAGTAAGAAGGAAACAGTGCCGGCAGCAAATAATGGCAGATGACAGACGCTCCCGCCGTAATGCCCCCCGACCCTATGGCTATCCCCAACTTGCTTCCTTCTTTCAAGGAGATGCCAAACGGCTGGAACGCATAGAGTATAAAGGCCACAATGGCCGAAGGTATAACCACCGATTTCCACCGCTGAAACAGCACCGGATAAGGGCTTCGCAAAAGTGAGACCAATTTATTCATCATATTCCTCCCGAATGTAACCGTTTTGTAATACCGGAGGCAAAACTACGTATTTTTACCCTATAATTGACCTATTATGAATATTCTTATGTTGTACAACATGTATTTTCATAAATAATTCGTATCTTTGCAGTGTTGATAATAGAGAAAACAATAAAAGATGTTTAACAGCTTTCCGAAACGCGGAAGGCAAAAAAAGAAGAAGATTATGAAAAAGAGTTCTAATGAGATTTTTATGTTACAGTACCGTATCAAACGCTATCAGGCAATGGGCAACGGAGCTATGTGCCAAACACTGAACGGCAGACTGCAAAAACTGCTTGCAAAGCAAGCCTCCATAACCATGTAAATTACACCTTTAAATAAAATGAACGAGGGCAGGAAATTTTTCAGTTTCCTGCCCTCTTCTTTTACAGTTCTCCCGCCTGTGCGGGGCCGGCATACCTACACCGTCACGATGTCCTTTCCGAAAGGAGCCAGTGCCAGGGCTGCAAGCTTAAAATGCTGCATGCCGAAAGGAATACCGATTATAGTGATGCACAGCAATATTCCGAATCCTAAATGCGAAAGGCAAATCCATATTCCTCCCAGAAAAATCCACAATACATTCATCAGAATGTAAAGGCATCCGCTTGAACGGTCGCCACTGCGCACATCCTTGCCGAAAGGCCACAAAGCAAGCCCCGCCATTTTCATGGTCTGCATGCCGAAAGGAATTCCCACGATTGTAATCATCATCAACAAACTGGCTATCATGTACTCTACGGCAGTAAAGATGCCGCCAAACACCAGCCACAAGACATTCATTAGACAACCCATTGCATCATTTTTTTTATGTTCGGTACAAATATAACATTCTTTTCCGCTTATTTATCAAATTCCCAGTCCCTAAATTCAAAACTCAGTTGTTCCCAAACGCCTTTTTCATCGTTTTCTTCACGAGGATTGGAGACCGAAAGGCCTATCAGCCGGATGGGATGATGCTCGTAGTCCACTTCCTTCAACAGTTGCTTTGCCAATGGAAGAATGGCATCGAGCGTGGTCAGCTCCCCGGATTGCGTAATGCTGCGGGTGATCTGACTGAAATCATGGAACTTGATTTTCAGCGTCAGCGTATTCCCCCGGAAATTCTTATGCTCCAAACGTCCCACCAGTTCCACCGCCGCATGATACAGTTCGATAATGACCGATGCCCGGCGGTTGATGTCCTTTTCCAGGGTATGCTCACACCCGACAGACTTGCGGACACGCACTGCCTCTACCGGACGAAGATCAATCCCCCTGGCAAAATCATAATAAACACCTCCCACTTTCC
The DNA here is from genome assembly GCF_025146565.1 of Bacteroides eggerthii. NCBI lineage: Bacteria > Pseudomonadati > Bacteroidota > Bacteroidia > Bacteroidales > Bacteroidaceae > Bacteroides > Bacteroides eggerthii. The sequence continues at coordinate 2,066,342 of NZ_CP102258.1, read as the reverse complement.
CAAACTCACGCATCAGCATTGCCTGCGAACAGGCACGAAGCTGTTCGCCATTGTGTATTCCCAAGACATGCATCTTCTTTGCCGTCACCGGGCCCACTCCCCAAAAACTCTCTATCGGCAAACGAGCTATAAACTCCAAAGCCTGATCGGGATGAATAGTGCATAAGCCGTCCGGTTTACGATAATCGGACGCTATTTTGGCAAGAAACTTGTTATAGGAAACCCCGGCAGAAGCCACCAGACTCAGCCGCTCGCGCACTTTCCGCTTGATTTCTTTGGCTATGTCCACAGCCAAAGGAATGCCGGGCTTGTTTTCCGTCACATCCAAGAAAGCCTCATCCAACGAGATCGGTTCTATGACATCCGTATATTCATGGAAAATCTCATGTATCTGACGGGATACCGACTTATACACATCCATGCGCCCCGGAATGAAGACCAGCTGCGGACACAGCCGCTTCGCCTTCTGCGACGACATCGCCGAACGCACCCCGAACCGGCGGGCTTCATAGCTGGCAGCAGCTACCACGCCCCGCTCTTCCGCATGTCCCACCGCCACCGGCTTACCACGCAGTTCGGGATTGTCGCGCTGTTCTACGGATGCGTAGAAGGCGTCCATATCAATATGTATAATCTTCCGTCCGGTCATCTCCAGCTAACTACCGACGCAAAGATACACTAATTTTTATTTATCCGCAGCAAAGCCGCAGCCGACACCGACTACTGAATATCCAAAACCTCATAACTTTTAACATTATCAAAATGAATCGTTTCTTTCTTACCGTTCTTGCGCTTAATGAGCATATCAAAACTGGTATTACCGCTGTCTTCGTCAATGAATTTTTCTTTCCCATATTTCACAAATTCATCTCCAGCTTTTAATCCGGCCTTTTCCGCAGGCGATCCTTTCAAAACATGATAGATGACTTTAGGCTTCTTTTTTTCAAAAAGAAGGCCGACTGCCTGATAGTAACATTTTTTACTAATAGACTGGTTATAGGGGTGAACTATCGGGAACTGGCAAAACATGAATTCAGCAACATCTGTACAAAAGGGTTTTAAAGGAGGGATAACACTGAAATCAGGAACTTCAAAATCGGCGTTCCAAATTATGGGAGTTACCTTGCAGCCTTTTCTCACTTTCTCTGCATCAAGCATTGTAATGGTGAATTTCATCAGATTCAACACTTTGGTATACCCTCCTCGTGTTTGTGATTCTATATATTGGCGGGGTCCCCAACCTGAACCAATTTCATAACCATACTTATAACGAGTTATAATTTCTTGTGTAGGCGGTGTATAGTTTTCACGACGATCCGAATAATAATTGATAAAGATAAGAACGTCCGGATTATCCTTATCCCGCTTTAGATTCTTTTTGTTCAGTTCTTTTTCTATGATTCCGGAAATCTCTTTTTGCTGGATCACGTTGTTTTCTGTAAACTCAAAATCAAATGTAGAGTAATCATACAAAGAAACCTCTGGATCAGAATAAACTTGCGTATTTTTATAAATGAAAGGATTACTATTCCATGTTCTATATCCGACAAGGCCATACTTTGTTTTTCCCTTATCCATGACTTCCAGTTCTGTGAGATAGCTGTCTTTCTCCAGTTCCATATAGCTTCCTACATTCACAAGTTGTTTACTTCCTCCAACATGATAAACATTATTAACCGTATCTGAGCTTGTCAGCAGGTCACCAGCCCTAAGGCCTGCCATATCAACCTGAGAATAAGGCTCTACCTTAGTAATGTACCAGCACTCTTCTTTTTCTCCATGCACCACATTAGTAATTCCGTACATATCACAGCCGAAAAACTCTTCCATCTCCTGCGCCACCACATTCAGAGACATAAGCACCATAATCATTAACAACACATGTTTCTTCATACTATTAAATTATTAATGCACCCCGTCCCCTGCTGATGCAATTATAAACAAGTAGCGTGGGAACTATTGAATATTACTGCACTGAGGCCCTGAACTGCCCTTCTTCAAATAATAAACAATAGCCCACGCCAAACGATATATAAACTCCCCCTACGCATGGGGCAGATATATAACTCTGACATGAGCGTCTCCGTTTATTATCCTTGAAGAATGAAATTGTTCAGGTTTCAGTACAAGATAATATTCTTAACGCCCTTTCTTTACTAATAAAAACACCTTCCAGACCTTAACGCATTAAGCGCCTGAAATCATTGCAAAGATATAAAAACAACTTTTATATGCAAGAATTTATAATTATTATAATGCAAACCGATGATTCAAACAGGATATATGATTCCACTATATTGGGAACACAATTCAGCCCTATTGGGAATATAGTTCAGTCGTATTGGGAACATGGTTCAATCGTATTGGGAAAATAGTTCCCACACTATGAAAAATAGTGGGACTATGACCCTATTGTCACTCAGCACTTTACAAAAGCAGTTTTATGCCCGATATCCGGAAAGTACGGAACTGTGCGCCAGATAGTCGGGAGTTTCGGCATAGATATACATCACGCTTCCTCCCTTGATGGCGTCGATGATGGGGCGGGTGAGTTTCTGCGGAACAGCCGGACAGCCGAAGCTGCGCCCCAGACGTCCGCCTTTGCCCACAACCGAAGGGTCGGCATAGGCAGCTCCATGCATCACAATGGCACGTTCGCGGGCGCGGTCGTTGATACCCCTTTCCAGCCCGTTGAGGATGAGGGAGTAACCGTTTTTTCCCTGATAGGTGGTCTCCGTCAGGTAGAAACCTAAGGAACTTTTATAAGAGCCGTATTCGTTGGAGAAAGAAGTGGCATACACCCCGCCGCTGTTCTTCCCATGCGACACAACGGAGGAGAACAATAGCCTGTGCTGTTTCATGTCGAACACAAAAAGGCGCTTCTCGGTGGACGGGCGGGAGAAATCGATCAGTGTCAGTACATCCCGTTTGCGGCCTGCTATTTTATGATAACCCGTTACTGCCTGGCGGAAAGCATCCCACCCCACTATGCCTTCCAGCTGCATGGTGCGGTACAGCTGGGCACATGCGGCAGCCTCCACCGCCAACGCAACATCCTTCCGGTCCGGCACATCGGCAGAATACCTGTTTCCAAAAAACAGGAAACAGGGAAAAAACAAGAGTAAAAAGGACAAGCAAAATCGCAACATAAGTATCGACCTGAAAAATACCGGCGACAAAGTTAGCAGTTTTCATCCACATCACTATCACACAGATAGTTAAAAAGGAAGGTACTATTCGATAACAACTACTAAAGAACGCTCCTCCGGCGCCCAGTCGAAGATGAATTTAGCGTGTGAGGTGGCATTGCGCACACACATGTGCGAGCGCGGTGTGGTGCCCAGCGACCAGCTATATTCAATCATCTCCGTACGCGGAACGTTCACCGGCACTCCATGAATGTAGGCCCCATTGGTGAAACGGCTGGCATAAGGCGCATATCCTCCCGTCGCCGCAGAACCGTCTTTCAGAAAGACCATGCGCGACTTCTTTTGTTGGAGCAGATACATGCCCAGCGGGGTTTCCTGCGCATATGGCGGTGCATGCCTCCCCGTAGTGGCGGGATTCATGCTACGGATTTTCCAGTGTCCCTTGTCCACACGTTCCAGCGTAGTGATGTTCTGGTCCAGACGGTCTACGAACACCACGTGATTAAAGGCGGTACTATCGTCCAACCGCTTCAGATAGCGGTGGGGAACCAGCCATTCATCTTCCAAAGTAATGGGAAGGATACGGTCGAAGCTGCCCTCCATTCCCCGCAGGCAGGCCAATGTCCCGTCCCTGCCATAACGTTCGGGAACCAGTGTATCGCCCGGCAGGTACAGAGGAACGGATTGGTAACGCTCCACTCCGAGCGTATCTGCCACACGACGGCAAGTGTTACGCACGAAATTACGCACCAAAGGAGCCTCCCGGTTCATATTCTTATAATTCTGCAACACCACCCACTGCACAGAGTCCCGTTGCATGTTCTCAATATAAGCCAGACAGTTGCGAATCACATCCCACTTGAAGGAACGCACCGTATCCTTATACGGATAGGTGTCTTCCAGCGTATAAGTGTCATAAAGCAAATCTTTGGTAAGCGTCACATCGTCCGCCGTCAGCAGCTTCTCTTTTCGGGGGACTTCCACTACGGGCACAACGGTGTCGGCAGATACAGGCATCTGTGCAACAGAAGATAAGGAATGTTCCTGACGTTCATTACATCCTGCCAACGCCAAGCATACAGCCAAAGCGGAAAAAAGGAAGAATCGTTTCATAAAGATAAATTTAAGTTCGTAATCGGGTTCAAAATCTTCATGAATACCTAATTCTACGAACAAAGATATAATTTTTTTCTTAACTCAACAACGATTGATATCCTATAATTGTTGCCCGGCAGGAGCATATAAACCCACACTTGGGCGGCATCAATCTAACTTTGCAACTTGGTTGCATCTCCTATCCCTTATCTTTGCATTAAAAATAAAAAAAGCAGTATGGCACATCATAGTTGTACATGTTGCTGTGCGCATGACAATGCACAGACCAAGAACATGCCGGAAAAAGCCGGCTTCTTTAAGGAATACTGGAGAATATTGCTCTCATCCGTCATTCTTTTCAGCGGAATAGCCCTGAGCATGGCAAATACGGAATTCTTCAAGAACGGAACCGTTACCTTTGTCTGGTACTCACTGGCATACCTGCCCGTAGGCTTGCCCGTCCTGAAAGAGGCTTGGGAAAGTATTCTGCAAAAGGACATTTTCAGTGAGTTCACACTGATGTCCGTCGCCACTTTAGGAGCTTTCTACATTAGGGAATATCCGGAAGGAGTAGCCGTAATGCTGTTCTACTCACTGGGAGAGCTATTCCAAAACAAGGCTGTCAGCAGGGCAAAGCGGAACATCGGCGCACTGCTGGATGTCCGTCCGGAGACAGCGACAGTCATCAGAGACAACGCAGCCGTTACCGAATCGCCCCGCAACGTACAGGTAGGCGAGATTATCGAAGTGAAAACCGGAGAACGTATTCCGCTGGACGGGAAAATGCTGGGTGAGGCCGCCTCATTCAACACCTCCGCCCTCACAGGCGAAAGCGTGCCGCGCACCATCCGGAAAGGTGAAGAAGTGCTTGCCGGGATGATTGCCACCGACAAGGTGGTCAGGGTGGAAGTCACGAAACCCTTCGAGAAAAGCGCCCTCTCCCGCATACTGGAGCTGGTGCAGAACGCATCCGAGCGCAAAGCGCCTGCCGAATTGTTCATCCGCAAGTTCGCACGTATCTATACACCGATTGTAACAGGGCTCGCCCTATTGATAGTGCTGTTGCCCTTCCTCTATTCATTGATGAATGCACAGTTCATATTCGTTTTCAACGACTGGCTGTACCGGGCGCTTGTGTTCCTGGTTATCTCATGTCCTTGCGCTCTGGTGGTAAGTATTCCTTTGGGATACTTCGGAGGCATCGGCGCTGCATCCCGCTTGGGCATACTGTTCAAAGGAGGGAACTACCTGGATGCCATAACCGGAATCAATACGGTGGTATTCGACAAGACAGGTACGCTGACCCAAGGCACATTCGAGGTACAGTCCTGCCATACGCGCCCCGACATATCCGAAGAAAAACTGATACAAGCCATCGCTTCCACCGAACGCAACAGTACGCATCCCATAGCAAAAGCCATTACAAGCTATGCCGGACAAAGACAGATACCGCTTGTTTCAGCAACGGACATTACGGAAATCGCAGGTCATGGCCTTGAAGCAATGATAGACGGGCAGCACGTCCTCGTTGGCAACACCCGCTTATTGTCCAAATATAAAGTGGAATATCCCCAAGAGCTATCCGAAATAGCCGATACAATAGCAGTCTGTGCCATCAACTCAACTTATGCGGGCTATCTGCTGCTGTCCGACACGCTGAAAGCAGACGCACACAAAGCCATAAAAGACCTGAAAGCCTTAAATATCAATAATATTCAGATATTATCGGGCGACAAACAGGCTATTGTCACTAACTTTGCACAGAAATTGGGAGTGGCACAAGCCTATGGCGACCTTCTGCCCGACGGAAAAGTAGAACACATAGAGGAGTTGCGGCAAGATGCGGATAACCGGATAGCCTTTGTTGGCGACGGCATCAACGACGCTCCTGTCCTTGCCCTCAGCCACGTGGGAATTGCAATGGGAGGATTAGGCAGCGACGCCGCCATCGAAACCGCCGACGTGGTAATCCAAACCGACCAGCCCTCCAAAGTGGCTACCGCCATTCGTGTGGGCAAGCAGACGCACCGGGTGGTCTGGCAGAACATTTTGCTGACGTTCGGGGTTAAGTTATCGGTGCTGATCTTAGGCGCCGGCGGATTGGCAACCCTATGGGAAGCTGTCTTTGCAGATGTCGGCGTAGCCCTCATTGCCATAGTAAATGCTATCCGAATACAGAAACTGGTAAAATAAGAAAAGCCGGACCACATTATGGAAGAAAAAGATTATTTAGACCTATTGGCCAAAAGAGAGATACAACCAACCGCCATACGTATCTTGGTGTTGCAAGCCATGCTGAAAGCAGGACGTTCCGTCTCTCTGCTCGATTTGGAAAAGATACTGGATACGGTGGATAAATCTTCCATTTTCCGCACCATCACCCTTTTCCTGTCCCACCATCTTGTGCACAGCATTGACGACGGGACAGGCTCTTTCAAATATGCAGTCTGCAGCGCCGGTTGCTCCTGCGAGGTCAACGACCTGCATACCCATTTTCATTGTGAGGGATGCAACAAAACGTTCTGTTTCAACAACATCCCCACCCCGGTAGTACAAGTGCCGGAGGGATTTACCCTCAGCAGCATCAATTATGTGCTGAAAGGGCTATGCCCCGAATGTGCCGCAAAATCTCACAAGAAAGGCTGATCATATTATTTTTTCACACTGCTTTCCCTGATTTGCAAATGAGTGGGAATAACCACCTGCTTGATCGTTTTGTCTCCCCTTATCTGTTCGATGAGTAAACGGCAGGCCGTTTCACCCATCAGATAGGTTTGGTGGGATATGGCCGAGAGCTTAGGCTCTACATAATTAGCATGCTGCTCATCTGTGTATCCTATAAGAGCTACGTCTTGCGGAATACGAAGCCCATGCCTCTTTATAACTTCCATTGCCGCGAATGCCAACGTATCATTCATGGCAAGAATAGCATCAGGCGGCTCAGGAAGGGACAATAATGTTTCTGTCGCAATCTTGCCTTCCTCATAGTCAATCTTACGGCACACCACCAGTTCCCTTTCAATAGGTATCTTATTCTCGCGCAACGCCTCCAAATAGCCATGCTTTCTCCGTTTCACTATGTCCAGATGATTGGCCCCGCCAATGAATGCAATGCGCCTGCTTCCATTATCCAATAAATGCTGCGTAGCTTTTTGAGCCGACTGAACCCCGTCTGCCACCACAGTGGAAAAGAGTTCCGGCAAACAGACGCGATCAAACAGAACAACCGGCATGTTGATATCGGACAGAGTTGTGAAATGACGATAATCGGTAGTCTCCTGCGACAGGCACGCTATAATGCCCTCTACACGCATATTCACCAGATTCTCTATATTTCTTTTCTCGTGTTCGTACAACTCATGCGAAGTAGCTATAATCACAAAATACCCATTAGCTATCGCCATATCCTCTATACCACTCAATATGGAAGAAAAGAAATGCGTTACGATTTCAGGTACTACCACCCCTATAATCCTCGGAGTGTTCTTCCGAAGGCTCATAGCAAAAGGATTGGGACGATAGTTCATCTCCCTCGCCAATTGCTTGGCCCTGGCACAAAGTTCACGACTGATTTCCGGGCTATCCTTCAAAGCTCTTGACACTGTGGGAATAGATACTCCAAGTATCCGGGCCATATCTTTCAGTGAAGTGTGTTTTTGGTGTTCCATTCACAGATTATCATTAGGTTTACTTCACAAAGGAAGCATATTTTTTGCTAATACCGTAAGAATGATCCCATAAAAATATCAATCATTAATGAAAAGAAAAGTCCCTGAATCACTGAAATTCAAGGACTATTTAATCGCAGCTGTGGAGCTGGAGGGAATCGAACCCTCGTCCAAACGAGGAAATCATAAGCTTTCTACATGCTTATCTTTGCCTAAGTTTTCGTGTAACGGCAGAACCAAAGCCATCAACCGTTACCTTATCCTCTAAAGTTTCATTCGCACTCCGAGGCAAGTACGAACTATCCCCGATGTAACTGCACCACTTTACCGGAACGCTTCGGAGCAACAGCTTCCGAGTGATGTCTCGTCCCAACACCTTGTATCGGGATTAAGCTAATCTACTATGATTCGATTAAGCAGCAAGAGCAAATTGTCTTTCGCCAGATAAAATTTTGAAGACTGAGATTTAAGTGCAAATCAACGACGCACTGCATGCTTACTTACCATTTCTGCCCGCTGTCAAATCCAGTCAACCCCGGATATTTATAACTTGCAGAAGTTATGTGGCGGCAAAGATAAGAATTATTTTCCGTATTCTAATTTTTACCCGGCAAATTTATAGCTTCCATATCTTCGACATCCGAAGAAAACCGCCAAAAACATGCCGAATTAATTCCGGCAACCAGTGTATTGCGCCGAATGATGACCGCGCATGAATAGCGGAAGTAGTACTGAAAGAAAGAGGAAGCCTGCTTTAGGAGCCTGCCATTAGTTAATCTTTCGTAAATGAGTTTCCGGGAACAAAGAACTTCGCTAACTTTGTTCTTCAAACTCATTGTTATAAACTGACGGAGAAGTATGAAGAAAAAAATGATATGTCTTGCCGGACTTTTAATAGCTGCAAGCACCTATGCCCAAACAGATGTCACCACCGGTATAATGCGCGGCAAGGACTATGGAGTGACTTACCTCCTACCCCAAACCGAAATCGAAATTGTGGTGGAAGCCACCAAACATACGTATATGCCCGGAGAATTCTGCAAATATGCCGACCGCTACCTGCGCATGAACGATGTTTCGGCCGATCCGAATATCTACTGGACCATCGACAAGCTGCAAACACGCGTAATCGGCTTGCCCGACAAAGATAATGTATACTTTGTCAAACTGAAAGACAAGACCGTAGCTCCGCTAATAGAACTTACCGAAGACGGCATTGTACGTTCCATCAACATGCCGCTTAGCAGCCGTTCGATACCGGCAACCAAAATCACCGCCGCTGCGCAAGAAGCCATAGACCCGCGCAAATTTCTGACTGAAGAAATACTCATGGCAAGCTCCAGAGCAAAAATGGCGGAACTGGTAGCCAAAGAAATCTACAACATCCGCGAAAGCAAAAACGCATTGCTTCGTGGCGAAGCAGATAATATGCCGCAGGACGGAGCGCAACTCAAAATCATGCTCGACAATCTGAATATGCAGGAACGTGCCATGACAGAGATGTTCTCCGGTACTCTGAAAGAAGAACCCCAAACCTTTACAATCCGCCTGACGCCCAAAGAGATGAACAACGAAATAGCGTTCCGCTTCTCCAAGCGGCTGGGGGTAGTGGCCAATGATGACTTGGCAGGCGAACCGTACTATATCACCATAACCGATATGAAAACTCCTGCCATCCCGGAAGACGACGGAAAGAAGAAGGTGGACGGAATTGCCTACAACGTTCCGGGACGTGCCCATATCACGCTGACCGGCAACAACAAGAAAGTATTCGACGGTGAGCTGCCTATCACGCAATTCGGCACGATAGAATACCTTGCCCCCGTATTATTCAATAAAAATTCTACGATAAAAGTATTGTTCGATACAGCCACCGGCGGGCTGATAAAAGTAGACAGGGAAAACAATTAAAAAGAAAGCTGGATAAATCCGTCCTTTTGTAACTGCATAATATATTTCGTGACGCGGAAAGGATAGTTGTCATCATCCCGGAAGTGTCCGGCAAGCAAAGAGATTATTTCCTGCACAGTCCGCTGTCCGTCTATCAAACGCCACACAGCAGTGCCATGCTTCTCCAGCTTCACATGTATATCGGCCGACATGCCTTTCGGCAACAGGAAACGACGCATCCACTCATATTTAAACCGGGGGAAGGAAAGCACTGCGCACTCTCCCTCCCACTCGGTTGTAATGTGCCCGCATTGAACGGGAACGACATCCAGCAGATTTACTTTTTCTTTCGTATCTGACATATTGCCGTTATCAAGCCTTAATATTGGGCTCTTCCAAACCAAGCCCTTTCTTCTTGTCAACAATCTTAAGGATAAATCCCAGCACCAAAGCGGCAATGCCAAGGCAAGCCAGCATCACAAGCGGTGCGGTGTAATCGTACGAAACGGCAGCCTCTTCCGGAGTGATCACTCCGTTTTTCAAATCAGCCACAAGCTGCGTATTAGTCTTGTCGAGCACCTTTCCGATGAGAAGCGGAAAGAGCCAAAGACCTATATTCTGAACCCAGAAGATGAGCGCATAGGCACTACCTATGATTTTGGCGTCGACCAGCTTCGGAACACTGGGCCACAAAGAAGCAGGAACCAATGAGAAACTTGCCCCAAGCACCAATATGGTAAGATAGGCCACGATGATACCTCCGATCGCATTATCCCTGAACTCCGGAAGTACAAAGGCGAAAGTGAGGTGACACAGTACAAGCAGCATGGAACCGACCATCAGCATCGAAGCCGCCTTGCCTTTATGGTCGACATAGTTGCCAAGTATCGGAGTGATGCCCACAGCAAGCAAAGGGAATACGGCAAATACAGTTTCCGCACTTTGGCGCATATAACCCATATAGCAGAAAACAGCCAGCAGGACACCGGCAACAGTGAGCAAACCATATTTCATGCCCGCTTTCTTCATAAAGTTACTTGCAAAAGAAGCACCTGCCACAACAAGCATAATGCAATACTGGAGAACCGTCACCGTATTGGTAGCCCAAAAAGAATCGGAAGGTACTTCATTGAACACCAGATTGCATTGCAGCATGTTCACAGCATACTTTTGAAACGGGAATATGGCGGAGTAATAGAGTACACAAAGGAGCGCCACCAGCCAGAAACCACTGCTCGAAAGGATGGTACCGAGGTCGCTGATCTTGAACGGATCGTCCTTCTCCTCAGCCTCACCGGTCTGCGCATCGAGCTTTCTATCCATGAAGAAGTAAACAATAAACATGATAAGTGCGATAAGCAGCAGAACTACGCCGAACGCCACCGAACGGGAAACGTCGATAACGCCCCCTAATTTAGCAAATACCGGAGAGAAAATCATGCAAGTAGCAACTCCCAGACGGGCAAGAGCCATTTCCGATCCCATGGCAAGAGCCATTTCACGACCTTTGAACCACTTGACAATACCGCGAGACACCGTAATACCTGCCATTTCGACTCCACAACCAAAAATCATGAAACCTATTGCCGCAAACTTAGCCGATGCCGGCATGCCTCTATAAAACGGAGAGATGCCCAATTCGTCGAAACCGGGAATATAGTTCAGGTTGTTAGTGAACCAGGTTTGAAGCCCGCTTCCCTGAAAAGCATCCGTCACCGCATACCAGTTAATGGTGGCGCCGACAAGCATCACAGCCCCGGAAAGGATTGCAGTGAAGCGCACTCCCATTTTGTCGAGGATAATACCCGCGAAAATGAGGAAGAACACAAATACATTCAGAAACGTCTCCGAACCCTGCATCGTACCGAATGCAGTTGAGTCCCAGCCACGTGTAGACTGCATCAGGTCTTTAATAGGTGAAAGAATGTCCATAAAGATATATGAACAGAACATGGCGAATGCTAAAAGCAGTAACACCAACCAGCGCATACCTGCCGAGTCGCGTAGCGTCTGGTGAATTTTGTCAGTAGTTGTCATTACAATATATTATAATATGGTTTATAGTTTCAAACGGATAATACCCGGTTACAAAAGTAACCAAATATCAGGGGGTGCTTAAACTTTCTCCTTAAAATTTAAAACAGGCACCAAAATAAAGACAGGCAGAATTGCACAATATTTATTGTACAATTCCGCCTGTCAAGAAATTACAGTATTTCTCGAATATCAGTTTGCTGCAGAATCGCCAACTGCCGGAGCAGGAGTTTCAGCTTGCGGAGCAGCCGTACCTACGGGCATATTGTACGGATTTGTTTTTTCTTCCTGTTGTGCCTGTTCCAGAATTACATCACCGCCCTTATGAGAAGCAGAAGGAATGACGTAAGCAGAAGCAACACTCATCACCACCAAAAACACAGCGAGGCCCCATGTTGCCTTTTCCAGAAAGTCAGTAGTTTTGCGTACACCCATGATTTGATTGGATGATGAGAAACCCGAAGCCAGACCACCGCCTTTGGAATTCTGAATCAACACAATGAAGCACATCAGTAAGGATGCAATCACCATTAAGATAACTAATAATAAGTACATTTTGTTATTTTGATTTAGCGTTAATAATCAATTTCTCTAAAAATCTTATTTGGTCTGCAAAGTAAGCATTTTTTTTTGGATAATTCAAACTTAATTTTTTAATAATTTCAAGTGCTTTATCATATCTGCGTTGTTTTACGTAGATTTTAGCCAAAGTTTCTGTGAAACAGCTATCGTCCATACCGTCTTGCACAGCCTGTTCCTCATAGACACCGTCTCCATCGGGAAGAGGCGTTTCATGCTTCGGCAGAGACATTGAAGCCTCCTCTTCTTCCTCGAAAGATGTTTCCTCCTCTTCAAAAGAGCTGTCTTCTTCTTCCGGAGCTCCGGAGTCTTCCGCAAGATACACCGGTCTCTCAAACACAGACAACTCTGTCGATTCGCTCTTACGGATGAACCCGTCTATCAGCTCATGCCCGCGCAGTTTAGGCGCTTCCTGCCCGTCGTCCGGTGCGGAATCCGACTGCCCGTCATCTTGCAACAAGTAAGTGGTGTAGTCCATTGTATAGTCCAACTCCGTAACCTGAGAATGTTCTTCAGGAATGGTTGCCAAGAAAGCATCTATTAAAGAAAGCGTACGGTCCACACTAGGCTCTTCTTCCAGCACTTTGGAAGAAAGCAAAGACGGTTTTCGGGATTTCAGCGTGTAGCGGTCGCCTTCTATCAGGTAGAACAAAACACGCCTGTCCGCCACATACAGCACAGCCTTACGCAATTCCGCACCAAACGTGATGTCATGCAGCAGGTAGAGGTTCTTCAGATATAACAACCGGAGTGACTGGAAATAAGGATACCGGGCCACTAACGTACGAAGCTCGTACAGAGTGTCCTTATTCAACATTTCAGGATGTTGTATCCATTGTTGCAAATAGGCAGAAGTCATTCCTCGGTTACCAGTTAGCTACGGTTGAGTTAAATATTTGTTCTGTGATATCTTTTATCATCTTGCTTATCAAGTCATCCTGCACATCTGTCAGCAACAAGGATGAGTCGTAAGTCTGGAAAGCGGAGAACTGTTGTTCAAAGTCTTCCTCATGGTTGGTGTTGTTCACATAGCGCACATTAACGGTCATGGTCAGCTTCACTTTAGAAGAAAAGCCGTCGGCGGCAACAGCTTCGTTATACTGGTTATAGCCTGTTATCTCACCGTCTATTTCCAAATCGCCGTTGGCGTTCACCAGTTGCAGACGGGTCTGCTGGATAAACATATCCTTGAGTTTCTGGTTGAACTCCGTAGTCATGGGAGCATACACATATTCCGCACGATTAGGAAATTCGGCAATCGTGATAGTCTTTACTTTGCTATAATCAATAGAGCTGATCGGGGCAAGTCCCATGGAGATGCGGCAGGAATACACCACGCACACCAAGCCCACTAACGCTGCCGCCAGTGTTATTTTCTTAATCCAATCCATATTCTTTTATCTTTCTGTATAGCGTGCGTTCTGATATGTTCAGATCCTTAGCCGCACTTTTGCGTTTTCCATGATGCCTTTCAAGCGCCTTACGTATCATCTCCTTCTCCACTTCGTCCAGCGAGAGGGATTCCTCCACGTACTCCTCCGTATCTTGAATATCATCATCCATTTCAGGAGCAGACTTTACGGATGGGTGTATTATGGTGGGCACTCCGGCGGCAGGCACAGAGGTCACTACGGCAGGTGCAGGCGTATAATAGGCGGCAGGCGTTACAGCCTGATTCCCCACCGATGCGCGTTCAGTCATGATCTCGTGTACCAGTTTCTTCAACTCGGTAACGTCCTGACGCATGTCAAAAAGCACCTGATACAGTATTTCGCGTTCACTCTCAAAACTCTTTCCCTCGTTCTTTGCGCCTAACAGGGCGGGCAGACGCTGCGAATTGCTCTGTTCGGGCAAATAATTCTTCAAAATAGAAGCATTGATCTCTCGATTCGTTTCAATGATAGAAATCTGCTCCGTTATATTCTTCAGTTGGCGTACGTTACCGGGCCATGCATATGCCAGTAATACCTGTTTGGCATCCTCGGTCAACTGAATGGCAGGCATACGGTATTTCTCGGCAAAGTCCGATGCAAACTTGCGGAACAGCAACACCACATCCTCTCCACGTTCACGCAGGGCCGGGACCTGAATAGGTACAGTATTAAGACGGTAATACAAGTCTTCGCGGAAACGTCCGTCGGCAATCGCCTGTGTAAAATTCACATTAGTGGCAGCCACAATACGCACGTTCGTCTTCTCCACCTTAGAGGAACCCACCTTGATGAACTCGCCCGTTTCGAGCACACGAAGCAGACGCGCCTGTGTAGACATAGGGAGCTCCCCTACCTCATCAAGGAAAATCGTTCCGCCGTCCGCTTCTCCAAAGTAACCTTTCCGTTCACCGATAGCACCGGTAAAAGCGCCTTTCTCGTGACCGAAAAGTTCCGAATCGATCGTTCCTTCAGGAATAGCGCCACAGTTTACGGCGATGTATTGCCCATGCTTCCTCCGGCTGTACTGGTGGATAATCTGCGGAAAACTCTCCTTACCCACACCACTCTCTCCGGTAATCAGCACCGACAGATCGGTAGGAGCTACTTGAATGGCAATATCAATGGCACGCATCAGTGCCTCGTTATTACCAATGATGCCAAAACGTAATTTTACTTGTTGTATTTCCGCTTTCGTCATACTACAAATCTTCTTCTACACTATCGAGTTTCAGTTTATCACTGTCGTCACGTCTCTCGTAATACTGTTTCCGCAGAGGATTGGCATGTGCCTCCTTTTCACGCAGGCGGTTACGGAACACGTCGATTGCCACGTAGACAGCCTGGCGGAACGAGTCTTCAGAGGCAAGTCCTTTTCCGGCAATATCGTAGGCCGTACCATGCGCAGGAGAAGTACGTACTACGGGAAGTCCTGCAGTATAGTTCACACCTTCGTCCATAGCCAATGCCTTGAATGGAGCGAGTCCCTGGTCGTGATACATTGCCAATACACCGTCAAAATGGGTAAAGTTACCGGAACCCATAAAGCCGTCGGCAGGATAAGGGCCGTAACACAACATGCCTTTTTCAGCCAGTTCTTTAATGGCGGGAATAATTATCTCCTGTTCCTCCGTCCCCAACAGACCGTCGTCACCGGCATGCGGATTCAGAGAAAGTACGGCAATGCGCGGCGCTCCTATGCCAAAGTCCTGCTTCAACGAGCGGTTGAAGATCGCCAGCTTCTCCTGTATCAGTTCCTTGGTAAGCGTCGATGCAATCTCCCTTACAGGAATATGCCCGGTCACCAATGCCACCCGGAAATCGTCTTTCATCAGAATCATCAAAGCCTTCCCGCCATTGCCCAGCTTCTCTTCAATATACTCCGTATGGCCGGGGAAAGAAAACTCTTCCGACTGTATGGTATGTTTGTTGATAGGAGCAGTGACAATAACGTCAATCAGTCCTGCCTTGTATTCCTCAATCGCTTTCTCCAAAGCGCCAAGTGCGGCCTTGCCAGCCTCAGGGTCGGGTTTGGAGAACTCAACCTTCACTTCATCATCCGTACAGTTCACAACACTCAAACGATTCGGCGCAGCCTCGGACGCAGAATTTACAATACTGAAATTCGTCGGCAAGTCCAGTGATTTGCGATGATAGGCAGCCACCTTGGGCGAACCGTAAATAATCGGAGTGCATAACTCCAGCATTGTGGGATCCGAGAAGGTCTTTAAAATCACTTCATATCCCACTCCGTTTATATCTCCTTGAGTTATGCCGATTCTTATTTTGTTATCTTCCATTCTTATTTTTCTGTTTTAATAGAATCTTTTTTTGTTATAGCCAAAGGCATTTCGTTTCCTTCCTGTTTGCTTCCCGGCAATTTGAGCGTGTATAATGACGCTTCCATCTGGCGCACCAGGTTACGTTTCATCTTATCGGGCGAGTATACAAATATTTCAGATACGATAATGCGCTGATTAGCCTTATCCAAACGGACATGAGACACATACGGACCACCCATATAGTCACCCTTCACACGCCACAGGCCGCGGGCTTCCAAAGCATATTCACCCTGCACACTGATAGGGCGCACATCCGTCATCAGCGAGTCCGTTTCCATGTACATGCCCTCGCTCGCACCGGGAATGTTGATTTTCATCACAGAGTCCCGCTTATGCACGAAGTACTCCTTCGTAAATGTATCCTTGTCTGTATAAGGATAAGAATAGATGACAAAGTTCTGATCACCGGTAGCCGCATTCGTTCCTGCCCAAAAGAAGTTTTCCCCCTGCTTGCTTGCGGTCAGTTCACCGGGTATCCACACGTCACAGTCGAACATGCTCTTCACTTTTGTAGAAGCATAGTCACTGTGTTTATTCTCCAGCACTGAAATTTGGCGGTTCATCTCGGCACGAGTAAAGAAATCTATAATCACCTGTTTGTTTTCTTCCACAAACTTTTCAAAAGATTCCTCGTCCGGCGCCTGAATAGTCAGAATAGACTGCGGAGCAGCATATACATTCTTTGCATATTTGAATTTGGGCTGCGTGTACAAATCCTTGTTCACCTCGACGATGATAATATTACGGATCAGCTTCAAGGTGGCATCATAGTTGGAGGGAGAAGTGTACATAATGCGGAATGAACGTTCCGACTGCGGCAATCCCGGTACATCGGAATCAAGCACATCATAAAGTGCGCGACCGGCAGGACGTTCCCACAGTCCCTGATCAACCACTACCAGAATTTCATACGCCCGGCCACTTGATGTCGGAGTAAACACACCCTTCTTGCCATTACCGCACGCTGAGAACAGCGCGAGTACCAGGGCCATACTTAAATAAAACAGGTGTCTCTTCATATATCCATGTATTTTAGTTTTTACAAAGCTACGAAAAAGCCATATAAGCTTGACGTCAAAGTTAATAATTTATATTAATTCTTCTTTATTCCCCTCTTGTTTGGCCGTTGAAAGCATACCGCATGCAGCAAATATATCTTCACCGCGAGAAGCACGAATGGTAGTAAATAATCCATGTGATGTCAGATAATCGCGAAGCGCTGTCATGGTCTCCATATCGGCTCCTTCCAGATCCACTCCCGGAATAGCATGGAAACGGATCAGATTAATGCGGCAATCCAAGCCGCGCAACAACTTCAACAATTCTTTGGCATACAGCAATGAATCGTTCACTCCTTTAAAAACAATATACTCGAAAGATAGTCTGCGTTGTTTGCTAAAATCATAGTTTCTTAACAGTTCTACAATCTCGGTAATGGAAAAAGCCTTTTCCGCAGGCATCAGTTCACGCCGTTGCTGGGGAACCGGGGAGTGCAGGCTGATTGCCAAATGGCAGTCCGACTCTTCAACGAAGCGTTGCAAGCCTTTACGAAGCCCTACGGAAGAAAGTGTGACCCGTTTCGGACTCCAACCGTAACCGTAGGATGCGGTCATCACCTCCAATGCTTTCAGCACCTCATCGAGGTTGTCCAAAGGCTCTCCCATGCCCATCATAACCACATTGGTCAGCTTGTCGCGTTCGGGCAGAGAGTTTATCTGATTGATAATCTGACCGGCAGTCAAGTTGCCGGTAAATCCTTGCTTACCTGTCATGCAAAACTTGCAATTCATCTTGCAGCCAACTTGAGAAGATACACACAGCGTAGCCCTGTCCTCTTCCGGAATGTAGACAGCTTCCACATAATGCCCTTCTCCTACGCGATAGAGGTACTTCACCGTACCGTCCACCGACCGCATGGCATCCACCGGCGCTTCACCTCCCACTTCATATATATCTTTCAGCAGGTCCCGGTGTTTCAACGACAGATTCGTCATTTCATCTATGGAAGCTACTTTCTTGCCGTATAGCCACGAAGCAATCTGTTTAGCAGCAAATCCGGGCATCCCCAGATTCTTCACTACTGCCTGAAGTTCGGTTAATGTAAGACCTAAAAGAGGTTGTTTCATTCTAAATTATATATTTACGATAAAAACGATAATCCATCCGCCGGATAAATTACCATTTGCAAAGGTATGAATAAAGTTGCACAAATGAAAAAAAGCCGTTCGACATTTATCGAACGGCTTTCCAAGTATTGTAAGTTTATACTGTTTTCTTAGAAATACAGATAACGGTTGTCTTTTACCTCTGCTTTCAGATACAGGTCATTGATGAACTGCCCTGCCATGCGTGCGTGCATATTCTCCAGGGTGGTCTCCTCTGTTTTCTGATCGTAAGTCTCGCTCAACTTTTCCTTGGCATAGGGCTGGAGAACAAATACACCGCCGTTACCCTTAATAGGTGCGCTCAATTTGTTCAACTCGGCAGTTGAAGCATAAGCGCCTACCAACGGCTCACTGCTGCGCAATACCGGAACATAAGCCGGAGCTGCAAAAGTGACGTGTTTTACAGAGTCGCTGACAGCATTTGCCATATTCTTATACTGATCGAAAGAAGTTGCACCGGCAGCCTTCATATCCGCCATGATCTTCTCGGCTTTCTTGTCGCGGAGGATTTCGCTTCTCAGCTGTTCTTTAACCATAGACAACGGGCGGTAGCCTTCCGGAGCAATGCCTGTAACAGCCACTACCATCATGTGGTCGCTTTCGCCACATTCATACAATCCGGACACTTCACCGGCTTTTGCCGTAAACGCCCATCTCAAGGCCTCTTTTGTACCTTTTACACCACCGATAGCATGTTCCGAGCTATACAAGTCTGTTCTATCCAACAGTCTGTAACCGGCATCTTCCGCATTGGCAGCCAGTTTCTCTAATGTATTATTAGCAGCAATGAATTGGCTGAAATCATTGTATGCCTTGCTATAAGTTTCCTTGCTGAATTCAACCGGACGCTTGATAACAGCCACTTTGTATTTATCCTTTACAGCCTTCTTGCTCATTACCTGCAGAATAACGTTTGCCTGTCCCAAAGCGAGGTTAGCCAGTTCGTTCTGTCCTAAAGAAGTAACGGCTGCAATATACTTCAAGTTATCACCGTCAATCTGGGCTCCTTCGTAATTAGCGGAAGAAATCCAGGTAGGCTCACCTGTCTGGCCATACTTCTTAGCTATTTCTGCAAAGTCAGCACCACCCTTGATAGCGTTATAAACGCTGTCAGCCAAAGTCTTGGTCTTGGCATCATCTCCAGCTGTAATCTGAATCTGACGGAACTGGATGGAGTCTGCCATAGCGGCAGTAGCCAGTTTCTTGAAAGAGTTGATCGTATTGTCCGACGCATTGTAGTAAGGGCCATAAACCTCGCCGACTTTCACTGAATCCAGACGGGCAACAACATCAGCCGGCAATGCTTTGTCGGTATAATACAGATCGGTATACTGCTGGGTAGAACCGGTTGAACGGATGAAGTTTGCATAATCGGAAGAAGTCTCTCCTAACTGTGCCGTATATTCTTCCACTTCTTTCTGGATATCGGCTTTATCTTCCGGACTTGCGGTAACCTGTACGTCGATATACTTAATGTTACGGGTTTCCACATACTGTCTGAACTGTTCTTTCTTCTTGTCGTATGCTTCTTTCAAATCGGATTCCTTGATGACGATTGTAGAGTCCACGATAGAAGAGTAAGGAACAGCGGCCAACAACAAGTCGGACTGATCTACACGTGCATTGAAAGCATCTTCAGCCTCAACAGGGTTGGAGAACAATGATTTCGTGATCAAAGCCTGGTATTTTTCTTGCAGACGTGCCTGGATAAGCGACTTTTCAACGAAAGCCCAGAAGTTATACATAGACTCGTAGTATTCTGCATATTGAGCCGGCATCTGAGCCTTATTCATCTTAGAATAGTCCACCAGGAACTTCTTCAGCATATCCTTGTCGAAAGCACCGGTTTGCGGGTTACGGAACGGTGTTTGTTGCAGCATCGGATGTGCACCGGCATCGATAATAGCCTGAAGCTCTGCCTTAGAGACAGTCAAGCCCAACTTTTCAGCTTCGTTCTCAATCAATTTATTGTTTACGTATGCTCTCCATACTTCGTCTTTGATCTGGTTTGTTTGCTCATCACTCAGAGCGTTCATGCCGCTGGAGAATTTCACTACTTCCGTATATTCCTCTACCAATGCCTGAAAATCCTGAGCGGAAATTGTTTCCCCGTTCACTTCACCTACATCTTGTGACTGGTGCGGCTGAAGTACTTTCCACGCGTCTCCCGCGATGAAAGCAAACAGCGCCAAACCAATAACAATCACCAATAAGGGCCCTTTAGACCGAATGTTTTGTAATGTTGCCATTTTTGTTAATATGAATTATTTGTTTATTATTATTTTCTTTCCAAAGTTCATTTTAGCGCACGAAGATACAAAAAATGCTAATACGCATCTATTTATTCTTTAAAAATTTACGCTGAAACGAAATTATTCCGCGACTTTCAACCGTACCAGCTCTATTTTAGTGGCTGTCACCTTTATTATCTTAAATTGATATTCGTCAATAGTGACCACTTCATGCAGTTTCGGAAAACTCTGGTAACGATTCAGAATCAATCCGCCTATCGTAAGATATTCGTCCGATTCCGGAAGTTCAAGATTGAAAGTTTCGTTCACTTTTTCTATTTCAAGACGCGCGGACAAGACATATTCATTCTCACCGATCTGTTTACAGATATAAGAGGTGTTATCGTGCTCGTCCTCGATATCTCCGAATATCTCTTCCACCAGATCCTCCAAAGAAACGATGCCGGATGTGCCGCCGAATTCGTCCACAACAACGGCAATCGTCTTTTTTTGCTGCATAAAGAGTTTCATCAGCTTATGCGCTGCCATCGTTTCGGGCACAATGGGTACTTCCTTCACATTGTTTCTCCAGTCCGCCGGATTTCTGAACATCTCGGACGAATGGATATAGCCGATCACATTATCTATGTTTCCGTCATACACGATTATCTTTGAAATGCCCGATTCCACAAACAGGCTTTTCAGCTCCTCAAGCGAGGCGGTCACATCCACCGCCACTATCTCCGTACGGGGAACGATGCAATCGCGTATCTTTATGTTGGAAAAGTCGAGTGCATTCTGAAAGATCTTCACTTCCGCGTCCAGCTCCTCTTCATTCGCAGCATTCTCTATGCCCGACTGTACAAAATAATCCAAATCCACCTTGCCGAAAGCCTTCTCGGACGCTTCCTTATTTATCTTCATGCCAAACAGCCGCAGAAAAACATAAGACAGTCCGGAAGAGAGCTTGGAAATGGGAAACAAGACGACGTAACAAACAAACAGGGGAACTGAAAATACTCGCAGCGCCAAATTCGGATTGATTTTGAACAGGGTCTTGGGAAGAAACTCACCCGTCACAAGGATAACGAGCGTGGACAGGATGGTCTGCACCAGAACCATAATGAAATGATTGTCAATGACACCTGCCAGCAAGTTCACCTCGATAATCTGCGCCATAAGGATACCGTAGATAACCAGCGCGATATTATTCCCCACCAACATGGTGGAAATAAAGTTATTAGGATTACGGAAGAAGCAGGAAAGGATGCTCGACGTAACGCCCGGCTTACGCTCCATTTCAAAGCGCAACTTATCTACGGAAACAAAAGCAATCTCCATACCCGAAAAGAAGGCCGAGAAAGCCATGGTTATCAACAAATAAATAATAGTATCCATTATATCATCTGATGCTGTCCGTTCTCAACGTATCAGAAGGTGCGGCGCTATCCTCGTCCACATAAAAGATTCCCTCTGTCTTGAAAAAACGATATTTTGTTAATTGTTCATTCGATTCGAAACCAATGGCGTAGATTACCTGGTCGGGCTGTTCTATGCGCACCCTCCTGTCGGAATACACACGCTTTTTATTCTGGTCCCAGTACAGCAACTCCGTATCAAACTTCTCACCTTTCAGATTTTGCACATGTACATTTCCCATAAGCTTCCACAGTTCTTTCTTATTATAGTAATAAGCCGTATCCGCCTTGATGCTGGCCTCCGTATGAAACACAGAGTCGAACTTTTCCAGATAGATACCCTTCTCGAACGCCCAGTAAGGCGGGTTCTTACGGTCATAGATCAACCACTCCGCCGTATTGACGCGATAGCGGGTAATACCCGAATCGGAAATCAGCGTCGTCACTCCTTTGGTGTCCATAACCGGTAACGAATCACGCTCGGTAATGGCAGCTCCCATATCTTTTTTCCGTCCGGAACAGGAAGAAAATAAAAGAAGCATAACCATTACCCCAAGGGCAATGGTTATGCTCATATTCTTATGTCCGACAACGTTGGGTTGTAGCGACATATTCTTATCTGATGGTTGTAGACTCACCGATCCAACCGCCAATCGTGATGCGGTCACCTGCCTTGTAACCCAGCATGAAGAGGTCCTTAGCCTGCGGAGTATGGGCGGCGTATGTTCTGATCAGTTCATTCACTTTATCCGTAACGCTTGGGTCTACGGCTTTGGCACGCTGCAATTTGTCGATGACTACAAAGTAAGTACATCTGTTCAAAGCAGGCTCATCGCTCCAGTTGGGGCTTGAACCGTACATTTGCGCCAACAGGATATAGGGCTCGCCATAGTTTTCGTTAAAGCTGATAGCCTTTTGGGCATAAGTTCTTGCCTGAGACAGTTTCTTGGCCTGCCACAAAGCAGCAGCGGTAGCATAAGCCATTTCAGCTTTCTTCGCATTGTCTGTTTCCATGCCCAATGCTTCATCGAAATACTTCACAGCAGTATCATAATCGCCTTTCTTGTAGTACATATATGCCACACCTACCGCAGCATCGGCACTCGGATTGACGCGATACAGATAATCGGAAGCCTTGAAGTATGCTTCGCTTTCATTACACTTCATCATCTTCAGGATGGTGATAGTCTTCTTCAAGAAAGCAGAGTCGGATTTGTTTTCTTCGACTTTCGGGCCATAAATATTCTGCAAAGATTCGCAATCGGCCACGCCGCTATTCACGAACATAGCTACCAGATTATCCTTTATGGTTTGCAGGACAGCCTTTTTCTTAGGATTGTTTTCAGCGGCAATTGCATCGTCGGCATATTGTGAAGCATTGATATAATCTTGGAAGAATTGGTCCGTATGGTTAGTGTTGGCTTTCACCTTCTGCATGGACACATCAATGAAATAGTGCAGCACAGCACCGTCCGATTCACCTTTCGCTGTTTCCGCAGACTCTTTCAGCCATGCATAAGCCTGGTTCACATCCGGAGCCGGGGCATATTGCAGATAATCCACCGCTTTCGTACCTAAAGCAGAAGCCACACTCGGCACGCCTTTCATTTTTGTTGCGAACTCAGGAATATACTTCATTTTCTGATCATGCACAGTCATCAACTCATCGAAAAGTTTCTTATACTCTGCAGAGTTACGATCCTTAATCTGGCTCATCAAGCCTACAAGGATTTTTTGCGCATCGGTATAAGTGTAATATCTCAGCGTCGGGCAATCTTTCAGGACAGCCATACAAGGAGCATAAGCGTCTTTATAGTTCTTTGCTCTTACCGCTTCATGCGAAATACTACTATTGGCATTACAATCACTTTGTGCGAAAGTACTGGTCACTCCACCCGAAAGGAGCAAAACAGCGACAAGCGTTTTAATTTTCATTGTATTTAATTTTTAGTTGTTATATTGTCTATTCTCATCATCCGGACATTAATCGACTTTCCGTTTGAAGAACCAGCGCTCGTTAAAGGTCACCCCTACACATACACGCAATGTATTTTCATTCAGGAATGCGGCGGTTTTACCTTTGGTTCTTACATACTGAGCCGAAAGACTCAACACTGAACGCGTACGCGGAATAGGAAGCCCGAAGCCGGCAGTCACTCCATATTCGTCGGCGGCACGCACACCGTCTATTTTGTAATAGGGTTGGGAATAATAGGCTCCCAAACGATATTTCACATGCGCCAGATAGCTTCTTCCCATAGGATTCGGAAGGAATTCGGCGCCTAACGCTATCTTCGTACGGTTGCAGAAAGCATTCTTCGTATTCATATATGTAACCGAACTCCATTTCTGGAAAGTGAAGTCCGCCCCTATCGTCAGACGATTGTCGTACACATAGCTAAGACCTACACCCAAACTCATCGGGCTGCCGAAAGTGGCAACCGTATCCCTGCTGTTTATTGTAGCGCCCGTATTGCTGTCTCCCAACTGGTCCTGCACATTCGAGTCGTTGCCCAGATCATGCCCCGGTGAAAACACAACGCCCAGTGTAGCTTCATGCTTCTTGCCGAACGCCTGCGTATATTGCGCACCGATGTCCAGTTTATAGCTTTGTATGGACGTACCCGTCACCGTAGTCAATGGCAAAGTGGACGAATTGCCCGGAAATGTCATCGCTCTTGTGTGTGTTATATCCCCCCAAAGGTACGAAATGTTCGCACCGACGGAAAGGTTTTTCAATATTTTAAATCCGGCTCCTAAATATAATTGGTGCAATCCGCCGTCCCCATAATATTGCAACGCGCTGGACTGGGAAGGATAGTCCGGATCTTCCCGGTATTCCGTCATGCTATACCCTACATTTGAATAAGGCAACAATCCCAAACTCATAGCCGCCCACTTACTCAAGCGAAATTGCATTGTAATGTAGTCGAAACTGGAGTTTTTGGCATTTTGCTTCACCGTACCATTGCTGAAATTCGTGTTTTGCAAAGAGATGCCGCCGTCAAAAATAAATGTAAGCGAGTCTATCGCCGTATAGGACGCCGGATTCGCGAAATTCACCTGATATTTATCCCGTAATCCGTATGCAACACCACCCATGGCTTTGCTATTACCCGAACCTTGGTCTGCCAATTGCCCGTATCCGTATCGTGTATAGGGAGAATTCGTATTATTTTGAGCGATTGTCGCTCCGGACAACATCATGAGCAAGAACACCAAGAGTGTTTGTCTATATCCTATCATTATTATAGTTTAAAATTCTATTTAATCCTTTCAACACTAAAAATCTGTCTGCAAAGATGATACTTTTTAAGTTTGTATCAAAAGAAAAATCATCACCGCCCGTTAAAAAAACCAAAAGTTCAGGATATTTATGTTTCATAGTCGTTATGTAACCCGAAATTTCATATTCCATACCTTTCAGTACACCTTCACGCATTGCCGTATCGGTGTCCTTGCCCAACGGCAGCCGGCGCCCTTCCCGAACAACCTGCGGAAGCCGTCCGGTGAACTCATGGAGCGCCTTGAAGCGCATTTGCACGCCCGGCGAAATGTTTCCGCCATGATAGCGTCCGGCAGCATCAATAAACTCGTAAGTGATGCAGGTTCCGGCATCTACCACCAGAATATCTTTTCCGGGAAATTGTTCATTGGCTCCCACAACAGCCGCCATGCGGTCGTACCCAAGTGTTTGGGGCGTCTCGTAAAGGTTCTCCACCGGAAGCGGTGTTTTTTCGTCCAGCCACAACAGCGGAACAGGCAGGTGTGCCAACTGCGCCAGCACCCGTTCGCCCAAATCAATAACAGTGGCGACAATCGCTTTATCAATCGGATATTTTGCACAGATATCCGGTAGTTGCTCAAGGGTTTGATTGGAGTCGTAGAATATCTCTACAATACTTCCGTCCCGAAACACCGCTATCTTTGCTATGGTATTGCCTATATCAATTACAAGATTCATTCCATGTTTTTTTAAGCGGTGCAAAGGTAGCACTTTAATTTCGCATAATCCAAGATAATACAGGGTATTTTAATCATAAATAATTACATAAAAGTGAAACAGTTTATGAAACAGCAAATGAAACAGTTTACGTTCTATCAGCCAGCGCATTACAAGCAAGGCTGAAACAGCAGGTGAAACAGTTTGTGAAACCAATATAAAAAGATATACCAAAATAGATACAGGTCTATTTCCTTTGTTTTTTTGTTTTTTCGGGAATGCCGGGATTCTAAAATAACAACAGTTTTATTCCTCCACCGGAAGAAAACCGCATAAGTTCCGAGCATATCCGCTGATCCTCCGAAGAAAAAAAACATTCCGCCTTTTTCCGCGCTTCAACCGCTTATTCCGAAGATTTTCCGTAAATTTGCATCCATGAAACAGTATTTAGTCTTTTTATTATCCCTATTGACCTGCCTGCCTTGCTCCTCCACCGCCACCGCACATACGGAACGAGCAGCAAAGGCCTCCCCTACGGCGGATTCCATACGCATCAGCCTGCTGACATGCGCTTCGGGAGAGGAGATATATTCCCTTTTCGGACATACCGCCATACGATACGAGAACTACACACGCGGCATCGACGCCGTATTCAATTACGGCATATTCAATTTCAATGCACCAAACTTCATCCTCCGTTTCGCTTTAGGTGAAACGGACTACCAACTGGGAGCTGGCGATTATGAACGCTTCGCGGCGGAATATTATTATTTGGAGCGCGATGTCTGGCAGCAAGAACTGAACCTCACCCCGGCGGAAAAAAAGAAGTTGGTCGCCCTGCTTGAAGAGAACTACCGTCCCGAAAACCGGGTGTACCGCTACAACTTCTTCTACGACAACTGCGCCACACGTCCGCGCGACTTAATAGAAAAATCCATTGACGGCACACTGCAATATGCCGACAACATGACCGACACAAACACCGGAACCTCTTTCCGCGACCTATTGCACAAATACAGCAAAGGCCATCCATGGTCACGTTTCGGCATGGATTTGTGCATGGGCAGCCAAGCCGACAAGCCCATCAGCCGCAGACTGATGATGTTCGTCCCGTTCTACGTGCAGGATTACTTCAACACAGCCCGGATCATCGGCAGCGACAAGCAAGTGCGCCCCCTGGTACTGAACGAAGAGAAAATCATAACAACCGGAATGGAAGAGACGGGACAGCCGTCCGAAGGATTCACCCCGTTGCAGGCCGCCTTGTTGCTGTTTATACTGACCGCAGCCGCCACCCTCTACGGCATACGCCGAAAGAAAACGCTTTGGGGAATAGACCTCGTGCTGTTCTTTGCCGCAGGAATGGCGGGATGCATCCTGACATTCCTCGTCCTGTTCTCCCAGCACCCGGCCGTCAGCCCCAACTATCTGCTGTTTGTGTTCCATCCTCTCCACCTCCTCTGCCTGCCATGCATGCTGAACAGGGTGCGAAAAAGGAGAAGAAGCCGTTATATGCTGGCGAACTTCCTGGTTTTAACACTTTTTATATTGCTTTGGCTCATAATACCGCAAAGATTTCCGTCAGCTGTATTACCTTTGGCACTTTGTTTGCTGATACGTTCTGCGAGCAACCTAATTCTCACATACGATAAGAAATAATGAAGAAAGGACTGATAACTTCCATACTCGCACTGACATTCGGCAGCCTGCAAGCCCAGCCGATGCCACCTTCACCCAAGCTGGTGGTGACACTGACAATCGATCAACTGCGTACGGACTATATGGAAGCGTTCTCTTCGCTCTATGGGGAAAGAGGATTTAAACGGCTGCTACGGGAAGGGAAAGTATTCCGACAGATGGAATATTCATTCAACGTCACCGACCGCGCCTCAGCCATGGCCGCCCTCTATACAGGCACCACACCATCCATGAACGGCATCATAGCCGAACGCTGGTTTGATCCGAAAACCTTGCGCCCGAAAAACTGTGTGGATGATTCGGCCTTTATGGGCAACTACACCGACCAGAACACAGCCCCTACGCAACTTCTGACCTCCACCTTTGCCGATGAGCTTAAAATAGCCACTAAAAATGCCGCACTGGTCTATGCCATCGCCCCTTTCCGCGACGCTGCCGTCCTTTCAGCAGGACACAGCGGGAACGGCGCCTTCTGGCTGAACCACACAACCGGAAAATGGTGCGGAACAACTTACTACGGTGAGTATCCCTGGTGGCTGAGCCAATACAACGAACAGCAGTCACCCGACTTCCGCATCAAAGAAATGGAGTGGAATCCCCTCCACCCCATCACAAGCTATACCTTCCTGCCCGAATGGCGCACTATCCCTTTCAAGTACAAGTTTGAGATAGAGAAGGATAACAAATTCCGCCGGCTGATCACCAGCCCGCTCATCAACGACGAAGTAAACCGCGTGACAGAAGATCTGCTGGACAAAAGCAACATCGGCAAGGATGAGATAACCGACCTGCTTGCGGTGACCTATTATGCCGGCAACTACAACCACCGCAGCACACAAGAGTGTGCTATGGAAATGCAAGACACCTACGCCCGCTTAGACCGGAGCATTGCCAACCTGCTGGACATACTGGAGCGTAAAGTAGGCCTGCAAAACGTACTGCTGTGCATTGCATCCACCGGATATACCGACCCGGACGGAGCCGACATAGGCATCTACCGTATTCCCGGCGGAGAATTTCACCTGAACCGTTGCGCCACTTTGCTGAACATGTATCTAATGGCCACTTATGGCGAAGGGCAATACGTGGAAGGATTTTATAACCAACAGATATATCTCAATCATAAATTAATAGAGGAGAAGCAGTTAAGCCTTTCCGAGGTACAGGAAAAGTCAGCGGAATTTCTGGTGCAATTCAGCGGGGTGAACAAAGTATATTCCGCTTACCACCTGCTTTTGGGCTCCTGGTCACCGCAAATAGACCGCATACGCAACGGCTTCCACCGCCACCGTTCCGGCGACCTGATCATTGAAGTGCTGCCGGGCTGGACCGTCATGCAGAAAAACAGCAATGACAACCGCGTGGTGCGCGCTGCCGCCATACCTGCTCCCCTCATCCTACTCGGCAAAGGAGTAAAACCGGAAATCATCCGTACACCGGTCGCAACAGACCGCATTGCTCCCACCCTGTCAAATGCGATGCGCATCCGCGCTCCCAATGCGTGCACAGCCACACCACTCACTTACTGATAACTGATAAAGATTCGTTGCAAAGCGCACATAAAAACGAAGAACTCCATGAGCCCCTGCGCCCTCTGTGGAGATTCCTTAAAATAATCAGTGTAACGTTACGTTATCTGTTGCAAAATCAGTAACTTTGCGCACCATAATAAACTTAGATAATAATAATAAAAACAAATACATAATGGGATTTAATGAATTTTTAAGCTCGATTTTCGGAAATAAGGCTACTCGCGACATGAAGGAAATAAAGCCATGGGTAGACAAAGTAAAAGCCGCCTATCCGGAAATAGTCGCATTGGACAATGACGCCCTGCGCGCTAAAACCGAAGAACTGAAGGCATACATCCGCAACTCGGCAGCAGAACAACGCGCCAAAGTGGAAGAGCTGAAAGCAAGCGTTGAAAACACAGAGCTGGAAGAACGTGAGGAACTCTTTGCTCAAATAGACAAAATAGAAAAAGAGATTCTGGATACTTACGAAAAGGCACTGGACGAGGTTTTGCCCGTTGCCTTCTCCATCGTAAAAGAGACGGCCAAACGCTTCTCCGAAAATGAGGAGATCGTAGTGACCGCTACGGAGTTCGACCGCCATCTCGCCGCTACCAAAGACTTTGTACGCATCGAAGGTGACAAAGCCATTTACCAGAACCACTGGGTGGCCGGCGGCAACGACACGCTATGGAACATGGTGCACTACGATGTGCAGCTGTTTGGCGGTGTGGTATTGCACAAAGGCAAGATTGCCGAAATGGCAACCGGTGAAGGTAAGACATTGGTTGCCACCCTGCCGGTATTCCTCAACGCACTGACCGGAAACGGCGTACATGTGGTAACCGTCAACGACTATCTGGCAAAACGTGACTCCGAATGGATGGGCCCGCTCTATATGTTCCATGGTTTGAGCGTGGACTGCATCGACAGGCATCAACCCAACTCCGACGCACGCCGCCAAGCTTATCTTGCGGACATCACTTTCGGTACGAACAATGAATTTGGTTTCGACTACCTGCGCGACAATATGGCTATCAGCCCGAAAGACCTCGTACAGCGCCAGCACAATTACGCAATCGTCGATGAAGTGGACTCTGTATTGATTGACGATGCCCGTACCCCGCTGATTATCTCCGGCCCGGTTCCCAAAGGCGACGACCAGCTCTTCGAGCAGCTCCGCCCGCAAGTGGAACGTCTGGTGGAAGCGCAGAAGAAACTGGCCACGCAATATCTTGCCGACGCCAAGCGCCTGATAGCATCGAACGACAAGAAAGAACAGGAAGAAGGTTTCCTTGCCCTCTACCGCAGCCACAAGTGCTTGCCGAAGAACAAGGCATTGATTAAGTTCCTCAGCGAGCAGGGCATCAAAGCCGGTATGCTCAAGACCGAGGAGATCTACATGGAACAGAACAACAAACGCATGCACGAGGTCACCGACCCGCTGTATTTCGTGATTGATGAAAAACTGAACAGCGTAGACCTGACCGACAAAGGCGTAGACCTGATTAGCGGTAACTCCGAAGACCCCACATTCTTCGTACTCCCCGACATCACCGCCCAACTCTCCGAACTGGAGAACGAAAAGGAACTGACGGACGAAGAACGCCTTGCCAAGAAAGATGCCCTGATGACGAACTTCGCCATCAAGAGCGAGCGTGTACACACCATCAACCAGTTGCTGAAGGCCTACACCATGTTCGAGAAAGACGACGAATATGTGGTAATCGACGGACAGGTAAAAATTGTAGACGAGCAGACGGGACGTATCATGGAAGGCCGCCGCTATTCCGACGGTCTGCACCAGGCTATTGAAGCCAAAGAAGGCGTGAAAGTGGAAGCCGCCACACAGACTTTTGCAACAATTACTTTGCAGAACTACTTCCGTATGTATCACAAGCTGTCCGGTATGACCGGTACTGCCGAAACGGAAGCAGGTGAACTTTGGGACATCTACAAGCTGGACGTAGTCGTTATCCCGACAAACCGCCCCATTGCCCGCAATGACATGAATGACCGCGTTTACAAGACCAAACGCGAAAAGTATAAAGCCGTCATCGAAGAAATCGAGAAAATGGTAGAAGCCGGCCGCCCTGTGCTGGTAGGTACCACCTCCGTAGAGATCTCCGAAATGCTGAGCAAAATGCTGACCATGCGTAAGATTGAGCACAACGTTTTGAACGCAAAGCTGCACCAGAAGGAAGCCGACATCGTGGCCAAAGCCGGTTTGAGCTGCGCCGTAACCATTGCCACCAACATGGCAGGTCGTGGTACGGACATCAAGCTGAGCCCGGAAGTGAAAGCTGCGGGCGGTCTTGCCATTATCGGTACGGAACGCCACGAATCGCGTCGCGTAGACCGCCAGTTGCGTGGTCGTGCCGGACGTCAGGGTGACCCCGGTTCATCCGTATTCTTCGTATCTCTGGAAGACGACCTGATGCGTCTGTTCTCCTCCGACCGTATCGCCGGCGTAATGGACAGGCTCGGCTTCAAGGAAGGTGAGATGATTGAGCACAGCATGATCTCCAAATCCATCGAACGCGCACAGAAGAAAGTGGAAGAAAACAACTTCGGCATCCGTAAACGTTTGTTGGAATATGACGACGTGATGAACAAGCAGCGTACCGTAGTCTACACCAAACGCCGCCACGCTTTAATGGGCGAACGTATCGGCATGGATATTGTGAACATGATTTGGGACCGTTGCGCCAATGCCATCGAGGCTCCTACTTATGAAGACTGCAAAATGGACCTGCTCCAGACCCTTGCCATGGAAACTCCGTTCACTGAAGAGGAATTCCGCAACGAGAAAAAAGAGAAACTTGCCGACAAGGCCTTCGACGCCGCTATGGAGCTCTTCAAGCGCAAGACCGAACGTATGGCGCAAATCGCTTATCCGGTCATCAAGCAGGTCTACGAAAATCAGGGACATATGTACGAAAACATTCTGATACCTATCACCGACGGCAAGCGCATGTATAACATCTCCTGCAACCTGAAAGCGGCCTATGAAAGCGAATGTAAGGAAGTGGTGAAATCATTTGAGAAGTCGATCCTGCTACACGTCATCGACGAGGCATGGAAAGAAAACCTGCGCGAGCTGGACGATCTGAAACATTCCGTACAGAATGCCAGCTACGAACAGAAAGACCCGCTGCTGATTTACAAGCTGGAGTCTGTGAACCTGTTCGACACGATGGTAGACAAGATAAACAACCAGACAGTCTCCATCCTGATGCGCGGACAAATCCCGGTACAGGAACCGCAGGAGGTTCGTCAGGCCGCCCCCGAACAACGTCAGGACCTCAGCAAGTATCGCGAACAAAAGCAAGACCTGAGCGATCCCAACCAACAGGCTGCCGCCCAGCATGACACACGCGAACAGCAGAAACGTGAACCTATCCGCGCAGAAAAGACAGTGGGACGCAACGATCCCTGTCCTTGCGGAAGCGGCAAGAAGTATAAGAATTGCCATGGGAAAAATGCGTAAATAGCGGAATAGTGATTAGCGGTTCACTAATCACTAACAAAAGCCTCGAACGGTTAAAAACTGTTCGGGGCTTTTATTTATTCAAGTAAAAGATTACTTTTGTTTTCAGAACAAAGAATAAAGGCTATGGCTAAATACTATCATTATCTGTTATTGTCTTGTTTGCTACTTTTGGCAGGCTGCCAAAGCGTTGAATATCTCGCTATCGACTATATGCTACCGGCGGATGTCAGTTTCCCGCCAAGCCTGAAGCGGGTGGGCGTCGTCAACAACATGCCCGCAGTTCCGGAAAACAAGCCTATCCTCGCCAAAGAGAAGAAGAAAGACGACTTTGAAATAGCCCGGAAGGTGGACTATTACAACGGCAATGCCACCATTGCCACCGAAACACTTGCCGAAGCGCTTGCTGATGAGAACTACTTCAACGAAGTGATAATCTGCGACTCTGCCCTGCGCACCGGCGACATCACTCCGCGAGAGGCAATGCTATCACAGGAAGAAGTGAACCGGCTGGTGGATAATCTGGACGTAGATTTCCTCATCGCACTGGAAAACGTGCAGATACACACCACCCGCAAAATAAAGTATATGCGCGACTGGGGTGTCTACTACGGAACGGTGGACGCCAAAGTCTATCCCACCGTCAGTGTCTATCTGCCCAATCGCGGCACACCTATGGTGACCGTCAACAGTAAAGACAGCATCTTCTGGGAGGAAGCCGGAAACGGGCCTTTCGTACAGTCCCACCTCATCAGCGAAGAAGACGTGATAAAACAAGCCTCTGAATTTGCCGGAACCATCCCCGTAAAGAAGCTGTTGCCCTATTGGAAAACAGCCAGCCGATACCTCTTCTGCGGCGGTTCGGTGAATATGCGCGATGCCGCCGTATATGTCAGGGAGAAGCAATGGGAAACCGCCATCGACTTGTGGAAGCAGACCTACGCCACCAAAAAAGGGAAGAAAAAGATGCAGGCTGCCTATAATCTGGCTGTCGGCTACGAGATGCTGGACAGCATCACCACTGCTGTCGGCTGGGCTTTGAAAGCACAAACCGAAGCACGCATTGTGGACGGCGTAGACAAAAAAGATTTGACTCACCTGACCCAGGCAGACCTCCCCAACTACGTCCTCACAACCCTTTACGTCACCGAATTAAAAGAACGTGAAGAAGGCTTGGCACGCCTAAACATGCAAATGCAACGATTTAATAATGATTTTTAGTCAAATACAGTAAATGTAACTGTTTTTTTTATACCTTTGAACATCCATTTAGTAAAGAAAAGCAATTATGAAACTCAGTCAACCGGCATTATCTCTCCTCGAAGAAACCATTAAACAGGCAATCGGCAAGTACACTTGCGGTTGCGAACAAACAATCGTTACGGATATTCATCTGCAAGCAAACCAAAGTTCGGGCGAATTCTGCATTTTCGATGATGACGACAGGGAGCTTTCCAGCACCGTTATCGAAGAATGGATGACTTATGAAGGCGATGACTTCTATGAGAACATAGAACGCATCCTGAGCAACCTGCTCTGCAATATGAAGAGCAAGGATACCTTTGACAAGCTGACTATCATGAAGCCTTTCTCCTTCGTGCTGGTGGATGATGACAAAGAGACCATAGCCGAACTCCTGCTGCTGGACGACGACACCCTGCTGGTAAACGAAGAATTGCTGAAAGGACTGGATGAAGAGTTGGACGCTTTTCTGAAAGACTTATTGGAGAAATAGGCAGTCGGAGTTGCCAAAGACCATAATCGGAAGGTAACTATACATTGCCTTACAATGTGAATCCTTGTTAAACAATAGAGTATATCAAACTATAATCCCCCTATAAACAATTAAAGATTTATAGGGGGATTTGCTGTAAGATAATATAGTCACCTATCGGAAATACCGCTTACGCCTTTTTCAAAGCGGCAATGCTTTCTTTCAATGAGTTGATGATGCTCTCCGCATCCGCCTGTTTCTTGCGTTCCATTTCAATAACGGCAGCCGGAGCATTGTTCACGAACTTCTCGTTGCTCAGCTTCTTCAAGACTCCCTGCAAGAAACCCTCCTTATGTTTCAGTTCGGCTTCCATACGGGCTATTTCGGCTTCCACATCAATCATGTTACCCAAAGGAACGGCATATTCCGTTGTACCCACCATGAAGGCGGCAGCACCGTCGGCTTTCGCCTCAACCACGCTTATGGCAGAGAGGTTGCACATCTTCACGATGACGGCGTCGAAAGCAGCCACCGGATTTTCGCCGACAACCTGCAACTCCAATGCCTCCTTCTGGGCAATGTTCTTCTGCAGGCGGATAGAGCGTACATTACTGATGACCTCTTTCACCACCTCGAACTGCTGCACAAAGGCTTCATCAACTTCCGTTGACATGGAAATAGGACTCACCATAAGGCTCTCCCCGTCTTTACGGTCGAAGATATGCTGCCACAGTTCCTCGGTGATGAACGGCATGAACGGATGCAGCAGATGCAACAGGTTATCGAAGAAGCCGATAGTCGTTTCGTACACCTTTTTGTTGATGGGCTGGCCATAAGCAGGCTTGATCATCTCCAGATACCAGGAAGAGAACTCGTCCCAGAAGAGCTTGTACACTGCCATTAACGCTTCACTCAAACGATACTTGCCAAACAAGTCCGCCACTTCGGCAGCTACGGCATTCTGTTTGGACTCAAACCAGCGCATTGCCAGTCCGGCAGCTTCCGGCATGGGCACTTCGGCACTTACTTCCCAACCCTTGATCAGACGGAAAGCATTCCATATTTTGTTGTTGAAGTTACGTCCCTGTTCACAAAGCGCATCGTCAAAGAGGATGTCGTTGCCGGCGGGAGCCGAAAGCATCATACCCATACGCACACCGTCGGCGCCGTAACGGTCTATCAGATCCAGCGGGTCGGGTGAATTGCCGAGCGACTTGGACATCTTGCGTCCCAGTTTGTCGCGTACGATACCGGTGAAGTAAACATTCTTGAACGGCATCTTGCCTTCGTATTCATAGCCCGCCATAATCATGCGCGCCACCCAAAAGAAGATAATGTCCGGTCCGGTCACAAGGTCGCTGGTGGGATAATAATAGTTGATTTCCTCGTTGCCCGGAT
The DNA here is from genome assembly GCF_025146565.1 of Bacteroides eggerthii. Classification (NCBI taxonomy): domain Bacteria; kingdom Pseudomonadati; phylum Bacteroidota; class Bacteroidia; order Bacteroidales; family Bacteroidaceae; genus Bacteroides; species Bacteroides eggerthii. The sequence goes on along the minus strand of NZ_CP102258.1, from coordinate 2,030,587 downwards.
TCAGGATGCCGTCGAACAGAGAGATGGGCCACAGCCAGGAAGAAAACCATGTGTCGAGGCAGTCCTCGTCCTGACGCAGATCTTCCGCTTTAAGAGCAGGATTTCCCGTCTTCTCCTGTGCCAGCTTCAATGCCTCTTCGGGAGTGGCTGCCACCACATATCCACCTTCCGGCAGGAAATAGGCAGGAATACGGTGTCCCCACCACAACTGGCGGCTGATGCACCAGTCCTTGATGTTCTCCAGCCAGTTCTTATAGGTATTCTTGTATTTGGCAGGGTAGAATTTCAGGTCATCGTTCATCACCGGCGGCAAAGCCATGTCGGCAAAGTGCTGCATCTTGAGGAACCACTGCATGGAGAGCTTCGGCTCGATTGCCACATTGGTACGCTCGGAGAAGCCGACCTTGTTGGTATAGGCCTCCACCTTTTCCAACAGTCCGGCATGCTGCAAATCCTTTTCTATCTGCTCGCGTACATCAAAACGGTCCATACCGACATAGAGTCCGGCAGCTTCGCTCAATGTTCCGTTGTCATTGAAGATGTCGATGGCAGGCAGGTTGTATTTCTCGCCCAGCATATAGTCATTTACGTCGTGCGCGGGAGTTACCTTCAGACAGCCCGTACCGAACTCTACATCCACATAATCGTCCTGTATAACGGGGATAACCCGGTTCACCAGCGGCACAATCACTTTCTTGCCCTTCAACCATTGGTTCTTCGGGTCGGCGGGGTTAATGCACATCGCCGTATCACCCATGATTGTTTCGGGACGCGTAGTAGCCACTACGGCATAACGCCTGCCGGAAGCATCACGATGAACCACTTCACCTTCGGCCCCCGTCTCACCGGACATGTCATCATCGGCAACGTAGTATTTCAGATAATACAGTTTGCTATGTTCTTCCTTGTAGATAACCTCTTCATCGCTGAGGGCGGTGAGCGCCTTCGGATCCCAGTTCACCATGCGTACGCCACGATAGATCAGGCCTTTATTGTAGAGGTCTACAAATACTTTGAGCACGCTTTCGCTACGCTTCTCGTCCATGGTAAAAGCAGTACGATCCCAGTCGCAGGAAGCACCCAGCTTGCGGAGTTGTTTCAGGATGATACCGCCATGTTCGTCCGTCCATTCCCAAGCGTATTTCAGGAATTCATCACGAGTAAGATCCGTTTTCTTGATACCCTGTGCGGCAAGTTTGTTCACAACCTTGGCTTCGGTGGCAATGGAAGCGTGGTCCGTACCCGGAACCCAGCAGGCGTTCTTGCCTTCCATACGTGCGCGACGTACAAGAATATCCTGAATGGTATTATTAAGCATGTGTCCCATGTGGAGCACACCGGTGACGTTAGGGGGCGGAATGACGATGGTGTAAGGCTCACGACCATCGGGTTTAGAACTGAATAATTTGTGGTCCAACCAATACTGGTACCACTTTCCCTCTACGTCAGCGGGATTGTACTTACTTGCTAATTCCATGTTTCTAAAATCTATATTTTGTTATAATGGGCGCAAAATTAATAAATTAATAGCTTTATACGGCAAAAGCAATGAAAAGAATTACATACCTTTGCTTCACAAATGATAATTTTATATGAAGTTATCGGAACAAGCACGCAGTGCCGCACCGGTTTCAACAGATGAAACTGAAAATCCAAAGCATGCGGCAGGCGAAGCACATAAGGGAAAAGTAAGATGAAGCATAACATAGGCATATCAGGAATAAGGGTCAAAAGCAATTCATTACTTTTGGCACTTTTTTTACTGCTTGTATGGTGTGTACAGATAGTGCCCGGCTTGGGAAATGCTTATGCCCAATATGTGTATCCGGCTATTGCCCGGGTACTTTCCTCTTTCTCCCGACTGGTACCATTTGCCATCGGCGACTTGTTCATTGCGCTAAGCATCGCCGGCCTGCTTCTTTACCCTGTCTATGCGCGCCACATCCGCAAGCAGAGGTGGAAGTCCATTCTGCTTGCAGACGCCAAGTATCTTCTATGGGTGTACGTATGGTTCTATCTGGCATGGGGATTGAACTACTCGCAAAAGAACTTCTACGAACGGACACACATCCCCTATATCGCGTACACTCCCGAAAACTTCCAGAAGTTTGTAGACAGCTACATCAAAAATCTGAACGGTTCTTACACAGACATTACATCCATCGATGAAACGTTGGCGTGCCATGAAAGCGTACGAGCATACAATCAAATCAGTGACTCGTTAGGAGTGCATCGCCCTTTTCACCAATCACCTCGCGTAAAGACAATGCTGTTCACCCCCTTGATTTCGATGGTAGGCGTCACCGGCAGCATGGGGCCTTTCTTCTGTGAATTCACCCTGAACGGCGACTTGCTTCCTTCGCAATACCCCGCCACTTACGCACACGAGCTTGCTCACCTGCTGGGCATCACCAGCGAAGCGGAAGCCAACTTCTACGCCTATCAGGTATGTACCCGTTCGCAGGTGAAGGAGATTCGCTTCAGCGGCTATTTCTCCATATTGCCGCATGTGCTGGGCAATGCCCGGAGACTTATGAATGAAGAAGAATATGCACAACTCCTCCAGCGCATACGTCCCGAAATTATCAGACTGGCGCAAACAAACAGCGAATACTGGATGAAGAAATACAACCCCGTAATCGGCAGTATTCAGGACCGGATATACGACTTATACCTGAAAGGCAACAAAATAGAAAGCGGACGGAAAAATTATTCGGAGGTAGTAGGTCTGCTGATTTCGTATGAGGAGTGGAAGAAAAATCGTATCTTTGCACCAGTCATTAACCAACAGTAATCCATGCAACATACAAGAAAAGAACAAATGGAGGCTTTCGGCCGCTTCCTCGATATACTCGACGAACTGCGGGTGAAATGTCCCTGGGACAAGAAGCAGACCAATGAAAGCCTGCGTCCCAACACCATTGAAGAGACTTATGAACTTTGTGACGCCCTGATGCGCGACGACAAGCAGGAAATCTGCAAAGAACTGGGAGACGTATTGCTTCATGTGGCTTTCTACGCCAAAATAGGTTCGGAAACCGGAGATTTTGACATAAAGGATGTATGCGACCGCCTTTGCGAGAAGCTGATTTTCCGTCATCCCCACGTATTCGGCGATGTGAAAGCCGAGACTGCCGGACAAGTATCCGAGAACTGGGAACAGCTGAAACTCAAGGAAAAAGGTGGCAACAAAACGGTACTAAGCGGTGTGCCCGCCGCCCTGCCCTCGCTCATCAAGGCATATCGCATTCAGGACAAAGCCCGCAATGTGGGTTTCGACTGGGAAGAACGCGAACAGGTGTGGGATAAAGTGAAAGAGGAAATACAGGAATTTCAGGACGAGGTGGCCCACATGGACAAGCAGAAAGCGGAAGAGGAATTTGGAGATGTAATGTTCAGCCTCATCAATGCCGCCCGCCTGTACAAAATAAATCCTGATAATGCCTTGGAACACACTAACCAGAAGTTTATCCGCCGCTTCAACTATGTAGAGGCACACAGCATCAAGGAAGGCAAAAACCTGCACGATATGACACTGGAAGAGATGGACAAACTGTGGGAAGAGGCCAAAGCATTGGAGAATAAAAAATAGATCATCCGTTTGGGTCAAACAGATGATCTATCAGCCTTCAACACATCATCCGTTTCGTACAAACGGATGATGTGTTTTTATCTCTTGTCCGGTTGGCGTTTCGGAGCCTTACCTTTGTTGTCATTATGCCGCATCCCTTTCAGCAGCTCCCGGTGAAAACGCATCTCGGCTTTCTGCACCAGATATAGTTTCTTGGCAGACAATATCTTCTTGAACCTAACGAAATAAGTCTTATCCAAACGGTCGGAAGCGATACGTGCATCATACACGCCTTCCATAATCGCATCATATTGGGCTTCAGTGGTCTTTTCGTCTTTTCCCTGACGGATCAAGTTCCACGCCTTATCGTTCTGCTCTTTCTTCTTGTCCTGCAATTCAAAGTAAAGGGGGAAAAACTTAGCCGCCTCTTCCTTGGTCAATCCGGCTTTCTCTGTAATATATGCTTGCTGTTTGGCACGAAACTCTGTGGGAGACAAATGCTGCTGGCATCCGTCCGCAGCCCAAAGCACCGGTGCGAAACCGCACATCATAATTAGTAAAACAATCAGCTTTTTCATTTCTTCTTCAATCGGTTAAAGTTATTGCAGCCTCATTCTGCATCAGAATCGGCCAAATAGACGTATAATGAGTAGTCGTCAAGCATAGTGTTGTCCACTGCCATGTCGATGTATTCCATTTCTACCTCGGTTTCATCGGCAGCCATACAGTCTGATGCAGCCGGAGCATGGTTGGAGGAAGCTACGCGGATAATCAATGCCGCACCTACAAACATGGCCGCCATATATACCCAAGGCTTTGCTCTTTCCCACATTGTAACCTCTTTCTTCTCGGAAGCAGGTTTCTCTTTTTCGGGAAGCCGGTTCATAATCTCCGAAGTGAGATTCTCAAAGTATCCTTCGGGAACATGAAAAGCATTTTCCGTCCCAATCTTTTTGAGCATGTAATCTTCTTCTTTCATAAGCTCTTCTCCTCTCTGTTTGGTTAGACTTTTTTTCACGTTAAAGGTTTAATCATCTTCTCCTAATATCTTCTCTATTTTTTTCACCGCATGATGATAGGATGCTTTCAAAGCGCCTACGGAAGTACCGAAGATCTCGGACATCTGCTCGTATTTCATCTCCTGGTAGTACTTCAGGTTGAACACCATACGTTGCTTTTCGGGCAAGGTGAGCAACGCTTTCTGTAAAGCCATCTGAGCCTTGTCGCCCGAAAAGTAAGGATCGCTCTCCAGCCTCTGAAGGGAATCGGCTTCGGGATCGTCCAATGAAACGGTGTTGACCGCCCGCTGTTTATTCAGAAAAGTGAGGCACTCGTTCAGCGCAATACGATAGAGCCACGTGGAGAGCCTCGCCTCCGCCCGGAAATAATCGATATTGATCCATGCCTTGATAAAGGTGTTCTGAAGCAAGTCGTTAGCATCTTCATGCGAAAGCACCATACGCCGGATTTGCCAGTATAACTGCTCGCTGTATTGCGCCACAATCATCTCAAATCCCTGCTTCTGCGTACTTTCCTCCTGAAGAAGTGCCAGCACTTCACGTTCATTATAAGAAGGATTCATATATTCTATTCACATTTATAGCTTTACACCGACAAAGATAGTAAAAGTTTAATTCACACCGATATGCAAAGCGTTTCTTTGGCAAGCTGTGTATTCGGAAAAACCGGACGCGCCTCTTCCAGCAGCACCTGTTCGTCATCGTAACGGGCTGAAAAATGACCTATCAGTAGCTTCTTCACCTCCGCATCGCGGGCTATTTGTGCGGCTTGCGAAGCGGTGGTATGGAACGTCTCTTTGGCACGCGGGGCGGCATCTTCGGCAAAAGTGGCCTCATGGAAAAGCAGATCGACTCCTTTTATCTGTTCCGTTATGGAGGGAAGATAAATCGTATCCGAACAATAGGCATAACGGCGTGGAGCAGCCGAGGGACGGGTGAGACGGGCATTGGGTATCACCTCTCCTTCCGGCGTAACGTAATCCGCACCGTTCTTGATGCGGTTCAGCTCGTACACCGGCACTTGATAGAAGTCTATCATGTCGCGCAGGATATGATTGGGGCGCGGCTTCTCGGCAAACAGAAAACCGCAGCAAGGCATGCGATGCCGCAAAGGAATGGTTGTCACCGTAAGCGAACGGTCTTCATAAATCAAAGCGGCTTCTTTCGTCTCGAACGCGTGGAAGAAAATTTTATAGGTCATCTGATGATTGAAGAATGCAAGCATCGGCGTAAGAAGTTCTTCCAAACCTTTGGGAGAGTGGATATGCAGGTCGGCTGTACGCCCCAAGAGATTAAGTGTGGATATCAGTCCCGGCAGCCCGAAGCAGTGGTCGCCATGCAAGTGGGAGATGAAGATACGGTTCAGACGCGAGAACTTGAGACGTGACTTGCGGAATTGCAACTGTGCGCCTTCTCCACAGTCTATCATAAAAAGTTTGTCACGTAAGTTCACTACCTGCGAAGTAGGAAAATGGCGGGTGGTAGGCAATGCCGAACCGGAGCCGAGAATATGTAGTTCGAATTTCTCCATGATGATGCAAAGATAAGGGTATTCATCACAGAATATATAGATTTTACGATTTTTTGTTGAGATATGGAGTTAATCCCTCCCCTGTACTCCTCCTCCAAAAAAGAAAGGGTACTTGTGTTTGCCACAAGCACCCTTACCTTATTTATATAGAGAAGCAATTACTTCTTTCCGGCTTCCATCTGCTCTTTCAAAGCAGCCAAAGCGTCGATGTCGCCCAAAGTAGTAGAAGCAGCCTGGTTTTGGATTGAAGCAGAAGCTTCTTCTCTCTTACCGGTAGACTTCTTGGCAGCTTTCTTTTCTGCTCTTTCTTCTGCCTTAGCTACATCTTCGAAGATACGGCTGTGAGACAGGATGATGCGCTTAGCGTCCTTATTGAACTCGATAACTTTGAATTCGAGTTTCTCGTCCAACTGAGCTTGTGAGCCGTCTTCCTTAACGAGGTGTTTCGGAGTAGCGAAACCTTCTACACCATAAGGCAGAGCAACTACTGCACCCTTATCCAGCATTTCGATGATAGTACCTTCGTGTACTGAACCTACTGTGAATACAGTTTCGAATACATCCCAGGGGTTTTCTTCGAGTTGCTTGTGACCGAGGCTCAAGCGACGGTTTTCTTTGTCGATCTCCAACACCTGTACATCAATATCCGCACCGATCTGAGTGAATTCGGAAGGATGTTTAACCTTCTTAGTCCAAGACAGGTCAGAGATGTGGATCAAACCGTCAACACCTTCTTCGATTTCTACGAATACACCGAAGTTAGTGAAGTTGCGAACCTTAGCTGTGTGCTTAGAACCGATAGGATATTTCTCTTCGATAGTTTCCCAAGGATCAGCTTTCAGTTGCTTGATACCGAGAGACATCTTACGTTCTTCGCGGTCCAAAGTCAGAACTACTGCTTCAACTTCGTCACCTACCTTCATGAAGTCTTGTGCAGAACGCAAGTGCTGTGACCAAGACATTTCAGATACGTGGATCAAACCTTCAACACCCGGAGCGATTTCGATGAATGCACCGTAGTCAGCCATAACGACAACTTTACCCTTCACGTGGTCGCCTACCTTCAAGTTAGGATCGAGAGCGTCCCAAGGATGCGGAGTGAGTTGTTTCAAGCCGAGAGCGATACGCTTCTTCTCATCGTCGAAATCAAGGATAACGACGTTGAGTTTCTGGTCGAGCTCAACCACTTCTTTCGGATCGCTGACGCGGCCCCAAGAAAGGTCTGTGATGTGAATCAAACCGTCTACGCCGCCCAGGTCGATAAATACACCATAGGAAGTGATATTCTTAACGGTACCTTCGAGGACTTGTCCTTTTTCGAGTTTACCGATGATTTCTTTCTTCTGTTGTTCCAGTTCAGCTTCGATAAGAGCCTTGTGAGATACAACGACATTCTTGAATTCCTGATTGATCTTAACAACCTTGAATTCCATAGTTTTGCCAACGAATACATCGTAGTCGCGGATAGGCTTAACGTCGATCTGAGAACCCGGCAAGAATGCTTCGATACCGAATACGTCAACGATCATACCACCCTTAGTGCGGCACTTGATGTAACCCTTGATAATTTCTTCATTTTCCAAAGCAGCGTTAACGCGATCCCAAGAACGGGTAGCACGAGCTTTGCGGTGAGACAGAACCAACTGTCCTTTTTTGTCTTCCTGATTTTCGATGTATACTTCTACAGTATCACCTACTTTCAGATCGGGATTGTAACGGAATTCATTCAAAGGAATGATACCGTCTGATTTGTAACCGATGTTCACAACTACTTCACGCTTGTTCATTGCAATTACGGTTCCGTCAACTACCTCGCGGTCGTTAACTTTGTTCAGCGTGTTGTCATACGCCTTCTCCAAGTCTTCGTGACTTGCGTTTGTTACGGTTTCACCGTTCTCGTAAGCATCCCAGTTGAAGTCTTCAATGGGAGCAACATTTTTTAAATTTTCCATTAATAAATAAATTGTTTAACTCGTTAATTAAGTGAGACTTTATGTTGACTCATATTTAAATCGGGCGCAAAGATAGAAGTATTTTCTTGAATGACAAAAAGTTCTCTCTGAAAATATCCGGTATTCAGGTCTGATTTCTAAAGTTTTCACCTTATTATATAGCAGAAATCCCCCATTACACATCATGAGTTCTCTCTGACGTATGCCAAAGCTGCCCCGATAGCCGTACGATATTCTGCATAAGGTGGAATGTGAAAGCGCACATGATAAATGCTTTCCATTTTCGGGAACACTTCCCGGCATTGCGGCAACTGAGTGAGATTGCCTATCAGCACGAAATCCCTCACCGGACTGTTCAGTGCGGAAAGCACAGCCGCTCCGCCTATGGTCTGGAGTACGGTATAAATGATGCCGCAAGCTATATCTTCCTGAGAGGCATTGCTGTCCGCCTTTCCGAACAAGGAAGCGGTGGCAGATACCGGCAAGTCGGGTAATGCGTTGTTACAGATATCACCGATCTGCAGATTTACGCGGGTTACATCGCCTTTTGCAGCCAAATCAGCCACCCGGTGGATATCGTGTGTCTTGAGCAGCAGACGTGAAAGTCCCTGCAACGTACCTCCACCGATGCCCATACCACCGATATGCTGAATTTCATCTCCGCTGATTTTCACAAAAGACGTCCCCGTCCCCATGCTGACAACTATCAGCTGGTCGATGTCCGTAGCATGGCGAGCCCCCAGCCCGTTGGCTATGAATTCGTCGGTCTTACGGGTGGGAAGTCCGTAAAGCGGACTGTCTACAAACGCGCTGCCTACACCGGTCAGCATCACCTGTTCCACATCGGACAACTGAATTCCATTATCATAAATGTATTTGCCGAACGCTCCAAACAAAGACGTAACCGGATCGGTCGCCGTAATAAACATCGGTGACTGTATCTGCCCTTTATTGATTCCTACGATTTTAGTGGTACTTCCACCGACATCTATACCTATTACAATTCCCATAATCGAAAAATTTATTGGCAAAGATAAAGCATAAATTCCTATAATTCCCTATTCCGGCTCACCGATTGAAGAGCTCGAACGTAAACTTGACTCCCATCTCCTGATACTTCCAGTTGGCAAAGCTTGCAAAAACGCCAAAGTCGAAAACATGCGTACCAATGCCATAGCCCACTTCAAGATAAGGATTCAAGTGAGGAACAACCAACGCATTCAGATACAGACGCTCATTCAGCACGTATTGGGTATACTTTTTCAGATGACGAAGCAGCAGAAAAGGAGCTTCATACGTAAAATGTCCGCGGACATATTCGCGCGAAGAGTTGTACCAACGTCCGTCGAGCAACTGGAACACTCCTCCGATTTCATCATTCCACCCGACAGGAAGATTGGAACGCGCCAGATTGGCAAAGTCCACAAAATAGAGTTCCTTCTGGTTCGTAAAAGCTCCCCAACCTAAACGGTAATAAATATCGCGCATCAATCCCAGCGGGATATTATGCTGGAAGTCCACTTCAATGCGCTCATACTTTCCGGTGCTGTGCATAATTCCACTGAGACCGCGCTCCCAGTCCACCGATACGGTGGGATATTTGGAATAGAGATTGATTTTGCGGTCACCACTCATATAGTAATATTGTCCGGGCGTCCATGTCACACGCACACGCGGAGCAAAACTATTATAACTATGGCGAAACTTCTTCAGCACCGAAGGATCGAACCCCGGATAAAGCGGCGGCATGGCTGTCGACATGACACTTGGTCCATCCGGATATACCAGCACAAACTTGGAACGTTCCACCTCCGTACGCCTGTGCAAGGAGAGACCTACATCCAAAGTAAGCCCATTAACAACCTCCCAACTATGGCGTATATGCAAATACAAGTCCTTGAAATAATCCAAATGTATCTGGTCAAAATCAAAGATGCTGTCGGGGATGGCTTTCAAATCCTCCAGCACATCACTACTGTAAATACGGTTACCATTACCCACACTGACATGCAAGGCGGCACGCTTGCGGGGCCAATAATCGAAATCGGAATTGATCGACCAATAAAACTCCTTCCGTTTGAAATTATAACCCAGCTTAGGGACGACGCGTAGCAGGCGGTCGCCCGTAAACAGACGGTTATACTTAAACTCCTGACGATAGGAGAAGCCGTTGCTTCCACTGTAACTCAGCAACAAAGGATTGATAAGAGGCGAGCAACGCACACTTCCCATTTTAGCAAAGTCCACTGTGTACCTGCTTACCAGCGCATCGCCTATCTGTCCCCAAAACTCCAGCCTTTTGTTTTTCGGCTTTTTCTTATATAGAAGCGTGTCGCGACGCAAAAAGAAATCTTCATACAAAGTCTGTTCATGCGGTGTCAGCGGGATGGGGCGCAAAGTATTGAAGTAAGCCGTATCACGCTGGTAAGCGTTGGTATCCGTCAGCAGTGTATAGGAGTCGGACAAGTCATATTTACTCTTGAGCCTGTTCCGTCCGGCTGCGGCTGCCGGATCTTTCTGATGAATATCTTTATAGTCAAGCACTGCCGTATAGCTACCGTCTATCACATTGCCAAGCAAACGGAAAGTCGCATCCACATTAAAATGTACGGGCAGAAACTCATCCTTGCTTCCCACCTGTCCCATTCTCACCTGATTATTAAAACGGAGCATCTCGGAACGCCCGGAAAAGCGTATTTCACGTACGCTCCACACATTGTCGCTCACAATCATATAACCGCCTACAAGTTGGAAACTCTTGCTCTTCGGCATAAACCGGATACGGAATTCGCGATTGTGCGCCTCGCCCATTATGGAATCTATATAATAGGTATAGTACTTTTTCGCATTGGCGGCCAGTGGGGAGAGAAGTTTGTCGTACAATAAGGTGGAAGAATAGATGTTGATGTGGAAGTATTCGAGCAAGCGGCCGTCCAACTCCCATAGTTCAGAGGTGGTACCTACGCTTGCTTTCACTTTCTGGTCGTAAATGTCGGGGGCAGTGTAGTGCAGCTCACTATATGTTTCCATCATATACTCCCGCACCCCTTTCTTGATACGGAACATGGAAGGGATAAAACGAAGCAGGTGATTCTTCTTCCGGATATTCGCCCACCCTTTTATATAGAGCTCCGCCTTATATTCATCGACAATACGCTCATAAAAAGGAGCAAAGAAGATAACCCTGTCCATAATGGAATCTGCATAAGCCCTCTGTTCCGCATACGATTGAGGAACAGCCGTAGCACCCGCCTTCTGCAAACCTGCACACAAGAGACAGACTCCTATCCATATGCATATTAGATGTTTCAACCGCGATATCTTCTTACGTGGGAGCAAATATAGAAAAAAAGTAATAACTTCCACCTAAAATCTTTTTTCATTTTCCGAAAGCGAAGGAGAGCACAAAATGCACATTTTAGCAATCAGCCCCTACTTTTGAGGGGGTATATCAGCAAAAAACATATAAAACTCCAAGATTACCCCCTAAAAAATAGGGGGTAATTCAGAAAAAACATATAATTTTGCGCCCAGCAACCAATAAAAGAAGAGACAAATATGTCAAAAATGAGATTTTTTGCTTTGCAAGAGCTCGCCAACCGTCGTCCTCTTGAAGTTATCACCCCTTCAAACAAGTTGTCCGATTATTACGGCAGCCATGTTTTCGACCGCAAAAAGATGCAGGAATACCTGCCGAAAGAAGCCTATAAGGCTGTAACAGACGCTATTGAAAAAGGCACTCCCATTAGCCGGGAAATGGCCGATTTAATAGCAAACGGCATGAAAAGCTGGGCAAAATCCCTGAATGTCACCCACTACACGCACTGGTTCCAACCTCTGACGGACGGCACAGCCGAAAAACACGACGGCTTCATCGAATTCGGCGAAGACGGGGATGTCATCGAACGCTTTTCCGGGAAATTGCTCATCCAACAAGAACCGGACGCATCTTCTTTCCCAAACGGCGGTATCCGCAACACATTCGAAGCACGCGGATATACAGCATGGGACGTCTCCTCACCGGCTTTCGTCGTAGAGACCACCTTGTGTATTCCGACAATCTTCATTTCTTACACAGGTGAAGCGCTGGACTACAAAACACCTTTACTCAAAGCACTTGCAGCAGTGGACAAGGCAGCAACAGATGTGTGCCAACTCTTCGACAAGAACATAACACGCGTATATACCAACTTAGGCTGGGAACAGGAATATTTCCTTGTAGACTCCGCGCTCTACAACGCACGCCCTGACTTATGCCTGACAGGACGCACGCTAATGGGACACTCCTCCGCCAAAGACCAGCAACTGGAGGACCACTATTTCGGCTCTATTCCGCCCCGCGTTACGGCTTTTATGAAAGAACTGGAAATAGAATGTCACAAGCTGGGTATTCCCGTCAAGACACGTCATAACGAAGTGGCTCCCAACCAGTTTGAGCTGGCCCCCATATTTGAAAACGCCAACCTTGCCAACGACCACAACCAATTGGTAATGGACCTGATGAAACGTATCGCCCGCAAACACAACTTTGCCGTATTGTTGCACGAGAAGCCATACAGCGGCGTGAACGGTTCGGGCAAACATAACAACTGGTCGCTCTGCACTGATACGGGGATAAATCTTTTTGCTCCGGGGAAAAATCCGAAAGGTAATATGTTATTCCTTACTTTCCTCGTAAATGTGCTGATGATGGTATATAAAAATCAGGACCTACTCCGCGCATCCATTGCAAGCGCAGGAAACAGTTACCGACTGGGAGCCAATGAAGCCCCCCCTGCCATATTGTCCATATTCCTGGGAAAGCAGCTATCCTCCATTCTCGACGAGATAGCCCGCCAGGTGAGCAACAGCAAAATGACCGCCGAAGAAAAGACAACTCTGAAACTGGGCATCGGACGTATTCCCGAAATTCTATTAGATACGACGGACCGCAACCGAACGTCCCCCTTTGCCTTCACCGGTAACCGTTTCGAATTCCGCGCCGCCGGCTCATCCGCAAACTGTGCCGCAGCCATGATTGCCATCAACGCTGCAATGGCAAGCCAACTGAACGAATTCAAAATTTCCATCGAAAAGCTCATGGAAGAAGGCGTCGGCAAGGATGAGGCAATCTTCCGCATACTGAAGGAAACAATCATCGCTTCCGAACCTATCCGTTTTGAAGGAGACGGATATTCAGAGCAATGGAAACAAGAAGCTGCCAGCCGCGGACTGACAAACATCTGTCATGTGCCGCAAGCCTTGATGCGCTACATGGACAACCAGGCCCGTTCGGTACTCATCGGAGAACGTATTTTCAATGAAACAGAATTGGCCTGCCGCCTCGAAGTAGAGTTGGAGAAATACACAATGAAGGTACAGATTGAAAGCCGCGTTTTAGGTGATCTCGCCATAAACCACATTGTCCCGACTGCCGTTATTTATCAGAACCGCTTACTGGAGAATTTGCGAGGACTACGGGAAATCTTCCCACCGGAAGAGTATGAAGTGCTCAGTGCCGACCGCAAGGAACTCATACGCGAAATATCCCACCGCGTAACGGCTATCAAAATGCAGGTACGTGAAATGACGGAAGCCCGCAAGGTTGCCAACCATATGAATAATTACAAAGACAAAGCCTTTGCGTATGAAGAAACAGTGCGCCCCTATCTGGAAAGTATTCGCGAGCATATCGATAATCTTGAGATGGAAATAGATGATGAGATATGGCCGTTGCCGAAGTATAGGGAACTGTTGTTCACCAAATAATGGGGTAGTTTTCTCCATATAATACACAGAATCTCACAGAGTTTTCTTTAGACAAAAGAGCAGAGCCTATTGCTTTTCATATATAATAGGTATTCTTACGCATAGGTAATGCACTTATGCCCGTCTGCCCCCAAATGATAAAGAAGAAAACCCTGTGAGACTTTGTATTGGCCTACGATGAAATAAACTTCCATTATCTTACCGCCCGCCACTTTCCTGCATTTTTTTGACACAAATGTATCATTTTTAATTTTTTCTTTTTACATTTGTGCTGTACAACACAGTTTTGCAGCATTTATGGTAAAAATAAACTTATCCGATATTAATGTTCCGGAGTTGATCCCTGATATATGGTCACCCCTGAATGAAGAACAGCGAGAGTTTCTCGCTAACCATTTTACGCTTCAGAATTACAAGAAGAACGAGATTATTCACTGTGAAGGCGAGACACCCACTAACCTGATGTGCCTGCTGAACGGAAAAGTCAAAATATACAAAGATGGTGTAGGCGGAAGAAGCCAAATCATCCGTATGATTAAACCGACCGAATACTTCGGATACCGTCCCTACTTCGCAAAAGCGGATTATGTAACAGCGGCTTGTGCATTCGAGCCCTCATTGGTCTGCCTGATACCGATGACCGCCGTCATGACACTGTTGTCGCAAAACAACGAACTGGCGATGTTCTTCATCAGACAGTTATCCATAGACCTCGGCATTGCCGATGAACGGACTGTAAACCTCACCCAAAAACATATCCGCGGCCGACTGGCAGAATCTCTCATTTTTCTCAAAGAAAGCTATGGCCTGGAAGAGGATGGCTCCACATTAAGTATTTATCTGTCTCGTGAGGACTTGGCGAACCTTTCCAACATGACGACATCCAATGCCATCCGCACTCTTTCGCAGTTTGCGACGGAACGCCTGATTACCATTGACGGAAGGAAGATTAAAATTATTGATGAGGAAAAGCTAAAGAAAATAAGCAAAATAGGATAAGAAGTTATTAAATTGAGAATAAAAAAGAAGGCTGCGCGGCATAAGTGTTATATAACGAATGCCGCGCAGCCTTCTTTTTTATTCTCAATTCAGCAAGAATCTTTCTGCTTCAATTGCTGCCATACATCCCGTAGCCGCTGCTGTGATGGCCTGACGATAATGAGGATCGGCAACATCTCCCGCTGCAAACACCCCGGGGACTTTTGTACGGGGAGTGCCCGGTTCTGTCAGAATATAGCCTGTTTCATCCGTATCGACATAAGGCTTGAAAATATCAGAATTAGGCTTATGACCGATAGCCAGGAAGAAACCGTCGATTGCCAAATCATAACGCTGTTCATCCGATTCGCCCATACGTTTCACCAAGTGCACGCCTTCCACGCCGTTATCCCCATACAGCCCTACCGCATTATGTTCAAACAGCACTTCGATTTTCTCATCCTTCATCACCCGTTCCTGCATGATCTTGGAAGCACGCAAGAATGGTTTACGTACAATCAAATACACTTTGCTTGCCAGGCCAGCCAGATAAGAGGCTTCCTCACAAGCCGTATCACCTCCGCCAACTACCGCTACGACCTTCTTACGATAAAAGAAACCGTCGCAGGTGGCACAAGCGCTGACACCCATACCGGCATACTTCTTCTCATCTTCCAGTCCCAAGTATTTGGCAGCAGCTCCGGTTGCAATAATAATGGTTTGCGCCTCAATAACCTTTTCCTCATCAATGGTTATCTTATACGGAGAACGGCTCAAATCAGCAGCCGTAGCCACACCGTAACGCAAGTCCGTACCGAAACGCTCGGCCTGCCTGCGCAAATCGTCCATCATCTGCGTGCCGCTGATGCCTTCCGGATAACCGGGGAAATTCTCTATATCGGTGGTGGTAGTCAACTGCCCACCGGGTTGCAACCCCTCATAAAGCACCGGAGAAAGATTGGCGCGCGCTGCATAAATAGCAGCTGTATATCCGGCAGGACCGGAACCTATGATCAAACACTTTACTTTTTCTGCTTCCATATTATACTCTTTATTATTAATTACATTTATCATCTTAAATCAATTATCTCAGCCGTAGGGAAAGCCCTCTTATCAAACACAAACAGGCTGTCATCATAACTCTTTCCCGCTTGATAGGAATTTATGAACACTACCACCGCATCTTTGCTCCCTCTCTGAACCATACTAAGCCTCAACGGGCGGAAAGAGCCTTTCTCTATATACAAGATAAGACACTGAATGTCCTGACTTCGCTTGGTGGCTGTCATTACCACTTTATAGGTTGTATTGTCCGAAGCATTGCCAATTTTGGCAACCTTCAGCTTATAATCCTGATTGTAGAGAGATAACCATGAATAAGGATTAATACTTTGCAATTCCTCCGGCGTAGGTTCGGAAACATTGATCTCATCACTGGAAGCTAGATAACTCCATTGCGTACGTCCGTCAAACCACGTTTTCATGCCTTCCGTTTCCAATAGGAATTTATCGCCTTTCAAGCAAATGGTTCCGTTTGAATTGCCCTCAGGCGCGCGAACAGAGAATCCTATTTTCACTCCTCCCTCCCTACGAAAAGCATCCGCCGTACGGTCAAGTATATCTTTGGCATCCGGTTCTTGCGCTACCATCGGCAAAGCCAGACAGAGCATCCCAAGAATAAACAAAAGACTTTTGATTTTCATATAATTTAAACAGTGGTTTATTACAAATTGTTCAAACGCGCCTCCAAGTCCGTTATGTCCGTACAGAATACCTCACGCGCTTTACTGCCTTGTGCCGGGCCTACTATCCCGGCTTTCTCCAACTGATCCATTATGCGCCCCGCACGATTATACCCGATGGCAAACTTACGCTGGATGAGCGAAGTGGAACCCTGCTGCTGATAAACAATCAGCTGGGCGGCATCTTCAAACAACGGGTCAAGACGGCCCATGTCCACATCCCCCAAATCGCTGCCTGCGTTCTCGTCTACGTATTCAGGCAGATAGAAAGCCGTAGGATAGCCTTGCTGACGGGCTATGAACTTTGTAATCTCTGCAACCTCCGGCGTGTCGATAAATGCGCACTGCACACGAACAGGATCAGCTCCCTGCAAGAACAGCATATCACCGCGACCAATGAGTTGATTGGCTCCCGGCCTGTCAAGGATAGTACGGGAATCCACCATCGCCGATACGCGAAAAGCGATACGCGCCGGAAAGTTGGCTTTGATCGTACCTGTAATGATATTCGTCGTAGGACGCTGCGTAGCGATAATCATGTGTATACCTACGGCGCGTGCCAACTGGGCGATACGCGCAATAGGCAATTCCACATCTTTACCGGCGGTCATAATCAAATCACCGAACTCATCAATTACCACCACGATATACGGCATGAACTTATGTCCCTTTTCCGGATTCAGACGGCGATTGATAAACTTCTCGTTATATTCCTTTATATTACGCACGTGTGCAGCCTTCAACAAGTCGTAGCGGGTATCCATCTCAACACAGATAGAATTCAGGGTTTGGACAACCTTCGTTACGTCCGTTATAATGGCATCCTCACCGTCGGGAAGCTTGGCAAGGAAATGGTGTTCGATAACTGAATAGATACTGAATTCCACTTTCTTCGGGTCTACCAATACAAACTTCAATTCCGCCGGATGCTTCTTATACAACAAAGAGGTAATAATGGCATTCAACCCGACAGACTTACCCTGACCGGTAGCACCGGCCACAAGCACATGAGGCATCTTGCACAGATCCACCATAAAAACTTCATTGGTAATGGTCTTGCCCAATGCAATAGGCAGATCATACGTAGACTCCTGAAACTTCTTGCTGCCAATGATGCTCTGACCGGAAACAATCTTCGGATTGGAGTTAGGAACCTCAATACCGATTGTTCCCTTTCCTGGTATCGGAGCAATGATACGGATGCCCAGTGCAGACAAGCTCAATGCAATATCATCCTCCAAACCGCGTATCTTAGAAATACGGACGCCTTGTTCCGGCGTTATCTCATAGAGTGTCACCGTAGGGCCAACCGTAGCCTTGATAGTACTGATTTCAATGCCAAAGCTTCGCAGTGTATTGATAATCTTATCTTTATTGGCATTTTGCTCCGCCATATCAATCGTAGGTTCGGCATTGTCATAATGCTTCATCAGGTCAATTGTAGGATAATGGTAGTTCTCCAAGTCAAGACAAGGGTTATACGGTTCTATTTCAGGGCCATGATATTCTTCATCTTCCACCGTCTCCACTTCAAACGTAGGCTCATTCCCCTCCTGTTGTCCCGATGCGGGAGCAGCAGAAGCGACATCGGGCGACGAAGCTTCAATCGTCATGGGCACTTCACCCTCTTTGGCAGCCGCAGCTTTATTCTTTGGCGCACCTCCCAAGTCGAGCATTATTTCATGGGCATCTTCTTCGTTATCTTCTTCACCGGCTTCTTCCAAGTGCCCGGAGAACTCTTCCTGCTCTACACCAGAAAGCTCTTCGGGCTCCGCAGGCTTTTTCTTCCCTCTCACCGTCCAAGAGTCCGTAAACTCCTCCGGTGTTTCACCTGACTCTTCCTCCTTTTTCTCCTTACGTTTCAAAAAACTAAGGCTAAACAAGTTACGCAGCCAGATAACCGTACGTGCACTCAAATAAATGAGGAAGCAAATGGCAGTAACCAGCAATATCATCCACACCCCCGGCACCCCCACCTGAGACACCAGCCAATTGCTGACATTATATCCATGCATACCGCCCAAATAAAGGAAAGAGTCCTTATATTGGTCAACGAACACGAAGCCAAAGAACACCGAGAACCAAATCAACAGCAACGAACATCCGATAAACCACTTCCATAAGCGCACCACGCGGACACGCATCAGCTTCAGTCCAGCCACCGCCAGGAACACCAGAATGAAAAAGGATGATATGCCGAAACAGTCGTTTATCAGGTAGCTGGCAAGCTGCGCTCCACGCGAACCTGCATAGTTCTTCACACCGTTATGTGTGGAAATCAAGTCCTGCGCATTACCGGAGTCTATAATACTTTGGTCGGCCGCCCCTGTAAAAAAGAACGACGAAAAAGCCAGCAACAGGTAAACCGAAAAGATTACCAATATCAAACCGACCACAAAATGAACAGTCTCATTCTTTAAAACGGCTACTGCTTTTCCTAAGAAAGAAATAGAACTCTCTGTATCTTTGGTTGTATTTTTCTTGACCATAAAATGTATTCCACTAATATCCGTATAATGACGCAAAAGTAACAAAAAAAAGCTTATGCGATAATGCTTTCAAACCTTTTTCGTACCTTTGCTCTGCGAAAATAGGCAGCACCTTAGCAAAATGCAAATAAATTTGCTTCTACATTCGGTTTGCACTATCTTTGCGTTCCAAATCAAGAAGATATGAAAAAAGAAAGTCAAGTGATATTCGACCGTAATGTTGTGGAATTTGTAACCGTAGCCGCCGAGTTCTGTAAGTTCTTGGAACAGACGGAAACAATCAAACGTTCCACATTCGTCGATACATCCTTAAAAATACTTCCCCTGCTTTATCTCAAAGCGTCCATGCTGCCCAAATGCGAGACAATAGGCAACGAAGCCCTCGAAACATTTGTGACAGAAGAAACCTACGAGATACTCCGTATGAATCTGGCAGGTCTACTCGCCGAAAAGGACGACTACCTGGATGTATTCGTATCGGACATGAAATACAGCGACCAGCCCATTACAAGAAACATCTCCGAAGATTTAGCCGACATCTATCAGGACATCAGAGACTTCATCTTCGTATTCCAACTGGGGCTTAATGAAACAATGAACGACTCGCTCGCAGTCTGCCGGGAGAACTTCGCCCTGTACTGGGGACAAAAGTTAGTAAACACCCTGCGTGCCCTGCATGACGTGAAATACAACCAGCCGGAAGACGAGGAAGAAAATCAAGACGAGGAAGACGAATAAACTTTAAACTATGATCATCAGAAGAAGTATAGATAAAGAAGAAGTGAAGGATATGCCGAAAGCACTCTTCCCGGGACAAATACACGTCATACAGACCCCCCAGGAAGCGGAGCGTGCTGTGGCCTACCTGAAAAAATGTCCCATACTGGGCATTGACAGTGAAACGCGCCCGTCCTTCACCAAAGGGCAATCCCACAAGGTAGCCTTATTACAGGTTTCATCGGAAGAGCACTGTTTCCTTTTCCGTCTGAACCTCACCGGTTTGACTCTTCCGATCATCATGTTGCTTGAAAATCCCGGCATAACAAAAGTAGGGCTTTCCCTGCGCGACGACTTCATGATGCTGCACAAGCGCGCCCCGTTTGAACAGCGCGCCTGTGTCGAACTGCAAGAATATGTCCGCACATTCGGTATCCAGGACAGAAGCCTGCAAAAAATATATGCCATCCTCTTCGGCGAAAAAATATCCAAGAGCCAACGCTTATCCAACTGGGAGGCCGAAATGCTGACGCCGTCCCAGCAACAATACGCTGCCACCGATGCGTGGGCGTGTCTCAACATATACAACCGGCTGCAGGAGCTGAAGCGCACCGGTGACTTTGAAATGGCAATCGATGAAAGTTGCCGTACAACCGCATTATAACATTTCCACATCTTAATTATAATTATGTATAAAGTATATCTAAAGCCCGGCAAAGAAGAATCACTGAAACGTTTCCACCCTTGGGTGTTTTCCGGCGCCATCGCACATTTCGACGGAGAACCTGAGGAAGGAGAAGTGGTTGAAATCTATACATCCAAAAAAGAATTCATAGCAAAAGGACATTTCCAGATTGGCAGCATTGCCGTTCGTGTGCTTAGTTTCTATCAGGATGAAGCAATCGACGCCGACTTTTGGAAACGCAAACTCAGCATAGCCTATGACATGCGGCGCAGCATCGGCATCGCCGAAAATCCTGTTAACAACACCTATCGCCTGGTACATGGCGAGGGCGACAACTTACCGGGACTTGTGATTGACATCTACGCCCGTACTGCTGTCATGCAGGCACACTCTGCCGGCATGCACCTCGACCGTATGGCAATAGCCGACGCCTTGACCGAGGTTATGGGAGATAAAATTGATAACATCTACTATAAATCCGAAACGACCCTCCCTTTCAAAGCCGATCTCTATCCGGAAAACGGCTTTCTGAAAGGTGGAAGTACAGACAATGTCGCCATGGAATACGGCTTGAAATTCCATATCGACTGGCTGAAAGGCCAAAAGACCGGCTTCTTTGTGGACCAACGCGAAAACCGTTCGCTGTTGGAACGCTATGCCAATGGGCGCAATGTACTGAACATGTTCTGCTACACCGGTGGCTTTTCGGTCTACGCCATGCGTGGCAATGCCAACCTGGTGCACTCCGTAGACAGTTCTGCAAAAGCCATTGATTTGACAAACAAGAACATAGAGCTGAACTTTCCCGGTGACAGCCGTCATGCAGCCTATGCAGAGGATGCCTTCAAGTATCTCGACCGCATGGGTGACCAATACGACCTCATCATTTTGGACCCGCCGGCATTTGCCAAGCACCGCGACGCATTGCGTAACGCCCTGCAAGGCTACCGAAAACTCAATGTCAAGGCTTTCGAGAAGATTAAACCGGGCGGCATACTCTTCACTTTCTCCTGCTCGCAAGCCGTCAGCAAAGAAAACTTCCGTACAGCCGTATTCACAGCCGCCGCCATGTCCGGACGCAGTGTGCGCATCCTGCATCAGTTGACACAGCCTGCCGACCACCCCGTAAGCATCTATCACCCTGAAGGCGAATACCTGAAAGGACTTGTTTTATACGTAGAATAAACAGGGATACCTCAGTCCCATACAGAGGGTATCTCTGTATGAGACTGGGATACCCTCGGTATAGAGCCCAGCCGGCAGACATAATTATCCAACCATAAAATCGCATCATATCCAAACGCCACTTATCATTCTAAGCGGCACTAATAAGCCACACAAAGAATTAAAACATGTTAATATATAGAAGAAAGCGAGCAAAAGACTATGTTATATAACATAAAACCGCTTATCTTTGCACTGTGTTTTTCATGGTATTAGATTTAAGGTTAACAAAGATTGGCTGTCTGGGATAGATAGCCTTCTTTTTTTATATACACTTCTTGTTTTTCTGCCCGCTGCGTCGTACATTTGCACCTAATCATAAATTCACAAAATTCAAATAAGGCTAATATTATGAGCATTAAATTCCGACTCACAGCTATGCAGTTTCTTCAATTCTTTATTTGGGGAGCATGGCTCATCTCGTTAGGCGGCTATATGGGCGGCACATTACACTTTGAAGGCGGTCAAATCGGCGCAATCTTTGCAACTATGGGTATCGCTTCGCTTATCATGCCCGGACTCATGGGAATTATCGCCGACAAATGGATAAATGCCGAACGTCTGTACGGCACGCTTCATCTCATCGGTGCCGGTGCTCTGATTTATGCATCCACTGCCACCACATACAGCAATATGTATTGGGCAATGCTGCTCAACATGCTCGTGTATATGCCCACACTGTCCTTGGCCAATACGGTTTCATACAATGCACTGGAACAGTACAAGCTGGACTTAATAAAAGACTTTCCTCCCATACGGGTATGGGGAACCGTAGGTTTTATCTGCGCCATGTGGGCAGTGGACCTTACCGGATTTAAGACAGGGCCTGCACAACTCTACGTAGCAGCCATTTCGGCCATAGTCTTAGGACTTTACGCTTTCTCCCTGCCCGCCTGTCCGCCTGCCCGCAGTGAAGGAAAAACAATGCTCTCTGCTTTTGGACTCGACGCACTGGTACTTTTCAAACAGAAGAAAATGGCTATTTTCTTCTTGTTCTCCATGCTGTTGGGGGCAGCACTGCAAATTACAAATACCTATGGAGACCTATTCCTAAGCTCTTTTGCCTCAATTCCTCAATATGCAGATTCTTTCGGAGTAAAACACTCTGTCATTCTGCTATCCATTTCTCAAATGAGCGAAACATTATTCATTCTCGCCATACCTTTCTTCCTGAAACATTTCGGAATCAAGCGTGTGATGCTTATCAGTATGTTCGCCTGGGTATTCCGTTTCGGATTATTCGGTTTAGGCGATCCGGGCAGCGGTTTATGGATGCTCATCCTATCCATGATTGTATATGGCATGGCTTTTGACTTTTTCAATGTTTCGGGCTCATTGTTCACCGAAATGGAGGCTCATCCGAGTATTCGCGCCAGCGCACAGGGATTATTCTTTATGATGACAAACGGGTTGGGAGCAATCATAGGCGGATATGCCAGTGGCGCCGTAGTAGACGCATTCTCTGTATATGCACCCGGCGGCGGTCTGATAAGTCGTGAGTGGACACCTGTATGGCTTATATTCGCTGGTTATGCATTAGTTATTGGAATATTATTCGGAATCGTATTCCGTTACAAACATACAACGGAAAAGGAGACCGGTAAAGTAGTGGAATGACAGAATGAATAAAAAGAAAGTTGAACTGCAGGTATTGAACATTTCAAACAGCCAAGCGCAAGCCGGAGCCTACGCTATGGTGCTGGGCGAAATAAACGGCCCGCGGCAATTACCGGTCATCATAGGCGTAGCCGAAGCACAGTCCATGATGATTGAAATGAGAGGCATCACTCCGCCCCGTCCGTTGACGCATACCTTATTTGCATCCGTCCTCAAAGCACTGGGAGCAAACTTATTGCGCATCCTTATCTATAAGGTGGAGAATGGCATTTTCTATTCCTACCTCTACATGAAAACAGAAGAAACCATCCTGCGCATTGACGCGCGCACCAGCGATGCCATTGCGCTTGCTTTGCGTATGAATGCCCCTATCTTCATATATGACGATATCTTAGAAACCGAATGTCTGAAGACGGAACACAGCACTATCGCAAACGAAAATGAAGATACCGATAAAGAGGCCGCTTCCCCTAAAAAAACATTAGAGCAGTTGAAAGCCGCCCTCCAAAATGCCATAGACAAAGAGGACTATGAACGGGCTGCACAACTGAGAGACATTATCAATCAGCAAAAAAAACAATAAACAACCATGCACGTATTCTACACACCTGATATACAATCACATGCCGAATTACCTGAGGAAGAGGCTGCTCACGCCGTCCGCGTATTGAGACTACAAACCGGTGATGAAGTGACGCTGACCGACGGCAAGGGCAACTTCTATCGTGCGGAAATCAGTACCGCCACGAATAAGCGCTGCCTTGTCAACCTGCTCGAAACCATTCCTCAGACACCTTTATGGAGCGGGCATCTGCACATCGCAATGGCTCCCACCAAAAACATGGACCGCACCGAATGGTTTGCAGAGAAGGCTACCGAGATAGGTTTTGACGAACTGACTTTCCTCAACTGCCGCTTTTCGGAGCGCAAAGTTATAAAGACGGAACGCATCGCCAAAATACTTATTTCCGCCATTAAGCAATCTCTCAAAGCACGATTGCCCCAGCTGAATGAGATGACCGATTTTAATAAATTTATCAGCCAACCTTTCAACGGCCGCAAATTCATAGCCCATTGCTATGAAGGAGACAAGCCTTTATTGAAAGATATTGTTCGCAAAGGAGAAGATGCGCTGGTGCTTATCGGCCCCGAAGGCGACTTCAGCGAGGAAGAGGTGAAGAAAGCCATTGAAAACGGTTTTGAGCCTATCAGCCTCGGCCGTTCCCGGTTGCGTACTGAAACAGCTGCGCTCGTCGCCTGTCACATTTTGAATCTGCAAAACCAATAACACAATATGAAAAAGAGCATTTCCTTCCATTTACTGCCGGTTTTAGTGATGTTACTGTGTCTAAGTTCATGCAGCGAAACCACGAAAAAGACAGAATACACCCATTCCATTCCCTCCAATGTTACGGAAATGGCATCACTCGATGTAAAGAGCATCGTCAGTAAGGCCGGACTGAATGATGCAGCCAGCAAGGCCACTTTGCAAGAGCTGCTGGGAGCGCTTTTCGAAAACAAAAACGCCGCTCTGAAAGAAGAAGCTGAAACTCTGCTGCAAGATCCTGCCGAAAGCGGAATAGACTGGAGCGCCCCGGTCTACCTATTCAAAGCCCCTACCCTACACAGCACAGCGATAGCCCTGAAAATAGCCGATTTAAAGAAATTTGAAGCCATGCTCGAACTATTTGCCCAAGAGCAGCTATGTACCGTTCCGGTAAAAGTCCAAGGCTACCACAGCGTTGAAATTAAAGATGCTGGAGTATTGATAGCTTATAACGACGGCACTCTGCTTGGAGTTTACGGCGGAAGCTCGGAACAACTACAAAAATTGCAACCGGCTATCACTGCCCTCATGCAACAGCCCGCCGACAAAAGCATCCATGCAAACAAACATTTCACTTCAATGCTACAGCAAAAGGGAGATATCCGCCTGTTGGCAACTCCTGATGCCCTGCCCATGGATGTGCGTGGTGTACTGAACTGGCCGCATGGTACGCAACTACTGGGTTACGTCTTGTTTGAAAACGGCCGCATATACGCCACTCTGCAAAGTGCCGACTTCAAAGGAGATACCAAAGAGGACAACCAGCCCTTCCATCCCAAAAACTCACGAGAATTACAACAAGCCATGTTGAGTATGATGCATGGAAGACCTTTCAACATCTCATTGACCAGCGACGAATTGCTCACACTAAGTAACCTTCGTGTCCTCATGGAATATGCCTCGGATGAACCGGAAATCAAGAACCTCTATCAAATGATTATGAAAATAGAAGAACTGAACCTACGGGGAGACAAGAACCGGACCAATTTTACAATAGTTCTGAATGAGAAAAAAGAGAATGCATTGAAACAACTTGTCGACTTTGCCAAGCTATTTGCAGGAAGTAACCCATAACTCATAATCAATGAATCGCATCCATTTACAGCAGACTTTACCTCAGGTTTTTGCTGGTCGTGACACTGTCACTTCACAGATATGGCACCAAAACATTGTGTTCAGCAAGGGAAAGCGTTATTTAGTAGAGGCTGCTTCCGGTACCGGCAAATCGTCTTTATGCAGCTATATCTATGGATATCGTCAGGACTATCAAGGTATCATCAATTTTGATGAACAGAATATCCGTTCATTATCTGTCAATGAATGGGCAGATATAAGGAAACATTCACTCAGTATTCTTTTTCAAGAGCTTCGTATTTTCCCCGAATTGACAGCTCTTGAAAATGTATTATTAAAGAATCGCCTGAACGATTATAAAAAGAAAAAAGAGATTATCGCTCTCTTCGAAGCAATCGGTATTCCCGATAAAATCAACGAAAAGGCCGGCATGCTTTCTTTCGGGCAACAACAACGGGTCGCTTTTATCCGCAGCCTTTGCCAACCGTTCGATTTTATCTTCTTAGATGAGCCTATCAGCCATTTAGATGACGAAAACAGTGCTATAATGAGCCAACTACTCATGGAAGAAACAGAAAAGCAGGGAGCCGGAGTTATTGTTACGTCTATTGGAAAACACTTGGAACTGCCATATGACGAGACTCTCCGGCTATAATTCATAAATTACAAATCATAAATCAAAAAATGAACAGACTTGTTTGGAAGCTCCTTCGCCAGCATATCAGTGTAGGCCAGTTGACAGGTTTCTTTCTGGCCAACCTCTTCGGCATGATGATTGTACTGTTGAGCATACAATTCTATCAAGATGTGCTCCCTATTTTCACGCAGGGAGACAGCTTTATGAAAAAAGAATATATCATTGCTACCAAAAAAATCAGTACCCTCGGCAGCCTTACCGGAAAAAGCAACACTTTCTCCCCAAAAGATATTGAGGAAATGAAAGAACAGCCCTTCACCGAAAATGTAGGAGTTTTTACCCCCTCTTTATTCAAAGTATCTGCCGGATTAGGCATGCAGAAAGCCGGAATACATCTTTCCACCGAAATGTTTTTTGAGTCTGTACCCGATGAATACGTAGATGTCAACCTCGATAAATGGCTTTTTGACAAAGAGACCCGAGTTATCCCTATTATCATTCCTCGCAATTACTTGAATCTCTATAATTTCGGCTTTGCACAAAGCCGAAGTCTTCCGAAACTCTCTGAAGGGCTTATTAGCATGATACAGATGGACATCACATTGCGTGGCAACGGACGTGTGGAACAATTCAAAGGGCAGATTGCCGGTTTCTCCAACCGTTTGAATACAATTCTTGTTCCTCAAACATTTATGGACTGGGCTAATACGAGCTTTGCCCCCGGTAAAGTTGCTCACCCCTCCCGTCTCATCGTCGAAGTAAAGAACCCTACCGACACTGCCATCAGCGACTACTTCCGGCAGAAACATTATGAAACCGAGGGTGATAGCCTGGATGCCGGAAAAACGACTTATTTTCTACGTCTCATCACCGGTATTGTCATGGGAGTAGGATTATTTATCAGCATATTGTCTTTCTACATCTTGATGTTAAGTATCTTCCTACTACTGCAAAAGAATACCGTAAAACTGGAAAACCTGCTTTTGATAGGATACACCCCCAAGCAAATAGCGTTTCCCTACAATATTCTGACAGTTAGCCTGAACCTCTTGGTATTGACGCTGTCTGTCGGCGGAGTTACATGGCTGCACAGTTATTATACAGAGATCATCAGTACACTATTTCCGCAAATAGAGACAGGAACACTACTTCCATGCTGGATAGTGGGATGCACTTTATTCCTTGCTGTTTCTTTACTGAATATCATACTGATACACAGAAAAATCGCAAGCATTTGGAAAGGTAAGCAAACATACCGATATTAGAACCCACGAATTACCGGTGCTGATTCATATACTCTTTTGGTGACATTCCGTATTTCTCCCGGAACGAACTGGAGAAATGAGACAAGTTGGTATATCCTGTGGCATAGGCTATCTCCGAAATAGTAAGTTTATGGTCTTGTGCCAACAAAGCAGCAGCCTGTTGCAAACGGATATTCTTGATGAAATCGCGTGTGGAAAGATTTGTCAACTCTTTCAGCTTGCGGTGCACATGCACCCGGCTCAACCCGACTTCGGAAGCGAGCATTTCAACATTCAGCGCAGGATCATCCAAATGTTCGTTCACCACTTTCATAATCTTGTCCATCAATATCTCGTCACTGGACTTCATAGTGATTTTTTCCATTTTATCTTCCTGCTGTTGTGCCCCGCTGAATTTATTACGCAACAACCTGCGATTATTTATCAGGTTAGCAATGGTCTTTTTCAGTAATTCCGTATTGAAAGGTTTCACCATATAAGCATCCGCACCCGTCTCCATGCCTTCCAAAGTGTCCTCCGGTTTGGACTTGGCTGTCAACAAGATTACAGGGACATGGTTTACGTTGGTATTCTGCTTTATCTTCCGGCACAGAGTCAGCCCGTCCATTTCAGGCATCATAACATCGGAGATAGCTAAATCAGGAGTATCACGCAAGATCAAATCATACGCCTCCTTACCATTACTGCAGGTCTCCACTTTGTATTCATCCGATAATTCAGATTTCAGATAAGCCTTGATTTCATCCTCATCCTCCACAACCAATACCCGTAAGCGTGTCTTTGATTTCATATTGGTTTTAGATTCCTCCTCCTCTTCTTCGGCAACCAACCCTTCCAGTTTCGCCAAAACAGGCTTTTCAATAGTATGGAACATCGCTGTTTCTTCATCTACAGTTTCCAACTCATCAGTGCGCAAATGCGCCGATCCCAACGGTATACGTATAATGAAACGGCTTCCGGAAGCATCTTCCCTGTTTTCGGCAAAAATCTCACCATGATGTAACTGCACTAATAAATGAGACAAGTGCAAACCGATACCGGTACCAAAATTTGACTTTGTTACGTCATTATCTATTTGATAGAAACGTTCGAAAATACGTTCTATTTTATCCCTGTCGATACCGATACCACTATCCGTTATCACAATTTCAAAATACTCGCGCAACGCATCCCGCCGCGTAGCATTCTGACCTGTTGTCAAACTGATCTGTATCTCTCCTCCATCCGGAGTGTACTTAAATGCATTGGAAAGGATATTCATCAATACCTTATCAAAATTATTCAAGTCTATCCACACTTTTAGCTGCGGCATCTCATGTTCAAAAGTAAAATGGATATTTTCTTTATGAGCCAAATACTCAAAAGTCTGCATTACATCATTGATAAACCCTACCAAATCTGTTTCACGAAACTTTAGGAACATCTGCCCCTTATCCAGTTTACGGATATCCATCAGCTGATTAATCAACCGCAGGATACGTTGAGAATTACGATAAATCATCAGATACGTCTTATGCAGCTCACTGTCTTTCTTTTCCGCCAGCAATTTTTCCAATGGATTGATTATAAGCGTCATAGGAGTTCTTATTTCATGGGATATATTGATAAAGAACTGCAATTTCGCTTCATTGAGTTGTTCGGCATGCTCCCTCTTCATCATTTCACGACGATGCCGTATACGGGACCGGATATAGTTCACAATGCCCAATACCAGCAATCCGAGTAAAACAGCGTAAATACAATATGCCCACCAAGCCTGATACCAAGGAGGAGTAATTACAATCTTTATCGTGCACACTTCCGAGTAATTGCCATAATTAAGTGCGCGCACACGAAAAGTATACTTACCTGGCGGTAAATTATTATAAGTCACACGATTATCACCAGGTTCGGAGCTGAGCCATTGTGAACCCAACTCATCAATCTTATATTGATAGGATATCTGCTCGGGATTGTTATACTGCAATGTCGAGAAAACGATACTGAATGTATTATCCTTATAAGACAGCCGGAACTTTTTAGCATCCTGCACCGAAGTAGAGATTACCGGCTTCCCTCCTGAAAGAGTATTCTTATGTACAGGCTTATTGAATATATAAAAATCAGTAATCCATACCTTAGCTTCTTTTGAAGTATTGCCTATGTTTTCCGGAAGAAAAGACGTAATACCATTAACACCGCCGAAGTATATCTTTCCGAACTTATTCTTGTAGAAAGCACCATGAGTGAATTCATTGCCTTGTAACCCGTCTCCCGAATAGTAATTAATAAAGCGATTATTGTTTATATCATACCGACTGATCCCCATGTAGGTGCTAATCCAGATGTCATGCTGGAAATCTTCGCTAAGCCCGCAAATCACATTACTAGGCAAACCGTCTGCCATTGTAAACCTCTCCAGCCTATTCGTCTTTTTATCAAAACAATATAGTCCATCTGTTGTACCGGCCCAAATCTTACCCGAAAAATCTTCTTGGATAACATAACCCACACAACCGGGAATCAATGTGTTAACCTTTTTATAATTAATAAAACTCTCCGTCGACGGATTAAAACAGCTTACTCCTTTATAATGCCCCAACCATATCAGTCCTTCGCTATCACAATATATATAGTTCACCCAATCATTAGCAAGCTCATTCCTTTTTAAATCATTGGTTTCATCTTTAGAAGATTCATAATGCTTTAAATCTCCGGTCTTCAAGTTATATCGGTAAAAGCCAGCGCCTAATGTCCCGATATATAAGTTTTTCTGTTTGTCTTCTGTTATTGAAAATACGCTTTCATCATCAATAGGCAAAAGATATTCACAGTCCCCGGTTCTCCGATTGAACTTAGCAACCCCACGCGTATAAGAACCAAACCATAGGTTTCTGTCTGTATCTTCATAAATACACATTATCGTACTAGCCACAGAACGGGCAGCATTTCCCGGTTGATAATGCCTCAACCTTTTTCCTTTTGCATCCAGCTCGTATACCCCCTCATTGTCTGCACCAATCCATAAATGGTCATTGCTATCTTGAAAAATAGACATGATACATCCTTGTCCGATAGGATTATAATAAATGGACTTGTGCCCATAATATTCAAAAGGATTTTCTTGTTTCGGTATCAAAACGATCCCTTTCTGAAATAATCCCAACCATAAATTATCATCCTTATCTTCCAAAATTGTATGAATCTTTCCATCCGAAAAATTTATTGGAGCTGAATTAATGGTATAATCTTCCAACTCTCCCTTTGCAGGATTATACATTTTTAATCCCTGTCCATCAGTACCAACCAATAACCGGTCATTCACCAACGACATGCAACGAACAGATAAAACCTCATTCCCTATATAAGGAACAAGAGTAAAGTTATTCTCCTTTCTATTGTAACGTGATAGCCCTTGCTTTTTAGTACCTACAAAAAGATTTCCCTGCTCATCCTCTATTATGGTAGTAATATTGTTATCGGCAAGAACCGGATCTTTGAAAATACGCACTTCCTTCGTTGCAGGCATATAACAAATCAGTCCATTTCCATAAGTTCCTATCCAAATATTGTAATAAGAGTCCTCATAAAAAAAGGATTGAAAATTGTAATTAGACTGTTTCAGAAGATCATCTACAGAAACAGCCTGCGTCTGCCGCTCATCCAGACGAAACATGCCTTGACCGGTAGTTGTCATCCAAATTTCCCCATTATGTAATTCCTGCATCTGTGTTATATGCGGAAACACCCGCTTACCGGCGCGGAACATTGGAATTTCCAGAAAGGTATCTGTCTCACGATCATACTTCATCAGCCCATCAATACAACCTATCAGCAAATTACAACGACTATCCTCAAATAATGTACGCACATAATTATTTTTGATAGAAGACGAATCAGCAGAAACATGCCGGTAATTGGTAAAACGTAAACCGTCGAACTTATTTAGCCCATACTCAGTTGCAACCCAGACAAAACCTTGCTTATCCTGAAATATTTGATTTATCAAGCTACTGGACAATCCCATATCTGTGGTATAGATCTTCCCTGTCTGCGCCCCAACACCTTGAGCTATACAACACAAGCATATTACGAGTATCTTCCAAACGCATCTTTTCATAGTTTTTCTTTTTATTAGATACAAAAGTGCGACAAAGATAAACAAAAAGCAATTTATTCCGATACATATCTAGTTTTTGTGATTAAAAACTTTACTTATTTACAAAACACAAAAAAAATAATTTTAATTATTTTTATCTCCATATTCCCCTTTATCACATCTTTTTTCGTCAATGTAACATATACAAAAAAGAATGTAACGCAAATAAAAACTCATGTTACAAAAAGCAAAATACAGGTATCATTCATAGCCTATTGTCTATTAAATGATTAATATTTTTGCTTATACCAAAAGTTGAGGATATATTCCTCACTTCGCTGTTAACTAATGTAGAGAATCAAAACAAATGTCTAACACAAAAAAGATAGCATATGAAAACATAAAAAGAACCTTAATGAGTCTACACTTTGATTTAACATTTTTATTCAATTAAAACCTTGTTTTTTTATGAAATGCACAACTTATTATTTTAGGCCTTTGGGGCTATTATTGTTACTCTGCCTGATACCTCTGTGCAGTATTGCTCAGAATATCATGGTAAAGGGTATTGTGAAAGATAATTTCGGTGAACCGGTTATTGGCGCCAACGTAACAGAAAAAGGAACAACCAATGGTATGATAACCGATTTGGACGGAAACTTCTCGTTGACTGTACAGAAAAACGCAACTTTAGTAATTTCTTATATTGGATATGTCACACAAGAGATTGCTATCAAAGGGAACACTAATCTTAACATTACATTAAAAGAAGATTCCAAAGCATTGGAGGAAGTAGTAGTTATTGGTTACGGTACGGCAAGAAAATCAGATGTAACGGGGTCTATCGCATCAGTAGGCGGCGATAAATTGCAAGAAATGCCTTCTACAAATATTACATACGCCTTGCAAAATCGTGTAGCCGGTGTGGACATGACGCAGACGTCTTCACAGCCTGGTGCTACCATGCAAATCCGTATTCGTGGTACTCGTTCACTAACAGCTTCTAATGACCCGTTAGTAGTATTGGATGGTATTCCTTTTATGGGAAACTTGTCTGATATCAACCCCGGTGACATTAAAAGTATGGATATTCTGAAAGACGCTTCTTCCACAGCTATTTATGGTTCACGTGGTGCCAATGGTGTCATTTTAATCACAACGAACAGAGGAGCACAAGGTACACCCGCCAAATTTACATATAATGGTTATGTAGGTGCAAAATCTGTATTCTCTAAATATCCGATGATGGACGGACCAAAATATGCTGAGATGCGTAAATATGCCGGTAAATTCGAAAACTCCTTAGACGAATCAGACGATACAAATACTGACTGGCAGGATCTTCTATACCGCACAGGTATGGTAAACAGCCATGATGTCAGCGTAGCTGGTGGCACAAACAATGGAAGTTACAGTTTTGGTGCGGCCTACTATAAAGATCAGGGCGTTATTCCTACACAGAATTACACCCGTTACTCATTACGAGGCTCATTTGACCAAGGCGTAGGTAAATACTTCCGTTTCGGATTAACGACTAATAGCAATTACAATATAACCAAAGGTTCTAATGTCGGCCCGTATAGCGTACTTAACAACACTCCGCTCGCCAACCCATACAATGCAGACGGAAGCCTGAAGAGAACAGTTAAGCTCAACAGTCAGGATGAAAACTTTGTTGTAACACGTGACCTGGTAGAAGATTTAGAAGATAGTTGGTTGAATGAGAAGAAAGGTTTTGGTACCTATAACAACCTTTTTGCAGAAGTACAATGCCCATGGGTTAAAGGTTTAAAATATCGTGTCAACCTAGGTCTGAACTACCGTTCTACCAAAGGTGGTGTCTTTACTGGTGAAGGTATAAACAGTTCAACTGCTGATACTCCTTCTACTGCATCTCTGGAACACACAGAAACAACTAATTGGGCAGTAGAGAACCTAATAACTTACGACCGTACATTTGGTAAGCACCAGCTGAACATCGTAGGTATGTATTCTGCTGAGGAAACCGTTTACACCAAATCGCATATTGCTGCACGTGACATTCCTGCAGAATATTTGCAATACTATAATTTAGGTCGTGCAGAAGGCAATATTACAGTTAATCCGGACAATTGGGATTACCAGAAAAGCGGTTTGATGTCTTGGATGGGACGTGCCATGTACACCTACGATAACCGCTATATGTTGATGGCAACTGTTCGTGCCGATGCATCTTCCCGCTTGGCAAAAGGTCATCAATGGCATACATACCCGGCTGTATCTGCAGGTTGGAATATTGGTCAAGAGTCATTTATGGATGACCTTGAATGGTTAGATATCCTTAAAGTACGCGTGGGATACGGACAAACTTCCAATCAGGCCGTAAACCCATATTCCACATGGGGAAAATTATCTACACGTCCTTATAACTTCGGACCTACTGGCTATGCTACCGGCTACTATGTTTCTGCATTGCCGAATTATGATTTAGGTTGGGAATATTCTTCTACATGGAACTTCGGTTTGGATTTCACTTTGTTTGGCGGTCGCTTATCGGGAACATTTGAATATTACATTCAGAAGACATCCGATTTGTTGCAAAACGTTAATCTTCCTTCAACTTCAGGTGTAAGCAGTTATGTAGGTAACGTAGGAAAGACCGAAAATAAAGGTGTGGAATTTACTTTAAACGGGACAATTCTTGACAACCACAACGGATGGACTTGGGATGCAAGTATTAATATATCAGCAAACCGCAATAAACTGACAGAATTAGCATCCGGAGCAGATCGTGATGAAGCCAACAACTGGTTTGTCGGCCATCCTATTGATGCAATTTATGACTATGAAAAAATAGGTCTATGGCAAGAAGGTGACCCTTATCTTGATATCTTGGAACCAGGCGGAAACGTTGGTATGATTAAAGTAAAATATACCGGTGAATATAATGAAGATGGTACCCCTGTCCGTCAGATCGGACCAGACGACCGCCAAATTATCAGTATGGAACCGAAATTCACAGGTGGTTTCAGCACACGCGTTGCCTATAAGGGATTTGATCTGAATGTCATCACAGCGTTTAAATGTGGTGGAAAACTCATCAGTACATTGCATCACTCCAACGGTTATCTGAATATGCTGACCGGTCGTAGAGGTCAAGTAGATGTGGACTATTGGACAGAAGAAAACACCAATGCCAAATATCCGAAGCCGGGTGGTATCCAAAGTGGTGATAATCCCAAATATGGTAGTACATTAGGCTATTTTGACGCTTCTTATTGGAAAGTCCGCAACATTTCTTTAGGTTACAAATTCGATGAACAGAAATGGCTGAAGAATTTTGGTATCCAAAGCTTGCGTGCCTATGTATCAATACAGAACCCGTTTGTTATATGTTCTCCATTCCATAAAGAAACAGGTCTGGATCCGGAAACCAACTCTTATGGCAATGAGAATGTGGCAGTAACAAGTGGCATTCAAAGACGCTTCTTGACTGTGGGAACCAATGCTCCTTCCACACGTAATTATTTATTCGGCATTAACTTGACATTCTAATTAAGCTTTGAAACTATGAAACCAACATTTACTAATATAAGAGTTCTAGGAACTACGGCATTAGCCTTAATCTTTGCAACTTCTTGCTCAGATATTCTGGACGAACAGCCACGTAGTATTTATGAACCAACCTTCTTTCAAACTGAAAGAGGTGTAGAAGGTGGTATAACTTCCATGTATGCACACTTACGTTACATTTACGGACAAGCATACTATTACAATTCTTGTTTGACAGGAACGGATGAAGCAACTTATGCTCAATCCGCTGATGGAAACTTTAAAGACGCCGACTTATCAGGCGTAGGAAGTTTGACAGCTAGTAGCAGTCGTTCGGATGTATTGTGGGGAACAGCTTTCTCTAATATCAATACAGCTAATGGTGTTATTGAAAATGGATCTAAAGTAGGTGTTTCTGATGCACTTCTCGCTGAAGCACATTTCTTCCGCGGTATGGACTATTTTTTATTGGTACAGACTTTCGGCGGTGTGCCATTGGATTTGGGTGCCGGTGAATTAAAATTCAACATATCAACTTCACGTACTTCCGTACGTAACACCGTTCCTGAAGTGTACACTAAAGCAGTTTTTCCCGATTTAAAGACAGCTGTCACCGAATTGCCGGATAAACCTCGCGTAACAGGTGGGGTTACTAAGACTGTAGCGCGTTTATACTTGTCAAAAGCATATCTGACTTATGGTTGGTGGTTGGAAAATCCTAATAATATTCCAACATATCCGGAATGTAACCGCACAGATCCCGATGGACACGATGCAGCATGGTATTATCAGCAAGCTTATGATATTGCAACTGAAGCTATTGACAATCCTGGCCCATATGGTTTGATGGAAAGTTTCTACCAAGTTAACGCCGGCCCATACGATCGTAACAAAGAAATTCTGTTATATGCAGATCATACGCAAGAAGATGAATATTACAATGGTGGTAGCTTGACTTATGGTAGCGGTGGCGCTCCTGATAACTTTGCAGGCTGGATGATGAATTGGAACTACACAGACATCCAAGCTAAAGACAAAGATGGTAATACTATTTCACCCGTAATTCGTGTCGCAGAACAAGCCTATGGACGCCCATGGACTCGTATGGCTCCTCCTCATGGTGTATTCACAAAAACGTTTAAGGATAAAGCCAAAGATTCCCGCTACGACGGAACATTTACAACTGTTTACCGCGGTAACTGGTCTACAAATGGAAAAGATTGGACAACCGTTATAGGAGCTAATGGCATGGAAGTAACTGAAGGAGAACCGTTATTAAAGTTCCTCTCTGAAGATGATCCCAGCATTCAATATCCGGATGGTGCAGGCAATAGCAATACTGGAGCAGGAGTTATAGCAGGATACAGTTATTATGTTATGGGCCCCAGTGCAATCAGCCGCCGCGTATATCCAGGTCTTTGGAAACTTGGTCCCTATCGTACAGATAACGGTACTGGCGCAGGCCAGCCGAATGCCGGTAGCACACGTCCATACAATATTGCCAAGTTCTCCGAACTTTACCTTATTGCAGCAGAAGCTGCAGTAAAAGGTGCAACAACTAAGCCTGATAAGAGTGCGCGTGAATTAGTTAATGTTTTACGCGATCGTGCTGGAAAATGGACATTCAGTAATGCAGAAAACGAAGAAATGGACGAGGACTATGGTTCTCAATTAACAGCTGAAACTCCGGCAACAATTGACATCAATTTCATCCTAGATGAACGTTCACGTGAATTCTATGGTGAGGGTTATCGTTGGTTCGACCTTGTCCGCACACAAAAGTGGAACGAATATGCCGATAGCTACGAAATCTGCGGAGATAATAAAGGGGATCGCAACATCGTTACTTATACGCGTACTATCAAACCCGGACATTATTTACGTCCTATCCCACAAGGACAACTTGACGGTATGGAAATGAGTGCTGACGAGAAAAAGAACTACCAAAATCCTGAATACAGATAACTGTCTTTTTAGGATAAGTTCGCAATAGGTATTCATCGAAACCGCTTGTAGATGTCCCAAGGTATCTGCAAGCGGTTTTTTTATAAATATTGATATTATGAAAAAATATAACTTTTGTATTATTTTATTTTTAGCAAGTATGTGTTGGCAGTTACCGCTAAAAGCTGCCGAACGTTTTGTAACAAATGACGGTGTCGGTTTTGAATGGATACAGAAAGACAAGTCTTGTCCGATATTGGTAGATAATGAAGAGTACAAAGGAGTACTGAGAGCCATTACAAATTTACAGACAGATGCACAAGCAGTAACCAACGTAAAGCCCTTTATAACAAATACCGTTACAGAAAAGCGAGTATTGATTATCGGTTCTATTGACCGTAGCAACTGGATAAAACGACTTATATCATCGGGAAAAATTCCAGCCGACGAATTAAAAGGGAAACGTGAGAAATACATTCTATGTACTATTAAACAGCCACTGGAAGGAGTGGAAGAAGCCGTAGTGATTGCAGGTAGTGATAAAAGAGGCACCATCTATGGCATCTATGAACTGTCTTCTCAAATGGGCGTATCCCCTTGGTACTATTGGGCAGATGTTCCTGTAAAACGCCAAAATAATATTTCAATTCTCCCAGGTAGTTATACGGATGGAGAACCAGCCATAGAATACCGAGGAATCTTCTTGAACGACGAATGGCCTGCCTTGGGAAACTGGACACAAAAAGCCTTTGGCGGCTTCAACAGCCAGTTTTATGAAAAAGTTTTTGAACTCATACTTCGTTTGAAAGGTAACTTCATGTGGCCTGCCATGTGGGCCAGCGCTTTCTATGATGATGATGTGCAAAATGGAGTATTGGCAGATGAAATGGGAATTGTAATGGGAACTTCCCACCATGAGCCGATGGGATTAGCTCAACAAGACTGGAAGCGTCGCGGAACAGGCGCCTGGGATTATACCCAAAATGCCACCGTACTCCGGGATTTCTGGACAAAAGGAATGGAACGTTGTAAAGATTGGGAGTCTGTAATTACCATAGGTATGCGCGGAGATGGCGATATGCCGATGAGCAAAGATGCCAATATTGATCTATTACAGAATATTGTCAAAGACCAACGTAAAATCATAACTAAAGTTACAGGCAAGAAGATTTCCGCAACTCCTCAAGTATGGGCACTATATAAAGAAGTACAAGAGTATTACGACAAGGGGATGCGTGTCCCTGATGACATCACATTATTGCTTTGCGATGACAATTGGGGCAATGTAAGAAAACTGCCTTCATTAACAGATAAACCCCGTAAAGGTGGCTATGGTATGTATTACCACTTTGACTATGTAGGTGGCCCCAGAAACTACAAATGGCTAAACTGCAATCAGGTGGAACGCGTATGGGAACAGATGAATCTCTGTTATGAGTACGGTGTCAGGAAACTTTGGATCGTAAATGTAGGTGACTTGAAACCTATGGAGTATCCCATCCAATTTTTCCTTGATATGGCTTGGCGGCCTGAAGCTTTCAATCCTAATAATATATTCGAACATACCATAACCTTTGCTGCACAACAATTCGGCGAAGAGCATGCCAAAGAGATAGCAGACATTATTAAACTTTACAGCAAATATGCACGTAGAGTCACTCCCGAGCTACTGAATGCAAATACATATCAGTTCAGCTATGATGAATGGCCTACCGTTGTCAGAGAATGGAATAATTTGGAACTGCGAGCCTTGAGAGTCTATCAGAAACTCGATCCCCGTTGGTATGATGCATATGAAGAACTCGTCCTATTCCCAATTCAAGCTATGCAGAACATCTACGAAATGTATTACTCCGTAGCGATGAATGCTAAAGCAGAATCCCCAACAGAAATCAACTATTGGGCACAGCGCGTTGAAAAGCTATACGAAAGAGACTCCTTGCTTTGTGCTCATTATAACCATGAAATCGCAAATGGAAAATGGGATCATATGATGGATCAGGTACACATCGGATACACCTATTGGCAACAACCTGAAAAACAAGTTATGCCCAAGGTGAAAAAATCCGATGAAGCCGCTTACTTATGCCATAAGGAAACCGATGGATACATTTCTATAGAAGCAGGTAACTTCAAAAACAACCACAAGGCTACCGTAATTCCCGACCTCGGCAAAACAGAATGTGCTGTCACTACTCTGCCTGCTTCCGTAACTCCGGATAATGCCTATGTAGAATACGAAATCGAAACTGTATCTTCAGGTAAAGCAAAACTAAGCATATTGCTTGCTCCCACCCTGAACTTCAATGCAAACAAAGGACTATGCTTTGCCATTAGCGTAGACGGTGGACAAGAACAGATTATTAATTTCAACGGTCATTATAGTGGTAAAGTCGGCCCATGGCAAGCTGCCAGCATCATCAAAACAGATATGGAAGTTGATTTTGGGCAAGCCGGCAGACATGACCTTCGTTTCAGGTTTGTAGATCCAGGCGTTGTAATGGAAAAAATGCTTATAGATTTCGGTGGTCTCAAATCATCATACCTCGGAGCTCCCTCTTCTAAATTAATTAAATAAATGCCTATATGAAGAACATTAAAACTTTTATTATTATTATTTTTTCCATACTGAATTTCTCGGCATGCAATACTCCCGAGCCTATAGACCAGGATGGAACCATGCTTTGGCTGGCAAACGGACGAAGCTATGAAGAAGTGTTGGGTTCGGTTGAGACCCGGATAGACAGTGCTCTTTCCAAAGAAGAGTATCACATTTACAATGCCGATGGCAAACGCTATATCGATGGCGGTTCGCAAGCGGCAATCCGCTATGGAGTGTATGCCCTGCAAAGGGCAGAGGTCCTCGGTAAAGCCAATACCGACCTGGATATTCACGAAAAACCATATTACGAATACCGTATTCTCAACCATTGGGACAATCTTGATGATACTGTGGAAAGAGGTTATGCCGGACTATCCATGTGGGAATGGACAGCAAAAGAAATTCCCGCAAAGAGAATCCACCACTATGGTGAGCTCTGTGCCTCTGTGGGGTTGAACGGTGCTGTCCTCAACAACGTCAATGCCAATCCTCTTATCTTGGACAAAGAACATATCGAAAGAGTCGCTCAAATAGCCAACATACTCAGAGAATATGGCATAACCACCTACCTCTCCATCAAATGGACAAGTCCTATCACTCTTGACGGATTAAAATCAGGAGATCCTCTTGATCCAAAGGTACGTCAGTGGTGGAAAAATAAAGCATCTGAAATCTACGCTGCCATTCCCGATTTCGGTGGTTTTCTCGTAAAGGCAAATTCCGAAGGGCAGGCCGGTCCGCAAGATTATGGTCGGACCCATGCCGACGGCGCAAATATGCTTGCTGAGGCAGTAGCTCCCTATGGCGGAATCATTATGTGGAGAGCCTTCGTATACAGCCCTAGCAGCAGCGACAGAGCCAATCAGGCTGTAGAAGAATTCAAATCACTTGACGGACAATTTGCAGACAACGTTATTATCCAAATAAAAAACGGTCCTATTGATTTTCAGCCACGTGAACCTTTCAGTCCTTTATTCGGACAGCTATACAACACTCCCATGATGATGGAATTCCAAATTACTCAAGAATATTTGGGATTCTCCAATCATCTCGTCTACCATGGCACTACTTATGAAGAATGTCTCGACAGTGATACTTATAGAGACGGAAAAGGTTCGACCGTAGCGAAAATGGTTAAAGCCATTGCAGGTGTTGCAAATACCGGTCAAGAGCCTAATTTCTGCGGTTACATATTCGCTCAATCCAATTGGTATGCTTTCGGCCGCCTTGCCTGGAATCCTACATTAAGCGCTGAACAGATTGCAGATGAATGGGCACGCCAGACTTTCATCAAACCCAAAGGAATGACATCCACAGCTTATGAACAGAAATTTCTTATCCCTGTCAAGGATATGATGATGAGCTCCCGCGAGACAGCCGTAAATTACATGATGCCACTTGGATTCCATCATATATTTGGCGGTTCGCATTATGGGCCGGGACCATGGGAAAATAGTATAAGACGTCCCGACTGGTCGCCTATATTCTATCATAAAGCAGACAAAGACGGAGTGGGATTTGACCGCACACGCAACGGTTCTGCTAATGTAGACCAATACCATGAACCGCTGGCTTCACAATTCAATTCACTGGAAACCTGTCCTGAAAATCTTCTTCTTTGGTTCCATCATCTTCCATGGAACTATAAACTTTCTTCAGGTAGAGAACTTTGGGACGAGATATGCCTGCATTATGACAAAGGTATCTCGCAAGTTGAGGGATACCAAAAGACATGGGCAAAGCTCAAGCCCTATGTCAGTGAAAGCATATTTAATGAGGTATCCGAAAAACTGGATATTCAGAAGAATGACGCCGAATGGTGGAGAGATGCTTGTGTAGGCTATTTCCAAACTTTCTCCAACAAAGAGCTTCCTGCAGGTGTAAGACCTCTGAACGCCCCCATTGATTCCCTAATGAACAGCAGAGTGAAATCCAATCGTTACGGTATGCCTTACCATGATGAAAATCACAAGCCTATCATTATCAAACGTAGTTAAAAACATCTCACCCATGTACAGAACATCCTGTGCATGGGTAGAATGTTTAAAGGATTAAGAACATTTTCATACCTTCTCTTGCAAACAGTAAGCAAAGGTAAGGGGCTATCCGTCGGACAGCCCCTTTTTATAAAATGTTTTGTGTTTGTCTATATAGGGCATTCTCAATAGCCCTAATCAATGTTTATAACTAACCTATTATCTCAAAAAGTCCTGAAAACATCCTCCAAGTTTATTCCAATATCTTTTTTATAAAGTCTTTCGGCTGATAATCACGATCGAAGAGCAAAGCATAATCCTTACGGCCTCTCACAGGGAAACCGTTCTTCCAAGAATCACCGTCACTTACCCCCCAGGCAGTTACACGACTCACAAA
Organism: Bacteroides eggerthii; assembly: GCF_025146565.1. Lineage (NCBI taxonomy): Bacteria > Pseudomonadati > Bacteroidota > Bacteroidia > Bacteroidales > Bacteroidaceae > Bacteroides > Bacteroides eggerthii. The sequence goes on along the minus strand of NZ_CP102258.1, from coordinate 1,988,483 downwards.
ATCGGAATGTTTAATGAAGAGATTTAAGAAATCAGACATACGATTGTTCCATTGTTGGGAAACGCTATCGGGCAAAGATTCCGGATAGGGATTCAGCATCTTTTTATACGCAACCGTATCGGATACATTGGCAGTACGTTTCAAGGTAGGCAATGCAGACATATCCCATTCTGTTATCATTACCTTAGCTCCGGTAGAAGCATAAGCAAGCATACTCTCCTCAAAATCTGTCAAAGAAGGGTAATCCAGACCGACATGGCCCTGCATACCGATAGCATCGACACGAAGTCCTTTCGATTTCATGTCATTTACAAGCTTCACAACAGTTGCACGCTTCCCTGCTTCATGCATATTATAGTCATTATAATATAATTCGGCTTCAGGATCAGCCTCATGCGCATACTGGAAAGCGAGAGGAATAAATTCTTCTCCCAAGATTTCATAGAACTTACTCTTACGATAGGAACCGTCTTCAAGGATAGCCTCGTTCACAACATCCCACCCCTTAACACGTCCTTTATAGCGGCTGACAATAGTCGTGATATGATCTTTCAACCGTTGCTTCAGCACCTCCGGAGCAACATTATTGCCATCCTTGTCAACACAGAACCAGGGAGCAAGTTGAGAATGCCAAACCAAGCAATGACCAATTATATACATTCCATTGTCTTCACCAAATTTTACGAATTCATCCGCCTGACTGAAATCGTAACGGTCTTCCTCCGGATGAATGGTCTGGCACTTCATACAGTTCTCCGCAACAACTGAATTAAAGTGGCGTTTTACGATCTTAACTGCCGCGGTATCCACACCAGAAGATTGGCGGGTATTCAGTGCCACACCTACCAAAAATTTATCACCCAACACTCCTTTCAAAGAAGCATCATTTTCCGTCGTAACACGAGTAGTGCACGAGCTTAAAGCCAAGCCCGCCAACACTGCCAATAGCGTTTTTCGGTTTTTCATGTTAGTTCTTAATTTATAATTATTATTCAGATAGTAATTTTCAAATAGTTTATTACCAATTATCAGTTCTAAAAGGCGATGCCAGCAATCCTTCTTTATTGCACAGATTGGCATCCTCCGGATTATTACTCCAAGCATAACGTACTGCCACCGGATTCTTCACAAGCTCACTGCTCACCACTACTTTATTGCCACGTATCACAGCATCTGCCCACACAAATTTTCGGTCTTCACCTGCAATAGCAAAATGCTTAAGCTCCTTCCCCTTACAAGTCAGTCCGCGACCTGTTTCAGTAAAAGTCAGAATTATTTTATCCCCTTCCACTTTCATTTCCTTATACAAAGGGCCGGAAGCAGTAACTTTTTCTCCATACACAAGCCTACGGGCTCCCAGGAAAAGCCGCTGTGCAACCGCTTTCTTATTCAAAGGATGTATGTCATTCCATTCGCCCACATCATAAGTTACCGCCAATGCAGTATGCGGTACATTCAATGCTGTTTTAAACTGAGCCTCACGTATTCTTGCCCATCCACTATCGGAAGGTTTATCACTCTTCTCCATATAATTGGGTAATTGCACCAGTAAGAAAGGCATATCAGGCATTTTCCAAAGCTCCCGCCAGTTCTGAATCAAAGCCTCCAATAAAGAAGCATACGTCTGCGAACGACCGGAATTACTTTCGCCTTGGTACCAAATGGCACCTTTCACCTGATAATTACTAATCGGATGGATCATTCCATTATAGAGTCCGGAACCTGCCTTCTTAAGATTCTTAAGTTTCCCGGCATATTTCATCACTTCATTCTGATTAATACCTATCTTATATTTCCATGTACCGGTAAGATCTACTTCTGCATCATCCCCTACGATCTTATACTTTTTATCTTTTACAAAACCGCCATTGGAAGAATTAGCTGTAAGTCTTACGGCTATCACATTTTCACCTTGTGTCAGAACTCCTGCCGGAATATCATATTTACGAGGAGGGTAAGTGTAGGAAGTGAAACCAACGAAAGTCCCATTCACAAAGACAGAATCACTGTCAACCATCCTTCCCATATAAAGGCGCGCATGTCTTCCCACCATTGATTCGGGAACACGAAACTCTTTTCTATACCATATAGTACCTTTTATACGGATACCATTCTCCTGCCAATATCCCGGCACATCCATTGTTGCCCAATCTGTGTCATCAAACTTCTTCTGTTGCCAACTGCCTGCTCCCTTATCTTGCTGTGCCAATTTCATACTGTCCAAAGCAGCCTTATCAAAACAAAGCTCCGGGAATGTTTTCAGATGTTCCTGACTTATCCAGCTTTCTATGGCAGAACCTCCTAAACTGGAAACCAACATTCCTACAGGTACTTTATATTTATTGTATGCCTCTTGAGCAAAGAAATATGCCAATGAGGTCCAGTTCAACACATCGGAAGCTATGCCCGAATACCAGCCGGCATTACCCGCGATTTCATCTTTCAGTTCTCCTACTGAATTCTGCGTAGGTACTTTATAATGCCGTATCATGTGATTGTTAGATACATTAATTTCAGGAAACATCTCCGTCAGACGTGCAATAGGAGTTTCCTGATTGGACTGGCCGGAACAAAGCCAAACATCCCCCACCAGAACGTCACGAATAGCAAGTTCATTCACTTCCAAAAGAAAAGGGCCGCCTGCCTGCTGCGGCGGCAGAAGAACCAACCAATTTCCCTTTGCATCAGCTTCCGTATTATAATGCTTTCCCCGAAAACGTACAGTTACTTTCTCTCCGGGAGAAGCCCAGCCCCATATTTTTAATTCCGTATCACGTTGCAACACCATTCTGTCACTTACCAAACGAGGAAGTCTGACTTTAGCCGAAAGCGGCAGCGAAGCCGTACAAGCCAACAAAACAAGGCTAACAATAAAAAATATCCTTTTCATATTTGTATTAGAATTATTTACAGGTCAAAATTAGACAATCCTTCTGATACGGACCACCAAGTACGTAACACTTTCTTTAATAGGGATTACAAGTTCACCCTCAATGTTACCTTTTCTTTTTTCTATGTAACACCCCCATTAAAATTCATCATATCAGCGCCTCAAACCGCAGAATATATTGTCATATAACAACTGTAAATTTCAGCCAGATGTTTTTCCAAATTTTATAATCCATGATCCGATTTCAAAAACAGCATCCACAAATGCAGCATCCAGATGCTTCATAAAGCTTAAAAGCTACAAATAAAACATATCATAGTGAAGAATGTAACATATAAAACAAAAGATGTAACATACAACAAGTTTTGTGATACATATTCTAAAGTAAATTAAAAAGTAGTTGACTACCTTTGTAAAGTTTCATCAAACAGCCTATTTGAGAACTATATGAAGAAATTAATTCTATTTCTAATTTTAAACTGTTTAGCCATTGAATACATCATTGGTCAAAACAGTTTTTTACAAAAACAAGGAACCGCCACTCAGCTAGTAGTGCATGGAATGCCTTTCCTTATATTAGGAGGAGAATTAGGCAATTCATCTGCTGCTTGTCCGCAAGATATCGAACGTATTTTCCCGAAACTTAAAAAGATGGGCTTGAACACCGTATTGGTTCCCGTCTATTGGGATCTGACAGAACCGGTTGAAGGACAATTCGACTTCACGCTTACAGACAAAGCACTGCAACAAGCACGAGAGAATGATCTCAAAATTGTTTTTTTATGGTTCGGTGCCTGGAAAAATTCAATGAGTTGCTACGCACCTTTGTGGTTTAAAGAAAACCACAAGAAGTATCCACGTGCATATACCCAGAGCGGAAAGCCTCTTGAAATAGCCAGCGCTTTTTCCGAGGCTGTATACGAAGCCGATCATCGTGCATTTTCCCAATGGATGCAACACATAGCAACGGTCGACAAGGAGGAAGGCACAGTGATTATGATACAAATAGAAAATGAAATCGGCATGCTGGAAGATGCTCGTGACTATTCACGTGAAGCCAATAAGATATTCAACGCTCCTGTACCGGCTGAATTCATGACCTATCTACAGAAAAACAAAAAGGCGCTTCATCCGCAAATGTTGAAAAAATGGGAAAGTCAAGGATGTAAAAAGCAAGGCAATTGGCAAGAAGTATTCGGGGCAGACATCTACACCGATGAAATCTTCATGGCATGGCACTATGCCAAATATGTGGAAGGACTGGCACAAACAGCCCGTTCCATCTATAACATCCCACTATATGTCAATGCGGCAATGAACAGTAGAGGGCGCAAACCGGGTGAATATCCCTCCGCCGGTCCTTTGGCACATTTAATTGATGTATGGCATTGCGGAGCACCCAGCATCGATATTCTTGCACCCGACCTGTATGATAATGGATTCACAGACTGGGTAGCACGATATAAGTTACACAACAATCCTTTGTTCATTCCGGAGATCCGTCTGACAGATAATAACAGTGTCCGGGCATTTTATATTTTTGGCGAACACGATGCCATTGGCATCAGTCCATTTTCAATAGAAGACGGTTCCGACTCTCCTAACTCGCCATTAGTCCAAAGCTATGCCAAATTAACGGAGTTAATGCCTTTACTCACCAAATATCAGGGTAAAGGATTAATGAAAGGGTTACTTTTTGACAGTGAAAACAAAGAACGCATCATCGCAGATGATGATTTGACCATAACCGCCCGACATTTCTTCACTCTCCCTTGGGATCCACGCGCCACAAATGGCAGTATATGGCCCGAAGGCGGCGGTATTTTATTAAAGCTCTCTAAAAATGAATATATCGTAGCCGGCAGTGGCATCGTTCTGGAATTTGCCAAAACGTCAGAAAAGCAAACGATTGAAAAACAAAAGCAGTTGGAAGAAGACGGATTTGCTTTGAGAAATGACCAAATAAAAACGAAACATGACAAATTCAAAGGAATGCGTTGCGGCATCGGATATGTGGATGAAGTTAAAGTAGACAAAGACGGCAAGCTTCATTATGTCCGTCGGCTCAATGGAGACCAGGATCATCAGGGGCGCCATGTACGCATTTCTGTAGGAGACTTCAAGATATTACATGTACAACTGTACGAATATCAATAAACATGACAGATTCTTTTGAATTTGGCAATATGACAGAGAAGATATGAAAAGTTTGATTTATGATAAAATTAGGTTAGGAGTGGCAGTGCTACTTTACCTTTGCGCTACCTCATGGGCAGATGCAAAGGTAAAGTTGCCTGCTTTAATTTCAGACGGAATGGTGCTGCAGCGCGAACAGTCGGTCAAAGTATGGGGTACAGCGGATGCAGGCGAAAGTATCACCGTAAAGTTTCAGAAAAAGAGCTATCATGCTACCGCTGATGCCAACGGACGCTGGAGCATTACGCTGCCACCGTTGAAAGCAGGCGGTCCTTTCCCAATGCAAGTCAACGACATCAAACTGAATGACATTTTAGTAGGCGATGTATGGCTCTGCTCAGGACAGTCAAACATGGAACTGCCTGTGAGACGGGTAATGGATATGTTTTCTCAAGAAATACTCAGCTATAACAATGAGAAAATACGACATATCCTCATACCCCAGGAATACAATTTTCACGCACCTCAAGAAGAGCTCTCCGAAACAGGCTGGAAGACGCTGACGCAAGAAAATGTGATGGATTTCTCCGCCCTTGCCTATTTCTTTGCCAAAGAGATGTACGAAAAGACCGGCATACCAGTGGGGCTCATCAACTCCAGCTGGGGAGGTACTCCCGTAGAAGCATGGATAAGTGAAGAAGGGTTGAAGGAGTTCCCTTTATATATCAACAGTAAACGTCTGTATGAAGATGATGCCTATTGCAGCCACATCAAGAAATTAGAGGGTGAGAACTTCTACCGTTGGAACCTGTCGCTCTATCGCGGTGATGCAGGTCTGCACGAATCCATTCCCTGGTATGCAGCCAATTACGATGACAACAGTTGGCAAACAGTAAATATGTTTTCACAATCATGGGGCAATAACGGTCTGAACCCGATTGGCGGTTCCCATTGGCTACGCCAAGACATAGAGATACCGCAATCATGGAACGGTAAAGAAGCCACATTGCGTTTAGGCTGTATTGTGGATGCCGATTCCGTATATGTGAACGGAGTATTTGTCGGAACCACCGGTTACCAATATCCTCCCCGTATCTACCGGATACCTGCCGGTGTATTGAAATCCGGGAAAAACAATGTGACCGTCCGAATCGTCAGCAACGGCGGACAACCGAGTTTCGTACAGGAAAAACCATACAAAATTATCTGCGGCAACGAAGAAGTCAATCTGAAACAGGAATGGAAATACCGGTTAGGAGCTCCCATGCCACCCGCTCCGGAGATGATGTTCTTTTGGTACAAACCGGTATGCCTATACAACGCCATGATAGCTCCACTGCAAAACTATTCCATACGGGGAGTGCTATGGTATCAAGGCGAATCAAACGTATCACGCCGAAATGAATATGTGGCACTTTTATCGGCAATGATTGCCGATTGGCGTCGTACATTCAGCCAGTCCGAACTGCCTTTCCATATTGTAGAGCTGGCCGATTTTCTGTCGAAAGACGATCTTGACGGTCGGAGAGCTTGGGCGGAAATGCGTCAGGAACAAGCCAAAGCGGCCGCTGTCAATTCCAATACTTATCTCATACGTAACAGTGACCTGGGAGAGTGGAATGACATTCACCCGCTTGACAAAAAGACTTTAGGCAAGCGTGCAGCAGAAAGTGTTTTGAGTAACACAAAACAATGACACACCTTTTTTAAATAATGATCCAACTAATAAAAATTTAATAGAATGAATACACTTAACCAAAAAGTGTCCATAGCCGAAAAGATCGGTTATAGCCTCGGAGATTGTTCAGCGAACTTTGTGTTCCAGATGATGATGATTTACCAGACTAAGTTCTATACAGACGTATTTGGTCTGGAAGGAGCTGTTGCCGGTAGTGTAATGTTGTTAGCGCGTATTGTAGACGCCTTTGTAGACCCTACGGTGGGAATTCTGTCCGACCGCACAAAGTCCAAATGGGGTAAATATCGTCCATGGGTTCTTTGGACAGCTCTACCTTTCATGGTGTTTTACATTTTGGCATTTTACAATCCGGGCATTGAAGACAAAGGACTTGTGGCGCTGTACGCAACAATCTCTTACACCTTATTGATGACTCTGTATTCATTCAATAACACTCCTTATGCTTCATTGGGAGGTGTCATGACAAGTGACATTAAAGAGCGTAACAGCATAACCAGTATACGTTTTGTGGCAGCCACTATCGCACAATTCATCGTACAAGGCCTAACACTGCCGTTGGTCAGCAAGTTTGCCGGTGAATCCGGTGACAAAGGCCATGGGTGGCTTTGCACAATATCGTTGTTTGCCGTCATCGGTCTGGTATTCCTCGTCATTACTTTCTTTTCCGCACGTGAACGCATTACACCGCCGATCAGCCAAAAGACAGATACCAAACAAGATATTAAAGATGTTTTCAAGAACATACCATGGCGGGCTATGTTCATTCTGACATTATTCATATTTACGACCCTTGCCATGTGGGGAAGCGCAATGAACTATTATTTCGAGAACTATGTAGACGCCGGTGCGCTTTATGCCTTCCTTGACAAGATAGGCTTAGTGGCCACTGAAGCCGGAGACGGAGTAGGATACAGCATATTAAATGCTTTCGGATTAATAGTCAGCAGTCCGGACAAAGCATACGAGGTAGGTTTTGGCGTATTCAACATGCTGGGTGCATTGGTTCAGTTCTTTGGCGTAATCCTGCTTTCCAGTTTTCTGGCAAACCGTTACGGCAAGAAGCGCGTATTCATCATTTGCCTTGCGTTGACTGCACTGTTCACAGCCTTCTTCTATTTCCCCAACGAAACAGATGTAGAGACGATGTTCGTGCTGAACTTCCTCAAGAGCCTTGCATATGCCCCGACAGTGCCTCTGCTGTGGGCCATGATTGCCGATGTAGCCGACCATTCAGAATATGTCAACCACCGGCGTGCCACAGGCTTCGTCTTTGCCGGAGTTGTCTTTGCATTGAAAGCCGGTCTGGGCATCGGTGGCGCCATATTGGGTTTCCTTCTTTCCGGTTTCGGTTATGTGTCGGGAGCAGGAACGGAGCAGACAGACTCTGCCATCCAAGGCATCCTGCTTTCATCCAGTTTGATTCCTGCTGCGACATTCTTTGTAGGCGTTATCGCCCTCTACTTCTACCCCATTACCAAAGAGTATAACGAACGTATGCAGGCCGAACTGAAAGAACGAAGAAGCAAAGCAGACTATTAAAAGTTCAACAGCAATGCAAAAACAGGCAAGTAATAATTCAAATTCTATAAAAAATAATTCAATAACTTATAACTAAATTCTGATTCACCATGAAAAAAGAAATGAGATACTTAGTTCCGGGAGATTATATGGCAGACCCTGCCGTACATGTTTTCAACAACAGAGTTTACATCTACCCCAGCCATGACTGGGAAAGCGGTATCGAAGAAAACGACAATGGCGATCATTTCAACATGAAAGACTATCATGTTTTCTCCACCGACGACATTATGAACGGTGAAATCAAAGACCATGGAGTAGTCCTTCAGGTGGAGGACATACCTTGGGCAGGCCGCCAGTTATGGGACTGCGACGTAGCCCGGAAAGACGGAAAATATTATATGTATTTCCCCCTGAAAGACCAAAACGATATTTTCCGCATCGGTGTAGCTGTCAGTGACAATCCGGAAGGACCGTTCGTTCCTCAAGCCAATCCGATGAAAGGCAGTTACAGCATCGACCCTGCCATCCTGGATAATGGAGACGGTGATTTCTACATGTATTTCGGCGGTTTGTGGGGTGGCCAGCTGCAACGCTATCGCGACAATAAAGCTTTGGAATGTGCCGTTTTGCCCGAAGGCGACGAACAGGCTCTCCCCGCTCGTGTGGCCAAACTCAGCAAAGATATGCTGGAATTTGCAGAAGAGCCGAAAGCCGTTGTCATTCTGGATGAGAATGGCAAACCTCTGACGGGAGGCGACAATGAACGCCGTTTCTTCGAAGCCAGTTGGATGCACAAATACAACGGCAAATATTATTTCTCCTACTCCACCGGCGATACGCACCGCTTGTGTTACGCCATCGGCGACAATCCTTACGGACCTTTCACCTATCAGGGTGTCATCCTCACGCCGGTAGTGGGTTGGACCACGCACCATGCCATTGTAGAGTATAAAGGAAAATGGTATCTGTTCCACCACGACTGTGTGCCTTCCAATGGAAAGACATGGCTCCGCAGTCTGAAAGTCTGCGAACTGGAATATGACGCCAATGGCAGAATAATCACTATCGAAGGACAATAATCCGATGCACCAAGATGCCAATGTGCCGCTGACATACTTGCGGCATAAAGGCCATTCATCAACTTGTAAGTTTAATGACATGAAATACAGAATATTTTCGCTTTTCTATATTGCAATAGTATTCGTTACCCAAATGGCTGCCGAAGACGGTAGCCATTTGTGGCTTCGACTACCGGCCAATGCCCATGCCGAAATTTCCGCCCCCCGCCAATCACCTACGCTAAACATAGCTGTCGAGGAGTTGCAGCAGGCATGGAAAGGAGCCCCTGTCCGGCTCGTTATACAAAAGGACAAACAGTTGCAAGCGGAAGGTTTCCGCATCCGGCATGAAGATAATAAGATCACCCTCACATCTCCCACCGAAACAGGATTGCTCTATGCCGCCTATCACTTGCTCAGGATGCAAGAGACCGGACAGAACGTGGTTGAGGCTCAAACAACAGAGAATCCCGCCTACAACCTGCGCATCCTCAACCATTGGGACAATATGGACCGCACCGTAGAACGCGGTTACGCAGGACAATCACTTTGGAATTGGGAAGAACTGCCGAATACACTGTCCGACAGATATAAGGAATATGCCCGCGCCAATGCTTCCATCGGCATCAACGGCACTGTGCTGAACAACGTAAACGCTTCCCCAAAAATCCTTTCTGCCGAATACCTGCAGAAAGTAAAAGCATTGGCAGATATTTTCCGCCCGTACGGACTGCGTGTGTACCTCTCCGTTAATTTTGCATCCCCTATGGCTCTCGACAGTCTGAGCACTGCCGATCCTCTTGACAAAGAAGTCATCCGCTGGTGGAAAAACAAGGTTAAGGAAATCTACCGCATCATCCCCGACTTCGGCGGCTTCCTGGTGAAAGCCAATTCGGAAGGGCAGCCCGGTCCCTGCGACTTCGGACGTACCCATGCCGAAGGCGCCAACATGCTGGCAGATGCGTTGAAGCCTTACAAAGGCATCGTTATGTGGCGCGCTTTTGTATACAGTCCTTCCGATGCCGACCGCGCCAAACAAGCATATCTGGAATTTGAGCCTTTGGATGGGCAGTTCCGCAACAACGTCATCGTCCAAGTAAAGAACGGACCGATAGACTTCCAGCCCCGCGAACCGTACAGTCCATTGTTCGGTGCGATGCAGCATACACCGCTAATGGCAGAGTTCCAAGTGACACAGGAATACCTGGGACACTCCAACCATCTTGCTTATCTGGCACCGATGTGGAAAGAGTTCTTCGAATTCGTAGCGCCCGCTTCCTTAAAGGCGGTAGCCGGTGTAGCCAACATAGGTACAGATGCCAACTGGTGCGGACACACCTTTGCGCAAGCCAACTGGTATGCTTTCGGCCGCCTGGCATGGCAACCCTCTTTATCTTCCGGAAACATTGCCGATGAATGGCTGAAGCAAACGTTCGGTTCCCAGCCCTCGGACATCAATGCCCAACTAAAGAAGATGATGCTCGACAGCCATGAGGCTGTGGTGAACTACATGATGCCCCTCGGCCTGCACCACATCTTCGCATGGGGACATCATTACGGCCCCGAACCTTGGTGCAGCATCCCCGGCGCCCGTCCGGACTGGCTTCCGTCCTACTATCACAGAGCCGACAAACAAGGGATAGGCTTCGACCGCAGCAGCAAAGGAAGCAATGCCGTTGCACAATATCCGGAAACTTTGGCTAAACAATACGACAACATCGACACTTGTCCCGAAGAATATCTCCTGTGGTTCCACCACGTGCCCTGGAGCCACCGCATGAAAAGCGGGCGCAGCCTATGGGACGAGCTCTGCCACCACTACGACAATGGAGTCCGGCAAGTCAGAGACTTTCAGAAGATATGGGACGCCGCCGAAAAGTACATTGATGCGGAACGCTTCCATGAAGTACAGTCCAAGCTGAAGATACAAGCCCGCGATGCCGTTTGGTGGAAAGATGCTTGCCTGCTTTATTTTCAGGAATTCTCAGGCATGCCCATACCTTACGAAATCGAGCGCCCCATACACGAGTTGAAAGACTTGCAGAAGGTACATCTCCCCATCAGCAACTACGAATGTCCCACCAAAGAACTGCTGAATAAAAACAGATAAGGAAAGACACATGCAGGCGTGGCAGAAAGACGTGACAGATACCATTCTTCACCTCTCTCTGCCACGCTTGTTTATACCCCCTTAAAGAACACCATCAGTTTATTAGGAATAAACCGTAAGTTTAATAGGAATAAACTTGCAATTTAAAGCCAATAAACTGCCAGTTTAATTCGGTGAAACAAAAATAAACTTTTGGTGAAACAAATCCTCCCTTTTCTCTCTGTGAAATATTACGTTATTGAGTTTTTTTCCGTAATTTTGTCAACACAAACAATATACTATGATGAGACAAAAATCAGCAATCTGTTTTTTATATCTGTTCCTCTCTGTTTTATGTTACGGGCAAACAGGCAAACTCTTTACTGTGGACAACGAGTTGTCAAGCAGCATGGTCAACAGTATCTATCAGGACAAAGAAGACATTATATGGATTGCCACCGAAGACGGACTGAACCGATACGACGGCGCCAAATTCAGCGTATACAAACATGACTCCCACGATGAACATTCCCTGCAGAACAATTATGTCCGTATTCTTTTTGAAGACAAGAAAGGCACCTTCTTTGTAGGCACATTAAACGGCCTGCAGACATACGATCGTGCAACCGGCGTTTTTTCCCACATTCCCATGACCTTCAGAGAAGGAGGTAGACTGGAAGCAAATGTGTCCGCCATTATTGAGCGCGACAACGGAGAAATATTAATAGGTACATCCGGACATGGAATATTCTTGCTGAATGTCACAGAAGGACGCATGACAGCCCGGCAACTGCCCGGGTTTGTCCCAAGCTATCTCATCAACCAACTCTACGAAGACCGTAACGGAACATTGTGGGTAATCACCAATGACAAAGGAATATACAGCGTAGACGCCAACCAAAGGGTGACGCACTATCCGAATGGGAGAGAAATGGTGTGGCCGTCTTCCATCTGCGAAGACAAAACAGGAAATATCTACGTGGGATGCCTGAAAAACGGACTGTTCAAATACAATCCTCAAACAAACGGCTTCACCCGCATTCAATGTCCTTCGCATCCGGAACTGCCCGTCAAGACCCTCTATAACATGAACCAGGATGAAATCTACATCGGAACCGACGGAAACGGAATGAAAGTGTATAACGTCCAGCAGGGACAGATAATGGAAAGCCCTGTCAACATTACCAGTTTCAACTTTGACAAGTCCAAGGTACACTCCATCCTCAAAGACAAGCAAGGGAACATATGGCTGGGATTCTTCCAGAAAGGAGTTATGATAGTGCCACCCGTTATCAACAACTTCAAGTACATGGGATATAAATCGTCCACCCACAACACAATCGGTTCCTGCTGTATCATGTCCGTATGTAAAGACCATTCCGGCTCCTATTGGATAGGGACAGACAATGACGGCATCTACCGCATAGCCCCGGACGGAAAGCAACAGGCGCATTTTGAGCAACGTCCGGGCATCGGCCACTCGGTATCCTCCACCATTATGAGCATCTGCGAGGACTCGGACCGAAACCTGTGGATAGGTTCGTACCGCGACGGACTTGCCAGACTGAATCCTCAGACCGGACATTGTGAATACATCTATCTGCCGGATAAAGACCAAAAACCGGTACAAAGCATATACAGTATCATTGAAGACAAACACAGGCAGCTTTGGGTAGGCGCTATGGGAGCAGGACTTTACCGTATCAATCTGGACACCAAAGAAATATACCGCTGCCCCAGTACCGCAAACGGTTTTGAATACCGTCCTTTAAGTAATATACTACACAATTCATGGATTAACTGTCTGCTGTGTAGTACAAACGACAAACTTTACATTGGCACCTATGACGGTTTAGGCTGTCTCGACATCCCAACAATGGATTTCGTCTCCACTTACGAGATAAACAGACTGCTGCAAGGCGATGTGATTTATGCACTTTATGAGGATTTGCATCACAACATCTGGGTGGGAACCTCACAGGGACTGAAGCAATTAAATCCCCAAACACAGAAAGTCAGGGAATATACCATATCCGACGGCCTTCCCAGCAATTCCATTTCTGCCATCGAGGGAGACGCCAACGGTAACCTATGGATAAGTACGAACTTCGGCATATCCCGCTTCAATCCCGGTACACAAACATTTGTCAATTTCTATGCAAGCGACGGCCTGCAAGGAAATGAATTCAGCAAAGGGGTATCATTTGCCAGCACCCAAGGAGAAATTATCTTTGGAAGCACCAGTGGTATTACCTACTTTAACCCCGGAGAAATCACAAGCCCCAACAAAAACCCGGAAATACGCATCACAGACTTTTACGTGCACGATAAAGCGGTAAGATTGGGCATGAAATCCGGACGCTACGATATTGTCACAACCTCTGTGACGAATTCCGACAAGTTCCACCTGTCGCACAAAGACAACTCGTTCAGCATCGAACTCTCTGCCATGGAGTTTTACAGTCCTGAGCGCATCAGCTATTCCTATACATTCAACAGCAATACATGGGTGAATCTGCAGTCCGGTGTCAACCGAATATCATTCAGCGAACTGACACCGGGCACTTATCACTTCCAAGTAAAGGCAAGGGACTATAATTCCTATTCCGAAATAAAAAAACTGACTATTATCATTTCCCCGCCCTGGTATGTCTCATGGTGGGCAAAAACCATATATTGCCTGGCGGCTGCCATCATCGCCATTTTCATCATAGTGCAAATACGCCAACGGTATCGCGCACGCCAGGAAATGCTGGAACATATACATGCCGAGCAACTGAATGAGGCCAAGTTACAGTTCTTCATCAACATCTCCCACGAGATACGCACCCCGATGTCGCTCATCATAAGTCCGTTGCAAAAACTAATGGCAACGGACTCCGATACGGAACGCCAGCAAAGTTACAATATAATCTACCGCAACGCCGAACGCCTTCTGCGCCTCGTCAACCAACTTATGGACATCCGAAAAATAGACAAAGGCCAGATGCAACTCAAGTTCCAGGAAACGGATATCGTGAGCTTCATACAGGACTTGCATTATACATTTGCCTACCAAGCCAACACCAAACATATCAAACTGGCCTTTCATTCCGAAGTGAAAGAACTGAAAGCATGGATAGACCCGAAGAACTTCGATAAGGTTATCTTGAATATACTCTCCAACGCATTCAAATTCACACCGGAAAATGGTAACATACAAATCCGCTTACGCACCGGCAATGATCCGGATGCCGCTGAGAAAGCGTTGAGCCACTATTTCGAAATCAGTATAGAAGATGACGGAATCGGCATCAATGAAACCGAATTAGAACGTATCTTCGACCGCTTTTATCAGATACGCAACAGCCAAAACAACTCAAACATAGGTACGGGAATCGGGCTGCATCTCACCCGCTCACTGGTAGAGCTGCATCATGGCAGCATCACCGTTGAGAACAATCAAGGAACCTCCGGATGCCGTTTCATCGTCCGTCTGCCCTTAGGAAAGGAACATCTCAAACCGGAAGAGATAGACAATTCAGCCATTAAGCAGGATTCCGTACACATAACTACGGCGTTGCCCACACCACCGCTTATAGAAGCATCCCCGAAAACACGCTCAAAATCCAAGTATCGCGTACTAATCGTGGAAGATGATGATGAAATACGCCGCTACATCTGCCGGGAACTGGGGCGCGACTTTCACATGCAAGAGTGCTGCAATGGCAAAGAAGCATTTACACAGATTCTCAAAAAAGCTCCTGATTTAATTATCAGTGACATCATGATGCCCGAAATGGACGGTATGACTCTCTGCTCAAAAGTGAAACAGAACATTAATATCAACCACATTCCCGTTATCCTGCTCACAGCCAAAAGTCGTGAAGAAGATAATCTGGAAGGACTCAGCATAGGGGCCGATGCCTATATAACGAAACCTTTCAGCATTGAAATACTCCGGCAAAGCGCTGTCAACCTGATCAAGAGCCGGGAAAGACTGAGAAACAATTTCCAGGGCAGCCAGGCACAAAAAGAGCGAATCCAGAAATTAGAGATAGAATCACCGGATGAACGCCTATTGGACCGCATTATGAAAGTTATCAATGACAATATAGCCAACCCGGAACTGAGTGTCGAAATGGTAGCTGAAACCGTAGGCATCAGCCGCGTCCATCTGCACCGTAAACTGAAAGAGCTGACCAACCAGTCCACTCGCGACTTGATACGCAACCTCCGGCTGAAACAAGCAGCAAGCCTGCTGGCAAGCAAACGCCAAAGCATCAATGAAGTTGCAGCCCTGACAGGTTTCACCAACGTTGCCTATTTCTCAACCGCCTTCAAAGAGTTATACGGAATGACGCCTACTGCCTATATGGAACAGAATGCAGCATCGGCATCTTCCGACACAGAGTGATACAAATGAAAGGGGTTGTTTCATTCAGAAACAACCCCTTCATCTGTCTAAAAGACCTTGTGTTTAAGAGTCTCTTTATTTGTCTCTCTGACAAGGAGACTCATTCATAAATAAATAAGTTTTCCGGTAGCCGCCAAAATCCACCACGATCTTCTCAAATACAATTCCCGGATCCAAAGGTTTCAATGTAAGGGTCTGCAACCCATTCTGCGGTGCCGGTAACTCCAGTTTCACCTTACTTTCAACCACTCTTCGGGCAACTGTGGGGTATAAAGCTGTGTACACATTCTCCGGTTCTTCATTCAAATTGGCATTGAAATTAATTGTTTCTACATTGCCGCCGTTAAAGCCCACTTCATATTTATGCCCTTTTATATCGTGAAATGCCAGTGTTGATTTCACCACAATGTGGACAGTTACTTCCGTAATATCTTTGGGTATTTCCATTTTATAAGAAAGGGAAGCACCGGCAACATCTTTAGTGTAAGGCATCAACGCCATACCGCTCAATGTACGTCCCATATAAGGAATAACCGTCCATTGTGCCTCGTCAGCGTCCTTCTTCTCAAAATAGTGTTCGGCTTCCATTGCCACTACACCGTCCGAGGATTTGAAAACATATCCCCCCACAGCATTTTCCGGTTCTTCGATGCGATATACCTCCGGCTGCTTATCTGCCGGGAAATTATCATTCCACGAAGTATAACCGATGTGCTTCTGTATCATCATGTTTTTCCATTTACCTCCCGACATCACATTGTTGTAGTCATCGCACAAGTCCTTGTCACGCTTAAAAGTCTGTTCAACCTTGTCGGCCCAATAATTTGCCTGCGGATTATTCTCCTTGTAAAGCTTATGGTTCATAGCTTGCGCATAGTACATCTCATACAAATTGGCCATTGCCTGCACAGGGAAAAGAATCAGTTGCTTATAAGCATCCTTATATTCCGGTTTGAGTGCCGTATACTGGCGCAACGCTTCCGCTTCGAGCTTAATAAACTCATCAGAAACCTGCTTCCACTCTCCGGTCTCCAGATTGTAAGTCTTGCGGTCAAGCATTTCAGCAGTAACTCTACCGGCATATTTACTATATAAATTCAAAATGCGCATAGCCTCGTCCGCCTGCTCTTCACCAAACTGCTGGGCGCAGAATTGACGTGGATGATCCAACAGGTTATCAACCGTATAGCGTTTGGGATTCCAAGCCATGTCGAGGAATAAAGTGATGGGATATTCCATCGGTTTCAAGTCGCCGACGTTAAGTACCCACAGCTTGTCAACTCCATAATCGTAGGTCAACTGCAATTGTTCCCACATATTCTGAATCGGAGTCACATTGAGCCATTTTGTGTTTCGGGGTGCTCCCACATAGTCCACATGATAATAAATACCCCAACCTCCGGGACGTTTTCTTTCTTCCGGATTCGGCAAACGACGTACATTTCCCCAATTATCATCGCTCAACAGCATGATCACATCATCGGGTACTCTGAGCCCCATGTCATAAAAACGCTGCACTTCTTTATACAAAGCCCATACCTGCGGACGTTTTTCCGGAGCCTTCCCCGTCACTTCCTTAATGATGCGCCGTTGGTTCTTGAAAATCTTTTCCATTAAACGCATATTCTCTTTGTCGCGCGATACATATTTATCATCCTCTCCTTCTTTTCCACCCATAGGTGTATCGCCATCTCCCCGCATACCGATAGTTATCAAGTCCTCCGTATCAACGGCACGTTCAATGCCTTCACGAAAAAAGCGGTCAATCACTTTCTGGTTGGAAGCATAATCCCACGCACCATACTCTTTACGTTTTCTCGCCCACTCCTGATGATTGCGCGCCATAGGTTCATGGTGGGATGTACCCATAATAACTCCCATTTCATTGGCCGTCTTGCTGTTTTCCGGATCATCCGCATAGAAGCTCCAACCCCACATCGCAGGCCACATAAAGTTACCGCGCAGACGCAAAATAAGTTCAAACACACGTGCATAGAAACGATGATCGCCATAGTTCGTGCCATAAGTATGTTTCACCCAACCTGTCAAACAAGGGGCCTCATCATTCAAGAAAATGCCACGATACTTCACAGCCGGCTCGCCCGCCGTATAGCTTCCACGAACAATAGACAAATTCTGCTGAGGAACCACCGGTACATCAGCCCAGTCATACCAAGGAGAAACACCTATCTGTTCTGAAAGCTCGTATACTCCGTAAATTGTTCCGCGCTTGTCACTTCCTGCAATGACCAACGCTTCTTCCACATCCTTTAAAGGAGCAGACACTACCGTCATCAAATATTTTTCATTCTTACCGTTCAGCAATGAAGCGTCTATCTTCTTCGATTTCACCAGTTCTTTGATATAACGGCTTCTAAGAGTGCCCACTATAACCATACGCTTGGCACCCGGCTCGAACTGCAAATCAGCAGTCTTACCGGTTACCAGCTTAAAATCGTTCTGAAGATTTTTTGCCGCTATCATCACACCGGCATCTTCCTGCTCATCTATCAATATGGCATTGGGCGCTCCATTTTCCACAAGCGTAAAACGGTCGGAAGCCAATTGGCTAAAGGTTATCCCCTTATTATCTATGGCCCCTGCATTCAAACACAAAACGGAAAGTAATAACAGCCCCAAACTTTTTTTCATTTTCATAATGTGAATTCTTTATTTATCATATGTAACAGTGAGGAATTTACAGTTCCCCCTTAATTTATAAACAATTATTTATGTTTACAGCGCATTATCAATTCAACGTAGCTCTTTCAAACATATATTCCTTACCGGGTTCTGTCTCTACATCGTACTCGTAAACCTTATAAAGTACGGGCAACTGAAGCGTATTCAAGCTCTTCGATTTCAGAGGTGCCGCAACTTCAGCCGGTGCATATAGCATATTCGGACAATCGCCTACCGCCGGTTTCAAGCCATCTCCCTTTAAAGGAACATAACTGCGAATACGCAACATACCACCAATACGCGAATGTACTTTAGCCTTAAGCAGTTGCGCTCCTTCCCATTGCATGTCAACAACAAAACCGCCACGAGCTACCAAACCACTGATACTTCCTTCATTCCACTCCTCCGGCAAAGCAGGAAGCAATTGTACTGCCCCATCATGGCTTTGCAGCAACATTTCAGCCACACCTGCCGTATAGCCGAAATTACCGTCTATCTGGAAAGGAGGGTGTGCATCAAACAAATTGGGATAGGTACGGCCTTCGGGAAATTCCCGCATTTTGTCGTCGCCCGGAAGAATACGAAGCATGTTCTTTATAATTTTATAAGCATGATTACCGTCGAGCATACGTGCCCAGAAGTTTATTTTCCAACCGATACTCCAACCTGTCGCAGCGTCACCCCGTTGCAAAAGTGTGTTTTTAGCTGCTTGAAAAAGTTCGGGATGAAGCCGCGGTGATATCTGGTTACTTGGATACAAACCATAGAGATGTGAAATATGACGATGATCATCACGAGGATTATCAGCATCTATCAACCATTCCTGAAGCTGATTATGACGTCCTATCTGCATAGGCGGCAACTGCTTGAAAGCAACGGCCAAGGAATCTTGATATGCCTGGGACTCACCTAATATACGGGCTGCAAGCATTGTATTATAAAGTGCATCGAAAGCTATCTGATTGTCCATAGTACATCCTGCAGTAATGGAAGAACCGGCATACCCATGTTCAGGCGATACAGAAGGAGCTGTTACCAACCAACCGTTCTGAGGATGTTTCACCAAATGGCTCAAATAAAAATCTGCCGCGCCTTTCATTACCGGATAATAGCGGCGCAAAAACTCTTTGTCACCGGTGAAAAGATAATGCTGCCATAAGTGCTGTGTAAGCCAAGCCCCCCCATTGGGCCACATTCCGAAATAGGCAGCATCTATCGGCCCACAAGCACGCCACAAATCTGTATTGTGATGAGCCACCCAGCCACGTGCTCCGTAAACAGTTTCAGCAGTTTTCTTGCCGCTTACGCTCAAATCGCTAACCATATCAAAAAGCGGTTGGTGGTTTTCCGACAAGTTTGTCACTTCGGCAGGCCAGTAATTCATTTCCGTATTAATATTGATCGTATATTTACTGTCCCAAGGAGCATATACGCTATTGCACCACAAACCTTGCAGATTAGCAGGCTGTCCACCGGGTTGCGAAGAAGAAATAAGCAAATAACGACCATACTGAAACATCAGTGCCATAAGGTTCTGGTCCTTTCCTTCACCAAAAGCAGCAACCCGTTTATCTGTCTCCAACGTAGATGTTTCGGTAGAAGGTATGGAGAACTTCACACGATCGAACTGCTTCTTATAGGCAGCTATATGATTGGCCAGAGCTTGCTCATACGGTATTTTTACAGCACGTTTCAGGCTGGTAGAAACGAGCTTTGAAGCATTACCACTCACATCATGATAGTTCACGAAGTTCGTCGCAGCAGATATGTAAAGAGTCGCTACGGTAGCTTGGTTTACAACCACAGATTCATTCGACTTTCCGGACTTTCCATTATGTTTCACCAATACCCTGCATTCGGCATTTAATGCCGCAGGAATCCCTTCCTGCTCCGCACCTTCACATTTCACTATCAGTTCATTTCCCTTAGCCGTTACCGCATGTTTCAATGGTGAGTTATAACTCAAATCAAAGTTCAACGCTTTCGGCTTATCAGCCTCCATGCGTACAACAATTACATCATCGGCAAACGACGAAAAGACTGTGCGTGTATATGTCACCCCATCCACCATATATCGGGTAACGGCTACGGCATTTTCTATATCCAGTTCACGATAGTAGTTTTCAACATTCTTATGTTCCGGTTGGTTTATGAACAAACTGCCCATGGTGAGAAAACGCATACCATGCTGTCCGGTAAAAAAATTCTCATCTATCATTTTTTGTGCTTCCGACAGACGGTTGGCGAACACAAGCTCACGCACTTTAGCCAAAGCCCCTTTTCCTTTCGGATTGTCATTGCTATAAGGACCGCCTGCCCAAAAAGTTTCTTCATTCAGCTGAATTTCTTCCTTATCTGTACCACCGTAAACCATAGCGCCCAAACGAGAGTTACCCACCGGCAACGCTTCTACCCAGCGATGTGCCGGTGCCGAGTACCATAATTTCATCCGAGTTGCTTCCTGCTTGTTCACCAATGCCCTATATCCCAACAACTGCAACATTGTTTCAGCATAACGTGCACCCAACATGCGGTATCCACGAGCGGTAAAATGCAGATTATCCCCTGCTGCCGGACAACCGGCAGATGAAACGACATGCGCCGTTGGGATTACCTGTGGCAGTGTATCTATGATTTCATTCATACTTGCACAAATACCCTTTTGGTCGGCATGTACCACTTCTCCGGCCAAAAGAGGCACTTCCTCCGCTTTCAGATTTAAATCAGCCAATAAGTTTTCATAAACGCCTTTCAGTTTTTCCGGCCATTCCCTGTCACCTGTATTTGATTCCCCCTGATGCACCAGAATACCTTTAATCACCCCGTCTTTCTGTGCTCTCTTAGCTAAGTCTACCAACCAAGCATACGGATTATTATCATAAGACTTCACGATATTTTTCAGCCAACCCGGTTGAGTAGCAATATGTTCTGCACAATTCTCTTTATCGAACAGTTCAATACGACATCCCCCGATAGCCACATTGATAACACCCACTTTGACATTCGGTGGCAGATTATCCACCATAGTACGTCCAAAATAGTCGCAAGGGGTCAGTCCCGTATGGCAACGAGACAATGGAGGAAGAGCCTTATACCACTCTCCTTTTACTCTTCCGCGCTCAGGACAATCCACAGCAGACATCATCAAGAAACGTTCGCTTATTCCTATGCTATCCTGCGGCTCCACGCGTGCGTTGCCTTCCATATTAGATTGCCCGAAAGCCAAATAAATATGAAAGTCCCTATCTTGCGCGTACATAGCTGAGCAGCTCCCTAAAAAAAGGCATACCAGCAATAAATCAATCACTCTGTTTTTCATTTCTATTTTTCAATTTTATAATAATTAATGTCCTTGAGGAAATATAATCCGATAGTTCCCGCTCAAATGCATAAAAGCAAACAAACGAAGTAGTCCGTCATAATAAGCGTCAAAATAACCGTCATCGTAAGGCACGTGTTTGACATTCCATAAACGATCGACAAACTCCCGGCTCTTATCATGTGTACAAACCAATGAGACCGCAGCAGTAGTAGCAACCAGTCCCAAAGAATGTCTCAATTTCTTATACCCTCCGGCACCCAGCAGTTCTGTCACCGTTGTACCATCTACATTGTATTGATCTACAAAGCTATCTATACCTTGGGAATAAAAAAAGTTTTGTATCTTATTTCCATATTCTTGCTGCCATTTTCTGTCCGCACATGCCCATGAATAATCCAATGCTATATTCATAGGTACACGCCATGAATCAAAACGAAAAGCATCTCCTATAACCCGTTTACTGCCAAGCAATGTGCCATCATAGTTATTATAATCAGGATTAAGCCCTGTTACAGGGTGAATACTTTTATGCAAATATTCACGACTTTTCCGGGCACACGCCCGCCAGAATTCGCTCCTGCCGTCTTCTGCCCACCTGGCCCATACCTCATAAAATGCGGGAACATGGTAAGAAGGATCCGTAAACCTTCCTCCAAAAGGATCCGGCGTAAATGTTATCAACTGATGTTCCAAATTAATCAAAGGGGCAACACGCTCCATACCTATTTTCTGCATCGAGCAATCCAATATGTTTTGAGCCTCGGCAAGATAATTAATTCCCGTTGAATTACCCCAACGATTAGAAGCAAAAATAAGTGATGTTACATAATAAAGTTCCCCATCGGACGCCGGTCCTTGAGCATTACGCGTGCCGTCCGTCTTACAGCTCCATGCAAAATAACCTTTCAGCGGTCCCTCCTGATGCTGCATATATTTCTTGCCCCATCGCCACAAACGATCAAAAATATCTTTCCTATCAAACTGAACGGCAATCATCAATCCATAAGACATTCCCTCTGTACGTACATCATGATTTTTTATGTCGCTGATATAAGCCATTGAATCCCCCACTTCAAAATAGACCTTATCCGGTCCATAAAAAACACTTTCGAATACCGATTTCAACTTTTTATCAATGTCCTTTTGCTTATAGCCCAATTCCGCAAAGAGATTACGATAGCGTCTCGTTGCAAAAGCACCTTTGGTATAGGGCAGCCTCTCTTCGCCTAAACGTTCTATCTCATTTGCCCAAGGCATCCATTTCAAATAGTCCACATCCTCAAACATATCCGCTTTCGAAACAAAGGTATCTACGTCTGTTTTACCCAACAGAAATTTATCAATAAAAGCTTCCACTTCCGGATACTGACTCTCCGGCAACATACAATGCATATGACCTCCCTGAATAGAAAAGCCCATACGATCTTCTATGCCAAAAGCCTTCCATACCATTCGTGCAGCCTGACAAGATACGTAGTTCGACTCTTCTGCCAACCATTCATAATCTGTATTTCCAAGTACCAGCAAAGCACGAGGAGCAATCAATGCTGCCAGTTCATGATGATCAATCGGCAACCGATTTACATTCTTACCTGCAAACTGGCGCATACTCTCCAAAAACCATGCATAACTGGTACGCCCCAAAGTTTCCACATTTCCTAAGGTTTCCGAAACACGCCAAGCATCAACCCCTCCGCCTCCGGGTTCTTGGGCGATAGTCAACGCAATACGCTCATCAAAAGCACCTGCAAACAATGCCATTTTACCGGCAAATGAACAACCGGATACTGCCAAATGTGAAAGATCGATACGCGATTTTTTTCCAACCTTTTCCAACCCATCAATCAATCGGCTGATCCCCCATGGCCATGCACAGTAAGCCCCCATATCCGTTTGATCTGGATATAAACGATTTATCGGCTCATTACCACGCTTTTGTGTATGAGACATGACCTGTGTGAAATTAAATGTAATCTGTGCGATTCTCCTTTTATCAAACAACTGTACCGGAAGAGAACCTGTGGGTCTGCCAATCCCAATAATAGCAGGAAAAGGGCCATTGCCCTCAGGATACTTGATAGGAGCCGTCAATAGCAGCGTCTCACCATTCTCATGTACAACAACCCGCAGCGTATCGTTAATTAAAGTAGCCTCTATACTATCCTTTGAGACAACCGGCTTCATCCCCAATTCATAATGTTGTAATTGACGGGCTATCTCAAAACGATGACGTTCCCAATCCTTGAAGTCTGTTGAACGCCCGCTTCCATCAGCCCATGCAAAAGGATCCGGAAGAGTAGTTATCTCCGGCAATTTGTCTATTGCAGGCATCTCGGGAACACGAAAGTTGTCATTTGCACATTCTTTGTCATAGACCAAAGGTATCGCTGTTTGCCCGAAAGTCATCATCTGAGATAATAACAAAGCAACTAAAGTAATTCTCGTTTTTTTTGTGTTTGCCATAATATGTAATTTTTTAAGGTAACATGCCTCTACTTTTTAAAGAAATGATATAGCAAGGGAATATCAGCCAATTATCACCATTCCGCCATTGCAAGGAATAGTGATTTGCACTTCTTGCCTTTTGTTTAATTTTACAGTCTGCAAATCTCCCTCTAAATCTTTATTATCGCTATAAACTTTCACTTCTTTTCCTGCTTCAATCATAGGAAGTTTTACTTTTAACTTCAATGGCTCTTTTTGCGCATTTACTCCGGCAATGTACCAAGTATCCGCATGGCGACGGGCAAGCAAAATGTATTTTCCCGGATAACCGTCGATAAACTTCACCTCGTCCCAAACTGAAGGAACGGTCTTCATAAAGTCCATAGCCCAAACAGGGGCATCAGTCAAATTATTAGGAGCTAAAGCGAAATGCTGTACAGGACTTTGAAATAGGACAGCCGTAGCCAATGCAAACACATCGGAAGTAACACGACGGCTGCCACCCGGTTTATTCCCTGCATTATAATATTTATTCAAAGCGCTGCCACCAAAATCCATACTTCCCACCGTATTGCGTATAAACGGGTGTAAACAAGCATTGAATGATTCAGCATCACAACTGCCCTGAGAGAAATGCAGATTTTCACTGGCAAGTACAGCTTCACAAGCTACAAAATTAGGATACATCCGTTCCCATCCGCGAGGTAGTGTACAACCATGGAAAATAACCATCAGTCCATAATCATTGGCATCTGCAAGAATATCTTCATAAAGCTGCATGGTTACCTGCTTGTCACTGCCGATAAAATCAACTTTTATTCCTCGTATACCTATACTTTGCATCCATTTCATTTCTTTCCGGCGCATAATTGTATTATTCATAATGCCTCTCGGAGATTGAGGAGCATCATTCCAATACCCGTTGGAGTTATACCAAAGATAAAGTGCCACCCCTTTAGATGCAGCATAATCAGCCAATTCAGCTATCTTGTCCCGTCCTACCCAGCTATCCCATAGCGCATCGACCAATACGGAACTATAACCCATATCCGCACTAAAGTCAATATAGCGTTTTTGTTCATCATAGTTCATGCTATTATCACCACCAATAATCCAACTCCATGTACCGCATCCATACTGGAATTCCTGCGAAGCTTCATATAACGGTTTTACCACATCAAACATAACAGTAGTTTCCACTATTGGCGCCAATGTTCTCCCAACAGTGACAGTACGCCAAGGAGTTTCACCCGGCAAGGCCATACCCGGTGATACTGTTCCATTTCCATTATATTCACCTTCTTGTGGAAAACCGATTGTGTACAATCCATTTTCTTTTCCCAACAAGCGGCTTCCGCAATAAGCGCTACTTACTCCGGTTTCTGAAATCAATACCCAACCTTTATCTTCATTCTTGAACAGACAAGGAAAAGTATAACCATTCCCCCAACCGTTCTTCCCTATCACATCGTCCACTGTATAACTTGTTTCATAACTGGGAGATGTCCTTGCAAATCCCCCCATCGGCGCTGCCTGCGGACAAAGGAAAGTCGTACTGCCCTTGGGAAGCACAAATCCTGTAGCCTCTTTCTTTACAATACAACACAATGTATTGCCTTGTGGATAAATCCGATATTTAAATGCTATGTCATGATTGCTAACTTGAAAAACGATATCATATATCTTTTTTCCTTCTTTGGAGAATGTGTAAGTCTGCACATTTGCCTGATATTGCGGATTACTATTCTTAATCGTAAGAAGCTGATATTCTTCATTGACAGATGAAAGCTGACCAACGTTAGTTAATGCCATCTGCTGAGTAAAATCCCCAAGATTTGTTTCGATTCCTAATGGAGATTTCTGAAGGAAAGTGACACCTTCATATAACACACTGTAAGAAGGCATTCCCCCTTCATCCGACACAATAACACACAATTTCCCGTCCGGACCATACAACTTACTTTCTTTGCCAAATGCAAACGTACTTACCCAAACGAACACACAAAAAAACAAGATATGTTTTACCATTTTCTTTTAGATTAATTCTTTAGTCAACTATATATTTGCAAAGAAAAGCATCCTTTATCAAATTGCATTCTGACCATGTTTCAGAAACTTTCGCCTATGTTACAAATTGGCTTCTTTTACGCATATACTTCTTCTAAAAGCATTAAAATTCATCATAAAATCATATTTCGTCAAAAACTTTATAGAAATTATCAGGCATAACGAAAGTTTCCATAAATTTGCCCTTAATAGAAAACACGCAATATGAAACACATAATCACTATATTTTTTATATTTCTTTCATTACCTGCCATCGCAGAGAAATACTGTGTTTTTACTCCGATCAAGGGGACAGAAGGTTTGGGTGGAAACAGAGTACGCAACATTACCCAATTACCGGACGGTCGCATGATGATAATCACCGAAGGCTTATTAAACCTATACGACGGAACCGATTTCAATTATTTACACTATAATCAAAAACATTTTTGCCCATTGTCTGCATATTCAGGTTTCCATCACGAATACATAGATTCCCACGGATATATGTGGATCAAGAACCAATATCAACTTATGGTTGTAGATATAAAGCATGAATGTCTTGTGGAACAACCGGACAGCCTACTCGCCACATGGGGCATCAGTTCCCCTATAAAAGACTTCTTTATGGATAAGACTAAAAATATATGGATTATAAATGATAAAGACGAATTAATCCTTGTAGACAAAGACAATATGAAGGCAAAAACATTTTTGCCTTATGCATCTTCAACAGGCAACACTACCGACCAGCTCTATGATCTTGGTGTACTGGAAGACCAATTATACCTTTTTTACCGTTCCGGTTTATTGATTTGCTATAATCTTAAATCACATCAAGAAATATACAGACAAAAGCTACCGGATGAACTCCCTGAAGGGAAATACGAAAATACTTCCTATGTAGTACCCGGTAACAATACTTTTTATCAATTGCGTAACGGAAACAAAGGAGGAGTAATGCTGAATTACGATATAACAAGAAAAAAATGGAATATTGTATTTCAGACGGACTATCGGCTAAACAGCCTGTCTATCGATAAAGACAATAGCATATGGATCAGCTGTTATATGGGATTATGGAACATTGATGCCGGACTGACAAATAAACAATATATACCTAACCTCAAATTAGTAGACGGACGCACTATAAATACAGAGGTGAGCACACTCTATAATGACAATCAAGGAGGTATGTGGTTAGGCACTTTGGACCGGGGAATACTCTATTATCATCCTAATCGTTTCCGTTTTCAAAATATAGGTAACAGTTTGTTTCCAACCGCCAAAGACGTAAATATATCCGTAACATGTTTTACAACAGATCAAAAAAACATATTAGTAGGCACGAAGAAAGGCCTGTTTTATTATACTCTTGCCGACGGCAATTTAATCTCATACTCACAGGAATTATCCACTATCCATTGCAATGTTTTACTAAAAGATAGCCAGCAACGCATCTGGCTGGGAACTACCGGACAAGGGTTAATTTGTATAATGCCAAACGGCATAATCAAACAGAATATATTACCCGAACACACCATCCGCTCCGTCATAGAACTGTCAGACGGAACGCTATATTTATGTATCGACAATCAAGGGTTCGGTAGGTTTATCCCTGCCACTGAAAAATTTGAAAAAGTTACAGAAGTGCCTGAAATAAGTACTTTTACAGTTTACCAATTGATTCCCTATAAAAAAGACTGCTTAGCAGGTATCGGACAAAAAGGCTGGTTTATCTATAATTACAAAAAGAAAGAATACCGCTTTTTCCCTACTTCCCATATATGTAATTCTATCCTAACAGATAATCAAAAACAAATATGGATTGGCCTGGAAGACGGATTATTGCTATGGAACCCGAATACCGAACAACAAAAAACGTTCTATACAACTGACGGATTAGTCAACAATTCCATACGGTCCATTATTCAGAGTGAAGATAATATAATTTGGCTATCCACTTCCAATGGGATAACACGTATTACAGCAAATAATCTTCAAGAACCATTATCTTATTCATTTGCCAATTTCAATCAATATGACGGTGTAATAACGGACGAGTTCTGCGAACGCTCCGTTTTTATAGCAACCGACGGTACAATTTATTGGGGCGGTATCAATGGCTTTAACAAATTCACAATATCTCCGACTGTAACAGACAAACCATATTCAAGTCCCCTATTTACTGGATTCAAATTATTAGGAGAACAAGTAGAGAAAGGCAAAAATTACAATGGTAATCCAATATTGTCTCAACCTATAGCTCAGACTAAGGAAATCACACTAAAACATAACCAGAATTTCTTTTCTTTAGAATTTTCCGCTTTAAATTATATTAATCCCACACAGACGTACTATCGTTACCAGCTAACAGGCATTGATCATTCTGAAAGAGAAATCCGTTCTTCTGCCGGCAAAGGACATGCCACCTATACCAACATTCCACCCGGAACCTATACTTTTCGGGTACAAGCAGCCGATAATAATGAGATATGGTCAAATAAATATGCAGAAATGAAGATTACAGTAAAAGCTCCATTCTGGAAAACGACATATGCTTACATATTTTATATTCTGCTCATCTCAGGAAGTATCTTACTCTTCATCCTTACATATATACGACGCAAGCGCCGGAAGCTGTTGCGTGACCAAAAAGAAAAATTGGATGAGATGAAAACTACTTTCTTACAGAATGTCAATGAAGAATTGAAAGAGCCTGTCAACCGAATAATATCCCCTTTAGACAGTATGCTGAAATATATGAATGAAGGGAAAGACAAACTGCAACTTGAGGAGATCCGAAACCATGCCACAGAACTGAAAAAACTAATCAACCAGCTTTCAGAAGGTATACTTTCCCCTTTATCATCGGATGAGAATGAATGGACACAAGAGGAATTACTGGTTAACATGCGCCAATTACTGGAACAGCAAGAGAAGCGGAAAGAGCAGCTCAAAACAGCTCCAAAGCCAGTCTCCGACAATTCTTTACTATCGGTTGCCGATGAAGCTTTTCTTCGTAAAGTGCTGCAATATATAGAACAAAATCTCGATAATCCCGAATATTCAGTGGAAGTCTTGAGTCGTGATATGGGAATGGACCGCACCGGACTATATCGAAGATTGATTTCAGTGGTAGGAAAAACACCTACTAATTTCATCCGATCCATCCGCCTAAGACGTGCAGCCCAACTCCTGAAAGAAGGCTACACTGTTGCCGAAGTTGCCGACCTTGTTGGATTCAACACTTCCAGTTATCTAAGTAAATGTTTTCAGGAAGAATTTGGCATGCGGCCTTCCCAGTACATAAATCAGTGGAAAAACCGATAAACCGCCCTATTTTTCAACGAGAGTGTTGCTTTCCGCAACATTTGTAATCAACCTCCAAGTAGTTTCAGCCTACTTTTGCAGTATTATTCAAACATAAAAACAAAGTATCATGAAAAATGCAAAAGTGGGAATTAACGGAATATTTTTTCTAATATCCGACCGGGTAGCCACACCCCCAAAAAGTATAATACATAATAAAAAACTACTCAAAGCCCAATCTGTGTAAGTTTAAATAATATAAACATATAACATATTATCAATATGAGAAGAAGTATTATCATCATGGCTTTATGCCTGCTCACGTCATGGACATGGGCACAAGAATTCCAGAAAACCACATCGGGTATTAAAACTACTATTTCCGGAAAACAAACCGATATAGAAATTCAGTGGTTCGGTCCCAATACCCTTCGTGTTTTAAAAACGCCCCAAGGCAAAAGCGTTAAAAAAGAAAGTCTTTCTGTCATTGCCCAACCTCAAAACTCCGGTATTAAAATTACTACTCCCGGAAATGGCTGTATTGTCATGAAAAGCCAAACGCTGACAGTGATTCTTAACCCCCAAACAGGTATTATTACTTATGCAAAGCCTAATGGTGACGCATTACTTATTGAACAAGAGAATGTCAAGGCTTTTACTCCTGTTAACGATGCCGGACGCTCCACCTATAGCGTTTATCAAGGCTTCACAACAAGCAAAGAAGAAGGTCTTTACGGACTCGGACAGTTGCAAAATGGGCAAATGATGCAACGTGGCATGACTAAGCATCTGGTCCAAGGCAATGTGGAAGACGTTTCCCCATTTTTCCAATCTACCAAAGGCTACGGAGTGTTCTGGGACAACTACTCAGGTACAACCTACACCGACAACGAGCAGGAAACCTCCTTCTGTTCCGAAGTTGGCGATTGCATAGACTATTACTTTATGTATGGCGGTTCTGCCGATGGAGTTATAGCCGAAGTACGTGCATTGACCGGTGATGTACCGATGATGCCTCTATGGAGTTATGGTTTCATGCAGAGTAAAGAGCGGTATAAAAGCCAGGAAGAAACAGTAGGAGTCGTGAAAAAGTATCGCGAGTTGGGGATTCCCCTGGATTGTATCATTCAAGACTGGCAATACTGGGGGCACAATTATCTTTGGAACGCTATGGATTTTCAGAATCCTGCTTTCAGTCGTCCCAAAGATATGATTGACGAAGTACATGCCCTGAATGCCCGTATGATGATTTCCATCTGGTCCTCATTCGGCCCTGCTACCAAGCCTTACAGAGCTTTGGATAAAGAAGGATTACTCTTCGACATCGAAACCTGGCCGCAATCCGGTGTTGACGGTTGGCCGCCCAACTTGGAATATCCCTCCGGAGTACGTGTATATGATGCTTACAGTCCCAAGGCCCGCGATATTTATTGGGAACATCTCAATAAAGGAATCTTCCAACTTGGCATGGACGGTTGGTGGATGGACTCTACTGAACCGGATCACTTCAACCACAAAGAAAGCGATTTCGACCGTCAGACCGGACTAGGCTCCTACCGTAGTGTACGCAATGCCTATCCACTTGTCAGCGTAGGCGGTGTTTCCGATCATCAACGTGCCCTAACACAAGACAAACGTGTCATCATCCTGACCCGCTCCGGTTTCTTAGGGCAGCAACGTTACGGTTCCAATGTTTGGTCTGGTGATGTCCAATCCTCTTGGGATATGTTCCGCAAACAAATAACAGCAGGGCTAAATTTCTCGCTGACCGGTATGCCTCACTGGAACTCAGACCTCGGTGGCTTCTTTGCCGGTTCATACAATACAAGTTGGGGAGACAACAGTGCAACCCGTAATCCGATGTATCAGGAGCTTTATGTCCGCTGGTTGCAATTTGGTGTTTTCTGTCCAATGATGCGCAGTCATGGCGCTGATGTCCCCCGCGAGTTCTATTGGTACGGCAAAAAAGGCGAACCGATTTACGATGCCTTGGTTGATGCGGTCAAACTACGATACACTCTGCTGCCTTATATCTATTCCACCTCTTGGGATGTAACACATAACCGCTCTACTTTCATGCGTGCACTCTTCATGGATTTCGTGAATGACAAGCAAACATGGAATGTCAATGACGAATACATGTTTGGAAAGGCATTTCTCGTAGCCCCGGTACTTCACGCCCAATACACCCCGGAGGTACAACAAAAGACTTTAGAGGAAAATGAAGGTTGGAACCGTGATTCCAAGAAATCAGCCAAAACACCTATACTTACTGACTTTACCCATTCCAAGAACATGGAAGTCTATCTGCCTGCCGGTACCCGGTGGTATAACTTCTGGACTAATGAAGCCATAGAAGGCGGACAGAAACTTGTCATTTCCACTACTTTAAACCGTATTCCTCTCTTTGTACGTGCCGGCAGTATCGTTCCATGCGGACCGGATGTTCAGTACACCGGCGAAAAGAAGTGGGATAACCTGACCCTATGTGTATATCCCGGCGAGAACGGCAATTTCACCCTTTATGAGGATGAGGGAGACAATTATAACTATGAAAACGGAGCTTATACCGAAATCCCAATGAATTGGGATAATGCCAGTAGAATTCTTACAATCGGTGCACGAAAAGGAGAATACAATGGTATGCTGCAAAAACGTCAATTCATAGTGAAAGCCATAGACGGCAACAGTAAAACAGTGACTTATACAGGAAAAAAAATAAGGGTTAAATTGTAATTATCCCTTGCACCTATAAATATACCGCCGCATGACAGCTAAATACCAGCTATCATGCGGCAGTCATTTAATGTCATCGCATTTTATCGGCCTTATCCGGTTTAAATCTCTCTATATTCCGGCCTCTCTTGCAAAGAAGTCTATCATTTTCTTGAGAGTATTTTCATTGAAAGTGACAGGACCATGTTGTCCGCCGGGAACAGAAATAAATTCTTCCAAACGTCCCTGTGCCCTCAGAGCCTCAGAGAAAAAGATACTTTGACAATTGGGAACCACAGTGTCCGCTTCACCATGAATAACAATAAATTTAGGATCGTTTTTATCTATATAAGTAATGGGATTTAGAAGAGCCAACATATCCAAATTATCGGCGGGTACCCCGCCGATCAAAGCTGCCTCAGGAGAATTAGCCCCTTTAGTGGTATTACAGTTCTCCATGCGTGTCATATCTATCGGTCCGAACCAATTAACTACCGCATCCACCCGGCTGCTGAAAGAAGGATACAACCCTACATTACCTTCTAAATCTACCGTCTTAGCCCCTATCGTATAAGATTTCACACCATTGGTTGTCCCCGCCAAAGAAGCTAAATGTCCACCCGATGAAAAGCCGGTAATTCCTATAAAAGAAGTATCCAACTTATACTTGGCAGCATTAGCACGAATGAAACGAATTGCAGCCTTCACATCATTAATCTGTGCCGGGAATTTGGCATCCCCGCTTGAACGGTGATTAATGGAAACCACTGCAAAACCTTTATCAAGCAACGACTTACCAAAAACCTGAAAGGCTGCTTGTTTCATATTATTAGCAAACCAGGCACTGCCATAAATAAGTACCACCACCTTATAAGAAGGCTCGTCCATATCAGGCAAGTAGATATCCAACTTATGACCTTCCAGTTTGTCATCCGCATAACAGATGTCCTCCCAACGACAATCGGAAATCTTATCTTCTATCTTAAAATAATCAAAATCAGCATATCCTCCCACTTCTTTCGTTGCGTAATTGAACAAAGCAAAGCGATAGCCCATGAAGTGCGGCATGGTATATTGCATCTTCAGGACGTTACCGATAGCTTTCCAATTACTTCCATCCAAGCTATAATAGAAATAGCCTTTATCGACTTTGTTCCTGAAGTCACACTCTGCTTTGAAATAAACAACCTGCTGGTTCAACGGTACTTTTTCCACCTCTGCGGGAGTTTCATTCTCACCATTCACCATCACAATATATTTCTTGCCATCAGTAACCTTAACACCTACCTGTCCATATTTACGCTGGAAAAGAGACAGTCCCGCAAAGTCTCCCTCTTTCATTCCTGAAACATCCATACTGACCGAACCTGTACAAACAGGACCGATAGTACGTTGCGTCAATATATTCTTAGCTTGTGTAAAAGAAGTCTCCATCCGACCAGTTGTCAACCGCAAATATCCCTTACGGGCAGAAAGAGACCACAACGCATTGTCCGGATTATGATTCCATTGCCATACTAACGGCAAGGCACGCTCTCCTTTCTTCCGGTTGAAATCATCAGAAGCAACAATACCCGGAATGAGTCCACGACTATCGGGCAATTCCAACTTAGCAGGAGCACGCCCATTCACACCCAAAACAGGCCATCCATCTTTCCACTCAACCGGAACAAGATAAGGAATACGACCTACCGCACCGCAATCCTCAAACAGATAAGCAAACCAGCGTCCATCCGGTGTATCCACCAGCCCACCTTGTGCAATTCCACGATCCTGAAAAACGACTCGTCCTTCATAAGGTCCAGTTATCTTATCAGCACGATGCACAATCACAGTACGCACTCCGCCACGTGGCCAAGTGATATTAAAAAGATAATACTTCCCGTTTACCTTGAAAAGTTGTGAACCTTCAGCACCCAGCATGATATTATCTCCGGCCGGTGCACTGGCATTCTCTATCAGCACCCTCTCCGTACCCGGCTTTACGCCTGAAAGATCCGGTTTCAGCTCTGCCAAAAAGAGTTTCCCATTACCATATATCATGTAGATATGCCCGTCCTCATCAAAGAAAAAAGAATGATCATGATAAGCGGGAGAGAATTCCGTACACTTCCAGGGACCTTTTTCAAGATTTTTAGTGGTATAAAAATATGTCTTGCCCGTAGTCTGAGCGAAAGTGGAGAGATAGTACACTCCCTCGTGATAGCGAAGACAACTCGCCCACGACCCACGCCCATAAGTATTTTTCCCGTCATCCAAGTTCATGGTAGGTATATTGGCAAGCGTATCGTAAGCATAATTCACCAATTTCCAATTCACCAAGTCATTTGATTTCATAATAGGAACTCCCGGAGACATATGCATCGTAGTGCTGCTCATGTAATAAGTATCCCCCACACGCAGCATTGACATATCTGGTGCATCAGCATAAATCACAGGATTAGTTGCAGGCTTTTGCGCCGACAGCGGTAATAGTATGCAACAAAACAAGTTACATAAAAGTAAAAGAGTTTTTTGTTTTTTCATATTTGTATTAAACTACATGTAATTATCGTCTTTATATTAATTCTTATTGAAATAGCAATTGTGCGTACTGATGCAACGCCCTGCGCCAAGTCAGCCACTCATGTGCAGTTTCAGGAGATTCATAATAGGTATATTTTATCCCCTGTTTATCCAACATTTGCCTGAAAGCTTTTACAACACCGGGAAAAGGAGCCGGCTCGGAAGTCCCCAAACCCAGAAAGAAAGACTTGAATTGCCTGTTTACCGCTTTCCCATCTTTAAATTTTCCACCTAAAAAAGTATCAGCATCCAAAGGTTCCGTACTCGGATAGTTGGATGTACCGCTAAAACCACCATAATAGGCAAAAGCCTCCGGATAATTCATGGCAATGCGCATCGTTTGATTTGCCCCCATTGATAAACCGGCAATAGCCCGGCTCTCACGATTAGGCAATGTACGGAACTTCTCATCAATCATTGGTATGACCTCTTGCATCAGCACTTCCTCAAATACCGTTGTCTGGAAAGGAGTTTGTTCGCTCGGCCTGGTTGCATAACCATTATCCATGACAATCAGCATCGGGACTGCTTTCTTCGCAGCAATCAGATTATCCAATATCAAATTCGCTTTACCCTGACTGCCCCAACCCGTTTCATCCTCAAAGCTGCCATGCTGAAGATAAAGCACCGGATAATGCCTCTTCGTATTGACTTCATATCCAGCTGGTGTATACACGAAACAACGTCTCCACGACTGTGTAATTTTAGAATAATAGTTCAACTCACTCACCAAACCATGAGGTACATCTTTCAAAGCATAAAAATCCTCATCACGTGCCGGAATTTCAATTCCACTCCCCCAACGTCCTGCACCATAAAAATATTTCGTACCCGGATCGGGAACAGATGCCCCATCCACATTCAACTGATAATAATGAAACCCCTCTTGCTGACGTTCTGATTCTCCCGTCCAAAACCCTTGCTCATTCTTTATCATGTCATATTTTACACCACCAATATCAAGCTGTACTTTTTTGGCTTCCGGTGCATAAAGTTGGGCACGTACCCTCCCTTCGGAATTAACCTGAGGGTATGCTTTCCCTAATTGGTTTACGCTTGAAGGTCTGAAATCTTCAAGAACTTGTGCATAAGAGAGCGAATTAAGATTCGTCAGTAATGCAAAAGCGCCAAATAATGTGATAATCTTTTTCATTGCCATATTGTGAAACTGGTTTAACAATATTACAAAGAAAAACATCTTTTGCTAATTTCTTTTCCAAAATCTGTTGCAGATTCTTTTGCTTATGTTACATATTTCAGAAAAGTATACAGCCCAGTGCAAATTCTATAAATATTATATTCTACTGTCTAAAAGTTTAGTTTATCTCATAATTTAATCAAAGGCCCAAAAACAAACAAAAAAAGCCGCTGAGAAGATAACTGTAGCGGCTTGCTTACTGAAAACGCTCAAATAAAACAGGATCCAATGAGTTATAAAAAAGATTTTGCCAGTACGCCAAACTCTTAGTTTTCGGTCTTTTCTCCCACTATAATCTTTTCATTATCAGCCTTTACATATACTTTATGCGAACCTTGTCCCACTGTTGTCAAGTATCCTTTTTTCACCAACAAATTAAGATCATTCAGTGCTTTATTCTTCAAAAGTCCCGTAATACCGCTATAATCTTTGCGGGTAATGAAAGGATGTGTCTCCAAAAAAGCCAATAGTCGACGGTAACGTTCCGCACCACTGATTTCGGCACTATGCCTGAAGCCATATCCCGCCTTGACACGTTCCACAAAACCTGCGCACTGCTTACGAAAGCCAGGGGATACCCGAAAATGTACTTTGCCGAAGAATATGCTCTGTGCATGAATCTCCTTCTTGTCCTCCACCGGACGGGACACCAGTCCTGCCGAGAAATATCCCATGTTGCCCAGCTGCACATGATGCCCTTCGGAAAGATAGTAGGAAATGCGGTCCTCAAATGCCGCCAATAATCCTTCGATGTCTCCGGGAGTAAAGCTGGATGCATGTGAAATATCACTCACCAGCCGTTTGGTAGTGATAGTTCCCCTGTTTACGATGCGGGGATAAAGGGGTTGTAACTCGCCGTCGCCTTTTGGATTGGGCTTTCTTTGGAAGTCATATTCTGCTGCCATGGCCCTTTTAGTTTTTATTTGATTAATAATATTGTTGCGGTTCCACCACAGAGTATCACAGTTTTTTCAGAAATAAGAACAAAAGAACAGATTCTGCTGCGGTGCATGGTTTTTAATCTTATGTCCTTCTGTCTAAAATAAAATAAGGAGAAAAAAACTCTGTGAGACCCTGTACTCTCTGTGGTGTAATCTAAATTATCATTTCCCCCGTCGTTTTTGTCTTTTTGCTTCAGCAAAAATGCCGTTATGCCTGCAGTATAACTTCGTTTTGCATCTGCGGGCTGTGCGGGGGACAATTGCGGGCCAGACAGCCCGCAGATGGAAACCGTCCGGCCCGCAATTGAAAAACGAGGTTTTACTACTTTCAAAGATACAAAATCCATGAGGTAAAGTCAAGTTTTTGCAGGTTTATTTTTCAATTTTTCTTATTGTATCATATCGGTTATATCAGGCAAAATATTTCCAAAGAAGAGGCTGTATTTACTCGCTTCGGCACGTTTTGTAATATAACTTGCAAGCTCTAAGAGACGAAGTGTATTCTTCAATAATTAAAAAAAACAAAAGTCAGCAATGAAAGTAACCTTGACGAAGGAAGATCAAGACCACGGGACAGAAACTATCTATCAGTACTTGCGAAGC
The DNA here is from genome assembly GCF_025146565.1 of Bacteroides eggerthii. NCBI lineage: Bacteria > Pseudomonadati > Bacteroidota > Bacteroidia > Bacteroidales > Bacteroidaceae > Bacteroides > Bacteroides eggerthii. The sequence continues at coordinate 1,950,865 of NZ_CP102258.1, read as the reverse complement.
GGAAACGTTTATCAGCAAAATCAAGTCGGAAACCAAAGGAAAGTATATCAACGGATTGCGTACTATACTGGAATATACAAGTGGCAACAGCGGTGGACATTACGAACACATAGACCGCCTGCCACACATCTGTCCCGCATTGGAATATGGACGTGCACACGAGGGCAAGCAGCGAGTGAAACGTTGCAACAGCATTGTACTGCTGGAAGTGCGGAACCTTTCCGGGCTGTCGGAAGTGGAGCCGGTGAAAGAGCAGGTGTCACTATTGCCGCAGACCTATGCCACATTTGTCGGAAGCAGTATTCAAGAGATGTACCGCTATGCTTCGTTCATAGGGACGAACAACTTTTCCATTAATACTAAAAAACGTGGAACAGAATCAAAGAGAACAAACAAAGGCATACAATACCACATTGTAAGGTCTTCAATTTTCTCAAAAAAACAAGTGACGGCAAATTATTGCCGTCACTTACCTACGCACTTGCCAACACAAACCAACAATCACTTATATTTAGTACATCTTTCAGGGAAATACCTTCCTTTGCAGCGTATTTTGTTTTCCATGTCAGTTTTTGTTTACTAATTATTAAAAATAGAGGTTTGCCAGTCATTGTAACCGGATATCATTCCAAGTTTACCCGATTTATAATAATCGGCTTGTTACCAGTAGACCAGAATCCGACAATGTATAAATGAGAAGGATCAATCTTTGTTCCGTTCTTGTCTTTCATATTTTGCAGGTCTACTGTAACCTTACGTGATGAACCGAAATCGTAGGTCGCGGGATCCGTCCAATAATTATTTTTGTCAAAGATGCGAAAAGAGGCACCACTCGTATTATCATTGCCCAGTTCCACAGTTATCGTGCGATAAGCAGAAAGATTCAGTCCGGAAGAGAATTGCCAACCACCAAAGCCATATTGTCCGGTTATCAACGTGCGAGTATTTTCATCAAAGCTGCCTTTTTCCCAGATAGAAGGATCAAAAGCTTCTTTCGTCAATGAAAAAGGATGAAGAACCGTAACTGCAAGTGTCAGTGTACCGGAAGCTCTCGTCACAGGATGCTGATAGTTTATTGTCACTGTTGCATTTCCCGGAGCAACTCCTACCAGTTTGCCCGCCCGCTCCACAGCCAGCACTGAAGAGTTGGAACTGCTGATATCGGCTTCTGCCGTAACCATTCGTGTAGAACCGTCGGAATAGACAGCGCGTACTTTAAGGTAATTCACTCCACCCATCGGCAAGTTCAAAGTACCCTCCTGCCCCATAAGTTCCAATCTTACAGGTGCACCGTTCACCACCACACCATCGGCATACTCCTTAAACCAATGGTACATAGCCCATGGGCAAGCCTCAGGATCATTGAGGAACGTATAATTGCCGGAAGTGCCCGGTATATCTTTAAAAGCTGCCAGTTCATGTGACCTCGTGGTAAAGAAAAGCCAGGATACATTACCCGAATTATCGGCAATATATTTGAAGTTGGCCCCAAAGCCCTTTTCTCCTGCCACTCCCGTTATACTCTTTCCCCAAGTGGCATTGTACTTCTTGGGCGCCCAGTCTATTTCAGTCACCATGATAGGAGCAAAAGCCGCCACCGGCCCTACTTGGGCATCCCAACCACGCTGGAAGCTTTCATAACCTCCACCGGTAGAAGAGCCTATACCTTCGCTACTGTCTTCCTCAGCGTCACTGCCATACCAACCGGGATAGCAATGTACGGCAAAACCGATATTCTCACCTTGGATACGGTATTTAGCATAACCGGCATAAGACGACTGATAAGACAATCCCGGTACCCAGATAATATTACGGCTGTTGGCACGAATCTTATCTACTATGGCTTGGAAATAGAGTTGAAGGTTCTGGAAATGCCCGTCACCCGTACTGCCATAAGTACCGTCCGTACCTTTTATCTTGACGGGTTCATTGGCAAGTTCGAACATTACGCCAGTGTTGTTTTTCAATTTAGGATGTTGTGAAACGATATTCCATACCTTGAGCAAGAACTGCTGATAAGAGTCTCCCAACTCAATCCCCTGATAGGGTGCTTCGTTGGGGCATACACCCGGCGGACGCATCACTACGTACATGCCCTTGGACATAAAATATTCCGCCATCGGTACAAACAATTCATCAAGATACTTCCGGAAACGGAACTCGGAGAAACGTTCATGCCCCTCATACCGTACAGACTGCATAGCAGGATCATCGCTCCAATAAGGATCGAGGTGCATTCGTACAAAGTTAAACTTCCAGCCGGCAGCTAGAATCCCGTCCACCATACTCTTATTATAATTGAGACAGCCCTGCACATCATAATTATTCCAAGCATTATTATTAAAGAAAGGGCTGTAAGTCTGTGTAAAACCATGCAGATTAATGATTTCTCCCTTTTCATTTTTCAAATAACGCCCCACCACACTCAAAGCGGGTAACACACTGTTTTGATTATTTCCACAATTTTCCGAATCATCATCGGGGTTTGGTTCTTCCACATCCGGTTGGGGTGGTTCTGGTTTCAACTTCTCCGGTATCGAATCATCGGAACAAGCTGAGAGAAACACGAACAAAAATAAAAGAATACTTACTGTATTTTTCATGTTTTTCATTTATCTTATCGAATTAACTAACCTAATTCCCTATAACGGACAAAAGGCTATAAAGGCGACGGGTGCGCCCTGCGAATCCCGTCGCCTTTTTCTATAAGATGCTTTTATTTACCAGCTAAGCCATCGGCAAAACCAGCATAGGTATGCTTACGATTATAATTCAAATCCCAAAGACCGATAGGTTGTCCTTTTCTCCAACCTGAATCTGCAGGACTGTCCGTAGCAGCCCACTGTGTAATTCCATACTGTTGTGCTACCGGAATGATTTCAAAATACTTCTGAATAATGAATTTGTAGAAATCAGACATCTTCTGATGCTGTTCAAAAGTAACCAATTCAGTCTTGATACCTTCACCAAATGCCTTTTCCACAATACCCATATCTAATTCTGTAATCTTAATCAACTTACCACTTGCGGCCAACAACTCAAACATATTAACAATAGATTCTTCCTGTTTCTTCTGATCAGCCTCATTCAAGATATAGCTAACATGCATCTGTGTACCGATACCGTCGATCTTTGTTTCACCATCAGATTCCCAACGTTTGATCCAATTAATCAAACTCTTTACTTTTTTATTGTCATCCCACCAAGATTCCAGATTATAGTCGTTGATGAAGAGTTTCAAATCTCCAGAATTACCACCATTTTCTGCAAAATATTTGCGGGCAAACTTGATTGGAACACGAGCATAATCATCGCCCAAGAAGTCTTGCCAGTAGAAGTTCTGTCCCCCTACTCCATTATCGTCCGGATTGGTAGCTGATTGAAGAGCATAATTACCATTACCATCATCACCACCTCCAGAAATAGGTTCATTCACAACATCCCATGCAGTTACAGAGCCTCCGCAGGCTTCCATCATGCCTTTTATCCAACGTTCAAGCTCGTTGGTGAGTACTTCTTTCTTTTCTTCAGGAGTTAAAGGAATACCACTACTTGATTTCTGCCAATAAATAGATAAATCTTCAATATAAATAGTACCGGCATACTTACCATAATTTAGAAGGAAACGAGTGGCAGCATCACCTGTACAATTTGTATTTACCGTAACCTCTTTCCAATCTGTTGTAATCGCTATAGAAGGAAAATCTCCTCTCCCTTCATATCCTTCAGGTTTCTGGAAAGCAGCTCCAATGCTACCAGCTACACTACCCTTAATTTTCATTTTCAAGAAATAGGTAGTTCCTTCGGTTAATGGAGATGAGAAATCGTAACCAGCCTGTGCCTCCCAAGGATTTACTTCAGACGGGTTCGTTAATTCCATCACTCCATTATTTACTACCCGAGTGGAATTATTACCCCAGCCAATCATATTATTACTGGAGAAATCGTCCTCTACAACATATACATCGGTTAATACACCTCCCACTGATTCTAAATGCGTCACCTTCACACTTTTTATATCAATAGTTCCTGCAAAATTACCAGATTGTAACATTACAAAACTATCACCAGTATGTTTGCCTACGAGTTCAGCAGATACCTCTTTCCATTCATTAGTAATATCTATCTTCACATCGGAAGTTTTTCCCCAATTTCCTAAAACCAAGGTAATCTGTCCTGCAGATGAAGCTTTTATATTCAGTGTAACCTTATAACTCGTCCCTTCTACAGTAGGAATTTTATCAGCTATATGGTACTGAACACTATAAAATTCTTGCCTTACCGAATTATTAGTTACAGTCAATGCTCCATCCTTTACTTCAATAGCATCAGGACCTTGAGACCAATATGAATAACTACCAAGAGTTGAGTAATCCACAGCACCATCTTCCACCTCTTTTTTCGCATCCGGATCGATTTCCACTTCCTTATCTGCAATCAAACTATTCAGCCACTTATTATTCTGCTGTGAATGCCAGCAAAGCGTATGCCCATAAACTGTCAATCCAGCAGTCTTTGCCGCCTCTACAAACTTCGTCACTGTACCGAAATCCATACTTCCATCATCTGCCACAATGGATGCATACTTCATAGCATTACCTGCTACTACCTCATCAAAATTAGTAACAGCCACGCTACGAACCATTTCTCCTTTCAGAAAATCATTAGCTGCGACCCCTGTTCCCAACTTAAAGTTAGGATGAGTACTACGGTCTATATATGTCTTCAATGCGTCATACGCATTAAGATACTCATATTGGGCTATGCTCTCTGGTTTCTCCGTCTTAAAATCGACGAATTTATCGTCGGCACAAGAGGCTGAAATAAACAACAAAGCCAAACCGAAATATTTATTTATGCTATTTTTCATAATCATATCTCCAAAATTTAATTAGCTTTATACTTGGGAGCAAATACCTCCAACTTATTAGTTCCGCGTGTTTGCAACACCAACGTATCTTTCGTAGCAATTTGTTTAAATCCGAAATCCACATCGTATTCGAGATAGATAGCATCCCGGTCCTTATTTCCCCAAGAATTTTTCTCTCCATCTTCTACAAACTTTCCAGAGCCTGTTGCCGAAACTCCTGTAGTTCCCGAAGTTATGGTACATTCGTTATCATCATTGAAAGTCAATAGCAAATCACAGTTCACTGTTGTACCATTAGTAGAAGTCGTACTAATAGGAAAAACAGCTGTGTTTAACGAACGGGTAGTAATACCACAAACTTCATCCTTTTCCACAGACTGAGCATGACGTTCAGAGGTTGTAACCGTTCCATTTTCTGTAATTTTGTCTATTCCACGACGCAAATAAGAAGCATGCCATGGGTTCATATATTTTACACAATAGAGAACATAATCCTTTGGCAACACACTCCAATAATCAGAATTAGTACGCACCGGTTTATCGCCTTCAATCAGAGGAGTGCCTGTTAAAATTCGGTCGGCACCAGTCTGTCCTTTCATCACCACAGGAATAACATAATTGCATCCTAACGCTTTTTCATCAGCAAAAAATGCATCTGTGAGTTGTACCTCTACATTTCCCCAATGTTCACCATTGTAAGAGATTTTATCTCCAGCCAGTGTGTAATAGGTGGAAGGCATAGGCAATACCGGTGTCCCATCTTCAAAAAAGAGATTGTCGCAAAGTGTATTGTCCACAGCAATATCTATAGTAATATCTCTACCTCCGTATGCACCTCCCATCGTGGCATAAATGGCACACTTATGCTGACGGTCAAGAGAATTGTCTACTATTTCATCATTACCGAGCACTATTGTACGTACCGGATACTGATAGGCAAAATACACAGAGGTCCCCCCCTCATAATCGGGAAAAGATTTATCTGCATTCTCGCATGAAGCAAAAGCAAATGCCAAGCCTCCTAAGGCCATTGTAGATAATAATTTATATAATTTCATTTCCATATTCTTTTTTGCATTTTATAATTATGAGATTACCATCCCTTATTTTGTTGCAGATTACTCCATTTCAACATCTCGCCATAAGGAATAGGGCCGTAATACATATAATCTTTATAGTTTCTGTTTTCTACCTCAATCACCTTATAATTCAGGCTCTCACCCGCTTTTTCTATCTGCATACCTTTAGCTTTCTCGTCCAAAGGCATTTTCCAGCGGCGAATGTCCCAGAAACGTTTATTTTCAAAACAAAGTTCTATACGACGTTCGTTACGAATGAGCTGGGCCATTTTGTCTTTGTCCCCTTTGACACTTTCCAAATAAGCATCTCCATTATCAGTTCCCACTCCACCGCGGGCACGAATTGCCTTTATCACATCATAGGCACTATAGGCATTACTACCCTTGCCTGTCGGTCCCCAAGCATCATTAGCAGCTTCGGCATAAGCAAGAAATATCTCCGTATAACGAATACGAACCGGAATATGATACTTAGCATTCAGCGAATTTGGGTTAGCGTTACAATCCTCACGTAACAACTTACGCATATAATAACCCGTACGTGTGGAGGTATTCAATTGGTTCAAACCATTATCTTGTTTATTATCCTCGTCAGGATAAAGACCGGTAATAATAGTCTTATCCTTAAATTCAGCACCGTTAAACAAAATATATTTCTCCAAACGAGGATCACGACCAGTGTAAGGAGCGTTTTCCGAATAACCGCTATTAGCCTTATCAGCGATAGGATAACCATTGGCCATGGGGAAAGCATCTACTAAGTTTTGGGTAGGATTGATACGCCCGCTACCATAAAATGTAGGTGGGAAATTGTCTTTTTCCTGCTTTATTCCCATATCCCAATCTTCCGTTCCAATGCTTTTATTCCCTCTCCAAAGAATTTCAGCAGGAACTTCACCCGAACCTAAATTGTCAAGTTCTTCCGTATTCATATACCAAGTATGACCTTTAGGATCAAGGCCTGTTACACCACCAATACGGTTCAACACTGCCGCTGCATAATTTGCAGCCGTTTCTGAAGTAACCTCTGAACCATCTCTGTACGCAGGACTAGCAGCAAGTAACGCTACTTGCGCCTTAATAGCTTCAACAATTCTCATTGTAAGGCGGCCACGTTGATAAGTACCAAAAACAAGATTATAGTTTCCCAACTGAGCACCTATCTCTTTGTATTTAGCAGGCACTTCAGCATCACTGTCAATATTTTCATAATCTAGCGGTAATAGTTCGGATGCCAATTTCAAATCTTCAAGAATTTGCTGTACACACTCACTAAAAGGAGCACGTGCCTGATTGAAATCAGAAGTAGTACTTTCCGGTTCAAGAAGCATTGGTACACCTAATAGCTTACCATCTTCTGTCCAGCCACCATGAGCCATTAGCAAATAGTAATAATTAAGTGCACGAAGTCCATAAGCTTCTCCACTGAGTTTATCAATAAACATTTTATTGGTCACCTCATTTTTTGCCCAACTCACCTGATCAACAATGCTCAAAAATGTATTAAGGTATTGTATGGCGGCTTTACGGGCTTGCCACTGCTCCATAGGATTGTTGTTTGATGCCCATGCCCCAAGAGCCATTTTAGAATAATTGCTTTCCTTATCATTGGTTACTGCATCATCTGTAGCGATATCACTTACACTAGTGTTTTCGTACGGTAACATAGCATAACCATATCCCAATAGACCTACTGCATAATTGGGGTCTGTAAGCATCTCTTCAACGCCACGATTGTTTTCCTTAGCAGGTTCAAAAAGATCCTCACAAGCGGAAAGAGTAGCTAGTAGAACTGTAGATAATATGATATTTCTTAGTTTCATTTGTTCTATTTTTTAATTAAAATACTGCTTTTACACCAATATTATAGAACCTGGTTTGCGGTGCACTCCCCACGTTCATCTCCATATGTTTGCGCTCTTTTGAGATTGTAAGCAGATTTGCACCACTTACATAAGCAGAAAATTCACGAAGGAAAGTATTGCGCAATACCCGTTTGGGTAAATCATAGGTAATCTGTACTTTTGCCAAATCAAAACGATTGGTTTTATACAACCAATAGTCTGAAGAACGGAAGTTATTACTTGAACTTTTAGCTGATAAGCGTGGATAAGTCGCAGTAGCTGCTGTTTCTTCAGTCCAGCGATTACGAACGATAGCAGAATATTTATCATCTCCATCTACCCAATAGTAAGAATTATTCTTCATACCATAAGCACCGAATCCTCCTGTACCCAATGCAAAAAACGTAAAGTTTTTCCACTTAGCCGTAAAGTTTATGCCGAGCGTGAAAGGCGATCCATACCATCCTCCTTTACCTAAATAAATTTCATCTTTCTCGTCAATTACATCATCTCCGTTCTGGTCTACATATTTTATATCACCAGGTCGAACTGTGCTACCCAACTTTTGTTCCGGACTGTTTTTTATCTCCCCCTCACTTTGAAACAATCCTGCACTTTGAAGTCCCCAAACGCCATCAACAGGTTTACCCTTACGATATCGATAAGCATCATCATAAATTTCATCACGTTTAGTTATTTTGGTATCATAATATGTTCCTGATACACCAAGTGACAAATCAAACTCCCCAAAACGCTTGTTAGCATTCACGCTAAAATCAAAACCCATACGGCGGTTATTATTATAATTCATAACTGCCATGAACGATGCAGCCGGATAACCTGTATTAAGATGCGACGGGAAGAAAGTGGGCTGATTAATCAAATATCCTTCAGTAGAATTAATGAAGAATGAAGCATCTGCTGTTATCAATCTATTCCACAGTGACGTCTTGAGATTTGCAGAAAACTCTTTACGTTTTATGAATGAAAGGTCTTTATTCTGTCCCCTGGTAGAAATAGTATACTTACCAGCCGGACCATCATACCATGAATAACCATCATTTTGCGTCCATACTGATTCATAAAGGTAAAATTCCTTATCTCCCATCACCAAATCAATGTCCTGATTAAGAATACTACCAGATACACTGAATAGCAAATCATCAACAACAGGAGAATCTTTCAGGAAGTTTTCGCCACTCAAACGCCAACCCAATGTCAGCGAAGGAGAAAGAGCCTGACGATGTCCTTCAGCAAGTTTGGCCGAGTGAATGAGCGCTGCACCAAAATCTGCATAATAACGCTGCTGATAATTATAACCTAACTGCAATGCCAAATTAGCATTACTGATGCGATGATATTGAGCAGAAACTGTCTGCTGATAACCATTAGCTATAAGCATAGCCGACACATTGTGATGCTTTTTGAACGTATTTTGATAATTAAATTGCCCAGAGAATGCAATCATCTGTTTATCAGAACTTCCACCAACATTTTGAGTTCCAGGTTTCTCATCATTACCTTCTTTGGTGAGTGCTACAATAACATCTTTTCCACCGTAGTTGGCCCAGGTAGGAATGAACACTGCATAGTTATTATCAAAAGAGGTTGAATAAGAAGTAGCATAATCTACTGCAAACATTGCATTAAAAGAGAGACCTTTCAACACTTTGTCCAAATTAACATTCACTCCTGTATCAAACTGAAATTGACGACTTGTCCACTTGCTGCTTCCTGCTGCATAACTATCAGCAAACGCATTAGTAGGATTTGCCTGACTACCGGATAAGAAATACTTACCATCAATAATATTGGAAGTAGTGCTTAACAGTTCCCATACAGCCGAAGCATTAGGATCAATCATGTCTAAAGGAATAAGTGGAGCTGCATTTTGCGGGAAGTTAGGACGTACTGTTGCCGCAGCATTCCAATAGTCACCTTTCGCGCTTTTCGAATTATAAAATGTAGCATTCGCATTAATATAAGCGCTGATAAAACTATTGATATCCACATCCACATTACCACGTACGTTGAAACGATCCGTCATATTATTCTTAGCTTCACCAAAATCAAGAAAATCGCCATTACGATAATAGCTCACATTACTGTAGAAACGCGCACGTTTTCCACCACCGGTAATTTCAGCTGTTACTTCCGAACGATTATACGCTTTCTTTACATAATCCGAAGAATAATAATTGATATTAGGATAACGATAAGGATTCAATCCTGAACCATGATTATAGATTTGCTCTGCTGTATAAAGAGGCTTTGCAGTAGGATCATCATTCAAAAGAGCTTCATTATAAAGGGTCATATATTCGGCAGAACCCAAATATTCAGGATATGCCTTAGCCACATGAACTCCTGTATTAGCCCTAACGCTAACATTTAATCCCTCTACATTACCACGTTTAGTAGTAATTACAACTGCACCTTTGGCTGCTTTACTACCATAAAGGACCACAGCTTGTGCACCTTTCAGGAAGGAAATCTGGGCTATTTCAGAAGGCATTACATTATTTGCGTCACGTGGCACACCATCAACTAAAACTAAGTAGCCAGCATTATCGCCATCCATTCCCCACAGCGAGTTACCATTCCAACCACCGACATAGCCTTGCATATTATCTAAGCTATAGGTGTTATAATTCTTTTTCGTAAGTTCCTCTACATTGACAACAGAGACACCACCCAAAAGGTCTTTCTGGGCTACCTTACGAAAAGCTACCTGTACCATTTGGTCTTTTTTGTTTGCCAATGAATCGGTTTCATTCCAATCTGCAGCCTGAGCACTGGCAAACACCGAAGAAGTGGCCAGCATAGTACAGAGAATGAATCTTGCTTGTATATATTTCATTGTTTATTCATTTATTGTTAAACATACTTTGTAGCTTTCCACGATTACCAACCGGGATTCTGTCCGAATTCAGGATAAAGATACACATCGTCATCGGGCAAGGGGAACCAATAATGCTTCGTACCAAACACACGCTTTACAATCAATTCATGACGATAGTTTGCAACTTCTGCATTCGCAGGATCGTTTGTCTTATAAAATTCAGGACTTTCTACGCGATCGAATTCTACAGAATATTTCTCTGTATAAGGAGCTTCTGTAAGTAACAACCAACGCTGGAGATCATTAAAACGAAAACCTTCCATAGATAGTTCCACAGCACGTTCACGACGTATTTCATCCATAAATTTCTTATTATCCGCTATATAAGAAGTATGAACGCCTTTTGCACCACAGCGAGTACGAATCTTATTAATTGCATCAAGAGCGGTTAGTGAACAGTTCTCCGATTTGAAAGATGCACCACCGACAGCAGCACAGCTTTCAGCGTACATTAAATAAATATCCGCCAAACGCATATACGGTAAATAAGTATGTAAGTTACTACCCCAATCATATTCCTTATCACCTTCATTACAAGTGTGAGGAACAAGTTTCTGGAAGAAATAACCTGTACGACTACCGAGATCTGCAGAACGCATGTCTGCACCAGTAGAAAGATCACAATAAGCATAAGGTTTTTGCGCATCAGATAATTTATCCTCAGCCAAAACAAAGTGGAAGCCATCAAATACTATATCATGATAAAAACGCGGATCTCTATCCTTAAACGGATATCGCTCATCAAATCTAGAGTTCGGATCATCAACAGGAAGCCCATTTGCCATGCCATACATTTTTACAAGGTTAGCAGTCGGCAAATGTATAATCTTATCATGAGCAACAAGCCCTGCAACTTTCGGCCCCCATAATTTTGTCATATTCCAGTTACTTCCATTATAATCAGCAGAAGGTCCACGGAATATAGCTTCAACAGAACCTGGCATTAACCAACCTTGCCGGCGTGTATAAAAAATATCAGAATAGCAAGTCTTAGCATCATTCGCTTTCTCATGATTATAAATATTCTTATAATTAAATTCAGCAAGAGCATATTGCGTATCTCCATTCTCTACTAACGTCAGTAACTCACCGAATGCTTGTGCGGCTTTTTTACAATATTCTTCATCATAATTGTAAGTATTAGCACCTCCAAGTTGTGCACCATTTTTCATTAGAGGACTGCCAGCCCACAGATAATTTTTACCAAGATAACCCAATGCCATTATTTTATTAATTCGCAATTGGTTCTTGCCTTCTGTTGCTTTACCAGTAGATGTTTTATCCCAATCAACTGGAAGTAAATCTGCAGCCTTACGAAAATCTGCTGCTGCTTTGTCTGCACATTCCTGATAACTTAATCTCGGCAAAGTCAATTCTTGAGTAGCATCAAGCACTTGATCAATATAAGGCAGTCCACCCCAATAAGTCATCAATTCAAAGTGCCACCATGCACGAAAGAAATAAAGTTGACCTGCGATCAAATCTTTTTCTTCCTGAGTACCAACCAATTTATCTAAATTAGCAAGACCTACATTAGCCTTACGTATGCAATACCAAGAATGCGGCCACAAAGAATGTTGAAATTTATCAGTAGATGCCGGATTACTGGGATTTCTATATAGCCAGCACTGACCATTACTTTGCCAAGCGCGGAAATTACCTAAATCGGCCTGATGCGTCATATGTGCATCTCCCATAGAATTGAAAAGTTCATCATCACCCCAATTCCAAGATGTACAGTAATTACATTTTTCCTTATCAGGTATGCAATTGTATATTTCTTCTATGAACCCTTGAAAATTACGAAAGTTCTTGAACGCATCTTCTTCAGAGACCGTCGATTCTGGACTCTTGTCCAAATAATCTTCGCAAGATGTCATGCAGAATCCTACTGAAAAAGACAAAAGACCTGCATAAAACAGAGTTTTATATGTATTATATTTCATCTTGTACATTATTATAATGTGAATTTAATACCAAAGTTATAACGTTTCACCGTAGGATAAGCACCTAAATAACCAGCTCCTGAAAGATTTGCCTCGCGGTCATCGGGCATACGTGTCCATAACCAAAGATTATTGCCATTGACATAAATCTTTAAATTGCCTAATCCAAGTTTCCTGATCCATCCTTTATTCCAAGTATAAGCTAATTCAACATTCTTTAAACGAATATAGGAACCGTCATATAGGAATTGAGTTCCATCATTATAACTTGGTGTAGAGTTCCAACGAGGTACAACTACATCTGCATTGGGAGTAGCTTTTGACCACCATGTACCATTATCGAATACAGTGTTCAATTTACTGCCAAAACTATTAAGGGCAACGTCACGAGTGACATTAGTCACACCGTAGAATTGTGCAAATGCACTGAATCCTTTCCACTCAAATCCCACTGTCGCATTAAACGTATTCTCAGGCGAATTTGTATAGCCATAGGGTGCTTGGTCTTTGTTATCTACCACACCATCACCATTGAAATCGACAATGTAGTAATCTCCTACTAGTTTTTGAGAATCGTTGGCATCATGAGCTGGAGCACCAAACAATTGGTCATAACTCTGAATAAAACCTGCATCGATATAAGAAGTATATTGATTTACACTATGTCCAGCAGATTTTTGATATGCAGGACGCAAAGCCTGGTCATCTTTCACTAAAACCTTATTTCTAGCATGAGTCATACTGAAGTTTCCCCAAAGACGTAAATCATTAGCAAATGTCTTGTTGATACGTAGCTCCAGTTCATATCCGCTTGTACGAATCTTACCTTTATTAACAGATGGAGGTGTTCCACCAAAATAAGACGGAATAGAACGATCACCACCATAAACAAAAATATTAGAACGTACATCCCGGAAAAATTCCACACTACCGGCAAATAATCCCTCAAGAAATGAATAGTCTATACCAATATTCAGTTTTTTCACAACTTCCCATTGAATATCTTTGTTGCCAATAGCTGACTCACGATACCATGTATAAATACTTTCTGTATGATTTAGATCCATCACAGTGTGCCCACCATAAGCCCACTGGTTCATATAGAGCCAACGACGACTAGAATCAAAAGGATCGGGCCCCAATTGGTCAGAACCAATTTCACCATAAGAAGCACGTACTTTCAGCATGTCAACTATTTTCTTTTCACGGAAGAACTTCATAAAAGGCTCCTCACTAACCATCCAACCGATAGCTCCTGAATTGAAAAAAGCAAAACGATTCTCAGGACTAAACTTTTCAGAGCCATTATATGCGCCATTATACTCAATAAAATAACGGTCTGCATAATTATAAGTAGTACGGAATGCCCAGTCTTCACGATAAGTAGGCATTACACTCCCTCGTGCATTTTCCTGGCGGCTAAACAATCCCATAGCTGTTACGTTATGTTTTCCAAAACTACGTACCCAATTTAATTGTGCCTGATAATAAAGATTACGAACAGTTTGACCATTATCTACTGCACCAGGAGAAGTACTCCAATTGACACCTTGGGTCCAATCAAAACCATTATTGGTATCATAGGATTGTTCATATCGTTCCTGACCTGTATCTGGATCGATCCACTTGTGTTGTGCACTATTAAACAAATCATTGATACCACGATTGTTTTCAACAAAAACATTATCCCAAGAAACAGTAGCCCGAGCAGAAAGTCCTTTGGTTATAAACTTCAAATCTTGTTCTAATGTAAAATCTGTATTGATACGTGTTGTTGTAACCTGCATCGTACCACCTAAAGAAATATTTTCCGCCGAGTTAGTTGTATTGGATACAAGTGGATACATACCCCAACTACCATCAGAATATTGCGGTAGAAACACATCTGGAGCAATATTGTATGCACCTGACCATTGCTGACCAATCTGCCATTCAGAATGTCCTGTATTACTCCATGGAGCTTTACGAATGGCATTGGAACCTGCTAAATTTACTTTTAACACAGTAGTTTTTGTAATATTGAAATCCAAATTACTGCGCACATTAATACGGTCATATCCATAACCAGAGTTATACCCACGCCCGTTATCATAAACTCTAAAAAGGTCTCCTTCATGCACATAATCAGCAGAAGCAAAATACTTTACAAACTTCGTACCACCGCTAATATTTATATTAGCATTATAAGACATTGTATTATCTTTAAACAAAGCTTTTTGCCAATCGACGTTAGGATAACGTTCTCTCTGTTCAACAGTAGTCTGGTTGCGATAGTTTTCAATAAACGATTGAGGACGAATATATTCCCATGAATCCGGCCTCAAAGCCAACTCATGTTCAATAGCCGTATTACGGAACATCAGTGCATCATAGGAGTCATACTTATTAGGCAGTTTTGAAGGAGATTTTAAAGTAGCATTGAAACCTACATCTATTTTAGCACTACCCTCCGTACCACGTTTTGTTGTTACAAGAATTACACCATTAGCACCTTTTACACCATAGACAGCAGTTGCTGAAGCATCTTTCAATACAGAAATAGATTGTACAGAACTAATATCTACAGAACTCATAGGACGCTCGATACCATCTACTAATACCAATGGGTCTTCGTTGTTATTCCATGAGCTTGCACCACGAATAGTTATTTTCGGCTCTTCTTCGCCAGGCATACCCGTACCTTGAGTAGTAACAACCCCCGGTAAGTTACCTGTCAAAGCAGCACCTATGTCTGAAACACCAGCTGCCCGTTCCAAAACCTTACCTGTTGTTTGGGTTATGGCACCAACTACCGATGCTTTCTTTTGCTGACCATACCCAACTACCACTACCTCTTCTAACTGCTGAGAATCATCTTCCAAGGTTATTTTGATCAAACCTTTCGAAGTCGCTTTTACCTCTTTGGACTTCATTCCCACAAACGAAACAATAAGAGTAGGGTTTTCATTGGGCACAGTCAGTATGAAATTACCATCTATATCTGAAATCGTACCTATTGAATTATTACCTTTTAATACCACTGAGGCACCAATGACCGTCTCACCGTTATTGTCAAAGACAGTTCCCCTTACCGTTATCCCACTTTGTGCCGATGCCATCAGACAGCTGAACAGCATAAGTAAAAACAGGTAAGGAATCTTTTGATTTTTTTTTGTTACATTTTTCATTACCACTAGTTTAAGATGTTAATTAACTACATTGTTCTCTAATCATCAGTCATTTTTTAATAGCCTTAGCTATCGTCATACATACATTTCATTTTTATTAGTATAAGATTAATAAACGCTAACAGTTAACATGTTTTATTTTACCGCACAAATATATTTAATGTATATAAAAAATAATTGTGGAGGTGTTCCACATACCCACATAAACGTTACATAGGATTTGTTGCATGTAACAGAAGTTGTCCTTCATGTTACATGCAACAATAAAAGATCATTTACAAGTGGCGTACAGTCCTATCACGCTACCTGTAAATCCACCAGCCGTAGTTGTGGAAAGATAGCTTGCATCAACGTCTTTACAGAGCAATGTCCAATCTTTTTCTCCTTTCAAGGAATAATAAAAATCATAATGAGTACCTTGAGATATAACTTTCAAATAAATCTCTTTTGTGTTTCCAGAAATAGTATCAGAAGCCAATATCTGTTCAGACTCTCCAATTCGTTTCAGGAAAACGGACTTATTTTCTCCTTGCCTATTTACTGCAAATAAATACTGATGCTTTTCATCTTTAAACAATAACATACCAGCCTTATCCTTTTCATTGGAAGGATTAAACAACATACGGGTAGTAGATTCGAATTTATGATGCTGCATACGACGGCAAACAAAAGCAGGAGTATCTTTTTCAGCAGCACTGACATCAGCACACTTCAAGGTCAAAAAGCCCGGAGTGTCGGATAAAGAATACAATTCAGTAGCAGGAGCACGCAATGTTATCCACTGCATACCCAAAGAAGCATTATCAAAATCTTCAATCTCTTCAAAGTTACCAAAGGTAACACTGGCATCACGCTTTACGCCAGTTCGTTTTAGAATCAGAGGAACAGTTTCATTCCCTTGCGTCATATAAGGGAAGCCATCTTCGCTCCACCTTACCGGCATTAAAAATGTTTCACGCCCCAAATTTTCAAACTTATTATTTATAGGACGGCATGCCAAAAATACAGCCCACCAATCACCTTCTTTGGTTTGTATCAAGTCAGCATGACCGGCACACGTAATCGGATTAGGACGTTCGGCACTGAGATGACGTTGTGTTAATATTGGATTTTTCGTCCAAGGAGTAAAAGTTCCCATCGGAGAATCACTGCGGAAAATAACTTCAGAATGCCAGGTACTCGTGCCACCTTCTGCATCCATAAGGAAATATTTTCCATTGATCTTATACATATGAGGACCTTCTATCCAAATAGGTTTTTCCTCCGGATGCACACCTTTGTTTACCAGTATTTTGCGAGGTCCAATTGTTTTATCCGATTTTACATCAAACTCTTGTATGCGGATTGTGCGATGCCCGCTATACTCAGGTTTATAATCCGGAGCATCATCATTATTTACAATATAAGCTTTCCCATCTTCATCAAAAAAGAAAGACGGATCTATTCCGCCCACTTCAGGCAGCATAATAGGATCAGACCACTCTCCAAAAGGATCCTGAGTTTTCACAAAGAAATTACCGGCTCCAACATTGGTGGTTACCATATAATAAGTCTTATTGTGGGGATTATATGAAATTGCCGGTGCAAAAATTCCTCCACTCACATGCTGTCCTTTCATATTGACCAGTTGGGAAGGACGGCTAAGAACATGTCCCACCTGTTTCCAGTTTACTAAATCTCTACTATGAAAGATAGGTACGCCCGGAAAATAAGTAAAAGTAGAAGTCACTAAAAAATAGTCTCCTTCCCCATTCGTACATATACTCGGATCCGAATACCAACCAGGCAAAATAGGATTATAAAACGACTCATCATCGGGCAATGGATTTTCCTTATAAAAATCATCATTACCTTTATAAGTAAAATAATCAAAAAGGGCTGTAGAATCCTTAACAGCAGGCAGATTTCCATTTGCTTTAGATAAATTGCAAGACGAAAAACCTCCCAATGTACCGGCAGAAACTACTAAGGCCGATAAAATTGCAAAAAAAGATCTTTTATTCATCAATACTCGATTTTATAGTTATTAATATTTTTAAGGCAGACGAAAGATAAAGTGTTCTTCATATTTGCATGTTTCATAATATGAGTAGTTTTATATTTCTGGCTTTTCTGCGACAAATGTACAAAAGGCACACATGCGATTAAAAAAATCGTATTACATGTTTTTTTGACAACATTACATATTTCTTTCGTATGTTACATTCTTTATCGTACATGTAACACACGCTTAAGTAATCCATTATATATCAAAAGTTAAATTCGAACACCTTTTACATCGCCGCAACAGCCTTATAAAAGCAATAAAAGCATAGAATATAGCATAAAAACAGAACGAAAATATTTCATCCCTAAAGAACAAGTATAGATATAGGCTAATCACATTGTATACCTATAAGGAAAGAATATACTCAGATTTTTACATTTTTGTCCTTGATTTGCAGCAAGAAAAGAAAAGTACAGAGCAAAAAAAAGGAGTACCGCTGTACTCCAACCTTTGTTAACCTTAAATCTAATACTATGAAAAACACATTGCAAAGATACGGACTCTTGGGATATTTGCAAACTATCCAAGAAAAAAAGCATGTTTCATAACACCTTTTAAGAAGAGCCACTCTGTTTTTTACTTCCTTTTTCAGACAGTCTTCTCAAGTGTAAAGAAAAGTTGCATCTTCTCAGAACAAAATGAACCACTTCATTTTATTCTGCCCATAAATTACACTATCTTTGTATTCAAATTAATAAATACTCATTATATGCCTGACTATGATTTAATTGCCATATTAGGTCCCACAGCATCCGGCAAAACTCCATTTGCCGCTGCATTGGCAGCAGAGCTAAATACAGAAATAATCAGTGCCGACTCTCGGCAAATATACCGTAACATGGATCTTGGTACAGGTAAAGACCTTGCCGACTATACAGTGAATGGCAAACAAATACCTTATCATCTCATTGACATTGCCGATCCGGGATATAAGTACAACGTCTTTGAATATCAACGTGATTTTCTGACCGCCTATGAAAGTATTAAACAAAAGGGTTGTCTGCCCATTGTATGCGGCGGAACTGGAATGTATTTAGAATCGGTACTCAAAGGATACAAATTGCTGCCCGTACCCGAAAATCCGGAATTACGCATCCGCTTAGCAGGCAAGTCCTTGGAAGAACTCACCGAAATGTTGAAAACCTATAAAAACTTGCATAATACGACGGATGTAGATACGGTGAAACGGGCAATCCGCGCCATTGAGATTGAAGAATATTATGCCCACACACCGGTAGACAAGCGTTCTTTTCCGCTATTGAACAGCCTCATTATCGGTGTGAACATAGACCGCGAACTGCGGCGTGAGAAAATCACCCGCCGCCTGCGCCAAAGGTTGGACGAAGGAATGATAGACGAAGTGCGCCGATTGATAGAGCAAGGGATTCCACCCGAAGATCTCATCTACTACGGATTGGAGTACAAATATCTGACACTTTACGTCATTGGCAAACTGACCTACGACGAAATGTTCAACCAACTGGAGACAGCTATCCATCAGTTTGCCAAACGCCAGATGACCTGGTTTCGGGGAATGGAGAGGCGGGGATTTACCATCCACTGGATAAACGTCCAATGGCCTATGGAAGAAAAGATAGCCTTTGTAAAGTCAAAACTCAAAGAGATTTAGTATCTTTGACGGCAACGCTGGCTAAACAGCAAATATGGAAATGTTAGACTTATTAAAAGGGACGAACATATGAGTGTAGAACCCAATAAATGGGGAGTGATCTATAACCCCAAAGCCGGAACGCGTAAAGTACAGAAACGGTGGAAAGAAATTAAAGCATATATGGACAGCAAAGGTGTGTCTTATGACTACGTGCAGTCCGAAGGGTTCGGTTCGGTAGAGCGTCTGGCGGGAATTCTTGCCAACAACGGATATCGCACCATTGTCATTGTAGGTGGTGACGGCGCACTGAACGACGCAATCAACGGCATCATGCTCTCCAATGCAGAAGATAAAGAGAATATTGCTATCGGCATCATCCCCAACGGAATAGGTAACGATTTTGCCAAATACTGGGAGATGAGTTCGGAATACAAGGATGCGGTAGATTGCATCATAAACAACCGCCGTCGAAAAATAGATGTAGGCACGTGCTACTACTATGACGGCGAAAAGCATATGACCCGCTACTTTCTGAATGCCATCAATATCGGGCTTGGAGCCAGTATCGTAAAAATCACCGACCAATGCAAACGTTTTTGGGGTGTGAAGTTCCTGTCCTATTTCATGGCATTCCTTTCACTGATATTCGAACGGAAACTATACCGCATGCACCTTAAAATAAACGGCGAACACATACGCGGGCGCATTATGACAGTATGCATAGGCAGTGCATGGGGATACGGGCAAGCTCCCAGTGCAGTGCCTTACAATGGTTGGTTGGACGTATCAGTTATCTATCGCCCCGAATTATTGCAGCTTTTTTCGGGAATATGGATGTTAATGGAAGGAAGAATCCTCAACCATAAAGTGGTAAAACCCTACCGTACCCAAAAGATAAAAGTATTACGTGCCCAAAACGCTTCCGTCGACTTGGACGGGCGTATTCTCGACCGTCATTTTCCATTAGACATCGGAGTGCTGCACGAAGCAATCACACTGATTATACCAAACTGAGGAATGAACTTTTTTCACACCTCTCAATTCATAACTTGCAATTCATAATTTATAATTCATAAAAACGTATGATTAAACTGAAAAATAATCCTGCCGGAAACTTCTTTCTGCTGGCAGGCCCCTGTGTCATTGAAGGTGAAGATATGGCAATGCGCATTGCCGAACGTGTGGTGACCATCACTGACAGATTACAGATTCCTTACGCATTTAAAGGTTCTTACCGCAAGGCCAACCGTTCGCGCTTAGACTCATTTACGGGCATAGGAGATGAGAAAGCCTTGAAAATTCTAAAAAAAGTGCATGATACGTTCGGAGTGCCTACCGTAACAGATATCCATGCCGCGGAAGAAGCTGCCATGGCTGCCGAATTCGTAGATATTCTGCAAATCCCCGCTTTCCTTTGCAGGCAAACCGACCTACTGGTAGCCGCCGCCCAAACCGGTAAAATCATCAATATCAAAAAAGGTCAATTCCTCTCCCCGCTTGCCATGCGTTTTGCGGCAGACAAGGTGGTGGAAGCCGGCAACAAGAACGTAATGATTACAGAACGCGGAACAACTTTCGGCTATCAGGATCTTGTGGTGGATTATCGCGGAATACCGGAGATGCAGACTTTCGGTTTTCCCGTTGTACTGGACGTTACCCATTCCTTGCAGCAACCCAACCAGACCAGCGGTGTCACAGGCGGCATGCCGCAACTGATTGAAACGATAGCCAAAGCCGGTATAGCCGTAGGTGCAGACGGCCTGTTCATCGAGACACATGAGAATCCGTCCGTAGCCAAAAGCGACGGTGCCAATATGTTGAAGTTGGATTTACTGGAAGGACTCCTGACTAAATTAGTCCGCATCCGGGAAGCAATTAAATAAAAAACAGAATTGTTTTGTGATTTATCGCCTAATCGCTTCGACAGATAAGGCAAAAACATTTTTAAATCAAATGATGATGAAACATTTATTACGTAACTTATGGATTGTTGCACTAATTGTATGCTGTAACTTCCAACAGGTATTTGCACAACAATTACCACCCATTCCCATCGACAAGGATGTCCGTATCGGCAAGCTGGACAACGGATTAACTTATTACATCCGTAAAAACAGCCTTCCCGCTAACCGGGCCGACTTCTATATAGCCCAAAAAGTGGGTTCCATACAGGAAGAGGACAACCAACGCGGTCTTGCCCACTTCCTCGAGCACATGTGCTTCAATGGAACCACCCACTTTCCCGGAAACTCCCTAATACAGTATCTGGAACGTATAGGTGTAAAATTCGGCGAAAACCTGAACGCATACACATCCATAGACGAAACGGTCTATAACATCTCCAATGTGCCTGTCAACACTCCCGGAGCCATTGACTCCTGCCTGCTGATCCTGCACGACTGGAGCAACGACCTGACTTTGGACACGAAAGAAATAGATAAGGAACGCGGCGTTATCAATGAAGAATGGCGCACCCGCATGAGCGCCATGCAGCGTTTTCAGGAAAAAATGCTTCCGGCTATGTTTGCCGGAACCAAATACGCCAACTGCTTCCCTATCGGAACAATGGACGTTGTGATGAACTTTAAGCCTCAAACATTAAGAGACTATTACGAAAAATGGTACCGTCCCGACTTGCAGGGTATAGTAGTGGTAGGCGATATTGATGTCGACGCCATTGAAGCCCTTATCAAGAAAAGATTCTCGGACATCCCCGCACAGCCCAATGCCGCCAAGCGTGAATATTATCCCGTAAACGACAACCAAGAGCCTATCGTATTGGTTGCCCGCGACAAAGAGCAGCCATATGTACAGACCTTTATCTTCAACAAGCATCAAGCTACTCCCAGAGAAGAAAAGAATAATGTGGGTTACTTGATGCAAGACTATGCTGTCACTCTGATTACCAACATGCTGAATGCACGTCTGAACGAGTTGCTCCAAGTTGCCAACCCGCCCTACATCTATGCAACGACCTACGATGATGATTTCTTTGTTGCCAAGACCAAAGATGCTTTCACCGGTATCGTAGTCTGCAAAGAAGATAACATTGAGGAAGGTATCTCAACCATTCTCCGCGAAATAGAGCGTGCACGCCAATTTGGATTCACCGAAACCGAATACAGTCGTGCACGAGCAGAATACCTGCGTCATTTGGAATCTGCTTTCCAAGAACGCGACAAGCGTAAAAATGAAAGCTACGTCAAGGAATATGTCCGCCATTTCCTCGACAATGAACCCATTCCGGGAATCGCCAACGAATATACTATCATCAATCAGATAGCACCGGCCATTCCTGTGACAGCCCTAAACCAGATAATGCAACAACTGGTGACGGACAGCAACCAGGTAGTGGCACTGTTCGGACCCGAAAAAGAAGGCTTGAGCCTTCCGACAGAGGAAGCCATCAAGAACCTGTTGAAAGAAGTGAAGTCGGAGAAGCTCACTCCGTATATAGATAAGGTATCCGACGAACCTCTGATGAAAGAAGCTCCGAAAGGCGGTAAAATTGTTTCCGAAAAGAAAGATGACATCTTCGGAACCACTATGTTGACCTTATCCAACGGTGTCAAGGTTATAATCAAGAAAACAGACTTCAAAGCCGATGAGATTCGCATGAAAGGCGTAAGTATGGGTGGTAGTTCACTCTTCCCCGACTCGGAAATCATCAATATCAACGGACTGGATGCAGTGGCATTGGGTGGTTTAGGCAATTTCAGCGCCATAGAACTGGAGAAAGCCCTGGCAGGTAAAAAAGCCTCCGTAAGCTATGGCATCGGCGACAAGACAGAAGCCGTAACCGGAAATTGCTCTCCCAAGGACTTCGAGACAATGATGCAGCTCACCTATCTGACTTTCACTGCTCCGAGACGCGATGATGACGCTTTTGCATCTTACAAGAACCGCAGCAAAGCCGAATTACAGAATATGGACCTGAACCCCAGTTCTTCTTTCAGCGACTCTATCACGTCCACTCTCTACTCGAAACATCCCAGAACCCTGCGGATAAAAGCCGACATGGTGGACAAGATGAATTATGACAAGATTCTGTCCATGTATCAGGACCGCTTTAAAGATGCCAGCGACTTTACCTTCATTCTGGTAGGAAACGTTGATGTGGAAGCAGTGAAACCCCTAATCGAGTCTTATCTGGGTTCATTGCCCTCCATCAACCGCAAGGAGACATTCAAGGACAACCACATCGCAATGCGCAAGGGCATCTGCAAAAATGAGTTTATCCGCCAGCAGGAAACTCCGAAAGTGAACAACTTCATCTGTTATAGCGGTACTTGCAAATACAATCTCCGTAACGAGATTCTTATGAGCATGACCGACCAGCTTCTTAACTTCATCTATACCGAAAAGGTACGTGAAGACGAAGGCGGTACCTACGGCGTATATCCCATGGGACAGCTCATCAAGTATCCCACAGAAAAAGCCGTTCTGCAGATCTTCTTCAACACAGCTCCCGATAAACAGGAAAAACTGATAAAAATCATCTACGACGAAGCAGAAGCCTTTGCTAAGAACGGTCCCGATGAAGCCAGTTTGAACAAGGTAAAAGAGTATATGCTGAAGAAGCACAGCGAAGACCTCAAGGAAAACGGCTACTGGCTGAACAGCATAGACGAGTACCTGTACACCGGCATCGATCCGGTGAAGGACTACGAGCAAATCATTAACAGTATCACCCCCAAGGACGTTCAGCAATTTGCCAACGAACTCCTGAAGCAGAAGAACCAGATCACTGTTTCAATGATCAGTCCTGAAAAGAAATAAGGTTACCAACTTTCGAAGTGCTGAAATTACAGTTTCCAAAAAGGCTGCGTTGTTAATAAAGCAGCGCAGCCTTTTTCATATACATTAATTTCCATTCATTATGAGCCTCTTTATAGAATTACGCAAGCAAGGGAAGCTGGCCGCCAAGCGAAATCCGATGTACGAGAAGAACAAATTCGGTAAGTTCTGGATGTACTTTATGGCCGTCTTTTGGGCCGGCTATCTGATCTTCTTCGGAACCACTTTCGCTTTTGCCTTCGATGGTGGCGCAACTGAAGCATACCATGTATTGAACAGCGGACTGATATTTGTCCTGGCTCTGGATTTTCTGATGCGCTTCCCGTTTCAGAAAACGCCCAGCCAGGAAATCAAGCCTTATCTCCTGTTGCCGATAAGGCGCAACCGCCTGATCGATTTTCTGCTGATACGTTCCGGATTGAACGGTTTCAATCTGATATGGCTGTTTTTCTTTGTCCCGTTCGCTATCATCAGCATTACTAAATTCTACGGTATAACGGGCGTATTGACTTATAGCATCGGAATATGGCTGTTGATGATACTCAACAACTATTGGTTCCTGCTATGCCGCACGTTGATGAACGAACGCATCTGGTGGGTGATGCTGCCGATATTGGTATACGGAATTATTGCCGCCGGCCTATTCATTCCGGAAGACAGCCCGTTATTCGACTGGTCCATCGACCTGGGAGAAGGATTTATCCTCGGACACCTGCTTACTTTCATCGGAGTATCCGCAACGATCGTGGCACTGTGGTTCATCAACCGCGAACTGATGATCAAGCTCATTTATAACGAGATCAACAAAGTGGAAGACACCAGAGTAAAGCACGTGTCGGAATACAAATTTCTGGACCGCTACGGAGAGATTGGCGAATACATGCGGCTGGAGTTGAAGATGTTGTTGCGCAACAAAGTCTGCAAGACAGCCTTGCGTACAGTATTCATGGTGGTCATCGCCTTTACATGTATTCTGAGTTTCACCGAAGCATACGACGGGCAGGGCATGAAAAACTTTATCATGGTCTACAACTTCGTGATTTTCGGAATCTTGTTTCTATCAAGCCTGATGAGCTACGAAGGCAACTACATTGACGGATTGATGAGCCGCAAAGAGTCTATCTACACCCTGCTTCGCGCCAAATATATCCTATACAGCATCGCCATACTCATACCTCTCATCCTGATGATACCTGCCATGGCAACCGGCAAGCTGTCTGTGCTGAGTTGTATAGCCTGGGCCACATTCGTAGCCGGCGGCGTTTACTTCTGCCTGTTCCAATTGGCTGTATACAACAACAAAACAGTGGATTTAAACGCCAAGATGACCAACCGCCAGAATATGGGAACCGGATTGCAGAACTTGATTTCCGGAGCAGCATTCGGCGTGCCTCTGCTTATGAACTTTGTGCTGACAACTTTTTGGGGACCTACGGTTACGGCCTGGATACTGATTGCCGTCGGTGCCGGTTTTATACTGACTTCACGCTTCTGGCTGAAAAACGTATACCACCGTTTCATGAAGCGGCGCTACAAGAACATGGAAGGATTCAGAGACAGCAGACAATAAGATTTATGATTTTAGATTTATAGCTATGATTCAGATAAATAATTTACAAAAGAGATTCGGTGAAAAGACCGCTGTAAATATTGATAACTACCTCATCAGTCAAGGTGACATGTTGGGTTTGGTAGGAAACAACGGAGCCGGAAAGACCACCCTCTTCCGACTGATACTGGATTTATTGCAGGCAGATCGTGGGAATGTCACCATCAATGATATAGATGTATCCCAAAGTGAAGACTGGAAGAGATTTACCGGCGCTTTCATTGACGACGGTTTTCTTATAGACTACCTCACCCCGGAGGAATATTTCTATTTCATCGGCAAGATGTATGGATTGAAAAAAGAAGAAGTAGATGAACGTCTCGTTCCTTTTGAGCGCTTCATGAATGGTGAAGTCATAGGACAGAAGAAGTTCATACGCAATTTCTCCGCTGGAAACAAGCAAAAAATAGGTATTATCTCCGCCATGCTGCACCACCCCCAACTGCTGATACTGGATGAACCGTTCAACTTCCTCGATCCAAGTTCACAGTCCATCATCAAGCAACTGCTGCAGAAATACAACGAGGAACATGGAGCCACTGTCATCATCTCCAGCCATAACCTCAACCATACAGTAGATGTATGCCCGCGCATCGCCCTATTGGAACATGGAGTCATCATTCGTGACATAGAAAACGAAAACAACTCGGCAGAAAAGGAACTGGAAGCCTATTTCAATGTCAGCGTAGAAGAAAAGGTTGAAACGGAAAACGATACAGACGAAGAAACACCGGAAGAAGAACAAGCATGAAACAGCCACTTGCCCATATAATCGCCTTTGTCGGACTGGTGCTCTGCCTGAGTTCCTGCCACACCTCCGCACCCCGCCTTGACTATAAAGCATTGGCGCAAGCCTCCGTACGCTTGGGCGTGGATATAGAGCTAACAGACAACCACAGGCTGTACATCAACGCTGCCGAATGGATAGGCACCCCCTACCGGGCGGGCGGTAGCAGCAAACAAGGAACGGACTGTTCCGGCTTGGTGTCCCAGCTTTACAAGAAAACCTACCGCATACGTTTATCGCGCAGTACCGACGGACAACTGAAAGAAAGCAACCGAATAGCCCGCCGCAACCTGCGCGAAGGCGACTTGGTCTTTTTCACCAGCCGGGCATCCCGCAAGAGGGTGGCCCACGTGGGCATCTACCTGAAAGACGGCAAATTCATTCACGCCAGCACCAGCCAAGGAGTCATTGTGAGCAATCTCAAGGAAAGGTATTATACGCAATACTGGCTCTGCGGCGGAAGAGTGAAGTAATCACCGGCATCCCATGCCAAAGCCCGTTGCCGATTGAAGTTAATCAACCGGCAACGGGCTGATAATTCCAATTTATTCATAACTTTGCCGCAAAAAGGCATATGAATTATACAACCTACCTTTTCGACTTCGACTATACGCTTGCCGACTCTTCACGCGGCATCGTCACCTGTTTCCGCAACGTACTCAACCGCCATGGCTACACGCAACCTACCGATGACGATATCAAACGCACCATTGGCAAGACTCTGGAAGATTCCTTTTCCATTCTTTCCGGTGTAACAGATCCCCTGCAGCTCGCCGAATTCAAGAAAGAGTACGTAAAAGAAGCCGATACACACATGACCGTCAATACGGTGCTTTTCCTCGAAACAAAATCGGTGCTGATAGCACTGAAAGATTCCGGCGCCCGCATCGGAATCATCTCCACCAAATTCCGCTACCGCATCAAGGAATTACTGGACCAGCACTTTCCCGAAGACTTTCTGGACATCATCATCGGCGGAGAAGATGTAAAAACTCCCAAGCCCTCGCCCGAAGGGCTCTTGCTTGCCATCAAGCAGCTACACGTCACTAAAGCCGAAACGCTCTATATCGGCGACAGTACGGTGGATGCAGAAACCGCACAAAAGGCGGGAGTGGACTTTGCCGGCATCACGCATGGCATGACCACCGCCGAAGAACTGCAACGCTACCCGCATAAAAAGATTATGGACAGCCTGGAAGAACTGTTGAAACAGGAACCATTACCCGCCAAAGCCCCGAAGAATTCAAATGTACGGCAGATCATATTCCTGTTGGCGCTATCTGCCGCACTCGCAGCACTCTTTTATTTCCTCACCTGAATATAAAAGGGCTTCCCGCATAAATCAAATCGTTCCTTCATGGAGTAAGTTTCGTTCCACCATGATGGAACGAAACTTACTCCATGAGGGAACAAAACTTTCCCCACACACGAAAGCAGTAATTATACTAAAAAAGAGATAGAAAGATTTGCCCATTCCAAATAAAAGAAGTAATTTTGTGCCCGATTATTCCGCACCGGGTTTAATTAAGTGCTTTCTAAGTGATTAGAGACCACCCGACGGAGCTAACTTATACATTATATATAAGAAATGTACGCAATTGTAGAAATCAACGGTCAGCAATTCAAAGCAGAAGCTGGCAAGAAGCTGTTTGTACACCACATGCAAAATGCTGAAGCAGGTGCAACAGTAGAATTCGAGAAAGTTCTTTTGGTAGACAAAGACGGTAACATCACCGTAGGCGCTCCCACAGTAGAAGGAGCAAAAGTGGTTTGCGAAGTTGTTTCCGCTTTGGTAAAAGGCGACAAGGTTCTTGTTTTCCACAAGAAAAGAAGAAAAGGTTATCGTAAACTGAACGGTCATCGTCAGCAATTCACAGAGTTAACAATTAAGGAAGTAGTAGCTTAATCAATTAAAAAAGTAAGAAGAAATGGCACATAAAAAAGGTGTCGGTAGTTCTAAGAACGGCCGCGAATCACAGAGTAAGAGATTAGGCGTTAAGATATTTGGTGGCGAAGCTTGCAAAGCAGGTAACATCATCGTTCGTCAAAGAGGTACTGAATTCCATCCGGGTAACAACATCGGTATGGGTAAAGACCACACTCTTTTCGCCTTGGTAGACGGAACTGTACAGTTCAAAGTAGGTAAAGCAGACAGAAGATCTGTTTCTGTTATTCCTGCCGAAAACGCAGAAGCATAAGTTTCCGGATAAAAGAATAATAAAGAAAGGGATGCAATCTGGTTTGATTGCATCCCTTTCTTTATTATCGCACTATTCATTCAAAAAAGCACCTTATTTTCATATTTTCTGCTGTTTATTATACTTTTTCATACAATGAATAAGCATTTTCTCTATCTTTGCAGTAATAAAAAAACATAATAACAAGTATAAGATATGCTTACCATTAAACAAATTACAGACAACACCGACGCCGTAATCCGCGGTCTGGAAAAGAAGCACTTCAAAAATGCCAAAGAAACAATCGGGCAAGTGCTGGAAACGAACAACAAACGACGCAATACCCAAACAATCTTAGATAAGAACCTGTCGGAAGTCAATTCCCTTTCCAAGTCCATCGGACTGTTGATGAAAGAAGGCAAGAAAGATGAGGCGGAAACCGCCAAGAACCGGGTGGCCGAATTGAAAGAAGCCAACAAGGCCCTGCAAGAAGAAATGGACCAAGCTGCAACCGACTTGCAAAACCTCCTCTATACAATCCCCAACATCCCTTATGACAGCGTGCCCGAAGGCGTAGGCGCCGACGACAATGTGGTAGAGAAAATGGGCGGCATGGAGACCGAACTACCTAAAGACGCGCTCCCCCACTGGGAACTGGCAAAGAAATATGATTTGATAGATTTTGACTTAGGTGTGAAAATCACAGGTGCAGGTTTCCCTGTGTATAAGGGCAAAGGCGCACAGCTTCAGCGTGCACTTATCAATTTCTTCCTGGATGAAGCACGCAAGTCGGGCTATACGGAGATAATGCCGCCAACGGTAGTGAACGCCGCTTCCGGCTATGGCACAGGTCAGCTGCCCGACAAAGAAGGACAAATGTACCATTGCGAAGTAGATGATTTATACCTGATCCCGACAGCCGAAGTTCCCGTAACGAACATCTATCGCGACGTGATTTTGGACGAAAAGCAACTGCCTATCAAGAACTGCGCTTACACGCAATGTTTCCGTCGCGAAGCCGGCTCATACGGTAAAGACGTACGCGGACTGAACCGCCTGCACGAATTCTCCAAAGTAGAATTAGTGCGCATCGACAAGCCGGAACACTCCAAAGAATCCCATCAGGAGATGCTGAACCACGTAGAAGGATTGCTCCAGAAGCTTGAGTTGCCTTATCGCATCCTGCGTTTATGTGGCGGCGACATGAGCTTTACCGCTGCTCTCTGCTTCGACTTCGAGGTCTATTCCGAGGCACAGAAACGCTGGCTGGAAGTCAGTTCAGTATCCAACTTCGATACCTACCAGGCCAATCGCCTGAAATGCCGTTACCGCACAGCAGAAAAGAAAACAGAGCTTTGCCACACATTAAACGGCTCCGCATTGGCCCTGCCGCGCATCGTAGCAGCTCTATTGGAAAACAACCAGACACCGGAAGGTATCCGTATCCCGAAGGCGCTGGTTCCGTATACAGGATTCGAGGTGATAGACTAAGAAAAGTTTCCATCCATTATATTTCGGGCACAGATTACAAGAAACAGCATGGTTCTTCAATGGACAGAACCGGCAGGATTCTTGAAATCTGTGCCCGATTTGCAATATCATATTTCGTCCTGCATCCATTCTTTTTTCCCCTCACATTCTTTGTTATTAATAAATAAGCAGTATCTTTGCATAATCTATCA
Organism: Bacteroides eggerthii; assembly: GCF_025146565.1. NCBI lineage: Bacteria > Pseudomonadati > Bacteroidota > Bacteroidia > Bacteroidales > Bacteroidaceae > Bacteroides > Bacteroides eggerthii. Next base: position 1,920,346 of record NZ_CP102258.1, on the reverse strand, counting down.
ATCTGAAAGAGATTACGTAATTATACCAACAAAATTATTAGATAATGAATAAAATCATTAGCAAAGAGCATTTTTCAGAAAAGGTCTTCAAATTAGTAATTGAAGCACCGTTAATTGCTAAGTCACGTAAGGCAGGACACTTTGTAATAGTACGCGTAGGTGAAAAAGGCGAACGCATGCCACTGACCATAGCCTCTGCCGATCCCGTAAAGGGAACTATCACTTTGGTTGTGCAGGAAGTGGGTCTCTCGTCTACCCGCCTGTGCGAACTCAATGAAGGTGATTATATAACCGATGTTGTTGGTCCGCTGGGACAAGCCACCCATATTGAAAATTTCGGCACCGTAGTTTGCGCCGGCGGTGGTGTGGGAGTAGCTCCGATGCTCCCTATCGTACAGGCATTGAAAGCTGCCGGCAATCGTGTAATCACAGTATTGGCAGGCCGCACCAAAGAACTGATTATCCTTGAAAAGGAAATGCGTGAAAGCTCCGACGAAGTCATTATCATGACTGACGACGGTTCATACGGCCGTAAAGGATTGGTAACAGAAGGTGTAGAAGATGTCATCAAACGCGAGAAAGTTGACAAATGCTTCTGCATTGGCCCCGCCATAATGATGAAATTTGTTTGTTTGCTGACGAAGAAATACGAAATACCCACCGATGTCTCTCTAAACACAATCATGGTAGACGGAACAGGCATGTGCGGCGCCTGCCGTATCACCATCGGCGGCAAGACCAAATTCGTATGTGTAGACGGACCTGAATTTGACGGTCACCAGGTAGACTTCGACGAAATGCTGAAACGCATGGGAGCATTCAAAAGCATTGAGCGCGAAGAAATGCACAAACTGGAAGAGCCACAGACATGCCAGGCAACCGGAGAAAGCACAGCGGAGCCGGATGAAAAAAGCCGCAATGCCGCTTGGCGTCAGGAATTGCGCAAATCCATGAAAGCCAAAGAACGCACAGCGATCCCTCGCGTGGAGATGAACGAATTGGATGCAGACTACCGTTCCCACAGCCGCAAAGAAGAAGTAAACCAGGGATTGACCAAGGAACAGGCACTGACAGAAGCGAAACGTTGTCTGGACTGCGCCAATCCGGGCTGCACAGAAGGTTGTCCGGTAGGAATAGACATCCCACGTTTCATCAAGAATATAGAACGCGGTGAATTCCTTGAAGCCGCCAAAACACTGAAAGAGACCAGTGCGCTTCCCGCTGTTTGCGGTCGTGTCTGTCCACAAGAGAAGCAATGCGAATCCAAGTGCATCCACCTGAAGATGAATGAAAAGCCGGTAGCTATCGGCTATTTGGAACGCTTTGCCGCGGACTATGAACGCGAAAGCGGGCAAATCTCCGTACCGGAAATCAAAGAAAAGAATGGCATCAAGATTGCCGTAATCGGTTCAGGCCCCGCCGGGCTCTCTTTCGCCGGAGACATGGCAAAATACGGATACGACGTTACCGTATTCGAGGCGCTGCACGAGATTGGCGGTGTATTGAAATATGGTATCCCCGAATTCCGTTTGCCCAACAAGGTGGTGGATGTCGAAATCGAGAACCTTGCCCAAATGGGCGTGAAGTTCATCAAAGACTGCATCATCGGCAAGACATTAAGCGTAGAGCAACTGGAGGAAGAAGGATTCAAAGGCATATTCGTTGCTTCCGGCGCCGGACTGCCGAACTTCATGAACATCCCCGGAGAAAACTCCATCAACATCCTGTCATCCAATGAATATTTGACGCGTGTCAATCTTATGGATGCCGCCAGCGAGGACTCTGATACACCTGTGCCTTTTGGCAAATGCGTAGCCGTTATCGGCGGCGGCAACACAGCCATGGACTCTGTCCGTACAGCCCGCCGCCTGGGTGCAGAACGCGCCATGATTATTTACCGACGTTCAGAGGAAGAAATGCCTGCCCGCATCGAAGAAGTAAAACATGCCAAAGAAGAAGGAGTGGAATTCCTGACACTTCACAATCCGATAGAATACATTGCCGATGAGCAAGGAAAAGTTAAGCAGGTCATCCTTCAAAAGATGGAATTGGGCGAACCCGATGCCTCCGGGCGCCGTAGTCCTGTTCCCATTCCGGGAGCCACTGAAACGATTGATATAGACCTTGCCATTGTCAGTGTGGGCGTATCCCCCAACCCTATTGTTCCCAGCTCTATCAAAGGACTTGAATTAGGTCGCAAAGGAACGATTGCCGTAAATGATAGTATGCAGTCGTCCATTCCGACCATTTACGCCGGCGGCGACATTGTTCGCGGTGGCGCTACCGTAATCCTTGCTATGGGTGACGGCCGGAAAGCTGCTGCAGCCATGAATGAGCAATTGAAGAAATAAACGCTCCACCATAAAAAAAGAAAGTCCCGTTCACAATTAGTAAACGGGACTTTTTCTTTTTTCATTTTCAGCTGCTACCCTCCTGAGAACAGGTAGCGAAAGAGAAAGAGGAAAACATACTCAAAAAGGCTGAACAAAAGCTCTTATGAGTAGGATTTCAAACCTGTTCTTACTTCACCACTTTATTTGTTGCCGGATCAGGAAAGATCACTGTCGGCTTAAACGTCTTGGCTTCCTCAAAGTCCATCAATGCATACGACATGATAATTACAATATCGTCCGGCTGGACCTTACGGGCCGCCGCACCGTTCAAACATATTTTGCCCGAACCGCGCTCGCCTTTAATGATATAAGTTTCAAAACGCTCACCGTTATTATTGTCGGCAATGTAAACCTTTTCGCCGGCAATCATGTTGGCGGCATCCATCAAATCCTCGTCAATGGTGATGCTCCCCATATAGTTGAGGTTAGCCTCCGTAACGCGGGCACAATGGATTTTCGACTTCAACACTTCAATCATCATAAGATTGTTCTTTTTTTATGTTTATTACTCCTTATACTTGATATTGTCAATCAGACGGACTTCTCCACAGAACACCGTAATACATCCCACTGCATAGGAAGTATCTTCCCAATTGGCAATCTTCTGCAACGTATTGCCGTCCACCAGTTCAAAATACTCCAGGCGCAAACCGGGAGCCGCTGCAATGGCATCTTCCACAAACCTCTGTGTTTCAGCGACTGTATGCGAGGCTGCAAAGGTACGACTTTCAAATAAAGTCTGCGAGATTTTTAAAGCATTTTTGCGTTCTTCGTCAGACAAGCGGGCGTTACGGCTGCTCAAAGCCAGTCCATCCTCCTCACGCACAATAGGGCAACCCACGATCTCCAATGGATAATTCATCCGGCGCACCATTTCGCGGATAATGGCCAACTGCTGGAAATCCTTCTCGCCGAAATAAGCGCGATCCGGCTTCACCGCATCAAATAGTTTGCTCACAATCTGACACACACCATTAAAGTGCCCCGGCCGGAAAGCCCCCTCCATCACAGTATCCAAAGGAGCGTAGCTGAACCGGCGTGTATCCGGTTCCGGATACATCTCTTCCACCGTAGGGGCAAAAACAAAAGCAGCCCCACACTCTTCCAGCAAACGACAATCAGCCTCCAGCGTACGAGGATATTTGGCCAAATCATTCTGATCATTAAACTGAGTCGGATTCACAAAAACACTTACCACTGCGGCATCATTCTCTGCCACACAACGTTTTACCAATGAAGCATGACCGGCATGCAAGGCTCCCATTGTAGGCACTAAACCCACTTTTTTACTTTGGGCTCTCATAGCCGAAAGTCCGGCCTGCAAGTCCTTGATAGTATGTACTATTTCCATTTTATTGGTTATATAATAACTTAAGTTGTTTGCAAAAACGGTGCAAAATAAGCTATTATTTACCATATAAAGAAGAAATATCGTAAATTAATGCAAAAGTTGTCCCGGCTTCAGAGGTGTATCCGCGCCTATTTTTCATTGATATACAACCGGTTAACAATTCATAAGGAATTATAGGCGAGCCCTGTTTGCGTTATTGCCCGATTTTTTTTATATCTTTGCAGAATAATTGAGAACATTGTTATTATGACAAAGGCGAACAAGGTTTTATTTATAACACAAGAAATTACCCCTTACGTTTCAGAATCCGAGATGTCCCTTGTTGGCAGAAACCTGCCGCAAGCAATCCAAGAAAAAGGCAGAGAAATCAGAACGTTTATGCCCAAGTGGGGGAACATCAATGAGCGCAGAAATCAACTGCACGAAGTGATACGTCTCTCCGGTATGAACCTTATCATCGACGATACCGACCATCCGCTTATCATTAAGGTAGCATCCATACAATCCGCCCGCATGCAGGTTTATTTCATCGACAACGATGATTACTTCCAAAACCGCCTGCAAGTGATTGACGAGAACGGTGTTGAATACGAGGATAATGATGCACGTGCCATTTTCTATGCTCGTGGAGTATTGGAAACAGTAAAGAAATTGCGTTGGTGTCCGGACGTTATCCACTGTCATGGCTGGATGACAGCACTGGCTCCGCTATATATTAAAAAGGCGTATAAAGACGAACCTTCATTCAGAGACGCCAAAGTGGTCTTTTCACTGTATGACAATGACTTCAAACAGCCATTTCATTCCGACTTCACCAGCAAACTCCTGCTGAAAGGCATCAACAAGAAGGATATTGCCGACTTAAAAGAACCGATAGACTATATTGCTCTTTGCAAATTGGCAATAGACTACTCTGATGGTATTATCCAGCAAAGCGAACATGTAAATGAGGAGCTCATGGAGTATGCCCGCCAAGCCGGTAAACCTATCTTAGGCTATCAATCTCCTGAAAACTTCGCAGATGCCTGCAACGACTTCTACGATCAGGTTTGGGGAGCTGAACAAGAATAAGTTGATTTCAAGACGAAGAATTATGAAAGTAAAATATTTAGGAGTATTACTTTTAGCACTCCTGTCTTTGTACGGATGCGACGATAACACCGGGACGTTGGGTATGGATATGCTGCCCGATTCAGACGGAATTTCGGCTAAAACAGAAACATTTGACGTTAGCACAAAATCCATGCTTGCAGATAAAGTTTACTCCAAGACAAGTACAGGATATATCGGTAAGTTCACAGACCCTGATCCCAAAGGATTTGGAAACTACGAAGCCAGCTTCTTAGCCGAATTGAATTGTACGGAGAATTTCACATTCCCTGCCGTATATGAAGAAAGCGCAGACGGAAAAAGCGGCAAAGGAACAATGGTGAAAGACGAAGTGGAGAAAATCCAGTTAGTAGTCTACTATTCCAGCTGGTTCGGAGACTCCTTAAATGCATGCAGAATGAGTGCATACGAATTGAACGACGAATGGCTGAAAGTGCGTAAAGATCCTGATAAATACCGATATACCAATATCGATACAAAGCTATATCACGAATCAAAGGCTTTAGGAAAAAAAGCATATACAGCTTATGATACCTCTGTGCCCGACTCCGTAAGAAAAGCAACCGATTCAAACGGTAACTCAACTTATTACCCCAACATCACTTTCCCATTGGATAAAGAGCTGGGAAATAATATTTTGAAATTGAACCGGCAATATCAAGAAAAGAAGAATGACTTTTTTGACAACTCTGATAAGTTTATCGAAAATGTATTCAAAGGTGTTTACCTGCAAACAGACTACGGTGACGGAACCATTCTCTATGTAGACCGCGTAGACCTGCAAATGCAATTCCGATTCCACTATGTGGACAGTTTAGGAGTTAAGCTGACCAAAAAAGTCACAGACAAAAATGGTGAAGCCGGCACAGACTCCACATACCTTGCTACGGCAGTTGCTTTTGCCTCTACCAAAGAAGTGATTCAAGCCAATAAATTTGAGAACTCAGAAAAGCTGGCAGAGAAAGTAAACAATGACAATGAAAAAGGCTGGAGCTATCTCAAATCACCGGCCGGTATCTTCACAGAAGCAACTCTGCCTTATGATGAAATAGCCAAGAAGTTAGCTAATGATACGTTGAATGCGGTCAAGCTGACTTTTACGAACTACAAGCAGGACAATCAGGAATATAAATTCAGCATGAGTGCGCCACAAACAGTTCTGCTGGTACGCCAAAAAGACATGGAATCTTTCTTTGTCAACAATGAACTTGCAGACAATGTTACTTCTTTTGTGGCAACCCATAACAGCGTAGAAACCAACCAATACACCTTCAAAAACATAGCCCGCTTGGTTTCCACTTGTATCAATGAGAAAAAGGCTGCCAAACAAAAAGCGAAAGAAGCGGCAGGAGCAGCATGGGACGAAGCAGCATGGGAAGATGAATGGAACGAAGGCGAAGGAAAAAACTGGAACAAAGTAGTGCTGATCCCCGTAGTTGTGACATACGATACAAGCAGTAACAACCCTTCCATGATTGGCATCCAACACGACTTGAAACCGACATATGCCAAGCTCAAAGGCGGTGATCCGGCATTTGGCGGCAGCACTTTGAAGATAGAAGTCACCCATACTTCTTTCAATAAATAGAATCCCTATCAATCAGATACATAAAAGAACTCCCGTTCCAAGTATTGGAACGGGAGTTCTTTTATGTATATAGCAGAAGAATGAGCCTATTCAGCCTTTTTCTTCGGTTCTGCTTTCTTGGCAACCGACTTTTTAGCAACAGTTTTCTTGACAGCAGCCTTTACGGCAGCTTTAGGAGCAGTTTTGGCAGCAGCCTTTGCTTCCTTCTTCTTCTCTGCTGTCTTCTCCTTCTCCAGCTTATGCTGTGTTTTTTCCAACTCTTTGTGTAACTCTTCTATTTCGTCGCCTTGATTTTTGATAGTAGTCAGCAAAGCATTCAGTTCCTCATTATCGATATCTATCGGATAGAGAGAGTCAACACGTTTGATGAAATCGCCCAGAATATTCATGTAATTGGTAAATGCGTCATAAGGAGATTCATAGATGCCGCGATTCAACCCCACACCGCTATTCTTGGTTGTCATAAAACGGAAGTTATTGCTTGCCTGCAAATAGTCCCAGTCTTGCTTGATACGGCGGTCATCGCAGATATGTACACGTTCGGCTACGCTATACAGCTTATTGAAAGCCTCACGTTGCATCACGTTACCCAGCCAGCAACTTGTATCTCTCTCCTCATCCACCCACGACATAGGATATGGAACATCCAACTGCGAAACAGACTTCAACTTAGTGACAATCTCCGTAGGAGTTGAGAAAGTGATACCCTTTTCCTTTGCGCATGCAGGCAACGCTTTCAGGAATTCCAGAATATTGGAAGACAAAGGCTGTGACATACCCAATGAACAAAGTTCCATAAATATGTTGATAACCTGTTCTTCTTGCGGGAATGCATCAATCCAGCTAATGTACTTATCGGCAAACAACGGATATTCACTCCATTCGGAATTAGAGAAACGCAGACTGATGTCATCCGACAACTTGAAATCACGCAACAACAGTTTCAGATTCGGGTTCATATTGCAGTGATAAACATAGTGCGGACTCTTCCAGCCAAGCACATGTTTAGCCCCCTCGGTCAGCATACCCTTGAAGCCCATACTTGCCACTACCGCACCGATCTCGTCATTATAGATCAGACTGGAATTACGGAACACCTTCGGAGCCTTACCGAACATCTGTTTCATCTTGGCACTCTGGCGCATTACCTCTTCCTTAAAGCAATCCTCATTAGCCAAAGAAGAAAGTCCATGAGAGTATGGCTCGGCCAAGAACTCGCAGCATCCCGTATCATTGAGCTGGTGCAACAGGTCGATTACGGCAGGCGCATGGATTTCCAACTGCTCCAATGCCACACCGGAAATGGACAAAGCCACCTTGAACGCACCGTCCGAGTTCTTCACCATTTCAATGAGCGTATTCAAGGCGGGAATATACGAGCGTTCAGCAACTTCATTTATACTTGTCTCATTAGCATAATCATCATAGTAATAATGATTTGTACCGATATCAAAGAAACGATAACGTTTCAGATGTATAATTTGATGTATCTCAAAATAAAGACAGATAGTTCTCATTAGTATTTATTGTTTTATTATTTACCATAGTTTCTTAACACATCCTCATAAAGAGCACGAATTCTCAAACCTACCTTTTCCCAGGTTATTCCGTCCACTTCCTTCTTACCCTCCTCCTGAAGATAGCGGAAAAGAGACGGATTAATACAGATGGAGTAGATAGCATCGGCCATAGCATGAATGTCCCAATAATCGGTTTTTATCACCTTATCGAGAATCTCACCACATCCTGACTGCTTGGAGATGATGGAAGGCGTTCCGCACTGCATGGCTTCCAACGGCGCGATACCGAAAGGCTCGGAAACGGAAGGCATAACGAATACGTCACTATTCTTATAAACCTCATACACCTGCTTGCCCTTCATGAAACCGGGGAAATGGAAACGGTCGGCAATGCCCCGTTCGGCAGCCAGGTTTATCATGGCATTCAGCATATCGCCCGAACCTGCCATTACGAAACGTATATTACGGGTACGTTGCAACACCAATGCTGCGGCTTCCACAAAGTATTCCGGGCCTTTCTGCATAGTGATACGTCCGAGGAAGGTAACCACCTTCTCTTTGGAATGATCCGGGCGCGGAATATCCTGCAACTCCTGCGAAAGCGGATACACCGCATTATGCATGGCAAACACCTTTCGCGGATCCTGATGATACTCATTTATCACTGTGCGGCGAGTAAGCTCCGATACACACATGATGCAGTCTGCATAATCCATTCCGTTCTTCTCCATAGAATAAACGGTAGGATTCACCTTGCCGCGCGAACGGTCAAAGTCCGTTGCATGCACATGGATGCAGAGCGGCTTGCCACTTACCATTTTCGCATGTACTCCGGCAGGGTATGTCAGCCAGTCGTGAGCATGAATAATGTCGAATTCCTGCTGACGTGCCACAACTCCGGCTATGATTGAAAAGTTATTGATTTCTTCGTGCAGATTTCCCGGATAACCGCCGGCAAAGTCCATACACCCCAAGTCATTGACATGCATATAAGAGAAATCCGAATAAATATGATCGCGTAACGCATAATACTGTTCCGGACTCATCGTTGACAAACGTGACTTCAAATAATCATAATTAACATCACGCCACACGATAGGCACTTGGTTCATGCCTATTATATTCAAGAAATTCTCTTCCTCACCTGTGGGCTTTGGCATACAGAAAGTCGTTTCCACATCCCCCTGCAAGCTCAGTCCTTTGGTGATTCCGTATGATGCAACTGCAAGACCGCCATATATTTTGGGAGGAAATTCCCAACCAAACATTAAAACTTTCATCTTCGTTCCTCCTCCTATAAATTATATTTAGACAACAATTTCAAGATACGCAGAATTTCCGCCACATTCATGGCAAATGACACCGCTCCCCTGCCTTTGAACGGCGGATTTCCGTCGAACAATTCGGGCAGCGATCCTATGCAATGGCTCGTCATCTCATCTTCAAAACCAATCAGATAGCGTTCCACAAACGAAATGCCGCTCATCTTATAAATGCGCAGATACGCCTCCATGTAGAATCCCATGAGCCATGGCCATGCTGTGCCCTGATGATATGCATAATCCCTTTGGACCTGAGGGCCTACATAATTAGGATTGTATCCCCCGCTCTTAGGGCTTAAAGTACGCAGGCCTTTCGGAGTCAGCAACTCTTTTGTCACAATGTCGAGTACCTGTTTTTTCTGTGCGCGATCCAGTGGAGAGTAGTCAAAAGCCACAGCAAATATCATGTTGGGGCGGACACTCCAATCCATCATATAGCCGTCCACGTAGTCAAACAGATAACCGTATTCATTGCGGAAAACCTCTACAAAGGATTTTCCCGCCATTTCGGCCAGATCATCCAATTCGTCCGCAAATATATCGTTTCCGCCCTCACGAACTAAATCTGCAACAAAGCGCAAGGCATTATACCACAAAGCGTTCACCTCTACGATATAACCGGTACGAGGAATTACAGGATGCCCGTTGGCAGTAGAGTTCATCCATGTAACGGCTTTCTCCTTACCGTTTGCATAAAGCAAACCGTTTTCGTGCAAGAACAGGTTGTCATGCTTACGGCCGCGAATATAATTCATAATGTCCTCCAACAGTTTGCCATACTTCTGCCGGCACAGCTCACGCGATGTTTCCTTAGCATACTGCTGCAAAGCCCACACCGCCCATAAGAGCACATCCGGATGCTCCATTTCATAGATTTTATAGCCCACCGGCCTATCTTCCATAAAATCGCGGACAGCCTTCTCTGCAGTTTTCATAACATCTTCAAATTCCGATTGTTCGTCCACCGCCAAAGTCAGGCCGGGCAAAGAAATAAACAAGTCGCGTGCACGACACTTGAACCAGGGGTAGCCTGCAAGTATATAATGCTCCTCTCCTTGTTTGTTATGGAATTGGTGGGCCGAATTTTTCAGACAGTGGTAGAAGCTATCCCGCGGAGTACGGTCTTCCGCTTCCGCCTCAAAGGTCTGTTTCAGTTTGCGCGGTGAAATCTCCGAGATACCTGCTGAGAACACAATGCTTTCACCTTTCTTTATGTCCACCTCAAAATAGCCGGGCACATACAGGTCTTCATTAAAATCATATCCGCGTTCCTGTTCCTTCGGATATTCAATGCCGCGATACCAGTCCGGCTGATAATGAAATTCATTCTTTTTGTTCAGTTGCATATAAAGTTCCGGGTATCCGGGATACATACAGGTCTTGATGCCGTTTTCCACCGGTTGATAGTCGCGGTTGGCCTGTGCATTTTCGTGCGTATATTCACGCACGCTGCGAAATGCCAGAAAAGGGCGGAACCGGAGTGTTGTTGCCGAATGGGCATCCACCAAGGTATAACGAATTAGAATCCGGTTCTCGTGATGTACAAAAATTTTCTCTTTACGGAGGATTACCCCTCCTACGCGGTAAGTTGTTGCCGGGATATGCTCACAGTCAAATTCTCGGATATACTTATGCCCGTTCGGGCTGAAGTTGTTTCCTTGATATTTGTGCAAACCCAGATTAAACTCTGCGCCATGTTGAATTACCGTTTCATCCAAAGAAGACAGCAGCACATGGTTTTCATCATCCAGGTTGGGAACGGGAATCACCAACAACCCATGATATTTTCGTGTGTTACAATCTACAATTGTCGTACAATGATAGGCCCCCGATTTGTTAGTCCGAAGTATCTCCCTTGGCAAAGATTCTTGCAGATTAACCATCAAGGTCTTGTCAAATCGTAAATAACTCATAGTTGTGCATTATTTAAAGGTTAATTATTTCAGGTATGCGCGCTACACAACTTGTAGCGATGCTCAAAAGTACAAATTTCAGCCTATACGCAAAATAAAAAGTCAGTTTTTTTTCGTTTTTCAAGTAAATAATTCATAGCATTGTACGAAAATCATCAATTCGTGTACAATATATGAAATATGATGCCCGACAAATAGTTCTGACTGCGATTATACCGCTATTTCTAACTATTCATCCCACAATATGAAAGAAAGTCCCAAAAGAGGATAATTGAGGAAGAGGAAAAAACAGTGAAGGGAAAGATGCACACCCCTCCTCCCCGGACAGTAATAAAAAAGACCGTCTTAATTATGAAAACTCTCCAACAGCAATGATATATTTGCCATAAACAAGCGTACGGAAATCGCCAGCAGGATAATGCCGAAGAACTTGCGGATAATATAAATTCCGCCCTTACCGAGAAAACGCTCCACGCGTCCCGTCATGCTGACAACAAAATACACCCATATCATATTCAGCACCAGCGCAATGATGATGTTGACACTGGCATACTCGGCACGCAAAGAGAGCAACGTGGTGAATGCTCCGGCTCCCGCCAATAACGGAAACACCAGCGGCACCAATGTAGCCTCCTTTATAGGCCCCTGATTCTTAAATATCTCAATATCGAGAATCATCTCCAACGACATCAGGAAGATGACAAACGCACCTGCTACGGCAAACGACTCGATGTCTACGTGAAACAGTTTCAGCATCATATCACCTGCATAGAAAAAGCCTATCAACAGTGCAAACGATATCAACGTAGCTTTTAATGCATTTACGTCTTTTCCTTTCTCTTTCAGGTTGATGATAATAGGAATAGAGCCTATAATATCTATTACGGCAAACAACACAATAAAAGCGCTGGTCATTTGTTGCCAATTAAATGCTGAAAACATACGTTCCTCCTTTTTCTTTTCTGCAAAGATAATCTATTTTTATACATTCTGCAAAATTTCTTAAAGCTGAATGAATAGCACGTTTAAGAAATAATAAAAAAAACAAAAAGAGAGGGTAAGTGTTTACGGCAGAGAGCGATTATACCTACTTTTGTTCTTGAACCATAATACAGAAACTATATGGAAACAATGTTCGATACACTATTACAATTACCCCTTTTTCAAGGACTTGCCCAAGAGGACTTCACCTGTATCTTGGAAAAGGTAAAATTGCATTTCACGAAACATAAACCGGGAGAGCTTCTTTTGCAAAAAGATTCTTCCTGCCACGAACTGGTGTTCATTCTAAAAGGAGAAGTAGCATCTTCCACATTATCCGCTGATGCTTCTTACAGCTTTACGGAATATTTTCCGGCTCCCTACCTGATCGAACCTTATTCCATGTTCGGCATGAACACATCCTATGCTTCTACACACCGCGCCAATACGGAGGTACATACGGTCAGCATCAGCAAAGCGTTCGTGATGAAAGAGCTATTCAGCTATGAGATATTCCGCCTGAACTATATGAACATGGTGAGCAACCGCGCCCAAATGCTGCATAACCGCTTATGGAAGGTGGCAGGCAACGATCTTGAAGCACGTATTTCCCATTTCATCCTCAGCCACGTAGAACGCCCGTCGGGAAAGAAAGTACTGAAAATCAAGATGGAAGATTTAGCCCAAATAGTCAACGAGACTCGCGCAGGGATATCAAAGGCTCTCAACAACATGCAGGACAGAGGATTGATAGAGCTGCACCGCGGAGAAATCGTAATACCCTATGCGGAAAATCTGATACTTGCATGAGAGTGATGCACTGCCTCACGTAAGAAACTAAAAGGGGATGAATTCAAAATGAAATTCATCCCCTTTTCTGGTATTACTTATTCCCATTCAATTGTGGAAGGCGGTTTTGAGGAGATATCGTAGGTTACGCGATTCACCCCTTTCACCTTGTTGATAATATCATTGGAAACCTTGCCCAAGAACTCATAAGGCAGATGCGCCCAGTCGGCAGTCATGGCATCGGTAGAAGTAACAGCACGCAAGGCAACAGCACGTTCATACGTACGTTCATCTCCCATTACACCGACAGACTGCACCGGAAGCAGGATAACTCCCGCCTGCCAAACCTGATGATAAAGCACCGTTTCATTTCCGTCGGCATCCTTCACCTTCCAGTCGCGCAAGCCCTGAATGAAGATATCGTCCGCATCTTGCAAGATACGCACCTTTTCCGGAGTTATATCACCCAAGATACGCACAGCCAACCCCGGTCCGGGGAAAGGATGGCGGGTAATCAGATGATCCGGCATGCCCAGCTCGCGTCCTACGCGGCGAACTTCGTCCTTAAACAACAGACGCAACGGCTCGCACAGCTTCAAATGCATTTTTTCGGGCAATCCTCCCACATTGTGATGGCTCTTGATAACCGTTCCGGTGATAGAAAGCGACTCAATGCAATCCGGATAGATAGTACCCTGTGCCAGCCACTTTACATCTTTTATCTTATGGGCTTCTTCATCAAACACATCAATAAATCCCTTTCCTATAATCTTGCGTTTTCGTTCCGGCTCGGTCACTCCTGCCAGCTCCGCAAAGAATTTGGCACTTGCGTCCACGCCTACTACGTTCAGTCCCAGACACTCATAATCGTGCAACACATTCTTGAACTCATTCTTACGCAGCATGCCATGATCCACGAAGATACAAGTCAGGTTCTTACCGATAGCACGATTCAGCAGTACGGCAGCAACGGAAGAATCCACTCCGCCACTCAGGCCAAGCACCACTTTGTCATCTCCAAGCTGTTCTTTCAGTTGGGCAACGGTAGTTTCAATGAATGATGCAGCGCTCCAATCCTGTTTGCAACCGCACACTTCCACAACAAAGTTTTTCAGCATCTGCGTGCCGTCCTCGCTATGGAACACTTCCGGGTGGAACTGAACACCCCACATCTTCTCGCCTTCCACCTGATAAGCGGCAATCTTCACTTTATCTGTCGAAGCTATCGTTTTGAAGTTGTCAGGAATTGCTGTGATAGTGTCACCATGACTCATCCATACTTGTGTGTTCTCCTTCACTCCCTTGAAAAGCACATTGCCTTTATCAAAAGAATTCAGATGTGCACGTCCGTATTCACGACTACCCGCAGGCTCAACCTTTCCACCATTGGTATAAGCGATGAACTGTGCACCGTAGCAAATTCCCAATACAGGGTATTTACCGCGAATCTCGTTTAAATCTATTTTAAACGCACTCTCATCATATACGGAAAACGGGCTGCCCGAAAGAATAACTCCCTTTACACTCTCATCTCCCTGAGGAAATTTGTTGTAAGGCACAATTTCGCAATATACATTCAGCTCGCGAACACGACGACCGATAAGCTGCGTGGTCTGTGAACCGAAATCAAGAATAATAATCTTTTCTTGCATAGAAACAGAGGTGTTAATTATTTGGAGCACAAAGATACGAAGAAAAATGAGATTGAGCACAAAAATTAAACGACTTAAATATCGTATCTTTGCAGTTACTAAAAAAACAGAAATATGAATACCTACAATAAAGCACCATTAACATATACGGAACAGATTGAACTACTGAAATCAAGAGGCCTAATTTTTTCTGACGAAAGACGAGCCCAAAGGCATCTTGCTAATATCAGTTACTACCGCCTCAGCGCTTATATGCTACCATACAAACAAAGTGAAAATGGAATAATTCTTGATACGTTTCGTGATGGAATCACTTGGGAGATGATATACAACTTGTATGTATTTGACAGAAAACTGCGTATATTAGTCTTTGATGCCATTGAGCGGCTTGAAATAGCCATTCGTACACAAATAATCTATCAACTCAGCCATAAATATGGTTCACATTGGCAAGACAGACAAGATATTTTTAATCCTCCGGCACTCGTAACCCTACGTAACGGGAAGACCGTTACAATAGACGTATATAACGACATTCAAAAACACATCAAGGAACAACTACATAACAACAAGGCAGAAGTATTTATTCAACACTACAGAGACAAATATGACAAACCGGAAAATCCTCCATCTTGGATGAGTATTGAAGTGATGTACTTCAATCATCTTTCACGCATATGCACAGGGCTGAAGCAACGTGCAGATATAAATGGTATTGCCGCCTATTTCGCATTACCTCCAAAAACATTCTGTTCGTGGCTTCATACAATCAATTATGTTCGTAATATCTGTGCACATCATGCCAGACTTTGGAACAGAGACTTGAATATAGTCCCTGAAAAACTTTCTTTTTCTAAAACCCTTGATTGGATCAGCAATCCAGATACAGCCAAAAGGAGCAAGCTATATTATTTCCTGTGTATGCTGAACTATATGTTACAGACTGCCAATCCGACATCGCCATTCAAAAAAAAATTAAAAGCGTTATTAACAGAGAATGAGGACATTATTTCACTTAATGCAATGGGATTTTTCGAGAACTGGGAAAATGAAATAATATGGAATAACAAGAAATAGTGAGAAAAAGACATTGCAGTTTAGATAAAAATGCGTATCTTTGTAACAAATTAAAAGGCAGATGTTTTAATAACAAAAGATAATAAGCCTCTCAGGCGCGTCGCAAGACAGCATACTTGAGGGGCGTTCTTTATTTAAGGAAGTTTTCATCAGTTTTATTATAATATTGATCTTGTCTGTCTAATATCCTTATCTAATCAAAAATAGACTATAAAAACACCCGCACAGCTTATCCTTCAAAAAACCAAAGGAATTATTGGAATTATAAAGTAAAGAATTTATATTTGCTTTCATTACTAACCCAAACATCTAATATCATGAAAAGAAACATTCTATCAGCGGTCTTTACTCTTTGCTGCCTATTGCCGATAACAGCACAGTCCCTTTCCAAGACAGATTCGCTACAAATTGAAATCGCTCAATTAGAAAATGCACTGGCAAACATACAGACTGATTTGCAAGAAAAGACTTTGCAGTACAATTGGGAAATAACAGAAAAGTACATTGAGTATTGCAAAAAACTCTACAAAATTACAAACTTCAATCAAGAACCCCGGCTGGTACAACTTGCCACTA
This sequence comes from Bacteroides eggerthii, assembly GCF_025146565.1. Taxonomy (NCBI): domain Bacteria; kingdom Pseudomonadati; phylum Bacteroidota; class Bacteroidia; order Bacteroidales; family Bacteroidaceae; genus Bacteroides; species Bacteroides eggerthii. Next base: position 1,904,074 of record NZ_CP102258.1, on the reverse strand, counting down.
CCATAAAGCCTGAAGAACTGGAACCTCAGAGATTGGCCTATGAAAAGACTAAAAAAGAAGTTGAAACACTACTGAAATCCTACCCGGAGTATATCACCCTCGATTCTTTATACAAAAGAGCCACCAATACGGAACAAAAAAAAGACCGCAAAGTAGCCTTAGACGGTTTCTATCAACGCATATACAATGAGGATAAAGCTTACCGCCCGCTACTCGAAAAAAGACGCAAAACCCTCAAAGAGCATTATATTGCCTGCGCTTCCTACCTACTGAACGAATGTAAAAGAAACGGAGAAATAGTACCGGAAATCTATGATTATAAAACAGCACGAATTCTCAAAGAGGCTAATCCCAAGCTCCGCCAACTATCCATAGAGATCAGCACACTTGAAAGCCTTCAACGGGAAACAATTCGCAAATATCAAAAGCTAAAATACAATTTGGAGGACTAAAAAAATAAGACAGAAAATTGACCCTTAGTCAGAAAAATTACGGAGACTATAATTTTAGTACAAGAAAAATAGAATAGTTAGCGGCGATTTTATTTGGTTTTCGTTTTATGTTTTACGCTAATGACCATGAGCCTATACACGTTCCTGTAATCAAAGGAGATATAAGTGCTAAATTACTTTATTTCCAGTTACATTAATCAAAAATAATGGCTTGAAGTCATCTGAGCTGAAACTTGTAGAATCAGTTATAGAAGAAAATCAAGAAGTAATAGCAGAGCATTGGAATAAATTTTTTAATAAATCAAAATAAGTGGCTATGGAAAATATCATAGTTGAAAAGGTATGGTTAACTGATACAGAGGTATGGATACGTACCACTGACGGGAAGGAGGCATGTGAGAAGTTTTCTGATTTCCAAAGGCTAAAATGGGCTACTCCTGCGCAGCGCGCAAATTTCACAACGAGCCATGACGGAATACATTGGAGAGAGCTTGATGAAGATTTGAGTTTTGAAGGATTCTTTCAGGAAAGGAAATCTAATCCTCTGTATGATTTATTTATAGCTCATCCTGAATTGAATGCTGCTGCCATAGCACGACGCTTAGATATTTCTCAGAGTTTGTTTGCTCAATATGTAAGCGGAACAAAAAAGCCGTCTAAGAAACGTTTTGAAGATATTATAGAAACAATACGTTCAATAGGGTGTGAATTAATGGCTGTACCGGCATAAGTTATATATCAATATAATAATCATCACCATCTACCGTTAAATGATACTGGCGACCAATAAACGCAAAAGCCCTTACCCATTTCCTAAAGAAAGTCAGTAATACGCCGAGTAAGATTCTTCTCTATATCAAGCTCACATTGTAATGCCACAGTACCCCAAAAACTAAAATTATAAGGGTCTTTAAACGCATATTGCGCCAAGTCTAAATGCTCTCTCTGCACTATTCTTTACCTTAGAGATGAGTGATATATGATATTCCCAATAAAAACAGCCGAAACCACTTCTAAAAAGCGATTTCGGCTGCGCCTAAAACAAAGTAACCGCTGTTACCCGTCATTTACCAGTATCACACTGCATCACATAATGTCATACTACACTTGTGAAGCATCTCTCCGCCTACGTACCACCAATGGTGCTCCGAGCTCTTCACGCTCCACTACTTCGATATATCCGGCCTGCTCCAGTTCAAACAAGGCGGGGTATACGCGGAACTTGTCAGCACCGGAATTTTGAATAATATCATCTACCGAAACAGCACCATAAAAAGAAGCTATATAATCGATAATTTTCTGCATATCAACTGCTTTGTAGTCCATATTTTATCGGAGTATTGTTTTATACACAAATTTCCTCAAAGAATTAGGGATAATTCGGGTCAAAAAACGAACAAAAATATTCCTTATATATTGGGGGAATGATATAAAATGTAACTGCCTTAACATTTTCTGAAAACGAAATTCATTTATAGCATATTTCCATCCACCACGTCTTTTGAACACTTTCGAAGAAAAGCGGAAATACAACAAACTTTCTTGAATATTATAAAATTTAGCACCATTCATCAGCATACGCACCCATAAATAGTAATCTTCAAATAAAGGGAAATGGCGATAACTCCCCACAGATAGTACTGCACTTTTACGAAATGCCGCTACCGGATGATTTATCGGATTTCGATATTTAGCAAACTTTTGGATAGCATTATGAAATTCTGGCAATTTTCTTACAGACTTTATATCAGAAACGTCCTTTTCAAATTCCTCAACCCAAGCACTTACAACATCCACATCCTGATACATTTTTAAAACAGCCAATTGTTTTTCAAAACGTTTTGGTTTAGCAATATCATCAGTATCCATACGAACAACGATATCAAAAGAGCAATGTTTCAGTCCCTCATTCAATGCCTTTCCTAACCCTTGATTATCTGCTAATGAAAAAACTTTTAGATAAGAATAGTACTTTGTATACAAGTCTATCACCTTGTTAAGTTCGTCAGTCAATGGTCCATCTTTTATCAAAACAACTTCCGATGGCAACAATGTTTGAGAAAATACACTTTCTAAACTCTCTTTCAAATACTCAGGATTCTCTTTGTTATAAACAGACAGAAGTACGGAAAATTTCATTATAAAATATATAAGTTCATTATTATATCAAGTTTTTGGGAATTTATCCTATTTCCTAATTTAGTGTTCAATCTTAAGATGTCGCATAGAAGAAACTGTTTTTATAAAACATGTACTAAAATAATATAATGCCCTCATCATTGAGAAACAGTCACAATTATTGATGAAAAAAGTCTCCATATTTTACTTAGTCAAGCGCCTTTGATGAATAAAATAATAAAAACATGAATTAAAGGAGTAATCTTGTTATAAATAAATAGATATTCAAATCATTGCAACAGTATCTCGTTTTTAATAACCATAGCCATTATTTCTTCCACATAGGTAATATGTTAAATCTATATGCTAATATAATGCCATCACGAATCCCTTTCCATATGTTTTTTATATAGAGAAGTCGAGGCGGCACACACAGAGGATAATAAAAAAGTTTTACCATATACTTTATTCCATTAGAGACTTTCCAATAAATCGGAACATAATTACGCCGTAATAAAATAAAATAATTACGATACTGATAATAGGTTCTGAAACAAGTAGGTATAGGAACTTTCTTCCATAAGAAATGGCGATCCCCTTCTCCTAAATGATGACTCAATTTTATAGTTTCTACTATAAAAAAACGCCCACCCATTCTCAAATTAGCACGCCAACACCATTCATGATCAACACCATCAATAAATAACGTTTCATCCATTAATCCAACCTTTTCAAAATTCGAAATAGCTATCAATGAGGCGGAGCTAATTAATTCAGAAACTTCTGTAATCTCATTGTTTATTTTCTTTCCCTTTTTAACATTCCCCCTATATTCCTTATTTTCACAACGATTAAATGCTCTTGGACCAATAGCACCAACAGTCATGAAATTTGAACACAAGTAATCATACTGCAACAATAGTTCATTGATAATATTCGCAGGAGATATACTATCTTGATCTAAAAAAAATAAATAATCAAAATTGTTCTCAATAGCATACCTTACACCATAATTCTGAGCTGCTGCAATACCAATATTACCTGGCATTTTTCGGTATATAATACAAGAAGTTTTTTCATCAATAAATGGTAGATGTAACGGTTCGATAGAATTATCCGAAATCCATAACAAATCAACCTGAGGCAATATGGCAGAGATAACTTTAGAAAGTAATTCGACATTCGAATTATAGAGAACTAAGACACAAATTACTTTTTTTTTCATACTGAATAGAATAAAAAATCATTTACACATACACCTTTTCACCCTAAGAATAGATAAAATCAAATAATAACAAAGTATTAAAAAGAACAGGACAAGCATAACAATAAATAAAGAATTGTATAAACTAATAGTATAACTTACATCTCCTTCCAAACCAAATATATATCCATAAGACAACACTATAAGAAATTTAATAAGTAGATTCAAATCACATGCCTTATAAAACAAAGCATGTATAGTTCCAATTATTGCTCCCAATAGGAACGAAAAGAGTATGCTCCCATACATACCAAAAAGTACATATCCCATGACATTATGTCTAGGGTTAGGTCCCGTCAATAAATCAGTATCTACATGCATACGGAAAATGGATATCCCCATAGGTTCTGGGAGTTCATTCCAAGGAATAATTCTATAAGATCCTAAAATATCAACAAAAATAGTTTCAAATGGTCGACTTCCATCTATTCGTTCTATATAGCCATTAGGATAAGTCTGCCAATATACATCACCAGAAAAAATAAATCGTTCACCGAATGCTATCAATGACTGAATAAAATTTATTTCATCGTTACTACTGATAAATACAACAAAACTTCCTGCCACAATACCTATTAGCAGAATTTTTTTTTCATGTTTTCTAATTTGACAAAGAATATGATCTGAACATATCACACTATATAGAAAGAAAGTAGTTACAAGTCCCCAAAAACCAGCTTTAGATCCATTCAGAATAGAAGTTATTATAGAAAATAGTATGAAACAATATGCTATATATCGCTGTTTATTTTTCTTTTCTATATTATAAAATGAAAAAAGTAAAGCCAAAGTTCCCCAAACAGTAGTAAATCGGAATAATAGCCCTGCTCCACTTCCACCAGAGGAAGCTTCCAAACGCGAATCCATAAATAGAGGAATACCAATATTTTTATATATTATAAATTGAATTATAACAACAGAGAAGATAACTATAATGTATATTATTCGTAACAGTTTATTTTCATCAAGAATATAGAATTTATTCTTCAATTTTCTAAATCCTATTCTATTAAATAGCAACATGCCACTAATAAAAGCAAATTGGGTCAATAAATAGCTTACAAAGTATTTTAATTGAATAGCATTACATAGAAAAAGGAAAATCACGACCCCAAATCCACATGCAGACAGTACCGCCGATAAGACAAAAGGATCTAAAATAGATATATACCAACTTTTAAATATTAGAATATAACAAATAAAAGAAAAAGATATGCAAAAAAGCAACGCTTCCCAATGCTCATATGCTAATTCTATAAAATCAAGATTAGACATTGCTTAAGAATATTGACTTTACTTTCAAATAAAAATGTACAACCTGATAATATACAAAACATGTAATTCCTAAATTTTGTAAAATAATCATAGAATTATTCTTTAAGAATCTCAAATCGTTCTTCCTAATAGAAGATCTTCCACAATCATTAAAATCAGCTATAACAAAAGGTAAATACACAAATTTAACACGCTTATCTCCCCACGATTGAATATTAAAAACATAATCCGCAAATAATCGATAGTCCACATCATATAATCGTTCATCATAAACACTACGATGATACAATATAGCTTGATGGCATATGTTATGAATAGCTAACTTATAACGAGAAAATGGTCCATCATAATTTATCTTCTGATTAACCATATATACATTTCCATAATAAATAGTATGCGTACGTGTTAACAATGGAGCAATATAAAAAAATACGTTCTCACATAAGAGATCATCAGCCCCTAAGAAATATATATATTCCCCCGTCGCCACCTTTATCCCCTTATTCATCGCATCATAAATCCCCTTGTCCGGTTCGCTCACCCAGTACGCAATTCTGTCAGCATATTTCCGGATAATTTCAACAGTGCCATCAGTGCTGCCGCCATCAATAATAATATACTCTATGTCATGATACGTCTGATTAAGTACGGACAGCATGGTCTTTTCAATCGTGTCCGCAGCATTGTAGCAAACAGTTACTACTGATATTTTCATTTTTATCTGATATTCAATAATTTAACACTCAAAAAAATAGTAGTTTGTGACACCCTGTCACCACCCTTGTATAACTTTCCCTCACGCGCGCAGGAGAGAGTTTTTTTTATCCAAGTCTCAAACATGTATTCTTCATGCGTGCACATAAAGAAAAGTTCTGCAAGAGCGATGCCAGGGTGTCAAGGCACTACCTGTTGCAATAATCCAGTTTGAGACGTTCGTACAGTTCTTTCAGTACAATACGCAGGGTATCAGAGTCTTTTCGGACGATAAGTTCGTCCAAGTAGAAACATATCACTGTATAGTACGGCAAGAGGTTTGAAACGGAGCCCCTTTTAAAGCAGTATAAGTTTTACTACTCATGCCGGTGCACTGGCAAATGACACGATCCGTAAGATGCTTGCCACACACCTGCACCGTTTCCTGCAACAAGGCCAGGAGTTCTCCCAATTCGGCATTGGGAGCGAAATTTTGCTTCATTGTTTATCGTTTTTAAAACGTAATTATTAAATAGTCGTGCGTAACAACTCAAGCCAGCGAAGTTAATTTCAGTTAAATATCGGTCTCATGTTTTCCACATGAGGAAAACACGCAGCCATAAAGTTCCGGTTATTATCCCCACCTTTACAGCCATTATTTAAAATTCATACAAATGACAATGGAAAATATTTTAGTCAGTCTTTTTAAAGGTTATGCGGACACCTGCCCGATAGAGGTTCCCCTGAAAACAATCATCAGCCTTCTCCGCGACAATCAGGCGGTGATCGAACACACCGAAAAGCATCGCTATTATCTGGAGCAAAAACAAGTCACCGCCGCTGCACGCGAAAAAGCATCCTGCCCCTGCTTTGCCGTCAGCGTGCGCTTCGAAGGCGGAAAACAGAAAGCAAACATCAGCGAGTGGACAGGAATCTGTCCGGTAGACATAGACCACGTGCCGCCCGAACGCATGGAACAGTGTTTGGAACTGCTCAAAGCCGACAAGCACACCTTGCTGCAATATGTCACCATCAGCGGACATGGTATCCGGTTACTCTGCCGATACACCGGACTCACCGACAACTGCGAGAAAAACCACCGACTCCACACCCGCACTTTTACCGCCATTAACGAGTACTACACCCGTCTCACCGGACTTGAATGTGACCTGAAATGCAAAAATGCCACCCGCCTAAGCGGACTTGCACACGACGAGCATCTGTTTTTCAATCCCGATGCCGTACCTTTCAGCCGGAATGCGGAAACTGCCGCGCCCAAGCATAGCCCGGCATCTGCCAAAAACCACCGCCGTCTGCAAAGAGTGATTGACGCTGCCTGCCGTCGCCTTGCGGATGAAGGTGTGGAATATGCAGAACATCACCACAACGAATATATCATGCGCATGGGCTATCTGCTCAACGCCTACGGAGTGGCACAGAACGTAGCCACCCAATGGGCAACAGAACGTTTTGCCGACTACAATGGCGACGTGACAGGCATTTTCGCCTCCTGCTACCTCAACATCGAAGAGCATGGCAGCCTCTCTCTTCCTCCACTCCGCAAGTCGCAAAACAATGATGAACGGCAGGAGTTTATGGCATCGGTGGCAGACATCGAACAGTTTCTCAACGGTCAGGCATCTTTTCGCAAGAACACCGTAACCGGCAAGTGCGAGGTGCTGACAGCCGGAAGCGGCGGGAAGTACGAAGAACTCACAGATCGCTACGTCAATACCCTGTGGTGCCGTATGTGCAAAGAAGCGAAACCGGGACAGGCCGCCCACATACGGGCAGTGCTCGATTCGGAATTTGTTGATACCTTCAACCCCTTCGAGCAATATTTTAAAAACCTGCCACCCTGGGACGGAACCACCGATTACATCGCGCAACTTGCCACCCACGTACACGTCCGGAACAACACCATTCCCTTTGCCTACTACTTCAAGAAATGGCTGGTGGGAATGGTTGCCGCCCTCTTCGACAAGGAAGTGGTGAACCATGAAATATTGGTGCTGACCGGCCGGCAAGGCATCTATAAAACCACTTGGCTCAACAATCTGCTTTCACCCGAACTGCGCCGTTACTTCTATCTGAAGTCCAACGCCCGCCGCATCACCAAAGACGACCTCCTCACCCTTGCCGAATTTGCCATTGTGTGCCTGGAGGAACTGGACGAAATGGAAACGCAAGAGGTGAACCAGATAAAGGCGCTTACCACCATGAAGGTAGTCAACGAGCGCGCCGCATACGCACATTACAAGGAACACCGCGACCACATAGCCAGCTTTTGCGGAACCAGCAACAACACTCACTTCCTCGCCGACCCCACCGGAAACCGCCGTTGGCTCCCCTTTGAAGTGGAGAATATCGACAGCCCTTATGACTTTCCGGTGGACTATGCCGGGGTTTACTCCCAAGCATACACCCTACTGCAAAACGGCTACCATTACTGGCTGGAAGACAAAGAGATTGAAGCCCTGAACCTGCACAACAGGCATTTCGAAATTCCCTGTCTGGAGCAGGAACTGATATTGACCCATTACCGCCGTCCAATGCCGGGCGAGAAATGTATGTTCATCACCAACTCCCAGATACTCTGCCGCATCAACTCCGGCATCCGCCAAAAGCTGAGTCCCGTCAAAATAGGCATGGTGCTGAAACAGGAAGGTTTCGAATCCATGCGCTCAGGCGGCAAGCGGGGCTACCGGATGGTGGAACTCACTGGCGATGAGATACAGGCTAACCTCTATGCCATGGGAAGATATACGGAAAAACCTGAAAGTTAGAAATCTTACAACTGTAAAGGTCTGCTTTAGGTTTCCAGAGTTGAACTTTACAATCGCAGAGTTAAACTTTACAATCACAGAGTTGACCTTTAGGAATCCTAAACCGGACATTACACATCCCGGCTGCTCACGCTCTGCTTTCAGTTCTCAACTAAACATCCGGCTCTCCCAGTGCCTCAACAATCAGCCGCACCTGTGCCGGTGTATATGTCCGCACCCTGTCCGAAGGAACCAATGCATGGAGTTCATGCCGCAAGGTGGGATGGAAATCTATCCACTGGTTCAGTTTACGAAAAGCGGCTTGAGGACAAAGGGCCGGACAATAAAGTTGAGCGAGTTCCGTCCGCCCATAGGTACGTATTTTAAAAATCTCCATATCTTTTGAGTTCATTAGTTCTTACAGAACAAAGATACGGAAATATCTTCACATCTAAGCAACTATTTCCACCTATAACGAACGCTAACAGACCCTAACATACAGAAAGTGACAAACCCTCCTGTGCGGTGTCATATCTTCGCATCGTGATCACAAAGAGATAGTAAACCGATTGTTAATAACTCAAAAAAACAAAACAATGATTCGTTACAAAAAGTATCAGATGACAGGTGAGAAAAGCCCTTTGAAAGGACTTTGGTACGCCCGCCCCGTAATTGAAGAAACCTTCAATATCGAAACTCTTGCCAAACACATGGCAAACCACAACACTCCCTACTCCGCCGGAGTTATCAAAGGAGTGCTTGCCGATATGATTTCATGCATCAAAGAACTCATTCTGGATGGCAAGAACGTCAAACTGGACGATCTCGCCATATTCTCCGTAGGCATCGTCAGCAAGAAAGGTGCAACCTCAGCCGCCGAATTCTCCCTCGCCGACAACGTCAAGGGGCTGAAACTCCGGGCACGCGCCACAGGAGAGTTGAGCAATGCTCAGATCAATTTGGAAGGTCAACTGAAAGAGACTTCCCAATATAACGTTGATGACAGCAGTTCGTCAGGAGGAACCCCTCCCGACAACGGTGAGGAGGAAAACCCGCTGGGCTAATGTCGACAGTGAGAAGAAATACCAAATCAAGTATTAATCATTAAACACTAAAATCACATGAGCGCAAAATCAAAATCAGTATGGGGTATCATCCTCAAATCTATTGTAGCGGTAGCCACAGCACTGGCAGGAGTATTCGGTCTCAGCTCCTGCATAGGCCGATGAGAACCGCCACGCCTATCATCATTCACTGCTCGGCCACGTCTCAGGGCGTGGCCCCGAGCTTCGAACAAAGGTGGTTTAGGCTTATATAATATATTGACCGGCAGCATGATTATTTGTGATATATTTCACAAAATACACATTCTCTTTGATAAGAGAGAGAAAAACATACCAAGTGGTACTTGCAATAATCAAATTTGTATCCCGCAACTTATTTCACAATCCCCTTTTCCAAATACTCCGCAAGATTGGTACGGATATGTCCTGCAACGCGCTCCACTGCCACCTTTTCCATATCATGTTTCATCATGATACTTACCAACTCTTCAAACGAAGTTTTCATCGGATTCCATCCCAACTCCTTACGGGCTTTAGTGGGATCTCCCCAAAGGTTCACCACATCCGTAGGGCGATAGAAATCCTCCGACACCTCTATCAGCACACGTCCCGTAGCTTTGTCTATGCCTTTTTCTTCAAGCCCTTCGCCCCGGAACTCCAGTTCGATACCTGCGTAGTGGAAAGCCAACTGACAAAACTCCCGAACCGAATGTTGCTCACCTGTGGCTATCACGAAATCTTCCGGAGTCTTGTTTTGCAGAATAAGCCACATACATTCCACATAGTCTTTAGCATAGCCCCAATCGCGCAATGAAGACAAATTACCCAAATACAGTTTGTCCTGTTTACCTTGTGCAATACGGGCAGCAGCCAAAGTTATCTTTCGTGTAACGAATGTTTCGCCCCGGCGCTCACTCTCATGGTTAAAGAGAATACCCGAACAACAAAACATATTATAAGCCTCACGATATTCCTTCACAATCCAATAGCCATAGAGCTTTGCCACCGCATACGGACTATAAGGATGAAAAGGCGTGTTCTCGTTCTGCGGAACCTCTTCCACCTTGCCATAGAGTTCCGAAGTGGAAGCCTGATACACCTTACAGGTTTCCGTCAATCCACTCTGACGAACGGCTTCCAGCACACGTAATACGCCTGTGGCATCCACGTCTGCCGTAAACTCCGGCGCATCAAAGCTGACCTGAACATGACTTTGTGCAGCCAAGTTATAAACTTCCGTAGGACGTATCTTTCCGATAATCTGCATGATACTCATGGAATCTCCCAAATCGGCATAATGCAAATGGAAGTTTGGAGTGCCTTCAAGATGGGCAATGCGTTCACGATAATCTACTGAAGAACGACGAATGGTTCCATGTACTTCGTATCCTTTTTCAAGAAGAAATTCGGCAAGGAAAGAGCCGTCCTGACCGGTGATGCCGGTGATGAGTGCGATATGTTTCATAAAAAAATCTATTTACTGTTTATAAACGAGTGGTCTCTAGTTCTTAGACGGATGAACATTTATCATTACACTGTGCAACCTCAGTTATGAGTTTATCAATATCAAAACAAGCCTGTTGGAAATTAAGCTCACACTGCTTCTCAACAATTGCGACCGGCAACGGTTTCAATGGATGATCCAAATGTCCTTTCATTTTTAAGCATAAATCCTCGGAATCTCCAACTTTAAAAAAGCTAACTCTATCGTTTTCAATTTCCTGATTTATCTCAATATCTGATATTATAGCAGAAGCCCCATATGCCACTGCATCATACGTTGCTCCTCCACCAGGTCCTCCTTCAAACAATGTTGTTTGAATCACCGAAATACTACTTCTCAAAATTGCTAATTGCTCATTTTTAGGTATATAACCCAAAAAGCGAACATGGTTTTGAATCTCTAAATCTTGTATCAATTGTTCAACCTGTCCCCAATAATCTAGATTACGATAATCATAGGTAACACCACTACATATCAATTCTACGTCCTTATACCGTTCATCTTGCAACAGCAGCCTCATAGCTCGTAAAGCTGTTGGCAAGTCTTTATGTACCCATAACTGATTGGAAAACATAAAGTATCGTTTGGGCAATTTGTATTTTTCGATATTAACATTTAATACATCATAAAGATTACTTCCAAACGGCAAGAAATCCATTGAAAAAAAATTACATTTTTTACTTTCCTCCAAATATTGTTCTTTCAAATCTTTGCAGGTATGTTGTGAATTCACAAAAATAGTTCCACATTCCCTCATCATCTTGATAAAATGTCTATTACGAGAAGCTCTCTCCTCTTCTGTAAACAAATATGGAAGATGAATATGCTGCAAATCCGGAATATAACCAATGATTTTATTGCGTTTCACATTCTTAATAGGACTCATGTTCAAAAAAACGACATCTGCCTCTTGCATACAAGTCGGTATCGAACCTCTACGATACATTTGAATTTTAATATTTTGATAATCAGACCAAAATGTGCCATAATCATAACATTTACAAGTTGAATAGCCTACAATTTTCTTGACACAATTTTTAATCAAACGAATTATCTTTTGATCATATTGATCATAAGGTATAGCTACTATCGTCCTAATATTTTCAAGTTGATTAAGAATTGAAAGATAATATTTCAGAAAGTCAATTCCTCCTCCCCATCCAAGAAGCCCCTCTGTATGGACAACAACCTTAATCATTGCAAAAATAATTATTAACCTGTTCCGCAATGAATCGCACATCCCCCTCATTCAATCCGGGATAAGACGGCAGATTTATTCCACGATGAGCAATATTTTCTGCTATGGGAAAACGTTTGTATTTTGTGCTAAACATAGGCATCGTATGAACAGGATAAAATAAAGGGCGAGTTTCAATGCCGACATCAGCCAAATGTTCTCTCAATGGATCTCTATCCTTAGAATCGGGTACTAAAATTGAACACATCCAATAAGTATTAAGTGTTCCCTGACGTTCTCCATGAAATTCAACCTTTGTAGTCAAATATTTTTTATACCATTGTGCTATTCGACGTTTTCTCACAAGAATATTGTCTATTGTTGTCATTTGGGCTACTCCTATAGCCGCACAAATATTAGTCATTCGATAATTATACCCAATTATATCATGCCAATATTGACGATATTTAGCAAGCCCTTGCCCCTTAAGATGCATACAACGTCCATAAAGTGTTTCATCATTTGTCAATACCATCCCGCCTTCGCCAGTAGTGATACTTTTATTTCCAAAAAAGCTAAAAGCTGATATATCACCAAAAGAACCGACTCTTTGCCCATTGATAGTTGTACCAATGGCTTCCGCACAATCCTCAAGAACAAATAACTTATATTTTCGAGCAATATCACAAATTGATTTCATATCACAAGCATGTCCATAGAGATGTACAGGCATGATTGCTTTGGTGCGAGGAGTTATAAGTTCTTCTAAACCCGCAGGATCCAATTGCCAATAATCCTTTTCAGAATCTGCAAAAACAGGAGTAGCACCACAATAAATAATAGTGTTAACCGAAGCAATATAAGTAAATGTTGGAACAATAACCTCATCTCCCTCTCCAATGCCAAGCGCCATAAGAGCTAAATGTAACGCCATCGTACCATTACACACTGAAGCCGCGTACTTCACGCCGATATAATCAGCATATTCTCTCTCAAAACGTTCAACGTACTTTCCTTTGGATGATATCCATGACGAATCAATACAGTCGTTAACAAACTCTTTCTCCTTGCCATTAAAGTATGGCTGGTATACAGGATATTTCATAAGCTACAAGCGTTTAAACTGTCCAGTAATCCATTTAAGAATATACAAGATGACTTAAACTTTTTATTATTAATTAAATTATAAAATTCACAACTTTTCCTTGGCAGGCACGCCAACCCATGTGGAACAATCTTCTATTGGCTTCAAAACTACACTACCAGCTCCAATAGAATTGCCATTTCCCACATGTTTCCCTTCAATTATGAATGCTTGTGCACCTATAAGGTTTCGATTTCCAACCGTCACGCATCCCGATATATTACAAGAAGGGAGTATTGAATTATAACTACCGATAACAACATCATGCCCGACATAATTGAAAACATTGAAATAATTAAAGTCTCCAATTTGTATATTATCGGTAAAGAAACAATGGTGAGCAATCAAATTTCCTCGTCCAAGGCTTACTTGCCCTACAAAATCTACACTAGGATGAATGATATTTGGAAACAGACAAAGATCTCCAAACCGTTGAGCTACACTAAATCTAGGACCTGGCTTCCCTATCGCAATAACAGCACAAACCCGCCTATCTTCCATACAACGTTTCTCAAATGCCATTTCACTTATAATAGGAAAACGAATACCATTAGCTACCACGCTAGTACGAGTGATATCGTCTTTATCTACAAAAGCCACAACATTATATTGCGGTAAATCTTGTAACAGACATACTGTCTCTTTACCAAGTCCTCCGGCTCCGAATATGTATATATCTTGTTTCATTCAATCTTATTATTTAGCCCAAACTCCTCCAGCAGTCCTATTTAGTATTTTGTTTACTTGCACCATTCCAAGTATTGCCCCAGGAAGTGATACAACGCATAAAGCATACAAAACTCCCGCTACTCCTATATAATTACCCATTAACACAGATAAAGGGATATATAATACAGCCATTAAACTACCAACAATCAACTGAATTTGAATCTTACCAATACCATTTAGCAACATTGCTGTTACATTACCCCAATTTGCTATGGTAACAAAAAGAGTACATCCAATAGACAAAGAAATTGGAATCTGACTAGCCACTTTCACACCAACCCATAATTCATATGCCCATCTAGAAAAGACTAACATTAACACTGAACAAAGTACAATACTTCCCCAAATCAACAAAGTTTTATGAAAAGCATTCCTCATCCAAATATAGTCTCCTCTAACATAGGCTTCTGTATAAGCATTCCACATGGGAGCCATCAAAACAGTAAAAGCCATCGTTGCTATTGAAAAATACTTAAATGCTATGTTATACATAGTTACTTCCGAAGGACCAAAAAGTTGAGTTATAATAAAGTTTGAAGTTGTAAAAAGAATTAAAGCTGCAGCTTGAACGATAAAAAACTTAATACCAAGGCCTACAAGATCCTTAGTATATTTAAATTTTATATACTTAACAGATGGACTTATACTTCTATATTTACCCCCAAAAACGATAATATAGGCTATCATTAAAACCACAACCGGAACAATCGAAAATGTTAAAGCAATAGCTAGTAAATTACCTTTAGGAGTTACTAACGTTAATAACCAAATCACAATCAAAGCCCCCAAAGAGCCAAGCATATTCAGAAAGTCGGCAATAGCCGCACACTGTGTTGCATAGAAAAGTGCAGTAACAACTTTTAAGGCAAATTGGATACAGAAAAAAGTAATAGTATAAAATGCAACTTTTCCTAATGTTTCTAATGAAATAGTTTTTGAATTGAAAACTGTTTGCCAATCTATAAAGCCACAACATAGTCCAAATATTACGAGCAATACAAACATCAAACTCACCAATAGGAAAAGCGTGGTACTTAGATATATTTTTGCACGTTCATTATCCTTGACAGCCAAAGCTTCTGTAAGTTTATTACGCAATCCGTTCGTTAGCCCTATATCAAAAAAAACAATCCATGCCAGCATAGATGACAAGGTCAGCCATATTCCATATTCTTCTTCCGACAAATATCCTAACGTAATAGGTACAATAAATAAAGATACAAAAACACCAACAGTCTTAATTCCTATTGACATTATAATATTACGCTTAACAGTCTGAGATAAATTAGATTGTCCGTTTCTTTTTAACCTTAAAGTCATTTGATAACAAAAAAACATCTTAAGAATAACACACAAGTATGAAAAGCAATAGTTACGCAACTATAAATAAATATATACTATACATGCAGAAAAGAATGAATACAAGCAAATATTATAAAATAGTAAACACTACCGCGTCCAAAAACTAAGTTACAAAAAAACACAAATATCGAGACTTCCTAACAGGATTCTGCTTATCCCGGAAAATAGTTTAGAATTTCTTCCCGAACACTATATTCATAAACGTCATAAAAAGTATCTTGATGTCAAAGCCCCAAGAACGGTGTTCCAGATAGAACAAATCGTAACGCAGACGGCGGAGCATTTTCTCCAAAGTATCGGTATAGCCATTGTAAAGAGTGGCATACGATGTGACGCCCGGACGGATCTGGAACAAATAACGATAGCGAGGATCCTCCTTCATTATTTGGTCGATAAAGAACTGACGTTCGGGACGGGGACCGATAAAGGCCATATCACCACAGAACACGTTCCAAAGCTGGGGAAGCTCATCCAAGTGGTGGTCGCGAAGAAAACGGCCTACTTTAGTCATACGGGAGTCTCCCTCACCGGCATACAGGGCCGGGCCATGCTTCTCAGCGTCCAGCTTCATACTGCGAAACTTATAGATGTTGAAAGGACGACCGAAACGCCCGATACGCTCCTGCTTGAAGATAGCGGGACCACCGTCTTCACGCTTCACCGCTATATAACAGAGTAAAAATAAAGGAGAAAAAACAATGAGCGCGCCAAGGGCCAGAATACAGTCGCCGATGCGCTTTACGTTACGCTCAAAGGCATTCATTCCGTCGGGAATGAAATGATCATCCTTCTCAATTGGTTCCATAAAAATATAAAAGTCTTAGTTTAGTTCTATTTTCTTCCTATTCTATCACTTCGTAAGGATAAGGGTTCTCCTCAATGTTACGAAGCTCTTCAATGATCTCGGCCTGTCCGGAGGACAGTGAGGTATTGTCCCAGCTTCCTATTATCTCGTGGGCTTCACGAAGCAGGGCCTCTTCATAGACCTCACCATAGCAATAAGTGAGCAAGCGCACTTTCAGCAAGGAGGCGGGAAGCTGTTCGAGCACCTCAAAAGCACGATCAAGCACAGACTGCTTATTACGCTCCTTATTACCGTAGTCATAAATCGTGGCATTATAACCTAAAAGGAGAGCCAGACAGAGATTGGCCTCTTCATCGGAGGTGCTACCCCGGAGCAAGAAAAGAGAATCGCACTGCAGAAGGACATCCTTATTCAAACGGCAAAAGGTGTCTGAATAGATAGGCTCACCGTCTACACCAAGATAAATCAGCTCGTGAGCCAAACGCTGGAGCTCAAGAGCGCGAGAAGTCAAATTATTCATTGAGAAAGGGATTTTGATGGAATATTATTGTTTCTTGAAAACAATGTTTGAATTATTACTTGATTATCTTCAAATAAGATTTGGGAACCTTGACACTTGCGGTCAGGATGTCCTTGATACGGATAACGACATACGTCCTGTTGGCATTTGTGGCAACCTCGCCTTCAACACCGGTGAGATCGCCCTTGACAACACGCACCCTGTCGCCTACAACAAGGGAGACATTGTCGAAGCTGACACCGTCGGGATTCAGGTCCATCACGAACATGAAATCGGACATCTGTTTGTCCGGAACCACAAGCATGGAACGGGTGAAGAGGTCTTTCATATAGAAAAGACGCACGCCATAGACATTGGAAAGGTCGCAGGCCGTCTGCTTGGTGGTACGGATAAAGACCAGATTGCGGATGACAGGGACTTCACTGCGCTTGCGGCGGTACTTCAACTGGGAAACCACAATACGGGTGGGAAGGTAATAATCGACATCCAAATGCTCCTCAGACTTCAACCGGGAAAGGGATTTGCATATGGCAAACTCCTGCTTGTCACGAGTGCGGGCAGCAAACCAATATTTCTGTGTTTCAGACACTTAAAAGTAATATAATTTAAAGGAATCCTTCGGGTTAGGGTGCGCTTCGCGGTTTGAACGGGACATTTCTGACCATTCAAACCGTACGATGTTAGTTTAGCGTCTATAAAGCATTGCAAACGAATGAGTTAAAAGCAAAAAGTGTTTTTTAAACGTTCGTTTAAAAAACGTCAATATTTCAGAATAGAGAACTATTGAAATACAGAAAAACAGATAGAAACTTCAAATAATATATAAAAACGATAATTAACTAATACACAAACACTTAAACCCTACATTGTAATAACAGAGATAATATTTTTATTAAACACTTTGTTCATTTCAAAAATACCTCTTATCTTTGCGAACATTAAACGAACGTTTAAAAAACACTTTCTACGTTCTTCAGACTCTTCTAAGAACAAGCTATTGCACATTTATTTTCCAATCATACTTTAATCTAATTATACATGGAATTCCAACAATCTTTAAGTTGGAAAAATCAGAAAAAGTTTCAAAAACAGTCATTATCCTGATTGTTAATCAAATTTCCTACCATTTGCTTGCAGATGACTAAAAATTTTACGAATATTGCATACGAGTTTGGGGATATAGTATTTGTAAAAATCAAGGTTTTAGCTTTATTATTTCGCCAACATAATGTGTAACTAAAAACCGACAAAATGAAAGGACGTATTATGACTATCTGTTTCCTGCTGACAGGAGGACTGTTGGCTGGTTGTTCCTCTACCCCCAAAGTGCCCGAAGGTGAATTTCTTATGCAAGGAGAGCTGACGAATGTACCGGACAGTACGGTAATTCTACTATTGAAAGAAAACGGAAATCTACTCACAACCATCCAAAAAGATACAGTAATCAACGGAAAATTCTCTTTCCAAGATACTATCAGCGGTGTAACCCCTAAAAAATTATTCTTACTATCCAATGACAAAGGATTCCCCGGCATGTTGCTGAATGTATGGATACAATCCGGAAAATACATCCACATAACAGGAAACGACCGTCTCCTTCCTTTATGGAACGTCAGCAGTGACATACCCCAGCAAAAAGCATCCAATGATTTTATGGCTTTATGCTCCTCAGAAAGAAAACGCATTATGCAATGGACGGCTCAGGAATATGACCTGTTTCGGCTTGAAAAAGAACAAGGTCTTGACTGGAAAAAGATAGATTCCTTGCGTGCATTGCGCAATCCATTGGACAGCCTTGTCTACATGGCCGAACTGAACTACATGAAAAAAGCTCCGATTACGCCTGTATGGCTGGACAAATATCAACTCTTTTGCTCCTTTTTGCAATACAATCAGAAATTTGGCAATCAAGACTTAATCCGTTCGCTCTACACACGCATGTCCGAAGCCGACAAGCAGACCGAAACAGGACAGCTTATTACTGCTTATTTAAATCTGCCGGAAGAAGTGAACGTGGGTGATGAAATGGTAGATGGTGATTTATACGATTTGGATGGAAATGTCCGCCACTTGACCGAGTTCAAAGGCAAATATATTTTATTGGATTTCTGGAGTCAGGGATGCGGTCCATGTGTACAATCGCTTCCCGAAATGGAAGAGATCACCGAAATGTATAAAGGCAGGATGGAAGTGATAAGCATCAGTCAAGATCCCAAAGACGAATGGAAAAAGTTTATAGCCGAAAAACAATTGAAAGGTAACCAATGGAATGAACTCCGCAAAGGAAGCACCAAACTCGGAGCCAGCTATCAAGTAAAAGGCATCCCTCACTATGTAATGATTTCGCCTGAAGGAAAGGTGCAACATATATGGGCAGGCTACGGTAAAGGTTCGCTGAAAGCAAAAATGAAAGAACTGATAAAGTGAGAACGCTTCAGGCTCCACCCATAAAATTATTACAAAGTCACAAATATAAATATCCTTGGAAGAAATCTGATCATCTTCCAAGGATATTTACATTTTGCAGACAGCCCTTATACCAACGGGCAGTCGAGAATTATTTTTCTTTCAAAATGTCACGAATCTCGGTGAGCAACACTTCTTCCTTAGTGGGTGCAGGTGGTGCCGGCGGTGTGGCAGGTTCTTCTGCCTTTTTCTTCTCGGTCAGCTTGGTTATCAGCTTAATAAACATAAAAATAGAGAAAGCGATAATGAGAAAGTCGAAAGTGGCCTGCAAGAAATTACCGTAATTCAGCGTTACAGCGGCTATCTCCTTGCCGTCCACCACTTCAGCAGGCTTCATCACCCATTTTAAATCGGTGAAATTCACACCCCCTATCAGCAAACCCAAAGGAGGCATAATCACATCAGCCACAACAGAGGATACAATCTTGCCAAACGCACCTCCGATGATGACACCGACAGCCATATCGACCACATTGCCTTTCATGGCAAAAGCCTTAAATTCCTGTAAAAATGAACTTTTTCCCATCTTTTCAATTATTTAATTATGATTTTGGATACGAATATAAAAACATTTTCTTACTTTTGCACCGCAATTCGTAAAAGAAATGCAGAAAAAGTTTGAAAGTTTAATTTTAAACATTATAAAACCCTTAAAAGTTTAAACAAAATGATTAAAGTAGGTATTAATGGATTCGGACGTATCGGACGTTTCGTATTCCGCGCTGCAATGAAGAGAAACGATATTCAAATCGTAGGTATCAACGACCTTTGCCCGGTAGATTACTTGGCTTACATGCTGAAGTATGACACAATGCATGGCCAATTCGACGGTTCTATCGAAGCAGATGTTGAAAACAGCAAGCTGATTGTTAACGGTCAGGCTATCCGTATCACAGCTGAAAGAAATCCGGCTGACCTGAAATGGAACGAAGTTGGTGCTGAATACGTAGTTGAATCTACAGGTTTGTTCTTGAGCAAAGACAAAGCTCAGGCTCACATCGAAGCAGGTGCAAAATATGTTGTAATGTCTGCTCCTTCTAAGGATGACACTCCGATGTTCGTTTGCGGTGTTAACGAAAAGACTTATGTTAAGGGTACTCAATTCGTATCTAACGCTTCTTGTACTACTAACTGCTTGGCTCCTATCGCTAAAGTATTGAACGACAAATGGGGTATCACTGACGGTTTGATGACTACTGTTCACTCTACAACTGCTACTCAGAAAACAGTTGACGGTCCTTCTATGAAAGACTGGAGAGGTGGTCGTGCTGCTTCTGGCAACATCATTCCTTCTTCTACCGGCGCTGCTAAAGCAGTAGGTAAAGTTATCCCGGCTTTGAACGGCAAACTGACCGGTATGTCTATGCGTGTTCCGACTTTGGACGTTTCTGTAGTTGACTTGACTGTTAACTTGGCTAAACCGGCTACTTATGCTGAAATCTGCGCTGCCATGAAAGAAGCTTCTGAAGGCGAATTGAAGGGTGTTCTGGGTTACACTGAAGATGCAGTTGTTTCTTCTGACTTCTTGGGTGACACTCGCACTTCTATCTTCGATGCTAAAGCTGGTATCGCTTTGACTGATACTTTCGTTAAAGTTGTATCTTGGTACGACAACGAAATCGGTTATTCTAACAAGGTTCTTGACCTAATCGCTCACATGGCATCTGTTAACTGCTAATATACAGTTAGAAAATAATAAAAAATAGGCGGCTTCTTTTATGAAGTCGCCTATTTTTTTTGCACATTTGCAATTAAATTATTTTTTTCTATAAATAGGTATATGACAAGATTTAAACTTACACTAATATTACTTTGTTTTATGACCATGATACAAGCCTCAAACCCTTTCTTTGAAAAGTATTCAACTCCGTACGGAACTGTTCCTTTCAATCTGATAAAGACTGAACATTATGCACCTGCCATACACGAAGGCATCCGCCGGCAAAATGCAGAGATAGATGCTATCATCAATAATACTGCCACTCCGACTTTTGAAAACACAATAGTGCCTTACGAAAAGTCCGGAGAACTATTGCAGCGTGTAAATACCGTATTCGGCAATCTGCTCAGCGCCGAAACCAGCGATGAATTGCAGGAACTTGCCCGGGAAATCATGCCGCTGATGAGCGAACATGAGAATAACATCAGCCTCAACGAAAAGCTATTTGCCCGCATCAAAGCCGTATATGAGCTGACAGACAAAAACAAACTTACTCCGGAACAATCCAAGTTACTGGAAGACATCTACACCGGTTTTGTCCGCAACGGAGCAAACCTGCAAGGAGATGCCAAAGAAAAGTACCGCAGCTTATGCAAAGAGCTAAGCCTGCTGACGCTGCAATTCAGTGAAAATGCCCTGAAAGAGACAAACGACTACCAACTGGCACTGACCGATAAGTCACAATTGTCCGGTCTGCCCGAAAGCGCCGTTGATGCCGCCGCAGAAACAGCGCAGGAAAAAGGAGTGAAAGGTTGGGTATTCACCCTGCATGCCCCAAGTTACAGCCCTTTCATGACGTATGCCGACAACCGCGAACTGCGCCGCAAACTCTACATGGCATATAATACAAAATGCACGCACGACAATGCCTGCAACAATTTGGAAATCGTAAAGAAAATTGCCAACGTCCGCATGGAAATTGCCCAATTGCTGGGCTACGACAACTTTGCCGAATACAACCTGAAAGAACGAATGGCACAAAACAGCGACGCCGTATACAAACTGCTGAACCAACTGCTGGAAGCATATACACCCGCCGCACAAAAAGAATATGCTGAAGTGCAGGCACTGGCACGTAGCGAAGAAGGAGAAAACTTCAACCTTATGCCATGGGACTGGAGTTACTATTCTCAAAAACTGAAAGACCGGAAATTCAACATTAATGATGAAATGCTTCGCCCCTACTTTGAGCTAAGCAAAGTAAAAGAAGGGGTATTCGGACTGGCAAGCAGGTTGTACGGCATCACATTCAAGAAGAATCCTGACATCCCCGTCTATCACAAGGATGTGGAAGCCTACGAAGTGTTTGATAAAGACGGCACATATCTTGCCGTACTCTATACGGACTTTCATCCCAGAGCCGGAAAACGCTCCGGTGCATGGATGACGAGCTACAAAGGGCAGTGGATAGATGAGAAAAGCGGCGAAAACAGCCGTCCGCACGTGTCTATCGTGATGAACTTCACCAAGCCCACACAGAACAAGCCCGCCCTACTGACTTTCGACGAAGTGGAAACTTTCCTGCACGAGTTCGGACACAGCCTGCACGAGATGTTTGCCAACTCCACTTACGAAAGTTTAAGCGGTACAAATGTTTATTGGGACTTTGTAGAACTGCCTTCCCAGTTCATGGAAAACTTTGCCATTGAAAAAGAGTTCCTACACACCTTTGCCCGCCATTACCAGACCGGCGAACTCATCCCTGACGAACTGGTGCAGCGCATTGTAGACTCATCGAACTTCAACGTAGCTTATGCCTGCCTGCGCCAAGTGAGCTTCGGATTGCTGGACATGGCATGGTACACACGCAACACCCCGTTTGAGGGGGATGCCAAAGCCTACGAAAAGAAGGCTTGGGAAAAAGCGCAAATACTCCCTGTTGTGGAAGAGACTTGTATGAGCACCCAGTTCTCGCATATCTTTGCAGGTGGATATTCTGCCGGATATTACAGCTATAAATGGGCGGAAGTACTGGATGCAGATGCTTTCTCGCTGTTCAAGCAACGCGGCATTTTCAACCCGGAAGTAGCCGATTCTTTCCGCCGGAATATCCTGTCGAAAGGAGGTACGGAACATCCCATGACGCTCTACAAACGTTTCCGCGGACAAGAACCGACCATAGATGCACTATTAATCAGAAACGGAATAAAGAAATGAAAAAGAGAATAAATATAAAATCAATAGGCTATGTCCTGATGATGCTGACCATGTTACTTGGTTTCAGTGCTTGCAACAACGAAGACGACGTAATGGAAATCTTCAACGACAAGACTTGGAAACTGAGCCGCATAACTACTGAAAAAGGAAAGGAACAGTTCTATCAAGGTTTGTGGAGTAATGAGGCTGAAGAGAAAGCCAGCAGGGAACTGCTCAAGATAACAGAAAATTTCACATTGAACTTCAACTGTGCCGATGTGAACGGCGAGGTGACCGGTACGGTCAGCGCCCATGCCGTCAAAGCAAACATCAGCGACGCCATCCTGAAAATAGACGGAAAGGAACACACCATAAGCATCAGTGGGAAAGCCTACGGCAGTGAAAGCGACAAGCTGGCAAAAGTATTCATCAGCGGCCTGTTCAATGTTTTCAAGTACGAAGGGGACGTGCACAACCTCACCCTCTACTTTAAAGACGGAAATACAACAAAAGTCATGGGATTTACAGCCCGCTAAATTCAGCTAAAGATATGGACGAAACTACGAAAAACAAACAAGAAGCGTTGGACAAACGTTATATACGCATGGCAAGTATCTGGGCGGAAAACTCTTACTGCCAACGGCGCCAGGTCGGTGCACTCATCGTAAAAGATAAAATGATTATCTCTGACGGATACAACGGCACGCCTTCCGGATTTGAAAATGTATGCGAGGACGAAAACAACATTACCAAACCGTACGTTCTCCACGCCGAAGCCAATGCCATTACCAAAATAGCACGCTCCAACAACAGCAGCAACGGCGCCACGATGTACGTTACGGCATCTCCCTGCATTGAATGTGCCAAACTCATCATCCAAGCAGGCATCAAACGTGTTGTATACTCTGAAAAATACCGCTTGGAAGACGGTATCAATCTATTGAAACGGGCAGGTATCGAAGTGGTATTCGTTTCAGTTGAGAATTGAGAGTTGGAAGTTAACTGCTTTGCACGCAGCCAACTAAATATAGTATAGTAAAATTGAAAATAGTACATATCATTATGGGCACAAAAAACTCTTCCCGCTTCACGCCGCTTATTATCGCAATCAGCGTAGTGGCGGGCATCCTTATCGGAACGTTTTATGCCAAACATTTCGCAGGAAACCGTTTGGGTATTATCAACGGCTCGTCCAACAAACTGAATGCTTTGTTACGGGTGGTGGACGATCAATATGTGGACAGCGTCAACATGACCGACCTCGTAGAAAAAGCAATGCCGCAGATACTGGCAGAACTTGACCCCCACTCCACCTATATCCCTGCACAGAAGTTGGAAGAAGTGAACTCCGAACTGGAAGGCAGTTTCAGCGGCATCGGTATCCAGTTTACCATACAGGAAGATACCATACACGTAAACAGCGTGATCCAGGGAGGCCCTTCCGAGAAAGTAGGACTCATGGCGGGCGACCGCATTGTCATGGTGAACGACAGCCTGTTTGCCGGCAAAGGACTGACCAACGAAAAAGCCATGCGTAACCTGAAAGGGCCAAAAGGCACACAAGTGAAGTTAGGAGTAAAGCGGGCGACTGAAAAAGACTTGCTGGACTTCACCATTACACGTGGAGATATTCCGCAAAACACGATTGATGCCGCTTATATGCTAAATGATGATTTCGGCTACATACAAGTCAGCAAGTTCGGGCGCACCTCCCACGTGGAACTACTGAATGCCATTGCCCAGCTAAGTCACCAGAAATGCAAAGGTTTCATTATCGACCTGCGCGGCAACACCGGAGGTTATATGGAAGCGGCTACACGCATGGTCAATGAGTTCCTGCCGGAAGGAAAGCTCATTGTATACACCAAGGGACGCAAATATCCGCGTATGGAAGAATATGCCAACGGTACGGGCAGTTGCCAGAAGATGCCGCTTGTGGTACTGGTGGATGAAGGTTCTGCCTCAGCCAGCGAAATCTTTGCAGGCGCCATTCAGGACAACGACCGGGGAACTATCGTAGGACGCCGTTCATTCGGCAAAGGATTGGTACAGCAACCCATCGACTTCAGCGACGGTTCCGCCATTCGCCTGACCATCGCCCGCTACTATACCCCTTCCGGACGATGCATCCAACGCCCCTACGAAAGCGGCAAAGACTCCAAGTACGAAATGGACTGGCTGACCCGCTACGAACATGGAGAGTTTTTCTCTAAAGACAGTATCAAACTCGACGAGAGCCTGCGTTACTCCACCGGACTGGGACGCCCCGTCTATGGCGGAGGAGGCATCATGCCCGATGTATTTGTGCCGCAAGACACAACCGGAGTATCTTCCTATCTGATAGAGGTGAGCAACAAGGGACTGATCATACAGTTCAGTTTCCAGTACACCGACCGTAATCGTGCCAAACTGGCCGAATTCGGCAATGAACAGGACTTACTGAAATACTTGCGACGTCAGGGCATCGTGGAACAATTCATACGTTTTGCCGACTCCAAAGGGGTAAAAAGGCGTAACCTCCTGATACATCGCTCCTACAAGCTGCTGGAACGAAACCTCTACGGCAATATCATCTACAATACCTTAGGCAAAGAGGCCTATATCCGATATATCAACGAGAGTGACGCTACCGTAAAGAAAGCATTGGAAATCTTGGAACGTGGCGAGGCTTTCCCAAAAGCCCCGCTACAAGCCGGTCAGGAAGAGGACAATAACAACAATGGAAAAGAAAAAAGAACTGCGCAAGCGTATGGCTTTACTGAAGACCCTTCACAAATCTACCATTACGCATCAGTCACAATCTGCTGAAATACTCGCCGCCCTCGAAGCCCATCCGGCTTTCAGGGCGGCAAGCACTATATTACTGTACCATTCACTGCCTGATGAAGTAGATACACACAGCTTCATCAGGAAATGGAGTGCGAAAAAACAAATATTGCTGCCCGTTGTCACAGGTGACGATCTGGAGCTTCGCGTCTATACCGGGCCGGGCGACCTTGCCACCGGAGCCTACGGCATAGAGGAGCCCACCGGAGCTTTGTTTACCGACTATGACGCGATAGACTTTATTGTCGTTCCGGGAGTAGCGTTTGACCGTAACGGAAACCGCTTGGGAAGAGGAAAAGGATATTATGACCGTCTGCTTCCCCGCATACCTTCCGCATACAAAGCAGGCATCTGTTTCCCGTTTCAGATTGTAGAAGAAGTCCCGGCGGAGACGTTCGACATCCGTATGGATGAGGTCATAACCTGCGAGTGAAGAGAAAGCTGACCGCCGCCCGGTTGCACTATCTGAATATAATATTGGTTATCACCTGCGCTCCTACGTGCCTGTTCAGATTGCGCACCAGCAAATCCCGGCCCATCATCAGTTCCTGACGAAGGGCTGCGGAAGTAAGATGCACGTACAATACTTGGTTCTTGATATAGAGTTCGCGTGTATAAGACGCAATGGTAGGTCCCAGCACCTCCGCCCATGAACTGATGAGCCGCCGTTCATTCAATGGCGATTCCAAACTTTCCTGCCTCAGAAAATTACGTATCAGTTTACCAATCTGTTCAGCGTCATTCCGTTTCATCCCTCACTCTCCTCATCGTTCAGCGCTTGGCTCTCCGCCATTTCGGAAACGGCCCCTTGCTCTACGCAGAACATTTTATAGTCGCTACCTACCTTATGCAGAATACGATCCAGATGCTCCCGGTTGGTATCCGTTATAAAGATTTGCCCGAAATTATCACCTGCCACGAGCTTGATAATCTGCTCCACACGCGAAGCATCCAGCTTGTCAAAAATATCATCGAGCAATAGCAACGGAACCGTAGCACCCGTCCGTTTCAGGAAATCGAACTGCGCCAGCTTCAAAGCCACCAGGTAAGTTTTGTTCTGTCCCTGCGAACCCTCCCGTTTGATAGGAAAGTCACCCAACAACATATTCAATTCATCCTTATGAACCCCACGCAGGGAAAATCCCATAATCTGATCACGCGTACGGCTCTCCTTCAACACCTCCAGCAAAGAAGCGTCACGAGCATGCGAGTCGTAAATCAGCCCCACTTTCTCCTTATCCTGAGAAATAAATGAATAGAAAGACTGGAAAATCGGTATGAACTCCTTGATGAACTCTTCCCGCTTACGGAACACCACTTCACCGGCTTGTGCCATCATCTCTTCCCATACCAGAAAAAGTTCTTCTTCCACCGGCATCTCATTCTTAAGCAAGGTGTTCCGCTGCGCCAATGCTTTGTTGTAGCGGATCAGTGCATCCAAATATTCTTTATCGTACTGTGAAATCACCACATCCATAAAACGGCGACGCTCATCACTACCTCCGTTTATCAATGCCGAATCGGCAGGCGACACCATCACCAACGGCAAAAAGCCGATATGGTCGGACAAACGTGTGTACTCTTTCTTATTCCGTTTGAACTGCTTCTTCTGCCGGCGCTTCATACCACAGTAAATCTCCTCCGGCGTACCGTCGGAGGCCTCGTAAAATCCCTGAATAACAAAGAAATCCGCATCATGCCTTATATTCTGCGAGTCGATGGGATTGCCGGCACTCTTACAGAAAGAGAGGAAATAAACAGCATCCAGCAAGTTCGTCTTTCCCATTCCGTTTTGCCCGAAAAAAGTATTCAGTTTCGGAGAGAAGGCAAGTTCCACTTGTTCCAGATTCTTGTAGTTGAGTATGGATATATGTTTCAGTATCATATTGGCGGCTTATCTTTTCTTTGCTTTTCAGGGCAAAGATAATGCAAAGCAAAATAATTCTACGGTTTTGAGATGTAAAATAAAAAAAGATGCCGCTAAATTTCGTTGATAGCTATAAAAAACTTACTTTTGCGGGTCGAATCAGCTATTAATGAATAATAACAAAAAGAATATATAAAAAATGGCAGAACAAAAAAAGACGAATGAAGCCTTAAACGTGGAAGACGCACTTACACAATCAGAGGCATTTCTCATCAAAAACAAAAAGGCAATTATCGGTGCTATTTTAGCTATAATCATTATTATAGCAGGTATAGTAATGTACAAAAACCTCTATGCGGAACCTCGCGAGGAAAAAGCACAGGCAGCCCTTTTCAAAGGACAAGAATATTTTGAGGCTGATGCTTTTGCAGAAGCTTTGAACGGTGACAGCATCGGTTACGTTGGCTTCATCAAGATAGCCGATCAATATAGCGGCACAGATGCAGCCAACCTTGCAAAAGCATACGCAGGCCTTTGCTACGCACACCTCGGCAAATTTGATGAAGCCGTAAAAGCATTGGATAGCTTCGATGGAAACGACCAAATGGTAGCTCCCGCCATGAAAGGCGCCATGGGTAATTGCTACGCTCAGCTCGGTCAGCTCGACAAAGCATCTTCCATGTTGCTGAAAGCTGCTGATGAAGCAGACAACACCACACTCAGCCCTATTTATCTGAAACAGGCCGGAGAAATCTTGGTTAAGCAAGGTAAGTATGATGATGCTATCAAAGCATATACTTCCATTAAGGAGAAATACTTCCGCTCATATCAGGCTATGGATATTGATAAATACATCGAGCAGGCTAAACTGTTGAAGAAATAATTTACACCTTATTATATAATAAGACATTTCGAGCACGAATTATACGGATATATACGGAAGTCAACGCCGTAAGTGCCGTATAATTCGTGTTTTTTTCTCTCTCTATTTTCAAATCTTAAACTTTAATTTATCATGGCTACAGCTTATCACAACCTTTCGGATTATGATTTCAATTCAGTACCCAGCGCTGAGAATATGAAATTCGGCATTGTAGTATCCGAATGGAACTACAATATCACCGGTGCTCTTTTAAAAGGAGCAGTCGACACCTTAAAAAAACATGGAGCGAAAGATGAAAACATCATGATAAAAACCGTACCCGGTAGTTTTGAGTTGACTTTCGGAGCCAATCAAATCATAGAATACAGCGAAGTTGATGCAGTAATTGCAATTGGTTGCGTAATTCGTGGAGATACGCCACATTTTGATTACGTCTGCATGGGCGCAACACAAGGAATTACTCAGCTAAACGCAAGTGGCGATGTACCAGTAATTTACGGATTAATTACCACCAACACAATGGAGCAAGCAGAGGACCGCGCAGGTGGCAAGCTGGGAAATAAAGGCGATGAATGTGCAATTACTGCAATAAAAATGATCGATTTTGCTTGGAGTTTACAAAAATAGTCGTATCTTTGCACCACAATTGAGAAACAAAGCTACTTAAAAAGAGATTTAAAGTAGTTCTCGATAGCAAAAGGGCAAATACCAGAGTGGCCAAATGGGGCAGACTGTAAATCTGCTGGCTTACGCCTTCGGTGGTTCGAATCCATCTTTGCCCACTAAAATTGCGGAAGTAGCTCAGTTGATAGAGCATTAGCCTTCCAAGCTGAGGGTCGCGGGTTTGAGCCCCGTCTTCCGCTCTTCTGAAAATCAGATAGTTATCGCAAGATTTCTATCTGATTTTTGTTTTTAGGCACTTCCGATTTGGCTATGGTTTAACCGCATGAGTTAAACCGAGAGTTAAACCAAAATCAGTATGAACGCTACAATTTCAGTGGTATGTTACAAGTCAAAGACACTATCAAATGGCGAATATCCATTAATGCTCCGTATCTGTAAAGACGGAAAGAAGAAATACCAAAGTTTAGGTATATCTGTCCTACCCCGTTATTGGGACTTTACACGAAATAAGCCAAAACCAAACTGTCCCAATAAAGAGTATATTCAGAAAATCATTCTTGATAAACAAACAGAGTTACAACAACGAGTGTTAGAGTTCAACTCTGAACAGAAAGAATATACTACCACTACTCTACTCAATGACAAAAACAAAAAGTTTGAATTGAAAACAGTCTGTCAATTCTATCAAGAACTAATCGAACAATACAAAAACAATGATAAATGCGGCAACAGACTTATCTATAAAAGTTCTTATAACTCTTTGAAAGTATTTACAAAAAATCAATTGGATATACCGTTCAGCGCAATAGACATATCGTGGCTCAATAAATATGAGAAATGGTTACGTTCAAAATGCAATAAGGAAACAACCATGAGCTTAATGTTCCGTACTCTCCGTAGTGCATACAATAAAGCCATAAAAGCTAAATGTGCCCGTAAATCTGATTATCCTTTTAACGAATATAAAATCAATAAGTTCGATACGAAAACACAGAAACGTGCAATAGCCAAAACAGAAGTATTGAAATTCACTAAAGAAGTTGATTACATTGGTAAACGACAATACGTCCAACTTAGCAAAGACATATTTATTTTCAGTTATCTGTGTGGCGGCATTAATTTTACAGACATCGCAAATCTGACAAAAGCCAATATCACAAATGGCAGGATACACTATATACGTCAGAAAACAGGCAAACTGATAAAATTAGGTATATCAGAGGAAGCTATGCAAATCATAAAAAAATATGAGAGCGAAAGTAAAGGCTATCTGTTCCCCATTTTAAATGCCAATATTCACAAGACACCACTCCAAAAACAGAACAGAATACATAAGATGTTAGGTAACGTCAATAAGAACCTAAAGCTAATTGCAGCACAATTAAATGTTGATGCCAATATGACAACCTATGTCGCACGCCATTCATTCGCCAGTGTTCTGAAAAAATCAGGTGTAAGTATAGCATTGATAAGTGAAGCATTGGGACATTCAGACTTATCTACAACGCAAGTCTATCTTGACAGCTTCGATAATGAACAGATAGATGCCGCTATGCAAAACCTGCTGTAAAAATAAATGCCGCTTTGTCTCTTTATGATAAGGTGGCATTTTCCTATCTTTACAGACAAAATCAACAACATGGAATATCAGATAATACCTATTGAAAGCATAAAGCGTATTGAGACATGGCTAACGACTGAAACTGGTTTCAGCCGTTCAATGCTGCATTGTGAACTGGATTACATTTCAGATGTGTATCTTCTGCCAAAGAAATTTGCAGAAGTACAGGACTTGTATCTGTCAATAAGGAAAGAGGAACAGAATATACCGTATCCCAACAGGGGAACAGACGAGGACATATACGAGTTCTGCATGACCGTTGGAAAGAACCTTATACTTGAAAGTGGCAGCTATCAGGCTGAATACATTGAGACGCTATGGAATACCTATAATACAAATGAGGATGAAACCTGCATACAGCAAGACCAAGACATATTTTACGGCATTCTTCTTATTGTCTGCATTTACCATAAATACAAACAGACATGCGGTTATTTCGATTTCGGTGATTACATTGCAGACCCTGTGCAATTGCAATACACCTATTCCGTCCGTCCCGATATGCTGCGTCTTTACAAGATGTTCCACGAAAAGAAAAAGACGAAGCACGATACCGTTACAATCGAATACAACAAACAGAAGATAGAACTTGCCAATGACGACAACTGGTTTCTTCAGATGATAACTCCTTATCTTGACAAGTATTTGGGAGTTTCCTCTTTGGAAGAAGTGGAGACAGAACTTGAAAAGGATTATCCCAGCATCGGTAAAAGAGGCAGAAAACGGGAGAATGCGATACTTGACACAGTAACCTTAAGTGTCTATAACCTGCTACGCCATTCCTCTTTTGCCATTAAAGGTAAGGGGCTGACAGACAATGAGGGCAACTTTATCCTCGAATTGCTGAAATATCTTGGACTGCTTGATGAAGACAGCCCCAAGAATGACATACTGAACCTGCGAGCCACTATCAGAAACCTGCAAAAATATGAAGTCCGTCCCAACTGGTGGAACATACCGATATGCAAGACCTCCCCCAACAATCCCGTTGAACATCTGAAATCCTATTGGTAAAACACATAAAATTAAAAAAAGGAATAGCTGTGTATTCAATTACATGGCTATTCCTTTATATACATATCTTATTAAAGATAAGAGAGTTACGTACTACGCTTCCACATAAAAAATAAAACATAAAAAAAAGGATTTCTTTATGTTTTTTTCTTCATTTCATACGCCAGTCCTACCATATACCTTTGCACTGTAATCAAAAACATGGTGTGCACCTCGTTCGAGATTTCAATGTTTAATTAATAAAAAATTAAAAGCTATGGTATTAAATTTTTCAGAAAAAACGGTTGAAAAGAAGTATGACAACGCAAGTGCAATGAACGCATTGAAAGTTATAATGAACAGAGGTGAGCAGTTGTCAGTTAAATTCTATACAAGCAAGGACAACTTTCCTTGCGCATGGATTGAGTCCAAGAAGATAGCAGGCTTTAAACTGATATTAAATCAAGAGGGTCTGAACTGGTTGCGCACTTACCTGCAAACAGGCGAAACGGAAGATTTCGGCTTCAACCCGAATAACATTGAAGCCTATTCAGAAGAAGAGGACAAAGACATCCAGCTTGCAATCCTCATGCAGCTAATCGCAAACGAACCGAAAAGATTGCAGTTCATCCCTCTGTTTCGCGAAAAGGGTGAATATATAAGTGCATACGCATCCTACATGAAAGGAAAGATATTCTTTCGTGTATCAAGAACTACCGAACTTGTAGATGATTTAACAGAAAGAGAACTTATAGCATAAACCGATTATCCAAAGGGGAAGGGAAACTCCCTTCCTCACATTCATAAACATTTTAAACGATAGATATTATGATAAAGATTAAAATTACGACCTTTGCGGCAGCAACCCAGTTTGTCAACGAAGCCAGCTCTCAAGTTCAGACCTTAGAAGAAACACCCGACTTCGACATGATAAAGCAGGAAGAATTTGAGAATTTTATTAATATACCCGATTATTACAATGACGAAGACAATCAATATTAGTGTCAATGAACTCGGTAAGGTACAATACCTTACCGAAGTCCTCCCCCAAATACCGACTGATACAATCTTGTATAAGAAACTGACAGGACTTGGAGCGACTTACGGTGAAATCAAGGCTAAACGGAACTCCATTATCATAGAACCGAATGTACCTGTAATTATCGGTAAATGCAATGACCCTAAACACCGGAATGACAACCTGTTCGGAGTTTATGAAGGCATATATACAGATGACATCGTAAAATATTTAGAGAAAAGCGGTAAGAAATACTATAAGATACTAACTACCCCCGAAAGTTTTCAGAAGGTTAAGGCTGCCTTTGAGGATATGGAGACTGATATGTACAGTACCTGTTTTCTTCTTTTTGATGAATGCCATAAACTTGTAAAAGATATGGATTATCGAAGTGATATAATATTTCCGTTGAATGATTTCTTCCGTTTTGAACATAAAGCACTGGTTTCCGCAACACCGATACCGTTGCATGACCCCCGTTTCAAGGAACAGCATTTCCAAACAATAGAGGTACAGCCCTCTTTCGACTATAAGAAAGAACTATGGATATATCATACCAACAATACACTGCAAACGCTGAAACTCCAGCTTGACACATTGGAATACGACCCAGTTCCTGTTTGTATATTTATAAACTCAACGGATATAGTCCATTCCGTTATGAGGCAGCTAAATTTATTGGAGTGCTCTGCGGTGTTCTGTGCTTCCAAGAGTGTAGACAAACTGAAAAAAGACAAATTTAAAAATGCTTACGAGCAGTGGAAAGCAGACAGGATGAAGAAATACAATTTCTTTACAAGCCGTTTTTTTAATGCTGTGGATATGGAATTGGAAGAAAAACCTCATGTAATAATGCTGACCGATGTCTTCTTTGCGGAACACACCATGATAGACCCGCATACGGATGCCATTCAGATAATCGGACGTTTCAGAAATGGTATATCTTCTGTCACGCATATAAGCAATACCAACAACGGATTACCACAGCGGACAAAGGAAGAGATAAAAGGCTATCTCGTCTGTTGCAAGGAGATATATAAAACAATGAAGAACTTTTATAACTGCGCCACAGACAGGGCTTCCCGCGAAGCATATCATGCCGCACTGGAAAGCCTTCCCTTCAACCGTATGCTTGACAGGGACGGTAAAGAGAACTGGTTTGCAATGGATAACTACATGGATGAGGAACTTACAAAGGGTTACTATCATGAAGAAGCTACCCTTTATGACGCATACGATAATTGTACTTCGTTCACCGTATATAAAAAAGGCTTCTATTATTCCGTAGGGGACTGCGAACGTCTGAAAAGGGAGAACAAGTCGGTATCACTTAAGGAGAAACGTAGGGAAATTGTCCGACAGTTGGAGATGCTTGGAGAATGCGTCACCGAAATGGAACTGGAATATAAGAGGGACTTGATTGCGGCTGACCCGTTTATCGTCGATGCTTACGATACAGTGGGCAAGGCTGTCATTGAACAACTGAACTATTCCAAAAAGAGGATTACGGAAGCCATGATACAGAAACAATACCATGAAAAAGCGACAGGAACGGAAGTCATACGTCTAATAAAGAATTCCTTCCAAGTAGGCAGCAAGTATTCCCGTAAATATATAAAAAAGGAAATCCTGCGGATTTATGACCTGTTACAGATATATCCCCCGAAAGCCGTTACAAGTAAAACAATATGCGACTTTTTTACGGTATCCGACTGCAAGGTTGGAGGAGACAGAGGATATTTGCTCATCAGTGAAATTATATAAGGACAAGGACATTTTTTTGAAGAAAACACTTTTATAGTCCCCGACCAAAAAATGTCCCACACTCCTAACCTTTAAAGCTAAAGCATGGTTTGGTTGCAGAAAAGAGGGTTTCTTCAAAAGGAATTATCCGAAAAAGGTCGGATTTATATCGTTTGCAAGCCTGCGGTTTATAACAGCACAGGCGGATATTCCTTTTGTGGCTTTTCCGCAATGTCCACATTCAATACTTTTGCAAGATATGTCCAAGTGCAATTTGTGCCTTTGGGTATTCTCTTCCTCTTTAAAGCATCGACCATATAGTCGGAACTGCCGCTAAAGTGGTATATCATCTTCCATACGGAAGGTCTGTCATAGGCGGGCGGTATCAGTCCTTGCTGGCACAGGTAATTACGAACGGAAATATAGAAAGCGTCTTTCCCCGTCTTTGCCAAATCTACAATAAAGAGCCTTGTGTCTGTAAGTGTGTAACCGTTTTCTTCCTCACGCAGCAATTGTAATCTGGTACATAAGGCAAGATAGGCATTTATTGTAGGTCGGGAGATATGAAGCAGCTTGCTGATTGCAGATTTGCCATACCCTGTATAGTTTGTGTTACTCAGACATATACATTTCAGCAGTATAAGGAAACCTTTCAATTTATTCGGTATGTCTGCATGTAATAAATCTGTACTGATACGTACCCATTCCGTAGCTGGTTTATAAAGATGATAGGTACAGGTGTCAAAATATCCCTTGTTACCCGTATGATGCTGTTTGTCTTTGTAAAGGATTAGTTCTTTGGATATTAGTGTTTTAATGTGCGTTGATATGTATTCCTTATTTATGCCTGTAAGTTCCGAAAGTGTGTCAAGCCTTACATGGGATACGTATGTATTGTAATCTGATTTTGTCAACAAACAAAAATAGGTATATGCTTCATTGGCTGTAAGCCCCAGTATCTTTTTCTTCGGTATTAGTACGTACCCCATAGTTTGCAAATGGTATATCGTTAACAAAAGAGAGCATCTGTTCCTTAAGCATCCTGTTGAACCTTGAAGTGCCAAGAGCGATTTTGGCTTCTTTCCTGTTTCGATAGGTTTCTTTAGTCAGTCGGTTTATGTACATGGGATAGAAATTGAGATGAATACGTCATGCGGACTTCGGAAGAAGTCCATGCTTATTTGTTACTGTCTTTTTAATTAATAGTATAGCGCACCATGTTTTTTTACATTACCGCACCTATGTTTTTTTACAAGGTTCTTTTGAGGGAGTAACTCCAGCTTTTCTGCCACTTTTGCCAATTGGCGGAGCAATTCGGGGGTAATTTCCTTCAATCGGTTTCTGTCTATCTTTATAGTATGGGTGTTGTAGATGATATGCTCCACCGTATCGTCCGTAATGGTTATATTGGCATCGGGGGCTGTGTAAATGGTTGCTTCGTTCATAGATAATTGTGATTTAATGATTTAAAAATAAGATTATCTGATTTTTACTTGGATACAGGTTTTAGAGGGATGATAAAAAGCCGCACAAGAGTAGACGTCTAATCATACTCAAATGCGGCTTTTTTTGTGTAAAGTCCATAATGCCTATTAGTACGTTGTATATAGCACCATTGATTTTTACACTGTTGGCAGATTTTTTATCAGCAGTGAAACGGACAGGTCAAACTACAAATGAAACTATCAATAATAAATAGGAAGATTATACCATGAATAGAAAAATATCGTCCGTTTCATGGGGATATACAAAGATAGTCATCTTTAATAAGGTAAAAAAACGAATGGCGGCTATTCTTTAAAATCCGCATATACATAGAAACGGGATTTACACAATATATCCGTTTCTTCCACAGTCTTGAAAATACAGGAAAACACGCACACTAAAGTACAGGTACTTATATAAATCACCCCCTACCCTCTTTTCTTGAAGCTGGAATATATATCAGCTTGATTATCCACAGGTTTACTGATTGAAAGTTACGCATATATGTGTTGAGTACGCTCTAACACCCCCTTAGAGTACTTGAAGATAAACGAAATGTTTATCATTTCATTCTATCAGTTTATAAACCATTTAAAATTAATTCATTATGAACGATTTAGTAATTGGCGGTATGCCACAGGAAAGAAAGACGTTAAATTTGGGTGATTATGCGGAAGAAGCCGTTTTAATAACGGAAGAAGAACCTGCAAAGCAGAAAAGACCGCTATTCATTGAAGCCAATACGGTTGACGTTACTATGGAGCATTTAAAGAACGACTGCATTATCCCCGTATTTGCAAAGGATAATGAAGCCACCTTGTCCCACCCTGCATTTATAGAGACTGTGCAGGATGCCGCAAGCACATTCTTTCAAGGTGAAAAGATTGGACTACCCGATATAAGGGTGTCCCATGTAATTAAGGGAAGAATACCCGAAGCCATACACAAGCCAGCCAACCAACTGTTGGAAAGTGACAAGACCATTTATTACGAAAGATGTGCCTTTGCGATAGAAATACCAACCGTTTATGAGACGGTAAACGGGAACAGGCTTACTTTGACCGTTGGCGGTGTTCGTGCCTATAATCACACTAACTTGTACAGCAAAAAAGGCATGGAACGGTTTAAGGTGTTTGTAGGCTTTATTTGTAAGGTATGTACAAACTTATGCGTATCTACTGACGGCTATTTAAGCAATTTGGAAGTAACCAATACAAAAGACCTGTATAGGGGTGTATTGGAAATGCTTCATGCCTACAATCCCGCAAAGCACATACATCTGATGCAGAGTTTGGGCGATACCTTTATGAATGAGCACCAGTTTGCCACATTATTGGGTAAGATGCGTTTGTACCAGTGTTTGCCACAAGGCTATCAAAAGCGGTTGCCACGTATGCTACTTACAGATACACAGGTTAATGCAGTGGCTAAGGCATATATCAGTGATAATGATTTTGGCGGTTTTGGCGGTGAATTGTCTATGTGGAAATTCTATAATCTGTTGACAGGAAGCAACAAAAGCAGTTATATAGACAGCTTTTTGGATAGGGCTTATAACGCTACGGAACTTGCAACGGGGATAAATGCCGCTTTGCATGGTGAGGAACGTTACAGGTGGTTTATTGATTGAGTGAACGGGAGAATATTCTTTTAAACGGGTATTCTCCTTTTTGTCTGACTATTTAAAGATTAAAAATCATGTTTTATAGAAGATTGCTTGTTTGGCTGTTTGTGTTAATTGTCTCACTTTTTACAGGCTGTGTGCCTATTATATTGTTTGTACTGTTCTATTTTCCTATAAGACATTGGAGTATTGAGAAAAGCGAACGTGCAGCGGAAAAAGAAATGAGGAAACAGCATAGGTATTATAGCGGAATACGCAGGAACAAGGAGCGTAACGCATAGAAATGTAATCAAAAGGAAGTTGTGTTCAAATAAATCTGAAAAGGTGGTTTGAACACGCTTCTTTCTGTTATCAACCAATTCAAAGAATAATATGAAAACAAAAGAGAAAAGAGCAGTAATATACGCACGTGTCTCGTCTGCAAATGACAGACAGGATACAACAAGGCAGATAGAGGATTTAAAGAGATATGCCGTTTTACAGGATATAGAAATAGTACGGATATTCCAAGAGCATATAAGCGGAGCAAAGAAGATTGAGGAAAGGCAGGTACTTGCGGAATGTTTGGAATACTGTACGAAAGAGGGTGTTAACTACCTGTTATTATCCGAACTTTCAAGACTGGGAAGAAGTACATTACAGGTGCTTCGCTCTTTAGAGATACTGCATGATGCAAAGGTATCCGTTTACATACAGAACTTGGGCTTATACACATTGCAGCCAAACGGAGAGGTAAACCCGATTGCTTCGATTATGGTAACTGTACTTGCTGAAATGGCTAACATAGAACGGGCAAACATACAATACCGTTTGAACAGTGGTAGGGCAAACTACATTACTAAAGGTGGGAAATTAGGTCGCAAGGTTGGAAGTATTAAGACAGAGGAAAGGAAAAGGGAAGAATACAGGGAAACGATAGCTTTATTAAAGAAAGGCTATTCAGTGAGGAATATTGCCAAATTACAGGGTATAGGTGTTTCGACTGTTCAAAGGGTTAAAAATCTGTTTATAAGAATGTAAATATCAATAGCAATCCGCTTTTAATAAACAATAGTTCTTGTTAATCAAACGTAAAATAGTAACTTTGCAGCAATTTCAGACACTTAATGAGTTAAGGCTGAAAGGACATAGTTAACAAAGAGCGTTTGACATATTATCCTTGTTCAGAAAATCGCCAAATTAATGAACAACTCAAGGATGATAGACAAGAACGCTCACGTCAATGTTATATATTCACTTGAACAAGTGAACTATATATCGTTTGGCGTGGGCATTGTTTATTATTTGAGTTGTGGGTGTTTGGCGATACCTCTGAACAGATAATATTCAATGTTCCCACGCTTCTTTTTTGTATAACAGCCAGTAGGGAACACTGACTACAATACATATCGCCAAGAAACAGACAGTACTATTTTCTAATGTAGCTAATTATTAAAACGGTGTGCAGCTATTGCTGTGTTCCCCGCACTATTCCATAACTATTTATTAACCGCGCTTTCTATGGGAATGAGGAAGCACAAACTATATTAAAACAATGAAAACTTTAAGATTAATCGGAATGGCAGTAATTGCCGTAATTATGAGTGTTAACTTTGCAGCTTGTAGCGATGATGACGATGATACGATAGATACAAGTTCTTTAGAGGGAACTTGGGGACTTGTACGTAGTGCAGGTTGGGAACTTTGCAGTGAAGAAACAGAAAAAGACACTTGGGACTATACTAATGACCCATACAATCCCGATTATGATAGTGAAAAAATCGTTATCAAAAAACTTTCAGATAACACTTATTCAATAACTTCATATTATTATTCAGGTTCAGGTTGGCAAATGGACGGTAGTCAAACAGGTACTTTAGACGGAAAGACAATTGTATTAAAAGAGCATGACGGTTGGTTTGAGTATGCAAATCCTGCAATAGAAACACTGACAACGGATAAATTAGTTCTCCGTATAAAGTATGATAATGTACAGACTGACCCCGATTATGACCCTGAACATCGTCATAGTGGAGATTTTACAGAGACATATACGAAAATGAAATAAAAAGTGCTGTACGAT
Source organism: Bacteroides eggerthii (assembly GCF_025146565.1). Classification (NCBI taxonomy): domain Bacteria; kingdom Pseudomonadati; phylum Bacteroidota; class Bacteroidia; order Bacteroidales; family Bacteroidaceae; genus Bacteroides; species Bacteroides eggerthii. The sequence continues at coordinate 1,864,134 of NZ_CP102258.1, read as the reverse complement.
ATAAATTATGTATTATCTATAATAATATTGTATTTTTATGAAAGTACTGAAATTTTTGGGTATAGCCATTATGACTACAATTATAAGTATTAGCTTTATTGCTTGTAGTGATGATGAAGACAAACAATCTAATCCTGTTATTGGAACGTGGGAAATTACAGGCGGTAGTGATATTTATGACATTGGAGATATATATACATTTTATTCAAATGGAACAGTTTCCGTTGACATTGAGGGAGAAACCAATGTCTATAATTATAATCTTAATTCTGATAATACCATTTTGGCTATTGACTATGAAGATGGTGATGGCTATGAAAAAGTGTATTTAGAAATTACAGATAATAGCCTGATGAAATGGTCATATATTAATTATGAGGGAGAATATACGATTTTAAAAAGAATCAAGTAATCATTTAATCCAAAAAGACAGCATTTGAAGTAATTCATTTGCTGTCTTTTTTAAATGTTACAGCTAAATCATTGTGATTTAAAAGGGAATAATTATCTTTGTATTAAACATATTAAGCATGGATAGTAAAGTTACCTATTGGATTGAAATGTCAGATTATGACTTGGAAACAGCAGATGCGATGTTGCTTACAGGTCGTTATCTCTATGTGGGTTTCATGTGTCACCAAACGATAGAGAAAATACTCAAGGCATATTGGACTAACTGTTTGACAGAAGTACCTTTAAAGATACATTCACTATCCAGATTAGCAGAGAAAACAGAATTAGATAAAGAGCTATCAGAAGAACAGTTGGATTTCATTGATAAACTTGAGCCTCTCAACATTGAAGCCCGTTATCCCTCTTATAAAGAAAGATTGATGAAAAGTCTGACTAAAGAATATTGCACAGGACTTTTAAGTCAAACTAAAGAATTACAGTCATGGATAAAGAACAAGCTATAGCCCTCGCCAAACGATATAAAGAAATGGTAGCAGAGAAATTACCATTAAAGGCTCTCTACCTCTATGGCTCGTATAGTAAGGGGAATTACAGAGAGGATAGCGATATAGACATTGCCGTAGTAGTAGAGAGTTTGAACGACAATTATTTTGAAGACACCCCTCTATTATGGAAACTTAGACGTAAGATAAGTAACCTTATAGAACCCGTCTTGCTTATAGAGGATATGAACAATCCTCTTTACTGCGACATTGCAAGAACGGGTATTCTTATCTAAATAAATGATACAAAATAAGAGAAGCAGTATTTAAAACAGATTATTAACATATTTATTAATCAATTCTTGGTATCATCCTAAAGTTAAACCAAAAGTTAAACCGCAGAAACTCTAAAAATAATCAGTAAGAAAGATAACTATTGTAAAAGGAAGTAGCTCAGTTGGTTGCTGACGAAAGCGCAGCTTTTGGCAGCCGTAGAAGAGCATTAGCCTTCCAAGCTGAGGGTCGCGGGTTTGAGCCCCGTCTTCCGCTCTTAGAGAGGATTGATAATCAAAAGGTTATCAATCCTTTTCTTTTATATGAATTCTTTGGAAAACCCTTTCATTATACTATAAATTATGTAATTGTTGGTCTATTGTTGTTCCCCCAAAAACAATAGATATGATAACAATCAAAGCCGAAGTATTAAAAGGCAAACAAAAGAGTGATGGTACGTATAATGTCAAAATCAGAATGACTTATAAGAGAGAAGTCAAAAGACTGCCTACTTCTATCTATGTAAGGAAGGAAGACCTCACCAAGGCATTCAAAATAAAGAATCCCAAGTTTATTAAGGAAGCAAATAATATTGTTAGGCAATATCAAGAATTATGTGCTTCCCTCCCATTGGAAACAGCTAATTACAGCTTAAATGATATAATAGAGTGCATCAAGGTTAAAAATGAAAGAAAGACTACCATAGATTTCATTCAGTTCTCAAAAGAGTGGTTGAAGACTACTCAATTAAAAGGAAAAGCCAACTACCAGACATCTATTAATGCTTTCATCACTTATCTTGGAAAAGAACACTTGAATACAGACCAAATAACTAAAAAGCTATTAAAAGATTTCATGAACTATCTACAATTAAAAAGAGCCCAAAGAATTGAGGAATTAAAGAAACATGGAAAACGAATACCTTCCAACAGAATGCTCTCTTTATATATTGGATGCCTCAGACATCTATACAATGAAATCAAAAAAAGATATAATGACTATGATAGAAATATCATCTTAGTGCCCAATTCACCTTTTGATAACTTAGAAATACCTAAGCAAGAGGCTACAAGAAAGAGAGCCATACCAGCAGAAGCCATCAAAAAGATATGGGAATTACCTTATCAATACAACAACACAGGAAAAGAGAAGAAATGCCCATATAATTTAGCCAAAGATTGCTTCATTATATCTTTCTGCCTGATGGGAATGAACTCAATAGACTTATACAGTTGCTCTACACTGGAAGGAAAAGCAATCACCTACTACAGAAGTAAAACCAAAGACAGAAGGTTAGATAAAGCCAAAATGAAAGTTATAGTTCCCCCTATTCTTCAACCACTAATGGAAAAATACCAAGACCAAACAAAAAATAGAATATTTAATTTCTATCATACTTATTCAACTGCTGGCAACTTCAATAAGGCTATAAATATAGGACTCAAAGAGATTGGAAAACTTTTGAAAATAGATGATTTGGAGTACTATGCAGCAAGACACTCATGGGCTACTTTAGCAGTCAACAAGGTAGGTATTGATAAATATGCTGTTCATGCAGCACTTAATCACATTGATGAAGCCATGAAAGTCACAGATATATACATTGAAAGAGACTTCAAGATTGAGAATGAAGCAAACTTGAAGGTTCTTCAATATGTATTTGGGAGTGAAGAGTTGAAATAGGCTTAAAAGAATCTCTGTAGTTAATTGGATTATGGGGATTCTTTATCTCTGATAATTAGTCGTATAAAAATAAATATCCCAATTTATTTGTTTTTGTCGATAAAAAGACATTACTTTGCAACCCCTTTCTAACAAATAGCTTCATGCTATTCTGTTTAGTGTACTCCGAGAGGTGGCAAAAAGCAATACCTCTGAGTAAAATTCATAAAACTTTCGTGGGAAGAAAAGAAATGTATGCTTGTATGTGGCTGTACAAGTAAGTGATATCTTTTTGTCGAATTTTCTACCTTACTCCTTAAAAGGAGTAGAATAGTTTTTCGACAATATTAGTAATTTAACAACAAAAAAAATGAGAAAAAAAGAATTAGGTCTTTCTACTCATGAGATAGGTAGAAAGACTGTGATAACTGCACCTACTGGAGCAGTATATCTCAGTGAATTTATGGAAACATTGCCAGCAGGAATTTTGAATAAAAAAGAAACTGGTTGTGGAGCAACTACTGTTGTATTGGAAAATGGAGAAAATGTTATTGTTGCTTGTCCTACGAGACAACTGATAATCAATAAAGTAAACCAATATCCCAATACAAGATGTTCCTACAAATTATTTGCTGTGCAAAAAGGTATCGGGCAAAATCATATTGAGGACTATATCAAAGAGTGTCAAGGCAAACAGCCTATCAAGATAATGGTTACTTATGATTCTTTTCCAAGAGTATATGCTGTAATGAAGCTGCAATCAATTGAATGCAAAATAGTTGTGGATGAGTACCAAGAAATTTTAGATGCTTATATTTACAGAAATGCTGCAATAAGGAGTTTATTGAATGTACTGAAAGGTGTTCCAAATGTAACCTATCTTTCTGCAACCCCAATTCCATATCAATGGAGACCATCAGAACTTGAAGGATTGCCTGAATATGAGATAGAATGGGAAAATTCAGTCAGGATAATGCCCTTTAGAATAAAATCAAATCATCCATTAGCTATAGTTGCCAACATTATCAGAAATCATAAACTGGGACATCCTTTTGAATTAAAAGGCAATAAAGTTGAAGAATATTTCTTTTTTGTAAACTCGGTATCTGCAATTAGGGGTATCATAAAATCAGCCAAATTATCTCCCAATGAAGTGAAAATTATATGTGCCAAGGATGAAATCAATAAAAAGAAATTAGAGGGTTTTACTATTGGGGAGGCAAGTGGTACGAATAAAACTTTTACTTTCTGCACGAAAACAGCTTTTTATGGAGCAGATTTTTATTCAAAAGCAGGATTAGTGGTTATTACAAGCGAAGGATATGCAAAAAGCTCCCTTTTAGATATATCAACAGATATAGTACAAATATAGCTGGAAGAATCAGAACTAAAGAAAATCCTTTTAGAAATGTCATCCTTCATATATATAACACAGGAATTATGTGCGAAAGCAGAAAAGAGTACGAAGAAAAATTGAATGAGAGATTAGTTAGTGCTGAAAAGACAATTGAGGCATATCACAATCTTAGAGATGATTTGAAAACTGTTATAGTAGAAAAAATAAGGCTTGATGACCCAGAAGAATTTGCTTGTTATAATGCAGAAGAAAAAAAAGTTGAGATAGATAAAATGAAAATTGCCCATGCACAGTACAAATTTGAAACTATTGATAATATTTATTCAAACGGAATTTCATTAAGAGAAGCATATTTGAAAGCAGGATATGATGTTGAAGATGAAAATTCTTGGGAACAAAACATACATAATAATATTTGTTTTGGAATGGGTGAAAGTGCATTTGAGATACTTTATAAAATGTATTCCGTAGAAAGAAAAGAACATCCAGTTGCAATGTCAGATTTAGCAAAAGATATTGCAATGCAAAATGATATTATCCCTTTGGCATATAATATATTAGGTGATGAAATAGTGGCAGAGTTGAAGTATGATGAACTTGAAATCAGGAATATGATACACTTTAAATCACCTGAAACTCAGGCTGCATTACAAGAGGAGTTGAGGATTACATTTAAAGAAGGCGGTAGATACTCTCTGAAAGAAATAAAATATCAGCTTGGATTATGTTTCCAAAAATTGAGAATAGATATTACAGCAAAAGCAAGTTTCATTAAGCAGTATTTTAACGTTAGAAAAGTTAAAATATCAGATTTCGGCAAAAGGATTGATGGCTTTGAAATTCTGAACAAGATATTTTTTACCTTTGGCTGGAAAGTCAAAAATGCTAAATTCTAAATATTGTGCTATATAAAATGTGATTTGTAAGAATCGGCATCTATTCATAATCCCTTGTTTTCAATCAGAGAGCAGGGGATTAGTATATATATCGCATTGTAATAGTATAACTGTTTTTACTGACCTAAAGAATTATCCAAAATTATTTTTTTATTTTTTCTCCTTTGGATTTAAAAGCGAGATATATGCCAACCAATCACCTCCCCCATCACTCAAGGTGGGGATAGTCCCCCTACAACAATAATAAATTTACAATTATGGAAAGAAATTTAAAGTTCTTAAAGACAATGAGTGTGGCTGAATTTAAAGCACAGCACAATGTGGAAAAGATTGAAGTGAAAAGAAATGAACACACTGGCAAGTGTTTCTTTGTCTATGGCTTTGAAACTGGAGCTTGTTCAAGGAAGGTGGAGACTGGAGAGCTGACAATACCAGTCATTTCAGAAGTATGCTCTGCTGAAACTGGAGATATATTCCTTCTGTTACATCAGAAAGGGGAAGGAGGAGCTACTACATTGGCAACTCTATAGGAATCAATAATAAGGGTATTTTTCTAATACCCTTATTAAAAATTTCCCCATATAGCAGGATTGGTAATAATATTAGCTATAATATTTGATGTAACATCTGAACCAAAACTTTTGATTTTATCAATCAGTTTAGTCTTGACTTGAATAGGATTAGGTTCATTAGTAATAAATCCAATCTCTCAAAAATAGTATATATAATGATTTGAAATTCAGTGTGTTGAAAATTTTATAGTTTTAATTGAGGAACAAATAAGAAACAAAATTGCTAATTAAAGGCATTTCCCGATTTTTTGTTTTCACTCTGTTTCTTTCCTTGCACTTACTTATAATCGGGACTTCTTGAACCAGCTTCCTACCAGAATTTTTTTCCTCGTCCGACGGTTGTATTTGAACTTCCAAGAACCATTGCAGCCAAAAGAAAAGCAAGCCTTCTTTAATTCATACAAAGATAAGGAAAAACTTATAGGCAGGCAAATTTGTCTGCCTAAATATAGTTTACTTTGATTTAGCATATATATAGGCTAATGGACTAAACTAAACCTTTTCCCGAACTTCGTAAAACACTCTGGTCCCATTGTGCAGCCAAAAGAAAAAAAGATTCCACGGCATATTTTTCTTTTCGCTGCAACTCCCTTTTTATAAACCATCAACCTTTTACACGAGATCTTCTCTTCCCTGTATTCGCACATCCGCTTTCGGGCTGTCTGATATGAATTGTGTCGCAAAGGTACTTGACATGTCTTTCTTGTATGCAAGGTCACAGCCTGACGGTTCACGACAAAATCTCCACGCTCCGCTTTGCGGAGGTAGTATTTGGTTGTGAAACCCTGCATAAAGAGCCATGTCACCTTTTGAAGCGACATAATTAAATCAAGCCCGAAAGTAGCTGATGCTACAAGAGGGAAAAAAGAAAACTCAAAATTTAAGATTATGGCGAACTATGCAACAAACATTTTTCACGCAAGTACGGAAAACAAGCAAGACCTCGATAAAATAGAGGCATTTCTGGACGATAATTTCAACGGTTTTGTCAATCGGTATGGCGACACTGTAGATGCAGAATTTTCTTCCCGTTGGGAATACCCAGAAAAAGAAATCGACGAACTGGTAGCTTCTTTGGAAGCCAAAGATAAAATCTATATCCGCATACTGACATACGAGTTAGAGGACGAATACGTGAGCTTTCGGATATTCTCGCAAGGCAAGTGGGACATTAAGCTGTAACCTAAAAACGCATTCACTATGTACGAATACGAAGAAGACAGCGATATTATCGGTTTGTCTTGCACACTGCTCAATCCATACAAAGGTTACACGGAAGGTACAATCGTGGGCAACTATGGTAACACCATAGTTGTCCGCCTTGAAAGCGGCAAGGAAATTTCAGAATACCGTGATGAAGTGATTATCCATGATTAAACGATAGCAAACGTATGACACAGATAGCAACAAAATTCGTCAAATGGGATATTCCCGAACTGGCGACATTACAGGACAGCAAGGTTTACAAATTGCGGGTACACCTGAACAACGGAGGCAAGTTAAACCGGAAAGAAAAGAACTGGATTACCCGTAACGTGTGGGAAAGCATCTATTTCAAACGTGGAATTGCCTTGAGCGGTTATCATTTTGATTTTTCCGACGTTCTCAAACGGTATTTCGTCAAACAGCACGGAAGCATTCACGAGTATTATGCGATTGACAAAACAGCGTTACGCTCGATACTGTACGGCAGAATCGAGGATATTGTAGAAGTAAACAGTTAAACAACAAGGATATGGGAGAATACAAATTTTATCAAGACCGTAAGGTTACAAGTTGGGAACGGGATTATTTCAGTGTAAAAGCAAATAGTTACGAAGAAGCCGAGGCAATCGTCCGCTCATGGAACTGTGAGGACGTGTCGAACATCATTGACAACCGTCTTTGCTATGAAGAGTGGCAAGCATTGACCGATACATCGGAATCTATGCTCCCCGAAGAAAACGACGGCAACCCGACAATAGAGATTTTCAACGAAGACGGAGAATCAATAATGACCAATGTACCTAAAACACCTCAATCAAACCAATAGAACCATGAACGTAACAATCGAACACGTCTTTTGCCGCTATAGCGATGAAGCGGAAGAAATCTATTTCCGAATCATGAACACGATTCTTTTTGCAACTGACGAAACCGAACTTCGTGCAAGTATGGAACGTTTGAAGAACGAGACCTCACTCGATGAGTATTTTATATTCGGATACGGAGCACACCATATCTGGATAAACCAACGGCGACCGAGTGATAAAAACAGAATTTTCAAAAATCGGATTATGGTAGCCCATTTCTGACGGGAACGGGCAAGAGACCTCCGATGTACTTTTGCGGGCTAAACCGGAACTGCCAGTTTCAGCCCGTTTCTTTTTCTCTCGGCAGACATGCCGGCGCAATACCTTTTTTATCCTCATAATTAAAATTCTTATACAACCCGGAGGCCCATTTATATTTTCTTTTCGCTGCAACCCTTTTATATAAGCTATCGAACCTTTTGCAAGAGACCTTCTTTTCCCTGTGTTCGCACGTCGCTTTCGGGCTGCCTGATATGAATTGTGTCGCAAAGGTACTTGTCATGTCATTCTTGTATGCAAGGTCAAAGACTGACGGTTCACGACAAAATCTCCACCCTTCGCTCCGCACGGGTAGTATTTAATCGTGAAACCTTGCATAAAGAGCCATGACACCTTTCGAGGCGACATAATTAAATCAGGCCCGAAAGTAGCTGGTGCTACAAGAGGGAAAAAAGAAAACTCAAAATTTTATAGATTATGGCAAACGATGTAACAAATTCAAATGGACGAGTAACGGCAGACGAAGTAATACACAAGGATTCGGTTTTCAGATACCAACTGTTAGACCGCTTACGGTCAGATTGCGAGTATTACCTTAATTACGGTAACAGACACCCGAAATCCTTATGGGCTGGCGACGAAAAATTGCAAATTGAATTTATGATAAAACTGCATGAGAGTTTCAAAGAGGACGAAAAACCAGAATGGCTTACGATGGATGAGATTTTAGAATACAGCAAGAAAATGATAGCTCAAGAAGAATAAAATTACAACTAAGGAACAGACTAAAAATGTGATTTTATGGCATGGTTAGCAGTAAATAAAGACGGAACAGAATGGATAATGCCCGGAAAGCCCGTTCGAGGCTGGTGCGGGCATTGGGAGTACTCGGAAAAAGTGTACGTCGAGAGCGAGCAAGGGTACGTATCAATCGAGATAGAACTCCCCAAGGGGTCTGTTTACAAACTACTCGGTAAGGAGCTGACATGGGATGATGAACCGGTGGAATTGCAGACCGAAACAGAAAAGAGGTAAAAGCAAGCGGGCTGAACGTAGCATCGGTTTCAGCCCGCTTATACCGGCTAAACAGGTACACACCGGCGGGAATCCCTTTTTTATCTCCGTAACAGACATCCATACCGTTTCCTTCGGAAATAACCTTTTATACCTTTTGGCAGGCTATATCCTTTTGTAGAAAACGTCCGTTCGTGCGAAGGCGGTTCCTCCGCTTTGTTTCAAGACAGACTTCAGCCCTTTTTCCTTTTCCTCTTCTTTCCCTCATTTCTCTTGCCGGATAGAGACAGCGACATCAATACGCTGCATACATCTTTTGTCGGCTCTTCGTTTGGGCCCCCTTTCCACTATGCAGCGTACATGGTTGTATAAACGGTATATCGTTCTTGCCGCTTCAACCCCAAACAACCGATACGCTTTCTTGCCAGATGTTCTTCCCGCCCACCTGCCGGAACGGGAGCGGTCTTGTGTCAGTGGACGGACAGGTCTTTCATGTCTCCGAATCCGCTGCGGATTGTTTCGCCTCGACTTTTTCGCGACCGCTTTCTATTTGAAGTCGCCATATCGTTTTTCGTTGCAAAGTTAGTATGCAGACGGGCGCGACCTGGTGGTCTTGACCAATGGCGTATCGCACAAATCTTCCTTTATCGGGCCTGCGGTTTGGGGCTTCGCCTCCAAAATAAAGAGTATTTATGCGCTATCCTTGGTGCAGCCCTTTACTGCACCTACTTTTTATGCACCGTAAAACTGATTTATTAACTTCAAAAAGCAATCGCAATGAAAAAGATCGAGAACAATTTCGCAGTAACCGGATTCGTGGCAAAAGATGCCGAAGTCCGTCAGTTCACCACCACAAGTGTCGCACGTTTCCCGCTGGCAGTAGCCCGTCAGGAGAAGAACGGCGAAGAAACCAAGCGCATATCCGCTTTCATGAACATTGAAGCGTGGCGCAAGAACGAGAATACCGGGTCGTTCGACCAGCTCACCAAGGGCACGCTGCTTACCGTGGAGGGCTACTTCAAGCCCGAAGAGTGGACCGACAAAGACGGCGTGCTGCACAACCGCATCGTAACGGTCGCCGTCAAGTTCTATCCCGCTGTCGAGAAAGAGGAGGAAGCTCCTGCGGAACCGGTAAAGAAGCAGGAAAAAGGCAAGAAGTAATTCCTGCCTTATCCGGACAAAGCGGCTTGAAAGCCGCTTTTGTTTTACTCGTTACCGTTCCGGAACGTCCACACTTTTATACTCCTTCATACTCCACACGAAGAGTCCGCCGCCGTCCATTGATTTTCCCGTGCAAAGTTAAGGCGGTCGGGAATCGGCAAGGCGCGGCTTCATTTGTCGTTAACAACCATCAACTCGCAAGCTCGTCAATACTTGTTCAACACAAATGAAATCGTCCACGGGACTATCCGCTTCCTCCTTGCCTTATTTCCCTTCTGTCCGCCTTGTGGCCCGCACGTAAATCAAATCCCGCCGGACGAGGGAAACCCTCCGAAAGCAGGGATAAAAACGAAAGTCAAACTTAAAATTCAAAATGTATGAAACAGATGATTTGGTCAAGCTATGACCTGTTGGACGAAACGGCAAAAGAAGAATATCAAAATTCCCAGCGGGAAATATTGGACGATGACAGTTACGAGGTCAGCGATGAAGAATGGGCAGAAGAAGTATATTGCCGGCTGGACGACGAACGAAGCAATCTGAATAAAGAAGTGGACGGCATTATTGTCGTGTTCGGCAACTTGGGATTATGGAACGGCCGGAGACGAGGCTATCAAATATTGGGCAGCACCATTGCCGATATTTTGAAATCCCAGTGCGACGATGCAGAATGGTACGGCGACGGCTACAACATTCGCGGACGGATGGACCATCATGACGGTACGAACTATACCTTATACCGTATCGCCAAAGGCCGTGACGAAGCGGAACGTATCGCCGATAAGATTTACAACCGTGAAATCGACGAAGAAGGCTTCCGCCGGAGAACACGTTCCCTCTATCCGTATGTAGCCGCCGTGTACGGCTGGAAAACAAGGCAGCGCAAGCCGGACAAGGCCGCATAAAAATGCTGCCCGCAAAATACCGCAACGCACCCGCCAGAGGTGGTTGCGGTATCCTTTATTGAATGACTGAAATACAGAACCATCACCTTTTATAATCAGCTTCGTTCCTTTTTTATCTCATGTTTTTTGTGAAACCGGGAATGGACGAATATTTTGAACTGACGGACGAAGGTTACGAGTGGGTCTCCTAAACATTCGGTACAGATAATGACAGGTACGGGTTCGGGATACATTGGCAATGGATGTGTCCTGAATCCTTTTGCCGGAATTACCCTTTTATATCTTCATGACTCTTTCCCTTTTATCGAAGCGTATTCCGTACCCCATTGTACTCCGGCTAACCAACCGGAAAGCAATCCTCTTATAACACCTTAGCTTCCCCATTTTACTCCTTACAGCCGTTCCCCAGACACACTCCATGCCGAAAGCCCGCTTATTTTTTCTGCAAAGTTCGATTGCCGGCTGCCAGTCCCGGCAAGGACCGCTGGCGCTTGCAACCGGAAAATCTTCCTCTCCGACTTCGTTGGAGAGCGTATTTCCCGTTGCCTCCTTGTCTGGACTGACCGTCAATCCTGTGGCAGAAAAATAACCAGCCTCTCGGTACGAGATTGTACCAAAGGGAAAAACAAAAAATAGTTCAAACTTAAAATTTAAAGCGTATGACATTTAGAGAATTTATGCGAGAAAACGGTTACGAGTTACAGACAACTTTTTGGGAGGACTTCTCAATAGCGGACCGATTCGGTCTGTCAGCTATACAAGACACTTTCAAACGTGCTTTCGAGGAATGGAAAAATAACTATAAATACCTCACGGAACTGATATTGGTACTCAATCATAAAATCTGGCAGTATTATGAAACGAAACCGGAATTTGCGACACTTTACAATACCCTTTGGGAACAGGCAGGTCAATATGCGGTAGAGAACCTGAAAGATGACGAGTTAAGTTATTATTACGAGGTGACGGATTAAGCAAGGGAACACAAAGAGTCGGCTTTCATCGGCGGCTCTTTGTGCCACTTCCTTTTTTATAGCATACGGCAAAACAAATACCGCAACCGTCCGCAAAAGACAGTCGCGGTATCGTGTTATCCTGTATAACCATTGTCAACGGTCTCCCGAAACACTATGAAGAAAACCGTTTATACTTTCTTTATTTTCCCTCTTTTACCGCATCTAAGAATGTCTTTGCAGGCTTGAACGCAGGAACAGAGTGAGCCGGAATCACGATGGTCGTATTCTTTGAAATGTTACGAGCCTTTTTCTCTGCCCTTTGTTTGATGATGAAACTTCCGAATCCTCGCAGGAACACCTCGTTCCCGGCAATCATCGACTCCCTGACACTCTCCATGAATGCCTCCACTACAGTTGTCGCTACCGACTTTTCTATTCCGGTCTCCTGTGCGATCCGGGCAATAATATCTGCTTTTGTCAGACTGTTTTATTATAAAATCCGTTGCAAAGATAATAACATATCTCTTTGTCGTCTGGATTGCCAGCCTGATAATGTTACGGAAAACGATAATCCACCTTTATCTCACGGTGTTCCTTCGGCACGAACCAGACAATCGGAAAGCCCCGATAAAAGGAGAGAAACATAAAAAACATACAAATCCGTATCCTGTAGTCAAGGCAGGCAAACACCCGATCACCATTTATCGGTCATGATGGTAATCACTCTTGCTGAAACCACCGAATATAGCTTTCAGAATCTTTCCGATAACATAGAAAACCACTATAAAAACGATAAGTTCTCCCATATTCTATACTACTTAAAGTTAATATAAAGATACTAAAAATCAACGAGAACAGAAAACATATAGCCCTGATTCTCAAAAAAATCCATTTCAATCCGGCTAATACGAAAGCTCATTGCCCATCTTTCGGCTTACGCTTGCCCAACGGTCCTTTGAATTTTCCCCTATTGAGCTTTACCCCGTGCCGGTTGAGCACACTGAACACCGAACTCCGGCTGTTGTACCCGCTTACCGCCATGATGTCCTCGAAAGAATGACCGTTGACATACATATCAACGATGGTATTCTCCCGGTCGGCCTTATCCATCGCCTTCATCGTTTTTCTCGGGACCTTCGCTTTCTGTTGCAGATTCATGACATGTGCGGACGAATACCGCAATACCGCCACCTCTTCGGGTAGCGCCCCGAACATATCCAGTACATCGGCTGCCGTCGTTTCGGGGAACAGTTTTCCCCGCGAGTCGATCCGGTCATGGATGGAAATGATACGCACCACTTTGATTCGGCACAACTCAATAAACGCGGACAATTCGCGCGACCCACGGAGAGCGTTGCTGAATTTGGCCACGACAATCTCGTCACCTCTTTCGAGATTCGCTACAAGCTGTTTCCATCTGGGGCGCAGAGCCTCGTTTTCGACAAGTTCCTCTATCACTTGTACACAACCGTATTTCTGCATCCACTCTTTATCAGCCTCGAATCCGTCGTAACGATCCGCCTTGAATATGTAACCTACTTTTGCCATATCATTGTGCACTTCTATAAGAATAAGTACAAATATAAGAGTTTTATTTTAAACTAAACCATACTTTGAACGAAAATGATATGAAGGGCTTTCTGTGTCCTTCGTTTCTTTCACTTATTTTCATTGAAAATCAAACTATTAAGTGCAATGTTAAAAATGGTTTATAAAACGATTTTCGGCGCTTGTCATCTTGAAAAGAATACTTAGATTTGTGCTGTAAAATACAAAATGAACTATGAATTGTAAAAATCAATACTTAAAAATTGTACTATCGATTGCTGGACTTTCTGCCGTTCCGATTGCCATTTTCACACTTACATCGTGCGACGGTTCGAACGTCAAATCACTGGTTGAAGCCCAACCTACTCCAGCCGGTCTGTATCGGGAGTATCTGTCCGAAACACGCGGGCAAAAAGAACTTTCCTTTGAGGATTTGACCGCGTATATCGGGAAGTGGCAGACCTTGAAAGATTCCGTGACCGCAACCATGCGCCGGGACACGACCTATCGGGCACATTCCGACATACGTGAAGAGTGCATTCTGCTGCACGATTCCGTCCGTGCGGAACTTTCTCGGCTGGCGATGTCGAAACCTCGCACCTATAAAGAAGTGCTGATTCTGAAAGAACGTTTCTCTTCCTATACCGGAGACGTGGAACTGCATCGTTCCGCCGAAGAAATCCGTCCGTTTTTCGCAGAATTGGATAAACGTCCGGCCTGTCGGGGTAACAAGGAGCAAATTCTGTCAGCATATCGTAACGTGCTTGCCGAAACCCTGAACAATGGAATACATGGGAACGGCGACCTCAAAAAATTCATCGAAAGGGAGGATGCCGCTTTTCGAGCTTTCCTGTCCGGGTTGCACGAGCTTGGCGAAGCGAATATGGCCGACATCACCCGTGACACAGAGAAATGCTGCTCCGAGGTGTTTTTCGCCGCTGGGCGCAAGGAAATCACTTACAAGGACGCCACGATATACATGGCCTTACGTACCGACCGTCGGCTGATCCAGAACGTGCGTGCCTGTCTTGACAACATACGCCGTGGAAAGGTCGTAACGCCCGAACAGGCACAAGCCTATGTCTGGATGATTCTACAGCCCTACGCTTCCTTGGACGGCCTCTGCATGACGCTATTGTCCCCGGAAGATAAGGAAACCCTTTACAGGATGGCCGCAGAAACACCCGCCGCATTCGAGAAACTGCGCAGAATCCTGCCGTCGGAGGGCGACCGGTTGGACGAACTGCCCGGTATGCTCATGGAGATATTCATCGCCTCGTTGTAAAAGCCTATTCACAAAATAAACGATATATGATTATGTTACGACACTTTCTGGATGACTTCATGTCGTTCGTACCCCTGCAAATGCCGCAGCTTCTCAATGTGGCAACGATGGAGGAGCCGCAGTTCTACGGTGACTATGTTCTGCTCACATTCCCGCTGCGGGACCCCTATGATCTGGAGGAGGTCATGGACATATTCGAGGACGACATGGAGCTGATTACACTCTACCACCATGTGCCGGTCGGACTGGAGAAATCCGGTCATAGCACCTGTGCCTACTCCAATCCCGCTTTCGGGCAGATGTTCAAGATGAACGCCCGGACAGACGCGGACGGCAAGGTAAACCGTATCATCGCGACCATTTACGATTCGTTGGAGCTGATGTACGGCGACCTGTGTCTCGATCTGAAACTCCACGCCGGGAACGGCAGCTTCAAGTACAAAAAGAATCAGGAAGACGTGTTGTTGGATTTCATGTAAAACAACCCCTATGCGAAACACGATATACCGCCAAATGGTTTTCTGTATCGACACGTACCGCACGTGGATAGAAGTGGCCGATGACAACCTCTACAAGGAACACGTCATTTCGAGAAACACCCGGACCGACTTCCTTGTGACCCGCACGCTGGTACTGCGGGCCTACAAACCGCATGGTCCATACGAAAAGGGCATGACGTGGACGATTCCGGAGCATGATCTGGACACGGCACTGGCTACATATCGTAAGCAGAACGGCACATTCAAATCCCGGATGAAGAAAGGCGCGTCGTCCCTGACAGCCGAAGACACCGAGAACATTATCCGCTTGGCCACCCACGGGATTGTCCGATTGGAACTCGTGGTACGGCCCGTTCATATACCTTCAAAACCCTATTACCTGTTATGACCTGGATTATATTACAATTCGTATTTCTTGCAATGCCTGTCGTCCTTCCGGCACTGTTGTACAGAAGCAGGCGTTGCTTCATGGCAAGATTCTACGATAAAATGGTGTGGAGCGAAAAGGCCCGCAGGCTGTACGCCCATGTGCTGCTTATCGTATTACTCTTGTTTCATTATGTCTATACGAGTGGACACCCCGGCGAGTTCGGTATCGTGCCATCTACCATCGTGTGTGCCGCATGGGTCTCTTTCAGGCGGGCGGACCGATGGATGCGCGGCTTGCTCGACCGGCCGAAACGTTTCGTCTGGTTTGCGCTCTTGGCATTGGTCATCGGCTTCGTGCCGCATCTGTACACGATGGCCGTAACAATCGCCTTTGTTCTTTTGGCTGCCCTGTTCTACCCGTCGGCAAGGGTCATGTCCGAAAAGACAGACATACGCAAATTCCTCGAATGGCTGGAATGTCCCGGAGCATTAGCCGACAGTTATCATAGTATCATCACGCGAGGCTGCCACGATAATGCGGATAATGGCAACCTGAAACTATCCGCACATTATGAATCATCAAAAACAGAATGAAAATGAGAAATAGAAATGAAGCGCCCGCCGCCATACTGGCGAACGTGGAAGTGTTCGACTACCTGAAAGAAAAAGTCGGCGAGCGGAAAACGAGAACGGAAGCCTACTGCGATTTGTTGGATAAATCGCTGGCAGGTTTCGTCTCCCCGTTTTTAAGAAGGCAGGACTACGACCTCTCTCCCTGCCAGTGCCATGTAACCGTTTCCGACCTTGCATCGGAGTGGCATTGGCATCGGGCTACTGTCCGCTCGTTTCTGGACACGCTCGAAGCGCTCGGACAGTTAGAACGCATCCGGCTGGCAAAAAGCGTCGTCATTACCATGCCCCTGCGGACCGGCACGCCTGCCATGCCGGACAGCGGACGGGAAGAAGCGGACTTTGCCACAAGAATACAGGAAGCATTGTACGACTGGATAATCGGCAAAGCAACCTCTTTCGATGTGGGTAAATCATGTGGACAAATCATGCGCCAGACCTTGACGGAGATAGCCGGACGGGACAGTCGTATCTATCCGGACAGTCATTCCGACACGGCATCGGCACAGACCGTCCGGTCGGAAGAACAGCTGTGTGAGACCGTCTTGGAATGTATTGCCCATGCCGCCCTCTGGCGGGTTCTGCGTAAATCGAGGTTCGACGACGGCTCGCCGCTCGTGCAGTTCTTCCGGCTCGACCTCAGCGGGGAATGGGCGGCGTTCATCGAGGCCTCGAAAGAGCTTGCAGAGCTTGTTATCGACGGAAAACCGGACGGGACAGGCTTCGGTACGGACGAAGAGACGGAACGCCTTGAATCGCTTCGCAAACCCTTTTTATCGCTTCTGGCGAAGGCGCAGGAGGAAAGCTGAACGGGGATTCGCGGACAGAGATTGTATAACCACGGGCAATTCTCCCCAGTTCAGGTTCAAATATCCTTCCAGTTATAGCAGGCATCCGGGCTTGCCCGTCTGCCACTGAACAAAGGGAAGGGGGAGCCTAATACCCCTGCTGACTGACGTCGCAGGGAGAAGTGTCCAAGCAAGCAGCAAGCTGGGACACGGGGAATTGTCCGAAACAACACGAAAACAGTATGGCAAATGCAAAACAGGTTCTCGATGTTCAGGTATCGAAAGGGATCACCGCCGCCCAAGGCAACGAACACCTGCGTAATCGCAGCGAAGAGGCGGAGAAGTACGCCATGAGCAAGGGCAACTACGACCCCACCCGCAAACATCTGAACTTCGAGATTGTGCCCGGAGGCAAGGTTCGCCCCATCGACACGAGCCGCAATATCCCGGAACGGATAGCGGACATATTGGGCCGTCGCGGGATCAAAGACCCCAACGAGGGATTGGTTGAACCGAAATACCGCACGGTGGTAAACATCATTTTCGGCGGTTCGCGGAAGCGGATGCACGAACTCGCTTTCGGCACGCAGAAGGTGGATTTTGAAAAAGGTGCGGACAATACCCGCATCAAAAGGAAGAGCGACATCGAACGTTGGGCGAAGGATGTCTATGCATTCGTTTGCGGCAGATACGGCGAGCAGAATATAGCCGCCTTCATTGTACACCTCGACGAATTAAATCCGCACGTGCATTGTACGCTTCTGCCAATCAAAGACGGGAGGTTTGCGTACAAGGAGATATTCGCCGGAAAGGACAAGTTCGAATATAGCGCGAGGATGAAACAGCTCCATACGGACTTTTTCGCCGAGGTCAACACGAAGTGGGGAATGGAGAGAGGCCGGAGCGTCGCCGAGACCGGCGCACGGCACAGGACGACGGAAGAATACCGCCGTATGCTCTCGGAAGAATGTACCACCATTGAGCAACAGATTGGCCGACATCAGGAAGTCCTGTCCGCCCTCCATTCGGACATTCGGCTGGCAGAGCGCAGAGTCAAAGGTTTGACCTCGATGGTGGAAAACTTGAAAAGGGAGAAGAGCGAAAAAGAGGCTCAATTGTCGGCACTCGAAAATGATATGGATACCCGGAAAGGTGATGCTTTGACCCTATCTGCCGAGAAAGAAAAGCTCGAAAAAGAGCTGACTGCTATCCAAGGGAAACTGGCAGACAAACAGGAGAAGCTACAAACCGCCGACCGACAGCTTTCCGACCTCAAGGCAAACATGGATGCCATTGAGGAACGCACGGAACAGCTCAAGGAGGAAGCCTACGAATACTCCCGTGATGTCCACTCCAAAGTGGACAGCCTACTCAAGGACGTCATGCTGGAAAATATGGTCGATGAGTGGAGGGAACTGTCGGCGCGGATGAAGCCTTCCGAACGGCAACTTTTCGACGACACACTCGTGCGTTCCGTGGCGGAACGGGGAGCGGAAGTCATGCGCTGCGCCACGATGCTCTTTCTCGGTATGGTCGATGATGCCACTACGTTTGCCGAAACACGTGGCGGAGGAGGTGGCGGAAGCGACCTCAAATGGGGACGTGATGAAGACGAGGACAACCGGGCATGGGCGCTTCGCTGCATGAGGATGGCGAGCCGCATGATGCGCCCTTCCATCGGCAAGAAGCCCAAGCGTTGAATGGCAAGGTTTATAATAAAGAATCAGATAAACAACAAATTAAGGATATAAGAATATGACGAAAAATATCATTTTCATTATTGCGGCGCTTTGTTCGCTGCAAGCCCGTGCGGATGTACAACCTACGGAAAGGGATACTGTACACCGCACGTACCGTTACGATGACACAGAACTGCTGCAGCCGTTACAGCCCTTATACCTTGACGGAGTGGTCGTTCCGGCACGGGGAAACGGCAATTGGTTTGTCAGTATCGCCGGAGGTGCGACAGCCTTTCTCGGCACGCCGCTCGGTTGCGAAGACCTGTTCGGGAGGTTGAAACCCTCGTACAGCCTTGCCCTCGGCAAGTGGTTTACCCCGTGGGTAGGTGCACGCATAAATTACAACGGGTTGCAGTTCAAGGACGGCACGCTGGCCGTGCAGGAGTACCATTATCTCCATGCGGATCTGCTGTGGAATGTGCTTGGCGGTAGCTATGTCCGGCAGAAACTGGTGCGCTGGCATCTGGCACCCTTTGCGGGTATCGGACTGCTGCACCATGCGACCAACGGGCATAACCCGTTTGCAATCTCCTACGGCATACAAGGGCAGTATCGCATTTCCAAAAGGGTAAGCGCCCTCATGGAACTCTCCGGTACGACCACCTTCCAAGACTTCGACGGGTATGGCAAGGCGAATCGGTTAGGCGACCACATGCTTTCACTCACTGCCGGATTCTCTTTCCATATCGGCAAGGTCGGCTGGAAACGGGCCATAGACCCAAGCCCCTATATCCGCCGCGATCGGCAGCTCGTCGATTATATCAATGTACTGTCGGAACAGAACAGCCGCTACGCGGGACAGCATGACAAGGATAGCCGGACGCTGGCCGAGCTGAAGAAGATACTGGAAATCGAAGGATTGCTCGACACGTACAGCCATTTCTTCGATGATGACGATGCTATCGAGCGCAAAGGTTATCCGAGGAACAATTACAGCGGGCTGAACTCCCTGCGGGCAAGGTTGAAGAACAAGCATTGGAACGGAAAATCACCATTGGAAGGACAAGCCCCGAATGGGAATGGCCGGGCAGACAGCCTGCAGCACTGGCCGGATAGCGTGCCTGGTCTCGGAACAGGACAGTTCGAGAATCTTCCCGACAGCACTTTGGCAGACTATGCCGTTCGGATGCAGTCCGGACGGGAATGCATCGGTGCTCCCATCTTCTTTTTCTTCGAACTCGGCACGTCGCACCTGACAGACCCCTCCCAATTGGTCAATCTCGACGAACTGGCACGGGTGGCAAAGAAATACGGTCTGAAAGTTAAAGTCACGGGAGCGGCCGATAGTGCGACCGGAACAATTGGTATCAACAATGCCTTGAGTGCTTCGAGAGCCGACTATATCGCCTCGGAGCTGAACAAGCGGGGTTTGTCGCCCGACAGGATGACCAAGACCGGCGAAGGTGGCATTTCCGATTACGCCCCCACGGAAGCCAACCGACATACAAGGGTGGAACTGTTCTTCGGCAAATGTGAAGAAAACGAATGTTCGTCCGTAAACAGGTAGAAAGCAAGAGAGTACCGATGATAAATATCGGTACTCTCTTTATTTGTTATGTGCTGTATCCCGGATTCTTTAAGCAGACCGTATCAGTTGTCCGGATTGAAATTCTTGTCGTAATCCAAAAGGAACTTTGCCAGTACAGGGTTGTTGTGGTCCACTTTCAACTTGCCGGTGTCCAGACGGCGAATTGCCTTTCTGTCTTCTTCCGTTAACTCGAAATCGAGATACAAGATAAAAGAAACGGTTCTGTCCCGATGATAGGAACGGAGCCGTTTCTTTTATCGACTGGCTTACTATGTTATTGTTCGTCTTTCACGCCGCGTACATACCCGCCGTCGGCATCTGAACTGGTCGCACCGATGGAGTGGTCTTGGGCATTGAAACGGAAACCGCCGTTCTTGCCTGAAATGGAGCCGTCTCCGTCATAAGTTCCGCGGCTGAAGCTGGTATAGGTCATGTACATGGCTTTGCTCTCATGTCTGTAAAGAAGCCATCGACCCTCATACGTTTGCCATGCGTCATCGGGTAAGCGGGTACCCATGATAAGCAGCTCGCGCAAGTTGGGCACGCGATAGCCGCTCGGTGTAATAGAAGCGGTCTGATACCATCTCCAATCCTGAACGCCTTCCCAACTCCAACGATTTAGTGCATTCACATCTATGCTCGGTGTAGGATAGTCTGCGTCATTTGCCGCTACCCGGAACTTGGCATACGGTCGGTTATAAGGCGACAGGTCATTATGCGTGGGCAACGAACTGGCTTCATAGCTTAGGCGGCGTGCCTTCTCGCTAAGGTTGGAGACATCAATCAGGTAGGTACCGTCGGGTTCGGCCTGTGTCACTTTGGGAATGAGTGGTGTGGGTTCAACATTCGGATCGTCAAGACCGATACCGAGGTTGCGTATGCAACGGTAGGCATATTGTCCGCCCACGGTGTTGTGCGAGCCGTCGTAGTTACCCAATGCGGCACATTCTTCTGCCCACAACACCCACGAATGGTCGCCGTCAGCGGAACTACTGGTATAGTGCCAATAGGTCTGGTAATCCCTGTCCGCGGGATTTTGGGGATAGAGGCGCGAAGCGTCGTCCAGCGCATATTCGCCGATATAGAGATCCACGAGCTGGTCGATGGCGGCCAGATACCAGCGTATTTCGTTAGGCTGCACGATGTTGTCGCCGTTCAGGTCGCGGTTACGCAACAGCACAGCGTGCAGGGCGTCTTGGTGGTCATCGGTCAGACCGTAGTGCTCGGAGGGGTTGAGCACCTCCGTCCAATGCAGGGATCTGTTGGATACATAGTTTTCGCCCAGAATACAACGTATGGTATTGAGCCGGCCGTTGCTGGAGGAAGTACTGTTTCTCACGTCACCTTCCTTCCAACGCGTGCCCTCCATGCGGCTTTCAAGCCCCCATGCGGTGGACAATTCATTCTCGCTCTTTTTCACGTTGTACACCGTGCGTATGGACTTCTGCTTGAAAGTCTGTATGGCTTCCACCACGCTCGACGCGCCATCGGGACTGTAATGCGAGTTGTCTCCGTTGATAAAATAGAGCAGGCGGTCTTCGGCCTCCACGTATCGGCGCCACTGCGACAAAAGCGGGGTATTGTCCTCGTCTGTATTGGGGTCATCCGGCTCGCGCACGTACACGTACTCGTCGATGAAAGCGGTAACGGTAACCGTACCGGTGGTCTTTCCTTCCTCGTACTCCTGCTTCAGGCGTTGCAGCAACTGGTGTACGTCGAGTAGGCGGGCGTCAGAATGGCCCGCATGTCCGTCATACCCCGAAGGTTGGTTCTTTCCGCCCTTGTAGTTCTGGTCACCGGGGTATTTCACGAACAGCTCGTCGTCTTGGCCATAGTCCTCGTTGATGGCGAACTTGATCCACTTGTAGTCATGGATACCTGTACTTTCCGGACTGTCCGTTTCGCCGAAACCGCCCGCATAGATGGCCTTGTCGAAAGCTGTCTGCACGCCCCATGTCATGGTTGGAACCATGCTTCGGTTTATCGTAATGAGCTCGCGGTCGTAGTGTGCATCCAGCTCGTACAGCCCATCTTGACTGAATATCACGTTGCCTTCGTAGCCGGGCCTCTGTTCGTTCTCCTCCCCATCGGACTCCACTTCAAGCCGTATATCGTTGATACCACGCAGGGTGACGGTGTAGATGTAGCGGGTATTGCGGCGGGTGTCGTAGTCGTTGGGGTTGCCGTCGGCGTAGCCCAGATGTACGGTGAAGGTCACGTCGGCATTGACGGTATTGCCTTTGTCATCCTTATAGGACAGTGTGCCGGACATTTCCACGTAGGTGGCGTTGGCGGGGGCGTAGGCAAAGTCGCCGTTCTCGAACTGCTGACCGGGTTTGTCC
The DNA here is from genome assembly GCF_025146565.1 of Bacteroides eggerthii. Lineage (NCBI taxonomy): Bacteria > Pseudomonadati > Bacteroidota > Bacteroidia > Bacteroidales > Bacteroidaceae > Bacteroides > Bacteroides eggerthii. The sequence goes on along the minus strand of NZ_CP102258.1, from coordinate 1,841,422 downwards.
GTATAGTCGCCCGTGTTTTTGTGTTCGCGTTCCTCGCGTAGGGCGTACTGTTCCGCAGCGCTAAGCCCTTCGCCGGAGATGGCCTGTTTGGGAGTCTTGCGGTTTTCCGGCATGTAGAACACGAAGCCACCGGAAGTGTAGAGGTAATTGTCATCCCGCTCGGTAGTCTCGAAAGGCATCTCCTCGGTTGTGAAGTAGGTGCAACCGTCACCATCGGCATCGCCTGTCCCGTGGGGCAGCAGCAACGACTGGGCCGGCACGTTCACCACCCGCCAGCCGCGCGGACGGAAGTCAAGTGCCGTCCAGTTCTTATCGGAGGGTTTCTCGGTTTTCACCACGAACTCCACCCTCGCGTCCGTCCGCTCGGGCCGCAGCGTACACTCCAGCGAGGCGGGACCGCTTTCCGTACCGGGAATGTTGACAAGGTTGCTCGTGGAATTTTTATCATCGTAAGCATAGCCTGTCATCATGAACTGCGTGGAGCGTTCCACGGTATGCTCGTCCATCTTCATTACGAAGGCTTCGAGGTCTGACCGCGATGTTATAGACTCCATGTCCGATTTTTTGACATCATAGCCGGAACTTACGGATTCAGTAGATAGATTGGCGATGCAGACTATCTGTACCTTGTTCAGAGAGGTGGTCTCTATCATGACGGAACCTTTGCTGTAGTCTCCGTTATAGCTGATGTCGTCAGTAAAGAAATTGCGGTAATGCACCTCCCCGGCGGGGTTGAAGATGAACACGTAGAGGTTGTTCACACGGTTCTCGTAGGTAGCGTCCTGCGCGGCACGGGTCTCCACGCAGCTCTTCTCGGACCGGAAGTCCAGCATTACACGTGCGGGAAGCCCCTCTGCCACGCGGGCACGCTCCTCGAACAACGGGTCCTCGGTACACGAGTACAGTCCTACCGCCAGCAGCATGGCCGCCAGCAAGGTCAATATGTTTTTATGTCTTGTTCTCATAACTCAAATGACATGCAGTTTCGTTTAATTGAACGGGGGAACGGTTATCTCTTCCGTATCCCAGTCCTTTACTTCAAATTTTAGCGTGAGGTTGGCCTCCGAACTGAGTGTGGCGTGTATGTTCACTTGCTTGTTACGGGCGATAGAGTTCAGAGCGCCGCCGTATTCGTTGATGAAAGGTATGGCGTCATAGGGAGCTGTACTTGTGGTGAAACCGATGGTATATGGCGAGTTCTTGCTTGCATCCGTCCATGCGTATGAGGGATAGATGTAAAGGGCCAGCGTCTTGCTGCCGTAACCTCCGATTTCGACAGAGAGGCTCTCGTAGTTTTGAACATCATACTCCGTGTCGTCGGGAACGTCAAGGGTCTGCTCGCGGAACAGGTAGAGCCGGTCGCCGAAGAACTCGCCGAAAGTCATGGAAGTGATGGTAATCGGGTGGCTCAGCGTGTTGTTCATAATGACGTTGAGCTTGGCCACGGAGCGCTCCAGTTCCACTTCGATGGTCTGCGGCGTGCCGTCGGATGGAATTATCTGCACATCGCGATGCCAGCTCATGGGTAGGCCGTGTTGTGCGATTTCCTGCTCCGTAAAGCGTTTTGGGAAGTGCGTGCGGTGTTCATCCATCACCAAAGCTTTTTTGGTGTTGCCGACCTGCACGAGGTTGTCCTCGAAGTCTGCCATGTCGGAATAGTCCTTGCCGAGGGCGGCCTCGTTGGCCACGGCATAGATGTCCACAGTACCTACCGGCACACCCTCGATGGTGACACTGCCGCCGGAGAGGTCGGCTTCCTTGAACTGTTTGTTGATGACAGGTTTGTCCTGCGAGAATACCAATATGCGCAAGGTGTTTATCTTCTCTTCAGCGGCCTTGTACTCCTCGTCCGTGGTGTGCGTGGAACGTATATCGGCCATTGGTACGTGCAGGGTAACGGAGGCTGTGCGTCCGTCGGGTATCCATTCGTCCACTCGGTCCGTGCAGCCGGCCAACAGGCTGGCAGCCCATGCGAGGGCGGCTGGCAGAAGCAGGGAGAAAGGATGCGGTAAATATCGTTTTATATATGCTTTCATACACCGTATGTATTGTTGTCTATAAATTTCTCATTTTATTGCCATGACACGGAGGTGTCCTGTTCATCCCAGTCGAGAACCTTCACGTTGATTGCGAGCGAAGCGGCCGAAACGGTCAGGGTGTAGGCATATTGGCTGCCTGCATCCCATTGTTTCGCATTCCCGCCAGAGAGGTTGACCGTGGAATTCCGGTCGGCGGTCTCGCCCTCGAAACGGTAGCTCACGGCGATTTCGGTACCAGTCAGGTCGGTGTGCGGGAGTAACAGCACGTCGCCCAGCATGTTGCGGGTCTCGCCGGCTGTGATGGAAATATCCTTTGCGGCCAACAGGGCATCGCTGTCGTTTGTCTTGGCGGTGTTGCTCCACGAGCTTCCACCGGAGGCATTCCAAGTAAGGTCGCCTTTGTAAGTCACGCCGTTCACTTTGAAGGAAGTAACCGTTACACCGCGCCCCACGGCCCTGATATTGAAGGCCAGCCTTGTGAGCCGATGGGAGAATTTGAAGCTGACAGATTCGGGGGCTTTGTCTGCCTCGATTACTATATTTGTTCGTTCCGCCGTCATCAGGTCGTGCCCTTTCGTGGCGACGAAGTTCTTGACGGTAAAGGTGCCGTCCGTGCAGGCGACGGACACGGCATCGCCCAGCGTTCCGGTGGACGGATAGAGGGCGTAGAAGTCGTAGGTGTTGCCCGACTGCCAGTACAGCAGGCCGCCTCCGTAGGTCCAGCCTGTACCGGAACCGTAGGTCACGGTCGTGTTGTCGAATATCTGCACGTCGTTGTCCGTGCCGCTGGTGTGGCGGTAGCTGCCCCACACGCTGAACGACTGGCCGTCGGTGTTCAGGTCGTCCGCACTCCCGATGGCGGAGCGTGTCAGCGTGGGTAGCGAAAAACGTATCGCCCCGCTGTCTCCGGCTGTCTCCATGTCCTGCACCACGCTTTCCGTGCAGGAAGCCGCTGACAACAGCACCGTCGCCAGCAGGGGCAGGATTCCGAGGGTGTTCTTTCTTCTGTTCATATATCTCATCATATAAAGGTTATTCCGTTCTTGCAGGAAAGCTGCATGTGTGCGGTCTGTCCTGTATCATTGTGGCCGGGAAGGGAACATTCAACCCCGCCCGGCCTGTATTCTTCGGTCCGATTGGCCTAACCGGCCGAGCTGCGTATCTCGTTTCGCTGAGTTAAGTTTCTCGTCATGGTGAGTTGCTCAACTCGCCGCGCTGAGTTGCTCAACTCACGGAAGTGGGTCGCGCAACTCACGGAAACGGATTGGCTGGTACGGTAAGCGTTTAGTTCTTTTTATCAGTCAAATTAAGGTCATCACCCGGCGTAGTATCTTTCCACTTATCTACGGTTACATCAAACTTGATAGGCTTGGCGTTCGGGTCGGTGTTGATGTCTTCCATCTTCAGCTCTGCCGTGTAGTTGTAGTAGTACCCGGCTGTCCATGTGTTCTTCTGCAAGCTGGTTTCGCTGTTGCTCGGATTGTAGCTCAATGTGGCACTGAAATCCTGCTGTCCTATCGTTTCTTGGGCAGCGTTCTTTACCACTGCGGTGAATTGGACGCTCAACGTGCCGCAGGTCTGCGGAATAACGAACAGCGGTGCGCATGTCTGGCTGAAGTATCCCTGTTCGTTGGCAGCGTCGGCAGTCACGTCGGTGATGTTGTCGAAAGTGTATGTGCCCGTAGTGTTTGAGAGCTGGTCAGTACTCCACGTGATTGTGCCTTCGTTGGCCTTGTGGTACGTTCCCGTGGACTTGGTCGTTGCGCTCTCTATCCGTAGGTTGTTCACAGCCACGGTGTAGGTGTTGGCCATCTTGGTCTTGAACGTGAAGGTCAGCTTGGACAGCATGTGCCGGAACGTCATGCTTACTTTCGGGGCTTCGCCCGACGCTGTGCCGTCCCATGTGTAGTTGGACTCGTTGCCCATTGCGGCTACGAGGTCGTTCTTCCCGTCCGTGCTGTACGCCGTGAAAGTCAGCAGGCCGGAGGTCGATCCTCCGCTCTGCGAGCCCGCATCGTAGCTGACAATCGACTTGTTAAGCTGGCTTTCCCCGTTGGCATAGCCCGCAAAGCGGAATTCCTTGTTTTTTTCCCAGTAGTAGGTGTTTATGGGTAGCCATTCGTTGTCGCCTGCTTTGCTCACCTGCACGTTGGTAAAGGCGTCTGCCCAGTTCTGGTCGCCTGTGCCTTTGTTCTGTGCGAATACCCAGAACTTCTGGAAATTTTGTGATGTGACATCACCGGAACGGGTGGTCTTGTCCACAAAAGTTGTAAACTCGATGGGCTGGTTGGCGTATTCGGCCACGTCCATCACTTCCTGATTGCTACAGCCGGAGAACACCGCTGCGGCGACTCCCAGCAAAAATAAACTCTTTTTCATGATGCAAAAGCTTAAATTAAAAATACATTATTGTTTGGTTAATCATTTAGTTATCAATACATCTGTTTTATACAGGTCACCCTTCTTACAATGGCAGGGGGATGTCGATGTAATCGCCCCATCCCTCCACGTCGATGTCGAAACCGCTGTCGAAGCCTGCCGCACCTTCCTCGTCGGTGATGACAAGGCCGTCGGAGACGATAATCACGCCGCCACGGGGCTGGGCCTTCACTTGGTCCGTCACATCGAACTCGAAGGTCTTCATCGCGCCGTTGTGCAGACGCACTTCGAGATTGAGGTGGTAGGAGCGTTCCGTGGTGCGGGTGCCGTCGCCGTAGTGGTCGCCGGGGTAGTCGGGAATGCCGAAGGATTTCACTGTGGCCTCCGGACCGTAGTCACGCAGGGTACAGTCGAACATCACGGTAGCCGCTTCCGGTCCGGTGTGTCCGTCGTTCAGATAGACGCTCTCGGCCATGCCTGCCAATGCTCCGCGTGCGAGGGCCACGTACTGAAACCCCTGTTGGAACTCGTAGCGCACGAGGTAGGTATAGGTGAGCGGCTGCAAACGCACGGGCAGACCGACAGTCTCCTGCGTGGGCAGGGCCTCGTAGCTGCCTATGTATGCGCCGTAAAGCATGTCGGGCTGGTTCACGGTACGTTCCCCCGCGTGCAGGGCTTCGAAAGCCCCCCGCGTCAGGCTACGGGTGGTGGCACTTGCGGAAGCCAGTGCGGCGATGTCGTTGAAGACGATGTATTCCGTGTCATTGTTGTAGAACAACAGGTCGTGCGTACCTTCGTTCATATAAAGACGGCCTCCTTCGGGCGACAGGTTGCCCTCGTTCTCGGCGGTGCCGCCGGTATAGATGCGTGCACGGATGCCGGTGGGCACGTCGGGGCGAAGGTCGTCATAGCGTTGGGGCCATGCAGGGTTCCACACGGACTGCCAGTCGGTCTGGTAGCTGCGTTCCCATTCCTGCTCCCACGTGGCGGTGAGGTTTACCTGAACGGAGAAAGCATGGTCGGGGTGGTCGTAACAGAGATCCTTTCGGCAACCGCCCAACAACAGAAGCGTGGCGGCGTATAATGCCATATATAGCGGTGTGCGTCTCATCGTGCGCCTCCTTTCTTCTTATCCGTGTCCCACAAACGCCAAACGAGCGTCAGTTTCAACTTCAGCGGCCCGAAGTAGTCCAGCTTGCTGGTCTGCCGATAGACGTAATGTGTGCCGCCCAGATAAGGTATCGGGTCGTACACCTCATACTTGCTGTGCATGTACCCCACGCCGATACCGGCTTCTAAGGAGAGCCGCCGTCCGATGGGGAACATGTAGCCGTAGCTGACTCCGACCATTTCGGCTTCGCCCTGATAGCCCTCCTTGCCGTTTTCGAGGTCGTACCACGTGAAGCCTCCGAACACGCCGAGGTAGTGGCCGTGCCACGGGCTGCCTTGCTTTTGCCCGAACCACCAGCGTCCCTCCGGGCTGATTGTTGCCACTTGATAATACCTGTGCTTGCCGTCGTTCTTCCACCATGCCATCTCGCCTTCAAGGTTCACCGTCCAGCGGTCGGCGATGCGGTACTCTACTTCGAGCGAGGGCATCAGTATCGCATCGTAAAGCAGGTTGGTCTTGATGGCCAGTCGCTGCACCATCGCTCTCTGAGGTTGCACGGTCGCTTCCTGCCGCACCGTTGCTGGTTCGGAGGTCGTTTCCGCCACGCTATCGGGTTGCAGGACCGGTTCCGGTTCTTTCACTTCCGACTCTTTTTGGGGAATGACTTTTACAGGCGGTTCGGGTTTCCGGTAGCAGACCACCGAAAGGCTGGAGCGTAAATCTGGGAAGAAGTTCTCCAGCATGTAGGTGTACGGCATACCGCCGCGCAGGTCCATGAGCTGCTTTTTTCGTCCGTCCACTACGCGACCCGCCTTGTCGAACACCCATACCGGTGTATGGTCGAGGATGTGCAATACCTCTTTTTTATAGAGCATATCCGATGCGGCGACCATCCGGCGCAACATATCCCATGCGATGCCCTCGCCATGTATACAGACCAAGTTGTCGGGAATTTCGGCGTGGCGCACGAGATAGGTTTTCAGGGAATCGGCCCTGCGATCTGACAACACCTCGTTGAGATGGTTCACACCTTCGGGCGATGACCACGAACGTACCACAACGCCTTCAAGTCGGTTCGCCCCGTATTCTTCGCGTAGAATGCGGATAAAACGCTCCAATTCCGCGCGATTATCCCTGAAGAGCACGTCCACTTCTCTGTGGCCCTGCCGGTAATAGATACGGACCGAGTCCAACTCTTGTGCATGAACATACCCGCCGCAGAACAAGAGAAATAATAACAGTATTCGTTTCATTGTCATAGTCTATGCCTATTTATATATCAGCTATTTATTCAATTCTCTCGTGCCATGCCTTTTCATTTAAAGGCAAAAAAACACCAAACCAACAAATAATCAGCCTGATAACTGTCTGTTATGCCGATTTATTTGTTGGTTAAATCGTTCATTAAAAAAGCTATCGAAAAAAGGTCGTATTATTCGGACACTCCGGGAAAATTCGCCCTACTCAAAGAGCTGAAACGCAATTTTTTGCAGATTTTTGTTGTGGATAGCTCATGTTTTTGTAATTTTGTGGCTGAAAACGAACGATTTAACCAACGTAAAATCATACCGTCCGTTTTTGTGACATTCCTTTTCGTCTTATCTCTTTTTCTTTCATGGCTTTATCTATTTCTTTATAGCGGCTGCGGAATTTCAGAAATGTATCTCGCGAGATGTTGAAACGCCTACATATATCGGCAATCGTGCAGTCCCGTTTCAACATGCCGACGACGACTTTCCGGTTTTCGATCAGCACATTCATTTTCGTGTAGCTGCCTTTTTTTCGTCCGAGGACGACACCCTCGGCTTTCCGCAGGGCGAGCGCCTCTTTGGTGCGCATCGAAATTAGATTGCGTTCAATCTCCGCTACCAAGCCGAAAGCGAAGCAGAGCACCTTGCTGTTGATGGAGTTGTCAAACGAATACCCCTCCTTGGTCGTGTAAAGGTTGATTCCTTTCTCCAGACATTTGCCCATGATGGCCATGAGGTCCGTTAGCGTGCGGCTTAGACGCGATATTTCTGTGACAATCAGCGTGTCGCCATGCTTCATGCGCCGTATCAGCCCTCCTAATTTGCGGTCGCACTCCTTCTTCTTGCCGCTGGCGACCTCCGTTACCCATTGGCTGACGGAAAGATTTCTACTGTCGGCGAAACGCCGGATCTCGTCTTGCTGGTTAGCCGGATTCTGTTTGCCCGTACTGACCCTTAAATAACCTATTATCATAGTCCTTAATTATTTTACGGGAGCGACATTGCTCCCGTCCGGTATAAATAAGGCATGATGGTTCGATATGAAAGGATTTTGTATATAATTGTAGGCGTAACATCTTATTTTACAATTATTTTATATCTTTCCGCTATACCCTTTTCCCTTTTCTTCCCGTTAACATTCTCTCGCCGGTTGGATTTTTCCATGCAAAGGTACAGCAGTCGTCCGGCGTCAAGCACCGCCATGCTAACGGCTCGTGGATTTGCCCGGCAGCCTTCCCAAATCAGAGATGTCCTTTCAGTCCCCCGCCATGTCGTACCTGTCGGGTTGGGTATTCCGTGAAATCCCCGGTCGTTTGCTTGCCTTTCCGTCCTTTCCCTACTGTCTGACTTGCATGTAAAATCTCTCCCGGCAAGGAAAGCCGAAAAGCTTCCGAAGAGAGGGAAAAGAAAAACGATGTTTAATTTAACTTTTATGTATTATGCGTACAAATGTTAGTCAAATTACGGACAGGAAAATTTGGGACGGATAGGAAGTGTCTCCGAATGCTATGCTTTAAGCAGAATTTGGACAAACTGTTTGGTTGAAAAGGAATTGCAGCTGTTGGTAGAACCTTATCGACAAGTTCAAAATAGCGGATAGAAGGATATATTAATTTTTAATCTTATCAAAATATGAGTATAATATGTACACGATGTGGCGGCACGCAGGTAGTATGCGAAGCCACGATAAACCCCAACACTAAAGTGATAACGGAAATTTCCGACGATTCTTTGCAATTCGGCCGGTGCGAAACTTGTAAGGTACGAAGCGTCCTGACGGATGTAGAGAAGACAAAGGCCGCCATCAAGAGCGGATTTGCCGGATTTGTCGAGGCAAACGGCAGGAATCCCCATTATGCAAGCTGTCGGATAGTATGGAAGTACACCAACGATTCCGAAGACGTAAAAATCCGGCTGCTGGAAAGCGGTGAAAGTATTGGAAACGACATGTTCTTCTCCTGCAACAGCCTCCATGCCCTCGAATCTCTGGCGAAGTTCGGAAAAGAACCGTTCATCGTAACGGAATGTTACGGGTTCAAGACCTTTACAGAAGAGGAAATCTCCGATGAAAAAGCGTATGAATACGAGTTCGGAGACGAGAAAATCGTTGTTACAGGTAAAGAAGTACGTGCATTTTACTCGGAAGTATATAGGCTGACGGCACAGGACATCGAACAGTTTGCAGCCTATAATACGGCAAAACGCAAGTATTATCGGAAAAATGATTGTCAGCTTACCCCGGAGTTTGTCCGACGGCTGCTTGATGAAGAACATTTGATGAAAGCAGGTGAATCCGACAGTTTCACGATTCAGTTGTTCTTCCTGTGGTATGTGCGGATTCGGAGAGAACCTGAAAATCTTGCACCGTTCAAATACGCTTTGGAAGCCTGTTGCTTGGATAATGTACAGACTTTCAGTCGCCGATACATCACGCTCGAAAAAGCATTGCTTCATTGCCTGAACGGTTTCAATGAGAATGCGGTCATTCCGAACCGTTACCAATCCCTGCAAAACTATTTTTGCAGACATACACATGGCAAACGCTAATCCCCGGCAGAGGATTGTCTTGCAGTACAAGTCTCCGATCCTGTAAAACAGGTTTCGGAGACTTTATTCTGCACGGTCATTTCTCCGGTTGTCTTTCTATGTCGGCAGCTTCCTTGTTTAAGCCGGTACTCTATTCCTTTTATATTCAGCCGAATTATTTTTTATTCTATGATTTTTATTATAATTGTGTATACTTTAATGTTGCTATTCATTCAATTTTACCCACTTTCGCTGGTTAGTACCAGACTCCATGACAAGACATTTTCCGTTTTCTATCATGTAAATGTGGATATATTGGCAAGGGACAACCTCTTTTCCCTGCCGGTTGACAACACCGTTCCGGTACGTGTATTTGGCGACAGCTTTGACCGCTTCGGCATACTGGCCGCCACCCAAGTTGAAGCTTTCAATGCGGACATATCTGTCACAAGGAATAACCAACTTGGCTTCTTCTACGGTAGCACGTCCGGCAAAACCATCCTTTCCGCTTCCTTTGATATAAAGTTTCAGCCAATCGTCATATACATACATTTCATCATAGATTGGTTCGAGCACAATATTTCCGTCCGGGTCTATCATGCCATATTTCCCATCAAGGGAAACTTTGAGCAGGTTGTCCCTATATTGCTCTATTTTGTTATAAACTTGGGATGTGACTTGCTTGCCTGTCCGGTTATCCACCAGATAACAAAGACCGTCTTTATAAAGCGCATACCTGTTTCCCGGCAGCGTTCTCGAATAGTCGTATATGGGCGGAATGACCTCTTTTCCGTTCGAGTCAATGTAGCCAACCTTGTCGTTGAGAATGACATGGGCAAGGTTTCCGTCTGTAAACGCACCTATTTTCTCGTATTTGCATGGTGTCAGTACATTGCCTTCAAAGTCCATCAGACCGTATCTGGAATTATACGAGATGCGGTAATAGGGAGTGTCGTCTTTTGTGCGCAGCACTATCAGGGGCTTGCCTTCTTTATCCTCTATGGTATAGTAACCGTATTGGCAGGGCAGAATCATTTGTTTCTGCGCATTGAGGAAACCCTCCCTGCCGGCTTGGTTAACAACGAATAGCCCGCTTTTCAGTTGTTCTATTTTATCGTATTCAAACGGCACGAGCACTTTACCCTCCGTATCGATGATGCCTGTCTTTCCGTTCTTTACCGCATAGGCTTCGTGTGAGGCAAACGGCGTGATACGTTCATAAATACAGGGAATGATTTCCCTGTTTTCCTTGTCGATGAAACCATACAGTTCCTCTTTTGCCACCAATGCCCTGCCTTGGAGGAAGTAAGCAGCCTGAGTATATTGTAGCGGGATGACGATTTCTCCTTTACGGTCTATGTACCCAAAGTACCTGCCCACTTGCACTACTGCCAAATCTTCGGAAAATTCTTCGGCATAATCGTATTTGCCTTCTATACATTCCTTGCCTTTTTCATCGACATAGCCGAATTTCCCGTTTTCGCAACGGTGCGGTATAAGGGTAGATGGTGGTTGACTGTTACATGACACTATGAGCATAAGCGGAACAGCCAAGAATAAATGTTTGAGCATACTTCTGATCGTTTTCATAATGGACGATGTTTAATTTATTCTGATATATTGAGAATCCTCCTTTCGCCACGTCTTGCCTGAACCTGTTACATCTTTGTAGATTCCAAAGCCATGTTCGTAGGCTTCATACGTACCGTCATAATCTTCAATTATGATATTTCCGCGACTTCCATTGCTCCCTCCACTGCCGGAGAATGCTGCCAGCCCCAGCCACAGTAAAGCTCCAAGTATCAAGGTGCTCAACATTCCAAGAAAAGAAATTCCCAAACCAAAAGCAAACACCGTGAACGAAAGGCTCATCCAAATACCACAATCTCTTAACAAATAGAGCAATACTGCCATATAGGCAACGAAAGCAAGTACGAAATGCCAAGTCTCGTTAAAGAACGGAGTTTCTGGCGAATCAGGGGTGATACTGTCGTATCTATTGTAATTAAAAATACCTAAGAACAGGATTACTCCTACAATGATAAAGATACCAAACAGAAGTTTTCTCCAAAAGCCATCGAAAAGACTGCCCGTAAACTCCCGGTAAATAGTGTACTGGAAGAACAGGATGCCAATAGCTACAAAAAAATTGATAATAGTAAATATCCATCCTACATCCGAAGGGTCGCAGAACCAGACGAGTGCGCTGTCACTCCCAGCTCCGAACATGAACAGTTCAGCCCCGCCCCATAAAAGGCAACCTGCGTGGAACAACGATCTGGTATCTGTACGTAGTCCGATGAAGGCAATGACGGCAAACAGCAATATGGCAAAAGGGGTATAATGCCGGAGTTCGGAAAGACCGACTGTGGAGTAAGATGTTCCAGCCGGAGCAGCCAGAGTGGAGAAAGGCTCAAGGTATTGTTCATGCACATAGCCCGTGCGACCGTCATTCAAAGACACTTGTGCCCAATCATCTTCGCACGCCGTCACCTGCACGAGATCTCCATTGGACAACGATCCGATTTTAGCCCCACCCGGTGCATTGCGCACATTGAGCGTGGAGTTAACGTTTACCCGATATAGACCGGGAGCAATGGCGGCAAAAGCGGTCATCGCAAAAAGGACTACCGCCAGTATTAATAAAAATCTTCTCATGGCAAAACGAACGGTTTATCAAATGACGACTGGCGCAATCTCCATAAGACTGCCGCACATAATGCAATCCAACACAGGTCGATGGCAATATACCCGCATGGCAGCAGAAACATGTTCAGCAGGATAGATACCACCATAACTGTCGCACCCGCAATGCCTAATACTTTGTCTTTCTTAAACAGTAAGGCAAAGACAATGGCAAATGCCAAGAAAGCTGCCCAAAGCGCCCAATTACCGTAATAATTCAAATCGTTCATCCAATTCCGATTATTCCCTACACGGGACGAAAGCAGAAGCCACATAAAAGGATAATCAGACTTGCCTTCCGTTTCCCAATAATTCTCCAAAGAACGGTACATTTCATCTCCGTCAAAACTGGATACCATATACAAGTCGTAAACGGTATTCACCAAAATCGGAACGAGACTGACACACCACAGCACAAAAGCCGTTTCGCCCAGCCACTTGTTTACGTGTACTTTCACTTTGGCGAAGAAAAGCGTCGTGAAGAAATAAAAGCAAACTGTGTAAGGAAAGTTAAGCCACACATAAAGAGGATATAGGGTAGTCGTGCTGTTTCCTCCGAACTCACTATACCAACCAACCTTTACCATTTCATCCTTACCGAAACCGGACAGGAACATCAGATTGACTAACAGCACATACGCCGTAGCCAGCAGCATTGCGGTTACAATTGTTTTCGTTTTCATATCCATAAGTTTTAGCTGTTTATTCGTGTGCATGGAGAGTGATGCCCTGACAGTTCACCCGTTGTTTTACGAATTGGTGGTTGCCGTCCTCAAAAAATGCTTCAAACGGGTCTGAAGAAAGATTGTACCGCCTGATATAAACATCCATGTACAGGTCTCCTATACGAAGTTCTCCCGCCCGTAGGGGATAGAGTAATAACTTCCGGAACACCGCCACCTGATAATTCTTTCCATTCCGATGCTCTATTTGCCATGCGCTGCCCCGCAAATCTATCGGTTCTATTTTGAAATCGTCCGAAGAGATGAGTTGTTCCATATTGGCGAGGCTATCTGCAAGGGATGTGGTATATAACTTGCATTCCAACACGACGGGTTCATTTATACGAGGAGAGCGTTCTGATACGTTCATTGTCATAAAGACATCCGGTTTTGGTTGTGGGTCGGAAGAAGGAGGTAATTTCCCGTCAGGTACGACATTCACTGCGAGTTGCTGCGAATGTAGCTGATGCCCGTTCACCACAATACTTGCAGAGGGAATGGAACACCTGCCCACCTGTAATGCCTGCAACACATAAGTATAAGACTCTTGATATTTCCGGTTTATTTCTCCATCTACTTTTTCCACATTGGTGGCACTGCTTTTGGTGGGGCCAAGTAACACCTTAAGGCCTTTCAATTCGGGCACAGCAAGATTCTGTATTTCAACAGTAGCAGGTTTCTCCGGGAAAGATACAATAAATGTCAGCCGGAACTGTTTATTAATTTCGATATTCTCCGGAGCAGAAACTGTAAACGTAGGATCATTATTTGCGTATGCTTTTGCCGCTGTTCCGATAGCGCATAAGCAACATACCCATGCAATAAGTCGTTGGGAAAGAAATGTCTTTTTTGCGTGAACCGATAATTTATCCATCATCCTAAGTTCTTTTATGTCTTCCCAGTCCTTAGAAGGCTGTTATTAAATAATAAAAGCGTGAACTGCAAATGCCACGTCTTAAATCGAAGGTCGTAGGAAACCTGTAGTACAGATATGGATATAGCAGCCCACGCTATAGCGTGAGAACCACTATGCCTTCCTTGTACTACATCTGAAAATTTCCTACGTTTTCGATTTACAAGATAAGCATAACGCTTCTTTCTTTTCTAAATATGTCTTGGATAGAGTTGTCTCAATCCGATTGCAAATATACGAAGAACTCGCAAAAAAACGACAAAATTTGGATAAATAAAGTAAGTGTTTGGTATTGAGGAGAGTTAAGCCAAATTCTTCTATGCCTTTCCAAATCGCTAAAATGCAGGATAATGAAAGGTTAAGAGACAGATTTGCTACTTATCCGTTGCCTTTTTTAGCCCCGGATAATCCGGCAAAATAACGCTTGACCACCCGCGGTTTTACCGTTCACCATGCAAAGAACCCTATATTTTGCCCGTAAAGATAACCGTTTTTTTCCGTTTTTCATGGAAATACAGGTTATGTTACCGGCATCCGGGGTTTTATTCTTTGTTCCGCTATAATTTTCATAACTGTAAATAACTCTATATCAAGTAATTTTGCAACATAAAAAAAATAGAGTTATGAAACAGACGGATGTAACGGTTACGTTCTACCTCAAAAAGAGCGAAATGAATGACGAGGGACATTGCCCGGTCATGGCGAAACTTGTTGTCGGCAAATTTTCAGAAGCGGCTTTTAGTGCGAAAATGTCCGTACCCGCTGCACTGTGGGCATCCGGACGTGCCACGGGTAAAAGTAACGCCGCGCGGGAAATCAACCGGCAACTGGACGATTTGCGAGCTTCAGCCATTTCCATTTATGACGAACTGTCAGCCACCCGTGAGAATGTAACGGCTGAAGAAATAAGGAATCTGTTGTTGGGGAGGGCTTTCGGGCAGGAAACCCTGTTGGGTTATTTCCGGACGTTCATCGAACATTTCGAAAAACGTGTCGGCGTGAACCGGGAAAAGGGAACAGCGCAATCTTACCGCTATGCTTGTAACTGTGTGGCTGCTTTCATCCAGGAGAAATACAAGTTGTCGGATGTTCCTTTCACGGCCCTGAACCGTTCATTCATCGACAACTATGACCTCTACCTACGCACGGAGCGCCGCTTTGCCCTGGGAACTATCGTGTTGCTTGTCACACGGTTGAACACGATTGTCGGGGAAGCCATCGCGGAAGGGATTATCACTGCCGACCCATTCGCGGGTTATGAAGCCGAACATCCCGAGCGGGAACAGAAATACCTTACCGCAGCGGAGTTACAACGGCTGATGACCACACCCCTGCACGACCCGAAACTCTACCATATCCGCGACCTGTTCCTCTTCTCCTGCTACACGGGTATCCCTTACGGGGACATGTGCCGCCTGACGACGGAGGATCTGGAAGTGGCCGAGGACGGTGAGGTATGGATCAAGACCGCCCGCAAGAAGACGAAAATCGACTATGAAGTGCCGTTGCTCGACATACCGTTGCTCATCCTCGACAAGTACCGGGATATGGCCCCGGAAGGAAAACTGCTGCCGATGTACAGCAACAACGAACTCAACCGGACACTGAAACGTATTGCCGCCATTTGCGGAATTGAACGGAAGCTCGTCTTTCACTGCGGACGCCATACCTACGCCACCGAGATCACGCTTTCGCATGGTGTCCCGCTTGAAACCGTCAGTAAAATGCTGGGGCATAGCCGCATTTCCACGACGCAGATTTACGCCAAAGTGACCGATGACAAGATCGACATGGATACCCGGTCTTTAGAGGAAAAGATTGCCGACCGCTTCTCCGTAGCTATTTAATCTATCATTGACAATCAAATTCACAACGATTATGGAAACGAATAATAAAGAGATAAAACGTCGCAGCACGTTCTCCCTGCTGTTCTACATCAACCGCACGAAAGTCCGCAAGGACGGAACATGTAAATTGTTATGCAAGGTAAGCATCGACACCAAGTCGGCCCCGATCAATATCAACGCGTTTGTCGATCCATCGCTTTGGAATCCGGAAACCAAAAGGGCGAACGGACGAAGCGAGAACGCCCGAACGGTAAACCTGGCAATAGAGAAACTGACCGAAAAAATCACCGGACATTACCGTCATATTCGTAAAAGCCTCGGTTTCGTGACGGCCGAGCTGGTCAAAAACGCCGTGGAAGGAATCGGGCAGAAACCGTTCACCCTCCTTGCCTTGTTCCGCGAGCATAACGAGGAGTTCCGCAAGCGTGTCGGCGTGGATCGCAAGGAAGAAACCTATGAAAGTTACGAGAACTCCTATAATATTTTAGCCTCCTTCGTGAAAAAAAGGAAGGAAAAGGAGGATGTAGCGTTGCGGAGCCTTGACCGGGAGTTCTACGATGATTTTGAAATATTCCTGCGTACAGATCGTGAAATGAAACCCAAGACAGTACACGAGCATCTTTACCGGTTGAAGAAAATGACCAAGCGGGCTGTCAGTCAGGGTACACTCCGGCGCGACCCTTACGGGAAGCTGCACCCGGAACTGCCCCGGCGCAAGAGCCGCCATTTGAAACTCGAAGACCTCAAAAAGCTGATGGAAACTCCCGTCGATAAACCCAACCTCCAGCGGGTGCGGGACTGGTTTCTCTTCGCTACCTTCACGGGGTTGTCCTACGCCGACCTGAAACGCTTGTCCGAAAAAGACATCACGCAGTCGGACGACGGAACGTACTGGATACACATCCGGCGCCAGAAGACCGAAACGCCCTCGGCCATCCGCCTGCTGAACGTGCCGTTGCAGATCATCGAGAAATACCGCCACGAGCGTAAAAGTGACAGGATTTTCAACCTCTATTGCCGGGGGTATCTCATCAAGCTCACCAGAGAACTGGGATGGACATACGGCTTCGACATGACCTTTCATTGCTCAAGACATATTACTTTCTCTTACTCATTGAAAACAAGGGACTTACAAAGATTGTCAGCTTGACAGGTAACGACTTGGAAACCAGCAGGCTTCTATATTCTGCTATGTTCTGCACTAATCATAAGAACGCTTTTCTCATTTGCAAAAGTAGTGTTTTTCTTCCTTATTGCCAAAGTTATTCCTCTGAAAAATAGAGTAAATCAAACATCTTGTCATTATTGTACATTTGTTGCACATCTTGCTGATGAAAATCAGTAGCACTGTCCTACTTTTAATTCAATACCGTTTCCACATTGTATTTGAGCCTAATCGTTTGCGAATAGCCTGCCTGCGCGCTTGTCTGTGTGCCGGCAGGCAGGCACGCAGGCAGACCGGTCGGCAGGCAAGCAGGATGGCTGGCAGGTCGGAGTGCGGGCAGGCTTGCAGGCCAGTGTGTGTATGTCCGCACGTGTTTGCATTCACGAGAACCCACACGCAGTCTGGCTTGCAAGCATTCATGCGGATATAACCACTCTCTTATGCCCTCTTATACCCTCATTTCCTTTCTTCTTTTGGGCAGCTTGGGCATCGGGAAACGATGCTTTGAAATCCGAAATAACAGCACTAATTCAAATCCGTTTGCTGACGGATTTCTTGTGCTCTCAAAAGCACAGCAAGGTGTCCTTCGAGTTACCCGAAGGCTTTTCGGTTACTGCCGAAAAGTGGCAGCAGCAAGGTATGTTTCGAGTTACTCGAAACCTTTCGGGTTACTCCCGAAAGCCTTGCCGCCGGGCTGCTCCTCCGAAGTCGGGCAACCTGTATATATTGAAAAAGAGGATATAGGTTTATACCCCACATCCTCTTTACTTGTTTTCTTGAAAAGCAATTTATCCCCTTTTGGTTAGTAAGTGCCATAACTCTCTTGCCCAAAGAACCAGTGAGGAAAGAACCACTATTATCACCCAGTCTATAAGTTTCATTGGAGTACAGTTAAAGAAATCATAAAGGACTTCAACTATCACTATCTGCCCAATGAAAATAATAGCGACAATAGTAAAGAACTCTTTGCTCATCTTAAGTTGGAAGAAACTTTTTCCTGTTTCAAATGAACGGGTATTGAACATATACCAAAGGTGCGTCCACACAAAAATTGAAAACAATAGAGTCTGTTCGTATGGTGACAATCCATTGGCTTCACCGAGCTTGCAATGCAACAGGTCTGTCATTTGCGTGATTTCAGTGTGCTGGAATATATAAAGGAACACAACAAGCAGCAAGAAGAAAAATCCGCCAACACCGAGAATGTCTTTCATCATAGGTTTGGTAAGGATGAAGGCTTTACGGTCACGAGGTTTGTCTTTCATTACAGATTGTGAAGGTGGTAATGAGGCAAGAGCCATAGCACCGAATGTATCCATTATCAAGTTCACCCACAGCATTTGCGTCACGGTCAACGGAGATTCTGTTCCCATGAATGCACCCACCAACACGATAAAACATGCAGCCACATTGACCGTGAGTTGGAACAATAAAAAACGCTGAATGTTTTGATAAAGCGAACGCCCCCACATTACTGCACGACAAATACTGCTGAATGAATTATCTATAATGGTAATGTCCGAGGCTTCTTTGGCTACGGAAGTGCCGTCACCCATTGACAAGCCCACATGAGCCGCCTTGAGTGCAGGAGCATCATTCGTACCGTCACCTGTTACTGCTACCACTTGATTGTTTCTTTGTAAGGATTCAACCAGACGTTTCTTATCCAATGGACGGGCACGAGCGATAATCTTCAATCCAAGCACTTTCTTATCAAGTTCGTCATCTGAAAGTTTCTCAAACTCCGCTCCTGTTATTATTGCACTGTCACTATCCTTTTTAGTCCATAATCCGATTTGCCGCCCTATTTCTTTGGCTGTTCCGGGAGTATCTCCTGTTACGATTTTTACATTAATGCCTGCGGCCATACACTTTTGCACGGCTGCTGGAACATCTTTACGGACAGGGTCGGCAATGGCAACAATCCCCATGAAAGTAAGGTTATCAGCAACCACTTTACCGTCTGCGATAGCCATATCACTGTCATTCAATACTTGGTATGCAAAACCTAAAGTACGCATTGCACGATTTTGATAGTCCGTCAGTTGTCTGTCAATATCGGCAATATTCACATTCTTGTCGATTTGCTTGCAAAGGGAGCGGATTATTTCGGGAGCACCTTTAACATAGAGGATTTTCTTTCCTTCCAGTTGGGCAGAGTCAACAACTGTCGCCATATATTTCCTTTCCGTCGAGAAAGGCAATTCTTCCACTACATTGGCATCTTCTTTCAGATTGCGGTAATCAATGCCATTATTTCTAAGCCATAAAAGCAATGCCCCCTCTGTGGGATTGCCCAATACCACAGGCTTGTCAGGATTACTTAAATCCAATGATGCCGTAGAATTAAGCGCAATGCCCTCTTTTATTAAACGGCTTGTTTCATCTGTCCCCAATGCCTGATTAGCCAAACCGTAGAATTGAGCTTCCTCAACGCTCATCTGATTTTGGGTCAGTGTTCCGGTTTTATCCGTGCAAATTACAGTTGTGGCTCCCATCGTTTCACATGCGTGCATCTTGCGTACAAGATTGTTAGTTTTCAACATCCTACGCATACTATATGCAAGGCTCAAGGTTACAGCCATAGGCAATCCTTCGGGCACAGCAACGACAATTAGAGTGACGGCTATCATTAACGTCTGGAGTACATATGCCGTAATATGTGCCCATTCCATTGAATTGTCTCCCAAAAAGTAAATCAACAAACGACCGATAACTACTAATGCAGCAAATCCATAGCTTAATTTGGTTATCAGGTCACTTAACCCATCCAATTGTTCGTTGAGTGGTGTCTTTACACTGTCATCAATTTGCGCGGCTACGAAAACCTTGCCGTTTTCTGTTTTATCCCCGACCGCAGTCACACGGAATATACCATGCCCCTCCATCACCTTAGTTCCTTTAAGAACGTGATTGGTAGGATATGTCGCATCTGGGTCAAAATCCTTTTCGTCAACGCTCTTATGGCACATCGGTTCTCCCGTAAGCGTGGATTCATCTACATTCAGACTGACACATTCCAGCAGTTCACCATCTGCAGGAACTTCTGCACCAGTATTAATGATGACAACATCCCCAACAACCACATCTTTCTTGGGAATTTGAGTTGCATTGCAGTTTCGTATGACTTCAACCAGTTCGTCATCATTCACTTGGTTTAATATGGCAAACTCCTTATCCGCCTTTAATTCAAAATAGAAAGCCAACCCGGTAGCAAGTAAAATTGCCACAAAAATGCCAATGGGTTCAAAGAACACAGTAAAACCTTCATTGAGCCCGAAATACTCGTAAAATGAAATTCCAATGGACAAAACGCCCGCTATCATCAGGATGATGATAAGTGGGTCTGTGAACTTCTCCAAAAATTGTTTCCATAACGGTTCTTTCTCTGGTGGAGTAAGGATGTTTACTCCATACTTTTTACGGCTCTCCAAGACTTCTGCATCTGTCAAGCCAATGTAATGCTTTTTCTGTTGCATATACTGAAAAACTTATTGATTAATAATTATTTGCCAAATAGGACTTTAAGTAGAGCTTTTCCCAATTTACGCTCCAATCCAGCCTTGGATGTTGGTATTCCGGTTTGACGGGCAAATTTCTGTTTTGCCTGTGTTATGCCCAGCGCACGTTTCCAAGAAAAACTTACTCCCGGTATTCTTACGATTTTCTTCCTTGCCATATTATTAGTTCCGATTTATCCAGTTTGGTTGATACAGTCAATGTTTTCACAAAACAACTAATATCAAAAGCGTAAAAAAGATACATACAATCAACGAAGTGTCAAGTTGCAAACGTTGCCCCATTTGTATTTTGGGAATAAAGCCTAAGATATTCTGCAATCTCATGAATATTCTTTCTGTTATGCCAAAAGCCTTTTGATATTTAGGGAATAGCTGTTGCTTAAAGGGTGCTATTTTCCAATAAAGTACGAGCATAACCAGAAATATGGCACACAATAATTTCAGTCCGATAATCCAATTACCTCTTGTCAACGTACCTAATAAAATTAATGCAATACCAATTAGCAGAGCGATTGATTTTTTCATTTTGCTTTATATCTATTGCTTCGTGATTTTATAAATGATTATTATCGTTCTAATTGTTAACAAGTTGAACAACAATGAGTCGTCCTCCCTGTCCTTTGTCAAGCAATATCTGCCTTCCTTCTGTTAGCGGCACATATTCGCCTATAGCGATAGGCTTCTTCTCTGTAACATCCATCATGTCAGGAAGATTGCGATTTATCAGAATCCACTGATTATTGAAGAAATGAAAATCCCCAACAGGCTTTTTGTCAGCTTCAGATGTCCGTTCACTTGGAGATACTAAATTATTTGCGTGCCATTTGTACAGAGTTTGCTTGTCATATACCATCAAACGATAATTTTCCGATATGAATTTGCCATGTGAGGGAGCATAATAAAAATTCAATATCGGCAATTGTCCGTGATATGGCTGGCCACAAAACGGGCATTTAGGCTTGGTAGTGTTGTCAAATACAAACCACTTGGCTTCACAATTAGGATTCTGGCATGGCTGTACCAAATCGGTTGTCTTGACTAAGGCATCTTCCCATTCCGCTGCACTCGGACGCTTTGACGGGTCGTGCAAACCTTCTACGAAAGCACGGTCAAACAATTTCTTCAGATACGGGCCACAAATAGTATATGGCATCTTTGCAGGGTCGCCTTGTGGCAACTCGGCAGGGGATAGTTGCTGGGCTTTAACCCTATTGGACTTGTCTGTTGGATTCTCAATAAACAAGGCTTTTGCACCCATAGACAATTCCTCATCACGTCCACTGTCATTGACATCATTCACCTTGCCGCCTCTTAACGGATGCCTATTAAGCAGGTACATATATATCAGGACAGCTAATGCATGACGGTCTGTATAGATACTCGGTAGTTTCCGTTGTTTATCATCTAATGCAAGATGCTTGGTCTCAATGACTTCAGGGGCAATGAAATCTGGTGTACCTATAACCTCAGGAGGAAATTTGCCCGGAACTACTAAACTGTCATCATCAATGATACATGCACTTCCTGTAATCGGGTCAACCAGTATGTTCTTGTAAGACAAATCCGAATGTGCCAATCCTGCCGCATGGAGTCGTCGGACAGCACGTGCAATCTTGATACACATATGAAGGTTAGTCAGCCAATTTCCTTTTTGGTCAGCAGGCAAAAATTTGTTACGCAATTTAGCGGAAGCAAACCATTTTCCCTCTTTTTCTTTACCTTTAAATGGTCCTGAAGAAAAGAAGAACCTTTTGTCATAAAATGGCATTATGATGCCTGTCTTTCCATTCCATTCTACCATTTTTGTAGGCCATGCAAACAGATTTTTCCAATAATTCCCCTCTGGAGTATCGAAAATCCGCTGGCGATAGATACCAACAATATTGGTGATACGCTCTCTGTCATTAGCATTGATTGGCTTGCGATAGAAAGCGACAACATAGGTTTTGTCAGGACTAAAATAAACATCCTTAACCCCACCTTGAGCTTTTATTTCATCATAAAACTCAACGATACTTCCGTCATTTGCTGTCAGAGTTATTTTATTTGCCATTATGCTTTACGTTTAATACAATATTGCAATGGTTCTATCGTCATGGTTTCCCGGTGACCAAAAGTCCAACCAATTCAACAACTGATTTGCAGCTTCCTCATTATCATCCGTTAATTCCACTCCATTCTCTTTAAGGTCAGCCCATAATTCATTCCACTTATCATAAGACTTCAGATTAGCGTCGGTTTCAAACTTGGGGTCGCTAACGCCATCCGTCATAAGGAATAAAGCTGTAAAGTCCGGAACAATCCGGCAATTCATTCTTTGGTAGAATTTATTGGAATCCGAAAATATCTCAGGCATTGTAAGGAAACGTGTTTGCCCGGCATATTCACCCTCATCAGGCATACCGAGCATCATCGCAGTTTCATTATCTTGGTTGTAAAGACATATTGCCCCATCGCCGACCCAGAATGAGGCAACAAACCAACCAAAATCATATTTTTTGCAGATAGCCAGTAACAATGTTGTAGAGTATTCCTTGGTCTTGCGACCTTTTGGTTGAGCCTCTGCCGCTATTGCCTTATGCGCTTTTAAGGCGGCATTACCTACGATTTTGTATATATCCGCACTAATAGCTTTACCTGCCGCTTCCGATTTTTGGTCAAGATGATAGAGATTGATGTCATCATCAAAATTTTCAGAATCAGCCAATTGTTCTTTACAATGCTCAACTGCTACATTGCAAGCTATTCTTGAACCTTCACGGGAATAGGGTGCAGACCCCGCTCCATCGGCCACGGCAATGACATACCAATTCGTTTTTTCGTCATGATACAAACGGAAATCGTCATCACGTGGCTTACCTTCTTGTGCATGTGAACGGCCTCTTTTGCTTGCAGCCACAATATCTTTTTGCGGAGTTCCATCGGAAAGTGCAGCAACTTTTACATATTCTTTTGCCGTATTATCTTTCGGATACTCTATATCTTCGGGCACAGGAATATCTTTCCATAAATCCCTTGGGTCTGGATTGATGATAATTTGTAACATACGTTCCAGATAAGGACGCTCAACAGATAAACCACGATATTTGTATCTTAACGTGACATCAAAAGTTCCGCTTTCTTTGGGAGTTCCACTTATCTTAAAAGATTTGCCATCCTCCTGCTTCTCAATTATAAGCCCTTGCACTTCTTCTGTGAGACCTGATAATGTTATGTCGGTCATTTCTTCGCACGGTATTGATACAATCGCATTATACGGCTTTCTGATAGACGCATTAGGTATAACGATAGGCAGTTCTTTTACCTTGTTCTCTATCACAACAATTTCATTCATAAGATATTCATTATATTCAGCCCACAGCTTGTTAGCATAATATTTGATGAAGCCACTCATGCGTTCATCAGATTCTCCATTGCTTAGGAGGTCTATTGCTTTTTCTATGTTCATAATCAACCTCTTCCCCGTGTTATATCCAAACCGCCATCACCAATAGCTCCTAATGAGCCTTCCATTCCACACCACGGACAAGCGGTAGTTTGACCGTCTGAACACATAATGTTGCCACATTCGCATACGACTACGCCGAATTGATTGCCACAACAAGGACAAGTGGGTACTCCTATCAAAGACATGGTGTTGATGTTGCGGTTGGACTTGCCATCGCTTAATTCTTCATAAGCCTTATCGTCAATTGGATAAGCCCCCACAAGTTTGTAGTCTATTCCTTTTACGTCAAGTTGCTCTAATCCGGGTATTTTACCTACTCGCTTGGCGTATTTGATAAGATATTCCTTTTTTGTATTTGAACATTTGCCGAGCAGTACGACAAAGTTCTCATCCACAGTGCAGTCTTTAGTCGTATCCACCTTTTCAAGGTCAATTCCCGATGTGGAAGCAAGTTGGATTTCATCAGTTCCCATATCGGTAACAGAAACACTTGTTGACTTGATTGAAGCCGTAACCCATTTGAAAAAGGCCTTGAAGGATTGTTCCCCTGTATCATTCAATCTCAACACATTGTCTGAGATTTTTCCAAGCATTTTAGTATCAGTATTGTCACCGATTGAAATACAAACCAAATTCGCTTTTCTCTTATAATGTGCGTTCCATCGGTTGAAGGCTTGCTGTGGATTGTCGGTTGGCATCCCGTCAGTAAAAAGGAAAATGATAGGCTTCCAATCGCCTTTCATTTCAACAGTTGTTTTCTTTACGGACTTGTCAATATCGTTCATCAGGCAGTCCAAAGCAGTGCCTAACGATGTTCCTCCGCCTATAGGAAACTGCGGTGGATAGAACTTGTACAACTCAGTTAAAGGAGACAAGACCTTTTCCTTTCCTGCAAAAACGATGACAGACACAAATACTGTTTCAAGAGCATACGGGTCAGTCCTTAGCTCTTGTATGATATTCCTCATGCCTTTCTCTACCTGAATGATTGGTTCTCCAACCATTGATTCTGAAACATCAATCAGAAAATATATCGGTAATCTTCTCATAAACAATTATATTACTATATTCACTTCCGCAGGTGGTCCTGGCAATTCCAAAGAATCCGTTGTTCCCACACTTTTTCCTCCTACACCTATAACATCAGAAACCCACACAAAGAATTTCTTAAACGATGTGGCATCCATTGTATCAAGTGTAAACACTTGGTCTGTGAGCTTTTTTAGCGGTTCTATCTTTGCTTTGGGACCGGCTGCACAAGCGATTATACTTGCAAAATTTTTATTTTTTACTTTGGGGATGATATTCTCATAAACCTGAATGTCGGAAGGCTTGCCATCTGTTAACACGAAGAGTAATGGACGCCAATCGCCTTTTTGTTCAGGTGTACCCTTTTGAACTTCAACTTCAATCCGATTGCAAAGCATTTCCAATGCCTTTCCAAGAAATGTCGGGCCTGAATCCGGCGTGATGATATTGGGTATCTGTAAATCGGCAAGTTCGGTCAAAGGTAAAATCTGATTTACTTCCCTGTCAAAAGTTATTATGCTTATACAAACAGTTTCCAACGCATACGGGTCTTGACGGAGAGTTGCAATCATATCAGACAAGCCAACCTTGACACTTTCTATCGGTTCACCCTTCATAGACCCGCTGGTATCAATCAAAATATATACAGGTAAATGTCTCATTCTTGATAAACTTTATAGCATAAGTGGCACAAACTGTTTCGTGCCACTTTGCTTTGTTTCTTTACACAACGATATTTACTTCTGGAGGTGGAGGAGGTAGCTCGCTCATCGATGCAACATCGCCGTGAGTATCCTCAACTTTTTGGCTGCCTGTACTGATGCTTGCGCTTACCCATTTGAAGAACGCCTTAATTGTTGCGCTGTCGGCTGTATCAAGCTGAACGACATTTTCTGTAATCTTCTTTAACGTATTCGTGTTAGCACCTTGCCCTGCGGCACAAGCTACGACCATACCGAATTTTCTTTTCTTGAACTCGTCAAGCCCCTTCTGCAAATCATCTGTAGGTTCGCCATCTGTCATAAGAAAAACCAAAGGCTTCCAATCTCCTTTGACTTCTTGTGTGGTTTTGACAATTTCGGTATCAACCTTTTGTGCAAGCAAGGTCAGTGCTTCGCCCAAAGCAGTACATCCGCTTGCTTCAATTTGGGGTTGTTGAAAAGCCGACAATTCTGTAAGAGGTGTTACCTGTTGAGCCACAGAATTGAAAGTTATGATACTAATATATGCTGTTTCAAGGGCATAAGGGTCTCCTCGTAAGGTTGAAATAAGTGTCTGGACTCCATTTTTGACCGCCTCTATCGGTTCCCCGTACATAGAGCCAGATGTATCCAATAACAAGTAAACGGGTAATCTTCTCATAAATATTTTTGTTTGACAGTTTGTAAAGTGCTTTCGAAATCTCTATCTCTTGTCGGTTCACCAATGGCGTTGAATTTCCATTCCCCATTACGTTTATAGAAAATTCCCATTACCATTGATACACTCCCCGCAAAAGTTGGGTCATTCGCAATATCATAAGTAGCAAATACTTCCCGTACCTTTGTAGGAGTTCCTTCATAAATTCTAATAGACGCAAAAGGAATTAGTTTAAAATCTTGACCACGAAAGCTGTTCAATACAAAGGCAATCTTATCTGTTCGTGGATTAACTTTGTGCAAATCAACAGTTATAACTTCATTGTCCAACCCATCGTCTCCATCCATATCTCCTGTTAAATCATCGCCACTATGTTTGATTGCCCCATCATTAGAAGCGAGATGTCTAAACCAAACTTTGTCAATGATATTACCTTGAGCATCAAACTGAGCACAACTGGCATCTAAATCTACCGCTTCAGTTGTAGTAAAACCCAACCAATTCTTTTTCTTAATTGCACCCCAATTGACACCTACACAGATGCTTTGTAGCTTCGCACCATTATCTTTTTCAAGATTAATGCGTTGTCCTTTTTCTAATCGTATTGCCATAAAATATTTTCTTTATAAATTATTCAACATTAGTCCTTGCTTCCTGGCGAGTAGTTAAATCCCCATCCATACATCATGTCACAATCCTTATGTCCATCATGGAACGTAATCAGTCTTTTAACCGTAATGGAATCATCACCACCAAAATCCAATTGAGCTATGGCGCAGAATGTTTTATTTGAAAATTGTTTTCCCATTTCAACGATTACATCTTCATGCCCTGGTACTTTAATCGTAACAACGGCATTTGTTTCAGACCATTTTGCCACGCCTTCATATATGAAAGTATAGACGATTATACGCTTTATCACATTGACCCCCTTAGGGTTTACATAGATTGTTTCCCCAGAAGAAGAGCTACCACCTCTGTCATCACCTTGATGCCAAATGTAAGGCGCGTAATCGTAACATCCCTGCCTTGTTTGCTGATGGCGGTTTCCTCCTCTGTTATGAGAGAATTGCAATCCATCAATCAACATTTTCTTTCCATCCCGAAGCTCATAAAAGCATCCGAGGTCAAGGTCTATGGGCTTTCCAAAAATTTGTTTCATCAAACTTCCCTTACTCCAATTGAGATTTATAATGATTTCTCCCATAGAGGAAGCCCCACCTTTTTCAAGGTTTATGCGATGTTGGTCGCCACTTTTTTCAAGAACTATAGCCATAGAAATGAAGTTATCTGTATTTTTCAACTAATTCCTCAAGACCGCCATGATGCCCAATGCCTGTCGCTTGAATTTTCCATTCCCCTTTGTAGCGATATAACCTGCAAAATTCAATGGAAGCACATATTGAGAAATCCTCATTTAGATCATATCTGAAGTCTTCCTGACCTTCGGTTTCTTGCCCCTGCTTATAAAGACGGACATAAGCACGTTCTACCTGACCAAAGTTTTGTTTACGGTTTTGGTAGTCATATATGCTTACTGTGATTACAATTTCTTGAATGTCATTTGACACTTTTGATAAATCTATATCCATAATTTCATCATCGCCATCTTCTGAGGTAGAACCATCTTGGTCATCTATTGACCCTATAACTGAAAATTCCGGTGAAACGGGTCTTGTCTCCTCTTTCCAATGCATATCAGCCGAATGATAGCAGCCTTGAGTATCAGTATAAGGTGGATATTTACTTGCAGAAAAAGGTTCGAACCGTGTCAAATTAGATGGCAGAACTCTATGTTCACTATTATAATATACCAAGAAATCATCATTGAGTATTTTCTTATTGGCTCCAATCATGAATGCAGACACATCAAGGTCAAATGGATATGGTGATGCCCCTTCATTCACGTCCCATCCAAGCCCAACATGAAAAATATTCATGTTGAGCACGTGATTCTGTCCTTTTACAAGATTTATAGGCATGGTTTATTGATATTTGTTGACCAATGCTTGCAATCCACCTTTGTTACCTATACCCATAGCTTCGAACTTCCATTCTCCGCCACGGCGATACAAACGCCCGAACTCAACGGCTGTTTCAATAGAGAAATCCTCGTCCAAATCATAGCGTGCTATTTCTTCGTTGGTGATTGAATTGTAGATGCGGATGTAAGAGTTTCTAACCTGCCCAAAATTCTGTTTCCTTTCGTCTGCCTTATAAATTGTAGCAACAAACAGAATCTCCTGAATGGAAGGGTCAACTTTTTGCAGGTCAACATTCAATGTTTCATCATCCCCTCCGTCACTATTGCCTCCAGTAGTGTCATCACCTGTAGATTCCACCGCTCCGTCTGGAGATTTCGGATTATTGTAGAATATGAAATAATTGTCATTGGGAATTTTCTTGTTGCTTCCCAACATAAATGCAGAGGCATCCAAATCGAAATCAAAACCTGTACCTTCATTCGGGTCCCATCCGAGACCTACACTAACTTTAGATAGACCTATGCCTATCCGCTGTCCTTTTTCCAATGTAATTGCCATAATCGTATTTGCTTAAATTTTTACGCAAAATTAGGCAATAAGTATTTGATTTACAGAAATCTGCAATATTACACCCGATAAAGGAAAAAATCGTCTGCAAAAAGTTGCAAGGTTATA
The DNA here is from genome assembly GCF_025146565.1 of Bacteroides eggerthii. Classification (NCBI taxonomy): domain Bacteria; kingdom Pseudomonadati; phylum Bacteroidota; class Bacteroidia; order Bacteroidales; family Bacteroidaceae; genus Bacteroides; species Bacteroides eggerthii. Next base: position 1,812,768 of record NZ_CP102258.1, on the reverse strand, counting down.
AGGCCAATACCCGGCTCCAAAAAGCAGAATCCTCAAAACGGCAAATTTGCTTTGCTTGCATATCGTAACATAGACACAGTTCCGGAGGAATGGCTACACAGTAATTGCCAAAAAGATTTCGTTGAACCAAGTAGTCATCGGCATTGCTTAATAATTCTCCGATTTGGCGAATTTGTTGTTTAATCAAACTTAACATTGGCAACCTGTTTTCCGAAAGATATATTTTCGGTGCACGAGATTTATCGCCGCCAAAACCTTCATAAATCATCTCATACTTTAGCTGTATGAGTTGCATACGGTGGTCAAATCTTTTTAGAGCTTTTACATTTTCTGGTTTACTGAAATTTATTCCACCACTTCCTGATTCCAACAAAAATAAGGCATACAAGGCTTTCTCTCTTCTATGAAGTTTTGATAACTTTATTTCGGCCTCAGGCAAGAGAATCTCTCCATGAAGCAGGTCTATAACAACACTGCTTCTGACGCCTTTTCTATCTGTAAATATGTCAAATACCTGCTTGTAGTAACCGCGATAAACAAATCTTTCCTTACCTTCAAAAGAAGGATTCAATACTCTTGGCTTATACAATTTCATGAACAAGTCTGTAAAATCCCTTGCTATATTGAGAGCGTCCTTTTCGAGAGTTATCGAAAGAAAATTTGAGTATATCTTACCTTCAACAAGCGAATCGTTTATACACAAAAGCATCGACGGTAACGATTCGTTCAAGTCTTTGAGATTCATTTTCCCGACAATGCCTTCCTTGCAGAAATCAGAAGTATTCAACGAGGTTAACTGCCGTATCATATCTCCCATCTGTTTTTCTGAAATTTTAGGATACAGAAATGAAAGCAATGATAATAATTTGCTTTGTGGCAATGACTTATAATGCTCGCATACCTTTGGGAGATAGACAAAATTCAAACCTATCAATCGGAATTCATTGGATATTTCCCTGTAAGCATCAGAGATTTCTTTATTTGCCTCCTTGTAATATTCCCCTTCAATATAAAGTATCTGTGATTTTTCGGCTAACGTGTTATTGGGTAAAACTGTCGAATATATTTCAGCTTGTGTGAAATATTTTTCAGACAAACAAGCTATGATGGCAAGTACAATAAGCCCCTCTTCTCGACTAAAAGCGTTGTCTGACAAGGCCAAATTGTAAAAATCTCCAATAATGTCATGGATTAGACCTGGAGATAAATTCTTTAACAGGCAAACAGCATCGGACAAAGTCATGGAATCGCCCATAGCTTCATCATCTTTCGTTATGCGGTACTTGTCTTTGATTCCATCCAAGTAATCAATTTCTCGTAAGTCGATAATAGAATCAGCTTTCACAATGTCTGAAACTATCCGCATAATACCAGCACGTTCATTCTGCTTCATTGCCGAGTCAAAGTGCGGACTTGATTCCCGGCAAGCCTGCTGTTACACAAAAAGATTTAGACAAAAGAAAAGCGTGGGAATCATGCTTGTTACTCGTCCCACACATAGAGGCTCTGGCATCGCCCTGTTAGTCGAAACGAGCAACGCCGAAGCCCACGCCGATATGTATATAAACGAATATGATGCAAACAACCGACAAGGTCTGCCTGCATACAATCAATCGGATATAACATACCCATGGACATCTACCGTTGCTTTGAATTTGACTAACAATTCGAAACTGCCAGATTTCTATGTGTCAAGAACAAAGCGTCAAGTAAACGCCTTCACATTTTGTCTGTCCTCAATCCCGACCCATCATAGCCCACTGTTATCCATTTAGGGGGATGACAGCCCGGCGTGAGCAGCCTTTCTATACACAACCTCTTTTGAAAGGATGAGCTTAGAAAGAAGTCGAGGACTGTTGCAAAGATAACCAATTGCGTCTTAAATCAAGAAAGAAATATGAAAAAGTTTATTATTGCAGAGCGAGATTGTTTTATTAAGACCAACGGGATGATATGCCTCCACACTACTTAAAGTAGTATGGGAGCAAGCCGTTTCGGTATGCCCGAAACACAAACTTGCTCCTATCAAAACTCCGTTGGACTAATTTAGAATAACTCTGAAAACGCCACTCTCTGCCACAAGCTGCCACGATTGTGCCAACCCATTGTTGATGCACAAAGCCCATTTACTTTGCGTCCAAAACCGAGTATCAACAATAAAAACAGTATCGACAATGGAAGTATTGATTTTTCAGAAAGAGGCGTTTGAGGAAATGGCGGCGAAGTTCAGCCGCTTCTCAGACCGTGTGAACGAACTCCTTGCCAAGCAAGGCGGCAAGTCATTAAACCGCTGGATGGACAACCAAGAGGTCTGCCAACATTTGAACATCAGTCTGCGCACCTTGCAGACGCTACGTGACAACGGCACGCTGGCCTATTCGCAGATAAACCACAAGGTGTTTTACCGACCGGAGGATGTGCTGCGTATTGTCAAACCTGTGGAAGACAGACGGTCAGGTAAAGGCTCTTGATTTTTTATATGGCCACTAAATCCAACGTAACAATGAGTGAAATGATTACCAAGAACCATGCGCTTGTCGCCGAGTTCGGCAACAGCCTTGACCGTCTGCTGGACGGCATCGAAAACTTCATGGCAAACAGCCGTCCGACATTGGGCGGTGAACGTTTCCTGACGGACAGGGAGGTGTCGGCACGGCTGAAAGTGAGCCGACGCACCTTGCAGGACTACCGCAACAACGGGGTGGTGTCCTATTACCAGTTAGGTGGCAAGATTCTGTACAAGGAATCGGACATCGAACGGATGCTTGCCGCCAATTACCGGGAAGCGTTCAGATAGGCTTATAAAAACGGTGTTACCCTCAAACGGCGTAAGAGGTAGCCTTACACGCCGTTTGAGGGTATTTCATACGCCGTCTGAGGTCGGTTCAACTTTCCGCTCTCTTTCCACATGACGGGGAGAGCGAAAAGAAAAGGTTGATGGGTTGTCTGTCGCTTATGGTCAGCCTGCCCATAATGAACCGTCTGAAAACCATGCTCTCCCGACTTCTCAACCTGAAGGAAACGGCTATCACCATTTCAAGGCTGTAAACATCGTAGCAAATCCTACCATCCTTCCTGACGTGCCGCTTCGTTTCGCTTTCCAATAACTCGCCATTCTTGTATATGGCGTGTATAGCCTTGCGGATGTAACATCCGAACACGTTGAACGCATCGGACATTTCCTGCTGCGTCATCCAGACGGGAGCGGTCGGCATCGTGACCGCCCCGTTTTCAGTGATTGTGATTATTCCCCGTTCCATTGGCATTCCTCATTTATTCATTATCAATGTTTGTTTCTTTTAACAGTTCTTGTTTTTTGTACCATTTGCCCGTCCCGTACATCATTCTGACCGCCATCAGGTTGTCCATGTCCTTTGAAATCTTCTTGTCCGTAATCTCCGCGTACCGCTGGGTGGTTTTTATACCGGAGTGTCCCATCATCCTGGCGATGCTCTCGATGGGTATTCCCTCAGAAATCAAAAAAGTTCCGAAGGAGTGCCTGCTTTGATGGTAGGACAAGTTTTCTTTCCGCCCTATCGCCACGCCCAACTCGTGTATCTCGAACCACATCTCGTCACGGCTCGGAAGCGGAAAGACGGGCTTTGTGTCGTCCGTCGTATTATAGAGGTCAAGTATCTGTTCCGCTATCGGGTGCAAGGGAATGAACGCCTCCACGTTGGTCTTCTTGCGGTTGATGCGGATGTAACGCCTGCCGTCAGCAGTCGTGCCGATATGGTGGGGATGGAGCAGCATGATGTCCACATACGCCAAGCCCGTGAAAATCGAAAACAGGAACGCCCTCCGACCCAGTTCCTGTAACGGGTCGAGCATCGGGGTTTCAAGGATGGCTTTCAGTTCCGCACGGCTGATGTGCCTGTGCTTCGGTGCGGGTTTCTTCTCGTATTCCATGTCCTCCAACGGGTTGGCACGGAGTATCTCGTAGTCCACAGCGAGGTACACCAGCTTGCTCAGCCAGCACAGGCACTTGTTCATTTGTGACGGCCCGAAGTTCTTGTAGCGTTTCAGGAAGGCTTTATAGGAACTGCCGAACTCCTCCGTGATATCGCTGAACTCGATGTCCTCCTTGCCCAATGACGTGAGGTAATCTTTCAGGTACTTCTGGTAATACTTTGAGTTCCTGTATGTCGATGTGGAGTTTATCTCCTTTGAGCGGACAAGCAGACGTTCAAGTTCCCTTTCGCCCATCTGCAACAGCTTGGCGGGAATGACGGCTTTCCTTGCCAGTGCGTTCTTCAGTATCTCCGCGCTCACCACGTTCTGTTTCTTCAGCGAATCTTCATAGGCAAGTTCAACGGATTTGCGGAACTCCTGCAAGCGGTTGTTCTCTCTGACGGTGCGGATTACGCCCGTCTTGTTGTTCCAGTCCTCCGGCCTGCAATAGATGCCCGTTGCCATCGTGGAACTCTTGCCGTCTATGGTGATGCGGCACAGGACGGCGGTCGTGCCGTCAGCTTTCACTTTGCTTCGGTTGATATACGGTAATATGGAAAATGTACTGCGCATGGTTGTGATGTTTTTATCAGTTAGAGAATAAGTTTCAAATCTTTGGTCGCTTCGATGTATTTGTCCATGTCTTCAAAGAGCTTCTTCGGAATGACACGGGCATAAACTTGGGTGGTGGTTATATCGGAATGCCCCAGCATCCGGCTGATGGTTTCAATCGGCACTCCGGCTTCCAGCGTAATCAGCGAGGCGAAGGAATGACGTGCCTGATGATAGCACAAGGTGCTGCTCACCCCTGCGAGGACAGCAAGCGATTTCATGTGCTGCCGAAGATTAGGATGCCGCACCATAGGGAACAATGTCGGGCGGTTGTCATCATGGTATTTCTCAATCAGGGCGAGTGCTTCCGGCAACAGTTTCACGCTTGCCTGAAGCTCGTTCTTCTTGCGGCGGTATTTAAGCCAAAGGTTTCCATCGTCATCCGTGTACAGATTATCCCTTGTTACGCTCACCGCATCCGCATAGGCAGTGCCCGTATAGCAGGCAAACAGGAAGAGGTCACGCACAAGGATGTGCGTGGTGCGGCATGCAGGTATCTCCACATCGCGTATCTTCTCGAAATCCTCGCGGCTCAAGGCTCTTGGAGTGCGTTCACTCTGTTTTGGCAGGGTGAAATTGGCGAAATGGCATCTTTCGGCATATCCCTCCTTGTAAGCTATGCGGCATATCTTTTTCAAGATGGCGAGGTAATGGCGCACCGTATCTACAGCATATCCTTTCACGTCCATCACGAAGTTCTGGTAATCGTGTATGAACTGTTCGGAAAGCTGCCCGAAAGCAATGTCCTTCGTCTTGAACTGCCACTGGATGAACTCGCCCAGTGTCCGTCTCATGTAGTAATAGGCGGGATAGGTTCCTTTGGCACGGTCAATACCGATACGCGCCTTCAAGTCCTCGCAGATGCGGTCGGTCATCCTCAGGAGGGTCATCTGCGTGTCCATGCTTCCCTGAAACAAGTCCTTGACCGCCGTAGCGTCAAAGTCCTGTCCACGCTCAACCAATGTGTCGAAAGCATTATTGACCGCAAGCAGAAGCTTGTCTATTTTCGCATTGGTTTCCACCGCCTCACGGCTCTTGCCGTCCAGACGGCTTTCCCTTGCGTTCCACAACTCCGGCTTGCACGACAGCTTGCATCCGAACTGCGCCATCGTGCGGTTCACCGTTATCCTTCCCATTATCGGGGCTTTGCCCGACTTGTCCGTTCCGCTCCTTTTCAGGTAGAGCAACACCTTGAATTTTTCCACTTTCATACGCTTACTGTTTTTGTCGCAAAATTAATTCATGAGTAAGCGTCCATTGATTTGCAGAACGGTGCGTATCAGTGCAATCAGCACGGGCTTGCAACAATTTCATTTTCCGTGCGTTACCTGTTCTTGCTTCGGTAACTGACGGCTAACGGCTTGGAAACTGAAATGGCTCAATATTCCGCACTCCGTTGCGTTTCCGGTATTTGGCAGAATAATGAAAAACCGCTCATTTCAAACGGGTTACGTTTTGTTGTTACTTGTTTGCTGACGGCTGCTTTGTGGGTTCTGTTCCACAAGGCGAGGCACAATTTCGGGACACATATCACGCTCTCGTTGGGTGTGCCTATCGAAACTGTCAGCCGCATGATGGGACACAAGAGCATTTCCACCACGCAGATTTACGCCAAAGTGACCGACCGCAAGGTGGACGAGGACATGAAACGGCTGAAAGAACAGACCAAAGGCCGGAAAATAAATCTCTACGAGGAGGACGAACCGGAAACGGCAGATATTATAACGGTAAACGGTTGAACAGTATAACAAAAATTGATAAATTTGTATGACTATGACGACAAGAGAACCTATCAGCATTGAAAACGGGCGGGTGGAAATCCACGCGCCGGAGAACCGTGTATGGCTCACGCGCCACCAGATTGCCGACCTGTTCGGAGTCTTCGTTCCTGCCGTGGGGAGCAACATCCGCTCCATACTCAAAAGCGGCATACTCTGTGAGGAGAGGGTTTACCGCCGGGAGCGCAACCGTGACGGCGGTATTGTCGAGCTGTATTCGCTCGAAATGATCGCCGCGCTGGCTTTCCGCTTAAAATCCGGGAATGCCGAAGCCTTCCGACGGTGGCTTGTCCGAAGGGCCACGACGACCGCCGTCGTCTGGCAGCTCCCCGGCATGAACACGATATTGAACTGAAAAAGAAGAACGGCCAATGTTTTGGCCGTTCTTCTTTTATACCCATTCCTGTCCCCCGATACATTTCTTCCGGGAATCTTCCAGGAATTTCTGTATCTCGGATTCCATGTATAGTACCTTGCCCTGAATCAAATAATAGGGAATGATCCGCGCCGTGCGGTATTCCTGCAATGTACGCCTGCTGATTTTCAGCAGCCGGGACAATTCCTCGTCGGTGACGAACCGCTCTCCCTTGAGTGTCCGGCCTCCGGAGGATTCCAGTTTATCCAGTGCCTTGCCGGCCTTTTCCAAGCGCCGGAAGAGATCCGCCACACACGGATCGTGCTTGTCGATGAAATAATGGCTCATAACGCGGCGGTATTAGGATAGTGCGACGATTGCAGCAGTTTCCCGACATCTTCCGGTTTGTAGAAGATTTTGTGACGGATGCGGCTGAAAGGCAGCAACCCTTTCTCCCGGTAGGTTTGCAGGGTACGTTTCGATATACCCAGCACGTCACAGACATCCTGGTTGTCCAGCCATTTTTTCAAACTCACGTCCTCTTGCCTGCGGCATAACGCCTCGGCTTTTCTTTCAATGGCTTCCACGTGCCCTGCCAGCGCGTCGAAAGCCTTCACGTCCATACTTATTATTTCCATGTTCTGTTTCATTTTTTGTTTCCCGGATGCCCAAAAGTACACAAATGAACAGTATCTTGTTATCAGCCAGTGGTATATGGACGTATCCGTCTTAAAAGTGGCAGCGAGTGGCTCCACGTCCGGCGGAAACGATCCTCCGCCGATACGGGATCGGCACGTTCCGATACGCCAATCGCCCGTGAAAGGAAATGTTCGCGGGCGATTTATCATTCCATGCAGGGTGAGCCGTGAACCGACTTTCGCGAGCGTTCACGGCATATCGTTTTCTCCCCGTTTCTCTCCCATAACCTTTTCCTCTCTTTTTTTTCATGCCGCGGAGCGCGGTATGGAAATCTGTTGTCAGTAGCAAAGGTAGTTACGGGGCTCACGCTGCTGCAAGATCGGGCCGCGGGGCGGTTTGCCGCAAAATCTTCCTCTTTCCCTGCGGGCGAGCGTATTTTCCGACAAAATCTTGCAGCAGCTATCCCCGACACCTTTTGATGCTACCGAAACAGATTCCATCCATACCGGCTCCGCTACGGCATAAAAAAAAGTCAAAGGTTATGAGAAACGAAGAGAAAAATAAATGGAAACAGAAATCCTCCAACCTTCCACTTGGCATAAAGGCAAAGGTCGGGTTGGCGGTAAAGGTCGGGGCGGTGGCTTTGGGCTTCCACGTGTGGGGTATCGATTTTATTTGGGTCGTTTTGGGCTTCACGTTCTGTTATGACATCCTGCGGGGCATTTTCTCCTGCCTTGTTTCTCTCGTGGCTCTAACCGGCTTTTTCTATTTCCTATTCACTCACATCTTCTAAATTTTTACAGGTATGACAAAGTACATTTCATTATTCGGAGCGACTACCACGGACACGCAGGTGCAGGTAGTCAAGGAAAACCAGGTAATCATCGGTATCGGTGCGGGTGCGAGCAGAAAGCGTTACGTCGTTTACAAGGTGGAACACACCGCCCGTGGCTACGTGTACCACATGGTCGATACCGAAACAAAGGAAATCAGCCAAACGGACATTCTGCGACCCCTCTCGCAAACATTCGGTATCGGCAGGTACTACGACGACGTGAACCCCGAGTTCATGGACGCTTTCGAGGCGGCTTTGCTCGTGAGGCAGGCGGAAGAGCAAGCCACGGCGCAGGCCATCGCCGCCGCCAAAGAGAAAGCCGAGCATGACCGCATAGCGGAAATAGGAGCGCAGAGGTTACGCCGCATCATGCCCGAAGGGGTGCAGGGCGTAATCATCGCCGAACTCAACGAAACGGAATACACTGACCCCTCTTACGAGTGTTCGACCACCCGAAGCGTGCGTACCGTCATTCTCGGCTTTTCGGCCACCTCCCGCAACGGCTTCGGGGAGTTGAGAAAGGCGGCGGCCAATTTCCCGCAAACGGCGCACCTCTCCGAATACGACCCCAAGAACGAACACCGCTATCCCGTTTTCACGCTCGGCAAAAGTCCGAAATACGGGTGGAGTGTCTGCAAACTGACCCACTACACCCGTGAAGGGTACATCGACAGGCTGGCATATATCGCAGGAAACGAGGAGAATATATGTCTGCCCGAGCCGAAAGACGAAAAACGGGCGGAACGCACTGAAACGAGCGTGCAAGGCGGGTTTATCATCGTGGACTATTCCGAGAAGGCGATAGCCGTATTCGGGGACACCAAGCCCGTCAAGGACGCCCTTCACGCACTCGGGGGACGCTTCAACGCACGGCTGACGCATGACGGGCAGAAGAAAGCGGGATGGATTTTCCAAAAGACCAAAGAGGACGAGGTGCGGCGGCTTCTCGGAAAGGACGAATAAATGTTGAACACGGGGCGGTTCGCCGCCCCACAATACCAAAAAATCATGGCACAAGGAACAGATTATTTCAAACTGACGATACAGAACTATCTCGACGCACGGGCACGGGAGGACGAACTTTTCGCACCCCGATACGCCAACCCGAAAAAGAACATTGACGATTGCTGCACTTTCATCATCAACCAAGTACGGCAGAGCGGTTGCAACGGGTTTGCCGACGAGGAAATATACTCTATGGCACTCCACTATTACGACGAGGAGGACATCGACATCGGCAAACCCGTCAGTTGCAAGGTAGTGGTCAATCACACCGTCGAACTGACCGAGGAGGAAAAAGCCGAGGCACGGCGGAACGCCATACGGAAGGCCGAGAGCGAAGCCTACGCCAAGTTGGCGAAAGCCAAGTCCAAACCCAAGAAAATCGAAGATAACAAACTAATGCCCAGTCTATTTTAGTTATGAAACCGAGAACAAAATTCCAACAGAGCGTTGTGGCGGCAAGTAAACACCTGCCGCCGCTTACCCCCGCACAAATCGAATGGGGGTACAAGAACTGCATCGAGCATATCGGACGCCGCACGCCGAAAGGACTTATCACCTGCACCGAGTGCGGCCACACGTGGCAGAGCGAAAACGGAGAACTCACGGACAATCTGTTAGGGTGCGAGTGTCCGCACTGCCACACCACGCTGAAAGTGGAAACCACCCTGCGCCGCAAGTTCAACGATTACGAGTATTTGTGTATCGTAACCCGCTGCAAGGGTTTTCAAGTCCTGCGCTTCGTCTATATCGAGTGTTGGGCGAAAGTGGGACAGATGCCCGTTTACACCCATATCGAAGCCGTACAGCGGTGGATTGCCCCCGACGGACGCTCCGCAACCTTCGCACGGCTGCGCCCGATGGGCTTCTTCGTTCACGGGTGGAGTTGGTCGAGCGCATTGGAACTGCGGGCGGAGAACGACGGGAAATACAACATCACGCCCACACGCATCTATCCCCGGCAACGGCTTATCCCCGAACTGCGCCGAAGCGGTTACGGCAAACAACTCCCCGATGTAACCCCTTTCGACCTTATCCACCTGCTGCTCTCGGAGAACAAGGCCGAAACGCTGCTTAAAGCGGGACAAACGGCACTCGTGCGATTTTTCGCCTGTTCCTCCCGCAATATCGCAGACTATTGGCCGGCCATCCGTATCGCCATCCGTAACGGGTACGCTATCGGGAAACCGACGGAATGGTGCGACTACATCGACCTGCTGCGATTTTTCGGGAAAGACCTGCATAACGCCCATTTCGTGTGTCCCGCAGACCTGCCCGCAGCGCATGACCTCTACATGGCAAAAAAACGGCGGCACATGCAAATGGAACGGCGGCAGGAGGAACGGCGCAAGGCGTTGGAACAGGAAGCCTCGTTTGTCGAAGCCAAAGGGCGGTTTTTCGGAGTGGAGTTTTCCGACGGGGAAATCTGCATCAAGGTATTGGACAGCGTTGAAGCCATACGGCAGGAGGGCGAGGCCATGCACCATTGTGTGTTTACCAACGAATACTATCTGAAAGCCGACTCGCTCATACTCTCGGCCACAATCGACGGCAAACGTATCGAAACGATAGAGGTGTCCCTAAAACGCATGGAGGTCGTGCAGAGCCGTGGCGTGTGTAACAAGAATACCCCGTACCACGGGCAAATACTGAAACTGATGAAGGGGAACATGTCCCTTATACGGAAACGAATGACAGCATAAAAATCGGGGCGGCGAAAGCCGCCCTACAAAAAAAACAAAACAATGAAAATCATCTATAAAAGCTACATGGCACGCCCGCCCAAACCCTTCGGGGAGTGGGATTGGGAAGTTCGGGAAGCAGTCAAGACGGCCCTTGCGCTCATCGAGGGGAAAAACGGGTTCAAAACCCATTCCGAGATATGGCGAAGGTGCAACCTCGTCATTACCGTGGGACACAACATCTACACCACGAGTATCGAGATACGACCACCCGAGCAGGACGTGATACGCCGCAGGAGCAACTGGCATAACGGCTACGCCTACTACTGCAACGGCGTGTTCTGGGCGAACATGAGCAGGGTTAGAGTGGAACTTGTCTGATTAAAAAATTTCGGGGCGGCAAAAGCCGCCCGTAAAAGCGAGAATATGAAAACGAATGAAGTAAACAAGGAAATCTCCTATGAAACGCTGCTCGTAACCTTCGGCGAGGGTATCGGGCGGCTCGACACCATGTTCGACGACCCGCAGGTGTGGGGCGTTGCCACGCTGAAGCAGTGGATCGACGGGGATGTTATGTAAATTTTTGCATAAGATATGCCCGCTCCGCCTTTCTGGGTGGAGAAGGCCACGAATTTCGTTTTCTCTTTCATTGTTCCATGCGTTTTTAGTTATACAATCGGGTAATCGTTCATCTCTTCACGTATCTGGGCAAGTGACGGCATGAGATTTTATGCTGGTATGCCGGCACGCATATATGCTGGTGCGCTGGCAGGCTGTTACGCCGGTATGCCGGTGCATGGGCGCGTGTCCGATTTTATACTCACGCGCAACCGCATTTGCTTATCCGGACAAAGACCCGCTTTTTCCTCTGCACACGGTGTTTTCTGCATCCGTCCGCACGTGTGCGGACAGGGGGATGTGTCATTACCCGTATCCGTTCTCACGTGCAAAGTAAACCCTTAAAAACACGGGTTGTATGCTCTTTTTCCGCTATGGCCGCGTGTGGCGTCAAAGTGGACGCAAGTGGCATAATCGATTATAGTACAAGCGATTGAATAGGTCGGTATCTTTGCCTCGTGAACGATCCCGACGCTAATGAAGCCGTCCTTGCCCCGTTTTACGGCGGCTCTTTCAATGTTCTGTCCGCGAGCGGGCAGAAGGTATTTGCAAAGGGCAAATAGCAAGCTGTGTTTTCTGCTGCACGATTCTCGTTTTGCAGCAGAAAACAGCTTGCCCGCAAGGGGGAGAAAGCACCTCCGGAGTCGGTGCTTTTCAGAAAGGCGGCAAGCCGCGAAGGGATCGGAATTTTCAGGAACCGGTGGGGCCCTGGCCTCTCCTTAAAATTTCGATGCGATGGAAAAGAACAGAAAGCCCCGAGGGGGCAAAGGGGGACGACCCGCGAAAAACGACCCGGCCGTTTACCGCTTTTCGGTAAACTTTTCAGCCGTGGAACATGCCCGTTTCCTCGACCTTTACGAGCAGTCCGGGCTATTGTCAAAAGCCGCTTTTATCAAAGCGAGAGTGTTCAACGAGGCGTTCCGGGTGGTAAAGACCGACCGGGGAACGCTCCTTCAGGACACGGCGGATTTCCGTGAGGGAATAATACAGCTTCCGGTTGATGGTCGAACAGGTGATCACGTGATCCGAGCGGAGGCGTTGAAGGGTACGCCCGCTGATGCCCAGGTAACGGCAGACCTGCTCGCCGTCCATCCATTCGTCGTTTATATACTCCTTATTCCGTACACGCTCCTTTCCAGGGGGAGAGGCGATTGCGGCCCCTCTATTTTCTCTATACGTCCGACAAGCTCGTTATAGGCTCGCGAACCGAACACTATGATTTTCATACTCTTTTTTTTTAGTCTGTTACAAAGGTCGGGGTTATATGGACAGCTTAAGACGAGGTCGGTACGACTTTTTTTTGATAATTTGCAGTGAACTGATTCTCAACGGTTCATGCGGTGAAGACATACGGGTGCAAACACGGGTGTTCAGAAAAGTTCCAAAGACAGTTACGAGGGAAAACCGACCTCGGTTTTTTTTGTTATATACAACGCTGATTATCAGTGCTTCTATAAGGGATAAAGTGCCTTACCGGTTCATGTTCTACTCGGAATTGCCGTTTTTCTTGTTTCGCTTCCACGTCTGCATACGTTTAAGCAGGGCCTCTGTCGCCTTGTCAAGCCACGGTGTCGGGTTGTTTCGGATTTTCATATCGCAGAATGTCCTCGAAAGGTTCATGTCGAGGTGTACGTTGAAAGCGTTGGAAATGTAGCTGGCCAGTTGCGTGAGTGGCACATTGCCGAAGCAGCCTTTACTGTCGAGCAGGTAAATAAGTTCCGTCAGATCCGTCTTCGAGTCCTGCCATGTCGGACGCACGTCAGGCAATGGGAGAACCATGTTCCGGTGGTTCGTACTCTCCAGTGATTCCAATTCGCCCATAAGATAAACCGACAACATGTCGTTGGCCAGGATTTTCGCCACCTTGAAATCCGCGTTTGTCGAAAACTGCGGGTCGAGTTCATAGTAGAAGGTTTCCAGGTATTGCTCCGTGTCGGTCTGCCCGCGCAGGAAATAGAGGCTGTCCAGGTGTGTGGCGCCGCTGCGGTAATAACGGATAAAGTCAAGCCGTTTGCGGGTGTACCGACCCAGATCATCCATCTCCGTCAGGAGGTACTCCTTCTGCGATTCGATACTCCCCACCGGACGGTTCATCTCGATATTGTAAATCTTCCGGTAATAGATTAACCGGGAAAACAGGCGGGGTTTTATCTCCTTGAAAAACAAGATTTCTTCCTCCTCGCTGGCGAACTCGTAAGAGATGATGAACTCTTTCAGACGCTTGAACGCGTCACCCAAAACACGTGATGCCTCGATAGACTTGTTCAGTATACTGTGATCGGAGGTCTCTATCTGGACGATCTTACGCTCGATCTCTTTCTGGAGTTTTTGTGTAAATCCTGTCATTTCCATGGCTTTGAATCGTTATAGATGAATTGACTGATAATTTAAAAGCAAAGCGGCGGGCGGGTGTTATCCCATCCGCCGCCTGCGATTTAGATTTTCTTAGGATTGAAACAGCAATGACACGTTGCATGAACGGTTGTCATCGCTGGAGTCTCACTATTTTAAGCATCTCCCGCACGCTCATTCCCTAACGGGTTGCACCAAGTAGGCGCTGGCGTTGCTGTAGGTGTTTTCCGGGGCAACTATATAAGGCCGGCGGATGACAGTGTTAGTAGCATATACGGCCTTCCAGCAGGTACCATCTATACCGCACATGGTAGGCTTGCCTCTCTGATAGGGGCGTTGACCCGCAAACGAAAAGAAGACTGTACCGCCCGCAGTGTCGTAACTTCCCTGGCCCATCATCTTGTTACAATACAACTCCATACCAAAATTATAGGTAGCCTCCGTGTCGTCGCGATAGGGAGTATTAATCTTGTCGTAGCCGCTTCTGTGCGTGCCATCAAACGTAAATCCCGTGAAGGCGTTCGACGCAGGCAGATGGTAGCCGACGGGCGAGGGATCGTAAATCGTCTTGACCACCGCATTGTCGTTATGCACATTATACTCCATGTTGTCGGCACTCCAAAGGTTGTAATAATGAAGAGCACCGGAGAACCAACTGGATATTCTCACGCCATAAAATATATGCGGGTTCTGGATGCTAGCGCCGATGGAGCTTTGGTCATTCGAGAGTTTAAACGCGTAGCCGTCGGAATAGCAACTCTTATCGACAGAGGAACCAGAAGCGTCGAGCATACCGGGCAGCATCGGATCCTTGCGGCCGAACTGATAATAGGGCGCATTGCCGGGATTTACGACTGCAGGCGTTTGTATGAGCGTTATGACCTTTATAGCACCGGTTTCCGCCTGTGTAAAGCGCACCTTCACGCTGCGGGCATCGTAGGTGGTGATGCCTTCATAACAATAGCCGATACAGTTTCCCATAAAGGTATATTGCACCCCTTGGTAATTGGTCACGACCTTGTCGCGCTGGGTCTTCCGGGGATCGTAACGCTCCTCCACGGTCGGGGGGAGTCCCGGCACGAAATCCGTCACCCATATATGCCAGCTCCACATGATGGTGTTGGCGGCGTCACGCACGGCGACGATGGCGTTTCCCTGCTTGATCGATTCCTGCGGCACGTCGAAAAGCAAGCCGCGCTTGTCAGGCGAAAGGCGGACGTTCGTCACCAGTTCCGGCTCGTCCTGCCATACCAACGTGGCATTGGCGGGCGTGCAGTTCGCGTTGTTGTAGATATACGGATCGGTGATAACCGAATCGAGATGGTTTACGAAGTGTGTCAAGTAACGCTCTTCCTCATCCGGGATGTCGATGACCGACGGGATATAGGCCGAGGTGTTGGCCGCCCCGTTCTTGACGGCGTTGCCATAAACCAGCGGCAAGCTGTATGTACCGGGGGCGTTGATAACGTAGCAGTTTGCCGTGTTCACAGGTTCGGTGCCGCCCTTGGTCGAGAGGTCGTAGGTACCGCTCACGGGAGCTGCCGCCCGCAACACCTCGTTATGCGGGTTGGAGGTAACGCCCTGCTGGGCCGCGATCGTGGCAGATAGCATCGTGGCAGACGTGCCACCGTTACCGCTCGCGGTGAAAGCAGTGAGCCATTCAGGACGGTCGATCACGTTGTAGCCCCCGCTACCGTCATCCTCGACGAACTCGGCCGTCCACGCCAGCGGCACACCCTGCGTTGCATCGCCTTCACGGGAGACGGCGAGATAGCTGGTCACCGAGTACTCGCTGGTACCTCCTTGATAGGTGAAAGCCTCGGGAGCAGTCACCTCGAAAGTCGGCACGACGAGGATGCTCGAGGTGGAAATCCGGTAAGTGACGGTCTTGCCCTGGGGCCATGTCGCCCCGGCGATGTCGGCTTTCAGCGTCCGCTCGGTTCCCGTCAGGTCATCGGTAAAGACCACCTCGATCTCCGCGCCCTGGGGCAGCTGCTGCGGGATCATCATGAAAGTGCCCTCCCCGGAGGTGATCTCATTCCCGGGCTGGCCGTCCACTTTTTTATCAAGCGTCTGCGAGAAATCTTTCGTTTCCTCGAAAGCACTCCACGAGTCTCCGTCCATATCATAAACGGCCTTGCCGTACACGCCGCGGAGGGCTATTTTCGTCACACTTCCTTTTTGCATGTCGTCACCGACAACGAACCGGACGGCGGTCAGGGCGTGGCTGAAGGTCAGCGGGGCCGTGGCGTTGTGGTCGCCCGCCATCTCCCCGGAAGCGGCCACGAGCAGGTCTTTCTGGTCTTGTACCTTTTCGGGAACAGTATAGGTTAAGCCGGGGTATCCCGCCTCATGCTGTGCGGGTAGCTCGATCCCCGGAGTGTTGTAGGGCGCATAAGCGAAGAAACGGAGTTTCTGCCCCTCGCCCGGCCAGTTGTGATCCGCCGCGGGCGACCACACGCCGCCATCGCCGCGCACCTCCGTGTTGTACATGAAACCGGGCGTGGCGCTGCCGTCCCACGCCCCCGTGTAGAGGTAGGCCAAGACCCCGAAATTCCCGTAGGTCTCCATGTCCTTCACGGGAGCGGAACGGGTGCCGATCCGTTCGTCATCCGCAAGGGCGTTGCCGGTATTGTCGGAGATCATGGCGTGCAGGTACAACCCCTCGCCGCCGTCCGCGGCCTGCAGGGGCAGCACGCCCAGAAGGGAATCCCTCGGGGTCGTCTCTTCCGCGGGGCTACCCTCGGCTCGCGTGGCACGCCATCCCGCCCCGTCGGAAACCGAGAAGCGGATGCCGGGCCCCGTGTGTACACTCGTTTGCAGGTCGTCCTGGCACGAGGCGAACAGGAGAACCGAAAACAATACCGGCAGGCTCCGGTTCCCGAGCCCCCGGCATAAATTCTTTTTTAGATCCATATTCATGTCATTTAGTCATTTATATCATGTTTCCTTATCGGTGCATCGAGCACGCCTCCCGTGGATTCCTTTCTTTATGACAGCCTCGCGCAAGGACTTTCCCGGGGAAAATTTCACGACCTTACGGGTCGGAATCCTCATCCCCAACCCCGTGAACGGGTTGCGTCCCGGGCGAGCCTTGTGTTCCCGCACGCAGAAGGCGCCCACGCCAGACCACGAGAGTATTTCCCCTCGCGCCATACAGTCCTCCAAAATATTCTCGAAAGCGCTCATTTCTTTCGAGGCATCCACGACGCACAACCCGCTCGCGGCGGCTACCGCTTTTATCAGCTCCTGCTTGTTCATGGCCCTGTTTTTTATATCCTGTTTTTTTGTTCAGGCGAAAATTGCCTTTAGTGACCGGAAGGGGACAGGGAAAGCCCTCTCGCGGCTCTCCCCCCGGAACGTGTCGCGCGTGTGCCTCTTCACCTACGACACGTTTACCCGGTTCAACCCCTTCCGGCCCGTTTGCCCGGCCGTCGCGCGACCGGAGGGTTGGTTACATAGTTGTTATATCCTGCGCGCCGGCGTCTTCCCACTCGCTAACCTCCACGGTGAACTTGATGGGGCTGCCCAGGATATCCTCGCCCGGATCGAACGGGTCAACGGTAGGATCTTCAGGTTGTTCTTTCTCCGGATCGACCTTACCGGCACCCTCCGAGAAGTCAAGCGTGTAGATGTACTTCTTACCGGCCTGCCAGTTCGTGCCGACAGCCACGGCGGCCCAATCATACTCGCCGACAGATTCTGCCGGATATACACGGGCCCCGTCCTTGGTCGTGATGTTCACTTTCACGGCAAGGTAAGCGCCCTTGTTCGCGTTGGGCATGTCCGTGCCGGGCAACAGGCCTCCCGCGAGGCCTGAGATCGAACCGCTGACACCAAAGACATATTTCAGGTTCTCGACGTTGCGGATCTCGACCGTGTACCTGCAAACCGACTGTTCCGGGTAAAGCGTGATCCTCTGCCGAACCGGGACATGTTTCAGCTCGATGCTTTCCGCGTGGTCGCTCCAAAGCATATCCGGGGACAGCGCGACGCGCTCGTCTTCAGCCCCGTCAGCCCTCGGGGCACCCTCGGAGCGCACGCCCAGGGCGGAAAGGCCCCCCAGCAGCGGGCTCGTCTGGGTCGTCACCTCGAAAGTACCCTTGCGTTCCGTGTTCCGGTAAACGATATTTTCGGTGTCGGAGTTCAGGCACAGCGCCTCGTACTTTCCGATAGGAACGCGGATGGTGCCGCCGTCGCGACCCGTGAAATCATAACGCAACGCCTCGCCGTCACCCGGGAACAGGTAGAGCGACATGGAAGCCGGGGCGGCGTTGGGAGCGTTACGCCAGTCGAAGACCACCTCCACCTCCACCGCGTGCGCGTGGTCGAGGCACAGCTCCTTGTGCTCGCAGGATGTCGCGGCGACAAGGAGTGCCGCCATTGTCACCGTATGGAATATCTTTTTCATCGCTTGCCTCCTTTCTTTTCGTTGTAATTACCCCGGCCGATCAGCCACACGAGGGAGATTTCCGCTTTCGTGGGCCCGAACCAGTGGCGCTGCCTGGTCTCTTTCCAGACATAATGATCGTCGACGGGGTCGTATGTATGGTATTCGCCGCCCCAGTAGCCCAAGCCGATGACGAAATCCAGGTTCAGGCGACGGGCGACGGGCAGCGAGTAGCCGTATTCCAGACCCACAGCGTAGTTCATCTTCTCCCAAAGCGTGCCGCCCGGTTTGCCGCCCATGTAACCCGTACCCCCGAGCTCGAAGTCGTACGTGAACAGCTGCCCGTAGAGTCCCAGGTGATGCCCGGTAAGCGGTTTTTCTGCCGCGCGACGACCGAAGTATTTGCGGATCTCCAGCTCCCCGCCGTAGAGGCGCCAGTAATTATGACGCTTCTTGCTGTTCCACCAGGCGTACATCCAATTACCGCCCAGCGACCAGCCGCGGCCCAGGTAGAACTCCGCTCCGATATTCGGCACCAGGGCCACGTCGTAGAGCAAGTTTGTTTTCAGCGACATGTAGAAGGGTTTGCGGGCCGGGACAATAGGGCAAAGTACATCCATCGTGTCGCGTCGGATGACCTCCACCGTGTCCCGGTGCTCTACGACAACGGTATCGCGCGGCGGGGCGACCGGTTCAGGGCTGGAAGTATCCTCCCGCCCGGTTTCAACGACGACGAGCACTCCCGAGGCGCGCAGTTCCGGGAAGAAGCGCTCTTCCATGTAACACCACGGCTCGCCGCCGTGCAGCATGCCCAGCTGACGCTGGCGGCTATCCACGACCTTGCCCTCACGGATAACGAACTCGGGAGTATGATACAGTATCTCCAGCACTTCGTCCCGGTAGGACATATCGGAGGATTCGACCAGGGAGGCGAGGCCCTCCCAGTCCACGCCGGGAGATTCGACCTCAAAGGCGTGACCATCCAGGGAAACCCGCTTTTCGAGATAGGAGCGGATGGCCGTGGCACGCCGTTCCGACAAACTCCTGTTGATTTTGGAGGAACCCTCCGGGGAAGCTCCGGAAACGACGCGAACCGATCGAATCTGGAAGGTGGTATCACCCCGAAACGAGGCCAGACGGCGGGAGAACGAGTCCAGGCGGGAACCGTTGTCCCGGAACGTGGAATCCAGCGTGGCCTGTCCCTGCTGGAAATAGACCTTCACAGCGGCGGTGTCACGCGGTAGTGGCTCCTGGGCCACCGAGAAACCGGCGGACAGCAGCAACAGAAACGGCAAGACGAGTAAGCTTTTTCTCATATATTCTGTTTTATCCGTACCGGGAGGCATGTGCAGGAAACAGCCACCCCGGTACATTACATTATTAAATTGCAAGCACGCGAAAACAAGCAGTGATTCACTTTTTATCCTTCGTTTTTTAGTGAAATTATTATTTTATTGATTCGAAATACTTTCTAAAGCTAATCCCGTCTTTTAATGTTCTATTATTCAATATTTTGCACGAAATGCTTGTCTAGTTGAAATAAATACAATACCTTTGCCTCTGAAAACGAACGATTTATCGTGCAAATAAATAGAGTGATTATACCTTTTAATTGTCGGGAAAAGGCAATTTCGTGCTTTTTTAATTTTTCCGACTATGGTAGTAGCTTATTTAAGGGTCAGCACGGGAAGGCAGACGCTGACTAACCAACGACACGAGATCACGAGATTTGCCGGTAGTAGAAACATGGTGGTGGATTGCTGGGTCACGGAAGTCGTGAGCGGCAGCAAGAAAAGACGCGACCGGAAACTCGGGGCAACGGTAAAGCGGTTAAAAGCCGGGGACACGTTGATCGTGACAGAACTTTCCAGGTTAAGCCGCACGCTTACCGATATTATGACGATCGTGGGGGAACTGCTCGAAAAAGGCGTGTTCCTGTACAGTACCAAGGATCGCTATTCTTTTGACGATACCATCAACAGCAAGGTGTTATGCTTTGCGTTCGGCCTGGTGGCCGAGATCGAGCGAAACCTCATATCCGCCCGCACCAAAGAGGCCCTGGCGGCACGACGGGAACAAGGCGTCATACTGGGTCGCAGGAGGGGAAGCTATACCAAGCTCCAACGCCTGATCGACGCGGGAGAAGAAATAGCCGGCTTGTTAAATGACGGGCGGACGATCGCCATGATATGCGGGAGGTACGGCGTCGCAAGAAACACATTCGACCGTTTCAGGGCACTATTTCTGCAAGCCACGGTTATAGAGGGCAAGCGAAACTACAGTTTCGATCCTGATATACGGATAAACAAGTGAAATACTGTTAACTCCAGGAGTATAGATTCGACACACAATAACTAAAATATCATGTGAATATGAATAAAATTACTTGTATTTGCCTTGGTGTCCGCAACATGAGCCTTGCAATAAGATTTTATCGTGATGGACTCGGTTTCGAAACCTGCGAGAAAGGAGATGAACCACAGGTTATATTCTTCAATACACCAGGTACGAAGTTTGAGCTTTATCCGCTGGGGCTGCTCGCCAAAGACATCAGTGAAACGAATCCACCGAAAATTGCCGAGGGCTTTGCGGGAATTACACTCGCCTACAATGTGGAAAGACGTGAAGAGGTGGATGTGGTTATAGAAAAAGTATGCAAAGCAGGAGGCAGAATCGCGAAAGAACCCGCGGAAACTTTCTGGGGCGGTTATCATGCCTACTTCTCCGATCTTGACGGGTATTATTGGGAGGTGGTGTGGGGGCCTATGTTCGAATACGATGAGAATGGTCTGCTAAAAGATTTGTGATTTTTAATCAAGCGAATTGGATATAAGGTGAAAACTGTGCCTAGCTCATGTTGTCTCGTATGCAAAGAAACCGAAGTGCAACGAAATTAGGATGAAGACGATTCTAATAATCATCGCAAAGAGTAAAGTACAAACTCATCTGATTTGCCTGACGTTGAGGAGTTGAATGTTTTACTGTTTTTGACTCAATAAAACAAATAATAAAAATGGATTTTTCAAATGTTACAAATGGGATTCTACGGTATATTGATACTTGGGAGCAAAAATTGATTGATTTACCAGTTGATACAATTACAAAAAAGAGGAATAAACAAAACAGGACTATCAAACAGATACTGGATCATTTGGTTGATTCTGCTGCAAATAATCACCAACGCGTGGTTCGATTACAGTACAACGATAAACTTGACTTTCCCGATTATCAACAGGATAATGACTTGTGGATCGCTTTACAGGATTATCAAAATGCTGATTGGAATATTACGATTCAGTTGTAGAAGTATTACAATCTGCACATGATTCAAGTGATAAAATCGGTTGACCATACTAAGCTTGAAAATTCATGGCAGAATTTCGAGGGTATTGCTGTAACTCTTCGCCAAGTGATTGATGGATATTTGGGACATATTGAGTTGCATCTTAACGAGATACAGGAATTAATAGAACAATAAAAGCACGACGGTACAAAGAAAATTATTATTTTTGCAGCATAGAATAAATGGGGAAAGAGATATGCGAATTGACTGCATTGACATAGAAATGCTCGCTCCCTGCGGTATGAACTGTATGGTCTGCCATAAGCATTGTCATACACGGAAAACGCAAAAAACTTGCGTCGGCTGTACGCGGGAAGGCAAAGGGAGACCGGAACATTGTCGCAAGGCAGGATAAAGGACTGCGTGCTGCTGAAAGAGATTACTTATTACTATCAGTGTGGCGACTTCCCTTGTAGACTTATAAGAAACCTCGAAAGAAGTTACAACAGCCGTTACAAGGAAAGTCCGGTCGAAAATAGTGAGATTGTAAAGGGAAACGGGGTATTTTATTTCATTTCATGGAAACACACCCCGCTCGATACACCTGCACGGAATGTGGCGGCATTGTCTCATTGCACGACAAGGTTTGCACGGAGTACGGAAAAAGAACACGATAAGAATGAAGATTAAAAAATATATGCCTGTTGGATTTATGTCAGTGATTTGCAACGGTCGAAAAAATTCTATCGCAATATAGGGTTTGAGATAAAAGCCATTGATGGCGACCGGATAGAGTTCGATTTGGGCGAGACATCGTTTGCCATCCTGAAAAGAACCGGAGAGAAAAGGTGAAGTTGTTGCCGGCAAGACAAGGATTATGTTGGAGGCGGAGGATATCGAACTTGTCCGGGATGAGTTGAGAAGCAAAAATGTGAAGATCATCGGCAACATCAGAGAAGAGCTATACGGCGAATTGCTGACTTTTGAAGCCCCCAACGGGCATTGCCGGAGTTTTAGCAAGGAACTCTATGATAAATAATAACGACTATGGCAAGAGCAACGACAAAAGGGGATTTGATAACATCTGCCAACGGACAATTCGACAAGATGTGGAAACTCATCGACAGTATGAGCGAAGAACGGCAGAAGGCAGCCTTTGCCGACGAAATGGCAACGGCCGGGAAAGAAACACATTGGAGCAGGGACAGGAACCTGCGTGATGTGCTTGTATATCTGTACGAGTGGCATCAACTGCTACTAAGGTGGATAAAAGCCAAGCTTGACGGCGGGTACAAAACCGTCCTGCCCGAACCGTACAACTGGAACACATACCCGGCAATGAACGTGGAGTTTTGGAAGAAGCATCAAAGCACGCCATTGACACAAGCAAAAGCGAACTTAAAAGAGAGTCACAAGGAGGTAATGACTCTGATAGGGCAATTCTCCAACGATGAACTCTTTGTCAAGGGGGCGTTCGATTGGCCTGGCACTTCCACTTCCACTTCCACACTCGGTGCTTACTGTGTTTCGACAACGGCAAGCCATTACGACTGGGCGATGAGGAAGATAAGGATGCATATCAAAACAAGCAACAAATAGATAAGATGGAGGAATAAACCAATGGCTTTTGACTACAAAAAAGAATACAGGGAATTCTATATGCCCCCCAGCAAGCCCGGTATCATTACCGTGCCAAGCATGAACTACATAGCCGTTCGAGGACAGGGAGACCCGAATGCAGAGGAGGGAGAATACAAACAGTCGATCGGGCTTTTGTATGGAATCGCGTTTACCATCAAAATGAGCCAAAAAGGCGATCATCGGATCGAAGGGTATTTCGATTATGTCGTGCCGCCGCTCGAAGGCTTCTGGTGGCAGGATGGCGTAAAAGGGATCGACTATGCCCGAAAGGAAAGCTTCAAGTGGATATCGGTCATCCGTCTTCCGGACTTTGTGACAAAAGCAGATTTCGAGTGGGCAATCCGGGAAGCAACGAAGAAAAAGAAAACCGATTTTGCCAAGGTTGAGTTTCTCTCCTGTGATGAGGGCTTATGCGTCCAATGCATGCATGTCGGTTCTTATGATGACGAGCCGGTTACTGTCGCACTTATGCACGAATACATGAAGAGCCGGGGCTACGTCCTCGACATTACGGATAAGCGCATGCATCATGAAATCTATCTCAGTGACGCCCGGAAAGTCGCTCCCGAAAAGCGAAGGACTGTGATCCGGCACCCGATAAGAAAAATGGAAGAATGAAGAATTTTACACTCAACAAATGAATATCGATAACTTATTAAACAAGATACGGCAAATAGAGCATGGTTTTCACCACATCCTTGATGGGGCTAATGAAATCCTTTCCGCATACCCGAGGAAACAATTTTTTGAACTTGCCCTCGAACTGTTCAGGCATGAAGCCTACCAATTCAGGATGCTGGCGACAACGCTATTGGGTAGATTGGCAACAGAGAATAATAATGCTCTTTGTTTTCTGAAAGAGACGGTCAGTATAGACAAGAATTGGCGTGTACAGGAAATGCTTGCAATGGCTTTCGATGAAGTTTGCAAGTATAGAGGATATGAAGCGTCTTTACCGCTCATCGAAGAGTGGCTGAATGACGACAATCCGAATGTTATCCGTGCCGTAACTGAAGGGTTGAGGATTTGGACAACTCGTCCGTTCTTCAAGGAGAATCCGTCAATTGCCATTGCGTTGATCTGTAAGCACAAGGCACATGAAAGCAAGTATTTAAGGAAATCCGTGGGAAATGCCTTGAGAGACATAAGCAAGGAGCACGCAGAATTGATACGGGATGAGGTTCAGCGATGGGAGTTGTCCAATCCCCGAATTCTCTTTACCTACAAACTTGCGGCGAAGTTATTAAACTAAGAAGATAGATACATCAATGAAACAGAAAGTTTTATTTGTCTTGTTAAATGGGTACGCAGACTGGGGGGCTTTTCTCTCCACGGCCCTTCATGTGGCCGTGATACCGGATGGTGAAATCAAGTACGAAGTGCATACCGTTGCACCGACATTGGACACTGTCCGTCCTATCGGCGGTTTCAGAACTTTGCCCGATTATTCTTTTGAGAATATGCCGAAAGACTATGCAGCCTTGGTGCTTATCGGCGGCAACCGTTGGGATTCTCCCGAAGCGGAACTTGTCGCCCCATTGGTAAAAGAGGCTTTGGATAAAGACAAAATCGTCGGGGCGATATGCAACGGTGCTTCGTTCTTGTGTTCGCACGGTTTTCTGAACCATGTAAAGCATACGGGCAACGGTATTGACCAACTCAAAAAATGGGGTGTACAGTTTATACTAACGTAGAAAATTATGTGGAAGCACAAGCTGTCAGTGATAAGAACATCGTTACGGCAAACGGTGTAGGACACTTGGAATTTACCCGTGAGATGCTTCTGTTACTGGGAGCCGACAACCCCGAGCAGATTGACAAATGGTATGATTTCTACAAAAACGGGTGTGTGAGATAAAACAGTAGTTCTGAAATTCTAATTTACCCCTCTGTGCAAACCACCGAAATATAGCGATAATCACACTCATTTACAGTTACTTACCTCCTATTCTCCCTCTAATACCCTTTCCTCGAATAGTTCCGATTAAGTCTTTCATGAAGTAATTACTTTTTTTCGTTTTTACCGCTTGTACTCTTGGTTCTTCCGTTTGAATTACTTATTTTTGCCTCAGATTAAGAGTTATTTGACAGTATTGAGAAATATAGTGGTTCTAAACACTTTCCAATTTCTTATCCGTTGCCCGTTCTCGTGTGAGTTCTTCCCAATCTACTAATAGCCAGTTAAATATATTCTAACTGCATCAAATATACGAAAAAACTATCAATAAACTCTTTTCCTGATTAGAAAAGAAATTGCTATTCAGTAAATTATATAACTTGAACCTTATGACCGCATTTGGCGACTGCATAATATGCACATAAAAAACGGCCTCGAATGATTATTCCGAGACCGTTTCTGTCAAATTCAAGTTATATCAGTCCTTTATATGGCAAGCGCGTTTTCAAAGGTGCGTCTTGTGGAATGTCATAAATATTGCTTTTCTATCTCTTCTGTCTTGTATAGAGGAAGAAAGCCGTTTTTGTCGTAATACTTAAGCACCCTTTCCTCGTTGTACGCATCCACTACGATAAAGCGGCATCCCGTTTTATTGTCCTCGTGACGGAACCAGTCTTTTATAAAGGTCATCAGTTGCTGTCCTACATGGCTCGGTGTGCCCTGATATTCCCGGTTTACCCCCAGTCTTCCTATCAGTACAGCCGGGTAGCTACGCCCACGTTTTGGGTTTACGATATTACGTTACAAACGATTTTTGTCATTGGAAGAGATTAATTTGGTCTTGATGCTGTCATTAGCCAAGGTAAACAACGCTACAATACGGTGCGGAAATTCAGTCGTCACCCAACAATAAGTTTTCCCTAAAAGTTCATCCGCATATAAATCGGCATCATGAAGGAAAAAATCATCAAGATCATCCTCGCCGCAAGTGAAAGGGAGACACTTTTCCCGCACTTCCCTATATAGGCAGGCATGACGCAATCATCGTATAAAGAAATCCCGTCCATTGTTAGTTGAATCGGAATGAACGGGATTTCTCCAATACCTTTTGTAGCCGTTTCTTGGCCGCCACGGACAACTGTGGAGTTACCTTTACGGCATTCTTTTCTGCATTACGCACGAAATCTTCTGCCGTAGCACCTTCCAAAACCGGAATATTCTTAATCGTTATAACCATAATCATTAATTTTATGCAAATACTACTTTATTACCATACAACAAAATGGTACGCAGAATTTAACAATAACAGGGTTATATCAATTCACAAACAATTTGCCACTTTTTTATGTGGTTATTCTAACCATATTACATTCCTCTTACTATCCTGTCGTCGCTCCCTCGCCGGTTAGATTTTCCCATGCAAAGGTACAGCGGTCGTCCGGCGTCAAGCACCACTGTGCTAACGGCTCTTGAATTTGCCCGGCAGCCTTCCGCAAATCAAAGATGGCCTTTCAGTTCCCCGACATGCCGTGCCTGTCGGGTTGGGTATTCCGTGAAATTCCCGGCCGTTTGCTTGCCTTTCCGTCCTTTCCCCGCTGTCTGGCTTGCATGTAAAATCTCTCCCGGCAAGGAAAGCCGAAAGGCTTCCGAAGGGAGGGAAAAGAAAAGCAAGTTCAACAAATTAAAATTCAAGGTTATGCACAGCAAGATTTTTCAAATTACTCGAACACGAGTGGACAAGGACGACTACATGAACGAGGACACCCTCATGCAAGGCGATGACAGCTTTTTCGATTATTGTGCCGAGATTGACGACGAAGAACGCCAGTACCATATCGACAACTTGGTAAACAACATTCTGCCCAAAGGCATGTTCGAACTTGTTTCCGACGATACCATACGCTACAATGGCGGTGCGGCACAATGGAGAGAAGAGTTTGTCGCAGACATTCGAAGCAGGGCGGAAGCCATTACCCCCGAAAGCGTACAGGAATGGATTGGCCCGGTCTATCAGCTTGAAAAATTTCTGAAAAACCCGCTCGATACCGCCTACTGGTTCTACATGGACGAAGAGGGATTGCAATCCCACGCCGAGCAATCCTACGAGTTCCTGCGGCAGGTATGCGAATTTGAACCCGGCACGCTACTCTATATCGGCGGTGTTATCGACTATCATTTTTAACCTCAAAATGCAAAACGATGAAAGGTACGGAACATTTCAAACAGACTATCAAGGAATACTTGGACGGCAGGGCGCAGACAGACGAACTTTTTGCTGTCTCCTATGCCAAAGAAAACAAGAACTTGGACGATTGTATCACGTTTATTCTCAATCAAGTAAAGGCAAGCGGCTGTTGCGGAATGACTGACGACGAGGTGTGGTCGCTCGCCATTCATTACTATGATGAAGACAACATCGACGTAGGAAACCCCATTAGCTGCGGTGTCGTGGTCAACCACAAAGTAGAACTGACCGAAGAAGAAAAGGCACAGGCACGAAAGGAGGCGCTGAAAGCCTATCAGGAGGAAGAAATGCGCAAGATACAGCAACGCCACAGCAAGCCGAAGCCGACTGCCAAAGCCGCACAGAGCAACCAAACAGAACTTTCACTTTTCGATTTCTGACCATGAAAGCACGAACGAAATTCCAACATAAGGTAGTAGCCGCCAACAGGCGGTTACTGCCTATCACGGAGAAGCAAACAGAATGGGCGTTCCGTCATACCGTCGGACATTACGCTTTTCGCACGCCCAGCGGACAAACGACCTGCCTCGATTGCGGGTATCGGTGGAACGAGACGAAAACTAAACATTGCCATTGTCCGAACTGCCATGCCAAACTGACGCTCAAAGACACGCTTTGCCGCAAGACGGACGAGAAAAGTTATTTTTCCGTCATCACCACACAGGACGGATTTCAGGTACAGCGGATTTTCAGAATGACCGTTTATTATCACAAGAGCCGGAAAGCTCGGACGGACGTGTGCGAAGTGGCCAGGTATTGGTTGGACGAGAACGGTAAAACTGCTCTGACGGCCTTACAACGGGCAATGGGACGTTACTTGGATTGTTTTCTGTACGGGTCGGGATTGGAACTGCGGAACGACAACTATGTTTATAAATATATTGCGGATTGTTACGTTTATCCGAGATATACATCTATTCCGAAATTACGACGCAATGGTTTGAAAGGTTCGTTCGCCGACATCGCCCCGCAAAAGCTGATGAAAGCTCTGCTGTCTGACAGCCGTGTGGAAACGATACTCAAAAGCGGACGCAAACGCGACCTCAAGTATTTTATAGACCACCCGCAGGATTTGGATTTCTGTTGGCCGTCCTACAAAATCGTGTTACGCCAGAAGTATCGGATAAAAGACATGGGAATATGGACAGATTATCTCCGTATGCTCGACAGGTGCGGCAAAGACTTGCACAACGCCCACTATGTTTGCCCTGCCGATTTGAAAGCCGAACACGACAAGTACCAGAACAAGGTGCGTATTCTCCAAGAGCAGAAAAAACGCATGGAGCAGATGAAACGGGCAAGGGAAAACGAGGCACGTTTCAGGGAGTTGAAAGGCAAGTTCTTCGGTCTGGAGTTCACGGACGGGACGATAGTCGTCCGTGTGCTGGACAGCGTGGAAGCCTACTACGACGAGGGCAATGCGTTGCATCACTGCGTAGGACAGTGCGAGTATTACCTCAAGCCGAATACGCTGGTATTCTCCGCACGGATAGAAAACAAGAGGGTCGAGACCGTAGAGTTGAGCCTCGAAACATTCAAGGTGCTGCAGTCGAGAGGGCTGTGTAACAAAAATACGAAATACCATAAACGGATTATGAACCTTGTGCATAAGAACATCGCACTTGTCCGAAAACGTATGACCGCCTGATACCGGCTGCTGTCGGTCAACCACCTGCCAATCGGGACAGGTGGTTGTTTATATTCCGGCCGTTGCCGCATACTTTTGTAGGCAGCTATCTTCACTTGAATAGCCCAATCAGCCATTTATATGCCATGAGCAGGCAGGACGTTTATAGTTTGCTTCTCCCTTTTATACCGTCGGATTATCATTTCCTCGAAGCCCGTCACCGCCACAGGCTGTTTTTACCGTGCAAAGGTACGGCGGACGAACGGCTGACCAAGTATCGCAGAGCTACCTTGCTGAAATTTGACGAAAACTTTCCGAAATCACAGATCCCGGTATTTCATAAAATTTCATCGGCGGTTCCTTGTTTGCGGTTCTTGCTTCCGCCGTCGGGTATCGCACATAAAAACCGACCCTGCGGCGGGCTGAAAAGCTCGGAACAAAGGGAAATAAAAAAACGAAACGATGACAACAACAGAACAAATTATCGCAGTAGCCACAGGATTGGGCTGGCAAGCATCGACAACGAAGTACGAAAATAGAGTGGTGTTCGATTTTCAGCAATATACGCCCAAAGGGCAGGATTTCAACGTCTCTGTTGAAATGAAAGACGGGGATTTCGACAGGTTTCTGTGTGAATTGGAAAATTTCTACGAAGGCTTCGACCCCGACTATGAAACCTACCTGTGGATAGGCAATGACGGGCACGGCAAAAACGGTGCGCCCTACCACATCAAAGACATCGTAACCGATATGGAAGAAGCCGAGAAAATGATAGAAACCCTGTATGAAACATTAAAAAAAGCAATAGCATGAGAATGAAAACACTTTACACAAAAGATGCGGAAAGGACAGGAATAAGCCGCTTTCCAAATTTCCACAAGACAGGAAGCATCACCGGAATGAAAGAACTGTATTATGGCAAAAACGCCCTTTTGGTACGTTGTGGCAATTACATCTACAATGTATCGAGCGAACCCGAAATTTATTATAACATAGCACATTAAATGATATTCATTATGGAAAGGACAAGTTGTAAGACGGATTTTCAGAGTTGGAAAGGTATAATGGCTCTAAAATTACTCTGCTGCAATATAATTGCAGGCCGTTTTGATTGGAAGAAATATTGTACGCCACAACCTTACTGTGGTCAGGATATTTGCGTCATACCATTACATTGCTCCTACGGACAGATAGGCTATACCGTGTATTTCCCTTATGCTGATATGCCGGAAGTGGAATACGATTGGGAAATGAACAAATTAACTATCGACAAAGAGAACTGGGAAAGCTATTTAACGTGAGTATAATTCAAATATAGCCAGTTGCCCGTCTTTGAAAAACATACATCAATGGCGGGCTTCTTTCAAAAAACAGTATGTTGTTATGGTAGAAAGGGAGTTGGAAATAAAGTTGTATTAAAGGAGCGGGGCATGGAATATTCATTCAACCATATATTTTCCCTGAAATTGAGCAATTTCTTTGCAAAAATCATCTGCTATACGATAAATCTCCGTAACTTTGGTCTCTGAAAACATCATGGTAATTGCTTAAATGTCGTTAATTGAATACTATAAATTCAATGCTTTTATTGCTATGTGCCTAATTTATTTACAGAATTAGAATTGAAAGAATATGACACAGACTTTTTATACCAAATGGCAATCTTCTGTCCTTGCAGATGCAGGGAATTATGTATCAAAGGAATACAATAACTTCCAAACGGCGTTGTTGAGTGAAATATCCAAATATGCAAAAGCCGTGGATGCGGCAGTTGTAGCCGAGAGCAAGGGGCATTACCTTACAAGTTGCTTTATTGAGCGTAACGGTAAATTCGTGTACATAAGCCATTCTTCGGATGCGCGGATGGACGGTGGGGTAAAGATAGAACTTGATTCGTTCCTGATACGGACTGCCCGGCACGTAAAGGATTATACTGGTGGTATCAATCAATATTGCGATATGTCACAGCTACAGTCAATGATTGACAAACTGTTGTCTTAATGTAATGTATAAGAATGTGAGGTGGCTTCACTTCAACGCCACCTCACACTCGTTTCCGTTATCGGTGCAGACCGCTGATGTAGCTTTCCTCTTGCACTTCGGCCTGGTATTCTTCCATACCCTCCAGTTTCTCGTTCACGCTTTGCAGGTTGGCTTCCATCGACAGACAATGGTTGTAAGCGAAGCGGTGTCTGTCGGGTATATCCGTACCGGTAAACGGTCCGGCATTGAGCGTGTCGGTTTCCCTGTTATACCAGACGAACAGATGTTTTCCGTTCGGCATCTCGAACATCGGGAGTTTCTGATGTTTCAGGACATCAAACTCTTCCGCCGCCATATCCTTGGCCACCTCTTTCACATCATCGCTGGCGCGGTCGGTTCCGTAACGCCGGATATGGTCTCGCACCTCCTGTTCCGTGTACTTCAGCATGATGTCGTAAGTGCCCCCGACACTTCCGTTGTACACTACGGCAAAGTCTTTATCCTCGATTAGCAGATCATCTCCCCGGTTCTGGAGGGGAGAAGCGAATGTATGCTGCTCGTCCATACCGTTGCCGTCGTAATACTCCTTGGCGAGTGCCAGCAATCCCTTGTAGTCGCCTTTGTCCTTCAATTCGTCCAGTTGCGTCGTGTCATCGGTGGATTGGAGATAAGCCACCGATGCGTAAAAGATACGTTCCTTGGTCGAGTGTTTGTTCTCTTGCTCTTCAGTAACATTTTGTTCCAACTCCTGTGCAATCTTATCCACCTTTTGAGTAACGATTGACGAAGCCCTTTTCACGTCCAGAAGCGTCGTCTTGATAAACTGTGGCGATTCCTTCAATTCATCGAGCCACCCTTTGAGGTATGCGCAACTGTCTTCCTTGATATGCTTGGTCATGCCATAGCGTTGTGCGATCAGTGCACTGCCGAGTTCGGCCACCAGTTCCTCGCGGGCATACTCTTTCGAGCCGAAAGATGTCGGCTGGAGGCGGTCGAGAACACCCTCGGCGCCGGTGGAGTGGACCATTTCATGAAACAGCGTTCCGTAAAAGGCTTCTCCGGACTGGAACTGTTCTTTTTCGGGCACGATTATCTCGTTTCTCGTAATCGAGTAGTATGCTTCGTCCTGATGTCTCGGTTTGATAGGACAAATCCAAAGGTTATCCCGAATCATCGTATCGACGGGCGCGAAACTGAAATGTTCGCCGTTTTCGATCCTTTTCCCGTTCTCTACCTCCAACTGCTCCCACAACTCCGGTCGTGCCTCCCGCAAGTTGGTCTGGGCGACATTGAACACCCGGAACACCTGCATTTTGGGATAGACGTTGTATTGCGCCTTCTCCTCGTCGGAGAGCTTCTTGTAATCGTCATACTTGATTTTTTCCTTTGTCTCCTTGTGTATGCAGGTGAATGTGGTCAGCATCACGGGAAAGGATTTCTCGCCTTTCAGCACAGATACCCTTGGCAGTTCTTGTCCGTCCTTACCGGGTTTGTTGAGCCGCTGCACGCAGTCGAACGTACAGAAACGGGGAATCTTGTACCCTTCGTTCTCACAATGCAGGAGCAGCATCAGGGCGTTCATACCGTTGTACTCGCGCCCCGACAGGTTACGCGGCCATTGCAGTACACCCTCGGTAAACCACGGCTTGTGCCAATCTTTCTGGATGCTTTCGATTTTCTCGATCATCATCTCGGCAAAGAGGTCCAGCGCCTTATCCTCGCTGTTCGGTCCCTCTGTATTTCGCTTTCTATAACCGGCCATGACTGCTACTGATTGGAGTTATCCGATTCGGGAACATATTGCATCAATTCTTCCACTCGGCAGGAGATGTCCGGCTTCCCGTTATGTACCGAGACCGTCAGTTCGCCCTTGGCCTCTACCTTGACACCCGGTTGCAACCACTCTTCGCGTTGCCTGTCGAAGCAGAAGAAGCGCACCCACTGGTACTCGAAATTCTCATCGACCTTCTTGATGCTGAATGCCGAGAACATCGTGTAGGGTTTGTCGTTCCTGTCTTTCCGTTCCTCGATATTTTTGCCCACTTTACCGCGAAATGCCATATCTCCTTTGAGAAAATCCGCCGTGTCTGAGGCAACCGGATCGATACGGTCTGCAAAAAGGTTGAAATAGAGTTTGTCACCCCTGCGTTTCAGAAACAGCGTTCCTGTAATCTCCACGTGCGAACCGTTCCGATAACCTGATGCCTCCTCTTGGGAGCCGTCTTTGCTGACACTGATTTCGATAACTTCGTTTTGACCGTCTCGGTCCGGAATCGTGACACGTAGCGGAAAAGACAGAAACGAATTTCCTTCCTTGTTTGTTCTCGCCGAAGCATTGCGGCCTATCGTGCCGCATACCGTAACATTACATTTAATCATTTTGCTTTTGTCTTTTAATGATACACATATACCATCTGACAAACAGGGTCCTATGAATTGAAGTTGAACAGACTGGTGGCGGCCCTAATCAGGAGCACGTATCCTTATGTAGATGAATCCTGCTGCAATCAGCAACTGCACCCCCATGACGACGAGCGTTGTCACCCAGCCCAGCAGCAGGTAACAGAGCAGAATGTGCAGGACGCAGACGGATAGTCCGAATAGATACCCGCATAACCGTATCATCACGCGTTTTATCATGGCTTTCGGATTTTATCGTTTCAGGATTTCCGTCTGTCCCCGTTGCTCGGCCATTCCCTGCTCGAAATTCAGCGAGGCTGCCTCCGAGAGGATGACCGTGTTCAACAGTCCAGTCACACGCAGTCGTTTGGCTTCTTCCGAAAGAGAACCGTCGTTAAGCGTCACCGACAGGCGGCTTAACTCGGCAGAGGTCAGTTCCCGCGATACCTGGACGCTTCCGTTGTCCGCTTGCAGGACAGCCCGCCCGTTTTCCCCGATCACGAGGTCGCAACTTTTCATGCCGGGCAACAGCGATGTCAGGTCGATTTCCCGGCGGTCCATCGCCTCGGAAATGGCCGCCTTTTGTTCTTCCTCGTTTTTGCTGTCGATTTGCGTCGCCAGCAACATCAGGGAGGTAAAAGCGGTCATGGCCATCTCCACGATAGGGTCGCTACACCCTGACAGTCCCACGCCGCTGTCCTCCGAGGAGAGCAGTTTTTTCATCCATGCATCGGGTGAAAGGTTTTCCTTGGCATTCTCCGGACTTTTATATTTGGCGAACAGGTCGTTGCCGTTATGCAACACTTGTTGTTTGATGTTGCCCTTTTGTGCGATTTCAGCCAGATACGCTGCCGGATCGACGTCCCGTTGCGTACCGTCCGCATGAATTTGCCGGACACTGAAATGCAGGTGTTCCCCGCTCTTGCCCGATTTACCGAGCCGATTTCCGGCCTGTACTGTATCATCGGTTCTCACGAATACCTCGCCGAGGTTTTTGTAGGTACACTGTATTTTGCAGCCGTCCGCACGGGGGTATTCCACCGTGAGCGATTTGTTTCCGACAGCGACGACCTTGCCGCCTTGTTCCGTCGCCAGCACTGCATCGCCGTTGTTACATCGGATGTCCATGCCTGTGTGCATTCGTTTTGTCCCGTCCTTGGTGTCTTGCCGCATACCGAACGGTGAGGTGACGAAAAGAAACTCTTTCCGTTCCACCGGAAACGAATAGTCCACTGCATTTCCGGCTTCCCGGAGCGGGTTCTCTTCCACACCGAACCGCTTTCCCTGCGCTTCCATCTCCTGCATGACCTGACGGTCGTACTTTTGCAGCCCGTTCTGCTCGATGATACGTTGCAGACTGTCGGCATAATGCCCGCCCGTGGCATAGCCCGCCTTTTCGAGCCCCAGCGTCCAGCCTTTGTAGTCGTCGGGAGAGAGCGAGAAACAACGGGCATAGCGGTTGTTCTCTTTCAGGAAGCGTGAGTGATGCTCATACGAATCGCCCACACTGTCGTAACTGCAGAACTTCTCGTTCGGCTTGTCATCGGAATACAGGCTGTACCGGCCACCCTCGGCAATCCATTCGGGCGTGGCCTTGATACCGAAGTGGTTGTTCTCATTCTGCGCCAAACGGCTCTGTCCGTTGGAACTTTCCAGTATGCCCTGTGCCAGCGTCACGGAGGCCGGAATGCCGTACCGCCGCATCTGTTCCATCGCATAGTCTGCATATTGTTCCGTATATTCTTGATTCTTGTTTGCCATATTTCTACCTCCTCATGGTTGGACGTTGTTCGTTCTCTTCGTCGGTTGTTTCTGCAGGCCCGTTTTGCTGTGCCTTGGACATACCGTCACAATCCATCACGTATGCCCGTAGCGCATGAATTTGCTGCCTTGTTTCCTCATTGTCATGCTCGAATACCAATATGATTTTGTTTGCATCATACGGAACGCGTTCTTTGCTCGGAGGCAGGTTCAGTTCGTTCGCAATGGTCTCCGCATCATACATGGAAGCATAATAGTTGTTCCCATGTTTGAAAAGGACGACCGCTTCCGGTTGTTCTTCTTTGATTTGCTCATACTTGCCATACAGTTGTTCCGGCATATCTTTTATGGACAACTCTTTTAGGGATGAACCGGCTTTCTGGGCTTCCCCGGCGGTTTGTTTAGGATTCTTGTCTTTATCCTGCTGCTGGGTATCCTCTTCTCCTTGTTTCTTTCCGGCACTCTCTTCCTGCGTCTGTCCTTTGCGCAGTACGTCGGCGAAAAGCGTGGCCGCCAGATGGCATTTGTATTTGGCACGGTCCTCCGCCACCCACATGCGTTGCCATTGTTGCCGGGTGACGCTTCGGGGTTGTAATTTCTTTCCGTCAATGGTCGCCACGCACAGAGTCCCTTCTTGTTTGGTCTTGAACACGGACACCCGCTGAATCCGGTTCAGGTCAATGTCCTGCGCCCCGCTGCTGAACAGGTCCACTTTCAGGTCGGGTTGTGTTTCCGCCAGCGCATAATACTTGTGCGCCAGCTCCATGCGTACATTTTCGATATTGTCCATCGACTGTTTGAGGGTGGAGAAGAAGCGGTTCAGGTCGTCCTTGTCGGGATAGATACTGTACCCGCTCTGATGTTCGGGCTTCAGATACAGTGCCCAGCGGTTCTTGTCGTCCTGAATCATCTGTACTTGGTCGAAGCCGATTTCGTCCGCCCGTTTGACCGCAGGCGTTACGTCCAATGTGGAGAGCATCTCCAGCGCCCAGTTCTTCAGCCGGGCCAGTGACACCTGTTTTTGGGCGAAATAAGTATCATCGGGCCTATACCCCCATGCGCCGTCAGGATTGAAGAAACGCACGTTTTCGATCCCTTCCCTTCGCAAAGCCCTGCCGATACGGGCCTTGTTCATGCCCGGCACTTCATTGTCCACTTCCGGCGACGCACCGGCAGGGAGTATCACATCCGCCGATTTCGAGGACGGGTCGATGACAATGACAATGGTCTTGTCCTCCTTGTTCGGGTGTTTCCGGATCTCGTCAGCTACATAGAAATGCTTGGGTAACTGCTCCTGCATGTCCGAGGTCTGCCGGCGGTTGCGCATCGTGGCATATTCGATTTTCTCGCCCCGTTCTGCCTTATGGATTACTTCGAGGGCGTTGTTCACGTCGCTTTCAAGGGCGTCCACCAGGTTGGGGTTCTCCTTGAGTTCCCGGTTCCAGTAGTCCACCAGTTCAAGGCTTTTGTCGGACAGACGGGCGGGCAGTCCCAATTCCAGCATTTTGATTCCCGAAGCCACC
This sequence comes from Bacteroides eggerthii, assembly GCF_025146565.1. NCBI lineage: Bacteria > Pseudomonadati > Bacteroidota > Bacteroidia > Bacteroidales > Bacteroidaceae > Bacteroides > Bacteroides eggerthii. The sequence goes on along the minus strand of NZ_CP102258.1, from coordinate 1,776,194 downwards.
TCCACGATTAGCCGTTCCTGTTTGAGGGCATCTTCCGAGGGACCCATACCGTTTTTCATCACCATGCCTTCACGGGCCAGCCGTTGCTGGTGTCCCGTGGCACTTACGATTTGCCGCAGTGCCTCCTGTACATAATCGTTGTAGTGTCCGAAATCCCGTTGGCGCGGCATATAGACCGCATCGCGGTCTGTCTCGTAATGGGGCATTCCGCTTCCGTCCGAACGCACGGGCACGAGATTGTCCCGCATTTTCAGCAGGAAGTCGTTGAAACGGATATGCAATCGCCGTTCGTCGGCCTCGGAATATCCCCGTTCCACGGCACTGCCGTCTTTCAGCAATACCATATCGTATTCCTCCTTATCCACGTAAGGCAGTGTCGTTTGGTCGATATTGAAAAGTGTGCGGATCTCCCGGTTATGTATGCCCTTGTACTGTTTCTGCACCTCCTCGTCCAGTTTCAGATAGGCGTCTCGGCTGATGATGTCCTCCGGATTGTTGCGATGGACGTACTTATTCCAGTTATAGAACAGGAACGGGACTCCCTGCTCGTGCTCACGGACAGATGTGCCGCGAGCCTTGGCATCGCTGTAAAGGGTAAACAGGTTGGTCTTGCACCCGTTCCGGTCCGAATGCAATGCCATAAACAACCCGTTGAACGGGCTGACGGCGACACCGCGCGGGTAGAATTTTGGAAAACCTTTGCCAGCGGCGTTGAGCCAGTGGCCTCCAGCGTTCGATGCTTCGTTCAAAGCCGTGGAGAGCAACTCTATCTGTCGCTCCTCGGCATTCTTTTCTATCTGCGATTTCTCTTTCATATTCCAAAATTTTTGTCGGTTACGAAATGATATTACTGAATGCCCCGTGTCCGCACGATGGTCTCCTGTTGTCCGTTGTCATAGTTCTGCGAAGCCATCTGGCGAAGTCGGTCGCTTTGGACGAGCACGGCATTGGCCAGCGTGTTCAGCGGCAAGGCACCGGCACGGTAGGCGTCCGCCACCGTGGAATTAAGCTGCACCGTGCAGGGCACGTGGTCTATCGTGGCAATAAGGGTATTGCCTTGCAGTACCGGATTCACAATACGTGGATTGAGCGGCTCATCGGGATAGCGTCTGTACTGCACCTTTTTGTCGGTCGTGGCCACATTTCCGTTTCTCTCCGTCCTTTCTTTTCCCAGTGCCTCGTGCCCCGCCTTGTTCAGCAGGTTCGCACCACCCAAGCCGATAAGCAACATCTTTAGCATCGGATTCTTGACGAATATGCCCGCCACGATACTCGCTATCGGCAGCAGGTTTTCTTTCAGTCCCAGTGATTGCGTCTTGCCTGTGAATATACCCAATAGCATGTCTGGCAGCATGGCCAACACACTGCCCGGATTACTCATGACTTCGCTGAAACCTTCCAGTCCGAGGAAACGGGTCAGTCCATCCCAACCGTTCTCGTTGGTCTGTATGGTCTGCGGTTCTTGCCCGGACGGCTCTTCCCGTATCGTTTTCTCGGTGGAGACTGTGGAAACCTGCACTTCTTTCGCCTCTTTTTCCCTCTGTTCGGATTCCTGACCGGCTTGTTCCGTTTCGGTATTCCCTCTTTCCAAGTCTTGCAGATAGGCTTCCTCCTGTCCGGGAGCGACCACCATCGGCACATCTTTATACCGTTCCGCCCGCTTCCGTTCTTCCCCGGCAGTTTCTTCCCGCCACGGCATATTTATACTGTCTGTTTTCCACCAATCCATAAAATCGAATGTTATAATCGGTATCTTTTTCTGTAACTCTCCGTTGGCTTCGGCCAAGAGTGTGTTCTCTTTGGGTGGAATCGCCGCTGCTTCCTTACGGAATCCCTCGAACACATTGCTTTCGCTGCCGAACACACCCTTGCTGATACACTCCTCTGCAGAGAGCGTCTGTGTCTCTTCTGCCCCGAAGTGATCGGCAACGGCCGAGATGGCTGTATCCGCTCCGATGAACCGTGCGAAGCTCGCCCACGAACCTGCACCGCCCAGCATGACGGTATCGGCTGAAGCCCCCAACACCCAACCTGCTCCTTTTTCCAACTTGCTCGGACGATAGGCGGCCTCTCCGCGTTTCTCTATCTCTTCGGCCAGCGGCGAGCGGCTCAACGCCTGAGGCAACCCCAACAGGCTTGATTCAGCCGCTTTGCGGATGATGTAGTCCGCCGAGGACTTGGGCATACGTTCCTTCACCAGATGGTCTATCATCAGTTGCTCCACGCGGTAGTCCACGAAAACGTAGGCGAGGTCACAGCCCAATTCCTGCGACAGTTCGTCGTAACGCTCGCGTCCGACTTCCTGCACGACGGTATCGCGCCACTCTCCGGCCATGTAGGCGAGATCGTGCTGTATTTCTTCCGACGAGAGAATCCGTTTATTGCACATCTCGATGTAGTCCTCTGTCGTTTTGGAGTTCCATTCTCCCGTTACCTTGAGTGTTTGGTACGGGTCGGAGAGCGGTTGGCCCGCCGACGCCATCATGCCGAGTATGCCGCTTATGGAAGTCGAATACTCCTTCATTTCCTCGCCCTGCTTCTCGGTCAGGTAGGTTTGCGTCTGCGTCATGACGGGGACGAGATGATGGCGGAAATAACTGCCCATGAGGGTCTCTATTTCCGCAAACCTCCTGCTATGTTTGATTTCGTCCATATAATCAATATCTTTCTATATCATGTTTATCTGTTTCAGCAGTTGTTTCTTCGTTTGTTCGATGGCGTTGTGGTACACTTCCATTTGCTTGGGGAAAAACTCTTCGAGCCATGCATCTTTTTCGATACGGTCTTGAATGAAGCGTACCGCCTGTTCCCGTTCGATTTCCACCGAGGCTTCCCCTTCTTCCCTGTTGTTGAACCATGCTTTCGTCCACCAGCGGACTCCGGCGCGGTCGGGATAGACGGAGACAATCCTCGATATGTCGAAACTCTGGATGTCGATGTCCAACTCCGCCAGCGGGTCGATGAGTCCGCAGCCCGCTACAGCTTCGTCATGAAGTTTTTTTTTACCTCGCCGCCCATTGTGGAGAGGTACACCTCATGCCGCAGGGCAAGGTAGTTCAGGAAATCCGCTATCAGCAGGTTCTGAACTTTGCAGGCAAGCGGCATGGCTTTGCGCCCCAGTCCGAGGGGATTGGCTATGCTCGGCATCTGCTCGTAGAAATACTCTTTCATCGCTCCCATCGTGAAGATGTGGCGGAGCGACTGTTCCGTATGTGCGGGCACCGTGTACGCTCCCCGCTGCAAATCCTCCATGTAAAGCGGCAGAAAGCGGAGCATCAGCTCTTCTATTTCCCTTTGGTCCTTCTCGTAGTCGTTTTTTACTCCCGTTTCCGCATCGTAAAAACCTGCAGGGCCGTTGCCGTCGGTTTCCTGCAAAGCCTTGATGTTGCCGTACAACATGGTCAGGAACTCTATCGGGTTCAGCTCCTCGCCCTTGAATTTGACTTCTATATGCAGCCGTTCACCGCTCAAAGCCACCGTTTGTCCGGCTTTCACCCGTTGTCCGAATTGTGCGAACACATTCGACAGAAGACCGTATGTCACCTCGTACCCGCCGTAACGGACTGTCTGGCAAATGCCGTGTACCGGGTCGTTTCCCACGCCCGACACGATGCCACTGGCCACAGCCGACAGTATGTAGTACCGCGCTTTGAAGTCTATCCCGTGATGAAAGAACTTTTCTCCCGTTGTCGGGTGTACCTGCTCGCCGTAACCGAGCGACAGTTCCACGTCTTTTCCCCGCGGCTCTTCGAACGGCATACAGTAACCGCTGTCCGAGTGCAGGATCATTTCTTCCGTATATTTCATTGTGATATATATTTTTTATGTGTTCCTACCTTCTCATTCCTCCGCTTTGCGCTTGTTCCTCCGGAGAGAGTGTCGGCGTCTGTGTCCTCGATACCGTTTCCGAGGGAACCGTGCGGACAACGCCCGCATTGTTGCCGATAAGCATCATGCCCAGGAACAGACCGGCGATTTTACCCAGCCAGCCGGAACGTCCGAACACGAGGTACGCCGCCGCAATCAGTCCTGCAATGTTCAACCCCGACACATTGCCTCCTCCGAGGTTTCGCAAAAAGCCGCTGAGCATGTTGAACAACCCACCGCCGGAGGCTTCCCGCAGGAAGTTCGACACCCCGTTCAGTTTCGAGTCCGCGCCTCCCACAGCCTCGCCTATGGCAGAGACCGTCTCTCCGGCTTTGTCTTTCAGTTCCTTCATGTCTTCGGTCGTACCTGCAAGGGCATCCGTGGCGGATTTGCCGACTACGGCCTCACTGACGATCCGTGCGACACTTTTGTCGGTGGTCAGTTTTTCCCAGCCCACATAGCCGACGGCAGCTCCGGTAGTGGCCATTTTGACCGCCTGCCCGGCTCCCCGAAGGGTCTGCGAGGGATGCAGTACCGCATGACCGGCACTTTTTCCCGTCGCATTGGCGGCCTTGCCCATGCCTTTCATGGCCTTTCCGCCGTATTTCAATATCGTATCCCAAGCTCCCATATTTTTATTCTTTTTTAGGGTCTAACATTTCTTCCATTTTGCCGCCATCGTCTTTGGGCGGCTTTCACGATGTCGTACTTGTCCGCAACAGGGCGTGCACCCTCGTCGATTTCCCGCCAGATGTCGCCCATCCTGGTATATTTCACGGCTTTAGTCAGCCGTTGCAGCGTCCGGTTCATCGACCGGAGTTTCGGACGTATGCCGAACACGATCTCCATACGTTCCCTTTCCGTCATCTTGTTGTCCGACAGGCAGGCCGTGCGGATGTCGTTCACAATCTCCACGCTGTTCAATATCATCTCCCGGTAAATCTGGTTGCGCCGCGTGGAGAGGGCGACAGCCAATGCACCCGTCGAATGTCTGCTCAATTGTTTGGTGAAGTCGCCCATGTTGTCCGTAAGCTGCGATATTTCATGGTAGAAACCGTAAATCTGCGCCGCATAGCAGACAATCGAACGGAACGAGTTCAGGTAATTGTTGAACTCCCGTTGCAAGTCCGTCGTACCTTCCACTTCTTCTTTTGTCCACACATGCCCTGTGGTTTGCATCAGCATGACCTTCTCTTGGTTTTTCAGTTCCTTCTCGGCCTTGTTGGTATAAACCAGAATCATTCCCGCAAGGGTCGCATCGTTCTGCGCCTGTACCTTCGAGATACCGGCGCACAGCAACAGAATCCATATCGAGATTATCCGCTTCATCGTTCTTCGTTTTTTATTGTCCTTTTTTCAACGGGCGGTGGCTGCCGCCCTGCGCCAGCGGGACATGGCCAGACGGGCCACTTCGCCGTTGCTGCGGTCTATCATACCCGCCGTTATGTTGTTCCACACGTCGTTCAGGGTATAATAGCGCAGGCTCAAATAGAGCAGATGCAGTTTCCGGCTGAATGCCGCGAGCTGGTCGTTCAAAGCCCACAGGGTTTTGCTCCGTTCCGCCCCCGTGAGCATGTTTTCCATGCCGCCTTTGGCCACGGCATCGTTCAGCAGCGTGAACACGGAGACCAGTTCCGTCGCTGTCTCGATATAGAGGTTGTTCATGTTCATGCTGGCGACGATACCCTGCGGGTTGTTCCGTATCGCTTTGCCCAATTTTTCCAGTGTGAGGAAAATCCGTACACCGTCATTATAGAGGTGCGTGCAGGCTTTCAGCGACGAGGCATAGCCGCTCGCCGTCTTGAGGTAGCTGTTGTACTGTTTCTCCCACTCGTGTATGCGATTGAACTCTGCTGCGATACTGTTTTGCATCAAGGCGGTCTGCGTCTGTCCTTTGATTTGTTTGTCTATCTGGCCGTTAATCAATTCATTGCCCTCGGCCAACGCCGCCCATTCCAGCGGGTTTGAGGCGGCAATCTGCGCCTTGGCCAGTTGCGGAAGCAGACCGGCAAGTATCAAGACCGCCCATATACTAATGATTCGTAATCTCATAGATTCCCTTTTTTCGTTTATTGATTTCCACACGTTCACGGATAATCGCCACGATGTCGTTTCCGCATCGGACGCCGATAAGGTCGAGCCTTGGCGTGTTCCGGTCCATCGAGAGAATGCGAACCGTCTTTAACCCGCAAATCTGTTGCAGGAGGCTCTGGTGTTCTTGAAAGTCCACGATACGGTACAGTTCCATGTAGTCCACCCTGCGTATGAAAATGCCGTGTTCGCTGACAAGCTGTTCTTCGCCGACCCTGTAACGTATCCGACGCAGGTAGATGAAGCGATACAGCAACACGAGGAGCAGAAATAAGGAAACGATTCTCGCCATACTGCTCAACGGCAGACCTTCCATGCCGCCGTACACCAGCCCCGCCATGCACACGAACATCAGCGGCAGTTCGTCGATGACGAATTGCCCGGTATGCGGCCGCAGAAGGATATTCCGCTCGTCTTGTATGGAATGCTGCATAGTCATCGGCGAAAATGTGTTTGTCGTTCTTGTTCAGGTTCTTCCTCTCTGACCGACTCTTCACGGACCGATTCTTGCTGTTGCTCTGCCAGCAATTGTTCATTCCAGCCTGTATAGCGACAGTCCGGCATTTCACGGGAAATGGCGACATCATGCTCCTTGTCGATACCGAGAAAATCCTGTAATTTCTCACGGAACTCACGGTAACACTTCCTCATGGTATCTATTTGGTCCTGCACATCTTCCGGGGCACACAACCTGCTCGAACTCATTGATATGGCTTCTTCCCGTTCGGCATCGAATCGTATGCAGCTCTCTTGCAAGCCGCCTTTGGGCAACAGATAAAATTCTCCTTCGTCCAGATCATTGCCGTCCGGTATGGAATCGAGATATGGTTTCCGCTCCGGTGTCTCCTCGATGGTGGAGCGTATCGTGCGGCAGATTTCCTTTTGCAGGGTTTGGGCAAACTTCCACCCCTCCCGACCGGTGTCGAAACAGATATGCTGCCGGGCCGGGATCGTAAGCTCAAGCACGCCTCGCATCTGTTTCTCGGTAGGTTCGCCGCCCGTTGAGACGAAGACCGCCTTTCGTAGCTCTTGGTTTTTCGCCTGATGAAGCTGGTAGTAGGCCATTGCCTCGCTGGCACTCTCGAACCAGTAGATATGCTTGGCTTCCGAAAGAGCTGTCCGGGCAGGACTGGCAATCCATACACCTTCCCCCGAATGGTTGCCCTCGGTCATGTCGTCGTAGCTGGAGTTACCGTCCGTGTAGGCGTGTCCTCGCTTCTCGAATCCTACGATCTTATCCGCATCTTCGGGTAACGTCATCGGAAAGGCGAGGCAAGTGCGCCTCTGACCGTCCTCGCTGTGTCGGGTCGCCAGACAGAAGTCCCGGTGAAAGGTTTGCTGCGTACAGAGGTCGATACCCCTTTTCTCGAAATAGGGTGCAAACTTCTCCTGCGTACCCCTGTCCTGCGGATCGAACTTCTGAATGTTGTAGTCCGCAATGTCGAACGGTCGGGTGTCCCGCTGGGGTTGTCCTGTGCGGGTTTCCTGTTCGGGAATAGGGTAATGCAGAAGGCGGTAGCATACGAGTTCCACCAGCCGATCCGGATTTATGCCCTCATGGTATTCTGCAAAAAGATGCGGGTGTTCCTTGATGAACGAAACGACGTTGTATTCCTTCTGCCGGGGTGGCTGGCAACAGCACTTCCCATGCTGTGTGATGACGAACTTGTCGCCCCGGATACGCTTTCCCTCACTGTCCGTGCGGATAAACGAAGAGAGACGCAAACCGAAGCGTCGGTTCTGGCGATAACCGGCATCGAGCAGTACATCCCGGATGTCGAGCCTTTGCAAAAAATCGTCATGTGTCAGTTCTTTGTCATTCATTGTCTTCTCTTTTGTTGTTTCATGTGGGGTGTGCCGCATTGTCATCGGTGGAAACGTGCTTGCCGTTCCTGTTCGGGTTCTTCTCTTCTGGCCGGCTCTTCGTGAACTGATTCTTGCAGCTTGGCTTTTGCCAAGAGCTGTTCGTTCCAGTCCTTATAGCCTTTGTCAGCGGGCTCGTACACGATAAGGTCGGTGCTGTCCTCGCCGGGAGCGGGAAGATTACGGATCGCATCCTCTATGGCCATGATATTTTGTCTCATGCCCTCCAGCGTTTCCTCACTGGCCGAACCCTCGGCAAGAGCCATCTCGTACTCATCTTGGCACACCATGCTCATCTCCTGCAAATATCCGTCGCCGATTGTCCGATAGTCAAGCGTACCATCTTCCCGATAGATTTCTTTGGGACGTAAAAGCGTGCCGACTATCCTGTGAAAGTCGAAGGGTTCGAGTTTTACTTCGTAGTTTTGGTTCTCCTCGCCACTGATACGGACCAGCAGTTTGTCGTCTTTCGTCACGTTACTGGTGAATGTCTTGCCCGCATGGGTGAGCGCGAAGTTGATGGCGAAGATCTGCCCGGCACGGTCCCCGTCGAAGCAGAGATGGTGGTAAGCGTGTGGAGTGGCCTCTATCATGGCTTTGAACTGTTGCTGGCTCGGTGCTCCGCCAGTAGAGACGAACACTCCCTTTCTAAGTTCCTTGTCCCATTTCTGGTTAAGCTGGTAATAAGCCATTGCGTCGTAGGCACTCTCGAACCAATAGATACGCTTGGCTTCCGCAAGTGGGGTCTTGGCAGGGCTGGCAATCCACAGCCCCTCGCTCGAATTGCTGCCCTCGGCCTTGCCTTTGTAGCTGCCGCTTCCGTCCATTCTTGCACGTCCCCGTTCTTCGAAGCCCACGACCGTACCGTCGCCTTTGGGCAAGGTCAGCGGAAAAGCGAGATTGGTGTATGCCGCACCGTCCTCACGATGTTTCGTCGCCAGACAGAAGTGGCGGTGGAAGGCATATTGCGTGTAGAGGTCGATACCCCGGCTCTTGAAATAAGGATAGAACTTCTTCTGTGTCTCCCGGTCCTGCGGGTTGAACTTGTGCAGGTCGTAGTTTGCGATGTCGAACGGGCGGATGTCCCGCTTGGGCTGTATAATCCGCGTTGTCCGGTCCTCGATAGGATGGTTCAGCAGCCGGTTGCACACGAGGTTCACCAGTCGGTCGGGGGACATGCCCACACGGTATTCCGTGAAGAACTGCGGGTGCTCCTTGATGAACGAGATGATGTTATAGACTTTCTGCTGCTGGGCTTGGAAGCAGCATTTTCCCTGTTGCGTCACGATGAACTTGTCGCCGCGGATACGCCGTCCCTCGCTGTCTATACGAACATACGAGGGATAGCGCAGGCCGTCGCGCCGGTTCAGGTGGTAGCCCGCGTCAATCAGCACGTCCTGAATGTTCAGCCTTTGCAGGAAGTCGTCGTAGGTAAGGTCTCCTTCTCTCATAGTTGTCTTTATCTCCCTCTTCTCATATCGTTAATATCCTGATTCATCTGTGCCTCGAAATTGCGTATGGCCACGTCTCTCGGCGTATCGACACCGGGTTTGAAATACGGGTGTGGCGGGCCACCGAAACGCTCGCCGTAGAACTCCGGACCGTGATGATGATGCCGCAAGCCGTGGACGACGCCCGCCGTGATGACCGTTCCCGCTGTGAGGGCGGCGAAAATTTTCACGCCGAGACTGCGCTGCGCTTCCGGCCGCATCTTCATGTCCACCTCGCTGAATATCTTCGAAAAGATTTTCATGCGATGGTAGTCATCGACCGCAAGGAATTTATCGTAATCCTTCTGGCTGATCTCGTGAGTGATGACTTGCCCGTCGATGACGGCCGTCATCTTGTACTTGCCCTCTATGGGGGATGGATGTACGGCTATTTCGCCGACCTCGACCTCCCTGCCGTGCCGTTCTTCCCGATACCAGCCCTTGCGCTCGTCGAGCACGGAAATATCCCGTCCATCGACGGAAGCGGTTGCGCCATACGGCATCTCCTGCCGGAGCTGGTTTTCCAGAGGGGAGAGGATTTCCTGCTCCTGTTGCTGGCGTTGCGTCAGTTCCTCCTGCACTTCGGGGTGCAAGCCGAGGGCGATACGCCGCTCGCTGTCGAGATCCGCCATTGTTACCTTGTCGGCGAAATCCGCCCTGATTACCCCGTTCAGGACTTCCAGTCGTTTCTCGACAGGTTGTTCCTCGATGGAGTTGGAGGTCAGGACGGCCGTTTCTTCTTTCGTCAGGTCATAGACCATATCGGCGGCCACCTTTTCGGACTGTACGGTCAGGGTCCGTGCCTCCTTATCGACGATAAGACCGTGGGAGGCAAGACACTCCTGCCATTTCTCGTTGGAAAAATAGACCGGAGAAGCAATCAACTCCTTGTAGGTACGGGCCGGTTCTGTACTGCGCGGACGGCTGACTATCGGCGTGATGACCGTTTGCAAGTCCTGCAGGACATCGGTCTGTCGTGCGGACTGTATAGGCTGCCCGTCCTTGTACTTGTAATAAAATCCGTAGCCGCCCGATTGCAATTCGCCCGGCTTCATGCGCCCGTCCCACCGTTCAGGGACAATGGGTGGTCCCGGATAGAACAGCTGTCCGCCGACCCGCCGCAGATGGAAACCCCACTGGTGGCGTGGCGTCCAACCGAGGAACGGAGGCGGCATACCCAGCCGTCCCACACGTCCGTATTCGCCCATACCGATACGGTAGCCGTGCAATCCCATAGCGACACGGCCGTTGGCGTTACGGGTATGGACGAAGTTCTTGGGCATATAAAAGTCTTTCCCTACAATGCTCGTGAACACGTTGTAGGCTTTCTTGTTGGCCGAGTTTGTCCCCCAGTCCGTCAGGGCCAACATCTGACGCTCGGTAAGGTCGTAGGTCAGCAGCGGCGAGTCGTGGCCCTGTACCACGAGCCGGTAGCCCGTGCCGTCACTGACCACGTGGGCCTGCATACCGTTACGCCTCAATATGTCCTGCATTTCGGGTTGCAGGTCCATCATTCGGGGGTTGGTATTCTTTCGTATCGCCATAATCCGTTGTTAAAAAGGTTTCCGTTATGCGTCTCCGCTCTCCATCGCCGCTTCCAGTTGTTCGTCCTTGTAGTGGACGAACTCGGCGGCCGATTCATTGCCCACCATGAGACCGTGCTCCTTGCAATAGCGGGTATATTCCTCCTGCCATTCGGGTGAGAAATGATTCACATAGTCAAGCCAGCCGTACTGGCCGCGCTCCATCTTCTCGATAAGTACCTCTTCGGGATAATATTGGTGTTCTGCCATATTTGATGAATGTTAAGATGTTATTTGTGAAGTCCCGCCGCACGGTTACGCTCGGCGCTTTTCTTCTGTTCGTTCCACAGTTCCTCGGTATATTCCTCTTCGGGAACGTAGTCGAGATTGCCGTCGTCGTCCATCACCCAGCAGCCGTACACGCCGAAAGTGTATTTGTCCCACTCGCGTTTGGGTTGTTCTTTCCATTTTTGGCTGTCGCCCGAACAGAAGCGGATGCCGGTCTTGTCGTGCAGGTCGATACCCACTGTGACGGGTTCGTCGTCTACGACCAGCGTCAGCGGTTCGCCGTTCTGCATTCCGTTTACCTCTACCGGACCGAGATGCATTATTTCGGCCAGCACTTGCAGGTTGCGCCCGATAATCGGCGTGGGAACATACATCACTTGCTTCGTTCCCTCGTCTATCTGCACGAATGCCTTGCTGTGCCGCCCGTCCGCCGTCTCCACGTCCGCAATGATGGCTTTGCCGTCAAGAAGCTGTTTCTGTTGCGCCTCGTCATAGCGTTCCAGCGGCGAGGATTCCAGAACGGGATAGAACACCACGTCCGGTCGGCCGTCGTCCCTGCGGACAAGGGCGAAGCGGCTGCGGCTCTCTATCAGTTCTCCTTTCTCGTCACGGACACGCACCGGAAGCACGGGAGAGTGTCGACCGTCGCAAATCTCATCAAGGACACGCATCGGCAAGTCCTCGATCATCTCCTGTGTAAGCCCGAATCGGGCCAGTGTCGGATAGGGCAATTCAATTAGTTCAAATCGTACTTTATTCATAATTGATTTTGTATTTTGAATTATACTTTGCAAAGATAGATTCTTTTCATTTCGCTGTATATAATAGAATAATATTAGTGTATTAAGAGTGTTTATTTTTATGTTCAAAGTATGATTTTACACATAAATTCATACTCTGAATGCTTTTTTTGTTGTACTTTGGTCGAAAAAGGTCGTGGAAACGGGACATCTTGGGCAGAGCTGGTTATATTTGCCGCATGAGAAAGAAACTACTGTTTTTGATGGCGGGTGCTGCAAGTGTCGCAGGCCCCGTTCAAGCACAATTCAATACGGTTTCGACCGTGCCGTTCCGATACAGGGTTGAAGTCGTTTCTGCCGGTAGGGATAATGCGGTAACCTTGCCCGGATACACGCTTTCCGTCCAAGACACCTTACCACCGTCAGGAGACGCTGCCCCGGCATTGTCTGCCGACACCTGCAAGCACGTATGGATAGAACGCTATCTTAGCGTAAGCTATCCGCTGCGCCGGATGAAAATCAACTCGCTTTATGGGTATCGGAAAGACCCTTTTACCGGAAAAAGAAAGTTTCACAACGGAATCGACCTCCATGCGCGGGGCGACGAGGTAATGGCCATGATGGCGGGAGTGGTAGTGAAAGTCGGGCAGGACAAATCCTCCGGCAAGTATGTAACCCTCCGGCATGGAAACTACACGGTCAGCTATTGCCACCTGTCGCGTATCCTTACCCGGAAAGGGGCTGCTATCGGGCCGAGGGATGTCGTCGGCATTACCGGTTCTACAGGACGCAGCACCGGTGAACACCTGCATATTTCCTGCAAGCTCGACGGCAAAAGTGTCGATCCGTTAATGGTACTGGATTACATCAAGTCCATACGCGAAGAGTGCGTGGCGGCACTGGCCGAATCCAGAGAAACTTCCTCATTAAGTCTTGCAGATGAAAAATACAGATAATTCTCGTTTATTTTTGTTAATTATTTTATGGAAATGGTAAGAAAGGGGGGCTATGCTTACCCTATGGAAAGTAAAATTAAAGCATAAAAGGGTCCGTTGTTGTTCTATCGTTGGTACTGACGGCTTTGGTATGCAGTTCCGGTGCGCAGCATGTTCCGGCGGCCGGTGTGGCGGCTGCGCAGGAATGTTGTGTCCGAAATACGGACAACGCCTCTTTTCTGCAATTTCATGACAGAAACTCTATCCGGCAAAAAAAGGACAGCGACATAACAGGCATAGTCGGAGAAATCCCCGATGTGGCTTGCCGTGCCGGCGCATAGGTAAATGGGGTGCATCTTCGGTACATATCCGTGGAAACGGCCCATCTTCTCCGAACTTTACAGCGGTATCTCATTTGCCGCATGAACAACCTGACCTATTGTTGTACCCTCGTGCATGACTCTTCCCGTAGCCCGAACTGGGACAATGCCTGCGAGCATTATATTTTCGGGATGAGACGGATTCTGATTTAGCAGTTTGTTTTTCATGGTTTATACTGATGTCTACACTTGGCTGAAAAGCGAGGTGTAGCTGTTCGTGGTGAATATATTGAATAATCAAAAAAATAAAATTTTCGCACGGTATGAATCAAAATATTTTCGCTTCCGAAACGCTGTTCTCGGCGGCATATCTCAATATTGAACAAACTACTGATATTTCACGTCATTATCTCCGTTTCTCTCTGCACGGTCGGACTGTTCATCTTGTTTTGTTGTTGGGACTGCTACGGGCAAGCCTGACGGTGTTTCCCGTGAGGCGAGCAACCCAGTATGACCCGTCGGTATGAAGCTGGACATCATTTAATCTGAGCGGAAACAGGAGCAATATTTCGCTTTATGCCTATGCGGCGATAGATAAAAAAGAGTGGGGTTGGTGTGGATTGGATGCCAGCCCCCTTGTTATACAGAATAAACATACAAAAAGCAATGGCTTGTCCCGCCGGAACAACAGGCTTCGTGTCCGGCTACAAGTCTTCTACGAAATGATTGGTTGCCTCGTCCCAATATTTCCTGTACACGAACTCGTTGTCGCCATTCAGGTTTAACTGGTACATTCTGAATATCACGGGGAAGTTCTTGGGTTGCCACAGTTCTTCGTATGAGTAACGGTACGTCATGCCGAGCTTCCGCATCACGTTTCCGCTTCTCGGGTTGTTCCTGTCGTGCGTGGCGGTGATGTAGGGCAGACCGTCTTTCCTCACTTGGGCGATGACGGCTCCGCCCGCTTCAGTGGCAATCCCCCGATGCCAGAACTCCTTGCGGAGCCCGTAGCCGAAATCGTGGTGTTCCTCCATATCGACTTTCACGTAGCCTATCGGGAAATTGTCCGTTTTCAGGCAGATGGCATAGGCGTAGGCTTGCGGCTGTCCGTATTTCGCCGCATACCTTTCCTGATAAAACCGCCGGGTTTCTTCGAGGTCTTTCACCGGATACCAAGGCAGGAATTTATTGGCTTCTTCGTCTTTGAGTATCAGGAAGAGGGCTTCCATGTCTCTTTCCGTGAACTTCCGCAGTATCAGGCGGGAGGTTTCCAATATAGGTGTATTCATAAGCTTATCTGTCTAACCATCCTTTCAGCTCCGCCGCCCTTTCCCGGCTTACGATGATTTCCACATCGGGATACTTCTTCAAACGAATCTTCAGTCGGGAGTTGAACCAGTTATTGATACTCAAGATACTGTCTATATGGATGAGGTACTGGCGGTTGGCGCGGAAAAAGACATCGGGGTTGAGCTGGGATTCCAGCTCGTCGAGAGAATAAGGCACGGTCTCGGACGTGCCGTTGTTCAGGCAAAGGAGCGTATTGCGTTCGTCCAAAGCGATGTGGCTGATATCTTTCACCTGCACGGAAATATAGCCGTCGCGGTAAGGCAGAAGAAAACGCTCGCGATAACGGTAATTGCTTTGCCGCATATATTCCAATAGCTGGCGCACCTCTTCGCCGTTTGTCTGCGGGGAACTTGCGCGGCGCACTTTTTCCATGGCGGCGGCAAGCTCGTCGGCCTTGACGGGTTTCAGCAGATAATCGAAACTGTTGTATTTGAAGGCCTGGATGGCATACTCGTCGTAAGCGGTGGTGAAGATGACAGGCGAGGGCACTGCCGTCCGGCGCAGCACGTCGAAACTCAGGCCGTCGGACAGGCGGATGTCAGCGAATATAAGCTCCGGGGCAGGATGTGCCTGTAGCCATTCCACCGCCTCCACAATGCTTGCCAACGGCCCGTCGATGCGGAATGTGCCGTCGATTTCTTCCAACAGCCTTTTCAGCCGGTTGAAGTTCCGTTTTTCATCTTCTATGATCAGGATGTGCATAATCGTCGGGTATAATAGGTAATTTGACTATATATGAATGTTCGCTTTTCTTGATGACAGGCTTTTCCTCGCACAACAGGAAGTAACGCTCGATGATGTTCCGTTGTCCGATACCGGTAGATGACAGGTCGGACGACACGGGGCAAAGGTCGTTTTTCACCACAATGTGGTTTCCTTCCCGAAAGACGTGAATATGCAGCGGTTGGTGTACCGACAAGCGGTTGTGTTTGATGGCGTTTTCTACCAGCAGCTGGAGGCAGACGGGGGGAATCCGGCCGTCTGTCCGCTCCAGTTGTTCATCCACATCGACGCTTATGGCATTCTCGTAGCGCATCCCTATCAAGTAGAGGTAGGAACGCAGGAAATCCAACTCTTCGCTTACCGGCACGGTGTCGCGCTTCAAGTTTTGGATGACGTAACGGTAAACGCTCGACAGATTCTCAAGGAAGCGTTCCGCCAATGTACGGTTTTCCACTATCAGTTCGGACAGAATGCTGAAGTTATTGAACATGAAATGCGGGTCTATCCACCAAACTGGCAAAAGAAATGAATATCACGATGAATGACCGTCTGGAGTTTGCCCATGACGAGAACAATCCCAAAGAATGGTTTCTGCACAAGACCGCCGACAAACAAGGTTTCCCGCTGCAGTTCAACAGGGGAGGAACACGCTTGAGGAATAAGTACATCTGTAAGACCATTTTGGATATAGCGAAAGTCAAGGAGAGCGCGACATTCTTGGTATCGAAAGACCCGGTAAAGACCGAGCTGGGGTCATTTTACAGAATAATACTCTCTTGTCCCATTCTCCCGAAGAACAAGCCCAAACTATAAGCCTGTAACCTCTGTGGTCTGTCCGAAGGGCGAATGCCTTTCGGACAGATTGCAGGGCAACCGATACCTTTTATAGCACGATTATCTCCTTTTTTACCTTCAGGCTGTTTTCCCTGTTATACGTCGGCTTTCCCAACCCCGTAAACAGTTGGAAGTCTGTGCCGTAACAAGTCGTCAAGGAAAGGGACGGGAGGCCGTTCCAAACCGGCGGCAGCCCGGATCGTGCCGTTCCATGCCGGAGCTTCGACCTGTCGAAACAACACGGTATTCCACAGCCCGACCGGTCTTTATGCCGCTGGTTTCGGACTTTCCGCCTCCTGTTCCGTATCTTTCCCTTGTGACCTGCCACGTCAAGGGCAAACAGCGATACTTCTTATCCGCCCCGCGCTTTCATTCCGCCCGGTCGAAATTCAGGCGTGGAGCGGATAAGGAGAATCCCGTTCGTGTTTGCCCCGGCAGACCCTTGCTTGACCCGCCCAAGCCGCATTCTTTTCTATTTCATTTTCTCCTGCATTTATATCCGGCAAGGCCGTACCCCCCTTTTTACCATCATATTTACCGGCCTGTTCCGGTTTCCTCTCCGCCATCGCCGTCCGGTTTTCCAGCTGCAAAGGTCGGCTGCCGCGCTTGATCCGGCGGCTTGAAGTGCATTCCCTGCAAATTCTTCCTTTCTGCGAAAGAGTAATTGGCCGGGAAAACCGCCGTATGAAGCCCTGCCGGCAGTCGTGTACCGCATCTGTAAAATCCCGGAACGGTTCAGGCAGAGAAAAGAACCGAAAAAAGGGTAAAAAACAGATGTTTCACATAAAAGACAAGAGATGGACAAGAAAAACTGTAAAACAGGCAAACGCACAAAACGGCAGGTTGAAAAAATCCTGATGGTTATCGACGTCAAACGGGAAATCATAGATATTCTTCAGATAACCAATCGGCGTTTTATGTACAATCCGCAAACGGGAACTTTAATTTTAGGAGATGAAATGTACGGCAAAAGCATTTGCAGCTCCCATGCTCAAGAGTTCCATGCGTCACAAGCGGAAGGACGCTTCGATGATTATTTGCGTGGGTGGATAGGTGTCTCGAAAAGCTATCCCCACGGTATTGTTCATTTTGCCCCCGCTGTCAGCATGGAACAGTTCGACTGTGGATTTGACGCGTTGCAAATGTTCGCCAGACTTGAAGGTGTAAACGAAGATACTATCGTTCGTGGATTTTGCACTATGCCGGAACAGAGGATGGGGGATTTGCTGCCTTCCTCTCTTTAAGATACCGGCCCGGTCAAAACTGGCTATAAACGGGAATCGTGCCTATGGCAACACCATTGGCGGAGGGCACGATATCCGTTTATAAATACCGCAACTCCGTTGTCGGCTTCCTTTTATACCTCTCTCTTTCCCTCTGCTCTTATACTTTGGCGAAGCCCTCTTCCTTTTATATCAGTTATAGGTATAATCTCTACGGTCTCCTCTCTGCCGTCGCCGTCCGGTTTTTCAGATGCAAAGGTCGGCTGCCGCGCTTGATCCGGCGGCTTGAAGTGCATTTCTTGCAAATTCTTCCTTCTACGAAGAGTAATTGGCAAGAAAAGCCGTCGCATGAAGCTCTACCGGCAGCCATGTACCGCATCTATAAAATCCCGGAACGGTTCAGGCAGAGAAAGGAACCGAAAGAAGGGAAAAAATAAACAGTTTAGGTAACGCAGGACCAACCACCTTGCCACAAACAATTTTCTATTATGTTACATGTTCACACTATCGGACGCATCGGCAAAGACTGCCAGGTTATTTCAGGAGTACACGGCTCATTCATGGCTATGGACATAGCCGTTGACGATTATTCAAGAGGACAAAACACTACCACTTGGATAAGGGTACGCAGCAACAAGGACAACCATATCCATTTGTCCGAATATCTGACGAAAGGAAGACTCATACTCGTTGACGGTACACTGTCATCTTCCCTGTGGAAAGACAAGAACGGCGAGAGCCAGATACAGCTCTCCATCACGGCAGAAAGCATTGCCTTTATCAATACCGGAAAACGCGAGGATGCGGCAGCCGGAGCGGACAACGATGTAAACGGTGCAGACAGCGTACCCGTTCCTCCCGCCGATTTTCCGCAGGACGAAAAGGAGGATTTGCCCTTCTGATAAGATAATAACTATCTGAAAATAAGCAGATACTAAATATAGTATTTACTAATCATAGTAAAATAGGAAATTAGTAAACCTATTCTTGTTAAAATTAGTAGATACTATATTTTTGTTTTTTAGTTTCGTCCTTTCTTAAGAGTTCATACATCTCAAACATTTTTTCTATCCTTACAGAGTTTTTCAGAAAATGTTAGCCCATTATTTAATAGATTTGTCTTTCTTGCAGTTTATTTAATATTGGTTTTAGAACAATAGACTTAAAATCCACTCATAACTTTAAGAAAATCACGGTATATAAGGTCCTGTTTCATGAAATTTCACTACCTTTGTGCCGGATTGAGGAAACTCTTTCCAAGACATATTAGAAAAGAAAGAAGCGTTATGCTTATCTCGAAGTCGGGAACGTAGGAAATTCAAGACTATTCAGAGGGAAAAGCGTAATTGGTTTCTCACGCTATAGCGTGGGCTGCTATTACCATACTCTGAATAAAGGTTATTCCTACGACCTCCGACTTAGAACGTGGCATTTGCAGTTCCACGCTTCGTGGTTTAATCAAGCAGACTCTACGGGACTGCAAGAGTCTTAATTTATGATGAACAGATATAGCCAGCAAAGTATTTGTATGCTGAAGAATATGTTCGTTAGCAGAAACATTATTAAATGGGTTTTGTTTCTAATCCTTAATTTTTCCCTATGTACGCAATCTTTTGCAGATCATTATCGAGTGACCGCTCCCAACGGTCTTAATGTACGAGCTTCAGCCAATAAAAACGGAAAACTATTAGGACAATTGTCTAAGGATAACGTGATTGATGTTGTATCTATAGAAAACGGATGGGCTAATATCAATTATAATGGCTGGCAGGGTTATGTCAGCGCATCGTATCTGGAAGCCGTAACAGAAACAGACGAAGCGGGTACTTCCACCAAAGAAGAGTCATGGGACTTAACCTCTTGGTTGTTTGATTCCGAAGGAGAATCGGCTTGGTTCACAGCGATAAAGTGGATACTGTTTTTAGGCATAGCCATCTACATTATTAAGATTGTGTTACAATTCTTCGCATTGATGCTGGTTGTAGGTTTGATTGTTGGAGCGATTGGATTGGCAGTAGGTTTTATTCTTGATTGGCTGGGTTGGATAGACTCTGGTACCATGTGGGATATGGCCCAATGGGGATTCAGTATAGGCAACGGGATAGGTCTTATTATGGGTATTCTCGGTTTTAAAGACTTGCATAAGGGAGCGACGGAGTCTTGGAGCGGTTCATCATCAAGCAGTTCAAGTGGTTTGAAAACAGCAAGTTTTACTGATTCTGGAACATTATATCATCTTACACAAGATTCTCCCTATAGCGAGTGTGATTACACCGACCAATTTGGCGGCAAATGGGGACGCGACAGTTCCGGATTTTATCGCAAATAAATGAATAATGTAACGTATTGATAATTAAATAATAAAACTGTATGAAAAA
This sequence comes from Bacteroides eggerthii, assembly GCF_025146565.1. Lineage (NCBI taxonomy): Bacteria > Pseudomonadati > Bacteroidota > Bacteroidia > Bacteroidales > Bacteroidaceae > Bacteroides > Bacteroides eggerthii. The sequence goes on along the minus strand of NZ_CP102258.1, from coordinate 1,756,569 downwards.
ACAAATTATTTTGAGCAGTTTACTATCCGCACTGCTGATTGGCAACTGTTTGGATACACAGGCTGCAAATGAGGCAAGAACTATCAATGATTTGCCTTCGATGGCAAAAGTTTCCCAGAACAAGAGAGAGGTGTCTCCGGAATTTCCCGGTGGTATCACCGCATTGGTACAATTTTTATCAAAGAATCTAAAGTTTCCGACAGTTTGCAAGGAACAGAAAATACAAGGCAAAGTGTTGGTGAAATTTACAGTCAAGAGCGATGGCTCTATCTCAAATATTCGTGTTACCAAGTCTGTAGATCCTTATTTGGATAAGGAAGCTGTCCGCGTAGTGAAGTCCATGCCTCGTTGGATTCCCGGTACACAGGATGGCAAACCGGTAAATGTGGAATACACTCTGCCTATCACGTTTAAACTCTGATGAATCTAAAAACTATAAAACGATATACGTATGAAGCGATTATCTATTTTACTATGCCTCATTGTCTTAGGGGCATTCTTCATGAGTCATGCGACTTTTGCGCAAACAAGTTTTTCCATTCCTCCCAAGAGTTATCCGGTAAATGTGCCGTTCAAATGCGATGCCGGAGTGGATCGTTATTGGCATGTTACCAGCGTTACTTGTACGGGACGCGCTAATGGCGGCTATAAATTTCAGATAAAGGGAGTGGCACAGAAGACAAGCCGCAGTTTGCCCATAGACTTGTTCTACCTGATGCCGGGCAATCGGATAAAAACAGCGGGTACTTATTATTTTCCACGTATCGAGGAGGGAAAAACATTCAGTTTCGAAGTGGTATCGGCATTCTCCGGGTACGCTCCTTCTAAGTTCAACGGTTTTCTTATCTCCAGTGAAGTGTTGCAAAGAACATTACAACAGGAATTGGAAGAGCAAAAAGAAACAGACAAAGATACTCCCGAAAGAAGATTTGGTATGCCAACCACTCCGAAGGAAGATAGACGAGAACCGGCACAATCCAAGGTAAGCCCCAATAAGGTGTACAAAGGCAGCGAGGTGGATAAGGAGCCGGAATACCCCGGTGGAAACCAAGCATTGCTGGCGGATATTGCCCGAAGCATACGTTATCCCATGATCTGCAAACAGCAGAAGATTCAGGGCGATGTGCTTGTTTCCTTTATAGTGGAGAAAGACGGTTCGGTATCTGATGTTACGGCTGTGAAAAAGGTTCATGCCAATCTCAATACCGAAGCCGTAAGAGTGGTCAAGTCCTTAAAGGAATGGACACCCGGAATCAAAGACGGACAGCCTGTACGGGTACAGTCTGCCGTATATGTCACTTTTAGTCTTTAATTTTAACCATATAAAGCAACAGCATAATGAAAAAATTGATATGCCTAAGTTTGATAAGCCTTGTTTGTGGCTTCTTGAGTGTACACGCGTCTATACAAGCAGATGACACAAAACCCTTTGTGGGCAAATGGGAATATTGGGAAGGCAACAGCCAAATTCAGTTGGAAATAGACCTTTACAACACACCGACAGATGGCAGTTACGGTGCTTACAATGTGTTTGAAGGAGGCTATGGGCTTACCTATAGTATTGTAGACGTCTATCACATTGATAATACAGAGGCTTCGGTTGCCGTAGAAAGCAGTATGGGAAAACAAAAAGCGGAGTTCAAGTACAATCCCACCACGAAGGAACTGTCCTTCTTGCCACCCGGTTCAGAGCCGGTAGTGTTTAAGCAGAAAGATAAATGTAACTACGTATTCATCAGTGGAGGAGATAAAATCAATGTCCGTTCCACCCCTGTATCGGGTAGTTCTTTAATGAAAGCCAACCGTGGACAAAGCTTCAGATTCTTGGGGAAAGAAAAGGGATGGTTCAAGGTAGAGCTTTCTGCCCAAGACAAACGTATCGGATATATTTCTCCGAAGTATGCTTTTTACTTGAAAGATAACACCATCCCAGAACATGCTTTTTCAAAAAGTTATGCCAATGCTCTGACATCGTTCACACTGGAAAAGAAAGGAGAACAAGTTTTTATGGTCAAAACGACCATGTATCCTCCACAAGGTGAAAGCATTCCTATGTCAAGCGTGGAGTCGTATGCCGGAAAAATAGAGGGTAACGCACTGGTCTTTACCTATTTTAGTGGAATGCCCACGCAGGACATCAATGAAATGTCGAAAGTAGAGCCTTATGTGGTGTATTACTGGAAAGAGTCGGGAATGTTTATCATGGAGGGCGAGAATTATGCAGCAGATATGTAAAAAGAGCAGCAGCATGAAAAGAATGGTTTACCTTGTCGCTTGCCTGCCTTTTTGGCTGACATCGTGTGAAGAGAAAGTCACCGCCTTGCATTTCAACGAGGCGGAACAGGTATTTGAAATCGGAAAAGAGAGTGAACTGCGTTTCCTGAACGAAACGTTCGAAATCAAGGATAAAAACATGGAAGCACAAACGCTGCTCACCGATGCAGGCAAGGAGATTCCAGCAGATGAAGTGCGGATTAAACTGGTGAAGGACATCGAAATCAGCGGTGAATGGACACCGATTAAATTCCCGGTTAGGGAGTTCGACGGCAACGGACATACCATTACCTTCGACGGAATACGGGTGGTCATTGAAGAGAGCTCCAAAGGAGTATTTGATGTCGGTCTGTTTGAAGAAATGGGTGGTGAAAAAGAAGCTGTGGTCAAGGATCTGACATTGGCAGGTGACATGACCATCGACGCTCAAAAGAGAGAAGACGGTTATAGCCTGCTTGCCGGTTCTCTGGCGGGAGAGTTCAAGAATGGATGTATCGAGAATTGTACCAGCAAGGTGGATATCTCATTCGCTGACAATAAGGGTATCTGTACACTCTGTCTGGGTGGACTTGTCGGAGACCTGGATAGCTACGGCTCCGAAGTGGAAGTGGCTTTGCGTGGCAAGATAATCAATGAGGGCAACCTCACCGTTAATCCGTGCAGTGATGCCTACATAGGTGGAGTCATCGGGAGGGCCACCAATTATGGTAAAATCTTTATCAAAGAGAATGTCTGCGTCGAGAATAAAGGCGATTTGACCGTGCAGTGGAAGGCCGATGCCCAACCTGATCATAGCTACATCGGTGGTGTTGTCGGACTTTTCAAAACCAATGAAACTGATATAGAGCATCTCCATAATTGGGGAAACATCCGCTTGGACACACAGAATACATCTGCTACATTTAATATCGGAGGGGTATGTGGCGAACTGACACCTCACAACTACGAACGAATCTATCCGTTGGATCTGTACAATGCAGGCAACATCGAAATCAAGCATGACCTGCTGGCTGAATTTTCCGCCATCGGAGGAGTAATCGGCAGTTTCGGAGGTTCCTCTTTCCATCAGGTGGTGAATGAAGGCAAAATCATTGTGTCGGGAAAAGGATGCAAATACATCTCCGGATTGCTGGGTTCGGAAAGCTCGATACACGGGAACTGTTATCTGCATTCGTGCTGTGTAGATAAGGTCGGAGCTTATCCCGTCTGGAATATCTCTTATCATCCTGTCACCAAGCAGGTCCCCTGCAAGGAAAATCATCCAACAAATCAAAAATAACGGAACATGAAAGCATTACAGACCATACAAGCTGTCGCTCTTTCTTGCTTGCTGTCGATAGGAGCAGCAAGCTGTGGCAGTGAAGAAAGCAACCAGCCTTATACACCGCTTCAGGTGTATTTTGATCCGGTAAGAGTGGATATGAATGCGGAACATCTGATGCCTTATTTCGTAAACTATCCTACGGATTGGGCAAAGATGGGATTGCGCAACTATCCGAAGCTGGTCACCTACGAATACCACAATGCACAATGGGGTGTGACAAGCACCTCGCAATACGAGTTCTTGCCTAACGGCCGTTTATCCGAACAGCGGCGCACTTCTTTCAATGTGGGTGCAACCGGATTTGATGTCATTTCGTATGAATATAACGGCAATTCCAATCTGACCCAAATCAAATCGGTAGATGACGGACGTTACAAACGCCGGAAAAAAGATGACGGCTTCACATACGACAGTGCAGGTCGGTTGATACGTCGCGACAAGAACGGGCGGGGACATTATGACACAACCACTTTTCTGTATGCCTATCACGGTAATGGGGTATTGCAATCCATCCTGCCCGAAAAAAAGAATGGCACGGTCAATGAATCGGGCGTGACGCTTCATGAGATGCAGTTTGACTCGCTCGCTCACTTGAAGTCTTTTGAAACACCGAAGACCACGAACATGTTCTTGAAAGACATCGACAGTTACAAGACAGGACAATCGGTGACAACCTATGTCTATACAGGCCATCTGTGTACACAAGCCGTAGAGAAGATTCCCGTTGAATTTGACGGGGGGAACGAAACACTGACTTGTACCAGCAGCTTTGCGTATAACTCACACGGAGACTTGGCTACTTGGACGTATAGCGGAGGTGTATATAAAAGTAAAGGCAACAACTGGCGGGTGGATGACATGACGTTTACCGTCTCCTACGATTATGTATATGATGAAAAAGGAAACTGGACACAAGCTACCGTTACATTCCCGGCTAACATCGATGAGATACCTGCATTGCGTACCTACTATAAGGCTTTCAGAGACGGATTTACATCGAATCGGGATCGTTCTTCTGCTGTCAAAGCGGGTGAGACTCCCAGCCTGACAGCTGTCCGCAGCATTGATTACTGGGACGATGAAACGATTGCTTCCATGAAAGCTGCAAAAGAAAACGGTCAACCTGTCCTAATGGGTAGTTTACGCTACAAAGGAACGGATATTTATGGGTTGTCCGGTAAAGTCAAGTCGGTAAACGGCAATGAGGAATCACTCAAATTTGACCAGGCGGGCAATCTGATTGCCATGCAGAACAAGTTCGGAGACGAAGCGGCCTATCAATATGTCACAGCTACTTCCTACAAAGTGGAAGGATGGGGAGATTATGTGGTGAACATCGAATCAAAAGATGGTATGCGGACGGATATTTGTCCGGATGCTGATACCAACACGGAACTTGACCAGACCTATATGTTTGATAAGCGCAATCGTATCATCAGTCATCAGTTTACTTCGCACATGGCATACGTCACTTGGAAATACAGCTATGAAGGTGACAGCAAATACCCGGCCACGATGATACAGGAGCACCCGGAAGAAGGTAACACCACTTATCGCTATACCTATACCAAGTTCGACAAGCACAAGAATTGGATAGAGCGGAAGGTAAGCTACACCACCGAATACGATAAGTATGATGACAATGGGAACTATGTCGGCGATGAATATACTGCTCCAGAAGAATATACAGAGAAACGAACCATCGAGTATTGGTAAATTTGTAAAATCTCTATTGATTTACTTTCTGACCCTTTCTCATTTGAAATTTGCTGATAAATAAACCAAGCCTTATTAGACAAGAGAATCTATTGCTACAATAATTGCTATGGATTCTCTTGTTTTTTTGTACTCATCTGTAAAGTGTACTCGAAGGATTTTTTCTGAAGAATACACTTAATTCTTGCATTTAAAAAGTACTGTAGTACAGAGCAAATCTGCCTTACTGTATAGTATATACTATATTTAGTATAATAGTAAATACTATAATACTAATATACTAAAATTATATATTGTAGTAAATTAGTATATACTAAAATTAGTAATTACTAAAAATAGTATTATCTTTGTATTGAATTTAAAGGCAATATGTTATGACAAAAATAATTGCGGTTCTAAACCATAAAGGCGGGGTCGGAAAGACGACCACCACCATCAATCTGGCTGCGGCCTTGCAGCAGAAGAAAAAGCGCGTGCTGGCTATCGACATGGATGGTCAGGCAAATCTCACGGAATCCTTCGGCCTCTCCATTGAGGAGGAACAGACCGTGTACGGGGCGATGAAAGGCAAATACCCCTTGCCGTTAGTTGAAACGGCAGGAGGTGTTACCGTCGTACCGTCCTGTCTCGATCTCTCGGCTGCCGAGGCCGAACTCATCAACGAGCCGGGACGGGAACTGATATTGAGCGGGCTAATAGCCAAATCGCTCGATCACCGGAAATTCGATTATATCCTTATCGACTGTCCACCCTCGCTGGGATTGCTTACACTGAACGCCCTTACTGCGGCAGACTACCTGATTATCCCGGTACAGGCACAGTTCCTCGCCATGCGCGGCATGGCCAAAATCATGAACGTGATTGCCACCGTCCAGGAACGCTTGAACCCGAAACTCGCCATTGGCGGTATCGTCATTACGCAGTTTGACAAACGCAAGACGCTGAACAAGAGCGTGGCCGAACTCGTCAAGGATTCATTCTGCGACAAGGTGTTCAAGACCGTTATACGGGACAATGTATCTTTGGCCGAAGCGCCCATAAAGGGCAAGAACATCTTCGAGTACAGCAAGAACAGCAACGGGGCTAAGGACTACATGGCTCTGGCGCAAGAGGTACTGAAATTAAAATAACCCCGATATGAGCAAGAGCGATTTACTGAAAGACAGTATGAAGGGCGGACTGGACGGGTTGCTGTCGTCCACGAAAAAATCTACCGGCGGAAAACAGCCGGTAGCAGCCCCCACGGAGAAAGAAACGGCGGTTCATTGCAACTTCGTCATCAACAAAAGTATTCATACCCGTATGAAATTCCTCGCCATCAAGAAGAACATGTCGCTGAAAGACATCGTGAACGAGGCAATGAAAGAATATCTGGAAAAGAACGAACAGTAAACAGGCATGGCTGCCGCATCTGCCCACCCCGGAGACGGTAGCCATGCGTCCTTTTTTATCCGCCCGCTGTTTTCCATAGGGCGCATTCCACCTTTATAGTCTTACCATCTTTTTCTTTTTACCTGCCCGCAAGTACAGGCATATTGCCCGTTTTATCCCTATTCTAACCCTGACGGGCATATCCCTTTTTTACCGATTCCTTTACCGCTGTCCCGGCTTCATTCTCTGCCGTCACCGTTGTGTTTTATCAGATGCAAAGGTCCGCTGTCGCGCTTGATACGGCGGCTTGAAGTGCATTTCCTGCAAATTCTTCCTTTCTACGAAAGAGTAATTGGCAGGAAAAGCCGTCGTATGAAGCTGTACCGACAGCCGTGTACCGCATCCGTAAAACCTCAAAGCGGTTCAGGCAGAGAAAGGAACCGAAAGGAGGGAAAGAAAAAACAACGTAAAATTGACAGCGATATGGATAAAATCAAATTGGTAGTTTATAACGAGTACGCACTGGGTTATATCATGCCCGAACAACCCGACAAAGTTTGTACGTTGGTGGATAGGATAACGCTCGGCGCACCGTTTCGGACAATGAATGAACCCTATTTCATCGGGAAAAGAGATACCGTCAGACTGGCGGGCAGAAAGGACTTTGACACTTTTCGGGTAGTGTTCGACGGGTACGACAATCCGCAGGAGTACGAGTTTGACACCGCACAATAAAGACAATAGTAATCAAACAATCTAATGTAATAACAAATTGAAATTTATGAATTATGGAAACAGCAAACATTCAATCAGTAGTAGAGAACAACATCGTATCGGTTGCATTGATGAATATTCAGCCGAGCAGTTATAACCCACGCAAGCACTTTGACGAGGTGAGCCTTGCCGAACTGGCCGAGAGTATTCGTCAGCAGGGAGTGTTGCAACCTATCGGCGTGCGCCCCATTGCGGACACCGACCGCTTCGAGATTGTTTTCGGAGAGCGCAGGTATCGTGCCGCCCTTATGGTAGAACTGACCGAGATTTCAGCCGTCATCTTGCATGTTTCGGACGAGACCGCCGCCGAAATGGCCGTGACGGAGAATCTGCAGCGCAAGGACGTTACCCCCATAGAGGAAGCCAACGCCTACCAAAAACTTATGGAGAGCGGTCGCTATGATGTGCAGTCATTGGCCGAGCAGTTCGGCAAGAACGAGAACTATATCCGTACCCGTCTGAAATTCGTCTCACTGATACCCGAAATAGCCGAACTTTTGGAAAAGGACGAAATTACAATCAGCGTGGCGAGTGAGATTTGCCGATACGGTACGGATATTCAAAAAGAGGTGTACTACAAACATTTGAAAGACAGCGACAGCATGTTGTACGACTGTTGGCGAGGACTGAAAGCCGCCGAGGTGGCAAAGTTTATCGAACGGGATTTCACGACAGACCTTAGCCGTTACGCATTCGACAAGACCTTGTGCGCCTCATGCCCCCACAATACCAACAACATGATGTTGTTCTGCGAGGGTGGTTGCGGAAATTGCGCCAACCGGAGTTGTCTGGCCGAAATGAACGCTTCCTATCTCGTGGAGAAAGCCGTGCAGTTCGTGGAACAATACCCCTCCGTATCGCTATGCTACCAAGATTTCAACAACAACATGATTGCGGTGGAACGCCTTACCGCTATGGGGTACGAGGTCGAGCACCTAAATACCTATGCCACGCCATACCCCGAAACGCCGGTAGCTCCCGAAAAGGAAGAATACGACACTATCGAGGAATACGAGGAGGCATACAAGGAGTACGAGCAGGATTTCAGCAACTATATGGAAAAATGCAAGTCAATCCATGAACGAATTGACACGGGCGAACTCACGTTTTATATTAGTATCGGACAGAAAGAAATTACGCTGTGTTATATGGCAAGTGCTGCCGCCAATGCGGACATGGCTACCGAAAAACAACTCTCCCCGGTGGAAAAACTGGAGAAGCAGGACAAACGTAACAAGGAAATAGCCGTCGAGAAAACCGTTGCAGACGCTAAGAAACAGATTTTGGACGTCGATATGTCCGAAAGCAAATTCACGCAGGACGAGGAAAAGATGATATATTTCTTCCTGCTGTCGTCTCTCCGCAGGGAACACTTCGGGGTATTCGGTATCGGGGAGAAAAAAGCCACCAACACCTTGAGGACGAAGAAAAGATGAACATCATCGCCAACCTAACGGCCAAGCAGAAAGCCGTTATCCGCAGGGATTTCTTGATAGACAACTTCAAAGGCGCATACGGCAATAACGCTACTGCCACCCTCTTGCTCGATTTTGCCCGTAAGCACATGCCCGACACGCTCGCCGAAATTGAAAGTGGATATAATGAGGTGTATGAGAAACGCCATAAACGTATCGAGGAACGCAAAGCCGCCTTGTTGGCAAAGGAACGGCAGACAAAGCCCGAAGAAACCGCCGAGGCGGAAAATACACAACCCACGGCAGAGGTACAACCCGAAGAACATACGCAAACCGAAGAACATACGCAAACCGAAGAGGTTGCTGCTTGACCATAATTCAATAGCAGGACGGAGAAATCCGCCCTGCTGGTTTCTAAAAAGAGGTAATGATGAAATGTAAGGACTGCAAACATTACAACGGTGCAACAATGCCCGGAGCAGGATTGTGCAATGCGACACAGGCACGTACCTTTGCCACGACGGTTTGTTTCAACGGATTGTTTTCTCCGAAGAAACGGAAAGACAAGCCGGATAGCAAGGCCGGAAAAAAATAGCGCAACGCTACAGGGAGATAGCCGCAGGAGTGGCTGTCTTTTTTAGCACTGCCGCCGGCAGATCTCCCTTTTTACCCCTTCGTTTTCCTTTTGTATGGAAATCCCTTCGCCGACGGCTCTGCCCGTCGGGACATGCTTTTTCCGGTGCAAAGGTATTGCCTTGGAGGAACATTCAAGTACCGCTACGCTATTTGAACACAATTTTTCAGCAGCTTTCCCGATTTTCAATCGTCCATATTTCGCGGACGCTCAATACCGCAACTATAAAATTCTGCCCAAATTCCTTGCCTGTTTCTCCCTGAAAGGCAATCTTTGATGCACGTAAAAATCAAATCCCGACGGGAGAAGCCTGAAGGCTTCCGAAAGGAGGGAAAAAATAAACAGATTGTTCAACTGATTAATGTTAAAATTTTATGGAAATTCAATTTGCTATCGTGCGTTCCGAAAACAGAGAGTATTTGTGCTACAAAGCAGGTGAAGCGTATGTAGATGCCAGTAACCCTATGATTGCTTTTGCCGCAGGTGAAGATGAATTTGAAATCGTAGAGCCGGACAGCTCTTTCAGGCAGAAAGAATACGAGTTCAGAGGCGAACAGTATTACCTCGTACCAGAGTTTTACCGCAATGGTTGGTTGGCTCTCACCTTGGTAATGGTGGAAGATGAAGACGAATATATCGTGCTTTCCGTTAATTTGGAGGAAATGGACGCACTCGGTCTGCCGGACCGTACATTTATCGACGTCAATCATTACCCCGAAGCAATGGAGTTCTTGGTGAAAAACGGACTGGCGACCGATTCCGAGTATAAGCGCAGGAGCGGCTTCGTGGAATACCCTATGGCTATGTTGAACCTGCCGCTTCTTTATCAGCATAACCCGCAAATTTTCCAAAAAGCGAACATCGAGCTATTCGGAGAAGAATGTTTTTGAAAAAGGATTGTTCCACGAATAGAAAAGCATCGGGTTCCGAAAATTGAATGTACAAGATAGCGTACCGATAATACAGTCAGTGCGCTGTCTCCTTTGTCTTTATCGCCCGCCTTCGTCCTTTTATAGTCAGCCTCCCGGATACCCCGCCACCGCCCATTTCCTCTTATAATTGCATTCTTTCCCTTTTGTAGCGGTATGAACCGCCTGTTCTTCCCATCCGACTTTTCCGGCCCTCACCGCACGGGTTTTATCCGATGCGAAAGTCGGACGTCGCGCTTGATTCGCCGGCTTGAAGTGCACTTCTTGCAAATTCTTCCTTCCCAAGTGAAGCGTAATTGGCAAGAAGAGCCGTCGTATGAAGCCGTGCCGACGACCGTGCATTGCATCTGTAAAACCTCGAAGCGATTCCGAAGGAAAGGAATCGAAAAAAGGAAAATAAATAATCAATAACTCACAAGACAATGGGAAAATACGATTTTATCAAGACCGGGAATCTGCTTTATTGGCATGACCCGGACAACGGTTTGTCCGACGGGGCTTACCGAGTGATTTCTGCACCGGAAAACATGGAAGACGACAGCATTATTCTGATTTCGTCCGGTACTTCGGAAGCGGAGGTTTTGCCTTCGGAATTATCACCGATAAGTACGGGCAGAAGTCACAAAGAGGATTTTTTGCGCTGGAAAGCGGAACGTGAAGCCGAAGGCATGGAGTTTTACAATCGCCTTTCCGAAGTCATGGATACGGAGGACGATTTGGCTGTAGGCGACATAGTGGCATTTACAAACGATTATGGAGTAGTATTCGGCCCCCAAGAGGTATTAGCTTTCAGGAAGCCTTGGAACGGTGACAGATGTGTGTATCTTGACAGCGACGCCTATTGGTTTCCCGACCGTCCCGACCAGTTGACCCTCCTAAGCAAGAAAGGGGCGGAATGACAATGACAAGAGAGTGTGTCAAAACTCAATTTTTGAAGCTATGAACTTAGAATTTGAAATTTGAGTACCCTCAAAGGCTAAAAAAGGGTCGTATCATTACTCAATACAGAGCTTAATACGACCGTTTTAAAATGTCATAGTTACAATCTATAACTTTTCGGAGGGGACATTTTAGTTTTGACACACCCCCTCATTTCCCCTACATGAAATCCCACGCTCTATTTTAATCGGTCTGCCCGGTTGTCGCTCACGCACTCTATTCGTGCGGCGATTTCCTTTTCTATCGTTCCTATCCATTCCTCTCCGACACCGGCCTCCCGGCCGTATTCCGGGTAATGCGAGACGATACCTATGGCCTTTTCTATGAACGGCTCTGCGGCCTTTATACCATACCGGCGGGCTACTTCCAGCAAATCCTCCGCAGTAATGCCCTCCGTCTTGTTGTTGATTGTCATGCTGTGGCGGTTGACGTAATACGGTGCGTCCGGATCGACCGAGAACGTGTAGTCATAGGTCGGAGCAACGTGCCAATGCCCGTCGTCGTCCATCAGGAAGCTGAAATTCTTGTTATGGTCATCGACGTTCCCGCCCAGAACGTTCAGCACCATCGAGCGGAACAGTTGCCGGAGTTCCCCCGGCGGCACGCCGATACGGCAAGCTGCCTCGAACAGTGCTTCGTAAGAATCCGCCGAGGGGTTCATGGCAGCCAATGTCTGGATATGCACCTTCTTGCCGTTCTGGCGGTCGAAACGCTCGGTCAGGAAGTGCGCTGTCTGCTCGCCTTCAAGCAGGCGGCTCGGCATCATCTGAAGCTCGGCATCCACAGCCATCAGGTAATAGCTGTATTCTATCCGTGTCGTCGGCATCTTCTGGTGTTCGTCGAACTTGACGATCATCGGCGTGTAGCCCGGATAAGGGGTCGCCACCTGTCCGGAGTAACATTGTCCCTCCTCGAAATTGACGTTGACCACTGCCTTGGGCCGTCGCCCTCCTGCGGACGTACCCACCTTGAACAGGCTTTCGACCATCAGGTTGCCCGATACCGGGACGTTGAACCGTCCGGCTTCCTCGAAAGCCTGCCGGGCCAGTTGGTAGAGATCGGCGATCTCGACCTTGAACGGTGTCTCCAGTTCCTCGGCAGTGGGCGGGACGAACTCCAATGCCCCCATGCCACGCCGTCCGATATAGGCGAGACGGTCGAGGGCGGACAAGTCCCTCATACGGATATGATGCACTTTGGCCCATTCGTTGAACACGGTGTTTCCCCAATGGTCGGGCAGTGAATCGGCTATGAACGACGGCAGGCCGCCGAAAAGCCGCTCTTCATCGGGATAGACCGGCAGGCCGCGCTGTGCGGCAACCCCTTTTACCGGCGCACGGAGCGGGGCGATATCATAGCCGTTGCGGACATAATCGCTGTCGAAGTAGAAACAGGCTTTGCTGCGGTGTCCTTCCCGGTTGGCGACAAGCGTGCCGACCTTTTTATCCCATAGGATTACATCGAGACTTTCTATCATTTCTTGCCCCTCCTAACTCGTTTAGGTATCAGTTTCTCAATTTCCCGAAGTGCCATCGGCGGCATGGGCAGTTCCGGCAGGATTTCCGCGAGCCGCTGTTCCTGACCGAGCGCACGCAGCAGGGAGATGAAATTGGCCAAGGTTAGGTTACGGCTGACCCCTTGTTCAAAATGGCTGATTGTCGTCTGGCTCACGCCCGACTGTTCGGCCAGCTCCTTCTGGCTCATGCGAGCTGCCAGACGGTACTCCTTGACACGCAACGCCAGAAGCGTCAGCATATCGCTGTTTGTGGTATAGTTCGTTGCTCCCATAATATCAATATATCACTATTTATATGCAAATATAGCAACAATTATCCATATATAGATATATAATTTTCTTTTTTAGTTTCCAGCCGTCCTTTTCTACCACTTTCAGGTCTCCGTATTCTCTTCCGTCTGGCTTTCCTGTCCGTCACCGCATCGGTTTTTATCGGTGCAAATATGGGCTGTCGCGCCTGATTCCGTCGTTTTGAATTGCATTTCTTGCAAATTCTTCCTTCTACGAAGCGTAATTGGCAAGAAAAAACGTCGGAAAGGGCTTTTTCGCCAGCCCCGGAAAGCACCATAAAACCCGAAGCGGCTCCGGTAACAAGGAAGCCGAGCAGAGGGAAAGAAAAACAATCATTAAAAATTCAACAAATGAAGACATTAGAAGAATTATTGCAAGAACTGGGGTGTGAAGGTAACGCATTCGACAGCACCGGAGAATTTACAAAAGCGGGAGAAAAGGCGTATGACCGCTTGGAGCATTTGCTGTATGACATAGAAAGGCTTACAGGCAAAGAGGTGACACCCATAATTAGGGAACTTGACAAAATATGCAACGAGAACTATTAAAATTCAAGAATATGGACATTAAAGAAAGCAAAGAATACCGCCTCGCCAAAGACTGGGAAATGGCGGTAAACAGTTTCAGTTTCAACCCCGAACGGTTCGCAGCGGCAATCCCCGACATGCACCCCACGCTTCAGCAAAGCCTGTATCGCCTGATTAAGGCGTGTATCAAGGTCATGGCGGACGAAACGCGGCACTATGACGAACGAAACCAAGCCTCGCACGAGGAAGCGAAGCGCATCATGGAGTACCTCAATGAACACGGACGTAATATACCATTAAAATAAGGAGGATAATATGAAAACAAATGAAATTCAATTTGGCGGCAAGAGCTATGTATGCCGTATTGTGGAAGCCAACGATGGCGAAGAACTGCTGATTGCCCCGACCACCCTGCTGGATGCTCTGCAGCCCGGTAGTTTCAATGACGAAAACGAAGGTTTCGCCAGTAAAGAAGCCGAAAGCATTTATGACGAAGTTTTCTTCTTTACCGATGAGAGAACCCTTCAACTGCCCGAAAACGAGCTGGTAGCCGAACTCAAAAAGGATAACCCGGACTGGTTCGAGTGAATCATGGAATAATAATTTATAAACTTACAAACTTAGAGTTATGGAAAAAGAATATGTAATGCAGGTTGCACAGATCATTAAGGAACAGTTAGTAGCGTTAACCCCCATGACCGTCCTCATGTCATGGAGTATCGAAGAATTTGCCGCCACTCTATACAGGGATTTGCCGGCACTCCGAATCAAGGTAAACGGACGACTGCACGCGGGATATGTCATCGTCGTGCTCAATGGTTCGGACTATTACGAGGTTTATCTTGTGAAGGGAATGGACGTGGAATGTGTGAACAACGAGGTTTGTTTCGATGAACTGGGCGGTGTCATCGACAGGGCTATCGAAAGCGGTACGGACAAAGCCAAGTATGATAAATTCTGTGAACAGGAGCGACAGAATTTATATGTAACTGTTGTCACTGTCTGATTCCTCTTTTTGGGGGACGAGAGCCGTGCCTTGTCGGTAAACGAACAGGGTACGGCTTTTCTGTATATAATGCAGAAAAGAATAAAAATCTGCCGTTTGTAAATGATTTCAGTCGTTCATAAAACGGATTGTCTGTGACTGCCTGCTCCCTTTATATTTGCGATGCAGGTTCACAAAGTAATAACGGGGGCATTACTCCGGCTATGCCTTCGACCTGATTCCCGTAAACGGCAATATGATGGAATTCAAGAGTTTCTGTCGTGGTTTTCTTAGAGTAAGAGAGTTTGACCAGTTGATTTCCGAGAAAGAAAACAGTCAGGGAGTACCGTCGTGGATGCACATCGGGTATAAGAACTCGGAGGGTAAACAACGCAAGCAGCTGCTGTCTATGATAGGCGGCAAATATTATCCCATGACTTGATTTGACTCGTTTCAGGTAATCACCATCGGTCAGAGTGCAAGCGTCGGGTTCGTGCACCCTCCCTCTATACATTTTAATGCCGTTATTATCAATTCAACAGCAACAAACGACCGGTGTCTCCTGTATTTTTCCTATATTTGTTTCCGATTTACAGTCAGATATGGAACAATTAGCAAATTCAATACAAAGCATATCCTTTGAGCAGTTGGCTCAAAAGATTATAACCGTCGATGATTCAATGCGTGGGGTGGCGGTTAAAACCATCAATCAGGCAACCACGTTACGCAATTGGATAATCGGATGTTATATTGTTGAATACGAACAAAATGGCAGCGACCGGGCCAAGTACGGGGACAATCTGCTGAAAAGTCTGGAAAAACGTATCGGGCAAAAGGGCCTGAATGTCACCCTTTTCCAACTTTCACGATTGTTTTATAGAGATTATCCGCATATCGGTACACTGGTTTCCGCAAATCATGCGACGGCGTTGCATAAATTGCCGTTATCAGAAATTTATGCGACAGTGTCGCACAAATTGCCGGAAATTGACTCTTTCGCTGTTAATAAGAAAAATGCAGGCAAGCTTTCTGAACAGTTCAATACACCCCCTGAGAATTTGGTTTCTGCACTTTCCTTTTCGCATATCAGGGAGTTGCTTACGATAGAAGACCCGTTGGTACGTTTTTTCTATGAAACGGAATGTATTCGGGGAACATGGAGTGTGCGTGAATTACGCCGTCAGATTGTTTCCAACCTTCACATTCGCATCGGACTGTCGGAGGATAAGATGAAAGCGATGATGCTTGCAGACAGCAAGGCAGAGCGACACACCCCGCTTTTGCAGATACGCGACCCCTATACGTTTGAGTTTCTCGGTCTCCAAGCCAAAGATGTCGTTACGGAAAGCGATATTGAAGAAGCCCTGCTCGGACACTTGCAGGAGTTCTTGCTGGAACTTGGGAAAGGCTTCTGTTTCGAGGCGCGTCAGAAACGCATCATCATAGACGGAGAATATTATTTTGCGGATCTCGTTTTCTACAACCGGTTGCTTCATTGCAATGTCATTGTGGAATTAAAAAATGACGAGTTCCGCCATGAACACATAGGACAGCTGAATGCCTATGTCAGCTATTATGCCGAGAATGAAATGCAGCCGGGCGACAATCCTCCGGTCGGTATTTTGCTTTGTACACACAAAGGAAAGAAGATGGTGGAATACGCCCTTGGCAGTATGGATAATCATCTTTTTGTTTCGACATACCAGTTACAGTTGCCAAACCGTCAGCAATTAGAACAGTTCTTGATGGACGAATGTCGGGAACAGTCCTCGGAAGTGTGAAAAATAGATAGGAAACACCGAAACGCCTGCAATAATCACGGAATCATTGCAGGCGTTTTGCTTCTTTCCATAACGGAAGCCGACTTTCTATTTCGCACCCCTTTTGTTCAGCACGTCCTTTATCATTTCTTTCACCTCTATTCCCACATTCACGAAATTCCGGTAAAGAATGCGTTCCCGTTCCTCCCTCGACTTGAACGTGTAGAACTTCGGCAGTGGTACATACGCAGCTTCCTCCTTCTTGATTTCCTTCATGTCGAAATCCGTTTTGCAGAAGAACTTCGAGGTCTTGAACTCCTCCGATTCCTGTACGTTCATCGAACCTCCTATACCGGTTTTTGTTTGGATGAAGTCCCGTGCCGTCTGACCGCATATCCAGCCCGTCGGCATATCCGAGATTTTCGAGGCGGGTACGAGGCTGTCCATGTTTTCATTCAGGTTGATGGAAGTTTTGTCCCGGTCTATCGTGACACCCTTTTTGATTTGCACCACCTTGCCGAATATGTCGCTTGACAGCCATTCCAGCGTCTCCTTGGCACGGGCTGAACCGCTCACCACATTGCCCACCGTCGTGATGATTTTTTGCATACCCACCTTTCCGTAATCCGCTTCGAGCTGCGGCAGCTCTTGGAAACCGAGCGTCACGCTCACCTTGTTGCTTCGTGCCGTACCGATCAGGCGGTCTATCTTGTGGAAATAAAGTGTCGGCAGCTCGTCCACGATAATGCTCACGGGGATGTTCTTGCCCTGCCCGGTATTTACGCGGGTAACGAGACGGTTCAAAATAAGGGCGTTCAGTGCCCCGATAATGCTCTCCATCTCCGGGTCGTTCGCTATCAGCAGGTAACTCGGATTCTTCGGGTCGCTCACCTTCAGGTCGAAGTCGTCGCCGTCACGATGGAATATCCAGTAACTCTCTTTGGTCGCCAAGCGCGAGGTATAGACACGCAGCGTACCTATCATACCTTCCAGCTGCTCCATTGCCTTGTTTTTGAAAGCCGTCTGGAACGGACCGAGCAATGGGGCTACCTCGTTGTCGGTCTCCAGTACCTCGAAAATGGTTTGGTAACTCTCATTCAGGAACGACAGGATATGCGGCATGTCCGAGTATTTTCCCAGCCAGTAGGCAGGTTCAACGATTTCTCCGCCCTCTTTGTCCCGCACCACACCCGTTGGCTTCCAGAATTTCGTTTCAGGGTCTTGCCGTTTCTCTGCGTACAGTTTGTTTCCTTTGACATCATAAGGCTCGCGCTCGTAGTTCACGAAGAAATAGATGCAGGCGGCGAGGAAGTTCACAGCCGAGGTCTGGAAGAACTGGTCGCTGCCACCGCCTCCCTCTTTCTTGCCTTTTTGCAGGCTCTCCAACAGCGTCTCCGCCGTCTCGCTGGCCGCAGCGAGGTTGTTGATGTATTTCGCCTGAATGGGATTTACCCGGCGGCTGTACTCCACGTCCACGAAATTAATCATGTTGAACTGGCAGCCTTGGGGCAGCTTGCCGAGTTTCTGGTTTTTCTTGTAGTGGTAGTACAGCTTCGTAGCCAGAGTCGGGAACTTATAGTCATAGACCACCATTGCGAATCCCTTGGCCGAGTGCTGCCGGATAAACGGCTCGATGATACTGAATGTCTTACCCGACCCCGGTGTTCCG
Organism: Bacteroides eggerthii; assembly: GCF_025146565.1. Classification (NCBI taxonomy): domain Bacteria; kingdom Pseudomonadati; phylum Bacteroidota; class Bacteroidia; order Bacteroidales; family Bacteroidaceae; genus Bacteroides; species Bacteroides eggerthii. Next base: position 1,738,445 of record NZ_CP102258.1, on the reverse strand, counting down.
ACTACCCACGTTCCACGGAAACAGTTGGTTATGTTGGTCCAGCCTTTACGAAATTTGCCCTTGTAGTAATACCGCATAGGGATATTCACGCTGTACGGGGTCTCTATCAGTTCCTCGCACTGCTCGAAACTCTCGTTCTCGAAGTTGAAGCGGTCCTTCATCAGTCCCTCCTTGAGGAACTTGGAGATGTTGTCCAGTGCGACATGCACGAGGATAACCCCCACGAGGGAAGTTGTCATATAGAAGATAATATTCAGCGGCAGCGTATAAAGTCGTGCCTCCATCGGATAACCGAACAGCCATACGGACAGCACTAACAGAACAAAACCGCTTATGAGTGGGTACAAGACCTGCCGCCGGGCGTTGAACTCCAAATGTTTCTTGGCTCTGGTGCCTATACATGTAATGCAGATGAGTAGCACCGTGGCGACCTTACTGTACACGAGGTTTCCGTCGTTATAGATGGTCCACTGCTTGATACGTCCGTGAATGTCGCAGAGTATGCCGCCCCAGTGGTCCAGCATAGCCGGGTCGATGGCATACTCGAAAAACTCCATCAGTACGGAGACATATACCACCGCACGGAATATCCGGTAAAATCCCTGTAATTCCTTGCTCTCTTCCATTGCTATGTCAATTCTTTTTAATGCCCCAGAGAACATGGATATGAGGCCATTGCATACGGTTATCAGCAGTAAGCTGGCAGACATGGGAAACTGCATATAGAGGTTTAAGCCTTAAAGCGTCATATATTGCAGAAGCCCGTACTTCCGCTGTAAACTTCTCAAGGAAAATCCGGACAGCATCGTTAGAGCCACAAGTCATGAAATCAATGAAACCTTCAATCAATTCTTCATTGACATAGTAGAGCTGCCCTTGGAAAATATCATGGTAACGGCTGATACGGCCGTTCCATTCCGTCCGGATTTCTTCCCTGCGGTTCTTTGCGGAAGGAAACCTCTCGTAGCAGTCTATTCCATCATCGAGGAATATGTAATTACCGGAAACGTCCTCTTGCTTAGGACATTTGCATCTCAACAGATACCCGAAAAATCCTTTGTCCGGATGTACTATATCCACATATTGTGGTGCATTGAAATCTTTAATTCCGTTCATAATCATAAATTCAGTTGTTGATGGTTATAATGGGACGCACTTTATGCGCCTGCGTCTTGGGCGTTTCCTGCATGGCTCCGCTGGCTGTCGAGTAGAGCCATGCTTTGACCGTCTGCTGTCCTTCCACCTCCGTCGATGTCCAGTACCAGCACTCGTCGGCTTCGGTCGGAAGCGGGTCTCCGCCGCATTTCTCGATGACCGGATTGATAATGCCACGTGCCGCATACAGCAGGCGCATCTGAGCCACCGAGGGAACATAGGCGCTCTGCCCGTATTTCCACAGGGCAAAAACGGCTTCAGCCATCGGTGAGGCTGTCTCTTCTGTTTCATACAAGGCGAACGTGTTCTCATTCCCGTCGTATGCCGTGATGTCTGCTGACGTACCCTGCTCGACACCAAGGCTGTCGGCAAAAGCTTTCGGCGTCATATCCCACAGATAGACGGCATAGCCGTTTCCTTCCGTTTCCCCGTCGGAGCCGATATGGAAGACGACGGCAATCGCCTGTTCCTTGGATTGTTCGTACTCACTGTACGGTATTACTGTCCCGTCCACACAGAGGACGTGTACGGGATATTTTGTTTCTTCGGATTCTTCTATATGTGCGTCGCAGGCAGCCAACGCCCCGGTTATGAGGAGAACCGGCACTACCTGGCACGTTTTTCTGATAATGTTCTGTTTCATCTTTCCCTTATTTTATAGGTAGTTTAATACCGAGGGCAACCCCTGTACGCAGCACGTCGGCCCCCTTTATCATTACGTCTCCCTTGACTTGCCAGTATAGCGTCCAGCCCGCCCGCAACACATAGTTGTGCTCGTAGCCGAAATGCAGTCCTGCAAGGAACTTCTTCGTGTCGCTTCCGCCCGAAGCCCCGATTCGGAGGCTTCCGTAATGGTTGCGTCCCCTCGTGACGCAGGGTTTGTAAGCCACGCCGAAGCTGTAGGTGCGGTAGTTCCGCCAGAAAGATTTCGGGCATACATGCTTGCAGGATTCGCACTCTGCCCATTGCAGGTAGCCGTTGGCAAAGAACTCCCACGCATGGCGGTAGTTCATCTCGTGTTCGTAGGCCAGCGTCACGTCCAGCCCGTTCTTGTACAGCAGCCCCGCACCGAGTGAGAGGCGGCCGCTGCCTCGCTGTGCATACGCTCCTACGGCGAGGCACATGCAGGCAATCGTCAGGATAATCGTCTTTTTCATCGTCATTCCTCCTCCAGCAATGCCGCGCTGAACGAATCGGCTGACAGCACGTCCTCATAGTCGATATTCAGGCTGATGTTACGCCCGCTGATTTGTTTCTCCGTCATCTCGATGGTCAGCACCTTGTCGTTCGGGAACGTCATTTTCTTGACCACGACCACATTCCGGTAGCCGTGCCGGAACGTCTTGCCCGCCTCCAGCACCAGTGCCGGGGTCAGTTCGATGACCTGTGCGTTGGTCGCCTTGGTCAGTTTCTTGTCTGCCAGCTTCACCCGTATCTCGTCGATGTCGAAGCGGATGTTCGTCCGGTTCTCTATCGAGAAGTCGATGAAGAAATACTCACCCACGGAGTAGATGTTGTTCAGCCGCATGGTCATGCGATGTGCCTTGGTGGCGACGTTGCGGATCTTCGCGGGCGAGTTCCAGATACGCCGGGCGAAGCGTGTCATATCCACGGTGGACATCGAGACCGCCGGGTTGTGATAGGCGTTCCGTTCCTGCAACTGGATTTCCTTGTCAGTTACCGCCTCCCGCACCCGTGTGGTGTAGAGCAGCGCATACTGCGTGCGGTAGCGTTCCGTTACGATAGTCACGATGGCCAGCACCTCGCCGTCCTCGTGTCCGCCCTCTTTCGGTTTCAGGCGGACGATATTGTCTATCGGTTGGTCGCCGACAACCTTATCTGTGGAGATGTCCACGAAGCGTACCGGTTCCGAGGCCGTGATGACCGTCGTTACCTGTTCATTTACCGTAAGTTGTTCCATCTCCTCGTAGGTTCGTTGTGCCTGTACATTCGGCGTTCCCAGCAGCCCTGCCGCCAGAAGAAATGCCGTTACGATTCCTTTTTTGTCCATGTCATTGATTTATTGATTTTGTTTTTCTTCCCTTATCTCTTTTTCCTCTTGTACCTTGTTCCTGCATTCCAGTTCCTCCTGAATCCGCCGCTCGGCAATCTCGCAGTACGCCTGTTCGATTTCAAATCCGATGTAGTGCCGTCCCGTGCGGATAGCGGCCACGGCGGTTGTGCCTGACCCGATACAGTTATCCAGTACAACATCGCCTTCGTCGGTGTAGGTCCGTATCAGGTACTCCATCAACGCCACGGGCTTTTGTGTCGGGTGGTAGAACGCGCCTTTCTTGTGTTCCTTCGGCATGAAGATGACCGAGGTCGGATATTTGTCATCGGCTATGCGTACCGGTGAGAGTTTCATCGTTCCGTAACAACGGTTGGTAAATCCCTCCGTTTTACGCCTCCCGTGATTTCTCCGTTCCGGAGGACACGGTGTCATCTGCGGATGATAGGCCGGCTGTTTTTTATAGAATACCAGAATATCCTCGTGCTGCCGGAACGGCATACGTTTGGCATTGAGATGTCCCGTCACCCGATCTTTCTGCCACACGAGGTTGTACCGCCATAGCCGGGGTTGCGACAGCATGAGCCATGCGGAGAAAAGCCCCTGCCCGAACAGGATAATGGGGCTGTCCGGCTTGGTAATCCGCCGGTATTGCTCCCACAAGGCTGCTAACGGTATCTGGCGGTCCCAGTTCACCGACGGATTGCTGCGATTTAACACCCCGTAAGGTAGGTCGGCGATTATGGCGTCCACGCTACCATCCGCTATCTGTTTCATGCCCTCCATGCAGTCCATAAGGTAAATGCGATCCGTCTCTATCATATTGCGTCTGTTTTCGGTTCTACAATTTGCCGGGCGCTCATCCAGGTACAGCGTTCCGTCCGGGTTTTCCGGATTTCACACTCCCAGAGGGTATTCTTCTCCACATGTTTGAAATTGACCGCACCGTCTCTCGGCCCGTAAAAACCGGTATGCTTCTGGAAGGCGAATAAGGCAATCCTCCGCCCGTCCACTGCCTGAAAGTTGCATATCAGGGCGAATCGTACCCCTTTGTGCCACCATTCGGTACTTACGAGCTTCCCAACGAATGTTTCGGGCTTATCGGGAGCGATGTAGTCTTCGTAATAGAAGCCGTCCGTTCCCTTATGAAGTTTTGATATATCTGTTTCCATTGTCACTGACCTTTTAGTTCCTGTTTTCCCGTCCGTTCACCAGATACACAAACGTCCCGTATTTCAGCTTCACCTTGTTTTTCTTGATGGCCTTGCTGATGGCGTTACTCGTTTTCTGGTAGGCATTGTTCACCGCCTGCATACCCCATTGGGCGAGGCTGTTACCGTATCCGCTGGTATTCATGTTCATACTGCCCGACATGGCACTGCTCGCCACGTCCTTGCTTGTCTCGCGGAATTGGCTGATGGGTACGTAAAGTCCTTCCAGCCCGTCCGTATCGTAGATTGACAAGCTGACCTTGACCAGTTCGTCCTCCACCAATATGCTGTTGATGCTTCCTTTTACACGTCCGGAAGAGAAACCGCTGACTGTGGCATACAGGTAAGTACCACGCCTGACCACGCTCTCGTTGATTTCGATGTCGTCCAGCAGGCGCAGCCGCACACGCGAGCCGTCCACGGCCTTGATGTTTTCGTCGATGATCGCCTTGATGAGTTTCGGTTCCCGTGCATCTTTCGCCAGTGTGTTGAAGTAGTCCGAAGTCGTCTTTACCTTCTTCACCACCTCGCTTGCCTTGTCCGTCTCCGCAGGAGCTTTGACCGAACGGCTTTCCTCGTCGATGGTTCCCTTGGTCTGCGTCATCGTGTCCGGCGGAGCCACCGTTGCGGTGCTGTCCGTTGCGGACGGCATGACCTCCCGTTGTCCTCTCAACCTCGCTTCGGCGAGTGCTTTTTCCAGTTCTGCGAGAGCTTCCTGCTCCCGCCTCTTGGCATCGGCCGCTTCCGCTGCCAGATCTTTCTCCTTTTCCTGCCGGTCAAGCAGGGCGATATCCTCTTCGGTGTATTGCGATTCATATTCCTCTTGGTTATCGTCCGGTTCGTCCCGCTCGATGTTGTCCACAGCGGAATAATCTTGTATCTTGCCCCATGATTTGGCCATGTTCTCATACTTGCTGCCGATACCGTCGCCGCCCTTGATTTGGGCGTCCGGCAATTCGGGATTCAGGAACTCGGTCGTCTGGAGTGTCTTGTCCTGTACCTCGGCCTTCTCGGTATGGAACAGGTCGAAAATGAAGTACGACGTGCCGAGAAGGGGGATATAGAGGATAGCCGGAAGCATATACTTCGGCTGCCTGAAATTGATTCTCTTGAAGATATTGTTCATTGTTTCCCTTTAATTGAGTTGCACATACTTGCTTATAGTTCTCTCAAACGGCATATTCATAAGCCTGCCGTTCTATTCCGGCCTTTCCGTACCGCTTTCCTTCGTATCGAATCTTCGTACATGCGGTACGGAAAGCATCTTATGCCGTTCCCGGAGCACGGAATCCTGCATTTCCGTGGCCGTTCGGCGGACTGGATGATGGCAGTACACCACCGTCAGGCGGTAAATATTCCATGTCAGCCCGCAGATGGCGAAGCCGAATACGATGACGAGAAACAGCGTCCGGTGGGCGTTGGCGAAACCCTGTACTTTGGCCACTGCCTTGTCGATACGTGTCGCTTTGGCGAAGCGTCGCCCGGCATCCACGTCGCGTTCGTAGCGCTCCTTGTATTTCGGGTCGTTTTTGTCCGGCATCTTCTCGCCGAACAGCATACGTCTGAATCCTTTGATATTCATAGGGCTGGTAGAGTTAATAGTTGCTTTTTGTCTTTTGCTCGATGTCCTTGTTCAGCAGCGTGCGCCAGTTCACGATGAGCAGCCCGTGCGGGTTGTTCTCCGTCCGGGGTACACGCTTGAGCTGTCCCGCCGTAACCAGTTCGCGCATCAGGATATTGCTGCGCCGTTCGATACGCTGCCGCCCGTAGTAAGTGAACTCCATCTTCTCCTTGTTGAAGGTGATACTGTCGCAGAAAATCGAAAAGACGGCACTCGTTCCCAAGATGTTGGAATAGAAGCCTTTCTCCTTGAGCGTATTGTACTGCGCCAAGCCCGTTTCGTCCACTAAGTACATCGCTTTCTCCATCGTGTAGCGGATGTACTTGTCGTCGGGAGCAAGGGTAAAGAAGTAGTGGTGGAACATTTCGACATGGTTCTTGGCTTCCACGTCGAGCGTTTCCTCCATTGTCGTGCGGCGTACCAGTATGGGCACGTTGCCGTCCAGCACATACACTTTCTTTTGAGCGTCCGTAACCATCGTGCGGGCCGTCCAGATACTCGACACGCTGATGATGACGCAGCCCACAAGAAAGGCGGTGCAAATAATTCCGACCAGTTTGATTTTGTTCTCTAAATTCTTGATGACCATTTTGTTTGAATATTTATCGTTACTTTGTTATCTCATTACCGTACCCATTGCGCCTGTTGCCGTCATTTTAGCCTGCTGCGCCACGCCCTCGCCGAAGTTTCGGGTTGAGAACGCCGTGTCACCCTCCGGTATCATCCATGCCGCAAGGTCGGGGACGAGGTTCAGGCATTTCAGGGCCACGATGCTTGCCGCCATCAGATAGCCCGCCGAGAAGAAGGAGTTTTGCAGGTAAGCTGCCATCGTCTGCTCGCTTGTCGTTATCGCCGTCAGGTTCTCCACCTGTATGCAGAGCACGATGTCGAACAGCAGCAGTACGTAGAAGCCCACGAAGTAGAGCATCGCCCCGTAGAAATGCACCGTCAGATACCTCGTGAGCCACTTCGCCCATGCGCCTTCCCATTTGGGCAGGAGCGAAAACGCCCACTGGATAGGTCCGAAAATGGTGAGCATTCCCAAAAGAATTTGCTGGCAGTAAATCGTCGACCACCAACCGATACGGAACACCACCAAGGCGATAAGTATGATGATTTTGTCTATTCCCACGATGACACCCGATGTCAGCGACGTGAACCACAGCTTCGCTGCATCCTTCTCCATGTTCGTAACCTCGTCCACGCCAGTTTGTTCCATCGTTGCCTCGATAAGGTTGGGATCGGACGTACCCGTGTGGGCGACATCGGCTTGTGCCTGCAGGGCAGTGTACATCGTGTCGCGCACGTAAATCAACTCCTGCACTTCCTCGAACTTGTCCGAGATTTGCGAGGCTTCGGCCTCGTACAGGTCATGTGTGTACGAACCGACGCAGTTCGGGATATAGGAGAGGAAATCTAAAAAGCACCAGTTGCTCCCGCTGTTTGCCATGCCCGTGTCTGCCGGAGGATACCACCAGCAGAGAATGAGCGACACGGCCAGCGGTCTGAAGAGCTTCATCACGTCCAAAGGCTCGTGCTTGACCATCATTTTGTACGCCATGCCTGCCGCCATGACGATAGCGAACAGGGCGGCCAGCGCCATGCACATCTGCAATATCCACCAAAATGGACCTTGCGAGCCGGTAAAGGTCGCGTCGGTCAGGAACTCGTTGGTCTGAAAAATCACGTCGTCGATCTCCTCTTCCAAGAGGTCGATACCGAAATCCGAAAGAATATTTCCGTCTGCCATAGGTTATATGCTTTTAGTTCCCTCTGTTTACCGTCTCGTCTCCGTCGCCCGTTCCAGTGCCGCCGTCCGACTGTGAACCTCGCACCGCAAGGCGCGATTCGTTCCAGCGGCTCATGGCGTTTCTGACGACGCTGCTTTTGTCCAAGGTTCGGTCGGCGGTTGCGTTCAGCAATCCGTCCGTGGCCGTGGCGTTCTGTCTTCGGGCAAGGTAGCCGACCAGAATCTCGTTCTGCCGTACCACGTCTTCGTAGATCCGCAGGTATTCTTTCTTTCGTTGCGCATTGGGCATATAAGCGTCCTTCGTTGCGTCGATGGCACACTGGTACACATGATAGTATTCCGTCCACCGCTCCTTGTCGTCCGTCGTGCCCCCGGCAAGGAGAATCCGGTCTATGTTGCGCTGAAACCGCTCCATTTGAGCGTTTATCTTATCGCCCTCGGCCAGCCATGCGAGGTCAATCTGCCGGTCGGCCACGTTCAGCGCCTCGATTTCGGCACGTTTGACCAGAGCCGAGTCAATGGCTTCCGCTTCATCTGTCTGATTGTAGAGATTGACACCCGCCAGCGTGCGGAACGACAGTTTGTTCTTGCTTGCCGCCGACTTCTTGTACTTGTTATGCAGCAGCGTGTAGTAAAGTTCGGGCGACAGAGCGCCCGTACCGGTTTCCATGACCGTAATCTGGTTCTGTTTCGGCGAGTCATGGTTGTAAGTAACCGACTGCGCCTTGACACCGCTCGTTGCAACTGCTGCAACCGCCATGAGTAAGAGAGTTCTGTTCATATTAATTTCCGGTTATTCATTATTTTACAGTTATTTATATCGTATAGTCATACTTTGAGGGCCTGCTTCAAAGCCGTAAATATTGGTACTCATTCCTGACTCGTTTCTCTCCCTGCGAGAAATGCGTCTCGTCTTTTTCAATGCAAATACATTTTCTATGCGTATAGATACAGGCAATTGCGGTGCTCATGCTCCCCGATGCAAAATCAAGGACAGTATCTCCTTCCTTTGTGTATGTTCTTATCAGATACTGCAATAATGCAATCGGCTTTTGGTTGACATGAATCGTTTTGCCTTCCGATTCCGCTGTTTTGAAGTATATCACACTTCGTGGATACCTTGTCCCTTTGTTTTCATTTCTGAATGTAGGATTGGGGACATTGTTTATTCCTGTCCAATTGCTTCCTCTCTTCGTGCGATTCCCGTAAGGCTCACCTTCCTCCATGATGGGATAATAAGGGGTTCTACCTTTACCAAAGACACTTATTAGCTCATGTGCTTTTAGAGGTTGTTTTTTAGCGAGAAGAAAATTGCTTGCTTTTGACTTTTCCCAAACCCAGTCATATTTAAATTCCTCTAAATTACCGCAGCGTAGAAGGCTGCTGAACGGTTCGCTGCCAAATAAGACCGTAGGTGCATTTTCTTTCCTGACTCTCCTGATCTCTTTCCACATTTCCGGGAATGGTATTATTTTATCCCACTGTGAAGCTGTGATTCCAAAGGGGGGATCACATAAAACCAAGTCGATACTTGATTCCGGAAGAAAAGGCATTACTTCAAGACAGTCGGCTTTATATAACGTAATGTCTTTTGCAAAAACAATCTTTTCCATTGCATCAATCTAAATGTCTCTTTATCCCTTGGTTATAATCCCAATAGGCTTGTTCGTACTAAAAATTCTTTCTCTGTTTTTATTTCCCGATGTCGATGGCATGGAAGTCAAACTCCAACCTGTAGATAGTCTGTCTTCTTTCCCTTTCATCGTTCATTAATAATCCAGCCGTCCCGCTTTGCGCCATCGTCCGAAAGCTCCGTCGATAATCTCCTTGACCTTGGGACGGTAAATCTTCGCTTTCCAGTAACCGATACGCACCTGTATGTACCGCCATGTCTCGATATACGCCCGGTTCAGGTGTCGCTCGATGTCGTCCAGCGACGTGTTCACCGCTTCCAGTACCAGCAGCAGGTCGGAGGTCGAGCAGGCCGCCGCCCCGGTGGCATACAGCACAAGGTCGCTCACCGACTTGTAGAGCTGCTCCCCGTCATTGGCGATGTCCCGTATTGCCTTTTCGTTGATGGCCAGTATCACGGCATCGCCGGGGTCGATGCGTCCCCGTTTCACGATTCTCTCGTTGAAGTCCTCCAACAGTTTCTTGTAATCGCCGATACGGTCGCTGACCGCCGTATAAGTGCTTTTCACGTTCAGTACCGTCCGCAAGGACTGGTACATCACGTCGATGACATCGAAGGCACGGGTGTAGCGATCCAAGTCCACATTCAGTTCCTTGTACTCGCCGATCTCCTTGCGGCTGTATTCGTGCAGCAGCTTGTTGCTGTATTCCAGCGTACTGCGGGCCAGCAGCAGGCTCCGCTGTTTCTTGTGGTCGTTGATGTAGGCTTCCACTGACACGATGTCGAAGGTCCATTGCGCCTTGGCGATGCCGGGCAGGAGAACCAGCAGCACGACTGTCATCAGCAGGGCACGTTTCATGGCCGCACCTCCTTTCCGCTGTCTTTGCCGTTTCCGTTCCGCAGGTTTCGCGCATTCTCCACCCAACGTTCGTGGCATTCCTCCACGAGCGTCAGCCTGCGTCCCTCGTCCATGTCCAGTTCGGGCAGCACATCCTTCAGCACGTCGATGATGCTCCGCTTATAGTGCATCATCTTTTCCAGCGACACGAGGTCTGCATATATTTTTGTAATCCGGGAATCCACTTCCCGTGCGATTTCGAGCCGGTCGCTCGACCACAGCAGATGGTACACCTCCCCGGTCGGAGTCTCTTCCAATGGCGGGGTACGGGCGTATTCCGTCGTGATCTTGCACGAAGGGTGTTCCCGTGCAATCTCCGCAATACGGTCGTTCACCAGTTTCGTTTTCTCCGCGTCCGACAGGTTCGGGTCGAGTGTCAGCACGTCGGCTACATACGTGTCGGTATATTCCGTGGTCAGTTCCCAACTGATCTGCACGATGGCACGGTGTATCTTGATACCGAGGAAATATTTCGGTTTGCGGGCTATCGAGACCGTCGCCTTGAACGTGATGACCCCGTTGATGTTCGGCATGGTCGCCTTACGGACATAGGTGTAGCCGTTCCACGCCCCGCCGTCCTGCCATGACAGGCTGTAAGCCGTCTTACAGTCCTGCATGATGGCCGGTATGCGGTAATAGTCGTCCGTTGCCACATCGTTATCGCCCGCCGCCTCGGCTTTTGCGTCGGTGTATTCCCGTTGTTTCTTCTGCCATTCGGACAGCTCGCTTTTCAGGCGGTCTATCTGTGTTTTGTTCGCATTGTACTGCTGTCGGTACACCGCCGCATCTTCCACGCTCGCCTCGGCGATTTTTTTCAGCAGGTCGGCATTCTCATTCTCCAACGCATTGATTTGCGACTGAAGGGCGGCCACCTGGTTCTCCGCCTCCTGCAGCATGGCGTCCAACTCGGACAAGTCCAATTCGTTCTCCGTAACCGTGGTCTGCATGGCACACTCCTTTGAATGGGCGTTCAGGGATTTGCCGCACTTTCTGCACTTGTACTGCGTCGTGCCCTGACCAAGCGTAGCCCCGTCCGAGCAGGTTACGCTGATGGTCACGCTCTCGCAGCCCTGCAACTTCGCAGCGTCCGTCGCCTGATAGTAGTTCCGCGCATCGGATGCGATATAGTAAGTATAACCCTCCTCGTTGTCGTTGAACTCCAAGAGGCGGGCATTGAGTTGCGCCTTGAACGTGTTCAGGTCCATCGAATAGGAATCGAACACCTCCTCGTAAATGATTTCCTCCCGGTTCCAGCTTTTCTTCACATGGATTTCATAGGCATAGGCTTTCTTCGTCTGTTTGCCGCCCCGACTGATGATGTAACCGTTCTGCCAGTAGTCGATGGTGTAGGTATAGCCGTCGTTCTGACTGTTGAGCAGCTGAACCCGGCTTCTCGACCAACCGGCGTACCGTTCCGAATTGGCGAGAACCTGCTCCCGTTGCGAGGCATTGGGATAGAAGCCGGGATCGGTCGTCTCGAAACGTGTCCACTCTCCGCCGTTCAATATGCTGTTGTCGTCCGTCGGCGGGTAGTAATCGCACAGGGCGATACTCCCTTGCTCGCGACGGGCGATATACCACCGTTGCGTGTAGTAGTTTCCCGCTGTCTTGTCCAGATAATCTGTCATCCACGAGGTAAGGTCGTAGTTGCTGAAATCGAACAGTCCCGCCACGTTGTCCTCTCCGCCCACCATATCAATCAGCAGACCTCCGAGGTCATGTTCCGCCTGCTCGAAGAGCGCACCGTAATGGTCATACAGGTCGATGACCTTGCTGACCCTGCCGCCCATCAGATCATGGAAAGAACTGGTCTGCAGCAGGACGTCACCGATATTTCCGATACCAGCCGAGGCGAGACCGACACCCATGTTGTAGAGGTTGTCGATGTCGTGTTGCAGGTTCTCTTTCGTAAAGTTACCCGGCACGCTGGCGAGATCGTCCAACATACGTTGCCAGTCGATGTCGCCCACTTCCGAGAGTTTCAGCAGAGGGGCGATGTTTCGGTTGATTTCCAGAAACACGATGTCCGAAAAGCCCAGCGTGCTGTTCGTCACCACACTCTCGAACTGCATACACAGACTTTTCGTCTCGTCGCAGATTTTCATCAGGTAGCTGCCCCAGTAGATAGCCGTTTGAGGCGAGCGGAGCATCAGTTTCGCCACCACCCATATCTTCGGCATGATTTTCTCCGAGACCATGCGGTAAATGCGGCGGTAGTAGTAATTTTCTGTACTGCTATTCCAGATACCGAGGTCGGAAAAGGCTTTATGCTCCAAGAACTTGGAGGCAAAAATCCCCGCCGTAGCCACTTCCGCCGCATTGTAGTGCTTGAGAATGTCATCGACCTGCTCCCGGTAATAGCTTTCCGCCACGGCTTCCGTACCGAAAGCGGTAGCCATTGCCGCCACCGTGCGTGCGTCGTAGTTCACGCTGTAATACTGCGCGTGGACCTGCTGCACAACGGCGAGCGACAGGAGTATAAGGATAAGTGACAGCCGTTTCATCATGGATTCCTCTCCGGTTAAAAACAGATATCCGTCAACGGTGCGTCATGCCTCTTAGTGCACGTATCAGTCCGTCGGCCTCATATACGGCGGAATTTGCCACCAGACGGTGATGTATGAATACCTCCTTGGCGATCTCGTACCTGCGTTGTTCCCACTTCGCCTCTTCTTCCTCGTCCTGTACGGAATTTTCTATGCCGGCGTATTCGTCCAGTTCCTTACCGAGCATCCCCAACCGGAGATTGTATCTTTCCAGAACATCCTCTATTTCCTCAATGCTTTTTCTTCCCATGTCGCGTACCCTTACCAAGTCCTTTCCGGGCCATTGGCACAAATCCCGGATGGTCTTGATGTCGAACTCACGGAATATCCGCTGGATACGGGCTTCATATTTGCTCCCGAACTCAAGTGTCTTTACACTTTGGCTAATGTCTATCTTTTCCATTTTTGTAATTAATGATTTGATTGTTATTGTTTTACATGAAGGTTCAATACCTGCCCGGCCTCGTTGACCTTTTGGGCGAACGGCAGGGACTTCCCGATACCGCTGGCGTTCCAGTCCCGGCAGTACGCCTCAATAGCTTCCTGATGACTGCACCGCAGTTCCCGTTTATAGAGTTTCAAGGCTTCTTTCTCCGCCCGCTCCGTGGTGTAGGTCATGTAACATTCTCTTGGTTCTTCTACACCGTACACGCCGCTGGTCGTTCCCCGGCGGATGAACACCTCGCGGAAGAAACTGCGCCCTTCCTTGTTTTCCAGCCGGTTGATGGTGAATATCTTCTTGCAGTCCACGTCAGTAAGGCCGAGGATAGCCTTGATTTCATCGAACCGCTCACGGAACTTGCTCTGGTCGAGCAGCATCACCACGTCCGAGTTGTTGATGATGGCTTCCTTGACGATAGGGCTGCCGATGATGTCCTGTATCTCCTGTGTCACCACGCCGACCGAAGCCCAGAACTTACGGGCCGTCTTGTACATAAACTTGATGTATTCGGCCATGAGCGGGCTGGCAATCGCCTTCCACGCTTCCTCTATGACCAGGACTTTGCGGTTCTTCTTGATACGCATCTTCTGTAAGAATACGTCCATGATAATCAGCGTGACAAGAGGGAACAGGAGAGGATCATCTTTTATACTGTCGATTTCGAAGACGATGAACGTCTCATCAAACAGTGAACTGTCCATGTTCTCGTTCAGCGTCTTTTCATGATTGCCTCCCCGGTAGAAGTCCTTCATCATGTAACGGTACGTCGAGATGTCGATGCCCGAAATGTGGTTCTCGGTACAGATGTCGGGGATGCGCTGCACGGAAAACTCATAGAACGAGTTGAACGACAGCTCTTCCACTTTTAGCTCCTTACGGCGGCGTTCCATCTCGTCGATCATGCGCTCGATACGCCCGGCCCGCTCTCCTTCGTCCTCGTCCCGCTTCTCGGTACGGTTACGGTCGTCGATGAGCAGCCCCTTACGCAAATCCTCCCGTTGCAGGGGCGTGAAGCCGTCGAAACCGTTGAAATAGGTGTCGTAATACTCCGTGATGACCTGTTCTATCAGGCGGTCCTCCGTCTTCGTGACCGTACCCTGCGAGCCTTTCCAGATGAGCAGTACGAGGTTTTTCAGGAAGCCCGTTTTCTCCACATTCATTTCAACCCGGTTGATGCGGAACGGGTTCATGGTAATCGGTCTTTCCTCGGTATAGGAAATGTACTTGCCGCCGAGGTATTCGCAAAGGCCCTCGTAGCTGTTACCCGTATCGACCATCACCACGTCTGTGCCCTGCTCGTACAACTGGCGCACGACAGAGTTCATGTGGAAGCTCTTGCCGCTGCCCGAAGGCCCTAAACAAAAGAAATTCGAGTTGTCCGTCAGTTTGTTTTTCCCTTCCTTTCCCGTGATGTCGATAGCTACCGGCACGCCTTGGCGGTCCGTGTAGTAAATTTTCAGCGGTGTTTCTTCGCTGTGCTGTATGTGCTCCTTATACATCAGGCACACCGCCGCGTCACCCAGCGTCAGGAAGCGGTCATAGTCCTCGTTCATGCCGTAGCAGTTACCCGGAAACGAGTTTACGAACAGTTCCAGCTGGTTGTACGCCCTTTTGGAAATATGGATACCCATACGTCCGAAAGCATTCTCCAAATGGTTCGTGCATTTTTGCAGGTCCGTACCAGTCGGTACGGCGACAATCAGGTTGAAATGAGTGTACACGAGCTGCTTGCTTTCCCGCGCGATGACCTCCTGTACCCGCTTGATGTCCTCCACGGCCATCTGGTTGCTCGGATTGGGAATACTGGCGTGCCGGTTCTTCTTTTTGTCCAGCAGGGCCAGTTCCCTTTTCTGATTGGGCAGGAAGACAATCTGGTTATAGATGACAGCCTCCGCACTCGGAATGCTGTCAATGGCAGCCAGCAGGTCCACGGGCATATCCGTGTTATTGACCTCTATATTGGTATAAGGTCTTATCAGTGAAGGCAGTGCGGCGCAGTCCACATCGACAAGACTATATACCTTGCAGCGTTTGTCGCCCATCGAGACTGTCTCGTCGTCTGCCTTGAAGTTGGTCATCGACACGATCCGGTCCTTGAAGTTCATGGCGAAATAGCGGTCCACGTATTCGCTCGCCTCGGCTTTGTTCAGGAACTTGGCCTGTACCCCGGCATCGTGCAGCTGGTCATGCACTTTGCGGATCTTGACCAGAAAATCGCGCCACTTCTTGTTGTCGAACGAGAACAGTCGGCTCTTCTTCGCCTCCTGTGTGATAGTCAGGTAACACACGCTGTCCGTGTAGTTGCGCCCCTTGAAGTAACGGAAGTAGGCCGACGAGAGGAACTCGTGTTTGTCGCCCGTCTCGTTCTCGAACTGTTTCCTGACGAAGATGTCCTGTTTGTGCAGGGCATATCCTTCGCCGAGCGTCTGTGCGAGGGCGGTGAAAAGGTGCGTGAACTCATAGTAGCTGTCAATGTTCGCGCAGTATTTTTGCACGGGGTTCTCTATTTTCAGGATAGCAGAATATTCGCCCGTCTTGGTATAGAGCACGCCCACGCCGTTCGTCTCTTCCACGGAAAAATAGATGTCCTGAAAGATACGCTTGCGCTTGCCTCCGGTACCGAACGCATAGACCGACAGGGCCATGCCGGCACACAAGGCGATAAAAAGTAGAATGATGTACAAAGTCATCTTAAAATACGATAAAAAAGGCCGGGCCGCCCGGATTTCAGGCGGCCGGCCCGCGTTCAACATTCAACAAGACCACACGTTGCCCGTGATGGTTTTTCTTTTCTTCTCACAGCTTCTTCGAGTGGGCGTAGATATACACCCCGCGCCCGTCTTTCTTGGTATGCAGCCCTTTCCGCTGTTTGAGCATGATAAGGGCGATACCCGTCGAGACGACCGCAACCAGCACGACCAGTCCGACCACGAACCCTGCGAGACAGTAGGCGATGATAAAGCCGACGATGGCTCCGCCGGCAACGCCTGCCGCCCAGTAGATATAGCGTCCCTGGATGCCCATGAACTCCAAAGGCCGTTGAAGACCTTTGAACAGCGGGTAGTCAGGGTAACGTTCGTCCTTGCCTTTCATCGTGCGGAAGGTTTATGCGCCGATACCGAAGAACATCGGAAGTGCTTGTGCGGCAGCGATTAAGAAAATACATGCGCCCACGACCATCATGATTTTCTTCTTCACGTCCTGTTCCTCGTTGTGTGGGCTAAGCACCCAGCGCCATACCCACCTTGCGGTGGGCGGTTTCCGAGTACTCGCCCCCAAACCGTACTTACATGTCTCCATGTATACGGCTTTCCATTAGTAACATTACTCTTTACCATAGTTCTGAATCATAGAGTTGCAGTCCTCACAGACAACCAGTGTCTTGCGATGTCTTTTGAGCATCAGTTTCTCCCACTCATTATTGCCTTTCAGCTTGGTGAGAGTCCTCACATGATGCATGACTACTTTTCCTTCCTTACCACATAGTTCACATCTGCCATCCTTCAACCTTTCCACAAGGCTCGGATATGGCACGTACATGGTCTGTGGCAGTTTGTCATAGTCAACATCGAACTGAGCATTTCTCTTTTTGAAACCCTCATTGTAGAAGACTCTGTATTTCTGCTTTCCCTTGGCATCGTTGTACGGAATGACAAAGTCCTTGTCCTTCTGATACTTCTGGCGAACTTTCCTTGCGGAAGTGTTCAGTTTCCAGCCAAGTGTCTTGAACATACTCATCTTCATAATGAAGGCGAAAGATGCACATTCTTTGGACACGTTTGCAGCAAGTGAATAGTAGTTGTAAAGTCCTCTGGTTTCCGCATTGTATTGGGCAAGAATATCTTCGGGCTTCATTGGAGTCATATATCTGCGAGGCTTTGACCACCAAATGTCTTTGCCATCAATGTTTCTGACCTCCAACGCGTTGTACTCAGTGAGCTTCTTTTGTATCACAGCCGAGTTAAGGGTTAACACCACTGCGCCGTTGAAGTCTCTTTTGAGAACTCCGTCCTTATTCCTTTTCACTGCGTCTGACTTTCTGATGAAGATTTCATATCCAAGGAATTTCGCCTTGTCTTGTGCGTGTGTTATCAAAGTTTTCTCATCAGACAATTCAAGTTTGAGTTGTTCTCTCATGAATTGGGTGATGTCCGCTTTGATGGTCTCGCATTCAGACTTGCTTCCGATAACCGATATAAGGAAATCGTCCGCATACCTTACATACTGCATTCTTCTAAAGTCCGCATCCATTGCATCCTTGTGAGGAGTGGACAGCATCTGTTTGCTCAGTTGGGCAATTTCATACAGATAGCTTTTCCGTATCTGCTCATCGGATGTTTTCTGCAACTTCTTTTTCAGCCAGTTCTTCTTATTGTTCAAACGCCAGTATTCGGGATTGATGCTGCGTCTGTCACCTTTGCGGAATTTGGCTGCGTACTCCTTGATGTACTTGTCGAACTTGTCAAGGTAGATGTTAGCCAGCATGGGGCTGATTATTCCACCTTGCGGAGTTCCTGAGTACGTCTTGTTGTACTTCCAGTCCTCCACATACCCTGCATTGAGGAATTTACGGATAAGTCTGAGGAAGCGTTCATCTGATATGCGTTCACGAAGAATGCTAATCAGTACGTTGTGGTCTATGTTGTCAAAGAAGCCTTTGATGTCTCCCTCGATAAACCACTTTGCTCCCGCAAAAGACTTCTGTATCATACCCAATGCCGTGTGGCAGCTTCGATGCGGTCGGAAACCATGTGAAGTGCCTTCAAAATGACCTTCATAAATAGCTTCAAGCAGCAGTCTAACTACCTCCTGCACCAATTTGTCCTCGAATGAGGGAATACCGAGCGGACGTTTCTTGCCGTTCTTCTTCGGTATGTACACTCTGCGTGCAGGGTGGGGTTGGTAACTTTCGTCCTTTAAGGACACAATCAATCTTTCAATCCTTTCAAGACTCATCTCATCGATGGTCTTGCCGTCAGTTCCGGGTGTCATGTTGCCTTGCTTCGCATAGATGCGTTGGTAGGCTACAGCGAACATCTCTTCACTGAACAGATACCGATACAGTCGCTCGTATTTATAATCCGAACTTTGACTGTGGTCACTTAGAGCTTTTAATACTCTTTCTGATTTTTCCATACGTCTTACACGTTTTCAAAATTTGTATTAAAACATTACTAACTGTTCCCCTTCGCCATGTACAAGGCATTACCTTGCTCGGACTACTATGGGAACTCCGTTACCATATTGGATATTCAGAGCCAAAGCCCATAGCCACTTTCATGGCTTTCCAACTTAGGTAATCTCCGTTTAGCTGTATGATAACTATTAGCACGACAGATTGTCGGATACGACTTCCGCCCTTTTCTCCGCTTACTGCGGTTGCGTTGTGGCTGGTTCTTTGCTATAACACCAATGACGTTGTCTTAGTGCCACAATGCGACGTTTGTAAAAGCCTTCCGTCGCAGCTACATCTTTTGCCGCTGGGCTATCGTTCAATCAGTATGGACTTTATCCTCATATCTGTCTTTCTCCCTCGCAATTCAGTCGCAGTCTGGCTTTTGACTGACTTATTGCTTTCCCAAAGTGCTATTTTCACCTTTAGGTTTCCCCTCGGGCTTATTTGGGTGGAAGTAGATCACTTGAACCCTGACCTATCCTCTTGCTAAAGAGGAATTTATCATGCAACCATTACGGACGCACTCATGGCGATGTACACCGAGATAGCGCCTACGATAGCCACAACACCGGCAATGGCGTAACACAGTTTGACCATGATGGGAACGTACTTGGCGATTTCCTCCGTCACGGTAGCCAGTGCAGTCGTACCGGCGGAATAATCGCCTGCGGAGTTCTGGGCCATGACGGCCGTCGTGCCACACAGCAACATCAGTGTGAGCATCTGTACTTTTTTAGCAGAAAACATTTTTTTCATTTGTCTTTTTGTTTTTTGAAACATGATTATTTATTTTAGGGTAAGTATTGCAGTTCTTTCGAATCGTTATGGCGGTACTTGATTCCTGCCTCCCGTTTCTATATGCGATAGCCGAAAAAGGCAGGAAAGACGAGGAACGCACCGATCAGGAACAGGCACGCGCCCACAAGCGTTACGACGGACTTGGTAATGCCGTCCTCGCCCGTGTTCATCTTTACGTAAATCTGGAATCCGGACACAATCACACAAATCCCGGCGATGGCACAACAGAGAGCTTGGACGTAAAACATCATTGTTACCACGTAGTCGTGCATCGTCGCCAGCGCATCCGCACCCCAACTGTAATTCACGCTGCCGCTTTTCGCCAGAGCTGAACAGGGGATGATGGAACAAAGCGCACATAGTATCTTTTTCGTTTTCGACATCTTACAGCTTATCTTTGACCGGTCTCCATTTCAGGCAGGGACGGTTGTCCAAGCGTCCTTTGGAAATCAACGCCTTATACATCTCTTCGTCGGTAAAGCCGTCGGACAGGTAGGGAGCGATCTCTTCCATCTGCGCCTCCGCCTTGGCCTTCAGCCTTTCAAGCCGCTCTTTCGCGGCTGCCTCCTTTTTCCCTGTATCGCCGTCTTGTACCGCAGGCGGGGCAGCTACGGCTTCCGTGTCGCATGTCTCATTTCCGATACTAAACCCGGTCTCGTTCTCCGAAACCTCGACACTCTCTTCCGTGGCATCCATCGGACCGAGGTCGAAAACTTCTTCGTCAGTCTTCTCCGTTCCCTTCTTTCCATACAGGTCACGGGTAATATTGACCGCGTAATAGACGATGTACAGCACCGTCAGTACAAGGGCGAATATAAAGTATGAACTCATCTGTTTTAAGTATGAAATTAAACTTTAATTGAACTTTGAAAGTACAAAAGCAAAGAAAAGTATTATATTTGATATAATGAAAACTCTTTATATCAAACAATATTTTATTACGTATAAATAAGTATGAAACATATAAATTGAACTTTAATTTCATACTTTAAGGCGAATGTACCGGGAAAAACGGGCATAAAAAAAGCCCTCCGGGAGGAGAGCTTTCAAGGGAGGGGTAACGATAATGCCTTACCGTTTCTTTCCGCGCAGGTAATCGTTCAGGTCCTTGTACTCGTGATAACGGAGTGCTTCGTTGTGCACCCGCTTGCCGTACATGCCGGCGATGGTCTCTTCCGTTTTCTGTCCGGCGAGATCATTGTCGAGATAACAGTGTATTTCCTCGTACACCTGCAAGTGTTCCAAAGCCTTTTTCAGGTTGTTCACCGAGTTCATCACGAGGTAATCGCAAGGTGCGCCGATGCAGACCGTATCATCACCCGTCTGTTTCAGCGTCAGGTAAGAGAGAAAATCCATGAAGCCTTCGAACACGCAAACCCGGTTCTGTGCTTCACTATGAGAATGCCTGATGACAGAGATGTCCTTACACCGGATACAGCCCTTATAATAAGGATTGCGAACCTCGTACCCGCCCGCCACGTTACCGAAGGCAAGGGCGAAGTAGCGCCGTTGCCGCAATTCATAATGGACCTCCCGGCAGAACATGCGGCCGATGTCTCCGTCGATTCCACGGGAATGAAGGTACGAGAGCAGCGCATGGTGCTGCAACGGTACGACGAGCACGTCCTTCATGTCGGCTTCGACGGGTCGGGGCGTTGTCCCCGGAATCCGCACCCTTTGTATCGGGATAGCGTTCTCGTGCTTCCCTATATAGGCAAGCACTTCGCTCACGCTGTCCGTCTGGTAAAGGTGTTTGCCCAGTTCCACAAGGTCTCCGCCCGTCGCTGCGCCAAAGTCATACCATTCGTTGAGCCGGTCATTGACCTTGAACGACGGGGTACGCTCATTGCGTAGCGGCGACAAATACCAGTATTGTTTCGATGTTACACTCTGGGGGTGGTAGCCGAGACTGGCAAGATAGTCCACGATACGCAGTTGTTTTGCTTCCGCTATGGTCATGTCATTTTCTTTTCACTTGTTTTCAAAAAACGGTTTACTTTGGTTTTTCTCCTATATATACCCGGACCAAAGTAAACTAAATTATTTTTCACCTTCTGCGTCCTCGCATTCTTCGTCGAAAAGCAAGGCTTCGGTCGGGGTCACATCGTAATAAAAGAGCTTGTCCCGTTTGACGATCAGCTTCAGGTTTTCCGTCAGGTACTGCAGCAGTTTTATCATGACGCTGCGTCCCCGTTTGAACCCGATAGCCTCATAGGAGGCCATGAGAGCCTGCAGTACGTTCTCGAAACCTTTGATGGGCCTGTCCCCGAAAGCGGCGGAAAGCGCCTCCCGGTGCTGCTCGATGGACAAATCCATGAAGCTGCTCCGGGCCTTCGGTCTCACGCTGCCATCAAACGAATAGTTATCCACCATGACCGGCAATCCTTCGTCATCAACGGAAAAAGCAAACGGTTTGAACTCCTTCTCGCGGATATGCAGCGCATGAACTTCACTGATAACGGGATTCTCCGCACTCTTGGTGATGACCAGCACCGTTTCCGCCTTATTGCTCATTTCCGTGCCGATATGCCCGCGCACATTGTTGTCGCCTTTATTCAGGTGCAGCACACAATGGATATGCAGGTCGTATTTCGACGACCATTCCATCATCTTGTTGATAACCTCCACCGATTCGCTGGTGCTGTTGATGTCGAGCATCAGGTCGCGGATGCCGTCAATGATGACCAGCCCGTACCCTTTGTTCTGTCGCAGAGCGTAGTCGATGACCTCAATACGCACGGCCGGCGTGTATTCCCGCAGGCAAATGAAATCGAGATTCTCGTTGTCGGTTGTGGTGGGCAGTCCCGCCAGGCGGAGAATACGTTCCAACACGTTATGGCAATGGAAACGGCTCTGTTCGGTGTCCACGTACAAGATCCTGCGCTTGCCTTCGGGCAGATGCGCCCGGTAGTTCAAAACCTGCCGGCCCGCCAGTGACGCAGCGACAATAGCAGAGACATTAAACGTCTTTTTCGCCTTCGCCTTACCCGTCGAAGCGCTAAAATTGCCGAGCGTCGCTATGGTGGAGTTGTCGATCCATATAATCTGGGGCGGAGTCACGTAGGTGTCCGTGGCCTTTATCTGCGATGCCGTGAGAATATCCGACAGGCGATTCTCGTCCAGTTCCGCCCACGAGTTACGGTCAGTTCTTTTTTCGTTTTCCATAGCGCTTCTGGTTAAAGAACGGTTGGGTTGCGGATACTTCCGTCGCCATACGCATGGCATCGTCCACCGTAGGTTCGTAGTTTTGCAAGAGCCATGCGTCCAGCTCTTCCTTCGCGAAGTAAAGCATCTTGCCGCGAGGTTTGTAGTGCGGGATTTCCTTGTTCGATGTGAGTTTGTACAACATACTTTCGGACACGCCGATATACATGCACGCCTCTTGAAAAGTGAAGACTTTCTTGGTCGTGTAAATGGTATTTTCCAGTAAAGCCACACGCTCCAACAGACCTTCCACCGGTTCCAACTTCTTGAGAACCGCTTCTATGGCGGTCAGCCGTTCGCTTAACCGCTCCATGAATGTTGTTCTGTTTTGCATAAAATACATGTTAAAATTAGACAATGGAGAGTTACCTCCGTTATGCAGCGCGCTAACGGAGGTCAAAGTTATGTGATGTGAACCGGACAGCCGGAAATTCCGGCATGATACTATGCACGTATCACGGCAACTATCACTGTTTTATCTTTCACATACTTGGCTTTTTGGCACTTCGTGTCATATTTTCAGCCGACTGATGGCTTTTCGTATGCCGAGGTTTGCCGATGTAATGTTGTTCCTCGCCGCAGAGAGGGCAGACGAGAGGCTTGAAGCGGTAACATATCTTGTGCCGTCTTTGGACAACAGGAACCGCCCCTTGTCGAGAACCGACTGCCAGTGAGGTAGGATAAAGGTGTTTTCGAGCAACGCATCGAACAGAACCGCCACATGGCGGATATTGTTCACACGTATACAGAAATTCTCCTTGCAGGCAAAAAGCGCTTCCATGTCCTCGATGCGGAGAGTGGAAACGCAAAACAGATGATAAGCGTTGGCGCAAGCCACAATACCTGTCATCTGTTCACGGGAAAAATTGCAACCAAAGGAGAGAGGTGGAGCGTTTCTGGAATCTTCTATACGTGAAGAGTCGAACCATACTCCGGCAATGTCGTACTTTTGTTTCAAGGCCATGCACTCCTCGAAAGAAAATGTTTCTGCGGTAAAGAGGCTTTTGACGAGACTTGTACAATCGAGCAACAGCCCTCTGATGATATGAATGTTCATTTCATGGCAATTCCTGCAAACCGCACTGTTGCAGTCGATGTACCGGTGGCTGTTTATAAAGTCATCCACGTAGCGGCCATATCGTTTGCCGCCTGTCATGACGTCTTGAAGATAAAGCTCCCTTGCTTCGGAGAGCAACTCGTAAAATTCTTCCGCTACATCCTGTTCCGTAGCGAAGTGGTGCAGATGTGGTCTCCCTTCAAAAAAAGAGAGGACCTGTTGTTTTGTCCTTTCATGTCGAATTGTTTTTTATGGGTTTATACTTATTATAATAGTGGCATTACTTCGACCATTTGAAATATCGGAGAAAAGCCGGAAATATTTACCTTAAATTGAATTTGACATGTATGACTACATCAGTCGAATAGGCCGTTAACCAAATTGACTGCTTCGTCTTTTTTCTGGTTGATGATTTTGGCGTACACCTGTGTCATTCTCACGGAGGTATGGCCAAGCAGCTTCGATACGGTATAGAGATCCGCACCGAGCGTCAGCATCATGGTCGCGAATGTATGCCGGGCGGTGTGAAAAGTAAAACGCTTGGTGATTCCGGCCGCTTCGGCCCACGGTCTGAGATACTGATTGATATTTGAAGGCAGGTTGAACACAGGATCGTCTGCAGCCTTGTCCTCACGCTCCGGCATCCATTTCAACGCCTCGTTGGAGAGTGGCAGGTAAATCGGTTCTTTGGTCTTCTGCATAGCTACCGCCAGACGGTATTGGCCGTTATCGACAAAGACATTCTTCCATTTCAGGCCGACAATATCGCTGATACGCAGTCCGCAGAAGCAGGAGAACAGATAGGCATTTTTTACCCTCCCTTCCTGCATCGGAGTGGCAATCAATGCCCGTACCTCTTCGATGGTCATATAGGACCGCACGCTTTCCGGCATTTTGGGCTTCTCCGACTTTTCCATCTCGTTAAACGGATTTCTCAACAACCGTTTAGCCCGAACGGCAGCATTCAGGGCGCCATTGAATATCTGATAATAGGTGTTGCGTGTAGAAGCTGCTATCGGCTTTCCTTTAGGGCGGAAGGTTGTCAGCATGTAGTCGATATAGCCTTGGCAAAAAGCGAGGTCAACCCGATCCAATATAAATCTTTCCCCTGCATATTCTTTCAGGATATGGGTAACGGCTTTGATTTGACCGATGCCCTTCTTGTCGCGTTTCTCTTGGTACTCCAGATAGGTTTGCATCCAGTCCAGCAGATAAATCTTATCCGTATGGTTCACGATACCGGCTTCACCACTGGTCAGCTCGATAATACGTTTCGACTTGATGGCATTTGCGGCAGCCATTGTTATTTCATTTTGCCGACGGGTATTGCTGTCCGTTCCCGGAATAAGATACAGCTTCAGGTACTCGTATGTCCGTTTGCCGTTGCGGTATATATCCAGATACAGACTTTTGCTGCCATCGGACAAATCCTTCATCCGAAGACGGATTGGTTCTTTTACTTTTTTAGGCTTCTTTATTCGTGGCATAATCGTATTCTTTCATTCGTTATTTTTCGTATGCAAATGTACGAATTAAAACTGAAATCAAGAAACAAACAAGAAACAAAAATGTACCCAAAAAGAACCAATTAACAGAAAATAGTGAAAACAACTGAAAGAAATAACTACCCTATAAAGAACTGATATAAAGCATATTTAGTTGTATTTATTTGGATTTTATTTTCATCTTTAATATGCCTGTTTGTTTATTAATAATAATTTCTTTGATTTCTTTTTGCTGCTTACCTGTAAGTTCATCTTTTATAGCTTCAACAAAAATCTCAAATGCAATAGTTTGTTGTTGTGACTGATTCTGATTCACATTTACATGGATTGATTTGTCAATCATACTTGCTTCTTTTGATGCTATTGGAACTTGAGGAATAATTAAGCATGAATTTAATATACCTAACATTTTATCAAATACAATGGGAGATTTGTATGATTTTGAGAATTCTTCAGAAGTTTTCTCAAAATCATTAATGCATCTATCTCCAGGAAAATTGACAGAGAGAAATCTTATAGTCATATTTTTCCATGTTTCATATTTTTGATTATCACTTAACTGATAAGCTCTATAAGTTCTTATTACTCCAGCAGGGACATTAATATATGAAATCTGTTTTTTTATTTCGGAACCTTCTTCTATAAGTTGTTCTAAAGTTATTGTTTTCATGCATCTATGTATTTTTAACAATGCAAATTTACTAATTAATTATTAATTTATATGTTAAATTTAAGAGTATCATCAAAGAAGCAGGCTAAGATAAAGCTTGCTCTACAAGGCTGTGCAGGCTCAGGAAAGACCTATTCAGCCTTATTATTAGCCTATGGTCTGACTAAAGATTGGACTAAAATAGCCATCATAGACAGTGAGAATGGAAGTGCTGATTTGTATGCCAGTTTAGGCAACTACAATGTATTACCCCTTCAAGACAACTTTACACCTGAAGCCTATATTGAAGCTGTAAAAGTATGTGAGGATGCTAAAATGGAGGTGATAATCATTGATAGTATCTCTCAGTGTTGGGATAACCTTCTGGAGTATCATGCTAATCTACAAGGCAATTCATTCACTAACTGGCAGAAGATTACACCAAGAATTAATGCCTTCATGCAGAAGATTCTACAATCTCCAAGCCATGTTATTTGTACTATGAGGTGCAAGCAGGATTATGTTCTTAGTGAAAAAAATGGCAAGATGATTCCAGAGAAAGTGGGGTTAAAAGCTGTCATGAGGGATGGAATAGATTATGAATTTACCATAGTCCTTGATATTAACATGAAGCATCAAGCCATTGCATCAAAGGATAGAACAAGTCTATTCATGGGTAAACCAGACTTTACTATTACACCCACTACTGGGCAAATAATACTGGATTGGTGCAATAATGGAGTAAACTTGGATATGATAAAGCAGAAGATAAATCAGGCTAAAACCATTGAAGAACTTACCTCCATTTATCACCAATACCCAGAATGGTATCAGCAACTTACATCAGATTTCATGCAGAAGAAGATGCAGTTACAAGAAGAGAGCAATAAACCTATTATCAACTATAATCCTAATTTTATACATTATGGAAGCAATGCAGTTAATGCCAGTACACAGAACTAATATGTTGATGCAAACATTTAGTCAGCCAAAGTTTGAGATTGAAACCCCAGTTGAAACTATAGAGACTGAAATTATCAGCTCCAGAAGGGAAAACAAAAGATTACCTTTTATAGAAGCCAATACCAAAGAAGTCACTATACAGCATCTAAGGAAAGAATGTGTAGTGCCAGTATTCAGCAAGGATAATGAGATAACTATCAGTCACCCTTCATTTATTGAAATGGTTTGGGAAGCTGCCAATCAGATATTTCCCAATGAGAGGATTGAAGAACCAGCTATCAGAGTAAGCCATGTCATTAAAGGCAGAACACCCGAAGCTATTCATAAACCAGTGAAGGATTTACTTGAATCAGACAAGACCATTTATTATGAAAGAATGATGTTCTGCTTTGAGATTCCCACTATCCATGAAGATATAATAGGCAATAGATTGAATCTTACTATTGGTGGAGTAAGGGCATATAATCATGAAAACTTGTATAGTAAGAAAAGTGTAGAAAAATTCAAGGTATTTATAGGCTTTAAGAACTTAGTTTGCTGTAATATGTGTGTCTCAACTGATGGTTACAAGTCTGAGTTAAAGGTGATGAGTACTGCTGATTTATTTAGTTCAGTGATGAGGCTATTTCAAGAATACAACATAGCCAAACACCTATACTACATGAGTACATATAAAGATAGTTATATGACTGAACAGCAGTTTGCACAGTTTTTGGGTAAGAGTAGATTATATCAATATCTCCCAGTTGAACAGAAGAAAAGGCTTCCTCAAATGCTGATGACTGATACACAGATAGGGCTTGTAGCCAAGGCATATTACAATGATGATAACTTTGCTCTTCCTGAGAATCAGAATGCTGTTTCCATGTGGAATGTATATAATCTGCTCACTGGAGCCAACAAAAGCAGCTATATAGATAATTTCTTGGATAGGTCACTGAATGCCACACAACTTACAGAAGGGCTAAATAAGGCTCTGTATGGAGAAAATGAATATTCATGGTTTATACAATAATCTTATAATTCCCATTCCTTTCTGGAGTATTTGCTCTTATTTATCCATTATATTAGGAAATTCTGTAGTGTCGAAAAAACTTGTAATGTACCTTATAGGAATAAAAATAAAAATTCGACACTTCACACTTACTTGGTTATATTTATATAGGAAGTAAGCAAGGGGTATTTTCTATGGTGGCTGAATGGAGAACTGGAAAATAAGCTCCAGAAGGTAGTTTGGAAGAAAGATTGGATATGAAATGTCTTCCATCTTTTTCTTGTTTTTCCTTCTGGAGTAGCTGGCTGTAGTTGGGTATTAAGATATTTGAACTGATTATAACATGGAGATAATGATAAAAGGCATTTTGAATATCACTATTGGATTGATATTCATGTGTATAATGGCTAAAGAGAGATAAAGGTGAGTAGCCTTTGTATTGTGTTTATTATTGTTGTAAGCCTCGGTTCTTGTAAGGAATTGGGACTTTTATTTTGAAAAGATATGAGAATCAGAGATATGTAATAGAATTAATGGTACATTTGCCACTGGTGGATATGAAGGTTATTATTACTTTTCCACTTCAAGAGCCTTAATGACAGATAAGAGAATAAGCTCATGCCTATGGTGCTAATATGGTCTGAAAACCTATTAAAAGTAGTCTTCGGATGATTGTTTATATGTGGAAAGTCTTAACTTTGCAACAGAAACAATCAAATGATTGCTAATGAAATAGAAGTTTAACAAGACATATTAGAAAAAGAAGTGTTTGCTTCTTACTTGTGAAGTCCTAAAATCACCACTTTGAAGACTAACAATCACAGCAGTAAGGGAGTGAATGCTCATACCATCAGGTGTGGGCTTTCCTTGTTTGTGATTGTAGGTGTTGTGGTGATACCTTGGACTCAGCAGGAAAGTACCACACTTTCTTTTTTGTAGTATGGCTACAAAAAGAGCAAAATGAGTGACCTTATTGTCTTTCAAAAGAACAATCTATTTGGTGCAAAATATCCATCTGGGAGAATTGCTATCACTCCTAAATATAAGGAAATGTACCCTTTTAGTTGTGGCTTGTCATTAGTCAGAAATGAGAAATATCAATATGCTTATATTAATATCACAGAAAAGCAGATAGTTTCATTTGGAACATACATTTGGTGTGACCCTCAATTTATTTGTGGCTATGCCCGAGTTAAATTGATGGATAATATTCATTGGGGGGTAATTGATACCTTGGGTAAAATAGCCATTTATCCTAATCTTGACTATATTTTGCCACTTGAATCTTTTAAGATATGGGGTAATAATAATGCTGTAAAAATTGCAGGAAGATACAAAGGAACAGAAGTAGCATATATAATTGACCCAATGAGTAGAATAAACCTACCCATTGATTTTGAGTTTATGCCTAATTTTGATTTAGAAGAGTATTCATTTCCTCAGAAAGCCACTTCCACTAAAAGAAATAACTTATTTACTAATGATAATAGCAATAAATCTTCTTCATTAAATGACAAAGAGGAGTGGGAAGACCAAACTATTGATACTTTTGAAGGAGATGAAAGTAATTATTGGAATATAGAATAAACAAAATAAAAATGGAATTTCCACTAACATTTGGTCTGCAAAAAGCAGGTTTACCACTGATACTGACATCAGGAAAAACAAATAACCTTTGTTTCTTGATTGATACTGGTGCTACTCATAACACCCTATTTGATTTTGTATATGAACATTTTAAAAGTGAGTTTAAGCTACTTGAAGGAATATATAGAACAATGGGGATAGAGGGACATTACAAAGAAACTCCTATCATTGAAGCTACATTCAATTTTGAAGGGAGGGATTATACTTCCACTTTTTCAGTTTTGGATGCTTCTGGGGCAATAAGACAAGTGCAGGATGAAACTGGAATACAGATTCATGGAGTACTTGGGGTACAATTCCTCATAGAGAATAAATGGATTATAGATTTTGAACAAATGAAAGTTACAGATGAAAAAGAATAGTTGGATTATTTTTTTATTGCTTCTTTGCCTAATGGGATGCACATTGCAAAGCAATAAGCAAAATGAGAATCAAGAAGATGTTGTAGAGAAAGATACTGCATATATGATAAAACCTTTTTTGAGGGATGGCATTACATATATTTGTAAAGACCCAATAATCAAATCTTACCTCATTGACTATAATTATTCTCCTCCACAGAAATATGAGTTAAACCAAATAACAGCTAAAATACAGGGAAACAGGGTTATAGTAGGTACAGACTGTTATACTACCCATATCATAAAGTCTGGAACATTTTGGAAAATTGAAAAACAGGGAAATAGCTGTTCATTTCCTCAGACAAATTTGGCAATCTTGGAAACAGACATAGGTGAAGTTAGAATAGCAGAGGTGGATGGTATCTTAGAGGATTTTTGTGTACTTGAGATTAAGTATGGTAATTATGAGGCAAGTACAGTTTATCCTTCAAATTATTGCAAGCTACCACAAGAAAGAATTTCCCAATATGCAAGATAAGAGAAGTTTGTTTATACGCATAAAAGGCATTGGCTTTACATTCCTTCTTGACAAAAGAATGAAACACAATTTGATTAGCCCTACTTTCTTGGCTTTCTTCAAAATAGGTAAGCAGAGGGATTCACTTTTGAATAATGATATAGGAGAAGTAAATATAAAACCTGAATATAATAGCTCACTTCCCTTTCTTCCTTCTTATGTAAATAGTATTTCACTGGAAGATACATTCCATTATGTTGGGAAGAAAGTTGTTTGGTGCAGTGATAATAAGTTTAGGGAGTGTAAGGCAGTCAAACTCAATTTTGAATATGAGGGACACCCTAACTCTGAACTATTCTTTGTTGATAAGAGTGTTGAAGAGGACTATGCTATTTTAGGCTCTACCTTCTGGAGCAAATGTGATATTTTAAAATAATAGAAATTGTTATGAGAAAGAAACAAGAAACTTAGCATTACTAAATGCTGCTATTGGTATTGTATAAACCTTACCAATGTTGGTCAATAGTTGTTCTATTGACTTTTATAGAAGTAATTAACAGACTAACAATCAAATAATTGAATAGTATTATCAAAGAGCCTTCCAAGCTGAGGGTCGCGGGTTTGAGCCCCGTCTTCCGCTCTTCTGAAAATCAGATAGTTATCGCAAGATTTCTATCTGATTTTTGTTTTTAGGCACTTCCGATTTGGCTATGGTTTAAAATTTTATTCATCCAGCTTCAATAATACCCGGCAGCATTATCTCTTGAAATTAAGAAAATATCTATCTTTGCCGCAAATTTAGCTGCAAACTACAATGAATGTGAACATTCCTTCCCGACAAAACATTTTCCGCGAAATGCGGGATTATCTAATGATTGCTTTAGGCATGGTTATGTACGGTATAGGGTGGACAGTTTTCCTGCTTCCCAACGACATTACCACAGGTGGAGTACCGGGTATTGCCTCACTGGTATATTTCGCAACGGGATTACCGGTACAATATGTTTATTTCGGTATTAATTTTATATTGCTACTGCTCGCTATCCGCATTTTAGGATGGAAATTCAGCATTAAGACAATCTTTGCCGTCTTTACCTTGACCTCCTTTCTGTCCATCATTCAACAACTGACAGCCAATGTCCAACTGCTGCACGACCAGCCTTTCATGGCATGTGTCATCGGCGCATCTTTTTGCGGAGGCGGTATCGGCATCGCTTTCTCTTCCAATGGAAGTACGGGCGGAACAGATATTATCGCCGCTATCATCAATAAATATAGAGACATCACATTGGGGCGGGTAATGCTGATTTGCGATCTCATCATTATCTCCTCCAGCTATTTTGTACTGAAAGACTGGGAGAAAGTAGTATACGGCTACGTCACCCTGTACATTTGCAGTTTCGTATTGGATCAGGTAGTGAACAGCGCACGCCAGTCCGTACAGTTCTTCATCATCAGCGAAAAGTATGAAGAGATAGCCAAACATATCAATGTATATCCCCACCGGGGCGCCACAGTTATCAACGCTTCCGGATTCTACACCGGCAAGGAGATCAAAATGCTGTTTGTCCTTGCCAAGAAACGCGAGTCGACCATCATCTTCCGGTTGATAAAAGACATAGACCCGAATGCTTTTGTATCACAGAGTCAAGTGATCGGAGTATATGGAGAAGGATTTGACAAGATAAAAGTGAAATAAGACACCAGTCGGCAAGCGCTTATTCAGCAAGAACGAATTTTCCTTCTTTCCAAACATAACTTACAGGGCGGCGGAGAAACGGTTTTAGTTTTTCTGCCGCTTCTTTTTCCATATAGTCAGGAGTAGTGAAAGTAAAGGTCAGTGTGGCATCCTTACTCGAAAGATCCGCTTTCATCAAAAGCATATCAGCCTGAAGGCGGGCATCTTGATACCGATATACATCTGCCGTATCAGAAGCGGGTGCAATGAAGTTGTCCATATCGGGCACTGATGGCAGATAAGATGTAGATGGCAATTCTTTCCAGTCGGTAGTATAGAAATTAATATGACTGTCACAAACAGGGGCGCACACAGTGGAGACAGTACAGATGAGCCGGGTGCTATCATTCACTGCCAGAAGTTTCATTTGCCAGGAACTCCGGGGTGTTACCTGCACACAGATATAGTCGGAAGTAAGCTCCGTCATTTCCGATTTGCCGCCAAAGCGATTCGTGACTTCCGCTTTCATCTTACTCTCCAGAAAGTCGATGAAGTCTGCACGATTCACCGCTGTAAGCAGCGGACTCAAAGAGTCGGGCATATTAGTAAAACAAGTCTTTGCCAGTTGCGCTGACAAGGAACCGACTCCCATACATACTACAAACAAAAAAACTACCAACTTCTTCACCATGTCATTTCACTATTTTGCCAATATAAATTCCTTATTTCCTGATACACGCTTTACAAACAAGAGCACAACTCACGCAAAAAATAGGCATCCACATCATCAAAACCATTCAAACTTTCGCAGTCCACATCCAGCACACCCCATACTTCCCCACCTGTCCGAAGAAGCGGAACCACAATCTCCGAACGCGACAAAGAGCTACACGCAATATGCCCCGGAAAAGCATCCACATCCGGCACAACCAATGTTTCAGCTCTTTCCCATGCTTTTCCGCATACGCCCCGTCCTTTCTTTATCCGCGTACAAGCCACCGGACCTTGAAAAGGAGCAAGTACCAACTCCTCACCTTTTACCAGATAAAATCCTACCCAGAAGAAACCGAAAGTCTCCTTCAGCGCTGCTGCAACGTTGGCAAGATTGGCAATAAGGTCATTCTCATCTGCAATCAAACACTTAATTTGCGGAAGCAACGTACGATACTTTTCTTCCTTGCTGCCATTACTGATACACAGGTCTTCTGCCATAGTTCATCTGATAAAGTCTTATTTGCTCCCCAAATATAGGAAGAACATTCCAATCAACACCAAAATAAGATCCACCGCCTTGCTTTTTAAATTCTTTTCACGAAAGAACAGAGCCCCAAACAAGAACGAGACAACCACGCTACCGCGCCGCACCATAGAGACGATAGATATCATGGAATCCTCATAACTCAAAGCGTAGAAGTACACAAAGTCTGCCGCACAAAGAAAGACTGATATACCGATGATAGTCCAGTCCCAACGGAACGGAGTGCTCTCTTTTCTCTTGGGATACCACAGCAACAGGATAATGGGGCACATAATAAATACCTGATATATATTGTACCACGACTGCACCACCATAGGCGGCAATTGCTTCATCAGATACTTATCGTACAGCCCGCTGACAGCACCTGTCACAGCCGCCAGCACAATAAAAAGGATCCATTTATTATGTTTAAAGTCGATGCCTTCTTTCTTACCGGAACGGCTCAACATAAAAAAGGACAGCACCGCCAGCATCACACCTATCCATTGGTAAAGATTCAGCCGCTCACCAAATACGAGCATGGCTCCCACAAGCACCATTACGGGACGCGTCGCATTGATCGGCCCCACAATGGTAAGCGGCAGATGCTTCATCCCGAAATATCCGAATATCCACGAGGACAGCACAATGAAAGACTTGATGATAACAAACTTATGCACATCCCACCCCACAACAGGAACATCGAACATCGTACCGCTTAATACCGCAGGAGTAAAAGCCGATATGAGAATAAACGGAAGGAATATCAAACTGGAGAACACCGTATTCAGAAACAAGACCGGAAGTACGGCATTATCTTTAAGTGCCTGTTTCTTGAAGGCATCATAAAATCCCAGCAATGCTGCCGAGAGAAAGGCTAATAATAACCACATTGATTTTAATTATGAGTTATGAATTATGAATTGGTTACACTACAAGAAGAGGAAGAGGAAAAGTAATCACTTATCACTAACCGCTAATGAAAGCTTCTTCGGGATAGGTAACATCAACCAAGAACAACGCATTACCGGGCACAGAAGTTCCAGCCCGGCACCGGTCTTTCTGCTCAATGATACGGCGGAAACCTTCGACAGTGAGTTTACCCCGGCCTACCTCAAGCAACGTACCTACCACCGCACGCACCATATTCCGCAGGAAACGGTCTGCCTGAATGGTAAACACCCAAGTCACTTCATCCACCTGTGTCCAAGCTGCATGCATTATTTTACAATTGTTAGTCTTGACATCAGTATGCAGCTTACTGAAACTGGTGAAGTCCGTATATTCAAACAAAGTCTGTGCAGCCTCATTCATCCGTTCAAAATCGGGAGTTTGAAACAGGCGGCAACGATACTGACGATCGAAAGGCATCTTAGCGGTAGTGACATAATATTTATACATGCGTGCCGTAGCATCAAAACGCGCATGAGCATCGGGACGCACAGCCCGCAGACGGTAAACGGAAATGTCCGGCGGAAGCAAGCGATTCAGCTTGTCCGCCATGAAATCCACATCCAGCGGAGCATCACTATCAAAATGAGCCACCATTAAGGAAGCATGCACTCCGGCATCGGTGCGTCCTGCACCCACAACTTCCACTTCACGCCGCAACAAGGTGGAGAGCGCCTTCATTAAACATTCCTGCACACTCGCGCCGTTAGGCTGGATTTGCCAGCCATGATAGGCTGTACCGTCGTAAGCTAAATAAATAAAATATCGTTGCACGTTTCTTTTTACTACCTGAATTTGCCTACAAAGGTACAAAAAGAGAGGAAAAAAGCAGCAAACTCTTCCGATAGTTCTGGCAGATTGCACTATCTTTGCAGAGGTTATCACCACAAATCACGCAGATACACACAGATTCAGAATTAATTATGTATAGAAAAAGCCGTTTTATCTCTCTGTTTTTAGTAGCAAGTATAGCAATAACCTGCTGTCTGGCAGGATGTAAAAAGAAAGACATGTCCCTCAAGCTGAACGAACCCCGCAACATACGGGGTGTCATCAGTTACAAACGTTCTTTCGGCGATTTGAATGAAAAGCACCTGAAAGTTGCGCAGACCATTGGCATCCGTCCGTTAGCATCACGCGAAGAGGCGGAAAAGCTGAAAGAGAAATTACAACATATCGCAACGAACGACTTATATGCGGTCGATTCATTGACGCACTCCATTCCATACCTTATTCCGGGAGCAGCTGCCTTGCTTGACACAATAGGGTACAACTTCCTTGACTCACTGACCGCCAAAGGCCTGAACCCGAACAAGATTACAGTTACCTCCGTACTTCGCACCAAAGACGACGTGAAACGCCTGCGCCGCCGCAACGTTAATGCATCCGAAAACTCCGCACACTTCTACGGCACCACATTCGATGTCAGCTGGAAACGCTTCCAAAAGGTAGAGGATGAAGACGGACGCCCGTTACAGGATGTGAGTTCGGACACTCTGAAACTGGTGTTGTCCGAAGTGTTACGCGATTTGAAGAAGGCAGACAAATGCTATATCAAGTATGAACTGAAGCAGGGCTGCTTTCACATCACTACAAGGATGTGACTTTCACCGCAGAGGAACACAGAGCCATCATTCTTCTTCCAACATACGCCATGCCAACGGCAAGCAGTCGACAATGTCCCCCGCCGTCATCCCCATTGCTCCATGTTTCTTGCGGGCAATATCTCCTGCCAAGCCATGCACATAAGCCGCCAGACGTGCGGCTGTTTCCGTAGCATACCCCTGTGCCAGCAGAGCCAGAACAACACCTGTAAGCACATCACCGCTACCACCCGTTGCCATACCCGAATTTCCGGTGGAGTTGAACCAGCACTTGCCCTCCGGCGTGATGACAGCGGAATAAGCACCTTTCAGTATAAGATGCACACCTGTACTTTGAGCCAGTTCACAAGCTTTCGTCAGACGTTCGTATGAGTTTTGGCATTTCCCTACCAACCGTTCCAATTCTTTGGGATGCGGAGTAAGAATACTCCCTTTGGGAAGCCTGCCGATGTAACTGCGATGTTCTCCCAGCAGGTTCAGCGCGTCGGCATCCACCACCATCGGCGTCTGGCAAGATTCGATTTGTTCCAATAAAGCAGCCTCGGTATCTCCCGCCTTACCCAATCCGGGACCGATGCCTACCGCCTGATAATCATCCGTATCGGTGGCGCAGGAAAAACGCACGTCGTTTATGTCAATCTCCGTCATGGCTTCCGGTACGGAAGTCTGCA
This sequence comes from Bacteroides eggerthii, assembly GCF_025146565.1. NCBI lineage: Bacteria > Pseudomonadati > Bacteroidota > Bacteroidia > Bacteroidales > Bacteroidaceae > Bacteroides > Bacteroides eggerthii. The sequence continues at coordinate 1,702,186 of NZ_CP102258.1, read as the reverse complement.
CTATAAAATTATTGCAGAAAGGAATATGGACAGTCAGCAACCCTATGCCGGAACGCAGACAGGCGCGTGCCGCAAGCACCGAGGCTCCCGCCATTCCTTGCGAACCGGCTATCAGCAAGGCCCGGCCGAAGTTTCCCTTGTGCGCAAATTTGCTGCGTACTTTCAGCATCGGAGGCATATCCCCATGTTCCGTCAATGCAAAATCTGTCTCTTTCTCATTGATAGCCTCCTCGCTCAAGCCGATATCCAGCAGTTGCCATTCACCCACGAACTGTTCGTTCTCGGCAAAAAGGAAAGCCAACTTAGGCAGTTGCAAGCTTAACGTCAAGTCGGCACGAATGATATTGGCTTGAATGTTATAGGTATTATCCTCTCCCATCAGTCCGGAAGGAACATCAAGGGCAACCACCGTCGCCGGAGATGAATTGATATACTTCACTACCGCAGCAAAGCCACCGCTCAAAGGCTTGTTCAATCCGCTGCCAAACAATCCGTCAAGCACGACATGCCTTGCCGTCAGCTCCGGTGGAACGAACTGTGTGGTTATCTCATGAAAGTCTATTCCGGAAAGTTCCGTCAGGCGCTTCTTATTTGTTTCGCAATCCGGAGACAAACTTCCTTTCGTATTAAAAAGATATACTTCGACACGATACCCCTGCTGCGCCAGCAGACGCGAAACGGCAAGGGCATCTCCGCCATTGTTTCCGGGTCCGGCAAATACTGTGAAAGGAGTTTCCGTATTCCAACGTTCGGATATTGTTTTCGCCAATGCCTGCGAGGCGCGTTCCATCAGGTCTATGGAAGTAACAGGCTCGTTCTCTATCGTATAGGCATCCAGTTCTTTTATTTGAATGGTAGGAAATATTTTTATCATCGCAGCTTATTCATTTAAGTTACGAGCAAAGGTACAAAAAATAATGATTAGTAAGGAAGAAATCATATCCGGCGAATAATCACTATCTGTTAAAATTAGGTTCTCATTCAAAGAATAACTGCTTTTGCAGCCAAAACAGCTATAAAGACAAAGACTATAAACACATAATCAATGAGTACATCCAAACATCCCAAGGGGCTTTATCTGATCTTCGCCACCAGCACCGCCGAACGTTTCAGCTATTATGGCATGCGCGCCATTTTCATCCTATTCCTAACGCAGGCATTGCTGTTCGACAAGGAACACGCCGCCTCCATTTACGGCAGTTACACCGGCCTGGTCTACCTCACCCCGCTTATCGGCGGATACATTGCCGACAAGTACTGGGGCATCCGCCGTTCTGTGTTTTGGGGAGCCATAATGATGGCGGTGGGACAGTTTCTGATGTTCTTCAGCGCATCCATGTTGGATGCCGTCCAACTGTCGCACTGGCTGATGTATGGCGGCCTTACCTTTCTTATATTAGGGAACGGATGTTTCAAGCCGACAGTGTCCTCCCTCGTGGGGCAACTGTATGAACCGGGAGACAGACGGCTGGACTCGGCTTACACCATATTCTATATGGGCGTCAATGTAGGCTCTTTCCTCGCCCCGCTGGTTTGCGGCTACTTTGGCGAGACCGGCAACCCGAACGATTTCAAATGGGGATTCCTTATCGCCGCAATCGTCACCGTTTTTACGGTCATACTCTTTGAAACACAGAAGAACAAATACCTCATCGGCCCCGACGGCAAGCAACTCGGCATCATCCCCGACGCAAAGAAGGAACAGCCCCGGTCCGCCTCAAACACCGGACATCCGGTGGTGGACAGCAGCAAGAAAAGGCGTAATTATCTTCTATTAGGAGCGTTGACGATAGCGCTTGCCATCTTCTTCCATCAATGTTTCGGCAATGACTGGATCAGCATCGGCATCTTCACCGCTTGCATCGTCTTTCCCGTCAGCATCCTGCTCGAAGGCTCACTCACGAAGATTGAGCGCGACCGCATCTTCGTCATCTATATCATTGCCTTTTTCGTCATCTTCTTTTGGGCAGCCTACGAACAGGCAGGTGCCTCACTGACGCTTTTCGCTTCCGAACAAACCGACCGCGTCATCCTCGGTTGGGAAATGCCCGCTTCCTGGATACAATCATTCAATCCTTTCTTCGTAGTGATACTGGCAGCTATCATGCCGGGAGTATGGGGATTCCTCAACAAACGGGGTATGGAGCCTGCCTCTCCCACCAAACAGGCTGTCGGACTGTTGCTGCTGTCTTTAGGCTATCTCGTCATCTGCTTCGGAGTGAAAGATGCGCAACCCGGCGTTAAAGTAAGCCTCATCTGGCTGACAGGACTTTACTTCATCCATACAATGGGTGAGATAGCACTTTCCCCCATCGGATTGTCCATGGTGAACAAGCTCACTCCTATCCGCTTTGCCTCACTAATGATGGGTATATGGTATCTTTCCACCGCCACAGCCAATAAGTTTGCAGGCACATTGAGCGGCCTTTATCCCGAAGCCGGAAAGGTGAAAACACTGCTTGGCTACCGCATAGAAACAATGTACGACTTCTTCATGGTATTTGTCGTAATGTCTGCCACCGCATCACTTATCCTCTTCCTGCTCTCAAAGAAATTGCAGAAGATGATGCATGGAGTGGAATAAATTCACTATATTTTATTCGCATACTGAATATCAATTATTTAAGAGCTAAAGTTCTCTTTTTTCGTACTTATATGCTTTAAGTAGAACACCACAAAGATATGAATTCTTTTTCATCCAAAGACATTTTACCCTGCCATTAAATTGGCAGGGTATTATTTTTTCTCCTCTCCAAAGCCTTCAAACTCTTATATATGAGAAAAAAGCTTGGAGCATAATACAGCACCATTAAGATAAGGTGCGTACGGCTTCAAGCATTAATGATAAAAACAATTACCGGGTCACGCTTATTTTCAGACGATGGATAAGATGGCGATTCGATGATGCGTAGCAATTCCAGTATGTGGACAAGACATAAAGTTCCCCACGAAAGAATGTATGCCGCATGATAGGCCAAGTAAATGCGAGGAGCTGTTTACAACGGTTCAACTATCACAACCAGTCGAAAGACCGGTTTATTTTTTTCTTCTCCCCTTTTCTTGATCGCCCCTCAAAGCCTTATATATGAGAAAAGTATATAAGAGAAACAGAGAATAGAAATAATAACTAACAATTTAAAACAATTAAGAGACATGGGAAATTTAATTAAAGGATTGAAGGTCGCAGCTTATGTGGCCGAGATTATCGTGGCAGGTTCAGTAGTAATAGAGCTTGCAGAAAAGTATAGTGGCAAATTCGGAAAAAAGAAGATTGCCACGGGTGAAGTCAAGGCCGTTGATGCTGCGACTGAAAACTGATAGTACGTCTGTGAATGGATTATGATAAAACACAAGACGTAATAATAACCGTATTGGAGGTAGCAACTTCAATACTCAAAGGGATAAAAAAGCTAAGAGGTATATTCATAAAAGCAAAGAAATGACACCTCTTGGCTTTTTGTTTCACCGCATTTTATTAACCGACTAAAAAATAACAAGAGTATGGAAACAATGACTAATGAACTTACTGTCATTCCAGGAACAATCGGAATGATGGGCGGAATGGGTATGCTTAAACCTGAATTTATCGAAGACGCAGTAATCGTATCGGAAGAACAGGAGGAGCATCCAAATTTTATTGAAAGTAACACTTCGGGTATTACGCTTGAAGAACTTGAAAGGAACTGTATCGTACCCAGCTTCAGTGACAACCAGCTAACCATCAGCCACCAGACATTCATACACCGGATCGAGGATGCTGCAAGGAGCTATTTTACAGGTGAGAACATTGGAAACACAGAGATCAGAGTGTCCCACAAAATCCTGGGCAGAGTGCCAAGTGCATTGACCAAAAGGAAAGAGGAGCTTAAACCTGAGGACGAGACCATCTATTATCAGAGAATGGCTTTCTGTTTTCATATCAGAACAATGAGCAGAATGATGAACGGCGAGGAAGTACATCTATGTATCGGCGGTGTAAGAAGCCTGAACGAGGAGAATCTATACAACCGAAAATCACCTGAGAAATTCAAGATATTCATAGGTTGGCGTGTGCGTGTATGTTCAAATCTAATGCTGACCAATGACGGACTGACCGGACGGCTGGAAGTGATGAGTGACACTGATATTTACAATTCAGCACTCAGATTGTTCCAGGACTTCAACCCGGAACACAATTTGAGACTACTTGAGAACTTAGGAAGAACAAAGATTTCACAAGAACAGTTCTGTCAGATTATAGGCAGATTGAGATTGTATCAAGTCTTGCCTGTATCCCAACTTAGAGAACTGCCGAAGGTGATTTTAGGTGACTCAAATATCAATGCGGCAACCAAAAACTACGTGGATAATCCTAATTTCGGGTTACGTGGCAGAGAGAATATTACCTGTTGGGATTTGATGCAGCTCCTTAATGATGCCGCCAAACAATCCTACATAGACAAGTTCCTGGAGAGAAACCAGAACTGCACTGATTTTGCGGTTGGTATCCAGAAAGCCTTGAACGGTGAGGATACGGAGAATTATGGCTGGTTTTTGAGTTAGACCGGAAAATAAATTAACTCACAAGGGAGAAAGATCTGAAATAACAAACATGGTTTTTCTCCCTTTTTTTTGTTGAACCCTTTTAAAAATAAATAACATGAGCAGATTGGATATACTTAAAGCCTCCCTGGAAAAGAAGCAGGCTAAATTTAATAGAAAACTGAATGAGTACTTTTCCGATGTGAAGAGTGCCAACGGACAACCTCTTAACGACAAGAGAAACGGATATTCAACGATGAAGCGTTGGGACAGGCAGAATGACACCCTTTCCAAAATGCAGAAAGAGATTGAAAAGACTCAGACAGCGATTGAACGGGAAGAAGGCAGAATAAGATGTATTGACCGTAACAGAAGTTCAATGCCCGAAGAGATTCAAAAGCTTATCAATGACGGTACTTTAAAACAATGGGACAGATATCCCCATATCATGTTTGTGGAAGGTGTGGATAAAGCACGTATCATATGGGATGACAGGAAGAAAGTGGTGATGCACAAGTTTGTAAGCTCCATTACTGATACAGAGCAGAGAAGGAAGTTCGCCCGGGTGTATAACTCACTCAATGCGTCAATAAATGAAGAGACAGGAAAACAAGGAAAAAAATAGCAGAAAGACATTATGGAAAGACAAGAATTGGAAAACAGCAGGGAGTTCAAGGCTGCAAAAGAACTTGAACATGCCCTGAACGATTATGGGTGGAATGAAAAGAGGTTCGCTTCGGCAGTAACTACATTCCACAGGACCCTACAACAGACCTTATTCAGAAGTATGGTTGAAGTGATTAAGATCATGGGAAGTGAAGGTTACGGATATGACCTGAGAAACAAATATTCCCATGAGATATGTAAGAAGATAGTGGAATCCGGAGTCTTGGAGGACAAAAGGATACCATTTATCTGAAACGGTTGAGACATACCGAAATTAATATTCCGGGGAGGGGTATTTCCGATTAAAAGGAAGTATCCCTCCTTTTTTATTTACCGACAATTTAAAAATCAAACGACTATGTTATACTATAATTTTTATAGTTATGAAGAATTCAAGGCCCGTTTCGGCCTTGAAAAAAGAGAGAATGGTACAGTGATAAGGAAAAACAGGATATTGCTGGCCCACCTGAAAAATCCAGTACTACTAAAGTATTGCAAGGAACATGGTGATTATACCTTGCTGCATGTATATGATATGGCAGACCTACAGAAGAAAACGGTTGAAGCCATTTTGAGTTCGGGAAAGAATGATGAAAAGCTGTCCCATAAAGTGGAGCTGATAGGTGAAACATACTATTCCTCCAAATATGAGACCGATGAATTCAGAGGCCTGTGTGAGGACCTTGACAAACATTCAATCCGTTATATCAACGTTGAACGTAACCGGGTTTTCAAGATGAGGGCCGGAAAGTTCATGAGGGAGCTTATCCTTGAGACAGAGATAGGGAAACTGCTTTCACCCTGTGTCGTGAACTGGATTGCAGGGGATGTATTTGTCCAAAGGTGGTGTACTTATACCTATGGATATACTCCCGATATGGAACTTCATGTCAACGACGAGTTCTGGAGAATCTATGACAGCAGCTATTGCAGGGGGAACTTCGGTTCATGTATGACGGATGAGGACCGTACTTCATTCTATTATTCTTCAGTGAAGGCCAAGGCGGCCTATATAACGGATAAGACAGGGCTGATTGTGGCAAGGGCAATCCTTTTTACCGATGTTACGGATCAGGACGGTAAGAAATGGAGGCTGCTCGAAAGGCAATATTCCTCAGAGAGCGATGACGTGTTGAAACGCCTGCTTGTGGATAAACTTATTCAGGAAGGTTATATTGACGGCTATAAGGTGATTGGCGCTTCCTGTCATGATGCAAATTCCTTTGTGGAGATTGACGGCAACTCATTATCCGACAGGAAGTTTGAGATAGAGTGCAATCTGGAAGAGACGGATACGCTTTCCTACCAGGACTCCTTCAAATGGTACAGTTACAGCCGCAGCAAAGCCTATAACTACGAGAACCCCGACTCCTCATACAACCTTGACACCACAGACCTGAACCTTTATGGCGATACCGATGAGGATGGAAGTCCATGGGACGAATATCACCAATACGACTGTGATGAGACCACACTCTGCTACCTGCATGGAAATGCGATAAATGTAGACTCCGAAAACCTGGATGACTTCCTGTGGATAAGTTCCACAGGGGAATACCACCATAAGGATGACTGTGTATGCTGTGACAATTGTGGAGAGAACCTGCTGGAAGGTGATGCGGAATACTCCGAGGTGACAGAAGAGCATTATTGCTGTAAGGAGTGTATGGAGAAGGCCGAGGATACATTCAAGCAGAAGAACTGGTACTATTCCGAATATGATGATGAATGGTATGAAAGCCTTGATGATATAACCCGGATCAATATCTGGAATGAATCGGAAAGTATCTATGAAGAGAAATCAATCCATGTAGATACCTTGAATCGTCTGATTGGGAATGAGGACGCATGGGAGTTTGGTGAGGATGTATTTGATGAAGTGAATCCAAGCACCAATCTCCCGTATGGTTACAAACTTAAAAAAGAAATGAATCATGAATACGCAACTGTTGAAGAGGCTGTATAGTATTTACAGCCCCAGTGGAAAGGAGCAGAAGATGATGACGTTTCTATGCTCCTATATAAAACAGCTCCCCGGAAACATATCCGTATCAAAGGATAAATTCGGGAACCTGTATGTGATAAAGGGAGAAGCTGAGACCTATCCCTGTCTGGTGAGCCATATCGACCAGGTATCACACTGCAACCATTCAAAGGATTTCAAGGCGGTAGAGACAAGGGAAGTCATATTCGGTTATTCACCCAAACATAAAAGGTTTGAGAATTTGGGAGCCGATGACAAGAACGGAGTGTTCATCTGCCTTGAATGCCTGAAAAGGTATGATCCTATGAAAGTAGTCTTTTTTAGGGAAGAGGAAACGGGATGCAGGGGAAGTTCTGAAGCGGTGATGTCTTTCTTTGATGATGTGAGGTTTGTTATCCAGCCTGACAGAAAGGGGAATTCGGATTTGATTACAAACATAGGATATTCTGACCTGTGTTCCGAAGGGTTCATGGAAGCGATAGAACCTGAGAAATGGGGTTACATGGAGGAGAACGGCTTGATGACCGATATTCTGACCTTGAAAGAAAAAGGATTGGAAGTTTCCTGTCTCAACGTCTCATGTGGCTATTACAATGCCCATACCGATGAGGAGATAACGGTAAAGAAAGACCTGATGAAAAGCCTGCTGTTTGTAGAGCATATCATAGAAGACTGTACCAACACCTATCCCCATACGCAAAGTGACCCATATTTCAGCCCCTATGAGTTCGAGGATGAGATTTATGATATACTGAACAATGATCCGACTTTAACTCCCGAAGACCTTTATGAAATGTATTCCACAGATTTTCCACACTTGAGACCGGATGATTACGAGAGGATATGCAGGGATTACCGGATGCTTTGGAAGGAATATGAAGAATACAAACTGATAAACGGCAGCGGATATGAAAACGAGAAGATTCTGTCCTGAATGCGGACGTATGCTTTTAAAATCAAGGATTAAAGGCTATGTATTCCAGTGTATGAACTGTGACGAGGATTTCTACAGGTTTGAAGTCCTTACGAGAAAACAAAAAAGAATGATGGATTTAAAAACAAAGAGTGATGGAAAGAGATAAGAATTACGATTTGGAACTGGCTAAGTATATCTGGTCAATTCTGAAATACAATCCCCCTGTCCTTATGTCCTGGGGAGTGGATCTTGATACGATAAAAGTGATAGACAGGGGCTTGCAGTTCCATGTGCAGGGTTTTCTTCTGACCGGAAATGTAGTGATAGTCTATAATGAAGGGACGGATTATTTCGACGTAACTTTCCACAGGGATGGTTCTCCTGAGGAAGTCCGGGTTTATAATAATGTCGCCCTTGACGGACTTGTGGATCTGATAGACTCGAAAGTGGAGAAAACCGATGAGTATGAGAAGAGAGTTTCTGATACATATGATACATAAGATATCGGCGGTTCTCTGAGCAAATCGGAATATGTGATAATAGGCTTTCTGTGAGGGAGTAGGTTTTATAAAAACTCGAAATCTCATGGAAAGCCGTTTTTATAAATCAGCTTAAAGGTTATTGAACGGACGTTTAGTAACCGAGAAGAGCGTTAAATAAGTGTTAATTATGAAACAGAAAAATTATGTAGCCTACCTACGACAGTCCACGATGAAACAGGAAATCTCAGGACTTGGCGTGGAGGCACAAAGAGAAATAATGCGGAATTACCTGAAGGATAAAAAAACGATTGCTGAATATATTGAAACGGAAAGCGGGAGAAAATCCAACAGACCTAAACTTGCTGAAGCTTTGGAGTTATGCAGAAAAACGAATTCTATCCTGATTGTAGCAAAATTGGATAGATTAAGTCGGAATGTGGCTTTCACCAGTAAATTGTTGGAGAGTGATGTCGAGATCGTATTTTGTGATTTTCCTGAGGCCAATAAACTTGTGCTACATATCATCAGCAGTATAGCAGAGTATGAGGCGGGATTGATCAGCCAAAGAACGAAACAATCCCTGAAAGCCAAGAAATCAAGAGGATATAAGCTTGGTAAATCCGAGAACTTATTAAACAGACTGCATCAAGCGGTAGAAAATAGCAATAAGACCAATCACCGGAAAGCTCTTGACAATCCTAACAACAAGAGGGCGATGGCATTGTTGAAAAATCTGGTGAAAGAAGACAGGAGCTTATCTGAAATGGCGAGAATCCTGAACAGTGAAGGATTTGTAACTTCCAAGGGATGTCAATTCAGAGCATCACAGGTAAGTATATTATTGAAAAGGTATAACTTAAAAGAAGATTGAGATTATGGAACCTAAGTATGTATTGATTTTGGATTTTTGTGTCGGCTGTCTGAATATCATAAAGCTGACAGATGAAGAACTGAGAGAATCGGAGAATTACGAGGACTTTGAATCTTTCCTTTCAACCATCGAGGGAAAATACGGATTCAAACTTAATAACTGCCAGTGGATGGTTACAGAAAATCTGGACATCTATTGCTATCGGAATGGAGAAGAGACAGAGCTCAATCTATTATAGTCAAATCAAGAAGAGAAACTGAGGTAATACTTGGTTTCTTTTTTTTCTTTCTTCAGGTTGGTCGGAGACAAGGGTATGAAACGTAAGTGGAATGCAATACATAACTGGAAGACAAAGTGATGAAAAAAGTCTGCAAATCAGGTACAAATGGGCACTATAAAATATTTTGTGTAAATGCGAAATACGGGATTCCCAAAAGAGTTCCGTATTTTTTATTTATAACTTTGTAAAATGCCAAAGAAAATGACTGTAAAGAATCAAGCAGTGCCCGATGAAGTTTTGAGCAAGGAATTTCAGAGCCAATTTAAAACGGAAGCCGATGTGATCCGGTTCCTGAAGCAGTTGCATGCGTAGGTATTGGAAAAGATGCTTGAAGGTGAGTTGGATGCCCATCTGGGCTATGAGAAAAACTCCATAAGTGGAAACAACAGTGGGAATTCTCGTAACGGCAAGTACCCTAAGAAAATCCAGACCGAGCATAGTGAATCCGTCATCTCCGTCCCCCCGTAACCGTAACGGAGAGTTTGAACCGATAGTTGTTCCCAAACACGAGAGCCTCGGTTTGTCTATTGAGAAGCTCGTCATCTCTCTATATGCCAAAGGCATAAGTGTCTCTGATATCGAAGAAGAGATGGGGGAAATCTATGAAATAGAACTCTCTACTTCTGCCATATCCATTATAACCAACAAGGTAAGCCAGGCGGCATTGGAGTGGCAGAACCGTCCTCTTGATCCCGTATATCTGATTGTATGGATGGACGGTATCGTCTTCAAGATACGCAATAACGGCAAGATTATCAACAAGACGGTGTACCTGTGTGTCGGGCTCAAACAAAACGGATTGAAAGAAGTCTTGAGTATGTGGGGCGGCAAGACTGATAGCTCCGCTTTCCGGATGGGTGTCCTGACCGACCTGAAAGTGCGTGGCGTACAAGATATCCTCATCACCTGTACGGATAACCTGAATGGGTTTACCGATACCATACGAAGTGTATTCTCTCAATCCTCCACACAAATATGCGTGGTACATCAAATCAGAAACTCTTGTAAATATGTTGTTTATAAGGATAAGAAAGAGTTTACAGCCGATATGAAGAATATCTATAATGCTCACAACAAGGAGGCTGCCGTCGTGGAACTTGATAATTTGGAAAGGAAATGGGGAGGAAAATACCCGTATGCCATACTTTCATGGAGGAAGAATTGGGACGACCTGACCGTATTCTTCCAGTTCCCTCTGGAAATCAGGAGTATAATCTATACAACCAATCTTATTGAAAATCTGAACGGAAAAATCAGGAAGTACACTAAGTCCAAACTATCATTTCCCTCGGATGATGCCGCAAAAAAGACGGTTTACCTCTCGTTGATGGAGATTGAGAAGAAATGGACGCAACCAATTCATAACTGGGGATTGATTATGAACCAATTTATACTTATATTTGAAAACAGAATACAGATATAGGAAGATATACCTGAATCCTGTTTTCTCATTTACACAATATTATGGACACTGCCATAGTAAAACCTAAACGAGGTTCGATTTCTGATATTTTTTGTATATTTACCATGTGTTTTTTATTTAGATTACTCCCATTTTGACCGTCAAACCGTTTTTTTGGGGAATACTTAAAGATCCAAAAAGGCAACTAACTCGCAATGAATTAGTTACCTTTAGCTTTCTTATTTTAGGGATATCTCTCCAATAAGCACAAAATAGTACAATTAAATCTTTGCTCCCTCTATTTGATGTGTTATTTTTTCAAAGGAGTGATAAAGATAGTCCGCTCATACTTAGTGACAGGAGTTTTGTATGAGCGAAATATTGAACGAGCAGTACATCCCACACCTGAGGTGCAATAGTCGATATTCAAGGTATTCCCTTTACTTTCTTCAAGTTGATATGTGTATACTGCTTTTGTGAGATTGTCTGTTGTAAACGGATAAATATTAAAATTAAATAAATAATCAGATTTAATCCGCAAACCATCACCATCCTTATCGCTAACCTCTAACCATCTATTGTCTGTACGCAAACCGTAATCTTGCGGAATTAGATAAGGCTCATACATATCTTGTACAGTTGTAGTATATATTCCTATGGGATACCCACTTTTACGGTCGGGATAGTTTTCTTCAGGTCCCCTTCCGTACCATTTCACTTTTTGCAAAGCTTTTGATAAACTCATTGTCAACCCCATGCGCATTAGCCACTGAGGTAGTACACCATTAGGTTGCACTATGTGCTTTAGACGTATGCTACCATCGGCCCGGATAGAAAATTGGAAGAAATTTTCAAAACCATTGGTTTGAATGCCAGAAATATACTTGTCTCTCTGTTTTACAGCATTATCACTGGTGAGCATGTACGAATAAATATTTACATTTACCTGATATTCAGAAATTTGAGTATCGTAATTAGCCACAATATTTACCAAATTATCCATACCGGTAGAGTACTGCTCAGTCACCGTACGCATACCATACTCCTTTTTCCATCCATTTCTGTTCTCCGACCATACAGTCCAATCATCGAGTTCGTTGGCTAAAGGTGCTCGCCAAACATTCATTAGTGGTGCTTCTATTAGCATCTCCTTTCCATTTACAACCATAGATATCAATTTACCTTCCTTGCGTGAGAAAGTGTAACTGAAGTTATTACCACTCACTACAGTAATAGAGTCGGTATTATCAACAATTAACTTGCCCTTACATGGTTCTGCTACTAACATCTCTATCTTATGCCAAGACAACTCTAATTGTTCCCAAGCTACTAAATGACCTTTCTTAGCCCAAAGTTCGTTGCCCTTAATGCAAGCGGTGAGTTCAATTCTATATTCAGCACCTGCCTTTATGGTAGGCATAACAATGGGTAACTTGACTTGCTTTTTCTGCAACGGTTCTATCGGGCAATCGATAATGCCTGATTGAATAACAGTATCATCCTCTTTCAAACTCCAAGTAATGTCATAATATTGAGAAGGTGTGAAACTTAGGTGATTCCATATTTGAATGATGTAATTAGTCTCATCAACCATTGAGAAGTCAAAAGGTTGGCATGTTTTTTTCATCTGCCACATTTCTGGTTGTGGAGTTCTATCCGGCCATACACTACCATAGGTTCTAGCCCCGATACCATAGCTGAAAAAGTTACCTTCTTTGAACTCTTCCTCAAAGTTTAACCAAAGCAAAGCCTTATCACTTTGCATCTTATCAAGAGAAAGAGCACTATTAAAGATACCGACATTGTCAATAATAGCATCACATATAGCCACATTTGTTTCACAATTATGTATTTCGGCATTACGCCCTACATTGATGGGATATGGCAGATTTCTTATTTTTCCACTTGCTTTACCTATTGCCTTTTCTACACCGTCAATATACAACTTCATCTCGTTGCCATTATATACGGCGGCAATGTTATGCCAACTGTACTCCCAATCATGAGGTAAAGTTGCAACAACTTCATGTAACTTATCAGTAAATATATAGAAGCGGAGTTCTGACTTGCCTTTTTGTTGAAGTCCAAACTGACGACTTCCTTTTGTAATAAAGGAACCACAATCACTGATAAGTCTACGTGGAAAAACATCGCAAGTCAGTGATAGTTGATTGCCGCTAATTTCAACATCATTCTTGCGATATATTTCCACCCATTCATCATGTCCGCTAAGATCAATCGCTTTGCCCGTTTTGCCCTTCACAAGTTTAGCATTGCCCATGATGTGGGCAGGAATGTTATGTGGAGAAGAATCGGACAAACGACGTATCGTCTCGGTGAGTCCGGGACTGATAAAATCCCATATCGCTCCACCGATGATACGTGGATGAGTATAGATAACTCTCCAATATTCATCAAGACTACCACAAGCATTACCAGCTACAGATAGGTATTCGTCCATAAACGAAGGACGATTGTCGTGATCAAATCCTAATCCTTCTTGTATTTCTAATTCATCTGGACGAGGATAACGAGGCCCGATAATATCTTCGGCCGGATGAGAGAATGCATTTCCGCCATACATCCAGCTTCGGGTATCATCATACTTCTTTCCTTCTTGCACTACTTCACTGATATTGAATCCCTCGCCCGATTCATTGCCGGCACTCCAAAATAGGATACAAGGATAGTTACGGTCACGTAACACCATTTTGCGTACACGTTCACGATACATATCTGTAAATTCGGGCTTTTTAGACACCCATTCGGTGGCATGCGCCTCTACACCTGCTTCATCAATAACATATAATCCATACTCATTGGCTAATTCAAGATATTTGTTTACCGGAGGATAATGTGAAATTCTTACAGCATTGAAATTGAATTGTTTAAGGATCTCAAGATCTTGGCGTATTACATTCTCTTTCATCATATGTCCCCATTCGGGATGTTGCATATGAGAGTTTTGAGCATTAATTTTTACCGGAACACCATTCAAATAGAATATCCCATTTTCAATCTTTGTTTGTTTAAATCCTATTTTTGTTTCGCTTTTGTCTATCAGTTGCCCGTCTTCTCCATACAGAGAAAGACGTAATGTATAAAGGTTAGGAGTTTCGGCTGTCCATTTAAGAGGTTGTTTTACCTTTGTTCTTAACATCACTGTCTCATCGCCTACTGATTGTAAATTGATTTTTATGGAAGGTAAGGATTGGATGTACTTGCCTACTTTGTCACACAATTCCCCTTTTAACGTAAGATGACTGATATTATCGGCTTCATATTTTTTTACGTTAACTTCCACATCAAGATTGGCATCGATATAATGCTTGTCAAAAGTAGTTCTGACATACCAATCAAATAAACGAATCGGTGGAGTGGCATAGATAGACACATCATCAAAGATACCGGACAATCGCCAATAGTCTTGCCCTTCAAGAAAGAACCCATCGGAATACTTCAAAACCAATACAGCAATAGTATTTTTGCCTGGTTTCAAAAAACGTGTGATGTTGTATTCTGCAGGTTCTTGAGCACCTTCATTATACCCCACTTCGTGCCCATTAATCCATACAAACGAAGCAGAAGCAACCTTTTCGAATCGTAGAAACACCTGATGACCATTCCAATTATTTGGTAGTTGAAACTCTCTGCGATAAGCTCCGGTAGGATTATAATCACTTGGTACAAAAGGTACATTTACATGGAAAGGTGCACTTACATTACGAAACATTTTATCACCATATCCCAACATTTCCCAATTCGAAGGCACTTCAATATTATCCCAAGAACGATCGTTAAATTTTGATTTAAAGAATTCGGTGGGAATATTTTGTGGCACATCGCTCCACATAAATTTCCATATACCATTTAATGAAATATACTTTGAAGGCATATAATAGCATCTGCCAGGCTCTTGATTTTGCTCAAAAATCGAAAGATTTTCAATATAATCAGACAAATGCTCCATGTAGGGGCTGCCTTGTGACTTCAGTATTATTCCATATAATAATGCCCCAATAAAAATAGATAATCTTTTTTTCATTTGTAGATATTCAATTTCGAGACTGCAATAAATCAACCTCTTTGTTTATAATGCGTTTAATAGTTATACATTTGTTTTCTGTTATTACATAATGGACTAAATATGTTTAAATTCGGAAACTAAATACTTTCTTCCGTCTCATAGTCTTATTATGGCAATTGGATTTTCATCCTTTTACCTTGATATACGACTGTTTTTTCCGCAGACGGACTTATGATACAGAAAGTCCTGTTGGCCTGCATGCCGAGATATTCTCCTTGTCGTTCTTCTATCGTCAATACTCGTTTACGGTCATTCCAGTTAAAACGGATGTTGCTATATGCCCCTTTTTCATAATTGTAATTATCTCCCTCATCCTCGTATAAAATGAATGAAGCGTCTTCACCCGGATAAATGTGTATCTCCAAGGGGGCGCTAAGATTTTCCGAAGCATATTGCTTTTTCATGCCTAACGGTAATATGGTACCGGCTTTTACAAATACCGGGATTTTCTCTATTGATGCCGGAATATCCACGTATTGTCCTCCCTCATAGGCCTTTCCATTCCAAAAATCAATCCATCCTGCCGCATGTTCAGGAAGGTAGGTTTTCCAGCTTTGTACATTGCTTTGGGTTATGGGATTAATCAGTAAGGAGTTTCCAAACATATATTCATTCTGCTGTTTCAAAGCCTCCTTATCTTGTGAAAAATCAAATATCAGCGGACGCATAAAAGTACCTCCTTGGTGTGAAACTAATGCAGTATGTGAGTATATATAGGGTAATAGGCGATAACGTAGGTCTAAGAAGTCGGAAACAATGTGTTCCACTTGTTCTCCGTACCGCCAAGGCTCTGTCTGGCTCATATAACCATGAATACGCATCAATGGCAGGAAGGTTCCGGCCTGTATCCAACGCAACATTCGTTCTTGGTAATCTTTATTCGTATACTGGTCGGAAGGGCGGAAAAAGCCGCCTGCATCATAGGTCCACCAAGGCAGACCGGTAGCCATTTGCCCTAATCCGCCAGCTATTTGCCGACGAAGTGTTTCCCAGTCATTGCCTACGTCTCCCGACCATGTTACTGCACCATATCGTTGTATACCGGAGAACCCGCTTCGGGTTAATATCATAGCACGCCGATCCGGGTCATCCTTACGTAAGCCTTCATAGACGGTTTTATTCACAAAAAGCGGATAAACATTGCGGTAGAATTCACCCGGGATTTTCCCATTGTTTATTCGCCGGTTCAGTAAATCATCATTTTCCGGTTCGGTAGCGTCCTGCCACCACGCATCAATTTTGTAGGGCCTCAATAATTTACTGCTAAAATTATGCCAATAAAAAGCTGCTGCATCAGGATTGAAAAAATCAATCCAATCTGTGCCGGGAATGTAAAAACCTTTAGACTCCATTTGCTTTCCAAGTGCCGATTGCTTATCTATTTTAGACCAAACGGACAACATCAGGTGTATGTTCATGTTATGAAGCTCACGTACCATTTTGCCGGGATCCGGATATTTGCTTTCATCGAATTGCATGGCATTCCACCCGTACTTTCCCCACCATTGCCAATCTTGTACGATTACATCCACAGGGAGCTTCCGTTTCCTAAATTCATGTGCGTTTTCCAACAGCTCCGCTTGTGTATTATAACGTTCCCTGCAATGAATATAGCCTAATGCCCAAAGTGGCAACATAGGCGCTTTGCCTGTCAACTGACGGTAACCGGCTATTATTTCATCGGCATTTCCGGAGAATACGGTATAGTCCAAAGAATGTGCTACCGGAGAACGGAAGACAGTCTCATCGGTTACTTGTCTCCAATATAATACGGGGGAATCTTCCTTTACGCCCTGTACTTCAACAGTATGTTCTCCTTTCGATAATTCTACTATAACGGAAGTTGTAGGAGGGAGCCACAAATTATTCACATCGACAATTTTATTTCCATCAATAGCGATGTAATGTTTGCGTGCCATACGCTGCCCTACATCCAACAGCAATCCGTACTGTCCGTCGGCCGGAACACTGAATGTTGCTGTGAATGACTTGAAGAGACGAGTCTCACGTTTATTGCCTTTTGTACTTGTCGCGTCCACTGTAACGGCTTGTCCCTCTGTCTTTGCCGGTAATAACTTTACAGACTCGTCGGCAGGATTAAAGTCTGTCAGACCATAGTTGTTCCACAAAATGCCATATCCCTTGTTGGAAAGAATAAAAGGAATTGCGATCTGTGTATTAACTTGTGTAAGGCGTCTGCTCAGTCCCCGCACATTTAAATAGCCATCTTGAAATTGTCCGGTGCCAAACAAGTATTCATCAGCCGGTGATAAGAAATGTTGTTCGGCCAAAAAGGTCGGTTCGCCTTGAACAGTAGAACTTTTCAATAAACGCCCTCCTTCTTTTTCCTGCAAGATAATTTGCCCTTTAGCATCGGTAAAAGTCAGTGTATGACGCTGTTTGTCATAAACTACAATCATTTTCTCAAGTGAAAGTTTCAGTGAGGTATTATTCTCTTTCACTTTATATGCAGGAGACGCTACATCTTCTGTATAGATTAATTCTTCTTTCGGAACAGCCTGCCCTTTGGTGAACCTTACGCGCACCGTATTCTGATTGAGCGGTTGTAAAGAAAGCTTTCCTGTTGGCAATTCAATGTTTACATTATTCTCTTTAAAGGAATTGCTTTGAGCAAAGACAGCAAGACAACCTATTAACAACACAAATAAAAATAAGGTTTTTCTTATCATATTCTACACTTTAGTAAGCGCGTATAGTGGATTATATCCACAAATACGCGCTATATTTACATTATATCAATAATTATCTCCAAGTTTCTGTCTGTAATAAAGTACCCTTATTTTTCTTTATTTCATCCGTTGAAATAGGAAGTAAATACATTTGAGGAGTAAATACCCTTTCCAATAATTTTTCTTCTTTATAAACTTTTTTTTCTGTATTAATATCTTTGGTTATAGTCATACCATAAATAGGACGATTTTCAATATCCATCGCTACTTTCCACCTGCGGAGATCGAAATAGCGATGCTCTTCAAAAGCAAGCTCCACTCTGCGTTCATTGTATAAACGCTGTCTCAAATTTTCTCCTGTCACAGTCTCTGGAATTTTAGGCATACCAACCCTATTACGTATTTTGCTGATGTACTCTCGACAAACATCCTCATGACCTAATTCAAATTGTGCTTCTGCATAATTCAAATAAATCTCTCCTAAACGGAAAAAGATCCATGGTATTGTATAAGTCGTTTGCCAGCTTAATGGTGTATCCTCCCCTGGCATAAATTTTCGTAACACATAATTGGTAAGCGGGTTATCTCCGCTCTGTCTATAATTATCAACCCCCCAACTCTTACCATCTGACGCTACCCACATTTCAAAAAAGTCACCATGATAGGTTGACTCATCATGTATCACAGTTGCATCCAAACGAGGATCACGGTCTTTATAAGGATTTTGTGGATCATATCCAGATACAGGATTAACACTTTTTACGCCATTGCTCCAGACAAATGCAGGCTCGCCATTAAGCATATCATAGTCATCAACCAAATTCTGAGAAGGACCATTACTAGCCCACCAGCCACCATATGCTCCATAGCGACGATTCAAATTATGCATTGGAGCTTGATGACCGTTCGTTGTAGTGAAATTGCGCGCCAAAATAATTTCTTGATTTTCCATTCCACTCGGCTGATTGAAGCATTTGGTATAATCTGGATAAAGTTCATATTGCTTATATGTTGTAAGAAAAGTCTCAGCAGCATCAGAAGCTTTCTCCCATTTAGTTTTATCATTATTTTTATTAAACAATGGTGAAGCAGCATACAAATACAATCTAGATAATAATGCCTGGCATGCAGCTTGTGTGGCTCTACCAAAATTTGCATCTGTTGTTGCATAGAAAGCAGGAAGTGACGGCATTGCTTCTGTTATATTTTCTTCTATAAACTTTACACATTCATCAAATGAAGCACTTGTAAATGTCATATCCGTACCCAATTCATAGGATTGTTTTACGATAGGTGCTTCTCCAAACCGTTCGATTAGCATAAAATAAATATAAGCACGTAAAAACTTACTTTCTGCAATAAGTCTATCTTTATCATCCATTACGAATGGACTTTCTTCCATTTTCTCAAGAAACTTATTTATTTTACGAATATTCTGAAATGCAGAATTCCAAATATAGAGATTACCTCCACCAGTCCAATCAGTATTGCTAACACTACCAACATTGTCTGGACTAATAGTGCCATAAGCTATAATCCCAGCCCCCCAATTAATAGAGCAATAGGCTTCATCTGTCATTTTAGACTGCATATTAATACAAAACCCATGCAGCAAACTATTATATAAATCTGTATGATAAGCTTTTATAAGATTTTCATCTGTCCAAATAGCATCATCAGAAATACGATCCTTAGGAGAAATATCCAAAATATCATCGCAAGATATAGCTAATAAAGTTAACGAAAATACAATTAATATTTTTTTCATTTGTTCTGATTTTAAAATTTAACATTTAATCCGACATTGAATACACGCTGCTGTGGATAATATAAGCCGCCACCATTGATTTCTGGATCTATATATTTTATTTCTTTTGCCCATGTCAACAGATTAAAGCCACTCACATAAATGCGTAAGCTTCCCAACTGTAATCGTGAAGTAAGGCTCGTAGGCAAGGTATAACCCAACTCCAATGTCTTCAAGCGTATAAAAGTTGCATCATATAAGAAAAATGTTGTATTTCCCGGTTGAAAAGCATCAGCCCTCGGCATTGTTCCATTAGGATTGTTAACTGTCCAGCGATTGGCAGCTCGATCTACAAAAGCATTTTTAGGATCTGCCCCACCCATATTATTTACAAATTCAGCATCATAGTTATAGGCACCAGTTTGTCCTTGGAAAAAAAGACTCAAATCTATATTTTTATATTTCACATATCCTGACAGCCCAAATACAAAACGGGGAGTTGATGTGTAATCGAATCGGAATTGGTCATCAGAGTTAATCACTCCATCATCATTCAAATCAATCACTTTAATATCACCAACCTGCGTACCATTTGCATGAGGATATGCATCCAGCTCTTCTTGTGTATTAAAAAGGCCATCAGCTTTATAATATAGATCAGCTCCCACAGGGCGTCCAGTCTTATCCTGATAGGCTTCGGCATGAGGAGTTTCATCCATATAAACGATTTCATTTTTAGCATATGACATATTCCCTTCTATGCTATAAAACCAATCATTTAAAGTTTGGTGATGAGACAATTTTAGCTCAAATCCTTTATTATTCACTTCACCAATATTTTCATCCGGTAAAGCAGAAAAGCCCAAAGTTTCAGGAACCGAAAGATTACGAGCGGCAAGAATATCTGTTCGTTTCTCTTTGAATAACGTCAGTTCCATACCCAATAGTCCATTCCACAAAGAAGCGTCTAAACCAAAATCAAATTTAGTACTTTTTTCCCAAGTAATATTAGGATTAGGCATAGTATTCGCATAGATACCAGATGCATCAGATGTACCAAATACATAATTTCCTCCAAATGAATATGACTGTAAATATTGATAAGAAGCAATCCTATCATTACCGGTTTGTCCTATTGACAAACGTAACTTTAACTGATCAAGGAAATTACAATTCTCTTTTAAAAACGGTTCTTCTGAAATACGCCAACCAATAGACCCAGCAGGAAAGAAGCCATATCTTTTTCCGCTCGGAAAATTCTGTGAACCATCATAACGGAACAATAATTCTACTAAATATTTAGAACTATAGTCATAATTAAAACGCCCAAAGAAATTATTACGCGCTGTTATAGAAGCAGAACCACCATTATTTTTATCTTCAGCGGCAGAACTACCCACATTTATTTGATCAATAGTTGAACTAATAAAATTCTTCCGATAAGCCATAGCATACGAATAGGTGTTCCTCTGCTGTTCTTGCCCTATCATAGCTCCAACATGATGTTTCCCAAACTGTTGTTCATATAGTAACCTAAAATTATACAACATTGTAGTCCAACGACTATAAGTATCTGTTAATTCTACTGTCGATGCACCTGTACCTGATCTTTTATCATATTCTTTACTTACCGTATTATATTCATAATAATAATAGGGCAAATTAAATAACTTCTCAAACTGATTATTGATATCATAGTTGAAAGAACCTTCTAATTTTAAACCTTTCACCCAAGGAATCTTATAAGTAGCTATAAATGTTGAATACATTGGAGTACTCTTAATCTTATTAGTACCTCTTTGATCCAATAATAGAGGATTTTCTCCTAATCTACCACCAGCGATCAGACCATTGGGATATTTTGCAACCAAAGTGGGACTTGATAGTAATATATTTGAAAAATTTATCCATGTAGCTACCGTTGTATGTTGTTGATTATTAATAATTGTACTAATATTTGCACCGAAAGTCAAATTTTTACTAAGATCTACATTTATATTTGCACGCACGGTATATTGATGATTTTTTACAGGTTGATGATAGAAACCTGATCCCTGTGTTAATGCGCCAAATGAAACTAAATAACGAACGGTCTCTGTACCACCACTCACTTGAAAATTAGTACGTGTCTGCAAAGCAAACGGTTTCAAGGTTTCATCTAGCCAATTAGTATTTGGATATAAAATAGGATCTGATCCATCTCGAAATTTTTGAATAACTTCATCTGAATAAACAGGTGTGTAATTAGTTTCTGGACGCCCTTTCCGGTACCAATCTCCTTCATTATAAACCTGAGCATATGTAGCGGCATCCAACATTTTAGGTTTAATTGTAGGTGATGAGAAAGCAGTATTAAAACCTAATGAAAATTCAGGTTTTCCCACTTTTCCTTTTTTTGTAGTAATAAGTATAACACCATTTGCTGCACGCGCACCATAAATAGCCGCTGATGCATCTTTCAGGACTGATATACTTTCAATATCTTCAGGATTCATCCGGCTCATATTACCGCGTTCCACTCCATCAATAATAATCAATGGAGAACTATCACCAAATGTACCAAAACCACGTATCACAATACTTGGATCGTCCCGTCCCGGTTCTCCAGAACGTTGATTAACTATCAGGCCTGGTAGTTTTCCCTGCAGTGAGGTACTTACATTAGGAGCTGGGCTCCTTTTAATCTCATCTCCCTTGACGCTCGTTACAGAGCCTGTCAATGTTTCTTTTTTTTGAGTTCCATAACCTACCACTACAATTTCCTCTAACAAGCCTGTGTCATCCTTTAAGATAATATTGATAGATTTTCTACCAGCTATTTGTACTTCTTGAGTGACATAACCTACATAAGAAATGATTAAAGTTGCGGTTGGTGATGTCTCTATCCTAAAATTTCCATCAAGATCTGTTATCGTACCGTTAGTGGTGCCTTTTACCATGATACTTGCTCCAATCATAGGCTCTCCAATTGAGCTAGAAACTCTTCCAGATATGTTGATTGTGTTTTGTGCATAAATCATATTAGTTGTAATTACTAGTATAAGAAAAAGAGGTATACTAATACGTTTAGCAAATAATTTTATTTCCATAAATTTAAGTATTATTTTTTGATTTTGTTTTGTGTTTATACACCATGGTATAATAAAAATAGATCAGTAAATTATTTACTTTTGTGTAATTTCAGTGATGTTTCATAGGCATTGAATTTAGAGGTTTATCCAGATTAATATAAATTATAATAAAAATGCATTTTATAATTATAATAATTCGCATCAAATATATAATACCTTTAACACAATTAAATCATTACTTTATTTAATTATCAACGTAAAGCATTACGTTACTTTTAATAATATTTAATTATTATAATTTCGCACCTTTGTATTTTCCCCCTTTTCAGATTACTTCAATCATTCAATACAAAGAAAATCAGGTTATTCAAAGAAGTTTAAAAATACGGTATTACGGAGCGGGAGTTATTGGCAGAAGCCTCCCGCTTAGGTGCTAAAGACAGCTTTGTTCCCATAGTAATCAATGGCGACGCGCCCTCCCCCGGTATATCTCACGAAACTTCCATGCCCTCCCCCAAAAAACATATACTATAGGAACTGTCCCAAAAGTAAAGTGCCCCCAAAAGGTTAGCCACAAAACTTTTGGAATACACTTCAATGAATTATTGGCTAATTTTATAATATTTTTGGGGTATTCTTATATAAAACTTAATGCAGAAAGTATTCATTTAGTTACAATATATTGTAATATAATATTTCCCAATGGTATTCATTTTGCATCATATTTTTATTTTCGGTAGTTTCTCAGATGCCAGACAAGCTGGAAAGCCACATAACGTTCAATACCCTGATTCACAATATTGTTGGTCCCGGAAGAATTGATGGTATGCGCATAACGCCGGGAATTATCATCGAAGAGGTCGTTGATGCCGATACTGATCTCTCCCAGACGATTACGGAAAATCCGTTTACCCAGATAAAGGTTACACAACAACGTCCTATCATTAAATGGAGCGGAGATACCCTTGTCCTGTCTGTATGAAAGTGAGCCTGTAAAAGTAACCCCTTTCCAGAAAGCCCATTTAAGCTGGCCGGAAACCGTATGTGAAAAATAGTCATTATTGTTTTTCCCAGCCTTCGTTGTAAACTCTCCCTGCACATACTCCCCCGTATAACTGACACGAAAATCCACATCCTCACTGATATTACTCGCTAAAGAAGCTCCTACTAAGTAATTATTGCGGTGTACGGGACTGTATTCTCCGTTAATAATCCCAGGCAGGACATTTATTACCGCCTGTGCCTGAATATTTAAGTTACTGCGCAGGGGATTGACCGGAAAACCGTAGGTTATCTTGCCATGCAAACGGTGATAACCGCCGATATTGACCGGACGGACGAACAGATTTCCCTCACCGAGCTTCACACCTTCCGTCACGATAAAATCAGGCTGGTCAGCCACCAATGAATCGCCGATATAGTTGCCGCTGCCATTATAGTTAAGTGAAACTGCCACCGTACTGCCTCTTCGGGCATCGGTATGTATGTAACGTATCCCAAAGCCATGAAGATATGAGGGAGACAAATTAGGGTTTCCCGCACTAACACGACTCAGATTAGCCAGACTGACCACATCCTGTAACAGATTTGCGGAAGGGTTCACAGTCCGACCCTTCGCATCGATACAGATCGTATTCTGACGGTTTATAACAAGGTTGGCTACTACCTCATAGGTCAGGTTACTGTAAGGCTTGTACACTTCCCCTGTTGCAGGAAGGATATTTGTCCCTTTAAAATTCATATGTTGAAAAGCTCCCCCTACCGTAATGGAAGTCTTACGAAAAGCATACTGGAAACGAGGTCCGATTTTATGGGTCAGGTATATTCCTCTATTCTCACTGGATTGACGAGCATCCGCAGTTGTACTCAATTCTCCGGTTTCATTATCACGAAGAAAGACCGTTTTAGCGGCTTCGTCACGACTGTAAATAAAAGCGTATTCCCAGCTCATACGAAACCGACGAGACAAAGGCTCCGTATAAACCACCCCCGTACGAGCCATGACCTTGCGTGTTTTACGGAAGTTCTGCTGTGAGGACACCGAACTTGCCAAAAGAGGGTCAAGCGGCATATCCGGTTTGCGGAAAGTATACTGTTCATTTAGCGCATCAGTCTCATTATCGTAATAATTACCCAACAACGACATGGAAAGGGAACGCCCCCTTTTATGGAAACGATAACGATAATTGAAAGTATTGGAAACATTAATACCCAAACGTTCATTCCGGTTATCCGAGAGCCGGTTATGAACAAAACGGATATCATCACAACCAAAACGATTCCGTACTAAACTTCTCTGTTCGGAGAAATCCGAAAAATCCTGGATATTCAGCGAAGGACGGATGATAAAACTATGGCGCTCACCGACGTTAAATTTCATTTTTGCAGAGAATCGGTGATTGTAATTCAAGGCTGTCAAATCTTTCTCCGCATCGGTAAGCTGGACCTTATTACCGCTATTCAGGTTTTCCCGTTGGGAAACCGGAACGTTACTGTTATCCGTACGGTTGAAAAAATAACTTCCTGAGAGCCAACTGGTATTAAAGTTCGTCCCCAAAGACTGTACGGAAGAAATACCAGGCATAGGTTTGACTACGAAGTTGGAATGTCCGTTCTTACCCTCTTCATCCGTCGCTCCCACAATATCCTCAGTGACAAAATTATGAAGACTGATATTATTGGCCAACCCAACAACTGAAAGACGGCATTTGGAATTAAAATTATTGATATTACCACCGGCTATGTATTTATCCGAAAAGCCATAACCCGCATACAGGCGTCCGAAAGTTCCCTTACGACGATCTGGTTTGCTGCGGATATTGATAGCTGTATACCCCCGGCCGTCATCCACACCTGTAAGCTCGGCCTCGTCGCTCAGCTTATTAAACACTTCCACATCCTCAATCATATCAGCTGGAAGATTTTTCAAGGCCGAAAGGACATCATTACCGAAAAACTCCTCTCCGTCAATCATTATTTTCTGCACAGTACGCCCATGGGCTTCAACGCCACGCTCTGAAACAGATATGCCGGGCATCTTGGTGAGCAACGATTCGGAATTGGCCCCCAGTACTACCTTGTAGGCGTCAGCATGATAACTGAGCGTATCCCCGTTTTGAGTGGAACGTAGAGCAGGAGTGCTGATTACTACCTCATCTAACAACTGCACATCTGGTTGCATCCGTATTGTGTCGGGAGAGAGAAAATGCGCATTCAAACGTATGCGGCGGCATGAAGGAATGTATCCCAGGAATGTTGCAGTCACACTGTAATCACCATAAGCGATCCTCTGAAATTTAGCCTTACCACTCCCATCGCTTACAGCGTGATATTTTGTAGAATCGGACAGATATACCAATTCCACCACAGCACCCTCGACTGTGTCACCATTGACAGAATCACACAGGCAAAACTCCACACTCCCTTCCTGTCCATAAGCGGAAAAAGACATGAAAAGGCACAGAACCACAATCACTCTTTGAAAAAGACTCATAATAATATATATGATACAAGATATAGGCAAAAGTTAAAATTAGAGAAGAAAAAAATAACAAAATTTATCAAAAGTTACTTTTACATATCAACCAAATGGAAACTCGGAGTTAAATCTTTAAAGCAACCGAACCGATCAGGACATACGTAACACCTGTAACCAGATACCTGTAACTCTGCTCCATTCCTGTCTAATAGAACTATAAAATCGATAAGAAAGAGAAGGGGGGACATTTTTATAATCTCAATCCAAGACAACCCGTTGTCAGACCGGATACAGTGACTGTTCATCCCTATGATAGGTTCTCCGCTAACATCCGGCAGGAAAAATTAATAAAGGTATGTTGTGTTAATCTACCATACGACCATGTTTCTCATCCGGAAGCTATAAAAATAAAAAAAGGGCTTTCTGAATGAAACAGAAAGTCCTTCAAGTATACCTGTTATATTATAGTTATATGCGACACCGATTCAGTTATCCGTATATTAGTTGACAGTTGGGGTTTCCTTATCCTCTATGAGAAATATAATAAGTATAAATAATTGCCACCGGTAACAGGCTTAATCAGGAGTAGTGAATTATATCACGATATAAAATGGCCCCGTCAGACATATGTAAGGTAATTCGCACTGTATATGTCGATGCACTTCCTGCAAGATTGACTATGCTGGAAGTTAGCCTCTTGTTGGAAATATGTACATTAAACAATTCATTGGCAGCGGTTTTCTCATCGGTTATTGATAAAATGTTATGAGATTCGGAGAAATCAAAGATGACATCTCCCCTGGAAATTACAATAGCTCCTTCTCCGAGGGGAGCATTACGGAAGTTTTCCGTAGAGAATGGCTGGATGTAAGTGTCGTAGTTCTTCCCGATACCCAATGGACAACCTGATGATATGTATAACCCGACGACACAGTTTCTCCGGCAATTGGGATTAGGGGTATCATGGTTATTTTATCTGATAATTATGTTAGCCGGCTGTTATATATTGTACGCTGCTTTCATGATACATCCATGGTAATTTCTGTATATCCGATACCAGCATCCATTTATTGTTTATCATCCTTAGGCATTTCCCAATTAATAAAGGAGTAATAAAAAAGCCGGAACTTAGTCCGGCTGATTTAAACAGGTTTAATAAGGTGCTGAGAAGTTATTGAACAGGGCATATTCCGTACAATTCACCTCTACCCATAGTCTTGGAAGTCCAGTTGATCCCATCAGTAGAATAATAAATAGCCCGTATGTAGTATCCTGAGGCATTCCATATTCTTCCTACCGCAACGAACTTCCCATTTCCGCAGCAAACAGCCATTATAGTGGGGGCGTCTGATATAGTTGTTGTAGTCCAACTGATTCCATCAGTAGAATAAGCAACATCCCCATCAGTTCCCACTACAACAAACTTTTCATTTCCGTAGCAAACACCATACCACCAATTACTTCCCACATTCTTGGCAGTCCAGTTGATCCCGTCAGTGGAATAAGCAACGCCTCCATCGTTCTCAACTGCAACGAACTTTCCATTTCCGTAGCAAACGCTATTCCAATCATTGCTTCCCACATTCTTGGCAGTCCAGTTGCTTCCGTCAGTGGAATAAGCAATCACTCCATTTTCTCCCACTGCAACGAACTTTCCATTTTCATAACAGACGGCCCTCAAATTTCTCTTTCCCGGTATAGTAACTGTTGACCAGCCGGCCCCGTCATCTGAATAACGAACATTTCCTCCCGTTCCCACTGCAATAAAATTTCCATTTCCATAACAAATTCCCGATAAGTCATTAAATCCTGAGGTTGCTGTCCAATTGATTCCATCAATAGAGCAGGCTGCACTGTTACTGTCTCCCACTGTTACATATCTCCCGTTTCCATAAGTGACTGCATTCCAATCATTACTTCCTATATTTGCCATATTATTGTCTCCTACAATTATAAATTCATTGTTCCAATTAATTATCCCATCTGTCGATATTGACTCTTGTGGTTCTTTGGGTTGATCTGTTGGTGGAATAACAGGTTCATCCGAAATAACCGGTTCATTTTTCTCACAGGTCATAAACACGCAAAGGCACAATACGATACAAAACAGTTTGATTTTCATGATTTTACTTTTAACTTCTACAGCTTTGATGTAAAATACCAATCATATTATATGTGATAAGCTACAAGTTTAAATAGATGAAATCAGATTTCTATCCTTTCAATATAACCGTTGCTTCCACAGACGATAAACCCTGCCGGTCCTCTTTCCTGGCTGCATGTGAAAAGGATAGTGTTTCCGGATTCTTCCTGGGTAAACATATCGTATTCCGTTCTCTCATTCCCAGTATTTCTACCGACATCAAACACCACATATTCGGGTATTCCGCTTCTGTCTATGGAGTTGAAGTTATCTCCCGAATGCCATCCTATAGAAAATCCTACTGTTTCCGTTTCTCCCGAATCTTTTCCGTTGACAAGCTTTCTTTTCAGGGAAGATACGTTGACCCTTTGTGTTCCACCTGTGGCCGGAACAGACATAGAGTCAGTATCTATGAAGAAGACATATTCCCATGTGATTACACCTGCTTCCTGAGACACCGCCACTTCATTCCTGCCTTCTCCATGGGATGCGGTAACGACAACGCTTCTTTCCTCTCCTGTATTCTCTACCGCTGTCAGTATGTTTTCCGATAACGACCAGCCGTTACTATGTGCGGGTATACTGAAAAACGGTGTTCCGGAACCGTCTATGTCTTCCTTACTGCCTGAGTCCCATTCCCTGATACCTTTCCTTTCCGCTGTTCCCGACAATAAGGATGTACCGCCTCTTGCACCTATTCTTACAGGGTCGGCCGATATGTTGACGGTCCAATTCTCCCAAGAATCCGAATAAGAGTTAGCAGCCTGATAAACATCAGCCCTACCAGAAGTACCAGTCTTACCGTTTAAGGTTACTGATAAGGTTACAGTGGCTACAGTGGTCCGACTTGAAGCGGTTGTTCCTTTAGAAGGTGCTGTAGTAGCTCCTTTAGAAGGGTCTGTTGTGCCCGTCCCGGAATTAGGCGCCTTAGTAAAAGTCAGTAAGCCGCCGGAAGTAACAGTTGTGGTTTTTCCAGATACCCAATGAACAACCTGACTATAAGAATAAGTAGGCATAGTGGCTGAAGCTCCAGACGCCGGAATATCTGAATTATAAACCAAGGAAACTGTTGGATTTGCATAAGAACTGATAGAATCTGCATTTTGTTTGTGAGTTGCAGCAGCTGTTTTCTTAGGATCAGAACCGAAAGATTCAGACTGAGTCCATGTAATGGTACCACTTTGCTGTGTTGATCCGGTATTTGCTCCATAACTGATAGTATCATTCGCGGCGGTCCATGTTCCGGAACCTGCCGTTTGATTGTTACTGGAGGTATAGGCTACGTTTGTCTGTGACCCTTCTACATAGATACGGTTTCCCGCATTACTGTAACTGTACTGTCTCTTATACGAGGTCACTGTGAATTTCTGTGATCCTCCCGCCGCGGATATGGTAGCTGTCGCAGGAGTTACAGAGAAAGTATATTCCCAGTCAAGACGCTCTATATGGTCTTCGGGAACCAGCTGGTCGGCCGCATAGGTATAACCCTTCTTTATATGCAGACCGGCCGCTTCGATTTGGCTTCTTGTGGGGCACATTGTAGTGTCTCCGGTAAAGGCTCCGGGAAGCAACGTGTTACAAAAGTCCTTTGTCGCTATTCTGAAATATTCTGCCATTATATAAAGTATATTATAATTTAACTTGGTGACAGGACTGTAGTGTATCATCATCCGGGGTATTGCCACAGCGGATATTCTTATGGTTACCGCCGTTAAAAGGATTAAGAAAACCGTCATGTTTCTCACACAACGGTTTTCGATACACACTATAGTCCGGAATTTACTTCATTCCGTATTCTCACTATCCTATTTGGACTCTTAAGATGACGGATACCGGACTTATATCCAGGGAAGCGTTCTTTATCCTGCTTGCCCCAAGAATTTTAGCACTCTTCCGGTATGCATCCAGAAAGTCGGTCCGGCTTATATGATAGGGATAGCCGAACCCGGGAACTGGAAGTGTGGGGAAAGGGACAGGCATCATAAAACCCTCGTATTCATGGGCGGTCATCATGAAGGCATCCGCATCCATTATGTCTTTCGTCGGATCTGCATTATAGGAACTGTAATCAAATCCCCTGTGGAAGGACATGGCAACCGCATTGCCGATTGTGTACAGCTCGAATCTGACTCTATCCTTACCAATTGCACTGTCCCAATACTCCTGCACCGAAGCTTCAACCGTATCCTTGTCCATTACCAGAAGGTCATACACCTTGCCAGCTATGAATATTTTCTTATCTATTTGAGTGTTGTTATTTTTCATACTATTTTTATAAATGTTTCTGGTTTAATAAATTACTATAATTTACGTTGTGATGATAAGGAACACAACGGTCCGTCATATCGGTCATTGTTCCCCCACGCCCTATTTCAGTTTATCCAATCCACTACAGTCTCTCCCTTATATCCCTTTTCTCATACAAACCAGGCATAGGCGATTGCATTTCCGTTGTTTGGGATGGCTGTAAAATCTCCATCTTTGGCAACAGAAGCGCGGGAAGAAAAGACATGGATTTTTCGTGGCGGATTGTCCCGGAAGAACGGTTTACGCCTTTTTCCCTCCAGGAATGTCAGTTTCAGGAACACGGCAATCTTAGTTCCTTCATCGAATATATCCAAGGCTTTCTCTATAAATTCCAGGGCTATTTTATAAGGTGGGTTGGTAATGATAGCCCCATGAAAATTTTTCGGTAGCTTTCAGGAAATCAACACCACCGATACTATAGCCCCGGTCTATAAGGTCAGTAGAATACACCTTTTTTGCCAAGTTCTATCTTTCGTAGCTTTAGAATATTATCTGCATTAAGATCCTGTCCGAATAGCATCTCAGGCCGATATGTTCCACTGTCTGCCCTATCTCTTCAAACAGCTGGAATTTATAGAACCTGATGAAGCTTGTGATGCCAGTATAGAAATTCTTCCCGGCAAAACTCAAGGGATAAATCATCGGGTATCCTCCAACTTGTTGTGGCTGGAATGCGCCTATTCCCACCCCGGTTATCAAGGCCATGTCCGCATCAAAAATGATCGGTTTGTCGGGATCATAGTTGAAGTCCCTGACAAAGAACATTCTGACCTC
Organism: Bacteroides eggerthii; assembly: GCF_025146565.1. Taxonomy (NCBI): domain Bacteria; kingdom Pseudomonadati; phylum Bacteroidota; class Bacteroidia; order Bacteroidales; family Bacteroidaceae; genus Bacteroides; species Bacteroides eggerthii. The sequence goes on along the minus strand of NZ_CP102258.1, from coordinate 1,670,767 downwards.
CTTCTCGCTGATCTCCTTGATCCTGAACTGTGCCATCCCGGAAGTGTTCTCGTCCAATGATTCCTGTACCCGTGATTCCATTTCTTCAATGCTCATATTTGTATTGAGCACTTCTCCGTTTGCTATAAAATAATTTTTCATAATGATTTAGGTTTGGATTTCTGTGATGTGATTGTTAATGTTATGCCCAATTCCCTTTTCAGATAAGAGACAAGGCCGGAATAGGCGTCAATCCGTTTTCTTTCCCTATGTATGATTGATAAAGCCTCTTGTAGGGTCAGATTGATGCAGAGACCGGTTTTAAAAGCGTCTCCATATTTCTGTCGGAGCGCTTCTATGTCTCTTTGGTATTTTTCAGGGATAGGTTTGGATGATACTGCTTTTTCGGTGACATCAGGTGCGGTAACAGTTTCCTGACGATTGGGCATAGGCTCCCGCTCAACTCCCAATATTTTATTGATTAGATTTTCAAACATGTTGCTGTGTGCCATTTATGTTTCAGTTATTAGGCGTTGGGCCGGTAGGAATGGCAAAAACGCGATTTGGAAAAAGGAGAAGAAAAAAATAAAAAGGGCGCCGTCAATCACCTGGTCATTCCCTTTGCCTTTTCCCAGCTATGGCAATTTATATCCCAGATGTTTGTTTCGGCGCTCTTTCTTTGTGAGCATTGTTTCTTCGGTAATAAGGTTTTGGGAAATATCGGACGGAGAGAGACTGTACACCTTATCATATAATAGCGCGCCAAACATGAAAAACGCGCGTCATTTCCAGCCATGCCCTAATCTGTGTATAAGTTCTTTTCAGTTTTCAGTCATGGAAAGGATGGCGGAACAGTGGAGGTTTTGTCATCCTTCCTTCATTAGTATCAAAAAGGCGGTCTGAAAGCGGGAGATTTTTATACGTGTAAAAGTTAAATCAATGTACAACTCAAAACTGTAATAAAATGATGACTGAAAAATTAGAACCTGATGAAAAAACTATCGCTTCCCTTAACGCCAGTCTTGAGAAATGCTGGAATGATGCGGAAAATCCATTGCCGTACATACCTCTTGTTGTGCCACCCATAGAAGTGCCGGAATTCAACCTCTTCGGCAACGGGAAAGAATGGCATACGGAAAAGAAGGATGAATACACGACACCTGCAACACCTGCATCCACACCCAGAGATACACTACAGGCAGACGGAGCGGACGAACTTGACTTTATAATGGGACAATCCTTAAACAATATGATGATGGAAGAGCAACGGAAACCAGTACCGGAGATATTATGGGGAGGTGACGGGAATGGTAACGCGCTATGGTTCGAGAATGAGTTCGCCATCCTTTTCGGGCGGACAAATACGGGCAAGAGCCTCTATGCGGTCCAGATAGCGGAGCATATAAGCGGGCGACTGGGGAAAACCGTATTATACCTCGACCTTGAACTCTCCATGAAGCAGTTCCAGGAGAGATATACCTCAAAGGACGGTGAACTGCATGTATGGCCCGAAAATCTCCACCGCCCGGATCTAAGCATGATCGGAGACGGCCTCTATGATTCGGACAAGTTCCTGCCGTTGATAAGGAGGATGATGGTCAGGGTGAACGCAAAGGTACTGATCCTTGACAACCTCACCTTTCTTGTCAATAACGGGGGAATGAAGGCGGAGGATGTGAAGCCTATCTGCCAGGAGTTCTGTAGCTGGGCGAAGGAAGGCTATTCGATTCTCGTGGTCAACCATACCCCGAAGATTCAGCCGTTCACCACTCTCGACATCAACCACTGTTTGGGCTCAAGCATGCTCACCAACTTCGTACAGTCGGTCTTCGCCATAGGAACGGACAGCAACAATCCCTCGACGGGCAGATATGTGAAACAGCTCAAGAGCAGGAACGGCAGGATAGTATGGGACGGGAACCATGTGATACCTTATGTGATTGACAAGACGCTCGATCCTACAATGCTCCGTTTCATACAGCCTCTTTATTTACTTGTGTAAAATTGTTATGGGTATAGCCAGTTATTATGCTTGTTGCGATTGTTATGTTATCAGCTTTAGTACAGTACATCTGATAATGTATAGGGGAAAGGCTCTTTTATGTAATAAAAAGTATGTAAGTCTGATAGTTACTTAGGCCATATATACTTTAGTAGAAACTATGGCATAACATTTTCCGCAATACTCATTGGCTTCGGGAATGACCATTCAAAGATTTCACATTGAATTAATAAAAATAACCGGAGTAGGATTATGATTTCCTTCTCCGGTTATAATGAGAGTAAAAGTAAAGAAAACACTTTATTGTAATAGGGCGAGATTATACTAAATTATATATCAAAGACTTTACCTATTTTTACCTTTCAACCTATTAATTGTCTTGACGATTTCGTTCATTACCTTTTTCTTAGAAGTTTGGAATGTTTCAAGTTCCTTAATAATGCTTGTCTTATCATGATATAAATTATACCAACCTAATGTTTCGGCAGCCGCTATACGAAGCTCTTCTTCTTGGCTTTCATTTTTGATAATATTCAGTAATGGATCAATGGCTTTAGTGATAGGTTTATTTCGGAACCTACTTATTTCGCTTTGTATCTGTTTGGTAGTGCTTTCCGGATTGCCAATAAGTGCAAAATCCCTTTCAAGTCCTTTCTTTTGGCGAGGAAAGTATTCCAACAATTCATTCACATAGGAAGAATCGTAGAAAGACCAATCGGCAGCCTGTTTTTTCAATTCATTCAAAGCCATATCATGGTCGAATGTATTGATAGCACTAAAAATTCTGAAACGATGGCGGTTTTCATGTCCGCGCAACAGATAGCTTTCTATCCATGCCGGCAACAATTCCGGATTGCAGTTCTTTTCAACATATTCCACCGCATAGCGACGGATCAGCTCATAACTGTCATTCATGGCTGTCTGCAATACATCGGCAACTTCTGTCGGATAGTTCAAAGCTAATAGGCGTAATGCTTCTAACCGCACTACGAAATAGTTCGATTCGTAGTAACTTTTCTTCAGTAGCTCGACGAGCCCACTATAATTTGCCATTGACAATTGGCGGAGCGCCATTGCCTGCATGTCAGCCATAGGGGAATTCAGCTGTTTTTTCCAGAATGTAACATTTCCTTCCTGCACAACTAAAGCTTGGTTGATGTCCATATCCAGCCCGGCATTATTGGTGAAATGAAAAGTCGGGTCACCGATCAGATGATTTTCCAAGAAGCAGGTAAAACGGGTGAACTGCCCGATGCGCATACCGGCAGCTAACAAGCCGAGAAATTCATCCGGCCATTTATCTTGAATGGTGTTAACCGTACATCCCATAGTAGCAATGGTCTTACCCTTATTAAATATGTAAGAACCTACAATGTTGTCATCCAAATGGAAAGAAGCGTTGAAACAAGCATCAAACAATATAAAACGCGCATTAGGAGTCAAAAGACGAATATCTTCAGTATAGATATCCATATTACGATTTACAATGGAATCCGATTTTATTTTCTCCTCATCGAAAGCTTCCGCACACCAACTTTCAGGTACCCCATACTGCTTGGCATATTCTCTGATAGCAGCTTCACGCCCATGTTTCTTGGCGTATGAAGGCACTTTGCTTCGCAAGAATATTTTGGCATTCTCAATACTCAAATTAATACCGGAACCATTTTCATAGCCATTGATATACTGCATGGTGGGGCCACCATGGTGATGGAATAGCATGACATCTAATCCTTCGCGCTGAATCTCGTTCAAGTATAATGGTTTCATCGGATAGCGCATGTCAAAATCATAGAACTTCACTGTATTACCCGATTTGAATATTTGCGGCAATTGCTCACGTAAGGCCATTTGCTCACCGCTCCATGCCAAAGGATCTTCGGAATTGTAACCATGGCCGCGGGCCATAGTCAGTTGGTCAAATGCATTTTGCTTTGCTTTTTCGGCAACTGCCTTTTTTAAGTAATCGCGTAGCATCTGATACCGGTTCTCCCCTTCTAAATGCAATGGACGGATACGGGCCGAATAAATATCCGGTGAAATATACTGTTTAGAATCAGCACGCAATGTCATATAATGATAGTCAGGTATCAAACTGTCTTGTTTAATATAATCAAATTTTAATCCGAAGTCATCATAATAACGGTCGGAAGGAACACTTGATTTCTGCCAATTGGCTTTGGGAGACCTTTTGAAAGCCGAAGATAGATGATGTGCATCACGAATCATTGGAATAGGGATGTCACCTATAAATACGCAACCCTCCAAAGGCATTTTCTCATTCTCATGCAATTTGACAAGCTGCTCACGAATAGGTTCGGGCCTTTTCCAATCATCAATTAGCAAGTAAGTACCTAAGCCTTCTTTTTCTATACTGGTACGATAAGCATCAATTTCACTTTTCGCTTCATCATAACTTTTCTGATCGACTACAATTGCAAAAGTAGTCTTTGTTTTTATACTAGGATGTACAACTGTTTGCGCCTGCATATCCTGTAAGCACAAAGCGGTAATTGCCAAAAGGATGTATTTCTTCATATTTATAAACTTAATCTTTTGATTGTCTGTTCAAGTTCTGCTTTTAAATCTTCCGGAAGATTGGCTGTTTGTTGCATCTTCTTTATTTCTTCAAGAATGTGTGGACGTTGTACAGAATTGGTAAACCATCCTAATGCTTCGGCCATTACTACACGTACTTCCTGTGGATTACCTGCATCACGAATTACATTCAAATAATCATCCACGTGGAAATGGAACGTATAGTTACGCACATTGCGGATTGCACTGATACGTTTTGCTTCCGGTGCAGCTACATCCATCAAAGTCTGATGGACTTTTGCCTCTTGTACACACATTCTCTCCAGACTTCTTAGTAACCGCTTTTTCTCCTCGTTTTCATTCAAACGGTCAACTTTTGCATAAAAGTCTTCTATTACTTTTTCTACTTTCTCTTTCGGATAAAGGCTTAAAGCTTTGTTGGCACTCATTTGTACGCGTAAACGTTCATTATGTTCGACCAATGCTTCCACAATAGCGGGCAATAAGGAATCGTCACCTACAAATCCAGCATAAATGGCACTTTGGCGAGCTACCATTTCATAAGCATCGTTCAAACCTTCGCGTAATGCTTCGATGAAGTTATCGTCCTGATAACGGCTCAACAACTTGATAGCCTCCATACGAACCGTATTGAAACCGCTTTCCCGGTACTTTTTCAGGAGCAACGGAGACAATTCCTTTTGGGTATCGGTATCAGCCAACATACGCATGGCCAAACTTTGTACATCAGCGTATGGGCTGTTTAACAAATTCTTCCAATAAGCTTTGTCATTTTTGTGTAGCGTTATATCGGTACTTAAAGTATTGGCTTCGACAGGAGCAAAACGGAAAGTGGGATCACCAAACAAATGACCCTCAAGTGATGCGATCAGCTTATTGTATTGCCCGGCTCGTACACCATGGGACAACAAACCAATCATTTCAATAGTCCAGCGGTCTTGCAATACGTTACGGGTATTTCCTTGTGCCACCAATGTCTGACCGTCATTAAAAATATATTGTCCTGCTATATAGTCGTTTTCGTGAAAAGAACCGTTGTAGCACGCATCAAACATTATCATCTTCGGATTGGTGGAAAGATTTCTCTTCATTAAATCTTCCGTTACGATACGTTCATCAGCGTAGTGAAGAGAGTCTGCTTCCCAGAACTTAGGATTATCCAGGTCTTTAAAAAACACCTCATTCACTTGTCGCTTTTCCTGCATCTGAATACGTAAGGTGTCTTTATCACGTTTTCCAACATGGGCCATGACTGCATTATAAAGTGTACTCTTCAACATTTTATAACGATTATTGAAATCTGTGCATGCCAATTCATCATTAATAAGCTGCCCTGTTGGCATTCCATGCTCATGAAACATAAATAAGTCAAGGTCCTTTCGTTGCAATTCGCTGAATAACTTATATTTCATAGGGTGTTTCATTCGGAAGTTCCAATGTTTGAATCCCATTTGACGACCAAAAGCTAATGGAAAGTTCTCCATATAAGCTTTTTCGTCATCCATCCATACAATCAGGCAATCGGAATTGTAAGAACCACCATTGAATGAGAATACCCGATCCAATTGATTATGCTTATCTGCCTTGGCAGCAGCAGCTTTCTTCAAATATGAGGCAATGGCCGCATATTTATCCCCTTCCTTTTTTTCCGGATACTTGATACGAGCCGAATAGAAAGTAGGATTTAGCCGCTGGGGACTGTCTTCCGTCAATTTGTAGTAGAAATGCTGATGATTTACTGAGTCTTGCCTGATGAACTCAAACTTTAAGTTCAGATCATCATAAAAGCGGTCGGTAGGTACGGAAGACTGATCCCAAGGAAAGGCTTTCTCATTCATTTTGAATGCAGTAGTCATGTGTTGTGCATTACGTACCAATGCGACAGGCACATCACCGATTAAAACCAGACCTTCCAATGAAGGGCATTCTTGATATGTTTTGATGATCATCTGTTTGACTTGATCTGGATTTTGCCAATCACCGCTGATCAGATAAGTTGCCAAACCATCATCTTCAACCGCAGTTTTGTACTGATGCATGGCATCTTTGGTATTTGCATAAGTCTGGTTATCTGTTATAATAGCAAAAGCGGTAGGTTGCTTGACCAATGGCTTTATGACTGTTGTTTGTGCATTTCCTGCCAGTGGCAAAAGAAATGCCAGATATATTATTTTTTTAATCATGGCCAATTAATTTTTAAGTCTGTAATATGTACGGTCGGCTTCTTCACGAAGGTTCTCGGATAAGCTCTTATCTTTTCTCAGTTGATCGCATACCCGAAGGATGTCAGGCTTCCGATAAGAATGAGTGAACCAAGCAAAAGCCTCCAATAAACAAGTTTTTAGCTTTTCACTTTCACTGGAGTCGGTAAGTAAAGCCAAGAGGCCGTCTACACAGGCATGTGCCATATAATTTTTCAGAGAATTGCAATAAAGGATGCGCCAACGTTCGGAGGTTTCTTTGCTTAATAACTCTTTTTGCATGCTACGACTATTATTGGCATCCTCCAAAACCTTACGCATATCCTCCTTGTCTTGCAACACATAGGTCTCAGCCATTACTTTATCAATTGCCGCCTGTACGGCTGCCTGATCAAAGACCTGAAGCCCCAAACTCACATTAAATGCCACACGCTCGGATAGGTTGTCTTCTACATAGGCTTTGATTTGCGGATAAACATACTCGTTCAGTCCCACATGTTGCATCATACGAACAGAGGTACGACGAATAAATTCATAGGAATCCGTAATGGCCAAGTGTAAGACTTCCCGGAAGTTTTTGTCACCAATCTTCTCAAGCAATGCCAAGCAGGTGAAACGTACCATCATGAACGGGGAAGTTTCAAAAGTTTTTCTTAATAAATCAGAAATACCCGGATAGTCATTGCGATAAAGGTTGTGCAAAGCAAAATTCTGTATGTCGGCATAGGGCGACTGTAATAACTCCAACATGCGGGACTCACTATATGGTTCTTTGAACAAAGCATTGGCATCTACCTCATTGATAGATTGAAAACGTAGAGTAGGGTCACCGGTAATGTGCGATTCGAGAATATTCGTCAATTTAGCCCATTGCCCCACTCGTGCTCCCATGCCTAACAGGCCGAGCATCTCGTTTGCCATTTTATCTTGCAGTACATTGACTGAATTGGCAAAAGTAGTTACGCATTTTCCCTCCGACATGATATAACGTCCGGCAATGTAATCTTTTTCCCGAAAATCACCATTATAGCATGCATCGAAAATTACCATACGGCTATTAGGCTTAAACTCTGTAACTTCCGATAGGATAATACCGGTGCGCAGGTCTAGTAAAGAATCTTCTGCAATTACTTTGGGATCATCATAGCCTGCAATCCAAGTAGTGTCCAAACCATATGTGTTTTTCATCATATCCAGCATTTCGTCGAAAGACTTTTTGTTGTCTTGCTTTCTACGTGCTAAACCACGATAATAGTACTTCATTGCATCTACATGAGCATTCCACCTATTAGTAGCGGGACTACCGGAAAGATATTGACGTTCGGGCATACCATGCTCATGAAAAATAGACAAGTCCAGATCTGTGCGTTTCAGCATATTAATGACATCGTCCTTGGGATAATCGCTGAAATTATAACGGATGAAACGGGCCCGTCCTTCTTTATCGAATACGCCCGGCATCTGTTCGCGGATAGTAAAGGTTTCCGGTGTCCATGCAGTCAATGAGTTAGAGTAAGAGCCATCACCTGTATAGGAGAAGAATTGGTCTAATTTATTGTTTGTCTGGTGCTCAGCCACCACTTTTTTTAAATAGCGGCTGATTTGCGCATGCGGTTCTTCGCCGTTATCAACAGCTTTGACACGTGCAGAATATATGTCACACCGAATTTGCTGTGGAGATTTTATAGCCAAATTATAATAGAAGAAATTATTTTCGACACTGTCCTGTTTCAAAAAATCGAATTGTAGGTCGAAATCATCGTAGAAACGGTCGCTGGGCACTGAAGAGTCTCTCCAGTCATTGTTTTTCTCATCCATTTTAAAAGCGGAAGTCATATGCTGGGCTTTGCGGAGCATTGGAATAGGAATATCACCGACAAATACCACTCCTTCCAATTTATCCTTTTTGTAGAGCTTAACAATAACTTTCTTTACATCTTCCGGTTTCTTCCATTCATTGTATACGATGAACGTAGGCAACCCTTCCTTTCCTAGAATCTCCTGATAGGCTTTAAGCTCGGCTTCGCAAGCCTGAAATGTCCCTTTATCTGTAATTACAGCAAAAGAGGTATCCTTTACTTTCACAGCCGGTTTAACAAATGTCTGTGCCCGCAGAGATAATATGCTGCAGAGCATCAAACTTCCAGTTATTAATTTACGCATGTTTTTGTAATATAGATTTCGTTATGTAGCATTAAAAATTACATCCTAAACTTATCGACAAGTAAGTACGCCCATCATAATCATAGTCAGAGGTATTTATACGATCGAATACAACTTTTGCAAATAAGTTCATACGTCTGTTTTCTCTGACTTGTTGCGAATACGTAACCGACCCGCCAATACGATAGTAATCACAAGTATAATAATTAGTCAGCCCTTGTTGTAATTCGGTTACTGTCGGATAGTCTGCATGGCTACCACCATATACATATTCACCTCCCAGATTATTGTTATACGCAACATGAACATCTATTAAAAGCCTGCGATTCAAGCTATTTCCTAACACAAAATTCTTTTTACCGCCTAAGCCTAAAGATAAATTTTCTGCATTCTGTACAGAATTAGGCATTAAATATTCATCGTCTTGCTTGGTATAATTCACATTTAATTCTGCTTTCCAACTATATTCATTCCCGCGGTTTCTGCTTAATGCATAATTAAGAGAAGCGGTTTGTGTCTTGTACGTAGAACGGATGTTATTATATAATTCCACCCAGCCACTTTGTGATTCAGAGTTATCGCGTTGAGAAATATACTGAATACCATCGATATTGCGGTTTGTATATGTGGTTCTCATATAATTGGTATAGTTCTTTCCTTCCTGAATCATCGTTAAAGAAACATGGGCGGTTTTATCTTTTACACCGGCTATTTTTTTAGGAGTCGTATAGCTCTGCTGAACAGTTTCCGCTTTTACATCGTAACTGCCCTCAAGCAGTAAATTGAAAGACGGCATACTGAAGTTGTACTGGAGAGCTCCACCGAAACGGTCTCCAATATAATTGCTGGTTACACCGCTGCCTATTCCTTTTATGGCTGTTCCCAAACCGTATAATATATAATAATCTTGATCCACATAAGAGTTGACATTACTCATTCTTGAGTCTTCCTTGATAGAACTATACTTGAAACTTGCACCAAACTTGTGTGAATTATTCAACCTGTAAGTAATCCCCGGTGTCAGTTCCAGCGTATAAAAACGGGTATCCACACGCGGGTCACGCTGTTTGGCAGCTAATGTAGCTACATAATTACCTTCCAAACCCAATGCCCAATGATTACCAAATAAAGGAGTAGCTGCACGAAACTTCAGATCGTAATATTGATTTCTCCATTTACTTAAGTGCTGGTCTGCGATATAGTAAGGCATTCCCCTGAATGGATCGGCAATGGAGGCATTATATCCGGCATCCGTCAGATTTTTTTGTGCAAAATTAAATGCTCCCCATACATATGCATTTTTCAGATTGATAAAGCCTTCACTGGATACACCTACGATAGTCTCTTTCTGCCCCTCTTGCGGACGGCAATAGTTTCCGTCCTGTAAGTCATATCCCAATATAACATTCGAATAATTCTGAATATCATCGAATGGCATACCGGCAGCATTCTGTGAATGAGACCATAGTCGTTTTGTTTTCAATTGTTCCATAGCGGCAGGAGAGAAACCCTGTGCCGCTCCCACCATACTTACAAAGCAGGCTATCACTACCAGCAGGCAGCTTTTCATATAGTTCATATATTGTTTTTTCATTGTTCTGTCCTTTTAATTAATTATTGCAATGTGTGATTCCATGAAGGCATTTTTGCTCCATTACGACGCATTACAGGAACAACGCCACGTTCAAAGTCATCCGTACTGTTGTTTGTATCCTGATATATGTATGTGCCTGTTTCTTCGCGAATAATAGGATTACCTTCTTCGCCTGTGGACAATTTACGAGCAATACCTAAACCGCAGTAAGTAGCTCCTACCCAAGTAATACCTGCATCAAGTACACCGGGAACACGTTTTGCATTCATCTTTGACTCATTGTCTACTGCTTCAACAGCATCCAATACATATTTAACAGGTATTTTAGCATAATAAACATTACTGTTCGGTTTGCTTAGATCTGTTGTCTTCATATTTTCATCATTGACCGGATCCCAAGTTTCTCCTTCAGGAACACGAAAAATCGCATAAGCGCCTCCAAATACGGATGTCAAATACTGTGGTATGCTTCCCATCTCTGCTTTTCCTTGATAGAAAACATGTTGCATATCATAAGCTGCCTGGTCAGGGAAATTTGGATTATTCATATTAAACTCAAACTCAGAACTACTGCCGTCGATAGGACTTTGAGGGTTATAGATGTCCAACTGATGATTAGCGGCAAATTGAGAAATAATGCAAGATTCACCTGGTGCTAACGGATATTCGGTTCCATTTCCTGGAAATTTCCACACACGTTCTCCATATGCATAATTATTACCATCCGCTTCCGGCCAAATTGGTAGTTTAGTAGTAGCTGTACCTGGAGTTAGATTTGCGAAATAAATACCGTCCAAATACAAAACGTCAGCAGAGTTATTGTATATCTCATAGAACTGGTCGCGGAAATAGACTCCCCCCTTTTCCGGACGGCTACCGCAATAATAAATCTCCTTGAAAATTAAAGGGCTCACTTTAAGGCCTTGCACTTCAATATTCAATGCGCTGCCATGTTTAAATAATGCTGCATTTACAGAGTTACCATTGATATAATACTCGCTATTTTCTGTATCAATAGCTGTACCGGATACTGTTACTGAATAAATTCCGGGGATAATCCCGTCTACTTTCACACTATTATCAGTTACTTCTTTTACATAATGTAAATCTTCATCGTAATTGTCAAACTTTACAGTCAGATCTTTCAGCGTGGATATATTTTCAACGGTAATATCCAAATATACATCAACTGTGATAGGATTCACTTCTGCTGCGCCAGACATGTCCCTGAAGGAATCGCATCCTATCAAAAGGGTACTTGCCAATGCAAACAAATATATTAAATATTTTTTCATAACTTCCTAAACATTATAAAGTGAGTGATAATTCCAGCCCAAAGAAAAATCGGTTATTCAATTGAGTATACGAACCCGGATTACGTTTGGATTCTCTGCGCGGATAACTTCTGAACATATTGTTGGCAAAGAAAGAAACACGTAGCATATCGCTAATTTCTTTAGTTACATTCAAGTTAAAACAAAAATAAGGACTATATGATTCTTTTATAGCATTATTATGACTTACATTATTCAACATATATCCATATCCTGCATCTTTTACTTGCTGGGTAGTGGTATATTGCCCTTCGGGAAACATATTTACAGACGCATCTTCCAATGCTAAATAGCCCACAGGTATAGAATCGTTTCCAAACGTATTCCAATTAGACTGCTGCCAAATAGCTTGTGCTGTCATCGTAACAACAAAACCGATACGCGGGATATTGTGAGTGGCACGTAAAGTCGTTACAAATTGCTGTTTATAACTTGCATTGCCATCTTGAGAATAAATGGCCACCGGTTTACGGGCTGAAGCAGCATCTTCGCTATTGTCATAGAAGCTATAACCCTGACGCCAACTTTTAGTACGCATCCATGAACCATTTATTTGGAAAGCCGTACGGATAGCATCAATACGTCCGATGTTCAAATCAAATTCTAAACCTTTGGTTTCTATATTTAAATTATTAGTTGGTTTTGCATAAGTAGACAATACCGGTAAGCTACTACTAAGTTCTATTCCGTTTTCTGTGCGCTGGTATTCATTATAGATAAATGTATTGAAGGTATTGAAAGTTTGGCTCATTACATAACCATCCTTCAGACGCTCCTTATAAGCTATTACATTCAGATTGGTTTTACCCACTCGTAAATTAAATCCGACTTCCGCCTTATGATTTTGGGCAATCTTTAAATCTGAGTTATCTACTTGCCGAACTTCTGTGGTGGTCATGAACAAACGCTGGCTTTCCGGAATATTTTCATTGGCAAGCTCATTTATATTGATATATTCAAAATATGCATTTTCCGGATATAAATAGAGAAGAGAAGGCATCTTTGCAGCAATACCGTAACCTCCCTGAAGACTTAATAAATTCGGAATCAAATCAATGGATGCATTTACACGTGGCGAGAAAATACCCCCTACTACTGAGGTATGATCATAACGCACACCAGCCTGAATGTTCAAATCATGCGTACCACTTATAGACCATTTAAAATTATCTTCCACATATGCACCAAATTGGTTAATGAAAGGAATATCCTTATAGTTACGTGGACGGAAAGATGAATTATGACCATATTGACTACGATAAGGAGGAGTACTTGGATCATAAGTTTTTCCCTTACCAACGTTACCGTCACTCCGGAAATCCGCACCAATCAAGATGCGGTTGTTTACATGACCGCTCGCCTTGAATAGAGAACTCGTTACCTTAGCAAACAAATTAACTTCACGACTATCAATCTCATAGTGTCCCAAATAGCTGCTTGGCAGATAAACAGCATAATGATTTATGTCTTCCGGTCCAAAATTAGTAATTTGATTACCATTGACATCATAGATGTGCTGACCTGCAAAGTTACTAAGCACCGCACCGTTTGTAGTGGTCATGGAATAAGGAGATGTGGCAGAACTGTATACGGTTTCATAATAACTGTCTTTATCCATATACGTACCCGACAATACATAGCGTAGTGTTTTTAACCAGCCCTTATTTATATTCCATGTACCATTGGTATTCAAAGTAAAACCTACATCACGACCTTCCGAAGCTGTTTTAGTTTGTTCGTCATCAGGATTACGTTCACGCTGATCCTTACCATAAACAAAATCAAAGCTGGAATTGGTACGTAACTTATTATTAAAGAAAGTATTTGAATAGAGCAACTTTGTTGTGGCACGCTGATAGTGCTGGTAACTGGATATGGGATTGTTCGTATTATAAGCATAATCTGCACTTACATTTAAAGCACCTTTCTTTTTTCCAAGTTCAAAACCGGTTCCCATAGACACCTGATAGATATTAGGATTGGCTTTTGCTTTGATACGTAGCGGCTCACGACCAGCTTTTGTATTAATAATTACTGCTCCTGAGGTCAGATCACCATATTCAACAGAAGGGATACCACGAACAATTTGTATAGACTCTATATTTTCTGTAGAAATACTGCGAACATCGGTTCCACCAGCCGGCGAGGCACCTCCGGCCAATGAAGCGGGTGTTTCCGTACCACTTAATACCGTAGGGTTCATCGCAGATAAATTAGCATTATTTGAGATGGGGGCACCATCACGAATTATTGCAGTACCCATAGCATTCATCGGAGCTTCCGGACCACTGGAACTGGAAACTTGACGGATGTTAATCTGTTGTGCCGAACTCATATCCTGATTCTGTGAAATTCCACCTGGCATCAATGACATTACATCATATAAACTGGTCGCTTGCATATGATCCATAGCAGAGCGGGAAATGTGAGAAGATGTGGATTTGCCCGAACGGCTGTTGGTTGCGGTTACTGTTACTTCTTTCAACTTAAAATCCTCATTCCTCATTGTAAAATTAAGAACCAGGTCCTTACTTACATTTATTAAGGTGTCAATAGAAACTTTGCCCAAATATTGAATTTGCATACGAATTTTACCAGTAGGTACATTTTCCAGCGTGTATCTACCATTTTCATTAGAGGTTGTTCCCAATGCAATTTCAGGAATGGACACAGCAGCAAATTCTAAAGGCAAACGCCTGTTGTTGTGACCGTACTCATAAACAGTGCCTGTAAGTTTTACTTTGTAATTGTTTTGCGATCTAACTGGGAGAGCTACTCCTAAACTAATAACCACAAGCATGTAGATAATAGTATTCCATATACCTATTTTTACTTTCCTTTTCATAAAAATTATAGTATTAGCATTCTTTTTGACAAAGGAAAATGTTTTTTTATTAATATACAAATGTTTATTATGAAAAATATAAATATAATTTCAAAATAAACAATAAAAGCGAGATAATGTAATAAAATGTAATTTGTTATTTTAATGCTAAAACCAGATTGGAATATTAACCGTCTTCTTTTTTCCAGTATCCAGTTCATAATTCTATAGAAACAATTTTCTCTACTTGTTTCTAATCCTCTTTGTTTTGAAATACATACAATAATATTCTCTCAATAAATATGTAATCTAATATAATATTTGGGGGATGGCCTTTGGTTCAATTTCATCAAATGGAATATAATAGCGCACCAGACATGAAAAACGCACTTCATTTCCAGGCATGCCCTAATCTGTGTAATAAGGGCATGTTCCCGTGAGCATGTCCGATTGAGTGTTAAATCTAATTTTTTTAGACAATGAAAAGCAAGAAAGAAATTGTGAGGAAATTCGAACTCCTCGCACAGATCAGAGCCGACCTCAAGGCATGGGAGAAGGCGGAACCCGACTTTGACGATAACTACTTCGACGAGTCGGACGTGATATCCTACTATGACTTCCTGGTCAATAAGTACCAGGACGAGTGGGTCATAATCGATGATATCAGGGAAGGAGGCAGCGATGAGGGAGCTGTTTGACATCACTCCCCATTCCACCGGCCCCGGATTCAGAATGAGGCTCAAGACCGGAGAGATAGATGTTCCCGATGGGCGTGGCGGATACATCGTCAGCTCGGGGATGGGTTCGGGAAAGACCGAGAGCATCAAGAGCCTTATCCGTCACAAACATGATGAGGGTATTCTCTATTGTGTCGATACCAGGGACGAGCTGGAAAAGATGTTCGGCTGGATAGTGGAGAACCTTGTGGTGGAAGGGGTATTGAGGATGGAGGATGTGATGATCATATCCAGTGACCCCGGGAGAGCCGATTTCCTGGGGCAATACAGGGACAACCCCGAAGTGCTCATGGAAAAGAAGGTGATTCTGATAACTCATGTACGCTTCTGGACAGACCTGATAAACCATTTCCTCATCTATAAGCCACAGAAGGAGGTGGCACCGTTCGACGGTGACTTCAGGACGTTGATGGGAAGGGATGACCTGAGGGGATATGTCATCTTTGACGAGACGCCGACCTTCATCAATCCCTTTGTGGAGTTCGACAGGAGCATGCTGGGGATATTCGGAAAGACTGATGAGAACGGCAATATCATCTGCAAGCCCCCTGAAGAGTTGGGCCGGTATTATGACCTTTTCATCAGGGGCGGAAGGAACGACCTCTTCAACCAGGCCTACAGGATCAACCGTATGAAGCGTGACGTGGTGCTGGGGCTCATTCCAAAGTATTATGGTTCATGGGTGATGTCCGATACCGACAAGGTAGGCATTACATTCTACCCGGTTGACCTCTGTCCCGGAGGCATGACAATCTCCACGCATATCCTCATCTTCGAGGGGGCGGGCAATATCCTTTTCAGAGGCTCCACCCGCTTCACCCTTCTGGATACGGAGAGCAAGTACAACACCGTAACGGAGTTCAGGAAAATGGATTTCGGACTGTCCAGAAAATGTTTTGATGAGGCGGGGTTCGGTATATTCGTAGAGAGGATAGGCAGGCTGATAGACAAACCCACCCTGATTGTATGCTGGAAGGATATAAACGGTGACGATGACGGCCCGGGAAAATCCGGATATGCGGAACGTTTCAAGAGGTTACTGGTTGCCGAAGGTGTCGATCCCGGGTTGTTCACCGTCACCTATTATGGAGCGACCGACAACAAGAGCACCAACTCATACAGGGATGTTGGACAGATTCTCCTGTGTGGTGACTGGAACCTTCCGAACACCGAATCGGCTAAAATCCGGAGGGCCTATGGTACCTCCACTGACCCGCACAGTCAGAAGGACTGGTATTTCTCACAGCTCATAACGAGGATAGGCATCAGGAAGCATATCGAGGGTGAGGTATATACGGTCTGGTATACTGATGATTTTGATGAAAGGTTCATAGAAAGGATGGACGCCTACTTCAATGAAAACAGGGTCATAGGCAAGGCTTCCGTTTCTCATAATGACTGGGAAAAGAGGCTGGACGGGATGAAGATCAGGAGCAACATTAAAGAGGAAATCAGACTGTTGGCCAGGTATGACAAGGATATGCAGAGGGCTATAACCATGGATAGTGAATATACGAAGGAGGTTACTTTTGCCTATCTGGAGATGATTGGTATAAAAAGGTATGTCAGGGAAAGACGTAAATATGACAGACTACTGGAAACCTTGAATAAATTGAAGATTACCCTGGTGATAAAGTAAAAACGGAATGGGCGGGATTTGTGGCCACGCCCATCCCTTTCCTTATATCAGCTGTTAGGATAAATATTTACTCACCCGCCTTTTTTTGATGTACAATCTAATATATATAGAGAAGTAAAAAAAAGCGGGTATTATAGTAAACAAAGGGGTTGTGGAATAGAAAGTGAAGAAAGAGACCTGCTTCGCGGTCTACCAAAGTGAGAGAAAAAAAATAAACAAAATAAAAAAACATCCTTCTCTCTCCACTCTGGCAGGATACGAAGTAGCCTCTCTCTTCAATCTTTCATCAACCGTTTCCATAGCTCCTTTACTGAAAAATAGTGGTTCTTCCTGAGAGACGAAGATACTGAGAGGACCGGCTTTCTCCCAAAGAAAAGCCCGGTCCGGTCTCTGGGAAGGTTCACGATACAATAAAACGAATAACCTATAAAAACAAGTTACTATTATGATAAACAAAAACATAAGCTACTACTTTAATTCAAGCGATTCAAAAAGCAGGATCTATTATAACTTCGACCATATCCTTGAACTTATAGCATCCAATCCCAAACTTTCCAAGCAGACAGACATGGTTAGAAAACAGACAACAGAGAAAGCCTACAAAGAAGAGAAACACAAACTCCCCATGATAGCCCCTTCCGGAATATTCGACTACAGAAACGATGACTCGACCAACCTGCGCCAGTATTCCAATCTTCTTGTGCTTGACTTTGATGATTTCGGGTCACATGAGGCGGCAGGAGAATTCAAGGAAAGACTCATTCAATATACCAATCCTCTCCATCTTTACGCAGTATGGTTCTCCCCGGGTAATAGAGGTGTGAAGGCGGCTATGATCCATGACAACACCAACCCGGACCATCATTACAATCTTTTTTGGCAGGTGAAGCAAAGGTTATATCCAAAGACTGATGAATTCGATAAGAGTTGTCATAATCTAAGCCGCACGTTCTTCCTGAGTTATGATCCTGATGTCTATGTCAACCCCGGGAAAGACACGTTGGTTCCCTACCACTTTGAATATGACCCTTCCATTCCTGAACCTGCTGCGAAGAGTTATAATCATGGTGGTTCCGGCGGTTGTTTTATCCATACGCCGGAAGAGATTGAAAGGAATACAGGTTTTCAGAGGTTATGGAAGGACAAGACACTGATTAACTACGTGGACAGGAAATGGAGAAAAGAGTATCCGGACAGCTATGAAGATGGTAACAGACACAAATCCATCCTTTCTAGAGCAAAATGGTTGTGTCTGTATGGTGTCTTGTATGATACTGCACTGGAATATCTCATCGGTACATTCGGCAGGCATGGTATCTCTGAGAATGACATTGAAAGTATGGCAGTCAACAACTATAATGCCAACCGTGAAAGCTTTGGTGTCTCAAGGATGGAACTGTATGATAAGAAAGAACGGGGAATAGTGTACAGGAATCAGATGTTGAGGGAGAATACACCGTTCAGATAAGATTTAGGGTATCGGTTGGTAAAAGAGGTAAATATGGAACGCTTACCTCTTATTTTTTCTTCTTATGGTATGAAAAATATACCATAAGAATTAACATATTTCCAGGAAGTTTTGTATTTTTGTAACGTATTATTGCCATAACTGTTGAAATTAGATCTATACTTCAGAACACAAAAGATATGAAGAAATTCGTAGAACTCAAGACCGTTGAGAAAGGGAATGTCCTTGTCAATGTCAACCATATAGTCAGTATTGAAAGCTTGACAGACGACACCTTGAGAATACTGCTTGTCGGAAGCAGTAAAGATTCTTCTATGCTGTACTATACCGTATCCGAGAGTACGGAAACAATGAAAAGGAAATTATGGGAACTCCTGTTGTAGTAAGAAAAGAAATCTTATCATCACTGGACCGACTTTTATATAGTCCCTGCCCAAATCAGAAAAAAGAGCAACAAGTATGGCAACCTGAATAACAACCCGGGTAAAGAGAGATAATACAGGTAATATTCTAATCTTTTTCCGGGAGTTTTTTATTGTTATCCGATTAGCCAATATAGAAAGTCAAAATTTCCAAACCTACAGTATACCTTGTTTCGTTACGATATGTTTGCAGGTCATTAGGCAGTCTCTGAAAAAGCAGCATTTGCCTCCACTGGTCATAAGATTAATTGATCCCCCTCTTGCCAGTGTAGTTGTCGGTATATGCCCCGAAATAAAATGATTTCCGGATGACTTTCCCCATAATTTACCCCAAGGATGCAAGAACGGCTTATCCAACCACTATTTCCACGGTCTCCATCACAGCGGTGCCTGATTCCAAGCGGAACCAATACCATAGCCAGAGCAGAATCCCGCCCAGCCAAAGCAAGACCACATCAATATGCTCCACCCGCAGTATTCGGCTGATCAGTATACAAAAAAGTACCCCACAAAGCACATGGGAGGTCACCATGGTAACAAGCTGGTCGTTGGTCACTCTTATCAATACAAAAATACCTATAATAGGAATAAGAGATGTATAGTCAATAAAATGTTGTCTGTCATTCATGATGTGAACTTGGAGATTAGGAGTATAAAGATAAGAAAATAAAAGCAAATCACAATTGGTATGAAAAAAAGTAAAAGTTAATTTATGTTTTCAACAAACCAAAAGTCACAATTATTTCATGAAACAATCCTCTATAATAAAAATACTTGAGAAAACTAAGAAGAATTATTATTGTATGTTATTCTTGTACTTGACGTTGAATATGAGATTTGCGCCCTTAATGGAATGTCATCTTTATTCCATCGTAAGTAATATCAGTTATATACAGGCGAGAAGAAAGAAGTAATACCGCCCTTCTTGAACGTACTGCCATGTTATCTGTTACTTCCGGTTTTGAACATAACCAACTTCTCTTTGGTTGTAAATCCATCATATTGACAGTTCTCTGAAAATAAGGAATATTGAAAGCTGGAGATTCATAAAAAAAACTCCGGTTCTTTATTTTTATGCCCATTTTGGAAGGTCAACCAAATTGAAACGGCACACAATTTTGCGTGCCTCTCATTTTATTGCCAATGTCCCTATCGTCTTTCCAAAATCTTGAAAAAAAGAAAGAAGCCTCTGTGCTGATGACGATGCGGAGTTTTATACTATCTGCACCCATATTGCCCCGAATAATTGATATAGCCGAAGTATGGCTTATAGCGCTTGTGCCTAAAACAATTACATTCATGTTCGGTATCGCGCAACGAACCTACTCTTCACCGAAATATCCCATTTTGTGAGGAAACCGATAATAGGGGGAAACGTGGGAAAATTTTCCAAGTAAGAGAATTCAAATGACCAAACATTTCCCAGTCTATATTGTTATAACAGCAAAAGTATATCTGTTTGATTATAACAGCCTTTTTAAAACGATTAATAAACAGCAAAAACCTTGACGTATGAAAAAGTTTATACTAATGACAATGACTGCAACCCTTATGGCAGGTTGCAGTACCGATGAAGAGAATGAATGTACTTCTCCTCCAAACGAATACCCCGTTGAAATCATGGCAAGTGCAGGTGTCTCAGGTATCCAGACAAGAGGCCCGATCAACACCGGCCAATCTGTCACTGCCGGTTTCATAGCTTCTGCAAGCGGCGGAGACTATAGCACCAACTTGTGGACCGCAGCCGGCACCTTTACCGCTTCGACCACAGCCTCCGCCACCTTTTCACTCACCCCCGCGCAATACTACCCCGCTGACGGCAGTACAGTCCATATCAAGGGGTACTATCCCCAAGGAACGCTATCCGGCAACACTGTCACATTCTCGGAAACAGACGGTTCCAATGACGTGATGATTTCAGGCGAAGCCAGCGGGAACAAAACAACAGGCGGAGCACTGGCTTTCACTTTCAACCATCTGCTGACCCAGTTGCAATTCACCTTTAAGGCAGGTACAGGATTTCCCGCTACCGGAAAAACCGTAACCAGTATTACCCTCAAAAACCAGCAGACTCCCGCCTCGCTTAATATCAACGACGGTACCGTCTCTTACAATCCGGCAGGTGCCGGCATCACTTTCACCGGTTCGTATGCCATCAGTGCTGACCCCGGTACTACAGCCACAATCTATCCGATGGTAAAAAGCGGCGCCACGAATGTGGTGATGGACATCGTTGCGGGTGGAGTGACCTATCCTAACGTAACGGTAAACTTAAATACGGAAACAGGAAAGGCCCACAATATCATACTGACTTTTACCCCCAAAGGTATTATAGTCTCCGCGATCGTCACGCCATGGGTTACCGGAGGAACGGGGGCGTCTGTTGTGCAGTAATTCATCCTATAATACACATTCCGACAGTGAAGTTCTCCACCCGAATACTCATAGTAATAATGCCGCTGTTATCCGTAAGTTGCGGCAGTGATATGGAGGAAGTATCTTTCAACAGTGAAGGGTACCCCTCCCCAATCCACCTTGCCATTGTGGAAGCCCCCCCACACAAGGTCCATCGTCAACAGTATCAACGATATCAGTGTCGGTTCTTTGGGAATCTATGAAGTGGCGGAAAGTGGAACTTCCGGTACATTTCCCTGGACAACTTCCCCTTTATTGAACAATGTAGCTCCTGCCGGTATAAGTGGAAATGAACTCACTTTCTCGCCTCCATTATACTATCCGGCAGGAGGGCATAAAGTCATCTTTTACGGTTATTATCCACGTACCACAGCTACGAACGGAACCAGCTACATCACCCCTCCCGGAAACGGGACAGCTCCCACTTTCAATTTCACCCTTACAGGACAGGAGGACATCATGCATGGTGCCAGCGTTGCCGGTGGAAGCTATTCTCCCGGAACGGCCATACCGATTACCTTCAAGCACAAGCTAACGCAAATACAGCTTAATGTCTCGGCTTTGGGTACCCTGCTTTCAAGTATCAAAATTCTAAATGTAAGAAATACCGGCTCCATGAATCTGGAAACTGGTGCGGTTACCTACGGCAACAATACGGTGGACATCACACTTGACAAAGCCGGTCTGACAACCACCGCCCCAGTGATGGTACCAGCCGATGTCCCCGTTTATCTGGTGGAAGTTGCTTTCATGGGACAGCTGCTTCCCCGCAAATATCTGATAAGACCGACATCAGGAAAATTCCTGGAGGGAGTAATCTATACGGTAACACTGTGAAAACGGTTTTGACCGGGTATTCTCATTCGGTACTGTAGCAATTACCCAATTATTAGCAGTAGACAATTAAGAATACATAATGTGTAAATCTTATGGAAATTCTCTCTTAACTATTGATTATAAAACCGTTCCCTCTTGTCATACATTGTAATAGTCAAGACTTGTCCACAGGTTCCGTTTACTTTATCTGTGATGGCTCCCTTTTTCCTTGACCAATATGACTTCCAGCTGGTCATCTTTCAGCATCTGTCTCCCTCTGGGTGAAGCCAACAGCATGAACTTGCTCGTCCTGTGCCTCCAGGTCAGCAAATCAATGGAGCGGTGCAGTCTTTCTTTTATGGTGGAATACCACCAGCAGGGGAATGACAATGCACAGACCGCTTTCCCATCAACAATTTTTTGCAGTATAGAGATACAGGAGTTACATTCCTCCTCGCTTATTTTCTCCGGTTTGTCAAAAGGAACATAATAGGATGTATAATACCCGTTTTTCGTGAAAAGCCTCAAGGCTTCCAAATTTCTGCTTTCAACAATCAGGTTGTCTTTTCCGATATGACAAAACCCGACAAGCTTTTCCAATTCTGACAGCATTTCCGTCTTGTTTTCCTGCTCCAGATTCTTGATACCCATCCACATTTTGCCGTCTGTTTTCTCCATATGTGAAAAATAGGGATCTATCACAAGACTAAAACTCGTGTTGACATCATGGGTTACATCAAATGTTCCGTCCTTCCTGAAAACGACATCCACCTCCACATTTGGGTACTTGGCATCCAGCTCATGAAGCTTTTCCAGTGAGTCACAACGGTGCAGCCATATTTTTTCCTGAAAATCATCCAACATACTCCATTAATAGAATCAACTCCCACCCATACAAAGAGCATTGTCGGTAATAATACGGTTAGAATCCTCTTTTTATACATATTATAGAACTTTATAACAGTGGTCTATTGACAAAAGTATGAAATAATCGGCAACTAACACATTGCCATTTGAAAAAAGAGGATGTATCCAGGCAGCTGATAATTAAAATATAGAGGCAATATAAACACGGATAGTATAAGATTCCGTATCGACATCAACGTGGGGACTTCCCTCATTCTTCTCAAGATTTTGGAGAGATAACAGGGACACTGGAAATAAAAATGGACAGGCACGTAAAATCATGCACCGTTTCAATTTGACCGACTTCCTAAAATTGCCATAGAAATAATGAGCGGGAGTTCTTTTATGAGTCTCCCGCTTTCAATATTCCTGATTTTCAAAGAACTGCCAATATCATGGATTCCCCCCCCCAAAAAAACAAGTGATGCTCAGAACCGGAAGCGACGGAATGTGAATTTCATAGAAATATGAGCGAAAAACTTTTCTGTAAATCAAAAAAAATCCTTTATTTGCAAATCAAAACGCTTTGAACATGAATACAGACAAATCCGGACTTGTTCTGGAAGGAGGTGGATTGCGGGGCGCATTCACCATAGGGGTACTTGACGCTTTTATGGAAGGCAACTTGTTTTTCCCATATGCGATAGGAGTGTCGGCAGGGGCAATCAATGGATTGTCCTATATTGCGCGCCAGCCGAAACGGGCTTTCCATTGCAATATCCTTTCGCTGAAAGAGCACGCTTATGTAGGAATCGGACACTTTCTAAAAGGAAAAGGATACATTGACCTGGAGTGGCTTATACGTACGTATCCCGAACAGACGTTTCCTCTTGATTTCAGGACATACAGTGCTTCCCGAGAGCGTTTTGTCATGGTCACGAGCAACTGCCTTACCGGAGAGGCCGAATATTTTGAGGAAAAAAGTGACAAGGACAGAGTTCTTGATATCTGCGAGGCTTCCGGCTCCCTTCCCGTCATGTGTCCCGTTAAACATTTAGATGGAATTCCCATGACAGACGGAGGCGTATGCGATTCCATCCCCTTACTTCATACAATAAATGAAGGATATATTGACAATGTGGTGATACTGACGCGAAACAAGGGATACCGGAAGCCGCAAAGGGACTTCAATCTTCCTGCATTCCTCCTACGAAAATACCCTGAGATACGCCGAAAGCTCATATTACGCTATAAGCTATACAATGAACAGCTTGACTATGTTGAAGAATTGGAGAGTAAAGGAAAAGTCCGGGTGATACGTCCTCAAAAACGGATGAATGTCACCCGTACAACGACAGACATAAGAAAGTTGGAGCGGCTCTATTGGGAAGGTCTTGAGGAGGGGAGACGGTTTATAGAGGAAAACCGGCAGGGACATCAAGGATGGGGTGACAAAAGCCTCCTTTAACACGACATTCTAAAATTTATGGCAGACCGGCAGACCCTTTTTTTTCTTTTGACAACACCTTTATCAGCTCAAACATATATCTGGAAGTGTCTTGGGGAGGATTCTCATGCTCTACCCGAAGCACAAGCAATCTGTATTCATACCCGGGTTCATAGTTGAATCCCTTGATTTCCGAATACATATACTGCCATTTTTCTGCCGGCTCATGCTTGACAAGCAGACAGGCCATTGGACCTACCCCGTACCCGATGCGTGTTTCCGACGCGACCGTAAGAAGGACCTCTTCCTGTCTGTTATCCACTACCCCGGTCATGACTGTATTTTTGGTACTTTGACACCCCTGCATTACTGACAGTACCAGACAAAGCATTCCAACGTACATTGTTCTTTTCATATCATATGCAAATAGTCTGAATCCAATGCAAATATATGCATATAAACCGTATCAATGGCAATATCATATAATAAAAAATCCTATTACTGAACTCTCTTGATGTAGGAGATGGGAAGACAAACAAACTTTCCACCCCTTACAGAAAAGAGATACAGCCATATCTTCAAAATAAATAATGTCATGTTCCCTAATCGTGGTTCCAGTATACGACACGTGCATTCATTGTCTATCTGTTATTTTTACAAAAGTAGCATAGTTGCTTAAAGCCTGATATTAAATAGATTGAGCTATTACAAAAATTATCTAAGATTATAATATACAAAAAAGACAAGTTTGGTTCATGGAATACTATGTCAGATATGGACTGGTATTGACAATGGAGAACTTCTCAGAACATTCCACACATGGTTTCCGTTCTATCCATCCAAGCCTTCCGGATAATGGTGCATAATGGTTACGGTTACATCTCTTCCCGGTAGTGCCATCATATTTTGGAAGGCTTTTTATTTTTTATAGAGTGAGAAAGACAGTCCGATTTGAAATTAGCGAATATCCTCACGAACCAATAATATTCCCGGGCTGTGTTTTATCATTAGCTAAAAATCAAAACGTTTATTGATCAAATTTCCTCAAAGATAAGGCAACCGGATGAGATAAGCAAATACCCGTCCTGTCATCACTGGCAGAACGGGCATAAAATACTACTCAAACACATTGTATCCATATATTGAGATGAAAACCGGATGTATACACACAATTCATAAGGGAAGTCAGCAAAAATGAAACAGTTTATTATGATGATTTATCCTCTTGAAAAAACAAATACCGGCTCTGACTACCCTTGAATACAACTTCTAAATCTATGTCTGAAAGTTAGGATATTCAGATGAAATATGCAAATGAAATCATACAAAAAACTCTCATCCTATCATCACTGACCGGACAAGAAATTGGATTTATTATTGGAGATATGTTATCATGGCTAAACAAAGGTAAGGGATATGTCAGGCTTCCGGTTATGCTGGCGTGATAAAAACAGCCTGCTATGGGATACCCTCCACAAAATCCTTGAGCCTATATAACCGGATGATGGCTGAATTGTATAAAGGGTTGGGATAATATAAGTTTATTTCCCGGATACTTGTCTTTACATATTCACATACATCCGTTATATGCTCCGAATCAATATATATTTCTTGGGGAAGTTGTGCCGTCAATGCCCAGCGGACAATATCCCTTACAGACTCCTCGTCAAACCGGCAACTTTCTTTTCCTATCATACTGCCATCCATTTTTCGGTGCAAATATAAGATTTATCCGCTGAAGAAAGGTTACGGCACTTCCTTGTTCTGATATAAAAAACTCATGACCTGTATCTCCCAATACACATCACTCGATAAAATATGCCCCATCCATCACCGGACAGAGCATATCGACAGTAGTTCTATTGCTATTGTTATGTAGAGAGAGTTTCGATGGCACAAAGATAATACGAAATCAGGATATATTCACCGCCGCCGTCAATTTCCCCCACTGATATCTCTCCAGTTTTCCAAATGATGGATATTCAAGTTGTCTATGTGGGAGAATAAAACCGGCATTTTTTTTGTTGGCTTATTTTAATATTATTGATATCTTTGTCAGGGAGTTGTGAAATTCCATAATAGAATAGTTTAATTAATACTACAATTTGAGTTTTTGTACTTGAAGGGCTTTTTGTCTTGGCGTAGTTCAGAAAGTTCTTCTTTATTGCTTTCTAGAGATTGGGATTTTAGAGAGAAAATAAAAAAAATTACCCAGTTTTTTTTATGCACATTCTAATATATAGAGAGAAGTAAAAAAATACGGGTAAAATAATAGATAGATAAAGATAAAGATAAAGAAGAGTAGACCGGCTTCGCAGTCTACTAAAGTGAGGATAAAAAAATAACAAAACAAATCTTCTTCTCTCCACTCTAGCAGGGTACGTAGTAGCCTCTCTTATTCAATCTCTCATCAACACCAACCATAGCCTCCTTATCTAATTCCAGTGCCTCTCTTCTCTTCGGGTCATTCCTACCGGGAAGAAAAAAGAAAGGGAAACCATAAATATCACCGTCTCCCTTCTGATTTATAATAGATCTACAGCCCGAACTCCTTTCCCAATCTCCGGACCATACTTACACTCACTTT
This sequence comes from Bacteroides eggerthii, assembly GCF_025146565.1. Classification (NCBI taxonomy): domain Bacteria; kingdom Pseudomonadati; phylum Bacteroidota; class Bacteroidia; order Bacteroidales; family Bacteroidaceae; genus Bacteroides; species Bacteroides eggerthii. The sequence goes on along the minus strand of NZ_CP102258.1, from coordinate 1,643,734 downwards.
CCCGGTACCGGCTATTATCTTCATTGAGCCATCATCCGCATATTCTTCCCCTTCAACTTACACACATAAAAAAACGCGTTTTTCAAACGTATCTTGATTGTATTACTAATTTACAAATCGACAGAAACAGAGACCGTCATTTGCGTGACGCCCCTTTTTACTACATAGGACAAACGAGCAATCGATACAGCTGATTGTAACACCCATAATGCCCATAAAAACGGATCAGAAGTATCAGAGGTAAATTCACATCCAAGGAATTGGGAGACAAGGACTATCGGAGTTACATTTAGAGGCTCGTGGATATTATTGTCAAGGATAATGCACCACCTCTAAACAGACCTCTGTTTCCTGTATTCATTATAGCTTTTATAATTACCCCGCTCGGAACCGAACAGATTTCCATAGGTCCGGTAGGCTTTGGAAACCTCCGCTTGAATTTCATGCAAAGGAGAGCCTGCGGGAATAAATACGCTTTCCAGATATTGCAATGTTTTTACACTTTCAATTCCTGCCCTGCATAAGACCGCCGCCTGTTGAAAGATGGAATTTCTGCGATTTCCAACTTGATAATTCTGTTTGTATCTGTGAAATTTCAAGTCGCATATATTCAAAATCTGTTCATCAGTCAGTGAATTGATCTGTGAATTCAAGCGATTGATAAATGATTCTGTCACTGTCGGCTGATGGACTTCAAAACGGCTTATTCCCGAAGGTACAGGGTTGTTTTGGTCGCTTGCCCGTTTATCGTCATAATCAGGATTATAGCGGAAGGGATAATCCTGTGCATTGTCATTCACATACAGATCCGGGTCATAACTGGCATAACAGGCTTTAGAATACTCCCGACAGGACTGGTCTACCTCACAGTGGTAATGAAGCTTGAAATGTTCAATGACCTGTGCGTAGCAATTCTCATATTCTTCCGGTGTCGTGACCGGTGACTGGACAAGCACTTTCAGACCGTCCCCGCTAGGACTCGTGAAATATGCCAACACCCATGGCTCTTGTGAAAGTATATGCCTGAGGTATCGAAGTTCTTCCGTTGCCTTATGGTCAATATCAATGCACATAACTCCGGATAATTGTTGCATTCCGGCTTTATTCCTTTGCGAGAATATTCCTTGCCACATGATTACTTGAAGTCTCTTTTTTAATTCGGAGCGTCGGGAGGGATCTGCCCGAATTAACCGGATTTTTTCTGCAAGTTGATGGTTTTGCCCGCCAGTTCTGATCGACCTCAACAGGGATTCAATCGTTGCCGTCTGCCTTGAAGTGGTATCCAGAATGTTGTTATACCACGACACATATTGTTCCAATTTACTCATATATTCTATATCCGTTATTTTCTTTCCCGTCAATTACGACTTTTGTAGGATAGGATTTTGGGAAAAACATCGTTATCTGTTTTGCAAATCCTGTTTTGGCCAGACCATTTTTTTGATAGGCCGATTGCAGGATGGCTTTTGGAAGTCTGTTTGTATATTCCTTGCCGATCAGAATTGATTTCTTAAGTTCTGCGGCAATCCTCTCTTTGGCATTCAGAAAATCCAGCTCCGAATCCAATTTTTTCCTGTCATAGTTCAAATTCCGTATAACCTCCGGTCCTAAAACATTATAGTACTCTTTATAACGGCTTGGAATATCCGGGCATGCTTCAGCCCATTGTCGCAGTTGCTGGCTGCTGAGACACCCTGAGGTATATATCCTGATCCTGTCGTTATAAGTTGGTGCCTTGTCAATCTCATTGAGGAATCGGGCAAACATCGGGTCAAGCCCCTCATAAAGGTCCCGCGCAACTATCCGGTTGTCTTTGAGCAATGCGAGCAGGGTATTCTTGCTTCTATATTGTTTCTTGATGTCTATGGCTCTCAATTCTGCAAGTCTGACCAAATGGTTTATGCCTACCTTCCGCTCTCCACCGACATCTTCGAATACAGTCAGATAGTTTTTTCCATAAGGCCTTTTTCCTGTCTGTGCGTCCTCGACAATATCAAGCACATCCGGATCTGACACATTCTGATAGTATTGAAAAAGTTTGTATGAAACATCCGTCTTGTGATTGATAGTATCCGTTGCCTCATTCAAATCAATGTCCTCAGCATCCTTACACTTATAATAATACCTGATTTCATCCCGGTAAGGATTGGAAAAGGTCCTGCAACGGCCAATGATCTGAACCAGATCAATGGAAATGTCAAGGCTGAGATTATCCCTGTTGGAATCGGAGAAAATATAGACACATGCACAGTCAGAATGCAAGTCCGCTCCTTCAAAAGAACATCTTGTGGCGAAAGTAAAGGTCCTGTTTTCTGTTTTATATTCATCCCTACCCGGGAAGTGACCTATCTCAAAACCGATTCTTCTTAAGTTTTTTGCATTTTCGTAATTATCGGCACAAATAACCCGGGTATCATCAGGAGTAAGTTTGTTGTCCGCAATGATTTTGAGGATGTCTGTCATGCTGTTAAGATAGAACACCGCCTCTGTCGACGGGTAGGGCGCATTCATCTTTTTCTGGAAATAGCCGTCCTGCCGATAGTCGTTTATTATATCCCGGACGGTTTGCCTTGTGCTGCCCATTTGCTGGATAATGGGATGTACATATAATAGCCTTTCCGGTGCCCAATCGAAAGACACATAGGTCATATCTTTGAATACGGGCACTTCATCAAGATACACTTCGTTCAATGGCGTTGCAGTGATAAAGATGCAACGGTTTGGAAGCCTGCCAAACAGGTTGACAATTTCCATAGACTTGGCGCCTTTCATCGGTGCGTCGGTGAAGATGCAGGTCATTTCATCTCCGACTATCGTGAACAGGTCAATCAGGTTCCATCGGGTCAGGCAATCGACCACTTCACCCAAAGAATCATACGTACACATTATCTTCGGCACATCCCTGACCCCGTTGCGTATATAGTTCTGCAGTCTGTTCCTGGAAATATTCAGGTCAATGGCCGGATCACTCCGGTCAAAGTAATATGCGTGTCCGGTCAATGCATCCTTTGTCTTGCTGGTAATCAGCTCTCTTCTGGGGCTTGCAAGAATGACCGGTATAGTACAGTCTGTAAGATAGTAATTGGTCATTCCACAGCCACACACAATCTTGTTTACAATAATCTTTTTCCCGAACTGCCTCAGTGCCACGTCAAGGCCGGGCCACTGGGAAAGATAATGTACGTTCGGAATTGATAGTCTTTCTTTTTTCATTTTTTCTGAATTTAATTTTGTACAACCATACTTTTCTTATTATTAAGAGAATCAGTGGATTTGAAAGTCTGTATTCCTCTATTTTTTTGAAATTTACTATAATAGAAGAGGTAGAAAAAAGGAGGAGGGACATCGCTTCGCTCAAAACCCCAACACTACAGGATGAGAGAAAATGTATATTGCGGGGTTTAGGCTGACGCAGGAAGCCTGTTCTTTCCTTTCCGTTCTCTCTCTTAAAATTTCTTTTACACAATGCTCTGTAAATAACAGTGTATGTTATCCTTATTTCCGGATTTAATATCATTGGAAGCGGGCTCTTTGGGGATAAGCTCATAAAGATTAGGCTAATGAGATTTCAATTGTCAATCCCCTGAAAAAGTTATCTGAACCGGTTCGAGCCCTTGACTTAAAAATGTCATACTTTTGCTTATAGGGAGAACTGACATCACTCTCCCGTACAATCCTGCCATTTGTGGCACTGTAATTACGATAAGATCTCATTTCTTCTTTTTCTGTCTTATAAGTTTCCATAATGAATTTTATATATAGAATCGTATAACGCTCAAATATATCCAGCGTCACGATACTTTTTCATGTTTAAGGTTCACGATGAGACTTGACCTCCCTTTTTGTCATTTAGAACGCAGTCAGGAAGCCCCAGAATGGAAAGTATGACAATGATGTAACCAATGCGGAGACCGTTTGAAATGAACCACTCTCTGTATTGTCTATCAGTCTGAAATCACCCGGTAGGCTTATATGTTGAAGACTACAAATTACAGGCCTCCTCTGTGTTTTTTAATCATTTGAATGGCAATATGTTATAATGCATGTGGAATTTGTACCCTTTTGAATTTGTATCCCTCTGTCAAACCTTTACAATGTATATCTTTCCACCGGTACTTTCGGCACTATCGACTGACAGAGGGAACCATTAAATGACTATACCGGACCGGTCCTATATATCATTTGCGGTCAGCCGAAGGTAGACTATATATCAGTTATACTACAGATCAATATCCACTCAAGCGGCGTGAGCCTACAACTGACGAAGAAAAAAAGATATATAATGTTTTATACAATTTTTTTTCTTAAAATGAGGAATATACCTTAAAGAGAGAATGATTTCCAGTTAAAAAAATTGATTGCGTTCCGTTAACCTGTCTGATAGCAATTATGGTAATCAGAAATCTTGCAAGTATTATGCCGGACTCCATTATGATCTGTCATCATAGTAACCAATTGTAATACCAGCCATGTGGAGTTTAGGGCAATCGGATTCAGAAGTGACGGTTTGGGTATCTCTATCGTTAAGGGCAATTCGGTTCAGTGCCTATATATTCGGGAGATTATGATATAATACTTGCTCTCCCGATAAACCAAGGTACTTCAGTTTTTTGCCCGTTCATATCTCCCGGCCTTTGTGAAATGTTAGACAGGCATTTAGCCGGTAAGAGTATAACGACTCTTTGCTGCTGTCCTGACCAATACTTAAGTAGATCGGAAGGTAGTTATAAAGAAGCGATGAGTATAGGATATGGTTTGCTGTCAGTTCATCATTGGTAGAAGGGTTATCTCAGTATCAGTATGGGAACTAATCCGGTAACTGGACTCTATATTGGCTACTCATCCACTCTATTCATCATTACCCGTACGGATTTGGGATGAAGTGTTGGTTATATGGCTACTTGGAAAATGGAATAATGTAAAATATTTTATATATCATACAATACTATGCCCGTTCTGTGGGGCATGATAAGTCAGCCTTTTTTCTTATGTTTATATTATATATAGGTGGGTAGCGTTTTACACACTCTAAGGATAGATAGTTTTTCACCGGTTAATAAATTGATATCCAATTTAGAAAGTCGTATTATATTGTTTTTTCCCAAAGAGCCGCATTTTGAACATTTACCCGCCTGAAATGTAGTGTTTACCCACCAGCGGATGATATTTACCCCCCTGAAAAAAAGAAAAAGGAGGGCACCGATAATATATCCCCCAATTTTTGGAATTATAAGTTAATCGGGCCTTTCAAAAGGCATTTACAAGCATTTTCAAACAACGTTTGCAACCACTCCCCCCTAATAAAGTTATGCAACCACACTAAAGTTATATACTCAAATATTTACTTGCAGATTCAATATATTAAATAAAAAAAAGCAGTATCCTTTCCGGACAAATGTGTGTGAGGATTACCCTCTCGCTTGACATTTACTAAGGAATTTTCCTTTCATTACTTTATAATTTATATATGCCCAGCGTATTAGTGAGTTACCCAATTCAGCAACTAAACTACTGCCATACTCAGATACTACTTCTTATTTATTCATAGGCAGGTCTATATTCTTTCTTTGTTAAATATCGCTCCAAATTTACACTTTTATTCCAATTAAAAAACCAATAATTACTTTTATTTATTTCAGTCCAAATTTCTCCAGCTTTTTTTCTATCTACTTTTCTTACAGATTCTATAATGTCTAATTGATCTTTTTTTTCAATATAAGGGCATACAATCCAATCAAAATAAAGCATAGCTAACTCCGCGCTTTTTAAACTATCATGCGTCTCTTCGTATCTCCTTTTTACTTCACGAATAATTTCCTCTTTTATCTTATGAAATACAACTTCATCCTTTATCACATATAGAATTGTACAAATTTGAAAATAGTTTAATTCCATATAACACTGAGGACTTTTATCTACATATAAACCAAATAAATCCTTGATAATTGATAGGTCAAGTTTCCTATCCAACAAACAGCTTATTGCAATAAGAATATTTAACACTTCAATATTTGTATCTCCTTTACGATCTTGAAATCTATAAATATCAAAACAACGCTTTACTTCTCTATTAATTTTATCTTCTACTTCTAATTTCATATCTCTTGACATACCAATCATTGTGCCTATTGATAATTGGATTATACGACATATTTTAAATGAGGCAGTAGCACACATATCCAAAGAATAAACATAAAAACTTATATCCAATATTGTTAAAAGAATATTAGTATCAGAAAAAAAAGTACCTTCTTTAATTTTTGATATAAACGTACCCTTTAGTAAACGAACAATTAACCCTAGCAGATGCCTATTCAGCGCATCATAAGATACGCTATATTTATGAGCCAATGTACGAAATTGATGTAGAAATAAATTTGCAACTTTATATGGCTTACTTATACTTCTAAACTCACCTTCTTCGGTTATGACATATTTGTCAACAAATGAAGTAAACATCAATAATAATTCTTGTCGAGCACAGGTTACATTAGTCGGAAATGGCTTTTCTTGAATATTTGTTTTAGATTCATTAATATACAATTTATATATTTCCAATTGTTCCTTAAAAACATCAAGAATCAAACTCAATGTTTCTTTTTTATTAGCAAATATAAAATGATCATCTACATAGCGCCGTATTTCATAATCGGACCCCAATTTTAAATTCTTTTCCCTTAATATATTAAGAACATTAAGATCTATACGCTGAAAGATAATCTCTGCAAAAATTCTGGAAACTTCTGGTCCTACTAAAATTCCATTTGTTTCGTTATAATTACTTCTTTGCATTAATTTATCAAAGGTTGTCTCAAAAGATATGGCATCAATATTATTTTTGGCACACTCTTTACCTTTTATAGCCCACGCTATAGAGTGAGTATAGATATGATAAAAACAACTAGCAATATCCATATTCATCATAAAATGGAACTTTTGTTCTAGTCTTAACAAATCCATTTGTTGGTGAAATTTAAAAATCATATCAATTGTCCTATAAGTGAAATAAGAACGATATATAGGAACTTCTTTATCTTGAATTTCATCCTCTAACTCCACTATCTTTTCCTCTTTATCAATTACCTTTTCTGCACTTTCCAAATTAAAAGTACACTTTGCTACATTATGTATATGTCGTAATGAATATGGACTAATATTGCAGAGATGTATCATTAACAGTTCATAATGTTCATATAAATCCACAAAATCAAGTTGGGATGCATAATACTTAGTAATCGACTTTTAATCCCACCATTCTTCTTTATTGTATAGTTAAAGGGAATTGTCCATGTGTTTGAAAAAGAAAACTGATGATTAAAAATCGCTCTTAACTTTTCATCCAACATATTATAGTAAAAACCACTATTGTCCAATAATAAAGGAATTTCATAGGGAAGCATTTCTGTTAATAAAGCTCTATACTTATTTTTAACTATAGGAGTGTCATTCATAGCCAACATTTTTTTATTTCACAAAGTAATTTGGAATGAAAATAATGAGACACATGATTTTCAAATCCAAAATAAAAAGAATACTTAGACAATCTTTTTTTTTGTTCTTTACTCAATAAAGAAGACAGTTTATATCCAAAACTGCCTTTTTTACAGTGCAACATCTTATTATAATATAAATTTAGCTCTCGAAGTTGCCTTTCTTTTTCTGATTCACTTATCATTTTATAATTAAAATAAACCCCTGATTTTATGGGAGTTAAATCAGCAATGTTACCAACTGTAAAATTCCCAGTAAGATATTTTATTCTATTAACAAGCATATCATAATTTTTATCGTGAATAAATCTCACAAATGCCTTTGTTAATTTCGTTTTTATCACTTCTACCTTATTTTCAGCAATTGATACCAATAATTCATTTTTTTGTTTCCTATTTTTTCCTATTTTTTTTAGAGAAAAAGAATATCCTAAATAACTAAACTTCTGATTTGAAGTCAATTTCGTTTCATCTAAAACATAAGATTTGTCCTGATTTAAAGTTAATTTCATTTTTTCTAGCAACACAGGGATTGTATTATACACTTCATCTCTAGCTTTTTCACAATTACAAAAAATAATTATATCATCAACAAATCTCGCATAATAGTATACTCCATTAATTCTTTGTACATCCAAATCAAAATACTTCATAAATAATTCTGAAATAGCCGAACTAATACTTAATCCTCTAGGCAGTCCTTTTATAGAATAAATTAAAGGATGAGAAAAAAGATTTTCTAATAATTCTATTGTCTGATAATTGACCCTACTATCGCTTTTAAGTTTATTCAAAACAACATCACGATCTATACTTTCGTAAAATGACTTTATATCTAATCTTATTATCCACAATGGATAGGGATCTTCTAATATAATTTTTACTTGCCTAATTATTTGGTTTCTATTTGCCTGAGAAACATTATATACCCGCTTTATATTTTGATATAACTTTCTTATTATTAGATTCTGGCACAAATAATCTATAGTTCCCTTTTCTTTCCCATTTATATATAAACCACCTACATAATTTATATGAAATTGATATATACCTTCCAATATATCATGAAGACAGCAAGATTCTATCTGAGAAATTAATTCCTCACGATTCAGTCCCAAACTACGACGTTCATATTGAGTTGTAAGCTTTTGTAATTCAGTACCAGAAAACACCAAACTATACATGTCTATCTCAAAGTTATTAATTACTATATTTTCACAAAATTCGCATTTTTTCTTATACAAACAAAATTTCATCTCTATTTAAACAAAGAATAAACCATATTGCACGAAAATTGCACAAATCACCGGAAAATAGAAGAAATGGCATGATTACGGATGAAAAAGAAATATTATCTTTGCCCTTGTAAAAGAGCTACTTAAGTAAGAGCGTGAAACGCAAAGATATAGGAAGATATCGGCACAGCCCGGTTTCATAATCATGAGGTCCACGGGTCAATCCCGGGTCCCGCTACAAAATAAATCACTGAAATTAAGACTGTTGAGAGGCTTCCACTCTTGGCGGTCTTTTTTATTTAAGATCTACGGGAACACAGAGGGAACACAAAAAAACTTTTAGGCCCCATTTTATTTACTAATAATCATAATCCATCTTGTTTCAGATTACAGAACAAGGCTCAGTATTCATAAGACCGGCAATGCAACAAACAAGCGGTAACGGATGTTCTTATTTTCTATAGTTTACTTTGGTTAAGTTGGTTTCAGTTGGCAATATGGTGTGTAGAACTTGTTAATATTGTTACTCAGATACGGGAAAGACAGCGAAGGATAGTATCAAACATACTGGATAATATTTGTCATTTATTGGGTGAAACCGAGGTGGGAAGCTGTGAAGTAACATGGGAACCTATACCTGTGAAGTGACATGAGAAGCAGGTGTGAACTAATCTATATGTTTGCTTATTGATTTATAGCTGATTACATAATATTGAGAAGTGTGAACTTTAATTATGCAAATAGACTGAATCCCCTAAAATGCAATATCCCCATATTTTATCATCGGTTCACAGCCATAAAAACAAATACGGTAAAAAGTATTGAGACTATGGACTGATGAGAATGGGCAACAGTAAAGAGTGCCTGAATAATAAACGGGAGGAAATATAAAACTCTCTCCACATTACTCCAGGCACGTTTATCTATTGCCCGTTCATCTCCCTTGCATTGTGGAGTATTAAAGTATGGAACTGAAGGGATATTATCATTCAGCCGGTAAGGATATTATGACTCTTTTGCTGCTCTGACTAATACTTAATACAGCGGGCGGTTAGTTATAAAAAAGAGATGAATATAAGATGTAGTTTACTGCCGGTTCATCATTGGTAGAAGGGGCATCTCAGTATCAGTATGGGAACTAATCCGGTAACCGGACTCTGTATTGGCCACTCATCCACCCTATTCATCATTACCCGTACGGATTTGGGATGAAGTGTTGGATGATTGTAACAGGTTGGCAACTTTCCCGTTGGTTTCAGCTATGTCCAATACGGGTGTAACCGAAATTTTCCGTTGTAACCTAATAGGGGGAACTGTAACCTTGTTGTGTAACCTTATTATGTAACCCTACAATGCAACCTTGATAGCATTTCTGTTGATTTACAAGATATTATTACGTAATGTAACTGTAACTTTACTTTTATGGAAAAACGTTTTTAGACCGTCAGACATATTTCTTATGCTTCTTATAATTGCGTTACATGGTTACAGTTCACTATCGGAAGGAAAGAGACAAGGACTTTACACTTACTTTCTATGTTTCACATGTGGGGATGTTCAACATGGTTACAACAAATACTGTTTTTTTGAAATGTAAATAAATGAGACTTATGTTGTTCAAGGCAATACCCTGCGCCATCTCATTTTCTCTGTAACAAATCAAGCCATCGGGATCCATTTATCAGAAAAGAATTTAAAACTCTGTATTGGTTACTCATCCACCCTATTCATCATTGCCCATACAGATTTGGGATGAAATGTTGGATATATGACTATTTAAGGATTAGAATATGGAATTGGAGCAATGTAAATATTTTACATATTCGTGCAGTGCTATGCACATTCTGTGAAGCACGATAAACCACTTTTTTTTCTATGTTTACATCATGTATAGGTGTGTAGCGTTTTACACACTCTAAGGATAGATAGTTTTTCATCACTTAACCAATTAATATTCAATTCAAAAAATCGTTTTGTACTGTATTTCTCAAGGAGCTGTATTTTGAACGTTTACCCACCTGAAATATAGTGTTTACCCACCAGCGGATGATATTTACCCTCCTTGGAAAGCGATGTCTGTGCTTTCGGGAAGTAGTATTTTCCTTGATATGTATCAGCTTCGTACTTTCATTTTCTATATTATCTGAAAATATATTTTACCATTATATTATAAATATTATCTACCCTTATCCCGCTTTTCATACTCCTCCAGCTCCTCCATGCTTCTGATATTCAGCACCTCCACGAATTTCAGGACCTTTTCATCGCCATTCATCAGGGATTCGAGCCTGGCCTCCCTCATAATCTCCCCGTTGAGAAAGATGTTCCTCAGGCCCAGCTCCGTGATATTGTTCTGGAACATCTGTATCAGTACCGCATCGTTCCGTTTGAATGCGATGAACCATACGACGGAGGCAATCTTGGCTACCTTATCACGCAATCGTGTATTGTCCTTGTATTTATCCTTGTCTATCTCATCTATCCTGCCGACGTCCTTGAGTGTTTTCACGGCTTCCTCAGTGTCAGCTAGTTTTGTGATGTCTATACCTTTATTCTTCAGCCTGGAGAGTTTCAGCAGTAGGTCACCGGCAAAGACGTAGTTGAATACGTCTGTCTTCTGCTTGGGGTTGGCCGGAACAGTTGGAGCCGGTGTCTGTTCGCCATCTTCCGGTTCTGGCTGGCCTCCCATATCGAAAATGCCGTCACCAAGCTTCTTCTTGAATGCAGTTGTCACCTTCCTGGATTTGTCCTTGGCGGTCAGGTGGGCGTATATCTTATCCAACATCTGGGTATCTTCATGGCCCGTCGCAATGATTATATCCTCTCTCGGAACACCCCTACGGCACATGATGGTAGAGAATGTGTGCCGTGCAGAATAAGTAAAATTTAGAAATGCAATAAAAAACAGAATGACGAGAATTAAACGTAAATCGTTTATAATTAAGCATTTTGCGAAAATTGCATAATAAACAGACCTGCAAAAGAAAACAAAATATTGCAGCGTTTCAGTTACCAGACTGTTAGCCGCCTGTTTCGGAAACAACGGCAGGTAACCAAGTTTTTACCGATAGGAACAAAGCGGATTTGTATTCACTGTTTATCAATGTTTTGCATGCCAAAGGACGCTTTTCAAAGGAGTATTTTTACAACCTAAAAAGAGCGTTATGAAAGTGGAAAAATTCAAGGTGCTGCTCTACCTGAAAAAGAGCGAGCCGGACAAGACCGGCAAGGCCCCGATCATGGGACGGATCACCCTCAACCGCACGATGGCGCAGTTCAGCTGCAAGCTCTCCTGTACCCCCGGACTATGGAACGCACGTGAGAGCCGGCTGAACGGCAAGAGCCGTGAAGCGGTGGAGACCAATGAAAAAATAGAGAGACTGCTGCTTGCCGTACACTCGGCCTTCAATTCCCTCATGGAAAGGAAAAAGGATTTCGATGCCGCCGCGGTCAGGGACATGTTCCAGGGTAACGCGGGCATGCAGATGACCCTGCTCAAACTTCTCGACCGGCACAATGAAGAGATGAAGGCCCGTGTAGGCGTGGACCGTGCGCCGACAACAATGTCGACCTACGTGTACACCCGGCGCACCCTTGCCGAATTCATCAAAACGGAATTCAAGGTCTCGGACCTTGCTTTCGGACAGCTCAACGAGCAGTTCATCCGTGACTACCAGGACTTCTGCCTGGAAAAGAAGAGACTGGCGATGGAGACGGTGCGCCATTACCTGTCTATCTTGAAAAAGATCTGCCGCATCGCCTACAAGGAAGGGCACTCGGAGAAATATCATTTCTGCCACTTCAAGCTGCCCAAGCAGAAGGAGACAACACCGAAAGCACTCAGCCGTGAGAATTTCGAGAAGCTGCGTGATCTGGAGATACCAGAAAAACGCAGGTCACATGTCATCACCCGGGATCTCTTCCTCTTCGCCTGTTACACCGGTACCGCCTATGCCGATGCGGTAAGCATCACCCGGGAGAACCTCTTTTGGGATGACGAGGGCAGCCTCTGGCTGAAATACCGGCGGAAGAAGACCGACTACCTCGGACGCGTCAAGCTGCTGCCGGAGGCCCTCGCACTGATCGAAAAGTACCGTGACGATACCCGCGCCACCCTCTTCCCGCCGCAGGACTACCACACGCTCAGGGCCAACATGAAATCCCTGCGCCTGATGGCGGGGCTCAGCCAGGACCTCGTCTACCACATGGGAAGACATTCTTTCGCCTCCCTGGTCACGCTCGAGGAGGGGGTTCCGATCGAGACCATCAGCAAAATGCTGGGACACTCCAACATAAAGACCACCCAAGTCTACGCGCGCGTGACCCCTAAGAGACTGTTCGAGGACATGGACAGGTTCATCGAGACGACCCGTGATTTGAAACTCATTCTTTAATCCTAAAAAATATCATTATCATGCGCAGTACATTCAAACTCTTATTCTACATCAACCGTAACAAGGTGAAATCGGACGGTACGACCGCCGTCCTCTGCCGCATCAGCATTGACGGCAAGAAGTCAGCCGTTACCACCGGCATCTATTGCAGGCCCGGTGACTGGGACAGCAAGAAGTATGAAACCAAAACAGTCAGGGAGAACAACCGCCTTGCCGCCTTCCGCAGCCGGCTGGAGAAGGCGTACGGGAACCTGCTGAGGAACCAGGGGGTGGTCACGGCCGAGCTGCTCAAGACCACCGTGTCAGGTGCCAATTCCGTGCCGGAATATCTCCTGCAGGCCGGAGAGGTGGAACGCGAACGTCTCAGGGTCCGCTCCAAGGAGATCAACTCCACCTCGACCTACCGCCAGTCGAAGACCACACAGCTCAATCTCAGGCAGTTCGTCGAATCCCGCGGGATGAAGGACATCGCCTTTTCGGACATCACCGGGGAGTTCGCCGAATCGTTCAAGGTCTTTCTCAAGAAGGAGCTGGGACACAGGAACGGGCATGTGAACCACTGCCTGTGCTGGCTCAACCGGCTCATCTACATCGCCGTGGACCGGGAAGTATTGCGGACCAACCCGATAGAAGATGTGGCATACGAGAAGAAAGATGCACCTAAACTAAGGCATATCAGCCGCAATGAACTGAAGCGGATGATGGAGACCCCGATGCCCGACCCGATGATGGAGCTGGCGCGCAGGACATTCATCTTCTCCTGTATGACCGGGCTTGCCTACGCGGACACGAGGGCTCTCCATCCCCGGCACATCGGGAAGACCTCGGAAGGGAGAAGGTATATCCGCATCCGCCGGGCCAAGACGGACGTGGAGGCGTTCATCCCGCTGCACCCCGTGGCCGAACAGATACTGGAGCTTTACAACACCACGGATGAGGGCAAGCCGGTATTCCCGCTGCCTGTCCGCGACGTCCTCTGGTACGAGGTGCACGGGATGGGCGTGGCACTGGGGATGAGGGAGAACCTGTCCTACCATATGGCCCGGCATTCGTTCGGGACCCTGACGCTGACCGCGGGTATTCCGATAGAGAGCATCGCCAGGATGATGGGCCATACAAACATCGACAGCACGCAGGTCTACGCCCAGGTCACCGACCGGAAGATATCCTCGGACATGGACCGGCTGATGGAAAGAAGAAAGTCCGCGGATGCGGCCGGCAAGGAAGCCGCCGACTAAATAAGGATTGCCGCCGGAATCGTAAATGCAATTCCGGCGGCAATCCTTAAACTTGAATACGATATTATACCAATGCAGGGTGATAATTCTCCTCCAGCAGCTTCTCGATGTCCGACTGCCTGTACAGGATCTTCCCACCGAGCTGGATATAGGGAATCCGTCCTTGGTCCCTGTAATCCTGCAGGCACCTGCGGCTGATCTTCAATGTCTCGGAAAGCTCCCTGTCGGTCAGGAACTGTTCCCCGTTGAAGGGAGGACGGTTGTCACAGGCAAGACGTTCCACTTTTTTCTCTATATTGTCCAGCAGGGCGAAGAACCTGCGGATGCGCCCGTCTTCCTTATCGATAATTCCTTCCATTTCTTCCGTTCTTTAAAGGTATCCGTTCTTTCTTCTTTCCCTCACCGCCTTCTCCTTGCGTCTGATGCCAACGTAGGTCATCAGCTTCTCCACATCCTCGGGTTTGTAATAGAACTTCCGCTGGAGGCGGGTGAACGCCAGCCGTCCAGTATCGCGGAGGGTCTGCAGGGTACGCGGCGAGATGTCAAGGCGCAGGCAGACATCCTGGCCGTCCAGTCACTCGCCGGGTTCCTTACAGCGGTTTCTCTCATACAATCTGTCCACATGTGTGGACAGGCTCTCGACACGTGCTAGCATCCTCTCAAGGACACCGGCCTCGATGTAGCATATTTCCATATTTTCAACTCATTTAAATGTCGGAGCGAATATAAGGGAAAAAAACATGAGAGGCAAGCACGACCGGCACACTGGCAGGAATAGTCATGGATAGTCGGCTATTGTCATGCGAAAGAGGTAAAGAAAAAATCCCCACCGTACAAAATAAGTATCAAAAAAATGAGTATAAAACCTCTGGAGTGCTCCATATAGGCTAAGAACTTTATCATTGCGATTTCAACAAGTGGTTCCAAACGAGGAATTGCTCCTGAACCTTATGTGTCCTTCGTAGTCTTTTCAATAAAAAGAGACTGGAACATTTAATTATTTGGAATTTAAATCTTATTTTTGTAACTATGATTATAAAATCACTGGTCAATAAACACTTTTTAAGGATATAAACAAACTTCTTGTTGACATTCAGAGAAAATTTGCCGTTTTCAAAAAGATGTGGAACAGCTGGTTTCCAAAGGCAACAATGTGGCAGGTATGAAAGCACGTAAAGCTACGTTGGAATTAAGGAGTTTGCTTAAGGAATTCCGTAAGATGTCGGTTGAAGTGGCCAAGTGATCTTTTATCGTCAAGTAGAATATATGTTGAGTTTATTTTATATGAAATAAATAGCCTTCAAAAAATTGTAGTATCATCATGGAACAGAAATCAAACGTTCAATACAGGGCAGAGAAAGAATATAAGAATAGCCGTGAAAAATTCTTTCTTTTATTAAGAGAGATAATTTCCAATTCCATACATGCCGTTTTAATTCGGCAAAATAAAGAAACGAATTTTATCCCTCAGCTAGACCTGAATATTACTTTTGATGAAAATCAATGTAAAATCGAATTAAGGGATAATGGTGAAGGCTTTACAGAAAAAAATCGTCTCTATTTTGAAGAACTTGATAAAAAAAACCTGGAAAAGGAGCAGTTTAATTTCCATCCTTTGGGCCAAGGGAGATTGGCTATTGTATACTTTACCGACTCATCTGAATATGAAACGGTGTATAAGGATAAAGATGGTACATATCAAAAGCGAACCATTCCATATCCAAATACATCTGATGGACTTTTTAATTTTGATGAGTTTGTAGAAGAGATGCCAGAAATAAAAGATACCTATACCAAGCTGACAGCATACTTAAACAAACAAAACACATTAGGACGAGCAAAAACTTTTTTTTATAAATACCCAAACTCAAAAGCATTTAAACAATGGTTTATAGAAACTTTTTTTCCATTCATTGTAACCAATGAACAGCTTGTAGTAAATATTATTTTCAATGGAGAGGATGTTACTGTAAAAAAAGGAAATATTGAATCTGAAACAGAAAGAAAACCTTTTGAAATCAATCTCGCAGAGGGTAATAAATCTTTTATGCTATGGTTGATAAAAAAAGGAACACAAATGCATGGAGAGAATCCGGTAACCTGTTTTGCAAGGAACTTGAAAGCAGATTTATCCAATGGAAAATTAAGTTATTCAATTGATAATAATGACGGTTATTTATTGTATTTAACATCGGAATATTTCGATGAACATGTCGACACAAAAGGCGAAAAAATAGAAATCCCAGTTGATGATATATTAAAAATAAATAAGAAAATAAATGAGATCTTGGATATTGAATTTAGCTCTATTATAGAGAACAACCAAAAGGAGACAAAGCGTAATTTAAAGAATTTCAAAAAGAAGTACCCCTCGCTTGAGACATTTATTGAAGATAGTAATATTATCGATGATAAAAAGATAGTAAATGAGAAAGATATTGTACAATCTGCTATTGACGAGAAGAGTAGGATAGAGAAAAAGTTCTGGAATCAAATAGATAGAGAGTTCGAAAATGAAGAAGATAAACTTTTTAGTGATTCTGAAGAATGTTATAAGCTTTTAAACTCAAGTTTGCATATATATGTCAAACATCGAGAAAGTGTATTGAAACGTTTGCATATGTTAATTCAAAAATTTGATGAAGACGGAAATGATAAATCAGAATTAGAAAGCTCTGTACATGAACTCTTTATTAAAAGAGGAACAACTTTAAGTGATTCTTCAAATATCAATCATTTACATAATCTTTGGATTCTTGATGACAAGTTCACAACATTCTCAAACGATTTCAAAGTTAAAAGCACCAAGTCAGGGCAACCTTTGTCAGATGTTTACATTTGGGCTGATGACCCAGAAAAAACAAAACAAATTCTGATCCTTGAGTTAAAATCAACAACAAACGCACATAATGCAGGAAATACCAAAGAAGGAATGATAGCACAGGTTAAAAGATACGCTCACGATTTTTATAAGCATCCACATAAAACATTGAATTGGACTGTGAATACGGAGCAAGTACAATATACAGGTATCATTCTTGCTAGAAAATCCGATATAGACAAGGAGTTGACATCCAATAGTTTTAGTGGCGGATATAAACCTATCCCATTCCTGGCAAATTCATATTACTTTGAGGACAATTTTTCTAAGGATGATAATCCGAGAAATAAAATGGATATTAGGATAGAATTATATTCCTTTGAAGACATTTATGAACTTGCATCGAATAGAAACAATGTATTCTTTAAGTTATTAAAGAAAGAATTTGATATTGAATAAGTTAAGGAGAAGAAAGAAGGGAATAAAACTTTTTTTAGGATAGGGATAAACGGAATTCATAGGTTTGAATCATTCATTACCTATCAAAAGAAAGCAAGATACGGTGAGATGTTAAGGAGCAGGCAGACATCCTGACCGCCCAGTCATTCTCCGAGTTCCTTACAACGTTTTCTCTCATACAATCTGTCACATGTGTGGACAGATTCTCGAAGCATGTCAGCATCCTCTCAAGGACACCGGCTTCAATGTAGTATATTTCCATACGCTCAATTTTTAATGTTCGTTGATACGAATGTAAAGAAAAAAAGATACCTGCTAAACAGAACCAGTCCACTGGCAGGAATAGTCATGGATAGTTAGTTTTTGTCATATGGGAAAGAAAAAGAAAGCCGAAGCAGGGCTGGATTCACTCCCCCCCTTGGGTATGTGAAAGGAACGTTGCGATGAAAAAAACTCCTCTTCACACATGGACGAAACAACGCCGAGAATTCGGTAATAAAAGATGTGGCTTCTCTGCCCGGGTAAATGCCATGATTACAGAGTTCTTCATGTTCCTATACCATCAGGCTGGTTACCTTCAGATTAAAAACTTATCCAACCTGTGACAGACCCGGATGGGAAAGGCGATGATACCGCCGGATACGCACATAGCCATATGTTTAGATATAGAGATACGACGATAACGATACGCCCTTCTATCGGAATAAGGATATAGCGATATACACGGATAACCATATATAATTATCGGAATAGAGGTATGGCAGGTTGTGGGTGTATGACAGCGTCCATATACCTGATTTCGTTTTTATTATCGGTATTTCAAATGTTCCAAAAAACTCTTTAACAGATTACCATCTGGGATGATCTCCTAAATTCACATGTACCGGACTTTCTATTTACCTGATTACCAAACAGCCGGAATACCAACAAACAGGATACCTTGAAATCCTTTTTCCCTAATGACAATCGGAGAAAACTACCATAACAAACATTCTTGTACCTGATGGCATAATATACCTGAACAGCCCTTTGACGGCTGATTGACCGGAACTTCAGATCCGAGCTTGTCTCCAAAAACAGCCGGCTATTTGTTGAAATCTGTCATTCTGTAACCGTCCCTTCCATCCGTTTTTTCTCTGTGGGCGTCGTCTTTTTTTCTCGTGGTATTATGGTCATGTTACCGGATGGGAAGAGCCATCTCCATCACAACCATGAATTATAGTGTAGCCATATTTGTATATAGCCGTATAATACGCTAGCCGGATAATGCTATCACAGAATTGCAATATAGCTGGATATTAAAATAAGGATAGCCGGAAGCGAAGGGAGCACGCACCTTTCCAGATACAGATATCTTAAAATCTCCATTTACAGAAGTGTATAAATATCAATTCACTAATGGAGAACTATAAAGAAAAACATAAGTCACACATGGCTACCTGTCATTCTCCATTTGCAGATGTGTATAAGTAGCAATCTATTAATGGAGACGATGAAGAAAAACAATAAGGTGTATACGGCTACCTGTCATTCTTCATTTGCAGATGTGTAGAAGTGGCAATCCATTAATGGAGACGATGAAAAAACAATCAGGCATATACGGCTACATGTTATTCTCCATTTGCAGATGTGTATAAGTAGCAATCCATTAATGGAGACGATGAAGAAAAACAATCAGGCATATACGGCTACATGCCATTCTCCATTTGCAGATGTGTATAAGTATCAATCCGTTAATGGAGACGATGAAGAAAAACAATAAGGCATATACGGCTACATGTCCATTTCTCCATTTGCAGAAGTGTAGAAGTAGCAATCTATTAATGGAGACGATGAAGAAAAAACAATAAGGCGTATACGGCTACATGCCATTCTCCATTTGCAGAAGTGTATAAGTAGTAATTCGTTAATGGAGAATAAGGTATGTAAAGGGCAGATTTTCCGTATATTCGCCTCCTTATCCCCGAATTATGGGCGTAAGTCACATGGTTATGGAGATATATCTATCTTTTAATGGGGAGAACAGCCGGCAAATATCTGATGGAAAAGCCACACAAAATACAGGAAAATAGCCACACAACACTCTGATACACAATAATTATTGGATAAACGTGGTCCGCTCCTGCGGACAGCAAGTTGTGTTTTCGTTTAACGAAAACAGGACGGTTTAACGGAGAATACACCGATAAACCGTTACTTATTTCAAGCTCCAGCGTCGCTTTTTACATATCTAACTATAATTCATTTGAAATCACAAAACAGATTGAACCGAATGTGGTTAGTTTGTCTGTTTATTTCATGTCCGAATCATTAGTATGCTATGTTGCAAAGTTCGTATTCATTATGAAAAAATCCGCTTACGAGAACAAGATATTCAGGTAATTTGCCATCCTTTCCCCAAAGAAGTTCGATGTTAAAAAGTTCAGAAAGCGTTTTGGCTATGTCAAATCCGAAGGCTTCGAGTGACGGACGCACTTTTTCCGGGTGTCGGCATGGTGTGCCGCAGTTACGCGTACACTCGTTATCTGAGCAGTGAAGACATTTACCTATATAGGCAAATGAACGCCCTCCATATTTCCGTTCCATATCCAATAATTCGCTCTCGATTCGTATCCGTTCCGGTAAAATGAGTTTTTGTGTATATTCAATCGGAATATCTTTGTCTTCAGGGATTATCTTCGTTGCCATAAGATGTGCATACTTGTATTGTCGGAGAAACGATTCCGTATCAAAATCAAATGGAGGACACCCCCAACTTTTACCGTAATTGGTACATTGTTTGCAAAGTTCAAGAAAATGTGGTTCGTCACGGAATTCGGCGATGTATCCTTCAACAGTGATGTCTGAAGTAAAATTTTCTACAGTGTATATACTCATTGTTTCAAAATCATTGTACCGCATAAGGAGTCGAAACGGATGTTTTCATTTTGGAAAAGTCTGTCAATGTATCCGCTTTTCTGCATTTCAGACGCGGTCAAGCAACTTAAATTCGGGGTATCTAACAATGCTATCGAATCGCACATGGACAACGCGATGTCAAGTTCATGTGTCGAGAACATGATACATTTTTTCTCGTCGTGGACAAGCCTACGAAGCAACGCCACAAGTTCGTAGCGATTAGGCATGTCAAGAAAGGAAGTCGGTTCATCAAGGAGAATGATAGGAGTATCCTGTGCCAATGCACGAGCAATCATCACACGCTGGCATTCGCCATCCGACATTTTATCCATCGTGCGGTTTGCATAAGCCTCCATTCCCACCGAAATGAGCGATTGCATGACTATCTCCTTATCTGTTTCTTGCATCCTACCTATCCAGTTGGTATAAGGAGCACGGCCTATGGCTACGACATCCTTGCACCGCAGGTTGGCGATGCGCGTGCGCTCGGTCGTGACGACAGCCAGCGTTTTTGCCATATCTTCGGTTTTCATGCAGGCGATGTCGTGCCCGTCGAGAATGATTTTTCCGGAATAACACCGGTTCAGACCGGCTATGGCGCGGAGCAACGTCGATTTTCCTGTCCCGTTTCTTCCGATAAGGGCTGTCAGTTGACCTTTTTTTATCGTGGCATTTACCTCGTGGAGCAACGAGTTTTCTTTGTAACCTATGGAAAAATGCTGTAATTCTATCATGCGGTGATGGATTTGTTGCGTAAAACCACCCATACGACGATTGGGATTCCCAATAGAGCTGTAATGGCGTTGATCGGCAAGGTGAATATTTTAGAAATGATGTCGCAAAGAAGCAATATCGATGCTCCCGAAAGAATTGTTCCGGGCAGAAGGACATGATGATCGCTATTTTGGAAAAGCATTCTTGTGACATGAGGCATAGCGAGACCTATGAAACCTATCGGACCGCAAAAAGCGGTTATCGTTCCGGCGAGCAGCGTTGTCGAGAGAAACAACAGGCTGCGTGAACGCCGAATATTCAGTCCCATTGTTACGGCATATTCCTCTCCGAACAGCAGGAGGTTAAGCGGTTTGATGGTCAGTACAGCCAACAGCAGTCCGGCAAACACCGATGGAACAAGAATCAGAAGTTGTCCGGAGGTGACGTCACCCAAAGCCCCCATCGTCCAAATGACAAAGGCTTTCAGCGATTCCTCTTTGCTGAGGTACTGCAATATCTGCACGACAGCACCTACGCCCGATGAGAACATCATGCCCAGAATCAGGATTACCATGATGTCTTTTATTCGCTGTCCGACGGCAGTTATCACGAGCAACACGACAGCCGCACCCACCCACGCTGCTCCGGCAATGCCTATTGATGAACCGATCCCGGCAAGTACCACAAGTGCCACACCGAGACTTGCACCGGAACTGATGCCAAGGACATAGGGACCGGCAAGAGGATTACGGAAGAGGGTCTGCATCTGAAGACCGCTGACCGATAAGGCAGCCCCGGCCAACAGTGCCACTATAGCTTTTATGAGGCGTATGTTGAGTACGATTTTTTCCGTGGCACGGGAACAATTTCCCCCGGTCAGTGCTGCCCATACATCGCGGATCGGAATGTTGACAACTCCCACGGCCAAGTCCAGTAAAAAAAGACCGACCGTGAGCGTAATCAATATGGAGAATAATATAGTCGAACGGGAACGCATCTATTTCAGTTGCTTGTAATACACACACTCTTCCTGCACCAGTTCAGGATGGAATATCTTCACGAGGTCGCGGAGCACGATGTCAGGATTCACGACGGCAGACTCGTAATAGTCGTTACCCCCGGCTGTGTTGGTACGGGCGTTGTTGTTATACACCTCTCCATTTTTGAAACATCGGGTATCGGTGAATTTCGGACATGATGCCTTCAAGTCGTCAAGGGAGTTCGCCATTCCCACGTTCAACCACATGTCCGCATCCGACGCGAGCAGATATGCTTCTTCTAAGTCAATGGGGATAGAAGCGTTTCCCGTGTTCTTCTGGTAGATATAGCGGCCTCCCGCATCAGTAATCAAGCGGGCTACATAACTTTGGGTTGAAGGCATGAACCACGAGTCGCCATAGGGAACATTAAGCATAACCGAAGGAGTGCCGAGGGTACTGTCGGCCACTTTCTTTTTCAAGGCGTTGTATCTGACCGGGATTGCGGCAAAGGCTTTTTCACCCTTCTCACGTTTTCCTGTGACTTCTGAAAGCACTACCATCCATTCGGCCTTGCCGAGAGGCGACTCTTCAAGATAATCGCCGACATACATGAACGGTATGTCGAGTTCTTCGAGTTTGCTTTCCATTGCGCTTGCGCCGTTCACCCCATAGAGCAGAACGAGGTCGGGATCGAGCGAGAGCAGCAACTCGTAGTTGATGTTCCCTTCATAGCCGACATCGCCAATACTGTCGCGGCGGGCTTGGATGTCTGGGTTGGAAATGTAGTCGATTCCCGAAACGCCGGTTATACACCGGACTTCACCGATTGCGTCAAGCATGGCGATATGAGTGGAAGACATCGCCACGATACGTTTGGCGTCTCCTTTGAGTACCTGTCCTGCAAACCCTTCGGGAACCTCTTCACCGTTGCGGACGATAAACAGCCATGTGGTTACACTGTCCGCTCCCTGCCAGGGATTCCTGACGGTTATCAGTACGCTTTCCTTCCCGCCCGCCCCTTTGATGTCGAAGCCGGAGGCATATTCGGGAGCATAAAGCAGCAGGTTGAAATCATTGATTTTTGAGCTTTTGTTGTGGCAGCCTGTAAATGCCAGAGAAAGCAACAAAATCAGGCTTAAATTCTTTAATGCGTTCATATTGATGCAGATTATCGTTTACTATTTTTGTTTTTTCCGAACTTGGGTGTTATGCCGATGAATATCTCGAAATTGATGCCCGGCATGGGACGGGACAATACGGAAAGGTATTCTTCATCGAACAGGTTGTTGATGCTGCCCTTTAGCGACAGATCGGCCCATCGGAAAGAGAGCTGTTTTTCCAGTGTCACGTTATTCATGAAGTAAGGGGGCAGATAGCCCGTCAGGGTATAGTCATTACTCGACATGGTATAACGCTGGCTGTAATAACACCATTTGTAAAGCAGGCTCCATGTCCGCCATGACAGACGTCCGGTCACCGTTGCGGAAAACTCCGGCACGTATGGCAACTGTTTGCCGACGGATTGGTCTGCCGGACTCATCGGTTCGCTCTCGTTGATCGAGGGAGTCCACGAGAAAGTTCCGTTCATATCCAGTTTCCAGTCCTTTCCGAGCATTATATCAAGGTGGGCGTTGGTCTCTGCCCCGTAAGCATGTACCTTTTTGAGGTTTCTGGGGGAGAAGAATCCCTTGGTTGTGGGTAGCCAGATGATCCAGTCGTCGATGTGCGAATCGAACCAGTTGATACCACCGCTCAAAGCATATACATTTTCTTTCCCCACCGAGAACGACAACCCCACGTCGTATGTGAAGCCGTGCTCGCTTTTCAGGTCGGGATTACCGCCCGGCAGAAAATAGAGGTCGTTCAGCGTGGGAAAACGGTAGTTCCGGGAGATGGATGCTTTCGCCACGATATTGCCTTTTTTCGACAGTACCCCGTCGATGAAGAAAGCCGGGATAACCGGGGCCCATTCCGTACCGAACATATCCTCGCGAAGGACAAGCGAGGCGGCAAAATGATCGACAGGCCGCCATTTCGCAGAAACGGAACCGGAAAACTCGACACGTCCCTTGTCATACCCGACAACAGCCTTGTTACCTTCCTGCGAGATGATATTTTTGTCCGCGCTTTCCACCAAATGCTGGTGTACGGAAACACCGGCCGTGAACAGCCATTTCTCTGAAGGAGCATAATCCCCGTCCGCACTTCCGTAGAACGTGTTAATCTTACTGCGTGAGCGGGTCATCGAAGCCATTTCGCCGTTTCCCTTGTCCCGCTTGTAATCATAGGCCATCCATGTGTGTATATAGCCGCCTTTTACACCGACCTTCCATTTCTCCCGCACGCGATCCCACGAGAGGACGCCGCGAAACGTCTGCTCCCTTTGGCGGTTCTCGAAGTCCATGTCGTTCCCGTAATCCGTGCTGAGCATCGCCAGTTCCCGGTTGGAATTGATATACCAGGCGTTTAGCCCGAACTTGTCGCCTTCGCCCGTGTTATAATAAATTTCCTGCAAGACGTGCAGATCCTTATAAGCCCCGCTGCGGTTGCGTTCCGTCGGGTAATAGGAACCGATGATGTTCTTGTCCTCGTCATAGATGTTTTCCTTCTTGTCTCGGTTTCGGTATTTGTAGTCGTTGGGGGAAGAGGAATACACCACACGGGTGGAGGACTGCCAGTGTTTGTCACCGTAGGTCAGGCGGAGAAACTCGTCGAACGTGCTGAACGACCCCACTCCCTGCACGTACTGCAACCCGAACCCTTCATGGTTGGCCGGAGAAGTGGAGAGCCTGACCAGACCACCCAAGCCGCCGCCCGTTTCGTTTACCGATGACGTTCCGTGCAGCAGCGAGGCATCATCGATAAAGTAAGAAGGGATGGTGGAAAAATCCGTCATGCCCAGCATCGGGTTGTTAATGCGCATACCATTCCACGTCACTTGGGTATGCGAGGGAGAGGTACCCCGGAAAGCCACGGTGGATAACGTGGCGCGTCCGTAGTTCTTGACAAAAACGGATGAGTTGAATGTCAGCACATCGGCCATAGACAAGGCGATGTTCTCTTTCATGGCGATGGAATCGAAACGGGTTCGTTGCACGCCTATATCCTTCATAGGTCGTTTGCCCACCACCGTAACCTCCGGAATACGTAGTACCCTTTTGGTAATGCTGACGGAATTTTTCTGCTGGGCGGCAAGCAGAAAGGGCAGGCTTACCCCCACGAACAATAGAATAAGATGTCTTTTCATTTTTGTCCTCCTTCCTCGTTATTTCCAGCAGAAAGCTCCCGGAATGATTCCCACGTAAAATTCATCGATCAGCTTGCCTTGCGGCGAATAGCGATACACGATACCTTGTTGCTGGTAATCAATAGCGTCGGCCACATATACCTCCCCGTTGTTGGGATTGACCGTAAGGCCGTAGTATTTGGTGTCCCGAAACTCCAGAAAAGGCCGGACGGGAACACGGTCGGCTTCCACCGGCATTCGCCAAATATCGTTGTTGATCCAGTAAAGTGTATCCCGTGTACCGTTGAGCTGGACTTCCGAAGGCCAGTCGCCCAGCTTAAACTTGAACTGTTTCTCTACGGTGAAAGTCTCGGCGTCTATACGATAGAGAGACGGTGCCTCGTAACCGTATGGGCTGCCCTCGTAACCGCCATCCGTGATGGTCCACATCTTGTTGTATTTGTCCATGACCAGCGAAGTAGGTTGTATGCCGATGGTCAGTTCGTCCACGACCTTGTCCGTCTCCGTGTCGATTTTCAGGATGCGGTTCTGGTACGACCAGCAGTTCACATAGACGTACTTGCCGTATTGTACCATTTGTTCGGTGGAACCCGATTCCATGTCCATGTCTGGACATTCGATATAGCCGGTAATCTCGTATGTCTTGGGGTTGATGATGAAGATACGGTAGTCCCATATCTGCGTCACATAGGCTTTCTCATCCGACAGAAAATGGATATACCGGGGTGAGGTGAAACCTGTGATACGGCCCACTTCCTTGAAAGTATTGATGTCGATGGCGAAAATCACATGCGAGTTGTTCACCACGATCCAGCCTATACCGTCCCGGATAACCATAGACTGGGCCACATCGCCCAACTTGAACCCGTTGGCACGGTAAAACACTTCATTCTCCACTTCGCACGTGGCGGGATCGTAGTAGGAAAGCGTGGCATTGCTGTACTGGAAATTCCCCTCGTTGGTAATGAAAAGACCAGAGGCCGATACAGAGAAATCTTCCATCTCTCCGTAATCCCATTTCATGCAACTGCCGAAAACTGGCAGGCAGAAAAGAAAAAGGCAAATCCGTTGTATTGTTCTGCTCATTGTCATTCGGATAAAAAAGAGTACCCGAATCATTACGGGTACTCTGGTTAAGGTATAAGGTTTAATCCTGCTGCGTATATTGTTTGTCCTTCATATTTTGGAAGGTTGGGTTATACCCACATTTCGTCACGCTCCAACTTTCCCCCGTAATCATTCCGTTTTCTATAAACTTGCCGAAGAAAGTGTAGTCGGTAAATTTCGTCAAACCGTCAAAAACAACCCCATGCAAGGTCTCCAACTTCTCCATGGAAAGTGTTTCCTGAGAAAGAGAAGTCGCACTTTTTATCTGTAGCGTACCATCTATAGTCTGTAATTTATCACAAGTAATGCCTGTTGCTTTATTAACGAACACCCCTTCACCTCCTACGTGAAGCAATTCCGGAATATCCAGCGATTTACTTTGTAAAGATATTGCTAACGAACCCTCTCCCTCTTTATAATATACAGGAGAAGCTGAACAACAAACTTTGGATAGTAAGGGCAAGTTACAACTGGTAAAATTTCCAGATAAATAGAACTGTCCTCCCACTTCTTTCAAGACTGGCATTGTGATTGAAGCAAACATGGGTATTTGGATATATCCATATCCATCTATGATTTCCAAGTCGGGAAATTTGGCATTGCTTCGCATTTGGCCTGTCACATTTAGATTTCCATATACATGTTGAATTGTCGATATGGTATAATCGGTATTGTTGGTGGTTGGCTTACAAGTGAAGTCTTTGATATTCTTGAACGTGATTTCAGGGAACTTATTATTCGTGAGACTGGTGATGACAAAATTTACATTTGACAAATCTTCGGCTGTTTCAATTTTGGAGAGCTGCACCTTGTTTATAATTTCAATCTGGGGCGCTGTTTCTCCGAAGGTTTCAAATCGGGCGTTCGGCAACAGCAGTGTTCCGCTCACATCTTCAAGATAATCCAGCGTGATGCTTCCAAGTGTGGTGATCTTGCTCCAGTCGGGAAGTTGTTTGAGTGCCGTGAAATTCTTTATCTTTATCTGTCCCTTTATCGTTGTCAGTTTGTCCATTCCACCGAAAGCCTGAAGCACGTCATTTCGTTGGGGAACAAAACTACCGGTAGGAGGAGCTTCCATATTGGCTTCCATAATAATACTTCCGTTTACTGTTTCGATTTCCGGAAGGTTGATGGTTTCCAACATCACGGGGACGGTATGGAAATCAAGGCCACCGGTCTCTTTCAGCTTAAGGAAGCTCATGGAAGTCAGCTTGGCAAGATTGTTTACGGACAAGACCCCTCCGACACTTGTCAGTTCCGGTATTTCCAAAGACGCAATCGAACCGGCTGCTGTGTTCTCTTCATTGAGTCCTTGAAGATTCAGATCCTGACCTACAGTAGTCAGAACCGGAAACTCAAAACTCTGTAACGACGACGCATTGAACATCACGCTTCCTTCAATAGTTGCCAGTTTCTCGAATAGGACATACGTCACTTGGTCGTTATATACCGATATGTCTCCGGAGAGCGTTTCCAATGCTTTCATGGAAATCATGTGAAGTTCCGTAGCTTTCGAGGCGACATCGGTCGAACCTACCTGTAAACCTCCGGCAGAAACGATATTATCCAACCCTGTCAAGTCTGCACCGTTGTAACTGTTACGAATGACAATGTTGCCAGTAACCTCTTTCAAAGATGCCAATGCAGATATGTCAGTGATTTTTTCTGCCTCTTCCGCATCAGAGCCGATAATCAGGTTCCCTTTGACAACGGTTGTTTTGGTTGCGGCAAAAGAAGCTACCTCCTCGGTGGTCTTCAACTCCACATCTCCGTCAGATTCTATCTCGCTTTTCACGACCTTATAGGTATATTCGCGGGCATCTCCGTTATAGGATGTCACCCGGAAGGTTCGTTCGTTATCCCAGTCCGTTACCGTTTCAGGATCAGGTATGATTGTTGCAGAAGTTGTGTACTTGAATTCCACTTCGGCGTTGTTCAGCGATACCGTATAGGGAACGGTTATTGTTACTGTATTGTCCGTAATGTCGGCCGTGTACGATTTCCCGTCCACGGTCATCACGACCGATGTGATGAAATTTTCATCTGCATCTTCAGGTATAATTTCATCGTTTTTGTCACACGCTCCCAAAAAGAACAAGGATAGGAGCATGGGAAGAAAATAAATTTTCATACTTGTAATTTTTATTATTTGGTTAGATCCTCAAAAGAAAATACCTCCGTAGAAACTTCGCCCAGCCAGCCGCTTTTGGCCAGAACACCGCATTGTATTTTGATAAAGTCAATATATTGCAGATTGGCTTCCGTTCCATCGGCATGGATGGCATTGGAAATTTTGAAACCGTTCCTTTGTCCGCTTCCATCCACCGTACTGCCGCCTTCTATCTGGTCGTTTCCGAAATTATCCACGTACCCCCAGTCATAACTCTGATTATCCCAATAACCGGTTTGAGAATCTTGGGTGTTGCGGGCGGCCAGACAAGTGCCTGTCAGGGTATAACTGTTTTCCGAAATCCAAGCCGGATAATAATAGTCTTGTGTATGATAAGCGGACAGATAGTCTACCCAGCCGTTTCTACCGTCGGAACTGATCCATTGGACATCCATTTTTTTGCCTTCCGGACGGTAATAGGTCACTTCAAAATTCTGTATTGTTTCTTCCTTGCCTGCTTCAGATCCTTTCAGTTCGTACCACTCGTCATCCGGCAATCCGTTTCCGTTTATATCTTGCATGACCCATACGATACCCGGTTCGGAACTGCCGTCAAAGGCGTTCCCCTGAACACAGAAATCATATTGGTTACCCGAATTGGGAATACTGTGGTCGAAGCCGACGATGATATAACCCCCGAAAGAACCTAAAGAGACGTGCAGTTTGTCTTTCAAACGCTGTGTTGCCCATGCGACAGCCGCTTCAGGGGATGTTTCGTTGCCGGTCATACCGCCTATCGTGCTCGTCTCGTTGATAAATTGGCCGGGAGCTGGGGTATATTCATAGACTTTATTCCAGAGCTTGGAACTTCCCGAAGCCCGGAAGCCGTCTTGTTCCTTTTTGTCCACACAAACGACTTTTACGGTGGCAGTGACAGCCGTTTTCCCTTTGTCGATATTCCTGCTTATTTTTTCCGTCGGTGTGTCTTCCGACACAGTACAGGAGACGGTGTATTCTCCGGGTGCGGACGGCGTGAACTTGAACATGCGTTCCACTTCTCCTTCCATGACCTGACCGTCCACACTCCACTCAAAACGGGGATTGTCGAAATACTCCAACAACGGACGCAGGAAAACAGGACGGTCGGCAAAAGTGTACCTGTCCGTGGATGTTTGCAGGTAAGACGGGGTCGGGAATTTGACAACGTAGGGCATCGTTTCCACGACCTCTACGCTTACGTCTTTCGTTGTTGTCCCATCTATATTGGAAGCGTTGATTGTCACCGTATAAACACCGAGTTCTTTTTCATTGAAAGTATAAGTATTCTCGGTGGAAACGATTTTTCCTTCCCGTACCCATTCGATTTTGAACCCTTCGACATCCGAATGCTGAATATCGGGAGTAAATGTGTAATCGGTATTCCGGACGACTTTTAGCCCCTGCGAAGGTAGTGCCAGTGAGATGACCGGAGGGGTGAGTTCTTTCACTTCTACTTTCAGTTCCTCTTCGGCATAGCCTTCCGCATTGTCTACTCTTAGTTTGACATAAAAATCCCCGCATTCATTCCATGTACGTTGAAGAGACGGACCCGAAGAAACCAGCGTACCGTCTATCGTCCAAGCAAAAAGAGCATCTTCAACATTCTGGTATGTCGGGGCGATAGTCAATTCGTGATCGACCTTGACCGTGTAAATACCGGTCTCGCTGTCAAGTTCTATTATAGGTTGTCCTCCTACTTCTTCGGTAATGACTTCATCCTTGTTGCAGGAGGTGAACAGCATACAGGCAGAAATAATAAAATAGTGAAAACGATGCATGATGTGTGGATTTTAGAAAAATAACAGGGATACCCCCGACAGAAGGGATATCCTTGTATTCTTTTTATTGTATGGTGATATCATCAATACAGATATAAGCCGGAGTATTCAAACCGTATGCTCCCGAATCCGAACCCTCGAAGTTGAATTTCACACTTTGCACCCCTTCGGCATTGATTTCCCAATAATCCCATGTCGTGATAGGATCAACCTGTTGTTGGCCGTTACGATAATCGGCTAAAAGACGTTTGTAAGTGCGGATCAGACCGCCATTCGCATCATAACATTCCAGATTCACTTGGAAATACCCTTTCATCTCTTTCAGAGGAGTCGCTACCCCCGTAGAACCGAACTGATTACCATAAGTAATGACACCATAAGTGTATGAGGTGTTGCAGATCCACAGGCCGACCAATTTCCGGGGAACATTGAAATAAAATTCTGGTTTAGCCATCCATGCCTGATTGTAAGCATCCACATATCCGTAAACGACACCGAAATTGGAACCGCTGTGCCCGGCTTCCTTATTCTGTCCTTCCGCTTCCACCGCAGTGTTATAGACAGAACATTGGTTTAGATAAGAATACCACCAGTCTCCGGTATTTCCCGACTGATTGGAGCGGATGTTCCAGTTGGAAAGTGCGATGCCGCCGCTGGAATACTCTGTGCTTCCACCTACAGTATTAAACATTGAAAGGAAGAGATATTCTTCCGGAGTATTGTCGTAAATGGTGGTTACTTGAGGATACCCTTGGTACGAATAAAGATTTTCTCCGGCCGAGGTAGGTCCTGCTAACATGCCGGGATCGAAATCATCGAAAGTGATAGTTAAAGTACCGTCCGAATTTGTCACAGCACGGGTTTGCGAAGTTCCGGAATCAACCGGGTCCATCAAAAAGTCATCGTCCGAGCTACAGCCAGAGAACAAGGCGGTTGCGGTAAATAGACAGGCACCTGCCAGAAAGCGTAATTTTCTTTTCATAGGTCACTCATTTTAATGTAAAACATATTATTAACAAACACAAAAAATTCCCGTTCGTGCGGACTTACACGAACGGGAATATGTCTGTCTTCAAATATTGAATGGCCGATGAGCTATTCCTTATTTGATTACGACCCGTATATCCCGCAGGTGTAAATCTCATTCCGGTCATGGCAGGTCTTCTGACTCGTCCCGGTCATCGTGCCTTCCCGGTATTACACCAGTGGCAAAAGTTCGATGTCCGTTTTTGTGGACTCACAGCAGCGGGTACTGTCCCGGATTTTCACCGGGTTCCCTTTTCATTCGGAAGGCGTAAACCTCCCGAAACCATTTCCCGACTGCAAAATTATCTATATTACATATCAATTCCAAATAATTCATAATATTTATAATAAAACACACAAAGCATGACAACCGTACTGTTTTAATTAGAGCATTCAAGTTTACGACAAACGAAGACGGTAATTATCATACACAATATCCATAAACCAACAAAACAGCTTGCCATTTTCCATAACAATGCGTTCTGGAATAGATAACTGTTAGCTGCAATTATGCAAGCAAAAAAAGCAGACAGAATAATGACTATTAATATCATGCACCAGAAATTAATCCTATAAATTTATGGAAAACAAGTAAGGGAATGGAAGTTCCGTTGCCGCATGGATGCAGGTGAAGGACCTTCTCTTTTAACGTTGGATACGCCAATGCACGCCAACGGAAGACTCTGATATTATCTGTTTGGAAAGGATATAGGATGTGCGTTACTTTGTCGCATATTCAGAATCTTAAAAAGAATTTTAGTATGGAACTGACAATTATTGAAACAAGCGCGTATTAGGAGTTGAGAAAGCTGGTCAGCACGCTGGTCGTACAGATGGGCGACTTCCAGAAAAAGATTGCCCCGCCTGCGCCGGACAAGTGAATGGATGCGCAGGACGTATGTGATGGACTTATGCCCAAACACTTTCTGAAGAGTTTCCAGCAGCATCCCCTTGAGTATGGCCAGAACGGCAAATGCGTGGCGTCCGATGTGCGGGGTGACCTCGCCCCGGAGTTGCATTTCCTGCCTATGATTCCAAGACTGAGCCGCATGGCATTGTATTCACCTACCGGAAAGACACATTCGGGGAGTCTTTCTTTTCATCCGTACCCCTATATTTTTCAATCAGTTCGATAGCAATGGGCAATAATTTTACGACATACGCCACTCCCGTTTTTATACGGTTGCCCATCAGCCATGTACCGCCGTCGGAGTCGGTATGGATATTATCGTATGTTATGGCTTTCAAGTCCACATAGGAAAGACCGGTGAAGCACATGAACAGGAACATGTCGCGCATGGCACGCTGGCGTTTGTATCTCGGTTCTATATGGATTATCCTTTGCAGTTCCTCTTCGGAAAGGAAAGAACGCCTCTTGTATTCGGGCATACACTCGAATGATGCGAACGGATGAACCCGTATCCAGCCTTTTTCCTGCGCGATATACATCAGCCACTTCAAGGTATTGACACGCCCGAAGACAGTGGAGTTTGCCAAAGCGCATGTACCGAGCATCCAGTTGTAGTAATCCTCGATGAATGATTTCTCAAGTTCTTCGATGACAATATCCTCTGCATTCTTCTTGCTTTTCATGAAAAGCAGGAGACTCTTGTAATCGGCAACCAGACCGCAGTAGGTGCTTTCGGCTTTCTCTATGCCGATTTTCTTTTTATACGGTTCCAGCTGTTCCCTGAAAAGGTTCATAAGGGTGTGGCATTCCTCTGAGAAGCCGACATAGCGGTTATAGACTTTCTTGGCTGTAACAAAACTGTCGTGGTCGCAGATGTACTGGTAGTGCCTGGTGATTTGCGCCTTGATATTGTCAAGCTCCTGATTGAGTGTACGGGCCTCCTCGGACTTGCCTTTGGCCCGGTTGGTTTTGACGTCCCACAAAGCGAGGGACACTTCTTTCTTACAACTGAAACCGGCTTGGGTTCCATTGATGGTGATACGGCCCATAATCGGTGTCTTTCCGTTTTTTACAGACTGTTTATTCTCAAAACACTTAGCTATACATGGTCTGCGATAAGCTAAGAGAGATTCCCCTTACACAAAAGCATGGCATCTCCTTGTCGTATCTCGCCTTTATACTTTTATGTATAGTAGTCTACCGGATCGAATGAACAAGACCTATCCCATACATAAACCAATTTAGACTGCTATGTTATTTTTGAGGAAGAAGATGGAATGAGACCAGATACCCTCTTTAAGGCTGACTGTAAGTCGATTAAATGTAGAAAAAGATTGCTTTTGTCACAAGTAAAGTGTATATTTGCATTGAAAGAATCGTTCTTTGACAGAGGCAAAAGAAAACAGAATATTGTAATTCGCTCGTTTCTAAATCGTTACCTGATATTAATTAAACAGAAATAACTGTTTAATTTTCAATTAGATAGAGATTGTATGATGTTTCGCGGTATGGGTGTGGAGCAGCTCATAGAGCGGTTTGGTATATTTGGTGCCGTTCTCTTCATAGGTTATAGCTTCATTAAGGCCTGCTTCTTGAGCTATTGCCCTTAACTCACCATTCAATGCGGAACGTCTTTCCTTATAATATTTGATCTCCTTTCCGGTATACTTATTTATGATTTCCTCAGCCATCGGAACCAAAGGAATGATTGCCTTGGCTCCGGTCTTCTGCTGGACGATAGATATTGTACCGTTCTCCTCATCCCTTTCGTTATCACCATTAAAAAGCTTCTGCATATCACTGACGCGTTGGCCAACGAGGCATTGTAGTACGAACAAATCTCTTATCTCCATTTTCTTTTTGATCTGCTTTTCTGTGCCAGTTGGTCGGTACTCATAGAGCCGCTTAATCTGTTCTTCCGTCAGCGCCACCTCTTTATTACGTGCAAGCTCCTTGTTGGACTTATCTTTCGTCAGCTCGAAACTTTCAAGATTACTCTCATCCCACTTGAAAGGGATGTCAAGCCGTTTGGAAGCCTTTCTAAGAATTGGGAAAAGGGTACCTCCTATAATATTCTTTATGGTAGAAGCTTTTTTACCATCCTTATCTTTCTTGCCTTCTTCTATCAAAAATTGCTGGTATTTGGTGAATGTATCCAGGTTCATACTTTCCCAAGTATCAGGTATGGAGTGCTCATATAGAAACCGTTTGAACTTGTTGATATTGGATCTGTATTGACTCTTTGAACTATCTACAATATCCTTCTCCTCTATGATCTGTTTCATGATGAAGGTGGCAGGTTTCTCCGTTTTTTTCTTCATAGTATCCTTATAGATATATTGTTTGAGTAAAATGATGGCCCTGCGTTCTATTTCCTCAGGGTGGTCGCAAAGGTACTGCTTGTATTCCGAAAAATAAAGTTTTAGCTTACTGATCTTTTCGTTAACGATGGTGTTGTTCTCGTTGTCCAGCTCAGTCAACCGACAGCTGATATAAGCCTCCTGTTTCTTTACGTTCCACTGGTTCGGATATACTCTTACTCCAGTAGAAAGTTTTATCTGTTTATTCCTGACGCGTGCTACAAAATAAACGTTCGTCGGCTTTTCGGACTTGGGCTTTCTCAGGTTGAATTTACATCCGATCTCGTTGATGAAAAACTGTGCATTCATAAAGCGGTTCTTTAAGTTCGTTCTTTTTTTACGTTCTTTAATCCCGTTCTTTTAAAGCACACAGTGACGAATCGAATTAAATTACAGCTCTTTGAGAATATGCTAGAACAAATATTTCCTCTTTCGAACAAATTCACTATTTTTGCGTCAACTTTCTAAAAACTCCCATTTATGGATACCATACAAATAAAAGACAAAATGTTCACCGTTTCCATCAAGGAACAGGACATATTGAAAGAAGTGTCTCGTGTAGCGAACGAAATCAACCGCGATTTGGCCGGTAAAAATCCGCTTTTCCTTAGTGTATTGAACGGTTCGTTCATGTTTACCGCCGACCTGATGAAGCGCATCACCATTCCCTGTGAAATTTCTTTCGTAAAACTTGCTTCTTATCAGGGAGTATCTTCTACGGGAGTTATCAAAGAAGTAATCGGCATCAACGAAGATATCTCCGACCGTACAATCGTTATCGTCGAAGATATTGTAGATACCGGGCTCACCATGCAGCGTCTGCTGGAAACTCTGGGCACACGCGGACCTAAAGACATCCACATCGCCTCATTGCTGGTGAAACCCGAAAAGCTGAAGGTCGACTTAAACATCGAATACGTAGCCATGAACATTCCCAACGACTTCATCGTGGGCTACGGCCTGGACTATGACGGATTCGGACGCAACTATCCCGACATCTACACCGTAGTGGATTGAATGCAGGAAAGAGGTATTAAGAAGAAAAGGTATTAAATTGTGAATCATTAAATAATAGCTAAACAAATGTTGAACATTGTAATTTTCGGTGCTCCCGGTTCAGGAAAGGGAACACAAAGCGAGAGAATCGTAGCAAAGTATGGCATCAACCATATCTCAACCGGAGACGTGTTGCGTGCAGAAATCAAAAACGGGACAGAACTGGGTAAGACAGCCAAAGGCTACATCGACCAGGGCCAACTGCTGCCGGACGAATTGATTATCGACATCCTGGCAAGCACGCTGGACAGTTTCAAAGACAGCAAAGGCGTCATCTTCGACGGATTTCCCCGCACCATCGCACAGGCTGAGGCATTGAAGAAAATGCTTGCCGAACGCGGACAGAGCGTAAACGTAATGCTGGACCTTGACGTACCCGAAGACGAACTGATGAAACGCCTCATCAAACGCGGACAAGAGTCGGGCCGCGCCGATGACAACGAAGAGACTATCAAGAAGCGCCTCACAGTATATCATTCGCAGACAGCTCCGCTGATAGACTGGTACAAGAACGAGAAACTCTATGCACACATCAAAGGTATCGGTGAACTGGAAACCATTACGGCAGATGTTTGCAAAGCAATTGACGCAGCGAAATAAGTCGTAAAAAGACTCTTCTTACAAACAAAGGGTTTGTGCCGGAATGATAACTGAATTTCATTCCGGCACATTCCCTTTTTTATGCTTCCTACGAAAATCACCGGTTGCACAGCCCGTTACAAGAGAAAAAAGCCCGATTATTTCCGCTTATGCCGGAGAATAACTACTTTTGCACACATTATCTCAAATAATAAAAAAGAATATGGCTGAATCGAATTTCGTTGACTACGTAAAAATCTATTGCCGTTCCGGTAAGGGCGGCCGAGGCTCCACGCACATGCGGCGTGAAAAATACATACCCAATGGCGGCCCCGACGGTGGTGACGGAGGACGAGGAGGTCACGTAATCCTTCGCGGAAACCGCAACTACTGGACATTGCTGCACTTGCGCTACGACCGTCACATCATGGCAGGCCATGGAGAATCGGGTTCAAAGAACCGCAGCTTCGGCAAGGACGGAGAAGACAAAGTGATCGAAGTGCCCTGCGGTACGGTGGTGTACAATGCCGAAACCGGCGAATACATCTGCGACGTCACCGAGCATGGACAGGAAGTTGTCCTGCTGAAAGGCGGACGCGGCGGACTGGGCAACTGGCATTTCAAGACCGCCACCCGTCAAGCCCCCCGCTTTGCCCAGCCGGGCGAACCGATGCAGGAAATGACGGTTATCATGGAGTTGAAGCTGCTGGCAGACGTCGGTCTGGTAGGTTTCCCGAATGCGGGAAAATCAACGCTGCTCTCGGCGGTATCTTCAGCTAAGCCGAAAATAGCCAATTATCCCTTTACCACGCTGGAACCCAATCTCGGCATCGTGTCCTATCGCGACGGCAAATCGTTCGTCATGGCGGACATTCCCGGCATCATCGAAGGTGCAAGCGCAGGCAAAGGCCTGGGACTCCGCTTCCTGCGCCACATCGAGCGCAACTCGCTCCTGCTGTTCATGGTTCCCGCCGACAGCGACGACATCCGCAAAGAGTATGAAATCCTGCTGAACGAACTACGCACCTTCAACCCCGAAATGCTGGACAAGCAGCGCGTGCTTGCCGTCACGAAATGCGACATGCTGGACCAAGAGCTTATGGACGAAATAGAGCCTACCCTGCCCGAAAACATCCCGCACGTATTCATCTCGGCAATCTCCGGCATGGGCATCTCCGTTCTGAAAGATCTGCTGTGGGAAGAGCTGAACAAGGAGAGCAACAAGATAGAAGGCAAAGTGGAAAGCATCGCTCACCGCGCCAAAGACATGAGCCACCTGAAAGAAGAGCTGAAAGAGGAAGGCGAGGACGAAGACCTCAACTACGAATACATTGACGACGAGGACATCGAAGACCTCGAAGACTTTGAATATGAAGAAGAGGACTGGGAGGAAGACGGAAAATGATCTCCCTGACAAAAGATAAAAGAATGTTGGGATATGAGGCGCTTGCCCCCTATCCCGACATTTCTTGTTTTGTAACCACCCGTCACGGCGGATGCAGCACCGGCAACTATGCATCCTTCAACTGCACCCCCTACACCGGGGACCATCCGGATTGCGTACGCAAGAACCAAGAGTTGCTATGCGCCGCCCTGCCCTTCACACCGCGGGAACTGGTTATCCCTTTCCAAACTCATGGCATCAGCTCACTCATCATCGACGAAACCTACCTGAACGCAACGCACAGCGAACGTCAATCCATGCTGCAAGGCGTCGACGCACTTATCACACGCACACCCCGCTGTTGCATCTGCATCTCTACCGCCGACTGCATCCCCATACTGCTCTATGACAAGGAACACCATGCCATTGCCGCCGTCCACGCAGGCTGGCGGGGAACGGTTCGCCACATTCTTGCGCATACTCTCCGCCGGATGCAGGCAACCTGCGGTACGGAAGGGAAAGACATCATAGCCTGCATAGGACCGGGCATCTCCTTCGCCTCTTTTGAAGTGGGAGACGAAGTACACGAGGCATTCCGCGCCGAAGGTTTCCCGATGGAACAGATATCCGCGTGGAAACCCGAAACGCACAAATACCACATCGACCTATGGAAAGCCAACCATTTGCAGCTCTCCGATTTCGGGGTGCCTTCCCGGCAGATAGAGACCGCCGGCATCTGCACTTACCGGCAGCACGAGGACTTCTTCTCGGCGCGACGGCTGGGCATCAAGTCGGGACGCATACTGTCGGGAATAATGCTGAACGGATAGGAGAAGCGGAAGGTATCAGAGATATAGAATGATAAACGATAAACTTAAATATAACAAAAACAACATGAAACCAAGCCTGAAAACCAAGCCTCATAACTATGCCTATTGCTTTGCCACGAACGAACAATGCCCGCAACGCAGAGAGTGCCTGCACGCACTGGTGGCGGAACTCCCCATGAAAGCGTCCCGGACTCCGGAATTCGTGATATGCTCCATAGACCCGCGCTACATAGCCACACTGGAAGGCAAAGGCGGCTGCGCACTCTTCCGCAGTTCCACACCCAGCCGGTACGCCTGCGGAATGTCGCAACTGTATGACGAAGTGCCCAGCAAAGCGGTAAGCCAAGTGAGATGGAAGGTACAACGCTGCTTTACGTGCCGCAGCTTCTACTTCGCCGGCCGCAAAGGCGAAAGGCTCATTTCGCCCGACGAACAGAAAAAGATCGCCGCCGTATTCCGTCAACTGTGCCCCGGCATACAGCCCGTATACGACAGGTTTGAAGAGGCATACGAATGGTGACATGCCACATCCCCGGATAAAGAATCAGAGTTCTAACAATCAGCGGGTTACAAGTTTATTTCAGTTTACTTAAAATAAACTGTCGGTTTATTAGGAATAAACCTCCGATTTAATACCAATAAACCTGAAGTTTAATAGTAATAAACTGACAGTTTAACGGCACCGGACCGGCCGTTCCCCTAAAACAAGCCATAAACAACGAAGAACATCATGTACAACATCACCGTATCAGAAGAAATCAAAAGAGCCTGCCCCGTCTTTAAAGGAGCAGCCGTATATGCAGAGGTCACCAACACCACATTCTGCAAAGAGCTTTGGGACGAGATAAACGCCTTTACACATGAGCTGACCGCCACCACACAAGCGGATGACATCAAACTGCAACCTGCCATTGCAGCCACTCGCGAAGTCTACAAGCGTTGCGGAAAAGATCCGAGCCGTTACCGTCCCTCGGCCGAAGCATTGCGCCGCCGCCTCATGCGGGGATTGGAACTTTACCGGATTGATACGCTGGTGGACCTGATCAACCTTGTTTCACTCCGCACCGGATATTCCATAGGCGGCTTTGACGCAGACAAGATACAGGGCAACAGCCTCGAACTCGGAATAGGACGTGCGGAAGAGCCTTTCGAAGGCATCGGACGCGGAGTGCTGAATATCGAAGGGCTTCCCGTCTACCGCGACTCCGCAGGCGGCATAGGCACCCCGACCAGCGACAACGAACGCACCAAAATGGGACTCGAAACCCGGCATATCCTCGCCATCGTGAACGGTTATAGCGGGAACGACGGACTGGCGGAAGCTGCCGGAATGATACAGGAGCTCCTGCGGAAGTATGCCGCTTCCGACGGCGGAACAGTGCTCTACTTTGAATAAGCAATGATGTCACCGCAAACCATTGTGCAAAAAAATAACGGCCGGAAACGCCCAAGTATGCAAACGTTTCACTACATTTGCAAAACGTTTCACCTGAAAAAAGAATTGAACTTTAAAACATATCAATGATAGAAAAACTGATTGTTCTTGAGGATATTGACCCGGTTATTTTTTACGGCGTAAACAACGCCAATATGCAACTGATAAAAGCCTTGTACCCTAAGCTCCGCATCGTTGCCCGCGGCAATGTGATCAAAGTGCTGGGAGACGAAGAAGAAATGTGCGCATTCGAGGAAAACATCACCAAACTCGAAAAGTATTGCGCCGAATACAATTCACTGAAAGAGGAAGTTATCATTGATATAATCAAAGGCAATGCCCCGCAGGCGGAAAAGTCGGGCAACGTCATCGTGTTCAGCGTGACGGGAAAACCAATCATCCCCCGCAGCGAAAACCAGTTGAAGCTGGTGGAGGCTTTCGCCAAAAACGACATGGTATTCGCCATCGGCCCTGCCGGATCGGGTAAGACATATACAGCCATTGCCCTTGCCGTACGCGCACTGAAGAACAAGGAGATAAAGAAAATAATCCTCAGCCGTCCCGCCGTAGAAGCCGGAGAGAAGCTCGGCTTCCTGCCCGGTGACATGAAGGACAAGATAGACCCGTACCTGCAACCGCTGTACGACGCATTGCAGGACATGATACCTGCCGCCAAACTGAAAGAGTACATGGAATTGAACATCATTCAGATTGCCCCCCTCGCTTTCATGCGCGGACGCACGCTGAACGACGCCGTAGTGATTCTGGACGAAGCGCAAAACACCACCACCCAACAGATAAAGATGTTCCTCACCCGCATGGGCACGAACACCAAAATGATTGTTACCGGTGACATGACTCAGATTGACCTGCCTTCTTCCCAGACTTCCGGCTTGGTACAAGCACTCCGCATCCTGAAAGGCGTGAAAGGCATCAGCTTCATCGAACTGAACAAGAAAGACATCGTACGCCATAAGCTGGTAACCCAGATTGTGGAGGCCTACGAGAAGTTCGAGAAAGAAGCAAAAGCGGAACGAGAGAGAAAGAA
Source organism: Bacteroides eggerthii (assembly GCF_025146565.1). Classification (NCBI taxonomy): domain Bacteria; kingdom Pseudomonadati; phylum Bacteroidota; class Bacteroidia; order Bacteroidales; family Bacteroidaceae; genus Bacteroides; species Bacteroides eggerthii. The sequence goes on along the minus strand of NZ_CP102258.1, from coordinate 1,602,596 downwards.
ACTCACCACACAGTAAATATTAACTCATAAATATCACAAAGATGAAAGCATTAACAGCAACAGATTTCAACTTTCCCGGACAAAAGAGCGTCTATCATGGAAAGGTACGCGATGTGTACAACATCAACGGTGAAAAGTTAGTTATGGTCGCTACCGACCGCATTTCGGCCTTCGACGTAGTATTGCCGAAAGGCATTCCCTTCAAAGGACAAATGCTGAACCAGATTGCAGCCAAATTCCTCGACGCCACCACCGACATCTGTCCCAACTGGAAAATGGCCACTCCCGACCCCATGGTAACAGTGGGCGTGATGTGCGAAGGTTTCCCGGTTGAAATGATTGTACGCGGTTATCTCTGCGGTAGCGCATGGCGCGCCTACAAAAGCGGCGTCCGCGAAATCTGCGGCGTGAAGCTGCCCGAAGGCATGAAAGAGAACCAAAAGTTCCCCGAACCTATCATCACCCCGACTACGAAAGCCGAAATCGGCGAACACGATGCCGATATCTCCAAAGAGGAGATTCTTGCCAAAGGCCTGGCTACTCCCGAAGAATATGCAATTCTGGAGAAATACACAATGGCCCTCTTCAAACGCGGTACGGAAATCGCAGCAGAACGCGGCTTGATCCTTGTCGATACCAAATATGAATTCGGCAAGCACAACGGCACCATCTACCTCATGGACGAAATCCACACTCCGGACTCCAGCCGTTACTTCTACTCCGAAGGTTACGAAGAGCGCTTTGCCAAAGGCGAACCGCAAAAGCAGCTTTCAAAGGAGTTCGTACGCGAATGGTTGATGGACAACGGCTTCCAGGGCAAAGAAGGACAACAGGTTCCGGAAATGACAGACGAAATCGTAACTTCCATCAGCGAACGCTACATCGAACTGTACGAACACATCACCGGTGAGAAGTTCGTGAAAGAAGATACAAGCAATATCGCCGAACGCATCGAAAAGAACGTAACGGAATACTTGAAGAAATGAACTACCCCCAAGAGTACATCAAGCCTTACGGTAACGAGGGCAAGAAGAGTGAACAGGTCGAAGAAATGTTCGACAACATCGCCCCTGCTTACGACAAGCTGAACCATACCCTGTCAATGGGCATAGACCGCAGCTGGCGCAAGAAGGCGATTAACGCGCTCCGCCCCTTCCACCCCCGACGTATCATGGATGTAGCGACCGGAACCGGCGACTTTGCCATACTTGCCTGCCGCGAACTGCAACCCGATACGCTGATAGGAACCGACATCTCCGAAGGCATGATGAATGTGGGACGTGAAAAAGTAAAACAGGCGCACCTCTCGGACAAGATTTCCTTTGCCCGGGAGGACTGCACCTCTCTCTCGTTTGCCGACGGAAGTTTTGATGCCGTAACCGTAGCGTTCGGCATCCGCAACTTCGACGGACTGGACAAAGGGCTGTCCGAAATATGCCGCGTGCTGGTGCCCGGCGGACATCTCGTCATACTGGAGCTATCCACCCCGGACCGCTTCCCTATGAAACAGCTCTTCTCCGTCTATTCCAAAGTCGTGATTCCGCTGCTCGGCAAATGTATCTCGAAAGACAACAGCGCCTACACCTACCTGCCTCAAAGCATCCGCGCCTTTCCGCAAGGCGAAATCATGCAGGGAGTAATCCGCAAGGCAGGATTCAGCGAAGTACGTTTCCGGCGGCTGACTTTCGGAATATGCACTTTATACATCGCTAAGAAATAGCCACTTATCTTCCCCTTTAACACACTTGGATATGCAGAAATATGGTCTAATCGGTTACCCGCTGAAACATTCGTTCTCCATCGGATACTTCAATGAGAAATTCAAAGCAGAGAACATCGACGCAGAATATGTGAACTTCGAAATTCCCCGCATCGAAGACTTCATGGAAGTGATTGAGGAGAATTCCAACCTCTGCGGACTCAATGTAACCATTCCTTATAAAGAACAAGTCATCCCCTACCTTGATGAACTGGACAAGGATACAGCCAAAATAGGCGCGGTCAACGTCATCAAAATCATCCGTCTCCCCAAAGGAAAGGTCAAACTGATAGGCTGCAACTCGGACATCATCGGATTTACGCAATCCATTGAACCGCTACTGCAACCCCACCACAAGAAAGCGCTGATTCTGGGTACAGGCGGTGCTTCCAAAGCCGTATACCGCGGTCTGGAGAACTTAGGAATAGAAAGCGTCTTCGTGTCACGCACCAAAAAGGACAGCAGCTTCCTCACCTACGAGGAACTGTCTCCGGAGATTATGGCCGAATATACGGTCATAGTCAACTGTACGCCTGTCGGCATGTTCCCCAAAGTGGACTTTTGCCCGAACATTCCATACGAAGAGCTTACCCCCAACCATTTGCTCTACGATTTGTTATACAATCCAAACGAAACACTCTTCATGAAGAAAGGCAAAGCACAAGGGGCTGTCACCAAGAATGGACTCGAAATGCTGCTGTTACAAGCCTTTGCTGCATGGGAAATTTGGAACAAATAACATGAAAAAAAACATCAGATACGGTCTGCTCGGACTGTTAGCGGTAGCAGTGGTCGCCCTCACAGGCGGGAGCTTCTACATGCTCGGCTACTCGCTGACACCGAAAGACAATAAAGGTAAGGATATTCCGGGATCGTACGAATATATGCACAGCAAATATCCGTTCATCACGCCCTGGCTGGACAGCCTGCAAACCACAGGCGCACTGCGTGACACTTTCATCATCAACCGGAAAGGCCGGCAACTGCATGCAATGTTTGCCTCTGCCGCCAAGCCCACCGATAAGACAGCAGTCATAGTGCATGGTTATACGGACAATGCCATCCGCATGCTGATGATAGGCTATCTTTACAACAACGATCTGAATTACAATATATTATTGCCCGACTTGCAGGACAACGGTCTGAGCGAGGGTCCTGCCATACAAATGGGATGGAAAGACCGGCTTGATGTGCTGAATTGGATGAATATCGCCAACGATATTTTCGGAAAACGCACCCAAATGGTAGTGCATGGCATCTCCATGGGAGCCGCAACCACCATGATGGTATCCGGAGAAGCGCAACAGCCTTTTGTGAAATGCTTCGTAGAAGATTGCGGTTATACGAGTGTATGGGACGAGTTTTCATTCCAACTGAAAGATATGTTCGGACTGCCTGAATTTCCGTTAATGTACACCACCAGCTGGCTATGCAATGCCAAGTATGGTTGGAATTTCCAAGAAGCTTCTTCCTTGGAACAAGTGAAGAAATGCAGCCTTCCCATGTTCTTCATCCATGGAGATGCGGATACGTACGTACCTACCCGTATGGTCTACCCTTTGTATGAAGCCAAGAGCGAACCGAAAGAATTATGGATTGTACCCGGCGCCACGCATGCCATGTCCTACAAAGATTATCCGCAGGAATATACGGAGCGCGTAAAGAAATTTGTAGGGAAATACATCCGTTGATGTGATTTTTACTACCTTCGCTCCTACAAATACAATAATATGAAACGAATTATATCCATAGCACTCTTCTTGTGCATACTTGTTTCCTTGCAGTCACAGGAAATTTACACCACTAAGAATATTCCTAAAGTACACCTTCAGGACAAGACACGCTATGTTTGCAACCCGGCCGGCATCCTCTCCGTTTCGGCATGCGGCGAAATAGACCGGATGCTTTATGCATTGGAACAGCAGACCGGCATTGAAACCGTAGTGGCCGTCGTACCGTCTATCGGCAATGAAGACTGTTTTGAGTTTTCGCATCAGCTGCTCAACGAATGGGGTGTGGGTAAGAAAGACAAGAATAACGGCCTGGTTATCCTGCTGGTAACCGACCAGCGTTGCATCCAGTTCTATACCGGATATGGATTGGAAGGAGACTTGCCCGATGCCATTTGCAAACGTATTCAGACCCGAGACATGATTCCTTATCTGAAAGACGGCAACTGGGATGCGGGTATGGTGGCCGGCGTACGTGCCGTATGTGTCCGCCTTGACGGCAGCATGACAAACGACTCTGACGAAAACAGCGGTGAATCTCCGATAGGGCTGATTCTGGCTGTCATCGGTTTCTTTGCGATCGCTATCGTGGCAGGAATACTAAAAACACGCGCTGCAAGCAAATGTCCGCAGTGCGGCCAGCATAAACTGCAACGGAGCAACAGCGTGCTTGTCTCACGTCGCAACGGAGTACGGACAGAAGATGTCACCTACACGTGCCGCAACTGCGGTCACAAAGTGGTGCGCCGACAGCAATCTTACGATGAGAACTACCGGGGAGGTGGTGGAGGAGGCCCTGTCATTTTCGGCGGAGGCGGCTTTGGCGGAAGTGGCGGAGGCTTTAGCGGAGGTAGCTTCGGAGGAGGTATGGGCGGTGGCGGAGGAGCCGGCTCGCGGTTCTGACCCCTCATTCTCCTAAGAAGGAAGAAGAATGGGTTGTCTGCATAGACAATCAATCAGTGATATATACCTAAGAATATTGTTTAATGAAACGCCTGCTTGCCTCTTCAAGGAGACAGGAAGGCTATAAAAAAAGAAGAAGTATGAAAAAATCAACCATTATCATCATTGTTGTTATAGCCCTTCTTGCCATTTGGGGTGTTACCGGCTACAACGGGCTCGTCACTATGGACGAAAATGTCAGCGGACAATGGTCTAACGTCGAAACACAATATCAACGCCGCGCCGACCTGATTCCGAACCTCGTAAATACAGTCAAAGGATATGCTTCTCACGAAAAGGAAACGTTGGAAGGTGTGGTGGAAGCCCGCAGCAAAGCCACTCAAATGACCATAGACGCCAACGACCTGACACCGGAAAAACTGGCTGAATACCAAAAAGCACAGGGCGCGGTTACTTCCGCCCTTGGCAAACTGCTTGCCATTACCGAGAACTATCCCGACTTGAAAGCCAATCAGAATTTTCTGGAATTGCAAGCCCAACTGGAAGGGACAGAGAACCGCATCAACGTAGCACGCACCAATTTCAACAATGCTGCAAAGAACTTTAATACGGCAATCCGCCGTTTCCCCAAGAACATTCTTGCCGGTATTTTCGGCTTTGAGAAACGCGCCTACTTTGAAGCCGCCGAAGGCAGCGAACAAGCACCTAAGGTGGAGTTCTAAAGAAACGGATTGAATATCAAATATCCCCTCATCCGGTGTCATGCCTGCACAGACTTGCAAGTACGACACCGGATGAGGGGATATTTTTTATGCAAAGCTAAGGCTATAAGCGAAATAATCACTACTTTTGCACACAATTGAACTAACTTATTATCTCATGAGCAACCAACGATATATGATGAGAGGCGTCAGTGCATCAAAAGAAGATGTACACAACGCCATCAAAAACATCGACAAAGGTATTTTCCCGCAGGCTTTCTGCAAAATCATTCCCGACATTCTGGGCGGCGATCCCGAGTACTGTAATATCATGCATGCCGACGGCGCAGGAACAAAATCCAGCCTGGCCTACATGTACTGGAAGGAAACAGGTGACCTCTCCGTTTGGAAAGGCATTGCACAAGATGCACTGATTATGAACATCGACGACCTGCTTTGCGTGGGTGCAGTAGACAACATCTTGGTATCAAGCACTATCGGACGCAATAAGTTGCTCATTCCGGGAGAAGTAATCTCCGCCATTATCAACGGAACGGATGAACTGCTGGCCGAACTTCGCGAAATGGGTGTAGGCGTATATGCCACCGGCGGCGAAACGGCCGATGTCGGCGACTTGGTACGCACCATTATCGTAGACTCTACGGTAACTTGCCGCATGAAGCGCTCGGATGTCATCAACAATGCCAATATCCGTCCGGGTGATGTGATTGTAGGCCTGTCCTCCTGCGGGCAAGCCACTTATGAGAAAGAATATAACGGTGGTATGGGTAGCAACGGACTTACCAGCGCCCGCCACGATGTTTTCTCCAAATACCTCGCCGAGAAATATCCTGAAAGCTATGACAAAGCCGTACCCGACGAGTTGGTATACAGCGGAAAACTGAAACTTACTGACAGCGTCGAAGGCAGTCCTTTGGATGCCGGCAAGCTGGTGCTCTCTCCTACCCGCACGTATGCGCCGGTAGTGAAAAAGCTGCTCGATGCCCTCCGTCCCGAAATTCATGGCATGGTGCACTGCTCCGGCGGCGCACAGACCAAAGTTCTGCATTTTGTAGGTGACAACTGCCGCGTCATCAAAGATAACCTTTTCCCGGTTCCTCCGTTGTTCAAGACTATCAAAGAACAAAGTGATACGGACTGGAGCGAAATGTACAAGGTATTCAATATGGGACACCGCCTTGAAGTGTACCTCTCTCCCGAACATGCGGAAGAAGTGATTGCTATCAGCAAGAGTTTCAATATTGATGCACAGATTGTAGGACGTATCGAAGAGAGTGACAAGAAGGAATTGATTATCAAGAGCGAGTTTGGAGAATTCAGATACTAATTAAGAATGAGCACAGAAAACGATAGTACTTACATCAAAGTTCCTAAAAGTGTGGTTCAGATAGGTGCAATCGCCATTTTATTCGTTATCATCGACCTTATCAGTGAACTGATAGGACTTTTTCAGGAACCTGAAACAAGGATTGACCGCATCATTATACGCTCAATAAGCATAATAGGCTGGTCGTGTATAGAATATATCACCGTTGACACGATATGGCAGAATCGTAAACATGCTCCATGGAACTAATTGCTGAAAACAATATCGTTTTAAGAGAAGAGTGTACAAATAGATTATGGCAGATAACAACACCATATTAGAAAAGCTGGAAGGACTCGTTGCCCGCTTCGAAGAAGTATCCACGCTGATAACCGACCCGGCAGTGATTGCCGACCAGAAGCGCTACGTCAAACTCACCAAAGAATACAAAGAGCTGGGTGACCTGATGAAGGCCCGCAAAGAATACATGCAGGTATTAAGCGGCATTGAGGAAGCCAAAGAAATCATCGCCAACGAAACCGACGCCGAAATGCGCGAAATGGCTCGCGAAGAACTCGACGCCTGCCAGACGCGCCAACCTGAACTGGAAGAGCAGATCAAATTGCTGCTTGTCCCTGCCGACCCGCAGGACAGCCGCAATGCTATTCTTGAAATCCGCGGTGGTGCAGGCGGTGACGAAGCAGCTATTTTTGCCGGAGACCTTTTCCGCATGTACACCAAGTACTGCGAAACAAAAGGCTGGAAACTGGATATATCCAGCGCCAATGAGGGCGCAGCCGGCGGTTTCAAAGAAATCATCTGTTCTGTGACAGGAGATAATGTATACGGTACGCTGAAATATGAGTCGGGAGTACATCGCGTGCAGCGTGTGCCTGCCACCGAAACTCAGGGACGTGTACATACATCGGCCGCATCCGTAGCCGTACTGCCCGAAGCCGAAGAATTCGATGTAGTGATCAATGAAGGAGAAATCAAATGGGACACTTTCCGAAGTGGCGGCGCCGGCGGTCAGAACGTAAATAAGGTGGAATCCGGTGTACGCCTACGCTACAACTGGAAAAACCCGAATACCGGTGTCGTAGAGGAAATTCTCATTGAATGTACCGAAACACGCGACCAACCGAAGAACAAAGAACGCGCCCTCTCCCGCCTGCGTACCTTTATATATGATAAGGAACACCAGAAATACATCGACGACATCGCTTCCAAACGAAAGACAATGGTTTCTACCGGTGACCGTTCGGCAAAAATACGTACCTACAACTATCCGCAGGGACGTATTACGGACCACCGCATCAACTATACAATTTACAATCTCTCCGCCTTTATGGACGGCGACATTCAGGACTGCATAGATCACCTGATTGTTGCGGAAAATGCAGAGAGGCTAAAAGAAAGCGAATTATAGTTATGAAAAGGCTATCAGTAGAGAAAGCGTTTCACACAGCTGCCGAGGCGTTTCAGAATTGCTTGAAGCGTTTTCCGGTTACGGTAACCTTTATCTTTGTATTCACAGCCTATCTCATCTATCTGACATCAACAGGCTGGAAGGGCGAAGACCGGTTACTGTTCATAACCGGCTACTATCTATCGGTAGGCATCCTGCTTTCACTCACACTTCATCTCTGGAGTGAAGAAGTGAAAAGCCGTTTGTGGAAGACGGGCATACAACTTGCCGCACACGCACTGCTTATAGCCGACGCTTTCCTTCTCTATTATTATCTTGCCACAGAAAGTTCGTGGATCGAGATCGGTATTGCCCACGCTGCTGCTATTCTCGCCGTAGGACTTTCTACTTTTTTCCTTTCATTCTTACGTGAAAAGAATGACGTTGCAAGCTGGAATTTTGCACTGAACGCCATTTCTTCATATATTGTCACGCAGGTTATAGGACTCATCCTATGTGCAGGCATCAGCCTGCTGATGTTTTCGCTCCACCAATTATTTGAGATACACATCAGCGGAAAATGCTATGCCTACATCTACTATCTGTGCAACGTGTTGCTCGGATTAATGCTGTTCCTCGGATTACTGCCGCAAGGAGATGACAAGCATAACCGGGAGCCACATTCTTCAGAGTTTCTGAACGGTATTCTGCACTATCTGTTCCTGCCTCTTACGGCCGGCTATCTGACAGTCCTTTATATTTATGCCACCCGCATACTTGTCAGCTGGGAATTGCCCATAGGCTGGGTATCATGGCTTATTGTAGCGCTAATGACAGTATGTATCGCCATCCAATTCGGGTTATACCCCACCCGCTTCAAAGAAGGCAAACGGTTCGACAACTGGATTGCCCGCTGGATGCCCATATTGATATTGCCATTGTTGCTATTGATGACAATAGGCATTATACGCCGCTTCAATGATTACGGCATCACCCTCAACCGGCTCTATCTAGCGACACTCAACGGTTGGTTTTATATTGTCTGCATCGGGTTGTTCATCATAAAGGCCCGACGCATCAATTGGATACCCATTTCATTTGCCATTATCTTTTTGCTGACGTCTGCATTGCCTGTCAACTATGCCAGCATCACAAAAAACACTATTCTCAACGAAATAAGGGACGAGATGCAACACAGTTGCCAAACAGAAGCTCCCTTATCATTGCAACAATACAAGGAATGGATATATTCGCTGCCGGAAAAGAAAGCCATACAGATAAACAGTAAATTCAAGTATTTGAGCAACTGGTTCGGTACGGAAAGTGTCACTCATCTGATAGACAAGAATGTAACTTACAATCTGTATTCTGTGGCAATGGATCTGGAAGCGGATACAGTGGCTGTCGAGACTGGCAATAAACGGGTTACTTACAGTGGCGAAACCGACAGTCAAACAATTGTTGATATTCCCGAAGGTTACACCCGGTTTATCGCTGTACCCGATAATGGCGCGTCATCCCACCGGCTCACCATTTCCCGGCAATACCTCAAGAACGGCATATTACCTGTCCCGCTCGATACCCGGACAGGCAAACTGAACGACAGCGTATACATCGAACTCAAGACATTGGAACAGTTGGAACAGAACAGCAAACATGGACACATACTGCCTACTCCTTTCCAGTGCAACTCCCCCAAAAACCTGTTCATACTGACCGGCTTCGACTTTTATTATGAAAAAGAAAGCAACGAGGATGCAAGAATGAGCATAAAAGGATATTTATTTAAAAAGTAGAACTATCAAACTAACAGAATTGCTATATGAATAAACAACAGCTCTTTGAAAATATCAAACGCAAGAAATCATTTCTCTGCGTTGGTTTGGATACGGACATCAAAAAGATTCCGGAGCATCTATTGAAAGAAGAAGATCCCATCTTTGCTTTTAATAAAGCAATTATCGACGCAACAGCCGACCTGTGTATCGCCTACAAACCAAACCTTGCTTTTTATGAAAGTATGGGTGTAAAAGGCTGGATCGCTTTCGAAAAGACTGTAAACTATATCAAACAAAACTACCCCGACCAGTTCATCATAGCCGATGCCAAACGTGGTGATATAGGCAATACTTCCGCCATGTATGCACGCACTTTCTTTGAAGAGTTGGATATCGACTCGGTGACCGTAGCGCCCTATATGGGTGAAGACAGCGTTACTCCGTTCCTCACTTACGAAGACAAATGGGTTATCCTGCTTGCCCTGACCAGCAACAAAGGATCGCACGACTTCCAGCTGACAGAGGACCGGAACGGCGAACGCCTCTTTGAAAAAGTATTGCGCAAGTCACAGGAATGGGCAAACGATGAACAAATGATGTACGTAGTGGGCGCCACTCAGGGACGTGCTTTCGAAGATATCCGCAAGATTGTTCCCAACCACTTCCTTTTAGTACCCGGCGTGGGTGCACAAGGCGGTTCATTGGAAGAAGTCTGCAAATATGGTATGAACAGGACCTGTGGACTGATTGTGAACTCCAGCCGCGGCATCATCTATGTAGATAAGACAGAAAACTTTGCAGCTGCTTCACGTAAAGCCGCTCAGGAAGTACAGGCACAAATGGCTGAACAACTGAAGAAAGTGATTAATGATTAGTGACCGATGATTTACCGGCAGGCTGTTCATATCTAAAAAAACGCCAACAAACCACCAACCATTAATAACTAACAACGATAAAAGGTGCAAGCAAGAAAAATCATCAACGACCCGGTGTTCGGGTTCATTAACATACCGAAGGGGTTGCTGTACGACATTGTACGGCATCCCCTTTTGCAACGTCTGACCCGTATCAAGCAGCTGGGATTGTCGTCTGTCGTATACCCCGGCGCACAGCACACCCGGTTCCAACACTCCTTGGGCTCATTCTATCTCATGAGCGAAGCTATCCAGCAACTCACAGCCAAAGGCAATTTCATCTTTGACAGTGAAGCGGAAGCCGTACAAGCGGCTATTCTGATGCATGACATCGGTCATGGCCCGTTCTCTCATGTACTTGAGGACACTATCGTAAAGGGTGTTTCGCACGAAGACATCTCTTTGATGCTAATGGAGCGCATCAACAAGGAGATGAACGGACAGCTCACGCTTGCCATCCAGATATTCAAAGACGAGTATCCCAAACGTTTCCTACATCAGTTGGTAAGCGGGCAACTGGACATGGACCGGCTGGACTATCTGCGCCGCGACAGCTTTTACACAGGAGTTACCGAAGGGAATATAGGTTCAGCACGTATCATCAAAATGCTCGATGTAAAAGACGACCACCTGGTCGTCGAGTCCAAAGGAATTTATTCCATTGAGAACTTTCTCACTGCACGCCGCCTGATGTACTGGCAGGTATATCTGCACAAAACATCGGTTGCATACGAGAAGATGCTCATCAGTACATTACTACGTGCCAAGGAACTGGCCGGAAAAGGTATGGATTTGTTTGCTTCGCCTGCATTGAAATTCTTCTTGTATAATGATGTCAACCGGGAAATATTCTACAATAATCCGGATTGTCTGGAGAACTACATCCAACTGGATGATAACGACATCTGGACAGCCCTGAAAGTATGGAGCACCCACCCGGACAAAGTACTTTCCACACTAAGTATGGGCATGATTAACCGTAATATATTCAAAGTGGAAATCTCCACCGATCCTTTCAGCGAGGAACGGAAAAGAGAAATCATCCGGCAAATCAGCGGGCAACTGGACATCCTTCTTCCCGAAGCAAGTTATTTCGTTGCCACCCCGAGCATTGAGAAGAATATGTACGATCCTGCAGACGACAGCATCGACATCCTATACAACGACGGATCCACTAAAAATATAGCCGAAGCATCGGATATGCTTAATATATCCCTGCTCTCTAAAAAAGTAAAAAAATACTACTTATGCTATCAACGTTTGCATAGATAAGTATAAAATATTCATCACAGGACAAGGATATATAAAAAAAAAGTCCGTTATTTGTGTTTTGAAACCATCTAACAACAATAAGACATGGAGTTCTCTGCTAAACAAATTGCAACATTTATCCAAGGAGAAATCGTAGGAGACGAGAATGCAACCGTACATACTTTCGCCAAGATCGAAGAAGGAATACCCGGAGCAATCTCTTTCCTATCCAATCCTAAATACATACCCTATTTGTACGAAACCCAATCAAGTATCGTTTTGGTGAACAAGGACTTCGTTCCCGAACAGGAAGTTAAAGCGACTATGATTAAAGTAGACAACGCTTATGAAAGCCTTGCCAAATTGTTAAATCTTTATGAACAGAGCAAACCCAAACGTACCGGGATTGATTCTCGGGCCTATGTTGCCGAAACAGCCAAAATAGGCAAGGATGTTTACATCGCTCCCTTTGCCTGCATCGGAGAGTACGCAGAAGTGGGAGACAATACGGTAATCCATCCGCATGCCACCATTGGAAGCGGAGCCAAAGTGGGCAGCGACTGTATTATTTACGCAAATGTGACAATCTATCACGACTGCCGCATAGGCAACCGCTGCATTCTGCATGCCGGTTGCGTCATCGGTGCGGACGGATTCGGATTCGCCCCTACTCCCGAAGGTTATGAGAAAATTCCCCAAATAGGTATCGCCATATTGGAAGATGACGTGGAAATCGGAGCCAACACTTGCGTAGACCGCGCTACAATGGGAGCGACTATCGTACACAGTGGTGTGAAATTGGACAATCTGATACAGGTAGCCCACAATGATGAAATCGGTTCACATACGGTAATGGCCGCACAGGTGGGCATAGCCGGCTCCACCAAAGTAGGTGAATGGTGTATGTTTGGTGGCCAGGTGGGTATAGCCGGACATATTCATATCGGAAACAAAGTGAACCTTGGTGCTCAATCAGGTGTTCCCAGCAGTATCAAGGAGGGCAGCCAATTAATAGGTACACCGCCTATGGAAGTGAAATCATATTTCAAGTCACAGTCCGTATTCCGCAAGTTGCCGGATATGTACTTTGAGATGAACGCCCTCCGTAAAGAGCTCAATGAATTAAAAAAACAATTAAATAAGTAACCAATGTTGAAACAAAAGACACTGAAAGACAGCTTCTCACTCAGTGGGAAAGGTCTTCATACAGGACTTGACCTGACCGTTACTTTCAACCCTGCTCCGGACAACCATGGATATAAGATTCAGCGTATCGACCTGGAAGGTCAGCCTGTTATTGACGCTGTTGCCGATAATGTGACCGAGACAACACGCGGTACTGTACTCTCCAAAAACGGAGTTAAAGTAAGTACCATAGAGCATGGTATGGCTGCGCTTTATGCGTTGGGCATAGACAACTGCCTGATTCAGGTAAACGGTCCGGAGTTCCCTATTCTGGACGGAAGCGCTCAATATTACGTCAACGAAATTGAACGTGTAGGCACAGTAGAGCAGAATGCTGTAAAGGATTTCTATATTATCAAGTCTAAGATTGAGTTCCGCGACGAGGCAACCGGTTCGTCCATCATCGTATTACCCGACGAGAACTTCAGCTTAAATGTATTGGTATCTTACGACTCCACTATCATCCCCAATCAGTTTGCTACATTGGAAGATATGACGAAGTTCAAGGATGAAGTAGCCGCCAGCCGTACTTTCGTTTTTGTACGTGAAATAGAACCGCTGTTACAAGCCGGCCTCATCAAAGGCGGCGACTTGGACAACGCCATCGTTATCTACGAGCGTGAAATGCCGCAGGATGCCTACGACAAGCTTGCCGACGTAATGGGCGTTCCCCACATGGATGCCAAACAGTTGGGTTACATCAACCACAAGCCGTTGGTATGGCCCAATGAATGTGCACGTCACAAACTGCTGGACGTTATCGGCGACTTGGCGCTAATCGGCAAACCCATTAAAGGCCGTATCATAGCCACGCGTCCGGGGCATACCATCAACAATAAGTTCGCCCGCCAAATGCGTAAGGAAATCCGCCTGCACGAAATACAGGCTCCTTCATACGACTGCAACCGCGAACCTATTATGGACGTGAACCGTATTCGTGAACTGTTGCCGCACCGCTATCCGTTCCAACTGGTAGACAAGGTAATCGAGATAGGCGCCAACTATATTGTAGGTGTCAAAAACGTAACAGCCAACGAACCTTTCTTCCAGGGACACTTCCCGCAGGAACCGGTCATGCCCGGCGTATTGCAAGTAGAAGCTATGGCGCAGACAGGTGGCCTGCTTGTTCTGAACTCAGTAGACGAACCGGAGCGCTACTCCACCTACTTCATGAAAATAGACGGTGTTAAGTTCCGCCAGAAAGTAGTGCCGGGAGACACTTTGATTTTCCGCGTGGAACTAATGGCTCCTATCCGCCGGGGCATCTCTACCATGAAAGGCTATGTATTTGTAGGCGAAAAGGTAGTATGCGAGGCTGAATTTATGGCTCAAATAGTAAAAAACAAGTAAGTTAATTATGATAAGTCCCTTAGCGTATATTCATCCCGAAGCAAAAATCGGGGAAAACGTAGAGATTGCTCCTTTTGTTTTCATTGACAAGAATGTGGTAATCGGCGATAACAATAAGATTATGGCAAATGTCAACATTCTGTACGGATCACGTATCGGCAATGGAAACTCAATCTTTCCCGGAGCCGTAATCGGTGCCATTCCGCAAGACCTGAAATTTAGAGGAGAAGAGACTACTGCCGAAATAGGCGATAACAATATTATCCGCGAAAACGTAACAATCAACCGGGGTACAGCCGCCAAAGGAAAAACAATCGTAGGCAATAACAACCTGCTAATGGAAAGCGTACACGTTGCCCACGACGCCCTCATAGGAAGCGGTTGCATTATCGGTAACTCAACAAAAATGGCTGGAGAAATCGTTATAGACGACAACTCCATAATCAGTGCCAACGTCCTGATGCACCAGTTCTGCCGCGTAGGAGGTTTCGGCATGATACAAGGCGGATGTCGTTTCAGCAAAGATATACCGCCGTATATCATAGCCGGCCGGGAGCCTATTTGCTATGCAGGTCTCAACATTGTGGGACTGCGTCGCCGCGGTTTCTCCAACGAAACGATCGAGGCCATCCATGATGCCTACCGCATCATCTATCAAAGCGGAATGAACAATACGGACGCTTTGAAGAAGATTGAAAATGAAATGGAAATGACACCCGAAATCAGCTATATTGTAAACTTTATACGTGAATCAGCTCGCGGCATTATTCCTGCAAGTAAATAAAAAAGTTAACATTATGATATATAGATTTACTCTCATCTCCGACGAAGCGGACGACTTCATCAGAGAAATACAGATTGATCCGGAAGCTACATTCTATGACTTCCACGAGGCTATCCTGAAATCAGTAGGCTACGCCAACGACCAAATGACTTCTTTCTTCATCTGCGACGACGATTGGGAAAAGGAGAAAGAAATCACTCTCGAAGAAATGGATGACAATCCGGAGATAGACAGCTGGGTGATGAAAGATACTCCAATCAGCGAATTGGTAGAAGACGAAAAGCAAAAACTGCTGTATGTATTCGACTACATGACAGAACGCTGCTTCTTTATCGAGCTCTCTGAAATCATCACCGGAAAGAGTATGACCGGAGCCAAATGTACAAAGAAAGCGGGAGAAGCACCCAAACAAACCATCGACTTTGAGGAAATGGCTGCTGCCGGCGGTTCGCTTGATTTGGACGAGAACTTCTACGGCGACCAAGATTTTGACATGGAGGACTTCGACAAAGAAGGCTTTGGAGGTTTGGACGAAGGTGCCGCTGATATTCCTTACGAAGAAGACAAATTCTGATAAACCGGTTCGGGCGAATAATAATTTGCTCCAATGATAATGGAATATCCCATGAGGATATGCCCGTTTCGGAGGATGCAACTGTTCTTCGCCCGAATTATTTTATTACGGCCTCATGAAAACATTGATAGTACTTATAGGACCTACGGGAGTGGGTAAGACGGAACTCAGCCTCCGCCTGGCGGAGCATTTCAGAACATGCATAGTTTCTGCCGATTCAAGACAACTTTACGCCGATTTGAAAATCGGTACGGCTGCCCCCACTCCGGAACAACAGCAACGTGTACGGCACTACTTTGTCGGCACACTGCAACTTACCGACTATTACAGTGCCGCCCAATATGAAACCGAAGTGCTGCAGCTTCTTGAGAAACTCTATACCGAGCATGAGGTCGTACTCCTGACAGGAGGCTCCATGATGTACGTAGATGCCGTATGCAAAGGCATTGACGACATTCCCACCGTAGATGCCGATACCCGCCGGATGATGCTTCACAAATACGAGACAGAGGGGTTGGAGAACCTCTGCACCGAACTGAAGCTGCTTGATCCGGAGTATTACAAAACAGTAGACTTAAAGAACCACAAACGGGTAATACATGCCTTGGAAATCTGTTATATGACCGGAAAGACCTACACCTCTTTCCGCACGCAACAAAAAAAGGAACGCCCTTTTCGTATCATAAAAATAGGTCTCACACGTGACCGTCAAGAGTTGTACGACCGCATAAACCGACGCGTGGAACAGATGATAGCCGACGGACTTGTGGAAGAAGCACGCAGCGTCTATCCTTATCGGGCGCTCAACTCCCTGAATACAGTGGGTTATAAGGAAATATTCAATTACCTTGACGGCGAATGGACACTGCCTTTCGCCATTGAGAAGATTCAACAGAACTCCCGCATTTACTCCCGTAAACAAATGACATGGTTCAAACGGGACGAAGAAATAAGCTGGTTCAATCCCGGACAAGAGGAAGAAATACTTGCTCATATCGAGAATTGCATGGCCCAGGACAAAGATAAATAATCAATCCGGATTAAGCGTATCACATAAAAGAAATCAGTCCTTACAACACAGTAGGTTGCAAGGACTAACCGATAAGATGTATAACCGACTCAGTTATTCGGTATATCCCTTTAAGGTAATCAACAAAACACCGTTTTGCCCCTTTTCCCCATACTTCTCTTCCAGTATAGCCTTATCTTTCAGTACAGTTATACTTTTTATTCTATCGGGATTCAGGGCGCGCATCACCGCCCAATCCACTTCTTTACCATTTACAATACAAAGCGGCTGCTTACCCTCCGCGTAAGAAAAAGTTACCCCTTTATCTAGTTCTCCGGCAGTTGAACCGGAAGCCTCAACCAATTTCAAGCCGAGAGCATCCTCCGTCAACCTGAACATAACGGGTAGTGTATAACTCACTGCTACCGCTTTTCCACGTTGCATGCCCGGCATCCACCTAGGCATAGATTCTATCACGCGGATAGCCTCCGCATCCAACTCAGGATCTACGCCACGAAGAATATGCGCCTTTTTAATGTCACCATCCTTACTAACGATAAAGCCAACAACCACCCTACCTTGCACCTTGTTCTTCTGCGCCTCCACCGGATAGCGCATATTCTTTGCCAGATATTGCATCAAGGCTTCCATTCCTCCCGGAAATGAAGGCATCTGTTCTACAACATTAAATACCGGTTCTCTGTCTTTCACACTGTCTTTAGAAGCATAGCCCACTACCACCAGTTCGTCCATTTGTTGCACTGCCACCTTGCTTTTCCGGTTCACAGAGTCTTTCGGAACTGACTGCACAGGCAATAACTGTCCGGAACTTTCCGCAACTTTTGTTTCTACAATTGCCGTTAAATCATTAACTTTGACGGCAGAAATTTCTTCCACTGTTTCAGACACTTCGGGACGGGCAAAAGCTGTTACTGCAATAGCAGCTACCGGAAGTACATAGAGATACTTCAAACGTGCCCACGGACTTGATTTTTCTTTTAACATCATAGTGATACGTTTTTTAAGTTTACTGTGATTAAAGCTGTTGGCCATAGAGTAGAGCCTTGTGCCAACGGCTTTTTTTATTAATAATAATTGATATTGTCTCGCATCCACACCCTCATTGATAACAGTTTCATCAGCTTCGTATTCATGGATATTCTGTAACTCCTGTTTCAACAGCCACGCTGCCGGATTAAACCATTGAAAGAATATGCATATATCCGCCGCAAACAAATCCCATGAATGGCGGTTACGAATATGCGCCAGTTCATGAGTAAGGATCTCCCTACCGTTCTCATGCAAGTCTTTCTGTGAAATAACGATATATCTCATCCAACTAAATGGTGAAATATCCCGTTCATGCACTATCAAAACCGCCTTAACAACCGTTACAACATAATCACTAACCTTCTCTCTCCTACCCGACTTCAACAATACCCATAAGCCAAACAACGAATATATATTGCGGAGCATGAAGAAAAGAATACCGAACAGATATACCAGCAACAATCCCTGTATCCACGTAACCACATTCTCCTGCACCTGCACTGCATGAGTTTCCGTACCTGCCAAATCTGCCAACAACAGCCACTGCTCCCACGTCATCATAGTCTGATACATCTCAACCGGCCGTCTCACACTGACTTCTACAAACGGCAACAGACAAGATAACAGCAGAATCCCCAACAGAGCAATGCGATTGAAACGATGAAACGTCTCACGGCTCAACAACAAACGGTAAAACAGATAAAATACCGCCAGACAAAAGGATGATTTAAGTATATAAACAAATAGTATGCCCATAGAAGTATACGTATTGACGGTTACTATTCCGAAAGTTTGCCTTTTTCCACATCCTGTATCAGTTGCTTCAAGTCGTCCAGTGAAAATTCTTCCTCATTCACCAGTGATGACACCGCACTCAAATAGGAATTATTGAAATATTTGCTAATGACATTCTTCAATGTTCCTTTCTTAAAGTCCTCCACACTTACCATTGCATAATACTGATACGTGTTGCCAAACGTGTTGTGATTCAGAAAACCTTTTTCTTCAAGCCCTCTTACTATGGTGGAGAGTGTATTGAAATGCGGTTTGGGTTCTTCATAGAACGCCAGTATCTCTTTCACAAACAGCGGTCCTTTTCTCCAGAAAAAACCCATAATTTCTTCTTCTTTTGCAGTCAGTCCTTTCATAGCTATTCTTTCTTTTTTCACAAAGAACTAAATTATTTAGTTACAAAACTAATTTATTTAGTTAATATAAACTAAAGACTTTAGTTCAATGATAAATAATGACTGTGTGCAGACTCAAAATACCTACAAATAGCGATTGCAATTCTCGAAGAAAAACCGTTACTTTGCGCTCGGAACACATAGTGAAAAGGAATAACTTACAATGAATGAACAACATAAATATCGGGCTACGGACAAGATGAGCGATCTCATCTGCGATAACTACTCCTTATTAATGGTGATGAGCCGCTTCGGTTTGTCGCTTGGATTCGGAGACAAGAGCGTAAAGGATGTCTGTGAGAGCCAGCATGTAGACTACCGCACTTTCCTCGCCGTAGCCAATTTCATCAGCGAGGAGCAATACTCTTACAGTATTGACAACGACTCATTCTCTATTCCGGCACTCATGGATTATC
Organism: Bacteroides eggerthii; assembly: GCF_025146565.1. Classification (NCBI taxonomy): domain Bacteria; kingdom Pseudomonadati; phylum Bacteroidota; class Bacteroidia; order Bacteroidales; family Bacteroidaceae; genus Bacteroides; species Bacteroides eggerthii. The sequence goes on along the minus strand of NZ_CP102258.1, from coordinate 1,583,270 downwards.
TGAAGCGTGCGCACACCTACTTTCTCGACTTCAACCTGCCTGCCATGCGCCGCAAACTGATAGAAGCCATAGACTGCTCCAGAGACAACGATGTGGCCTACCTCATTCTCAAATTCTTTGATGAGTATGCCAAAGAAGTGCGCCGCCACATGGAATACGAAAATGAAGCCGTCTTTACTTACGTAGAACAGTTACTGCAAGGCAGACTGTCCGACGAATACGACATTGCCACCTTTGCCAGTAAGCACAATCAGATAGATACCAAACTGAAAGAGCTGAAAAATATCATTATCAAATACTATCCCGAAAAAGAAAACAATAATCTCCTGAACGCCGTCCTGTTCGACATCTTCAACTGCGAACAGGATCTTGCTTCACATTGTCAGGTGGAAGATTATATGTTTGTTCCTGCAGTAGCACAAATTGAAAAAAGGCTGAAAGATGAACAATAATATTTCTCTGAAAATAGTTGTTGCAGAAACTTCGGTCATTGTACGAAGTGGTCTTGCGGCAGTGCTCAAACGTATTCCCAATCTGAACGCACATCCCATTGAGGTGTCTTCACCGGAAGCGTTACAGAACTATACTTATCTCCATACTCCCGACATTGTAATCGTAAACCCTACTTTCGGCGGCTGGTTCGACCTGCCTTCCTTTAAAGCAGACCACAGTAAGAACAGCACCAAATACATTGCATTGGTATGTTCCGTCATAGACAACAATGCTTTGAAAGAGTATGATGAAAGCATTGCTATCTGTGACGATCTTGAAGCAATTACCGGTAAAATCAACCACCTTCTCCACGCTGAAGAGGAAGAAGAGAAAGACAACGAACAGGAAACGCTCAGCCAACGCGAAAAGGAAATCATTACTTGCGTTGTAAAGGGCATGACCAATAAAGCGATTGCCGACAAACTGTATCTCTCTATCCACACCGTCATTACTCACCGCCGCAACATTGCACGCAAGTTGCAAATACACTCTCCCGCCGGTCTCACCATTTATGCCATTGTGAACAAACTGGTGGAATTGCAGGACATCAAAGATTCACTATAAAAGGAGTCACACAACGAGCTCGCAATCAACAGCATACATATACCAAATCAAGACCATGCTTTGGTACGAAGAATACCTTACTGTGGTACGGCTTGTACCACAGTAAGGTATTCTTCATACCATAGTAAGGTACACGTCGTACCATCTGATGGTACAAACCCTACCAACCTTTAGCATATACCGAAACCTTTGAACTTATTTTTTGCAGAGCCTGTCGGGAAGAAATAATACAGCCTGATAATTCAGGAGTATTCGTGTGGAATCATAAATAATCCCCGTCTCACGATATCGCATCGGAAAGCGGGGATCCTTTTATCTTCATAAAAGTGGTTACGTAATTATGACTAACTAATTCATTCTTTAAATCTGATATTGCAAAGATACGCCATTGCATCCGATGCCGCAATCACTCGATATAGGTATATTAAAGAATGGCAGTCATTATAAATAGGTAACATCACCGTTCTAATCAGGCATTTGCATAGCTATGCATGCCACCCAAGACGTAATTCACCCCGAAATAGGTCATCAATACTGTAAGGAAAGCCGCAATCATATAGATGTGAAAGAACAACGGCCTGCGGAAAGCGGACAGGCTCTTCGAATGAAACGCCATTCCGTACACGAGGAACGTGATTAATGCCCAAACCTCTTTAGGATCCCACGCCCAGTACCGCCCCCACGACACGTTTGCCCAAACAGCTCCCATGAAAATGCCTGCACCCAAAAAGAAATTCGCCGGATAGAGCAAGAGACGGCTGAGAAGCATCAGCATCCTCTCATGTCTGCGAATGCACAGAGCAAGTATTCCATTCAGCATTATAAAGGCAAAAAGCGCATAGGACATCATTATCAGCGAAACGTGCATACTGAGCCATGGAGACACAAGTACAGGCATCAAAGGGGTAATCTGCGGATTCATCTGCCCCAAATGAGCAACGAGTAACGCAAATCCCGAAAGCAGAAAACCGAAAGGAACCGTAAACGGAAACCTACGGCGAAACAAGCACGCCAACACCAGTGTACACAAAGCCATAAACTGCATCGTCTCATATCCGTTGCTCAACGGAATGCGTCCGCCCACATACCAACGCAGACCATATCCAAAGAGCTGGAAAAGGAATGCCGCATAAAGAGCCACAACAAGAAAACGGTTTATCCGGCGTGACAAACCACTCCGCTCCGAAGAATGGCGCAGACCGCAATATACCAAATGGAAGAATGCCAGCAAACCAACCGTCAGATTGAACATGAACAGGCATTTACTGAAAGGAATACGGTTGTAGATAAGCTCCGCACGTATCTTTGACAATGGCAACGGCTTCACGCTGCCATCTTTAGGCAAAGGGCGAATCAAGGTTCCCTTTTGGAGCATCAGAATTAATCCCACCTTTTCGTCCGTTTCTACGATTGCCTTTTCCAAAGGGGACATTTTCCGGCCGGTTTCCTGTCTGCCCTGCCAGAAGTCTTGCAAACGATACCGCTGTCCGTCAAACAAGTCGGCCACAGAAGCATAAGGCGTTTTCAGGTTCAACAAACGGCATAGCTCCCGATTCTTAATATAAATCATCGGTTCGTACTGCCACACTTCCGGACGCAGCAACCATCCGCCGATAATCTGTTCGGGAGTTAAACCCGCATAGGACGGCCGTCCTGTCAGTTTCACCACAAAATCACGAGCAAGCGTATTGAAGGGCACTACCCTGTCATGGTAAATAACCTGTTCACAAGCCAGACTATCCGCCTGCCTGATGCTTAAAGCCGGAAGCGTCCGTCCCTGCACCTGCATACTTCCCGCCAACAGCAAAAGACAGAACACGCCCCCCTCCCTAAGCAACGGATGATTCATCAGCCTGCGGAATTCTCCCCCATGGCTGAAGAGTAGTCCAATCATAGAAATTCCCAGCAGTACATACCCTGCATAGGTAGCTCCTATTCCCCAAGGGTCATAGTTCACTGTCAGCCAACTACCTCGTTTGTCTTCATCAAAAGACGACTGATAGAAGCGGAAACCCTGTTCGGACAGGATGCGGTTCATGGAAACGGTGCGGCTGCAAGAGGCACTGTCCGTATCCTGCCCCGACCGCAAGATACGAATATGGCTGACATAATCCGCAGGAGCTTCCGTACCGGGATAGTGTTCCACCCGAAAGCTGTCCAAGAGTAATGTAAAGGGTAAATCTATCCTCCGGCCGCTCTCCTGTTCCACAAAGCTACCTACTTTATTTCCTACGGTAAGGTGCACATATCCTTTCCGGCTGCTGACAAACGTAAGCATGGCTCCCGCCAAAATCACAAGGAAGGAACCATGCAACAACAATGTGGGAAGATGCTTCCATAGCTGCCGTCTGATTAATGCCATAACAGCCAGAGCAGCCAGAATCCCCCAGAGACAACAAAACCAAAAAGTATGATATATATACTTTTCTACAAAATCTGTCCCGCATGCCTGCTCCAGGAAAGTAGCTATGGCAAGCAGACATACAAGGCAGATATATACAGCGATGAGTAATCGTTTCAAGTTATGTGACATCAGTTATTGGCCTGATTAAGTATGAATGCTGACTATTATCCGGTTCTTGTTTCAATTCAGAAAGGAGCATACTCCTTGTTTTCAAGCGCCTTTACCCCCATGCACTCCATTTCTATCAGCCAGCCCGGACGGCATACCGGCGCATGGACAAACACTTTGGGAGTAGCGGGGAAACGCTTGTCATACATCTCCTTGACGACTGCATAATCAGCAATATCACGCAAATAGACAATCATCTGCCCCAAATCATCGAACGTACAGTCCGCTTCTTTCAAGAGGGCCTCCACGTTTTCCCACATCCGTTCGGTCTGCTTGCGGATGTTGCCTGGATGCACCACTTCGCCCTTGTTGTTGATGCTTGCCGTACCGGAAATGAAGACTTGGCGACGGTCGCCGTAGTCCACATACGTGCCGCGTTCAAAACTGACGCCATACTCATAAGTGGGATTCAGATACGCGGGCGCATACAGAAAATGAACCTGTCCGGACTTTATCCCGTCGACGGCATACGTGTCCATCAGCACCGACACTTTCGGGTCGGCATGGCGTCCGCCAATACCGGTGCTCGAAATGTAGTGCGTCTTCTCCGTCAGGTTCTGTGTGATGAACACTTCATTGCGAGCTTTCACCACTCCGGCATAGTTCACGTCCACATTCTGCACGAAAAACCAAGTACGTATACAATTGTCTGCCAATTTGCATCCCTGTTCCATAAGCTGCATCACGTAATCATTCAGCAACAGGCGGGTTTGATATTCGGAGTTGGCCGCACGATTGAAGGCATTGCCACTCCAAAGATGGCGGTAAGCGCCATGCCTCACCTCAAATAATCCGTTGTGAAGCACTCTTGTCTGTACTCCGGACTGCAAATACACCCATAATGCAATCTTGGTTCCATTCAGCGGCGGCTGCTCCACAATGGAAAGTGCGCAGTCCGAACTCTCGGTGGTAAGCGCCAGCAGCATATCCGATTGGTTGGCGGCATCGCTCAGGAAATAACGCTTGAAAACAGCAACAGCACCACGTATTTCACCCTCCAGTAAAGCGAAGTAAGCATTCACTACTGCATTCAATTGTTGCTCGTATGTGTCTTCCGGGCAACGTGCATGTATCATCACATGATATTCCGAAACACCGTTGTCCGCATCATATTTAAAGATTTCGGCTGATGCATTTTCAGTTTGCCTTTGTTGTCTATTGTTCATAACAATATTGGTTTTCGTTATTGTTGATAAAGTTATTCTTCGGCTCCGGAGTCTATCCAGTCTTTAAGCATTTCCAATGCTATCGACGATTCTATCTCTTGCGAATGGTCGTGTCCCCACTCCTTGCTGATAGGGGAAGCAAGGATCTGATACAACATACTTTCATCGGAATTTCCCGGACTGACCCGCATCCATTCTGGGCTTACAACGGAAGGACGGTTGACCAAGCCATCATAGCTGACACCTTCTTTCAAGTTCAGTCCAGCAGCGGCAGTCGTACTGGTTCCATGACAACCTACACACGACCTACCAATAAAAATACCCTGCTGAACGGCATTGAACATACCGGCATCGATTGTCCCGGCATCCAATTGGGTAGTATCTGCATCTACAGTAGAAAAATCTTGCGTGTAAAATGAATACACGCGCTCGCGTATACGGTTTGTCACACAAAGTTCAATAGAGGTAACCTCTTCGCCGATTCCGGCCATCAGCAAGTCTACGTCACCATTATTCGGAATAGATTTTGCAATCAGCGAATACTCCTTCTCATTATTGAAACCTGCAAGAACCACCGTATAGCCGTCCGGCCATGTATCCACTCCGCTCATATTCACGTGCAGTTTCACTACACGCCCTTCTTCCGGAACAATGAGCCTGTCCTGATAGAGCCTGCCCTCGTCGCAGGAAGCGAAAACGAATATGAACAACGATAAGAAAAGAATATGTTTCTTCATAGATAAATCCTTTTTTCAATCTGTTAGAATGTGTATTGCAGCAAAACGGTCGCGGAATGCGTGGCCAGCCCCAAGTTATCATTATCGCGGTCGAGCTGTGTGTCATGTCCCCAACGGGCTGTATACTGATACATAGCCTGCAACTTCAAATTGCAACCTTTGAAGAAATAATTCATACCCACAGCCGGCATGTTCAGGAAACCGTCGTCACCGGTACCGTTACGGTTGAAGAAGTCGTAACGTGCGGCTACCTGAACACGAGGAGCCACAAAATAACCGCCCTGCACATAACCGCCTAAATAATGATATGTCTCATCAATCTTCTGACGTTTGGTGAAACCTACATTCATATAATACGCCTCGGCAGCCAAATAAAGTTTGTTCTTCAACATGGCAAACTCCAATCCGACACGCATGTCGTTTGTACTCTCATTTTCACTCTCTACATTAACAGAACCGGACAGGCCGAAAAGCATCTTATCTTCATGCAGGCGGTTCGGATTACCTTGCGTAGAAGGCATCACTCCTTTAGGCATATAAGTCAGACGACCTGCATAGAGCAAAGACGGAATGTGCCAGTCGTCACTGATAGTTTTTGATGCTGTATTCACAGAAATTCCCGTACCGTTGAACAAGCCGACCTCATAGCCGAACTTCTCGCCTATCAGTCCATGCAGTTCCACTCCCAGGTCAAAACCGGTAGCCATGTTCGGGGTAACAGCATTCAGCGAATAAGGCATGATGACTGGAGAAGTCAACGAAACCGGCAACTGCGGCAGTAATGTCTCACCCAACGTAGTCAGGTAGGCATGCGAGAAAGGTGTCTTGAACTTGCCTACACGCAATGCCAGCTGCTTCTTGAACTGCACGTCAAACCAGGCCTGCTGCAACAAAGCACCACCGCTGGCCGCCGCATTGATGGATAGGTTGAAAGACACTTTTCCGAAAGCCTTACCCGTAAAGCCCAACACCGCATAAGGTACCGAGAAACCGGAATTGGCGAAATTATCCTGATTATATGCCTTATCTAAGCCTTCATCATCATACCAGTTCAGATTGGCGCTTGTCTGTACCAGCAAATAGGGTTTGAAAACAAAGTCGCCTTTCTTGCTGGAAATAGTAAAACCTTCCCTCCCGTCCAACGACACCACGCCATTCTCCGTATCTTCTTCGTGCTGTGCCATTGCCATCAACGGCATAGCGGCAAACGAAGCCAATAATATTAATTTCTTCATACGATTATATCGTTTCTTATTTAAATACTGTGTAACTTGTTATTATAGTGAATTGATAAATGCAACCAACGCATCACGATCTTCCTTACTCATATTCTTAAACAGATTCTTGGAAGCCTCCGCCTCACCACCATGCCACATAATGGCCTCAACCAAATTACGGGCACGCCCGTCATGCAGAAAATAAGTATGCCCGTTTACAATCTCCTGCAAGCCGATACCCCACAACGGAGTGGTACGCCATTCATTGCCGCGTGCAAGACCACTGACATAGTTGTCATTCAATCCCACACTCATAATTTCCGAACCCATATCATGGAGCAGGAAATCCGAATACGGATGAATGGTCTGGCTGCCCAACCAAGGGAGCTGCGTTCCCATCAACAAAGAGCTGCCGCGCGGTTTGGTATGCAAGGTGGTGACATGGCAAAGGTGGCATTTGGCTTCATAGAACCTCTGCTCGCCTTTGATAACCTGTTCGTCATCCACATTGCGGCGGGCCGGTACCCCCAGGCATTGCAAGTAGAGGTCCACATCCTCCATATCCTCTGCCGATACATCCAACTGATCATAAGACAGCCCCATCATACTGCCCTGTTCCATTTGCAATTGCCCTTCACAGATTTCTTCCGGATAACGGCTGTTGGTAACTCCCAAATCGCTGGAGAAACCCAATTCTACGGTCAGGTCTGCATGCTGTGCCTTGTTACCCGACAATCCCAAACTCTTCACACCTTTCTCCGTAATGTAATTACAGCGTCCGCTAATGCCGTATTCGGGATAATTGCTTTTGGCAGCAAGCGCCTCAATCTCTTTCGGATCGAGCGCCATCATCTGTCCCATTCCCACATGCCGCAGGGGGATGCGAACCGTACAGAACAAATCCTCCGGTTTTATTTCTTCCGCATACCAGTCCGTTATCGTATAAGTAGGCTTGGCAAGCTGATAAGGAGTACCGTCGGGAAACTTAAAATCTTCATAGGTATATTCCACTTTCAGCTTTCCTTCCGCCTTTACGCCATAAATGGACTGGTCGTGAAGTACACGCCCGTAATTGGGAAAGAAAGCACCGTTCTTGCGGGTGATATATATCAGCATAGAAGAGAAACCGCTACTGCCCGATCCTCCCTCGCTCCATAACGTAGGACGCGTACGACCTGCGTTATGATGGCAACTGCCGCAAGAATATCCGGCATAGACAGGTCCTAAACCGCCGCCCGTTCCGTTAGTGCTGGTACGGACATCATCGTAAAGTCCGTCTCCGTTATTGAAACGTGAGTTATAGACTCCCGTCACCCAGTCGGCCGGGGTGTCGTATGCCTTGGAAGAACGCATAAATACAGTGGCCGTACCGGCAGACAACTCATAACCGCCCGGTACTTCTATATCCAATATATCATAAGTATCGCCCTCACAAGCACAGCAAAGCAACAAGCCAAGCAACAACGGAAACAAACGTTTTTCTAAATCTCTCATAAGCAACAGAGTTTATTTTACACAAAATATCAGAACACAACAAATAGGTAAAGGAGACGACAATACACTCCTTTACTTATTTGTCCACACGATTATATCCGAGATTTATTCCGTCGGTGCCGTACGAGGATCGCCATCCTTGAAAAGAAGGAATTCCAATGTATGAAAGCCACGAACATTCTGAGCGGATGCAATGCTCTCTACCGGATCACCGTTTTCATCGGTAATGAATTCGCCGTTCCATTGTAACTTGGTGAAGTCTCCCGAGTTCAGGATATTGACAATCGCATCCGCATCCAGCGGCCAGCTATCCATATTGGGGTCCAAACCTTTATCGGCTACAGGACCGAACAAGAACGCTTCACTTGTTTCCCATGGCCTACGGGCAACAATCCATTGGGCTGCAGCAGCCTTAAAGTTCGCATCGGTCGGATTTTTCTGTAAAGTGCTTACTTTCTCCAACAGAACAGCTACTTCATTTTTCAAATCCAAATAAGTGGGAAGTACCACATCGTTCACATAAGTACTCACAACGCCGTCCAATGCTGCATCATTATACGTATCTTTCTTCTGAGTAATCTCCGGAAGTAGTCTGTTATTCAATAAATCAGCCAAATCCGCACAAGCTTGTTGGGCAGCCAATGCTTCTGCACTACTGATATGGTTACGGAAAGGAGCAGGAATAGCCAAGATAGCGTCATGAGCTTTCTTGATGGCTTTCCGGACATCATCTGCCAACTCACTATTATTGCCTTTGACTACATTATAAATAGAGTTTGCAGCGATTACGGAATTTGTCAAATCCATTACATCATTATTCACTCTCACATCTCTCGTTCCGCAAATCGCACTGTAAATAGAAATGATATTGTTTGAATAATCCTCGCGGGAGTGCCAGCTAAACCAAGATTCCACAGCATACAAGGCATCTTGTGACTTTCCTGCTACATACAAATCGTATGGGTCGCCGATTTTTGCATCACCTACCTCATTAGCTATATCCCAGCAGCCTTCGATAATCTGCTGAACGCAGTTATTGGCAGTACCAAAGTAAGCCGAATTATTATGATTGATAAAAATCGAAGCATAGGATTCTCCATCGTTATAGCTGGTTTTCCAATCATCATAAAGCGTTGCGGCATCTTCTTTCAACAGATTAGTAACGTTAATCATGTAGCTATACCAGTTGGAAGCATTATCTTTAGTAATGTTAATTTCTTCTACAGCGCCATTACCATTTCCATTAGAAGGATCATCGCCATCACTACATGCGGACATCATTCCGCCCAAAGACAGCATGCAAGCTGCAACGTACAAAAAATACTTTTTCATTTTCATTGTTATTATTTGAGATTAATGCATTATTTCTTTATAAACCAACCGACATAGGCGATACCGATGGAAAACTCGTTTTCACTATTGTATTTGCCTTTGCCGAATACCTTGCCCGTACCGATTTGGCGGGTCATATAATCAGCCTTTACCACCAGATTGGGCAAAGCATACCAGTTCAGGCCGGCAGTCCACATACTCACCTGATTTCTCTTGTCCATAGGAAGCTGGCCTTTTTCTCCTTCTTCCTGAGGATTGTAATATTCATAACGAGCAAACGGATAGATGACAGGCACTTTCTTACTGTCGTTGCAAATAGAACGGAGATTGATGCCGACCTCACCGGCATAGCTCACAGCCCTCTTGGCAACTTGTACCACGCGTGTATAAGGAGAAGAATTGGACAAACCTTTATTCTTATTGCTGATAGCGGTAGCCCCTGTCAGATTGCCGAACACAAAGTTCGTGCGAGCCGTTACATACTTATTCTTGTACTGACCGTCGACGGTATAAATGCGTAACGGTGCTTTTACCCCGGCATAAGTAGCAACTTTATCGGAATTGGATGCTGTATTGACACAATAATAGAAAGAGCCGCCTATGCGCAAACCCGGTACACCTCTATAATCCAAACGAGCAACATAAGCGGGAGAAGTAAAATTATCCACCTCAAAGAAACCCTGTTTTCCACCTGCAACCCAATTATTTCGGTCAAAACCATTCGCATTCAGTCCCACCACAACCAATGCCTGATAATCGAATGTAGCATATCCCCTGCCGAAAGAACCGAAGAACTCGATACCCGTTTCATGCCAGGTGGAAGGAAGAATGGTTGTCTCACCTTCCGGACGATAAGTTCCGAAAAAGTTGACAGGCTCATGGTGTGTATTAGTGAGGCCTACCGGCACAATCAAGTGTCCGGCACGAACATTAAAAGCAGGATGTATCAGACGTGTTATATGGAATTGTTCCAAAGCGACCTCACCGCCTTTCTCTATCTCCGTTTCATACTCTCCATTTTCGGAATTTTCCAATTCTACAGCCGTACCGGTACCACCGGATTCAAATTCTATTTCAGCTCCCAGTATCCATTTGGAATTGAACTTATAATCGAATGCCAATACAAAACGCGGGATAGCAATCGTATTACGATGATCGTCCGAATTGCCTCTATTGCCACCAAAGAAACGGTTGATGCCGTAATCTTTAAAACTGGCTACCATTTCTCCATATCCACCGAAACGGAATTTCTTGTAGCTGTCACCATCCGGAGTACTTGTCGCTTTTTTCTTCAGTGTACTCTCGGCAGTATCACCTTTTGCGCTTGCTTCATCGGGTTCCCCTGCCCATAAAGCATTGGCCGATAACACAAGACACAATGCTAATAAACTCGTTAATTTTCCCATCTTTTATCTTAATTTTTGTTGGGACAAAGGTAGGGGTAGTTAAAAACGGTAACAATACCTAAAACGGAGTATAACTTAAAGATGAGATAATTATAATTAGGTATGTCTAATTAAGACAAAAAAATCCCTACTGCGCTCTGCAATAGGGATTAACAATCTAAGAAAACGATTTAAGCCTTATATCCTTGCCTTCTCTTCTTTAACCGCTGCGGACAATTGCTGCAAGGCCGTTTGCAAAACAGAACGAGGACAACCGACATTCAGCCGCATAAAGCCTTCTCCCGGTTTACCGAACATTGCTCCGTCGTTCAGAGCCAAATGAGCCTTTTCTGTAAAAAGCCTTACCAGCTCCTCTTGTGACAAACCCAACGCCCGGCAATCCAAGAAAATCAGGTAAGATGCTTGCGGGCGTATCATACTGATGCCCGGAACATGCTCTTTCAGATAATTCTCCGTAAAATCTATATTACCCTCTACATAGCCAAGCATCTGCTCCAGCCACTCTTCACCCTGTGTATAAGCAGCCGCAGCACCGATATAGGCCAACAGATGTCCTTCGCAAAACTCACCGGCTTCCATGAACTCACGAAAACGATGACGAATATCCTCATTAACCGCTATGGCATACGAACTACCCAATCCGGGCATGTTAAAAGCTTTACTGGGAGCCATGAAAGTAAGAGAAATCCTTGCAGCATCCTCAGATACAGTAGCAAAAGGATGATGCTTATAAGGAGGTAACGTTAAGTCCGCATGTATCTCATCCGAAATGACCATAGTCCCGCTGTCTTTGCAGACAGTCGCTATCCGACGCAGTTCGTCAACCGTCCAAACACGCCCACCGGGATTATGGGGATTGCAAAGGATGAGTACCTTACATCCCTGAATATCCCTGGAAAATCGTGCAAAATCAATATGATAGTGACCTTCACACAAATCAAGCGGAGAATAGACGACTTCACGTCCTAAACGTTCGGTCACCAGGAAAAAGGGGTGATATACCGGAGTCATCACCATTACCTTATCCCCCGGTCGGGTAAAACATTGCAAAGCAAAGGCCTGCCCCCGCACAATTCCGGGCACAAATGTCAGCATATCACGTGAGATGTCCCACTGGTGGCGCCGGTGCAACCAATTACAAATGGAAGTATACCATTCTTCACAAGCAAAGGTATATCCCAAAACCGCATGATCAAGGCGTTTGCGCAAAGCATCCATTACGAAAGGCGGCGTACGGAAATCCATATCGGCCACCCACATAGGAAGCAAATCATTGCGTCCCCATACCTTTTGTACACCGTCCCACTTTACGGAATCCGTACCGCGACGTTCAATTATTTCATCAAAATTATACTGCATAAGGTTCAAGTAAGTTTAATTTGGAAAAAGACAATATGCTTTCTCATTAATATGCTTTGGATTTTCTATTTTAATCGGACAAAACAAAATTACCGCAAAAGTACGAAATATCTTCGCTTTTAAGTAAATTTGCCAACCAATTTAAAAGAGACATATATGATTAAAGCTCTGTTTTTTGACATTGACGGCACACTGGTGAGCTTCAAGACTCACCTGATTCCCACTTCCACCATCGAAGCACTGGAAGCCGCTAAGGCCAAAGGCATACAGATATTCATCGCAACCGGTCGCCCGCGCGTCATCATCAATAACCTCGCCCCTCTGCAAGACCGGAAGCTGATAGACGGCTACATCACCATGAATGGCGCCTATTGTTTTGTAGACGATACCGTCATCTACAAAAGCCCCATTCCGACAACCGAAGTGGACATACTGACAAAATTCTGCCACGAACGTAATATTCCCTGCATACTCGTAGGCGAACATGATATTTGTGCAAACCAACCGGGTGAGATTGTAACGGAAATATTCAATAATCAACTCAAAACAGACCCGATTGAACCACAACCCTATACCAACAACCATTCCAACAAAGAGTTTTACCAGTTAACGCCTTTCATCAATGCCGAAGAAGAGCAAATGATAGTACCCTTTCTTCCCAACTGTGAAATGGGACGCTGGCATCCGGCTTTTGTGGATGTCACCGCCAAAGGTAATACCAAACAGCATGGCATTGATGAAATAATCCGGCATTTCGGTATCCGCCTGGAAGAGACAATGGCTTTCGGCGACGGCGGGAATGACATCAGCATGCTACGCCATGCAGGCATCGGAGTTGCTATGGGCAACGCCAAAGACGATGTGAAAGTCATAGCCGATTATGTCACAGCAAGTGTTGACGACAACGGCATAGCCGATGCACTAAAACACTTTGGGATTTTGGAATAATTACTAATATCAATTACTAAATTACCGATAACTTGTCTTTTGTACCCGACACCCAGAACAAGGAGTTTCAAGATGCTTTGAACCTCATTCAGTACACTCGCCAGTCCGTTTTCCTGACGGGAAAAGCGGGTACAGGCAAGTCCACTTTTCTCCGGTATATCTGCGAGCATACCAAGAAGAAGCATGTGGTATTGGCTCCTACGGGAATTGCCGCTATCAATGCCGGAGGAAGCACATTACACAGTTTCTTCAAACTGCCGTTTTATCCTCTCCTGCCCGACAATCCCGACTTCAGCTTACAACGAGGTCGTATCCATGAATTTTTCAAGTACACCAAACCTCATCGTAAACTGCTCGAAGAACTGGAACTGATTATCATCGACGAGATTTCCATGGTGCGGGCAGACATCATCGACGCTGTCGACCGCATCTTACGTGTCTATTCACGCAATCTCCGGGAACCTTTCGGCGGAAAACAAATCCTGCTGGTGGGTGATGTCTTTCAGTTGGAGCCTGTGGTGAAAGGAGACGAACGGGAAATACTGAATCGCTTCTATCCCACTCCCTATTTTTTCTCTGCAAGAGTTTTCAATCAGATAGATCTTGTATCGATCGAACTGCAAAAAGTCTATCGCCAAACGGATGCAACATTTGTCGGCGTATTGGACCACATACGAAACAATACAGTGGGCGCTACCGACCTTCAACTGCTCAACACCCGCTATGGCACACAAATAGAGGAGTCCGAAGCGGATATGTATATCACTCTCGCCACCCGCCGCGACAATGTGGACCATATCAATGACAAGAAACTTGCAGAACTGCCGGGAGAACCCGTTACATTCAGCGGTGAAATCACAGGCGACTTCCCCGAAAGCAGCCTTCCCACCTCACAGGAACTGGTGCTCAAACCGGGTGCTCAAATCATCTTCATAAAAAATGACTTCGACCGCCGCTGGGTAAATGGCACAATCGGCATCATCAGTGGTTTCGATCCCTTTGAAGAAACACTCTATGTCATTACGGACGACGGCAAGGAGTGTGATGTGAAGCGGGAATCATGGCGGAACATCCGTTATAAATACAACGAGGAGAAGAAACAAATCGAAGAAGAAGAGTTGGGTACGTTTACCCAATACCCCATACGGTTAGCATGGGCCATCACCATTCATAAAAGTCAGGGACTGACTTTCAGCCGGGCGGTTATCGACTTCACCGGAGGAGTATTTGCCGGCGGGCAGGCATATGTGGCACTCAGCCGATGTACCTCTTTGGAAGGAATACAACTGAAGAAGCCCGTCAGTCGTGCCGACGTATTTGTGCGTCCCGAAATCATAGGATTTGCCGAACGTTTCAATAACCGCCAGGCCATTGACCGCGCCCTGAAACAGGCACAGGCAGACGTACAATACGCAGCGGCAACCAAAGCGTTTGATAAAGGCGACTTCGATACTTTCCTCAACGAATTTTTCAAAGCGATCCATTCCCGCTATGACATAGAGAAGCCTGTTGTGCAACGCCTTATCCGTAAGAAACTAAACATCATCAATCGGCTGCGCGAAGAAAACCGCTCTTTGAAGCAAGCGGCTATTGAAAAAGAAAAGTCTTTGGTGAAATACGCCCGCGAATACATCATCATGGGCGACGAGTGTCTCAAACTGGAGATGAAAGAAGCCGCCATGAAGAACTATGAAAAAGCCGTTGCACTCTGCCCCAAATTCAAAGAGGCATGGAAGAAGATTAAAAAATTAGAGAAAGAGATGCTAAAAAGGTGATTCTCTTGCTTTTGAGAATATTTACGAGTATTTTTACGCCCAACTTATTAATCCGATAGTATCATGCTTCTGAAACTTTATGAGAAAAACAACAGTGCGGCAGATTTACAACAAGTAATCGACATCCTGAACAACGGCGGAATCATCATCTACCCTACCGATACCATGTATGCTATCGGCTGTCATGGATTAAAAGAGCGTGCGATAGAACGCATCTGCCAGCTCAAGGCTATTGACCCGAAAAAAAACAATCTTTCCATCATCTGCTATGACCTGAGCAGTATTAGCGAATATGCCAAATTCGACAACAATACGTTCAAGTTAATGAAACGCAACTTACCGGGTCCTTTTACTTTCATCTTAAATGGTACTGTCCGTCTCCCAAAGATTTTCCGCAACCGTAAGGAAGTAGGTATCCGTATGCCCGACAACCCGATTATTCAAGAACTGGCACGCTTTCTGGATGCTCCTATCATGACCACAACCCTTCCCTATGAAGAAAACGAGGATATTGAATACTGTACCGACCCCGAATTGATTGATGAAAAGTTCGGCAATATCGTAGATTTGGTAATCGATGGCGGCATAGGCGGCATCGAAAGCTCCACAATAGTAGACTGTACCAATGGCGAAGCAGAAATCGTACGTCAGGGAAAAGGCTGGCTGGATGAAGGATAATAATTAGTCTCTCCATACTTTTCAAAACCTTTTCAGTCGTTGTTATGTTTCTTTCTCAAAAGAAGCAACAAACTCTATGAGTACAAAAGAACAATACTGGAAATATTCCCTGATTATCATCATCATTGGATTAGGAATCATACTGTTCAGACAGATTACCCCTTTCTTAAGCGGTTTATTGGGAGCATTGACCATTTATATACTGGTCAGACGCCAAATGATCTATTTGTCCGAGAAGCGAAAGATGAAACGGAGCATAGCTGCCACGATCATCACAGCAGAAGCTATTTTATGTTTTCTCATTCCTTTAGCATTGGTTGTATGGCTGGCAATAATAAACCTGCAAAACATCAATCTTGATCCGCAAGCCATTATCGCACCATTTGAACAAACGGCTGCTATCATCAAGGCAAAAACCGGATACAACATACTGGGAGGAGATAGCCTTTCTTTCGTTCTCTCATCCCTGCCACGCATCGGACAAACCCTAATGGGCGGCATCAGCAGCTTTGCTGTAAATATGTTTGTGCTCGTCTTCGTTCTCTACTTCATGCTGATAGGCGGAAAAAAAATGGAACAGTACGTCAACGGAATTCTTCCTTTCAATGAAACCAACACACAGAATGTAGTGCACGAAATCAATATGATTGTCCGCTCCAATGCCATTGGCATCCCCCTGCTTGCCATAATACAAGGCGGAGTAGCAATGATAGGCTATTGGATATTCGGCGCTCCCAATATTCTGTTTTCAGGCTTCCTGACAGGATTTGCCAGCGTTGTTCCCATGGTAGGCACAGCACTGATATGGGTCCCCATAGCCATATATATGGCATTGATTGGCAATTGGCTCCAAGCCATTGGCCTGGCAGCCTTCGGTGCCCTTGTCATCTCACAGCTTGATAACCTGATACGTTTTATTATCCAAAAGAAAATGGCGGACATTCATCCGCTTATCACTATCTTCGGAGTGGTCATCGGCCTTTCTCTTTTCGGATTCATGGGTGTCATTTTCGGTCCGCTGCTACTTTCCCTTTTCTTCCTTTTTGTCGATATGTTCAAAAAGGGATACCTGGATGGAGAAAAGTAACAAAAGGATATAGCTATAAATAAAACTGCCCATTCCTCCTATAACGAAAGAACGGGCAGACATTTATATGTAATACTCCTTTACTTCAACAAAGATGCCGGCTCCAGATGCTCAGCTTCGATATCCTTGAAGTAGCGATAAGTACCTACCTTCAACTCTACCGTAGCAGCATCGTCACAAACGATAATGCCCTTTTCGTGCATTTGCAGGGCACTGATTGTCCACATCTGCATGATAGGGCCTTCTACTGCATGATACAGCGCACGAGCTTTGTTATGACCGTTTACGATAATCATCACCTCTCTTGCACTGAGCACAGTACCCACGCCTACTGTCAACGATGTCTTAGGCACTTTGTTTACGTCATTATCAAAGAAACGGGAATTAGCAATAATAGTGTCGGTAGTCAATGTCTTCTGACGAGTGCGCGAAGACAAGGAAGAACCCGGTTCGTTGAATGCAATGTGCCCATCTGGACCAATACCGCCCATAAAGAGGTCAATGCCACCATATGACTTAATTTTTTCTTCATAGCGTGCACACTCCGCATCGAGGTCGGCGGCATTGCCATTCAAGATATTGGTATTTTCCGGTTTGATGTCAATGTGGCTGAAAAAGTTGTTCCACATAAAAGAATAATAGCTTTCGGGATGTTCCTTCGGCAAGCCGACATATTCATCCATATTGAAAGTCACTACATTCTGAAAAGACACGATGCCTTTCTTATTCAGGTCGATTAAAGCCTTATACATCCCCAAAGGAGAAGAACCGGTAGGACATCCCAATACAAACGGTTTTTCGGGTGTGGGATTAGCGGCTTTGATTTTGGCAGCTACATAATGCGCCGCCCACTGTGATACGGATTGATAATCCGGTTGAATGATTAGTCTCATTACAATTACTTTATTAGGTTAATAAATTTGTTCTATCATGAATTACAAAATACGAAGTACGCCAAATGAAACGGGGGAAAGAGAGACATCCGTAATTTGTAATTACTGATTATTTCCTGTCTTTCTTCAAACGTTCTGCCATAGCACGCGCCAAGAGTTCGCATTGCTCATAGGTGATGTCCTTCATAGCCTGCTTCATTTCCACCGGGTCACCTACGATTTCAAATTTACTTTTTTCAGCAAATTCACCCATGCGCTTCACTGCAGCACCTGCCCAACAGAATGAACCGAAATAGCCCAAATAACGTCCTTTCACCTCGCGTACCAGTATTTTGGAAAGCAGCGATTCTATTTCCGGATAAATCTGATTGCTATAAGTGGGACTACCCACAATCAGTCCCCGGTATTTGAATATATCGGCTATGATATAAGAAGGATTGCTCTTGCTGACATTGTGCATCACGATGTTCTTGATGCCCTGAACGGAAAGTTCCGCAGCTATTGCCTCTGCCATTTGTTCGGTATTGCCATACATGGAACCGTAGACTATGACTACACCTTCCTCAGCTGCATAACGGCTCAGACGGTCGTAGATACCGATAACCTTGGCTATATTGTCCGTCCACACAGGTCCATGAGTGGAACAAATGGTAGAGATAGGCAATCCGCCCAACTTTGCCAAAGCCTTCTGTACAGGAGAACCGTATTTACCTACGATATTAGAATAGTAACGTACCATTTCATCCCAATACTTATCCAGATTCATACGCGTATCCAGGAAACCTCCGTCGAGCGTACCGAAGCAACCGAAGCCGTCACCGGAAAAAAGCACCCCTTCCGTTTCATCAAAGGTCATCATTGTTTCGGGCCAATGCACCATAGGTGTCATATAGAAACGGAGTTTATGGTGCCCTAAAGCCAGAAAATCCTCATCTTTCACCATATATTGCTCGCCCGTTACGCCATAAAATCCTTCTATCATACCGAAAGTCTGCTTATTGCCAACTATAATGATGTCGGGATAATGTTGTTTGATTAAGCGAATAGATCCGGAATGATCTGGCTCCATGTGGTTGATGATAAGATACTGAATAGGGCGTTCGCCAATGATACTTTTTATTTTCCGAAGATAAACCTCAAAGTAACAAATGTCTACCGTATCGATCAATGCAACTGTTTCATCGTCTATCAGGTAGGAGTTATAAGACACTCCATAAGGCAATGGCCACATACCTTCAAACAAATGCTTATTGCGATCATTCACTCCCACGTAGTGGATTTTTCCTTTTATCACTGTTTTTGGGTTCATTGTTTTTATCCTCTATTTAGATTGATTCCATATTTAGCAACGGCAAAAATAAGGCTTTTTTCTCACATTTCATACTTCTTCCCTTGATATGCATCAAGTTCTTTCATTCTTTTTTGAACCCGGTGGTTAAATTCATAATTTTTCAGTCCCCAGTCCGGTGCTATAAGTAAGTCTTTCGGAGACTGCGAAACAAAACGCTCCAAAACAATGTCCGGACGAAGATGTTCCACATAGTCTACAACAAGATCAATATACTCCTCTACATCAAAGAGGTGGAAGTCTTCGGGGTTCTGCTCATATTCCAAAGCCATACGAGTACCCCGTATCAGCTGTAACTGATGAATTTTCAGCGTAGTAAGCGGTAGTTGCGACAAATCATGCGCCTGTGCCACGATACTTTGACGGGTTTCGCCCGGCAAGCCCAGAATCACATGCCCGCCTGTCAATATGCCACAAGCCGCCGTCCGGCACACTGCATCAGCGGTGGTCTGAAAAGTATGCCCGCGATTAATTCGGCGGAGTGTTTCATCACAAGTACTCTCAATGCCATATTCCACCAAAAGGAAAGTATGCTTATTGATGCTTTCCAAATACCGGAGCAGATCATCCGGCATACAATCCGGGCGAGTGCCGATGACCAGCCCTACCACTCCTTCTACTGACAGCGCCTCTTCATATTTCCGTTTCAAAGACTCCAATTCGCCGTATGTATTTGTATAAGCCTGAAAGTAGGCCAGATACTTCATTTCCGGATATTTATGGGCGAAGAAACGTTTTCCTTCCTCCAGTTGCAAACATATCGGTTTCTCTGTGCGGCAGTAGTCCGGATTAAAAGTCTGGTTATTGCAATAGGTACAACCGCCATATCCTTTATTTCCGTCACGATTGGGACAAGTGAAACCTGCATTCAACGAAATTTTCTGCACTTTATATGGGAAATAACGTTTCAGAAACGCGGGAAATTCATTATAACGAGATGTTGTACTCATAGTTCTATTATATTTAAAAGCAAAAATAGGTATTTTACATTATATATTACATTAATATAGGCAGCTTTCTCGTGTTTTTCATTTTCAGCCTGCTCAAACACAAAAAAAGAACCTACTGACGTCAGCCAGTAGGTTTCTTTATTCTATCTATTTAAACAAATAAAAGCGCCCTGTTTAGAAGGTATTAAAAACAGCAACCTCCCCATTCAGGAAAATAAGCTTACCCATCACATGTCAACCCTTTTTTTCTGCAAATATATTCCACACTCCAGCACTCAAAGCCGCACCGATGAATGGACCAATAATGAAAATCCAAAGTTGGCTTAATGCCTCTCCTCCCTGAAAAAGAGCAGGCCCTATACTACGTGCCGGATTGACCGAAGTCCCGGTATAACGAATACAAGCCAAGTGAACAAGTACCAAAGAAAGGCCAATGGCAAGTCCTGCAAAATTTCCTGCACCTTTCTGGGCATCGGTAGT
Source organism: Bacteroides eggerthii (assembly GCF_025146565.1). Lineage (NCBI taxonomy): Bacteria > Pseudomonadati > Bacteroidota > Bacteroidia > Bacteroidales > Bacteroidaceae > Bacteroides > Bacteroides eggerthii. Next base: position 1,562,772 of record NZ_CP102258.1, on the reverse strand, counting down.
ACCCAGCACAACCAGAACAAACACAAATGTGAACACAACTTCAGCCAACAGACCACCCATTATGGAAACTCCTTCCTGACAGACATTGGCACCCGTTCCTACCAAACTGGCATTAGAAGTCAATCCCCAAAGAATCACAGAGCCTAAAATAGCTCCAATCACTTGAAACAGCATATACATACCTGCTTCTTTCCCACTAATGCGTCCGGACAGTAAACATCCCAAGGTTATTGCCGGATTGATATGACAACCGGAAATACCGCCAATAGTGTATGCCATAGCTACTACCGAGAGCCCAAAAGCAAGTGCGGTTCCTATCACCGTAGATGATAAATTGGGATCGGCTGATGTACATGATAAACTGATTGCTGTGCCACAACCCATGAGGACGAGAACCATAGTTCCGAACATTTCTGCAATGTACTTTTTCATAACTACAATTTATTAAATTAAACTTGTCGCGTTTCCATGTATCTCCACAAAAAGACTGCACAGTAAACACAAAATAACTTATGCCACAAATATAATATTTAAGTTACACATAGCTTATATTTCTTTCTTTAAAGTATGCAAGATCCTTCACTAATACAGAAAAAATGTTCATAAATACCTCTAAATCTATATTAAAAGCGCTTTCTGTCAAAAGGCATAGCTACAAAACTGCCCCCTCTTAATAACACGCAAATATCAGACATGTAAAATCAACAAAAAGTCACCAGTAAAAGACAAGCAGGGAATTTATCATTTATTAATTAGATTAGATTTTCTCTTTATCGTATATTTGTACCCAATAACCGAATTAAGAGATATGAAAAAGATAAGTTTTGCACTTCTTTTCTGCCTTTGTACACTGGCAAGTTTTGCCCAAAGCGGCAAACCACTCAATTTAAAAGAGATTGTATCCGGGGAATTTATTCCTCAAGGAATTTCAGGCGTTATTCCTATCCCGGGAGACGGGGAGCACTATTCGCAAATGAATGCGGATAAGACTCAAATTATCAAATACTCTTTCAAAACAGGTAAACCGGTGGAAGTGTTGTTCGACGCCGCTACCGCCCGCGAATGTCCGTTCAAGAAGTTCGACAGTTACAGTTTTTCTCCGGACGGTAGCAAATTGCTTATCGCAACCGAAACAACTCCAATCTACCGCCGTTCCTATACGGCAGTACACTATATATATAGTCTGAAGCGAAATTTGGACGGCAAGATAAACAATGTAGTAGAAAAGCTGTCAGACGGCGGTCCTCAACAAATTCCTGTTTTCTCGCCCGACGGATATCAGGTGGCCTTTGTTCGTGACAACAATATTTTCCTCGTGAAACTGCTCTACGGCAACAGCGAAAGCCAGGTAACCGAAGACGGCAAACGCAATGAAGTATTGAACGGTATTCCCGACTGGGTATATGAAGAAGAGTTTGCTTTTAACCGCGCATTGGAATTCAGTCCCGACAGCAAGATGTTGGCGTTCATCCGTTTTGACGAGAAGGAAGTGCCGTCGTATACTTTCCCTGTATTTGCCGGAGAAGCGCCTCATATGACTCCTTATGAAAAATATCCGGGAGAATATACCTATAAATATCCCAAAACTGGTGAAAAGAACTCAAAAGTATCCGTACATACTTTTGACATCAAATCCAAAGTAATTCGTAAAATCAACGTTCCGCTGGAAGAAGGGGGATATATCCCACGCATCCGTTTTACGCAAGATCCGAACAAGCTGGCGGTTATGACGTTGAATCGCCACCAAAACCGGTTCGATCTGTACTTTGCCGATCCGCGCAGCACCGTCTGCAAGCTTGCCGTACGCGACGAAAGCGACACTTATATTCGTGAAAATGTATTCGATAACATCATTTTCTACCCGGAAAACTTCAGTTTCGTCAGCGAAAAGAGCGGATACAACCACTTGTACTGGTATAGCATAGGCGGAAACCTTATCAAACAGGTTACTTCCGGCCCTTATGAAGTGCAGGACTTCCTGGGTTATGACCCCGAAGATGACTGTTTCTATTTCAGCAGTAACGAAGAAAGCCCGCTACGCAGCGCTATCTATAAGATAGACCGCAAAGGCAAGAAGATTAAGTTATCGTCACAAGCCGGAACAAATAGCGCACAGTTCAGTACAGATATGAAGTACTTCATGAACCGTTACTCAAATTTAGATACTCCTACTGTCATTACCCTGAATGATAATACAGGGAAGACATTGACTACGCTTGTAGACAACGCTGTTCTAAAGCAAAAGTTAAGAGGATATGATATGCCCCAAAAAGAGTTTTTCTCGTTTCAAACCTCTGACGGAATTACCCTGAACGGTTGGATGATGAAGCCGACCAACTTCTCCTCCAGCAAAAAATATCCGGCTTTGATGTATCAGTACAGCGGTCCCGGTTCGCAACAGGTTCTTGACAAGTTCGGTGTGAGTTGGGAGACATATATGGCATCTCAAGGATACGTTGTAGTATGTGTAGACGGACGTGGAACCGGCGGACGCGGTGCGGAATTTGCCAAAGTAACTTATCTGAACCTCGGTATCAAAGAAGCCAAAGACCAGGTAGAAACGGCTTTATATTTGGGACGGCAACCTTATGTGGACAAAGACCGTATCGGCATATGGGGCTGGAGTTATGGCGGATACATGACCATTATGAGCATGAGTGAAGGAACTCCGGTGTTCAAAGCAGGAGTTGCCGTTGCTCCGGTCACCGACTGGAATTATTACGATACCGTATACGGTGAGCGTTTCATGCGCACCCCGAAAGAAAACGCCGAAGGTTATAAAGCTTCATCCGCCTTTACACGTGCCAACAATTTGCATGGTAACCTGTTATTAGTACATGGCATGGCTGACGACAACGTTCATTTCCAGAATTGTGTGGAATACGCCGAGCACCTCGTACAACTTGACAAGCAATTTGATATGCAGGTTTACACCAATCGTAACCACAGTATATTTGGCGGTAACACCCGTTTACATCTGTACACCAAGTTGACGAATTTCTTTAACCGGGAGTTGAAAAAATAAATGACTGAAAGAGTACGTAAGCCGGAATGGCTCAAAATCAGTATCGGCGCTAACGAACGTTACACCGAAACAAAGCGCATTGTAGAATCCCACTGCCTGCATACAATCTGCAGCAGTGGGCGCTGTCCCAATATGGGAGAATGTTGGGGAAGAGGTACAGCCACTTTCATGATAGGCGGAGACATCTGTACCCGTTGCTGCAAATTCTGCAATACGCAAACTGGCAAACCTATGCCCTTGGATCCGAAAGAACCCGTACACGTAGCCGAATCTATCGCCTTAATGAAGCTCTCTCATGCCGTTGTCACTTCTGTGGACAGGGATGACCTGCCGGATCTTGGTGCAGCTCATTGGGCGCAAACGATTCGTGAAATCAAACGCCTCAACCCCGAAACGACTGTTGAAGTATTAATTCCCGACTTTCAGGGCAGAAAAGAGCTGATAGATAAAGTAATCGAAGCCCAACCGGAAATAATCTCCCATAATATGGAAACAGTGAAACGTATCAGTCCACTGGTACGGAGCGCAGCCCGCTATGAAACAAGCCTTGAAGTGCTGCGACAAATAGCAGAAAGCGGTACCACCACCAAATCCGGTATCATGGTCGGTCTTGGAGAAACTCCGGATGAAGTGGAAGAACTAATGGATGACTTACGCAATGCAAATTGCCAGCTACTTACTATCGGACAATATTTACAGCCTACGCATAAACATTATGCGGTAGCCGAATATATTACTCCCGCCCAATTTGCCATTTACAAAGAGCTTGGATTAAAGAAAGGGTTCACCCAAGTGGAAAGTGCACCATTGGTTCGTTCATCTTACCATGCAGAAAAATCGACCCTATATCTACAAAAAAGGATGAAATAAAGAACATTTCACACAAGCCGTTTGTTAAAAAGGAAACGGCAAAATAACATAAGAATGGGCAAGCAAAAAGTTCTATCATCCAAGTTTAATATGTCGCTGGGATATATTCCCGTCATTATATCCATTATATTATGCGAATTCATAATACAAGACATAGCTATCTACATCGGTACAGGTGTAGGATTATTGTTTAGCATCTATATGTTGCAACGCAAAGGCTCACATGTCCCCCCGATTATACTATATTGCACAACAGGAATGTTATTGCTATTGACTATAACGTCCTTTTTCTCCACCGATTACTGTTCGGAAGCAATGTTTCCATTGACATTGGAAATCAGTGCCATTATTCCGCCATTCGTTATCTTTCTGAACAGAAAACGCTTCTTAAATTACCACGCCGCCCAAACTCATAAATGCTGCAAACAATTTTTCGCACAAGGAGCCGAAGCTGCCATAGTATCTGCCCGCGTGTTACTGCTTTTTGGATTCTTACATTTCCTTATCATATTACTCACCATATTTTTCGGTCATCCGCTGAGTAACACGACACGATATGTTTTATTCCGTATCGTTCCTCCCAGTGTATTCATACTGAGTATTCTGTTCAACCAATTCGGTATATACTATTTCAATAAGGTGATGAAACATACCGTATTCATACCCATAGTAACTACAAAAGGAGATGTCATTGGCAAAGCGATAGCCTCAGAAGCTATTAACCGGAAAAATGAATATATCAATCCGGTCATTCGCATCACCGTAGCCGCACATGGCATGTTGTTCTTATTGCCACGCCCTCAGTGTTGCATGTTTGAGAAGGGCAAAACAGACCTGCTAATGGAAAGCTATTTGTTATATGGAGAGACTTTAGAACAAGGAATAAAAAGAGTATTACTGAATACCCTGCCAACAGCTTCATTGCAGGATCTCCACTTTAACTTTATGTATCATTTTGAAAATGAAGCGACCAATCGCCTGATTTATCTCTTCACTCTGGATTTGGATGATGATTCGATCTTATGCAACAAAAAGTTTAAAGGTGGAAAGCTTTGGACATTTCAGCAAATAGAACACAATCTTCATCGAAACTTCTTCAGCAGTTGTTTCGAACATGAATACGAACAGATAAAGGAGATTATTTATACAAGAGAAAAATACAAGGAATCTTAGAGAGATCGGGAACTCTCCCCTGCCATTCCTTCACTGTTTTAGTTTTAATATATTCTCCCTCACATGTAATATTGGCAGCAATACAGAGCTTTGTCTGAGGACGGCAATTATGCAGGATATCCTCTATCATCTTATTATTGCGATAAGGAGTTTCTATGAAAAGCTGGGTTTGATGCTCATTGTACACACGCTGTTCCAACGCCTTCAATTTCTTGGCACGTTCACCGGGTTCAATAGGCAAATATCCATGAAAAGCAAAGCTTTGTCCGTTGAAACCGGAACCCATAACCGACAATATAATCGAAGAAGGCCCCACCAGCGGAATCACCCTCAAGTTCTTGCGTTGGGCTATCGCCACAACATCCGCCCCCGGATCGGCAACTGCCGGACAACCAGCCTCAGAAATCACTCCCATAGAGTTTCCGTCTTCAAGCGGCATCAAATATCCGGAAATATCTTCCGGTGATGTATGTTTATTAAGCGTATAGAACGTAAGCGAGTCAATATCTATTTCCCTATCTACTTTCTTCAAAAAACGACGTGCCGAACGCACATCCTCTACTATAAAATAGCGGATACCCAAAATAACTTCTTTATTATAAGAAGGCAATACTGTTTCAACAGGAGTGTCTCCTAAAGTAACAGGTAACAGATAAAGCGCAGGAAGCATGGCAATGATTGGTAGTTAGCAACTAGTGATTAATGATTAGCTATTAATGATTAGTGGCTTGCCATAAGCCGGCATAGCCAACTAATCATCAATCACTATTTATTATCCATAAATTATATTTCCGTTTTCATCTTTGTATTCATCCAGACCTTTTTCATAAGTAGCCATGGCACGCAGACTCATACCTACACTGGAGAAACCTCCGTCGTGGAACAGATTCTGCATAGTGACCTTACGAGTCAAGTCGGAGAACATAACGATACAGTAATCAGCACATTCATCAGCCGAAGCATTACCCAAAGGAGACATACGGTTGGCGAAGTCGAACAACTTGTCCATACCTTTTACTCCGGAACCTGCAGTAGTCATTGTAGGTGACTGTGAAATCGTGTTGACACGTACATTGTGCTCACGTCCGTAGATGTAACCGAAACTACGGGCGATAGACTCCAACAGTGCTTTCGCATCCGCCATGTCGTTGTAACCATAGAACGTACGTTGTGCAGCTACATAACTCAAAGCCAGAATAGAACCATATTCAGCAATAGCATTCATCTTCTTGGCAGCTTGTATCATCTTATGGAAAGAAACAGCCGAAATGTCCAGCGTTTTATCCAACATATCATAATCAAGATTATCGTATGTACGTTTCTTACGTACGTTAGGAGACATACCGATAGAATGGAGAACGAAATCCACCTGGCCGCCCAGCACTTCCATAGAACGTTTAAACACATTCTCCAGATCTTCCACACTGGTAGCATCTGCTGCAATGACCTCGCAATTCAGCTTCTCGGCCAATGCCGAAACTTCACCCATACGTACAGCAACAGGTGTATTAGACAAGGTGATAGTGGCACCTTCTTCTACTGCTTTTTCCGCTACTTTCCAGGCAATGGATTGCTCATTCAGAGCACCGAATATAATGCCTCTTTTTCCTTTCAACAAATTGTAACTCATACCTTATTTTACTAAAATTGAGCTGCAAAGATAGTGCAAAAACCTCGAAAGCATGCAAAGAAAAGGCTAAAACCACAAAAAATACACCAAAACCAACAATTAGTACACATCATTTCAGCCAAATCCCGATACATTTGCAATAGGTAATTAAGAGGTTTTTTCATAATATTTAAAGGTTAGAAAATTAAGCCACTATTATTTCTTTCGTAAGCAACTCGTGAGAGCCGCTTACGGAAAGATAATAAAAAAGAGGAAAAACAAGAAATTAATAGCCGGATACGATGAAAACACCAGTCTTCAATCTACCTTGTAACTGCATATAATTAGTAATTAATATAGTATCACGAATGGACACATTATTCAAAAAGCTACTTGTGCTTACCACATTTTCTCTTGCGTTACTCCCTGTACAGAACGCTGCCCATGCCCAGTGCAAAAACTCCATAGATGAAAGCATCTATAAAGAGCTTCCTTTTAATATGCCAAAAGTAGAACAGCCTTCATTTCCGGATTATACAGTCAATATTCTGCAATTCGGGGCGAAAGGCGATGGAATTACCTTAAACACAAAAGCAATTAATGATGCCATTAAAGCAGTCAATGCAAAAGGTGGCGGCAAAGTGGTTATACCGGAAGGATTGTGGTTAACAGGTCCTATCGAACTGTTAAGTAATGTCAATCTATATACGGAAAAGAATGCATTGATTGTCTTTTCGGATGACTTCAATGCCTATCCTATTCTCGAAACATCATTTGAAGGCTTAAATACCCGCCGTTGCCAATCGCCTATCTCAGCACGCAACGCAGAAAACATAGCAATTACAGGCTACGGCGTATTCGACGGTTCGGGTGACAGTTGGCGTCCTGTAAAGAAAGGCAAACTTACCGCCGGACAATGGGATGCTCTCGTGAAGTCAGGTGGTGTTGTAGACAAATCCATATGGTATCCCACAGCCGGCTCATTAAAAGGAGCATTAGCCTGTAAAGAGTTCAATAATCCCGAAGGTATTGAGACCGAGGAAGAATGGAATGAAATCCGCCCATGGTTGCGCCCGGTATTACTGAATATCGTCAAGAGCAAAAAAGTCTTATTAGAAGGGGTTACGTTTAAAAACTCACCGAGTTGGTGTCTGCATCCGCTATCTTGCGAGCACATCACCATCAACCAGGTTAAGGTATTCAACCCCTGGTATTCTCAGAACGGTGACGCCTTAGATTTGGAATCCTGCAAGAATGCTCTGATAATCAATAACATTTTTGACGCCGGTGATGACGCTATTTGCATTAAATCCGGTAAAGACAAAGACGGACGCGAACGCGGCGAACCTTGTCAAAACGTCATCGTGAAAAACAACACAGTACTACATGGCCATGGCGGCTTTGTAGTGGGCAGTGAAATGTCCGGAGGTGTGAAAAACATCTATGTGGCAGACTGTACTTTCCTCGGTACAGATGTCGGTTTACGATTCAAAAGTACCAGAGGACGTGGCGGTGTTGTAGAAGGAATCTACATTCACAACATCCACATGATTGACATACCTCACGAACCACTACTGTTCGATTTATTCTATGGCGGTAAAGCAGCCGGCGAAGAAACGGAAGAAGATCTGAAAAGCCGCATGAAAGCATCCATACCTGAAGTGACTGTCGAAACACCTTCTTTCCGCAATATCCACATCTCCAACATTATCTGTAAAGGTTCCGGGCGTGCCATGTTCTTCAATGGATTGCCTGAAATGCCCATCAGGAATGTAACAGTAAAGAATGTGATCATCAGTGATGCCAAAGAAGGGGTTGTCATCAGCCAGGCAGAAGGTGTTGTACTGGAAAACATACACATAGAGACTAAAGGACATACACTGAATGTCAAGAATGCCAAAAACTTAAATATTGACGGAAAGACATATTCTGCCATTGGTGCAGAAGGAAAAGTTATGAATTTCAAGTAAATTCCGATAAGCAATGCAAACCGTTCAATGCGAGTTGCATAAATAACAAATCAAAGCAGACAGCTTTTTTAATCCAAAAGAGAGCTGTCTGTTCTTTTAGTTTAATTTTGTAACTGTAATTAAAATACACTCTGTTATGAGAACAGCCTTTTTAGCCGGTTTCCTGTTGTTGTGGACATCCATTCTTAGTGCGCAACCACAGACAAGTTTCAAAACGATCTCAATTGAAATAAGTAATTCATGGACAAAAGATAAAATCGATGCTCCGGTAGTTCTAAAGATTGAAGATTTACAATCCGGTTTCCATGTACGCTCAGCTGTCGTATTGAACGGTGAGGAAGAAATACCCTCACAATTGGATGACCTGAACGGAGACTTGCAAGCTGACGAGTTGGCTTTTGTCATGAATATTCCTGCCAACGAAACGAGTACGCTAACAATCACCTTGTCATCTGCCAAAACAAATAAGACCTACCCGGCACGTGTCTTTGCCGGAATGAGAATACGGGATATTCCAAAACAAAAGCGTACTCCCATACAGTCGGTTACCGTACCGGGCACCACTAATTTCTACAATATGGTACATGGCCATGGCCCAATGTTCGAATCTGAATTAGTCGCTTATCGCGTCTACTTCAACCAAAAGCAAACAATAGACCCTTACGGTAAATTCAACAAAGGACTTGAGATACAAGAAAGCAGCTTTTATCCCAATGCCGAACAACTTGCACGCGGGTTTGGAGATGATGTATTAATGGTTGGGAACAGTTGCGGTGTCGGAGCCTTGAAAGGCTGGGACGGAACAAAAGCCACCCATATAGAACCGGTAGCCTTCCGCACTGAAAGTATTCTTGCTTATGGACCTATACGCACTATCGTTGACGTAGCTGTAAAAGGTTGGAACTATCAAGGAAAAGAGTTGAACATGACCAACCGTTATATACTTTATGCGGGACATCGTGATCTGCTGGTAGAGACTTTCTTTGACGAACCGCTGAAAGATGAACTCTTTTGCACCGGTGTACAAAACATCATGGGCAACGAGACACTCTCGGATTCTGACCATAAAGGTTTAATAGGCAGTTGGGGAAGACACTGGCCTGTGAACGACACTGTGAAATATGCAAAGGAAACAGTAGGCATCGCCACTTATATTCCACAGAAATACATCCGCAAGGAAGTAAAAGACAAAGACAATTTCCTTTATACAGTTTCAGCACCGGGGAGCAACCGATTCCATTACTATACAATGTTCACTTCTTGCAAGGAAACCTTCGGTTATCCCACACCCGAAGCATGGTTTGCCTACATGCACAAATGGAAAGAAGAATTGCAGCATCCGGTTCAGGTGAAAATTAAAAACTAAAAAACCAAGCCACATGAAAACAAGAAAGACACTTTTAGGCATTTGCCTGCTGCTTGCATCACCGCTGGCTGCGCAAGAGAAGAATTATGTTTCCGAAGTATGGGTAGCCGACCAAGGCAACGGTAAATATAAGAATCCGATACTCTATGCAGACTATTCCGACCCGGACGCCTGTCGTGTAGGAGATGATTTCTATATGACCTCCTCCAGTTTCAACTGTCTGCCGGGCTTACAGATTCTACATTCCAAGGACCTCGTAAACTGGAGCATTATCGGTGCTGCCATCCCTTATACCCTGACTCCTATCGAAACGCCCGAACGCCCGGAACATGGTAACCGCGTATGGGCTCCTGCTATCCGTTATCATAACGGTGAATTCTACATATTCTGGGGGGATCCCGACCAGGGCGCCTTCATGGTAAAAGCCAAAGATCCGAAAGGCCCATGGACAGAACCCGTACTCGTTAAACCGGGTAAGGGAATTATAGACACTTGCCCTTTTTGGGATGAAAACGGAAAAGTATATATGGTACACGCCTATGCAGGAAGTCGTGCCGGATTGAAAAGCATCATTTCCATTTGCGAACTGAATACAGATGCCACCAAAGCCATCACACAGTCGCGCATCGTCTTCGACGGACATGAAGCGCATCAGACATGTGAAGGGCCGAAACTCTACAAAAGAGGAGACTATTACTATATATTCCATCCTGCAGGCGGCGTACCTACCGGGTGGCAGGTTGTGCTCCGTTCCCAAAACATATATGGCCCTTACGAATGGAAGAAAGTATTGGCACAAGGCAACAGCCCCGTCAACGGTCCTCACCAAGGAGCATGGGTAGACACCCCTACGGGCGAAGATTGGTTTCTTCATTTTCAGGATGTAGGCGCTTACGGGCGATTGGTACATCTGCAACCTATGAAATGGATAAACGATTGGCCTGTTATCGGCATAGACAAAGACGGTGACGGCTGTGGTGAACCGGTATCAGTTTATAAAAAGCCGGACGTAGGCAAAACATACCCTATCTGCACTCCACAGGAAAGTGACGAATTTGATGGCTACACCCTTTCCCCGCAATGGCAATGGCATGCCAATATCAATGAAAAATGGGCTTACTATGCAGGGGATCAAAGCATAATGCGGCTTTATTCTTATCCCGTTGTCAAAGAGTACAAAAATCTATGGGATGTAGCCAACTTATTATTGCAAAAGACACCTGCAGCCAACTTCACCGCTACCATGAAGCTGACCTTCAGACCTACGGGAAAATACAAAGGAGAGCGCACCGGTCTGGTCGTCATGGGCCTTGACTATGCCGGACTGATTCTGAAGAATACGGACAAAGGCCTGGTCTTGTCCCAAGTGTCCTGTCGTAAAGCCGACAAAGGCACTCCCGAAACAGTGAACGGCACAACCGATTTAAAAGATAACACTATTTACCTTCGTGCCAAATTTTCCTCTGACGGAAAGCGGATTTCCCAAAGTGAAGGCGGGCACGACCTGTTAGTAACATGCAACTTCAGTTATAGCCTCGATGGAAAGAAATACCAGTCGTTAGGTAATCCGTTTCAGGTAAAAGAAGGTAAATGGATCGGTGCTAAAGTGGGGATGTTCTGTACCCGTCCGGCCATTGTAACCAACGATGGCGGTTGGACAGACGTGGACTGGTTCAGAATCACAAAATAACAGATTCATATAGAAATCCACCGTAAATTTCTATACAACCCGGTGGATTATTATATCTTTGCACCTCAAATTAAAAAGAAGAGTAATGAAGAAGCTTGTTATATTCGACTTAGATGGTACACTGTTGAACACAATCGCCGATCTGGCACAAAGCACCAATCATGCCTTGAATGTACTTGGCTACCCTACACACGAAGAATCAGCCTATAACTTCATGGTAGGTAACGGTATTAACAAGCTGTTTGAACGGGCTCTTCCCGAGACTGCAAAGAATGAAGAGAATGTACTCCGCGTCCGCAAAGAATTCATTCCTTATTACGACGCACACAATGCAGATAAAAGCCACCCCTATCCCGGTATTCCCGAACTATTGGAACAAATACAGTCACAAGGATTACAGATTGCTGTTGCATCCAACAAATATCAGGCAGCAACACAAAAACTGATAGCACACTATTTTCCAAAAATACATTTCGTTGCAGTATTCGGACAGCGGGAAGGGGTCAATGTAAAGCCCGATCCCACCATTGTGGAAGACATTCTTGCCATTGCCAAAACAGATAAAAGAGATGTGCTCTACGTCGGCGACTCCGGAGTAGACATGCAGACAGCCATCAACGCCGGTGTAACTTCTTGCGGGGTGACTTGGGGATTCCGCCCACGAACCGAATTAGAGGAGTTCCATCCTGATTACGTTGTGGACAAAGCAGAAGAAATCATTGATATAATAATGGAATAACAGCATTACAAAGGGGCTGTCTCCATGCTTACTTAAAAATACACATCATCAAAAACAATTTTTCCACAAGACCTTTCCTGTTATCAATCCACATCTCTGGCCGCAAATAAATCTCACACCTGCCCGCCCTCTTTTCCAGACTTCGTTCAAACCGGCAACTTCTTTCTGCATTTCTGCTTTACAACATACTCCTGAAGGGTTTTAACTCCCTTATGCTACACAGATAACAAAAAGTACCAACCTAAAAACAAAAATTACACATCTACTTTTTCATATCAATTTACATTTGCAAAAAGGAGTTAACAATGTGTAGAGAAACTCATCTGAATGAGAAACACTTTTTAAATCATAAATATGCAAAGAATGTCTAAAATGAAGAACACGCGCACAATGTTACTATTCTTATTGGTAACCATGATATCGCTTGGCGTATCAGCGCAAAACGTAACCGTAAAAGGTACAGTGAAAGACAAAGCAGGAGAAACCGTTATCGGAGCCTCCGTAGTACAAAAAGGAAATACCGGCAATGGTACAATCACCGACATTGACGGTAATTACTCTCTAAACGTTCCGTCCAATTCGACTTTAATATTTTCTTACGTAGGTATGACTACACAAGAAATTGCCGTCAAAGGACAAAAAACTATCGATGTAATTTTGGCAGACGATGCACAAGCGCTGGAAGAAGTTGTGGTTATCGGATACGGCGCCGTTAAACGTAAGGACTTGACCGGTTCTGTTGCCACTGTCAATTCGGAAGTATTGGCAGCAGTACCCGTAGCTTCCGCTACCGAAGCATTAACAGGTAAAATGGCAGGTGTGCAGATTACGACTACAGAGGGTTCTCCCGATGCAGAAATGAAAATCCGCGTACGTGGTGGCGGTTCCATCACAGGAGACAACACTCCATTATTCATTGTTGACGGTTTCCCGGTTGAATCCATCTCCGATATTCCGGCATCAGACATCGAAGATATCACCGTATTGAAAGATGCATCTTCCACAGCCATTTATGGTTCACGTGGTGCCAACGGTGTAATTCTTGTAACAACCAAGTCTGGCAAGGAAGGAAAAGTAAGCGTCAGCTACAATGCTTATTACAGTTGGAAGAAAATAGCCAAAACACTCGATGTGTTATCCCCCAAAGATTATGCCAAGTGGCAATACGAACTGGCAGGCCTCATCAAATCCGATGATATGAGTTCTTATGAGAACTATTTTGGAGCCTACACAGATATGGACATGTATGACAATATACCTCATAATGATTGGCAAGACTTAACATTCGGTCGCACCGGTCATACATTCAACCACAATTTAAACATCAATGGCGGTAGTGATAAAATAAGATATGCGTTCAGTTATAGCCACATGAATGATAAAGCCATTATGGAAGGCTCCAACTACAAACGTGACAACTTCAGTTTGAAGCTGAATACCAAACCTGTAAAAAATGTAACATTGGACTTTTCTGCCCGTTACTCCGATACCGATATCAAAGGCGGTGGTGCAAATGATGTCAGCAGCACTTATGATTCGGATAAGCGTTTGAAGTATGCTGTAATTTACACTCCGATTCCACTCTCAAATCTTGATGCTTCAGCAGGCAGCTCTGACGACGACTTAGGAAATCTGTATCACCCGCTAACCGCTATTTCGGATAATGACCGCGAGCAAGAGCGTAAAACCCTGAATATAGCAGGCAGCTTCGGCTGGGAAATATTCAAAAATTTCAAAATAAAAACAGAAGTTGGTTATGACGACTATCGCAACAGCGACCAACGCTATTGGGGCCTTACAACTTATTACATTAAAAATGTGCCTTCGGACGCTAATCAAGGTAAGCCTGCCGCTCAATTCGCCAATACAAGCCGCCACAAATTCCGTAACACCAATACTATCAGCTATGATTTTTCCAAGTTATTCAAGGGAGACAGCCATCACTTAAATGCAATGATAGGACATGAATGGATTATAACCAAATCCAAAGTACTCACCGATATAGTTCATGGATTTCCAGAATCATTTACAGCAAAAGACGCATGGAAATTCTCTTCACAGGGGGTACCATTCTCTATTGACAACTACATCAATCCGGACGATAAATTATTGTCATATTTTGGTCGTATAAATTATGATTTCCAAAGTAAATACCTGATCAGTGCAACATTTCGTGCCGATGGTTCTTCCAAGTTTGCATCCGGTAACCAATGGGGGTATTTCCCTTCAGCAGCCGTTGCATGGCGTATTTCTTCCGAGCGTTTCATGGAAGGTACTCAATCCTGGCTGGATGATTTAAAACTTCGTTTCAGTTATGGTACTGCCGGAAACAACAATATTCCCTCCGGACAGATGAACTTAAATTACGTATCATCTGCAACATCATGGATAAACGGTTTCAGCAATTATTGGGCAGCATCTAAGACGATGCCCAACTCCGACTTGAAATGGGAAACGACCATAACCCGTAACATCGGTTTGGACTTTACAGTCTTAGGCGGCAAACTGAATGGTAGCATCGAAGCTTATCTGAATACCACCAAAGACCTGTTAATTCAGTTTCCTGTTTCCGGCACAGGATATGACTATCAATACCGCAACATGGGAGAAACTCAAAATAAAGGTATTGAAGCAACTCTTAACTGGACGGCTATCGACAAAAAGAATTTCGGTTTAAGCTTTAGCGCTAACATTGGTTTCAACAAGAACAAGATTAAAGATCTCGGTATTATGAACGATTTTGGAGCAGAAACCTACTGGGCTTCTTCTGAAATCGGTTATGACTTCTGGATCGCCAAAGGTGGTGCAGTGGGCAAAATGTATGGTTACCGTTCTGCCGGTCGCTATGAAGTCAGCGATTTCGAAGGCTATGATGCAACAAGCAAGAAATGGATTTTAAAAGAAGGAGTGACCGATGCATCGGCCGTTGTAGGTACATTACGGCCGGGTATGATGAAACTGCAAAATATTGACGGCAGTGAAGACAATAAAGTAACCTCTGACGACCGTGAGATTATTGGTGACGCCAATCCATTGCATACAGGTGGTTTCACAATCAATGCACGTGCATACGGTTTCGACTTAAGCGCTAACTTCAACTGGAGTTATGGTAACGATGTTTACAATGCCAACAAGATTGAATTTACTCAAACCGGTAAATATCAATATCGTAACATGATTTCAGACATGGCTGACGGAAAACGCTGGACCAACTTAAATGCCGACGGTACCATCTGTAATGACCCTGCCAAATTAGCAGAAATGAATGCAAACACCACAATGTGGTCTCCTTATACTGCACGTATGGTATTCAGCGATTGGGCCGTAGAAGATGCTTCATTCCTGCGCCTGAATACTTTAACTTTAGGATATACTCTACCTAAAGCCTTGCTTAATAAGGTAAAGATACAGAATCTGCGCTTCTATGTAACCGGTTACAATTTATTCTGCATCACCAATTACTCCGGATATGATCCTGAAGTCTCAACTATTCGCAAAACAAATCTGACTCCGGGTGTCGATTACTCAGCGTATCCCAAGAGCCGTCAGTTTGTCATAGGTGTCAATTTGAACTTCTAAACCACTAATAAAAAGAAAAATAAATATGAAAAGATTTATATACATATCACTTTTATCCCTATCATTGACAGGTATAGTAACCTCTTGTGATTTGGATGCTCCGGCGCAGTCTGCAATGGAAGAGCCCAACTTGTTTTCAGTAAAAGAACTGGCTGAAGCCGCAGTGATGGGCATACACCAGTCTTTTGGCGAAACCAACTCCTATCGCGGTCGTTTTCTTCCTTACTATGGACAGAATTCCGATATTGAATGGATAAACAACATGGATGCTTCAAAAGTGGCGGATGATGGCAAATACGAACTATGCACATATGCTGCACGTCCCTCCAACACTCAAATGAATACGGCAAATAATGCTTGGGCTAAGTTCTATGAAGGTATTGAGCGCGCCAACTTATGTATTCGTGGACTGGAAACCTACTCAGATCTTAAAGATGCTGATTTCGCCCAACTTCTGGGTGAAGCAATGACATTGAGAGCAGTGCTCTATTTGGATTTGATTAAAGGCTGGGGAGATGTTCCCGCACGCTTTGAGCCCAACACTTCCGAAACCGTTTACCTTCCAAGAACCGACAGAGACGAAATCTATATCCGACTTTTAAGTGATTTAGAGAAAGCAGCAAATATGGTTCCTTGGCCCAATGAGTCCAAAGTAACCCAAAGCACAGAACGTGTCAATAAAGCTTTTGTGAAGGGACTTCGTGCACGCATAGCCCTCTACGCTGCCGGTTACAGCCAGCGCACAGACGGAGTACGCAGAAGCACAAACCCCGAATTGAGTGTTGACAAAATGTATACTATTGCAAAGAACGAATGTGAAGACGTTATAAAGAACAGTGGTTGTGAATTAGGCTCATTCAAAGAAAATTTCACCAAATTATGCCAAGACAACACTACAGCCGGTGGTGAATCCCTTTGGGAAATCCCATTTGCAAGTGGACGCGGCCGCGTACTATATACATTTGGAGTAAAACATAATGTTGCCGACCAATACACCGCACAGGCTCAAGGCGGAATTAATGGCCCATTGCCTTACCTATTCTACGATTACGATATACAGGATGTACGTCGTGACATCACTTGCGTACCCTATGAATGGGGCAAAGATTTAGTAAACGGAAAAGCAAAGCAGGAATTACGCAGTTTAAAAAGCTGGTGTTTTGGAAAATTACGTTATGAGTGGATGAACCGCATTGTGACTTCTACCAACGACGACGGTGTAAACTGGCAATATATGCGCTTAGCAGACGTCTACTTAATGGCTGCAGAAGCAATTAATGAATTAGAAGGGAACCCGGCAAATGCCGCACAATATCTAAAACCCATCTTAGACCGCGCCCTGCCGGCATCTAAAGTGACAACATACATGAATCAGGCAACTACCGATCATGATGCCTTCTTCAATGCCATCGTCGAACAACGTGCATTTGAATTTGCCGGTGAATCCTTAAGAAAAGCCGACCTTATTCGTTGGAACTTATTAAAAACGAAATTGGATGAAGCCAAAGATAAGATGAAAAAACTGGCACGACGTGAAAGTCCTTATAATGATCTCTCTGACAAGCTTTACTACAAAACTGCAGAAGATGGTGAAACCTTGCTTTTCTACGGATTAAATCATGGAGAAACAGAGAATGCTCCGGCCGATTATGAAAGCACCACATGGATTAATACAGAAAAGTTACCCGACGCCTTGATTGATGTACTTTATCAAAAGAATCCTGATGAAAACCAATACTGGCCCATCTGGCAGACATTCATCGACAGCAGTAACGGCACTTTGAACAACAATTAATAAATTGTTAAACATACACAATAAAAAAGATTATGAACAAGTTCAAAAAATACACATATCTGTTAGGATTAGCATGTGCAGTCCTGACAACAGCATGCGAAGACCAAAGCGAAGAAGTCACAGCTTTGGAGCATGACCACCTGTTTGCTCCCTTCGGTTTGGAAGCGAAAGTCAACAACACCATCGACGTACGCTTAAGCTGGACTATAAACTCCGAAGCATCATTCTACGATATAGAAATTTTCGCCAATGACAGTTTGACATTTCAAGGTACACCAGTACGTACTTATACCAACCTTACAGCCGAAGATATGCCTTATGATGTAACAGGACTTGAAGGTGATACCAAGTACTCCGCACGTTTTATGTGCAAAGGTGACAATATTAAAGATTCCAAGTGGAATGGTATCTATTTCAAAACTGAACCGGAAAAACTCCTGAAGGAAGTTGACGAAGATGATTTAACAGCTTCTTCTGCTACTTTGTACTTTGAATTGAACAGAACATTCACCGAAGTTATATTAACTCCGGAAGAGGGAGAGCCTGTAAAACAGGCTATATCAAGCCAAGATCTCCAAAGTGGAAAAGTCATAGTCAACGGCCTTTCAGGCAACACCACCTATACAGCTAAGTTGCTCAACGGTGAAAAGAACTGCGGAGTCCGTACTTTGACCACTTTGATTGATCCTGCAACAGCAATAGTAGTATCCCCCGATGGTAAGTCCCTGCAAGACGCTGTAACTGAAGCAAACGAAAACAAAAACCTAATCTTAATTCAAGCCGGCACTTATGACATAGGTGAAGTAGAGGTCAATAAAGAGATACAGATTGTCGGCGAGCGCTTCAAGAACAAGCCTGTCTTGGTGGGTAAATTCAATATGATTGAAGGTTCGGGAATCGTCATGCGAAACATTATCATGGACGGTAACGGAGCAGCAGTAAAAAGAATGTTCTCATACGAAGACGGAACCACAGCCAAAGAGTTCAAGATCGAAGCAAGCGAAATCAGAGGTTATAAAGAAGGAATATTCGCAATCAATAATCCGTCAAAGCCCATAACAGTAGATGCTATCACCATAAACAACTGTCTCATTTATGATATTGCATGCGATGGCGGCGACTTTCTTGATAGCCGTTCAGGTACAATCAAGAAACTGACCATCACCAACAATACCTTCTATAATTGTTCTCAGGTAAAAGCACGTGAATTCATCCGCATTGACGGCACTGAAGACAAAAAGCCCTGGAATCCTGAGGTTACCGAATATAGCATCAAATTGGAAAACAATACCATAGTCGGTGCAGTCAAAACCTTTAAACGTCTGATGTATGTCAGATATCCGGGTGCAAAAATTTCTATGAAAAGTAACCTATTTATGAACTTCTCCGGTTATCTCAACGATCAGAAGTATATTGAAGCAGAGAACATCACCGCAAGCAATAACCGATACTACGAAGCCAAGAATGCCGGTATAATCCGATATAAAAGTGGAGAAGAATATATCGTTACATTTACAGACCCCAACTGCGTAAAAGAAAAGTTTGTAGATCCTGCATTCAAGGATGAAGCAAATGGAGACTTCACTATCACCAATGAAGATCTTATCATAGACAAGGTAGGTGATCCACGCTGGTTGAAGTAAACAACATTATAGATTCTACTTAAAAGAGTCGTATCAAAATAAAATTCAGTAATCATCTGTCACTCCGTTCTGAATTACAGATGATTACTGAATTTTGTTTTAACTCAATTCCTATTAGGGGACTGCAACTGGCACGCATGAAAAAACTTTCAGCCCTCCTGGAGAAAGAATTTAGGGCACTTATTCCAACTCATCCTCTCCCCATAACTCTTTGTCCGAAGGGGCTTTCCAGAGGCTCCAAGCTATTGCCGAGCCAATAACAAGCAAACTAATTAAATACACGATCATAGTTACGGTTTGGTTTTGTAATTATTCAAAAAGAACATATCAAAAACATTAATGTTCATTCCGGGTACAAAACAGCAGCCTATTTCAGTACCTTGTCCCTATACTCCGTTGGTGTCATCCCCATTTTCTGTTTGAAGCATTTACTGAAATAACGCGGATCGTTGATACCTACCATGTAGGATATTTGCGTCATGGAATATTCTCCCGTTTCTATCAGTTGTACTGCACGATTAATGCGCATTTCCTTGATGAATTCAATAGGCGCCAAACCGGTCAGGGTCTTCAGTTTCTTGAAGAAGACAGAACGGCTGACAGCCAGCTCGTGCACAAAATCATCCACTATCAGTTCACCGTTATCCATGTTCTTCTCCATAAATTCGACAAGGCGGTCCATAAACTTACGGTCGTTGGGAGACATGACCGGAGATTTGTCCGTTTCCGGATTATCGGTAAGACGCTTCTCCGTCTGTTCATCGGAAACAGGTATAGCCATTCCCGCCGACATCAAGTCCTGACGGTACAGCATTTGTAACTTCTGCCGCTGAACAAGCAAATTCTTCACACGCGCTTTCAAATAAGTAGCACTGAAAGGTTTGGTTATATAATCATCGGCACCATACTCCAGACCTTCCAACTTGCTTTCAATGGACGACTTTGCGGTAAGCAGCACAATAGGGATGTGGCTGGTTGTCATATCCGCACGTAACTCGCGGGTCATGGCAATACCGTCTTTCTCCGGCATCATCACGTCACTGATAATAATATCCGGCAAGAGCTTCAAAGCCTTATCACAACCCTCCATGCCGTCAGCAGCTTCTACAATACGGTATTCGGGCGAGAAAATGCTCCGCAGAAATATGCGCAACTCGGCATTATCTTCCACCAGAAGCATCAGTCCTTTGGATGTTGCCATGTCCTCATTCTCCTGTGCTTCTCTTTCCGTTTCCGATTGCGGGGAGACCGTTTCTTCCGTTTGCTGCCGCTGCACCTCCAGGCAAACCGTTGCATCATCCTGCATGAATTCCACCGAATCGTCATAATGCTCTTTTCCTTTCTGGAAGTCGATCTTGAAACAGCTTCCCTCGCCCAGTTTGCTGTCTACCGAGATCAGTGCCTTATGCATTTCCACCAGTTCCTTCACCAATGACAGACCGATGCCTGTGCTTGGATTGAACAAGTTACGGTCTACCATATTCTCGAAACGGACAAAGATCGACTTCTTCTTGTTCTCGGCAATACCGATGCCCTGATCCTGCACGCCAATGGAAACAGTGTCTTTGTCTTCATGGATAAACACCTTAATCATCTTTCCATTCGGAGTGTACTTGAAGGCATTGGAAAGCAGGTTGAAGATTATCTTTTCGTACTTGTCGGCATCTATCCACAGATAGAGTCCGGGCTTCTCCGTTTCAAACAAGAAATCAATCCGGTGCTCCTCGGCTACGGAATCGAAGTTTTCCATGACCTTACGGGTGAACGCCACCGCATCAACACGTTGCACCTGCATCTTCATCTTCCTGTTCTGTATCTTCCGGAAATCGAGTATCTGATTGATCAGATGCAGCATACGGTTCGTATTGCGTTCCACAACCTGCAATTGCTCACGAACATCCGCCGGCAACCGCTTATTGCTCAAGACATACTCCACCGGACCGGAAATCAAGGTCAAAGGCGTGCGCAGCTCATGGGAAATATCCGTAAAGAAACGCAGTTTCATGTTCGTCATTTGCTGCTCTACGGATACCTCATGCTTTAAACGATAGATTGTAAACAAGATGTAGACAGCCGTTACGATAATCAGCAGCACAAACAGCACATACAGGAAATAGGCGAAAGGAGTCTCCCAAAAAGAGGGAAGCACCTCTATATCGAGCAAGCGCGTATTCTCCGTCCACACCCCCTCGGCATTGGTAGAACGTACCTTAAACACATAATCTCCTTTGGGCAAGTTGGTATAAGTAGCCATTCGCTGCTTGCCGACGTAATTCCATGATTTTTCAAAGCCTTCCAAAATATAAGCATATTGGATTTCCGAAGGGTCCGTATAGTCGAGCGCCGCAAACTGAATGGTGAAAATATTCTCTTTGTGGGAGAGCTTCAACCGGCGGGTATCATCCAGACTGCGTTGCAATACCGAATTTTCACCCGGAGTCACATCTTCATTCGATATCAGCAACTTGGAGAATACCAACGGCGGAACATACGTACTTTTCCGGAGTGAGTCCGGTTTGAAAAGGAAGATGCCCTCACTCGTTCCATACATAAGGTTTCCCCACGAAGTGTAGAGCGACGCCGCTTCACTGAAGCGCAGGCGGAACGAGAGATGTTCGTCGGCATAATTCTCAAACCGTTCTTCTTCCGGTATAAACTTGCTGATGCCATTCTCCGTACTCATCCAAAGATTTCCTTTGTTGTCCTCACGAATAGAGAGCAATATGTCCGAAGGCAAACCGTCCTCTACACAATATGACTTGAACGCCGCATCACCGTCCTCGTCTATGGACTGCAATTTGTTCAGCCCGCCGCCAAAAGTGGCCAGATAGAGCTCCTTCTTTCCGGTAGACAGAATCCAATGCACATCGTTGTTGCTCAAACTGTACATGTCATCCTGTATGCGCTGATAATGATGAAAGACAGCATCTTCAGGGTTCTTGAAGTCTCCGTTCACCCTCAATGCCCCTACGGTCGTGGCAATCCAGATATTCCCCCGATGATCCCCTGTGATGAAACGCACCTTATGACATTTGTTAATAGGGAAACCTTTCAGATTGTTGCGGTGGCTGACAAATATTTCCTCGCCGTCCTGATTGTGCGTCAAATAATTGACGCCTCCTCCGAAAGTAGCAACCCAAATGCGCCCTCTGCCGTCCTCGTACACACAATATACGTTATCATCACTCAAGCTATATATGTCTTCTTTCCGATGCCGGTAGCGCGTCAGCTTATAACACATTCCGTTCCGGGGCTCCGCTTTTACGAGTCCCTCTCCCTTTGTCGCAATCCAAAGGTTGCTCTTACTGTCTTGATATATAAAATAGACATTTCCCTTCAAAGGAGCGCCTGCATGCGATATGGTTCCGGCCTCGGTCAAGTATCCGCGCTCCGAATGGTCGTTGCCATACACCCGCAACTTTCCGTTTTTCAGTCCTACCCAAAGATTGTGTTCGGCATCCTCGCAAAGCGCACGCACTTCGTTGCTCAAAGATTCGTAGCGGTGAGGCTCCGGAGTTATCATACGGAACGGCGACGCCTGAAAAGTTATTTTCTCCAACCCTTTGGAATGCGTGCACATCCACAGATTACCCTGCCTGTCGGAAAAGGCCGAATGGATCTTGTTGGAGAACCGCCAGTTTGCATCTGACAGTCCGTTGTAGAAAGACTGCAAACGGTTGTTTTCTCTATCGAAACGTGAAAAGCCGCCCCCATAGGGATGCACCCATACCGTCCCGTAAATATCTTCGTGTACGTGAAAAGCCGGACGCGAACGGTCTGTGCTGGTGGGCTCCACCGGTATCACTTCCGTTTTCAGGACTTTTGTTTTCGCATTGAAATGGGCCACAGTACCCGGCACTTCCTGTTCGAACCATATTTCCGAGTACTTGTCCATATAGACAGAACGGACGGGTGCCTTAGGAAGTCGCGAGGCTTCATAGTGTTCCATTCCTTTAGACGCTACATCATAGACGAAGAAACCGTCTGTCTTCGTTACAATCAGAATTGCCTGTTCATTTATCTTTTTTATCTCCACAACACGTGAGGAGGCGGGTAGCTGTAATAGTTCGAACTGTCCTCCTTGCTTTTGGTAACGCCATATCCGCCCATGATCCGAACCGAAGAATATCTCATTCCCATATTCCTGCGCCACATAAAAGAACTGCCCTTTCCCCTTTTCTCGTTTTGCTGTCTCCACGAAATAAGAAGCCATTGTGCGGTTTCCGGCAGCGAGCATTCCCAATCCGTTGTTGGTCAAAACCCACTCGTTGCCGGCATGATCCTCATAAATATCGTACACACGCGTTGCCGGAAGCAACCCCGATTTATCGGAATACCACTCCGAAGAAAGGCGATAGGTAGCCGGATCCGTTTTCACACGAATAGCGCCTTCGTTTTCCGAAAGCAGCCATACTGAACCGCATGGCAACATTTTTATTGAAGTTATGACAATCCTGCCTCCTTTCTCCTCCGTAGCAGGTACGTGCTCGAATTTCTCGGAACGGGTGTCAAAGCGATAGACCTGATTATCGTATGTCTGTAACCAAAGGAAACCGTATTTGTCTTCATACATGTGGTCCACGCGGTTGTTCGTCAAATTAATCCGGTTATCAAACTTGGCTTTATAGGTCCTGAAAACATAGCCGTTGAATTTATTGATTCCATCCCATGTGGAAAACCACATGTTTCCTTTCCTGTCTTGCAAAATACTCATAACCGTATTTTGCGAAAGACCTTCTTCGGATGAATAATGGGTAAAAAAACAGGCCGGCTGTGACTTAACCGGCAATATGTACAACAAAGAAATGATCAGGTATAGGATATTTTTCATAATATAATAATCGTTCTGTGGTGTAAAGATACATATTTCGTTGAAAAACCTTGTACCTTTACACTTATTTTAGGCGTTTGCTTTCTACAAACGCCTGCAACAACAGCCCACTTATCCCTGGAGAAATGGAAAAGAATACTTATCGGACGATGTGCCTGATATAAAATAGTTTTGTCAGTTAACGCTTTATACTTACCAATGCATTACCGTTTGCAACCGGATTCCAGTTATCACTGCCGGACAGTACGGATTCCATTTCATAACCTTTCAAATCTTTCAACTGATGCGAGAAAGCAGCGCGGGCTTTGGGGTTGGCTCCCGGTCCATAGCTGTCATATTCAGCGTAAAAGGCTGTCCTCTCCGCCTCTTTCTTGTTCCAGTTGTGCCACCCGGCAGGAAGAATATGCTTTCCCAAATCACAATGCACAAATACAGCCCTGGCAAAAGGACGCCATGGACGGGACAAGTACACTTTTGTCACCCCTGCATCCGCAGTCAGCTTACAGTCATAGAATACATAGCCGTATTTCTGTCCCTCGTCGGTAGAAGGAGCCGTAACATAACCGTCACGTTTGCTGTGGATGTGGCAGCGATTGAAAACAGCCGTAGACCAACCGAATATAAAATCCACTGTTCCCTCTATATAACAATCCTCATAATACTGCCGCACTCCCTTCCCGTAGGTGTAGAGTGTATCCTGAAAACCGAGGAAACGGCAGTTTTTAAAATACACGCGATCGGCGCTTACAAAACAGGCAACTGCCTGACCTACCGGACCTGATGTGTTCTCGAACGTGATATTCTCCGCGTAAAAGTCGGGTGCATAAATATAACAGGAAGACGAACCGGACGTTCCTTTGTTTTCACCAAAGATATTCGGTTTGCCGGCATAATCATCATACGATATGACCGCCCCTTCCTGACCTATCAGGGAGATATTAATCTTACTTTCAGGCACAATCAGCTTTTCTTTATACACACCCTTGCGTATCAGTATCGTGGTACGTACATTTTTACGGAAATCGGGAACGGCATTAATGGCTTCCTGTACAGTAAAGAAATCACCGCTACCGTCTTGTGCCACCACGAAATCATAATGGCGAACATACTTTGCCAATTCCGGCACTGCTTTTGCTATGGCATCTACCGTAATACCTGCTATGACACGTGCACCATATACATTTAAGTGGGTATTGTCCTCACGTCCTTTAGGCATGGATGCGATTGTATTGGCAGGCACCCACATAAAAAGTTTTTTCGATTCTTTCGGGCCCAACCCCTCTACCAGCTTATGGGTAAGCCTATTCATATCAATAAAAGGCACATCCAATTCCTCTGCCACATTACGTGGGGAGTCCAAATAGGCTCCATGCGTATCAATCAGCTTATCTCCTTCCCTCACCTCATCATCCTGTGAAGCATCCCTTTTGGCATCCGGATTGATCCCCTTGCGAATATCATCCTGAAGAATAGCTTCCGCCACAGCCTTATCATTGGAAGTACCAAATTTACGGCGTACAATGGAATTGAAAAGTACCGGGATACCACCTTTTGCCCTTGTTTCGTTCACAAACTTGCGAAGGTTGGCATCGAATGTCGTTCCTGGATCCGTATGGCGCTCTGCTGACAGTTTCTCGTCATTATGTCCGAACTGGATAAAAACATAATCTCCTTTTTTTATCAGCGAAAGCACTTTGTCCCAACGTCCTTCGTTAATAAAACTCTTGGAACTGCGCCCGTTCATGGCATGATTGTCCACTCGTATATCCTCAGAAAAGAAACCGGGCAGTACATGCCCCCACCCTCTTTCCGGATTGCCACCGGTCAACGACTTATTCGCCATTGTAGAATCGCCGATCATAAATATAGTGATTACCGGCTTGTCCGCCTTGAAAGCCGAACATAGGAAAAGCACTGCCAAGAGCAGAATCAATTTATTTTTCATGGTTTTCAAACTTATTGTTTAATGTCGTATATTTGCCAAAATAAAACAATTTTCTACACAATGAAAAAGACAAGAAGCAATACATTCATTCTCGAAAACGAGAAAGCATGGGAACCCGCCGGTGAAGGCGTCGTTCGCCAGATACTGGGATATGACGGTCAGGTTATGCTCGTTAAAGTCAAATTTGAGCAAGGTGCAGTGGGCACCCCTCACACCCACTATCACACCCAAACAACCTATGTGGCAAGCGGAAAATTCGAATTCACCGTTAATGGCGAAAAGCAGATTGTGTCGGCAGGTGACGGCGTTTACATCGAACCGGATGCCGAACATGGATGTACTTGCCTGGAAGCCGGTATACTTATCGACTGCTTCAGTCCCATGAGAGCAGACTTCCTGAAAGAAACCCGTTAAAGTTCCACTTCTTTCCATTCACTGCATCTCTCGAAGAGATAGGCAGGATTACCGTACTTGGCAGCTTCCCTTCCGGTCAGTTGCTTAGCCCATTTTACCCGGCCTGCGCAGTCGGCCCCTTCTCCCGTACTGCCGAATTCGGCATATCGGGCTGTTTTTTCATTCTCCGAATTACCCCAATTATGCCAGCCTTCCGGACGGATATGCTTCCCCATTTCACAATTAATAAACACCGTAGCTGCATACGGCCGCCAAGGACGGCCCAAATAGACTTTATCAACTCCCGGAGCAGCAGTCAACTTACAGTCTCTAAAGACATATCCCACTTCAACATCTTTCGGAGTGGATGCCGCCGTTATGTATGAATTGCTTTTGCTATGGATGGTGCAATTCCGGAACAATGCCGTAGACGGTCCGAAAATAAAATCGGTAGTCCCCTCTATATAGCAGTTCAGAAAATAGAGCCGGGTGCCTTTCGCACCGGTATAAATAGTATCCTGATTTCCCAAAAAGCGGCAGTTGATAAAAATCAGGCGGTCGCCTTCCGTATGAAGCGCAACAGCCTGCCCCAGTCGCGCAGCATTATTCTCAATCGTCAGGTTCTTAAAAGTAATGGAGTTTCCCTCTACTTTCAAAGTGTAAGTACGGAAAGTCCCCATTTTGTTTATATTGGCATGATCATCGTAAGTGATTATTGTATTTTCCGCATTTTCACCGATGAAATCGACATTTTCCAACCAAGAAGGAAGAATAACCTTCTCCTTATATACACCTTTTTTAACCAGTACTGTCACTTTATAATCCATAAAGGCCCGGATGCCCTCCATGGCTTCGGTCAGCGTGCGGTAATCCCCGCTACCGTCACGTGCCACAACAATCGTGTCTTTCCACTGCTGTGCCGCAGACAAGGAACTGCCCCCACAAAGTAGAGCTATCACAAAGCTGCACAATATTTTCATACTTGCTTTCATTATTATTTATGATTAACGGTGTTATTTCTGATTAACAGTTGCTTTCACATCCTGAAGACGTTCCCACTCCAACGATGCAAGAATAAACGGGCCTACAGCCTTAGGATCGTTATTGCGGACAGTCTCATTAATGTAATAATCATAATCTCCCGAACGATAAACTTTTCCACCGAGCCCGGCTACGGCGCATGCTTTTGTTATGCTTATCACACCGTTCCCATCCACCTCAATGAAATTATCAAGAATGCCTTTGTATCCTTTAATAGCTACCGCCAGATAAGATTTATCAATATACCCTTTGCGCACCCCTTTGAATAAGGAATACACAAACATTGTGGAACAAGAAGATTCCAGATAATTTCCCGGTGCTCCACTCTTGTCCAACACCTGATACCACAAACCGCTCTTGGAATCTTGCAGACGCTTTATCTGGGCAGCTATTTTATTGAAAATTACCAGCATGGAATCTCTACCGGGTTCATGTTTCGGGATAAAATCGAGAGCATCTACAAACGCCATTGCATACCACCCCATGGCACGCCCCCAGCTATGTTTCGACTGGCCGGTAACAGGATCGGCCCAACGCTCCTTACGACTTACGTCACATGCGTGACGATACAGGTCGTTCTTCGCATCATAAGTATGACGGGCTGCCATCAGGAATTGATTGATAACATCGGCATAATCCTTTACCTGATTATTGCGAAATGCATATTCTGCATAAAAGGGAGCTCCCATATAAATACCGTCCAGCCATACTTGATTCGGATAAATCTTCTTATGCCAAAAACCTCCGTCTGCATTACGGGGATGCTCATCAAGCTGACTTCTCATCAAAGCAAGCGCTTTCTTGTATTTCTCATCTTTTGCCTGTTCGTAAATGCGGAATATAAACTTGCCGGAGTTGATGCGGTCAAGACTGTATTCCTCACGTTTGTACATTTTGATAGTACCGTCGGCATTTATCATGGTATCGGCATAGGCTAAAGCATAATCATAGATTTTCTGATCTCCGTAACGATCATACACATCCAACATAGCCTGAAGTTCCAAACCATGACAATAGTCCCATTTCAATTTCGGCTGAAAATCCAACCGCCAAGCCTCCGGACAACGAATCATCTCAGATTCCACCATACGTACCGACCAAGGCAAATCAGCACTCACACGTTGCGCAAACATGCCCAAAGAGAAAAAAAACAATGAACCGGATACAATAAATTTACAAATAAAGTTCTTCTTCATGAATATGTTCTTTTTTGGTATTAGACTTTACTGTTTTTCATGAAACAAAAGTAGAGGTTTCTTTCCAAACCTCTGTGCATTTTTTGGCGTAGAGGGTGCATTTTTTGATTTTCGTGTACGAAAACGAACAAATTTGTGCACGATAACGACAAATTTGTCCAAAATCGTCCTGATTTACTATTTATTATGCCTTTACAATTTGATTAATAAGGAAAAGGTTTTATTTTTGACCCCGATTTTCAATTCATACTATTGTTAAACATCGTCATTTATCAATTAAATCACATAAAGAATGGAACAAGTTTTTAGTTATATCATCGCTTTAGGAGCGTCTGTTATGATGCCTATTATTTTTACAATCATAGGCATGTGCATTGGCATGAAATTTGGAAAGGCTCTGAAATCAGGTCTCTTCGTTGGAGTTGGATTTGTGGGCTTAGGTGTAGTCACTGCCCTTCTGACAACAAACTTTGATACCCCCCTGAAAGCTATATCCGATTTGTATCACCTACAACTGAACGTATTCGATATGGGATGGCCCGCCGCAGCTGCCGTAGCTTATAATACAGCTGTCGGTGCACTTATCATTCCCATCTGTTTAGGTGTCAACTTCCTGATGCTTATAACCAAGACCACACGTACTGTAAACATAGACTTGTGGAACTACTGGCACTTTGCTTTCATCGGTGCCGTAGCTTACTTTGTTACCGGTCAGAATTTGGCATGGGGTTATTTCGCCGCTATTATCTGCTACATCATCACATTGGTTTGTGCAGACCTCACCGCTGAGAAATTTCAAAAGTTCTATGATTTGGACGGTATCTCTATTCCTCAACCTTTCTGTCAGAGTTTCACTCCGTTTGCCATACTCATCAACAAGGCATTAGACAAAATTCCCGGTTTCTCCAAGCTGGAAATTGATGCAGAAGGTATGAAAAAGAAGTTTGGTGTAATAGGCGAACCACTGGTATTGGGAGTTATCGTAGGTATGCTCATAGGCTGGGCAGCACAGCTCGACATCAAGAAAGTGCTCTTCTTGGGTATCACAATGGGAGCTGTAATGGAACTTATTCCCCGCATCACCTCCCTGTTCATCGAAGGACTGAAACCTATCTCTGAAAAGACTTCAGAACTGGTAAAAGTCAAATTCAACGGTAAAAAAGTGCATATCGGTATGAGCCCTGCATTGGTTATCGGTCATCCTGCCACATTGGTAGCGTCGGTCATCCTTATTCCTGTTATTCTGGCACTTGCCGTATTCCTGCCGGGCAACCAGTTCCTACCATTGGCTTCACTTGCCGGTATGTTCTATCTGTTCCCAATGATACTACCCTTTACTAAGGGTAATGTGGTGAAGACACTCATCATTGGTCTTGTCACCCTGATATTAGGTTTGTACTTCGTGACCGACATGGCACCGGATTTCACATTGGCAGCCAATCAAGTATACGCCGAAACGCACGATCCTACTGCACACATCCCCGAAGGTTTTGATGGCGGCTCCATTGATTTCGCAGCTTCTTTCTTCGGCTGGACTATATATAGAGGTGTAAAACTTTCGTATGTAGGAGCCGCACTGCTGACGCTGATAGCAATTGCCATGATGCTTATCAACCGCCGCATCATCGTACGCAGCGAAAAAGAAGCTCAAAAGAGTTCTAAATAAAGGAAACATTCAATCACAGCATATTAATAATTAAAAGTTTATATCAGATATGAAAAAATTAGCAATAGCCCTGATGTTGGGTACTGCCGCACTTACGGCTTCCGCCCAAGTAAATTACACAGTACAGACAGCTTGCCATCCGTCGGATGTAAAGCACTATGACACACAACGTCTTCGTAGCGCCTTTATGATGAGCAAGGTAATGGCACCGGATGAGATCAACGTGACTTACACTCTCTATGACCGCCTGATTTATGGAGGAGCAATGCCTGTAAACAAAGTATTGAAACTGGAAACATTCCGCGAATTGGGCCCGGAAATCACTTACTTCCTCGAACGTCGCGAATTGGGCGTAATCAATACCGGTGGCGATGGAGTGGTTACCGTAGACGGTAAAGAATACCCCATGAAGTATAAAGAAGCGCTTTATGTGGGTTGTGGCAATAAAGAAGTAACTTTCAAGAGTAACGATGCTGCCAACCCCGCTAAATTCTATATCAATTCGGCACCGGCTTACAAGCCTTACGTTACCCAGTTGATTACAACCGACGCCAAACTTCAGAAAGCTAATCCTAAGAAATATGCTTTAGGCATCTCCGACCACTACGGAAAAATGGAAGACAGCAACGACCGTATTGTAAACCAGCTGATTGTAAAAGACGTTTTGGAGAGAGTGAAAAATGGCGGTACAAACCAGTTGCAGATGGGACTCACCGAACTTGCTCCCGGTTCTGTATGGAACACGATGCCGGCTCATACTCACACACGTCGTATGGAAGCCTACTATTACTTCAACCTGCCTGCCGGCAATGCCATTTGCCACTTAATGGGCGAACCCCAAGAGGAACGCCTCGTTTGGCTGCACAATGAGCAAGCCATCACTTCTCCGGAATGGAGCATCCATGCAGCTGCAGGTACCAGCAACTATACCTTTATCTGGGGTATGGGAGGCGAAAACTTGAAATATAGCGATAAAGATGAAATAAAATACATAGATATGAAGTAATATCTATAAATAAAATAGGCATAGTTGCTTGCAACTATGCCTATTTTATCATTTTATCCATGATTTACATCAAATATTACCACCAACCTAACACAAAAACACGTATTTTTGCAACACATATAAATAAAATCTATTATCATGAGTACAATTCAGAACACACTGGGCAAGATGTCCAATTATCGTTGGACCATTTGCGCCATGTTATTCTTTGCGACAACAGTTAACTATCTCGACCGCCAAGTATTATCGCTTACTTGGGATGAGTTTATCAAACCCGAATTTCACTGGGACGAATCACATTACGGTACAATTACAGCAGTCTTTTCATTTGTATATGCAGCCTGTATGTTATTTGCAGGTCGTTTCGTGGATTGGCTGGGATCTAAAAAAGGATATTTATGGGCTATCGGCATCTGGTCTTTAGGTGCTTGTATGCACGCTCTTTGCGGTATTATCACAGAACACTTCGTAGGTCTGCACAGCGCGGCAGAATTAATGGGAGCCACAGGTGATGTCGTTGTCACGATTGCCACAATCAGTATGTACTGCTTCTTAGGAGCACGTTGCGTGCTCGCATTGGGAGAAGCAGGAAACTTCCCCGCCGCTATCAAGGTTACCGCAGAATACTTCCCCAAAAAGGACCGCGCCTACGCTACTTCTATTTTCAATGCAGGCGCTTCTATCGGAGCTCTGATTGCTCCGTTGTCCATACCTTTGCTGGCTAAAGCTTGGGGATGGGAAATGGCCTTTATCGTAATCGGCGGACTTGGTTTTATATGGATGGGCTTCTGGGTGTTTATGTACACAGCGCCTGCCAAGAGCAAACATGTAAACAAAGCCGAGTTGGAGTACATCGAGCAAGACAGCTATGAGGATGCAGCACAAACAACTCCCCAGACAGAAGAAAAGAAAATGAGCTTCCAGCAATGCTTCGGTTACAAGCAGACCTGGGCATTCGCTATCGGTAAATTCATGACTGACGGTGTATGGTGGTTCTTCCTTTTCTGGACACCTTCCTACCTGAACACTCAATTTGGAATCAAGACTTCTGACGGACTGGGCATAGCTTTGATTTTCACGCTGTATGCCATTACAATGCTTTCAATCTACGGTGGTAAGTTACCTTCTATCATCATCAAGAAAACAGGTTTAAATCCTTATGCAGCACGTATGCGTGCCATGTTGATTTTTGCTTTCTTCCCTCTGTTAGTATTGCTGGCTCAGCCTTTAGGCACTATTTCTCCATGGTTCCCGGTTATATTGATCGGTATCGGCGGGGCAGCTCATCAGTCATGGTCAGCCAATATATTCTCTACGGTAGGCGATATGTTCCCAAAGACTGCCATTGCAACGGTTACCGGTATAGGTGGCATGGCAGGCGGTATAGGTTGCATGGTATTGCAATACATTGCCGGTGAACTGTTCGTTTATGCAGGAGAAACCAATATGACATTTATGGGCTTTGAAGGAAAACCGGCAGGTTACTTCGTCATCTTCTGCGTGTGTGCTGTGGCATACCTGATTGGCTGGTGCATCATGAAAGCGCTGGTTCCGAAATATAAACCTATCGTACTGAACTGATACTAATAATAATGTATGGATACAAAAAAAGCTCTTTCTTAGGGACATTCATTAAATATTACAAAATCAGCCAACTAATTCATACACAAATTATTGCGAATTAGTTGGCTTTTTTGTATCTTTAGGTATTCCCCCGAAAATAAGGTTTGACGGCCAAAACGGGGGAAATATCCAAACTAATAAGATATGGCAAAGATAGTGAATATTTCAGAAATTCACCCTACTTTGGGTTTTACAGAATTTGATATTCTGGAAAAATACCGCAAGAGTTTTAATGAGAGTGAGCTTGGCAAGCTTCATTCAGTCTTTCCGTTTGAATGTATGGCAAAAGCCGCAGGCCTGTCGGCCCGGCGCCTGGGACGCAGGAACAGATTCAGTCCTTCCGCAAAGATCGCCCTTATGGTCCTGAAGGCATACACCGGATTCTCCGACAGGCAACTGGTGGAACATCTGAACGGGAACATACACTACCAGATTTTCTGTGGAATTATGATTCCCCCGTCCCTTCCCATAACCAACTTCAAGATAATCAGTGCCATCCGTAATGAGATAGCATCCCGCCTTGACATTGATTCTTTCCAGGAGCTCCTGGCTTCACACTGGAAACCTTATCTTGATAACCTTCACGTCTGCATGACCGATGCCACATGCTATGAAAGCCACATGCGTTTTCCTACGGACATGAAACTCCTTTGGGAAAGCCTCGAATGGCTCTACAGGCATATATGCCGGCATTGCAGGGAGCTGGGCATAAGGCGTCCGCGCAACAAATACAGGAATGTGGCGGAATCCTATCTGTCCTACTGCAAGAAAAGAAAGAGGAGAGCTTCAAGGACAAGAATGCTTAAGCGCCGTATGATCAAGCTTCTTGAAAAGCTCCTCAGTCAAAGGGATGGGATCCATAGCGAGTACGGTGCTTTACTCCGATATACCCAGGATTATCATAAGCGTCTTTCCATCATCAGAAAGGTGCTTGTACAAGAAAAGGAAATGTTTGAAGGGCGGAAAGTCAGTGACCGCATCGTCAGCATTGACCGTCATTATGTACGTCCCATCGTCAGAGGCAAGGAAACCAAGTCCGTCGAGTTTGGTGCAAAGGTCAATAATATACAGATAGACGGCATATCGTTCATAGAACACCTCTCGTTCAAGGCATTCAATGAGGGTATACGCTTGAAGGACTGTATCCGTATGCAGCAGAAGCTTATGAATGTAAGGGTAAGATGTGTGGCTGCCGATTCCATATATGCCAATAATGCCAACAGAAAGTTCTGTACAAAATATGGGATATCCACATCCTTTGTGCGCAAGGGAAGGGCGGCCAAAGATGAGCCTTTGAGGAAGGTGCTTAGAAGCGAACTCTCAAAAGAAAGGGCAACACGGCTTGAAGGAAGCTTCGGCACTCAAAAGCAACATTACTCGCTCTCAAGGATAAAGGCCGGAAACAGGAAGACGGAAATACTGTGGATTTTCTTTGGAATACATACGGCAAATGCCATACTGATGATAGAAAAAATCAGAAACAAAACAGCTAAAGCAGCATGATATGATTTTACTCACAGAATCAGAAGAGGTCATCAGACTTCTTCCGGAACGTCATGTCCTGTCGGATAGAATTATGTGAGAAAGCACGGAAAAATGGCAATAAGAATGGCATATGAAGTGGTCATGCCCTATCATCTTCATATGCCATCTTATTTTTTAGAGACATTTACTGAATATCCCTTCTTATGAAAGAGCTTTTTTTGTCCTCTTAACAACCTGAAGATTCCTTATCAAATCAATAAGAGAACAACCGTCAAGGCGAAAAAAAGGGAAGTCTCACGACTTCCACAATTCTTCTAACCTTAAATCTAAATCTCTATGAAAAAAACGTGTTGCAAATATAAGGCTTTATTACACACGTTGTTATTAATAAAGTATATAAAGAGAATGAAAATATTTAAGATTTATTAAACGAAGAACAGAACACAAGAACCGACCAACTTTTACAATCTACAATATTTCAGTAAGCGGGAATAAATCGGATTCTGCTCCAATAATTGAGGAACTCCGGTTATGAACATCTGCTTGCGGGCTCTGGTCAAAGCCACATTCAGTTTACGGTCAATCTGTATTCCATTCTCCTCTGTCAAATTAGCAAGCAATCTCAACTGATATGCCCTATTCACGCAAAAAGAATAGATGATAATATCACGTTCGCTTCCTTGAAAACGCTCCACCGTATCCACCAAGACATCATTCAAAGCCGGTATATCCAAAGCGGCGATTTCTTTCTTTATTAATGCTATCTGGCTGCGATAAGGGGTGATTATTCCCAAAGCGGAAGCCTTAAAACAGCCGTTGGCAGAGACATATTGCTGAAACACAGCTGCGGCTAACCGGGCAACAATCCTTGCTTCCGAATGATTCATCTTTACCGACTGCATAGGCGGTTCGGGAGTAGAGGGAAGAAAAGCGACACGACGCGTCAGCAAAGCGGCAAACTCATTGGTAGAAAGTTCGGGAGAGAGTTTGAGAGAACCAGTTTGATGTTCCAATCCCACCGGCTGCAACAAACCGCCATAAAAGGCATGGTTCGGAAAAGCAGCAACTTCCACATTCATGCGTCCCTGACGACAAAGGATATCAAGAGAACGGAGAGCAGAAAATGGAGAACCGGCAACCGATGATTGCGAATCTCCGGTCGAAGGTTGCAAACAGCAAGCCGAACGCTGTTTCATGGCATTGCGGTAAAGACGTTCAAAAAGGGAATCTTTCAAGTTACACAAACCAATCGTCCGCAAACCTTCGTCGTAGACTTCCGACTGCTCCGATGACTGAAGCACTACTGCCGGAAGCTGTTTATGATCTCCTATCAGAACAAACTTACCGATAGCATTTCCACCGGTAACACCGCGCATACAAAGTAACCCTAACAGTTGCGGTTCCAATATCTGTGTCGCCTCATCTATCAAAGCCACATCAAAAGTTTTCAACCGGAACAGTTCTGCTTTGGCAGACAGCGTAGCAACTGTTCCCACAAAAATACGGCAATGCGCCATACGTTCCTGCACTTCGCGACGTGTAGAACAAGTCTCCAATACATTCTCTATCAAGTACGGACGATAAGCCTCCTCGCATGAAAGCTCATTGCCTATACGTATAAAGTTAACTTCCGGAGTAATGGCCGTCAGCATCTTGCATATCTCGTCCACCGCCCGGTTGGTATATGAAAGCAAAAGAATCTCTTTCCCCTCCCGATAAAAAGCCTCCACCATCCCCCGCAAAGCACGAGAGGTTTTGCCTGTACCCGGCGGTCCTATCAGCAAAAAATAATCTTTAGCAGCCTGCGCCTTTAACGTAATACGTACAAAGTCATCGGTAGCAGCAGCTATGGCACCATCAAAAGCACTATCAAATTCCGGTTCACGCTGATTCAACAACAAGTCCCGACGGTCTTTCGTGGCAGACAGGAAAGCCGACAGTCCCGAATACATACTGCGAAAAGAAGTATCCATATAGTCATGCTCTATCGCGTAACGGCTATCCATTGGCAACACACTGATATTCTGCTGCGTTGCACGAAGCCTAATGCAAACATCGCAATCGGAAATATACTCGATATTTCCTTTAAACACCATTTTATTGGTAACATTATCTTCGTTTACGTTCCGTTCATACAGAACAATCGCGTCTCCTTGCCGGAAATTGGGCAAAGTATCAGCATCCGGATGCACACGTTCCAACACCAAATAAGGTTTATGGATATCCGCTGCATGATTCTGCCGTATCACCAAATCATATAAGATCTCCCCGTTCTCGCTTTTCTCCGCCAAAGTAGCAAGCCATAAAGCTGCTGCTCCGGCACGTCCCTCATACTCCACATCACCGGATTTCGAAGTATAGAGTTCTTTGGTTATAAAGTTATACAATGCATAGAAATACGACTGTTCCAACGCTGACAGCGCATTGATCCTCTGTGTCACAGCATCAATCGAAGGACACAAATAGCGTTTCCATAAAATGTTGTCAAGTTGCCGCTCATTCAAGGTTTCGGATTTAATATCTTGCAGGCGCTCCGCTGTATATTGAGGGCTATTACACAACTGGATACCATATTCGTTTGCCACAATACGATTTCTAACATCCATGACCCGACGCAACATAGCCCATGAAGGACGTGCAGGATAAAGCAACGGATAACGCGTATAGAGCAAATACGACTTCACACGACGGTGATCCCTTCCCATGGCATACTCCAATACCGCCTGATACAATAACATCTGCACCTTGTTATTCTCTTTCGGCTCTACCTTTCCCCGGATAGTATACTCATCCGCCTTACCCGATTTCATTTCGATGAAAGACGACATATCGCGCTGCATATAATCCAGACGTCCCTGCAAGCCCAATGCTTCGCATATATAGGACGGTTCTAACACAGCATCCGTTTTATCCAGTTCATAACCCGATTCCCGGAAAGTCTTTGTTACCGTTTGCCTGATATTATCAAAATGCCGTTTGCAGTCAGCAAAAAATTCACGTTCCTTTTCGTGGTCGCGCAAATCGGCACAGGCAGCCAATTCAATGGGATACGAACGGAATGCTTTTTTCATACACGCCAAATAGTCCGGTTCTCCCTCTGCATGAATCCATTCATCCAGAAAGAGATTGGCTATATTACCCAACAAAAGCGGACGGGTATTATCGGGCGTTTGCAATCTTGCCAACAGGTAATTTGCCGGATGATGCCCATACTCCCTGAAACATTCTGCCAACGAACTGATGTCGAGCAAATAATCCGGCTCCAAAATTATGAAAGAAGGCGTAAGCACACCCGATTCATCAATCGCCACATCCAGCAAATTAACTTGGGCATGCCGCCACAACAAACCGCAAGTTTCTGCAAATTCGTCATTTATTTGCGGCACATTATAGCGCACCCGTAACGGCTCGTCAGCCACAGTGTCTACGGGTAACACATACAGATAATTCTCATCGGCATACTGGAAACTGACACGCATGCGCCGTACACGTTCCTTTGCCACAGGAGCAGCAATATACGCAGCATCCGCATGCGGCAACAAGCGGTACAGCTCGGCCGGAACAGCTTCGCCCGTCAAACGTTTTACAAAAAAAGACAATGTTTTGGCATCGCGCAGCAGTTGCTCCCGCGAAGGTTCTGCCTGACGGTTCAAAACGGCATTGGAGGTAAGCCGGAAAGTATGCAAACGATTCTGCTCGGCGACAGTCAGTCCGAGCTTGGAAGATACAAAGTTGATACGGGCGGAAAGGTCGGTCATTTGCAGACTGCTGTCCGCCATTTGCGTACGGCACAAGTGCTCAAGCAGTTCACGCAACTGCCGGTAAGCCGATCTCAAGGAAAAGTCCTCTGCACAACAGGCTTCCAACAGTAAATCAAAATATTCCTTTATTTCCGAATTCATTCCTTTTCCGCCTCTGCCACTTCTTCAACCCCGTCAGTTTTCTTATCCTTAATCATCAGGATACTCATCTCATAAAGCATATAAAGCGGTACGGCAACTACGGTCAACGTAAACGGGTCGCCTGTGGGCGTTATAATGGCAGCGACAATGACAATGGCCACCACAGCATGACGCCGATAACTACGTAAGAGCGTCTTATGCACCAACCCCAGCAACGAGAGCAGCCA
Source organism: Bacteroides eggerthii (assembly GCF_025146565.1). Lineage (NCBI taxonomy): Bacteria > Pseudomonadati > Bacteroidota > Bacteroidia > Bacteroidales > Bacteroidaceae > Bacteroides > Bacteroides eggerthii. The sequence continues at coordinate 1,523,998 of NZ_CP102258.1, read as the reverse complement.
CGTCACCAGCGGAAGCTCAAAAGCGAGTCCCATGCAAAGTACCAGCATCATAAAATTATCAATATACGAATTGAGGGAAATCTGATTCTCTATCGCCGCACTAAGCTGATAAGTGGAGAGAAAACGCAATGTCAGCGGATAGACCATGAAGTAGCCCAGCAACACTCCGACGAAAAACATCACCGTACCCAAACAGAGCGCTTTCTGCACTCCCCTGCGTTCACCGGGATAGAGTGCGGGCCTAATGAACCTCCATATTTCAAAAAACAAGTATGGCGCAGCCGTCACCACCGACATCCAAAAAGCCGTAGAGATATGGATGAAGAACGGTGCAGCCAAATTTATATTGATCAGTTTTATATGGAACTCCTGCGTAAAGAACTCATCGTGCAAATCAAATCTCTCACCGATATAACGCAACAGGTCATAGAATATGAAATCATCGTGGCATGGAGCAAGCACTACATTATCAAACAAGTAGGGCATTGCAATGAAGTAACCCACAGCCAATATGAACCACACGCCGAGAATACGGAACAATACCCGGCGCAGTTCGTCCAAATGATCCCAGAACGTTAATTCTTTATCTGACATGGTGAGGATATGCCAATGTGAGAATGATTATTTATCCACAGGTTTATCCACCTCTTCCTTTGCTTTGTTTATTTCGTCTTTAGCCTCATTCACACCCTCCTTGAAGCTCTTTACGCCTTTACCTAAGCCACGCATCAGTTCAGGAATTTTCTTGCCGCCAAACAACAGCAGAATAACCAGTGCGATGATAATCCACTCGGAACCGCTGGGCAAGAAGCCCAATAAGAGTAAGTTTGTCATAGTCATATCGGATTAAATTTGCTTGCAAAGATAATAAGATTTATGATTTATGATTTACGATTTGCAATTTATTCCGTTGGCATGCTCACATTATGCCGCGGATTACAGTTCACAAATCAGGCATCACACCCCCTTTCAATCCTGATAATATATTCTCTTAACACGTGTCGAGACACTTGTCAGCACCTCATACGGAATGGTTTCAAGCACATCGGAAAGAACGGTTATAGGCAGATGATCCCCGAAGATTTCCACACTGTCACCTTCCTTACAGTCAATATCCGTTACGTCGATCATGCAGACATCCATACAAATATTGCCTACATAGGGAGCGCGCTGCCCGTTCACCAGACAATAGGCGCGGCCGTTGCCCAAATGGCGATTCAGCCCGTCGGCATAACCGATAGGAATGGCTGCGATGCGCGAAGGGCGCACCAAATGTCCCTTGCGGCTATATCCCACCGTATCCTCTTCGGGCACATCACGTATCTGCAGAATGGTGGTCTTTAACGTACTGACATTATTCATAATGGAATTGTCTATCGGACTGATGCCATACAACCCGATTCCCAGCCGCACCATATCAAACTGCGCCCCCGGAAAACGTTCAATACCGGCAGAATTACATATATGGCGAAGTATCTTATATGGAAATGCCTCCTGCAACAGCATGGAAGCCTTTTCAAAAGTCTCTATCTGCTTACGCGTAAAGGCATCGAATTGCGGAGCATCACTCCCCACGAAATGCGAGAACACCGAACGGGGAATAACCGCGTTCTGCCCTTTCAGACGTTCTATGAGCCGGGGCATATCTTCCGGAGCAAACCCCAACCGGTGCATACCGGTATCCAGCTTCACATGGATAGGAAAATTGGTAATCCCCTCTTTCTCGGCTTCCTTAATCAATGCGTCCAGCAGGTGGAAGCTGTACACTTCCGGCTCCAGCTTATAATCGAACATCGTCTTGAAAGCGGTCATTTCCGGATTCATAATGATGACGCTTGCCGTAATGCCGGCTTTACGCAGGTCCGAACCTTCATCTGCCACGGCAACAGCCAGATAATCCACATGATGCTCCTGCAAAGTTTTGGCTATCTCATACGATCCGGCACCATAGGCGGAAGCCTTCACCATACACACCATTTTGGTTTCGGGTTTCAGTTTACTGCGATAATAATTCAGATTGGCAATCATCGCACCAAGATTCACCTCCAATATCGTTTCGTGAACCTTTCTCTCCAAAACCTCCGTCAATGCATCGAAACCAAACTTACGCGCGCCCTTAATCAGGATTATTTCATTCTCCAGCGACAGTTCACCTTTTCCAATGGCATCAATCAGCGCAGCCGTATCAGGATAAAAAGCTTTCTCGATATTAAATCGTGAGGCACATGAGGAGATTTCATTTCCCACACCAATAACACGTTCTATTCCCCTGCTGTTCACCAACTGTGCCACCTGGCGATAAAGAGTAGGAGTATTCTGCCCGGTTTCCAATATATCCGAAAGAATAAGTGTCCTCTTCAGTCCCTTGCTCTGTGAGCGACGATACAGAAAATCGAGCGCTATGTCCAAAGAACCGAGATCCGAATTATAACTATCGTTTATCAGCAAGCAACCATTTTTACCCTCTTTCACTTCCAGACGCATTGCCACCGGCTCCAATTTTGCCATACGCTCCGTTATCTGCCCGGCAGGAAGCATCAGATACAGGCAGGCTGCCAAACAGTTCAACGAGTTCTCGATAGAAGCATCATCTATGAACGGCAATGTAAATGTGTTGTCCATATCCAAATAACGATAGGAAATTACGGTAGAGTTCTCCTGCTTTTCCACCTTGTTGATATACAAGGGGCGCTCCATATCTCTCCTGCTCCATGCTATTTCGCGGGCCGAAAAGATGGATTTACTTACACAATTACTGATAAACTCGTCATCACCATTATAAATCACGACATCACAATCCTTAAAAAGCGCCAGTTTTTCCATGCACTTCTCCTGCAAAGAGAAAAAATTCTCCTGATGTGCGCCGCCTATATTGGTTAGAATTCCGATGGTCGGCTTGATGATATTTTGCAAAGCGCGCATTTCTCCCGGCTCCGAGATTCCCGCCTCCAAAATGGCAAGTTCTGTTTGCTCGTTCATCTGCCATACAGACAAAGGCACACCTATCTGCGAGTTGTAACTGCGGGGTGAACGGGTGATAACACGTTCCGGACTCAGCAACTGGTGCAGCCATTCTTTCACAACTGTCTTTCCGTTGCTGCCGGTAATACCGATAACAGGAATCTGGAACCGGTCACGATGTTGTTCCGCCAGCTTCTGCAATGCTTTCAACGGACTTGGCACAACCAATAAGTTGAGATCCGGAAGTGGAGAGCCAAGCGCTTCCGCTTCTTTAAGCCCTTCTTCACTAACGACAAAGTTGCGGACACCGCGCGCATACAGATCGCGGATATAACGGGCTCCGTCATTCCGTTTGGTTGCCAAAGCAAAAAACAATGTTTCTTCAGGGAAACTCAAGGAGCGACTGTCCGTAAGTAACCAGTCAATCGTAGCGGACAACTCTCCTATCCGCCGCGCACCAATGATTTGAGCTATATTTTCAATCGTATATGACATAATTCTCTTTCTTTTTGAAAATCTAAGTACGGGTATTTTCCGTTAAGTCGGTCTATTTTTAACACAATTTGTCCTAAAAAACGCTTATACTCCTCAGAGCCGGGATGAAAGGGCTTGTGTGCCAATGCCCTACGTATATTTTCACTTTCTTCTATGATCTGTAACGTCTCCGGCGAAAAACAGGCGGACGAGAAGCGCTCCCACACATACTGCACAGCCACTTCGGAAGGATGCACCATATCTTCAGCGTAGAAGCGGTAATCCCGCAATTCATCCAAAACCAATTCATAGGCGGGAAAATAGAATACATTCTCCGGAAAAGCAGCTTGCAGCCGGTCCACCGCCAACAGCAGCGTAGCCTTGCTGAGTTGATTGGCATGCAACCCGTCGCGCACGTGACGGATAGGACTGACTGTGAAAATCACTTTCAAGTCAAGATTCCGCGCCAACAATCCGGAAAGCAATGAAGTATAGTCCAATACTATTTCATCAACCTCCAACCGCCTGCGGGTAAATTCTTTCTCCGGTTGCTTGTGGCAGTTGCCCACAATGCGTCCCGTATGCTTCTGTTCGTACACCCATGCTGTGCCGAAAGTCAACAATAAGCAATCCGCATTAAAAACAGTATTGTGAGCCGAGGCAATCCGTTCATTGATAATGCGTAATGTTTCTTCTACCGATGAGGACGAAAAATCCCCATGATGCATCGGGCTGTGCCAACATTCACGAAAGAAGAACAAATCGTCTTGAGCATATCTCTTTCCTTCAACGATTTCCCGTAAAGCGGCAGAGATAGAAAGCGGATTATACAGCACTCCGTATGGATTGACATCACAGCGGAACTTGGCATTGGTGAGCCTCATGCCGATGTGTGTGGCAAAGCAAGAGCCGAACAACATCAGTCGGTCGGCATGCGTCAACTGCGGCAAACTTCCGGGAATTTCCACAGGGGTATAAAAATTCATAAGCAAACCGGTATTAAATATTCATTCTTCAGACTTGATATATACGCGGTGACTGCCAAATCCGCTGAAGCCGATGCCCGTTCCCGGTGTATGCGACAACTTACGCAGCTCAACGGTTCCTGACGAACGAAGCAATCCCGTCAGTTGGCAATACGTACGGACGGTGAGAAAAGGATGTGCTTCCAAATGTTTTCGTGCTATCTCCAACCGTTGTCCGGCAGTATATTTTTGCGAAGAGCGGACAGGCTTCCACGGTGCACGCCGCAGCGTACAGTGCCTATTGGTTTTATACACCAGTTCCTTTTCCGCCTGAAAATTAATTTTCCCCACAAAGATGCTCTGCGCATTGCGATGGGTGGCGTCACCGTCCGCTTCTTCACGCTCCTTGTCGGCGCCTATCACCAGCCCCGGAGTGAACGTACCGATGCCGTCTATCTTTGCCGAAAAGCCCCGCGCCATTGTATGCGCCATTGCCTCCGCCAGCTCGCAGATGATGCCCTCGACCATCCCCGGAGAAAAGCCGCTCCGTAGGGAGATATATTCCGCCAATTCGCGGGTTGAACTTTGTCCCAACAATACCATTTGCGGGTAAGTCACCCGTTCGCCTTTCCCTTGCAGGTCAGGCATTTCTTTCATTACATAATGCGTAGGCATTTGCTATCTTCTTTTTTTTAAAAGGTTCCACACTCTTATTTCTTCCTGTACTCCCTATCCAAACTTACTTCATCCGGCAAGGGAACCTATCTTTGCAGTATCCAAGACTTGGAATGAAGGCTTCATTTCTTAGAATAAAGCTTTCATTCTAAGGAATTGAACTTTCAGTTTCAGAAATCAAAGCTCAATTCCAAGTCTTGGATACTACAAAGATAGGTTTTCCCGCCGGGCAAAACAAGTTTTCATTGTATATTTCATAGCGGAAAGGATTTATCCCTCTTTTCTATGTAAAAAGAAGACGACAAAATAAAAAACAGATAAAATGATATAGTCATCCGTTTTCTTTTCGTATTTTTGCATTTTGTAATCTTCAGTACAGTGATGAAAACAGAGTCAACAACATATAACTTGCTAAATTCCATTTCTTATCCGGAAGACTTACGTAAATTAAGCGTAGAACAACTTCCGGAACTTTGTGAAGAATTAAGGCAAGACATCATTCAAGAACTTTCATGCAATCCGGGACATTTTGCTGCGAGTTTGGGTACGGTGGAACTGACCGTAGCGCTGCATTACGTCTACAACACTCCATACGACCGCATCGTATGGGATGTGGGGCATCAGGCTTACGGGCACAAGATGCTCACCGGACGTCGCGAGGCTTTCTGCACCAACCGCAAATTCAAAGGCATACGTCCTTTTCCCACTCCCGTAGAAAGCGATTACGACACCTTTACCTGCGGACATGCCTCCAATTCTATTTCGGCGGCTTTGGGTATGGCTGTCGCAGCAGCCAAGAAAGGAGAAAAAGACCGCCACGTAGTAGCCGTCATTGGCGACGGCAGCATGAGCGGAGGACTGGCTTTCGAGGGCTTGAACAATGCTTCGTCCACGGCCAACAACCTGTTGATTATCCTCAACGATAATGACATGGCGATAGACCGCAGTGTGGGTGGCATGAAACAATATCTCTTCAACCTGACCACATCGAACCGCTACAACCAGCTACGCTTCAAAGCATCCAAAATGCTATTCAAAATGGGCGTACTGAATGAAGACCGGCGTAAAGCGTTAATCCGCTTCTCCAACAGCCTGAAATCAATGGCAGCCCAGCAGCAGAACATCTTCGAGGGGATGAACATCCGCTACTTCGGTCCAATAAACGGACACGATGTAAAAAACCTGGCACGCATCCTGCGGGATATAAAAGATATGCAGGGTCCTAAGATCCTTCATCTGCACACAGTCAAAGGCAAAGGCTTTGAACCGGCAGAAAAAAATCCGGGCATCTGGCATGCACCGGGCAAATTCGATCCGGAGACAGGCGAACGCATCACGACCGATACCAGCAATCTGCCCCCTCTGTACCAAACCGTATTCGGAGAGACATTGGTGGAATTGGCCGAGAAGAATCCGAAAATTGTCGGTATCACCCCCGCCATGCCCACAGGATGTTCCATGAACCTATTGATGAAAGCCATGCCCGACCGCGCCTTCGACGTGGGTATTGCCGAAGGACATGCCGCCACATTCTCCGGCGGTATGGCAAAAGAAGGGCTGCAACCTTTCTGCAACATTTATTCGTCCTTCATGCAACGGGCCTACGACAACGTGATACACGACATTGCCATCCTGAAGCTACCCGTCGTACTTTGTTTGGACCGCGCCGGACTGGTAGGCGAAGACGGACCTACGCATCATGGAGTATACGATCTTGCCTATTTCCGCCCTATCCCTAATCTGACTATATCTTCACCTATGGACGAACACGAGTTGCGCCGGCTGATGTACACAGCCCAACTGCCCGATAAGGGTCCGTTCGTTATCCGTTACCCGCGTGGACGCGGCGTACTGGTAAACTGGAAATGTCCACTGGAAGAAATCCCCGTAGGCAAAGGGCGTAAACTGAAAGACGGCAAAGACCTGGCAGTCATCACCCTCGGCCCGATAGGAAACATTGCCGCACGCGCCATTAAACGGGCGGAAGCAGACAAAGGAATCTCCATAGCCCATTACGACCTGCGTTTCCTCAAGCCTCTGGATGAAACATTATTACATGAAGTAGGACGTAACTTCAGTCGCATCCTCACCATAGAAGACGGTGCACGAAAAGGCGGCATGGGAAGTGCCGTACTGGAATTCATGGCAGATCATGACTACACCCCGCATATAAAGCGTATCGGCGTGCCCGACACATTTATTGAACATGGTACGGTACAAGAACTATACCGGTTGTGCGGAATGGATGAAGAAGGAATCTATAATATATTAATTAAGAATGATGAATGAAGAACCGGGCTGCGCCATGCGCAAGCCATCCGCAAGGAAATTCTTCATTCTTAATTCTTCATTTCTAAAAATATTGTGAAGATTATTATTGCAGGTGCCGGCGCAGTAGGCACACATTTAGCCAAACTCTTGTCGCGCGAGAAGCAAGACATCATATTGATGGACGACAACGAAGAAAGGATGAGCACGCTCAGCTCCAACTTCGACTTGATGACCGTCACCGCCTCTCCCACCTCCATTACAGGATTAAAAGAAGTAGGAGTAGGAGAAGCCGACCTCTTCATTGCCGTCACCCCCGATGAAAGCCGCAACATCACCGCCTGTATGCTTGCCACCAACCTCGGTGCGCAAAAGACCGTAGGGCGCATTGACAACTACGAATACCTGCTACCCAAAAACAAGGAGTTCTTCCAGAAGTTAGGGGTAGACTCGCTCATTTATCCGGAAATGCTCGCTGCAAAAGAAATCGTATCATCCATCCGCATGAGCTGGGTGCGCCAATGGTGGGAATTTTGCGGCGGTGCACTGATTCTGATAGGTGCCAAGATGCGCGAAAAGGCTGAGATTCTGGACATCCCCCTGCACCAACTGGGCGGACCGGAACTGCCCTATCACGTGGTAGCCATCAAACGCGGTAACGAAACATTGATTCCTCGTGGCGACGATGTCATAAAGCTGCACGACATTGTCTACTTCACCACCACCCGCAAATTCGTTCCATATATCCGCAAGATAGCCGGCAAAGAAGATTATGCCGACGTACGCAACGTCATGATTATGGGCGGAAGCCGCATTGCCGTGCGCACCGCACAATATGTTCCCGACTATATGCAAGTGAAAATTGTGGATAACGACCTGAACCGATGCAACCGGCTGACCGAATTATTGGATGACAAGACAATGATTATCAACGGAGACGGACGAGACATGGACTTACTCGTGGAAGAAGGATTGAAGAACACCGAAGCCTTTGTTGCACTAACCGGCAACTCGGAAACAAACATCCTTGCCTGTCTGGCGGCAAAGCGTATGGGAGTAAGCAAAACAGTGGCGGAAGTAGAAAACATAGATTATATAGGTATGGCGGAAAGCCTTGACATCGGCACTGTCATCAATAAAAAGATGATCGCTGCCAGCCATATTTACCAGATGATGCTGGATGCCGACGTCAGCAATGTGAAATGCCTGACTTTCGCCAATGCTGATGTAGCGGAGTTTACCGTCAAGGCAGGATCCAAAATAACCAAACACCCGGTAAAAGACCTCGGCCTGCCCAAAGGAACCACTATCGGCGGACTGATACGTAACGGTGAAGGTGTTGTGGTTATGGGTAACACGCAAATACAACCCGGCGACCATGTGGTGGTATTCTGCCTGAACATGATGATTAAGAAAATCGAAAAATACTTTAATTAGCGAAGAATTAAGAGTTACTTGACAGACGTGATCAACTTTAAGACAATTATACGGATTATCGGTATTCTGCTATTGCTGGAAACAATCATGCTGTTGGCATGCTCGGGCATATCATATTACTATAACGACGAAGCACTGCTCGACTTTTGGAAATCGGCAGGAATCACAGCCGGAGCCGGTCTGCTCATGGCAGTTGCCGGAAAAGGGGGCGACAAGCAGTTAACCCGTCGCGACGGTTATGTATTGGTCAGCTTTGCCTGGGTAGCCTTCTCCCTCTTCGGTATGTTGCCTTTTTACATCAGCGGATATGTCCCCGACATTACAAATGCTTTTTTTGAAACCATGTCCGGCTTTACCAGTACGGGAGCCACCGTACTGGACAACATAGAGTCGCTTCCCCATGGACTTTTGTTCTGGCGCAGCATGACGCAATGGATAGGCGGTTTGGGAATCATCATGTTCACGATTGCAGTGTTGCCCATCTTCGGAGTCAGCGGCCTGCAAGTATTCGCAGCCGAAGCCAGCGGCCCCACCCATGACAAAGTGCACCCGCGCATCGGCATTACAGCCAAATGGATATGGGGAATCTATACCGGACTTACCTTTATCCTCGTAATCCTGCTAATGCTGGGAGGAATGAACTGGTTTGACAGCATATGCCATGCTTTCGCCACCACAGGCACAGGAGGTTTTTCTACCAAACAGGCGAGTGTGGCATACTATCATTCTCCCTACATAGAATATGTTATCTCCCTTTTTATGTTTGTCTCCGGCATCAACTTTACGTTGCTGTTGTTTTTTGTCAACCGGAAATTCAAAAAAGTCATTGATAACGCTGAATTGAAATGGTACTTCTGGTCGGTAACCGGATTTACCACCGTAATTGCCGTTATCCTTCATTATACCAGTTCGATGGGCATGGAAGAAGCCTTCCGCAAATCATTGTTCCAGGTTATCTCCCTGCACACTTCCACCGGCTTTGCCACAGACGACTACATGCTATGGACGCCCATACTCTGGGGATTACTGACCATCGTCATGATAATGGGAGCGTGCGCAGGCAGCACGACAGGCGGACTAAAATGTATTCGAATGGTCATTCTCGCCAAAGTGTCACGCAATGAGTTCAAGCATATCCTCCACCCCAACGCCGTATTACCGGTACGCGTAAACAAGCAAGTCATATCGCCTTCCATTGTTTCTACCGTACTGGCATTCTTCTTTTTATATTTCATTATTGCTATCATCGGCATATTAATAATGATGGGAATGGGGATAGATGCCGAAGAATCTATCGGCTGCGTTGTGTCCAGCATCGGGAATATGGGTCCGGGATTAGGAGATACCGGCCCGGCATATTCGTGGAATTCCCTACCCGATGCCGCTAAATGGCTGCTGTCGTTCCTGATGTTGCTGGGACGTCTGGAATTATTCACCGTTTTACTTTTATTCACACCGGAATTCTGGAAACGGAATTGATTTAGGATAAAAAGTGTAAAAATAGTCATTTTTTGTCATGCCGAGATAGCAAAATGAGAGATACTTATTATATCTTTGCGCCCTGAAAAGAGATATGGAGGTATGAAACAGTGCATAAAATATTGTATGATAGCCATACTCGCAGTTTTATTACACAACGGTGCAATAGAAGCTGCGGATTTATTATGCACTCCGGTTGACCACCAGACAGAGAGTTGCACCCTAACTCAAGCACCTACCACCCGGCAAGCCGTTCAGAACTATTACCAACATTCATCATCCACCGCTTCCTGTCTGGAACATGTGGATAATATGCAAGTACCGAGTAATAAAAGTTCTATGTTGCGCACCGGCATCATCCGTATGCAACAAATGCTACGTGCACAGAGTTATGACCGCATACCCGACCTGCACCATACTCCTGTACCCGATCTGCATTACTACGTATTCGGGTTAAGAAAGATTATCGTATAAAACGAGTGATAGACAGCGGGGAATCCTTTTACATATTGTCATTCTATCATCTTATTGTCCTATCGCTGTATTATTACCGTATATCTATATTTATACATCTAAAATCTTATCAGATTTATGAACTTTACTTTGTTAGTAGTCGTCCTGTTGACGGCAATTGCTTTCGTGGGTATCGTCATCGCGCTGTCTAATGCGATAGCGCCCCGTTCGTACAATGCGCAGAAAATGGAGCCGTACGAATGTGGTATTCCCACCCGCGGTAAATCATGGATGCAGTTCCGGGTGGGTTACTACCTGTTTGCCATCCTGTTTCTGATGTTCGAGGTGGAGACGGTTTTCCTGTTCCCTTGGGCAGTCATTACAAGGGAGCTTGGAGTAGCCGGGCTTTTCAGTATTTTATTTTTCCTTATTATATTAATTCTGGGTCTTGCTTATGCCTGGAGGAAAGGAGCTTTGGAATGGAAGTAACGAAGAAACCCAACATAAAATCTATCCCTTATGAGGAGTTTACAGACAATGAAACGTTGGAGAAATTGGTTCGGGAACTTAATGCAGGAGGTGCCAACGTGGCCCTCGGCGTACTGGACGATTTCGTTAATTGGGGACGCAGTAACTCACTGTGGCCGCTTACGTTTGCAACAAGTTGTTGCGGTATCGAATTTATGGCCCTCGGTGCAGCCCGCTATGATATGGCACGCTTCGGGTTTGAAGTAGCCCGCGCCAGTCCGCGTCAGGCAGACATGATCATGGTGTGTGGAACAATCACAAACAAAATGGCCCCGGTGCTGAAACGTCTGTACGACCAGATGGCCGACCCTAAGTATGTGATAGCCGTAGGTGGCTGCGCAGTCAGTGGCGGTCCGTTCAAGAAGTCTTACCACGTTGTCAATGGAGTGGATAAGATCCTGCCGGTAGACGTATATATTCCGGGATGCCCTCCCCGACCCGAAGCATTCTACTACGGAATGATGCAGTTGCAACGCAAAGTGAAAATCGAAAAATATTTTGGCGGAGTAAACCGAAAAGAAGAGAAGAACTTGTGATTAGTGATTAGCGATTAGAAATTAGTGATTAGAACGGTACAAATATCAATAAATAAGTCTATAAATCAATAATCCTTAATTGCTAAACTCCAGACATTATATAAGTTAAGTATGGAAATAAAATATATAAATCCCGCAGCCTTGCATGACGAGATGCTGCGCCTACGGCAAGAAGAGCAGATGGACTTCCTTGAATGCCTTACAGGCATGGACTGGGGTGAGCCGGACACAGCTAAAGATACTCCCGACACTCCACGAGGCCTTGGCGTTGTTTATCAGCTGGAATCTACTGCCACCGGCAAACGGATGGCAGTTCGCACCGCCACCCTCGACAGGGAACATCCCGAACTGCCTTCAGTGTGCGACATATGGAAAGCCGCCGACTTCCTGGAACGTGAAGTATTCGATTTCTATGGGGTGGTTTTCATCGGTCATCCCGATATGCGACGTCTTTATCTGCGCAATGATTGGGTAGGCTATCCGATGCGTAAGGACGATGATCCTGAAGCACAAAACCCTCTGCGTATGGATAATGAGGAGACAGTCGATACAACCACCGAACTGGAGCTGAATCCGGATGGAACCGTAAAGAACAAAGAATCGCTACTCTTCGGTGATGATGAATATGTAGTAAATATCGGTCCGCAGCATCCTGCAACCCATGGTGTAATGCGTTTCCGCGTGTCACTGGAAGGTGAAATCATCGAAAAAATCGATGCCAACTGCGGCTATATCCACCGGGGCATCGAAAAGATGTGCGAGAGCCTGACATACCCGCAAACACTGGCTCTAACCGACCGTTTGGACTATCTGGGCGCCCACCAAAACCGCCATGCCCTATGCATGTGCATCGAACAAGCAATGGGTATAGAAGTCAGCGAACGCGTGCAGTACATCCGCACAATCATGGACGAATTGCAACGCATCGATTCACACTTGCTTTTCTACTCCTGCCTGGCAATGGACCTCGGCGCACTGACCGCTTTCTTCTACGGTTTTCGCGATCGCGAGAAGATTCTGGACATCTTTGAAGGAACCTGCGGCGGACGCCTCATCATGAACTATAACACAATTGGCGGCGTACAAGCCGACATTGCTCCCGACTTCCAGAAAAAGGTAAAAGAATTCATTCCTTACCTGCGCGGCATCCTGCATGAATACCACGATGTATTTACGGGAAACATCATTGCGCAACAACGTCTGAAAGGCGTAGGGGTACTGTCTCGTGAAGATGCCATAGCCTTCGGCGCCACCGGAGGCACAGGTCGTGCCAGCGGTTGGGCTTGCGATGTGCGTAAGCGTATGCCTTACAGCATGTATAGCAAGGTGGACTTTAAAGAAGTTATCCGCACCGAAGGTGATTCCTGGGCACGCTATCTCATCCGCATGGATGAAATCATGGAAAGCCTGAATATCATCGAACAGTTGATAGACAACATCCCCGAAGGCAACTATCAGGAAAAGATGAAACCGATTATCCGCGTGCCGGAAGGCAACTACTATGCCGCCGTAGAAGGCAGCCGCGGTGAATTCGGGGTATTCCTCGAAAGCCATGGCGACAAAATGCCCTACCGCTTGCATTTCCGCAGTACGGGGCTTCCATTGGTATCTACCGTAGACACAATTTGTCGCGGTGCAAAGATTGCCGACCTTATCGCTATCGGTGGAACACTGGACTATGTAGTACCGGATATTGACAGGTAAATTAATTGATTAATGATTAACGATTAGTGATTAACCCCTTGCAGTATTGACAGTGCAACCTGTTAGTCGCTAATCACTAACAACTAATAACTAAATAACGTGTTTGACTTTAGTATAGTAACCAATTGGATTCACCAGATGCTGACCTCCTTTATGCCGGAAGGTCTGGCGGTGTTCCTCGAATGTGTAGTGATAGGCGTATGCATCATCCTTATGTATGCGGTGCTTGCCATTATTCTGATTTACATGGAGCGTAAGATATGCGCTTTCTTCCAGTGCCGCCTCGGTCCGATGCGTGTAGGAAAGTGGGGACTGCTCCAAGTGCCCTGCGACGTTATCAAGATGCTGACCAAAGAAATCATTGACCTGAAATTCTCCGACAGGCTTCTCTATAACCTGGCGCCATTCATGGTTATCATCGCTTCATTCCTGACATTCGCCTGTCTGCCCATCAGCAAAGGGCTGGAAGTTCTGGACTTTAACGTAGGTGTCTTCTTCCTGCTTGCAGCTTCAAGCATCGGCGTGGTAGGTATCCTGCTTGCCGGTTGGAGTTCCAACAATAAGTTCTCACTTATCGGAGCCATGCGAAGCGGTGCACAAATCATCAGCTATGAACTTTCGTGCGGACTGAGCATTCTGACAATGGTTGTTTTAATGGGTACGATGCAGTTCTCCGAAATCGTAGCCGGACAAGCTGACGGATGGTTCATCTTCAAAGGACATATTCCGGCAGTGATAGCGTTTGTTATTTATCTGATTGCAGGCAATGCTGAAACCAACCGCGGCCCGTTCGACTTGCCGGAAGCAGAAAGTGAGCTGACAGCCGGTTATCATACGGAGTACTCCGGTATGGGATTCGGCTTCTTCTATCTGGCAGAATACCTGAACCTGTTCATCGTTGCCAGTGTTGCAGCCACTATTTTTCTGGGAGGCTGGATGCCGCTGCACATCGTCGGTCTGGACGGTTTCAATGCAGTAATGGATTACATTCCGGGATTTGTATGGTTCTTCGGCAAAGCATTTTTCGTAGTGTTCCTGCTGATGTGGATTAAATGGACATTCCCGCGTCTGCGTATCGATCAGATCCTGAATCTTGAATGGAAATACCTGGTACCTATCTCCATGGTAAACCTGATATTGATGGTGTTGATTGTCGTATTCGGACTACACTTTTAACCGACGCCGACGTTGCATCGGAACAAAGTTCCCATTCGGATAAATCTAAAACAATAAAATAATGAAAGATAATAAAGAACATAACTCTTATATAGGCGGCCTCATAAACGGTGTCAGCTCCCTGCTGACGGGCATGAAAACCACTATGACCGTTTTCTGCCGGAAGAAGACCACCGAACAATATCCGGAGAACCGGAAGACACTGAAACTCTCCGAACGCTTCAGGGGTACGCTGACGATGCCCCACAACGAGCAGAACGAGCATCATTGCGTAGCTTGCGGCCTGTGCCAAATGGCTTGTCCCAACGACACCATCAAAGTGACGAGTGAAACCATAGAGACGGAAGACGGTAAGAAAAAGAAGATATTGGCGAAATATGAGTACGACCTCGGTTCGTGCATATTCTGCCAGCTCTGCGTCAATGCCTGTCCGCATGATGCCATTACATTCGACCAGAATTTTGAGCATGCAGTATTCGACCGTAGCAAACTGGTGCTGACGCTGAATCATCCGGGCAGTCACGTAGAAGAGAAGAAGAAATCCGCCGCTCCCCAAGCTGAAGTAGCGAAGTAATTAGTCATTCATAATTAGTAATCAAAAACATGGAATTCAATCTTGAAACAATAGTATTCTACTTCCTTGCGGCTTTCATTACCGTATTTTCCATACTGACGGTAACTACCAGACGCATGGTACGCTCGGCCACTTACCTGCTGTTCGTTCTTTTCGGTACGGCAGGCATCTATTTCCTGTTGGGATATACATTCCTCGGCTCTGTACAGATTATGGTGTACGCAGGCGGTATCGTCGTCCTCTACGTCTTCTCCATCCTGCTCACCAGCGGTGAAGGCGACATCGCGGGAAAGCTGAAACGCAGCAAGTTCCTTGCCGGGCTGGGCGCTACCATAGGCGGAGCCATTATAGTAGTATTCATAACCCTGAAACATAAGTTTATCGCCACCACCGACGTGGTGCCTCTTGAGGTCAACATCAAGACTATCGGGCATCACATGCTGAGCGGCGACAAATATGGTTACCTGTTGCCTTTCGAAGCTGTCAGCATCCTGCTGCTGGCATGTATCGTAGGCGGATTATTAATCGCACGTAAAAGATAAGAATTATGATACACATGGAATATTACCTGATAGTCTCGGCTATCATGTTTTTCGCCGGCATTTACGGGTTCTTTACCCGTCGCAACACATTGGCGATATTAATTTCGATTGAGTTGATACTGAACGCTACCGACATCAACTTCGCAGTATTCAACCGTTTTCTGTTTCCCGGCGGACTGGAAGGTTACTTCTTCTCACTGTTCTCCATTGCCATTTCGGCAGCCGAAACAGCAGTAGCTATTGCTATCATGATTAATATCTATCGTAACATACGCTCTATCCAGGTGAACAAACTGGATGAACTCAAATGGTAATAAATATGGAATATACGATTCTAATCCTTCTTCTTCCCTTACTCTCTTTCCTTGTTTTGGGATTGGGCGGTAAATGGATGTCACACCGTACCGCCGGAAGTATCGGTACGGGCGTGTTGGGTGTGGTGACGGTGCTCTCCTACCTCACCGCAATACAGTATTTCACTGCTCCCCGGCTGGCAGACGGCACATACGCCACACTGATGCCTTATAACTGTACATGGCTGCCGTTCACGCCTTCACTCAGCATTGACCTGGGAATCTTGCTCGACCCCATTTCGGTGATGATGCTGATTGTCATAAGTACCGTTTCATTCATGGTACACCTCTACTCCTTCGGCTACATGAAAGGTGAGCGCGGTTTTCAACGTTATTATGCCTTTCTTTCGCTTTTCACCATGTCCATGCTCGGACTCGTGGTGGCTACGAACATCTTCCAGATGTATCTGTTTTGGGAACTGGTGGGCGTGTCTTCCTACCTGCTGATTGGTTTCTACTATACCAAACCGGCAGCCATAGCCGCCAGCAAAAAGGCATTCATCGTTACCCGTTTTGCCGATTTGGGCTTCCTGATCGGTATTCTGGTCTACGGCTACTATGCCGGAACCTATACTTTCCAGCCCGATGAAATGGCACTGCTGAAAGGCGGCGCTACCATGATTCCGCTGGCACTGGGACTGATGTTCATCGGCGGAGCCGGAAAGAGCGCCATGTTCCCGTTGCACATCTGGCTGCCCGATGCAATGGAAGGTCCTACTCCCGTCAGCGCACTGATCCACGCCGCCACAATGGTGGTTGCAGGCGTGTATCTGGTGGCACGTATGTTCCCGCTCTTCATAGACTATGCGCCTCAGGTGCTGCACCTCGTTGCTTATGTGGGCGCATTCACCGCATTCTATGCCGCCAGTGTAGCTTGCGTGCAAAGCGACATCAAGCGTGTGCTTGCCTTCTCCACTATCTCACAGATAGGCTTTATGATGGTGGCACTCGGCGTATGCACCTCCCTGAATCCCCACGAAGGCGGACTGGGTTATATGGCAGGCATGTTCCATTTGTTTACACATGCCATGTTCAAGGCCCTGCTGTTCCTTGGCGCAGGCAGCATCATCCATGCGGTGCACAGCAACGAGATGTCTGCTATGGGCGGATTGCGCAAGTACATGCCGGTTACGCATATCACTTTCCTGATAGCCTGTCTGGCCATCGCCGGTATTCCACCGCTCTCCGGGTTCTTCTCCAAGGACGAGATACTGACAGCCTGTTTCCGGTTCAGCCCCGTCATGGGTTGGATAATGACAGTGATTGCCGCAATGACTGCATTCTATATGTTCCGCCTCTACTACGGCATCTTCTGGAGTGACAAACGGTCAGCAGCCAATGATGAGCACTCATCACACAACGCTCACCACACTCCTCACGAAAGCCCGTTGACAATGACCGTCCCGCTAATGTTCCTTGCTCTGGTTACGATAGTTGCCGGCTTCATTCCTTTCGGACACTTCGTCAGCTCAAACGGTGAAGCCTATACCATTCATCTGGACTGGGGTGTGGCAGGCACAAGCATTGCCATTGCCGTCATCTCCATAGCTTTGGCCACTTATATGTACAAAAGCGGGAAACAGCAGGTTGCCAATGCGCTTGCCCGCCGCTTCAACGGTTTATGGACAGCTGCCTATCACCGCTTCTACCTCGATGAAATCTACCAGTTCATCACCCACCGCATCATCTTCGGTTGTATCAGCCGCCCGATAGCCTGGTGGGACCGCCATGTGGTGGATGGCTTCTTCGATTTCCTTGCCTGGGGCGCTAACGCCACCAGCGACGAGATACGAGGCTTGCAAAGCGGACGCATCCAGCAATACACATTCGTATTCCTGCTGGGCACACTTGCACTGATACTGCTGCTGTTGCTGTAAACGAGAAACATAAGTTGATATCGGTTTATCAACCAATAGAACAATAACAATTAATACAATAATTATAAAGATGAATTTCTTATCCATATTCGTACTCATCCCCTTGCTGATGCTGCTGGGACTTTGGCTCAGCCGCAGCATAGCACAGATACGTGCGGTGATGGTGACCGGTGCTTCGGCATTGCTCATTGCCGCTGTCGGACTGACTGTCGCCTATCTGCAAGCCCGTCATGGCGGCGCTACGGATGAAATGCTGTTCCGCGCTGACGCGGCATGGTATCCGGCACTGAACATTCACTATTCCGTAGGCGTAGACGGCATCTCGGTGGCCATGCTGCTGCTCTCGGCAATCATCGTTTTCACCGGAACATTCGCTTCCTGGCGTCTGCAACCGCTGACCAAAGAATATTTCCTGTGGTTCACCCTGTTGTCAATGGGTGTATTCGGCTTCTTCATCTCCACCGACCTGTTCACCATGTTCATGTTCTATGAGGTGGCCCTCATACCGATGTATCTGCTGATCGGCGTATGGGGTTCGGGGCGCAAGGAATATGCCGCCATGAAGCTGACATTGATGCTGATGGGTGGTTCCGCTTTCCTGCTCATCGGTATTCTGGGCATCTACTTCGGCAGCGGCGGCACCACCATGAACCTGCTGGAGATAGCCCAACTGCACAATATCCCTATTGAGCAGCAACGAATCTGGTTTCCGCTTACCTTCCTCGGTTTCGGCGTATTGGGAGCCCTGTTCCCGTTCCACACATGGAGCCCCGACGGTCACGCATCCGCACCGACTGCCGTTTCCATGCTGCATGCAGGCGTACTGATGAAGCTGGGAGGTTACGGATGCTTCCGCATCGCCATGTATCTGATGCCTGAGGCCGCACAGGAACTCGGATGGATATTCCTCGTGCTGACGGGCATCTCCGTAGTGTATGGTGCATTCTCCGCCTGCGTACAGACCGACTTGAAATACATCAATGCCTACTCTTCCGTATCGCACTGCGGCCTGGTACTTTTCGCCATTCTGATGATGAACCGTACCGCCTGCACCGGCGCCGTACTGCAGATGCTTTCGCATGGATTGATGACCGCCTTATTCTTTGCACTCATCGGTATGATTTACGGACGTACACACACACGTGACGTACGCGAGCTTAACGGGCTGATGAAGATAATGCCTTTCCTTGCAGTATCCTACGTCATTGCCGGTCTTGCCAACCTCGGTTTGCCGGGCCTCAGCGGTTTCATTGCCGAAATGACTATCTTCAACGGTGCGTTCCAACATCCCGATACATTCCACCGCGTATGGACCGTCATAGCCTGTACGAGCATCGTAATCACCGCAGTCTACATCCTGCGTCTTGTGGGCAAGATCCTCTACGGCACTTGCACCGACAAGCACCATCTGACACTGAGCGATGCCACTTGGGACGAGCGTACCGCTGTAATCATCCTCATCGCCTGCGTAGCCGGACTCGGTCTTGCCCCGCTGTGGATGAGCAACATGATTGGAGACAGCGTTCTGCCGATAGTCAACAATTTAGTGATGAAGTAATGAAGTGCCGAATCATGAATCACCAGTTACCAATCGCTAATTATTAATCATTAATCAATTCATCACTAAATAACATGGATTACTCCCAATTTCTTTTAATGAAAGAAGAGCTGTCGCTGATAGCGGTCATCGTTATCCTGTTCATAGCCGACCTCTTCATGAGTCCGGATGCGCACAAGAATGACGGCAAGCCAATGTTGAACACTATGCTGCCCGTTGCTCTGCTCATTATCCATACGCTTATAACCATTGTCCCCGGTCCGGCGGCTGACGCTTTCGGCGGGATGTACCACAACCAGCCCATACAGAGCATCGTCAAGTCCATCCTCAGTGTAGGTACGCTCATCGTATTCCTTATGGCACACGAGTGGATGCGTCTTCCCGATACGGCAATCAAGCAAGGCGAGTTCTACATACTGACCCTCTCCACACTGCTGGGCATGTACTTTATGATTTCCGCAGGACACTTCCTGATGTTCTTCATCGGACTGGAAACGGCAAGCATCCCGATGGCTGCTTTGGTGGCCTTCGACAAATACCGCCACCATTCTGCCGAGGCAGGCGCCAAATACATCCTTACCGCCCTGTTCTCCAGTGGTTTGCTGCTTTATGGCATTTCACTGATATACGGTTCGGTAGGCACGCTCTACTTTGCCGACATCCCGGCACATCTGGACGGGAACCCGTTGCAGATTATGGCATTCGTATTCTTCTTCTCCGGCATGGGTTTCAAGATTTCGCTGGTACCTTTCCACCTGTGGACGGCAGACGTTTACGAGGGTGCTCCAAGTACGGTAACCGCTTACCTGAGCGTCATCTCCAAAGGATCGGCGGCATTCGTGCTGATGACAATCCTTTACAAGGTGTTCGCGCCCATGGTGGTGCAATGGCAGGAAGTGCTTTACTGGGTGATCATCGCCTCCATTACGCTCGCCAACCTCTTTGCGCTTCGTCAGGAAAACCTGAAGCGACTGATGGCGTTCTCCAGTATCTCACAGGCAGGATACATCATGCTGGGTGTGATCAGCGGGACATCGCTGGGCATGACCTCGCTGGTATACTACGTACTGATTTACCTGTTTGCCAACCTTGCAGTCTTTACGGTTATCACGATTGTGGCATTGCGTTCCCATAAATTCACGCTGGAAGATTACAACGGACTGTACACCACCAACCCCAAACTGGCGTTCCTGATGACGCTGGCATTGTTCTCTCTGGCAGGTATCCCCCCGTTTGCAGGTTTCTTCTCGAAGTTCTTCATCTTTGCGGCAGCGTTCGAAAGCGGTTTCCACTTGCTGGTATTCATTGCGTTGATCAACACGATCCTGTCACTTTACTACTATCTGAAGATTGTGAAGGCAATGTACATCAACAAAAGCGATGAGCCTATCGCCACTTTCCGCAGCGACAATTACACACGCGCCAGCCTTGCCATCTGTACGCTGGGCATCGTGGCGCTGAGCATTGCCAGTGTGGTATACCAGTCCATCGACAAATTCTCATTCGGAATGTAACGGTTGCTTTCCCGCAAAATAACTTTTATAACATCCCCTTTCACCGTCCGCGCCCTCCTGCCCATAGGAGGAGGACGGGTGAAAGGGGATATTTATTTTCATATTGCTGCACTGCCGCATGCAGCATTGCATCACTTCATTATCTGATTTCTGTATTGCGTGGGAGTCAGCTTGGTGAGTTGTTTAAAGGTGCGGTTGAAGTGCGAGATAGAGTCGAAGCCACATTCTACGGCTATTTGCGAAACCTCCATATCACCGATAGTCAGCAATTTGCACGCGTAGCCTATGCGCATGTCCGTCACATATTGCAAAAAAGTCCTCTCCGTCACTTCCTTAAAGAACCGGCAAAAAGCGCTGCTGTTCATATTCGCCATTTCGGCAATCTCGTCGAGTTTGAGTGATCGGGTATAATTGCTGTTGATAAAGGAAATGATTTTATCAATCCGTTTGTTTCCCACTGCCGGAAACTTCTCATAGTAGAAAGGGCTTGCCAGCATCTTCCTCTGAACGGAGACAGACAGTTCCTGCAACAAATCCAGCAATCCCGCTATCTGTCCAAATCCTTTCAGTCCGGGAAAGCCGGACATCATGCCGCACACCGGACCGCTACCGGCGGTATGGAGAAGCACCCCCCGCTTAGACTCCTCCAGCAGCAGCCTTATCTGGTGAAACTGCGGATAATGGTCGAAAGAATATTGCATAAAATTCTCCTCGAACTGAACGATAGTCCCCTGAACACGTAGCATGGGATTGCCGCACCGATATTCATCGTCACTCCGCATATAATGAGGCAGGTTGGGGCCGAACAATATCACATCCCCGTCGGCAAACTGCTCTATGCAGTCGCCTACAAAGCAGCAGCCGCGGCCTTTCTTCACATAGATAATCTCGTACTGGCTGTGGAAGTGCCAGGGATAGGTGAAGCGGTCGTAGTCGTAGTAACGCGCTTTTATCGGATTGGACTCCGATATCTGGAGCTGTTCGTTTATTATTTGTCTCATAACGCTGCTTGATGTTGGTTGCGGCATCCATCGCCCTGCCGGCAGAACAAAGATACGAATAATAATCAGTTATCCAAACCGGAGCTTTCCATATAGCTAAGTATCAGCGACCTTGATGTCCCACCATCATTTTCAATAATGGGACTTATACTCCCGCCACTTCCATTTACGAGGGAACGATGTTCTCTATACGACTGAACCCGGCTCTCATTACGATTGAAACACACTCCCATTACGACTGAAACAGGCTCCCATTACGTGTGCAAATATCTGCTCGCCTCCCCGTAGAAGCAACCGTAACATTTTTCTTCCGATACATGCAAATATCTGCAAACATCCTGCAAATATCCATTCATGAGCGAAGTGTTTTAGTGCCTATATTTGCAATAAATAATCATTTTAAATCATTAATACAAAAAGAAGTATGGAAAAGACTTGGAGATGGTTTGGCAAGAAAGACAAAATAACGCTTGACATGCTGCGGCAAATCGGTGTGGAAGGTATCGTTACCGCCTTGCACGATGTGCCCAACGGCGAAATATGGACAGAAGAGGCAATCAATGATTTGAAGCAATACATTGAGTCCTACGGCCTGCGCTGGTCGGTTGTAGAGAGCCTGCCCGTATGCGAAGCCATTAAATATGCCGGACCGGAACGCGACAAGTTGATAGAAAACTATAAAGTCAGTCTCGCCAATCTAGGTAAATGCGGCGTCAAGACCGTATGCTACAACTTCATGCCCGTCATCGACTGGATACGTACGGACTTGCAGCATCCATGGGCGGACGGTACCTCATCGCTCTACTTCGACCGGGTGCGTTTTGCCTATTTCGACCTCCGCATCCTCCAACGTGAAGGAGCGGAAAAAGACTATTCCCCGGAAGAGCTCGCCAAAGTGGAGGAACTGGACAAAACCATTACCGAAGCCGAGAAGGAAAGCCTCATCGACACGATTATCGTAAAGACACAGGGATTCGTCAACGGCAACATCAAAGAGGGCGACAAGAACCCGGTGAACATCTTCAAGAACCTGCTGGCCCTGTACAAAGGCATAGACCGCGACGCACTCCGCGAAAACATGCGGTATTTCCTTGCCGCAATCATGCCGGTGTGCGAGGAATACGGAGTGAACATGTGCGTACATCCCGATGATCCTCCTTTCCAAGTATTAGGGCTGCCGCGCATCGTCACCAACGAAGAGGACATCGCCTGGTTCCTGAATGCGGTGGACAATCCACACAACGGACTGACTTTCTGTGCCGGCTCGCTCAGTGCAGGGGAGCACAACGACACTCGTGAACTTGCCCGGAAGTTTGCATCGCGCACCCACTTCGTGCATCTGCGCAGCACCGCAGCCATGCCGGGCGGAAACTTCATAGAAAGCTCACACCTGTCAGGACGCGGACATCTCATCGACCTCATCCGCATCTTCGAGAAAGAAAACCCGGCCCTGCCGATGCGCGTAGACCATGGACGGATGATGCTGGGCGACGAGAACAAGGGATACAACCCCGGCTACTCATTCCATGGCCGCATGCTGGCACTGGCACAGGTGGAAGGAATGATGGCAGTGGTACAGGATGAAATGAAAGGATAAAACTCTAAATAAAAAAAAGAAAAAAGATTATGAACGAACAATTCAGTATTGCAGGTAAAGTGGCAGTCATCACCGGTGCAGGTGGTGTTTTGGGTGGCAGCATTGCCAAATGTTTTATGCAACAAGGCGCCAAGGTTGTGGCAGTGGACATCCGTCAGGAACAGCTGGACAAGCGTGTAGAAGAGTTGAAGACATACGGCGAGGACGTAATCGGCATTGTGGGTAACGTGCTGGACATCGCCAGCCTTGAGAAACTTGCCGACGACATTGTGGCAAAGTGGGGACGCATCGACATCCTGCTCAACATTGCCGGTGGAAACATGCCGGGCGCAACATTGGCTCCCGACCAGCACTTCTATGACATGGACATCTCCTGCTGGGAGAAAGTAACCAACCTGAACATGAACGGAACCGTTTATCCGTCTTTGGTATTCAGCAAGGTCATGGCAAAACAGGGTAAAGGATGCATTGTCAACGTATCTTCCATGGCTGCTTACAGCGCCATTACGCGCGTTCCGGGTTACTCGGCAGCCAAAACAGCCGTTGCCAACTTCACCCAATGGCTGGCAAGCGAACTGGCTCTGAAATATGGAGACGGCATCCGCGTCAACGCCATTGCTCCCGGTTTCTTCATCGGCGACCAGAACCGCGCCGTACTCATCAACCCCGACGGCTCACTGACCGACCGCAGCAAGAAAGTATTGGCAAAGACTCCGATGAAACGTTTCGGCGACATCAACGAGCTGAACGGCGCCGTACAGTTCCTGTGCAGCGATGCCGCCAGCTTCGTCACAGGCGCACTGCTCCCCATTGACGGCGGCTTCAGCGCATTCAGCGGCGTGTAAGCAGAAAGTTTAAATAAGGTTGTGAAGCATAACAGCATAAGGCAAAGCCTATGTTGTTATGCTTCATTTTTTTCATGGCTAAATGTCTTTTTAGGATTCGTGTAACAGAACCTTAACACTTTTGAAAGCGTAATGTATACGCCGCGTATCAGCCGCGTAACATTCTCTCCTCATCTTTGCAGCGAATTAAGAAACGCATTAAAAAGACAAGCATGAAATCAGATTCAGGAAAAGTTCTCTTCTTTATTTTATTTCTCACACTCTCTGCCATGACGGTCGTGGCAGGCACCATTAAAGGCACCGTCACCGACAAGCAGACCCGGGAACCTCTGACCGGAGCCACCATACAGATAGCAGGAACAACACAAGGCACCGTTGCCGATGTGGACGGTAACTACTCCTTGGATGTAAACAACGGAACTTATACATTGGCCATTAAATATGTAGGCTACAAGGACATCATCATAAACAACGTAAAAGCCGGCAAATCCGACCTCATACTGAACTTTGAGCTGGAGAGCGACGCACAGGCTTTGGGTGAAGTGTCGGTAGTGGCCAGAAAGAACCTTGAGGGCGAACGCGCCTTGCAGATGGAACGCCGGAAAGCAACCCTCGCCATCGAGAACCTCGGTTCGAAGGAGATGAGCCTCAAAGGCATCGGCAATGTGGAAGAAGGAGTAAAGAAGATTACGGGCATCTCCGTTGCCGATGCAGGCCAACTCATTGTGCGCGGACTGGGCGACCGTTACAGCACCACAACCCTGAACGGACTCCCCATAGCCTCGCCCAACCCCGACAACAAACTGATTCCGCTGGACCTTTTCCCGTCGAGTACCGTACAGAACATCACAGTGAGCAAGGTATATAACGCGGAAGCCTTCGCCGACTATTCGGGTGCACACATCGACATCAATACCAAAGAGAATATCACCGAAGACTTCTTCAACATCGGTTTCAATACCGGCGGCAAATTCAACACACTGGGCAAAGACAGCTACCGGATGAACCGCAACGGCTCGCTGTTCAGAACCTCCGGTGTGGACCAGGCCGCACTCAACATGCCCCTGTCTGAATTCGACAACTACGTAAAGACAAGGAATATATTCGACACCTCATTTGCCGTAAAGAAGAAATCCTCCCTGCCGGACTTCAGCGGCAACCTCGGTTTCGGCAAAAATATCGGCATCGGCAACCAGACACTCAGCATACTGGCATCCGCAAGCGCCGGCAACAGCTTCCAGAACATGGACGACGCTTTCTACAAAACCCTGGAAGCCACAGGCAGCGTGCAGGACAACTTTGCCTACGATAGCTATGCCCAGGAACTGAAACTGGCCGCATTGGGGCACATAGGCTACACCCTGCGCCGCCACGACCGCATAGGCTACACCTTTTTCTATGCACGCAACGCCACCGACACCTACCAACGTCGTGAGGGTATAGACGCCGAAGACCACGAACTGACAGGAAGCAACAACATCACCCACATCTACTCCTTGCAGAACCACCAGTTGGACGGGGTTCACAGCTTCGGCGGACGCGGGCAGTGGGAACTCACCTGGGGCGGCTCATACAGCAAGACGGGCAGTGAAGAACCCGACAGACGCCAAGTGATGTACATAAAGAACGACAACGGCGCACTCAGCCTCTTCAAGCTGAACCGTCAGGAAACCATGCGTTACTTCGGCAGCTTGGACGAGGAAGAATGGAACGGCAACCTCGCCATGCGCTGGAAATGGAACGAAAACAACTTCCTGAAGTTAGGCGTCAACTACAAGAACAAAAGCCGCGACTACAAGGCAACCCGTTTCTACTATAACCTCAACAAAATAGATCCCGTCATCACCGATATTTACGACACCGACGGATTTCTGAACCAAGAGAACATAGCCGACGGAAATGTAGTGGTGCAACGCGTGATGCAGCCCAAAGACAGTTATCGTGCCGGAAACGAAATCTACTCCGGCTATCTGCTGACTGATTTCTACCCTGTACCATCATTATTAGTAAACCTCGGCGTGCGCTACGAAATCAGCAGGCAATGGGTGGACTATGCCACCGACGGCGGCGACTGGTATGCCGAACGACGCAACCTTGACAAAAATGACCTCTTCCCCACCCTGAATCTGAAATACACAGTGAACGATGCCAACAGCATCCGCTTCTCCGCTTCGCGTACCGTCACCCGTCCCTCGTTCATCGAAATGGCGCCCTTCCTCTACCAAGAGTCCTACGGCTCGGCGCAAATCCGCGGTAATAACGAATTGCAAAACGGTTACAACTACAATTTCGACCTGCGCTATGAACACTTCGGCAAGAACGGAGACATGATTTCACTGACCGCCTACTTCAAATACTTAGACAGTCCGATAGAACGTATCCAAGCCTTGCAAGGCGGAGCCACGCTACACAGTTTCCAAAATGCAAACAACGGCATGGCAGGCGGTATGGAAGTGGAGTTCCGCAAACAACTGATGAAAGACCTCCGCCTGGGAGCCAACATCAGCTACATGTACACCAACGTGAAACTGCCCGAAGGCGGCGCCTACACCAACAAGGAACGCCCCCTGCAAGGTGCATCCCCTATCCTTGCCAATGCCGACCTCACCTACTCGCCCCGCTTCGGCGAAGAACGGCAACTGAACCTCGCCCTGCTCTACAACCTGCAAGGCAGCCGTATCCATGCGGTAGGCGTATCCAAACTGGGGGACATCAAACAGCAAACCCTGCATACACTGAACTTCAGCGCCGGCTATGACATCAACAGCCACTTCAGCCTGAAACTGCAGGTGAACGACCTGCTGAACCGTACCGTCATCTTCAAGCAGGAAGTACCCTCTACCGGAGAGGAGGTAGAAGTGGAACGCTACAAGAAAGGCGCCAACCTTGAAATAGGTTTCAGCTACAAACTGTAAAAACAAAATATAGAGAGAAACAAAAAGTTATACGAACGATAACACTAATTTAATTCATTTATTATGGAATCTTTAAAATGGAAATTTTTATCACTTGCCCTCGTGGCAAGCATGTCTTTCCTCACTTCTTGCAGTGATGACGACAACAACGGCGGAAACGACAACGGTGAAGTGGAAACCCTAAAAGGAACGATTACCTCGGATGTAACCCTGAAAGCGGGCACCACGTACAAACTGAGCGGCGAGTACATCGTCGAAGCAGGCGCCACACTGAACATCGAGGCAGGCGTAAAGATTATATCCGTCTACGACGATATAGTGGATTATATCCTGATAAAGCAAGGTGCCAAAATCAATGCCATGGGTACGGCAAACGCTCCTATCGTCATGACCAGCGAAAAGGAAGAACCGGGTGCCTGGGGCGGTATCCACATCTGCGGCAAGGCACACACCAATGCCGAAGGAGGTAAAGGAAGTTCCGAAATCGGCGGTGCCGTTTATGGCGGCAACGACGATGCCGACAACTCCGGCAAACTGCAATATGTGCGCGTAGAATACACCGGCTATGCTTTCGATGAGGAACATGAAGCCAACGGAATCACGTTCTACGGTGTGGGCAGCGGTACAATCGTAGACCACTGTCAGGCCTACAAAGGCTCGGACGACGGTTTCGAATTCTTCGGCGGCTCTGTAAATGTCAGCAACATGGTGGTGGTGAGTTGCAGCGACGACTCTTTTGACTGGACCGAAGGATGGAACGGAAAGGGCACCGACCTCGTTGCCTACCAAGAACCCAAAGCCACATTGGGCTACGACTGCGACTGCCTCATCGAAGCCGACAACAATGAAAACGACAATGCAGCCAGCCCCATATCACACCCTACACTAAAGAATCTCATCCTTGCAGGTAATGGTGAAAGCAAACAGGGTATCCGCCTGCGCCGCGGCACCCAAGTCCATATAGACAATGCCAAAGTATGCGGCAAAGGCCAACCACTGGCAATAGAAAGCGCATTGACCAACAGTGCTTTGAAGAACGGCACTTCCCTACTGGCCAACATGACTATTTCTGCCGAACTGACAACCGACGGCGACTACACCAATGCCGATTTCATTGCCGCAACAGGCAACAAAGTGGACGCCGCCTTGTCATACGCCTCTTTCGACGCCATAAAAGCGGAATGTGACTGGATGAACGGAAACTGGGTGAAATAAGCATACATTGCTCATTGAATATTTTATTAGGAGTTTATTAAAAAAGGAGGTTGTGTCAAAAAAACGCTGACACAACCTCTTACTTTTCCGGTTCTCACAAACCGTTATATCTATGAAGTCTCCGCCGGATACTTCACCGCAGAAAATCAAGACAACACCCTTTGGAAATCCCTTCCGGACGGTGACTGGAACACCTGCAAATCGAACTCTGGAATAATGGCCAGTACATGGTCGAAGACATCGGCCTGTACACCCTCGTAGGGCACCCAATCCTTGATAGCACAGAAGAAATAAAGCTCCATAGGAATACCATGATCGGTGGGTTGCAACTGGCGAACCATGCAGACAAGCTCTTGGTTCACATCGGGAAGGCTCTTCAAATAGGCAGTCAGATAAGCCCGGAATACTCCCAAGTTGGTTTGACGGCGGCCGTTGACAAGGACGGAGTTATCAATATGATGCTCTTTATTGTACTCCTCTATCACCGCCTCTGTATGCTCCACATAATCTTTCAGCAAACGGATCTTCCGATATTTGTCCAGCATCTCCGGCGTGCAGAACTTCACGCTGTTCATATCAATATTAATGGAACGCTTCACACGACGTCCGCCGCTCTCACGCATCCCCCGCCAATTCTGGAACGAGTCGCTGACAAGCAGATAGGGCGGAATTGTAGTAATGGTATTATCCCAGTTACGCACCTTCACTGTGTTCAGCGTGACTTCTATCACCGTACCGTCAGCTCCATATTTGGGCATTGCAATCCAGTCGCCCACCTTCAACATGTCATTGGCAGACAACTGCACACCGGAAACAAACCCCATAATCGAATCCTTGAACACCAACATCAGTATAGCGGCAGAAGCGCCCAGACCGGCCAGCAATGACAACGGAGATTTATCAATCAGGATACTTACCACAATGATGGCCCCTACAAACCACAGAATCACCTGAACCGTCTGCAACATTCCCTTCAGCGGCCGGTCACGTAGCTGCTCCTTCTCGCTGTACACGCTATAAACAGCTTTCATGAATGAGTTTATGAAACTCAGGAAAGTGATGAGAATATAAATGAGGCAAACACGCTGGATGAATCCCAAAGTGGAAGAACTCGTCTCGGCAAAAGCCACCGGAATAAAAATATAGATTATAACGGGAGCCACCATCCGGCTGAGATGAATCAGCACCTTACGGTCAAAAACAATATCATCCCATGTAGCTTTTGTTTTCCTTATCAGGTGCGCCACCACCTTCAACAAGATATTCCGGCAGAGAACATCTGCCAGAAAAGCAACGATCAGTACAAGCGCAAAAGCTATAAACTGGTCGAGCATATCAGCCAAGGAAGGGGCTGTTCCCCAGGAAACCAATAATTCGTCGATATTCTTTAATATGTCCATGATAAGAAGGGGATAAAAGATAAAACTAAAATATCAGGTATAAAAAGATTAAAGGTGCTCCCGTTCGAGAAACTCCCGTATATCTTCTTTCAACCACTGATAGAGATAAAGGTTCTTGTAACCGCTGTTTTTCTTCAACATAACGGACACATTGACCTGACTGTTCTCATAGCCTGTCAGCTCATTGCGAAACTGCTCGTTATGCTCCGCCAAACGTTTTATCTCCTGCTCGCGCTCACGACGGAGCACTGTGCAAACGGGTATCAGCAATTTCAAGACCACGCAGTCCATGATGTGATGTCCCTGCATATAAAGATAGGTGTTATCAGGAATCAGCCCTAATTTCCGCAGCTCCTCGCCCAGCTTGTCGACGTGCTCTATGTGTTGCGGGAAACGGGTCCGCATCTCGGACAGCTTGGCAGATACCGCACGTTGCATATTGTCCAGAGCGCTATAAGGATGACGGAGACTTATTTCCTGAAGACGGACATAGTTGTTGAA
The DNA here is from genome assembly GCF_025146565.1 of Bacteroides eggerthii. NCBI lineage: Bacteria > Pseudomonadati > Bacteroidota > Bacteroidia > Bacteroidales > Bacteroidaceae > Bacteroides > Bacteroides eggerthii. The sequence continues at coordinate 1,493,450 of NZ_CP102258.1, read as the reverse complement.
GTCATACATGGGAAATGTGTGCGTATCATGCTGCCGGTAGAACCACACATTCCATAGGAACAACGGATAAGCGATTTGTGAATAACGCTTCAGGAAAGCGGGAAAGTCAAGAATATAACGGTCGTTCAACGTTGCCTGCACGCATACTTCATGGAGACTCTCGGCAAAACAATGGAAGTTCTCAATGGCATATCCGTAAGTCTGGAAAATATAAGGGTTGCGGTTTATCTTCCGCGATACGTTGGTGGCTCCCTGAAGCAGAAAGTCGTAATCACTGTCCACACAAGCTATCAGACTGCGTCCCAGCTCCGTAGTGTTGAGCGTATTCATCAGCACCATTTTCTTACCCTTGGCCAATGAAGTGGCGGAAGGAAGCATTACCTGAAAATAGCGTTCTTCATTCTCGAACTCTGCCAAAAGAGTACGCCAAAATGCTATATCATCATAGCTTTCCACATATGCCACAATGCGCCTGCGCCCTTTCTTCGATGAGAATTTATGCGCGGCGTCCAGATAAGCCGAGGTCAGATTATGTCGTAAAGATGTTGCCACGTCACTAATCGCTAATCACTAAACACTAATCACCGTTGAAATATCCTCCACCTCCGTCACAGCATCCAACCATCCTTCCATGATGACGGCAGGCGAATGAGTGGTAAGGATAAGTTGTACATTCGGATTCAGATCACGTATCATGCCGATAAGTTTCTGTTGCCATTCTATGTGTAATGACGCTTCCGGCTCATCCATAAAGAGTACGCAATGCTCTTCATTACGTACAAGGACCGTCAGCAGAATCACCAGCATTTGTTTCTCACCGGACGAAAGTTTATAGGGCAAAAGCTGCTCGCCGTCTTGAAAGAAAACGATGTCATTGCTCTTCCTGTCGATTTTCTTACGGGTGTAGCTGAACAGTTCGTCCACCATATCCTGAAATTTCCGTTTAGGAACGGACAGATCGGGAGCCAGTTTTCGCTGTTCGTCATCACCGCTCAGCAGTTCAATCATTTTGTTACCGATGTTCACCTGATAGTCAAGGTAGCGACGTTGAAGCAGATAGAGCTGCCAATCCAACTCGGACTTCACATTAGGATCCGCCATACGGGCGGTAAAATCTCCCATGATAAGGGGACGGTCGTAGCTGCGGATCACATCATAAGGAATGAAGGTAGCCACCGGATTATCGAAGAAAACATGTACCCCGTTCTTCTCATCACTCTTTACTTCTCCTGTGGTCTGTTCCAGATAGCCCACCGAACGGTTCAGAATTGTGGTCTTTCCCACTCCGTTGATGCCGGAAAGTATATTGACGTCAGGACGCAACTCCCAAGCTATGTTGTAGCGATGCCACAACCCATGTATTTCGATACGCTTGATGTAATTAGCTTGTATTTCCATGATTTCTTATTTTAAGCCCTGTCACTTTGTTACAAAAGTATGGCAAAATAAAAGAAAAAACAAATGTAACTTACTATTCTTTGTTTCAAAAAAATATTGTTCTTTTGCAGCTCAAAAGAAATACAGATATGAACAAGAACATACAAGGTCACCTGTTTGCTTTGACCGCCAATATCCTATGGGGATTAATGGCGCCTATCGGCAAATCCGCATTGGCTGAATTTTCAGCTTTGTCCGTTACAACTTTCCGTATGGTGGGTGCGGCAGCCTGCTTCTGGTTGCTCTCACTGTTCTGCAAACGCGAACAAGTGGATCACCGGGACATGTTGAAGATATTCTTTGCAACGCTTTTTGCATTGGTATTCAACCAGGGAGTGTACATCTTCGGCCTGTCCATGACCTCACCCATCGACGCATCCATCGTAACCACCACCCTTCCCATCGTCACCATGATTGTAGCCGCCATTTATCTGAAAGAACCTGTTACCAACAAAAAAGTGTTGGGCATCTTCGTAGGAGCAATGGGAGCCTTAATACTGATTATGAACAGCCAGAATACCGGAAGTGGCGGTGGCAGCGTCATAGGTGACTTGCTATGCTTGATTGCCCAAATCAGCTTCTCTATCTACCTGACCGTATTCAAAGGACTGTCCCAGAAGTACTCCCCCATTACACTGAACAAGTGGATGTTTGTATACGCCTCAATGTGCTATATTCCCTTCTCTTATCATGGAATAGCTGCCATTCAATGGGCTGAAGTTTCCACTGCGGCATTGGTGCAAGTGGGTTATGTAGTGGTGGGAGGCAGCTTCCTTGCCTATATATGCATTATGACGGCACAAAGATTACTGCGTCCCACAGTAGTGAGCATGTACAACTATATGCAACCCATCGTAGCTTCAATAGTTACGGTCGTAATCGGTATGGCAACATTCAATCTGGAAAAAGGAATTGCCATTGCACTGGTGTTTCTCGGTGTATATATCGTAACGCAAAGCAAGTCACGCAAGGACTTCGAGAAAGAGGGGAAAGAGGTGTAAGGAAGCAAAGCTTCGTTTATTATGAATTATGAATTATGAATTATGAATTATGAATTATGAATTGCCATGCGGCATAACAGCACAACCAATTCATAATTCATAACTATTAAATTCCTTATTTTTTCAGCTCTGCAAAATAAGTATCCAACAGATTCTTTGCAGCGACAAAAGACGTCAGATTGCCTTTCAGTACCTGATTCTCCTTGCCGGCCAGCATCGCTTCAATCTTGGGGTTCTGATAGAAACTATCGCGAAGCTGTTCGTTAATGGTTTCATACATCCAATATTTGCTTTGTTCATTACGGCGATGTTCAAAATAGCCGTTATCTTTTACAAAGTCAATATACTTATATACCATGTCCCATACTTCCTGCACTCCAAGATTATAGAAACCCGAATAGGTCAGCACTTGCGGTGTCCAGCCGCTCTCCGGAGCCGGAAAAAGATGCAGCGCATTACGAAATTGAGTAGCAGCCAGCTTGGCACGTTCCAGATTATCTCCGTCCGCCTTGTTGATAACGATGCCGTCTGCCATTTCCATAATACCGCGCTTGATACCTTGCAGTTCGTCGCCCGTACCGGCAAGCTGGATAAGCAGGAAAAAGTCCACCATTGAGTGCACAGCAGTCTCACTCTGTCCCACCCCTACCGTTTCAACGAATATCTTATCAAATCCGGCAGCCTCGCAAAGTACGATTGTCTCACGCGTCTTACGTGCCACCCCTCCCAATGAGCCTGCCGAAGGGCTGGGACGGATGAAAGACTTGGGATGGACGGAAAGTTTCTCCATACGGGTTTTGTCGCCCAAGATGCTGCCCTTACTGCGTTCGCTGCTTGGGTCGATAGCCAATACAGCCAGTTTCCCCCCGTATTTCTCCAACACATGCAATCCGAACACATCAATAGACGTACTCTTACCGGCTCCCGGCACCCCACTGATACCGATACGAATGGAGTCTCCCGAATACGGCAGACATTTCTCTATTACCTCCTGAGCTATGGCCTGATGTTCCAGTTTTACACTTTCCACCAACGTCACAGCCCGGCTCAATATCGTAACATCACCCTTAATAATACCCTCTACGTACTCTGCTACGGAAAGTTGACGTTTTTTGGGCTTCCGCTTCAAATAAGGATTGACGGACGAAGGTTGCTCAATGCCTGCATTGACAACCAAGCCTTTATATTCTCCGCTATTTTCAGGATGTTCCATGATAAGATTTATGGTTTGATTATTTCGCTTTAATATTAATCTCTACTTTCGATTGCATCGGATCATTCGTAATCATCAGCAAACGCAGATGACGGCGTTTCTTCCCAATGTTCTTTTTCACAACAGTAACACGAAGGCGGGTACTTTCTCCCGGTTGCAACACACTCTTCTTCAAACTGACGCCCACAGCCGGATGAAAAACCTGAAGCTTACTGATTCGTAAAGGAGAACGTCCGGTATTGGTTATGATAATATCCTGACGTGCCTTTGATTTCTTTGCCAATACGGCACTCATATCGATGTCCTTTGTGGAAAGATTGACAACGGGAGCATTTGCCTTTTCTGCCTCGGTCATGCCTGAAAAATCGGGTAACAGAATGGCAGAAACGGGTATTTCATTTTCATCGCCCACCTTGTCACCGGAAAAACGCGCCAAGTAGACCGATGCTTGCGTCAGCCCGAAGTCCGTCAGCCGTTCGGAATCCAGTGTAACGGTTATAACGCCCTTCTCACCCTTTTGCAAGACATTAGGCTTAACCTCTGTTTGCAGATAAGGCGGCAGATGCATCAGCACAGGTTCGTATGGACGGTCCGACAGGTTCACGACTCCAATATGCACGACGGGCTTTTCGCCGGCTTGCACATCAGGAAAATCAAGGCTGTTCTTATCAATACGTATCTGCCCGATAAGATACGGATGGGTTTTAGTAAAATCCTTTATTTCCTGCACCACTTCTCCATTGAACTTCAAATAGACCAAATGCGGCTGCGCATTGCTGTAAATGGCTACGGATTTATTGAAATGCCCCAAAGCCTCCGCATCAAAAGTGACATCGACCACTCCCTTTGCCCCAGGAGCGATAGGAGTCTTTGTCCACCGGGCTACGGAGCAGGCGCAATCGGGCTCCACGTCGGTAAGTACCAGCGGCTGGTTACCTGTGTTCGTAATGGAGTATTGCACCGTTACCGGATGTTTCCATTCAATCTGTCCGAAATCGTACGTCTCCGTATTGGAAGTAAAACGCGGTTGTGCTACGGCAGTCAATGCCGTAGCAGCAAGCGCATATAAGGTGATAAAACTGCGTTTCATTTATATTGTTTCTAAATTAGCTGCACAAATGTAAAGTTTTTAAGTGATATACGCAGACTTTCTTTCCGCTTTTTATAACCTATAAACATTCAATAGCAACTAAATCTATCTACTCTATTTGATAACAACAGTACCTCCCGCAGAATGAGAAGCATATTCCGGCGCATAAGCACACTCTACGGTAGCCAGTCCGGTTTCGTACGTTCCTCCACGAGCAACCCGGTAGCTATGTTCCAATACATAAACTCCTTTGCCCAAATGATCGAAGAAGAAATTAGTTCCGGCATCTTCCACTTCTGCATAATAGCCCATGCCATTATTCCAACGATAGCCTGAAAGTGAACTTACCGGTTCGAAGCAGGCTCCACGCTGGTCTTTCAGCTGGATAAAATCCATAGCCCGGTCCAAACTAAGAGTCAGCCGGGATACGACCTTATCACCTACCGAAAGCTGCGTGCCCTCCGACAGCGGTTGCAAGGACTTCTGTCCGTCGGCCGAGATACGCTCTACAAAGAGTCTCTTCTCAACATTCAGTTCACTGCCCTGTTGCTTCACATCGGATATGGGCGACAAGTATTGTGCATAGACGGCCCCCCACGCAATGCCTGCATCTCGCTTCTCTACGGTAACTGACTTAACCTTTACCTCAGGACTGCCTTGAACAAAGGCCTCCTTGATGTATCCCAATCCCGGAACAGCGGTCTTTGCAGGCGAGAAAGTCTCCAATACCTTATCTCCCAAAGTGATGCGGACATCTCCTTTACTTTCCAGCAAATCGCTACCCTGACAAAGCAATGCATAAACCGCATCGGCAGTAGCTACCGGAGAATTCCAGCTTGTCGTCTGTTTCTGTTTCAGCAACCAAAGCTTCATTTCTTCTATCAAAGCATCGTTGCCGCCCGCCTCGCGCAGGGCTTCCATTACAGCCACATGTGCAGGAACCGGCAGCATACCCCAAGTATAAGGATTGGCATGGAAAGCAAAATGCGCTCCCATTTCGTCCGTTTGCACAAGATGTTCTTTAATAGAAGCTATAAACCCATTCGCTTCCGTCCTGCGTCCCTGTTTCTGCAAGATAATGGCGGTCTGCGCTTTGCAAATCATTGTACCGTTCACGAGGTTACGTCCCAACTTGGTAAGGAAGTAATCGAACATTTTTGCATACTCACCGGAGAGTTTTACCGAACCGAGAGCCACCAAATACATGTATTCCATAGTGGCATCCGACAGGGTGGTAATCTTAGTCCCGTTCTTCTCTGCCTTACGGATAGCACGATATTCTTTCAGCGCTTCTTCATTCAGATAGTCAAAAGCCTTGGCTTTCATCACCGCAACTTCTTCCGGCAATGCCCTATCCGTAAGTAAAGAAAGCCGGACAAGCAGTCCGGTGATATATCCCGTTACATAACGGTTGCCGGACATACCTCCAAACCAGCTCCATGCCCCTTCTTCGTTCTGCAGTTCTTTCAATTTGAGCAAGGACGCCATATTACGGTAATTCAATTGATTTACATCGAACAAAGTAGCGATACGCTGCTGCTGTTCCGCCTCGGTAGTGGCTTCGAGCAGCCAGGGGGACTCGCCCAACAGAATATTCTTCACATCCTGATTTTTCTCTAACTGACTGAGGAAAGTATCTTTTGTTCCGCCCGACAAACGCCAGTTGTCGAATACCGCTTTAATGCGCGGCTGGCTATTGGCGATATAGCCCGCCAAAGTATTGGCATAGAAAGCAGTTGCCCAAGAAATGGCATTATCCGTTGCAGGTTGGCTCAGTACAGGCAGGGCTTGTACGGCATACCATGCCGGATTACCCGTAAATTCTACTGTCAGGCGGCGGTCGGTCGCTGTACGGCTGTTGCCGTTGAAAAGGCTGTCCAGTGAGAAAGTACGTGTTTCCCCACCACGAACAGGCATGGCGAGTGTTTCTGTAATATACTCCTTATTGCTCAGAACAGGCAACAGATGCTGTTCACCGTCACTGAACTTGCCGCCGTCGGCCACCATGCGGACACCAAGCAGGTCGTAACGGTCTGTTACGTCAAACCGGAAATCAACCGATGCCGTCTTTCCTGCTTCCACTGAGAATTTTTGACGACGGGTGGAAATAATCTTCTCCGTCATCGGGTCAAAGAGGGTTAATACGGCCGTCCCTCTTATCTCCTTATCCGTCAGATTGGCAATACCGGCAGCTATCTGTGTCTTATCACCTACCCGCACAAAGCGCGGCATATTCGGAGTCAGCATAAACTCTTTGGATGTAACGGCAGTAGCATCCAGCATGCCTGTCATCATATCCTTGGTATGGGAATAACCGCGGAAATTCCAACGTGTCAGGCTCTGCGGCATAGTAAATGAGAAAGTGACCTCTCCCTGTTCGTTGGTACGCAACTGAGGATAGAAGAAAGCCGTTTCTGCAAAATTAGTACGCAAACCTGCCATAGGCTGTAACGCCTGCTCATCAAGTGGGATGGTCTCCGACTCAAAGACAACATCTGTCACACTTTCCTCAGCCAGCGCAGGAGCATATTTCACTTCAACCGCCCGTCCGGTCTTCATTTTAGTACGTGTAGCTCCATACCCGACAATCGTCGGTTCACAAAGGACAGCATCGTTTTCGACTATCTGCAATACTTCCGCAATTCCGTTATAAGGAGAACAGAAGTAATCAAAACGCCAGACGGGAACTCTCCACGACTTCAATGGGAAATAAGGAGTATAACTCTTTCCGTAATTGCTACTAAGATCCCAGTAGAAATAAGGGATATACCGATTGTAATAGACACTCAATGACTGATGACGGCTATAAATCCGGTCTAATGAGGCATCGTACATCATTGCCAGCATCTCGGCTGCAGCAGGAAAACCTTGCGGAGTCTTGATGACCAGCTTCCATTCCTCCTCCTGTCCCGGACGCAAACGATCGCGGAAAACCTCCCACTTCATATCCAGTGTCCGTTTGGGCAAACGCTTCCGCAATTCTACCCGGCGGGTATATAGCTGACCGTTTTTAACAAAAGTGAACTGTACGGCAACTCCGTCTCCATACTCCTTACGATAAGGATATTTCATACGAACAATTGAGTCACTCAACGACAAGGTACGGCTCTCCAACCTCCCTTTCTGCCCGAAAACATCAACCAGAACATACGCATCCTGCATTGAAGTACCGAAATAAAACACCGCCGGATGAGTTGCATCAAACTCCGTATTCTTCTCATAGAGGAAAGTCTCTACGAACATAGCCGGACGCGGATCCGCCAATGAGAACAGCATAAGGTTCACCGCATTATCCGCATTGCTAACCTCTTTACCGTTACGGTCGCGAACCGACAGAATAAAACGGTATTCTCCCGACGGCAATTGTTTCCAGGCTGCAAAATCTTTTATTTCACCCGACGTAAATACACTCTCGTAGACAGGTTTATCAGCTATCTTCCCCGATTTAGAATCTATAACCGGATAAAGCCGGCACATTCCTTCCATGGGTAACGTCTCATTGTAAGCATTCATCACTGCCAGTTTTCCCGATATGGAATCTTCCCGGCATAATTCCCTGTTGATATCGGACATAAAAAAATAGGCTTGTCCGGTAGCACTCAAACTATATTGCGCGGTCTGGGTCTCGCCCGCATCCCCGGTAACCGACACTTCTACCTGATAAGAGAAACGCTCTCCTCGCGTCAAATCCGCATCAGCATCCGGTATCAGGACAACGGGAATGGAGAAGTTGCCTTTAGCATCCAGTTGCACTGTATCTGAGACAAGCGGGGCAGACGGTTGTCCCCAATATCTCCAGTGGTTACGTCGGGTCACAGTGTATACTGCCGGAACATCCTGAACAGCCATACCATTGTATGCCTTGACATTTCCGGTGATACTTACCGTATCCCCCAAACTGTAGGCCTGTTCCACAGGATTAAACACAATCTCAAAAGTAGGCCGTTTATAATCCTCCACCCGTACGGGAACAGCCGCTTTATCCTTTACTTCAACCATGAAGTTGCCATTGAGGCAAACAGCAGGCAATACAAATTCTGTTGTAAAAGAGCCGAACTCATTGGTGTCCACACTCTTCTGCACCAGCTCTTTCCTGTTCACATCCAGCAATCGTACCAGGTAATTCTTTCCTGCCAAGACATGAGCCGTATCGGCTGTTTGTTCATAAGAAATCCCTTTGACGTAGACAGTCTGACCGGGACGATACAAAGAACGGTCGGTCAACAGAGTGATATGCTCTGTCGGGCCCGATTCACCACGTTCGTAATATCTATTCAGATAAATGCTTTGGGGCAACATAGCAGTATCCGTCCCTTTGCGTGCCACATAGCTGCGGATAGCTTTATTCCATTCTATAACAGCCTTTCCACCGGCGTCAGTGGTAACATCCTGCAACAGTTTACGGTTTTCTTCATTATAAGTGGAATAGAAACTGACTTTTGCGCCGGAAATGGGCTGCCCGCTACGGCCATCTACCGTAACCACTTCCATTTTATTGTCCAGCAGAGCCAGTGTCAGCACCTTGAAGCGAGTCGAAACAAGGAACTGGTCTGCCGTACGGGCTGTTACGGCATCGGGTACAATTTGCAATATATAAACGCCCGGTTCATCGGGTACATATAGTTTCAAAACCGTACGTTGCAAGTTGTTCAATAGCTCTCCCGGTTCCCCGGCCTTCTTAGCCAAAGGTTCCAGCTCGAAATGAGTGGCAGACATCCTGCGGGCATGCTTCTGATAAAAAGTATTGTTTATTCCTGTGTCCATCCAGGGAACCTCGGACAAGTCCGTGCGATATAGATTCAACGTAAATCCTTTCAGGTTGCGATAACTCACATTCAGTTCCAAAGAGTCACCGGGGTAGATACTCCCCTGGGTATTAATATCCAAATGAGGTTGCAGGATGCTTTCCCGTATGTTACGTAGTTCGTTGACACGCTTATAAGCGGAATAACGCTTCACGCCTTCATCGCACGTCTGCAAAGCCTCATCCATATGGGATGCTCCCATGTTACGGAGCAAGTCGGCTTTACAGATATAGGCTTCCGCACAAATTTCACGCGCTCCATATTCTCGAATCAGATTGTCCAACGCACCAAGATACTCCTTGTCAACTTGCGCCTTCCGTTCGCGATAAGTGGCATACGGCTCCCTGCTTATGCCACTTCCGGTTCTTTTCCATTTCCAATAATCGAGCGTGGCCAACACAGTCGCATCTTCAGCCCCGGCACGATGCCGGTAAGTATTTATCATTCCCTCATAAATACCGGCAATGCGCATACGTTGCAATGAGTCCGCCCGAAAGCCATCCAATAAGAGATAAGTGTCCACCGCCCGGGCTGCCAGTAGATGATACATATCGTGACCGTAAAAACGACTACCATCTTCCTGTACAACAAAAGGCACGTATTCCTTGGAGGACACCTCAAGCAGACGAACGGAATCTTGCAATGAAGCAAGATTATGCTCATCCACCTTAGTTACAAAAATATTACTACTCCACTCGCGAATGTCAGCAGGCGCTTCATCTGTATCCAAAGCTGTACGCCCTGACAACAACTGCCGGTTATATCGCATATAATCAGCATATTCACGAGCGAGCAAAGAGTGCAATATAGCTTTACTTACCGGATTTTGTTCCGATTTTGCCCAGTTTTCCAAATTTCTCAAATTGACATACAAGCTATCCGGCGTAAGTCTTTCCTGATAGGCTTCCCGGCAAATATATGCCTTCAGCATTTGCGGAACATTCTTTTCCTGTTCGGCTTTACGGTAGATTTGCCCCGTCAATTTCACTACTGTTTGCGGCAAACTTTTCTTTTGGGCTTGCTCTACCTGTTTCCACAGGCTGTTATATGACTGGGCTTGTAAGGTAGACAAGCACAACCCGATCATCAGCAGCAACAATGTAAAAAAACTTCGAATTTTATTCATAGCTATTCTATTTGTTATTAGTTTTTGTTTTTTATGCGAATCAAGAATCAAATCAAAAAAAAATTCTCTGTATGATTACCTTCATTCATATCCCAACCTGACAGTTCATACGCCTTATATCCATTCCCTCGCCGAACCTGTCCGTCTCTTGCCTATGATGAATTACTATTAAAAGGCTTATAATTGCATATTAAAAGCCTTTTAATATATTATTATAAGCCTTTTAATGGCAATTCAACCGTAAAGCTATATCGGCTCATCTATACAAACATCTCATATCTTTACTATATGAATGTGCATTGTAAAAATAACAAATTAATAGTCACATTGTACCGTTTTTTAGAAAAAATAAAAAAACAAAGCATATACTGACATAAATACCTGCAATAATAAAAAAAAGCGGGGGATACATTCTCAGAACATATCCCCCGCTATCTTATCTGCTACTACACTCATCTCGGGTAGTTATAATACTTCATTGCTTCAATCCAGTTCTCGCCGACTTTAGCAAGAACGTTTCTAAAAGAGCTTACAATCTTTTTTCCCATAATCTTAAAAATTAAACTAATACCCTGAAAACTTTGTTTCTTTACTTTTTGATGGTATATCCCATCATTAACATCTCATTACGACCTACCTCTGCGAGAATACGTCTGAATGAACTCATAATCTTTTTTTTCATAACCTTAAAAAATTAAACTAACACCTTGAAAACTGAAAACTAAATTCTCTCTTTAAAAAGGGGATGAATACTTAAAGCATTACATAACCCCAAATGTTCTTATCGGCCTCGCCGAAATGTCTGAACAATTTTCTTAACTTTTTCATTTTGTTATCCTCCTAAAATCAATCTTGTTATTCTTAAAAATAACCTGTTATCCTATTATTTCTATGTTTTACAACACAAAAATAAGGCCTTTGTTCAAGATAACAAGTGATTTCACATAGAAAACTATGTTTTACAACATATTTATTGACCTAAATCAATTTTCTTCAAAGTGACGGTACAAGAAAAAGACAAGTTGACAGTAAGGCTAAGAAATTCTGACAGTCTGGAGACAAGATGACAGCAATAAAAAAAAGCAGGGCACATCAATACCCTGCTTTCTCCTTATTATATATAAGAAAAATTACTTTTCCGGAGTCTGCTCCAGTGTTGCAACCAGAAAATCGTAGAATTTTGTAACAGAAGGAATATATGCACGTTCATCCGGTGAATGTGGTGAGCGCAATGTAGGACCGAAAGAAATCATATCGAGTCCCGGACAATTAGCACCGATAATGCCACACTCCAAACCTGCATGGATCACTTTCACTGCCGGCTCTACACCAAATTGCTGCTTGTAAGACAAGGTCATGGCATGCAAAATCGGAGAATCGACATTAGGTTGCCAGCCAGAATAAGCGCCACTCAGTTCCACTTTCATACCTGCCATCGAGAAACATGCCGTCAAACTGTCTGCCAAGAAATCCTTCATTGTATCGCAAGAGCTGCGAGCGAGAATACGGACATCGGCTTTACCGCCCCCAATCGTTACAATGGCCAGATTGGAAGAAGTCTCCACTGTGTCAGGAACAGTAGGAATCATACGCATCACCCCGTTCTGGCAAGCCATCAGCACACTAATCATATTATCCTGAATCTCTTCAGGAACAATGAAAGCAGGCAAGTCCACATTCTCCAACTTCAAAGTTATGCCTTCTTCAATTGGAGCATACTCAGTATTCAGCAATGCTTCATATTCCTTTATGTAATCTTCCAACCCTTCAACATCTTCGGGATTGAAAACCAAGACAGCATGCGCCTCGCGCGGAATAGCATTACGCATATTGCCGCCCTCAAAACTCGACAGACGGCAATCGAATTCAATCAACAAGTCATGCACTATACGGGCAAGCAACTTATTGGCATTGCCTCGTCCCTGATTGATCTCCAATCCGGAATGTCCACCGCGCAAGCCTTTCAAGATTATCTGACGGGCCACGAAATCGGCAGCGGGCTCTTCCTCTTTATATTCCAATGTAGCTGTGATATCAATTCCTCCTGCACAACCGATATAAAGTTCTCCTTCGTCTTCCGAATCGAGGTTCAGCAAAATCTCGCCTTTCAGTGTACCCGGTTTCAAGCCGAATGCACCATACATACCCGTTTCCTCATCCTTAGTAATCAATGCTTCCAGCGGACCATGCTTCAGGTCTTTTGCTTCAAGTACAGCCATAATGGCGGCCACACCCATGCCGTTATCGGCACCCAACGTAGTGCCTTTGGCCTTTACCCAATCACCGTCAATGTATGTTTCAATGGGATCTTTGGTAAAGTCGTGAACAGTATCGTTGTTCTTCTGCGGCACCATATCCATATGCGCCTGAAGAATAACTCCTTTACGGTTTTCCATACCCGGAGTGGCAGGCTTACGGATAATGACATTGCCCACCTCATCGACAAATGACTCCAAACCTAAACTCTTACCGAAACTTATTAAAAACTCAGTTATTTGCTCCATATGTCCAGACGGACGGGGTATCTGAGTCAGCGAATAGAAATGCTTCCACACATTTTGTGGAGCCAACTGCAAAATTGTACTCATAATTATAAAAGTTGTTTTCGCAAATATAAGAGTTATTTTCCAATATACCTCTAATCGGAATTGTAAAAGTCAACATGATCTTCCTTCCATATATCGCAATACTCCCATACACACATACGACATCATATAGAAAGTTCTGCACCAATACGGGATTTTGCGGAAAAGGAGATTTTCTTACCTCGAACGGTTTGCCATTGAAACGTGCAACGCCCCATAGATGCCGAGTATTATGACCAGCAATGTCTGGATGCCATGTACAATCAACGCAAATATACCTGCATCAGTAGCACTCACGCCATAAAGCATCATCATGGTGATTACTGCAAAGTGCCAAGGTCCCGCCCCATTAGGCGTCGGAACGATTACGGCAAAGGTTCCGCCTACAAACATCACCATTGCCGCCTGAAAACTAAGATGTTCTGTAAAAGAGAAACAATAGAAAGTCAAGTAGAAATGATAGAAATAGCACCCCCATATAGACAATGTATAGAAAACAAATAACGGGATGTTCTTCACATTGCGAAGTGACATCACCCCTTCACATACATTCAACACCACCCCCTTCACTTTCTCAAAGAAAGAAAGCATCCGCATCAGATAGTAGGCAAGTACCAGTACTCCAATAACAGAGAACAAAGAAACATAGAACCAAGGGGAAGTAAGCAGATGCATCAGCGAGGGAATTTTCGTACCCGTTTCCTGAAAAAAACGGAGAAACACAGGCATCTGGGCCATAAAAGTAAGCCCCGTAATCAAAAGAATACACAAGGTATCCACCAAACGCTCCGTTACCACAGTACCCAAAGACTTGGAAAACGAGACATCATCGTACTTGACCAGTACACCGCAACGCGACACCTCTCCCACACGGGGAAGCATTAAATTGGCAGCATAAGAAATGAAAATGGCATCCACACAATCACTCCTCTTAGGATAAGCCCCCAGCGGCTCCAGCGTCTGCCGCCAGCGCCATCCGCGCAGCACATGGCTCATCACTCCAAAAAGCAGAGAAAGCAACATCCAGCCCCAGTCCGTCCCATGCAGAAGCACTTCTTTTGCGCGTTCAAAATCAAAATCACGATACACCCAATACAGGATAAATCCGCCCAAAAGAATGGGCAATACGATTTTCAATGTCTTTTTTATAATCTTATTCATCGTTTTCCTTTAAAATTCATCCGGCACACATCGTAATTTGTGATTTGTAACTCATTATTCGCCGAAAAGGATTACCTTTGAACCGCAAAAGTAACGATTTAGTTGATACATGAGATTAGTTAAACCTAAAAAGTTTCTCGGCCAGCACTTTCTGAAAGATCTGAAAGTGGCACAAGACATTGCCAATACCGTAGATGCCTGCCCCGAACTCCCAGTACTGGAAGTGGGACCGGGTATGGGGGTACTGACGCAATTTCTTTTACCCAAAGGACGCACAGTGAAAGTTGTGGAAGTAGATTACGAATCAGTGGCCTATCTACGGGAAGCTTATCCGCAATTGGAGGACCACATCATAGAAGATGACTTTCTGAAAATGAACCTTCAGCGCCTATTCGACGGGCAGCCTTTCGTACTGACGGGCAACTATCCCTATAACATATCCAGTCAGATATTCTTCAAGATGCTGGACAATAAGGATCTGATCCCATGCTGTACGGGCATGATACAGAAAGAAGTAGCCGAACGCATAGCAGCCGGTCCGGGCAGTAAGACGTACGGCATTCTGAGCGTACTGATACAGGCGTGGTACCGCGTGGAATATCTCTTTACTGTACATGAACACGTATTCAACCCGCCTCCGAAAGTAAAAAGCGCTGTCATCCGCATGACGCGCAATGATACGCAACAACTGGGATGTGACGAAAAATTATTCAAACAGGTTGTAAAAACAACGTTCAACCAGCGCCGGAAAACCCTGCGCAATTCCATAAAACCGATACTCGGCAAAGATTGCCCGCTAACCGAAGACGTTCTTTTCAATAAACGTCCCGAACAGCTGTCCGTACAAGAGTTCATCGAGCTGACCAACCGAGTGGAACAGGCATTACGCGAATAATGCACAGCCAATCAGTAAGATTGGCACATTAATGACATTAGCACATCATTAAAAATATGGAAATAGACGAAGAATACATAGATAAAGTCAAAAGCTTTATAGAGCAGAAAGACGCAGACAATGTCAAGGCGCTCCTCATCGACCTGCATCCGGCAGATATTGCCGAACTGTGTAATGACCTCGCGCCCGAAGAAGCACGCTTCGTTTATCGTCTCCTCGACAACGAAACAGCCGCCGACGTACTGGTAGAAATGGATGAAGACGTCCGAAGAGACTTTTTGGAGCTCCTGCCTTCGGAAACCATTGCCAAACGCTTTGTAGACTACATGGATACGGACGATGCCGTAGACCTGATGCGCGACCTCGACGAGGACAAACAAGAGGAAGTCCTCTCCCATATTGAAGACATCGAACAAGCTGGAGACATCGTCGACCTGCTGAAATATGACGAAGATACCGCCGGCGGTTTAATGGGTACGGAGATGGTTACCGTCAATGAAAACTGGAGTATGCCGGAATGTCTGAAGGAGATGCGCTTGCAGGCTGAGCAATTGGATGAAATCTACTATGTCTACGTCATTGATGACGACGAACGCCTGCAAGGTGTTTTTCCGCTAAAAAAGATGATCACCTCCCCTTCCGTCTCCAAAGTGAAACATGTAATGAGGAAAGACCCTATTTCCGTTCATGTAGACACCCCCACAGACGAAGTGGTACAGATTATCGAGAAATACGACTTGGTGGCAGTCCCCGTCATCGACAGCATAGGCCGTTTGGTAGGACAAATCACCGTAGACGACGTTATGGACGAGGTTCGCGAACAATCGGAACGCGACTACCAGTTAGCATCCGGTTTGTCACAAGACGTAGAGACGGACGACAACGTCATGCGCCAAACCTCCGCACGCCTTCCCTGGTTGCTTATCGGCATGCTGGGCGGCATCGGCAACTCCATGATATTAGGAAACTTTGACGCAACCTTTGCCGCACATCCCGAAATGGCACTGTATATCCCTCTGATTGGCGGTACGGGCGGAAACGTGGGAACCCAATCCTCCGCAATTATCGTGCAGGGCCTTGCCAACAGTTCCCTGGATGCCAAAGATACATTCAAGCAGATAGCCAAAGAATCCATAGTGGCCCTGATCAATGCGACTATCATATCGCTATTGGTATACATATACAACTTTGTACGGTTCGGAGGTACGGCCACTGTGACCTATTCAGTATCCATCAGCCTGTTTGCCGTTGTTATGTTCGCCTCCATATTCGGGACACTGGTACCGATGACACTCGAAAAGCTGAAAGTAGATCCGGCTATCGCCACAGGCCCGTTTATCTCCATCACCAATGACATTATCGGTATGATGATGTATATGGGCATCACCGTATTATTGGCCTGAAACGGTAAAATCGAAAAAAAACAATGAAAAAAGTATGAAGTAATCATTTTATTTCATTAATTTGTAACCTAATGTAACCCGAACGGGGCATCCCGTTTCTAAAAAGTAAATACAAATGACGGACACTCATGACACTAATCTCCCCGACAAAGCGGTGGAATTAGAAGAAGACAAGAAAACAGCAGAGGTTTCTGAGCCGGCAACAACAGAAACTTCAGCTGAAGCAACCTTGACAGACAAGCCGGCCGAATCTGTTCAAAAGCTCACAAAAGAAGAAATCCTGAATAAGCTTAAAGAAATTGCGACGGATGTAGAAAACGCAGCCAAATCGGAAATAGACAGCTTGAAACAGGCTTTCTACAAACTACATAACTCCGAGCAGGAAGCTGCAAAGAAGCTATTCGTTGAGAATGGAGGAATTATTGAAGAGTTTGTTCCACAAGCCGATGCTTTGGAAGAGGAATTCAAGAATACCATGTCCGTCATCAAAGAAAAAAGAAGTGCGCTCAATGCAGAGCAAGAGAAACAGAAAGAACTCAACCTGCAAATCAAGCTTTCTATCATTGAGGAACTAAAGGAATTGGTAGAGTCTCCTGAAGATGCCAACAAGAACTATACAGAGTTCAAGAAATTGCAACAGCAATGGAATGAAGTGAAAGTTGTGCCCCAAGCCAAAGTAAATGAGTTGTGGAAGAATTATCAACTGTATGTCGAAAAATTCTACGACCTCTTAAAGCTGAACAATGAGTTTCGTGAATATGATTTCAAGAAGAACCTTGAAATAAAGAACCATCTTTGCGAAGCCGCTGAAAAATTGGCCGACGAACCGGATGTGGTCTCCGCTTTCCACCAATTGCAGAAGCTGCATCAGGAATTCCGCGATACAGGCCCGGTGGCAAAAGAATTACGCGATGAAATATGGGCGCGTTTCAAGGCAGCCTCCACGACTGTAAACCGTCGCCACCAACAACACTTTGAAGCCCTGAAAGAGACTGAGCAACACAATCTCGATCAAAAGACCGTAATTTGTGAAATCATCGAAGCCATTGATTACAACGAGCTCACCAACTTCTCTTCTTGGGAAAACAAGACACAGGAAATCATTGCCTTGCAAAATAAATGGAAAACCATCGGTTTTGCCCCGCAAAAGATGAACGTGAAGATATTTGAACGCTTCCGCAAAGCATGCGATGAGTTCTTCCAAAAGAAAGGCGAATTCTTCAAGTCCCTGAAAGAAGGCATGAACGAAAATCTGGAGAAGAAACGCATCTTATGCGAAAAAGCAGAAGCCTTGAAAGACAGTACCGATTGGAAAACAACGGCAGAAGAGTTGACCAAACTGCAAAAGGAATGGAAAACAGTAGGTCCCGTTGCCAAGAAATACTCAGACACTATATGGAAACGGTTCATTTCTGCCTGTGACTATTTCTTTGAACAAAAGAACAAAGCAACCTCTTCGCAACGTTCCGTTGAACAAGAGAACCTGGAAAAAAAGAAAGTCATTATCGAAAAGCTAACTGCCATTGATGAAACAATGGATGTAGAAGAGGCTACGCTATTGGTTCGTGAACTTATGAAAGAATGGAATAGCGTAGGGCATGTACCTTTCAAAGAAAAGGATAAGATATACAAACAATACCATGGACAGATAGACAAATTGTTTGAACGTTTCAACATCAGCGCTTCCAACAAGAAGCTGAGTAACTTCAAATCGTCTATCAGCAATATCCAGGAAGGTAGCCCGCAAGCCCTCTACCGCGAACGGGAAAAGCTGGTACGTGCCTGCGAAAATATGAAAAATGAATTGCAGACCTACGAAAACAATCTGGGCTTTCTGACAACATCTTCCAAGAAAGGCAGCAACTTGCTGACAGAGCTTAACCGTAAAGTGGAAAAGTTAAAGAGTGACATCGAATTGGTGAAGCAGAAAATTAAAGTGATTGACAACTCAATCAGCGAAGCAGAATAGTTTTTGAGCCTATGATATGAGGTTATAAAAAATGACAGTATTTAATATTTCACCACAGATTATCATCACGTGTAATCTGTGGTGATTTTTTATGCAATCATTTTTAATGATGGAACAGACGGACACCGGTAAATGCCATTGCTATGCCATATTTATCACAAGTCTCTATAACATGATCATCACGTACCGAACCTCCTGCCTGCGCTATAAACTCCACACCACTCCTGTGCGCACGTTCAATATTGTCACCGAATGGAAAAAACGCATCAGAACCCAGCGCAACACCTTTCAAAGTATCCAACCACGCACGTTTCTCCTCACGAGTCAGAACCTCCGGCTTTTCAGTAAAGAACTGCTGCCAAACACCGTCGGCCAATACATCTTCGTAATCATCACTGATATAGACATCAATTGTATTGTCGCGGTCAGCACGTCGTATTTTCTCCACCCAAGGCAAATTCAGCACTTTCGGATGTTGGCGCAAGTACCATATATCAGCCTTATTTCCCGCCAAGCGGGTACAATGAATACGGCTCTGCTGTCCGGCACCAATACCGATGGCCTGCCCTTCCTTTACATAACAAACAGAATTAGACTGAGTATACTTCAATGTAATAAGTGCTATCATCAAATCACGCTTGGCGGCTTCGGGAAAATTCTTATTCCTGGTAGGGATATTTGCAAACAACTCCTCCCCATTCAACTTAATCTCATTACGACCTTGCTCAAAAGTAACCCCGAAAACATCTTTATGCTCAATCGGAGCCGGTTTATAAGCTGGATCAATCTTGATTACATTATAAGTACCCTTACGCTTATTCTTCAATATCTCAAACGCCTCATCGGTATATCCCGGCGCAATTACTCCGTCAGACACTTCACGATTTATGAAACGGGCAGTAGCCTCATCACACACATCACTTAAGGCAATAAAATCACCATAAGAAGACATACGATCGGCACCGCGAGCACGCACATAAGCATTGGCAAGCGGTGAAAGCTGCAAGCCATCAACAAAATAGATTTTTTTCATTGTTTCGTCCAGCTCCAATCCGATAGCGGCTCCTGCCGGACTTACGTGTTTAAATGAAGCGGCGGCCGGCATCCCGGTAGCCTCTTTCAGTTCTTTTACCAACTGCCAACCGTTCAGGGCATCCATAAAGTTGATATACCCCGGACGTCCGTTCAAGACTTCGATAGGCAACTCTCCCTCCTGCATAAAGATGCGGGCCGGCTTTTGATTAGGGTTACAGCCGTATTTCAAAGATAGTTCTTTTGCCATAATTATTATTGTTTGGATAACTGCAAATACGTTTTATGGTAATAAAAAAACCTCCTAAAATCACAATTTAGGAGGTTTCATTTTACGATAAATATGGTTGGGCTATCTGGACTCGAACCAGAAATGACAGGACCAGAATCTGTAGTGTTACCATTACACCATAGCCCAATTGAGCATCACTTTTCTGTTTTGCGGTGCAAAGATACAAAGATTTCGATAAACCAAAACATTTTCTGCGATTTTTTTCATTAAAAACTGATAAGATACCATTACACAAAGAATTATATACCTAAAAAAAAACAAAAAATGAAAGACTTTTTCCCTTTTGCGTGTTTGATATAATAAATCAACGTATATTTGTCACCTGTTTAATATTAATAATGTGTAATGAACGAAGCTAAGAAACTAATTCAACAAATAACAGAAGGTATTCAAGATAAAAAAGGAAAGAAAATCGTCATAGCAGACCTTACCCAAATAAGCGATACGATTTGTAACTATTTCGTCATCTGTCAAGGAAATTCTCCAAGTCAAGTAAGCGCCATCGTAGATTCCATAAGAGACTTCACCCGTAAAGGAGCAAACAGCAAACCTTTTGCGGTAGACGGACTGCGCAATGCCGAATGGGTAGCCATGGATTATTCCGATGTACTGGTTCATGTCTTTCTGCCGGAAGTGCGTGAATTCTATAATCTGGAGCATCTATGGGCAGATGCCAAATTAACTCAAGTTCCCGACCTCGATTAATTTAGACTTATGGACAATAACACCAATAAAAAACCTACTAAAACCAATATGCCTAAGTTCAATTTGAACTGGTTGTATATGATTATAGCTATGATGTTACTGGGGCTGTACCTCACCAATGAAAGCGGTACATCCAGCAAAAACATCCCCTACGATGAATTCCAGGAATACGTCCGCAACGGTTATATAAGCAAAGTAACCGGTTATGACGACAACTCAGTGGAAGCATACGTCAAACCGCAATATGTACCTAATGTATTCAAGGCGGATTCAAGTCGCGTAGGCAAGAATCCGTTGATTACAACAGAAGCTCCCTCACGCGAAAGCCTGGGTGATTTCCTGCAAAAAGAAAAAGACGAAACACGCTTCGACGGCTCTATCAGCTACGAAAAGAAGCGTAATTATTTCGGTGCAATCCTCTGGCAGATATTACCGTTTGCATTCCTTATCGGTTTCTGGATATTCCTCTCCCGCCGCTGGAGTGGTGGCGGCGGCATGGGCGGCGGCAGTGGCATTTTCAGTGTCGGCAAATCCAAAGCACAGTTATTCGAGAAAAACTCTCCGGTGAAAGTAACATTTAAGGATGTTGCCGGTCTTGCAGAAGCCAAACAGGAAGTAGAGGAGATCGTAGAATTTCTGAAGCAACCGCAGAAATATACAGACCTGGGTGGTAAAATTCCTAAGGGAGCATTGCTCGTGGGGCCTCCGGGAACAGGTAAGACCTTGTTGGCAAAAGCTGTGGCCGGGGAAGCCAATGTACCGTTCTTCTCATTGGCAGGTTCCGACTTTGTGGAAATGTTTGTCGGCGTAGGTGCTTCACGCGTCCGCGATTTGTTCCGCCAGGCCAAAGAGAAAGCGCCTTGCATCGTATTCATTGATGAAATTGATGCCGTAGGACGTGCACGCGCCAAAGCTGCCGCCATGGGTGGCAATGATGAACGCGAAAACACATTGAACCAGTTGTTGACAGAAATGGACGGTTTCGGTTCCAACAGCGGTGTTATTATTCTTGCCGCAACCAATCGCGTGGACGTTCTGGACAAAGCATTGCTGCGTGCCGGACGCTTCGACCGTCAGATACATGTAGACTTACCGGACGTGAACGAGCGCAAAGAAGTATTCGGTGTGCACCTGCGTCCTATCAAGATAGACAATACGGTGGATGTGGAACTGCTGGCCCGCCAGACTCCCGGTTTTTCCGGCGCCGACATTGCCAATGTGTGCAACGAAGCAGCCTTGATTGCTGCCCGTCATGGAAAGAAGTTTGTAGAAAAGCAAGACTTCTTGGATGCGGTGGACCGCATTGTAGGCGGCTTGGAAAAGAAAACTAAAATCACTACCGAAGAAGAACGCCGTTCCATCGCCATACACGAAGCAGGCCACGCCAGCATTTCCTGGTTACTGGAATACGCCAATCCTCTGATTAAAGTAACAATCGTTCCACGCGGCCGCGCCTTAGGTGCAGCTTGGTACCTCCCCGAAGAACGCCAAATTACGACCAAGGAACAAATGTTGGATGAGATGTGCGCCACTTTGGGTGGACGCGCCGCAGAGGATTTATTCCTCGGAAGAATCTCAACCGGTGCAATGAACGACTTGGAACGCGTAACCAAGCAAGCATACGGCATGATTGCCTACCTAGGCATGAGCGACAAGTTACCGAATCTCTGTTACTACAACAACGAAGAATATTCTTTCAACCGCCCGTACAGCGAGAAGACCGCCGAACTGATTGATGAAGAAGTGAAACGCATGGTAAACGAACAGTACGAACGCGCCAAAAAGATTCTCTCCGACAATAAAGACGGCCACAACCAATTAGCCCAGCAGTTGATCGACAAAGAGGTAATCTTTGCAGAAGATGTGGAAGCTATTTTCGGCAAACGCCCATGGGCTTCCCGCTCTGAAGAAATCATCAGCGCCAGCAAGACTTCCAAAGAACTGAAAGAAGCGGAAGAGCAAGAAGCCGCCAGAGCCGAAGAAGCAGAAAAAGAGGTGAAAGAGGAAGAAAGCCGTAACACAGAAGCCTCCGATAATACCGAATCAAAAAATTAAAACGAGAACACCTTGAAAAATAATTTCATACAACGTGCGATTACGGGTGCATTATTTGTAGTCATATTGGTGGGCTGTATTCTTTACAGCCCCCTCTCATTCGGAATCTTATTCACTATCATCGCCGCATTGAGCGTACATGAATTTGCTCATTTGGTAAATAAGAGCGGTGAAGTCAGTATCAACAGAATGATTACCGCTTTAGGCGGAGCCTATTTATTCCTTGCACTCATGGGATTTTGTACATCAGCCATCGATGCGCGTGTATTTCTTCCCTACTTGGGGCTGTTGCTCTATTTAATGATCACAGAGCTATATCTGAAAAAGAAAAATCCCATTGGCAACTGGGCATACTCCATGCTAAGCCAGTTATATGTGGCCTTGCCTTTCGCATTGCTGAACGTACTTGCTTTCCAGAACTCACCGGAAACGAGCAGCGTAACCTACAATCCCATCCTGCCCCTTTCTATCTTCGTGTTCATCTGGTTGAGCGACACAGGTGCCTATTGCGTAGGGTCCTTAATAGGCAAGCATCGTCTCTTCGAGCGTATCTCTCCTAAAAAGTCTTGGGAAGGCAGCATAGGTGGCGCAGTTTTTTCCATTGCTTCATCCTTTGTTTTCGCCTACTTCTTCCCGTTTATATCCATGTGGCAATGGGCAGGCCTGGCCGTTGTTGTGGTTATCTTCGGCACTTGGGGAGACCTGACCGAATCGCTGATGAAACGCCAATTAGGCATAAAAGACTCCGGCAACATTCTTCCGGGACATGGTGGGATGCTCGACCGTTTTGACAGCGCTCTAATGGCTATTCCAGCAGCAGTATTCTATTTGTATATACTATCAATGATCTAATAAAGAATCACCAAACGGATAAGACATAAAAAAGGGCATAGAGGTTGATGTGAATATCTTTCCTCTATGCCCTTCACTCTTACTATTAAGAAATACCTATTTCAACTGCATCTTCGACAAATCAAGTTCCTGTATATTTTTTGTATTATCCTCACTGTTCTTAAAGTCAAATACCAACTCCACTTCATCATTTACTTCCGAATTAATCTTCAGTTTGATACCTTGCGTTTCAGAGGTAATATTCAGGCTATTCAGATTATAGGATACCGCCCCTGGACTGCGCAATCCGGTCAGGTCATCATAGTTATTATAACGGAGTTCCAAATGTATGTAGCCATCCTCCCCGTACACTTCCGCATCGTCTTGCGAGCGTACCAGACTGATACGATGTTTCTTTTCGGAAGGCAGGTTCTGCTGGAATACAATATTCAGATACCCACCACTGATCCCGATATCTCCCTTGAATATCGCAACAGGGTCATTACCGAATTCTTCCTCAGTCTCAGGAGTTAAGGTTTCAACCTCTTTAGTCAATACGTCATATAGGCGCAAAAGCTTCACAGCGTGGTCGTATCCGTCAAACCCGTCGGATAAAGGATTGAATATAGTAATTACACGCTTTCCGTCGACAGGCTCGTACCATCCTAAATCCGTATTTACAGGCCAAAGCGTTCCCCACACATCACAGTCCAGATAGAAAGCATTTCCGGTGACACGCACCGTAGCCCACAACGGCGGGGTGAAGTCACCGATTGAATACCCGTCGTTGTCATCACAGGATTGCAGCGCCGGCATTACAGCCAGGCAGACTACCATAAATAACCAATGTAGTTTTCTCATAATCAAAGTCCTTTCGTTTGTTTCTGTATAGAAAATACAAAAGCCGGGCATTTACTGCACCGGCCCTTTCCCTTTTAACAAGAAATTAAATATCATCCTACTTTTTAAAACTTTTCTCAAGCAAAGCCACCATTTCTTTGGCAGCCCGTCCGGGTGCTCCCGCTTCGCCCAAGCGGGACGCCATGTAGTCGTAACCGGAGAGCATCTGCCGGCGGTATTCCCCATCATAAAGGATGCGCCGGAGTTCCGCGCGTACCTGCTCCACCGTCATGGTGTCGGCAACCAGTTCTTTCACAACTTCCCGGTCGGCAATGAGATTCACCAGGGAGATATACTTCACTTTCAAGACATGCCGCTTCAGAAAGGCAATCACCTTCCCTATCGGCGTATGATAGCACACTGCCTGTGGCACCCGGAACAAAGCGGTTTCCAGCGTCGCAGTACCTGAGGTGACCAATGCAGCCTCCGCATGCCGGAGTAAAGGATAAGTGCGGTTAAAGATTATCTTCACATCCGAGTTGCCGACATATTCTTTGTAATATTCCGGAGAAATGCCCGGAGCCCCCGCCAGCACCAACTGATAATCGGGGAACGAAGCTGCCGCCCGGATCATATCCGGCAGATTATCTTTGATTTCCTGTTTACGGCTACCCGCCAGCAAAGCGATAATAGGTTTTGAAGAAAGGCCGTTGGCCAGCCTGAACTCATCCGGCGTTTCCGAACAAGCAGCCTGAAAGGCTGTAACCTCATCCATTGTCGGATTACCTACATAATGTATGGGATACCGGTGCTTGCCCTCAAAGAATTCCACCTCAAACGGAAGAATAGAGAACAACTCGTCTATATCCCGTTTGATGTTCTTGATGCGATACTCCTTCCATGCCCATATTTTGGGAGAGATATAATAAAATACCGGAATTTGCGTGCGAGCATGAATAAACTTGGCTATATTCAGGTTGAAGCCCGGATAGTCCACCAATATAAGTACATCCGGTTGCCAGGCCACAATATCCTCCTTACAGCGTTTCATATTGGCGAAAATAGTGCGCAGGTGCAGCAAGACGGGAATGAAGCCCATATATGCCAATTCCTTATAATGCTTCACCAAGGTTCCGCCTACCGCCGCCATTAAGTCGCCTCCGAAAAAGCGGAACTCCGCCTGCGGATCCTCCGCCTGCAAAGCGCTCATCAGGTGGGACGCATGCAAATCACCGGAAGCCTCGCCGACAATCAAATAATACTTCATACGCGCTTATGTTTAAACATCCTGTACAGTCTGAACGGCAGCCCGCTTAGAACCACGTTTTCAATTCATCTATCAATCCATACGCAGTTACATCTACGGTGGTCGGGGTGATTGCCACATAGCCGTTTTCAAGTGCCCAATGGTCACTCTTTTCATTACCGGTTTCAGCATCTTCAAATTCTCCGGTCAGCCAATAATAGTGCGCATCTCCTCTGTGGGCGAAATTCTCCCACTCATTGATCCATTGCCCTTTGGCCTGTTCGCAGACTCTCACCCCTTTCAGTTCTTTGGTATCGGGAAAGTTGACATTGAGACAAGTCAACGGTGGCAATCCTTTTTCCAATACCCGGCGGGCTATCTCACGAATATACGTTCCTGCCGGTTCAAAATCGGCATCCTGGTCGTGGTTGCATAGTGAAAAACCGATAGAGGGCACACCTTTCAAGCAGCCTTCGATGACGCCCCCCATTGTACCGGAATAATGCACATTGACAGAAGAGTTGTCACCATGATTAATGCCGCCCACAACAAGGTCGGGTTTACGGTCGAGCACTGTATGAAACGCCAGTTTGACACAGTCAGTCGGCGTGCCGGAACATTTGTAAACCGTCAGCCCCACATCCTTACGGAGCAACTGATAGCGGATAGGCTCCGTCACAGTCAGCGCACAGGCACTGCCCGAACGGGGTGCATCAGGCGCCATTACCACAATCTCGCCCAACGGACGGAGAAACTTTATCAACTCACTAATTCCTTTCGCAATGATGCCGTCATCATTGGAAACCAATATTAAAGGCCTTTGATTTTCCATATTTCTAATTGTTTTATTATGATTTTATCCGCACTCATACCATTAAGTCTTCATCACAGGCAACACAGAATCTCACAGAGTGTTCTCTCTTCTTACAAAGAAAAAGGATACTGCACAAAGAAAAAGGATACTGTCGAAACCGCATCATGCCCTCACTGAGGCTCTATGCACTTTGCAGTGAGATAAATCCTCGATTTATCAGCCGACGATACTCATACGGACAATCACTTAATTTATTGCTCACAAAATTAGCGAAAAAGAAAGAAGCCGGCAACCCTTTACCCGCTAATTTTCCCGATGCACAAAACCCGGAGGAGCCTGTCTTGTCCAACATCCACACAGCCAGGCTGGTGCAGACGCCACACCTTTGCCGCAGCCACCCTACTTCAGCCACGTGAGACGATGCCACACAGCCTCAAGCGGACCTTGCCTATGCGTCCTGAGCCACCGGCGGCAGAACCATATTTGAGCAGACATTACCCCCAGACCCACTACGAAGCTCCATGCAATGCCCAACGTTGATGCC
The DNA here is from genome assembly GCF_025146565.1 of Bacteroides eggerthii. Lineage (NCBI taxonomy): Bacteria > Pseudomonadati > Bacteroidota > Bacteroidia > Bacteroidales > Bacteroidaceae > Bacteroides > Bacteroides eggerthii. Next base: position 1,466,406 of record NZ_CP102258.1, on the reverse strand, counting down.
AGCCCTAAGGCGTAGGGAAAGAATATCAGACTTCCGATGATTGACTGACTGATGTAGTTCGTGAGACTCATCCGCCCATAAAAACGCAGTCCGTCGGTCATTCTGCCAAACACGTCGTTCTGATACAATATCACGAACATAGAAACGAGCATACCGGTAAAGGCCATATTGTACCACATTGTCAGGATGATCTGCAAAGCATCCACAGCAGAAGTCTTTGCAACATAAAACAGAAAACTCGCAATGAAGCTCCCCACAAAAATCTTCACCCAAAAACCTGCTCCACGACTAAAGTAATCTCCCCGCGCAAGAATCATCCCCAAAATAAAAAGTCCCGGAGCCTGCAACAACCGTCCCGTATCGACAGCCCAAAACAAACTTGCCAACTGCCCTATACCTGCATTAGCGACAATCATGTCCCAAAAGTTGCCCGAATCGGTAACAGTTTTCAGCGTAGGATAATAGGTGTCATTGAGCAATGTGGGTATAAAGTCGATGCCGAAACACTCCAGCAATTCAATCGGCTGAATCAAAAACAGCGATGCAATGAGCAAAAGATTTCTTTGGGAAAGTTTGCGCAACGGAATCATAACAAACCCCATTATCGCAAAAAGCAGCAGCACATCGCCTCCGGGAAAGAATGCAGCATTGAGGGTGGCAAAAAACATCAGTATGACCAGCCTCCATGCGAAACGTCCTCCGAAGTCGCCGCCTTTAGCCTCTTGGTTTCGCTGCTGGACAATGAACGTGAATCCGAAAAGAAGAGCGAAAACCGTATAACTCTTTCCGGCAAAAATGAAGAACAGAGCGTCCCAGACACTCTGATTGAGCAATTCTGCCGTTTTGGATGTCGCTTCCGGATAGACACCGTAAATAAAATGTTCCACAAAATGCAGCAGCATAATGGCAACTACTGCAAAACCTCTGAGAGCGTCGACCGAGTCTACGCGTTTCATTTGGGGGATTTGGTTCATACAATCATTTTTCATTTTGCAAAAATAAGAAAAAGAAGAGTGATTTCCCGCAATAAATTCCTTCGTAAAAGCATATAAGTATTATTTTTGCTCGCAAAACGGAGAAACTTGGCGTTTTTCCAAAAACATCGGCGCTATGGACATTCTGTTTATTATCATAGGTATTCTCTGTCTCCTCACCGGCCTGGCAGGCTGCTTCCTGCCCGTAATACCCGGTCCTCCCGTTGCTTATGCGGGATTACTGCTGTTGCATTTCACCGACAAGGTGCAATACTCCACCACCCAATTATTGCTATGGCTGCTGCTCGTCATCATTTTACAGGTGCTCGACTATTTCATCCCCATGCTGGGCAGCAAATATAGCGGAGGAACACGCTGGGGAACGCGCGGATGCCTTGCAGGAACAATCATCGGACTGTTCTTCATGCCCTGGGGCATTGTCCTCGGCCCGTTTTTGGGAGCGTTTATCGGAGAACTTCTCGGCGGCAAGGAAACCCGCCAGGCATTAAAGTCCGGAATGGGTTCTTTGTTTGGTTTCCTGTGCGGCACAGTGCTGAAATGTATCTTATGCGGATACTTCGCGTGGGAATTCGCATCAGCGCTGGTACAGCAATAAGCAGCTTTCCTCATCCTTCAATCCCTTTATTCATGCGGGATAGAGATCAACCGACAACAAGCGTTTTTTTTACACGCAGCCCGTCATCAGTTTATTCCCATTAAACTTCTGGTTTATTAGGCATAAACTCCCGGTTTATTCCTAATAAACCGGGAGTTTATCTTAAGTAAACAATAAATAAACCAAGTGAAAGGGGAATTTCCACCTCCCAATTATTGCTTTAGAAATCTTAATCTTCCGCAAGCGAGACAAAAAATCTGCTTCATTTCAAGATAAATACGTATATTTGCTCACTAATCAGGAAAAGAAAGCCTAAAGCACACGCTTTTAGACTAAAAAAACGGAATAAGCCACCCGGGAGTTATTAACAAAACAGGCGACTTTTCAACCGTTTTTGCAATCTTTCTCCTTTTTAGTAGGTGCTATTCGGAATTATCACTTATTTCGCTGCCAATAAACATTGAAATTATGGGAAAAATAATTGCTTTGGCAAATCAAAAAGGTGGTGTAGGAAAAACAACAACGACCATTAACCTCGCAGCTTCTCTCGCCACGCTTGAAAAGAAAGTTCTTGTTGTAGACGCAGACCCCCAGGCAAATGCCTCATCCGGGTTGGGCGTAGACATCAAGCAGGCAGAATGTACTATCTATGAGTGTATTATAGACCGCGCCAATGTGCGGGATGCCATTCACGACACAGAGATTGATACATTGAAAGTTATTTCCTCCCACATCAATCTGGTAGGTGCCGAAATAGAAATGCTCAATCTCAAGAACCGGGAAAAGATACTGAAGGAAGTGCTCGCCCCGCTGAAAGAAGAGTTTGACTATATCTTGATAGATTGCTCTCCGTCGTTAGGGTTGATCACAATCAATGCGCTTACGGCAGCCGACTCGGTCATCATCCCGGTACAAGCCGAATACTTTGCTTTGGAAGGTATCAGCAAACTGCTGAACACCATTAAAATCATCAAGTCCAAGCTGAACCCCGCGCTCGAAATCGAAGGCTTCCTCCTGACGATGTACGACTCGCGCCTGCGCCAGGCCAACCAGATTTACGATGAAGTGAAGCGCCATTTCCAGGAACTGGTATTCAGCACCGTCATCCAGCGCAATGTAAAGCTGAGCGAAGCACCCAGCTACGGGCTTCCCACAATCCTGTACGATGCGGACTCCACCGGAGCCAAAAACCACATCGCACTGGCCAAAGAGTTAATCAGCCACAACGAGAAGTAATATCCCGCATGGCAAATGTAATAACCGTAAAACAGTAAAGAAATAGATGGCACAGAAAAGAAATGCACTTGGACGCGGGCTGGATGCCCTGCTCTCTATGGATGAGGTGCAGACCGAAGGCTCTTCTTCTATCAATGAAATAGAATTGTCGAAGATTGCCGTCAATCCTAACCAGCCCCGTCGCGAATTCGACCCAACAGCGTTGCAGGAGCTTGCCGAGTCTATTGCAGAAATTGGTATCATCCAACCCATCACCCTGCGCAAGCTATCCGACGATGAGTATCAGATCATTGCCGGCGAACGTCGCTTCCGCGCCTCACAAATAGCCGGGCTGACAAGCATCCCTGCCTACATCCGTACGGCCGACGATGAGAATGTCATGGAAATGGCACTCATCGAAAACATACAGCGCGAAGACCTGAACTCCGTAGAAATAGCGCTCGCCTATCAGCACCTGCTGGAAGAATACGGCCTCACCCAAGAACGCCTCAGCGAACGCGTAGGAAAGAAACGCACCACCATCGCCAATTACCTGCGTCTGCTGAAACTGCCGGCTCCCATCCAAATGGGCCTGCAGAACAAGCAGATAGACATGGGACATGCCCGCGCCCTGATAACGCTGGGCGACCCCAAACTGCAAGTGAAGATTTTTGAAGAGATACTGGAGCATGGCTATTCCGTCCGCAAAGTAGAGGAAATAGTAAAGTCCCTGAATGAAGGCGAAACCATAAAAAGCGGCGGCCGAAAAATCGCGCCCAAACGCTCCAAACTGCCCGAAGAGTTCAACATGCTGAAGCAGCAACTTTCCAGCTTCTTCAGCGCCAAAGTGCAACTGACCTGCTCCGAGAAAGGCAAAGGTAAAATCAGTATCCCGTTCAGTAACGAAGAAGAATTGGAACGTATCATCGGCATCCTTGATACGCTGAAAAAATAAATGACGAAAAGAAGAAAAATATACCAAATCAGTATCGCCCTGCTGCTCTGCTTCATACAGACGGCAGGGATTGCTATGTATGGTCAGAGCCGCCCGCGCGCCGCTTCCAAAAGGATACACAGGCTGCAGGCAGACTCCCTCCATACCCTGCGGAAGGCTGTACAGATGCAAGCCGACAGTCTGACTCCGACAACGGACAAACCAATGCCGCATCAGGCTGTTACGCCCGCCGACAGCATTGCCACCGCCGACAGCATTGCAGCCGAAAATAAGAAAAAATTGCTGGAAATGACCTCTTCCCCCACCCTGCAGGAACAGGAAGTGCCGGCCGACAGTCTGCATAAAGAGATAAACAGGAAGATGTGGATTCCCAACCCCACGAAAGCAACCTGGCTGGCGCTTGTGATCCCCGGAGGAGGACAAATCTACAACCGGAAATACTGGAAACTGCCCATCTTCTACGGCGGATTTGCCGGTTGCGCCTATGCCCTGACATGGAACAGCAAAATGTACAAGGACTACTCTACCGCCTATAAAGACGCAATGAACGGCAATATGCAGTCCAGCAGCATCACCGACCTGTTGCCGCCCGGATATACAATCTCCGAAACCCAATTGAAAGAATTGCTGCGCAAGCGAAAAGACACTTACCGCAGATACCGCGACCTAAGTATCTTCGCTTTCATCGGGGTCTACCTGCTGTCTGTCATAGACGCTTATGTGGATGCCGAATTATCCAATTTCGACATAACCCCCGATCTCAGCATGAAGGTAGAGCCCGCCGTCATCAATACCCAAACAAGCAATTCTTCCAACCGCTCCGTTGGATTGCAATGCAGCTTCAGATTTTAAAGAAACAAATAAAACAGATTTATCCATGACAAATAAACCCGCATACATGAGAAAAATAATCATAGGTTCCTCACTTCTGTTCAGCATATTGCTCGCAGTTCCACAGGCACACGCCCAGGAAAGCGTAGACGTAATCATTCACGACAACGGGACGGAACGCCGGGAAGTTATCGACTTGCCCAAAAGCATGACCTACCCCGTAGACAGTCTGCTCAACGACTGGAAAGCCAAAAACTATATCGATTTGGGAAAGGATTGCAGTACCTCTATCGTAAATCCTGAGTTCAGCGACTCCATATACATCGACCGGCTCTCACGCATGCCGACCGTCATGGAAATGCCGTACAACGAGATTGTACGCAAATTCATCGACATGTACACCGGACGTCTCCGCAATCAGGTGGCTTTCATGCTGAGCGCCTGCAACTTCTACATGCCCATTTTTGAAGAAGCCCTCGACACATACGGCTTGCCATTGGAGCTGAAATATCTGCCTATTATCGAGTCGGCCCTCAATCCCTCTGCCGTATCCCGCGCAGGCGCTTCCGGACTATGGCAGTTCATGCTTAATACAGGCAAAATATACGGACTGGAAAGCAACAGTCTGGTGGACGAACGCCGCGACCCGATTAAAGCTACCTGGGCCGCCGCACGTTATCTCAAAGACATGTATGCCATCTACCAAGACTGGAACCTGGTGATTGCCGCCTACAACTGTGGCCCGGGAACAATCAACAAAGCCATTCGACGTGCAGGCGGCAAAACGGACTATTGGGAAATCTATAATTATCTGCCCAAAGAAACACGAGGATACGTACCCGCCTTCATTGCCGCCAACTACGTAATGACTTACTACTGCAAACACAACATCTGTCCCATGGAAACCAATATTCCGGACGCGACAGACACCATACAAGTGAACCGTAACCTGCATTTTGAGCAAATAGCCGATGTCTGCGGTATCAACATGGATGAAATCAAAAGCCTGAACCCCCAGTACAAAAGAAATATCGTTCCGGGTGACAGCAAGCCCCGTACACTCCGCCTGCCGATAAACTATATCAGTACTTTTATTGACAGCCAAGACACGATCTATGCCCACCGCAGCGCAGAACTGTTCAAAAACCGCCGGACCGTATCCGTTGCAAACACCCGCAGCACAGCGCGCAGCAGCAAAGGGAAAAGTTCCCCACAAGGAGAAGTAACCTATCACAAAATACGCAGCGGAGAAACCCTGTCGACCATCGCACGCAAATACGGCGTGACCGTCAACCAGATAAAAAACTGGAATGGCATGAGCAGCACCAGAATTAATGCAGGAAAGCGACTGAAGATTTACAAATAAAGACATAAATACTTGCCCGGTGTTGAAAATTGCTTATTTTTGCAAAAAGTGAAGAAAAAAGGAGAACGGTATATGGAAGAGAATGTAAGCCAGAAGGAGAAAGAGAAAGCCGAAGAAGAAATGATTGAACAGGCATTCCAGGAACTGTTGAACGATTATTTGGCAACCAAGCATCGCAAGCGCGTCGAAATAATAACCAAAGCATTCAATTTCGCCAATCAGGCACACAAGGGAATCAAACGCCGTTCGGGTGAACCTTACATCATGCACCCTATCGCCGTCGCAAAGATTGTCTGCAACGAAATAGGTCTCGGATCCACCTCTATCTGTTCAGCCCTTTTGCACGACGTGGTGGAAGATACCGACTACACCGTTGAAGACATTGAAAATATCTTCGGCCCCAAAATAGCACAGATTGTGGACGGGCTGACCAAAATATCAGGCGGCATCTTCGGCGACCGCGCCTCGGCACAAGCAGAAAACTTCAAGAAGTTACTGCTCACCATGTCCGACGATATCCGCGTTATCCTTATCAAAATAGCTGACCGACTGCACAATATGCGCACCCTCGGCTCCATGCTTCCCAACAAGCAGTTCAAAATAGCCGGTGAGACATTATACATTTATGCGCCGCTTGCCAACCGGTTGGGGCTATACAAGATAAAGACGGAACTGGAAAACCTGAGTTTCCGGTACGAACATCCGGAAGAATACCGCGAAATAGAAGAAAAACTTGCAGCGACAGCCGTAGAGCGCGACAAAGTATTCAAAGAGTTCACCACCCCGATACGCGCCCAACTGGACAAAATGGGATTGAAATACCGCATTCTTGCCCGCGTCAAATCCATTTACTCCATCTGGAACAAGATGCAAACCAAGCATGTGCCGTTCGAGGAAATCTATGACCTGCTTGCCGTACGCATCATCTTCGAGCCTCGCAACATGGAGGAAGAACTGAACGACTGCTTCAACATCTACGTATCCATATCCAAAATATACAAACCTCATCCCGACCGCCTGCGTGACTGGGTGAGCCATCCGAAAGCCAACGGTTACCAAGCCCTGCACGTTACCCTCATGGGCAACAACGGACAATGGATTGAAGTCCAGATCCGCAGCGAACGCATGAACGACGTTGCCGAACAAGGGTTTGCCGCCCACTGGAAATACAAAGAAGGCGGCGGCAGCGAAGATGAAGGAGAATTGGAGAAATGGTTGCGCACTATCAAGGAAATACTCGATGACCCCCAACCGGATGCCATTGATTTTCTGGACACTATCAAACTGAACCTGTTCGCATCGGAAATATTTGTGTTTACCCCGAAAGGTGAAATCAAGACCATGCCGCAGAATTCGACAGCGCTGGATTTTGCTTTCTCCCTGCACACAGACATCGGCAGCCACTGCATCGGCGCCAAAGTGAACCACAAACTCGTACCTCTCAGCCACAAACTGCAGAGCGGTGACCAGGTAGAAATTCTGACTTCCAAATCACAACGCGTACAACCGGAATGGGAAGTGTATGCCACCACTGCACGCGCACGCGCCAAAATCGCATCTATCCTGCGCAAGGAAGCCAAAGCCAATCAAAAGCAAGGTGAAACAATCCTTTCCGAATTCTTCAAGAATGAAGATATACGCATGGACGACGGAGCATTGGACAAGCTCACCCGTCTGCACAATTTCCATACCCGAGACGAACTGCTCGTCGCCGTCGGCAGCAAGAAGCTCGTATTGGGCGATGCGGATAAAAATGCATTCAAGGAGAAACAGAGCACCAACTGGAAGAAGTTCCTGACTTTCTCTTTCGGCAACAAAGACAGCAAGGATGCCAAGGAACAACCCGAAGAAAAAGCCCCGCAAGAGAAAATCAATACCAAGCAGATATTGAAACTGACGGAAGAAACCATCCAAAAGAACTATATCATGGCGGATTGCTGTCACCCCATTCCCGGTGACGATGTGCTGGGGTACATCGACGAACAGAACCGGGTGATTATCCATAAACGCCAATGCCCGGTAGCCGCACGTCTCAAAAGCAGTTACGGCAACCGCATCATCGCAACCGAATGGGACACTCACAAAGAGCTTTCATTCCTTGTAACTATCTATTTGAAAGGTATTGACAGCATGGGATTGCTGAATGAAGTGACGCAAGTCATCTCCCGCCAGCTGAACGTGAACATCCGTAAACTGACCATAGAAACCACTGACGGTATATTTGAAGGTAAGATACAACTCTACGTACATGACGTAGACGATGTACGCAGCATCTGCAACAACCTGAAGCTGATACAGAACATCAAGCAAGTGACGAGAATAGAAGGGTAGTTCTTTATGGATGCTCTTTCATCAGGTTCTCTTTCAATGCCTCTACATCTTCATAAGTAAAAGCATCGAGAGCTTCCTTCATGCCGGTAAGCTCTTCACGAATGCTTCTCAACCGTTCTACGATTTCAAAGTTCCGGAGAGTGGCTTCTTTATTGTCTTTCATGCGCTGACGCGCACCGGGCAATGTCATTCCGCGCTCCTTGACCAGATGATAAATCAGCTTCACCGTCTCAATATCTTCCTTACGGTACTGGCGTATGCCACGCCCCCCCTTCTTGGGCCGGAGTTGCGGAAACTCTTTCTCCCAAAAACGGAGCAGAGATTCGTTGACATCAAACATTCCGGCAACCTCACTAATGGAGTAATACAATTTCAGTTCTTTATCGGTGTTCTGCATGGCAACCTATCAATTAGTCGTTTATAATCCATCAATCAAGCACCTTACCATGATTAGCCGCAAGCTGTATCATACGGTCATAGTCTTCGGCGCTCAAATCCATAAAGTAATAGTTTACGGGATTCACCACCTGCCCCTTTACATGCACCTCGTAATGAAGATGCGGGCCTGTGCTTTTTCCGGTACTCCCCACTTCGCCTATCACTTCACCCCGCACTACCCGTTTACCGAGCTTGGTGCGGAACCCTTGCAGGTGGGCATACCATGTCTGATAGCCAAAGCCATGATCCACGATGATAAGATTTCCGTAACCGGTTTCCCACCCCATTTTCACCACCGTACCGTCACCGGTTGCGTAAACTTCCGTACCTGGATGCGCCGAAAAGTCCATGCCTGCATGAAACTTGGTAGTCCCGTAAATAGGATCAATACGTGTTCCGTAACCGGAGGCAGTCTTACGCAAATCCTTATTCGAAATAGGTTGGATGGCAGGTATGCAACGCAACATCTCATCATGATTCTTGCACATCTCCACCACATCGTCAAACGAACGTGACTGAATATAAAGCTGTTTCGTGAGCATATCCATTTTCTGCGTAGTGTTCACTACCAAATCGGAATTCGCCATATCCATTAAATGCTCATAACGGTTTGTGCCGCCATATCCCGCCTTACGAATAGCCGAAGGCACCGGATCGGCCTGAAAAATGACCCGATACAGATTATCGTCACGTTGCTGCACATCCTGCAACACCCCCATAGCCTCGTCCATTCTCCGCGAGAGTACATTATATTGCGCCTTAAGCTGGCTGTTTTCTTTCCGCAACTCCTTCTCGGAGGGCGAACCGAAAATCAGCAATAATACGATGAAACTGCCAGCTCCCAGTCCCATGCCAAAAAATAACCGGCGTAATATGCTCAACGCACGTTGCCGGACGGTTGGATAAATTCGGTCATAAGTCTGTGTCCGCGGATTATAAATGTAGTAAACTTTGCGCATCGGGAGTAAATATTTCATTATCAATGCGGCAAAAATACGAAAAACAAGCTATCTTTGCACTGTTTTTTCAAGAATTATAAGATTTATGATTTATGATTTATGATTTATAGAAGAGATAAATCATAGAATATGTAAGTCATAAATCACAAGCTGTAAATTCAGAAATCATAAATCAGAAATAAGAAGTATGTTGACTGCAAATGAAATCAGAGACTCGTTCAAGAGTTTTTTCGAAAGTAAAGGTCACCAGATTGTGCCTTCGGCTCCCATGGTGATTAAAGATGACCCCACGCTGATGTTTACCAACGCGGGTATGAACCAGTTTAAAGATATTATTTTGGGTAACCACCCGGCGAAATATAAAAGAGTGGCGGATTCACAGAAGTGTCTTCGCGTCAGCGGAAAACATAATGACTTGGAAGAAGTAGGCCATGATACCTATCACCACACAATGTTCGAGATGCTGGGCAACTGGTCGTTCGGTGATTACTTCAAGAAAGAAGCTATCTCTTGGGCATGGGAATATCTGGTAGACGTATTGAAGCTGGATCCGAAAGATCTCTATGCCACCGTCTTCGAAGGTAGCCCCGAAGAGGGTCTGGAACGTGACAATGAAGCAGCCTCCTACTGGGAACAGTTCCTGCCGAAAGACCATATCCTCAACGGAAACAAACACGACAACTTCTGGGAAATGGGCGATACAGGTCCTTGTGGCCCCTGCTCCGAAATTCATGTGGATTCACGTTCGGAAGAAGAAAAAGCCAAAGTTCCCGGTTCGCAACTCGTAAACAAAGACCACCCGCAGGTTATCGAAATCTGGAACCTCGTATTCATGCAGTTCAACCGCAAGGCAGACGGCAGCCTCGAAGGGCTTCCCGCCAAAGTAATTGATACGGGTATGGGCTTTGAACGTCTGGTGCGCACTCTGCAAGGCAAAACCTCCAACTATGATACCGATGTCTTCCAGCCTATATTGAAGGCTATCGGAGACATGGCAGGAACTACATACGGTGTAAACGAGCAACAGGACATTGCCATGCGTGTGATTGCCGACCACATCCGTACAATCGCTTTCTCTATCACAGACGGCCAATTGCCAAGTAATGCCAAGGCAGGTTACGTAATACGACGTATTCTTCGTCGTGCAGTACGCTACGGCTATACGTTCCTCGGACAGAAGCAGGCATTCATGTACAAATTATTACCTGTACTGATTGAGAATATGGGCGGTGCGTATCCCGAACTGAATGTACAGAAAGAGTTGATAGCCAAAGTCATCAAGGAAGAAGAAGATTCCTTCCTCCGCACTTTGGAGACCGGTATTCGTTTGTTGGATAAGACCATGGCAGATGCCAAAGCAGCCGGAAAGACCGAAATCAGCGGCAAGGACGCCTTTACGCTTTATGATACTTTTGGCTTTCCACTCGACCTTACGGAACTGATTCTCCGCGAAAACGACATGACGGCCGACATCAAAGAGTTTGACGCAGAAATGCAACAGCAAAAACAGCGCGCACGCAACGCCGCTGCCGTTGAAACCGGCGACTGGATTACGCTGCAAGAAGGCACAACCGAATTCGTAGGCTATGACTATACGGAATACGAAACATCCATCCTGCGTTACCGGCAGATTAAGCAGAAAAACCAAACATTGTACCAGATTGTACTGGACAAGACTCCGTTCTATGCCGAAAGCGGCGGTCAGGTAGGCGATACCGGCGTGCTGGTGAACGAATTTGAAACGATTGAAGTTATTGATACAAAAAAGGAGAACAACCTTCCTATCCATATCACCAAGAAGCTGCCCGAACATCTGGAAGCTCCGATGATGGCTTGCGTGGATACCGACAAGCGTGCCGCTTGCGCCGCCAACCATTCTGCCACCCACTTGTTGGACGCTGCATTACGCGAAGTGTTGGGCGACCATGTTGAACAGAAAGGCTCTTTAGTGAATTCGGACTCTCTGCGTTTCGACTTCTCTCATTTCCAGAAAGTAACAGATGAGGAGATTCGTCAGGTAGAACACATTGTAAATGCCAAGATACGCGCCAATATTCCTTTGAAAGAATATCGCAATATACCTATTGAAGAAGCTAAAGAATTGGGAGCTATTGCGTTGTTCGGCGAGAAGTATGGTGACCACGTACGTGTTATCCAGTTCGGTTCCTCCATTGAATTCTGCGGTGGCACACACGTAGCCGCTACCGGAAACATCGGGATGATGAAAATTGTATCCGAAAGTTCCGTTGCCGCCGGTGTCCGCCGTATCGAAGCCTATACCGGAGCCCGCGTAGAAGAAATGCTTGATACATTCCAGGATACAATGCGCGATTTGAAAGCACTCTTCAACAATGCTCCCGACTTGTCCGGTGCAATCCGCAAGTATATCGAAGAAAATGCCGGTTTGAAGAAACAGGTGGAAGACTTCATGAAAGAGAAAGAAGCGCAACTGAAGGAAAAACTTCTGCAAAATATTCAGGAAATAAACGGTGTGAAAGTTATCAAGTTCTGTGCAGCCATGATACCCGCCGACGCAATCAAGAATATCGCTTTCCAGCTCCGCGGAGAAATCACAGAAAACCTCTTCTTCGTTGCAGGAACAGTATTCGAAGGAAAACCGATGCTGACAGTAATGCTAAGTGACAACCTTGTAGCCGGCGGTCTAAAAGCAGGCAATCTTGTGAAAGAAGCCGCCAAGCTGATTCAAGGTGGCGGCGGCGGCCAGCCGCATTTCGCAACTGCCGGCGGTAAAAATCCTGACGGGTTGAGTGCAGCGGTAGATAAAGTAATAGAATTGGCAGGACTTTAAAACTTATATCATAAATAAAAGACTCCGCTTTTAGCTGAAAAGTTAAAAGCGGAGTCTTTTTAATAGCATCCCCACTTTTAATGAAACGGCATCAGTATTAAAACATTTTTATCAGCCTAAAGAGAAATATTTTAATATTCTTGCAGGAATAATATTCTCACTGAGCGTTATATTGTAAAAAGAAAGCGTAACTTTGCAGCGTCCGACAGGAGAAATTGCCGGACAGTAGAAAGCGTTTTCTGCTTTATCCTAAGTATCGAAATCTGGAAAATTTCAAGGCAAGGGGATGAAGACAATGTAACGCTCATTCTGTTTGTATATGTACGAGAACAGTCCATACTGTATCTTGTTCATCATACTACAGCGTGGGAATATTGTTTCTTCACTCATTCTTGCTAGGTTTTTCCAGATACCTGATACTTGATGAGTAGAACAAGTCTCACGCTCTTCTCATATTAATCAGCACCGCCCACTTTGAAGACTTATAGGCATATTAAGAATCATGTTATTCAATTCTTTTGAGTTCCTGCTTTTCTTGCCGATAGTCTTCCTGCTCTATTGGTTTGTATTTAAACGGTTGAAGTGGCAAAACCTTTTTTTGGTCGTTGCCAGTTATGTGTTCTATGGTTGGTGGGACTGGCGCTTCCTGATACTTATCGCCCTCACCACGCTATTCAGTTATGTCAGCGGACGACTCATTGCCCGGTACGAAGGACAACAGAAGCGGCAGAAAGCCCTTAGCGCTATCAACATCGTACTAAATCTTTCCATTCTCGGCGTATTCAAATACTATAACTTCTTTGCGGAAAACTTCGCCGCCCTGTTCGGTAACATAGGTTGGCAGATAGACTGGGTAACACTTGACATCCTCTTGCCCGTAGGTATCAGTTTCTACACCTTTCAGGCATTGAGCTACAGTATTGACGTTTACCAAAAGAAATTACCGGTTTGCAAAGATATCATTGCCTTTTTTGCCTACATCAGCTTCTTTCCACAGTTGGTAGCAGGGCCGATAGAACGCGCCACCAACCTGTTGCCACAGTTCTACAAGTCGCATACTTTCAACTATGCGCAAGCCGTGGATGGTTGCCGACAGATACTTTGGGGATTCTTCAAGAAGATGGTAGTGGCGGACAACTGCGCTACCGCTGTTAACTTAATCTGGGGAAACTATACCGACCAGTCCGGCTTTACGCTATTAATGGGCGGCTTCCTCTTCACACTTCAGATTTATGGAGACTTTTCCGGTTACTCGGACATCGCTATCGGTACGGCGCGCCTGTTCGGTATCAACCTGATGCGTAACTTCAGCTTTCCTTATTTCTCACGCGACATTGCCGAGTTCTGGCGCCGTTGGCATATATCGCTGACCACATGGTTTCGCGACTACATTTACATACCTCTCGGTGGCAGCCGATGCGCACGTTGGAAGGTCATGAGGAATACGCTGATTATCTTTCTCGTCAGCGGTTTGTGGCACGGGGCAAACTGGACATTCATTATGTGGGGCGTTTATCATGCGCTACTGTTCTTTCCACTGATGCTTTTGGGAAAGAACAGAAAACACACAAATAATGTAGCGGCGGGGCGATTATTACCTTCCATGAAAGAATTCGTCCAAATACTTTTCACCTTCCTGCTTGTACTGATTGGCTGGATTATTTTCCGGGCAGAAAACATCAAGCAAGCATGGGACTATCTTAGCAGAATGTGTTCACCAAGTTTGCTGGACTTACATTTGCAATACGGCAAAAAAGCATTACTCTATACTTTTGTACTCTTGATGGTGGAATGGCTGCAACGGGATAAACAACATGCGCTGCAAATCGAAGGAACCGGTATACTTAAATATCGCGGTATACGTTGGGGAATATATATTTTATTAGCGCTCTTCACTTTAGTTTTTGCAGGTACACAAGCGGAATTCATTTATTTTCAATTCTAAGGTTATGAAAAAATTTATAAACAAGATCCTCCTAATAGCAGGAATCCTTATCACCTTAATACTGGCAATAACAATGCTTCCTATGGAACAAGACGGGTATTTACAAGCCTATAACAAGAAATGCCAACTGCTGGAAGACACGCCTTCTCCCCGAATCATCTTTGTCGGAGGCAGCAATTTAGCTTTCGGGTTAGACAGTCAACGAATAAAAGACTCGCTAAATATCAATGTGATTAACTATGGACTTCATGCCGGCATCGGACTGAAATATATGATTGATGACATATCCACCTATGCAAGAAAAGGTGACATTATTGTATTCGCTCCGGAATACGAACACTTCTATACAATAGCTTATGGAGAATCCGTAACCCTCACGCCCCTTATGGCAGTTACACATTGGGAAAAAATTAACTTACTGGATATAAGGCAATGGACAATTCTAATAGCCGGAATTCCACAATTAGCAAAAGAATGTTCTTTAATGCCCAAAATCAGAAGTTCCAAAGATTACAGTGTTTCAGGATTTAATGAATACGGAGACGAGACACAACATTGGACGTTAGAAAGCCCCGGAACCGGTAATGCCCAACCTATCAACGAAAGATTGGATGAACAGTTTGGTAAATATTTCACCAGTAAGATTAAGACTCTTCAAAAGACGTGCTCTGTATATGTCATTCCACCCATCTATGTAGAAAAAGGTTATCATGAAAATAAGAAAAAGATGTCGGAGGTTGAAGAGTTTCTCCAAAAGGAAGGATGCCCTTTTTTAGTAACACCGAAGGTGCACGTATTAAGTGACGAATATGCGTATGATACTTATTATCACATGAATCGTCAAGGGGTAGATAAATACACCTCCTTTATCATAGAAGAATTAAAGCCTTTGCTCAGACACAAACATGACAACTTTAAATAGACTGCCAGAAAATATGCAGATTATCCAAACAGATCGCAAAAGATTCTCTTTAGAAGAGCTGCAAAATAATTGCCCGAACACTTGACATCGCCTCCGGGATGTTGTATATTTGTATCGTCAATTTTTAGATACTTCAATTTTAAATTAGAATGAACGGAGAGGCATTGCTTCTCCGTTTTTATTTTCCCATAACTCTTCCCTATTTGAAATGACGTGCGTTTGCAGGGCAAACGACGCATGTTTGCTCCCCAAATGCCTCACCTTAACAGGCTAAATATCTGGAATTTGCGATGAAATTCCCTAAGGTTTTGGTAATTAGCATTGAGGTTTAGGATGCTAAAGTGCAAGATTACGGATGATGTATTCAGAGTTAACACATGATGCATTTAAGGCAAACAGATGATGTGTTCTACTCAAACAGACCATCTGTTTGGAAAGCAAAAACGGGAAGCCGAAGCCTCCCGTACATTAAACTTTCATAAATCTACTCTTGACAAAAATCATATCATCGTGTATACATCCACTGTTCTGCCTGATATACTTTGCAGCCTTCGGGCAATGCGACAGGAGAGAGTGCATTGTCTTTGATTTTAGCTGTTTCATATTTAGAAAATGCTTACAGTGAGGCAAATACTGCATCAAGTGTTTAAATAATTTGTTCAGTCGGATAATTTACCAGATACAACGTACCCGTAGCACGCGTAAAAGCAGTGTACAGCCAACGGAAATAATCCGGTGTCAGATATTCGTCCGTCATATACCCCTGGTCAAGAAAGACATTCTTCCACTGTCCCCCCTGCGCCTTATGGCAAGTTACGGCATAGGCATACTTCACCTGTAAAGCATTGTAATAAGGATCGGCTTTCATCTTCTTCATTCTTTCGCGCTTCATCGTAATATCGGCGTAATCTTCGAGGACAGTATAAAAAAGGCGGTCATTATCTGCTTTGGGTAAAGCAGGCGCATCGCTGTGCAAAGTATCCAACAGAAGATTCACCTCCAACTCAAGATCATTATAATCAGGAAAAGCCAGCATTACATCCGCAAAGCGAAAACCATATAGTTCACGCGTACGGCGTACACGACGTACTACGGCAGTTTCTCCATTGGCTATGAAGTCGGGAATTTGTGCCACCACTTCTTTCCTCTCTCCATTACGCAGCATGTCCGCTTGAAGCTGTTCCGTCCAAAAATAATTATTTTTCGCAACCATCAGCAAGTCTCCCGTATTCAGTTCGTCCTCCCTCCAAAGAATCTGGGCTCGAATACCATTATTATAAATATTTGTCCGCTTGTTGGAGCGGCACACCACAATCGTTTCATCCAACCCGTCATGATCGTAACATGCTTCAAGCGCATCTATCAATTCATTCCCCGGCAATACTTTAATATCCGCAAATCCCGTTACTTTTATCCTCGGCAACGCCCCGCATTCATCTTCGGCTATGAGCTGCCGCAAACGGGTGGCGTTCCACAGAATACCCGATTGCCGTTCCTGACGGACCACCTGTGTCAAATCCACCTCCTGTACTTCCAGCCCATATCCTTTCAGGGCATCAGCAAAAAGAGCCGGACTTTGCTCCTCACCCACCGGCGGAAGCTGTGCCGTATCGCCCATCAACAGAAGACGACATCCCACGCCGGAATAGACAAACTGCACCAAATCATCCAACAAACGTCCCGTACCGAATGACGAACCCGCCAACCCGTCATTGGAAATCATGGATGCCTCATCCACGATATACAAAGTATGAGTTGTCAAATTATCGTTCACCGAGAAATTACTTGTTTCATTAGAGAATGATTGCTGTCTATAAATTTTTTTATGAATTGTAAACGCCGGATGCCCCGCATAAGCAGAAAAAACTTTCGCCGCCCGTCCCGTCGGAGCCAGCAATATTGACTTTTGTTGCAACTGGTCCAATGTCTTGACCAAAGCGCCGACTAATGACGTTTTCCCCGTTCCGGCATAACCACGAAGCAGAAAAACCGCCTCGTTACAGGATGACAACAAGAACTCCGACAAAGATTTTATTGCAATTTCCTGCTCCGAAGTTGGTTGATAAGGAAAATTTTCCTTAATTTGCCTTTCTAAATAGTTATTTATCATTTTTGTAATAGAAAAAAGTAACGGGAACTGTCGTTTTTAAATTTATTTCTTTTATTTTTGCGGTGCGAATATAACAACTAAAAAACATATTTATCATGAAAACAGTATTTAATATCGTTTTAGGCTTATGTGCTCTGGTCTTAGTTTATATCTGCTATGCCAGTATCATGGGTCCTATAAACTTTGAAAAAGCCAAGAAGCACAGAGACGCAGCAGTTATCGCACGTCTGATCGACATTCGTAAAGCACAGTTGGAATATCGCGGTTTGCACAACCAGCAATATACTGCCAGCTTCGATACGTTGATTGACTTCGTAAAGAATCAGAAACTTCCGTTCATCTTCAAACAAGGAGAATTGGACGACAAACAGTTGGAAGACGGTTTGACAGAGAAGAAGGCTATCAATATCATCAATAAAGCCAAAAAGACCGGTAACTATGCAGAAGTAAAGAAGTGGGGATTGGAAAATTTCAAGCGTGACACCATGTGGGTAGCCGTATTGGATACTATTTTCCCGAAAGGCTTCAACGCAGATTCTATGAGATACGTTCCTTTTGGCAACGGTGCACAATTTGAAATGGCTATCAAAAACGATACAGCTAAATCTGGCGCTCCATTCTGTCTGCTCGAGGTTAAAACTCCGTATGATGTATATCTGAACGGTTTGGACAAGCAAGAAATTGCTAACCTGAAAGATCTTCAAACTAAGTTGGGCAAATACTCAGGCTTGATGATTGGTAGCTTGGAAACAGCTAACAACAACGCCGGTAACTGGGAATAATCCACCGACATACGTATGATAGAAACAACTGATTTTACAAAATCGGAACAATATACCTTATCCATCCGTCTCAGTACGGATGGATTTTCTTTTTCTATATTCAATCCTCTCGGCGACGGAGAGCTTTCTTTCCACGAACATGAGGTAGACACTTCTTTGTCCCTCACTGCCAATCTTAAACAAGCCTTCCGAGAAGTAGAATGGCTGAACCATTCTTTCCGTCGTGTCAATGTGCTCATGGCAAACAAGCGTTTTACGTTTATTCCGCTGGAGTTTTTCGAGGACGAGCAAACAGAGACCGTATTCTATCATAATCATCCCAAGCAAGACAATGAAGTTGTACAATACAACATCCTGCATAAAAACAACATAGTCGTACTGTTTGGCATGGACAAGAGCACCTGCTCCCTTTTGCGCGAGCAATATCCCGATATCCGTTTCTATTCGCAGGCAAGCCCGTTTATTGAGTATTTTGCAACCAAAAGTCGTTTAGGCAATTGCAGGAAAATGTACATACATCTGCGTAAAGAAGCCGTAGACATATATGCTTACGAACGCGGCCGGTTGATATTTGCCAATGCCTTTGCCTGTAAGGAGACCAACGACCGTATCTACTACATTCTCTATATATGGAAACAGCTCGGCATGGAGCAAGAACGTGACGAACTTCACCTCACAGGCGAACTGTCCAACAAGGAAGAGCTATTGCCCGAACTAAAAAAATTCATCCGGCAGGTATTCATCATGAATCCAGCCTATAATCTTGACCTACAAGCTATCAACCTATGCGAGTAATCAGCGGAATATACAAAAGAAGACGCTTTGACGTGCCTCACAGCTTCAAGGCACGCCCCACTACGGATTTTGCCAAAGAGAATCTATTCAATGTGTTATCCAACTACATAGACTTTGAAGAAGGCGTACGCGCCCTCGATTTGTTTGCCGGCACAGGAAGCATCAGTATTGAACTCGTATCCAGAGGTTGCGACCAAGTCATCAGCATAGAAAAAGACCGCGACCACTATGCTTTCATCTGCAAAATAATGCGTGAACTAAAGACCGACAAATGTCTGCCTGTCCGCGGTGATGTATTCAAGTACATACGAGGTGGCCGCGAACAGTTCGATTTCATCTTTGCCGACCCGCCTTATGAATTAAAAGGACTTGAGACTCTACCTGATCTGATCTTTGAAAATAACCTCTTAAAAGAAGAAGGTTTATTTGTATTAGAACATGGGAAGACCAATAACTTTGAAAGCCATCCTCATTTTATAGAAAGAAGAGTGTATGGCAGTGTCAATTTCTCCTTTTTCCAATTTTCCAAGTTATAAAAGCGGAGCCAGCAGACGTACCACGCTTTCTGCCGCTTTATGATACCAAGGACGTTTCGCCCAATTTTTGGAGAATACCTGTACACATTCCCGTTGGTCTTGCAAGAATATCTCACGCATTTGGAGAGCAGTTTCCGTATCATATATAAATGCATTCACCTCAAAGTTATGCTCAAAGCTTCGGAAATCCACGTTTGTAGAGCCCACAGTAGACAATTCATCATCCGACACCATCAATTTGGAATGCAGGAAACCTTTTTTATAGAAATATACTTTCACTCCTGCCCGCAGTGCCTCTGCCAAATAAGAACAAGAGCCTAAATGCGTCAGTCTGTTATCCGCGCGATAAGGAAGCATCAAACGCACGTCCACCCCAGCTAAAGCAGCTGTTTGCATAGCGACAGCAACGGCTTCCGTAGGCAAGAAGTAAGGAGTTTGTATGTAGAAATATTTCTTCGCTCCCGTTATGGCCATGCCAAGCCCCTGCATAATCTCTTTCCAAGGTCCTATCGGCTCACTTGTTACAATCTGCGCCAACGAAGTACCACAATTATCCACTTTCGGAAAATAACGGGCGGACGTAACTAATGTACGATCTACAAAATACCAGTCGAGCAAAAAGACAGTCTGCAAACCATGCACAGCCTTGCCTTCTAATAAAAGATGCGTATCACGCCAGATTCCCCAGGAAAAACCACGCATATAACGCTCTGCCAAATTCATACCGCCAATAAACCCGATGCGTCCGTCAATCACCACTATCTTACGGTGATTACGATAGTTCACTTTACTGGTAAACAAAGGGAAGCGCACTTTCAGAAAGCTACGCACCTCTACTCCTGCCTCACGCATCTGTTCGTAAAAGCGGTTAGGAACATGCCAACAGCCCACATCATCGTAAATAACACGTACTTCTACTCCCTGCCTTGCCTTATCTATCAACACATCGCGCACCATACGTCCGATAGCATCATCCTCAAAAATATAGAACTCCATATGAATATGCTTCGTAGCATTCTGTAACTCACGTAGCAAAGCTTGAAGCATGGAAAGCCCATGCGTATAGATTTCTACACGATTCCCGTCAAAAGGGAAAGCCTGATTTGTGTTGCGAAACAAAGAAATAAGACGGCTATAATTTACAGGAAGCGTGCACGAGTCCTGAGCAAGGTATTCAGCCATCGGTTTTTTCAACAGGCGGTTGTAGCTTTTCTTACCAATGACACGTACACGACGCTGACTACGACCGAAAAAGAAGTAAAGTACAAGCCCCACTAATGGCAAAAACATCAATATCAATATCCATGCCATCGTTTTTACCGGGTTACGGTTATCAAGAATGATAACCGTAATTGTTCCGATAATTGCGCCAAAATAGATTATATCAAATGCTACTGTGGCAACGAGGCCGGCTATGAAATTCCAATCAAACATACATCTGTCATAAAGAGCAAAACAAATGTATGAAAAATAGAGGAACTTTTGCGGCCTATTACATTGATTAACATTAGAACGGACGATGTCCTCTGCTAAATCCTCCCCGCTGCCCGCCAGGACCACCAGGGCCTCGGCCCATACTTTCGCGTGCGGACTTGCTGCCGAAAATATTCAGACGATAAATAAAGTGCAACATACAATAACTGTTGACGCCATTATAGGAAGACACCGAACGGGCATCTGCTGTCAGCGAACGGCTGATATTACTCTGCTGTTTCAGAATATCGTACATTTCAAAACTTACGGTAGCCGCCCCTTTCAGGAAAGACTGCGAAAGTTGAGCATTCCAGATCAGCTCATTGCGGTTCATGCTGCTATCTGTATAACCGCGACGGCTTTGATTGGTGATATTAGTGGAAATCGTCATCTTCCAAGGCATCGTTATATTGGTTAAAGCGCCGTAAGAAAAAGTATAAGGTTCTTGATTGTTTTCCGGACGCAGCTTGCTGCGTTCAGCAGTATAAGAGATAGAACCATTCAGCCCGAATTCAAACCAATCATTACGATAAGCTCCATTCAACCGTTCACCCAATGTAAGTCCGGTAGTGGTATTCTTGTCATCTATTTTGGTATCATTATTGTACAAGAAAGACACATTATTGGTGTAATTGATATTAGAGAACGAGTTAATGGTAAATTTCTTATTCTTTAATGCTGTATTGAACCCGAACATACCGAAAGCGCTCCAGTTTCCATTAATATTCTTAGGAGTCGTAATTCTTCCACCGGTCTGTTCATTATATACCGTACTGTTACTGATACTATTCTGCGTAGCCGAGAAGTTGACATGCGTCACTATACCACGCTGCAATTCTGCATTATACGTATTGTAGAAGAGACGCATACTATGCGTAAATGCAGGCTTCAAACCCGGATTACCCACTCTGACATTCAACGGGTTTGAGTTGTCGACGATAGGTAACAAGTTCTCCATACTTGGCTGACTGCTACGTCCGCGATACATAAACTGCAGCTGGCTCACCTTGGAGAAACGATAACGAAAATCAATATTCGGAGCAAAGTTGAACACATTGCGTGTCGTATCAATCATATAATCACCACGTTTATAGGACAGCGTCGAATGTTGAGGTTGGAAAGACATTCCTGCACTCAGTTGATACTTCTCTCGAATGAAGCGCAACGATACGGACGCGTCATGATTATAATATCTGTACTCCGCGTACTTACCCAAACTATCCACCGGATGTGTTTCATAACCGGGAGGCAGAGGCCCGTTGATGTCCCAATCGGGATAGCTCAACATATCAAACGTAGTTTTGTCACTCTCACTGTACTTATACTGAAACTGATAGCGGAACTGCAGGAAAGTAGCTCGCGCAATCGGTTCGCTGTATGTCAACTGAGCACTATAATTATAATTGTGTGTAGGAGTTGTGACATACTGGTTACGGTATAGTATGGAATCGCCTCCCAATATGCTCTGAATCTGGTAGTAACGCGTTTCAGACTGTGAATACTGGTCATTGTCGTTGTCACCATAGCTAAAGCGCCCACGAAAAGTAATGTTACGCCCCCGGTTATTCAACTTTCTATTCAGTTGCAAAGTAGCCTCCGTAGAGACGCTCTTGCTTTTGCTTAGAGAAGCATCATTTGTTGCATTGACACGAATATCCTCCAAAGGATCATCCGTCATCTGGTCAAAATTAAGAAAGTCGTTCGGATTGGTAACCAAGCTATACGGATCGGCATTGAATGTTCCGGACTCAGAACCGGAAGCATTATCAGTTTTTCCGTACGAAAAGTTCGGACGGAAAATGATGTTTGTCATAGAGTCCGGTTTCCACTCCAAACGAAAATTAGCATTAAAGTTTATATTCTTGTTTCTATTGACAGAATTAGAGTTGGAATATGAATTTCCATTTTGCAGGAAACGTTCGGAAGAATTGGTACTGATAATATCCGCCCCTCTGTAATTATACCGGGCACTACCGCCAATATCCAGTTTGGACGTCTCCGCAGCAAAGTTAGCACCTAATGTTTTTGTTGCCACCAAACCATTATTCCTGCGCCAGCGCGGACCACCTCCACCACCGGAGAACCCCTGATCGTTAACGTTATTCGCCGAACCGATTAAGGAGAACTTGGTTTTATCCACAAAATGATTCACCATCATGCGGGCCATATAACGGTCTTCCGTACCATAAGCAAGATCTGCATTACCGAACCATCCCCTGTTCATGCCCTTCTTCACAGTAAGGTCCAGCACTGTTTCTTCCTCACCGTCATCTATCCCGGTTATACGTGCCAGATCCGACTGTTTATCATAAGTTTTCAGTTTATCAATCATGTCGACAGGCAGATTTTTCAGGCCGGTCTTCACATCACCGCCAAAGAACTCCTTACCATCCACCATAATTTTCTTCAGTTCCTTACCGTTAATCTTCACATTACCATCATCATCAACTTCCGCTCCGGGAAGTTTTTTCACCAGTTCTTCCAGCATGGCACCTTCCGGTGTACGATAAGCAGTAGAGTTATACATCAACGTATCTTCCACCACCTGCACTTGCGGTGCTTCAGCAGTAACTACTGCTTCGGCAAGCATAATAGCATCCGTTTCGAGTGTCACTGTACCCACATTTTTATTGAGTACATTGGCGTAGAGATGTAAAGGAATAAACTTATTCTTAAAACCGATGTAGGAAACTTTCAAAACATACTTTCCGGCACTCACTTTGGGTAAAGTGAAGCGGCCATTTCCGGTAGTAGCAACACCGGCAGCATAAGCACTGTCCGGTAATGATAATAATTGAATAGTAGCTTGTACCGCTGGTTCGTTCGTATCCTCAACCACGCGGCCGGATACGGTAATGTTTTTTGTTTGTGAGAATACAGAAAATGTAGTTGCAAGCAACAACATCGCTCCGGTGATAAATCTTTTCATGCCCTGTCTTCTAAATAATCAACAATGTTTATTTGTTACTGCTTCATTTGACAAACTTACGGGCAAAAGGTTTAACGCCTTACAGATTGATTTTACTTAATTATCGATTATTTCGTTTAAACAACCGATCAACAGTCGCTTTTTTTATACCAAATTCAAGGCAAAGAACATTCATTATCAGGAATATCAGGAAAGAAGAAGAGTCTACGGACAAGAGATCACCTTGTGCCACCCGATAAAGCATGCCGCCAAAAATAAAAAGTACAGTCAGGAATATCGCATTCCTTGTGGCCTTATTTCGTATTTCTTCCACTTCTTTACATTCTCCTTTTGTCAAAGCGAATATTATCATCAATGCTCCCAACATCATCAGAAGTTTGGAACATTCTTTATAAAACAACAAATTAGCATCCGTTACTTTGCCCATCATCATCATTAAGAACGGAAGGAACAAGGCTAACGCAATTACAAAATATCCAAGCGGGCGACAGTACACAGGAAGTAAAGCTTTCATTTTCTTAATTACAAATTACAGACTACAAATTACCAAATAGCGGAATGCAGATAGAGAAGTATCTTACAAATCCATGTATTTTTGGAGACAAAGATAACGTTTTATTGTTGAAAGAACTATCTTTGTAGCACAATAAATAAAGGGAGTCCTCTTCCCTTTAGTAATTTGTAACTTATAATTTGTAATTGACCAAATGAGTAAACTAGAAGTAATTCTTTGTGAGAGTCTGGAAAACAGCCTAGCAGAAGCCATCGAAAAGTGTCCTCATGACAGGCTTTTTATCCTTACCGACGAACATACCCACCGTCTTTGCTTGCCACAGCTGCAAAATATTCCTGCAATACAGGATGCAACTGAAATCATTATCGGTGCAGAAGATGTACACAAAAATCTGGAAACTCTGGCTTCCGTATGGCAAGCCCTAAGCGAACAGGGAGCCACCCGCCATTCACTGTTAATAAATTTGGGTGGAGGCATGGTGACCGACCTCGGCGGTTTTGCCGCCGCCACCTTCAAGCGTGGAATAGCGTATATCAATATCCCCACTACCCTACTTTCCATGGTAGACGCCTCAGTAGGCGGAAAAACAGGCATAAACTTCAATGGACTGAAAAATGAGATCGGCGTCTTTGCTCCTGCCTCCAGTGTGCTGTTGGAAACAGAGTTTCTACGCAGCCTCGATGCTCATAATTTCTTCTCCGGCTATGCAGAAATGCTGAAGCATGGTCTCATCAGTACTCCCGAACACCTCACAGAATTATTATCTTTCGATACGGAACAAATAGATTATGCCGCCCTCAAAGCAATGGTCGGCCGTTCTGTTCAAGTGAAAGAGAATATTGTAGAACAAGACCCCAAAGAACATGGCATACGCAAGGCACTTAACCTCGGTCATACCATAGGACATGCTTTTGAGAGCCTTGCTTTAGCAGAGAATCGTCCGGTGCTACATGGCTATGCCGTAGCCTGGGGAATTGTATGTGAGCTTTACCTCTCACACATAAAAACAGGCTTTCCAAAAGAGAAAATGCGCCAGACCATTCAATTTATCAAAGAGAATTACGGAGCCTTTGCCTTCAACTGTAAACAATACGACCGTCTCTACGAACTAATGCTGCACGACAAGAAAAATACTGCCGGCATCATCAACTTTACTCTGCTCAAAGAAGTAGGCGATATATGTCTGAACCAAACAGCAGATAAGGAAACTATTTTTGAAGTATTAGACTTTTATCGGGAATGTATGGGTATATAAGTACCTTGATTAGTGTAAAGAGTATAAAGAAGTTGCAAAATAAAGAAACAAAAAACCACAGAAATATTTGCTATTTAAAAATAAAGCACTACTTTTGCATCCGCAATTCGGGGTGTAGCTCAGCCCGGTTAGAGTACGCGTCTGGGGGGCGTGTGGTCGCTGGTTCGAATCCAGTCACCCCGACTGGTGAATATCAAGGAGTTAAGTCATTGGCTTAACTCCTTTTCATTTATGGCGATTACTTTTCTATCACACTTTTAGCTCTTATTCCCATACCCTTGCCAATAAACAATGGGAAGCGAAAATGAGAAATACAAACCGTTTATCAAACATAAATCCATATATCAGTATCTTATTTAGGTAAGAATAGTTACTTTTGCAAAGTAAAAAACTAAATTATGGGAGCAGGAAAGTGGATTGGTGGTATCATCGGTTTTATGGCAGGTGGACCACTCGGCGCATTAGCCGGATATGCATTGGGTTCGCTGATAGACTTCGGCAGTAACCCTGCAAATGATACGACAGCCTACGGCAACGAACATACAAAAGAAGATGTGTTTGCCGGCCAGCGGAATAGTTTTCTTTTCTCAATGTTGGTAATGGCGTCGTATATCATACGGGCGGACGGACGCATTATGCATAGTGAAATGGAGTACGTCCGCAATTTCTTACGGACAAACTTCGGCGTTGCGGCAGTCGGTGAGGGCGAACGGATACTGCTCAACCTCTTTGAGCAGCGTAAACGCATGGACATGCAGAACCCTCTTACATTCAAGAATACAATCCGCGATTGCGGCATGCAGATTGCAGCTAATCTGACATACGAGGAACGCTTGCAACTACTGGGATTTCTTGCCAACATAGCCCGGAGCGACAACAATGTCTGCCGCGAAGAAATTGAAGCGCTGAAAGAAGTGGCAGCCTATATGGGATTGTCCGAAAAAGAAGTGGAATCGATGCTCAACTTAGGTGGCAACTCATTAGACGCAGCCTACAAAGTACTGGAAATAGACCCCACTGCCACTGATGAAGAAGTGCGTGCCACATATCGCAAATTAGTATTGAAGCACCACCCCGACCGGGTAGCCACATTGGGAGAAGACATCAAGCGTGCTGCCGAAGAGAAATTACAAAGCATCAACAATGCCAAAGAAATTATCTATAAAGCAAGAGGAATGAAATAATTATCATAAAAACTCTTCCAAACAATATCCTAATTATAAACCCAAAGCTCAATAGAACCACACCTTTATGAAGAAGATATTCGTCTACCTCACATTGGGTTTCACCACCCTTACCAGCTATGCGGCAACTCCTCTTTGGATGCGCGACATACAAATCTCTCCTGACGGTACAGAAATAGCTTTCTGTTACAAAGGAGATATCTACAAAGTTCCGGCAAAAGGCGGTGCCGCCACGCAGCTCACGACACAGGATTCCTATGAGTCCAACCCCATCTGGTCACCCGACGGCAGACAGATAGCATTTGCCAGCGACCGATATGGCAATTTCGACGTATTCGTAATGCCCGCTAACGGTGGAGCCGCCCAGCGTCTGACTACCAACTCCACAGGAGAAACCCCGTCCGCATTTACACCGGACGGTAAATATATCCTTTTCTCGGCAGCCATTCAAGATCCTGTTGAAAGCGCTTTATTTCCTCGTTCTGCCATGACCGAACTCTACAAAGTTCCTGTAACCGGCGGCCGCACCGAACAAGTCTTGGGTACACCCGCCGAAGCAATCTGTTTTGACAAATCGGGTAACCTTTTCTTCTACCAAGACCAAAAAGGATTTGAAGACCAATGGAGGAAACACCACACATCATCCATAACCCGCGACATATGGACGTATGACACCCGTACAGGCAAACACAGTAATCTCACCCGGCACGCTGGTGAAGACCGCAACCCCATTCTTGCGCCGGACGGACAAACGTTGTACTTTCTGAGCGAACGTAATGGCGGTTCATTCAATGTATATGCCTTTCCGCTTGCCCAACCGGAATCCGTAAAGGCAGTAACGGATTTCAAAACCCACCCCGTCCGTTTCCTCTCCATGAGCAATAACGGAACCTTATGTTATGGCTATGACGGCGAAATATATACGCAGCAAGGTGGTTCGGCTCCACAAAAAGTTCAAATTGAAATCACTCGTGATGATCCGTCGCAAGTGGAATATCTGAATTATACCAACGGAGCAACCTCAGCCACCGTTTCACCGGATGGCAAACAGATAGGATTCATCATACGTGGCGAGGTATTCGTTACCTCTGCAGACTATGCCACTACCAAGCAAATCACCCGTACCCCCGCCAACGAAAGCGGCTTGTCTTTTGCTCCGGACAACCGTACTCTGGCTTATGCCAGCGAGCGTAACGGTAACTGGCAGTTGTACCTTGCCAAAATAGCCCGCAAGGAAGATCCCAATTTTCCCAACGCCACTATCATTAAAGAAGAGGTGCTGCTGCCTTCTACCACCGTTGAGCGCGCCTGCCCCCAGTTCTCACCGGACGGCAAGGAACTTGCCTTCATCGAAGACCGCATCCGGCTGATGGTACTCAATCTCGAAACAAAGAAAGTACGCCAAATAACCGACGGCTCCACCTGGTACAGTACAAATGGCGAGTTCAGCTATGCGTGGTCGCCGGACAGCAAATGGTTCACTCTCGAATTTATCGGCAACAAACATGACCCTTACTCCGACATAGGACTTGTCAGCGCACAAGGCAACAGTCCCATCATTAACCTGACCAACAGCGGTTACATGAGTGGTTCGCCTCGCTTTGCGCTTGACGGCAATGCAATCCTGTTCAAAACAGAGCGTTACGGTATGCGTGCCCATGCCTCATGGGGATCACAAGACGATGCTATGCTTATTTTCCTCAATCAAGATGCTTACGACAAATATTGCTTGAGTAAAGAAGACTATGAGCTACGCAAGGAATTGGAAGCCGAACAGAAAAAAGCACAAGGTAAGGATGCCGGAAAAGACAAGAAAAAGAGTCAGAAAGATACAGGAAAAGATAAAGCCGATGATGATTCTCCTCAAGTGAAAGATATCATTGTGGAACTGAAAAACCTTGAAGACCGCATCGTACGCCTCACCCCTAACTCTTCGGATATGGGAAGCGTCATTATCTCCAAAGATGGTGAAACCCTCTATTACCTTGCCGCCTTTGAAGACGGATACGACCTTTGGAAAATGGACCTTCGCAAGAAAGAAACCCGGTTGCTCCACAAAATGGATGCCGGTTGGGCTTCTATGGAAATGGACAAAAGCGGCAAGAATCTCTTCCTGTTAGGCGGCAAAGCCATGCAGAAAATGGATGTGGCGTCCAATGAATTAAAGCCGGTCAACTATCAGGCACAAGTAAAAATGGATCTGGCAGCAGAGCGTGAATACATGTTCGACCATGTATATAAACAGCAACAGAAACGTTTCTACAACACCAATATGCACAACGTGGATTGGGACTCCATGAGTGCCGCTTACCGTAAATTCCTGCCTCACATCAACAACAATTACGATTTTGCCGAATTACTGAGCGAGTGGCTGGGCGAATTGAACGTATCACATACCGGCGGCCGCTACTACCCGACGGGACAAAGCGAACCGACAGCCAGTCTGGGACTGCTTTTTGACTGGAACTACCGGGGCAAAGGCATGCGCATCGCCGAGGTTCTCGAAAAAGGCCCGTTCGATAATGCCAATACAAAAGCGGCAACAGGCATTGTCATCGAAAAGATTGACGGTACGGAAATTACTCCAGAAATGGATTACTACACATTGTTGAACGACAAGGCCAAGAAGAAAACCCTCGTTTCACTGTACAATCCGCAGACCAAAGAACGCTGGGAAGAAGTTGTAATCCCGATAAGCAACAGCATGCTCAGCACCCTGCTCTATACCCGCTGGGTGAAACAGCGTGCGGCCGATGTAGATAAATGGTCCAACGGCCGTCTCGGATATGTCCACATAGAGTCGATGGGCGACGATAGTTTCCGTTCCGTCTACTCGGACATATTGGGCAAATACAACAATCGCGAGGGAATTATCATCGACACCCGCTTCAACGGGGGTGGCCGCCTGCACGAAGATATTGAGATTTTATTCAGCGGCAAGAAATACTTTACACAAGTAATCCGCGGTCGCGAGGCTTGCGATATGCCCAGCCGCCGCTGGAACAAGCCATCTATCATGCTGACATGCGAAGCCAACTATTCCAATGCACATGGCACACCATGGGTATATCGCCACCGGAATATCGGCAAACTGGTAGGCATGCCGGTTCCGGGCACGATGACCAGCGTATCATGGGAACGTCTGCAAGATCCCTCCCTCGTTTTCGGTATCCCTGTTGTAGGCTACCGTTTGCCAGACAACAGCTATTTGGAAAACAGCCAGTTAGAGCCAGACATCAAAGTTGCCAATTCACCCGAAACGATTGTAAAAGGTGAAGACACCCAACTAAAGGTTGCTGTGGAGGAACTGCTGAAAGAGCTGGAATCTGTTTTGTGAGAGCAAAGCCTTCCCCCTACGCAGAACAAAAAATCATCTCACGAGAGGAAATAAAGAATCTCGTGAGATGAAATAATTCGTTCCGCAAATTCATTCCGTAAAAAGGAGAAAAGTATTCCTGTTAATCGTCCATATCATTCAGATGTATCTCTAACGCTTTCACCGAGATATAAATCTCATACACCGAAATAGCAAGCGAAATGATCAGCAATATCAGTGCAAAGCCGAAAATATAGACCGATGCAAGATAAAGCTGAATATAGATGAAGAACATGCTGACTACACACAGCAACAAGCTTGCTATGCCCGTCACCTGCATGGCACGCGTCAAATACAGCCGTTTACGCAAGTTGGCGATCTGTGCGGCGGTCACAGACGAATGGCTTTTCTGGTGCTGTTCCTTCAAAGCACGCACAAGGCCTGCATACGACAGGAAGCGATTGGTATACGCCAACATAATCAAAGATATTGCCGAAAACAGCAAAGCGGGGGTAGTCAAATCTATTTCCATAAGGCTAATTCCTTTAAATCTTTAGTAACTGCAAAGATAAATAATACTTTCTCTATCTAACTTTTTTCCATTACCTTTGTTCCCTCAAAAAGACTAATTCATCAAGCTTATGTTTACTGACCTTCTTAATTCCTCCTATTTCGCCCTTTTCCTTATCGTGGCATTGGGCTTCATGCTGGGAAGAATCAAAATCAAAGGACTATCCCTCGATGTTTCCGCAGTAATCTTCATCGCCCTGCTTTTCGGGCATTTCGGTGTAATCATCCCTAAGGAGCTGGGCAACTTCGGACTCGTATTATTCATATTCACCATCGGCATACAAGCAGGTCCCGGTTTCTTCGACTCTTTCCGGAGCAAAGGGAAAACACTCATAATCATTACCCTGCTGATAATCTGTTCCGCCTCTTTGACGGCAATAGGGCTGAAATATGCTTTCGACATTGATACGCCGAGCGTGGTAGGGCTGATAGCCGGCGCTCTCACCAGTACGCCGGGACTCGCTGTTGCCATCGACAGCACCCATTCACCGCTGGCATCCATAGCCTACGGCATCGCTTACCCATTCGGAGTGATCGGCGTCATCTTGTTTGTAAAGCTGTTGCCCCGCATCATGCACATCGACCTTGAACAGGAAGCCCGCCGTCTGGAAAAAGAACGCCGCGGGCAGTACCCCGAACTGACCACCTGTATCTATCGTGTCACCAACCCCGTCGTCTTCGGCCGCACTTTAATGCAAATCAATGCCCGGGCCATGACCGGTGCAGTAATCTCCCGCCACAAACACGAAGGGCAAATCTCCATCCCAACTGCAC
The DNA here is from genome assembly GCF_025146565.1 of Bacteroides eggerthii. Lineage (NCBI taxonomy): Bacteria > Pseudomonadati > Bacteroidota > Bacteroidia > Bacteroidales > Bacteroidaceae > Bacteroides > Bacteroides eggerthii. The sequence continues at coordinate 1,434,807 of NZ_CP102258.1, read as the reverse complement.
ATACCGTACTCCACGAAAACGACTATATACAGGCTGTCGGCAGTGACGAAGCCCTGACCCAGCTTGCCACTCTGGTTGGCGAACGCGAAGAAGGCGAACTTCCACTGAGCCATACTCAAGAGATAGAATCTTTGCTCCTAACCAAGAAAGATATGATAAACAAGCAGTTGGGCGATCTGAATCTGATGAAGAACTTCGGCTGTACCGTAACCCGCATCCGCCGAAGCGGCATCGACCTTTCGCCCTCACCCGACCTCGCACTGAAATTCGGAGACAAGTTAATGGTGGTCGGTGAGAAAGAAGGCCTGAAAGGCCTTGCACGCCTGTTGGGCAACAATGCCAAGAAGCTATCCGATACAGATTTCTTCCCGATTGCAATGGGCATTGTGCTTGGGGTATTGTTCGGCAAACTGAATATATCTTTCCCCGGCGGTTTGTCGTTCTCGCCGGGCCTAACGGGCGGCATACTGATAGTCGCCTTGTTTCTCAGCGCCGTTGGCAAAACAGGGCCTGTCATCTGGTCTATGTCAGGGCCCGCCAACCAACTGCTGCGGCAACTGGGACTCCTGCTTTTCCTTGCCGAAGTGGGTACATCCGCCGGAAAGAATCTGGTAGCCACTTTTCAGGAGAGCGGTTGGCTCTTGTTTGGAGTAGGCGCAGCCATTACATTGCTCCCCATGTTGATAGCAGTGGTCGTGGGCAGGTTGGTCTTCAAAATCAGTATTCTCGACTTGCTGGGAACCATTACCGGTGGCATGACGAGTACTCCCGGCTTGGCAGCCGCAGACTCCATGACAGACAGCAATATTCCAAGCGTGGCCTATGCAACGGTCTACCCCATTGCAATGGTCTTCCTCATACTGTCCATTCAAATTATTGCAACGGTGATTTAGGGCGATGAAAGCGTTGGACAAAGAAACAGCCATCGCCCGGATGAACACATTCGGGCGTAAAGACATTCCTTTTTTGTTTATCATTGACTATACGCAAGAATGTTCCTACGTTGAAGCTCTTGACAAGATAGACGCCTCCGCCTGCCTTTACCAATTCAGAGGTACGGGCAATGCCCCCATTGCGGACACCCGATATGCCGGGCCGACGAACTGGGAATTCACTCCCCCGTCACCTGCCGCTTACCGCCATTCTTTCGACATCGTAAAGCAGAACTTGCTGGCCGGCAACAGCTACCTGACCAATCTGACATGCAAAGTGCCTCTCCGTACCAACCTTGCGCTAAAGGACATTTTCCTATATTCCCATGCCCTGTACAAACTATGGCTGAAAGACAGCTTCGTCTGCTTCTCACCCGAAATATTCGTCCGCATGGAAGAAGGGAAAATCAAGTCCTTCCCCATGAAAGGGACAATTGACGCCACACTGCCGCATGCCGAAGCAATACTGCTGGACGATGCCAAAGAAGCCGCCGAACACGCTACGATCGTCGACCTGATACGCAACGACCTCAGCATGGTTTCCGAACATGTCACCGTTACGTCCTATCGCTACATAGACCGTCTGCAAACCAACAAGGGGCCTATTCTGCAAACAAGTTCCGAAATCTGCGGTAACCTTCCCCATGATTATACAAAGCGGCTCGGCGACATCCTTTTCAAGCTATTGCCGGCCGGCTCCATAACCGGCGCTCCCAAACCGCGCACCATGCAAATCATTGCCGAAGCGGAAGGCTACGAACGAGGTTTCTACACCGGGGTCATGGGCTGCTATGCCGGCGGACGGCTGGACAGCGCCGTTATGATACGCTTCATCGAACAGGAGAACGGTCAACTCTATTTCAAAGCCGGCGGCGGTATCACCGCCCAAAGCCGTTGGGAAAGCGAATACAATGAAGTAAAACAGAAAATATATGTGCCAATTTATTGAAACAATACGCATAGACAGCGGTGAAGCCCGTAATCTGACCTACCACGAACAAAGGCTGAATGACACCCGCAACCACTTCTGGCCCGGCAGCCATGCGCTGCAACTGGCGGACTTCCTGCCCCCCGTTCCCGAAAGCGGCATACACAAGTTACGTATCGTCTACGGTCAAGACGGCATCGAAGATGTGACCTGCACGCCCTATCTCCTCCGCCCCATCCGTTCACTGGCATTGATACAGGCAGACGACATCAGCTACACCTACAAAAGCACCGACCGCCAAGTCCTCGACCGATTGTTTGCACAGCGCGGCTCTTGCGACGACATACTGATTGTCCGCCGGCATCTGCTCACCGACACCAGCATTGCCAACATCGCCCTTTTTGACGGCAAACACTGGCACACTCCCCAATCTCCCCTGCTGAAAGGGACTAAACGTGCAGAACTGTTAGACAAAGGAATCCTCTCTGAAAGGAAAATACACGTAGAAGACATCCCGTCCTACTCCACCGTCCGTCTCTTCAATGCGATGATAGATTGGGGTGAACTGGAGCTTCCTGCCGTTTGCCTTCATTCAGCATTCCGGACACCCCATTCCCCGTTGCAGAAATAGGTTGCCGGGGGAAATGTAGGACGAACAACTTCCATTTCCCAAAGATTTGTTTTACTTTTGCACCGGAATATGAAATTCCTTACCACCATAATTTAACGAATACAACTATGCGTTACACCGTTTCCGCTCCCGATGCCCCGCTGCATGCCGGTATCCAACTCCCGGCATCCAAAAGTATCAGTAACCGCGCACTTATCCTGCACGCTCTTGCCCATGGCAAACAAACGCTCCACAACCTGAGCGATTGCGACGACACCCGCGTCATGGTACGTGCACTGCAAGGCAGTCCGGAGCATATAGACATTATGGCAGCCGGGACAGCCATGCGCTTCCTCACCGCCTATCTTAGTGTAACCCCCGGCGCTCGTGTCATCACCGGCACGCAACGTATGCAGCAACGCCCCATCCGCATTTTGGTAGATGCCCTGCGCCAACTCGGCGCAGACATCAAATACACAGCCAATGAAGGTTTCCCGCCTCTGCACATCACAGGCTCGGAATTGCAAGGCAATGAAATATCCCTCGCCGGAAACGTCAGTTCACAATATATCTCCGCCCTGCTGATGATAGGTGCAGTCCTTCCCAAAGGCCTGCACCTGCATCTTACAGGCAACATCATTTCACGCCCCTATATCAACCTCACCCTCCAACTGATACATGACTTTGGAGGAGATGCCCAATGGAGCGCCGAAAACACCATTACTGTCCATCCGGGCGGCTACCAAGATGTTCCTTTTACCGTAGAGAGTGATTGGAGCGCCGCATCTTACTGGTACCAGATACTGGCGCTGAGGGGAAATGAAAAACGAAGAATGAAGAATGAAGAATCTCTGAAGAGTTATGAAGAGGAAACGATAGAGCTGTCCGGGCTGTTCCCACACAGTTATCAGGGTGACAGCCGCGGTGCGGAGATTTTCTCCCGGCTCGGTGTGCATACCGAATATACGGAGAGAGGCGTACGGCTGACTCTCACAGGCACCCCCGTTACCCGTCTCGAAGAAGATATGGTAGACATTCCCGACCTTGCACAAACCTTTGTCGTGACCTGCTGCCTGATGAATATCCCTTTCCGTTTCACCGGTTTGCAAAGTCTCAAAATAAAGGAGACCGACCGTATCACCGCCCTCATCACCGAACTGCACAAATTAGGCTATGCGGTGCGTTCCGAACAGGACAGCATCCTGCTATGGAATGGAGAACGCTGTCCGGCAGAGAGCGCTCCCCTTATCGCTACCTACGAAGACCACCGCATGGCAATGGCGTTTGCTCCTGCCTGCATCACATTGCCGCAGCTAATGATTGATGAACCTCAGGTGGTATCCAAATCCTATCCGGGCTATTGGGAAGATTTAAAGAAAGCGGGCTTTACTGTCTGTCATTAGTATCGTCCAAAACGCCTCTTTATTTCTTTCATTAAGACATGGCCAAAGGACACCGCGCCAAAGAATCTCCTTTCTGCATGACGGCAGATACGAAAACAATATGTATCTTTGTCCGTTCTATTTTATAAGGACAGTTTTTTCAAGGAAAGAGAACATATGTGGATACTGATTATTAGCCTGATTGCCCTTGCCGTCATAGCCGCCATAGCGGGAATAGTACGCAACCGCAAACTTCAAAAGAAGATTGATAATGGCGAACTGGACGCCATGCCCGAAGTGCAGGAAGTAGACATTGAATGTTGCGGCCAGCACGAAGTATGCGAGAAAGAAAGCCTGCTCGCCGCTGTCAGCAAGAAAATAGAATATTATGACGACGAGGAACTTGACAAGTACATCGGAACCGCTGCCGACCGGTACACTCCCGAACAAGAAGAAGAATTCCGCGATGTCTTCTACACCATGCAGTCCGAAGATGTAGCGGGCTGGGTACGCAGCCTGCAACTGCGCGGCATCGCACTGCCGGACAACATAAAGGATGAAGTATTCCTGATAGTAGGAGAAAGACGGGAAAATCACTAAACACATGGAACTTTTACAATATACTTTCTTTCAACATGCCCTGATCGGCAGCCTGCTGGCAAGCATTGTCTGTGGAATTATCGGTACATACATCGTTACCCGGCGTTTGGTATTTATCAGCGGCGGGCTGACACATGCTTCTTTTGGCGGCATAGGAATGGGATTGTATATGGGAATCTCACCGATTCTTTCAGCCGCTGTCTTTTCGGTATTGTCGGCCTTCGGCGTAGAATGGCTCAGCAGGCGGAAGGACATGCGCGAGGACTCTGCCATTGCAGTCTTCTGGACGTTGGGCATGGCATTGGGCATCATTTTCACTTTCTTATCTCCAGGATTCGCTCCCGACCTTTCCGCTTATCTGTTTGGAAACATCCTGACTATTACATTGAGCGACATCGCCTTGCTGGGCGGACTGGCAATACTGCTTATCTTATTTTTCTCGCTTTTTTTGCACCCGATAATATACGTAGCGTTCGACCGCGAGTTTGCCCGTTCGCAAGGAATTCCGACACAGGCTTTTGAGTACATACTGATGATGTTCATCGCACTGACGATTGTAGCCTGCTTACGAATGGTGGGCATCGTGCTGGTAATCTCATTACTGACGATTCCGCAAATGACCGCCAATCTCTTCTCACACAGGTTCCACCGCATCATTTGGCTGTCCATTGGCATAGGCTACCTTAGCTGTCTGGGCGGGTTGCTCATTTCCTATTATCTCAATGTCCCTTCGGGAGCAGCTATAATCTTCTTCTCCATTATCATTTATGCAATCTGCAAAGGAGGAAAAAGTGTTTGGAGCAGCAAAATAAAGATGCTGCCCTTCTTTTGATTTGTGTCTGATAACTTTGCCTTTCCTGTAAGATTGCCCCAATATCATTCTTTTGGAAAAGATACTCGGGGAGCGGCGGATGACAAATCTGCCGGGACGGGAATAACTATCATCAATGTACTGTCCTTACTCTTTCAGCAAAACTCCGACCGCCTCAATAAAATCCGTCGCTTTAGGCAGCAATTCATCTATTTCTTCTTCACTTGAATAAGCGAAATCATCATAATCGCTGCTATGCCGACGTTCGAAAAGGAGAGAGAAACATCGTCCTAACTCGCGCGACAAACGACCGGTAGCTACAAAATGCAATCCTAACATCTGCTTGACACCTGCATGGGTGCCCGGATTTAACTCATGCTTGATGAGCAGAGCGACTGCGGCATAATAGCAGGCATAATAAAGACGGTTGACCGCCGTATTATAATATCCCTGTTGCTTCAGATAAGGTATTTCTTTCAGTGTTTCTTCTGCACGCTGAAAACGGTAAGCAGCCAATGCCTCAATATTTTCACGATCCAACCGCTCTTTCATAGCACAATCCCTTCCTTCATTACATTGAAAATAAAAGGGGTCTGGAAAGGACGGTTCTCCCAAATCTTCTTCAGTAGGACACGTGCGTTTATCTGCACGCCGGTTTCTATTTCGATGTCGTAAAGCGGAGCAATAATGCGATCCTCTTCCTTAACGGTCAATTCATTTCCATCAACCAATATCAACAAATCAATATCGCTGTCGGGACGGGCTTCCCCACGTGCTTCACTTCCATACAGAATGGCTTGTGCGTCCGGAACTACCTGAGCCAAAGCCTTGCGTATCTGTTCTACAATTTGCGGACGTTTCATATTCTTTGCTTTTTTATTTGCGAACAAAGTTAAGCAAAAGAACCGGAAAGTCAAGAAATAGAGTTACTTATTCCCGTATTATTTTCCAGTACGTCAAAGAACGTTTTTATTTATTTTCAATCGGATTTGCAATCCTTATACTCGAAAGCGGCGGATGACACATCCGCCGGGACGGGAAAAAAAGGGGGGGGGATGAAGGAGGATTTATCTGAGGTACTTCCGGTTTACATCTTCCAGCACTTGCATCTGCCCGATGGCTATCCGGTTGAGCCGCACGAGGCGTTCGTGCTGCAGGGTGACTTCATATTCTTTCACGCTGATTTTGAAACTGTTCAATCCTGCCTGGTTTCTAATTGTGGCGAATTCGCCATAATTAAAATCCGGATTATATAAACGCTCCCAAATATATTTTTCTAACGCAGTCATAGGACTTTCTTTTTACATTGAAATGTGCTTTTCTTCTACCTCTGCCAGAATGGTTTGTACTTTCTTCTTTATCCAATTGGCTATTTCTTCATTTTTAATACGTAAATAGTTGGATGGTAAGTTCCAATTGTCATAACCAGTCGGGAGCCATTCAGAACCAAATGCCCAATAGGCATTGGAGTTTAAATTTAGACAATCCAATTTCTTTTGTAAAAGTTCCTCTTCCCCGGAATCAATGCCTATATACAAATTTTGCCAATTAGTTCTGTCGGATGTCACTGAAATCCTATGTCGTTTCCATGACGACGGTTTAAATCGAATACATCCATCATGTTCTGTATCAAAATTATAATTGTTCTCCTCAGCAAACAGCTTTAGTGGACGGATAATATATTGCTCACGTAAAAGAGTACTGATTTCCGCGCCAGCTTCCATTAATGCAGAAGTAGCTTCCAAGTAATCTACCGCCAATTTTGCAATGTCCTTCTTGTCTTCTGTTTCCATATCTTGATTTGTCAATTGTTTGATAAGATAAATATATTGTTTGATAGTTTCACGCACAAGTGGTTTGTCGTAAGCCAATTGGGCACATTTATACAGCCAATTCCGTATATCCTGATTATACGACACACGAACATATTTTAAAGGTTGATTGCCCGTAGAAATTTCACTTGCCTCATGACCATCCAAAGTCAAATACACCAAATAGTAATTATCCGAATATCGAAAATGTTTTTTACCATAATTGTCATATCTCAAAAGCTGACGCTTTTGATCAACTGCGTAAATCTTGTTTTCTATAATGATCGCATGGTTTCCGTCTTCAATAATGATGTCTAACCTTCCTCCCTCATCTTCTGTATTCGGACCAATATAACGCTCTACAATTTCCGGACTAACCTTGTTTGATTGAATATAATTCGACCGTTCCTCTATAACCAATTGTAGAAACTGACCAAGGAAAGCATCTCCCATGCCATGATTTCCATTCGGATTAAGTAATTCTGCCAGAAAAGAAGAATGTAAGCGTACTTCTTCAGACCATAGCCCAAGAATGTTGAATACATTGAAGTATTCACCACGTTTTCGCTTCTCTTCATCTACCTGCTTCACCTTAGCATATATAGAGTTGATTTTGGAAAGTAATGTTTTGATATTTTCTATATTGTTCATATTAATATCTTAATATATCTGCTGTAAAATTAGTGATTATTCTCCCGCTTCTATCATATTATCAGGTAAAATTAAGTCTACATTCTCTATAAAATGCGGTGTCAATGCGAAGTTCTTCACCAAGACAGTTATCTGTTATTTACTTCTCTGATTTATTGATTTTATTAAGATAAGATATGTTCCGAACAGGATTCTCAATGGTTATCTTTGATTTCTGATAGATTTTCCAGAGATAATTCCTATCTTTGTACACAAATACAAGATAATGGAAATCAAGATTCAGTCATTAGACCAGATTCACGAAGCCGCCCGCCGGTTCATCGAAGCAATGGGCGACAATACCGTATTTGCTCTTTACGGCAAAATGGGAGCAGGCAAGACAACCTTTATCAAAGCCGTTTGCGAGGAGCTTGGCGTATCCGATGTCATCACCTCCCCCACCTTCGCTATTGTAAACGAATATCGTTCCGACATTGCCGGAGAACTGATTTACCACTTCGACTTCTACCGCATTAAAAAGCTGGAAGAAGTGTACGATATGGGATATGAAGACTATCTGTACAGCGGCGCGCTCTGCTTTATCGAATGGCCGGAACTGATAGAGGAGCTTCTGCCGGGAAATACCGTAAAGGTTACCATTGAGGAAATAGAAAACGGTGAACGGAAAGTGACATTAGAGCAGTTGGATTAATACAAAATACGGATCATCATTCACCAACCAACTCATATATGAGCCAATATATCATTCAAGGCATCTTCGTCGTAGCAGGAATCATCGCCTTGCTGGCAGCCATTCTGGACTGGGACTGGTTCTTCACAGCCCAAAACACACAGTTTGTCGTGCGAAATGTAGGACGCAGACAGGCACGCTGGTTTTATGGCATATTAGGAATGATACTCATCGGCATGTCCGTATTCTTTTTCCTGAATACACCGCCAACATGACGGCAGAAATAAACAGAAAGTTGGTCGTCACTCGTCACTTTTCATCGCTATCCCTTTGTACAAAGGCGATGCAGGAGTGATGATAAGGGTGAGAAGAAGTGACGAGAAGTTGTTGGTCGTCACTGTTTTTTTCGTATTTTCAGCCTTTATCCCTAATTAATTTCCTCATAATATGATGTTTAATCAGTGATTACTCGTTTTTCATATTTTTGCTGAATTTTACTCACTTCAGGGAGTAAAAGCTACTTAATTCATGATTTCCTAATCAAAATGCACAAGAGGGAATATACTTCATGAAAGTGAGACGATTGCCAACGGAGTCTCGTGTTGCCGGTGTAACAAACTGACTACTGAAGCAGAATGCCACTTGTCAAACTGTCTACCCAGACAGGAACTGATAATGAAACCGTCTACTGAGGTAGTTTATAAAGGGGAAAAAACGTCTGGTTAAATTAAGAAAAGTCAGTTTCCTATGTCGGTATTTAAAGTACCAATAGTTGGTACTCTTAATACCAACCGTTGAAACTCTTAGTACCAACCGTTGGTACTTCCAATACCAATGATTGGTACTCGGAATTCCAACCATTGGTATTATTAAATGCCAATAGGCGAAAAGAAATGAAACAATAGGACTTTTCTTGCTTTCAACGAAAGAAAAATAAACTAACAGTAAGATAATACTTTTTACCGAAATAAACAATAGCAAAAGAAGGTGTGTCAAAATGGCACACCTTCTTTTGCTATTGTTTATTTCCAAAACTTGTTACTCCTCACCCAGAGACTCGGTATACTCCATTTCTCCCTGTACGATGAAAAGAATTTCATCCGGATCATAATCGCCCATTTCATCTTTATGAGCTTCTTTAATGATGTAATCTACGATTTTTCCCAGATCGACTTCGATATATCCGTCACCATCGGGCTGCACATCAAGGATGCCGCTCTCTGAATAATACTCGTCAATCAAATCGAGAAAATAATAGAACTCGTCGTCAGAGAACTTCTCTTTCAACTCCTGCGGCAAATAGTTTTTGATGTACTCAATGGTCTTTTCATCATCGAGATCATTCTTCAAAAAATCGTCTTCCAGTCCCATAACTTTATATTTTAAAAAGGATTAATAGATTTAGAGCCTATGTTCAAACAGCGCCTTACAGCAGTGCCTCAATCTTCGCTGCATAAGTCGGTTTGGGAGCAGAGCCCACTTGCTTGTCCACCAGTTCTCCGTTCTTAAAGAAGAGTACGGTGGGAATGTTGCGGATACCGTACTCGGCAGCCACATCGCCATTCTCATCAACATCGCACTTGCCGATAAGAACTTTACCTTCATATTCACCTGCCAACTCTTCGATAATAGGGCCTACCATTTTGCAAGGTCCGCACCAAGGCGCCCAAAAGTCAATTACCACAGGTTTACCCTCTGCCAGAATTTCCTTGAAATTGTTGTCTGTAATTTCCAATGCCATTTTTTCTAAATATTAAGTTTAAATATTAATTCAATAATACAAAAAGCATTATCTGCCTGTTTTCATCAGGCAAGCAAAGATAATTAATTTATCCGAAATTCAAGCTCCGGACGCTCTTTTAAATAAGAGATAAGTTCACGACCTACGGACAGCTTCACAGGACGGGACACCAGGTCGACCGTCATCCTGCTATCAGGATCGGTTACCCTGAAATAAAGTTCCGTAGTTCCGGGGCGGGCTTTCGTCAGCTCCGACAGCTCCGTTATCAATGCCTTATTCAGCACACTGAGCGGAATAAGTATCGTTATCTTTTCTATCAGTTTCTCCTTTACGTCGGGAAGCAGCTCCATAGAGGTTATCTTCAATTCCAGCTCATCCTGCCTCCACTGTTTGGGCTGGCAGCGTGCTTTGATATAGAGGAAAGTACGTTCGCCCAGATAGCCCTGATAGGTCACCCAGTCATTACCAAAGAAAGGCAGTTCCGCCGAACCGGAATAGTCTTCTATCTTGGCAATGCCGTAAGGATTGCCGTTCTTACTGATTCCTCTGCGAACGGAGGTAACGATGCCGCCCATGGTGATTTCACGCCCCACAAGGGCAGCCTTATCTTCCAGCTCTGCCATGTGTGTGTTGCATACATGCTCCAACACAACGGAATATTCGTCCAGCGGATGGGCGGAAAGATAAATACCCACCAAATCACGTTCCCTGTTCAGACGGTCGAGGTCACTCCAACGTTCTGCCGGAAGAATCTCAGGAGTAGCGATGTCCACCACATTCTCACCGCCGAACAAAGAGTTGACCGCTGCCGCTTTGTCTGCCTGATAACGGTTTCCATAACGCACCAGTGTCTCGATAAACACTTCATTCTTGGCATTTACGGCGAAATACTGTTCACGCTTCAATTCGGGAAAACTGTCAAAACCTCCCGCCAGGGCAAGGCATTCCAAGTTCTTTTTGTTACAAGAGTTCAGATTGACACGCTGCACAAAATCAAAGATGCCCGTATACGGACCGTTCTTTTCGCGCTCCTCCATGATGCTGTGTACAGCTCCTTCACCCACTCCCTTTACCGCTCCCAGTCCGAAACGGATATTGCCTTCGGGGTTGACGGTGAACTTCAGGTTCGACTCGTTCACATCCGGGCCAAGCACTTTGATGCCCATCGACTTACACTCGTCCATGAGTTTGGTGATAGTCGTTATGTCGGACAAACTCCGGCTCATTACGGCAGCCATGTACTCTGCCGGATAATTGGCTTTCAAGAAAGCAGTCTGATAGGCCACCCAGGAATAGCAAGTGGCATGCGACTTATTGAAGGCATAGGATGCAAACTTCTCCCAGTCCGCCCAAATCTTTTCGAGCACCTTCGGATCATGCCCGTTCTTCTGTCCGCCAGCAATAAATTTCGGCTTCATGTGATCCAGCTTGTCACGCAGCTTCTTACCCATTGCCTTACGCAAGGCATCGGACTCACCGCGGGTGAAGTCCGCCAGCAAACGGGACAGAAGCATGACCTGCTCCTGATAGACGGTGATGCCGTATGTATCTTTCAGGTATTTCTCCATTATGGGAATATCATACTCGATAGGCTTGCGTCCCCACTTACGGTCGATGAAGTCAGGGATATAGTCCATAGGGCCCGGACGATAGAGGGCGTTCATGGCTATCAGGTCCTCGAAAGTACTCGGCTGCAACTCACGCAGGTATTTCTGCATGCCTGCGGACTCGAACTGGAACGTACCGATAGTCCGCCCGTCGCAGTATAATTTATAGGTAGCAGGGTCTTTAATGGAAATCTTGTCGATGTCCAACTTCACCCCCCGGTGTAAACGTACGTTTTCAACGGCCTCTTTGATAATCGAAAGGGTCTTAAGACCCAGGAAGTCCATCTTAATCAGGCCCGTATCTTCAATAACCGAACCTTCATACTGGGTTACAAGCATTTTTTCGCCTGTCTCCTTGTCATCCGCCGTACTTACGGGAACCCAATCAGTGATGTCATCACGACAGATAATCGTACCGCAGGCGTGCACACCCGTACCGCGCACATTGCCTTCCAACATCTTGGCGTACTTCAATGTATCGCGCACCAAAGGGTCGGGCGACGCTTCCGCCACCTGCAACTCAGGCACATAAGCTATGGCGTTGGGCAGGTTCAGCTTCTTATCGGGGATTTTATCGGGAACCAGTTTTGCCAGACGGTCGGACTCCGACAAAGGCAACTTCTGCACGCGGGCAACATCTTTTATGGCCAGCTTGGTTGCCATAGTGCCGTAGGTAATGATATGCGCCACCTTCTCCTGCCCATACTTTTCAGTCACCCAACGTAACACCTCACCACGCCCGTCATCATCGAAATCCACATCTATATCAGGCAGAGAGATACGGTCGGGATTAAGGAAACGCTCAAACAGCAAGTCATATTGAATGGGGTCTATCTTGGTGATGCCCAAGCAGTAGGCCACTGCCGAACCGGCAGCAGAACCACGTCCCGGTCCCACCGAAACGCCCAACTGCGTACGGGCAGCATTGATGAAGTCCTGCACAATCAAGAAGTAACCCGGGAAACCCATTGTCTTCATGATGTACAACTCAAAGACCAGACGCTCTTTCACTTCATCCGACAGCGGATCGCCGTACAGCCGTTTAGCCCCGTCGAACGCCAACTTGGCAAGATAGTCGGCCTCCAGTTTGATACGGTAAAGCTTGTCGTACCCTCCCAGACGCTTAATCTTAGCTTTGGCGGCATCTTCATCCAAAACAACATTCCCGTTTTCATCCTGCGTAAACTCATCAAACAAGTCTTTCTCCGTATATTTCTTCCGGTATCCTTCTTCAGTTCCAAAATCCTCGGGAATGGCAAAAGTAGGCATGATAGGAGCATGGTCTATGGAGTAATATTCCACCTTGTCTAAAATCTCCAACGTATTGGAAAGCGCTTCGGGAACATCCGCAAAGAGTTCGTTCATCTCAGCCTTGGTTTTCATCCATTCCTGCTTGGTATAGAGCATACGGCTCGGATCGTCCAAATCCTTGCCCGTACTCAGACAGATAAGGCGGTCGTGCGCCTCGGCATTCTCCTCATCCACAAAATGGACGTCATTGGAACAAATCACCTTTATGCCATACTTCTTGGCATATTCCAGCAGTTTGGCATTGGCCTTCTGCTGCAAAGGATAAGCCTCGTGGTTGGCGCGGGGGACGGTTGCCTTGTGGCGCTGCAACTCCAGATAGAAATCATCTCCAAAAAGATTCTTATACCAGCGGACAGCCTCTTCGGCCTCATCCAATTGGTCGTTGATAATCTTTTTAGGGATCTCGCCGCCGATACAGGCAGAGCAGACAATCAGTCCTTCGTGGTACTTCTCCAGTTCATTGCGGTCGGTACGCGGACGCATATAGTAGCCCATAGTCCATGCGCGGGACACCAGCTTTATAAGGTTGTGATACCCCTTTTCGTTCTTAGCCAGCACAATCAGGTGATAACCGCTTTGATCGGGTTTGCCTTCTTTCTTGTCCATCGTGCGGCGCGCCACATACATCTCGCAGCCGATAATGGGCTTGAACAGCTTATTCTCGGCCTCCGCTATTTTCTCCTTGCAAGCCGCTATCTCCGCTTCCTTGTCTTCACATGCTATCTCACCGCTCTCTATGCCTGCAATACGCTTCTTCAGGTCTTTTATTTCCCCTTTCGGACCACCGTTCTTTTTGTTAACATAGTTGGTGAACTCTTTGATGCCAAACATGTTGCCATGGTCGGTTACGGCAATCCCCTTCATTCCATCCTTCATCGCTTTGTCCACCAAGCGGCTCACGCTGGCCTGACCATCGAGAAGAGAATATTGGGTATGGACGTGTAAATGAACAAAATCCTGCATAAATATATCCTTTCTATAAGTGAGCATAAAGGTACGACCTATGCGATATCTAACAAAAATATTCCTCAAAAAGTTATCAACACCTGTAATTCTATGACTAAATTCTTGTTAGATTTTCAAAATAAGCCTATTTTTGCAGATAATTTGCATCAGAAAGAATAAAACAAGATACATGGGTCGACTTAAAAAATTAAAAAAAATACGCATTCACCGCGAAGGGACACATACATTGGCCGGCAGTCTATTGTTGATACTCGCCGTAAACGCCGGACTCTACTTCGGCTTGGAGTGCAAGATTCCTTTCTACGTAGCGGCAGTTATCAGCCTTGTAGTTTATGGCATCTTAGTGAACTTCTTCCGTTGCCCTATACGTTTGTTCGGCCAGGAAGACACCGAGAAAATTGTAGTTGCTCCCGCTGACGGGAAAATTGTGGTGGTAGAGGAAGTTGAAGAAACCGAATATTTCCATGACCGGCGCATCATGGTTTCCATATTTATGAGTTTGGTTAATGTGCACGCCAATTGGTATCCCGTAGACGGGACCGTTAAGCTGGTGTCTCACCAGAACGGTAAGTTCATGAAAGCCTGGTTACCTAAAGCAAGCACTGACAACGAACGCTCCACCGTAGTTATCGAAACTCCCGAAGGAGTGGAAATCATGGCACGCCAGATTGCCGGAGCCATGGCACGCCGCATCGTCACCTACGCCGAACCGGGTGAAGAATGTTATATCGACGAACACATGGGATTCATCAAGTTCGGTTCCCGCGTGGATGTATTCCTCCCACTGGGTACGGAAGTTCTCGTAAAACTCGGACAACTGACCACCGGTAATCAAACCGTCATAGCAAAACTTAAATAACAATGGCAAATTGCATCACCCGTTCTATTCCTAACACCTTAACCTGTCTGAACTTATTCTCCGGGTGTATCGCTTGTATCATGGCTTTTGAAGCCAATTATAACCTGGCCCTTCTGTTCATCATCCTCAGCGCCGTATTCGACTTTTTCGACGGCATGATGGCACGTCTGCTGGATGCTCACTCTCCCATCGGAAAGGATTTGGACTCTTTGGCCGATGATGTCAGCTTCGGCGTAGCGCCTTCATTAGTGGTATTTTCTTTGTTCAAGGAGATGCATTATCCGGCATCTATGGAGTTCATGGCTGCTTATATGCCCTATGCCTCATTTCTCATTTCCGTATTCTCGGCACTGCGTCTGGCAAAGTTCAATAACGACACCCGCCAGACAAGCTCTTTCATTGGAGTTCCGGTTCCTGCCAATGCTCTTTTTTGGGCATCATTGGCTGCCGGGATGCACCCTATGCTTATATCCGACAGTTTCAATCCTCTTTACCTGTTAATGTTGGTTTGCCTGTTTTCATGGCTGCTGGTGTCGGAAATACCCATGTTCTCATTGAAGTTCAAGAATCTCTCATGGAAAGACAACAAAATAAGTTTCATTTTCCTGATTGTCTGCATCCCACTTCTTGTTTTTTTAAAGGTCAGCGGCTTTGCAGCGGTGATCGTATGGTACATCGTGCTTTCACTTTTAACGGGAAAAAGTAAGTAAACATTTTCTTGGCACAGTTGTTGTACTATCGTTCGATGAAAACGAACACATAAAAAGACATTAGCCCATGTTTCATTTTTTAGGTTTCTTATTTATCATCCTCATAGCTATCCTGTTCATCGGGCTTAGCATCATAGGTACTGTCATCCGGAGTGTCTTCGGACTGGGCGGACGCCGTTCATCAAACACATACCGTAATGAAAACGGGAACTATCAATCTGGAAAGGGATATTCGTTCAATGACAAGCAGCAATCCGCCTCCTCCCATGAAGAGGCTGCACACAAAGAAAAGACCTCCCCACACTCCAACCCACGCAAAAAGCTCTTCTCGCAAGATGAAGGAGAATACGTGGAATTTGAAGAAATCAAAGATTAACGGCGTTTGCCGGCAAAGAAATTTTTCATTAATGCAGCGCACTCATCTCCCAGCACGCCTTTTACGACTACGGTTTTAGGATGCAGAGCGTGCGGCGCATAACGTTGGTATCCCCGTTTTTCATCTTCCGCGCCAAACACCAGACGCCCCGTTTGCGCCCAGGCAATGGCACCGGCACACATCACACAAGGTTCTACGGTGACATAAAGGGTACACTCGTTCAAATACTTGCCGCCAAGAGTAGAGGCAGCGGCAGTAATGGCCTGCATTTCAGCATGGGCAGTGACATCAGTCAGAGTTTCCGTCAAGTTATGGGCGCGGGCAATAACGCGGTCCTTACAAACAACCACCGCCCCTACGGGTACTTCACCGCGGTCTCCCGCCTTTTGAGCCTCAAGAAGCGCCTGCTTCATATAATAATTATCGTCCACTCCGATTTCCGTCTTTGCAATTCGTAATTTATAATTAATTCTCCTTCCTCACCTTCGCATGTCATGTTCGCCGAACAAGGTAGGATAGTCTTCCTCCATATTCTTATGGATAAACATGAGAATAGTCTCCCTCAGCCAGCGTGATTTGTTCGTTATCTTGTACTTCTCCAGATAACGGTCCACGATCCGCAGCTCTTCTTCGCTCATCAGGCATACCATGCGCTGCTCGCGTTTTGGCTCTTCGGGTGTTGCTTTCGCACACGTTTTGTCTCTCTTTCTCATATTTCTTTGCAAATTTAGTTTTACTTCTGTAAAAACAAAGCAGAAAAAACGTATTTTTGTACTGAAAGAAAGAAAATCGTACAATGGCAACACACAATGCGCTGGGCAAAGCAGGAGAAGATGCGGCAGCAGCCTATCTGGAACGCAACGGATATGCGATACGACACCGGAACTGGCGGAAAAACCATCTGGAACTGGACATCGTTGCCACTAAAGACAACGAAGTGGTCATCGTAGAAGTAAAGACCCGGAGCAATACGCAGTACATCGAGCCCCAAGACGCCGTCGACCGGCAGAAAATACGCCGGACCGTCATAGCCGCCGATGCCTACATGAAGCATTTCTGTATTGATGCCCCCGTACGTTTCGACATCATTACAGTAGTGGGTGGCACAGGCACCTTCAAGATAGGTCATATCAAAGAAGCCTTTTACCCACCTGTTTTTTAAGAACCCTAATACTTGAAATACAATGGATATAGAAGCAGCCCGCGAATATTGCCTCAGCAAAAAAGCAACAACCGAAGACACTCCTTTCGGTGAGGATGTTCTCGTCATCCGGGTAATGGGAAAGATGTTCTTATGCATCAACCTCAACACCCCGGACCGCATCACCATGAAATGCGACCCCGAATATGCACTGGAACTGCGTGAACGTTACAATGCCATTGAAGGAGCCTGGCATTTCAACAAGAAGTATTGGAATCAGGTATTCCTTGACGGAGACGCAGATGACAGACTGATAAAGCACCTGATGGACCATTCTTATGAAGAAGTAATAAAGAAATTCACCAAAAAAATGCGCAATGAATATGAAGCCCTGCCCTGAAACATTTCCTTATCCGCTGATTGTGCTGGACGAAACAGACTCGACCAACCGGTATATCAGCCAACTATGCAACAACCCGCAAAAGGCTGTTGCCGAACTTACTACGGTTTCGGCCGAATTCCAGACAGCAGGTAAAGGCCAGCGCGGCAACAGCTGGGAAGCGGAAAAAGAAAAGAACCTGCTTTTCAGCTTTGTGCTCTACCCTACCTTTCTGGAGGCACGCTGCCAGTTCATTCTATCACAGATCATTTCTTTATCCATCAAAGAGGAGCTGGACAGGTGGTCGGACGAAATCACGATAAAGTGGCCCAACGATATTTATTGGAGGGACAAGAAGATATGCGGCATACTGATAGAGAATGACCTTTCCGGACATTTCATCGGACGCTGCATCTCAGGCGTCGGAATCAATATCAATCAGAAAGAATTCCACAGCGATGCTCCAAATCCTGTATCCCTGAAACAAATTACCGGAAAAGAGCATAACCGCCATGAAATACTGGCACACATACTGAAGCGGGTGCAAATCTACTACAACGGTCTGCAAACAGAAGAGCGCAACACCTATGCCGCCGAAATATCAGCCCGCTATGCCCGCGCCCTTTTCCGCCGCCGGGGATTCCATCTTTACGAAGATGCCAACGGCAAGTTTTCCGCCCGCCTGCTGCGCGTGGAACAAGACGGACGTTTTGTCCTGGAAGACGAGAACGGGAAAGAAAGGGAGTATTTATTTAAAGAGGTGCAATACATACTTTAAAAGTAGAAAACCTGATGAACTGAAATAAAACAATATCTTTGCCAAAGATGTTTTAGACAAGAAAGATTCAGCTATGAAAAGACAATTATTATTTTTAATCTCCACATTCTGCCTCATCCTCTATAGTTGTGACGATTCTGAAAATGATTCTTTAAAAGTATCACAATCATCGTTCAACAATATCAGTTGTGACGGAACGACGTTGGAAGTAGATGTTATCAGTAGCTCGGATTGGACCGTATCCAAAACTGCAAAATGGTGCAATGTCACTCCGGCAAAAGGTTCGGGCAATCAAAAGCTCACATTAGAAATAGAGGCAAACTTAGAGGAAACCACGAGGAATGCAACAATCACAATAACTCCTTCGAACGGCGGCATAAGTCAGGCTATCAAAATTACCCAGAATGGTATTACCGCTTCTTTCAATCCCGAAACATATCATTATAAACTCCCGGTTATTTTCCATGTGCTCTATCACGACAAAAACGATAAGAACCAATATGTCGAGGTTGGGAGATTATCCGAAATTCTAAAGAGAGTGAACGAACTTTACCGGAATGCAGGAGCCAACAGTGCAAATATGAACCTGGAATTTGTACTTGCCACAGAAGACCCTAAGGGGAAAACATTGCCTGAACCGGGTGTGGAACGCATCGAATGGAATACTGCCGCCATTGATATCAATGATTTCATGTTCAGCAACAACCGAACTTACAACTACCTGATTTGGGAACCAAACGACTATATCAATATAATGGTATACAAATTTACGGATGCTGACGTAATGGGAGTGTCTCATTTTCCATATTCTCCTACAAAAAATCCTTTACCGGGTACCGAAACCGATTCTCGATTCCTGACTGGAGATAATCTCAAGTACGCTTATTGCGTATCCATCAACAATTCTTATATTTACGAGAAGTCCACTACCGCAATACCCAATCAGAACGACATGGCTATTACGTTAGCTCACGAACTGGGACATTATTTAGGTTTATACCACGTATTCTCCGAATCGGATGAGGATGATGTCGATGCTTGCGCGGATACAGATTATTGTACAGACACCTATACTTACGACCGAAAAGCCTACGAGACATGGGTAAAAGCACTGGTTGAACAAAACAGACCTATCTCTTTTGAAGATCTTGCCCGCCGCCATGACTGTGTACAGAATATAGACTTTACTTCACGAAATATCATGGATTACGCTTACAGTTATCTGAATGAGTTCACCGCCCAACAGAAAGCGAGAGTACGCCATATCCTTACTTACAGTCCACTTATACCGGGACCGAAGAAAGGGTTGACAAGCACACGTGCAACCTATGACGGCCCACTGGATTTACCTATCCGCGTGATGGAATAAGATATGAAGCAATAATAGAAAAAAATGGAACCGGTTATTTCAGTTCCAGTTCCATTTTTTTAATCTTGTCCAGCGTCTTCCCTGCCTCTGTGGACGGGAAAAGTTGGAGAACTTTCTGCAAATAGCCCTTGGCTTTGCCATACCCGTTGGAAAACACGTCCGACAATCCGTTGCGGTAATGGGCATATTGCATTCGGGTGGGAGATACGATTTTCTTATAATTCTCTTCCAGCGTTTTCTTCTTTTGTTCGGCCTGCAAATAGTAATAGTTGCCCAAAAAGATGTTCGCCTGAAGATTATCCGCATCCAATGTCAACACCTTCTCATAGAGTTTCAGGGCATCTTTCGTCTCTCCGCGCATCATCTGCATCTCCGCACAGACTACAAGACCTGAAACATCTTCCGGATTGTATTGCAACCATTCCTTATAAAAAAGATACGCTTTGTCATAATTCCGCTTGTCCTTGTAATAAGCAGCCAGTTCCCGCACAAAACGGGGAGCCACCGCACTGTTCTTCTCAACATTCGTCCAATAATACATCTCCGTCTGTTCCGTTCCGGCTCCCGCCGCCTGACGGAACAGGCTGACGGCATAGTCATCCTTACCTGCAGACAGGGCTTCGGACACCTTCTGCAACAAGACATCCACCGATTGTGCCGAAAGTGACATCGGGAACAACAAGAACCCAAAGATAAGTAAAGTTAAGGTCTTCATTTTTTTTAGTATATATAGTTCAACAGCCTGAAATACCCCCATAGGATATCACCCACAAATTTACCAAATTCCTCCTCAATCATCAATAGTCGAAAGTAGAAATATAGTTAATCTTTCCCACAGTTTTTTTCTTTTTCTGCGTACCTTTGTTCCCTCTTAAATAAGATATTACAAATGAAGCATATAGACAGACAGATATTGCAGATAGCCCTGCCTTCCATCGTATCGAATATAACCGTACCTTTGCTTGGTCTAATCGATGTGGCTATCGTAGGCCACCTCGGATCTCCCGCCTATATAGGAGCCCTTGCGGTAGGCGGCATGCTGTTCAATATCATCTATTGGATATTCGGCTTTTTGCGCATGGGAACCAGCGGTATGACATCACAGGCTTATGGTAAACGGGATTTACCGGAAATTGTTCGGTTGCTGATGCGTTCCGTAGGCATAGGACTGGCCGTAGCGCTTTGCCTCATCCTGCTGCAAGTCCCTATCAGGCAAGCCGCTTTCCTTATTATCCACCCCACAGCAGAGGTCAGGGAAATGGCCACGCTCTATTTTCATATCTGCATTTGGGGAGCTCCGGCCATGCTGGGACTATACGGGCTCTCCGGATGGTTTATCGGTATGCAGAACTCGCGTATTCCCATGTACATAGCCATTACACAGAACATTGTGAATATCATAGCCAGCCTCAGCTTTGTCTGTTTTTTCAAGATGAAAGTGGAAGGTGTGGCTTTCGGAACGCTGATAGCCCAGTATGCAGGCTTCATCATGGGACTTGTACTGTGGATGAGCCGTTACGGGAAACTCAAAAAATATATCCTTTGGAAAGGCGTACTGCAAAAGGAGGCGATGATGCGCTTTTTCCAAGTGAACCGCGACATATTCTTACGGACATTGTGCCTGGTCACCGTTACGCTGTTCTTCACCTCGGCAGGCGCTTCACAAGGCGAAATTATCCTTGCGGTAAACACATTGCTGATGCAGCTCTTCACCCTGTTCTCCTATGTCATGGACGGCTTTGCTTATGCGGGAGAGGCACTGAGCGGACGATATATAGGTGCCCGTAACCGGAAAGCATTTACCAACACCACCCGGCACCTGTTCATCTGGGGCGGCTGGCTGGCAGCGTTTTTCACACTGGTCTACGCATTGGGCGGCAACGCCTTTTTGGGACTGCTGACCGACAACAAGGATGTGGTGTCCGCCGCCGGCACCTATTTCTATTGGGCGCTCGCCATTCCTGTTGCCGGAATAGCTGCCTTTATCTGGGACGGCATTTTCATCGGCGCTACGGCAACACGCGGCATGTTGGCATCCATGGCAATAGCGGCAATCTGTTTCTTTGTTGTATATTACGGACTCCGCCCGGTTTTAGGCAACCATGCTTTGTGGCTCGCTTTTCTTGTTTATCTCGCCATGCGGGGAGTTGTGCAGACCCTGCTCAGCCCCAAAATCATAAAGGAGAACTTCACTCAGCCATGAGCCGCTTGCGCTTATTGACTTAAATATCCTAAATATCCAAACCGCCGACAACTTCCTTGACGTATCTTTGTTCCATGAAAAGTTTAACCCAGCTAAACTGCCGGTTTATTCCTATTAAACTTCAAGTTTATCCCTATTAAACCGACAGTTTATCCGGAGCAAATAATTATATACAACCTTATGGCAAATAAAGACATTGTTCAAGAAACTTTTCCCGTATTAGGGATGAGTTGCGCTTCATGTTCCGCACGAGTGGAAAAGACGCTGAATCATCAGCCCGGCGTCCGAAAAGCGGTCGTAAACTACGCTTCGGCAATGGCAACTGTGGAATACGACCTTCAAAACTGTTCACCCGAAACCTTGCAGCAGGCCGTACAGGCTGCCGGATACGACTTACTGATAAAGCAGGATGAAAATATGCCGGACGAAGTGGAACAGGCGCACGACAAAAAGTATCGCGCACTGAAATTCCGTACCACATGGGCCATCGCCCTGTCCGTACCGGTCATGCTCATCGGCATGTTCTTCATGGATATGCCGTATGCCAATCCCGTCATGTGGCTGCTTTCCACTCCCATCGTCTTTTGGCAGGGAAGAGGCTTCTTCGCCAGTGCATGGAAACAACTGAAACATGGCAGCGCCAACATGGACACACTGGTGGCCAACAGTACCGGGATAGCCTACCTGTTCAGCCTGTTCAACATGCTTTTCCCCGAATTCTGGCTGGAAAGGGGCATTCACCCGCACGTTTACTTCGAAGCTGCAAGCGTCATCATCGCCTTTATCCTGCTGGGACGCCTGCTGGAGGAAAAGGCCAAAGGAAACACTTCCTCCGCAATCAGGAAACTCATGGGACTGCAACCCAAAACAGTTACAGTCATCACCGGTTCTTCGTCGGAAAGGATTGTCCCGATTGAACAAATCCGTCCCGGCGACATCATCTTAGTGAAACCGGGAGAAAGGATTGCCGTAGACGGCATAGTTACGGAAGGCAGCTCGTATGTGGACGAAAGCATGCTGAGTGGCGAACCGGTAGCGGTAGCCAAACAAAAGGATGCCAAAGTCTTTGCCGGAACAATCAACCAGAAAGGAAGTTTCCGGTTCAGCGCGGAAAAGGTGGGAACGGATACGCTGCTGGCTAAAATCATCCACATGGTACAAGATGCACAAGGCAGCAAAGCCCCCGTTCAGCAGTTGGTGGACAGGATTGCCGCCATCTTCGTGCCGGTCATCATCGGAATTGCCGTATTATCATTCGTAGCTTGGATACTGCTGGACGGACAGAACGGATTTACGCATGGACTGCTGGCACTGGTTACGGTACTCATCATTGCCTGCCCATGCGCACTGGGACTTGCCACCCCTACCGCCATTATGGTAGGCATCGGTAAAGGTGCGGAAAGAGGCATCCTGATAAAAGACGCCGAAAGTCTGGAAATCGCCAAAAAGATTGATACGGTGGTACTGGACAAAACCGGAACAGTGACCGAAGGAAAACCGGTGGTCGGTGATTGGATACAAGCTGCGCAGGCGGCGGACACAGAAGACATTTTTTACAGCTTGGAGAAATTGTCGGAACATCCGCTTGCCGAAGCGGTAGTCCGCCACTTTAGAAATGCCCGGACTGTGAAGATCGATAACTTTGAGAGTATCACCGGCAGAGGCGTACGAGGCGAATGGAACGGAAAAACCTATTATGCCGGTAACCGTAAATTGCTGGAAGAACACCGGATTAGCATCAGTCAATCACTGTGTGAGGGCGCTGCCCGCCTGACGGCGGATGCACAAACCGTCATCTGGTTTGCCGACCATGAAAAAGCATTGGCAATAGCAGGCATTACAGACCGCATCAAACCGACATCCATACAGGCCGTCAGCGAATTGCAGTCAGCCGGCATCGAAGTCTATATGCTGACGGGCGACAATGAAGCCACCGCCCAGGAAATTGCCCGCAAAGCCGGTATCCTCCATTATAAGGCAGGAGTCTTGCCGCAAGAAAAAGCAGCCTTTATCGGCAACTTGCAGAAGAACGGCAAGAAAGTGGCAATGGTGGGCGACGGCATCAACGACAGCGCAGCCCTGGCACAAGCCGACCTCAGTATCGCCATGGGCGGAGGAAGCGACATCGCAATGGATGTAGCCAAAATGACTATCATATCTTCCGACCTGACCAAAATACCGGAAGCGCTGAAACTCTCCAAGCTGACCGTACGCACCATTCGTCAAAATCTGTTTTGGGCATTTATCTATAACATAATAGGTGTACCCGTCGCAGCCGGCGTGCTCTACCCTGTCAACGGTTTCCTGCTGAATCCCATGATAGCAGGCGCTGCCATGGCATTCAGCAGTGTCAGCGTAGTTACCAACAGCCTGCGGCTGAAGAGGAAAAAGATAGAAATAGCAGAAAGCCCCGCCATCGGCAACGCGGCAAAGCCTGACAATGAAGTGAAACCATTGACAAAGAAAGTCATGAAGAAAGAATTCAAAGTGGAAGGCATGATGTGCAACCACTGCCGCATGCATGTGGAAAAAGCATTGAACGGCATGGACGGCGTACATGCCACTGTGAGCCTTAATCCCCCGGTGGCAACCGTAGAGTTTTCGGAAGGAGAAAAAACACTGGATGAATTGCAAGCCGCAGTAAGCGCGGAAGCCGGTGACTATACGCTGAAAGAATAACTGAAAATTATTTATAGTGATTGGCATTATTTTCCTATCTTTGCCGCTAAGCGAAATAAATTAATAAACTATGGCAACATACAAAAGAATCTTATTGAAACTCAGCGGTGAAAGCCTGATGGGAGAAAAGCAATACGGCATTGATGAAAAACGTCTTGCCGAATATGCGGCACAGATTAAGGAAATTCATGAACTGGGCGTACAAATCGGTATCGTCATCGGCGGCGGAAACATTTTCCGCGGGCTGAGTGGCGCCAACAAAGGCTTCGATCGCGTAAAAGGCGACCAGATGGGCATGCTGGCAACCGTTATCAACAGCCTTGCCTTGAGTTCGGCATTGGTAGCGACAGGCGTAAAGGCACGCGTACTGACGGCGGTCCGCATGGAACCTATCGGCGAATTCTACAACAAATGGAAAGCCATCGAGTGCATGGAAGCAGGCGAGGTGGTCATCATGTCTGCCGGAACGGGCAATCCGTTCTTCACGACTGACACCGGCTCCAGCCTCCGCGGTATTGAAATCGAAGCGGATGTCATGCTGAAAGGGACACGCGTTGACGGCATCTATACCGCCGATCCGGAAAAAGACCCTACGGCCAAGAAGTTCCACGACATTACCTACGACGAAGTGCTGAAACGCGGTCTGAAAGTCATGGACCTTACAGCTACCTGCATGTGCAAGGAGAACAACCTGCCCATTATTGTCTTTGACATGGACACCGTAGGCAATCTGAAGAAAGTGATGCAAGGCGAAGAAATAGGAACGCTGGTGCACAACTAAACTTCACGACAGAGGACACAGAGTCGAATTATTCTTTTAATCAACATAATTGCGGTACAAAAGAAAAAAACTCTGTGGAACTCTGTGCCCTCTGTCGTGAATTAATTATATTTGCAAAGTTCAAATTAAAAGCTACTTCAAACAATAGAAATATGAAAGACGTAAAAGACATCTTAGACGAAGCACAAGAGAAAATGGATATGGCCGTAATGTATCTGGAAGAATCATTAGCCCACATTCGTGCCGGGAAAGCCGATGTTCGTTTGCTGGACGGTATCCGCGTTGACTCTTACGGAAGCATGGTTCCCATCAACAACGTAGCAGCCGTAACCACTCCGGACGCCCGCAGTATCGCTATCAAGCCATGGGACAAAAGCATGTTTCGCGTCATTGAAAAGGCAATCATAGACTCCGACCTCGGTATCATGCCCGAAAACAACGGTGAGATTATCCGTATCGGCATTCCTCCGTTGACGGAAGAGCGTCGTAAGCAACTTGCCAAACAATGTAAGAACGAAAGCGAAACAGCTAAAGTCAGCGTACGCAACGCACGCCGCGATGCTATCGATGCCTTGAAGAAATCCGTAAAGGAAGGACTGGCTGAAGATGCACAAAAAGGCGGTGAGGAAAAGCTGCAAAAGATACACGACAAGTATATCAAGCAGATTGACGATATGCTGGCCGCAAAGGACAAAGAGATTATGACAGTATAAATCCAGTTGAGAGTTGAGAGAGTGCCGACAAATACTCTCAACTCTCAATGTTCAACTTTTAACAGATTTGAGGGGACTCGTTATTAAAAACACAGGAAGTTGGTATTTAGTAAAGACCGACGAAGGAACATACGTTGAGTGTAAAATCAAAGGCAACTTCCGTCTGAAAGGCATCCGAAGCACCAACCCGGTGGCAGTAGGCGACTACGTACAAATCATACTGAATCAAGAAGGTACGGCTTTCATCAATGAAATTGAAGACCGGAAGAACTACATCATCCGTCGCTCATCCAACTTATCCAAACAATCCCATATCCTCGCTGCCAACCTCGACCAATGCATGCTGGTGGTAACGGTGAATTATCCGGAAACGTCCACTACATTCATAGACCGCTTCCTTGCCTCGGCCGAAGCATACCGCGTCCCGGTCAACATCATATTCAATAAAACAGACGCCTACAACGAAGATGAGCTTCGCTATCTGGACGGGCTTATCCGCCTTTATACCACCATCGGCTACCCTTGCTTCAAGGTATCTGCCAAAACCGGCGAAGGCGTCGACACGATAAAGGAAGAACTCAAAGGAAGAATAACCCTCTTCTCCGGACACTCCGGAGTAGGAAAATCCACCCTCATCAACACCATTCTGCCGGAGCTGGACATCAAAACCGGCAAAATCTCCGCCTACCACAATAAAGGTATGCACACCACTACCTTCTCTGAAATGTTTCCCGTACCGGGCAACGGCTACATCATCGACACACCGGGCATAAAAGGCTTTGGCACATTCGACATGGAAGAGGAAGAGATAGGACATTATTTCCCGGAAATATTTAAAGTCTCCGCCAACTGCCGCTATAATAACTGTACCCACCGCCATGAACCGGGATGCGCCGTACGCGATGCGGTGGAGCAGCATTACATCAGCGAATCCCGCTACGCCTCCTATCTGAACATGCTGGAAGACAAAGAAGAAGGGAAATACAGGGCAGCGTATTAATAAATTACTTTTATTAACTTTTCTTGTTTTAAACTTTTTTCTTTCCTTTCAGTCTAAATCTAAGGCTAAATATACTACTAATACTGCAACATGAATAAAAAAGTGAAATGGGGCATCATAATATCCATTGGTGCCGGACTGATAGGCGGGGGTATTTATTCCCAACTTCCCAAAGAAAATGAAGAACTGGCAGCTGCCGACAAAGTAATGACCGGCAAACGCGGAGAAAAGAAAATTCTAAATGTGAACGCTCAAATAATAAAACCGCAACTGCTAAAGGATGAAATACAAATCAGCGGCAGCCTGCTGCCCGACGAAGAAGTAGACCTTTCATTCGAGACATCCGGCAAGATTATCGAGATAAACTTTGAAGAAGGCAGCTTCGTAAAAAAAGGTCAATTGCTTGCTAAGGTAAACGACCGTCCCCTCCAAGCGCAACTGCAAAGATTAGTATCGCAACTGAAACTGGCTGAAGACCGCGTGTTCCGTCAAAATGCATTGTTGGAAAGAGACGCAGTCAGTAAAGAAGCCTATGAACAGGTGAAAACCGAACTTGCCACTCTGAATGCCGACATCGACCTGATAGAGTCCAACATTGCACAAACCGAACTTCGGGCACCTTTCGACGGCGTCATCGGTCTGCGGCAGGTCAGCGTAGGAACATACGCTTCTCCCTCGACCATTGTAGCCAAACTCACAAAACTCTCCCCCCTGAAAGTAGAATTCGCAGTACCCGAACGATATGCCAATGACGTAAAAATCGGTGCAGGTCTGGACTTCATCCTTGAAGGAAAACTGAACACGTTCCATGCCACCGTCTATGCCCGCGAATCAAAGATAGACCCTGTTACCCACACATTAACCATCCGCGCACTCTATCCTAATACCAACAGTGCCGTACTTCCGGGCCGTTATGCCAGCATCAAACTGAATAAGGACGAAATACAAGACGCGCTTGCCGTACCTTCCGAAGCCATCGTTCCGGAAATGGGCAAAGACAAGATTTTCCTCTATAAAGCAGGAAAAGCGCAACCGGTAGAGATAACCACCGGCATCCGTACGGAAGCCGAAGTACAAGTATTGCAAGGCTTGAGCGTAGGCGATACGGTCATCACTTCAGGAACCTTACAACTGCGCACAGGGTTACCGGTTACATTAGACAATATAAATTAATGACCCACTATGAATGATGAATTGCTATGCCGCATGGCAGCCCGGCTGTTCATAACTCATAATTTATAATTCATAATTCACACCATGAATATATCCGAATTAAGCATACGGCGACCGGTACTCTCCACTGTATTGACACTGATTATCCTGCTCTTCGGTTTCATCGGGTACAACTACCTCGGTGTCCGCGAGTATCCGTCAGTGGATAACCCCATCATTTCCGTATCCTGCTCTTATCCCGGAGCAAATGCCGACGTTATCGAGAATCAGATTACAGAGCCGCTGGAACAGAACATTAACGGTATTCCGGGAATCCGTTCCCTCTCCAGTGTCAGCCAGCAAGGTTCATCGCGCATTACGGTGGAGTTCGAGCTCTCCGTAGACCTGGAGACAGCCGCCAATGACGTGCGCGACAAAGTTTCACGCGCACAACGTTATCTGCCCCGCGACTGCGACCCTCCCACCGTATCCAAAGCCGATGCGGACGCTATGCCTATCCTCATGGTAGCCTTGCAGAGTGACAAACGTTCCCTGCTGGAACTCAGCGAAATAGCCGACCTCACCGTAAAGGAGCAGTTACAGACCATTTCCGACGTAAGTAGTGTGAGCATTTGGGGAGAGAAACGTTATTCCATGCGCCTATGGCTCGACCCTATCAAGATGTCCGGTTACGGTATTACCCCCATCGACGTAAAGAATGCGGTGGACAATGAAAACGTGGAACTTCCTTCGGGCAGTATCGAAGGAAACACCGTTGAGCTCACCATACGTACCCTCGGACTGATGCACACAGCAGAAGAATTCAACAATCTCATCCTGAAGGAAGACGGCAACCGCATTGTCCGGTTCAGTGACATCGGCCGCGCCGAACTTGGTCCGGCGGACATCAAAAGCTATATGAAAATGAACGGAGTGCCCATGGTGGGTATCGTAGTAATCCCGCAACCGGGCGCCAACCATATCCAGATTGCCGATGCCGTATACGAACGTATGGAGAAGATGAAGAAAGACCTCCCGGAAGACGTGCACTACTCATACGGTTTCGATAATACCAAATTCATACGCGCCTCTATCAATGAGGTTAAACAAACGGTGTATGAGGCATTCATACTCGTTATCATCATTATCTTTTTGTTCCTCCGCGACTGGCGCGTCACACTGGTTCCCTGCATCGTAATCCCCGTTTCACTCATCGGCGCCTTTTTCGTCATGTACCTGGCAGGATTCTCCATCAACGTGCTTTCCATGCTTGCCATTGTGCTTGCCGTAGGACTTGTGGTGGATGATGCCATTGTAATGACTGAGAACATCTATGTCCGTATCGAAAGAGGAATGCCTCCGAAAGAAGCCGGTATCGAAGGAGCCAAAGAGATCTTCTTTGCCGTAATCTCCACCACAATCACGCTGGTAGCAGTATTCTTCCCCATCGTATTTATGGACGGTATGACGGGACGCCTGTTCCGCGAGTTCAGCATCGTGGTGTCCGGTTCTGTCATAATCTCTTCCTTCGCCGCACTGACATTTACGCCGATGCTGGCCACCAAGCTACTAATAAAAAGAGAAAAGCAAAGCTGGCTCTATCGCAAGACAGAGCCGTTCTTTGAAGGCATGAACCGCATTTACAGCCGTTCTTTAGCAGCTTTCCTACGCAAACGCTGGATTGCACTGCCCTTTACGGCAGCAACCATTCTGATCATTGGCTTTCTATGGAACTACATTCCCGCGGAAATGGCGCCGCTGGAAGACCGTTCGCAAATCAGCATCAACACACGCGGCGCCGAAGGTGTCACCTACGAATATATTCGTGACTATACGGAAGACATCAACCTGCTTGTAGACTCAATTACGCCTGATGCCGAAGCAGTAACCGCCCGCGTATCCAGCGGCAGCGGTAACATACGCATCACCCTGAAAGATATGCAAGACCGCGATTACACCCAAATGGAAGTAGCAGAGAAGCTGTCGAAAGCAGTACAGAAAAAGACTATGGCCCGTTCCTTCGTCCAGCAGTCTTCTTCATTCGGCGGACGACGCGGCGGCATGCCTGTGCAATATGTGTTGCAAGCCACCAATATTGAAAGGCTGCAGGAAGTACTGCCTAAGTTCATGGCAAAAGTGTACGAGAACCCTGTGTTCCAAATGGCAGACGTAGATTTGAAATTCAGCAAACCGGAAGCACGCATCAACATCAACCGCGATAAGGCAAGCATCATGGGTGTCAGCACCCGCAACATCGCCCAAACCCTGCAATACGGATTAAGCGGCCAGCGCATGGGCTACTTCTACATGAACGGAAAGCAATACGAGATATTAGGAGAAATCAACCGTCAGCAACGCAACAAGCCCGCCGACCTGAAAGGTATCTACATCCGCAGCTCTCAGGGAGATATGGTACAACTTGACAACCTGATAGAACTGACAGACGGTATCGCTCCGCCCAAGCTATACCGTTACAACCGTTTTGTGTCCGCCACTATCTCTGCCGGACTTGCCGATGGCAAGACTATCGGACAAGGATTGGACGAAATGGACAAGATAGCCAAAGAAACGCTGGACGACACCTTCCGCACCGCCCTCACCGGCGACTCCAAAGAGTATCGCGAGAGTTCTTCCAGCTTGATGTTTGCCTTCATCCTGGCAATCCTGCTTATCTACCTCATCCTTGCCGCCCAATTTGAAAGCTTCAAGGATCCGTTGATTATCATGCTGACAGTACCCCTTGCCATTGCCGGAGCATTGGTATTCATGTATTTCGGAGACATCACGATGAATATATTCAGCCAAATCGGCATCATCATGCTGATTGGTCTGGTAGCAAAGAACGGAATCCTGATTGTAGAGTTCGCCAATCAGAAACAGGAAGCCGGCGAGGACAAGATGCAAGCCATCAAAGATGCCGCCCTGCAACGTCTGCGTCCTATCCTGATGACAAGCGCTTCTACCGTACTGGGATTGATACCGCTGGCTTTCGCAACAGGCGAAGGCTGCAACCAACGCATCGCCATGGGTACGGCCGTAGTAGGCGGTATGCTCGTATCCACTCTGCTCACGATGTACATCGTCCCCGCCATTTATAGTTATGTATCCACCAACCGAAGTAAACTAAAGAACGAATGAGACGTACGATTTTATCTTTCTTAATCATTCTGTGCACCGCGCTTGCCGCTCAAGCGCAACCTGCACCCATCTATACCCTGAAATCTTGTTTGGAACAGGGACTGCTGAACAACTACTCCCTGCGCATAACCCGCAACGAGCAGCAAGTCAGCAAAAACAACGCCACCCTTGCCAATGCCGGATACCTGCCCACGCTCGACCTCTCTGCCGGCTACCGGGGGACATTGGACAATACCGAAACCAAGCTGCGTGCCACAGGCGAAACCACCAAAGAGAACGGCGTGTTCGACCAGACCATTGATGCCGGTATCAACCTGAGCTGGACCATCTTCGATGGTTTCAACATCACTGCCAACTACCAAAAGCTCAAAGAGCTGGAACGACAAGGCGAGACCAACACCCGCATCGCCATCGAAGACCTGATAGCCAACATCGCCGCCGAATATTACAATTATGTACAGCACAAAATCCGTCTGAACAACTTCCGCTATGCCGTATCGCTCTCCAAGGAGCGCCTGCGCATCGTAGAAGAACGCTATCACATAGGTAACTTCTCCCGTCTGGACTACCAACAGGCCAAAGTGGACTTCAACGCCGACAGTGCGCAATACATGAAGCAGCAGGAATTGCTCCACACCTCGCGTATCCAGCTGAACGAACTCATGGCAAGCGAGAATGTGGACCAGCCTTTCATTATCCGGGACAGCCTCATCGACGTCAGTGACAAACTGAACTTCGAGGAACTCTGGAATGCCACCTTGCAGGCCAATGCCTCTTTGCTGAAAGCGGAACAGAACAACACCCTGGCACGTCTGGACTATAAA
The DNA here is from genome assembly GCF_025146565.1 of Bacteroides eggerthii. Classification (NCBI taxonomy): domain Bacteria; kingdom Pseudomonadati; phylum Bacteroidota; class Bacteroidia; order Bacteroidales; family Bacteroidaceae; genus Bacteroides; species Bacteroides eggerthii. The sequence continues at coordinate 1,402,685 of NZ_CP102258.1, read as the reverse complement.
AAGGTAAGCTCACGAGACTACCCATACGTGAAGATGAACGGCGGTTACGGCTATACTCTCAACAAATATGACATCTCCGCCAACAGCCGCCGCAGCAATCTCGGACTCAATGTCGGCGTCACTGTCGGCTTCAACCTCTTCGACGGCAACCGCCGTCGTGAGCGCCGCAACGCACGCATCGCTGTGCAGAACGCCCGCTTGGAACGAGAGCAACTGGAACAAGCCCTGCGTGCCGACCTGAGTAATCTGTGGCAAGCCTATCAGAATAACCTCCAGATGCTGAACCTTGAACGCCAGAACCTTGTCGCAGCCAAAGAGAACCATGAGATTGCCATGGAACGCTACATGCTCGGTAATCTTTCCGGTATTGAGATGCGCGAAGCGCAAAAGAGTCTGCTGGATGCCGAAGAGCGTATCCTCTCGGCAGAGTACGATACCAAGCTATGCGAAATATCCTTGCTGCAAATCAGCGGAAAAGTGGAACAGTATTTAGAGTAGGCATATCCAATAAATCACAATATTTACCCCCTTAAAAAACAAATATTACCATCTTCTCTTCAGAGTTTTCCCTATTTTTGCTCTCAAAGAACCTAAAAAAGCAATAATAGTATGAAACGAGCAATCCTCTTCTGTGCATTGCTCGCCCTCCTCATGGGAACCAATGCACAGGAAACAACCAATTACAAAGAGAAACATCCCTATAAGGACTGGGTAAAAATAGCTCCTAAGCTGGATGATGCTTTCTTCACCACTCCCGAAGCCATCCGCATTGCCGACAACGTATTACTCTATCAGCACACTACCGGAGGCTGGCCTAAGAATGTCTATATGCCGGCCGAACTGACAGCCGATGAGTATAAAAAAGTCCTTGCCGCCAAGAACAACGTCAATGAAAGCACCATTGACAACAGCGCCACCAGTACGGAAATCCGCTATCTCTCCCGCATCTACCTGGCCACCCGCATAGAAAAGTACAAGGATGCCGCCTTAGAGGGAATACGTTACCTGCTGAAAGCCCAATATCCCAATGGCGGCTGGCCCCAATTCTGGCCACGATCCAAGGGTTATTACACCCACATCACCTACAACGACAATGCAATGGTGAACGTGATGAACTTACTGCGCGATGTTTACAGCAGGAAAGCGCCGTACACTTACGTACCGGACAGCCTTTGCCAACGCGCCCGCACCGCCTTCGACAAAGGCGTGGAATGTATCCTCAAGACTCAAGTGAAACAAAATGGAAAGCTAACTGTGTGGTGCGCCCAGCATGACGAACACACACTCGCTCCCGCCAAAGCCCGCGCCTACGAACTTCCCTCACTCAGCGGCGCCGAGTCGGACAACATCGTTCTGCTACTGATGTCCATTCCAGACCCCTCGGCCGAGATTATCGCTTCCGTAGAGGCTGCCATTGCGTGGTTCAAGGCAAGTAAGATTATCGGTATCATGCGTAAGAACTTCACCGACAGCGAAGGCCGGACAGACTACCGGATGATTCCCTGTCCGCAGGATGATTATCCCTGCCCCGTACTTTGGGCGCGTTTCTACACCCTTGAAGACAACCGTCCTTTCTTTTGCGACCGCGACGGAGTGAAGAAGTACGACATTTCCGAAATAGGCTATGAGCGCCGTAACGGTTATAGCTGGTACAACAATACCGGATTGAAAGTATTGAAAAAGTACGAACAGTGGAAAAAACGGATAGGGAACTAAGCTGTTATTTATCAAGAGCATACATATACCAACAAGTTTCAACGTTTGGTACGACAAATACCAATGATTGGTACCGACTATACCAACGATTGGTAGGGAACCTACCAAACAGTGGTACAGCTTGTACCAAACGTCGGTACTAAAAGAAACAAGCAGCAGAAATTCCGTCACTTTCCCATGCAGCCCGCTTGTCATAATACGAAAAGCCGCTCACAGAACTATTTCCGGAGCGGCTTTCATTATCTATATTCGGAGCACCCGAATTATTTACTGCAATTCCATGGCTTCAACTGCTTGAAGAAGTCATTCCCCTTGTCATCCACCAGGATAAATGCCGGGAAGTCCTCCACTTCAATCTTCCAGATAGCCTCCATACCGAGTTCGGGATATTCCACACACTCGATGCTCTTGATATTGTTCTGCGCCAGAATAGCTGCAGGACCACCGATAGAACCGAGATAGAAACCGCCGTACTTCTTGCAGGCGTCTGTGACTTGCTGGCTGCGGTTACCTTTGGCAAGCATAATCATGCTGCCGCCATGACTTTGGAAGAGGTCTACGTAGGGGTCCATACGTCCGGCAGTTGTCGGGCCCATTGAACCGCAAGCCATACCCTGCGGAGTCTTGGCAGGACCGGCATAGTAGATGGGATGATCTTTGATGTACTGCGGCAAGTCCTCACCACGATCCAAACGTTCTTTCAGCTTGGCATGAGCAATGTCGCGACCCACGATGATAGTACCGTTCAGAGACAGGCGGGTGGAAACCGGATACTTGGTCAGCTCCTTCAGGATATTCTCCATCGGCTGGTTCAGATTGATCTTCACCACATCACCCTCGCCGGCCTTACGGAGTTCGGCAGGGATAAGTTCTCCCGGATTGCTGTCGAGCTTTTCAATCCAGATACCTTCTTTATTGATTTTACACTTGATGTTACGGTCTGCAGAGCAGGAAACGCCCAAACCGACAGGACAGGAAGCACCATGACGCGGCAAACGGATGATACGCACATCGTGAGCCAAATACTTGCCGCCGAACTGTGCGCCAAGACCAATCTTATGAGCCTCTGCCAATACCTGCTTCTCCAATTCCACGTCGCGGAAAGCACGACCGAACTCATTACCGGTAGTAGGCAGGTTGTCATAGAAGTGAGTGGACGCCAGTTTCACCGTCAGCAGGTTCTTCTCTGCCGAAGTGCCGCCGATGACGAATGCAATGTGATAGGGCGGACAAGCAGCCGTACCCAGCGTCTTTATCTTTTCGATGAGGAACGGAACCAGTGTTTCGGGGTTCAGTATAGCCTTGGTCTCCTGATAAAGGTAGGTCTTGTTGGCAGAACCTCCACCCTTAGTCACACAAAGGAACTCATACTCCATGCCTTCGGTGGCTTCAATGTCGATCTGTGCCGGAAGATTGCACTTCGTATTCACTTCATCGTACATATTGAGAGGCGCATTCTGGGAATAACGCAGGTTCTCTTCCGTATATGTCTTGTAGACACCGAGTGAGAGGGCCTCTTCATCGCAGTAACCCGTCCACACCTGCTGTCCTTTTTCACCATGAATGATGGCCGTACCCGTATCCTGACAGAAAGGCAGCACGCCCTTAGAGGCAACTTCGGCGTTGCGCAGGAAAGTCAAAGCCACATACTTGTCATTGTCGCTTGCTTCGGGATCGCTCAAAATCTTAGCAACCTGTTCGTTGTGCGAACGGCGCAACATAAACGAAACGTCCCGGAAAGCCGCATTGGCCATTGCAGTCAAACCTTCTTTTTCAATCTTCAGGATAGGTTTTCCTTCAAACTCGCTTACAGACACGTAGTCTTTCGTAAGCAGATAATACTCAGTTGTATCCTTACCCTTCTCGAACATGGGCTGATACTTGAACGGAGGTGTTGTTGCCATAATTACTTGTTCATTTAATGTTTAAAAGTGATTCGTGACACAAAGACAGTGCAAACCGAAAGCAGAAACAAATTTATTTGCATCATGCTGAGGTGCAGCCTGTCTTCGCACAGCAAAGGTAGCAACTATTATCGAAATATTTCTTTAATCAAGGTGAAAACTTGCAAGTGCAACTGCCTTGCCGCCACTTAGCGGACGTGCTGCATACGCCCTATCAGCTCATCACCCAATGCAGTCTTTACCTCAATGTGTTTCAAAACGGCAGTCACGAAAGGATTACTCTCGAAGTCGCCGCGTACCTGTTCAAAGTCAAGTTCCTTCTCAAGGCGCGAACCATCGGCTCCAAATCCGGTCATGGAGGCCAGGGAGAATTCTTTCTTTGCATCTTCATAGACCATACGGTCCAAACCGACAACGGCTTCTTTCCACTTCTCGACGATGTGAATAATATCTTCCGCCGTTATCTTTTCGGGATTGATACCGTAGAACTCCTCCAGTTTGTCGTATGCCCATGTCCACTCATATGTGTAATAGTTCTGATGCATCCGTTCAAACTCGGCATTGATGTATTTCAAGCGGTTCACCGTACCGGATTCAATCCCGTCTATCAAGGCGTCAATCTCACTTTTCGGAGCTATCAGTCCGGAAATGTCAACCCACTCACCGCTACCGATAGAGGTATCGGGCTTGAGACGGGCACGTATTTCTTCATTAGTCCGGAAATCAATGCCTTCCAGACGCTTGATGACAGAGTTGCCGAGGAACTTATGGATGGCGGTTTCGTAGAAACCGATGCCTTTCACCAATGCTGAATTGCGTATCTTGGCACTATGGAAGGAATAGATGTCGGATAGTTCGCCCGAAGCATAACGCAGGTTTTTCAACGTTTCCCTCCCTTTGAACATCTTCTGTACGGTGTAAGGACTCAGCAGGTTGTAGTTGATAAAATCCAGCTTGTTGGTATCGGTACGCTGGTCGCGCTTAGGCCATTTCTGGGCATCGCGGATAGTACCTACACTGCGCAGGTTGACACCCGGCACAAGATAAGTCGTGTTATTCTGCTCTATCAAGTAGGAGAACGGCAGATTGGAAGTGTCGGAATGATTAACGTGACGCCCCATGACAAGGGAGAATGCCCCTACCCTCGCAGGCCACAGGATGTAAGAATCCGAAGTGGTTTTGGCGCCACGTTCCAATGTCCCCTGGTGAATAGGACCAAGCTTATACATGTGGTTGCTTTGATTGGAACCGGAACCGGCATTCATAAAAGAGAACATACCGGCTATAAGCAAAGTGGACTTATGGTGCGTCACCGTATAAGGCCCGGCAAAAATGGCACACGCCTCACCGTTTTCCCCCTGGCAGTTACTGAAAAACAGGGAATCCGAAGCAGAATAGTTATGTCCCAGCTTGCAGGCTTGCCCCACAAAACAACGGGTCAGCATAGCCCCGTCGTCCACATGCGAACCGGACGATATGATAAAATTATCGCAAATAACGCCATGACCGATATGCACAGGCGCTATCTCGTTACTGTTAATGCTTCCGTTATACAAACGGCACGTACCACAGATGTGACAATAATCACCGATACGCACGTTCTTGATAGAACCCGTATTGAGTATCATCACGTGGCTGCCGATGGAACCGACAGCGGATGCATGCTTATTGGAATAGAAATCGGTGATCTCCTTCATCCGCGCAATCAACTCCGGACGATGGCGGTAAAGCGCCATGATGTATGCTTGATGCGCAGAGAGCTTATCACTGATAAGCACCTCGCGGCCACCGGTCTCATTCAGGACAGACACCTCCACACCATTACCGAACTTGGACAAACCGTCTACAAGGATAATATCCACATTCTCAATGAATGTGTCGTGCCCGATTTCATAATTGGCAATGTAGTTCTGGATATTCTCAATGCAACAGTTGTCACCCACCGTTACATTATGAAGCGTCACATGCCGCAAACCGGAATGTTTCCTTATTCCGCCCGGCAAAGTAAACTCTAATTGGAATACTCCCAAACGCACTTCACCCGAAAAGCGGGTGTGATGCACAAACTCCGTTGAAAACTCTTCTGCAACGGTTATTTTCCCCCAATCATCCGCCAGACACGACTGGCTCTTCAACCGGAGAACTTCGTCTTCGGTCAAGTTTCTGTAAGTCATAACACTTAAATTAAGAATGAAGAATCTTCTTAATTCTTCATTGATTAAACTTCTTCTTCGTAAGTCTGATAAAGGAAATCGTTATAGGGATACTTCTGCACGTGCAGTTCTTTTACACGCTGATAAACCACACTCTTCAGTTCTTCTACATTGATCCGTTCGCGGGCAGAAATAAAAAGACAATTGTCTTCCATCTTTGCCATCCACGTCTTCATCAGTTCTTCAAGTGTCAAGTTTTCCTTGGTTCTGGGGGTAAGGTCGTCTTCCGCTTTCGCGATATAGGTGTAAGCGTCTATTTTATTGAATACAAGTATCATAGGCTTACCGGATGCACCGATGTCCGCCAATGTTTTGTTTACCACTTCTATCTGTTCCTCAAAATCAGGATGAGAGATATCTACGATGTGCAGCAACAGGTCGGCCTCGCGTACCTCATCCAGGGTAGATTTAAAAGAGTCTACCAAATCAGTGGGCAACTTGCGTATGAACCCAACCGTATCAGACAAAAGGAACGGCAGATTCTCAATGATGACCTTGCGCACCGTAGTGTCCAACGTAGCGAACAACTTGTTCTCCGCAAAGACTTCACTTTTGGAAAGCAACGTCATCAAAGTGGATTTTCCGACATTGGTATATCCCACCAATGCCACACGTATCAAACGACCGCGATTCTTACGCTGGGTGGCCTTCTGCTTGTCAATCTCTGCCAAACGTTCTTTTAGCAATGACATACGGTTCAGAATGATACGGCGGTCCATTTCCAACTGTGTTTCACCCGGACCACGCAGACCTACCGATCCTTTACCTCCACCGGCTCCCGAACCGCCGCCCTGACGTTCCAAGTGAGTCCACAAGCGTTGCAAGCGGGGAAGCATATATTTATATTGCGCCAACTCAACTTGTGTCTTTGCGTTGGCTGTCTGCGCACGCATTGCAAAGATGTCAAGGATAAGCGAAGTACGGTCCAATATCTTGATTTTCAGCTCTGCTTCAATATTACGTATCTGCTTTGCCGAAAGTTCATCATCGAAAATCACCATACCGATCTCACGCTCGGCTTCTTCTTCGTTACGGATATATTCTTTTATCTCTTCCAGCTTACCCTTACCGACATACGTCACAGAGTTTGCCTGATCCAACTTCTGAGTAAATCTTTTCACTACTTCCGCCCCGGCTGTCTCAGCCAAGAATTCCAGCTCGTCGAGGTATTCATTTGTCTTACGCTCATCCTGAGTTTTTGTGACAAGACCTACCAATACCGCGGTTTCAACCTGTGCTTCGGAAATTACAAATTCTTTCATTCTATTTTATACCTTACTTATATATGTATACTTTTGTTATATGGCGGCAAATATAACAAAAAAAAAGAGGACAATGTTGCGTTGCCCTCCTTTTCGTATTCTCAAATCTAAAATTACTCGTCAGCAGGAAATCCTGTACGGCGAAAACCTGCAATTTTATAAGTATCATCACCTTGCACATTTACAAAGAAAACAATACTATCTGCCGGCATACCACTTGGAGTAGTAGCTGCACCAGCCAAGACTTTCCCATCAGTAACATCTACAACGATCTTAGAATCTCCCCAAATTTCAGGAGCTACAGCAATCGTTTGCCCAGTTGCACTGAACGTACGTGCGTTATAATCCGTAGACACCTTAATAGCAGAATTCAAAAGATAGCCCTCTTTCACCCACATTTCTGTCGGAACATTAGCAGCCGTATTATAGGTGTTTAATTCAACGGTACCACCCAAAATATCTTCCCACTTTCCTGCCTCATTCTTTGCTTCCCAAGTTACAATCCAAGTGCCTGCCATTTTTTCAACGGCAGTTCCACCTGGTTCTGTTTCATCGTCACATGCAGTAAACGCGAATGAGACTGTTACTAATAACAATAATGCTATATATTTTTTCATAATTCAATTATTTATTTGGTCAATGTAACCGAAAGCTGGTTATTTGCACCATATTTAACATTCAATTCTATCACACCTGTTACCGGATCATAGCTACCGCTATTCAATCCAAGAGTAAGCTTAAGTTCCGGCGCCCAAGAGCCTAAACTGACTAGTGATATACTATTATCAGCTTCTAACTTAATAACGGCCTCTGCATGGAGATCGTAGGCCGGTTCCAAACCGGCATTCAGGCCATGGAATTGAAATCCACCCATAATATCATCGATTCCATAAGTACCGTCGCCATTATCTACAATATGAATTGGAGCATTTACATAGTGGCGGCTGCCAAGTTCTGATTCTCCATAATAGGCACTGGCAAAAGTAGGTGCAGCAACCAAAACATTACGCTTCTTTGAAACTGAAAACCCATCAACATTAGCAACAGAATATGTTAATGTATAGATATCACTCTTCGCACTATTTACAGCTCCTGCAATCTTTACTTTAGATGTAATATCCTCATCACCTTCCAATGCAATGAAGCCCGGTTCTACATATGTATCGTTCAGTTTCATCTTCATAGCCGTCTCACCTTTCAACTCTAAAGATGCAAAATGCGTCACTTTGGAAATATCTTCCGAAGTATCTTCACACGAAGATAAAACTACAGTTCCAAAGCATATCAATATACTATATATAATTTTTTTCATATTCTTACTTATATTATACTATTTACTTTTTATTTCACATCCCACCAAATGGGCGTACTTGCAGGTACTGCCGCAGGTGTATTAGCATTATATTGGCGAGCAGACAGAGGATAAAACATCCGCTTAATCAGTCCACCGGATTCCAAACCACTGATCCAAGGAGTGATCAGTTCACCCGGAGTATAAAGCAAAGAGTTCTTGGATATTTCTTCCGCTGTATGTGATGACAGTTTAGGACAGTCTGTACGGCGAATCTCGCTCCATGCTTCTATATGATCCATGTAGAAAAGAGCAACCCATTTTTGCATATAAATGAGTTCAAGCTTGTCCTCATTTGAAGTTGCATTGCCCCAAGCAACAGCTCCTCCAGTACCGAACATTGCAGTTTCCTGACCTGCCATATCACGAGCCGCAAAGTCAGCTGTAATAGCTGCCTCATAAGCTATCTTCGCTGCGGCATCATCATTCAGAAAACGCAACTTCACTTCTGCTATCAAAAATTGAAGTTCACTCTGTGTAAAAAAATAAACAGGCTTTATCTTTGCAATTGTCACATTGATTGCGCTAACATCCGCATTCTTATTTTTAGCAACATCATGACTCCCCGGAATAGCTCCTACAAAATCTTTTGCGCCAGTAGCCTTATTCATACCATAAGCAATACGAGGGTCATTAGTAGATTTCAAATAAGAAACAAGAGGATAAGCAGCACAATGGTTACCTGTATTAGATGTACTAGTGGTGTACCAAGGGTTACGATAATTCTCGTCATCCTTAAACGCATCAAACTTAATATCTCCTGTAAAGAAATTACCTGCTTGCACTAAAGCCTTCACTTTTTCTGTATATGCAGCAGCATCAATACCAGCATCTATAAAGCGCAGATACATGCGCAAACGTAAAGCATTGGCAAAACCGACCCATTGATCCATATCCTGATCACAAACCAAATCAGGTGATTCCATTTTCGAATTGTCCAACTCCTGCTCTGCCGCATCCAATTCTGCTAAAATTCCTTTATACACAGTCTCGCCATCATCCCATTTCGGAGTAGCATTTGCATTTCCTTGCAAAGCCTCTGTATAAGGACATGCCCCCATATTATCCACCAATACTTGGAAAATATAAGCACGCAACACTGTTGTAGCAAAACGATCCGCTGTATTTTTACTCTTATTCAATACCTGCTGAGCATCTTCCAAAGCTCCTGCATATATAATACGATAAGAATAATCCATTTCTTGCGAACTCTCCGTAAAAGTATAAGTAGCTAACTGATTATACTGATTTGCCTCAGGCATCTGTTCAAAATACTGAGAAAAGAAACCGGCATAATTGTAGATTTCACCACCCACAGTTGCAGCAATACTCCCCTGAATAGCAGGAAATATAAGGTCTGGAGTTACCTGATCATCTTGTGGATAGTTCGGATTATCATTAATATCCAAATCGCAGCCAACAAACATAAACGCTGCTGTAGAAATAGTTAATAGTATTTTTTTCATCTTCATTCCTCTATTAAAATTTAACCATTACGTTGAAACCAAATCGACGAGAACTTGGGTTCGCTGTATATTCACCATACTGTCCTTCCAAATCATTACCAAATGAAGACATTTCCGGATCTACGAATGTATTGTCTGATGGTGTCCACAAGAATAGGTTATTACCAAAAGCTGATAATCTAACAGCCTGGAAAGGAGTATTTGCTAACCATTTATTCGGAAGTTCCCAACTCAAGGCTATTGAACGTAATTTTATATAAGACTTGTCGATCAAACTGTAACTACCCATATCGAATCCGCCATTTCCCCAGAAAGTGCCAGGATTACCAGCCTGCATATTAGCACTAGAAATAGGAGTAGTATTTTCCACATAGCTAATAGTACCGTCTGCATTAATAATTTCATTCACTGAATTTGGGACAATCATCGTATTACGATCATTATATGCTGTCTGAATAGCATTACCTGTAAAATAGTTAATATCCTTAGTACGAGAATACATCACACCACCTTGACGGATATCCAAATCTGCACTCAGACTTACTCCTTTATACTTCAGCGTAGTTGATACTCCCATTTGATAATCATAGTTCATGTTTCCGCAAATGGCAAACTCTTTGGCTGCAACAGGAAGACCATTAGCCGCATTAACTACAATGTGCCCTTCCGGATCGCGCTTAGGAACTTCCGCTTTGAAAACTCCTACCGGCTCACCTGTGATTGCATACATACTTGTTCCACCATTCAAACCATATATAACAGTCTGTCCTCCTAGTTCTTCCGGCAAACTGATCACCTTGCTCCAGTTCTTCGTAAAGTTCCAACTTACCATCCAGCTGAAATCACGTGTTTGTATCGGAGTAGCACTTACCAATAATTCAACGCCACGATTTCTTACTTTACCCAAGTTCATATTCTGTGCTGTATAACCAGAAGATGGATCCATTGATAATGAGAAAATCTGCTTATCTGAATTTCTATTATAATAAGCTGCATCAAAAGAAATACGGTTATGGAAAAATGCCATATTCAAACCAACCTCAAATTCCGTTGTCATTTCAGGGCTCAATGAATTACTCCCCAAGATATTTCCAGCAGAAAAAGCATTTACTCCACCCAGTGGAAAGTTCAAAGATCCAAAAGGTATTCTGTTTGAAGATTGTCCATAAACAGGCTTCGTCATATATACATTCGCATCATTACCTGTTTTACCCCAAGCCATACGAACTTTACCAAATGACAAAATATCTTTCATATCTTCATCCAACAACTCTGTAAAGATAAAGCTACCGGTAACTCCTGGATAGAAGAAACTACGGTTTTCTTTAGGAAGAGTAGACGACCAGTCATTGCGGGCAGTCAACGTAACATACAGCATATTTCTCCAAGAAAGATCTACTTGCCCAAACACACCCATCAAACGTCTCAATGAAAGATATTGCTCAACCGTTGGAGTAGCAGCAGAATTACTCAAATTATACCAAGTAGGAATCGTTAACTTGCTTACACTGGAATATAAATAACTATATTTCCTTTCATTCCCATTGAAACCAGCCAATGCATTGATTTGAAAATCATTGATCGGCATACTGAAACTTAACAAAAGATCCTGATTGATTTCGCGGCGACGGCTTATCTGCTGACTATAGCTACCTTCTTTACCATAGAACGGACTATTGGAGCCCATTCCTTCACCATTCGGAGTACCTTCGTAGAACAAAGCATATAAATTAGGCTCACCTCTATTGCTTTGCCCAGTTGTTGTATCCAGACCCATACGATATGTAAACTTGAAGTATTTCAAGAAGTCATAATCAACCTGGAATTTTCCATAAAAGCGTTCAGCATCATACTCATTCAAGTAGTTCTCCAATATATAATATGGATTCATTACACCATAAGGAGTATAAAAATATCCAGGTGAATTAAATATATCATTCTGATCCTGCAAACTAATGATGCTAACATCACGTGGAGTCTGATACAAAGAGTTCAGCATAGTAAGTCCCTGACCAGTAGTTGCAAATTTATTCTTCTGATAAGAATAGTTCAATGAAGAAGAAAAAGTTAGAGCTTTCACTTTATGACTACCGCGAGCAGAGAATGTATATTTGTCATAACTGTCTGCATCAGTAGGAATCATACCATCATCGCTAATCTGAGAAAAAGACACATAATATTCACTCTTATCAGTAGCCCCATTAAATGAAACACTATTATTATAGCGAAAACCAGCATCAAAAAAATCTTTTATATTATTTTTTATCGGAGAATAGGGTTTCAGCTTTTGAGAGTTTTCATATTTGTTACCCCAAAGTTGCATAGAACCGTCAAAACGAGGTCCCCATGAACCATTCTCAAGTTCTGTATGATCTCCATTCCAGCCCATACCAAATTCGTTCTGAAATTCGGGCAAACGTAAGATAGTAGACCACTGTAAACCACCATTATACTCAATACCCAAACCCTTATTTTTTTTCCCGGTTTTAGTAGTAATCATGACAACTCCACTAGCAGCACGACTACCATAAAGAGCTGTTGCCGCAGCACCTTTCAAGATCGTCATGCTTTCCACATCATCCGGATTTACAGCATTTGCACCGTTACCAAAGTCATAGCCACTATTCAAACCATCCGTAGAATATACAGCAGAATTATTCAAAGGCACTCCATCTACTACATACAACGGTTGGTTGCTTCCAGACAAAGAACTAACACCACGAATAATTACAGAATTAGAAGCTCCCGGATCGGAAGAAGTATTAGAAATTTGTACACCCGCAATTTTGCCAGATAAACTAGACATAATATCAGAAGTACGTGTCTCTGTTATACGTTCACTATTTACAGAAGTTGCAGAATAGCCCAATGCCTTTTCTGCACGTTTGATCCCCATTGCCGTCACAACAACTTCATCAAGCACCTCTGCATCAGACTTTAACACCACTCGCAGATTAGGTTTTATTGCCACTTCCTGTGTTTGCATACCAACGAACGAAACACGCAAAGTCTTCGCAGAACTCACTCAGATGCAAATAATTTAAAATAAACAATTTACAATCGGTAATAAAGTATTTGTTCAGAATAAAGGTATCGATAGATATTGTTTTAGTCGTATCTGATAATGTAACTATATTACTAAAATGCTACTTATAGCTTGTAATTTCCATTGATAATTAGTGTTTTACATAAATGGTTGCTGAAAAACAATCACATTATAAGTATACTCATCACTTTTTTGAAATATTTTTGTAAGTAAAAAGCATTGATACTCATGAAGTCTCTCTTTTATAATTGAATCCAAACGGACTTCTTCTATTAGTTCAAAAACGAAAAACATCTGTCATGCTATCACATTGCAGGGGCTATAAATCTGATTATAAATACATTAAAGCGTGATAGATAGACGTGGTAGATAAATATCTTTACAAATATCTATCACGCTGTGTATCGTGTGACTAAACAGATACAGTATCTTATTTTATTTACAAAATAAGATAAAGTATTAGTTCACAGTAATGAACAGTTTGTTTTAATATGGGAAGCTCATCGTTTCGACCGATGAAACTATTGGTTTCAATGCTACATATCCACCTTTTTCCCAGCGATAGTAGTTGCTTACTTCATTTTCTCCAAATCATGAATAATAGTCATATCCATTACATTGGTATATACCTGCGTAGTCTTTACGCTTTTGTGTCCGAGTAGTTTTTGCACTGTAGTAATATTTATACCATTATATATGAGTAAAGTAGCATTGGTATGGCGCGCGGTATGAAAGGATATCCTTTTTGACAATCCTGCCAATCTTGTGATAATTATCAAATCCTTATTGACATTTGAGTTATCTCTTAAATGAAAAAAATCTTCCAAATTATCTCGATATTTATTAAGAATCGCAATTCCTTTTCCTGAGAAGAGCAGATAAAGAGGAAGGCGCACTTCCGTTCCTGTCTTCACAGACTTGTATATAAGCCATGTTTCCTGATTGATATCTACGAAATTTTCAGAAGACAAATTAATAAAATCGGAATATCTCATTCCAGCATAACAACAGAACAAGAAAGCATCCAAGGACTTTTGTAACTTGACATATCTGCCTGATAAAATCAGATTTTCCAGTCTTTCCAACTCTTCCGGCACCAAATGGGTGTGTTTGTTTTCTATTGTTTTTATTTTATACTTTCTAAAAGCATACTTCTGTATTTCAATATATTCTTTGTTTATAGCTATATTTACATGCCGTTTCAGATGTTTCATGTGTTTGGCAATAGTGTTGGTATGATACCCTTTCAATTGTAGGAAGTATTCGAAAGACGAAATTAACTCAAATGTCAAATCTGAAAATGTTATGTTCTTTTTGAATTCTTGCAACAGCATAAGTGTAGAAAGATGATTGCGTTTAGTACTATCTTTCAAAGATGAGTTCATAACCTCTTGCCTGAAAAAGGATATAAACGAAGAGTTATTTTCCTGTGTAGTTAAGGCGTTTTTTAATAGCTCTAGAGAGATTCGCTTACCTTGCTGCCATAATTCCAGTTCCTTTTTTTCTATTGTTGCAACAAATTCATAAATCAACCTGTTCAGAGCGTCTGCATTAGGATGATTTTTAACAATCAACTTTTTGTTATCCCACTGTTCCGGTTTCAAATAGACCTTGGTTGAGAAATACTTTTTCTTTCTGCCTAAATAAGCTTCGACTTGTACTAATGCCATTCCTTTTTTATTCAGGCATTTCTTTCTGTTGTACACAAGATTGTAAATAATTTTATTCATTTCAAACTGTTTAAATTAATACTATAAACAAATAAGACAATATTCTGTGCAAAACCAGAGTTGAACAAGGATTAATATCTGTGAAAAGTCGCATTTCTTTTTTTGTAATCTAGCTTTAGAGGCTGCAAAAAAGACACAAGATGTCTTTGATTATTCTGTAAAACCGCATCAATACCGGCGATTTTTTAACCATTTTGTTTTAAAATACATGTATTCAGATTAATAATTAGCTAAAACAGCAGAAACATAGTGATAGCGAATAATACTATTTTGAGCTTCTTTAATTATACAAAAACTGTTATTCAGCATAAAATCGCTATTTTCATTAACAGATTGATAGATTTACAAGTTTTTTTCAATAAAATAGTTGCCCGTTTCATATTTATTAATATATTTGCATTTTGTTAGAGTAAAGAAACAATTAATGTAAAGTTAAACTTTAAGAGAGAATTTATGAAAAGAAAATTAATGCTGTTATTGGCCTGCCTTTTTGTAGGAATAGGCCTAGTAACTGCCCAAACACAGAAGGTTACAGGTGTTGTGATTTCTGAAGAAGATGGGCAGCCAGTTATTGGAGCCTCTGTATTGGTAAAAGGTACACAAATTGGTGCTATTACCAATGTAGATGGTGATTTTACTTTACTGAACGTACCAAGTTCTGCGAAGACTTTGCAAATTTCGTATATTGGTATGCAAACACAGGAAGTTGCAATAAAACCTAATTTGCGAGTCGTATTAAAAACAGACTCTGAAGTTCTTGATGAAGTAATGGTGGTGGGATATGGTACTGTAAAAAAGTCTGAATTGACCGGAGCTATATCTTCTGTGAAAGCTGATGAAATTGTTAAAATACCAGCTGTCAACATAAGCCAAGCACTTCAGGGCAAAGTAAGTGGTTTGCAAGTTGTAAGTACATCAGGACGTGCTGGTGATGAAACGCAAATCAGTTTACGTGGAAATGGCTCATTAAGTGCGTCAAATGACGTATTGTATGTCATTGATGGAGTTCCGGGAGTTTCTTTTGCCTCCATCTCTCCCAGTGATATAGAAAGCGTGGAAATTTTAAAGGATGCAGCATCAACCGCCATCTATGGTTCTAGAGCTTCCAATGGTGTCATTTTGATTACAACGAAATCCGGTTCTTTTGCGCAGAAGACTCAAGTAACCTTAAACGTTAGTGTTGGAATCCAAAATCCTGTAAAAACACCTAAAATGCTAAATGCCAAGGAATATGCTGAAATATTAAATGAGGCACGTCAAAACTATTTAGATGATATTGCCAATGGGTATTTAAGCAAACCTAAAGATGAATCTGTATTAACTCCTTTTGAGCCATTGACGGCAGAAGGTACGGACTGGTTTGGTGAAATCAGAAATAAAAATGCTTTAATGCAAAATTATCAGTTAGGTATATCTGGTGGTGGACAGAAAACCAAGTTTTATGTAGGAGCTTCACATTTCAACCAAGAAGGTGTAGTAAAAAAAGATGAGTTCAAACGCTCAACAATAAAATTAAACTTGGACCATAAGGTTTTCGACAATTTTAAGATTGGTATTAAATCATATTTCTCGTCTTCAGTATCTACACCTTTAGTAGAGGATAATGATATATACCAGCCTTGGGCTGCCTCATTTAATGCACGTCCCGATGCACCAGCTTTGGATGAAGACGGAAAACCTTATATTGGTACATTTACAAATCCTTTGCATGCATTTGAAAGGGATGTTACTGATAAACGCTATCGCTTGGGTGGTACGGCATATTTTGACTGGACTATTATTAAGGGCCTGGTTTGGCATGCTTCTATAGGTGGAAACATAAATTCAAGAAGATACAACAGATATGATTCGGCGGATACTAAAAGAGGAGAAAGCTTGAATGGTAGCGGATATTATGGAACAGAAATGTTCTCTGACTATATTATAGAGAATACATTAACTTATTCAAATAATATATTAGACAAACTCTTTTATACTGTTCTAATCGGACATTCATTCCAAAAGTTTGAGGAAGAAGAGTCAAGTGTATATGGCCAGGATTTCCCCTCTACTTCACTTAAATGGTTAGATTCTGCAGGAAAGATTACTGACGGTGGTTCATTATACACTGCCAATGCTTTGGAATCATATTTTGGACGTATTCAACTTAACTGGGATGATAAATACAATTTAATGTTCTCTATCCGTAGAGATGGTTCATCTAAATTTCTTAAAGATAACAGATGGGGAACATTTTTTGCTGTTTCCGGAGGATGGACTATCTCCAATGAAGCTTTCTGGAATAAAAGTGTTATGAACTTATTGAAGATAAGAGCTTCATATGGTCAAACGGGCAACCAAAGTGGCATTGGAAATGCTTCCGGTCAAAACTTACTCAATTCTGGTTCAAACTATAATTACAATGGTCTACCGGGATTAGCGGCCGCATCTCTTTTTAATAAAAACTTGACTTGGGAAAAAGGATTGGCAACCAACTTCGGTATAGATATGGCTTTTTTCAATAATCGAATTAACTTCTCAGCCAACTATTATAACAAAAAAACGCAAGACTTACTATATGCCACTCCTGTAGCAACAGAATCAGGATTCAGAACTATGACAGCCAATATGGGTAGCATCAGAAATAGTGGTATAGAATTGGATCTTAGTGCTGATATTATCAGAAACAAAGATATAACCTGGAGTTTCAATGCTAACTTCTCTTACAATAAGAACAAAGTTCTCGATTTGGGTGACCCGACAAAAGATTATTATAATACAGGTTTTGTCTCTATCGTGAAAGAAGGAGAAGCGCTTGGCTCTTATCAGTTAATCAAAGCATTAGGTGTTGCACAGGAAAAAACAGAATACAAAAATGCCGAAGGTAAGGTAACAAAAGTTGTACAACCTGGTGACATGCTATATGAAGATATTAATGGCGACGGACTTATCAACTCTGCTGATGCACAGATTTTCTCAGGCGGTATTGCCCCCATCTATGGCGGCCTCGGTACAACAGTTAACTATAAAGGATTTGACTTGAATATTCAAGCACAATATTCTATAGGCAAAAAGATATATACCATGTATAAAGAAGGCGGTAACGGTCAAATGAATGGTGGCGGTGGCGGTTATCCTTCTTATTCAAACAACATGGTAACTGAAATCCTTGACAGATGGACGCCGGAGCATACCAATACAGATGTCCCGCGCTTGAATCTGAATTCTTCGATTACGACTTGGAATACACAACGTTCTTCACGTTTCTTGGAAGATGCGGATTATCTCCGTATCTCAGATATTACGTTGGGATACAATTTCCAACATCTGAATATCCCATTCATGGAAACAGTAAGAGCATATATCCAAATAAGAAATCCCTTCACCTTCACCAAATATTCAGGGCTTGATCCGGAACTTCAATATGTTGATCCAGATAGAACAAATAATAAGGTGGTTGCTGGTACTGATAATGCCGGAATACCCAATATGAGAAGTTTTATTTTTGGTGTGAATATTGCATTTTAATTTATAACAGACATTGATATGAAAAAATACATATATATACTTTTAAGCATGTGGTGCCTATCCGGTTGTAGCAACATGCTTGATATAGATTCCCAGATGTCTTTGGACGCCAATCAGGAATTAAAGACTGAAGATGTTGACAAATTATTGAATGGTTTATATGCTGCTATAGTCAACTCCAACAATTATAGTTATTGTACAAACATGTACCCTGAATATTTGTCGGATAATCTTAAATTAGTTAATCCGCAATTCTTTCAAATTCAGGATGCTTATAATCATGAAATTTTGGAAGATGATATTTTGAACTATTACAATTATCCGGACTTGTACAAAGGTATTTACAGGGCCAACACTATTTTGGGAGTTCCTTCAGCTTCAGAGTCACAGAAAGCAATTGCGAAATATTGTCGTGCTTATAATTATATTCGCTTAATTGATTTATATGGTGCCGTTCCCATTATTGACGAAAACTATGACAAGCAACCGATTCAACGTTCTTCAGAGAAAAAGGTAATGGAATTTATAGTCTCAGACTTATTGGACGCTAAAGCGCATGCCCCGGAATTCAACACTAATACTCCGGAAGCGAATACTAAACCGACCAAAGAAGCGGCTCAGGCTTTGTTAGCCAGAGTATATAGAATGCAGGGACGTTTAGACCTTGCAGGACAGGAAGCTGAGAGTTTGATTACAAGCGGAAAGTTTAGTCTTTCTGACAATCCCGCAGAGAAAGATAAAGAAGTTATTATGTACTTTGCAACTTTAACAAGTGCCACATCTAATGCAGGTTGGGGATACATTATGAGCTGGGAAGCCCGAAACTGGAACTGTTTGGCTGTTGCCGATGAGGTTGTTGCCTTATTAAAAGGCAATGACACACGTAAGATTCTGTATGAGTTGGACGAAGCAGCAGATCGTAAAGGTTATGTTTTTCCTAGTAGCGCCAAGTATAAAAATACGGAAAACTGGGATTCTGAATTTTATGTATCCAGATTACCGGAAATGTATCTGATTTCTGCCGAAGCTGGAAACTCAAATCGTTTAACGGAATTCCAAGCAAAAAGAAAATCATCATTAACTTTAAAAGAAGAAAGACGTTTGGAGCTTGCTTTGGAGTTTGTTAGATGGAGAGATCAGAAAATGGAAGGAGAAACCTATTTGATGCCTTTCCCAAAAGAATCAATAGCAGCCAATCCTTTACTTAGAGGAGATATTTTAGAATAAAATATTCCATCCTTAAATAAACTAAGCCAACTAATTCACTTATTTGAATTAGTTGGCTATTTATTCACCCAGCATAGGTGGAGTCCGTAATTTGAACTGTGTCAGCTAAGGAAAAGAATAAAATATTAACTTTGCTAACACAGTTTATTTTATGAGTGAAGAATTTGATTTTGAAAGTATCAAGAACAAGGCTCTTGAACAGTTGAAGTCTGGTAAACCCTTGTTAGGTAAGGACGGTGCTTTTGCTCCGTTGTTGGAGAGTATATTAAATGCTGCCCTTGAAGGTGAGATGGACGCTCATCTTTCTGAGGATGAACGCATGAGTGGCAACCGTCGTAATGGCAAGATGCAAAAACAAGTACAGACTTCGATGGGAGAAGTCACCGTATCTACCCCTCGTGACCGTAACTCCACCTTTGAACCCCAGTTCATAAAAAAGCGTGAAACCATTCTTGCAGAAGGTGTTGCAGACCGTATCATCGGACTTTATGCTTTGGGAAACAGCACACGTGAGATAAGTGACTGGATGGAGGAGAACTTGGGTAATCGTGTGTCTGCTGAGACAATTAGCGCCATCACCGATCGTGTACTTCCGGAAATAAAGGCATGGCGTTCCCGTAGCCTGGACAGCGTTTATCCGATAGTCTGGATGGATGCCATCCATTATAAGGTAATGGACGAGAGAGGCTGTGCCGTAACCCGTGCGATTTACAATGTACTGGCTCTGGACAGCGAGGGACATAAGGATCTGTTAGGGATGTATATCTCTAAGAATGAGGGCGCGAACTTCTGGCTGAATGTATTGACAGACTTGCAGACCCGTGGTGTCTGTGACATACTCATAGCTTGTGTTGACGGATTGAAAGGCTTCCCAGACGCTATCCAAAGTGTGTTTCCTGATACTATTGTCCAGCTCTGTATTGTCCATCAGATACGTAACTCCATCAAGTATGTCGGCAGCAAGCACCAAAAAGAGTTCATGAGGGATCTGAAACATGTCTATGGTGCGGTAAATAAGGAATCCGCTGAGACAGGACTTTTTAATCTGGAAGAAAAATGGGGTGAGAAATACCCTATCGTTATCAAGTCTTGGCAGGATAACTGGGAAAGGCTTACTGAATACTTCCAGTTTACGTCGGATATACGACGTATGATTTATACCACGAATACAGTCGAGGGCTATCACCGCCAAGTGCGGAAAGTGACAAAAAACAAGGGCGTGTTCCCTAACGACACCGCCCTTGAAAAGTTGGTTTATCTCGCTTACCGCAACATACGCAAGAAATGGACCATGCCCATAGCCAACTGGGCGGCCATCGCACAACAATTAGCGATAAAGTTTGGAGACAGATTTAAATTGTTGTAACTTTACGCTCGTCGGGAGTGCTGGTGCACCCCCTTGGCGCTGGCCGATCCCCGACCGATGAGCTTGGAAGAAAACGCCGCATGACACAGTTTATTTTACGTCTCCGCATAGGTGTATTATAACGAGAGAGTTCTCAGTGAATCCTGACTTCTTCATTGTAAATTAGATGCCTTATTGTTTTTCTTACAGTGCGTACTGTATCTTTGTTTCGGGATTATCTCTGCATATAGGTTTCGTCAACCCATCTGCTTTCTTAGCCAAATCTCAAAGAATTTGTCATATACGCTATAAACGCCTAACTCATTAGTAACAAAGTCTTTGTCCAACAATCCTTTTATGGCTCCTTGCACAGAACTGGCTGTTAGCTTGTAAGTTTTCAGAAACTTGGAGGAAGTGATTTCTTGGGCCCTTCCTTCCTTACAAATAGCAATGAGAACTTCTTTCTGCTTAGGTGGAAGTTGAAACAGAAGTGAAGAATAGGTAAAATTCAATTGCGATAAAATATTATCAATTGCAATATTCACTTTATCAACTGTACATTCTTCACCTTCAGCAGTCATTGCATAAAGCGAATTTACTATAAATTGTATATACCAGGTTATTCCTTCAAAACTCTTATAAATTTCCTGAACAGTTTCTTCAGTAATTCTTTTCTTATTCTCTACAAAGTGCTTTTTTATAAATTCCGTATAAATATCTATATTAATAGGAGATAACTCCATGATAGCCGTGCTCTGATAAAACGGACGTGACGGACTGGTAAATATCTCTCCCATCATATGCCGTTGCGAGCCAGCATAAATGAATTTTGCATTAGAACAATGCTGAATGTGTGTTCGTAGTGTAGCCTCAACATCACTCTCCGGATATTTGGCAATAACTTGGAATTCATCAATGGAGATTAAACAAGGTTTATCTGCTTGTTCTAAATAATGAAATATTTCATCAAGAGTTATGGCAGGAGTCTTTATATCCCCCATTTCCAAGTTCCAGTTGGGGTTACCACTGAAATCAAAAGAAATACTGGTGCGAAGAGAAGATAGGCATTTGAGAAATAATTCCCATGTCTTTCTTCCACGAGGCTTTAAACCATTCAAAATACCTTTTCCAAGTTCAAATACAAACTCTTGCAAGTTCTTTGTCGCATATATATCAATTAAAAATGTATGATATTCTTCCTTTATTCGTTTTTGATGAAAGCAATGTTCTATCAGTCCGGTTTTTCCTAAACGGCGAGGAGATATCAAAGCTACATTGTTACCGTTGGTTATGTAGCGTGTCAATGTGGCTGTTTCAATTATACGGTCGCAAAAATACTCTGCTGAAACATAGCCACTGGTTATAAACGGATTAATTTTTGCCATAGATTACATGTTTTATACAAAGATAATTATAATCTTATTATAATGATGCGTTCATAATATTTTTTTTTGTAATATGGCGTATTTTATTTTGACATAAATCTTAGTTTACAGCTTTTATCATGGTATGTTTCTTTTTTGCTAACCACCATTGCTTGTATTGCTTTTTATTTACAAAAATGGTTCAGTGAAAGACTAAGGTATATTTTGATAATTATAATATGAGTTATCAATATACATAACATATTAAAAACTAGAGTTTTAATTATAGAAGTGGTAACACACGAGTAACTTAGCGATTTTGTAAATACTTACTAGAATATGCCCTATTGACGTTTTAGGCAAATAGCATGAATTTATTAATATTTATAAATGATTCATCTACAGCAATTTACATACTAGATAGTTCTGCGAAGACTTTGCGTGTTTCGTTCGTTGGTATGCAAACACAGGAAGTTGCAATTAAACCAAATGTAAGAGTAATACTCAAATCAGATGCCGAACAACTTGATGAAGTTGTGGTAACTGCTATGGGTATCAAACGCGACCGTAAAGCATTGGGTTATGCGGCACAGGATTTGAATTCAGAACAATTGAACAAAGCAGGAACGACATCGCTTGCTAGTGCGATACAAGGTAAACTGACAGGTGTAGACATCCGTCAGTCATCGGGTGCACCGGGCGCTTCTTCTCAGATTATAATTCGTGGTGCTCGTTCGTTCGACGGCAACAACCAACCGCTATATGTAATAGATGGCATGCCGATAAACACAACTGCCGACTTTGATACCGGAAATTCTGTGACAGGCGCCAACTATGCCGATCGCAGCATCGATATCAATCCTGAAGATATAGAGTCGGTAAATGTACTGAAAGGACAGGCAGCATCCGCATTGTATGGTATTCGTGCATCCAACGGCGTAATTGTGATCACAACCAAGCGTGGTTCCAAAAACAATATGAACAAGCCAAGTGTGACGATTTCAACAAACCTGAGCGCACAGCGAGTTTCACGTAAATTCGAACGCCAAAATATATATTCGCAAGGTAACAGTATTACCGCAGGATATGATCCGACTTCTTCCATGACTTGGGGACCGAAAATCAGCGAACTGGCCAACGACCCTAAATATGGTGGAAACATGAACAACCAATATACGGCGACAGATGGTATGCACGAAGGACAATATTACAACCCTAAGCGTGCACAAGCAGGTTTGAGCGGCTGGACAACACCACAGATTTATGATAATGTGGGAGACTTCCTAGGCACTGGATTTACTGAAAACACCAACGTAAATCTGTCACAAAGTATCAACGGAATAAACTATTCTTTCGGCGTGAACAATTCACACCAAAATGGTATCATTCCTTCAACAGGAATGGATCGTTGGGGAGCACGTGGATTGGTAGACTGGAAAATCAATCCACAGTGGAATACAGGATTCTCCATAAACTACTCATCTACCAAAATCACTTCCGCACCTGGTGCCAACGATGGTATCATGAATGTAGTTTATTCAGCCCCAGCCGAATATGATTTGAAAGGAATTCCCAATCACGAACCGGGAAATCCAACGAACCAGATATTATTCCGTTCCACTTCATTTACCAATCCTTATTGGTGGGCGGAACATAACGAATACCTTCAGCATACCAACCGTGCTTTTGGCAATACTTATTTGGAATATCAGCCAAATTTAGGTTTAGGAGAGAACTTCTCCCTCAAGATAAGAGAACAGGCCGGTCTTGACATCTGGACGTCAGATTATGCCACCATACGTGAAATGGGCAGTACATCATCATTGAAAGGTGGAGATATAGAAAATTACGGTTCTCAGCACAATGTATTCAATAACCTGTTTACAGTTAACTTTGACGGTAAATTCGGTAAAAGTGACGAATGGAGACTAAACGTAATATTAGGTAACGAATTCAATCATGAGAGCATCCGTAACTGGGATTATTACGGCAGTAACTTTAACTTCCCCGGTTTTACTAATATCGGAAACGCTACTTCACTAACATCCAGCGAGTATAAGCGACAGGAACGTACTGTGGGTTTTTTCGGAAGCCTTTCAATGTCATGGCAAGATCAGGTGTACCTGACCGTAACCGGACGTAATGACTATGTGTCGACCATGCCACGCGGTAGTCGCAGCTTCTTCTATCCTTCGGTATCATTAGGCTGGGAATTCACCAAATTACCTTTCTTGCAGAATAATAAAATATTGAACTACGGTAAACTCCGCGCTTCATTCGCACAGGTAGGTCAGGCTGGTAATTATTATGCCAACTATTATTACACCCCGACTTACGGCGGAGGTATGTATTCTTACTATCCGGTTACCTACCCTCTTCCCAGTGGAGTATCTACTTTCAGACCCTACTACCGAGTATATGATGAAGGATTGAAACCACAAAATACAACCAACTACGAAATAGGTGCCGACTTGCACTTCTTCGGTAGTCGCTTGAAAGTGGAATACACATACAGTTTACAGAATGTAGAAGATCAGATATTCTATGTACCCGTAGATGGAGCGACAGGCTATCAGGAGATGTTGACAAACGCTGGAAAGATGCGTACACATGCTCACGAACTTTCTATTAATACTGCTATTCTGCAAGCCAAAGACTTCGACCTAAATTTAGGTATCAACTTTACGAAAGTTAATAACAAGGTTATAGAGCTGGCTCCAGGTGTGGAATCCATTATGCTGGGTGGGTTCGTTGAACCGCAAGTTCGTGCCCAGGCAGGATGTACCTATCCGAATATATATGGTTTGGGCTTCAAGCGCGATGAGGCTGGAAACTTGCTGTTATTAAACGGTCTGCCCCAATCTTCGGGCAATAGCCAAGATTTGGGTAACTGTTCTCCCGACTTCACTACCGGTTTTACACTAGGTGGTCGCTACAAACGTCTTTCACTCTCTACCACATGGAGTTGGCAACAAGGTGGAAAGATGTATCATGGAACAAACATGACATTGAACTATTTCGGTACCACCAAAGAATCGCTCCCCTACCACGAAGGAAGTATGATTGCCGAAGGTATAGATGAGGTAACAGGACAGCCTAATACAATTGAAGTGAATAAGGCCGATTACTATCAGGCTTATTACAATATCACCGAATCCGGTATTTATGATACGAGTTTCGTCAAGTTGCGTGACCTGACATTAACTTATCAATTGCCCAAACTCGGCATCTTCGACATTTCGATTTACGGTTTTGCCCGTAACGTGCTTATTTGGGCCAACTTGCCGAACTTCGATCCAGAGTCGTCGCAAGGTAACAACAACATGAGCGGATACTTCGAACGATTCTCTGTTCCTAATACATCCAGCTTCGGTGGTGGTCTTACTATTAATTTCTAAACATACAACATAAAGATTTTGATTATGAAAAAATACATATTCATGACTTTGACGGTGGTTCTCTTTGGCCTGACAGCATGTACGGAAGATGCATTTGACCGTATCAACAAGGACAATGAACACCCGTCACCGGAAGCTGTTCCAGCAGCACTCCAATTGACAGACGCTATTATGTCCACAGGTTTCAGTACCGTATCGGGCGACTTCGCCTTTTATCTTTCCTCACTCAACGAACAAGAGGTAGGTATGGGAAACAACCAATTAATGTTTGCCGAAATGCGCAACTCAAGCGAATGGGCAGCTTCTACGACCTTTAATAATGTATGGAACTCCACCTATGGCAACTTGCAGAATATACGCCAAATGCAGAGCAAAATAGAGAATGAGGTACCGGGTAATGTAGGACAGTTTGATATACTGGGAATGGCACAAATATTAGAAGCCGTAAACTTCGGTGTCCTGACTGATATGTTCGGCGACATCCCTTATAGCGAAGCTGTACAAGGACAAGGCAACCTACAACCCAAATTAGATGCACAGAAAGATGTATATACCGGCATTTTGGCTACACTCGACAAGGCTATCGATAACTTGGAAAAAGGTAAAAGTATGACCAATGCCGGCAACCAAGACATTGCCTACAAAGGGGCCGCATCTAAGTGGCTGGCAGCCGCTCATGCTCTGAAAGCACGCTACCTGTTACATAAGCTGGCGGTAGAACCTAATGTACTTTCCGAAGTAGCAACATCCGTACAACAAGCAATAGACAATGGATTCGAAGGATTTACGGTTACAGGATTTAATGGTTCCACATGCGACAATCCATGGAGCGCCTATGTTTTCAGCCGTCAATACACAGCACCTTCAAAGACAGTATCAAGTCTGATGGAAGCTACAGATGACCCTCGTTTAGATTATTATCTGAATGCTTTAGGAGAAGCTTATATTCCGGGAGATGAAACTATTGCTAAGACAGTAGATGACGCCAGAGTAATGAAATATCAGCCAACGTGGTATTTGTTCGGTTCACAACCCATTCATATCATGAGTAAAGCCGAACTCTATTTTATTCAAGCAGAAGTTCAGCTGCGTTCAAACGTTGACGCCACCTCAGCGTATCAAAAAGCAGTAGAGGCTTCTGTTACGGAAATTCTGACTTGGTTTGGAGATGAAACCACTGTGCCAGCTGCTGCAACAACAGCAAAAGCCTATGCATCGTCTTTGGGTGCACCGACACTCCAAAAACTTTTCGAACAGAAGTATGTGGCACAAGCACTGGATGAACAAGTAGAAACTTACAACGACTTACGTCGTTTGAAAGCAATGGGTGAAGAGTATGTAATACTGACTAATCCGAGAAATGCCCAAAGCGGTATCAACCGTTACCCAGAACGTCTACCCTACGGCAACAGCGCAGTCATCGGCAATCCGAATGTGAAAAAGGCCTATGGCGACGGTTCTTATATCTATTCTGAAAAGACATGGATAAACGGAGGTAAATAACCCAATTAACAAATCCCTTTATTTTAGTTTGCATTTTCATAAATCGCTAGAATAAAGGGATTTTTTATAATAGAATTACCCTATTATTTAATCATCTCCAAGCACCCTTCTTTAATTATATCCACCAATATAGGCTTCATTCCGCTGACAAAACATTCCACAGCAATCACCATCAAAATCAACCCCATCAAACGCATCATCACGTTATTACCGGTTTCACCCAATATATTAACCAAACGAGTAGAAGCTCTCAATATCAAAAAAGTAAGAAAATAAATAAGGGCAATAGTACCTATAAGTATCCCTTTCATTTCAAAAGAATGTGCATCTTGCATCAATACGATTGCATTTGCTATCGCCCCAGGTCCACACAACATCGGAATACCCAAGGGAGTTATTGAGATATCATCCGCATACGTTTTGATCTCCTCATCTTTTAACTTCATGGGAGTATAACGTGCTTGCAACATATCAAAACCTATCTTGAAAATGATAACACCGCCAGCAATTCGAAATCCATTTGTAGAAATTCCGAAAAACTTAAAAAGAAACTGTCCGGCAAAAACAAAGACCATCAAAGTTATAAATGACACTAAAGTTGCACGACTGACAATGGAACGACGTTCTTTATCCGTCATTCCCTGCGTCATCGTCAAAAAAACAGGCATTGTGCCCAAAGGATTAGTCAACGTAAAGAAAGAGGTAAAACACAACAAAGCAAAAGGAATAAGAGTCTCCATAATGGTAGTTTTATACGGTTATCATTAGAAACAAAAGTACAACTAATCTATCAATGTTACAATAAATCCAACAACTCTTTCAAATCAGAAATCTGATAAGTAGGCATAAAAGGTAAGTCCATACGACCGGACAAGTTATAAAACACCTGATGCATCCCTACTCCGGCAGCTCCAGCTATATCATTTTCCCAACTATCCCCAATCATCAACGAATCTTTCAGCTCGGATTGGGTTGCCGAAAGGGCAAAATAAAAGATCTCCGGCCAAGGCTTTAAAACTCCAATATCATCGGAAAGGACTATCTTCTTGAAATATTTATCAATCCCTGACGAATGCATTTTATGAGACTGGAGTTCCTTAAAACCATTTGAAAGAATATACAAATTGTATTTGGATGAAAGATATTCCAACACCTCACGCGCATGAGGCATCAATTTGCTTTTGGTAGGAATAGCAGCCAGAGCATCTTTTTCATATGCCTTTGCCAAAGCAGAATCACATATTCCTACAGCTTTAAGAGGATAGAGATAACGTTGACGATTTAATTCTTCTTTCGTCACCTTTCCATCGGCATATTCAGCCCACAGTTCCAGATTACGATGGTGGTAAAGCGAATAATAATGTTCGAAAGAATCAAAGAAACGATTATACTCATATTTCCAATACATCTCCTCATATGTATCACGAGCGTTAAGAGAAAAGGCCCAAAGCGTATCGTCTAAATCAAAAAAAAGATTTTTATAAGACATAAAAAGAATAATAAAAAAGGCTGTTTCAAAAGCAGATTCACAAACGCACTTTTGAAACAGCCCTATCCAATTATCAATCAAGTAACTATTTCACCTGAATTACCAAATACTTGGAGACACTCCAAAACTCTTTCGGGTTGGTTATTCTCAAAGTCAGCAAACCTTTATCATCTTTTTCCAAAGCATAAGAGCCTGTTGGATGAGTAGTCAGAACATCAGCATCTTTAGAATACAGCTTTATTTCTTTGGTGGTACGAATATCAATTTGAGTAAAATAATCCTTATTGATATCACCGTCTTTCAGTACTGATCCTTTCTTGAACAGGCCGGATCCACTCAAAATCTTCTGATCTTTCAGTTCTTTCTTTGTACCGAACACAAACCACGCAGTATTAAGTGCCTTGTCCTGTTCTGCCACAGTCTTAGCTTTCGCTTCATTTTCTGCAGTCAGTTCACTCTTAACCGCATTTAAATCTGTTACAGCGGCATCCAATTCCTGAATACGAATATTCTTGGAAGCCAGTTCTGCCTGTAGTTCTTCGATACGCTGAGTTTTTGCATTCAACTCTTGCGTCAAAGATTCAACAGCTTTCTTCAATTGAGAAGAGTTTGTTTTGCTATTTTTCAGCATAGCCTGCAGTTTAGCAATCTGTTCTTTGTTTTCCTCCATCTGTTTGCGAATGAATTCAATATCCGATGCTATCTGTTGCTTTGCATTCAGAGAACCCTCTGCCACTGCTCCACGTTGCAAATCCACCCGGCTCTCTGCCGCATTTATTTGGCGAAATCCTTCCGAAATATCATTGAAAGTCCCCATCATCTCATCCAGTTCAGCATTACGCTGAGTCAATTCCATTAAAAGAGAATCGTTTTCAGCTTTCAACTGGTCTTTACTGCCACCAGAAAAGCTATCACATGAAGCCATTACGGCTGCACACACAATTAAAACTGCTAACTTTTTCATACGCTTTTGTTTTACGTTTTGTTAATGAAGTTATTTAATCGTCTATTCCTGCTACTACAATTACTATTTCACCACGCGGTTCGTTGGCAGTAAAATGTTCTACCAATTCGGTGAGAGTGCCTCGTATTGTCTCTTCATGTATCTTGGATATCTCACGAGAGACAGACGCCTGCCGTTCCGCCCCAAAATGTTCAGAAAACTGCGTCAACGCTTTTACCAACCGATGGGGAGACTCATAGAAAACCATTGTTCGATGTTCTTCTGCCAGCCTTTTCAAGCGTGTCATCCGACCTTTTTTCTGAGGAAGAAAACCCTCGAAACAGAACTTCTCATTTGGCAATCCTGAAGCCACCAATGCCGGAACGAAAGCCGTAGCTCCCGGCAAACATTGCACCTCTATACCATTACGGACACATTCGCGAACCACCAAAAAACCCGGATCAGAAATTCCTGGAGTACCGGCATCCGAAATTAATGCAACAGTCTCACCGCCCTTTATTCTATTTACAACACTTTCTACCGTTTTATGTTCATTAAATTTATGATGAGACTGCATTACGTTCTTTATCTCGAAGTGCTTCAATAATATTCCTGAAGTACGCGTATCTTCGGCCAACACCAGATCCGCTTCTTTCAGGATACGAATAGCTCGGAAAGTCATATCTTCCAAATTTCCTACCGGTGTAGGTACTACATAAAGTTTTCCCATATCCGCTATCTTAACTGAAATACTTCTTGAGAAGTTCTACAAAATCAATAGCCGCCTCATTCTCTTCATCCGGTTGTACCTTTGACATAAAAACAGACATAGCCTCCTCCAATGAAGAAGCCTTACCCAGCTGCCCCACTATTTCGTTCATACGTGCCGTATCCCCATTGAACAACTCACGAGTAAAACGGAACGAATCATTCAGGCTGATGGCATGACATAGGTCTATAGCCGGTTTTATACGTTCGGCTAAAATCTGCGGAGCGGGAACTTCATCATCCTGCATGAAAACCGTCTCAGCCGGAACTTCCTTTGTAAGATCGGCAACAGCTTTATGTTCCAAGTCTGTCTTTACAACAGTAGAAGCCGATTGTTTAGCCGGAGTAATCACAAAAGTAGCGTCCAGCAGTGCAGTCAGTGCATCCAACCGTTCTTTCATCTGATAAATACTCCTTTTGGCAACTATCTTCAAAACAGGGTTAGTATCAGTGGACATCGACTGTATCAAACATTTCAATTCCTGTACATCCAGTTCTATATCTTTCAATAATACTTGCATATCCTTTTCCGTTCGTATTAAATGGTACAAATGTAGAAATAAATAATGAAAAAAATGCCAGTGAGCAAACAAAATGATTAATTTTGCGACTTAATATAACACTTTAAAACATGGTATTATTCTCGGAAGATCACATACAAGAGACTAAACGTAGAGGAAGAATTGAAGTTATATGCGGCTCTATGTTCTCCGGTAAAACCGAAGAACTGATACGTCGTTTGAAACGTGCTAAATTTGCCAAGCAACGTGTGGAAATATATAAACCTGCGATAGATACACGCTATTCGGAAGCAGATGTTGTATCGCATGACAGCCACACCATTTCTTCTACTCCAATAGACTCATCGGCAAGTATTCTGCTATTCACTTCTGAAATAGACGTGGTAGGCATCGATGAAGCACAGTTCTTTGACGAAGGCCTGATTGATGTATGTAACCAACTTGCCAACAATGGCATACGCGTAATTGTAGCCGGTTTGGATATGGACTTTCGCGGAAATCCTTTTGGCCCCATGCCGGGATTGTGTGCTATTGCCGACGAAGTATCCAAAGTACATGCTATCTGCGTAAAATGCGGTCAACTTGCATCATTTTCCCACCGTACCGTAAAAAACGACAAACAAGTACTGCTGGGTGAAACCGCAGAATATGAACCTTTATGCCGAGAGTGTTATTTACAGGCTATAAAGGAAGATCAACAAACAACAAACCAACAGTAATAAAAAACAGGATTATGGAACGTAAAAAGATCACTTTCGACAGTTTCATCCGCGGTGTCATTTTAGGGGTTATTATAATTGGTCTATTAATGCTTCTGAAGCGTCTAAGTAGCGTTCTATTACCTTTTTTTATTGCTTGGCTCATAGCCTATTTGGTATACCCGTTAGTCACACTATTCCAATACAAGCTAAAGTTCAAAAACAGAATTGTCTCCATATTCTGCGCATTGTTCACTATTCTGATTATAGGTGCCGGGGCTTTCTATCTGTTAGTGCCGCCTATGATACAAGAATTCGGCAGAGTACAAGCCTTATTAATCCAATACTTTTCTCATGGAACATACAATAGCAATGTACCCACCTCGCTTTCCGAATTCTTGCGAGATAATATTGACGCAAAATTCATCACTGAACTATTCAATAAAGAAAACCTGCTGGATGCGCTAAAAGAAGCAGTTCCCCGGTTATGGTCTTTATTATCAGATTCTATTGATCTACTATTCAGTGTATTTACCATATTTCTCATTTTACTATATGTCATTTTCATCTTATTGGATTATGAAAGTATTGCCGAAGGCTGGACACACCTCGTGCCCATAAAATACCGTCCTTTCACAATAAGCATACTAAACGACATAAAAACAGGCATGAACAGGTACTTCCGCGGACAGGCTTTTGTTGCATTATGTGTCGGAATCTTATTTAGTATAGGTTTCCTCATTATAGACTTCCCTTTAGCGATAGGTCTCGGTCTGTTTATCGGAGCATTGAACATGGTTCCCTATCTTCAGGTCATTGGATTTGTTCCTACTATCGTACTGGCAATCCTAAAAGCATCCGATACCGGTGGAAACTTTTGGATAATCATAGCCTCAGCTATAGCAGTATTCATTATTGTACAAGCCATTCAGGACGGATTTATCGTACCGCGCGTCATGGGAAAAATCACAGGATTAAATCCAGCCATCATTCTCTTGTCTCTTTCCATATGGGGATCATTAATGGGAATGTTAGGAATGATTATCGCACTCCCACTCACAACACTAATGCTTTCCTATTATCAGCGTTTCATCATTAACAAAGAAAATATTCACAAAGCGGAACCGGCTGATAATCAGATAAGAGAGAAAAAACAGATAGAATAATGCAAACTTTTTTCACCGTATCCCTTGCATATTCAATAAAAGTGCCTATCTTTGCACCCGCTTAACAGCAATAAAGGATTGATTCGCTAGCTCAGCAGGTAGAGCACAACACTTTTAATGTTGGGGTCTTGGGTTCGAGCCCCAAGCGGATCACCAGAAAATCAGAGAGTTACACAAAAGTAACTCTCTTTTTTTATGCCTAAATTACGCTGGTTTACATGATTCAGTTAAACCGAGATGTAAACCAAGAACGGAAACAACTGTAGATGTAACATACTACAAATCCATAGTGTGTTACAAAATAATATTATAGAGATAACCCAACATAACAATAAACAAGGTAATCACTCCAAAAAAAATTCCAATTAAACGCCATGTCATTACCTTCTTTAACAATGTGGCTTCAGGAAGTGAAAGCCCAACTACCGCCATCATAAAAGCGATTGCCGTTCCTATGGGAATCCCCTTAGCTACAAATACTTCAATTACCGGCACTATTCCAGCAGCATTGGCATACATTGGAACTGCCAAGATAACCGATAAAGGTACTGCAAACCAGTTTTCCTTAGACATATACTGTTCGAAGAATCCTTCCGGCACATAACCATGCATAAACGCACCGACACCAATGCCGATAAGGATATACAAAAACACCCCTCTAACAATACCCCATGCTTCTTGCATGATAACTGGCAGTCGTCTAAAAAACGGAGTATGCTCTTTTTCCCATATTCCAGAGTCGGAAGTTGAATTTTGCTGTATTTGTTTCACCCAATCACTCAAATAAGCCTCCAATTTCATCTTACCTAAGATAAATCCGCCTACCATACCCAACAGAACACCGCTAATCACATAAATAATGGTAATACGTAATCCAAAAGTGCCGATAAACAGAGCAACGGCAACTTCATTTACCAAAGGTGAGGTGATCAGATAGGCAAATGTTACACCCAAAGGAATGCCACCTTTCACGAATCCGATAAACAGCGGTATGGAAGAACAGGAACAAAACGGGGTAATAGCGCCAAATAAGGCGGCAAAAAAATACTGCAATCCATAGAGCTTGCGAGAAGTCAAATAATTGCGCAAACGTTCTATCGGAAAATAGGCATTTATAATACCCATTATCACACTGATAAAAAATAATAATATCAAAATCTTTATCGTATCGTAAAAGAAGAAGTTTATAGCTTTCCCTAAAGCTGTTGAAGCATCCAAGCCGAAGATATCATACACCAACCAATCTGCAAATCTTTGTACCATAATCCTATTATTGTTTGTAATAACACGAACAAACTGCCTCAAAAATTAGCGGTTACAAGCACATTTAAGCAGTTCTTGTTTTTTTATCTCTGTAATGTAGAACCTGGTAAATTCATTCTTGATTTCATTACGCACTCTTTCAAATTCGCTTCTGATAAAGTCTGTTGTTCCTATTGCTTCCGAGGGGTCATTAAAACCAATATGCAACCGTTTCCCTACATTACCCTCAAAGGCCGGACACATTTCGTTAGCACTACCGCATACAGTTATCACATAATCCCATGTGTCACTTAAATAAGCAGTTACATTGGTAGGAATATGCCTGCTTATGTCAATACCAACTTCTGCCATGGCCTCAACAGCCAAAGGATTAACTTTCTCTGCCGGATGCGTACCAGCGGAATACACTTGTATATCCTTGTCAAACGATTGCAGGAAACCATGCGCCATTTGGCTGCGACAGCTATTTCCCGTACATAAAATTAAAATTTTCATATTATATCCAAGTTTATCAATCCATAATAAATGCCAACCAAGATAAACAGTATGGCTACCATATAATTAAACCACTTCTGAAAAGTCTGCACACGATTATAAAACTTTCCTACCCCTGCTACACTGTATGCCAAAATCCAAGCGACAAGCATAACCGGAAGCCCTGTTGCCAATGCAAAAATGACAGGTAACAAATACCCCTCACTTTCCATAGCCGACATGGGAATGAGCATGCCAAAATAAAATAACCCACTGGTAGGACAAAATGCCATAGCAAACAATATCCCCAGCAACAAACTACCCCATGAGCCTTTTAGTTTTTCTGTTTTTTCAGTAGCGGAAAATCCGAACTTGGGTAATTGCAATTTATCTCCGGATAGCATAAACGACCCTATCAACATCAAAGCAGGAGCAAGCAGCAGTTCTCCCCATTCGCTGATACCTTTTTGTATGGCAAACATATCTGCACCCTTTCGGAGTATTGCGATAAGTATTGCTCCTAATACAGAATAAGCCAACACACGCCCTAAAGTGTATAGAATACCATTTGTAAATATCCGGTTACGGTTATTTATATCCTTACTGATAAATCCGATAGCGGTTATGTTAGTCGCCAATGGACAAGGACTTACAGCAGTCAACAGGCCGAGCAGAAAAGCGGTGATAATAGGTATCTCACTATTATCCAACAATGTTTGCAAGTATTCCATAAAACTGTGTTATTTTAGCAACCTGTTGATTTTCTGTTTTAATTCTTTCTTGAATACCGTTGTATTGCTTCGGGCATTCTGAAAGCCAAAGCGTGTCATGTCGTTACGTTCTTCTTTACCGTTCTCCCATTTATTAACATAAAGAGATGACCAGCTTACACGATATTTTTCTGCCAGCTTTTCACCTTCAGGAGTTGAAATATCTATTTCTTTGAAACGTAGTTTACCATTTTTGACCAATTCCGCCAAATCTACATTAACTACTTCTTTCGTGTGTTTATCAATGGCTTTGCAAGTTGCACAACGTTGTTTTCCATGAAAATAAAGAACCTCCACATAGGTATCTGTGGCAATCTGTGCCATTCCCCAAATAGAAGACAAACAAGCAATGGTAAAGAATAAAAAGCGTTTCATAATAATCAGATTTACTTGATTAATATATCTTTTACCTCTTTGGCAGAAAGCTTGCCTTTTGCCACAACCTTACCGTCCACGACAAGAGCAGGAAGCGTCATTACATTGTATTCCATAATCTTCATCAAATCTTCTTCTTTGGTTACTACCGCTTCCAAGGCTAATTCTTTTACTACTTGCGTAACTATTGCATACAGAGCCTTACAACCTGCGCAACCCGTTCCTAATACTTTAATTTCCATAATTTATAAATTTATCATATTAAATGTAATTCGTAAAACAACGAACATTAAGATTAAAAAAGGGGACTATCAGCAACACTCCCCCGATTTACAGATACATTGCTCGAAAAACTCCTTAAAGAGTTCACGAGCCAGTTGCCAATTCTTTCGGTTGATACAATATTTCACTTTAGGTGTTTCAACCTCTCCCTGTATAAGTCCCGCATTTTTCAACTCTTTTAGGTGCTGCGATACGGTTGCTTTGGCAATAGGAAGTTCTTCATGAATATCCCCAAAGTAACATGTTTTCTGTTTTGCCAAAAAGTGCATAATGGCAATTCTGGCGGGATGTCCTAATGCTTTGGCAAATCTCGCCAACTGTTCTTGCGTAGCTGTATAATCTTTCTTTTCGTCCATACATAGAATATTGTTCGCAAATATACGAACAATATTCTAAATAACAAACCTTACTATATTCTTTTCAAGTACAAAAACGTGACAATTAAGTAATATTCACCTACCAACAAGCAAATAGGTTCATCAAAAATGTCATTAAACATACACAAGAGATCAAATATAAAGCTGTAAAAGAATGGATTACCCCCAATGTTTTTTTTGAAAGACAGTTGGAATCCTAAAAACAAAAAAACGAAAATATAGCATATAAAATGAGACTAATTGAATATTAAAACCCAAATACAGAAATAAGTTTCTCTCTAAAAATGCAGTAGATATCATACTGTATATCAAACAAAAAACTCTTTTTAACAATCCCATCATGCAGCTATTTAAATGGGAACTGCATTTAATGTGCAAAAGCCGCCATAGATTGGCAGCACAGTATTAATCAAATTTTAAAATTAAAGAAAATGAAAAAAGTTTTTAAACCCATGAGAGTATTCGTATCAATGTTGGTACTTAGCAGTTCATTTTGTTTCACAGCTTGTAGTAATGATGACGAGAACACTCCACAACTTCCGGATGAAGTCACAACGGGAACAATGTTCGGGAATTATACAGGTAAAATGCTTATCTCCAGCTTGTCTCCAACAGAAAAAGAAAACAATGAAGAAGCGCCGGTTGGAGTAGATATATCAGCTACAGTTAATAATGATACCGTATATTTTGAGAAATTTCCCATTAAAGACATTGTTTTGTCTATCGTCAAAGATGAAACCTTGACAGACAAAATTGTAGAAGCCGTAGGTGACGTAAACTACAAAGTAGGATACAAACCTACGCTCACAGCGGCCAAAGATAGTATTAAATTCGTTTTGAATCCGGAATCATTGAAATTGTCTGTTGCGATACCATCAGAAACCGAAAATGAAAATCCGGAAGCCTTACTTATTGAAGTAAAAGTCGAACCTGGCAAAGAAGCCGGATATTCCGTTGAAAGTGCAAATATGAAATTTAATTTTGCCGCAACGAAAGTTTTGCTTGGAGAAGGAGAAAATCAGCAAGAACTCTCGGACTTTGCTCCGACAACTTTCAATTTTGACATGAATCAACATAAGATTGCTCATTCACGTTTTTAAAGTAAAATCATTCAGTATTCAAAAGAGAATGTCTATATTAGCCTATAGATATTCTCTTTTTATTAATTACAGAGTTTTTTTTAAGAATAGCAGAATAAAAATGAATCATTTAAAATGTACGTTATTAGTTTTTTCAACCGTATTGCTGACTGCATGCGGAAAAAATGAAAACATTGTCGGTAAATGGATGCAAGCTGTCCCCGGGCTACCGGAACTCAAGCAGGGCTTTGTGCTCGAAGCGGATGGAAAAGCATCATCGGTCAATATGGCTACGCTGTCTTATAAAGCCTGGCAACAGGAAGGAGCTTTCCTAATTCTTTCTGGGAAAAGTGTGGGCAACCACCAGGTGTTACCCTTCTCCGACACGCTTCATATTGAAAAACTGACCCAAGACAGTCTGATATTAAAAAAAGGAGAGCTTATTCTCCGATATGCAAAAGAAGATACCATATCCCAGAAGAAGCTGAACGAAAACATTCCAGCCTCTTTAATTGCTCCAGCAAAAAAAACATTGAGTGTAAAGGGAAAACTGATAATCGGGGCAGAAGTCCGGTCATTCATTCCTGAAGGAAGCGATGAAGCTTATTGGGTCATAGACAAGACCGGGAAACTTTATCAACAATATGACAAAATAACTAAAGGAGTGAAAAACGGAATTCCTGTATACGCTGAACTACAGGTAGAAGACATGGGAAAATCAAACGAAGGCTTTGCTGCCAACTACAAGAGTGTATATCACATACATAAAATTAACAAATTACATAAATAATACACTCTAAGAGAGACATACGTTTTCCGAAGTGTCCACATCACCATGCCAACATACAACAAGCATTTACCCGGACACATTTAAGGATAAAAGTTACCTATTTATTAGATTTCAGTTTTACAATTTACCAATATAAAAGAAAGGGAAATTGCCTTTTAAGTATCAAGGCAATCTCCCTTTTTACTACAAAATATGAGACCCAATCACAATGAATAAACGAATCTATTGAAGAATCTTCCAGACTGCCACCTAATCCTATTTTAGTCCTATTCAAATCCTCTTAATCCGTATTTCATCACCCCAATTCCGTATTCAGGTATTGTTTTCCCGACTTGGGTAAATTAGACCGAAAGATGCATTTTTTATTCTATACTTTTGTCGCTGTTAATATAACATATTAAGAGATATACACATGAGAATAAAAGTATTTTTATGGATGTCCACAGTGTTTACACTGTTGGTTTCCTGCACTGGCAAGAATGAACAAGTACGGTCGGGAATGATTGTCAAAACTGAAAAAGCAGTTCAATATTCCGGTGGGAATGGAAAGGAATATGCTTTCATCTCCCGGCCATACCGTACTTCGGAATTATCCTTCCGAGTAGGTGGTCCGATAGACCGCTTCGATGTATATTCCGGTAACTATTATTCGCAAGGAAGCATTATCGCCGAGATTGATCCTCGAGACTTTCGCATACGCAAAGAACGGACTAAAGCCATATATGAACAGATGAAAACGGAATTTGACAGAATACAGAAATTGTATGAAAAGAACAATATTTCTGCCAGCCAATATGAAAAGACAAAGGCCGATTATACTACGGCCAAGACCTCCTTTGACATGGCTTCGAACGAACTGGAAGATTCACGTCTCATAGCTCCCTTCAATGGATATGTGGGCGAAGTATATATAGAGAAGTTCCAAGATGTAAAAGCTGCACAGCCTGTCTTGTCGCTGATAGACATTGACCGTCTCCGCATCGAAACATACGTGACACAAGAAGTGGCAGCCGCAGCCCGATCGCTTGATTCGGTGAAAGTGTGTTTCGACATGTATCCCGACAAAGTTTATAAGGCGGCAGTAATTGAAGTATCCAAAGGCACTACCCGTAATAATCTTTCCTACCTGCTAACCGCACTATTACCCAATCCGGACAGAAAGCTGCTGGCCGGAATGTCAGGCAAGGTATATATGGATATTTCCACAGATCAGAAAGCAGGTGTAGTTATCCCACAGTATGCCTTATGCCACCGTCCCGAAGTGGGTGACTTTGTGTGGGTAACCAACGAAAGTACTTCCAAAGTAAGTCTGCGCAAGGTGACAAAAGGCGATTTACTGCCCAGTGGCAAGGTACTTATAACCAAAGGACTTTCCGCCGATGAGACTATTGCAAC
This sequence comes from Bacteroides eggerthii, assembly GCF_025146565.1. NCBI lineage: Bacteria > Pseudomonadati > Bacteroidota > Bacteroidia > Bacteroidales > Bacteroidaceae > Bacteroides > Bacteroides eggerthii. Next base: position 1,363,263 of record NZ_CP102258.1, on the reverse strand, counting down.
AAGCGGTTTGCGTTTCCTTTCGGACGGCATGGAAGTTGAGATCTCCTCTAAAAAATAAACCTATGAAGTTCGTAAAATATTTCTTGCAGAAAAGATCCGTCACCATTTTACTACTGGCGCTGGTACTGGCAGGTGGATTGTTTTCCTATATCAAAATGGGAAAACTGGAAGATGCGCCTTTTACTATTAAGCAGGCATTGGTACTGACTCCTTATCCGGGAGCTTCCCCATCGGAAGTACAGACGCAAGTAACCGACATTTTGGAAGAAGCCATACAATCCATGGGTGAACTGTATTACCTGAAAACGGAAAATCGTGCAGGTCTTTCCAAGATCACCGTTTATGTAAAAAAAGAGATTCGTGCAGATGAGATGCAACAGCTTTGGGACAAGTTGCGTCGTAAAGTGAATGACGTACAGGGGAAATTACCCGCCGGAGCAGGTGCCTCCATTGTCAACGATGACTTCGGCGATGTGCTGGGCGTGTTCTACGGGCTTACCGGTGACAATTACTCATTTCGTGAGCTGGAAGACGAAGCCAAGCTGATAAAGAATGAGCTGTTGAAGGTGAAAGACGTGGCCAAAGTGGAGATTTACGGTGTGCAGACACCTACTATTGACGTAACCATCAGCCCGGCTGTTATGGCACAAAGTGGAGTGACTACTGCGGACATCGCCCATGCATTTGAAGCACAAAACAAGGTGGTGGATGCCGGAGGAGTGGATGCTGGCAGCAATCGTATCCGAATCGAATCCACCGGCAATTTTTACTCTTTGGATGACATACGCGAGTTAACTATTGTATCACGTACCGGAGAACATTTCCGTTTGGCCGACATTGCCAATATAGAAGAAAGCTACCAAAACCCTCCGGGCAACATCATGCGGATTGACGGAAGTCCTGCCATAGGTATTGCTATCTCCACCGTCCCCACCGGCAACGTAGTGGATATGGCAAAGGCTGTGCAAATCACGCTTGATAAGTTTAAAGAGACAATGCCTGAAGGCTTTACACTGACTGCCATCTATGATCAAGGATATGAATCGGATATAGCCAATCAGGGATTTATCCTGAACTTGATTATTTCCGTACTCACAGTAGTAGCCATTCTATTGTTCTTTATCGGATTCAAGAATGGTATTCTGATAGGTAGCGGACTGGTATTCTCCATCTTCGCCACGCTAATAGTCATGATGGCTTCAGGCATAGCCTTACAACGCATGTCACTGGCCGCAATCATTATCGCCATGGGTATGCTGGTGGACAACGCCATTGTGGTATCCGATTCGGCGTTAGTCAATATGGAACGGGGCATGCGCAAACGAGTTGCCATCATGCGTGCCTGTTCATCCACTGCACTACCTTTACTGGCTGCCACTATCATTGCCATACTGACTTTCCTACCGATATACTACTCTCCGCATATCACCGGAGAATTGCTTTCGTCACTGGTCATCGTCATCGGAGTTTCCCTGATGTTCAGCTGGGTATTCGCCTTGACACAAACCCCATTCTTCATTCAGGAGTTTGTACGCCGTCCACGTCCGGAGGAATTAAAAGCCGGTCTTTTCGACGGTAAATACTATAATATATTCCGTAACGCCCTCCGTTGGGTGCTACGCCACCGTACCATGGCAGTCGCCTCTCTGGTAGTGATGTTGGTACTTTCAGCTTGGAGTTTCAAGTTTATACCGAAAGTATTTGTTCCTGCACTGGACAAACAATACTTCACGATGGACATGTGGCTACCGGAAGGCACTAACATTTATGAGACAGACCGTATAGCCGACGAAATGGCAGATTATGTACGGGGACATGAAGAAGTGGAAATGGTTTCCAACTACATCGGCCGCACACCGCCGCGGTATTATTTGTCCAATATAGCTTTCGGGCCACAGTCCAATTATGCGCAGTTACTCATCAAATGTCATACCTCCAAAGATGCGGTAGCCATGCACGCCCTGTTGCAAGACTCCATCCGGCTGAAGTTTCCGGAGCCACTGATCAAGGTCAACAAATTTGAGCTGAGTCCATTGACGGAAGCGATGATTGAAGCCCGCTTCCTTGGTCCGGATGCCGCAGTTCTGGATTCACTGGTAAACGTGGCAACCTCAATTATGCGGCGCAACCCGAAAGCAGCAGATGTACGTAATGAATGGGGTAACATGACCCTGGTTATGCGCCCTATCTACGACCCTGTCAAAGCTGGTGCACTTGGCATTACCAAAGCACAGATGATGCAATCCGTAAAATCCGTCAGCGATGGACTTCCCGTAGGCATTTACCGCGATGACGAACAGAAAGTTCCGGTACTGCTGAAGTCTGATAACACCTCCGTAACAGATGCACACTCATTGGAAAACCTCTCTGTATGGAATGGCAAACATTCTGCACCATTGTCACAAGTCACCAAAGGAGTGGAAACCGCTTGGGAATGGCCTCAGATACGTACCTACAACCGCCAACTCTCCATGGCCGCCATGTGTGGTGTACAGCCGGGACATACAATGGCCGAAGTCCATGGAGAAATACGCAAGGAGATTGAAGCCATGGAATTGCCTGAAGGTTATACTTTCTTTTGGGATTCACAATATAAGGATCAGAACGAGGGCTTACAGGCACTTGCCAAATTTTTCCCATTGGCATTTTTAATGCTGATAGTGATTCTGGTTGCCTTGTTCGGAAACTTCCGCGAACCAGGTATCATCCTGTGTATACTTCCCCTTTCCCTTATCGGAGTGGCCGTTGGTATGCTACTTACCGGTTTCGATTTCGGGTTCTTCCCGATTGCCGGCTGGTTAGGCTTGCTGGGTATGATCATCAAAAACGTCATTGTGCTGCTGGATGAAATCAATGTACAGCGCCACGATGGGGTCATCCCCTATACGGCAGTTATAGAAGCTACCGTATCGCGTACACGCCCGGTACTGATGGCAGCTACTACTACCATTCTGGGTATGGTTCCCCTGTTGTTCGATGTTGCCTTTGGCGGCATGGCTGCTACCATTATTTTCGGTCTGACCTTTGCCACCCTGCTGACATTGTTCATCACACCGGCTTTGTATTCTATGTTCTATAAAGTAAAAGAATCGTGATTATGTTAAAGAAATATATACTGGTTTTATTTTCATTGTGTGTTTCCTCCGTAGCTGTATCCCAGCAGAATCCTCTACTGGAAAAATACAGGTCAATGGCTGTTGAATACAGCCATGACCTGAAGGCTGCGGATAAAAATATTGCCGCCAGCCTCGAACTGGAGAAAGCAGCCCAAAAGGATTTATATCCCAAGCTGTCCGGAGGAGCTAACTTCCAGTACACAGGAAACCCATTGCAATTGACGCTGGATTTACCTTCCATGGGTAATCCGGTCACTTTCGAAGGAAAAGACATGAAATACGGTGCTTCCGTCTCCCTGCTGCAACCCATATATACGGGAGGACGCTTGCTGGAGACCATACGGATGGCCAAGTACAGGCATAATGTCAGCGGCTTTCAGGAAGAATACATCCGTTCTGGCATCTATTTACAGACGGATATGCAATATTGGAATACAGTGGCACGTACGGAGATTGTCCGCATATCCGATGACTACCGCAACTCCGTATCTTCCTTGACTCAGACCATCCGCGAACGGGTCGAAGCCGGACTCACAGACCGACAGGATTTGCTGATGATGGAGGTAAAACTGAATGAAGCGGAATACCAACTCCTGCAAGCCAAGAAAAACCTGGAGAACGGTCGTATGGCCCTCAATTCGCTCATTGGAGTGGAACTCCAATCACAGACCGAAGTGGAAGACAGCGTAGCGATAGTAGTGACAGATGACGCATCACTTTGGAGCGATAGCGGTTCTGTCCGTCCGGAACTGAAGATAGCCATGGAGCAGATAAAGATTGCCGAGAGCGAAAAAAAACTGACACTCTCCAAGTATATGCCACAATTTTATGTGGGGATGGACGGAAGTTATTCCTCCCCCGGTTACAACTTCCATTCGGATATGAATCCCAATTATGCCGTATACGCTACGGTCTCCATGCCATTATTTGAATGGGGTAAACGTCGAAATGAGAAACGGGCTTCTTCCTTCAAAATGGATATGGCAGCTGAAAATCTGAGCAAAGTGACAGACGGAGTAAACCTGGAGATTCAAACGGCACGCAATTCCCTCCGGCAAGCAATAGAACAAGTGAACCTGACAAGAAACTCGCTGGACAAGGCCTGTGAAAATGAAACAATGGCTTTAGAACGCTATGACGAGGGTAAGTCCTCTGTCATTGAGGTGATTGATGCCCAAACCTATCGTCAGCTGGCACAAATGAACTATGTACATGCCAAGGTTTCGGCACAGAATTATTATTCCGAGCTACTCAAAGCGCTCAACAAATACTAAATCATCAGAATTTATAGTATCTTTATCCCCTATGAAATGGACCACAATAACATATATGCTATTATTTTCAGGGCTGGGACTTTTCTCCTACTTCCTGATTGCCAACTATACGGATTTCTCACCTAAGACGGCTGAGGCGTTTTATTCATGGGGAGCGGTTGTCTTCACCATACTCGCATTCAACCTGGTGGGATATTCCACACTTCGATTGTCCGAATGGGTAAACAGGCAGTATGTTATTAATACTTTCCGGAAATGGAAGCTCGTCATGGTCTATATGAGTGTCATTTTCCTCTTTCTGATGTTGAACTACGGTGTATTCGTAACGGCTAAAATTCTGGCAAATGTAGAACCGATATTCAACTTCTCGCGTAGCGGTTGGAATTTGCTGATAGTCGTGTGGATGGCAGAAATGGTAGTCATCGGGCTGTTACTCTCCAACCGTACCCTGCAAGCTAACTGGTTGTTACAACAGGAAGCCGCTAAATTGCAGATGGAGAACTCTCGGGCCAAATATACTGCCTTGCAAAACCAGCTGAATCCACATTTTCTGTTTAACAGCTTGAATACGCTGATTGCCGAAATAAAATATAATCCGGACAATGCAGTATGCTTTACCCAAAACCTATCATCCGTATACCGCTATGTTCTCCAATGTCAGGACAGGAACCTGATCCCGCTAAAAGAAGAATTAGACTTTATGAATTCCTACTTGTTCCTACACAAGGTTCGTTTGGGCGATTGCATCAGTTATGACTGCCGTATTCCCCCCGAATATATGGAACGGCAGATACCTCCACTTACCCTGCAATTATTGGTAGAAAATGTGATCAAGCACAATTCCATTTCCCCCGATAAGCCCATGACTATCCACATCGAAATAGACAATGAATATTTGGTAGTCAGCAATCCGGTTTCTCCAAAGAAAAAAAAGGACTCCTCGTCCGGGATAGGACTGAAAAATTTGTCAAATCGATGTCGGCTGATGTCGAATAAGAATATTGTCATTCAGAAAGAAGATTCTGTTTTTACAGTTAAAATACCGATTATACAATGAAGCTAAATACAGTCATTATAGAAGATGAGATACCTGCGGCACGCCTGTTACACTCTATGGTATCTTCACTGCGCCCCGAATGGAATATTGAGATTATTCCCGGCAGTGTGGATGACGCTGTGGAATGGTTTGCCTCCCATGAACATCCCGAACTGATTTTTCTGGACATACATCTTACAGACGGAGATGCCTTCGACTTTCTGTCTGCAGCCAAGCCGAAATCAGCCGTTATCTTCACAACAGCATATGATCAATATGCCATACGCGCTTTTTCCGTAAACAGCATAGATTATATACTTAAACCGGTAGACGAGCAACGCTTATCGGATGCTATCGCCAAATATGAGACCCTCCATGGTCAGGCATGGCTGAAATCGGAGAAATATATGGAAACACTGCTTGAGACATTGAAACATCCTGAAAAGAAATATAGAAGTCGTTTTCTTATTTCCGGAACCGATGAGTTCTGGTTGTTACGGGTGGAGGATATTGCCTATTTCTATTCGGAAGAAAAGACGACGTTTGCAGTCACCCCAAGCGGCCGGGAACATATACTGGACCTGTCTTTAAATAAACTGGAAGAACAACTGGATCCTGAACAATTCTTTCGTGTGAACCGGCAAATGATTCTTAACGTGGATGCCATTGACCGGGCAGCTCCCTTTTTTAAAGGAAGGATAAAGGTCGTAGTACATCCACCATTCAAATCGGACATTATCATAAGCGAAGGCAAAGCCTCTGCGTTCAGGTTGTGGCTCAATTATTGATTAATATTTTTCAAGACAATCCTCTCAAATAAGGCCACATCCTGCCTCTCATCATTTTTTATTGAGCAACCAGTCATCAGATGGCCGGTTTTCTCTCCTCCACCGGTTCATTTTGTGTCTCCCATATCCCATTGTACCTGAACTAACTTGCCCGGCAGAATGTTATAACAGCACTAATTTAAAGAAGCAACCATTATGGAAAAGAACTTGATTCATAGTAATGAATTGCATTTCATTGACAAGAAACGCATTCACCGGGCAGTAGGACAGCTGGTTGAGTCATTGGAACTGGCAGCAGGTTCCACAACAGGATTCAATCTGTATGCAGTAGTAGAAAGTTATTTCACAGACCTGAACAAACGGAGAGAGATCAACCGTCTGCTCAATCCGGAACAAAATACTTGCGAAGAAACAGAAGAGGAACTCGAAACATACGGGAGGTAAAAACAGGGCATATACATTATATCAAAAGGGAGTAACACTTGGTGCAACTCCCTTTTGATATAAAAAAATCCGAAACTTTATGAAAGTTCATCAATCCTTTGCCTGATGCACCGTCAACTGCGGGAACGGGAACCCGATTCCTTCCTTGTTGAATGTAGCATAAATAGTCTTGTTCATATCAAAATAAACTCCCCAGTAATCACTGTTCTTCACCCAAACGCGGATCACGACATTCACACTGCTGGCATCCAAAGCATGAAGGGCCACGAAAGGTTCCGGAGTATTCAGGATGCGGCTATCGGCTGCAAGTATGCGGCGTACGGTACTTTCTACCTTATCATAATTCTCACCATACTCCACGCCGATGACCCAATCCACACGACGCGTCTCTTCACGACTGTAATTAGTCACCGTACCGCTGCTCAAAGCACCGTTAGGAATATAAATAACTTTGTTATCGGCCGTAGTAAGAATGGTATGAAATATCTGGATCTCACGCACCGTACCGGACACGCCCTGGCTTTCAATCCAGTCGCCGACTTTGAACGGGCGGAACAACAACACAATAAGTCCGCCTGCAAAATTCTGCAAGTTCCCGGACAACGCCATACCCACCGCCACACCGGCAGATGCCAACAGGGCAGCGAACGAGGTTGTTTCCACTCCCAACTTACCGATAACGGCTATAATCAGCAGGATCGTCAACAGTATGTTCACCAGACTCTTGATGAAGCTCTGAATACCGGCATCAATATGTCGCTTCATAAGAAGCTTAGACAGAAGTTTCTTGATGAAAGAGATAAGGAACCGTCCGACTACAAAAATTAGAATAGCGCCTATGATGCGCCCTCCGGCTCCTACTCCCCAATCTATCAGCTGCTGCATAAAAATCTGAAGTTTGCTGAAACCTTCTTCAGAAGTTTGGGCGGCAAATGCCGCCATAAATAAAGATGATAACATGATTAATTGTAGATTATAAATGATTAATTATTAGTCAGGGACAAAATTAACAAATAATTTCATTTCCCCGCCACTTTATTTGTACCTTTCGATCAAAAGAGATACTTTTGCATCCGATTTCAACTAAGGGGTGCCCTAATATGACGGGCTGAGAACATACCCATTGACCTGATCCGGGTAGTGCCGGCGGAGGGAAAAGAAGAAAAGTTCCCCTTTTCTATATTAATCATTAATCGTTAAAATTGCAAATGAAGAAGTATGCAATGGCAGCGTGTCTGTTTATGGCAGCGCTGAATGTCTGTGCACAGACAAAGGAAAAGGACAGCCTGCGGGTCATAGACTTGCAGGAAGTAGAGATTATCTCCACACGTGCCACAGGGACTACCCCGGTGGCGTTTACCAACATCAACAAAGACCAACTCAAAAAGCAGAACTTCGGCCAGGACCTGCCGTACCTGTTGAGCATGACACCGTCCGCCATCACCACCAGTGATGCCGGAGCCGGCATCGGTTATACGACATTGAGAGTGCGCGGTACGGACGGAACACGCATCAACGTCACCGCCAACGGTATTCCCATCAACGATGCCGAGAGCCACAACGTATTCTGGGTGAACCTGCCCGACTTCGCATCTTCCGTCAAAGACATGCAGATACAGCGCGGCGCAGGAACCTCCACCAATGGTGCAGGAGCGTTCGGAGCCAGCATCAACATGCAGACGGGAGACTTCTCCCTGAAGCCGTATGCCGAGCTGAACGGTTCGTACGGCTCGTTCAACACACACAAGGAGACGGTGAAAGTGGGTACAGGACTCATCAACGACCATTGGTCTTTCGATGCCCGCCTGTCCAACATCAGTTCGGACGGATACATTGACCGCGCATCGGTAGGACTGAACTCTTACTACCTGCAAGGCGGATATTACAATGACAACACTTCGGTCAAGCTGATAACTTTCGGCGGCAAAGAACGCACCTACCATGCCTGGAACTATGCCAGCAAAGAAGAAATGAAGGAGTACGGTCGCCGTTACAACTCCTGCGGATATATGTACACCGACGACAACGGCACAGCCCACTACTACGAAGACCAAACAGACAACTACGTGCAAAAGAACTACCAACTGCTCTTTAACCATAACTTCACCTCTGCCTGGAACGTGAATGCAGGTCTGCACTATACCAAAGGAGACGGCTACTATCAGGAGTACAAGGACAACCGCAAGCTGGTGGAATACGGTCTGCTGCCGTATGAGCATGACGGTGAGACTGTAAAGAAGAGCGACCTTATCCGCAAAAAAGCAATGGACAATTGGTTTGGCGGCGGTATCTTCTCTGTGAATTATAAAGGCAGCCGCCTGCACGCATCCCTGGGCGGAGGATTGAACCGTTACGACGGCGACCACTTCGGCAAAGTGCTGTGGGTAAAGAACTACATCGGCACCCTCGACCCCGACAAAGACTACTACCGCAACAATGCCACGAAGAATGACGGCAACCTCTACCTGAAAGCCGACTATGAATTGTGCGATGGCCTCAACGCCTATGCGGATTTGCAGTACCGCCACATCTCCTATAAGATGTACGGGCAGAATGACAAATGGAACAGTGTCACCGGCGACGGGCTGCAACAGCTTGCCATTCACGAGAAGTTCGATTTCTTCAATCCCAAAGCCGGGCTGTCATGGCAGATCAACCGCAACAACCGGGTGTACGGATCTTTCAGCGTAGCCCACAAAGAGCCTACGCGTAACAACTATACGGACGGCAAGTTTACCGAACATCCCAAAGCAGAGCGTCTGTTCGACTACGAATTGGGGTACACCTTTGCCAACTCATGGCTGAATCTCGGCGCCAATTTGTACTACATGGACTACAAAGACCAACTGGTACTGACCGGCGAGCTGAATGAAATCGGCGAAGCCGTAGCCGCCAACGTCCCCGACAGCTATCGCATGGGCATTGAGCTGATGGCGGGTCTGAAGCTACCTTGCGGCTTCCAATGGGACATCAACGCCACCTTAAGCCGCAACCGCGTAGAGAACTTCACCGAAACCCTTTACGAGAACGAAGATCCGGCAGGTGAGAAGTGGAGCACTTATTTGGGCGACACCCATATCGCCTTCTCTCCCGATTTCCTGCTGAACAATCGCTTCGGCTATACATACAAAGGCTTTGAGGCATCTTTGCAATCACAATACGTCAGCAAACAATACATGAGTAACCTGGATTGTAAAGACCATATCCTGGATGCCTATTTCGTCAGCAACCTGAACTTATCGTATACATTTGCGTTACCCAAAATAAAGTCGATAACCGTAGGATGCACCATCTATAACCTCTTCAACGAAGAATATGAGAACAATGGCTACGCAGGCAGCGGCTTCTATTATGAAGACGGCCAGAAAGTGCGCTACAACTACGCAGGATATGCCGCACAGGCAGGTACCAATGTATTAGGGCACATATCCCTGCGTTTCTGACACCCGAATACTTAATTATGAATGTCCCAACATTCGGCACCCAAGATTTGTTATGGAGCAAACTCTCGAAATCATCGGAACACTTGTAGGACTTCTCTACCTTTGGCTGGAGTACAAGGCAAGTATATATCTTTGGATAGCAGGCATCATCATGCCTGCTATCTACATCTTCGTCTACTACAACGCAGGTCTATATGCCGACTTCGGCATCAACATCTACTATCTTGGCGCTGCCATATACGGCTGGATGATGTGGAAGTACGGAGCGTTCCTCCGGCGGACAATCCTCAAAAAGACCGCCGCGAATATAGAGAACCCGCAGCAGAAACCACCCATTACCCGTATGCCGTTGCACTATCTGCTACCGCTCACTGCCGTATTTGCCGCTACGTTTGCAGGCATTGCCTGGATACTCATAAACTTCACAGACAGCAATGTCCCCTTGCTGGATTCTTTCACCACCGCACTAAGCATCATCGGCATGTGGATGCTGGCGCGGAAATACGTAGAGCAATGGTGGGCATGGATTGGCGTGGATGCCGTAAGCGCCGGACTGTACGTTTACAAAGGACTTGATTTTACCGCTGCATTATATGCCCTTTACACAATAATCGCTATCTTTGGCTACTTCAAATGGAAGAAGATGATGAAAGAATGATAAAGAAACAAGGTGATGAAAGAAGAATATAAAGGCACAACGAAGTTGTATAGCCGCTGCACCGAAGTCGAGGCAGTGGTTCTGGCTAACGGGGAATATCCTACGGCTTCCCTTCCCCTGCATATACTGGAAAGCGCCCCTTATGTGGTTTGTTGCGACGGCGGTGCAGACGAATACATCCGGCAGGGGCATATTCCCAATCTTATTATAGGCGATGGCGACTCCATCTGCGAGGAGAACCGCCGGAAGTACGGCCATCTGCTCCACTGCATCTCCGAACAGGAGACCAACGACCAGACCAAAGCCGTCAGCTACTTATTGTCACAAGGGAAACGCCGGATAGCCATCGTAGGCGCCACCGGCAGACGCGAAGACCATACTTTGGGAAATATCAGCCTGCTTATGGACTACATGCGTGCCGGAGCCGATGTATGTACTTATACAGACTATGGCGTTTTCATCCCTTGCCGGAACACGTGTACCCTCCCCTGCCGGCCGGGGCAGCAGGTATCTATCATCAACTTCGGCGCCCGCAGGCTGCATGGAATCGGACTGGTATATCCTCTCAGCGACTTCACCAACTGGTGGCAAGGCACTCTCAACGAATGTACCGGCACTGAGTTTACAGTCGAAGCTGAAGGAGAATACCTACTGTTCCTGAATTTCCCCATTGAGCCTTGAGATATCGGAAACGGGTAATGCCCCAAAGTATCAGGACAATCTTTTGTCCGGCACAATGCGACAGTCCTGCTCCGGTCAGATACTCATCAGATAGCGTTTGAAGTCCTCAAAGCCTTTCGACATAGGCAAGCTCTTCTTCTCGCCGCGCATAAAGGCCTGCAATTTTTCCGGTATCTGCACAGCCTCGCCGATAATCTTCTCTACCGTATCTTTGAATTTGGCAGGATGGGCCGTTTCCAGGAAGATACCCGTCTCGCCCGCCTGCAACCCTTCTTGCAACGCGCGGAAGCCACATGCCCCATGAGGGTCGAGCAAGTAATGATTGTCTTTCCATACCTCTTTCATGGTTTCGGCTATCTGTCCGTCCGTATAAGTGGCGCCGCTTATCTCGGCGGAGATAGCTGCGTGACTCCCCCCGTAAAGATCAAGCACACGAGCAAAGTTACTCGGATCGCCCACATCCATGGCGTTGGCAATTGTGGCAATGCTGGGACGCGGCGCATAAACACCCGTCTGCAAATACTGGTAGAAAATATCGTTACGGTTATTGGAAGCTATGAAACGTTTCACAGGCAATCCCATGCGCTTGCCGAACAGGCCGGCCGTTATATTGCCGAAATTACCGCTCGGCACGCAGATTACGGCATCATCGGCTTTTCCCGCACGCTTCAACTGGGCGTAGGCATAGAAATAGTAAAAGGCCTGCGGGAGGAAACGCGCCACATTAATGGAGTTGGCGCTGGTAAGTTGCATATGCTCATTAAGTTCCTTGTCCATGAAGGCGGCTTTCACCAGCGCCTGACAGTCGTCGAATGTGCCGTCCACCTCAAGGGCTGTGATGTTCTGTCCCAGCGTAGTGAACTGCTTCTCCTGAATTTCGCTCACCTTGCCTTTCGGATAAAGTACATAAACATGGATTCCTTCCACACCGAGGAAACCGTTGGCTACGGCGCTGCCCGTATCCCCCGAAGTGGCAACCAGTACGTTCACCTGCTTCTTGCCCTCTTTCCTGATGAAATAGCCCAGCAGACGCGCCATAAAACGGCCGCCCACATCCTTAAAGGCAAGCGTAGGTCCATGAAACAGCTCAAGGGAATAGATATTCTCCGTCACCTTCACCAAAGGCACATCAAAACTCAGCGTGTCATACACAATCTGTTTCAACGTATCTGCCGGAACATCCTCTCCAAAGAAAGCATCCGCCACCCGGTAGGCTATCTCCTGAAAGCCAAGCGTGTCAATGCTGTCGTAAAAATCCTGCGGCAACGGTTTGATGGCAAAGGGCATGAAAAGTCCTTTGTCAGCGGCAAGCCCTTTCACTACGGCCTCTTCCAAAGTAGCATCGGGCGCCTGTTTGTTAGTACTGTAATATTTCATAATTCTTTCATAAATTCATTTATAAACTCATCTTCTTTCATCATGCCATAGCTGCCGCTGCAAGCGGCAACCTCGTCGAACGTCTGCACCTCATCCGGCTCAATGCCCGGATACCAGATGAAGAAAGGCACCGGCTCATTGGTATGCGTACGAAGCTCGCAAGGAGTGGGATGATCGGGCAAAACGGCAATGGCAACCGGCTCTTCCCAATCTTTCACCGCTTCATAGACAGGGCCTACGGCACGACTGTCCAAGTTCTCAATCGTCTGCATCTTCAAGGAAACATCCCCTTCATGGCCGGCCTCGTCACTGGCTTCGATATGCAGATAAACAAAATCGTCCGTCTTCAGTGCATCAAGGGCCGCCGCCACCTTATTCTCGTAATTGGTGTCGTAAAGTCCGGTTGCACCTTCCACCGTCAGGCGACGCAATCCGGCATAGGTTCCGATGCCGTTAATCAGATCTACGGCGGAGATGACAGCACCTCTCTTCACCTGAGGGAACTTATCCGAGAGCTTTTCCATTTGCGGACGATAGCCGGGACTCCATGGCCAGATGCTGTTGGCAGGGTCTTTGCCCGCGGCTGCGCGCTTCTTGTTGACGGGATGTTCCTTCAACAGAGCCTGCGAACGCATAATCAGGTCGTTTATTAAATCGGCAGTCTGCCGGGGAGTTAAGTCGGCTTCACCTTCGGGAACAGTGATATCCTCTGTGCCTGCCATCGGCTTCACCAGCAAGGGGCGATAGGGTTTCAAAGGAACATCGTGCGGGGGCGTGCAGTCAATGCGTTTGTCTCCGCCTTTTATGACCAGCAGGTGACGGTATTGCACACCTGTATGAAAGCGCACGCGCTCATCTCCCAAGTGTTCCTGCAGATATTTCACCAACACATCGGCCTCCTCGGTCGTGATGTGTCCGGCTGAATGGTTCTTTATATCGTCGCCCTCAATGCAAATAATATTACAGCGCATCGCCATTTCACCGGGCTTCAGGTCTACGCCGATGCTTGCCGCCTCCAGCGGGCCGCGTCCCTCGTACACTTTCGGCAGGTTGTAGCCCAGTACGGACATATTGGCCACCTCGCTGCCCGGATGGAAACCGTCGGCAACAGTCTTGAGCCTGCCCACGCGCCCCATTCGGGCGAGTTTATCCATATAGGGTGTTTTGGCTGCCTGCAACAAAGTCTTTCCACCCAAAGACTTTACGGGCCAGTCGGCCATGCCGTCACCTAATATAATAATGTGTTTCATCATTCTTCATTTAATTAAACGTTCGCAATGCTCATGATGTCCGCAAAGACACCCGCAGCCGTCACGCCTGCGCCGGCTCCGTAACCTTGTATCATCATGGGGTATTCCTTATAACGTTCTGTGGTCAGCAAGATGATGTTGTTGCTGCCCTCCAAACCATAGAACGGATGGTTCACACCTACTTCCTGCAAGCCTACGGATGCCTTGCCGTTCTCCAATTTGGCAACGAAACGCCAGTGCTTGTTCCCGGCTTCCAACACCTTGCGGCGTGCTTCAAAGTCGGCGTCAAGTCCCGGAACCTTCTTCCAGAAATCATCCAGCGAGCCTTCAAAGAAATCATCGGGAACGAACAGGTTCTTCTCCACATCGCTCTGTTCGATGCGATAGCCCGCTTCACGCGCCAGAATCACCAGTTTGCGAATCACATCCTTACCGCTAAGGTCGATGCGCGGGTCGGGTTCGGAATAACGTTCCTCCTGCGCCATCTTAATGGTCTTGCTGAAAGGAATGTCCGCACTGATTTTGTTGAAGATATAATTCAGCGTGCCACTCAGCACCGCCTCAATCTTCAGTATCTTGTCACCGCTATGTATAAGGTCGTTAATCGTATTGATGATGGGCAGGCCTGCACCGACATTCGTTTCAAACAGATACTTCACACCACGCTGGCGGGCTATCTGCTTCAGTTCACGATAGTTCTCGTATTCCGAAGAGGCAGCAATCTTATTAGCTGCAACCACCGACACATTATGCATCAGAAGGTCTTTGTACAAAGACGCCACACCCGCACTTGCCGTACAGTCCACGAATACGGAGTTGAAGATATTCATGCCGATAATCTCATCACGAAGCGTATCCAGCGAGCTTTCCTTGCCTTTCTCCGCCAACTCTTCACGAAAACGTCCCAGGTCGAACCCCTCGCGGCCGAACATCGCCTTGGAGGCATCGGCAATACCCACCACATTCAGTTGCAGGCCATTCTCCTGCATCAATCTCTGGCGCTGGCTGTGAATCTGTTCTATCAGACTGCCGCCCACCGTACCGACCCCGCAGATAAAGAGGTTCAGCACCTGATATTCCGACAGGAAGAAAGAGTCGTGAATGACATTCAAGGACTTGCGCAGCGACTTACTGTCCACGACGAACGAGATATTCGTTTCCGAAGCACCCTGCGCACAGGCTATCACATTGATACCGTTGCGTCCCAGCGTGCCGAACAGCTTGCCGGCAATACCCGGCGTATGCTTCATATTCTCGCCTACAATGGCCACCGTAGCCAAATCTTTCTCCGCCTGTATGGGCGAAATCTCTCCCATTTCAATCTCCTTGGCAAACTCCTCATTCAGCACCTCACAAGCCAGGTCGGCATCCGCATTGCGCACACCGATGGAAGTGGAGTTCTCCGAAGAGGCCTGCGAAACGAGGAACACACTGATGCCGTTCTTTGCCAAAGCTTTGAAGATGCGATAGTTCACACCAATCACGCCAACCATGCCAAGGCCCTGCACCGTTATCAGGCTCGTATCATTAATGGACGAGATACCCTTGATGGCCTTGCTCTGCGGACTGGAGACTTCTTGCTTGATAACCGTTCCCGCCCCTTCGGGATTGAAAGTATTCTTTATTATAATAGGTATGTTCTTGTGACAGACCGGATAAATAGTAGGCGGATACACCACTTTGGCCCCGAAGTTACAAAGTTCGGTAGCTTCTACATAGCTCAGTTCATTGATGGTATAGGCAGTGGAAATCACACGCGGATCGGCAGTCATGAAGCCGTCCACATCAGTCCATATCTCCAGTGCATCGGCATCCAGCGCCGCAGCAATGATGGCTGCCGTATAGTCGGAACCGCCGCGCCCCAGATTGGTGACCTCACCGGTAGTCTTGTCCGTAGAGATGAATCCCGGAACCAGTACGCGCTTGGGCATATCCTTGAATGTCTCGCGCACCAAAGCGGTGGTAAGCTCCGCATCCAGCACATGCTTGGAATGCTTCTTCTCCGTCTTGATGAACCGGCGCGAATCGAACCATTCCGCACCTGTCAGTTGCGCTGCGATGATGGAGGAAAGGCGCTCGCCGTAACTTACAATCGTATCGGATGTCTTCTGCGACAAGTCTTTAATCAGGTAAATACCCTGGAAGATGTCCTTCAGTTCGTTCAGCAACTCTCCCACCTGACGCTGCAACGCCACTTGGGACTCGCCTGCCGGAATCACCTCCTTTATCATTTCCACATGGCGGTAGACAATCTCACGAAACTCATTCTCGTACGAAGCATCACCGGATGCCGCCATTTTCGAGGTATTGATCAGCTTGTCCGTAATGCCGCCCAACGCGGAAACCACTACTATTAAAGGTTCATTGATAGCTTCTACAATTCTCTTAACGCTTAAAATGCTGTTCGCAGAACCTACGGATGTTCCGCCGAATTTTATTACTTTCATTATATTGGTGTTTTTATTATTAATACTTGAAATACTCCCGGATGAGATGTTCATCACAGAGGATGCAGGGGTCTCACAGGGCTTTTTTCTTTCCCGCCACCGGAATCACGCGGAACTGCACAAGCAAATTTTGTGAGACGCTGCGGTTCTCTGTGACGAAAGCTAAATGAAATGACTGAAAATTAGTGTAACACGTAGAAACACAAAATACTATCCCCAACCCCTAAGGGTCATGGTGCACATGGATGTGACTGTATGTTGATAGTACTTGTTCATTGTCTCTTACTGCTATCGTTTATGATAAGTGTTGCAAAAGTAACAATAAAAATATTCAAACTATCACATTTTACGACTTTTTTGCGATAAAAATACATATTCGCTTCATTAAGGACAGAAATATGTACATTTCACGACTGACAGATTTGCACTTTCTGTCAAGGGAAGAGAGCAATCCGGACGCAGTTTTCTAACACTTTGCTATTGTTTTAGAGATATATTACTATCTTTGCATAGTAATCATGTAAGAATCGAGCGTATGATCCCAAATAATACTTCCGTTTTGTTAATTTACACCGGGGGAACTATCGGAATGATAGAGAACACAGAAACCGGAGCATTGGAGAACTTCAACTTTGAACACTTACAGAAGCATGTGCCCGAACTCCAGAATTTTACGTTCCGCATAGACACCTATCAGTTCGACCCTCCCATGGACTCTTCGGACATGGATCCGGATGCCTGGCGCAAACTCGTACGCATCATCAGCGACAACTACGAGCGGTACACCGGCTTTGTCATCCTTCATGGAACGGACACCATGGCCTACACAGCATCTGCCCTCAGCTTCATGCTCGAAGGGCTCAACAAGCCCGTCATCCTCACCGGGTCGCAGCTTCCCATCGGCGTGCTCCGTACGGACGGCAAGGAGAACCTGCTGACGAGTATCGAGATCGCCACAGCGCGGCATCCCGGCGGACGTCCCTTTGTACCGGAAGTGTGCATCTTTTTCGAGAATCACCTGATGCGCGGCAACCGCACCACCAAAATCAATGCCGAAAACTTCAACGCTTTCCGTTCGTTCAATTATCCGGTACTCGCCTCCGCCGGCATACACATCAAATATAACAATGTGCAAATTCATACGGAAAGCACACAGGGCGGGTTGCAACCGCACTACCTGCTCGATACCAATATTGCCATATTGAAGCTCTTCCCCGGTATTCAGGAGAGCGTAGTAGATGCCATCCTCTCCATAGAAGGACTGAAAGCGGTGGTGCTGGAGACATACGGTTCGGGCAATGCTCCCCGGAAAGAGTGGTTCCTTCGCCGCCTGCACGATGCCTGCGAACAAGGCATTGTGATTGTGAACGTCACCCAATGCAGTGCCGGTACGGTAGAAATGGAACGCTACGAAACGGGCTACCGGCTGATGCAGGCCGGCGTTGTATGCGGATATGACAGTACTACCGAATCTGCCGTCACCAAACTGATGTTCCTGTTGGGGCACAACTACTCCCCCGCAGAAGTGCGCGAATTGATGAACCGCCCCATTGCAGGTGAAATTACGATTACGTAACTATCTATCTGACAGCAAGGTTATAGTCCCACCCTTTTTCTTAGGGGTGGGACTTTATTCCCAATACGGCTGAAAGCAGTTCCCAATACGACTGAACCTGCCTCCCATTACGACTGAAAGAGGCTCCCATTACGACTGTGTTCCCCTACCACTACCTCCTCCGGAAATAACGCTCCGGACAACCGGACTTTTCAGGCAAAACAACAAAAATGCGGATCGGCATTAAAAACAACGCCCACCCTATCAACCCGGCGATGAAAAATCGTACCTTTGGGCAGTTAATTCTAATGGAAATTCTTTTATGGCAAAGGAGAAAACAGTCTATGTATGCAGCAACTGCGGACAAGAGTCGCCCAAATGGGTGGGCAAATGCCCGTCGTGCGGAGAATGGAATACTTATATGGAAGAGATAGTGCGGAAAGAAACCGTAAACAAGCGTCCGGTATCGGGCATAGAGACAGCCAAAGCCAAGCCCGTCACTTTAAATGAGATTGCCGCTGATGATGAGCCCCGTATCGACCTGCACGACGCAGAGCTGAACCGCGTACTGGGCGGCGGTCTGGTGCAAGGTTCACTGGTATTGATAGGCGGCGAACCGGGCATCGGAAAATCCACACTGGTGCTGCAAACCATGCTTCAGATACCGGAGAAACGCATTCTCTACATATCAGGCGAGGAAAGCGCCCGGCAGTTGAAGCTGCGTGCCGACCGCCTGACAAGCAACTCCGCCGACTGCCTGATTGTCTGTGAGACTTCTTTGGAACAGATCTATGTACACATAAAGAATACACGTCCCGACCTCGTTGTCATAGACTCCATACAGACCATTTCAACGGAAACGCTCGAATCCTCTCCGGGCAGCATAGCCCAAGTCAGGGAGTGCTCCGCCTCTATCCTGCGCTTTGCCAAAGAGACGCATACGGCGGTAATCCTTATCGGTCACATCAATAAGGAAGGAAGCATTGCCGGTCCCAAAGTGCTGGAACACATTGTAGACACCGTACTCCAGTTTGAAGGCGACCAGCATTATATGTACCGCATCCTGCGCAGCATCAAGAACCGCTTCGGAAGTACTGCCGAACTGGGCATCTACGAGATGAGGCAAGACGGATTGCGGCAGGTGAGCAACCCTTCGGAACTGCTTCTCACCCAAGACCATGAGGGAATGAGCGGCATAGCCATTGCTTCCGCCATAGAAGGCATCCGCCCGTTCCTGATAGAGACGCAGGCGTTGGTGAGCAGTGCCGTTTATGGAAATCCGCAACGCTCCGCCACCGGCTTCGACATACGGAGAATGAATATGCTGCTTGCCGTACTGGAGAAACGCGTCGGCTTCAAGCTCGCCCAAAAAGATGTATTCCTCAACATTGCCGGCGGACTGAAAGTCAACGACCCCGCCATCGACCTCTCCGTCATCAGCGCCATCCTCTCCAGCAATATGGACACAGCCATAGAGCCTGAGATATGCATGGCGGGAGAAATAGGGCTGTCCGGTGAAATCCGCCCCGTCAACCGCATCGAACAACGCATCGGCGAAGCGGAGAAACTCGGCTTCAAGCGGTTCATACTTCCCAAATACAATATGCAGGGACTGAACACTTCCAAGCTGAAAATCGAACTTATACCGGTGAGAAAGGTGGAAGAGGCGTTCCGGGCATTGTTCGGATAAGCCCGCCACAGGGAATAGATCCGCCGCAGGGGCACAGCGCCCCACAGAGTTTTTATTAATGAAGAAAAAAGAATATGATACAAGAATACCAACTGCGCGTATTGCCCGAAACAGCGGCCAATGAACAGCGCCTGAAAGAATACCTCATACAAGAGAAAGGACTGAACGTACGCGACATCACAGCTACACGAATCCTGAAACGCAGCATTGATGCGCGCCAGCGAACTATCTTCGTGAACCTGACCGTACGCGTCTATCTCAATGAAATGCCGAAAGAGGGTGAGTACAGGGAGACTATATATAATAATGTGTCGGACAAACCGCAGGTGGTCGTTGTAGGAGCCGGTCCCGGCGGACTATTCGCCGCCCTGCGCCTGATAGAACTCGGCTTGCGCCCCGTCATCGTGGAGCGCGGCAAGAACGTACGCGACCGCAAAAAAGACCTCGCCTTGATAGGAAGGGAACAGACCGTCAACCCAGAATCCAATTACAGTTTCGGAGAAGGGGGCGCGGGAGCTTACTCGGACGGCAAGCTCTACACCCGCAGCAAGAAACGGGGAAATGTAGACAAAATACTGAACGTATTCTGCCAGCATGGCGCCTCGCCTTCCATCCTTGTCGACGCCCATCCCCACATCGGAACAGACAAGCTGCCGCGGGTCATAGAGAATATGCGGAACACCATTATCGCCTGTGGCGGCGAAGTGCACTTTGAAACGCGCATGGACGCCCTGATTATTGAGAATGACGAAGTGAAAGGCATCGAAACCAATACCGGACAGACCCTCCTCGGCCCCGTCATACTCGCCACCGGACATTCCGCACGTGATGTGTACCGCTGGCTGGCAGCCAACCAAGTGGAAATAGAAGCCAAAGGCATCGCCGTAGGAGTGCGTCTGGAACATCCGGCCGAGCTGATAGACCGGATACAGTACCACAGCCGGGACGGCCGCGGCAAATACCTGCCCGCCGCAGAATACAGCTTCGTCACCCAAGTGGACGGAAGAGGCGTGTACAGCTTTTGCATGTGCCCCGGCGGTTTTGTGGTTCCGGCAGCCAGCGGCCCCCGCCAAATCGTTGTCAACGGCATGAGCCCCAGCAACCGCGGCTCCCGCTGGAGCAATTCGGGAATGGTAGTGGAACTGCGCCCGGAGGACTTGGCCAATGACGAATTAAGAATAATGAGTGAAGAACCAACCGCACAACAAGACGGCGTAGCCGATCCCCGGCTTTCAACTCTCAACTCCCAGCTCAGCATGATGTACTTCCAAGAATCCCTGGAATACCTTTGCTGGCAACAAGGCAATATGAAGCAAACGGCGCCCGCACAGCGCATGGCAGACTTCACGAAGAAAAAACTCAGCTACGACCTGCCCGAAAGCTCATACGCACCCGGCTTAGTATCGTCGCCCCTGCACTTCTGGATGCCGCCATTCATAGCCAACCGGTTGAGCAAAGGTTTCCAGCAGTTCGGCAAATACAGTCACGGCTTCCTTACCAACGAAGCCACCATGATCGGAGTGGAAACCCGTACATCATCCCCGGTCCGCATCATCAGAGACAAAGACACCTTGCAGCACGTCCGCCTGAAGGGGTTGTTCCCCTGCGGCGAAGGAGCCGGATATGCCGGCGGCATCGTTTCGGCAGGAATTGACGGAGAGAGATGCGCGGAAGCCGTAGGCCGGCTATTGCTATAAGAGTTCAGCCCTCAGCCGGTCACACCAGGCTTTGATACGCCCGTCGGTCATCTCCGACTGATTCTCAAAGTCGAGAACCAAGCCGCACCATTCATTGCCGCGCAAAGCCTTCGACCGATTGAATGAATAGTCTTTAGTGGGAGTAAATCCCACTAAAGAAGCTCCCGCCTTTTCAAAAGCATCGCCCAGAAGCCCCAGCCCATCGGCAAAATTATCGGGATAATTCACTTGGTCACCCAAGCCGAAAAGAGCGACGCGCTTCCCTTTCAAGTCCAACGTCTCCAACTCAGGGATCAGTTCGTCCCAGTAAGTGGGCAGTTCCCCGTCAAACCAGGTAGACACCCCGATAATCAAATTATCATAAGCCTCAAAATCATTACCCCATGCCTGTTCGGCAGGGATAATGTCCACATTCTCCGCACCCAGGACTTTACGAATCTTCTTTGCCACTTGTGAGGTTTTCACAGCATTGGCAGCATAAAACAATCCTATTTTTTTCATAAACCGTTCATCTTTAATTAAAATTCCAACAGCTTCTTAGCCGCTTCATAAATCCGGTCTGCATCCGGCAGGACAGCACGTTCCAATATGGGATTAAAGCCCACAGGAGTAAAGGTCGCCCCTACCCGCTGCACCGGAGCATCCAGATAGCGGAACATGTCCGAGCCGATGCCTGCGGCAATCTCCCCGCCGAACCCGCCGAACACCTTATCCTCGTGTACGACCAATGCTTTCCCCGTCTTCTTCACAGACCCGTAAATAGTCTCCCTGTCCAGCGGGATCAAAGAACGTATATCAATGACCTCTACTTTCCATCCACCCTCCTTTTCGAGGCGTTCCGCCACATTCAGACAGAGGTGCGTTGTGTTTCCGTAAGTGATTATACTCAAATCGGAACCTTCCCTGCGGATACGCGCCTTGCCGAATGGAACCTCAAAGTCATCGGGTACCACCGTTGCCGCCTCCACCGAATTATACAATGCTTTCGGTTCCAGAAACAAAGTGAATCCCCGCGAGCGCATGCTCGTACGAAGCAGTCCGGCAGCATCATCCGCAAAGGAGGGATACACGATCCGCGCACCGGGCAGGGTGGCCAGCGCTCCCTCAATATTCTGCGAGTGGTACAATCCTCCGCCGATGTAACCGCCCGAAGCCAGACGCAACGTCACGTTGGGGACAAACTTACCATTGCTGCGCCAGTATTCGTGCGTGCACTCCACATACTGCTCCACAGCCGGCCAGAAGTAATCGGCAAACTCCGCACCTTCTATCACGACACGTATTTTGGGGTCGAAACGGCTCATACCGTTTGCCGTACCCACAATATAGTCTTCGGCAATGGGAGCACTGAACACACGCGCCTCTCCAAACTCCTGCTGCATGCCCTTAGTGACATTGAAAACGCCGCCCTTGTCCTTATTGGCAACATCCTGCCCCCAAATAAACGTATCGGGATTACGCCGGAATTCCGCTTTCAAGGTTTCATTGATAGAATTCACCAGAAACACTTTCTCTCCTTCCGTCTCGTGATGCACGCCGTCCTTATACTTTTCAGGTTCATAAGGTTCGGGCAATACATAATTGAATATGGCCTCCGGATCAGGATCGGGAGCTGCCAGCGCCTTACGATTGGCTGCGGACAAGTCTTTCTTCGCTTTTTCCTCAACCGCTTTCAGCTCTTCTTCTGTGAAACGTTTGTAGCGCAACAGCATCCGGCGGAACTTCATCAAAGGGTCGGCAGCCTTGACATACGCCAGCTCCCCTTCATCGCGATAGAGGGTGTGTTTATCCGAATTGGAGTGCGAACCGATGCGCACACAGTTGGCATGCACAATCACCGGATTGCGGTTGAGCAATGCATACTCCCGCGCCTCAGTCATCGCATTCATCGAATCGAAAACGTCCTTACCGTTGCAATGGATGATTTTCAGGTTCTTGAAACCGGAAAAATTATCGGCAACCTTACGCGCCGCGGTCTGGTCCTTCTTCGGAACGGAAATGCCATACCCGTTGTCCTGCCAGACAAAAATGACCGGCAAACGCTCCAAGCTCGCACCATTGACAGCCTCATATACAAAACCCTCGGACGAAGCCGACTCTCCATGCGAGGTGATAACCACCCCTTTATGCCCGTAATACACCATGGCACGCGCCACACCGGCAGCATGCAGGTCATGCGTACCTGTTGCCGAGGATACATTCTCGATATGCCACTCCGGTTTGGCAAAGTGGTTGGACATGTGGCGTCCGCCGCTTCCCGGATCCGTAGCCTTCGAGATGCCGTTCAATATCAGTTCTTCGGGAGTCATTCCCGCCGAAAGCACCGTCAGCATATCCCGGTAATAAGGGAAGAGAAAATCTTCCCCTTGGGTAAACACTTGTCCCATTGCCAGCTGTATGCCGTCGTGTCCGGCATAAGGCGCATGGTACGACCAACCTAATGACTGCAACAGATAGGCAGGCGCTTTTTCATCAAGCGCACGCCCCAGAGTCATTAAATAGTACCACTTCTTCAACGTTTCCGTATCGGTGGTTTTTATATCATACTTCTTCATAATACTCATTTTTTGTTTTTACTCATTCCAGTTCTCCAGATAGTTCTTGATGAAATAGAGGAAATTGCCGCCCAGCGACCCGTCCACCACGCGGTGGTCGTAGGACAAGGAGAGATACATCTTATGTCGGATAGCTATCACATCCCCTTCGGGCGTCTCCATAACGGCTGGCTTCTTCTCTATCACCCCCACTCCCAATATGGCTACTTGCGGCTGATTGATGATAGGCGTACCGAACAGCGACTTGAACGTGCCGAAATTGGTAATCGTAAACGTGCCGCCCGCTATGTCGTCCGGCATCAGCTTGTTGATGCGCGCCTTGGCAGCCAAGCCGTCTATCGCAATGGCAAGCCCGCTCAGGTTCAGCCTGTCGGCATCATGCACAACGGGAACAATCAGGTTGCCGTCGTTTTGCGATACGGCTATTCCCACATTGATATGTTTCTTGAACAGGATATTGTAACCTTCTACGGAGACGTTCACCTGCGGATAGGCAACCAGCGCTTTGGCAGTCGCTTCGGTAATGGCAGGCATATAGGTCAGCTTCACCCCTTCACGTTTAAAGAAAGCCTCCTTGTTTTTTTCGCGCCACTTCACCAATTTCGTCATATCCACTTCCACCAGGGTAGTGACATGCGGCGAAGTGTGTTTGGACATCACCATGTGGTCGGCAATCATCCGACGGACACGATCCATCTCCTTCACCTCGATACCCTCTGCAACAGAGGTAGCCGTTACAGGTGAAGATTGAGGCACTGCCGCCACAGCCGGCTTCGCGGCAGCAACGCCCGCCGCACCATTCTGCTTCTGTATGATGTATTGCTTGATGTCCTTTTTACTCAAACGTCCCTGATAGCCTGTACCCGGTATCCTATCCAACTCCTCCTGCAATATCCGGGCTTCGCGGGCCAATTGGAGAACCACCGGAGAATACCAGCGTTCATTCTCCGAACCGGCTGCCTGCGCTTTGGGAAGTTCCTGCACCGGAACCGGGGAAGTCCCTGCTCCCGTATTATCCGCAACCGGAGCCTTTACGCTTTCTTTCGTACCGGCAGAAGGCTCGGAAGGCTCATCATCTCCGCCCATATCCACCACAGCCACCACCGTACCCACCGCAACGGTATCACCTTCCTTAAATAGTATCTCCACTATCCTGCCTGCCACCGGCGAAGGTATCTCCGCACTGACTTTAGCAGTATTCACTTCGAACAGCACGTCATCTTCCCGGATAACATCGCCCACTTGTACCGACCAGGAAACAATGGTTCCTTCGGTTATACTTTCGCCCAGCTTGGGCATCTTTATTTCAAATCCCGACATATAGTTAAGTTTTAAGTTATTAGTTCTTGATAATAAACAAATCATCCGGAAGTAAGGTTTTCCCTACGCCGGAGCTAATGCCACCCTATCGTATATCCACTCTCCACAAGCATACTTTTCTGCTTTTAATTGCCCGATCGCCGCCAAGTCCTCAGGAGTAAAACGATAGACGCGGTTATCTCCTCCCTCAAAGAAGAAGTGGAACAGCAAACGGGCAAAGCGCTTCAGAGGTACGGCAGGCAGCAGATACTCACTGATATTCGCCACCGCACTGCGTACCGAAGGAACGGCCCGCAACACACGCGAACTGGGCAGCAGGTCCTCTCCGTCGCTCCTTCCGCACAATGCGGCATCCAGCGCTTGCAGATTGGCGGAATACAGCAGGGTACAATGATACATCACCCTGTTCTTATGGATGCACTGCGCACTGCCCGACACTTTCCGATCGTCTACATAAATGCCCATCCGCTTGTCGGTGTACGCCACTATGCCGAGGCTTTCGAGAAAGTCCACCGTCTGCTGCAAGTAGTATTCGAAGTCGGGACGCTCCACCGTTTCCATAAAGCTCAGATTGAGGTTGCCCTCGTCATGGTAAACCGCCCCGCCACCGGAAAAGCGGCGTGCCAACAGGATATTATTCTCGTGTATATACTTCTCATCCACTTCCTTCCGCACACTCTGATGCTTTCCTATCACCACAGAAGGGACGGACTGCCACATCATAAAGAAGTTGTCCTTCTTTTTCTTCAGGAGATATTCTTCTGCCGCCAGATTGAAATACACATCCGTACAGCGGTTATCGATACAGAACATCACGCAAAAAGTGTTTCGTGAAAGATCTCTCCCACCGTGGGATGCGGGAATACGCTCTTCTGGAACTCCTCCACCGTATATCCATGCTGAACGGCAATGCCCGCCGCCACAATAATTTCCGATGACGGATTGCCCAACAAATGGCAGCCGATGATACGGTCGCCGTCATCCAGCACCAGTTTGCACAATCCATTGCCCAGCTCGTTCTCGGCAACAAAACGACCGGAATACGCCATAGGCAGCTTCTGTATGTGATAACCGGTACCGAGTGCTTTCAGTTCCTCTTCGGTCTTTCCCACCCCGGCAACTTCCGGATTGGTATAGACCACACCCGGTATGCAGTCGTAGTTCATCGCATCCTCCACTCCCAGAATGTGATTAACCGCCACCTCACTCTCACGAATTGCCGTATGCGCCAGCATGGAACGGCCTGTTATGTCGCCACAGGCATAAACACGAGGATGGGAGGTCTGCATGTGCTCATCCACTTTCACACCGTTACGCAACAGTTCGACATTCAGCTTATCCAGCCCTGCTTGGCCGAGGTTTGCCTTGCGCCCTACGCTTACCAAAATTTTCCCGGCCTCTATCAGCGAAGCCTTGCCGTCTTTTTCAACGGTCACCCCTTCATGGGACACAGCCGTCACTTTCGTGCCCAAATAGAAGTTGACGCCACGCTTCAAATACTCCGAACGCAGCATGCCAGCGGTCTCCTTGTCCATTGCCCCTAATATTTCGGGCATCATTTCAACCACGCTCACCTTCACCCCCATACTATTGAAGAAGGAGGCAAACTCCATGCCGATGACACCGCCGCCGATGATAACCAGCGACCGGGGAAGTTCCTTACTTTCGAGCGCTTCTTTGGAAGTCCAGTAATCCGTATCGGACAATCCCGGTATAGGCGGAATAACCGTATCGGAACCGGTACACACCAGCAGGTAAGTGGCTTCATAGGTTTCGCCACCCGCCACGATGCGGAACATTCCATTCTCCTCACCCGCTATCACAGCTTCTTTTTCCACAATGGCGACTCCATACGAACCGACCGTCATCTTCACGCCGCCCGTCAGCTTCTTCACAACTTTATCTTTACGGTCGATAATCTTTCCCATATCGAAAGCGGGCGCATCGGGAACGGTAATGCCGTACTTGGCAGCACCTTTCATCGTATCCCACAGCTTGGCAGAATACAACAGTGTTTTTGTGGGAATACATCCCTCGTTCAGGCATACGCCGCCTATGGCTTTCTTTTCAAACAAGACGGTTTTCAGACCGCCGGCAGCTGCTCTCTCGGCAGCCGTATATCCGGCAGGCCCGCCGCCGATAATAGCTATATCATATCTCATAACGTTAAGGTTTTAAGTTAGTTATCAACTACTAACAAATAATATAGCGACAGAGTTCTTCGTTTCGGCAAAATTCATTTCCTTAGTATTGCAAGGAGGATACAAAAATAATCCGTACTTTTGCGGGCAAACCCTGTATCCTTATGACAACCCCTGAAATAGCAATCGTCGCTCCCAACACACTTACCTCTTTGGGGCTGCAGAACCTTCTGGAAGAGATCATCCCGATGGCTACCATACGTGTGTTCCATTCCTTTGCCGAACTTATGGACGACACACCCGATATGTATGCCCATTACTTCATCGCTTCCCAGATATATTTCGAACATACCGCGTTCTTCCTGCCCCGCAAACCCAAAACCATCGTATTGGCAGGCGGCGACAACCAGCCACAGCTGTCGGGAGTACCTACCCTGAACATCTACCAGGACGAGAAAAGCCTCATCAAAGATATTCTACGGCTGCACCGCTACGGACATCAGCAAGGGCATGTCGCCGCCAACACCCCCGATAACCACGACCTCTCCGCCCGCGAAATAGAAGTGCTGGCGCTCATTACCAAAGGGCTCATCAACAAAGAGATTGCCGACAAACTGAACATCAGTCTGACCACCGTCATCACCCACCGCAAGAATATCGTGGAGAAACTGGGCATCAAGTCTGTATCGGGACTGACCATCTATGCTGTGATGCATGGATATGTCGACGCGGACAGAATATGAAGCCGGTGGACAGTGATGAAATGATCAGCGAAAACTAACCATAATCCTCATAAATTAGGATTGCACATACTGGAGATTTCGCGTTACTTTGCAACCGAAATAAAACCAGTTATGAAACAATATAAGATTATCACCCTGATTTTGATGCTCCTCACTTCCGGCAACATGCTTGCGGAAGAGCTGGACACCTTGAAAGTAGTAGACGTAGAAGAGATACTCGTCATTGCAGCACCCAAAGAGAACCGGAAACTTCGCGAGCAGCCCACAGCCGTCACCCTGCTCTCACAACAGGATATGCAGGCAGCCCAAGTCAACTCCATCAAGAACCTGACGGGACTTGTACCCAACATGTTCATCCCCGACTACGGTTCACGCCTGACCTCCGCCGTCTATATCCGCGGCATCGGCTCACGCATCAACACACCCTCCATCGGCCTGTATGTGGACAATATCCCCTACATCGACAAGTCCGCTTTCGACTTCGACTACTCCGACATCGAACGCATTGACGTGCTGCGCGGCCCGCAAGGAACACTGTACGGGCGCAATGCAATGGGGGGACTGATTAAGATCCACACCAAATCGCCTTTCTCCTATCAAGGGACAGACTTCCGCATGGGTGCAGGCACGCACAATGCCTACAATACCTCGCTGACCCATTACCACCGGGTATCCGAGCGTTTCGCCTTCTCCACCGGCGGCTTCTATGACTACGAAGGCGGTTTCTTCCGCAATGCCGCCCTGAACAACAAGAAGATAGATAAAGGACAGTCCGCCGGCGGACGCTTCCGCGGTATCTACCTGCCCTCCGACAACTGGAAAGCTGACTTGAACGTGAGCTATGAATATAGCGACCAGGGCGGCTATCCGTACTACTACACAGGCAGCGTAAACCCCGCCGCCCAAAGCGAAGAGATGAAGCCCTACGTCGGCACAATCTCCAACAACCGCGAAAGCGACTACTACCGCAACCTGATGAACGCAGGCCTGAACCTTGAATATCAGGCACAGCACTTTACGCTAAGCGCCGTAACGGGTTATCAGTTCTTGAAAGACCGCATGTCCATCGACCAGGACTTTACAGCAAAAGACATTTATACACTGGAACAAAAACAACGCATCCACACATTGAGCGAAGAACTGGTGATGAAAAGCAAAGGCAACGGACGCTGGCAATGGGCTACGGGGGTATTCGGCTTCTACCAATGGCTGAAAACCGATGCCCCGGTGACATTCAGAAAAGACGGCATGGACATGCTGGACCAGATGCTGGGCAGTGTAATCCCTTCCAAGATTGAAGTCACCATGATGCCGGGCATGGGGCTGAACATATTACCCTCCCTCCAACTCGGCGGCAACGATTTGCTCATCAACGGCGATTTCGACACGCCGCTTCTCAACGGAGCATTGTTCCACCAATCTACATTCAGGGACCTGTTCGGCCTGAGGGGACTGTCTTTCACAGCCGGATTGCGCCTGGATTATGAAAAGATGAAGATGAACTACAACTCCGGTACTGCAATGGACTATACGGTAGGCATCAAGGGAGAAATGGTACGTGGCGGACAAATTATCAAAGAGATACCGATGATGCCCGAAACGTCACTCACCGTACAGTCGCGCTATCAGGGCTCCATCGACAAAGACTACCTGCAACTGTTGCCTAAGTTCGCCCTCCAATATGATTTCAAAGACAATCTGGGCAATGTCTACGCAACCGTAAGCAAAGGCTACCGTTCGGGCGGATACAACATTCAGATGTTCTCCGACCTATTGCAATCGAGCTTGAAGAACGACATGATGAGACAGACGAAAGAAGAAGTCCTGAAAGCCATAGAGAACTCTCCCGGTGCGTCTTACAAGGATCTCATCAGTGAAAAGTTCCCCGATGCGGGCAAGAATCCCGACGCTCGTTCCGCCACCGAGTATAAGCCGGAGCAGACGTGGAACTATGAAGTAGGAACTCACCTGAACCTTTTCAATAACCGCCTGCGTACCGACGCCGCATTCTTCTGGCTGGAGACACGCGACCAACAGATCTCACGCTTCGCAGGAGCAAGCGGCTTAGGGCGCGAAACGGTGAATGCAGGCAAAAGCCGCAGTCTGGGCGCCGAGCTTGCCCTGGCCGCAGCAATTACCACCGATTTTACGGTGAACACCAGCTATGGCTACACGTATGCCACTTTCAAGGATTACGCCACCAATGCCCGCGTAAACGGGCAACTTCAGGAAGTGAGCTACAACGGCCATTACGTGCCCTTCGTCCCCAAACACACGCTGACCGTAGGCGGACAGTACATCTTCCGCATCAATGCGGGATATTGGCTGGACCGCATCCAACTGAATGTCAACTATACCGGTGCGGGACGCATCTACTGGACAGAAGAAAATACCGTCAGCCAGTCTTTCTACGGCACTCTGAACGGCCGCGTCAGCTTTCAAAAGGGACGCGGGCAGATAGACCTCTGGGTGCGCAATGCTTTGGACAAGGATTATGCCGCTTTCTACTTTGAGAGTATGGGCAACGGGTTCATGCAGAAAGGACGTCCCATCCAGGCAGGCATCGAACTGCGTTGCAGGTTTTAGCCGACAGAGGAACAAACCCTTTCGGCAAGAATGGAATTCCTACTCGTTGATTGCCCCGCAATGCGGACAAACGCCTTTCGTCCCTATCTTTTGTCCGCAATTGCCGCAACGATAACGGGATGCCGCCAACGATGAGCGCAGCTTCCTGAAGAACACGCACACGAATACGGCAATAAACAAATATCCGATATATATCTGCGTAGTCAATATAAAGAAGAAATAACAGAAGATACAACAGGAAGCCAGCCCCAGCAGATAGAACACAGCCGCCGCCGGACTCAGCAGACGGAACAAATCGTCGAGCACCGCCAGCAAGACAATGACGAACATCCAAAGGCTCATCAGGAAAACAGAAAGCACCAACGGAACCCTAAACGGCGAAAGCGTAGGATTGAAATAAAAATGCTGCCACGTCTCCGGCACAAATACCTGCATAGACTCGTACACCGTAGCGCTGAATGCCAGCAGCAAGCACAGCAACAGCGGGTATACGCTGTCTATATCATTGAAGCAGACCATTTGCAACTGCTTGCGCCGGAACGCACGAAACAGCCATACCGCCACAAACAATGCAAAGATTACGATGAAATAAGAAGCATGCGTCTCACTGAACAGGTAAATGGCCTGTGAGATGCTGTCCGTAGGGACAAATGCCCGCATCATATCCTTTTCCCGAATCCACCCCTGTACCTCCTGTGAATGGGCGAGCTTCACCCATACGCTATCCACACTGTCTGCCGGATGAATGGCAAACTCCGCTACCACAACCCTGTCGCCCCTGTACAATGTGTTATAGCAATCCTTTACAGGCAGGCAGGCGATAGTTACCGAGTCATCCAGTAGTTCCAAATTTGTATCCCACGTATAATGGCGTTCGTACAGATACCTCAACGAATCGCGCGTCCTCTCCCCCAGCTCCCTGTTTTCCAAGTCGGGACGGGGATAATGGCAAGAGGCAAGACAAGGCAGAAGTAAAAGCAGGAGATATAGCGGATGCAGTATAAGGCATAAGGTACGGGACACACTGCGTACAGTAACGTTATGCTTACGGTTGCTCCTATTTAATTCTGCTTTATGCATCTCCCACATCTTATTTGTTATATCCTATGTTTTATACTCTTCGTCCGTTATATCCCATACTTCATGCTTTCTGCTTCAAACCTCCCGTCTCACTCTCCGCTCACCTTCATTTGGCAGTTCTTACAGTCAAAAGTCAGGCGGAAACGCTTACCGTCCGTCCCGACCAAGTAATAAGGTTCCCGGTATGGAGAGTGTCCCTTTTGATGCGTAGGACACCAGCCCATGCTATAACGCAGGCAATGCTTACAGAACATCAGTACGGCTTCCGGTACGGCCTGCTTCTCGTATGCCGGTTCTACGGAAACAACCCCATGCTCCAGATAAAAGCTACGGGCGGATGTATTCATCACATTCCCCAAATATGTCAGGGACTTCATCGGGAAACAATGCCGGGTAGGTTTCCAGACATGCAGTTCACGACGGTAAGTGATACGGCGGGCCGCTATCAGCCTGTCTGTCACTTGGCGACGCCAATCTGCTATCACCGAAGCCGGTATGAACCAGTTATGCGACAGGTTGATCACAACAGCGGGAGCAGCCTTCACAGAAGTATCGTCCATACCTCCCAAAGCCACGACCTCAAAAGGGGTGTTACCTAATTTGCCAAGCTGGGTACGCAGATGCTCCTGTTGCGGAGTACGCGCCAGCTCTTTTGAACAGGGGAATGACAATGTCACACGATTCCCGTCTTCATCTGCGGCAGTCAGGGCAAAGCCCGAAGGGGTATCTGCCAGTTCCCACTCAATGCCTATTTTGCGTTCGGCAGACTTGCGGGAAAGGATGCGTTCAAACTCCTGATCGAAATTTCGATAGAGACGGGTACGCGGTTTGATGCGGGGCACTTCGCCTGCCGGATAGAGTTTGTTGCCATCCACCCGGTTGATACGGAAACCTTTCAAACGGCCCTGCTCATCAAGGAAACAAACACCGTCTCCGTTATGGAAAGGCTTCACCCCGGCTACGGTAAGGTAATTGCCGCGTTGCTCCTTCATCGTTCCCATTTCCTCACCCAGGGATTTCGGCGTATCGAAAGAGGATATCTCCCGTTCGCGGCCTTGCAAGAAGTAGTGGGTAAAACCGCGGCTGAAGCTCTTGTCCAGCTGAGGAACGAAATCGAAGCGGCAACTGCCCGAAGAAGCGCGTACATACTCTCTACGACGGGCAAATATGGCATCCAGCTTTTGGCGGTAGGCAGCTGTGACATTCTTCACATAGGAAACATCCTTCAGCCGCCCTTCTATCTTCAGAGAAGAAGCTCCGGCATCCAACAGATCTTCCAGAACTTCACTTTGATTCAAGTCTTTCAGAGAAAGCAAGTGCTTGTCACGTACGATTGTTTTTCCGTCAGCATCTACCAAGCTAAACGGAAGGCGGCAGAACTGTGCGCACTCCCCCCGATTGGCACTTCTGCCGAAACACGCCTGACTGACGTAGCACTGGCCACTGTAACTCACACAAAGCGCACCATGCACAAAGACCTCCAAAGGCGTCTCCGGACAAGCCTCGTGGATATTGCGTATCTCGTGCAGTGAAAGCTCGCGCGCCAATACCACCTGACGAAAGCCGGCATCCGTCAGGAAACGAACCTTCTCCGGTGTACGGTTGTCCATTTGCGTACTGCCATGCAAAGGTATAGGCGGCAGGTTCAAACGGGTAATCCCCATGTCCTGGACTATCAACGCATCCACACCGATACGGTACAAATCCCAAATCATCCGTTCCGTTTCGGCAAGTTCTTCTTCTTTCAAGATCGTATTCACCGTAACATAAACACGTACATTATACAAATGGGCATACTCTGCCAAAGCGGAAATATCTTCCAGGGAATTGACAGCTGCCGCACGCGCACCAAACTTCGGCGCACCTATATACACCGCATCCGCACCATGATTGACAGCCTCAATGCCACACTCTAAATTTTTGGCAGGAGCCAACAGTTCTATTTTTCGTTGCTTTATCATATTTTCACCACAGAGGGACACTGAGTTCCACAGAGTTTTCGGGATTATTACTTGATCTCTTCAATATTGAACGGAGTTTCCTGATATACAAAGTAGTTCAGCCAGTTGGAGAACAATAGGTTGGCATGAGCCCGCCAACGCACCAACACCCCCTTGTCAGGATCATCGTCCACATAGTAATTGCGGGGCATATCAATGGGTAGTCCCTTACTCAGGTCACGACGGTATTCCGTATCGAGCGTCAAAGGAGAATATTCGGAATGGCCGGTCACAAAAAACTCACGTCCGTTACGCGCCATCACCATATACACTCCCGCATCTTCCGACTCCGAAAGCAGGGTCAGCTCGGGAACCTTCAGAATATCTTCCTTGCGGATCTCCGTATGACGGCTGTGGGGGACATAGAACACATCGTCAAAACCACGAAAGATAGGATACAAAGGTTGCAAGGTACGATGTTCGAATATGCCGAACATCTTCGCATCCAACGGATATTTGGGCACGCCATAATGGTGGTAGAGCCCGGCTTGCGCCGCCCAGCAGATATAAAGAGTGGACGTGACATGCGTACGCGCCCAATCGAATATTCCGGTTATCTCATCCCAATAGGTCACTTCCTCAAAGTCCATCTGTTCCACAGGAGCGCCGGTAATAATCATACCGTCGTATTTCTCGTCGCGCATCTTGTCAAAGTCCGTATAGAAAGCTTTCATATGCTCTATCGGAGTGTTCTTGGAAGTATGGCTTTTGATTTTCATGAATGAGATTTCCACCTGCAACGGAGTGTTGGAAAGCAAACGCACCAAATCGGTCTCCGTCGTAATCTTCAGCGGCATCAGATTCAGTATAACAATCCGTAGCGGACGAATGTCCTGCTGGGTTGCACGCGAATTATCAATAACGAATATATTTTCCTCTTTCAGCAGCTCTATCGCGGGAAGTTTATCGGGTAAATTTAAAGGCATAAGCTCTGTTCTATGGTTTAACTAATTACTGTTTACGATTTTAGCGTGTAAAGTTAGATAAAAAATCAGAGTGCCGTAAATAATTGG
This sequence comes from Bacteroides eggerthii, assembly GCF_025146565.1. Lineage (NCBI taxonomy): Bacteria > Pseudomonadati > Bacteroidota > Bacteroidia > Bacteroidales > Bacteroidaceae > Bacteroides > Bacteroides eggerthii. The sequence goes on along the minus strand of NZ_CP102258.1, from coordinate 1,328,369 downwards.
CAGAAGTTTTTGTTGAATTAGAATAGCCGATACGAAATATTAATATATATTTGCGGTCTGTATCTACCTATATGTGCCAAAAAAGAAGAAAGAAAAGGCCAAGCAATCAATTGTGACAACGGCTGGCAAGCAGCAGAAAGAGTAAATAACTTTCTTATATAATTGCGGTTCCTCTCAATCTAAATTTCTCGACACACACAAGTATTTGAGAATGAACCAAAGACGGGAAGATTTCCGTCTTACAAATTATTATATATGAAAAACCAAAAAGACCTTTTCAAGAAAGGCAGTATTCTGTTGTGTTTTGTTTTTGCCATAGCGGCTGTTTCTTGCGTCAATCAAATCAATGATGAAATCCGGGAAAGCAATATTCCCATCTCCTTTGTTGCAAAAGCGAGCAAGGGCAACACTAAAATAACGAAAAACACATTTGAGACCGGAGACAGAATGGGTGTATTTGCCATGCTGACCGGTAACGGCTTAAGCGAACAGCGTTACATCGACAACCTGCTTTTGGAATGTGGTGAAGGGACAACACTGATTCCCAAAAAAGAAGTTTTCTATCCGGAAGGAGATGCCACTCTGGATTTTATAAGCTATTATCCCTATCAGGCAGCCGGAATGGGCGGAGGCAGTTCTTTACTGCATGTCACAGTACAGGCGGATCAGAGCAAATCCTCCAATTACAGCTTATCCGATTTCATGACAGCACGAACCGAAAACATTGCCAACAGTAAAGAAGCCGTAAGACTGACCTACAAGCATCAATTTGCAAAAATAAAAATAGTTCTTACTCCCAAAGACGGAGAGAACGTAAATGATATGCTCAAAGCCAATCCCCGGATCATAGCTACCGGCTTCAGGACACAGGCGCTATACGACCTGCAATCGGACGAACTATCCGAAGTGGATGAAGAAAGTGAAACGGACATTATACCTTCCGGCGTATGGAAGGAGACCGGCAACGGACTGTCCGGTAAAGAGTTCATTGTCATTCCGCAAACACATTCCGACAGCAAACAGGCTTTCAGCTTAGAATGGAACGGTAAAATCTATGCCTGCTCCCTGCCCTCAGCCATTATCAAAGAAGATACGGAATTGGAAATCCAGATCAACGCATTACAAAATGCCGGCGAATCCCTGACCGGCGTAATCGCCAGCATCAAAGAATGGGGAGCAAGCGAACAAGGAGACAGCGAAAATGAATATGACATCACTGCTATCCACACAGCCTCTTTGTCGTTCAAGACATCCGGTGTATATAGAGTATATCGCCAGGGGAAACCGGTAGCAGAGATCTGCCGGGAATATCTCCATACCCCTGCCGATGATGCAATAAATTCCAAAGCCATTGTGGTCTACCCCGTATCGGACAACGGTCGGACCGACCTGAACAATGGAACCGTTTTACAACTGCCCGACAAAACCGCCGCAACGCATGGCGGCAAAGTAAGCTGGAATGAAACGGACAACTCACTGGCTTATACAGGTGGACACTCCGGCCCCATTGAAAAATTCTACATCGACGGAGACCTGAAGATTGTTACAGAAAAGCCCGACAAAGCATTGACTGTCAATGTAAGCAGCTACACAATCAGAGATATACGGAACGGAATATTGCAATCTTATCCTATCGTAAAAATAGGAACACAATACTGGATGAGAGAGGATCTGCAAACCGCCTACTACAACGACAGTAAAAACATCCCTATACAAAAGATATTAGGAACAGGAGACAGATGTTTCCAATATTCCGTTCCCGGCTTCCTGCTTTATAACGGCGAGGCGGTACTTACCGGCAAATTAGCTCCACTGGACTGGAGAATACCGTCGGACAATGATTGGAACAGGTTAAAAGAGTACATAGCCGGAAATGCTTCCGCACTGAAAAAAACAGGAACATGGAGTTCTGATACCAACCCGGCGACAAATGAGACAGGATTCGGCATTGCCCCCAAAGGATTGCTGCTGGAAAGAGATAATGCAACAACTTTAGTAAACCCGGCCTCATCAACCGCCTATTGGACACGCAACGGCATGCAGGAACAATTGGACAAAGTAGTGATAATCACAAACAGCAATAATGACATTGAATTTAAAAACTCCGTCAAACCGGAAGGTAAGAAGTACTATAACGGATTTTCCGTCCGTTGCATAAAAGAATAGCCTGTCCTTCGGGGCATTTCTCATTTCTTTTTCGTATTTTTGTTCCCAATGTGCAAGGATTTTGCCAATTAGACAAAGACAACGAAGAAGAAATGAGAGTAATCGATCTGATAAACAGTAACGAAAAAACAGCTTTTTCTTTTGAGATATTGCCCCCGCTGAAGGGCACAGGCATCGAAAAGTTGTACGAAACGATAGATACATTACGGGAATTTGACCCTAAATACATCAATATAACCACACACCGCAGCGAGTACGTGTATAAAGACCTCGGCAACGGACTGTTCCAACGCAACAGACTTCGCCGCCGTCCGGGCACCGTATCTGTTGCCGCAGCCATCCAAAACAAATATAATATAACGGTGGTACCGCATATTCTTTGCAGCGGCTTCAGTCGTGAAGATACCGAATACGTATTGCTCGACCTGCAGTTTCTAAATATTACAGACCTTTTGGTGCTGCGCGGAGACAAGGCGAAGCATGAATCCGCTTTTACGCCCGAAAGCAACGGTTACCTGCATGCCATTGAGTTGCAAGATCAGATTAATCAGTTCAATAAGGGCATTTTTGTAGATGGTTCCGAAATGACGGTAACAAATACCCCCTTTTCATACGGAGTAGCCTGCTATCCGGAAAAGCACGAAGAGGCTCCCAACATCGATACGGATATCTATTGGCTGAAAAAGAAAATGGAAAACGGAGCAGAATATGCCGTTACCCAATTATTCTACGACAACCGGAAATATTTCGATTTTGTGGAACGTGCCCGCCAAGCAGGAGTTACCATCCCTATCATACCGGGCATCAAGCCATTTAAAAAGTTGTCGCAACTCAGTATGATACCCAAAACATTCAAAGTGGACCTACCCGAAGAGCTGACAAAAGAAGTATTGAAATGCAAGAATGACGCCGAAGCGCAACAAGTGGGCATTGAATGGTGCGTACAGCAATGCAAGGAATTAATGAAACACCATATTCCCAGTATTCATTTCTATTCCATAGGCGCGGTAAACAGCATAAAGGAAGTAGCCAGACAAATTTATTAACTTAAATATCACCGTCGTGTTTTTTAAAGATGTAATCGGCCAGGAAGCAGCCAAACAGCGATTGATACAAGAAGTGCAGGAAGGACGTATCCCTCATGCACAACTTTTCTGCGGCCCGGCAGGAACCGGAAAACTTCCGCTTGCTTTGGCTTACGCCCGTTATATCTGTTGCCCGAACCGTACGGAGACTGACGCATGCGGTACGTGTCCCTCGTGTGTAAAATGGAATAAACTGGTACATCCGGACGTACACTTCGTATTCCCCATAGTGAAAAGCGCCAAAGGGAAGAAGGAAGTCTGTGACGACTACATAGCCGATTGGAGACACTTTGTGCTGAACAATCCTTATTTTTCGCTGAACCATTGGTTGAACGCAATGGGAGCGGAAAACGGGCAGGCAATTATCTACGCAAAGGAAAGCGATGAAATCACCCGTAAACTCAGTTTGAAATCCAGTGAAGGCGGATATAAGGTGACTATCGTATGGCTGCCGGAAAAGATGCATGAAGTCTGTGCCAACAAATTATTAAAATTATTGGAAGAGCCTCCTGAAAAAACGGTATTTCTTCTGGTATCCGAAGCTCCCGAGATGATATTGTCCACTATCCTCAGCCGTACACAGCGTTTCAATATCCGCAAAATAGAGGAAACGAGCATAGCAGACGCCTTGCAACGAAAGTATGGCGTACAGCCCATAGACAGCCAGACCATAGCGCATCTGGCAAATGGGAACTTCATCAAAGCATTGGAGACGATCCACCTGAACGAAGAGAACGAACTCTTTTTTAATCTGTTCATCAGCCTAATGCGTCTTTCCTATCAACGAAAAATACGGGAGATGAAACAATGGAGCGAGCAACTGGCTGCAATGGGACGCGAACGTCAAAAGAACTTTCTGGAATATTGCCAGCGCATGATACGGGAAAACTTCATCTATAACCTACACCGGAAAGAAATGAATTACATGACTCTGCCCGAACAGAACTTCGCCACCCGCTTTGCCCCGTTTGTCAACGAACGTAATGTGATAGGAATCATGGACGAACTAAGTGAAGCGCAGATACACATTGAGCAGAACGTGAACGCCCGCATGGTATTCTTTGATTTCTCCCTGAAAATGATTGTATTATTGAAACAGTGAGAAAAAAATATCGTAGGAGGATATTTCCAAATGATGGGATGATAAAACAATAAGATAAGAGAATTAATATAAAGAGAATTTGAATCGTAAATAAATAAAGAAAGAGATGGAATTTAAACTACATAACGGAAGCGGCGGTCTCTGCTGTAAAAGCTGCGGCAGGCAAGACAAGCAACTGAACACCTATGATTGGCTTGCCGACATTCCCGGCAATGCAGAAGAATCGGAAATGGTGGAAATCCAGTTTAAAAACACCCGTAAAGGTTACTTCCGCAACAGCAATAAAATACCTTTGGAAAAAGGTGATATAGTGGCGGTAGAAGCTACTCCCGGACATGATATAGGCGTGGTGACCCTCACCGGCCGGCTCGTCCCGTTACAAATGCGCAAAGCAAATATAAAGTCGGAAGCGGACATAAAACGTATCTACCGCAAAGCCAAACAGGTGGATATGGATAAGTACAATGAAGCGAAAGCACGTGAGCACAGCACAATGATTCGTGCCCGCCAGATAGCCCTCGACCTCAACCTCAACATGAAAATCGGTGATGTGGAATATCAAGGAGACGGCAACAAAGCTATTTTCTACTACATTGCCGATGAACGCGTAGACTTCCGCCAACTAATTAAGGTGCTTGCCGACGCTTTTCACGTGCGCATCGAAATGAAACAGATCGGTGCCCGCCAAGAAGCCGGCCGCATCGGCGGTATCGGACCTTGTGGTCGTGAGCTGTGCTGCGCTACGTGGATGACGTCCTTTGTTTCCGTATCGACCAGTGCAGCCCGCTTTCAGGACATCTCACTGAATCCGCAGAAACTGGCCGGACAATGCGCCAAATTGAAATGCTGTCTCAACTACGAAGTAGATTGCTATGTGGAAGCACAAAAACGCCTGCCTTCCAAAGAAATCGAGTTGGAAACCAAAGACGGTGTTTTCTATTTCTTCAAAGCTGATATCCTCAACAATCAGATAACCTATTCCACTGATAAAAACATTCCGGCCAATCTGGTCACAATCAGCGGCAGGCGCGCCTTTGAAGTTATCGGCCTGAATAAAAGAGGAATCAAGCCGGATTATCTATTGGAGGAAACACACCGCTCCGAACCTAAGAAGCCGGTGGACTTGCTGGAACAGGAAAGTCTGACCCGCTTCGACCGCAACCGCAAAAACAAAAATAGCGGAGACGGCAACAACGGTAACGGGAATAATAATGGAAACCGGAACAAAAAGAAGAAAAAAAGTTCCAATAACCGGCCCCAAGGCAGCGAACAACCAGCCACCCCGCAACCGCAAGAACAGCAGTCCAAACCTCAAGGGAATGAGAAACGGGCACAAGGAGATGAGAGACGCCCGCAACGGAACAACAATAACCGCAAGCGCCCTCACAACAACAAACCTAAACCCCAAGGGGATAAACCTGTTCGAGATGACAAACCGGTTCAAGAATAAAACAAAACATCTGAAATATATCATTCTGCTGTTTATCGTAGGCGCATTGGGCGCTTGCGATAAACAGACTGTATATCATGCTTTCCGGTCTGTTCCCCAAGAAGGTTGGAAAAGACAGGACACATTGTTTTTTGATGTCGCTGTGCCCGACTCACAGACTTACTACAAACTGACCGTAGAAATCCGAAACCGAAACACCTATCCTTATCAAAACATAAACCTGTCGGTCGGTTACGAAGATCCGGAAAGCAAAAGAGTACAGGTAGACACGCTGAAAGCCGTCTTAGCCAGCAAAGAAGGAATCTGGAAAGGAGACGGCTGGGGTGGTTTATATCAATCGGCATTCTCCGCCGGCAGCATCAAAATAGGGAGGTCCGGCAATTACCTCTTCAAGATAGCTTATACATTACCGGATGAGATTCTACCCGGCATCAACGATGTAGGAATCAAACTACGACGATAACATCACATATCCCTGCGAGGATATTACACCAGTCTTCTATTTCTTCCCGCATCGATACGCAGGAATATGAACAACAGTATCGTAAAGCCCCATAACGAAGAACCTCCATAACTAAAGAAAGGCAGAGGGATACCTATTACGGGAGTCAGCCCAAGTACCATTCCTATATTAATGAAAAGATGAAACAGAAAAATACTCAGCACCGAGTATCCGTACACCCTCCCAAATGCAGACTGTTGCCGTTCTGCCAGTACTATCAGACGAAGTATCAGTGCCAGGAACAGAAGCAAAACGGCCGTTGAACCAATAAAACCCTCTTCCTCGCCCACTGTACAGAAGATAAAATCCGTATCTTGTTCAGGAACGTATTTAAGTTTGGTTTGCGTACCGTTCAGAAAGCCTTTCCCTGTCAAGCCGCCTGACCCAATGGCTATTTTCGACTGATTTACGTTATACCCCGCCCCTGTCAGATCTTCTTCCATACCCAACACAACTTTAATGCGGATCTGCTGGTGAGGTTCCAATACTTTATTGAAGAAATAATCGCTGGAATAAAGAAAGCCTATCGAGCCTATGGCAAACAAGCCTATAAGAAGATAACTCAAATGGCGCTCGCGCAAAGAAAGATAAAACAAATAAAACGTTACAACCACACATAATCCCCATTGCACCCATACAAGGTTGAAAGGGGCGACATACTCTGAAATAATATAAGCTATGAGCAATACCACAGAAGAACCACCGATAATATTACGAACCGGCTCCCACCTCTTTTTATATACCCATACCATTCCACCGGCGAAAAGCAGCACCATCGACAATACGGCAAACTCTCCGATTGGGGTTGGGGTATCTGCTATAAGAACCTGGTCAAAACGGATTCCCACCACAAAATATACCACAGCGCAAATACCGGAAAAGAGCACCACTCCGGGCATACCTTCACGATAAAGCATCAGAAAGAAAGCGGTATACACCAATGCAGAACCTGTTTCCCTTTGAAGTATAATCAGTACCAACGGCAGAAGAATAAGAAAAGCCAGCATCAATGTATTCTTCCAGTTTTTCATAGTAAATGAATAGGCACTCATATACTTAGCCAACGCCAACGCCGTAGCAAACTTAGCAAATTCGGCGGGCTGCAGACTGACAGGTCCCAGAATCAACCATGAGCGCGACCCCTTAGTGTCAGGAGCGATAAAGATAGTTATAATCAACAATAGAATGAGCCCTATATATATAATGTAAGAAAACATATCGTAGAGCGTATCCTCCAGCATCAGCAAGACAAACCCCAACCCAAACGAGCAGACAATCCACATAAATTGTTTACCGGCACGAGTGGAGAAATCAAGAAAGTCACGATCACCATAGTCATAGCTTGCCCCGCAGACGCTGAACCAGCCAAACACAATCAGAATCAGGTAGATTGCGATTGTCACCCAATCCAACGATTTCCATATATTCTCTCTTCTTACCATTTGTTCTCTCGATATTCGACCGTTTACTATCTTTCTTCGTCTCCGTACAGTATTATGCGATTACTGAATTCCTCCGCACGTATCTCATTCTCCGGCGATAACTTGCCATGCAGATACTGATCCATCATCATAGCGCCGATAGGCACTCCGTAAGTTGCACCGAAACCGCCATTCTCCACATAAACTGCGATTGCAATCTTAGGGTTGTTCATCGGAGCAAATCCCATAAATACGGAGTGGTCCTTACCGCGGTTCTGTGCCGTACCGGTTTTTCCGCATGCCTCCACGCCCGGCAAAATAGTCCCCACCATGCGGCAAGTTGCACTGCCTGTGCTTCCGGTAACAGCAGCGCGCATACCCTCCGCAACCTCGTCGTAGTATTCCCGGTCAATCGAAGTTACACGCGGAGTGCGGTAGATGCTATCCAACTCATGATCTTGTATCTCCTTGACAATATGTGGAGTAATAAAATGTCCCCGGTTGGCAATGGTCGCTCCCAAATTGGCAATCTGCAATGGAGTAGTAAGGATTTCGCCCTGCCCGATAGAGATACTGATGACAGTCAGCCCATTCCAAGAACCCCGGTATGCTTTATCATAGAATTTTGCATTAGGAATTAAACCGCGCTGCTCTCCGGGAAGATCTGTGCCGAGACGATAGCCAAATCCTTGTGAAACCATATGGTCTTTCCACACCGTAATGGCGTTTTGCGGAGAACCATACTTCTTGTCGCTAAACATGCGGAACAATCCCCAACAAAAGTAAGAATTACACGAAGTGGCTATTGCTGGAATCAACGACAAAGGAGAGCCATGCCCATGGCAACCTACATGCAGACTTCCATAATTGAAACCGTGCGCACAAGGAAAAGTCGGGTAGTCTTCATGAATAATACCTTCTTGCAAGAATGTCAATGCCTGCGCAGTCTTAAAAGTAGAACCCGGAGGATACGCTCCCATAATCGCGCGATTCAGCAAAGGTTTCCGCCTGTCCCTCTGCAACATCCGATGGTTCTTTCCACGCTGGCGGCCAATCATCAGATGAGGATCGAAGGTGGGAGAAGACACCATGCAGAGAATCTCTCCCGTAGCAGGTTCGATAGCTACGATAGCTCCAATCTTATGTTGTAAGAGACGCTCACCCAACCTCTGCAAATCAATATCAATACCTAATGTCAGATTCTTGCCGGGGACAGAAGGACGGTCGAATTTGCCATCCATATAATGTCCTTGAATACGCCCATGAGCATCACGAAGCAGAATTTCCACTCCTTTTTCTCCACGAAGATACTTTTCATAAGACTTTTCAATACCCTGCTTACCTATATAGTCTCCACGAATATAGTAATTATCCGCTTCAATATCTTTCTTTGACACCTCTCCTATATCTCCCAAAGCATGCCCTGCGGCATCATAAGTATACTGACGGATAGTGCGCCGTTGGATATAGAAACCGGGAAACTTGAACAGCTTCTCCTGAAACACACCACACTCTTCTGCCGAAAGCTGTGTCATAAATACCTGATGCGTATATTTAGAATAGCCAGGATTCATCCAACGGTTTTTCACATCCTTCATTCGCTTCTGAAACTGCTCAAGCGTGATGTTCAATGCATGGCAAAAATCGAGGGTATCCAATTGCGTCACTTCACGAGGCACAAATGTAATATCGTATGCCGGCTGATTAAACACCAATAGCTTGCCGTTACGATCGTAAATAGCCCCACGCGAAGGATATTGAATTTTATTAAGGAAGGCATTGCTGTCCGCATTCTTCTTATAATCATCCGTCATGATTTGCAAGTCGAACAGGCGAATAACGTAAATAAGGACAATGACCACAGCCGCCATGCCTATCACATATTTTCGTTTCTCCAGCGTATAATCCTTCATTTAATTATCAACTATCAATTACCGGTTACAAGTTATTTCTTCCGTATTCCCTCCACTGCCATTATACAGGTCACAGTCAACAAAGTACTTGTTACAATTCTCAACAGCAGTGTTCCAATGTGGGCAAAGGAAAAGAATTCGAGTGTAAGCAACATCCCATGATGCACCAAGACACAAATTACTAAATATTTTAGGAAAGGGAAGATGCCCATTGTGCGAACTGCGGGAATCAACGTATCCAACGTATCGCGAGGCACGAACAGACGTAAGAATATCGGACGCAAGAAAGCCAGCAATACAGTAGCCGCCGCATTCATTCCCGGAGTATCGGAAAAAACATCCACCGTCAACCCAAGAAAGAAAGCCCATAACATCAATGTATTACGGGACACATCCGACTCAAACTTTAATATCAGGTATATATATAAAAACGGAGTGGCATATCCGGCAATATGCACGTTATTCAGTATCAGTACCTGCAACAGTACCAAACAGATGAACCACCCTATCTTATGCAAATAATTGATTATCATTCTTCTTTTTCCAGAATATTCTGTTCTTCTTGTCCGCTACGCGAAATGACACGCACATTGCTCACTTTCCCAAAATCCGTAGCTAACTTTATCTTCAGCAAATACGAAAGCCCGTCATGGGAATCGGACATATCATCAACCGTCCCTACCATAACTCCCTCAGGAAAGACCGTAGAGTAACCGCTGGTTACCACCGTATCCCCCAAATTGAACTCCGCATGGCGAGGTAAATCTTTCAGATAAGCGAAGCGGGAGTCCCCGCCTTCCCATTTCAAATAACCAAAATAGTCACTACCCACAATCTTGCAACTAATGCTCGATTTACTATTCAACAATGGAATAACCAACGAGTAACGGGGAGAAGTCTTATATACAATGCCCACCACTCCGTTGGCATCCACTACGCCCATCTCCGGACGAATGCTGTCTGCTGAACCACGATCCAACGTTATGTAATTATCCGCCTTATTCAGACTGTTCTTAATAACATTCGCCTTGTATATACGATAATCAGCCGGAGCAAGACGCGCCACACTATACAGCTTCACAGAATCCAAGCCGCGCTCTTGCAGACTTTTTTCGAGAAAAGCGACACGTTGTTCCAGCCACATATTACGGTCAAGCAGATCCTCATTGACCGATTTCAAATGGAAATAAGAACTAATCCCCCCTGAAATCTCATAAACTTTCCCTGCCACTCCGTTGGCAGAAGTGAAATATACACTCTGCTGATAATGGTTGAAGCGGAATAATAAAACAAAACTGGTAACCTCTAACAGCAGAAAGAGGAACCAGTAATTATATTTAATAAGAAAGTTCAGTAAATTTCGCATGCCTATCTCATCAGGAATGAGAAGCGGTCGACATTCTTCAGTGCAATACCAGTGCCTTTGGCAACGGCATGCAAAGGGTCTTCCGCAATGTGGAACGGTATGTTAATTTTATCGGTCAGACGCTTATCCAATCCGCGAAGCAACGCACCGCCACCTGCCAAATAGATACCGTTGTGCACAATGTCGGCATACAGTTCGGGTGGTGTATTCTCCAATGCGCTCAGGATCGCAGTCTCAATCTTGGAAATAGATTTCTCCAAGCAATGCGCCACCTCCTGATAGCATACGGGTACCTCCATAGGAAGTGCCGTAATACGATTCGGACCATGAACAATATAATCTTCGGGAGCATCTTCACCCAGTTCGGTCAATGCCGCACCGACATTAATCTTGATACGTTCTGCCATACGTTCGCTGACCTTTACGTTATGCTGACGGCTCATGTATTCCTGAATATCAGCAGTCAGATCATCACCGGCAATGCGGATAGAGTTATTGGAAACTATACCCCCCAATGAAATAACGGCAATCTCAGTAGAGCCACCACCTATATCAACAATCATGTTGCCTTCCGGCGCTTCTACATCAATACCGATGCCGATAGCTGCCGCCATCGGTTCGAATATCAAATAGACATCACGTCCACCGGCATGCTCGGCAGAGTCGCGCACCGCACGAAGCTCCACTTCCGTACTTCCTGAGGGAACCCCTATTACCATGCGAAGTGAAGGAGAGAACAGACGGTTACGATTGTTCACCATTTTGATAAGTCCGCGTATCATCTGCTCGCAAGCATAGAAATCGGCAATTACACCGTCACGAAGCGGACGGATAGTGCGTATGTTTTCGTGGGTCTTTTCGTGCATCATCTTTGCCTTTTCACCCACAGCAATCATCTTGTCTGTACGACGGTCCAAAGCAACCACCGAGGGTTCGTCCACTACTATCTTGCCATTTGTGGTAATGATAGTATTGGCAGTGCCAAGGTCCATCGCTATTTCTTGTGTAAAAGAGAATAATCCCATATTTCTTAAATGAAAAATTAGGAATGAAAAATTAAGAATACTATGCAGAATACCAACGCAAGCAAGCGCAGCCAATTCTTCACTCTTAGTTCTTCATTCATCATTAATATTAGTGTTTAAAATGCCGGAACCCTGTTGTCACCATTGCGATGCCATGTTCATTGCAATAATCGAATGAAAGTTCGTCCTTGATGCTTCCACCCGGCTGAATTACGGCCTTAACACCTTCATTACCTGCAATCTCTACGCAATCGGGGAAGGGGAAGAAAGCATCACTTGCCATTACAGCTCCATTCAAATCAAAGCCAAAGTTCTTAGCCTTTTCAATGGCCTGTTTCAAGGCATCCACACGACTTGTCTGCCCTACACCACTTGCCAACAACTGCTTATTTTTTGCCAACACAATAGCATTAGACTTGCTGTTCTTCACAATCTTATTTGCAAAAAGCATATCTTCGATTTCTTGCGCAGTCGGAGCTTTAGTCGTTACCGTCTTCAAGTCTTCAGGAGTCTCCACTTTCAAATCACGATCTTGTACCAGAACACCATTCAGCAAAGAACGGAACTGCTTCTTGGGGAGAGCCGCCTGCTTACGGACCAGAATAATGCGGTTCTTCTTCTGACCGAGGATTTCCAATGCATCCACATCATAATCGGGCGCAATGATAACTTCAAAGAATATCTTATTGATTTCTTCAGCTGCAGCCTTATCAATCACAGCATTGGTGATAAGTACACCACCGAATGCAGACACCGGGTCGCCGGCAAGCGCATCGTTCCAAGCTTCCAATACAGTAGGACGTGAAGCCAGACCACAAGCGTTATTGTGTTTCAGAATAGCAAAAGTGGTATCCGTAAATTCGTCAATCAAATCAACGGCAGCGTTGATGTCGAGCAAATTATTGTAAGAAATTTCCTTGCCATGAATCTGGTCGAACATAGCATCAATATTACCATAGAAATAACCCTTCTGATGCGGATTTTCGCCATAACGCAAAGTCTTTTGGTTATTGGCGGACTGCCGGAAAGCAGAACCTGCTTCACCGTCAAAATAGTTAAAGATAGCCGAATCATAATGAGAAGATACAGCAAAAGCCTCTTTGGCAAACCAGCGACGCTCTTCGAGTGAAGTGGTAGCGCCATGTTCCATCAACATGTCGCGAAGCGGCTGGTATTGAGCCTGCGAAGCAACAATCACGACATCGTTATAATTCTTGGCGGCAGCACGAATCAGAGAGATGCCACCTATATCAATCTTCTCGATAATGGCAGGTTCTTCGGCACCGCTGGCAACAGTTGCCTCAAACGGATAGAGGTCTACAATTACAAGGTCTATTTCAGGAATTTCATATTTTTCAATTTGTTGCATGTCCTGTTCCAATCCGCGGCGGCAAAGAATACCTCCAAATATCTTCGGATGCAAGGTCTTTACACGTCCACCCAAAATGGAAGGGTATGTAGTAAGGTCTTCCACTGCTTTACAGGGATAACCCAGAGACTCAATAAATTGACGTGTTCCACCGGTTGACAGGAACTCTACACCTTCTTCATGCAGTTTGGTTATGATTTCATCCAAACCTTCTTTATGGTAAACGGATACCAGAGCTGTTTTGATTCTTTTAGTTTCAGACATGGATTTGCGTATTAAAGTAATGCGTACATTTTACTATTTGATTTGCAAAGTTACGAATTTTGTTTATTCATACATACATTCATATACAATAAATTAGGTATAATTAAAAAAGGGGCTTATTATTAATTCCGGCACTCTTACGTAACCGTATAAAAAAGGCCCCGCTGAAAAGGCATAAACACCCTTTCAGCGGAGCCGATTTTTTTTATAGAAAAAGCTCTATTACCAAATAGAAACCCGTTTTTCTACCGGCACAAACATCGGGTCATTTTCAGTAATATTGAAAGCCTCGTACCAAGCTCCTATTTGCGGCAGAGCACCGTTAACGCGCCATTTGCCCAATGAGTGCACATCACTCTTGGTACGGTTCAGGACCTCCTCCGGACGAATATTATTTCCCCATACGCCTGCATAAGCAAGGAAGAAGCGCTGCTCAGGGGTGAAACCATCCATTACCGGCAACGGATTAGCAGCCGTAGCCTTCTTGAATGCCTGATAGGAAACCTGCAAACCGCCATGGTCAGCAATATTCTCACCCAAAGTCATACGTCCATTGCCATATAATCCCGGAGCCACTTCAATGCTGTCGAACACATTCACCATAACCTGGGCACGTTCATCGAAACGCTTGGAATCCTCAGCAGTCCACCAGTCTTTCAGATTGCCTTCCTTGTCATACTGGCGTCCCTGGTCGTCAAATCCATGCGTCATTTCATGGCCGATTACCACACCGATAGCGCCGTAATTGAAGGCATCGTCCGCATTCATGTCAAAGAACGGATATTGCAGAATAGCGGCAGGAAAACAGATTTCATTCGTCGTCGGATTATAATAAGCATTTACCGTTTGCGGAGTCATCAGCCATTCATCTTTATCTACCAGCTTACCGGCTTTAGCTACCATTTCCGCATGGCTCCATTCGTTGGCACGCTCCATATTAGCCCAATATGAGTCGTCTTTAATCTCTAATGTAGAGTAATCTTTCCACTGATCGGGATAGCCTATCTTCACATGGAAAGTGGCCAGTTTCTCCAAAGCCTTTATTTTGGTAGAGTCACCCATCCAAGCGAGGTTTTTGATACGCTCACCCAAACTTTCCTGCAGATTCTTCACTAAATCCACCATACGTTCCTTAGCTGCAGCAGGGAAATATTTTTCTACATACATTTGACCTACCGCTTCACCTAAAGCAGAGCTAACAGTACCGACAGCCTTTTTCCAGCGGGGCTGCATCTCTTGCGTGCCACTCATCGTACGTTCATAGAAATCGAAATTCTGTTCGGCCATGGCATCATTCAAAGTACCTGCGGCAGCATCAATCAATTTCCATTGTAAATAGAGGCTCTGTTGTTCAATAGGCAAAGTATCCAGGATTTCAGCAGCAGCCTTCAAAGAAGCAGGCTGACCTATGATGATTTCTTTCACATCTCTCAAGTCCATTGCCGACAAATAAGCATCCCAATCGAAAGTCGGATAGTTCTTCTTCAACTCTTCCAAACTCATCTTATTGTAATTGGCGTGCGGATCGCGCAACTCCGTACGTGAACGGAATGCTTTGGCAAGGCGTGTTTCCACATCCATTACAACTTCCACACCTTTTTTGGCAGCCGCCTCATCAAAGCCAGCCAGTTGATACATTTTCTGTACGTGTGTGCGGAAAGCATCACGAATTTTAGCGGTAGCCGCATCATTTTCCAGATAATAGTCGCGCTCGCCCATACTTAAACCGCCCTGATAGGACTGTACGGCATTCATACTACTATTCATTTCATCGGCACCTACATACAGAATATTATAAGCAACAATGCCTTTTTTCTGCATCTCACCCAACAATGCATAGAGTTCTTTCTTGTCCTTCAAGGCACCCAGCTGATCAAGTTCGGCCTTAATAGGAGCTACACCGTCCTTGTTCAGTTTCACGCTATCCATTACTATTTTGTATAAATCGCCTATTTTCTGCGCTACGCTCCCCGGCTCATGCTGAGTAGCGGCCAATTCTTCGATAAGCCCCTGAATCTGCTTACGGTTGTTTTCCGCAAGAATGGTGAAAGAACCATACTGTGAGTATTCGGCCGGAATCGGATTGTTCTTCATCCAACCGCCGCAGGCATATTGGTAAAAGTCAGTTCCGGGCAAAGCCGTTGTGTCAAGATTGGCAAGCTGAATACCGGCTGTCAGTTCAGCCTGTTTCTTGCCTGTGCTGCAAGCACCCGTCATTAAGCAGAATGCTGCAATAGGTAAAAAATGAAATACTTTCATACTTAGTATAAATAAATGTTATAAGATTATTTTCTTGCCTCCTCTAACTCACTGGAAGCGGCATCCCATTCTTCCATCACATTGTCCAATTGCGCTTTCAACTTTTGGTGCTGCTCATAAAGCGCCATGTCCGAAGCACCTTCCGGTGTAGCCATTTTGGTTTCAAGGATAGAGATAGCCGACTCTGTCTGTTCTATCTCTGCTTCACAATCCGCCACACGACGTTCCAGCTTTTTGAGTTTCTTATTGAGTTCCTTTTGTTCCTCATAAGAGAGTTTGGCGGCAGAAGTTTGGCTTGCCGCCGCTCCGGCGTTGCTGCCGGCTACCGTTTTTCCCACAGCAGGTGAAGATGACAATGAAGGAGATTTCTGCAAATCGTTCAGGTTCTCTATCTGCTTTTTCTGCAAGAAATCATAGATACCTCCAAGATGCTCTTTCACCAGTCCGCCACCGAACTCATATACTTTAGTCGCAAGACCATCCAAAAAGTCACGATCATGACTGACAATTATCACTGTACCGTCAAAATCCCGGATTGCTTCTTTCAAAACGTCCTTTGAACGCATATCAAGATGATTCGTAGGCTCATCAAGAATCAGGAAATTCACCGGTTCCAGCAGGAGCTTAATCATGGCAAGACGGGTGCGTTCTCCTCCGGAAAGCACTTTCACCTTCTTGTCCGAAGCCTCTCCGCCAAACATGAACGCTCCCAATATATCCCGTATCTTCAGCCGGATATCTCCTACTGCCACACGATCAATCGTATCGAAGACAGTCCGGTTTTCATCCAGCAATTGTGCCTGGTTCTGTGCAAAATAGCCGATTTGCACATTGTGCCCCAAAGTCAGCTTGCCGGTATAATCCGTAATCTCATCCATAATGCACTTCACAAGCGTGGACTTACCTTCACCGTTCTTACCAACGAAAGCGACCTTTTCGCCGCGGTTAATAGTAAGATTAACATCATGGAAGATAACATGGCTTCCATAGGCTTTGGCCACATCCTCACAAATAACAGGGTAACTCCCACTACGGCTACTGCAAACAAATTTCAACCGTAAAGAAGAATTATCTTCCTCATCCACCTCAATGCGTTCTATCTTTTCGAGCTGTTTGATGCGGCTCTGCACTTGCACAGCTTTAGTGGCCTTATAACGGAAACGCTCGATAAAATCTTCCGTATCCTGTATCTGTTTCTGCTGGTTTTCATAAGCACGAAGCTGCTGTTCGCGACGTTCCTTGCGGAGCACCACAAACTCATCATACTTCACTTTATAATCGTATATGCGTCCGCAGGTTATTTCGATAGTGCGGGTAGTGACATTGTTCAGAAAAGCCCGGTCGTGGCTGACAAGCACCACTGCATTGGCACGAGTGGAAAGAAAATTCTCCAGCCACTGGATGCTCTCTATATCAAGGTGGTTCGTTGGCTCGTCCAGCAACAGTACATCCGGACGGCGCAGCAATAACTTGGCAAGTTCGATACGCATACGCCAGCCTCCGGAAAATTCGCTCGTAGAACGGTCGAAGTCCTCACGACTGAATCCCAATCCCTGAAGGGTACGTTCTATTTCAGCACGATAGTTTGTCCCCCCCATCATCAGGAAACGTTCATTCTCATGAGTAAAACGATCAATCAGTTTCTGATACTCTTCGCTATCATAATCGGTACGTTCGGCAAGCTGTTGGTTCATTCGCTCGATGTCGGCCTGCATTTCAAAGATATGCTCAAAAGCCAACTCAGCTTCCTGCATAACGGTGCGTTCGTCACTGAGTACCATTACCTGGGGTAAATACCCGATAGTACATTCGCGTGGAACGGCAACAACTCCGGCGGTAGGCTGTTGCAAGCCTGCCAATATCTTGAGCATGGTAGATTTGCCCGCACCATTCTTGCCTACAAGGGCGATGCGGTCTTTCTTATTGATGACGTAAGAAACGTCTTCGAACAGAGCGGTAGCATTAAACTCCACCTTCAGTCCTTCTACGGATATCATAGTGTCAATGAATTTATCGTTTCAAGACTGCAAAGGTAGCGATTTTCAGTAGTATATAATAAGGAAAAGGATATAAATTGGGGCGTGCCTTTTTGTACCTTGCCTTGGTACGGCTTATATCTCACTATGGTACAGCTTGTACCTTGCCATGGTACAGACCGTACCTTAGTAAGGTACAAGCCGTACCAAACGGTGGAATTACTCGGTACATGCAAGTTTTTGGTTATCAAAGCAGTATACAAGAGAGGGGACTATCCCCTTACAGAGACAGTCCCCTCTTTATTTTTATCACCTACTGTCCGGCAATAACCGAACAACAGGGAATAATCACACAGCTTTAGAAAAGTTTGGCAGGATATTCTCCGGCGTCTACCAATGCCTGAATCTTATCAACCACACTCTGACGGTCTTCCGGATAAGTGACGCCGAACCACTTGCTGGTAGTATCGAGCACCTCGCAAGTTGCCACACCATCATTAATCAGTTTATCCACCATCAACGGAATAAAGAACTCGCTCTTCAGATTCTCCATGTTCTTCGGATCGCTAAGGAACGTTTTGAAGAACTCCTCGCTGTAAGCAAAATAATCGGGAGTGAATCCCCAGAAGTTCATGCTCACCGGAGTAGTATCAGGAGTAGCAGTCCACTCGCCATTATCATCGATATACTTCACTTCACCGTCCATACGCTGAATCTTGGTGCGCTCTACAACAGAGGTCAGCAAGTTGTTCTCATCCGTACCGCAAAGCCCGCGTGACACAGTGCCGCTTTCGCTTAATGTGTTTCCGATGCGGAAACCGACCATTGAATATACATTCTTAGAACCCTCAGGAAGTGCAGACAGGAACTTTCCCATTACCTGAAAAGAATCACGCCCATAGAAGTCATCGCAATTGATAACGGCAAACGGTTCCTTTATCACATCCGCCCCCATCATTACAGCATGATTAGTACCCCAAGGTTTGGTACGGTCTGCCGGGCAGGTAAAGCCTTCGGGGAGCGCATCTAATCCCTGAAAAACCAACTCGCAAGGAATATGCCCTTCGTATTTAGAAATGATTTTATCTCGAAAATCCTGTTCAAAGTCTTTACGGATAACAAAAACGAGCTTACCGAATCCGGCATTAATAGCATCGTAAATTGAATAATCCATAATAGTTTCGCCATTTGGGCCCAGTCCGTCCAATTGCTTTAAGCCACCATAACGGCTACCCATACCGGCCGCTAATAAAAATAAAGTTGGTTTCATATCAGTTATTATTAAAAAAAGGTTAGTGTATCATGGTTGATAACAGGTGCAAAAGTAGTAAAATTTATATCAGTTGGGGGGTATTTTAGTCCATTCTTTACAAGAATCGTCCAAAACCCCACCTTATTAACCTATACTTTCACTCCCAGCTCACATTTTGAGCCGATACATCTTATCAGAACGGGTAACCGATAGCAAAATGCAACGCCAAGCTGTCTTTGAACTTCGGAATATTGTAGTATCCCGACTTTCCCGTTTCGTACGGGTCGTGCAATCCCACTCCGCAATCCAGACGGAAAACCAAGAAATCCATATCATAACGCAAGCCAGCGCCGGTGCCCAAAGCTATCTGCTTGGCAAAATTCTTCAAAGAGAATTCGCCGTTAGGACGTGAATCATCTTTACGCATCAACCACACATTGCCCGCATCCAAGAACACCGCTCCATGCAAATCGCCGATAATGCGGAAACGGTACTCCAGATTAGCCTCCAGACGTATATCACCCACATGATTGATGAAAGAATATTTACTCTCTTTATCCGGCGCATATCCTCCCGGACCTATGTTGCGGGCAGAAAAAGCACGCACACTGTTAGCACCCCCAATATAAAACTGTTCGGTATAAGGAGCCGCCAACGCATTTCCGTAGGACCATATCACCCCACCGGCTATACGCGAAGCAATCAGCTGGTTCTTATCAATCTTGTAATGATAGCGGAACTCACTGTTTACCTTTAAGAACTGTGCAAAAGGAACGCCCATCAGTTTCTTGTCCTGCTCGCTGAAGGGCTTTCCGAAAATGCGGTAAATACACGAAGTAAGGTTACCGGCCGAACTTACGGTGGTCTGCCACCAGATAGGATTTCGTACGTGCGATAAAGGAGCGTTATCATACGTGTACATATATTCTATAACGGGAATAAACTGGTCGCGCAGACTGACATAAAGCGCCGGATTTTCCGCCTGCAACTCCTTAAAAGCCTCCGTAGGGTTACGAAGCACATTAAACGTCAGTTTGAACGGAGTGAAACTATGCTTGCTCGTACGCTTCGGCTGAAAATCATAAGTAGCGTTTCCTCCAAACGCCAGCAGTTTATAGTACTTGGCCCGATTCAACTGGTCGACATACAATTTAAACGTAGTAGTTGCCGGAAAGTCATACTCCTTATCACCAAAGCGAGGAAAGACCACACGCGGAAACATAAGAGAAGTAGACAATCCCATCTCATAGCTGTTCATTGCCGAAGAACGGTCTTTACCCGTCTGCCATTCATACGAATCATCCAGCTTAACATTCCACGCTTCGCCGCCGCCAAACACATTGTTCTTCGTTACAGTGAACGAAGCTCCCGGACCTGTTTGGTTATTACTTTTCATCTTCACATTGAAATCCAGCTCGGCATCATAAGGTTTGTCGAGAGCCGCATGAATATTCACATCCAGCGTATCACACACAAATGTCGTGTCGCGCGGAGTATACTGCATTTCAAGATAGCGGAAGATGCCCACATTATTCAAACGCTCCTGCACACGAGTCTGACGATACAAACTATACAGGTTCTGCATGGAACGCTTGCGGGAAATACCGGTACTGTCCTGTACCTGACGCTTCTGACGGTACGCTTGGTAGTTCAGCCACCTGTAAACCATGTTGGGACGCACCCTCAGCTTGTCGTGATAATAAATACGCAACCCCTTATAATCCATACTGTCATTAGGAGCCTGCCCTTGCTTTCCATAAAGATAGAAGGCCCTTTTACCTACATAAAACGGCTTTTCGGCAACCGCAGGCATACCGGGAGCAGGCACCATGCGCATAGTGACATGTCCGCCGGGCACCAGAGTCGTATCTGCCTGATAGGTCAGATAGTCGGGACGGAAATAATAGCATCCCACATTGCGCAACAAGGTACTGATGCGGGTACGTTCTCCGTCAAGATCGGTCACATTAAACTGTTCGCCCGGACTGATGAGCGAACGGCGGCGGCTCATATTCATGATTTGCAAAGTCCGTTTACTGAAACCATGATAGTAAACCGTATCAATGAAATAGGGATTACGCATATCCACCGTATATTGTATCTTCGCCTTTAATGAGTCCTTAGGATTCAGGAATGTTTTATAGCTCACCGTACCGTTAAAGTAACCGTAATCCCGTAACAAATTGGCGGCTGCTTTCTGTCGGATATCAGGATTTACGGACGACATCAATACCGGTTTTGCGGCAAAACGGTTGAATATCCACCTGCCAAAGCCTTTCTCATATTTCACAAATCCATTGTATATCCACAGTCCCATGGGGAAAGGTATACGAATACTGGAACTGCCCAGCAAAGAATTGTTGGGGGCAGTGGCAAGCGCAGCTTCAACCTCTTCCATCGCAATTTCACCTACCGGAGTGGTGCTGCGGTTTTCAACAATCATCGTTTTTTGTCCCGTATACAGGATTTCGCCTTCCGGCAGATGCTTGGTCGTGGAACATCCTGCCAAAAATAGGACACCTGCTATATATAATATCAGTCGTTTCATATCATTCTACAGTTTGTTTCTTCTTTTTCTTGAAGATGAAAAGTTCACCCAGGCGGTCCATCTTACGGCGAAGTACAAGGCCGACTCCTGTTTCCGTTATTTCTCCATCGAGTACACTCTCGTAGTTTTTGTCATAGAACACCCGGACATAACGCGTACCGGACGTGTCCAACCTATACTCCAGTGAGATATTATCGATGAATGATTCCGCATCGTTCGTGGCATTGGCACCGGTCGTCACCTTACCTCCGATAACAATCTGTACGCGATCGTTGAAGAGGCGTTGTGAATAGCGGAAACTATAATCGGTCTGTTTATCACCGGTTTCGGCCGCTGTACGGTCTTCCATACCCATGGTGAAACTTGCATTGATACTTTGAAAAGCAGAACCCGCCAATGAGTTAATCTGACTCTGGATAACACTGTTCAAGGCACTACCCATAGACAATCCGCCACCTTTGACACCACTATTCATATAAACGCCCGTTGCCAACATGGCAATGGCCTGCTTACTGCGTTCTTCAGCTCCCATAGCCTGCAATTCGTTTTCAACTGTGGCATCATCCGGAGCTGTTATATCGAAGATCAGTTCGGGAGCATCAAGCCTGTTCTTTATGGCTATGGACACGTCAAAGTTCACCACGCGTGACCCGCCGTCATTGCCGTCGGCAACCGAAGCACGCATACGTTCCGTCGCTTTGAGGTTCAGTGTAGGATTCATCGGATCACCGCGCCAGTCCACATAGCTTCCGTTATTAATCTGGAACTCTTTCAACGGAATGACCGGAAGCGAATATTTCATGATTCCCCCCGAAAGCGTATAACGTCCCGTAAGACTTATATCACCCTGCGGAGTATATTGCATATTCAGGTCTCCACCACCCTCCAGTTCTATAAACTTACTACGGTCAGGACTCAAATCGGCACGCAGACGTACGGCATTGTCAATGTGTACGGACATAATCATATCCATACCGCCCAAAGACATAGCAGGAACCTCATCGGCACTCACCGAAGCCGTATCCGCAAAGGAAGTAAAAGTAACCAGCCCTTCAAGACGGTCTTCCACCGTCAACGGTGAGTCTGTCAGCACATAGGTAACATCCGTATTTCCCAGCAGATTCATATTTCCACGCATGGTCAAAGCATCCAAAGGTCCTCGAACCGTAGCATTCAAGTCGACAAACACCTTACCGTAGATCAGGCTTTCGCGGGTACGCGGCGCATCCAGCAATGTATAATTCTCTGCCAGCAACTTCAGGTTTGCCGTAGGACGTTCCAAGTTGCGGAAGTCCACCTTACCGTCAATGGTAAACGGATTCTTACTGGTAGTGTAGATAGCAAACTTATCAAATATCAGTTGGTTGTCCTTAACCTGTACAGGACGGTCGTCAAACCAATAACGCGCCCCCGCCTGACGAGCATATACCGACACACTGTCCAACGTAACATCCCCGTCCATCTTAGGTTTCTCCAACGGTCCGTAGATATGCACTCCACCGTCAATGTCACCGGTGAAAGACACCATCTGATCCGGAATAAAGGCATTGGCTATCTTCATAGGGAAGTGTTCAAAAGTAGTAGTTACCTCCAGTGTGTCTCTACCATTCTTTTGCGTCAGCATACCGTCCGCCACCAACACCTCCTGATTGTCATAACTGAAATAAGTATTTAAATAATGTGTAGCCCCCTTGTCTCCCGGAAGCCACGTAGCACCCATACCGACGTCTCCTACATGCTGGCGTTCGTACGTCAGTTCATCAATGTTGGCTTCGGCAGAAACCTGCAAAGAAGTAGGCGTCTGTATGTACTGCGCTTCGGCAGAGAACAAGCCGGTCAGCCGGGGCATATAAGGAAGCACCTCACTCAACTCACCCAACTGCAGGCGGCTGAGTTCCACATTCATATTCTGTAATGAGACACTATCATTCCTGTCCGATTGCATACGGAAGCCCAAACCGTTGTCGCTATCCATATCGATATTGGCGTAGACACGCATATTCTTATGCAGATAGACCCAGTTGCTATTATCCACAAAATGGAATTTACGGTACGCAATAACAGGTTCGGCAGGCGTCAGGTTAAGCAACACTCCATTGCCTTTACCCTGTCCCTCCGTCAACGGACGGGCATTAACGCCAAACAGCACTCCGGTCTGCCCCTCTCCGTCCACATAATTCACAGTCAGTTCGGCATCCTCACTCCGGATCTCTCCCGTCAACGTACTGCGGAATACAAACTGCGGATTCTTCGGTCCGTTGATCACACCGCTTTGCAACATCATCCGGGAAGTATCCTGCTTCACTGTAAAGAAGATTGTATCGAGTTGCAACGAGTCCACCCGTAAGCCATGAACAGCCGTCCGCCCATTGATGCCCCGCGTCGGTGTAGAGCCGAAACGAAGGATGAAGTCATTGAATGTTATATCTTTTGTCTTCAAGAAGTAGCTGACAGGATTGGCCTGTCCTGCCGTCAGCTGCATGCCAGCCGAAGGAAGCACCCGCCGCAAAGCCGCATGATCCAGCCTGCTATCCTCTATCTGCTTCGTAAGAATGGCAACAAACTCATCCGACTGCTCCAGCAACTCCTTCAAAGTGCTGCGGGCCCGGAACTGAAGGTTCATATCGCCGGCATCCATTTGCAACTTAATGGAGTCGTGGCGTGCCTCCGCACCCAGACTAAACGCAAACGGATGCTCCAAAGGTTTGGGAGCAACTCCCAGTTTGTATAAATCCAGCTCTTCTACATTCACATTCAACTTACCGTCCATATATTTACGGTCAAGCCGCATATCAGCCTCGGTCTGCATTTTCAACAATGCATTATCACTCGTCAGATGCACAGACGCTACCGACGACTTTAAGCCCGCATCCAAATCTACGCCCGAAATATTCCAGCGGGCATATTGCAATTCATCCAGCTTGGCTTCTACGCGGGCGATGGTTTTATGTGAAGCCACATCCACTCCCTGCCCTTTAGCGGTAACGCGGGCTGTAAGCGTATAGATAGAATCCTTGGGCAAAAAATGATGAAGTTGCAAAGCATCTATGGCAAGGTCGGCGTGGTAGACCTCTGTGTTCAAGTTGTAGGCAGCATCCAAACCCAGACTACCCTCTCCTTCTTTGATTTTCAGGATTGCATTGCATTGCGGTCCGTCGAGACCGAGACGTGCCACAAGATTCATACTGTCGGGCACAATGATAGAGCCGTCGGGAGTTACTCCGGTGAGTCCGGTAAGGAAATTGAGGTCCTGCGTCTGCATTTCAAAGTCAAGTCCCCCGTTGCGTGTCAAGCTGTCCGTAAGGTTCCACAACTCACCGCCTCCACTCAAAAAGAAGGCACCGGGCAATTCAGCCGTAAAGCGGGAGATCTGCATCTGCTTCAAATTACCCTCCGTACCGGCATGGATCACCAACGGTCGGAAAGGATAAGCTTCCTTAAAAGTTTCGGGTAACCCGCCGGCAAAAAGCAGCACATCCTGCTTACCGATATTGGCATTGAAGCGGGCCGACAGATGTCCGGTAGTGGGGATATCTACCAGTTTCCAATAGGTCTGCGCCGTCAGGTCCATATCGCTGTGCGGGGTTTTGAGTTGCAGATAAGGGATACGGATAAGGGTTGAATCGGCAAACAGGCGCCCGGTCAACGAAGTCACAGTCAGTCCGGAACGGTCGTACATGGAAAACTCACGAATAATTGCGTTCATGTCACGACCGCAAGCCATCACTGAATCAATGCCGATACGAATATCGCGCAATGCGATATGCGAAGCGTCGAAACCCTCAACGGGAGCAGCCATGCCCGAATCATAATTCACAGCGGATTCCGTAAGCGTAAACCGCCGCCAACCATAGAACTGGCGTTTGAGGTCGACATTCGCATCCTCGATGCTTGCATCTCCGATATTGGCTCCCAACGCCATAGAGTCGAGTGGCATCTGCAAATCTACCGAAACATTTTTCAGCTTCAGGTTATGCAGCGCTATCCGCCAGTTGACAGCGGTCTCAGTAGAATCTTTCGGAGTCTCGGTAGTATCGGCAAGCATTACCTGCATATGGGTATTGCTCAATTCCACATTGTTCAGTATGGCATCCTCTTTTTTCAGGTCGATGCCATGGCTTTCAAGGAAGAACCGCCCGAGTGTCCCCTTGATGTGCATTCCTTCCAGCAGATTGGAAGAATTTACGGCAACCTGTTGCAAGGTTATGGCGTTCACCTCTACCCTACCTTGCAATAAAGGCCATGCCTGTACGCTGACATTCAGGCTTCCGAGGTTCAGCAAAGTATCGGGATGTTGGACATCAGCGGCATCCGCCTCTGACTGCACCACCTGTACGCCACGCACAAGCAGGTTCAAAGGAAAACGAAGGTCTATTCGTTCTACGGAGATATTCATGCCCGTAGCGTCCGATGCGATTGCCGTAGCCTGCTTCCGTATAAAATTCTGTACCGGAGGCACATACAGCAATATCATCAATATTACAAATAGGACAATAGGGGTGAGCAACACCCAAAGTGCCCCCTTTAACCATTTTCTTCTCATTGGAACGTCAAACTGTCATGTATTAAAAGTTGTACAAAGTAAACAATTAATTTTGAGATAAGGTTCCTAAAAAGTGAAAATACTGTGCTATACCGGTGTTTATGGCCGTCAACCCAAATCGGTCCGGGTCTGTGAGCGAAGAATATCCTCAATGAGGGCAAGCGAACGGAGGGCACGTTGTTCCTGTTCCTCAGTGAAGGAAGCCCCTCGCAGGCTTTCCAATATTTTGAGTTCCCCTACCAGTTCCGTAGCCCCAATCAACGTGAAGAGTGGAATCATCTTATGCGAAACGGCAGCCACCTCATCCATATCTGCCATGTCCACAGCCTTCTGCAAACGTCCGGCATTGAGACGGGTCTCGGAGATGAAACTCTTGAGAATGGAGTCGGCAGCATCCGAGTCGTCACCGGAGAAAGCGGTAAGCGCCGAGAAGTTATAAGGACAACCCGGAGCAGAAGTTCCGGATGTATGTTCCGCCGGATGCTCCGCGGCAGACTCAGACACTCGTTCATCTTGCGAGGCAGGCATCTGCCCGATGCCCTCCATGTCCAGTTCGCGAAAAAGTTCCGCCACCGTAAACGGCTTATGCAGGCAACCGGCAAAGCCATACGCCTTAAACTCCTCCGGTTTCATGTCGCTACGGGCAGTGACCGCTATTACAGGAATGGTTTGCGCTTGGGGGAGATTCGATGCACGCAACAGTTTCAGCAGGTCGAAGCCACTTATCGCCGGCATCTGTACATCGGTGAGCAGTACGTCAAAAGTCCCGGAGCGTAAAGCATCCAGCAACTCATCCGGCTGCATGCACGACACAGAGGTGATGCCGCTATGTTGAAGCATGGCCGCGGTAAGTGTAAGCTGGATACTATCATCATCAATAAGCAATACCCGAAGCGAAGGCGAAGAAGGGACGGGAAGCGGTTCCTCCTCTTTTTCCTGCATTTCCTCACCGGTGCGCTCCGGCATCCGTACGGGGAACAGAGGCACGCGCAATGTGAACGTACTTCCTTTGCCCGGCACGCTGTCCACATCGATTGTCCCCTCAAGCAATTGCACAAGCATACGTACAATGGAGAGCCCAAGGCCGAACCCCTCCTTGCCCTGTGCACCGGGCAGGCGGGTAAACTCCTGAAAAATCCGTTCCCTGTCGGCAGGCCCCATGCCCTTGCCCGTATCGGCAACGGCAACAACCAGCCTACGGTTCTCATAACACGCCGTCATCGTCACACAGCCCTTGTCGGTGAACTTCACTGCATTGGAGAGCAGGTTATTGATTATCTGGCGAAGGCGAAGCGGGTCGCTGATATAAGTACCCTCCAGTTCGGGAGCAATGTTGCAATGCAGTTCCAGTCCCTTGGCAGAGGTCAGCGGTTCAAAGCTGACATGAATCTCTTCCAACAGTCGGGCCGGATGGAAAGTCACCCGGTTTATTTCCGCTTTATGGAGATCAAGTCGATGAAAATCGAGCAGGTCGACCACCAGTTTCAGCAGATGTTCCGAGGAAGTTTTCATGTTATCCAGATAGAAACGCTGCCGTTCGTCCACCGTCAGCCGGGAAAGCAGATCGGCATATCCCATGATGGAACCGAGTGGCGCTTTAAAGTCGTGGGTAATGGCAAGCATCATCTTCTCCCGCATGGCCAGCAAATCTTCGGCGCGCTTGCGGGCTTCTTCCAGCTCGCGACGGTAACGGTTGCTGCGCGCAATGTCACGCCCTATAATTATCAGGAAAAAGACGGACAGCAACACTGCCCCCACTGCAATGCTGCTGATTATCTTAACGGAATGGCCGCGCACAGACTGCCGGTAGTCCGCCTCTTCGCGGGCACGTTGCAAGGTTTCCTGCTCATATCCTTTCAGCAAACTGTCTATACGGGCGGTCAGCATCTTGTCCATGCGTTGCAAAGTGAGCCTGCGGCGTCGCACAATCGAGTCGCTCACCTTCTTCTGTTGCGCCACAGCACGCAGTTTTTCCTGAAGGGAGTCTACCGGATTGTAGACATCGATCACTGTATCCGTAGCGTATTCAAGGGAAGTCTTCACCTGAATGGCGGTATCTTTTTTGGGCGGTACAAACACTTCGCCCAAACGGCGGAAGAAACCTTTCTTCTTGGGTTTGGTAACCACTGTGTCGCGATGCGTGATGATACGGCGTTGTACGCGCCGGTTGGTGACCACCGAGTCCTGCCGGGTGGCTATGATATTCTCTATCGCACTGGTAGACACCATGCTTTCACTGGTCTCGCTCAGCACACGCAGCATATAAATGGTATTCTCATCTTTCTCCCGGAGTAACGTAATCAGGCTGTCCGTCCAGTGCACATCCTGATTTTCGGAATGCATGAGATTCTCCATTTCCCGGTGCACAAAGAACAGGGAAAAGAACAACACTCCCAGCAACAGAGTGTATCCGACGACTATCTTTACTTTCGATACACTATTCATCGTTTAAAGAAAAAGGATAGGACCATCACTTCATCTCGCAGTCTTATACCGGAAGCGCAGCCATAGCATCAGCCCGGCGCTGGTCAGCCCGAACGGGAAAGCCATCCAGACTCCCACTAACCCCCAGCCCAGTACAAAACCGCAAAAATATCCTACGGGCAAAGATATAATAAAATAAGAAATAAATGCAATAATCATCATCGGCTTTACGTCCGATATTCCCCGCAGGGCATTGGCAAAGTTGATTTGCAAGCCGTCGCCAAACTGATAAATCAAGAAGGGGAAGAACAAAGACGCCACCAGCGCCGAGGCCTCCGCACTATCCGTAAACCAACCGCCCATTTGCCCGCGCAGCACAAAGACAATACTTAAAAGAATGATTTCCATAGCCATTATCAAGTGGAATCCGGCATACGTGGAACGGCGCACATTCTCCATATCACCCTGACCTTTGAAGTTGCTGACGCGCACAGCCACCGCCGCCCCCATGCCGTAGTACATCATAAACGTGAATTGCGAAATCGTGAGCATTATCTGATGGGACGCCAGAGCGATAGTGCCCAACCAGCCCACCATGATAGCACTAAGGCTGAAAGAAGCCGTCTCCATCCCCATTTGCAGGCCGACGGGCCAGCCCAGCGCATTAAGCTGCCTGAACACCGGGAACGACCACCCCATGCGTAAGAAACCAACCCGGTAGCGGAGGAACCGGCGGCTGCGGAGCACAATCATCGCAAAGACCGCCACCATCGCAATACGCGAGAACAGCGTGCTGATGCCCGCTCCCAGCAAGCCCAGTTCAGGAAAGCCCAGCTTACCGTTAATAAGGATATAGTTGCCTACGATGTTCAGCGCATTTCCACCCAACAATATCCACATAGCGGTCTTGGTATCCGTAATGCCATCCGTAAACTGCTTGAAACCATTGAACAACATAACGAAGACCAGCGAAGCAAGCAGCACCAGATAATAAGGCTTTATCAAAGGAATCAGCTCTTCGGGTTGCCCCAGACGCTCCACGTTGAAGTAGACCACCGTCATAACAAAAGTAAGGAGCAAAGCCACCAAGACATTCGCCACCAGGCTGCATCGTAATGCCTGCCCCGCCTCTGCAAAGCGACGGTTACCGTAAAGACTGCCCACAATGGGCGTCAGTCCGTAACTGAAACCGGTACTGAAAATTATACAAAGCGTAAACACATTGTTCACGAAAGAAGCTGCCCCCAGCTCTTCAGTACTGTGATGCCCTATCATCAGGGTATCCGCAAAACCAAGAATAATTACACCAAGCTGCCCGATTACAATGGGAAGCCCTAAAAAAATCAAAGCTTTGTAATGTTGCTTATAGCCGGCTATCAAATTCATCATCGTACAGTTTAATTTAATTCAAAAAGAATAAACTCCCAATTTATTCCTAATAAACCTCCGGTTTAATACTAATAAACTTCCGGTTTAATGGGAATAAACCGGAGGTATACTTAATAGGAATTTTTTGTATCATGCGAGGGAACAATTCTTCTTGAAAAACGAAACGTTTCCCTTTCCGCAAAGTAACGGAAATTCCCCCCCTACATATCACTTATCACTCTTATAATATAATACTACGGTATTGTTTTCACAGAAAGCACGCTGTGCCACAGTGTGTAATTGTTCCGTTGTGACGGAACGGTAACGCTCAACTTCAAGGTCGATATCTTCCGCCTTTCCCGTCAACTCAAACCAAGCGAGGTTTGTAGCCACGTTCAGGTAATTGATATTGCCGAATATCTGGGTCGATTCAAATTTATTCTTGACCTTTTCCAGCTCCTGTTCGCCCACCGGAGACTGTCGCAACTCTTCCAGCTCCCTGCGTACAGCAGCTTCCGCCTGCTCCAACGACACACCTGCCGCCGGCTTACCGCTGATTTGCAACAGTCCGGCATCACGCGTACCGCTGATATATGCATCGATACCGGAGAAGATGTTCTGTTCCTGCACCAGACGACGGTTCAGACGACTGGAGCGCCCATTGCTGAGAATATCCGACAGAATATCGAATGTATAATAATCGGCACTCCCGCGATCGCACATGTGATAACCCATCAGCAGAGCATCCAGCGGCACATTCCTTTCTACCGTCAGCCTGCGTTCTTCCGTCTGCTCCGGCTCTTGGGGCAACCGCCGCACCGGAACGTTCCTCCGCGGAACAGGACCGAACCACTTCTCGGTAAGCCTAACAGTTTCCTCCCATGAAATGTTTCCCGTCACTGCCAGCACAGCATTGTTCGGAGCATAGAAACGATAGAAGAACGACTTCACCTCATCCAGCGTGGCCTGTTCTATGTGCGAAAGTTCTTTGCCGATAGTGGGCCAGCGATACGGGTGCACCCGGAAAGCCAGCGGCCGGAACAGATGTCCTATGTCGCCGTATGGCTGGTTAAGGCAGCGTTGCTTGAACTCTTCCATCACAACGCCCCGCTGCACCTCAAGCCCCTGCTCGCTGAATGTCAGCTCCAGCATCCGGTCGGACTCCAACCAGAAGGCAGTCTCCACATTCGTTTTTGGAACTGTGAGGTAATAATTGGTTATGTCATTGTTGGTCCAAGCATTGTTTTCCCCTCCCGCCAGCTGCAAAGGGGTGTCATAATCGGGAATATGCGCCGAACCGCCAAACATCAGATGCTCGAACAAATGGGCAAAACCGGTGTGTTCCGGATGCTCATCGCGCGCACCGACATCATAGACGATGTTCAGCGCAACCATTTGCGTACTGGTATCCTCGTGATGCACCAGACGCAAGCCATTGGGGAAACAATGTTTGTTTATTTTCATACGCAGTGGATGAAGATGTGGCAAAAGTCCATCATTCCATCACAGTCACTTTCGTAATCTTCACATCCTCTTCAGGACGGTCGCTACGGTCTGTTTTCACCTGCTGTATCTTATCCACTACATCCATGCCTTCAAGCACTTCGCCGAATACGGTGTATTCTCCGTCCAAATGCGGTGTACCGCCGACGGTAGTATAGGCTTTCACCTGCTCCGGCGTGAAACGGAACTCCGGCTCATCGGCCACCTGAGCTTCGGCCTGTGCGATGAGCGTATCCTGCAAGTTCATCAATCCTTCCTGGTCACCGTCCTTACGCATCTTGTAGATCTCCTTCATGTGCTTCTGCGCCAAAGCGTTGAAAGCATTGTTCAGGCGTGCCTGATTCATCTGATGCTCCATGCCGAGAAGCGTAGAGTCATTATAAACCTTTCCGGTCACGATGTAGAACTGGCAGCCGGATGATTCCTTCTCCGGATTCACATTGTCACCCTGACGGGCAGCAGACAGCGCACCTTTCTTGTGGAAGTATTTGGGATAGACAAACTCTGCCGGAATGGTATAGCCAACATCACCTGCCCCCAGCATCTTGCCTTTCGGAGCATTTTTTGATTCGGGGTCACCGGCCTGTATCATGAAATCCTTGATGACGCGGTGAAACAGAGTGCCTTCATAGGTACCTTCCTCCGCAAGTTTGATAAAGTTATCACGATGCTTCGGCGTCTCGTTATACAGTTTCACGATGATGTCACCCGCAGTTGTTTCAATCTTCAACTTCGTTTCTTTTTCCATATTTCCGTCTTTCTTTTGTCCCGGTTTGCAAGCCACCAGACTGCAAGCCAGGATAGTTAATATTACAATGAGATTTCTTTTCATCTGTCTTTTTGTTTAATTTAAGCCTGCAAATATACTAAAATCGAACAAAACGATTTACCTTTGTACCATAAAAGAGATAAAAAGCAGCAAGGATGAAATCCATATTAATCGTAGAAGATGACATCACTTACGGTATGATGTTGAAAACATGGCTCGGCAAAAAAGGTTTCCGGGTCAATTCTGTCAGCAGCATTGCCCGGGCCCAGAAACACATTGAGTCCGAAAATGTAGACTTGATACTGTCTGACCTACGCTTGCCCGATCGTGACGGCATAGACCTGCTGAAATGGTTGGGTGAACATTCCTTGCGCATACCTCTTATCATCATGACGGGATATGCCGATATACAGTCGGCCGTACAAGCCATGAAATTAGGTGCGTGCGACTACATCGCCAAACCGGTGAACCCTGATGAGTTATTGAAGAAAATGGATGATGCATTCCTTCCAAGCGGATTGCCTGTCTCGTCCACACCGGCAATGCGTGCCGAAGCCGGCAGTAATTCTCTCCGGGAAGAAGCGGAAAGCGCATCTTCCGACTATCTGGAAGGTGAAAGCGATGCCGCCAAACAGCTCTATAATTACGTGAATTTAGTATCTCCCACCAATATGTCCGTCCTCATCAACGGAGCCAGCGGAACGGGTAAGGAGTATGTGGCGCAACGCATCCACAAGCTGAGCCGACGCTCTAAACAGCCTTTCATTGCCATCGACTGCGGCTCTATCCCTAAAGAACTGGCAGCATCCGAATTCTTCGGCCACGTGAAAGGCTCTTTCACCGGTGCGCTGACCGACAAGACGGGCGCATTCGTCGCAGCCAACGGAGGAACGATCTTCCTGGATGAAATAGGTAACCTGAGCTACGAGGTGCAAATACAACTGCTTCGTGCCCTGCAGGAACGCAAGGTGCGCCCCATCGGCTCCAACAAAGAGATACAGGTAGACGTGCGGCTGGTCTCCGCCACCAACGAGAATCTGGAACAAGCCATCGAAAAAGGTACATTCCGCGAGGATCTCTACCACCGCATCAATGAATTCACCCTGCGCATGCCTCAACTGAAAGACCGCCGCGAGGACATCCTCCTCTTTGCAAACTTCTTTTTGGATCAGGCCAATCGCGAATTGGACAAGCATCTTATCGGCTTTGACGAGAAAGCATCCAAAGCCCTTCTGGAATACCAATGGCCGGGCAATCTGCGTCAGATGAAAAATATCATCCGCCGCGCCACTCTCCTTGCACAAAGCAAGCTCATCACTTTGGACGAGCTCAGCGAACTGCGAAACCAAACAATACAACCCACCGGCATGCCGCTCCGCAACGAAGAAGCCGAAAAGCAACATATCATCGAAGCCTTGAAGCAAACCGGCTACAACAAAAGCCGCGCCGCACAATTGCTCGGCATAGACCGGAAAACACTCTACAACAAACTTAAACTATACGGAATAGAACTATAATTGTGGAAAAACTCCACAATCTATTCCACACTTTCCACACTATTCTACACATTTTTTCAATGTGCCATTCTTCCACACTGAAATTAGTTCACTAATATTCAGTATGTTATCTTCCAAACTTCAAATCTTGGCATATCATTTGACGTATATTCCACGTGAACCTCAAGTTCACAATGTTAAAACAAAATTCGCCTAAGCTGAGACAAAACAATATATCAACCTTTTAAAAGTAAAAAGCAAAAAATTAGTATTAGTAGCAGCCCTGTTTATGTTTGTTTGTGACGGATCGTTCTTGGCCTGAGCACAGATGCAAATGGCCAAGAGCATCCAATCCACAAATTTAAGTGGCCGAATAATAGTAAGCACACTAACAACAAAAAAAGCCGTTTCCTTCTTGTCTATTCCGGGAAACGGCTTTTTTTACTATATGTATAATAAGGCAATATCACTTCATCACCCTACCAATGTCTTTCCGGGTAGAGCTCATTCCACCACGCCGGGCTATCCTGCAACCAACGTGCAAACCACGCCATAATGGAGTTGTGCCACAACTCACGCTTGGGATAATCACTGATAAAATGGTTCTCACCGTCTACCGTTATAAACTCCACCGGCTTGCCCAATATCTTCAACGCATTGTACAACTGGATGCTTTCACCAACAGGCACATTCGTATCAACCGTACCATGCAGCAACAGCAACGGAGTCTTGATTTTATCCGCATTAAACAGCGCCCCATGCTTCGTAAACAGATCAGGATTATTCCATGGATAGCTCTCGGCAGCAGCAACAGAATTATAGGAATATCCCCAATAGCCCTCACCCCAGTAACTTGTCACGTTACTGATGCCGGCATGTGAAACAGCAGCAGCAAACAAATCGGTCTTTGTCTGTAAGTACATTGTCATAAAGCCGCCATAGGACGCTCCAATACAACCAATACGCTTATCGTTAACAAACGGATGAGCCGCACAGAACTTCTTCGTTCCTTCAATGATTTCATCGGCAGTACGTTCGCCCCACGCATTAACATGGCGGGCGGAGAACTCCTGACCGTAACCGATAGTGCCGCTGGGCTGGATGACATAAACCACATAGTCACGTGATGCAAACAGCTGCGCACAGTAGGGCGAGGTGATGCCGCGCGTAGTAGGCATAGTTCCACCGTAATAATATACGATAAGCGGATATTTTTTATTCGGGTCGAAAGCAGGAGGCAGGCACATCATACCTTTAATTTCCGTACCGTCCTCTGACGTAAAGTTCCATTCTTTCATTGTACCCATTTCTATCTTATCCAATGCAGGCTTCATCGGATTGGCAAGCAATGCGGATGTTTTCTTCTTCACATCGTACGTATAAGCCACCCCTACACTGGTATTCCCCCCTCCTACATATGCAGCAACCGTTGGATTGTTTTCCGCCAAATCGAAAGAAGCAATCACATCTTCCTGAAGCGGCAACATCTCAAAGCTGTCGGTTTGGGGGATATAGCGGTAAATATGCTTGCAATCCTCATCCGTTGTATTAAAATAGATGCAACCATCTGTGCGGTTCCATTGCAGGAAGTCTACGGAAGGATTGAAATCGCGCGTAATGGGAGCGACTTTCTTCGTAGCTTTATCCACGATGAATGCCTGTGTATCAAAATCATTAGCAATAGGATGTTCACCGCAGTTCTTTCCCACACCGCCAAAAGCCGAAGGACTGCCGACTACTAAAAGTCGCTTTCCGTCGGGAGAGTAAGCCCCTCTATTCACATAAGGATCCCATGCAACCAACGTATCTACTTGCAGTGTAGCCAAATCGACCTCGAATATGGAAGTAAGAGAGAAAGGACACTGAGTGATGTCCGACTTGGAAGTGGAACACAGAAGTTTTTTCCCGTCAGAAGATATATCGTTCAGGTAGACGGCATGACTGCCATACGTCAGGCGCTCGGAAAGCCCTGTTGCAGGATCATATTTAACAAGATAATTACGGGAACGGGCATCGGGAATGCGATCATCGGGGTGCAGTAGCCTCTTCAAAGGACCACTGACCGCTTCCCCTTTATCATCGGGAGAATAAATAAGATAGTCCTCTGCGGGCGACCAGACAAAGTATCCTTCGGGAACATCTTTCAGCAGCACCTCCTCATGCATGGTAGCCGGATCGAACACAACCAAATCATTCCGTTTTTTGCCGGTCACTGTATAATAGAGCTTATTGCTACGGGGCATCCAGCGCATTTTCTCGTCAGCATCAGGCAATATCACCTTGCCGGTCTTTAGTTCTGTCAACTCGCAACGTGTTCTCGAACGCTTCAATGAGTAATTGTCCGCATAGCAGGTAAGCAGGTACTTGCCATTCGGAGAAAGGCTCACCGAACGTACACGACTTCCAAACGCCGTATTATGCAAAGCGAAACGCCTTTTCAAATCCGGTGCAATCTGATAACCGACATCGGCAAACTCCTTATCCTTCTCAAACTCACACTTCAACACCGGAGCAGTCTTATCGGCAGCCACTGATAATAATTTAATGACTATCTCATAATCCACTTCCGGTTCCAGACGTAAACCAAGCACTGAAGGGGACACTTGCGACAAGCTATCTTCCGCAGTCGTCTTTGATTGTTTGGAAACTCCATTCACAAATACCTCAAAACGTGCGGGAGAATAGATATTCAGTTTTCCTTTCATGAAACGTTCCGCACGCAAATTAGTAGCAAACAGATAAAATAAATTATCTTTATCGGCCTTTGCTACCCGCACGTACCCTGCCGTATCGACTGGCACACGCTCATAAGAACGTCCGTCGAAGTCGAGGTCAATATCGGTTTTCAGAAGTTTATCGGCAGTGAATTTCTCTCCCGTAAAATTAATGCTGTCACCCTGAATTGGAGTACGCACCACAATGGCAGGCCGCACATTGTATTCGGTCACTTTATCTTGTGCCCGGACTGCAAATGCCGCAAGCAGAGACAGCCCTGATAAAATCAGAATCTTTTTCATCGAAGTTGTTATTAACAGATTATCAAATCATTTCAAAACCATTCCACAGATTACCGGTAGGAACAGGGGCCTCCACCTCTATCAATTCCTTGGACACCGGATGTATAAAACGGACAAAGCGCGCGTGCAGGCAAATACTCCCATCCGGATTGGAACGGGGAGAGCCATACTTCAAATCTCCTTTAATGGGACACCCCATTTTAGCCAGCTGACATCGTATCTGGTGATGGCGCCCCGTTTTCAGGTCAATTTCCAGCAAATAATAGTTCTGCGATTTAGCTATGAGCCGATAATGCAAGATCGCTTTCTTGCTATTCGGCACTTCCTTATCGTACGCATAACTTTTGTTCTGCTTTTCGTTACGAACCAAATAGTTCACCAACTCTCCTTCCGGCTCGTGAGGCTGGTTCTTCACCACTGCCCAGTAGGTTTTCTTAACCTCACCATTCTTGAACATGTCATTCAGGCGGGTAAGCGCCTTACTGGTTTTGGCAAAAACAACAAGACCGCTTACGGGGCGGTCCAAGCGATGTGTAACACCTATAAAGACATTACCGGGCTTTTGGTATTTCTCCTTGAGATACAGCTTTACGGTTTCCGAAAGCGGTGTATCACCCGTTTTGTCTCCCTGAACGATCTCGGAAGCGGTCTTGTTGACTATAATGATATGATTGTCTTCGTATACGACAGTCATTTATTTAGCGATTAGCGGTTAGTAATTAGTGATTAGTGATTAAAAAGCTGCGGTTAGCGGTCGGCAATTCTCATTAATCACTAACCGCCAATCATTAATCACTATTTTACATATTCATACCACCGTCTACCTGAATCACCTGCCCTGATACATAAGAAGACATATCAGAAGCCAGGAAGGTAGCAATGTTGGCTACGTCTTCGGGTGTACCACCACGACGCAAAGGTATCTTCTTGCACCATTCAGCCTTCACTTCTTCGGACAAAGCATCTGTCATTGCTGTCATAATGAAACCCGGAGCAATAGCGTTGGCGCGGATGCCACGAGAGCCCAACTCCTGTGCAATAGATTTGGCCAATGCAATCATACCTGCCTTGGAAGCAGAATAGTTGGCCTGACCTGCATTACCATGAACACCTACTACAGAAGCCATGTTGATGATGCTTCCACCTTTTTGACGCATCATGATCGGAGTACAAGCATGAATGAAGTTGAAAGCGGATTTCAGGTTAACGTTGATAACCATATCCCATTGTTGTTCGGTCATACGCATCATCAGACCGTCACGAGTAATACCTGCATTGTTAACCAAAATATCAATGCGGCCGAAATCTGCATGGATAGCCTCTACTACTTTGGCAGTATCTTCAAAGCTCGCTGCATTAGATGCATATGCTTTGGCTTTTACTCCAAGCGCTTCAATTTCTTTTGCTGTTGCCTCAGCATTTTCATCAATCACCAAGTCGGTGAATGCTATATTAGCCCCTTCTTGAGCGAACTTTAAAGCGATAGCCTTACCAATACCACGAGCGGCACCGGTTACAATGGCTGTTTTTCCGTCTAATAATCCCATACTGTTTTAAATTATTGATTAAATATTCTTTTTATGTTCTATGCAACGCGCCAAACACAAGATTGACAACGTATTTATCGCGGGTTTCATCATCGAGCTTTGCACCGATATGTCCGCGTATATAAGGTACTTCAATACCTTTTACGCAATAATGCACCAGCTCGGCGGTCATGTCTATATCATCTATCCGAAACACGCCTTTCTCCACCCCTTCACGCAGCACATCCTTGAATAGCAGTATCTCTTTAGCATCAAAACGTTTACGCACTTTCTCCACCCGCCAAATGTCACGAAAGAAATTGGCCCGAAGCGTACCGTTACGAAACACTACCTCCTTCACCGCATCCAAACGCGTATATATCATTTCAATCATTTTCTCGTCCGGCGAAATATTTTTCTCTGCCACACGCTTCATCATATCCGAAAGCATATCCAGTTCCGACTCAACAACAGCCATATAGATATCTTCCTTACTTTTAAAATAGGTGTAGAGGGTTCTCCTACCTTTTTTAGAAGCGAGAGCAATATCATTCATCGTGGTATTTTCAACACCCATTTTAGCAAACAACTGACGGGCTACATCCACTAATTTAGCTTTTGTCTTCGATACGGCCATAGGCTAATTGCACATTGCTTAATAATTTGTGCAAAAGCGTGACTTCTTTTTGCACACTGACTATCAATATTTTACAAAACTATTCTTTTGTAAATCACACTTATATGCTTCAATTTGAGCGCAACAAAGATAGCAATTCTTTTTTATCCAAAGGAATTTTCTTATAAACTTTTCCCCTCGCCGGAAGCTCCCAAACTCTTATATATGAGAAAGCTTGAAGCGCAAGGCAGTATTCGATGCATTGGCTTCAAGCTTTATATTAACAATTCTTTATCAAAAAAACAATAGAATATTTAATGAAATGATGAGCATTATCTTTAGTATCCCACACGCGATTGCATCATTTCCTCATCCTCTATCGTAACTTTACTTTCGTCAAGCTTACTACGGTCAAGACTGAATACCTTGACAAAAAAATCATAAACAGCATTGCGCTTATTCGGACCGAAGTCGTGACGTTCTTTGGGTAGGTGCACATTCACAATGCGGTCCTTGGCTCCGTAAAATCCATAGACACGCTGCAAATAGGGATACTCCAACGTAGGAACAGAAGCGGTCCAATCTCCGCCATCGCTCACAACCAACATGGGACGCGGTGCGAACATAGCTGCCAATTCAGCATTACAAGTTCCACCACCTGCCAATTGAATGGGTTTCCCACTCTCACAGGGACATCCGCCATCAAAATGAGAAGCCAGACTTACAACAGGTGCCATAGCCGTAAAACGTTCGTCCAAGACTGACAATAACACAGTTTGAGTGCCCCCACCTGAACCTCCGTTTACTCCTATACGGTTCGTATCAATATCCTTACGGTTTTTCAACATATAATCAAGAAGCAACAGTCCATCCATAGCCTGCTTCACATGCGCCGTATCGGTTCTATGCGCTCCCGCACCCACTTGTTTTTCCGATTCTCCCCATCCATAAAGGTCGTAATCCACACAAACAGCCCCCATCCGCGCCAATGTTCCCAAGCGCTGCTGTTGATCCTTACGATAACGCCCACGATAAAAATGCCCGTTAGGACAAATAATCAGTGCATGTTTTCCCTTTTTACGCGGTGTGTAAACAGAGGCATAAAGATATACTCCGGGCCAGGTTTCCATCGCCAAATTCTGTACCGTATAACCATCATATTTACGAACTTTTGACAAGATTGGCGCAGCCCCCTTCACGCAACGAGACAAAGCTTCATCTAACTCCAATCGCTCACGCACTTCTTTACGCAATACAGCACTACGTTTCTCCCATTCATTCCTGTTGGTGTACAGCCCACTGAGATAAGCCAACATTTTTTCCCCGTCGACAGCTGTACGGCGCGGATATTCATACGGCTTAATTTTATAACTCTTCTCATTCTGTTTTTGATACTTAAAGTCGAAAAAACTCAACACATTAGTAAGAGACTCTTCTAATGAGTAAGGACGAATACGAAAATCGGCATAAGGCAGTCTCTTACCAATAGTGTCTACATTATATTTGAACTTCACATCGAAACGCCGGGACAAATCGTTCATTACATCACTCAACGGGCGGGTAAACTGATTCTCTAAATCAAGTTTCTGCGCATAAACCACATTACCCGCAAACAATGTCGTTCCCATACACAGCGCAACTATTCTCTTTTTCATCATCGCCTTGCAGTTATTTTTCATATTTTATTTTCTCGCCATTGACATACACATCATCTATCACCAAGTCCTTGCAGTCACGAAACAGGCACTCCTCTTTAGCATCATTGACATAAATATCCCTGAACACAATCCCCTCAATGGGAGCCTCCGGCAGCCCATCCACTTTCAGCGGAGTTTGGGTACCGCGCACAGTAAGCCCGGTCACGAAGATATTACGAAAGACAGGCGTACGTTCGCTCTTTTTCTCCATTTTCATCTGACTATATTTCAGATTAAGAACTACCGCCTCCCTTTTAATATCACTCATCACTACATTGCTTACACGAATATCCTCTACCACGCCGCCACGTCCACGAGTCGATTTGATACGGATACCACGATCGGTGCCATCAAATACACAATTACTGATGGTCACCTTCTTTACGCCTCCACTCATTTCACTACCTATCACTACTCCCCCATGCCCGCTTAACATCGTACAATTTGTAATAGTGATGTTTTCACAGGGACGACCTATCTTTCGGGCTTGCAAGTCACGACCACTTTTAATTGTAATACAATCGTCCCCTACGGAAATATGACAGTCACTGATGTGCACATTGCTGCACGATTCGGGATTGATTCCGTCAGTATTAGGTGAAGGTACATTATTGATTGTAACCCCTTTCACCGTCACATTGTCACAAAAGTTAGGATTAACAGTCCAAAAGGGAGAGTTCACAATGGTAATGCCTTCTATACGAACATTCCTGCAACGTAGCGGCTGGATGAATGGAGGACGTAAGAAACGACGATCCAACGTACTATGCCAATCGACATTAGTTTCTGCATAAAGCGTTTTCATGTCATTGGCTTGTTCAAAAAGAGGCTGATACTTGTTGATATCACGCTTACCGTTGTCACGTAAGTCTATAAGTACCCGGAAAAATTCCTTCCACCATGCTTTTCCTTGCCCATCAAGCTTTCCTTCACCTTTGATAGTGATATTCTCGGCATCTGTTGCATAAATCAACGGTTGGAAGCTCTTCATCATCACACCTTCGTGCCGCATTTCCACAAATGGCATATAATCGTCAAAATTGTCACTGAAACGCAACGTGGCTCCCGCCTCCAGTTCAAGTGTAATATTACTTTTCATGTGAATGGAAGCTGTGAGATAATCTCCTGAAGGGAAGAAGAGTGTCCCCCCTCCTGCCTTGTTCAAACGATTAATCGTATTGTTTATAATCTCTGTATTTTTTAAGGCTTCTTGGTTGTCAACACCGGCTTCACGCATGTCTACACGTTCTGCAAAAACTTGCAAAGCTACAAAAAAAGCCATAAGAACAGTTATTGTAATCTGTTTCATAAGAATTTTACATTTAAGTTCCAACCGAAGTTAGATAATCCATTATTAATTATAATTGCATAACCGTTAGTCGATTGATGCAACGCCGGCCTTTACTTTGATACTGTCATTCACCGTAGGACCGTTGTTTTCCCACACATTACCGGGACCATTGGCATTTTTGAGGAACTTGTCCGCCTCCGTCCAATTATCGCGAACAGTGATAAAGGAAGAACCTTCATCAGTATAAAGATAAAACCAATGATTGGGATCATGCACATAACCGGGTTTGTAAATACTATGTACACAATTCTCCGTAATGAAGCTATGAGGCTGCGAACCAAGAGTATAGATACCTGCCACATCATACATGTGCTTCGCATAATGATGGATGAGATTGGCATGTACGGTGTTATTACGCATACACCCCACAGTGCGGTTCCAACCCCATCCCAGACTAATGGCTGTATAAGAAACCCCACTGATCGTATTATGTGCAATATTAATATCACGAACAAATCCGGCACAGATTCCATGTGTTCCCCAGTCTTCATTAGTCACATCAGTGATATAATTATTCACTATATTCAAAGCGCGGCACACTTCACGTTCATCTGCCGGATCATAAGGTAAATGCGTTTCGTGCGCTTCAGGACTAAAGCTACCTGTGAGAATACCGTTTCCGGATATATCTTCAAAACAACATCTTTCTATACTTCCACCTTTTGTACCCCACTCATAATCAATACCGGTAGACCCTAAATGGCGAAAATCACATTTTATGAAATCAATATTTTGAGCAGCTTTTACTACAACCGCCGAAACAGGCCGCCCCAACCATCCCTGATTGTCGAGTTTATGATTCTTGGAACGTACAATCTGCGGGCGAAGTTTATAAGCATCCGTCAAATACATACCAGCCTGCAAAGGGACATGCCCCTTCAATGAAGGGCGCATCCAGGTACTGTAACTGAAAGTAAGCCCTTCAATACGAATATTCCGCACCGGGCGATCCAACGTACCTTCCACACGCAGCAAAGTTTCCACTGCGGGCACGACAGCTTCCTCTATCAGTTCGCCCTGGCGAGGATAATAATAAAGCTTGCCTGCGCGTATATCATGATACCACTCGCCGGGCACATCCAGCAGTTCGCGAGCGTTGGTAAGATAAAAGGCCGAATTATGTCCGTCCGTTGTCACCATAGGGCAGGGCCAAGGATGCTCAAACTGAATACGGCTCTCTGGATCATGAAAGCTCACAGCCGCACTGTCACCGGCAAACATTATATCTTTAATACGCAGATTGGCTACACACCACATTTCATGCAGCACCATCTCGGCATAGGGAGCTTTCTGAATTTTCCTCACAGCTGCTGCCGGCACCCATAGTACCCGCTTCTGCTTATCTACACGAATAATCCGGTACATGTCTTCAAAATCAGCTAC
Organism: Bacteroides eggerthii; assembly: GCF_025146565.1. Lineage (NCBI taxonomy): Bacteria > Pseudomonadati > Bacteroidota > Bacteroidia > Bacteroidales > Bacteroidaceae > Bacteroides > Bacteroides eggerthii. The sequence goes on along the minus strand of NZ_CP102258.1, from coordinate 1,284,978 downwards.
ATCACGTGCACGTACCGCCTTCTTGCCGTTTACATAGAATTGCCTGAAATCTAACGGCCTGCCACAAAAATCAGGAACATCTGCCACCATCAATTTACCCTGACGCTTCCATCCGGTGACAGTTACCCCACCGCTAACTATAACCTCTCCCTCCCCTTTGATAATTGTGGGGGATGAGGGTGTACCACTATCCTCGGGACGCAGAAATAGAGGTTCATAAATCCGGTAGTTACCGGCTGCCACATGAATGGTAATCCCTCCCTCAATGGAAGGGTCGTTCAAACGACGAAGCTCACGCGCCTGCCGAATAGCATCTGCGATACTTTCTCCCGGCTTCACATAAATATCTGAAGCCTGCAATAAAGTCGAAGCAAGAAGCAATATAGAGAAAATCAGTTTCTTCATTATCTTTTATATTTAGATTATTACCTTCCAAGCTGTTCGGCTAAAATCACCTCTTTACCGGCATCCATACTGTCATTTCGGACTTACCGCGATTCCCCCAAGCATAATAAGGAATGAGACGGATATGAACCGGTTTTTGAGTAGGATTCACTTCACGATAAAGCATCCCTTCCCACGACTCCGCCTCGTTCAAAGAAGCGATGCCTTCCAACACCATGACGTCACTGCCCGCGATCTGCATCTTGCGCGGCGTAAATTTGATGTTTGTAGGAATCTGTACATCATCAATACGCTTTCCACCATCAATATCCATACTTTCCAAACAGTATACAATAGGACCACGTTTTACTACTACCTGATTACGAATCTCTTCAGCAAGCGGATGAGCTTCAAGCAGTCTCACCGACATATCCATCACCCACTCCACTATATCCCCTTCTTTCCATATACGATTTACATGGGCGTATTCGTTCCGTTTCCAGTTACCCGCTACAGCCTGACCATTCACCGTAAGCGTAGCTTTATCACACCACTCCGGCATCCGGAAATAAATTGAAAAAGCTGTCTTACGGGATGCACGAGGCAATGACTCTACAACAAGCCGCACACTACCCTCCCAAGGATAATCCGTATGCTGTGCAAGAGCTATCTTACCCAATCCTTCCAATTCGGTCTGAAGAGTATTGGAACCATAGAGATTACAATAAACGGCCTTATCCGCCAAAGTATAGGCATAATTCTGAGCTTGACAAACCGTACGCAACGTATTAGGAGGACAGCAGAAACAGCTGATATACTCTGTACGCACTTTAGGCCAGCGTAGAGTATAAGGCAAATCGGCACTAATGCGCAAAGGATTAGTATAGAAATATTTCAAACCATCAAGGCTTATACCACTCAACACACTATTGTAAAGGGCAGTCTCAACAATCTCTGCATATTTGGCATCGCCTGTAATCTCAAGCATACGCCAGTTAAAGAGCATATTACCGATATTCGCACAAGTTTCATTATGTGCAGTACTGTTAGGTAACTGATAAGGACGACCATAACTTTGATGCACTTTCTGAATACTATCCGGTTCATAGAAAGTTCCATCGGGCGAGGTCCCGTCATAAAGCGCTCCACAAGCACCGGTCACATACATTTTCCGATTTACAATATCGCTCCAAATACTTGTCAGGTTCTTCATCAATTGTTCCTCGCCCGTCTCGGCGTACACATCCGCAACGCCGGCATAAAGGTAATTTGAACGTACAGCATGCCCCATGGCATTGTATTGTTCACGAAAAGGAATCCGGTCTTGATTATCATCAGTACCATTCTCTACCATGCCACGAATATTGATCAGATTTTGCGAAAGTTCAAGATAGCGGGTATTACCGGTGGCGCGATACATTTCAACCACTCCCATATAGTGTGAGGGGCAAATAGCATTACGTGCCAATTCTGCTGATGCTGTCTCATAAAAGTGGCAAAGAAAATCCGTAGCCTTTACAGCAACGTCAAAAAGAGTATTTTTTCCCGTAGCACGTTGGTGAATGATTCCTGCCATCATCAGGTGCCCCAAATTGTAAGTCTCAAAGTTCAGACGGTTGGCAAAAGCGCCCTTTTCGTTTTCGGCACCTACTTTCGTACCGATCACTGTCTGTTTATTGGCAACAGCATGCGTATCAATGCCCTTGTTCTTTTCATCAATAATAACCGGCGTATGAATATATCCATCAGCCCGTTGCGCCTTTACGACACGAGCAATAAAATAGTCCATCAGCTCGTCAAGTTCGGGATCATGATTGACCGCATAAACAGCAGCTACTCCTTCAAGCCATTTATACATATCACCATCATGAAACGGAGGTCCCCAATGAGTGCCTTCACATTCACCGGCTGCAATTTCAAAATTGCGGAACCCATGACTTACATCAGGATTCTTCCAGGTATTCCACATCCCCTGCAAAGAGTGTCGGCTAAACACATTAAAACGTTCTCCCCAAAAGCCGCCTGTCCATTTCACAGCACCAAGTTGTGTATTAGTCATTTTTGCGAACTTGCTTTGCCCCATATCGACAAGACCATTTCTCTGTGCCATAAGGTTATTCAAAACAGATGCTACTACAAATAAAAAGAGTATTGTTTTCCTCATGCTATATCATTAACAGTTTAAATTCGTAAAATATAATTTACTTTAGTTCAATGGCTTTATAAGCAATACGCTTACGGCGCCATGTATAGACACAATGCAGTTTTCCGTCTTTTCCCTGAATAATACTGGGATAAGAATATTGGCTGATAGGGCTGTCCTCAAGCACAACCGCGTTCTTCCAAGTTTTCCCATCATCCTCAGACACCGCAATAGACACAGGTGTACGCACACCTTTAGGTGTACCAGGCAATGTAGCAAAATCATTGAAAACGACCACCTGTCTGCCATCCGCCAAAGTCACTGCATCCGTACCCGAATTGTTATTAGGCAAATCACTAAGGACCACCTTACTCCAAGTATCTCCACAATCACTGCTATAAGTCACCGCCAGTTTTGCATTACGTGTGCGGCCAATAGCCATAAGCCTTCCATCTTTAAGCTGTAAAATACTGGGCTGAATACAGAGAATAGGTTGCGCCCCTTTCTCTGTCAGAACCTCACCGGCTTCAAGATCATCACCCGTCTCTTTTTTAATACCTGCCTTACGTAGGGCAGTGGGCAGTGAATATTCCGCATCTACGGGCCCTACATACTTCCATGTCTTTCCTTTATCATCCGAAATCTCGAAATGAAATTTCCAACCATTTCCCTCTGTACTTGACGGTGCTATGATGCGACCATTAATATAAACCGGTTTATTCTTAATGGGGCCCAAGAAACCTTTGGCAAGAGCTTCCGGTTTACCCCAAGTCTTTCCTCCATTCTTTGAACGAACTTGCCAACCGGTCCAGTCTCCTACTCCGTAACCTATTTTATAATACAGTACCAGATCCCCGCCGGGGATTTGGAATAACACAGGATTATAGCAAGGCTTACGCCAAGTTTCGTCTACCAAGGGCTTACCGCTATTCTTGGCGGGCGCCATCCACCATGGATAATTCTTGCCATCTCCCATAGGAACTGCCGGAGCAGCTTCCCTGGCTCCCCCCATACGCAACATTGCCTCGCGAAATAGCGCAAACCTATCTTGTTGTACAACATTCGGCTTATCTCTCAGCAATTCATCAATAATACTGTCACGCGCTGCAAATTTACTTAAATCTCTTTCACTGAAAGCGGCAGCCGTAAGTTTTGTATAAATACCATCGGCAGCTTTATACGGTTTAGTCCATTCTTTACTACCATAGGGCTTGCGGCAGGTCCAAATATTACAATCAGGATTCTTTTCGCGTGTCCCCCCAAAGAAAGCTGCTACCAAATCACCATTTTCCAATTCTACAACAGTAGCGCCATGACATTGAGGAAAGCCTGCATCTTCATAAAGGAACTCATCAGTCACAATACATTTGTCGGCAGCAGGGATATCCACACTAAAATGATACTTTCCCGAACCTACTTTTTCTACTTTCCCATTAGGAAGATAGACTGATGCAAACGTATTGACAGGTATCTCTATATCCCACTCTAAGTGTTGCAAGGTTTTCTTCCAGCGGCTTACTACCCTGCCATAAGGTGTGCGGTAACTGGCATCAACATAGCTAATATCTTGTATCTCAAAATTAGGACACATTCTGATATGTTTGAATCCTACCTTACCACGCCCACGTTCGCTCTTTATTCCAGCCAGATTCTCATAACACCATGGCAAGAAATCACCCAAAAGCATTACATGGTTACCACTGTTCATTGCCGGATTCGCCGTATTCCCATTCCAAAGTTCCCAAATGGTAGTAGCTCCCTGTTCGGCCATATAGCCCCATGAAGGATAAGTAGTGTTAGTTGCCAACATATAAGCCACATCGGCAAATCCTCGACGTGAAAGTTCGCGTAACAGCCATTGTACTCCAATTACCCCACAACTGATATGTTCTTTATTAGTCACCACAATGGACTGAACAGTACTTTTTACCACATCATCCAAACAATCTTTGGGAACCAAACCAAAAGCCAACGGCAGAATATTGGCTGTCACTGTATTGTTGCCATAGTACACACTATCAGGGTATAACACATGCCCCGGCACAAGCGAAGTACCGCGTTTCACTGTGAGATACTTCCGATTAAAAGCATCCTTCACTGCATGTTCCAAATCCATCCAGTACTGTTTATCGGTTTCATACCCCAGTACCTCGGCAAACCGATGAAGAGTCTGCAACAATTTGGCACCATAGGCAGTAGCAATCAGAGCTCCCTCAGTCACCCTTTTAGGATCACGACTGTGAATCATGTCAAGCGATTCAGGAGGCACGCACCAATCACCATAGCGATCTTTAGTAAAGATATATTCGTCAGTCATGTATTCCTCAACCATGTGATTCATCCAACGTTTCATGGAAGCATAGCTTTGCCGCATCGGCAGTGTATTGCCATATTGAGTGTAACACATATCCACTGACATAAACAATGCAGCAGGCCAAGTCATGTTGTCGCTGTAATAGTTCCAATAGGCAGGAGCCACATCAGGGATACAACCATCTTCACGCTGAGCTTCACAAATGTCACGTATCCATTTGGAATAGAGAGGTCCATTTCCAAACAAATAGCTCTCACCCCATGTTCCCATAGTGCGATCCCCCAGCCAGGGCTGGCGCTCATTACGCTGTGGACAATCTACGGGCATACCTTTATAATTACCCAAAATACCCCACCAAGCATTTTGGTGAATACGGTTCAACGTTTCATTTGAAGTGGTGAAAGTTCCAAGTTCTTCCATTTCATCACTGACTACCTCACCCACAAAATCATTAATAGTAGCAGTAGGAAATCCCGATACCTCTACATAGCGAAAGCCATGATAGACAAATCGAGGCGCCCATGTCGCATTATTTTCACGAGCGTTACAAATGTATGTATCTGTGACTTTGGCATCACGCAAGTTCTTCACATAAAGCTCCCCGTCGGGCTGTAGCAATTCGGCAAAGCGAAGTTTAATGGAATCACCCAACTCGCCACGTACATTCATACGAACCCAACCTACCATGTTCTGCCCCATATCAAGAATCCATTTCTCTCCTTGACGGCGCATACTGACAGGCTTCAGAGACCTCAACACTTTCATATTAGGAGCCATTGCACCACGCAATGTACCGGTGGGAATACTCACCCGCTCTGCTGCCCCCCATTTAGAGTCATCATAACCGGCACAAGTCCATTCTCCCAACTCTTTGCGGGCATCATACCTCTCACCGTCATACTCATTGTTACTACGGATAGGACCATCTGCAGTCAGTTTCCAGCTCTTGTCAGAAACCAGCGTTTCACAGCTACCGTCAATATACTCAATAATCAAATTAAGACGTAATTTGGGATAACCAAAATTTGCAATTTTATAAGGTTTATAGTTCTGCCGCATAGTGTAGAACCTTCCATTGCCTAAAGTTACACCAATAGCATGTATTGTGTCGGACGCCAACTGACGGGTAACATCGAAGCTATTGTAAATAATGGTTTTGCGATAATCGGTCGGTGCAGGCGCCAGTACCTGCTCGCCTATACGCGTACCGTTGATAAAAGCCTCGTACATTCCCATACCCGCAATATGCAGAGTGGCACGTTTCACTACCTTCGAAGTAGCAAACTCCTTACGCAGGTAGCGAGAAGCTAATCGGCTCCATTGCGTTTCACTATCCCAAGGCGCCGGACGATCCATGCCAATCCATTGTCCGCGCCAATGTCCTTCATTCAACAGTCCAATACCGAACTGTGCCACTTCACTCCATGAGGTTTCGCCTTGATTGGTATAACATTTCACCTTCCAAAAAGCTCGCTGATTGCTTTTAAGCTTTACTCCATTATAAGAAACCCACAGCGATTGTTCACTCTCAATGCAGCCCGAATCCCAAAGGTCAGCTTTATTTTCAGTAAGCATTTCGACTGAAGAAGCGACCAGTATCCGGTAAGCGGTCTGCATCACCCCCTGCCCATCGCTTTGCATCTGCCAACTGAAACGCGGTGTAGTCGTATCAAGCCCCAAAGGATTGCTCATCTGTTCAGTATAGACGGACGAGACTTTTACAGTAGTAGCCTGAGTTATCAGAGCTATAAAAAGAAATATAAATGATAAAGTTTTACGCATCAGTGTTATATTATTTAATGAAAGCAACTATCCTGTCAATACTCATATCAATGCTTCTCCGGCAGTTCTTTCCACTCCTTTTTTACATACTCTTTTGAAGTATCAATAGCGATAAGGACCTGATCGTTTCCACTCATATAGCCGCTGTCATGTTGAAAACTTGTAATCTTGCTGTCAAACTCGCCCAAGTATTCAAGTTTACCCGTAGCAGCACTCATCCACCACACTTTTTTCTTGTCACCACTGATTTTCGACAAATCAATTTGCATGGGTCGTCCCGAGTAGTTGTAAACCAACAGATAGTCATTGCCACGAGTAGCTATAGCACGATCATAGCGCTCGCCATTGGCACCGGCAATAATGCTCTGGTCGGGAATCCGTTCAAAGAAAGGAAAGGCCAGCATCAGGTATTTCAAATATTTCATCTGATGAAAACCGGGATCTTCAAGAGCATCCCACCAAGCTTTCTTCATGCCATCAGCACCAAAAGAGCCAAGCACGCCCGGACGGATAAATTGCATGATGTCATTGTGTCCGTAGCTATGTCCGAAAGATCCGGCAAATACTGACCAATAGGCATAACGGCGTACATCATGCTCATTCCAGCGAGTTTCGTTGGGATCATGCAATCCTTGAGGAATATTCTCATAAATAGGTTCATCGTCAATTACGGGTTTCAGGGGATTGAGTGTAGAAGCTTCCACAAAACGCCAGTTATCCTCTTCTGTGTTTTCTTTGATAGGATAATCACCATCTCCCTTACGCTGGCCATAACGGCGATGTCCGCTTTGGAACATATTAAAATCAAGCCATTCGCGATCATTAAACCAAGCAGCAGAAGTAGTGCGTCCACGAGGGTGGAAAGTCATCAGATGATCTTTGTCCTGCTGACGGATGCTGCGTGCCAAAGCATCCCAAACTTCCGTTTTCTTATCACCGCGAATATCGCCACCGATAATCCAGATAATGTTCGGATCATCTTTATAGCGGTTCACAAGAAATTCTCCATAAGCCACTGCTTCTTTCTCATTCATTAATCCGGCATCCACAGGGCTTCCCCAAATACATACCATACCGATATAGATACCTTTCGAAGCTGCCGTCCTAATGATATAATCCATGTGGTCCCAATAGCCATACTCGCCTTTCTTATCAATGTTCTTAAAGTTCCACCCGTCAGGATTAGAACTTTTTCCATAAATATTGTACGAAGGCACACTATTAAGCACCTGCACTTGAACCATATTATAGCCTGCCTCTTTGCACTTTTGCAAATAATAGTTCACTTCATCGCGATTTAGCCGCTCAGGCATCAGCCATCCGGTTTCACCCAACCAAAAGAAAGGAGTACCATTTTCATGTCTTAAGTATCGTCCCTCATCCGATACCTTCAATTTCCCGTTTTCCCAAGGAATATACGTTTTAGCTTTTTGAGCCATTACGCCGCTACCCATAAACATCAGGACAGCCATCGCTATCATTGAAATCTTTCTCATATATTTGAATTTATTATTTTTTGCATTTTTTAAATCGCACGTTCCTATCTACCGGCAATTGTATAGCTTTCACCGGCTTTGGTATTCAAATCATAAAGATAAGTTTTTTTCAACTTAACTTCATGGAGTTTCGCCTCTTTATTCACAACCGGCTCCATGACTTGAGGCACTTCGTAAATGGCATTAGGATTTTCACCGCGTGCTTTCTTTAGTCCTTTGCCCTGAACAGGAGTAAGCGTACGCAGACGGAAGTTTCCACCCTTCGACGAGTATATGGTAAGTTTGTCCAATTTTCCGTTTTTCCAGCAGAAGTCAAGTTCAAAACCGCCACGTGCCTTAATGCCGCGAATACGCCCTTCTTTCCAGTTAGCGGGTAAAGCGGGAAGTAAATAAACAAAACCATCATGGCTCTGCATCAGCATCTCCGCGATACCTGCCGTACAACCGAAGTTACCATCAATTTGGAAAGGTGGATGAGCATCGAAGAGATTAGGATAAGTCCCCCCTTTTTTCTTTTCATTGCGCACCAGTGTCAGCTGATCGGTAATCAACTTGTAGGCATGGTCGCCATCAAGCAAGCGGGCCCACAAACAGACTTTCCACCCCATACTCCAACCTGTGGAAGGATCACCGCGATGAATTAACGAAGTACGGGCGGCATCCCAAAGTTCGGGCGTACGAAAAGGAGAAATCTGATTGCTGGGGAAAAGCCCGTAGAGGTGCGAAATGTGGCGGTGTACATCCTTAGGATCATCCCAATCAAACATCCACTCTTGCAATTGACCCCACCGGCCTACTTGCATAGGCGCCATCTCCCTAAGCCGTTGTTCATAGTGAACAGCCAAAGTTTCGTCTGTATTCAATAGACGGGCGGTAGTAATTACCTGATTCCAAAGATCAAAAATCAACTGATTGTCCATAGTGCAACCGGGAGCGGTAGTTGACTTGCCTTTGCTACCCGCATGTACATTTTCCGGAGAATTACTGGGACAAACCACCAACCAATTATGCACCGGTTCCTTCACCATAATCTGATCAAAGAACTTAGCGGCCTCCTTCATTATGGGATAAGCAGTACGAAGAAAACCTACATCGCCTGTATAAAGATAACGTTCCCACAGATGACGGCACAACCATGCTCCGCCCGTAGGCCAAAGTCCTGAAGGAGCCTTATCAATAGCCCCTGTAACACGCCAAATATCAGTATTGTGATGAAGCACCCAACCTTCAGCGCCATACATAGTCTTAGCCGTTTCGCGACCGGTTTCACTTACTTCGCTGATAAGTTGCATTAGCGGTTGATGCAACTCACTGAGATTGGTTACCTCAGCCGGCCAATAATTCATTTCGAGGTTAATGTTACAAGTATATTTGCTATCCCACGATGGAAAAAGTTTATCATTCCAAATTCCTTGTAAATTGGCAGGTTGGCCGCCGGGCTGAGAAGAGCAAATCAGCAGATAACGCCCAAAACGAAAATAAGTTGCTACAAGAAAATCATCCTGCGTTTCACGAAAGTTCTGCACACGCATATCGGTGGTAACATCGGCATAACGGTCGGGGCCCAAGTCAAGGTCCACCCTATCCATATAACTCTTGTAAATGGCCAAATGTTCCAATAATGATTGTCGGTAACTATGCTTCAAAGCAGCATGCAGATAGTTCTTGCTACGCTCCACCTCATTACCCGTAATATCCTTATAATTCACAAAATTTGTAGCGATAGAGAGATAGAAAGTAGCTTCATCCGCTTTTTCGACTGCTAACACACCATCTGCGCACGAGCTATGTCCCCCTTGTGTACGAACTGCCATACGCCCCTGAAAGAGAACTTTACCTTTCAATCCTTCGTGCCAAGAACTTACACCGCTCAGAGTTATTTCATCTCCTTCACTGGCAATCATTACATCTTGATGTGGTGAAGTGAGATGTGCATTACAAGTAATCATGCCGGGCCGGGAAGCCGATAGACGCACCATCACCACCTGATCGGCAAGCGAGGTTATGGTCTCGCGCCGGTAACGCACTCCGTCAACGGTGTAACATACCACTGTACGGGCGGAATCAAGACTAAGTTCACGATAGTAATCGGTGTAGCGGGTGTGACCGGGAAAAGCAATACGCAAATGTCCAAATGACTGATAAGGCATACCGCTATTGGTTTTTGCCATCACCTTTTCGGTGGCAAGCGTTTGCGCTTCAAGATACTTGCCCTCAAACACCAATTGACGCACCTTGGGAATATACTCCAAAGCATTAGGGTTGGCATTGTTATTCGGACGTCCGGCCCAAAGTGTCTCTTCATTAAGCTGGATATTCTCCATGGCAGGTGTGCCATAAACCATAGCACCCAGCCGTCCGTTACCCAGCGGAAGCGCTTCAGTCCACACCTGGGCAGGTTCGTCATACCAAAGCTTATAAATTCGTGCCTCATCGGCAACAGTCTGCATCACTGGCCTCCTGATGACTTCTGCAAGGCCCTGCAGAGCGGCGCAAACGATAAATAAACAAATAGTGATATACCTTCTCATGTTTTCTTATAAGATGAATAGTGAGCACATAATTATATATAGCAGACGATTGAGAAACGGTATTGTACTGACTATTCAGAACCAAAATAAAGGCGTCCGGCAACATAGAAAAAGGTTGCCCACCTTTTCCTTATCAGGAAAAAGAGTAGACAACCTTTCTTACAGAGTAGTTTTGCCGAGCAACGAGTGATTTTTCCGTCAGATTTTCTTACCGGCTGCTTTTAAACGCTTATACCATTCATTGCGTTCTTTAACCAAATCATAACCACGCTTAGTCAGATAATTATTGATGCGGCCTTTATATTTATTGAATGCAGCATGTTTCTTATCAGAGTTCTCGGCATCCATCGAAAATTCCCGAGCCTCTTTATACCAGGCATAAATCTGCTTTTTTTCTTCCTCGGTCAGCGAAGGTACCATGTCTACCAATGACTCATATTGCACCTGCAATGAATTATATGTCATCCCATCTTTTATCGCATCAATCTGCTTGTCGTTGATATAGAGCGAAAGGGAAGCAGGAAATTCGAAATGGCAACGATACAAAGTCGCATCTTTCTCAAGTTCCGCTGCTTCAATGGCTGCTTGCTTGGACGCGCCCGTAAGAACGGCCTTGGCATACTTCACTTTCTGGTCACGTACCTCATAAATATCATTCAGTTTAAAATAGCGATTGGCCAAAATATACAGCACATTCTGCTTAACCGCAGGATCAGTAATACCAAGATTATCAACTATCTTTTCCGAGCGTTTCAAGATAGACTTTACATAGTTCGGGTCGCGCCCCAAGCTATCAAGCTCAACAGCTGAAGCCGAAAGGGCTACGCAACAGAACATGATGCTAAGAAATATTTTTTTTAACATACAAATTATATTTTATTATCGGTATAAAAATATTAACCCGCACCAGTCAATCAGAATAACTAAATAACTGGTGCAGGCATAATTTACTGATTACATCAAACGTCCTTTTTCTGCAAGTGTATCGTAGTTGTTATTCAAATTCGTCCAATCGGTACGATTAACAGTACTGATACCATTAATATATTTTTCAATATTAGTATATCCGTCTCCTGTGCAATCCTCATTTGCATCCGAAGCATCGTTAGGATTCAAACCATTGGCCTTTTCCCATTCATCCGGCATACCGTCTTTATCAGTATCCACATAAGGAGTTCCCTTATATTCCGGATATCCCCCCATTTGGTTAGGATGTGTAATAATACCTATTTTATAAGAGTCTTTAGGCAAACGACGGTATTTGAACAAACCGTCCTCATTCTGTGACTTAGGAGAAAGTCCCCACTTGCAACCGAATGCATCCTCAGGAAGCTTCTTCATTTTCTTCTTATCGGTATAACTAGGATCAACATAAGGTACGCCTGTTGTTACTTCCTCTACAATGCGTTGGTCTACAATATCGCGGCAAGGCAATGTAGCTCCCACATTCTTCAACACAAAGTCATAGGCACTCTTTGCAGAAAGGATATTGACATAAGGCATCACAAACGGTTCATACTGACGAACATATCCTTCATGACCTTCTACGCCATTAGTTTCTTCAATCTGAATACCGCCTTTCCAGTTGTCCTCAGTGATTTCAGGATAACCTTCCATAATATTTCCTGCAGCATAGATACGGCCATAAACCTTATGATCGAGTTTGCTACGACCGGCTTCCGGTTTCAGAATACGATGGCCTACAGAAGTATCCTTAGGAGTAGCAGGGCCCGGTTTATAATAATTGTTTATCATATTGAACATAGCCGTATAGTCACCGCCATCCGATGAACGATGCACCCAGTTGAATACTACATTGTTTACAAAATTAAAGATACCATTCCAACCAATAGAAGGGTTGCGGCCCGAGTTACTCGCCCAAAGGTTACGTGCAAAAGCGCAATTCTCTCCACCCAAGGTGCTGCCAAATGCATGATTGTAAGTATCCAGCGCTTTTGCCGAAATTGTATTTTGGATAGTGACATTCACAGTAGGCAGTTTCTTAGCTTTCACCTCATATTGTCCTTCACTTTCATCGAACATGTGACGGTAGAACGAGATATTTTCATCCAATCCCCATGTACAGGAACAGTGGTCAATCATAATGTTCCCCACAGGATTACCCCCGAAAGAGTCATCACGATGATATACATTGGTCTCTCCACGACGGAAACGCATATGACGCACTACAACATCATGAGTCTCCACCCAAAAAGATTCACCGGCTATACAAACGCCATCACCGGGTGCTGTCTGTCCGGCAATAGTAACATAAGGAGCGCGAACAATGATAGGAGTTTTCAGTTTAATAATACCTGCCACATTGAATACAATGATACGGGCACCACCTGTTTCGCAAGCCTCACGAAACGATCCGGGACCTGCATCATTCAAATTGGTTACAGTGATAACCTTACCACCACGTCCTCCAAACGAATACATACCTCCTCCTTCAGCACCTGGAAAAGCGGGAATTTTTGCCTGAGGCAAATCGTAAGGACGGCTTGCCCAAGGCACGTAAGGACGACCGTTTTGAGCTTCTTTCATCACAATGGGATAAGCCACAGCCCATGCCGAGTCCGAGTGTGCATATAGCTCTTTACGCATTTTCTGATAAGCTTGGCCTGCCTCAGAAGTCAGCTGAGGATATTGCGCCCATGCTCTTTCAGAAACGAAAAACGAAACAAAGGCAGCAGCCATAACAAATAGATTTCTTTTTTTCATGGTTCTTATAATATTATCAATTAGAATTCATCACATAATCATCAAACAGTTATTATTTGGACGAAAAGCAAGCTATTTTGTACTCGCGTTTTCCAACTGCATTTACCCTAAAAAATCACCTTTTATGGGAAAAGTTTGAGATTCAATGTCCTAAACAAAAATCCTAAATTATTTCAGGATACATTTACGCGCTTCCTGTTCTTCGGTCGCCTTACGCAAGTCATATCCACGTTTGGCAAGATAATTATTGATACGTCCCCGATACTTAGTAAACATCTGGCGCATCTTCCTGTCATCCAAAAAATCCATACTAAACTCACGAGCCTCAACCAACCAATGATAAACCCGCTCACGCTCTGCTTCAGTAAGTGAAGGCAGGAGATCTATAAAGTCATTATAGCGCACGAAAAGATAATTATTCGTCATCAAATTCTTCACAGTCTCTACCTGAGCATCCGTAAGGTAAAAATTAAGCCAAGCGATAAAATCGAACCGGGTGCGATAAAGATCATTATTATAGTTATAGTAAGACCGCTCAAAAGCATTGGCTTCTTTTTGCTTTGGCAATTTGAGAGCCCGGATAGAGTCATTACGGTTATCATAGCGATTATGAATGGCACACAGTTCAAGATAGCGATTCGCAATAACAATATGTACGTTCTCACGCGTAGAGTCACAAAGTTGTCCCAAACCTGCCACTATTGCTTTCGCCTTTGCTTCAGCTTTAGCGATGTCTGCTACACGTAAATTACGGGTATTAAGCGTTGCATCTGTAGCATAGACCGTCACAGAAAGTGCAAAAAAGAGGACAAAAGTACAAAAAATACGGTTCATAAGAAATATAAATTAAATGATAGATATAAATATAAGGAACCCGCCCAAAGCCCATTAGCATTCAGGCGGGTTCGTATAATAATTTAATGATTATCCGTAATAACACCACTGCATTTCATAAAGGCAGCCGATGTAATATTGGGGACAACCGAAGACTATTCCTCTACGGTACAATAGTAATAAGTACCATTCTGCTCATCGACTGTTGTGCACGAAGGAGTACGGTTTTCGATCATCCAACCAGCTGTTTGCTCAATCCAAGTATTACCCTTCCCTGCATCATACATATCGTAATGAATAGGATAAATATAGTACCATCCACGCCATGCAAACAAGAAATTACGATCTTTCTCCGTAGCTCCCGAATCCATACCATACTTGTCTCCCAGTTTCTCGATAGGATCGTAAGTCTTCATATTCACGCCTTCGTAGAATTCATCAAGTTTATTCAAAGCTACTTCACGCTCAGTTTCATTCATATCACGTTTAATGGCAGGAACCTTCTTATAAAGTTCATTGTCAATCAAAGGATGATTCACTTTATCGCCTTCATACTCATCGACCGCATGTATATTGTCAATATCATAAGCCCAAATTTTGCTCGTATGTTTAGTTCCCGACAAAGGTTTCATGCCAAGGCGGGTCAGAACATTATCTGTACGGGTATAGTTAGGACGGCCGTTCTGACCATCATAGATTTTCCATCCCGCTCCCCAAGCAAGTTCCGGGTCGTATGCGCCTGTTCCGGAATTATATCCGCCACCAATATTGGGGTCAAATCCAGCACCGCCTTCAAACAGCAACCAGCGCTTCAAATCCCAAGGACGTTTCCCTTCATATGCCAGTTCAATCTGACGCTCAGTTAAAACAGCCTTAATGAGTTCATACCGTCCGCTGATTGAACCTAATCCATAATTATCCGTAGATAGAATACCCACACGCGAACGAACCTTTCCAAGATAAGTCAGACATTCAGCCTTTCCTTGAGCTGCGTAACACTCTGCCACATTTAAAAGAAGTTCACCGTAACGATATTCCATAATATCCGTAGAACTCGAATTCTCAGCGCCTATTGCAGTTTTAGGATCACTCATCTTCCAAACAATAGCACGACTCTTACCGGACACTCCACTATCACCCTTACGTCCATCTGTGTAACGATACATGTTTCCATCCTTATCGCTATACTTGTAAGCAAAAAGCCAAAGGGGTTTCTCAACACCCGGCCATTCGCAACCTGAGAATGCAAATGTACGGTAGAAACGGGGGTCTCTATCACGATAGAACTTCTCATCATCATAGCCGTTAGCCGGAGTAGCTTCTTTACCACTCTTCATAGGGAAAACTCTCAATATCTCCTCGGGAGCAGGGATACCTGCCCCATCATTACTGGCTACGGCACTCGGACGAATCTTGTTTTCCCACTTATTAAATACACCAGGCACCAAAGGATCATCACACATCATTAAGGTAATAATACTTTCGGGGTTGAATGTATTATTGAAGCCATAAAAAGCCTTGTCCCATGAATTAATGTCCGTCACACTGGTTCCATAACCGGCATCATCGGCAGCCTTCAAAGCAGCAAGAGAAGCCTCGAGCGCTTGCTGCCAGCGTTGGCTGTCCGGGTTGTCCCAATTTGCATTAAAGATAGGACTTGCCATGAAAATACGGGCGCGGGCAGACATTGCCAAAGCCGCTACGGAGGTAAAACGGCCGTAATTCTCGTTATCCCATTTGGCAGGCAGTAAAGAGGCAGCCTGTTTAAAATCTTCACAAACTTTATCAATACATTCCTGCATAGGCATACGTGGCGACTTAGTGTCCATGTCAGGCATATCAATATCAGTACAATAATAAGGAAATCCGCCCCATTCTCTTGCGGCATCAAAGAAAAGCCATGCACGCATGAAAATAGCCTGACCTTTCAACCGGTCCCAAAACACATTATCCGCAATAAGTGAACGTGAACGTTCTATCTCCTGAATAAAGTTATTAATAACATAAACAGTGGGATAAAGGGTCTTTTTATCAAAATTATTATAGTTTTTCGTATCAGAACGGGGAGCATTCCAATAAGGAGGATTGGAAATGTGATTACCCGCCTTTACCTGCTTCTGGACCGAACCATCATAATAGCTTCCTTTCCAACCGGTCATTTCTTCCGAAAATTTAGCCTGCTGGCCACCGGTATTCTTATCATGCCGCATGATAGGATCTGCCCCGCAAAGAGGAGAATTATAAGTCTCAAAGCACTGTTTATAGAGTTTGGCAAGTACAGCCGTAGCTTGCCCTTTGTCACTATACACATCGACAGTAGTCATGTTGTTATAGTCTTTCTTTTCTTTCAAGAAGTCATCGCTGCATGAGGAGATTCCAACCATCAAACACGCAACACCGATATATGTCTTAAATAGATTCTTCATATTAATTGCTTTTTTTCTAAAAATCAGAATGTCAGATTCACACCAAGACTCCAAGTTCTCAACGTAGGATATCCTGTACTGATACCATCATACATATTCACAAAATGATCCGGGTACGGGTTGTGGAAGTCCCACAGGTTATTACCGCTCAGGCTGACAGAAAGCGCATCAATCTTTGCTTTTTTCAGCAGTGATTTTGGAAGTGAATAAGAGAAAGACATGTTTCGCACATACATACGGAATGAAGATACTTGCCAGAAATCTGACGTTTCTCCCCAAGCATTGCCCGCAGCCATAATCGGATAGCGTCCATTAGGATTCTCTACCTCATCGAACATATCAGTTACAAAAGAGTATTGGCTCCAGATGAAATCGTCCGCCTTGGCAGCTATACCGCGAAAATCAGTAAATCCACCCCATGAGGTAGCAAGCTGGGCTGACCAACTGAAGTTGCCCCACTGTAAGCGGAGTTTCGTATTGATAGTATGAATCCGGTTATCAGCCAATTCAACATAATCTTCACCATGATCCCTTGATATCACACCGTTAGGACCGGCAATGGTCTTGTTTTTCGTATCAATATCTCCGTTAACATCTTCGTATACCAACATTCCCGGATACATTTTTTCTTTTGAGGTAATGCCGAGGAAGTTTGGAGATGTACCCGCTGCCTCTGCCAACTTAGTCAGATAGTCCCAATACTTATCAATATCCGCCTGGTTGCGGAGAATACCATCGCCCGAACTTGTGTGTTTCCACGTCTTAAAGCCATAGGTACCACCCATGCCATGATAACCAGTCCAGTTCTTTTGGTTGGCTATTTCAGCGGGATAATCGAATGTAGGCTCGTCGCCAAGCACAGTACTGTTCCATGATATACCGTAATCCATTCCTATCTGATACTTAATCGGACCCCATTTAGGCAGAATCGCCTGGTTTATCTGATCTTTCCAGTTTACTGAAAATTCAAGTCCCCATGCATTCTTCTTACCATAGTTGATAGAAGGGAGTTTGGCTCCAATCACAATTGGTTCCTCGTCAGAAGATATCATCATGATAAGGTCTTTTGTCTTGTCATAATAGAAATCGGCTGATACAGACAGACGGTTATTGAGCATATTCATGTCTATACCGAAGTTCTGCTTGATAGTGGTGTCCCACTTAATGTCACGGTTGGCAGTACCATTGATAATGGCACCAGATGCGAACGATCCTCCCAGCGAACCGAAGCCCATACCGCCCGTAGGTTCTATTTTGTAGATTTGGAGCCACTGCCATGCAGCGACATTGTCCTTACCTGTCTTACCAATGCTGTAACGCAATTTGAAGAAGTCGAAAATTTCATCAAGTTTAAGGTTCTTGAAGAATTTTTCTTCTGAAGCAACCCAACCGAACGAACCAGTAGGAAAGAAACCCCAATAATTTTCGGGAGCAAACTTTGTAGAAGCATCCGAACGGAATACGAACTGAGCCAAATAACGATTATCGTACTTATAGCTTGCTCTTCCGATGTATGACAAAGCGCCGCTCTCATAACGACGATAATACGTACCCTGAGCATCAGAGCTCAATGTACCTGCCGTAGCACTTGTGCCTCCGTAAGACATACTCATACCTCTATACAGCTGCGACAAATCGTCACCTTCACTCTCAGCACGTTCCACAACCGCCGTAGCAGCAACATCGTGCTTGCCGAAAACGCGGGCATAATTGATAGCAAAACTCATCTGTTCGCTCTTAGTGGATTTCTTGCCATATTTCACACGTGGCTTCTTGTCCAAGTTATCGCCTTCGGGATCGCCATAATTAATATATCCCCATTCTGTATGATCACCCAAAAGGTGCATGCCCTCTTTATTGGTGTTGCCTGCACGAGCCAAGGCATAATATGCGCCAGCTTCTTCAGAATGTGTATTAGCATACGTAATAGAGTAGGTTCCCTTCAAGCTTAATCCTCTCACGAAAGGTACATCATAATTCAGCGAGAAATTAGCATTGTAGCCGTTCGATGTATTATATTTTCTTGACGTAGACTCCTCTTCAGCAAAATAGTTCCACAAAGGATAACCTGTAACCTGACTGTCCGGTTTGGTATCCAGCAACTTCGGACCGCCCCAAGGCGAAACAAAATGCCTTTTTGTCTCTCCCGTAAGAGGGTCTACGATCTGAGTATCCCAGGGAATAAACTTAGGCATGTGATTGAGTTGGACATAATCTCTAGAAGGGCTTTGGTTACCCCAAGGTCCGGAACCGATATTGACTTGGATATTATTACCCACCTTGTCCGTATTGTAGCCCGACACTGAAGCCGAAAGTTTCAGGCCTGAAGCTACCTTTACATCACCGCCTGCGCGGAATGACCACTTATTGTAGCTCTGAACCTTTCCTAAATTCGATCCTTGATCCTGAAAGTTAACCCCTGCAAAGTAAGTCACCTTGTCCGAACCACCGTTCACAGTCAGAGAGTGACGGTGAGAAACAGCCGGATCCCAAGCTTTGTCTAGCCAGTTATAATTAAGCCCTTTCATGGCTTGCAATTCTTCATCAGAATACTTATAATACGCATTACTATTATCTCCTTTCACCCGGTCTGTCTGATCGAAAAGACGATTGGTAAATACGCCCAATTCATAAGAATTCATCGTTTTAGCATGGCTTACGGCATCAGAGAAGTCGATCTTACCCGAATACGAAATTTTCGGAGTACCCACAGAACCACGTTTAGTCTTGACAAGAATAACCCCCGAAGATGCACGCGAACCATAAACAGCCGCCGAAGCATCCTTCAGCACTGTCATGCTCTCGATTTCAGATGAACTGAGCATATTAAAGGCATCCATAGAAGGCTCGCCCTCTGCATTGACCTGCACTACATCATCGATTACGATAAGAGGTTGGTTAAAATTGGAAGTCTTGTCAAAACTCATCGGCTGACGTATAGTAAATGAACCGGTAGAGCCCGGACGGCCATCTCCCTGGTTTACATCCAAACCTACTATCTGTCCGGCAAGAGCGTCTATCAACGAAGAACCCGGAGAGTCAGGAATCTCATCCATCTTCACATTTGATGCCGCACCAGTAAGGTCCTTCACGCGCTGCGTACCATAACCTACCACGACGACTTCCTCCAGCAACTGAGCATCCTCACGAAGAACAACCTTCAGTGCTCCTCTTGACGGAGCTGTTACCACTTGAGTAACATAACCGATAAAAGAGACTTCAATCTTAGCACCTTTAGGAGCATTAATCGAGAAATTACCGTCAAGATCCGTAATAGCACCGACAGTAGTACCAACAACTTTGACATTCGCACCAATTACCGGAATGCCTTGTTCATCCAACACTGTGCCTTTCACTGTCTCATTCTGCTGGACAATGTCTACCTCCGCTGCATGAACAGCAGCTACGGCAGTACCGGCAGGAATAGAGAATAAGAAAGAAACACAAATAGCCTTCGCTGTATTAAGGCATCTGTTGTGTCTACATAGAAAAGATTTCTTTTGTTTCATCTGATCAGTATTATGTTAATTTTTCATTTGATTATTTAGCATCTTGGAATACTTCTTTTAAGTACCTTATATTCATCCCGAAGTTTTTCTTCACATTACGCACATCCCCAGCATCGCGCGAACGCTCTACCACCAGCCAACCACTCCATCCCATCTTATCAAGCTGTTCCTTTACACGATGCATATCGATATTCTTACTGTGGGGAAGTGTCACGCCGTCAGTTTCCGAGATATGTATCTGACAGATACGCTTCCTGCCCAATGTCTTTAATTCTTTATATAAATCGCGTTTATTGTCCAATGCTTCCTGTACACTGAAGTATATTTGAATACCTTCCGAATTGATCTGTTCAAGAAGCTTGATATCCTCCTTGGCAGACAGACCTGTACGAATACCTATCACTAGTCCTTCGCTATGGGCCATTTCGCCAGCCACATGCAAACGACTCACCAACCGGCGGCGTTGTTCATCATCTGTTTTCCAATCATTGCCGCATCCCCCCAATGGCAGATAAGCAATCTTGGCACCCATCACCTGCATCGTTTTAATACAGTCATCGATTAATACCCGGTAATTACGGTGCTTCAGGAAACTCTGTCCATAAAAGCCCGACATTGCTATCGAGGGTACCTCAATCTGATACTCGGCAGCCGTTTTCTTGAATAATTCCTGAAAATACACTTGATGCAGCTTGTTATCGAAGGTGTCCCGTTTACCCAGACCGCCCATATCCATCTCTACACCGTCAGCACCAATCTCATGCGAAAGTTTAAATTCGCCCAGCTTTTGTCTTTTCAGCATCATCCAGTCGCAAGCCGCAACTTTGTAACGGTGCGAAAGCGTATTCGCCTGTTGTGCCAACACTGGTGAAAGTACCCAGCTTAAAATCAGCACAATCACACAGTATTTTAAATTACCCCTTTTTTTCATAATATTAATCAATTATCATAAACAAAGACGAAGAACTTTTTTGTTTGTACTAAGTACTTGCTTAATTTTTCTCATTAAAACAGAAAAAATCTCTAAAGCAGTCAAAGACATAATGCAAACCTATTGTTTTTAATCCTTAGCCGCATTTCAACATTTTTTCAGGATACTAAAACTTTTATCTATAAAAAAGCCAATCCATAGCCTCATCATCACCGGCTAACCCAGCATTACGGCTCTTTTCAGGAAGCGAAGCGGTCTTCACAAATCCCAGCAACTGTGCAAAGCCCTTGGGAAGAAGTAGTGTATGTCTACCGGGAGCAAACTGATAAGCGTGTACATTGGAAAGCGGCATATCGTTCATCCGAACTGCTGCCGTCAGCTTAGCTTCAGCTTGCTTATAATCATTGGCAGAAGCATCGGTTTCAAGTTTGGGTGCTTTGGCATATTTCGTTTGATCATCGCGGAAATAACCGACCAACAAACTGACAGGCTCTTTCGCTTCAAACTCAATAGCCGTACCTTCAGCACGCTGGCGGGCACTGCTCATCACATAAGCGGTCAGCCCCTCCAATTCAGGAGCCAAAGCCTGCACCTTGACGTCCCGGTCGCTGTAAATAGAAGCTCCTACTTGTAGACGGACGCTCTTTAAAGGAGTGATCAGTGTTACTTGAGCAGGTGTCATGGCAGTAATCTGCTTGTCCTCTTCGATAAACTCACCTGCAGCTTTTGCCTTAAGTGTGGCAATGTTCGCTTTGAAGTTTGTCAGTTCGTTTTCATAATGCACCAGCATTTCCGCCCAAGTCTTGTTCTTCCCGTTATCGCCGCCGATAGGAATACGGCGTTGGGCGGTCTGCATACTATTAGCGTACAAATAAGTATCTTTAGTCAGTTCCACCAACCGGCGGTAATAAACCAAACTCTCTTCCAACAAGGGCACAGCCGCATCAAGCTCTGCCATATCCTTGCCCCATTGATAATTCAGCACATGTTGGGCCGCATGCACTTTTTTATTAAAGAAATAGGCAAACTCACGATAACAGTGCATGTCGTTCTGTAAACGCAAGAATTCCTCTTGATTTTCTTTTACCTTCGGAGCAACACGATCAATAGCGTCGACCGCCTTGTCACCATGTACAGCAACCTGCGCCACAATATCGAGAGGTAACTCGCCTACATGGGGTTGCTTTTTCCACTCTTTCTCCACATATTCAATCAGTTTCTCGCCTTCGGGACCACAGCTTTCATAAAATCCGGGATAAATGGTGTATTTATAAGGATTCACCAACTGGCTCATAAACATGCCCAATAACAAAGTCTGACGATTCCCTTCGGTAATGCCAAAACGACGCAACAGCTTAGGAGCTATCTCGCCACTCTCCTCATACGCCATGCGAATAGCAGCACCATCTCCATCACTTGTTCCATAGAAGCCCGCAAACTGATTGTTCCAATAATTGATTTCATCAGTGCGATCACGACGGCAATTCCAGGCATAACGCCCCCAGGTCTTGTACCATATCCAATCTCGGTAGAGTTGCTTTTCACGTTTCCCATCCGAAAGTTTGTCGGCCGTATAAGGCCAGTCCCAATAAGAAGCCTGCGGATACAGATGCAAAGCATTGGCCCCATGCACATCGTGCATAGCATTGACTGTCTGCTGCACAAAATCGGGAGAGCCCCAGCGCCATGGCTCCAAATTAGCCAGAATATGCACATTGCTGATATGAATACTACCCAAAGAACTAAGATCGGTGTGAATCTTAGCCCATGGACCACGAGGTTGGTAAGTAGTGAGCGACTCACCGTTATACTTATGCATAGTATAGAGGTTCTTATAGAGTGGCAGGGCGGCATCCATCACCATCTTACTGTCAGTGTCATGCGCACGCACCAGCACAGGAGGCTCGTCGGTGCGTCCCAACGCTTTCAATCCATCCTTAACACCGGGAATGATAGTCTTCGTAAACCATTCCACATCATCCTCATACGTATCCATTGCCTCGCCCAAGCATACAAGAAGTCCTACATTAGGATATTTTTCAATGAAGGCAGCAACCGACTTACGGGTGTAGTCACTCACCAAAGGAGTAATGGGACGGTTACGATCTTGGGTCTTCAGCCCATAATGATCCGCAAAAGGCTTACTGAGAAGAATATTATAGAACATCTGAATAACAAAAATACCGCGTTTCTCCGCTTCAGTAGTGAGGAACAGAAACATGTCCTCGTTCTTCTTGAACGTTTCATCATCCACTTCCACTGCAAAAGGATAGTCTTTCAAACGGACCAACGATGCAAAAGGATGTCCGTTCCACAAATAAAGCGAGTTCATCCTGTTCTCCACCAACATGTCCAGATAATCTATCCACTGTGCCTTATCATAAAACCAAGGAAAATTCTCCGGCGTATAAGGATACTCGTATACACCACGTCCGGGCAGATACTCCATCTTCTGTATACCTACACAGCCACCCCGAAGAACCATCTCGGGCGCATCTGTAAAGGTAGCCGGCAAATCGAAACTGCCCTCATTGGCCTCCAGCCTGTCTATGATTTCACGACACCCATAGATAACTCCCGTTCCATCGTTACCCACCACACGAATCAGGTTCCCGTCAGAGGTAATGGTAAAGCCTTCTTTTTTCAAGCCTGTCGTATCAGATGCCTGAAGCAGACTGATGCAGATGCCCTTGTCTTGCCCGATAACCTTCGTGCTTTGCAAGGAATCAGTAACAACAACCGGATCATAGCCAAACCCGGCCAGTGCATCTTTTAATTGCCCTCCGGCATATATCACCCTCGTCGAAGCAGTACGAGGCATCAGAATAGTCACTTCAGTTTTGCTGCAACCCATCTGTAAGAAGATGACGCATACTAAAAGTAAAAGTTTAATTATTCGCATTATATTAATTTAATTAGTTATAGAAACCTATTGTATCTCAACGCCATCAATGGCAAAGCCATCCAGACTGTCGGCACTCAATATCAGCTTATAGTGGCCGGCATTGATAAACGTACCCGTAGTAGTGCTCAACATTCTCCATTTGCCGGGTGTAGGAGCAAACCGGAGCCAATCATCTTTTAAAACCACTCCTTTAGCATCGATGAACTGCAAACGAACCGGCAAAGGTTGTTTATTACTATTCATGAACTTAAAGCGAAGGGCATACACTTGCGCCAACCCTGTATTTATCTCCCAGATTATACAACTCTCCTTCTTGCTCTTTCCGAAGAAAATTCCTGTTTCTTTCTTATACTCACGTTTTTCAAAATTACCTTTCACCAACGCTTCTTCAGCCTGATATTTTACAACGCTACGGGTATTTTTGTCTTCGGGCAGCATTTCTTTCGGCATCTTGACAAGCGTATCGGCACCCATCGCACTCCAAGAGAAAACATCGGAAGCTTTCACCAACGGCAACATCGGACGTTTCTCCACTTCTCCCTTTTTAGCAATGGCAATAGCACATATAATAGCCTGCCCGGATTTAACTTCAGGAAAATCAATGAGCAGCTCGCCATTCACAGCCTCAGCCTCTACCACTCTGCGGAAAGCACCGTCATGCCCGCTTTTTGCCCAAATGTCAAGATCATCAATCAACGTTTTGCCATTTACGGCTACGTCAAAGATACGGAATCCCTCACAATCAGTTTTTTCACCGCCCCCAGTACCATGCCAAGGCTCTGTAAAATAGAGCTCTATACGATAGCGTCCCGGTTCGGATACAGGGAAACGATAGTTAAGATGATGGCGTCCGAAACGAAAACTTTGGAAAAGCGCCCAATCACGTGTACCATGTATAGGATCGAAAGTTGTACGTTGGCTTGCTTGATAGGGAGAGATAGAATCGAACTTTTCAGCCCATGAATGAGAGAACATGCGAGAGTCCTGCATCCATTGCTCTCCATAACTATCGGTATAGGCATCTCCTCCGCAATTTATCCGATATAAGTAGGTATAACCGGAAGCCGGTTTCAACAGATCGGCATTGTTATCGGCAGCGGTAGGCACAATAGCCGATGGACAGTAGAGAGCTTCAAAATGGGGAGCTCGCTCCAGGCCCTTCAGCACCAGCACATCCTCAGCTACAGGCTTACCGTCATAGTAACCGACAGCACGTAGCACATTGTAGCGTATGTCGCGATTCTCCCATGTGAAATGGGTTCCACGACCATGATTCACCTTACGGCCAAGATACACATCATTGGTGGCATCATTATAGAGCAACACACTATCACAATTGCTATAAGCCTCAATCGTTGCACGACGACGCCCGCTTTTTTCAAACCGGTTGTTCCAAGTGTGCGAAACAAGGTAAACCATAGGCTCCTCCTCTGGCAAACGATAATTGGACTTATACATATAATATACATCAAGCGGTTCTTCCCAAGGAGTAACCAACCCCTTGTAATTGAAAGGCCCTACCTTGTCAATACGGCGCAAAGCCTCGTCCGGCTGACGACGCCCCGGATTGTCATGGCTACTGTAAATCCATTGAAACTGCCCGCAAACAGAATCCTTCACACTCTCTGCCTGACGTATCTTAGTTTCCATAAGCAGACACATGCGTTCCTCACTCCAAATGCCTTTAGCGTCAAAAGCTGCAGGCTCGGTGTGCAAATCAATACTGCGCCACGCGCCATATTCACCGTTTAACAACTGGTTGGGACGGGATAACTCATGTCCGTATTTATAAATATCCCCCCCGTAAGTTCCACTCCAGTTCTGAATAACATTCCAATCCGAACCATCACCGCCATTACAGGTAGTTATAGGCCGCATAGTGACTGCCGTAGGATCCATCTCACGAATAATATCACAACACTCCTCGGCAAACTCACGTGGCAAGGTGCTCTCATTCTGTAATCCCCAAAGGGAAAGACTGGGAGAGTTACGGCGCTCCTTCACCCATTGGCGAAGCAGTTTCTTGAAATTCTCGCGAAATTCGGGAGTGTCATACCAGACATGTGCGGAGAATTGTGTCCACCAAACCATACCCTCTCTATCAAAGTACGTTTGATAATCAAGATGATGTGGCTGATGAGCATCGCGAAATGCATTAAATCCGGCAGCTTTCAGCCCCTTCACACGAGCCAGCACCTGTTCTTTACTGAATGCATGGCTCTGCCCAAACTGATGCTCATACTCACATACTCCATTGAGGAAGGTGGGAATACCATTGAGGAAAAAGCGTCCGTCATGACTTCCCACTACAGGACCTTCGGGAGTAAAACGCTTCACCGGCCAGCTAAGGGTACGAATACCAAAAGGCGTGGAAACTTCGTCCGTAGTTCTGCCCGAACGTTTAATCACCGAAGCCAATTTATAAAGATAAGGCTTCTCCGTACTCCAACGGCTCGCATCCTTCACCGGAGATTGCTGGCGAATTATTCTTAACTCACCCGGTTTCAAAGTCAATTTCTGAGTCAAACGGAAAGTCTGTCTCCCATCAGCATCACTCAACTTATTCACAACCTCAATTTCTTGTAAGTGTTTGCTATAATTCTTTATTTCCAAATCAACAAACACGCTATCTGCTTTCTCATTGTTCCAAATGTGTACTCCGAAAGGTTCGATACGCACCTCATCGGTTTCAACCAGCGTCACAGGGCGGAAAATGCCAAGCGGTTGTGACCCTTCGCTGAATCCCCATTCCGAAGAGCAACCGCCGCAGACCCAAGGCATATCGGCAATCAATTCCGGATGTTCGGCTTTTACTTCCAAGCGGTTCTCACCATCAACCAAGACATCTGTCACATCGAGCGTCAATGTGGTACGTCCTACCGGCTGCCGACTAAAAGCCTTACCATTCAGAGCAATGGTAGCATACGTACCTATCCCCTCAAATTGAAGAAAATAACGGCGGCCTTCTTGTTTTCGGACTTCGAACGAACGAGTGTATAGGGCCGTCCCATGCAAATTGCCATGCGTCAGTTGACGGTACCCATAATAGTCATCCCAGTTATGCGGCAAGTTCACCGTAACAGGATGATGAAGTTTCACATACGGCTGATTGGTTTGTGTCGATTCGGTCAGCCAGGTTTTCCACCCTCTGTTCAAATCGGTAAAAATACGAC
Organism: Bacteroides eggerthii; assembly: GCF_025146565.1. Lineage (NCBI taxonomy): Bacteria > Pseudomonadati > Bacteroidota > Bacteroidia > Bacteroidales > Bacteroidaceae > Bacteroides > Bacteroides eggerthii. The sequence continues at coordinate 1,257,826 of NZ_CP102258.1, read as the reverse complement.
GGCTTTTAATATCGCGAACTGGAAAACGTACGTCCGACTGTCCCATAGGACGGCTTGTAGCTACGGCAATACCACGCTGGTCCGCGTTGTTCACTGCACAATAAAAATGATATACCACACCGTCATGCTTCACAACATAACTTTTATGCGCAAAAAGTTCATCATATTCTTTTGAAGGGATAATCAAATCGGCTCCCTGCCAGTCGGTCCAGTGTACCAAGTCACGACTAACAGCAAAAGTATTGAAAGCCTTATAGGTGCGTTTTGGATCAAAAGCCGAGAAGTAGAACATTACATAGAAGTCACCCATACGCTGAATATGCGCATCACCGGTAATGCCTCCCGCAATTTCATGTGCAAAAACCGGATTGCCTGCATAACGGGTCCATTTCTTCATATTATCGGAAAGGGCAATACCTACACGTTCTGCCTTCTTGCCAGTCTGTGGGTGCACGCCTGCAGCATTGTAGAACATTACGAACTGCTTGCCAAAACGTTTCGACTTATCCCAATACACAGTACTCTTGTATTGCGTGAGTTTTTCCCACCATTGGGCGTCCTTATCATCAATATGCAGAATCGGCTTATCGGACGCCTGCCATTCATGCGCCTCTGTAATAGGTTTATCGGTACTTGCCACGCCCACATACAACGGTTCACGGACCGACTCGTAACCGGTACCCGAACCTCCCAAATAAGTCATCCAATGACGGCCTTTATATTGCTGTAATTGATAGGTACCTCCCCACTCCATATCGGCAAGTGCGGGGAAACCTCCGCGCTGATTACAGTCCCACTTTCCGTCACGATAAGCAAGTACGCGTCCCAAAGTTTTCCAATGCAGCAGATCGGAGCTTTTCGCCAACCAAGTCTCGTAGCCACGACCATCCTGCCCGGTTTTCCCATTGTAAACCACATAGGTCATATACCAGGAATCACCTTCGCGAAACACTGTGGGACAGTCTATTTTATGCCCATTATCCTGGGGGGCAATCACCATACCATACTTATAAGGGGTCTTTACCTCCTCATAAATACGGGCAAGCTCATCTTGCGAGATTTCTGTTTGAACTTGTGCCGAGGCAAAAAATGCTGTTGAGAAGAACAACTGCATCAAAATCAAAAACTTCTTCATTATCACAGGGATTAATTCATCAATAATACGAAACCCGAATATACTACTTCAAGTCATTATATGAGACGATTATTCCCTGCAAATGTACTCGTTATTCCATTACAACCCTTCCTTCAGAAGCATGTAAACGAAAATGAACCTTCCGGTTCTTAGGCCAAGCCGGATAACGTATTATATTACCTTGCGCATCCTCCTGCATCAGCATCTCCTGCAATCCTATCATACCACTTCCTCCCCAATTATGATCGGGCGTCCAGTCGTATCCGGGCCCCCAAAATGCAGGAAAACGATGCGGTCCGTTATATAATTTACGTTGGTTAAGTGCCACCGCCTCATCAGTCAGTCCCAAGCAAGCAGCCCAAATATTATCTTGTTTCCAACCTATATGAGTACGGAACTTCTGTGCATCAACATCATAATAATAAGTATTTTGGGCTATTTCTAAATTTGGACGCCCCAAACCATACACACGCCATGGGAAAACCGGATAAAGCTGCGGAGTCTCCACATTATTCACACGTTCCCACACCAAAGCAGGCGAAATCATTATCTTATTTCCTATGGTATGAAGCGGAATCGAAGGAATACGTTGCTGCATCTCACGAACAAAAGCAAGAGCTTCTGCATTTTCTTTGAAATAAGAACCGGCAGCCTGAAGCACAACATGCAAAGCCGCCACAGTAGAGGAAGCATTGTAAGTCATTTTATAGGTCTCACACGCAGAACCGGGAAAAAGTACCAGCTTTCCGTTGCCGTCAAGTTCCTTGCATCCGCGCTGACGTGCCAAATAGCGATAATGTTCATCGAAGAAACGCAATGAAGAAAGGATCAGAGGCTCATAACTCCGGATATCCATGCCCCGATAACGGTGCGTCTCCAATATCATCAGACAAAACTCAAGTACGGTATCCCATTCATACTCTAACCAGGCGTTGTATTCCAAGCCTTTATCGAAAGCGGGCGGACGCTTAAAGCCATACTCAGCCGGATTGGGCAGCCCAAAGTTTTCAATCTGCTCTGCAAAGCAGGCTCCTTCATGGTTCCAATAAATACGACTGCGTTTCTCCGCTGTTGGGAGGATACGTAAATAGTAATCAAACTGAGGCAACATCATATCAAAGTCACCGTTCTTAAGCATAGGCCAGTAGACAAGCCGCTGATTCTGCGCCGTATGCGTACCGCCTCCCCAACGACGGAAATCAGGTGTAAATGCCATGTCAGGATTCACCCATACAGGGTCAAAAGTAAACAACCCTCCGTTAAACTTGGTAGGCCACTTACTGTATGCATTGCATCCCAGCATATAACGAAAAAGAGTGTAATTGCGCACTGCAACAGCCAACGAATCGGCAGGATCGACCAAACTCAAATCATCGGCATCCAATCCATGAGGATTGGCAAGTTGCCCGGCATCATCCAAATAGATATAACTCCGGTTCCAAAACTCATTCCACCATTTACGCGTCTGCTTCCGGTTTTTTACCAACTCGACTGACTTCTCTGTCTGTACCAGCCCTTCTTCCCATTCTTCAAATGATGACTGCGCAGTGTTCAAAGTCACTTGGAAATGATGATTCCGGCGAGCAACACCCGATGTATAGCACCAGGCGACATAGGGAGTAGATTGATACACCCCATTCCGTTTACCCTTATAAACAAGGTCCCCACCGCTAAGACGGCCTCCAAACGTCAACTGTTCCAACGGGTTGTAAAGGGAATCCATTAAATGAGTAAGTCCCTGTTGACGCATGGTCACTTCAAACATCGTCTCACCCTCATTACGATGAAAGAAGGTCAGTTGATGCATTTCAGCACAGATTGAATCACGACGCGTGACAGTTCCTTTGGGGACTGCCCATTTATAAGAGCATTGTTGTCCTTCAATCTTTTTCTGTACAACCCGATCGGTGACACGCCAATTCTCATAGGCTATTTCAGCACTAACCCTTTTCTCACTTTTCACTTCCACATGTACCACAGGCCGGAATACATCAGCCCAAAGTTGCACTTCCACCCCATTACAGGAAATGGACACATAGCCATCGTTCAACCGGAGTTGCTGCCGGAAGTCCACCGCATCCAAGAAAAGGTCGGGTTGCAGTTTTAACCGGAACCGCCCCTGTTTGAGAAGCGTATTGTTTTCATCGAACGATCCGCTACGCGATAAATAGAAGAGAATATCGCCTTGTTCCACCCATACATTCATCCCCACATCGCCCCCTCCGCAAGGCATTGATTCCGAAACATTCAAACTGGGCGACACCCATGTATAGTTTCCCGGCCGCCACTCTGCACAAACAGAGATAGCCATGAAAAAAAACAAAGAAAGAGATAAAAGGAATCGATTCATCATGAAGCGTGAATTAACATATTTCTATTTATAATATCACCAATTGTCCGAACGGAACGAGGAAACCGGCAGATCCTCACAATAAAGGTCGCCCTTGGCATAATTTTTGAATGCATAACGAACAGCTACCGGAGATTTCACCGCCTCACTCTTTACTTTTATTTTGCTACGTTCTATCCACGCTTTTGCAGGATGAAACACCCGGTCTTCACCGGCCACTTCAAAAAGATCGGAGGCAAACTTCTCTTTACAGTTAATCCACATATCTGCGCGATCAAAGAAAACAGTCACCGTATCATTCTTTACTTCCATTTTTTTATAGCAGGCAGACTGTGCCATGACACCTTCGACTCCATAATCGTTCACTAACGCCAAACGCGCCAGACGTTCGCCCACTACCCTTTTCCGAGCAGGATGAATACCTTTCTCCATCCCTGCATCCATCAATACAGCCATGCCGACATTAGGCACCATAGTTTCGGCTTTCAATTGCTGTTCACGCAAATAAGCAGAATTAATAACCGGCTCACCAGGTGCTGTAATGATGGCATAGTCATAAGGAGCGATCTGGCAATAATAAAAAGGAAAGTCGCCTTGCTTCCACTCTGCACGCCAGCCTTTTATCATGGTAGTAAACATATCGGCATACGTTGAAGCACGATTCCAGTTATCTTCACCTTGATACCAAATCACACCTTTCATGGCTAAACCAATAAGCGGATGAAGCATACCATTGAAAAGTACAGTCGGAGTGCGATTCTTCGACTTTATATCTTCCGGGCTTTGGGGTATTTTAGCTGCGGGGAATGCCTTGAGCCATTCAGGGCGCATCCAAGCCTCACAAGCCGATCCTCCCCAAGCAGCAACAATCAATCCTATAGGAACCTGAAGCTGTTCTTGCAACAAACGGCCAAAATAATATGCAGTAGCGCTAAACTCACGTACGGTCTTAGGCTCTGCGTGATTCCAGCAACCGGTTACATCATCTACAGGAGCAAACTGCGAATTACGCTTCACCGTAAAAAGCCGGATTTGCGAATTACGGCTACGCAATACATCCATATTGGCGTCTTCCACAGGTTGATTCTTAAATCCTTTCATAGGCATCTCCATATTGCTCTGCCCCGAACAAATCCATAATTCACCCATAAGAATATCCTTAATCCAAGTGCGTTCACCGTCATCAAAAGTAATATCATAGGGGCCTCCTGCAGCAGGTGTCTGTACAGTAAGTTTCCACTTTCCTTGCTCATCAGCTCTCGTAGTATAGGTCTGCCCATCCCAGCCGGTAGTCACCTCAACGATTTTACCTTTCGAAGCCTTGCCCCAAAGACTGGCCTGACTCTGTTGTTGCATAACCATACCGTCCGAAAAAAACGCCGGCAAAGACACTTTAGCTTGAAGTGCCACTGCAACAAAAAAAGCACAAGCTATCATGATACATTTCTTATTCATATACTTTTCACTTTATAATTCACAAGACAATCTTTCCATATTGTGAGCTCTTATAACCATCACTTCATTCTTACCAATTCTACCGGGCCAAGTAATCCTGCCGGAAGCAGGTCATCACCGGGCAAACGATACTTGGCATTAGCCCATATGCCGTCAAAAGGAGCGCTACCCTGGTCCATTCCCCGAAGAGCATTTGCCCAAGTATTTACCAGCTCGATTTCAAGACGATTGGCTCCGGCTACCAAAGCGGAAGTGATATCTACCTGATAGGGGGGAGTCCAGGCTATGCCGCATGCTTTCCCATTCACACGGACTGTTGCCACATTGGCTACGCGTCCCAGACTGAGAAGCACGCTCCCATCGAATTCATCCTGAACAACAAAAGAAGAAGTATAACAGGCACGTCCTGAATAGAACTTTACTTTAGCATCACTTTCTTTACTCCAATCAAAAAGTTCATCACGAACCAGTTTCACATCAGTTTTCTCAAAATGAACTGTCCATTCACTGTTCTCAAGCGGAGTGCGACTTTCCTCTTTCCATTCGTGCCGGACTAATCTTTTTGCCATATTCTCTGCTGCCACATTCTCCTCATGCAGAAGCGAATCACCGGCAAAGAGTTCAAGTGCATCCTTGCTTTTGAAGAAAATCACGAAACGTGATCCGTATGCCGGCAATGATAACGACACTTCGGTGCGTCCTTCCCGTTCCGCCCATTGTTCCGGGATATAAGTACGCCCGGTTACCGCATCGTATAATTTGGGGGCCAGTCCTTTCTGACGGAACGAAGCTGTAAAATTCCGGGCTTCATTTTTCTGATTTGCTATAAAGTAGATTTCCATATCATCCGCCGTACGATGCGCATATGCCACCTCAGCCGGTAACTCTACATCGCGTTCCAAGCCCATGACTGCAAAACTTTCGGCTTTATAGGGCAACTCGGGAATTATCACTCCCTGTTCCTTCCACTCTGCTATTTTTTGCTCCACCTCTTTTGACAAAGGAACAGCAGTAGGATCCATAGGACGAGCCGTAGGCAATACCAGCACTTTGTAACGCCCACCGCCAGGCAATACAATATGCCCATCTTCCACCTTTGCCAAACGAAGTAAAGCATCTTTATTGAAAGAATCGTACTGATAACCACGAAGCGGGTTAATCCACTTATCGGGATCTGCCATATTAGCCGAATGAGTGACTCCCACAGGAACTACACGAAGCGGCTGGCCTTCATTAGCCAAACGAACCCGCTCGCTCTCCACACGTTCAGCGCCATAAATACCGGGTAACATACTCACCAGCCTGTCCGGTAAAATGGCACGCCGAGGCATCTCCTCACCGGTAAAAACAGCAATGTCTACAACAGGAGTTCCTTTTTGCAGGAGAGTTTGGCAACGGGTAGCATAATCCACAAACGCACTGCTCTCACGAAACCAAGTCTGATCGCGCTGATAAAAAAGCCCGATACCGTCAAGCGTCATGCCAGGAACACGGTCCAACCAAGGATTATGAGTGAAAACATGGAAGAAAAGTTTATTAATGCCCAAAGCATAATTACGGTCGAGCAATGGTTTAAGCATAGCGGGATCTTCGTCCCAAGTGCCACGGATTTCAGTAAATCCTTCGGCTTGAATCACATTCTTACCGTAAATATGAGCACCACTAACTGCATCAAGTACATCATTAAGTTTATCATGGGTAGGACTGTTTAACCAGAATTCTCCCATAGGAAGATCCACCTTATCATAATGGCATAATCCATCGGCCACCATAGTGGGGCTTACGCACTCGGCCGAAAAGCGGCAATCGTATTCACCGGCACATTGGGCCAACACTGTGTAGAAAACATCAGTCACCAGTTCACCAATAGTAATGCGGACATCACGCAACACCTGTTCGCTTTTTTCAGCACTTTCCATTGGTATTCCCGCCAACAAGGGCAGATAGGGCATCAAATCATACCCGCGACGGCTCTTAAACTCTGCAGCAAACGTTGCGCTCCAGTTTTGCGAACCACACTCCCAACTATCCACATGCATATATTTCAGAACTTCACGAGCCACTTCCGGTGTAGTTTTCTCAAATACTTGGGCAAACCAGTTGTCAAACTGTTTGCGAACAGCTGCAACACTGAACTTATCACATTCCAGTCCTTTACCGCCTCCTGCAGTGGCATTGACATGCCCGGTAGAAGTATGTCCCATGCGAAGAATACGCCACTCTCCTTCGGGCAATTTAGCGGTAAGAGCACCCTCCGTAAGTGTCAGTCGGCGCACCTCATTTAGTTGTACACAGGCCTCATCCGGAATTTCTTGCGAAGTGGAAGCATCAGCCACACGCCATACAAAGCCGGCTTTACCTTCCCACTGATGAATACGAGGAGCCGTATGCAAACGAATCTCCTTTATCTTCAAATTAGGTTTCCATTTAGCCGCATCCAAATCCTCACACCCCGGTTCACTGCCCTCCGGCGTCCATTCAAAACGAAAATACTTAGCCGTAGTGGGCGGCAAGCCATGAGTAGAGTGGCAGTCGGTATTCTGCCAACCATGCCGGGCAGGCTTTAACTGTTTCAGAAAGCGATAGTTCCTACCGTCATCACTCACAAGCACTTTAAGCCTATGCGCTTGATAATTATTACCACTCAAAACAATCTCTACATTACTTACTGTAACCGGTTGTTCATAAGTATAGTCTATCCGGCAAGGATAAGAAGAACGAATAACTCCTTTCTCATCCATATTGACCGCTTTCTTCTTATCTTTCACTTCGGTACCGGGAAGAGTAGCCAAACTTATAACTGGTCTCATCACAACATCTGCCGGTTGCTTACCCAAAGGAATGGCATAAGTAGCTATATCCTCACTATACCCCTCATAACCTTCAAGTTGAGGAAGAGGCAAACGTTCAATATTGCCGCCACGAATGATGGTATCACTCCAGACAATCTTCTGCATGGACTCCTGAGGTGCAATCCATGGTCCACCTGCCAATGCAAAGCCGTCACAGATATGCATCCCCAACCGAAGTCCCAACCGCTTTGCCTCTTTCATGCTATAATCTACCATTTCCCAAAACTCAGGGGTAAGCTGTTGGGCTTGTCCTTCATACTCCGGTCCCTGACCTACGCCTTTAATAGGCATGAGATAGGCACCGCCTAATCCAACTTGCTTCATAGCCTCCAAATCAGCTGTTATTCCTTCAGGAGTTACAGCACCATACATCCAATACCAGAAAGTCCAAGGACGAACATCATCTGCAGTATAACGCACCGATTGCTCCTCCGTAGGCATGTTTTGCCGGGTACCGCATCCAACGAATGTAATACTCAGCAAAACAATTAATACTAAAAGATATTTTATCTTCATATCCAATTGATTATTCAAATCAAGTTAATTATTTGGCCGCTTTACTAAATTGCATAATAAATCCACCACCATACCGGCCATCAGCCCAGAATGCCTGTGATGAAGGACCTACCAAATCGGTGGTATTTACCTTGTTGCGTACAGGAGGGATGACGCGCATCAAAGCGATGCCGGTAGCAGGCAGACGATAAAGCAACTCATCACGACCATCGCGCGGTTGATAAACTCCCATGTACTGTTCGGGATTCTTATTGGCAATGCGAACAGTACCTTCCGAAGTAGACAACTCCATCCACTGTACATCGGCAAAGTAGCCTTTGAATTCAGGATAAAGGAAGCTTTCACCGGGGATAGGGTCATTATAGTCATTAGCCCAGATACCTGTTTGCGGACCATGCAAGCGGTTCTGCCACACTCTGTAAGGCCCCTTCCCCAGCCAACTCTTACGCAGCATTTTCTCTTCAGGATAATCAAACATCACGCCCATAAGGTCGACTACTCCACTGAAATTATAGGAGAAATCGAGTTCAACAGTGCCTTCCGCATCAATCACCCAGATGGCCTTCTCGAATGAACCCAGCTTATAATTGGCTGTAATGTAAAGGCAACTTCCTTCACTCTTTATGTCGAAACCGGTGAAACGGCCTGCATCCTCGAAGGTGGTATATTGAGTCTTCTTTTTCTCGGCATCTTTATCATCGTGATTATAGAACTGATCCATAGACCGGTCGGCACGTTTGGCAGCAATAAAACGAGGGCCATTGCTCAAGCTGAATGTACTTCCTCCTAATTTCACCCCTTTAAGCTGTCCGTCGGCATAACTGAAAGTAAACTCCTTGTCAGCAACCGAAACCTTAAGCTGCTCGGCAGTGCTGGTATAGGTAGGCGCCGCACCTTGCTTGGCCAAAACTGGTAACGCTACATTCACCAGATTATAAGTCCAGGTAAACAGTTCACTACCATACGCATCTATGGCGGTAACATGCAGTAAGTTTGCATTATTTAGAACAGAAGCTATCTTCAAAGTTCCGGCAGTATGAGGTTCTATGTCAGGTCCATTCACCGTAGCACTTTTTATCACTTTGGTCTCCAAACCATCTACCGCCACATATTCATACTTAAATTTGCAATCTTTCAAATTACTAAAGTCGTAACGGTTCTCCAATTGCAACACACCATCAAAATTCCCATCGGGAGTATTCATTATCTGTATAGGACACCACACCTGACGAATGGTGTAGTAACTGCCTTCCTTCTCATGATGAGGCCCCACAATCCCATCTGCTCCATAGTTGCCTACATTATCGATAAAACCGTTCATATCCACACGCTTCACTCCCTCATCGGCCAACATCCAAAGGAAACCACCCGCACAACGGGGATGACGGCGCATCATTTCCCAATAATCGTACAACCCCGCACCATGGCCGCCATCGTAGAGTCCATGCAAGAACTCGGTAGGCATAAAGATTTCGGGCAAGCGCATATAGTTCTGACTTTCTCCATAAGAACGATAATGCATGGTTTCGTAACCTCCGAAATTGCCTTGCGGATGAATAACGGGACGCTTCTGTATGTCATGTTTGTGGAACTCACAATCAAGTTCGGTATTCCACCCCTTTTCATTACCGTTACTCCACCAAATAATGGAAGGATGGTTATGGTCGCGCTTAATCATCTCTCCCACCAGCTTCTGACCAACAACAGTCTCATGCTTGCCATGCCATCCACTCAACTCATCCATTACATAAAGTCCGAGGCTGTCGCATGCTTCAAAGAATTCGGGATCGGCAGGATAGTGGCTCAAACGGACTGCATTCATATTCATACTCTTAATAAGAAGCACATCTTCTATATTCTTGGCTTTAGAAAGGGTACGACCTGTTTCCGGACGGAAACTATGACGGTTCACACCTCTCACCGTCACACGCCGGCCATTGACATAAAGGCCATCATTCGGGCGTGTTTCTACAGTACGGAAACCAAATTTTTGCCGTTCCCTATGCAACACTTTACCAGCTTTATTCATAAGAGTGAAATGAGCAGTATAAAGATTAGGAGTTTCAGCTGTCCACAGAGCCGGGTTCTTCAACTTCATATTAACAGACACCTCGTCTCCACCGGCGCGCACAACATCAGTCTGAGAAATAACTTCGCGTCCTTTTGCGTCACAGATCACCGTTTTCACCTGCGCGCCATCCAAAGCATGGTTAAGCATGCATTGGGCGATAAAAGTCCCGTCGGCTTGTGCATCCAACGCCACACGAGCTATGTTGTCAGCCGGTTTCGCCACCATGAACACAGGACGGAAGATACCGCCAAAGTTCCAATAATCGGCACGACGTTCAGCAAGATTGACTCCCGCATTGGCACTTTCTTTGCTTACAGTCACTTCCAATACATTTTTCTTATCAGAACCGAAAAACACACGATCACTCACATTGTAAACAAAGCGATAAAAAGCACCTTGATGCATTTCACCCGCCTTACGCCCATTGATGGTGGCGTAAGTATCTGTCATTGATCCCTCAAACACAAGTTCCACTTGCATTCCATTCCATTCGGCGGGCAAATTGAATTCGTACCTATACATACCCTTCTCATCAGCCACACCGGCCGGAAAGGCTTTTCCATAAAACTTCATACCATACTGATAGGTACCGAAGCCTTGCAATTCCCAACAGGAAGGCACACCTATTTTACTCCACTTACCGGAATTATTACCACCGGTACAGAAGAAATCCCATTCCACCATGTCATCGCATCCTTTACCTGAAAGATATTGCCGCTGCGTTTCAACAGAAGGTTGCGCCCACAAACTCAAAGCAAGAATAAGGGCAGAGAGAAGAGTTGTTGTCCGTTTCATTATATTAAATAGTATTACTTTTCCCAAGTTGCGCATATATAACTTTTTCATATCATTCATGAGACGAAGTATGTATTTGTTTGTACTCACACTTTTAAGCGATCCATACGAACCTGTCTTCATCCTCAATAGGCTAATTTATCAGGTCAAAGCGGACTGATGCGCACACGCAACCTATGTTCCTTTTTTTTCTCAATGACATATTTCTTGAGCACTCCCGGCCCGCAGCTACTATTCCCTAACCCCAGCACAGCCGCATCAATGCTGACAACTACCTGTTTACGGGGAACCAACTCACAATCATGCGTTGCCCCGGCAAGATCTTCGGCCGTATAAGGCAGTGCCGAGAAAGAAAAAGGAGTGTCGATTGCACTGATACGTATACCATGCCCTCTATGGTCGGTCAAGCGGAGATCCGTCACCTCCTCATGGTTCCCTCCATCCTGAGGACGAGGGTAAGGAGTATACTGTTCTTCCAAAGTACTTTCCCAACGGCCAATGTAAGTAGCTTCCTTACGATCCGGATAACTTTCTATCGGTCCTCTGCCATACCAACTGATATTTCCATACTGTTCGCCAAGCATAAAGTTGAGCCCCAAACGAGGCAGTTCCGGAAGTTCTCCTTCAAAACGATAATTTTGCTCTATATCCACAGTACCGTCAGTATAGGTGAGGTAATCCGTCGTCACCACAATGGCACCTTTCTCATAGCAGTATTTCTCTACTTTATATTGATGGGGGATTCCGTCAGCCCTCATCGTGTCACGCAAAGGAACAATGTTTTCCACAACAGGAGCATTCAAACGATGATTCTTCCAATCCTTAGCCAACCAGTTACCGAAACTTTTATCATTATCAGTAGGTGCACGGAAAGCCTGCATACGCAGACCAGACAACATACCAAGTACATCATGGCGCGGACTTTCACCAATAGCAAGCGGTTTCAACGGACGCCGGTCAGTCATGGCCATCATTGCTTCATTCAGAGCAAAACGAAAAGCCGCCACTTCATGTCCGGCTTTTGCCCAAAGCTCGTCTTTGCGCAATACCAGCCGCACATGCAAACGGACATCAGCTTCCGTATCAATCCTAAAATCAGGCAACGCCACATCGGTTGCCTGCCCAGGAGCTACTTCGGGCAGAATTATTTCACCCTGTCTTGCAGAACGTCCGTTTTTCAATAATGTATAAAGACAGCGGTAATTCTCCAAACCTACATGATGATGCCGGTTAGTCACTGTAAGGCGAGAACCTTTAAGCACTTCCTTCTCCACCTTTCCCCGGATAATTCCAAGAGATATCGGTGAATAAACCTGCTTTACTTCCCAATATTTCGGTGTAGTTTCCCGGCCGCTGCGTACAATGCCATTAAAGCAAAATGCTTTCAGATTGGGCTTGTCGCCAAAGTCACCGCCATAAGCTACCATAGTGCGCCCGTCGGGCAGCTGCTTATAGATGCCTTGATCCACCCAATCCCAAATAAAACCGCCTAACATACGAGGGTGACTATATATCTCATTCCAATATTCCTGAAAATTACCAAGCGCATTGCCCATACTATGAGCATACTCACTTGTCATTACGGGACGATTGTCATTGTCACGCTCGGCAATCTCAAGCAACCGTTCCCAACGGGCATTCTCCGCACGTTCCTTATCTTCACCTTCGGGAATACCGGGATTAAGATAGTCCTGTTTCAACCGGGTATAAAAACGGCTGATCACATCAACAGTCACCGGATCGGGAGCGCCATCCACCCCCTGCGCCCCTTCATAATGAACCGGACGGGTGGGATCGAAGTCGTGCAGCCAAGCGGAAATAGCAGCAAAGTTAGGACCGTACCCACTCTCATTACCCATACTCCACATCACAACTGATGCATAATTTTTATCACGTTCGGCCATGCGTACGGCCCGATCCATGAAAGCGGCATGCCAATCGGGCGTACTCGCCAAAGTACCGCGAAGCCCATGTTCTTCAATATCAGCTTCGTCCATCACATAAAGCCCGATACTGTCGCACAGCTCATACCAACGTGTCACATTAGGATAATGGCTGGTGCGTACAGCATTGATATTGGCTTGTTTCATCAGAAGAATATCTTGCAGCATCGTCTGTTCATCCATCACTCTGGCATTGACCGGATGATGTTCATGACGGTTTACTCCCCGAAAGCGGATAGGAGCGCCGTTGACCAACATCTGCCCGTTTTTAATTTCGACAATCCGAAATCCTACCCGCTGTTCTATCTGTTGCACAACCTCTCCCTTCTCATTCATCAGCGTAAGATGAAGTTTATAAAGATTAGGTGTCTCGGACGTCCAGCGGTGAGGGGACTTAACAATAGCCTGCATGCGCCCCATTCTGCGAGGACCGCGCTGGGGATACCACAAATTCATACGTGAAGCCTTATGCTCCAAATCGAGGACCTCCGGCACATCAACTTCAAGGCCGAATACCTGCCTACCTTCCAGATCGGTCATCTCCACAACATTACCTTGCATATCCTTCAGTTCAGCTTTTGCCCGGTAACCTACGCCAAGTTCCCCTTGCCGTACAACAAACGCAGGATCCACCTGTAATATAAAATCATCATAGCAGCCCGGCTTGGCAGGCAACGTGCGTACAGTATAATCCCGAAAAGCCACTTTATGTGTATGAATCAGCGTAATGTCGCGATGAATTCCACCAAAACGCCAAAAATCCTGGTCTTCAAGGTAAGACCCGTCACTATAACGGTACACCTCTAAGGCTATTTGATTTTGTCCTTTCTGGAGATAACGGGTAACATTAAACTCACTTGCCTCCATGCTGCCCTGGCTATACCCCACCTTCTCACCGTTAATCCATACGTAGAAAGCACTCATCACGCCGTCAAAGCGTAACAACACTTCTCCATCCCCTTCCCAATGGGCCGGCAATGTAAACGTCCTGCGATACTGGCCGACAGGATTACGTTCCTTATAGGTAGTATAATCTTCCTTAGGAGTACCCATCACACGAGGTGGGTCAATACGGAAAGGATAGCCTGCCGACACATAAATGGGAGTACCGTATCCACGATTTTCCCAATTGGAAGGCACTAAGAAATCCTCCCACCCCGAATCATCGAATTCCGTCCGGTAAAAGTCAAAGACACGTTCGTCAGGCACCGGAGTCCAGCGAAATTTCCACTCTCCGTTAAGGGAATAACTACTGTCGCCTACCTTCTGCCGATAAGGGACAAAAGCAGCACGAGCAGGTAACCGATTTATGTGCAGCACATGATGATTCTCCCAGTCATGAGAGAAATTATCAGCTTTCACAACCTGAGATACGGCCGGCGCACTCAATAAAAAAAGAGAAATAAAGAATATGTTCATTTTCATCATACCATTATCCAATAAATATACCTATAAAAAAGACGGATACACAGCACTTCTGTACCCGCCATACAAGCAAGAATGTTATAAGTTGTCAACCTCGCCTATCAACATGAGTACAACAATTATTTTCGACCGTCATTATGTGTAAATTTGCATATTTAGTTAAACAAAGAAAGACAATGGTATTAGGAAGCGTAGCAGATTTGCTGACGGATGACATCTTTTTGGAGAAGATTCTCGGTAATTATCCGCAACCATCTATCGACATAGAGCAATGGTTGCGGAACAATTACGGAGATTCCTTGGAAGAAGCTTTTGCTGCCAAAACTATCTTGGAGGGATTGGACCGGGAAGCACCCTTGATGACCAAGCAAGAACAGCTTGAAGTCAAGGAGGACATAGCTTATTCTCTGAAACTATACGATTTACATGGCAGATAATAATATATGAAACATCACTATTTATGGCCGATACTGCTCCTGATAAGCTGCAGTCCGGCTAAAAAAGAAAAGTGCGAACCGATCTACTCGCAAATGATGGTAGAGACACACGGCTTAGGCGATTTTTACTGCAACAGACACCATCAGGCCAAACTCGACACAACCGGCTGGGATTATGTATCAGGCTTAGTCGCACATTCAGTTCTGAAAGCCTGGAGTGCCTATCCGGAAAAGAAAGCCTATTATGATGCCGTCAAAGCGTTTGCGGACAACAGCCTCAATGAAGACGGCACTTTCATTCACAATAAGAAAGGTAAAGGCGCCCTGCGTCCCAGTAACATTGACGATTTGCCCGCAGGAAATATCTTCTTCGGACTTTATGAAGAAGAAATGCGGCAGGGAGATACTTTGGAAGCGAGCAAATACAAGACTGCCGCCACTCTCATACGCAACCGGCTGAAGTATGATCATAGCCGCATCAAAGCACCGCTTCCGGGTGCCGGCTGCTTTTTCCACAAGGCTGTATACCCCAATCAAGTATGGTTGGACGGGCTTTTCATGGGCTCACCCATCTACGCGCAATGGCAAGCCAAGTTTGGGAAAGAGGACACGAAGGACAACAACGAAAGCTGGAGTGACATAGCACTGCAATTTAAAACAATTCACCAATACTCATACAATGCCGAAAAGCAGCTGAACTATCATGCCTGGACTGCAACTCCCGAAGATGAAAATTCTTTCTGGGCCCAACAGGACGGCAAGTTCAAAGGATGCAGCCCCGAATTTTGGGCAAGAAGTATGGGCTGGTACATAGCCGCCCTGGTAGATGTATTGGAGTTTATGCCGCGCGAACATGCAGACTATCCGGCGATGCACCGAATTCTGAATGAAGTAGCAGCCGGACTGAAGCGTTGGCAGGATCCGAAAAGCGGTGTATGGTATCAACTGCTACAATACGACCACTCAATGGCAGCCGACGGAAAAGGTGATACCATAAGCGGCAAAGTATATAATGTAGGCACGCAACCCAATTACCTGGAATCTTCCGCTTCGGCAATCTTTACTTATGCCTTTTTGAAAGGCATACGCTTGGGTCTGCTTGACAAAGATGAATATCTCCCCGTAGCAGAAAAGGCCTACAACGGAATATTGAAGCAGTTTGTGCGTCAAGAGGGCAACAAAACACATATCATCCAAGTATGCGCTTCAGCTGGCTTAGGTCCTAAAAACAGTCCTTCACGCACAGGTACAATAAACTACTATTTGGCAGGCAAGGATGTCACTATCACTGAGAATGAGGGAAAAGCCATCGGTTCATTTATAATGGCATCAGTGGAATGGGAGTTAATGAAGAGATAAAATTATAGAAAGCTATCGTTTCTTATCTGATAAAGACAATGGAAGGCGTTCCCAGCTATACTTGTTTTCTGGAAATGAAACGAAATCCATTAATTTTACATTGAGAGGACGGATAATTTTCAGCCATATACCGAACCTCATTCGGTCGTATACTGGCTCACCTGCAAAAGTATTGTGGGCTCATTCGATGTTTAAACCTACATCTCCAATAAATAACTGTTCACAATTAATTCATATCAGGAACTAAATGGGCTCGTTTCTTTGCGGTGAAAAGATTCATAACCGCAGGAAGAGAGCCCGAACCTATGTCCTAAATATCATTTTCCCGGCTGTATTATATCGAAAAGATACCGGATAAATGTAGCTGCACTTCAACAAAAGCCTTGTTTTCCAATTGCGGGCTGTAGGGTTTCCACCTGCGGGCTGCACAGCCCGCAATAGGCAACCGCCCGGTTCGCAATTGGAAAACGGAGTTTATCAAGGTACATAGCGGTATTACATCTGCTTGAAAAGTATAAAAGCAACCGGATAAAAGTACATTTATCTTGTATGTTTGGGATGAAAAGCAAAGGAATGAGTGCTTTTATCCCCTAATGCGGGCTAATTTCAGCAAGATACGGAGAGACAGGAGATTGCTGACAAAAGCATCAGATTATAAATAAGTTATGTGGCAGGGAACCTCAAAAGAGGAAGCATTTAAGGTGATGACAAACGTTTGTCGTCACCTTGTCATCACCCATGTCGTTGCTCCTGTATCCTTCTCTGGTAAAGGGATAAAGACATATTGTGTTGAGTGATGACAGAATCTCTGTTTTTCTTCATTGTTTTATGGTTGAAGATATAGCTTTAAGCATCGAATGAAACCACATACTTTTACGGGTGAACCCGTATACTGAATGCCATTCAATCGTATACTGAATTACCCCTCTCCTGAAAGTACTCTGGGCAGGAATAGGCTGCACCGGACTGGCGGTGTAAAAAGAAGACAAATGAGGTTGTAAGAATGAGATAACCGGACGAACAATACAACGAGATCAGACAGCCATTGCCAATTCACGCAAACGATTCAAGCTTCGACACACAAGGTTTCTGACAGACTGGTAATTCATGTCCATAATCACGCAAATATCCTCGTATTTCTTTTCTTCCATATAATATAAGGTAATAGCTTGGCGCTGACGCTTAGAAAGCTGACGCAGCAATGACTCAACCTTCACACTCTGAAAAAACTCAGCTTCATGACGCAAGTAATCCTCCTCTACATCGGCGTCTTCAGCCACACGTTGAAGACTGTCCACCTGGACATCGCTGCCGAATACCAAACGACGCAACTCGTCACATATCCGGTTTTTGAGAGAGATAAAAAGATAAGAACGGAAATTAACTACTTCACTCAGTTCTTCACGCTTAACATAAATCTTAACAAATACGTCATGTATACAATCCTTAAGTAACTCGCGATCCGTTGTCAAACGCAAGCCAAAATTAAAGAGTTGATTGACATACATATCATAAAGTTGCGCGAAAGATTTGTGATCCCCCTGTTGCGTGCGGGCTACCAACAATCGGGTTTGTTCTATAAAATCTGAGTTCGTCATAGCTGTTATTTATAGGTTGATATTCTGGTCTGGTAATTCCCCATTCCAATGATGCAAATATAAACAGCCCTATAACAGAAGAACGGTAATAATTCGTCTATAATAAGAAAATACAGATAACGCAAAGAAATTACATACAAAAAACAATTATTACCATAACAAAGAAAGGGAGCCTGCCTCAGACTCCCCTTCCACTATATAAAACATTGGCTACAACCGGTGCAACCAATAAACGCACTCCTCTTGAGAAGCAGCAGGAACTTCACATTGTCCACTGATTCTCAACCTATTATCAATAACAAGTTCTTCACCACTCTCTACATTCACTTGTTTCAGCATGTATTTACCTGCCGCCACAGGAATGGTAAATTTTGATTTTGAATGGGAATATATGATAATATCCGTATCAGATTTTACCATTTCGTAAACATCGCCCGCCTTTCGTTCCATTGGAACAGTCCGGGCAAACGCTTGCAACAACTCTTCACTCACACCTTTTATTTGCGGACAAGAACCACCGGCCATAGCTACTGCCCATGCCATTGCCGGATAGTTTTGCGCATAATAAGTCACAGCCTTTTCAGGATAGCGAAGCCGATACTCGCTTACGGCGCGATAAGCCTCGGCATAAGTCACCTTTCCCACTCTCATTTTACGGGCATGCTGGCGAGGCGCCAAATTCACTCCACCTTTAGGAGCATATAGCTCTTTTGTATTGTAATGCCAATAACGTATGTCAATAATATCAACAATCTTACTACGCACCGGATCATCCAATATAGCATCTTGCACATCTTTTGTAGCACTCAGTGCCACGAGAGCGTCCTTACCGGTTTCAGCCTCCCATTCCGCAATTACGTCAATCCAAAACTGCACAAAATGAAGCGGACCCGTATATTCGCTACTGACAAGCTGAACTACATTAGGTAAGTCTGCCAACTCATTCAAACACGTACGAATATACTGGCGATGAAGCTGGCGGCGCACAGGATGAGTCACATCATAAAACATGTCTGCTACAAAGATCCGCTTATCACCGGCAAAATTGACAGGTTCTGCAAAACCTGTATTATTGATATTATTGGCACTACGCCAAGGGCTATCTACCCAATGCGCGCCTGCTTCCAATATGTTGTGCTGAAAGTAATTCTCGTGGTAGAGCAACACTCCTTGTTCAGCACCTTTCTCGGCAAACTGTCGCAAACGGCTCCAATACCAACGGTTAGGACGGGTCAGATCATACTTAGTCAATCCATCCCAAGCTTTTCCTTGCCCGCTACGCGCAAAAGGCTGTTCATAGAAAGGAGCCCATGAATCAGCGTTCCGACGCCGGATACGTTCATGATCATCCCGACGGCGGTCGAGCCAAAGACCATAATTGTGATCGAGTACAACCAGATTGTTGCGTTTCATATAATTGACAGTAGAGTCTATACGGTCCGTATAAGCAAAGCCTTCACGCCCGGGGACAAAACGGGTCACATGAGGCTTATAGCTATGAATACGGTTCTCCTTGAGCCACCCATTCCACCATTGCACATCAAGTTTGCCACCTGCAAGAAGAGCGCCGTTCACCGATAAGACTCCCTTATTCAATGCAAACTGAGGAACATCCTGTGTTTTCTCCGGACGATTCTGCTGCGGATGCAGATTCTTAATCTGTTTTATATGAGCAGGCTTCAAAGCATCTATCGTCATTAGTCCTGCAGACGACACAGAAGCTGTATAAGGAGCCTTCTCTATCCAAGAACGCAAAGTAAGCAAAGGAGCATAGGCCTCGCGAGCCAACTGCATAGCCTTTTCGACAGTGGGACTGCTACTGGCATTTACGGCACGCGGCAGAATACGCGCCTGACATTCGAGTTGGTTTGGTTCCATTTCACCCATATCGCCCATTTGCATACGTTCCTGCAACTGCGCATAGAACAGACTGCGAGGGGACACATGATTATTGGATTCGCCCCACTCACCATTACCTTTGAAAGCAGACCAACAACCATAAGCATAATTACGGGCATCGACAGCAGGCGAATAGCACTCAATTTCGGCGGCTGTGCATTGCCAAAACATACTGTTCGAAGCATTCCAGCCCAGTCCATACATGTCTTGTCCATGATTACTGAAAGAGAGCATGTGTCCGTCTATATCTACCACATCAAAAAGCAGTCCGCAAGCCCAAGAGCCCACCGAACCGCTGAACCCTAATGCCTCAGACGCCTCACACTGTACAAATGCATTCGGTCCGGCTGCCAAAGCACCTGCAGAAAAATCATGAATACCTTTCGATGAAAAGCATCGCTGAAAGAGAGTCTGTTGACCGCGCGTATGGAATGTCCAGCGGCGATGTCCCGCTATCTCACTGACAGGTTCCGTAGATACACAATCTTCTACTGTTACCTTTGAGGTCGTTTTCTGCAACACCACCGCACTACCGGCCAAATGACGGAAACTTAAACGGCGCACCCAACAATTAGTAGCATTATCCATATAAACGCCTTCCCAACAATGATCTTCATCCATAGGATAACAAGTGTCGTAGTCAGAATCTATCGTAAGATTCTCCACACCAATGCGTTCAATGCGCCCTTTCCACTCATACCGCAATAAGAGAGGCGCCCCCAGTTGCTTGTCAATTGCCATTGTCAACGGCGCATCGAGCGTGACTTCCATTCCATTTACATCAGCTACGGTACGCATCCAACGAAGATCAATGTCACCGGGTTTCCAGCCAAGATAACCAAGTCCGCCACCGAAATGATCACAATCCAGTAAATCAATCCACGCTTTGGTTGAAGGACGATAAACCATAATCTCTTCACCCTGTTCCACTTTACCGTTCACTGCAATTTTGGTACTATTGCACGCCAGATAGTCATTGGTTATCTGGAGCGTATCGGTAATCAGAAGATCGTTATTCCCCTCTACATAAATAGCGGCGCCACGATCTGTCCCCATTTTTTTGAGTATAGTCCTGTCGCGATGAATCCCGCGAAGGACTACCCCGGAAGTAGTTAGACGCAATGGCTGATGTAAACAGAAAGTACCTTCATCCAAAAGTACCGCTCCTCTGAATCCCTGCGCATCAGGTTTCAGAATAGAAACATAGTCGATTGCCTGCTGAATACGGGCGGAACAGTCACCTTCCTGCCAAGATACAAAAACCCGGTTTTCCACATCGGGAATAGGCTTATTGCTGTTCTCATAACCACACGAAGAATAGTCGGGAATACGATTTCCCTGTTTATCTGCATGGTAGGTTATTTTTCCCTCTTTTACAGAAAGAGGAAACTGCTGCGCCCTCACTGAGAGCGAAGCAGTTAACAATAAGGTTAGAAAAAAAAGTCTGTTCATAACATCTTAAAAAAGTTTCTTTTTACCTTCAAGCGTATCATGATTGTTCTTCAAATCAGTCCAATCAATTTTCTTTGTGGGATCAATGCCGTTAATGTATTTCTCAATATTATTGTAGCCGTCACCATTTATATCCTGTATAGCATCAGAAGCATCATTGGGATTGAGTCCATATTTCTCTTCCCAAGCATCAGGCATTCCATCACCATCGGTATCAAGTACAGGAGTACCCTTGTACTCAGGCAGACCACCAACTTGACGGGGATCCGTAATGATGCCTTTCTTATAGGAATCAACCGGCAAGCGCCGCTTCACTGTCGTTGGCACGAATTCATAATTGGCAGCATCTTTAGCATAAATAGCTTTACCGGTTTTTACGCTTTTCACCATACGGTGATCTACGGCATCACGTTTTGGGAAAGTGGCCCCAACATGGCTCAGCACATAATTATAGGCTTTTTTCGCATCCATTATAGTTACATGAGGCATATCAAACGGCTTGTCCATCTTAATCTTAGCCAGTGTTTCTTCCATCTTATCTTCAGATACCGGAGGCTGTACGCCGCCATCCCAGTTATCTGCTGTCACACGCTTGTTCCCATGGACAATATTGCCATTCACATAAGCTTTTCCATACACATCTTTAAACTCTTTGGCACGTCCCGCTTCCGGCTTCACAATACGATAGCTGATAGGCTTATCAAGCGGAGTTATGGGACCCGGCTTAAAGTTATTATTGATGATATTGAGCAAACTCTTGTTATCACCACCGTCAATAGAACGATTCCACCAGTTATAGGTGATATTATTAACAAAGTTAAAGTCACCATCCATACCGATCGAGCAATTCCGGCTGATATTCGAAGCAAAGAGATTACGACAGAACATGCTGTTATGACCGCCGATCGTTGCACCGAACGCATGATTATAACAATCAAGCGCTTCAGTAAACATAGAGTTCTGAATTGTGATGTTCACAGTAGGCAGTTTAGTGTATCCCCCATCTGCCCTGCGATCGTACACATGACGATAGAGCGACATATTCTCATCCAATCCCCAACTGGCAGAGACATGGTCTATGATAACATTGCCCACGCAATTACCACCTAAGGCATCGTCCCGGAACAGTACATCCTGTTCCCCACGCCGGAAACGCATATGACGGATAATAATATCATGTGTATCAAGCAGGAAAGAAGCCCCTGTCACACAGATACCGTCTCCGGGAGCTGTCTGTCCGGCAATGGTTATATAAGGGGCACGCACATTAATAGGTGACTCCAATTTGATCACACCAGCCACATTAAACACAACAATACGGGCACCACCTGTTTCACAAGCTTCGCGCAATGTGCCCGGCCCGCGATCAGCTAAAGAAGTTACAACAATTACCTTGCCGCCACGTCCGCCGGGCGTATAGGCACCGCCTCCTTCCGCTCCGGGAAAAGCCGGAATCTTAGCTTGCTTCAAGTCGGAAGGTTTACTTGCCCAAGGAACGTAAGGACGCCCTTTAGCTGCCTCTGACATTACAACCGGTAAAGCGCGTTGCCAAGCCTCGTCAGAAAGACGATTTATCTCGGCTTGTATTCTTTCGCCACGCGCTTTTTCAGCAGCAGGAATTGTGGGATATTGAGCCCAGGCAGATGCTGCACTTACTACAAAAACCACCGTACATAAAGTACGTGTTAGTGAATTCTTCATGTCTATTAATATTTTATATCTAAGCTGACAAGAAGACGTTTGAGAGGAATACTTTGTACTCTTTATTTCTTTCCCCGATATGCATTTATATATTCACGCGGAGTCTGGTTGTACTTTTTACGGAAACATTTGCTAAAATAACCGGAATCATTGAATCCCACAGCAAAAGCTATTTCGGAGATAGATAAATCTGTCTTCTTAATAAGTTCGACAGATTTGTTTAACCGTATCTCTTTCACCCAATCCACCGGAGCCAACCCCGTAAGGCTCTTGAGTTTCTTAAAGAAAGCAGAGCGGCTCAAACCGACAGATGCTGCTATGGTGTCGATATTGAAATCACTGTTTTCCATATTGTCCTCAACCACTTGATGAATCTTCTCTATAAAATCCAAATCTTTCTTTTCCAAATAACCTGCATAATTATCCGAAAGCTCGACTTTATCATTCATCTCCCCATTATCACCACACATTTGCTCGCGGAACCGCTTACGTTCACCTAATAGCTGTTCAATACGTACAACCAGATAATCCTTACTGAAAGGCTTCACAATATAAGCATTAGCCCCTTGGGATATAGCTTGTATCTTGCTATCCTCATCTCCCTTTGCAGTAAGCATAATCACCGGTATGTGACTTATTTGAAAATCGCCACGAATACGTTTAAGCATTTCCATACCGTCCATGCAAGGCATCATTTGGTCGGTCACCACGACATCAGGATGATGAAAGTTCACCATCTTGAGTCCCTCCACTCCATCATGTGCCAAATGAATATTAAACCTATCCTCAAGCTGCAACTTCAACATATTACACAAATCAACATTATCATCCACTACAAGCACGCTAGGCAATAAAGAAGCATCACCGTTCTTTTCATCAGCCACCCGTTCATTACAGTCAGGCACTTCCTTTACAACCTGTTCATCCAAATAAAAATCCACCTCATTCTCCTTGTACTGTTCTTTGCCCAATAGCAGCCATACCGTAAATTGTGCACCTTGCTTACCATTGGCGGCAAATATCTCGCCATGATGCAATTCTACAATTTCTTTCGAAAGAGCCAGCCCGATACCGGTACCTTGATAATAAGCTCCTTTTGCATTATCAGCCTGTGAGAAACGACCAAATATTTCGGTCAGTTTATTTTGAGGAATTCCTACTCCAGTGTCTTCCACACGAATAAAACAATGTTTACCATCTTCTGCTAAACCGGAAACAATCCTAATTGAACCCCCGGAGGAAGTAAACTTAAAAGCATTCGAGAGTAAGTTACGTACCACAGTTCCTAATCTCTCCTTATCGCCCCATACCATAAGTTCCTCTACTTCCGGACAAAATTGTAAATTTATCGCCTTTTCTTCTGCCATTATCATAAACTCCTTTTCGAAAAAAGCAAGTAGTTCGGTAAGATTGAAGCATGAAACATGCAGGCGCATCTTTCCATTCTGGATCTTGCGGAAATCAAGAATCTGATTTACCAACTTCAACATGTGCAAAGTATTCTTTTCCATCAACTCCACATACTTTTTCCCTTTGACAGACAGTGCCTCTGTTTTCAGTTCCTGTATGGGACCTTGTATCAGTGTGAGTGGCGTACGCAACTCGTGCGACACATTGGTGAAAAAACGTATTTTCAATTCCGACAAACGCTGGTCAATATACACATTATTTCTCATCCGTATCAGAAATACGGAGAGGCGGATGCCCATATAGAGAACTCCCGCACCCAATAAAACATAGATGACGTAAGCCCACCAAGTGGCCCACCAAGGAGGACGAATGATCACCCGCATTTTACACTCCGAAAAAGAGTCAACGCCATTATCATCCATCGCTTGTACCCTGAATACATAATTGCCCGAAGGAACATTCGTATACGAAGCAAGACGATTAACGCCATTAAAATGCCATTGCTCCTCATAGCCTTCCAGAATATAACGATAACTGATGCTATTACGGTCTACATAACTCAGTGTTACAAATTCGAAAGAAAACATTGACTGATCATGGTTAAGCTTTATTTCATCAACATAAGAAATAGAACGGTCTACAATCGAAGGATTGTCTACCAAGCGAATATCCTGATTTCCTATTTGACAATTAACAATGAATGTTTTACTGGTTCTATCCACTTCCTTCAATTCATCAGGATGAAAAATAATGATTCCTTTTGTTCCCCCCATCCAGATTTCACCGGTCGGAGTACACACGCCTCCTTCCTCTAGTTCAAAGTCAGGAAAGCCATCATAATGGGTATAAGTACGAAAGTTACCGGTTTGCCGATCAAAACAAACGACCCCTAATTTCGTCCCTAACCATAACATACCATGCCTATCTTCTATAATGGAAGTAATTACTTCATTTTTCAAGTTTCCCACAAGTTCATAAGCAACAAATTCCGGTTCATGTTTCTCTTCATCATAACCTACCAACTTATTCAATCCTCCACCAAAGACACTGGCCCATACAGTATCCTTACTGTCTTTATATAGTTGGCATACATCACTATCAGCATAAGCCCTCCGCATTCTGCCACGATAAGCTTCAAATTTAATATCCGACACATTGCTGAAATTGCCATCGAAAGAGATCAGCCCATCCATCGTACCGACCCACATACGTCCCTCCTTATCTTCTACAATATTGCGCACCTCCATAGGGAGCCCATAAGCAGAATAGTTTATGAATCCGTTCCGATCATTAAAAAAAGTAATGCTCCCGCCCTGTTCATGCAACAGGTTAAGACCACCGTCAAGTGTACATACCCAAATACGTTTATGGCTATCTTGATAGGTATAATAGATTTTGTCTCCGCTAAGCGAAGTATTGTCAGAGGGATTATGTTTGAACCGCTGGAAACGATAGCCATATTTCGCTTTGACATCAGGCGTCAACTTTACCAAGCCATCGCCCTTAGTAGCAAACCAAAGATTTCCTTTATCATCCTCCATTACATGATAAACTGCTCCAAAAAGCTCTTCATAGGCAGGATAAGTCTGCACCAAATACCCTTTTGAATCAAACCGGAATACATCCTTCATACGATTTCCGACCCAAATATCTCCATTACGGCTCTGAAAACAAGCACGTACGCCTGCATCATCTTTTCCCGCCGCCTTATTTGTTACAGGCAAGACAAGGGTACGAAACTGCTTTTTAGGGAAATAGACATGATAAACGCCCTTTTCTGTTGACGAAAGCCATACAGTACCCTCATCGTCTATAAAGAAATGAAAAAAAAGTTGATTTGGCGAAACATCCATGATAGACTTTATCTGATTGATAGAACACATTGTCAAATTGTCCCTATCAAAAAAAAGGGCTTCGCCTGCCGGTGAAAGAAACAGAACGCCCTGCTCACCGGCATCTTCAACGATAAAAGACGTTATTTTACCGGATACCGAAAAAGGATATCTGCGCGACTTATTAGTCACAGGATCATAATAAACAACAGCCCGTTCGTTTTCATGAAACCATAGTTTATTATAACTATCAATAAACGAATGGCTAACTAATCGTTCATTAACGTCCACATTAATTTTTTTCGACTTTCGTTTATCAGGAGAATATTCAAAAACTCCCTTATTTGCAACCGACACATATAGCGCCTTTGCCGATGTAGTCAATATATCAGTCACCGCCCCCATATTCTGAGGTATATAATGCCGGGTTACATTACCCTTCTCACTGTCTATACAATAAAAATAGCCGTCACTGGTACCCAACCACATCAGTTTGTCCTGAATGACACTGGATGAAAAGTTACTTCCCGAATTAAGCTTCACTTGATTCAGAAAGAAGTCAGCAGGTTTTCCCTTCAAAGCCTCTCCTTTAGGAAGAACATTTATCTTATAATCTACACCGATCCAACCAATATACGCATTATTTTCAAAAAACAGATTGCTCTTCAACATATAGTTGGAAGAGTCAATATAATCTTTAGCTTCAAAAAGTAACTCAATCTGTACCTTTCCCTGCTCATCTACCCGGGCCAGAAAAAGATTCTTATCTTTGGTAAGTAATAACACATAGTCATCAAAAGCCCGTTGCAGTTTAATAACCTGAACATTTGCCACAAACCTTTTAATATTGCCATAGACTGCCTTAAAACATTCTTTCTTTTTATCAAAAAGATAGAGTTTATGGTCGATAGTCTTTATCCAAATGAAGCCTTTGGCATCATCAATGATATATTGTATCTTCCGAGGAGGCACATCATGATCCAATTGGTAATGGTTATATGTAAGTACCTTTTCTCCATCAAAGCGACATAATCCGTACCAGGTGGCAAACCACATAAAACCATCAGAATCTTTCTCTGTCATGCTAACCATATTATTAAGCAGCCCCTGATTTTTCGAATAGTGTTCCACTATAACATTTTGTGCTACAAGTAAACATGACAAAAGCGACAGAAAAAGAGTTAACAAATATTTCATAATATTAGATCTCCAATGAATGTTAAACAAGGTAATTCTTCTAATACAAAGATAAAGTTCATTTGTCCCTCTTAAAAACGGCTTTGACTTAGGGAAAATCAATTCTCAAAATTTTTATCTTTGCAAAAAACTCAAGAGAACGTAAACTGACTGTAACAACGACCATCTACAAGCTTCTTGCATTTCCAGACGTTAAGTGCAAAAATACAAAAAGAATCCGAAAGTAAAAATCATAAGGTTTACAAAGTTACTTACAAGGCAAAAAGTGCCACATCAGCGACTTGCCATGTGGCACTTTTTAAAGAGTATAAAACTATTTTCCTATACCAAATTCCGTCTGTTGCTTTTCCACTTCATCCAACATTTGTTTCTTTTCCTCTTCAGAGAATCTACGGCTATTAACTGAATCCTGTTCATGATCCGACACAACCCGTTTTAGAACAGTATCCTGTTGCTGTTCTATATGACAGAATGGCAATTGGCAAGGAATGGATTCAAACTCTATTTCGGCTGATGCAGGAGCATGAGTTCCTTCAAATTGTACGCGAGCAGTCACCTTTACTTTACCGGCTTTACAAGTAGAACGCACCAGCAGAGGAGCTGTTCCGAACTCAACCGGACGAGGGTTGGCATGAATGGAAGCATCTCCAATTATTTCACCTTCGCCTTCAATGGAAAATACAATATTCTCCTTTGCCAACCGACGAACATTACCACTATCATCTGTCACTTCTGCTACTACAACAATAAAGTCTGAACCGTCCGCCACCAATTGCTTGCCTTCAGTATCCAACTTCAAACGCAGTTTAGTACTACGACGCGAAGGCATGCGCTTAGTTGTACATACTACTTTTCCGCCAATAATGCCTTCTGCCACCATATTCACCTTCTGCCAATTCTTTTGCTTATAGCTAAGCTCACGCGCTTCCCAAAAGTCCCACACATTCTTGAACACCAGAGGCGCATTGGGCATGTGCCCCTTGGCATGTACCACAGGCAGAACCCAACTCTTTGTACCATCATATACGGAAAGGCGGACAGAGTCGCAATTACTGAATACCACTACATCAGCATCACTGAAAGGTGACATCTCATGTGCGATATATACCATGGGGCCACTTTCAGCAGTCGGATGATTCAAGTGAGCCGGCGACTGACTGCGGAACATTTCATAAGCATATTTCGGTTGACGGAAAGCATCATAAATTCCGCCGAAATAGGGATCAGGATGATAACCACGCTGATGATCAAAAGGATGCCACTGTGCACCACCGATAAACTGTCCGGTAGTTCGATACATTTCATCATAGCTTTTAGCCAAAGAGAGAGCCTGCACTAACTGCGGACGTTCTCCCCAACCGCGGCAAGCACGATTGTTATTGTTGTGAGCATACCAATCATCCACATTCTCACCAAACTCACGAGTAAAAATACACTGTTTGGGACGGCCAGGCTTCTCATCATCACCCGGCCAGCCGTAAACCACGTCATAATGCTCGGCCACACCCGCTGAATGTACATCTGCAGCTGCTACCGGGCGACCTTCATAAGGATATTCATCTTTAGTTATCTTCAACGCTTCAAGAGCAAAATCAAGAGGATAAGACGTTTCATTCAAAATAGGCTCCCACATCAACACTGAAGGATGATTACGGTCGCGACGAATAATCTCACGCGTATTTCTGTGCACCAATTGAGCGAACTTAGGATCTTTGTTCCAGTACTGCCATCCTGGCGTAGCAACAATCACAAAAAGCCCCAATTCATCACAAGCATCCATAAAAGAAGGGTCTTGCGGATAATGGGCCGTACGAATAATAGTACAGCCGGCATCACGCAACCGCTTGGCATCGCGCCATTGTTGCGAATTGGGAAGTGCATTACCCACATAAGCAAAATCCTGATGCCGGTTAGCACCCACTAACTGCCCATAAGGTTTCCCATTTAAGATAAGTCCTTTCTCTGCATCAAAAACAAAAGAACGGATACCGATGCGCGTCACACCGCCATCCAGCAATATACCGCCATCCAATACGCGAGTCTGGACATGATATAGATAGGGCGTTTCCGGTGTCCAAAGTTTAGGCTTGCGCACCGCCAACCGCTGTTCCACTATTCCAACTTCACCGGCTTTCAGAGCAAGTTTACGACGTTTTTTTCCAACAATACGTTGGCCTGCATCAACTAATACAGTTTCTATTGTCACTGTACGATTCCTATTCTCTTTATTCTCCACTTCACTCTTCACTACCACTTCCGCATGTTGTTCACTGATATTTTCAGCATGGACAAATACGCCTCCACCCGCCACACGATTTGCCTCAACAGCATCGGTCAGCGCAGTACGCCCCTTACTAATCAACCATACATCACGATAAATTCCACCATGATAAGAAAAGTCGAGTGTATACTGAGGCTTTCCCGGTGGAAAAGTCTTATCATTACTGTTATCTACCATTACAGCAACCACACAAGTGTCTCCAGCAACAACTCCTTGATCGGTAAGGTTCAAGTTAAATGGAAGATAGCCTCCCTGATGTTCACCTACTTTATCTCCATTCAAATAAAGCACTTGTTTACCCATAGCGGCTTCAAAGTGAATTGACACATCCTTTCCTTCGGAAGCTTCAGGCACAACAAAACGTTTGCGATACCATGCTATCCCCTGATAATTACGACATCCACTGGCTTCAGAAGGCATTAACTGCACTGAATGTGGAATTGATACGACTTCCCACTGCAAATCATCAAAGACAGCAGCTTCAGCTCCTGCCACATCACCTCGATGAAATCGCCATCCTAAATTAAAATTATAAACTGTCCGTCCGCTTCCCCGACTCACTTGTTCGGGGAGAGGAAAGAATCCGGCTACCGAAACCGCAGTCTGCGACGAGACAGAGAGAGAAAGGAAGCCAAACAACAGCATAGAAAATATCTTCTTCATATTACCACATTCATTAATAAATATCTATAAGTTTCATTATTAATGACGATAGAGCCAAACATTTGTAACCGCCTTACATAATTTTCGCTACAAAACACAAGACATTTTCCAAATCCTTCTTAAAGATTACCATTTATAAACATTACAAAAAAAGCACACACACGTCATTTTTTAGAAAGTAACGATCCATTATAAAAAAGAAAAATATGAGGAAATACATTACCGTTTTACTAAGTACCTGTCTTATAACCTTTACCAATGCCAACGCACAAAATAGTACTCCCATTCCAAACTTAAGCGAAGTAGGCTCCCATTGTATGCCCCAGGAGATTGCTCCTATCCAAAATTCCTACTTTAATATCCCCCAGCTCAAACGTCCACAATTCCCCGACCGTACTGTAAATATGGGCGACAAAGGGTTGAGGGCCGATATTCCCATTCACACTCTAGTGAACCGGACTATCGAACAACTAAGCAGTCAGGGAGGCGGTACTGTAATCATACCCGCAGGAAAATGGATTTCGGGACGCATCGAACTGAAAAGCTTTGTAGAACTGCACATTGCACGTGACGCAGAAATCGTATTCGGTGGTTGTGCCGAAGATTATCTCCCCGCTGTCTTCACACGACATGAAGGAGTGGAAATCATGGGGCCCGGCGCTTTCATTTATGCCAATAACCAAGAGAATATAGCCATCACAGGCGAAGGGCGCATCCTCGGTCCTGATATGGACGCCGAAATCCGTAAGCGTCCTAACGGCGCATCAGTAGTAGAAAAAGATATACCTTGGGACATGCCTGTTGAGCAACGTATATATGACGGCATGGATGGAAGAACCTTTTATCGTCCCAAAACAATCTCTCCTATCAATTGCCGTAACGTACTTATAGAGGGAATAACCATGGAACGAAGTACTCTATGGAATGTAGTTCCCATATATTGTGAGAATGTCATTATCCGGGGAATCACTGTAAATTCCACAGAAGTGCCCAGCGGTGATGGGATTGACATAGAATCATGTAAAAACGTACTTATTGAATATTGTACTTTGAATTGTGGAGATGATTGCTTCACACTAAAAGCCGGACGTGCCGACGATGGCTTACGTGTAGGAAAAGCAACCGAAAATGTTGTTATCCGCCATTCATTAGCCCAGCATGGACATGGCGGCATCACTATCGGCAGCGAAACAGCCGGTATGATAAAAAACCTTTATGTTCACGACTGCGTGTTCGACGGCACAAGAACAGGAATACGCTTTAAGACCCGCCGTAATCGTGGGGGAGGCTCCAATCATACCATTTACGAACGTCTTCGCATGATTAATGTAGGCAAAGCTTTTACATGGGATCTTTTAGGCAACGCTTATTACATGGGCGAACTGGCAGCCAGATACCCCGAACGCGCTGTTGACCATTTAACTCCAAACATTTCAAATACAGTCATTAAAGACTTCATTGTAGAATCATCTAAGCAGTTTTTCACAGCCAACGGTATTCCTGAAATACCGTTCAGCAATACTTTGATCGAAAATGGCACCATCCATTGCCAGCAACTCATTAGCGCACTACAAGACGCTAAAAACTTCCAAATGAAAAATCTTATAATTCACAGCCAAGACAATACAATAAAGTTATTAGACTGCAACCGCCTAACTCTACAAGGCATAAACTTCGACATGCCGCAAAACGAACTGATTATTGAGGCAGAAGGAGATAAATGCAAAAAAATAGAAGTGAAAGAATGTAATGTTCCGCACTCAATCAAAAAAACGTATAAGCCGACCAATCAATAAATCAAATAGGAAATTAAACATCATGAAAAATAAGATCATCATTCTTCTAAGCACGCTTACATTTAGCACCACAATCTTTGCTCAAACATGGATTTGGTATCCGGGCGATTATGAAATATGGCTCGGCAACAAGATGAATAACCGGCGTACCGAACGTGGGGCTTTTTTCCCACCATTCTGGAAAACAGACAGTCATTTTGTAGTTGTAGAATTCAGTAAGCAGCTCAATCTTCCACAACCCGAAGAAATTGAAATAGCAGTAGAAGGCACCTTCAACATCAAACTCGATGGCAAGTTACAATTTGGTATGCCCACCCGGTTCAAACTTCCGGCAGGAATACACAGTCTTAATATCAAAGTGTGGAATCAAGCTACGCCACCGACTATTTTTGTAAATGGAAAAACTGTAAAGAGCGATCGTACATGGCGAGTCACTTATGAAGACAAGGAGTGGATTGATGAAAGTGGAAAAGCAAGTGACACCTCAGCCACAGTTTATCTGGATGCCGATTGTTGGAACTTTAACACCAAAGACCAACGTCCGTCTCTTTATCAGCTGCCCCGAAAACCAATGGAAGCAGTAACATCAGAAAGAAAACGAGATGGCATACTTTACGATTTCGGGCGCGAGACATTCGGTTATCTTGTATTGAAACAGCTGAAAGGAAACGGTACGGTGAATGTCTATTATGGCGAAAGTTCTGAAGAAGCATTGGATACCGAGCATTGTGAAACCTTGGACCGAGTTCTGCTTTCTACAGCCGACAGCTACACATTCAGCAACAGTAAAGCTTTTCGCTACATTTACGTTGTTACCGATAAAGGTATCAGTGTGGACCACGTAGAAATGGACTACGAGTATGCGCCAGTAGACTATCGTGGATCGTTCCGCTGCAATGACAAAGAAATGAACCGCATTTGGGAAGTGGGCGCTTATACCATGCACCTTACCACACGCGAGTTTTTTATTGACGGAATCAAACGCGACCGTTGGGTTTGGAGTGGTGATGCCATCCAGAGTTATCTGATGAATTACTACCTTTTCTTCGATAGCCCTACCGTACGGCGTACCATTTATCTGCTTCGTGGCAAAGACCCCGTAACCAGCCACACTAATACGATAATGGACTATACTTTCTTCTGGTTTTTAAGTGTATATGATTATTACCTCTATACCGGTGACCGCCATTTCGTGAGCCAACTTTATCCTCGCATGCAAACCATGATGGACTATGTGTTAGGACGCACCAATAAGAATGGTATGGTTGAAGGTATGACAGGCGATTGGGTATTTGTTGACTGGGCTGACGGCTATCTGGACAAACGCGGTGAGTTGTCCTTTGAACAGGTGTTACTATGCAAGAGTTTAGAGACAATGTCACTTTGTGCCGATTTAGCAGGATGCGCCCAAGATGCAGAAAAGTATAATAATTTAGCAACCGATCTTCGCGAGAAACTGTTACCGGCTTTTTGGAATGAAAAAAAACAGGCATTAGTGCACAATCGCCGTAATGGACAGCAAAGCGAAAGCATCACCCGTTATTCCAATATGTTCTCTGTATTCTTCGGCTATTTAGACCAGTCAAAGCAACAGGCCATCAAGCATAGTGTATTACTAAACGACAGTATCCTTAAGATCACGACTCCCTATATGCGTTTTTACGAACTTGAAGCTCTCTGCTCAATGGGCATGCAAACTGAAGTTCTGAAAGAGATTAAGGCCTATTGGGGAGGAATGCTTCGTGAGGGAGCCACCAGCTTTTGGGAAAAATATAATCCCGAAGAAAGTGGAACACAGCATTTGGCTATGTACGGTCGTCCTTATGGCAAAAGTCTTTGTCATGCGTGGGGTGCAAGCCCTATCTACTTGTTAGGTAAGTATTATTTGGGTGTGAAACCTACAAAGCCAGGTTATGCAGAATACGCCATCTCTCCCTGTTTAGGCGGTTTGGAATGGATGGAAGGCACTGTACCTACCCCACAAGGTGATATCTACGTTTATATGGACCAAAAGAAAATTCGCGTAAAAAGTCCCGGCGGTAAAGGTTATCTGTCTATCCCCTCTTCAAAAGGGATAAAAGTAGTGGAAATCCCGGCAGGTAAAGAAGTTGAGTTCAAGTATTGAAGGGAATTTCGTATGTAATTGAAGAGACAGATCAAAATCATGTAATGAGTACATTCCAAACTCCTTTTCGTCTTCTCTGAAAAATACAATAACAATTACACTCAATACGTATAATCAGAAGAAAAAATAATAATGAAAAAGTTTATTTGTTTGATATGGGCTGTCCTCACCTTGCTTTTCATTTCGTGTAATCAAAATGAAAAGCAGCTCTATGTATTCACTTCATTTCATGAGCCTGCCACCGATGGCCTCCGTTTTCTGTATAGCGAAGACGGCATGCACTGGGATTCACTGCCCGGTACCTGGCTCAAACCCGAAATTGGGAAACAACGCATCATGCGTGATCCTTCCATTGTAGCTACCCCAAATGGTGTTTTTCACTTAGTATGGACCACCAGCTGGCGTGGCGATTTAGGCTTCGGTTATGCACATAGTACCGATTTGGTGAATTGGAGCGAAGAAAAATTCATTCCTGTCATGAAGCATGATACAACTACCGTCAACGTATGGGCCCCGGAACTCTTTTATGATGATTGTAATAACGAATTGATGATTGTTTGGGCTTCGTGTATCCCAGGGAAATTCGAACGCGGTATTGAAGATGAAAATAACAATCATCGTCTATACTATACAAAAACAAAAGACTTCACCACCTTCACACCCACTAAGTTATTGTTTGATCCGGGATTCAGCGTGATTGACGCAGTAATTACCAAGCGGGCGGAAAAAGACTACGTGATGGTGCTGAAAGACAACACCCGTCCCAATCGCAACCTGAAAATTTCGTTCGCCCAACAGCCCGAGGGTCCTTGGTCTCCTGCCAGCCAAGCTTTTACGGAAAGTTTTGTTGAAGGTCCCACAGTCGTTCAGGTTGACACAAACTATCTTATATACTTCGATGTATATCAAAAGAAAATCTATGGAGCCATGCGCACAACAGACTTTGTGAACTTTACAGATATCACCAACGAAATCAGTGTTCCTAAAGACCACAAGCATGGCACTATTTTCAGGGCACCGGAATCTATTATCGAAGCTATGAAGAAAATAGCTTATTAAGTCAAAAAGTAAAACAACACCTCCTATATGTATATGAAAAAGAATAGATACCTCTTGTCTATCGCAATAACGCTGATGACAGGTGTAGCTCCCTTAGCAGCTCAGACACCCCAACTCGTACATTACACAGGTACTGAGTTGTCCAATCCCTATGAACATGACGGACAACTTTCACCTGTGGTAGGCGTGCATAACATTCAGGTAGTACGTGCCAATCGCGAGCATCCCTCGAAGGAAAATGGCAACGGCTGGACATACAATCATCAATCCATGATGGCTTATTGGAACGGACAGTTCTATATGCATTATCTCTCCGATCCAAAAGATGAGCATGTTCCTCCCTCAGTCACATATTTAGTCACCTCTAAAGACGGTTACAACTGGACTGCACCCGAAATTTTATTTCCTTCTTACCGCATCCCCGACGGCTATACCAAAGAAGGCCGTACAGACAGTGCCAAAAACTTAGATGCTATCATGCACCAACGCGTAGGGTTCTATACATCCAAAAGCGGAAAGCTGATTGCCATGGGGAACTATGGCATAGCCCTCGACAAAAAAGACGACCCGAATGATGGGAACGGCATTGGCCGCGTCGTACGTGAAATCAACAAAGACGGTAGCTTCGGGCCAATCTATTTTATCTATTATAACCACAACTTCAATGAGAAAAATACGATTTATCCTTATTTTACCCGTAGTAAAGATAAGGGATTTGTAAAGGCTTGCCACGAAATTCTAAACAATCCACGTTACCGCATGCAATGGGTGGAAGAGGCCGACCGGAATGATCCGTTGATTCCTTTGCACAAAGGATATAAAGCATACTGTGACTATACACTTCCCAACGGTGACATTGTAGCATTGTGGAAACACGCATTGACTTCCGTAAGCAAAGACGGTGGGCTCACCTGGCACCAGCCTGTAGAACGTGCCAAAGGATTTGTAAATAGTAATGCCAAAATCTGGGGACAACGTTTAAGTGACGGTACTTATGCCACAGTCTATAACCCTTCCGAGTTTCGATGGCCGTTAGCCATTTCATTGAGTAAAGACGGACTCAATTATACCACACTCAATTTGGTACATGGCGAAATCACGCGCATGCGCTACGGTGGCAATTATAAATCCCATGGGCCGCAATACGTACGAGGTATCCAAGAAGGTAACGGTATTCCCGAAGATGGTGATCTTTGGTTGAGTTACAGTGTGAACAAAGAAGACATGTGGGTATCACGTATTCAAGTGCCTGTACAGCTGGAAGCTACTGCCCATGCAAAAGATGATTTCAGTCAAGCCGAAACATTGGCAGACCTTACGGATTGGAACCTCTATTCTCCTCTTTGGGCCCCCGTAAGCCTTGAGGGGAAATGGCTTAAAATGAGCGATCGCGATCCCTTTGACTACTGCCGCATAGAGCGCAAGATTCCTGCCAGCAAAGAATTGAAGGTAGCCTTTGACATTAAAGCAGACCAAAACGATAAAGGGTTACTTCAGATAGAGTTTCTCGATGAGAATAGCATAGCTTGTGCACGCATCGATCTTAATCCAGATGGTACCATGCTCAGCAAAGGAGGGGCGCGCTACGGCAAATTACTAAATTACGAAGCCGGTAAAAGCTATCATGTCGAGGTCATACTATCCGTATCCAAACGTATGTCCGAAGTATTTATTGATGGGAAAAAAGCAGGTCAACGCATGTTTTTCGCACCGGTGGCGGCTATTAAGCGTATAGCTTTCCGCACCGGTGAACGCCGTACATTCCCCACCATTGATACTCCTGCCGATTGGGACGGTACATTGGCAGATGCTGGTGAACAAGAGCCATTAGTAGCATACAGCATCTCCAATTTCCAAACTTCATCGACCGACGTAAGCGCTTCCGCAGCTGTGCTCAACTATAACAACTACAAACATTACGTAGACTATTTCAACGGCATGGAAGACGAAAACATAGCTCAGGCTATCCCAAACAGTGAGGCATCGGCCTGGATGGAGAAGAATATTCCTTTATTTGACTGTCCTCAAAAGAACTTTGAAGAAATGTTCTATTATCGCTGGTGGACACTGCGTAAGCACATCAAACAGACACCCGTAGGCTATGGTATGACTGAGTTCTTGGTAAACCGTTCCTATGCAGACAAGTACAACCTTATAGCCTGTGCTATCGGTCATCATATCTATGAAAGCCGCTGGTTACGCGACTCTCAATACCTCGATCAAATTATTCACACTTGGTATCGAGGTAACGAAGGCGGTCCCATGAAAAAGATGGAAAAATTCAGTTCGTGGAATATTGATGCAATGCTGGGACGTTACCTTGTGGACGGGAACATGGATTTTCTGAAAGATATGCTTCCTGACCTCGAAAAGGAATATTCCCGCTGGGAAAAGACTCACCGTCTGCCTAATGGGCTTTATTGGCAAGGTGATGTGCAGGATGGTATGGAAGAATCCATCAGCGGCGGGCGCAGAAAGAAATATGCCCGTCCCACTATCAATAGTTATATGTACGCCAATGCTAAAGCGCTCTCTGACATAGGTATCCTACTCGATAATCCCGAAATGGCGCGTAAGTATGGCATGAAAGCTGATTCACTGAAAACTCTTGTTCAAAATAAACTTTGGAATGAGAAACATCAATTCTTCGAGACTCTTCGTGGCGATACTTGTGCGGCAGTACGCGAAGCAATCGGTTTTATTCCTTGGTATTTTAACCTACCCGATCGTGAAGCCCAGCATTATGCGGAAGCATGGCGCCAAACAATGGATGAAAAAGGATTTGCCGCTCCTTACGGATTGACTACTGCCGAGCGTCGTCATCCCCAATTCCGTTCACATGGTGTAGGACGATGTGAATGGGACGGTGCTATTTGGCCCTTCGCATCTTCCCAAACATTGACTGCTATGGCTAATTTCTTGAATAACTATCCTCAAAACGACATATTAGCCGATTCCACTTATTTCCATCAGATGGAACTTTACGTAGAATCCCAGTATCATCGTGGCCGACCATACATCGGCGAATATTTAGACGAGAAGAATGGAGCCTGGCTAATGGGAGACCGGGAAAGGAGCCGTTATTACAACCATTCTACTTTTAATGATCTGATCATCACCGGTCTGGTAGGACTTCGTCCCCGGTTTGACGATAAAATAGAAGTGAATCCACTAATCCCAGCCGACAAATGGGAATACTTCTGTTTAGACAATGTCAGCTATCATGGTCGCAACATCACCATTATCTGGGATAAATACGGAAGCCGGTATCATCATGGCAATGGACTCACTATTTTAGTTGACGGCAGACCTGCGGGCCATAGTGAAAAACTAGAGCGTTTGGTTTGTAAAATGAACTAACGGCTATATCAATCAAAATATAATATTATGTCCTTCATTCTATGAATATTCGAAGACTATTCTCCATGTTTCTCTTATTTGCCGCCTGCTCCCTGCAAGCGGCAAATATTGATTTAACCCGGATCACTGCAGAAATGCGGAGCGGGCTCGTAGTGACCACCCGAACGCCCCGGTTGGGATGGCAAATGATCTCCTCGGACAATACCGAAGTACAGACTTCCTACGAATTGAAAGTAACAAATCGCATAAGTGGCGAGATGGTTTTCCACACTGGGAAGGTACAGAGCAAACAGAGCCAATTGGTGAAAATCAAAACACTGCCGGTGGGAGATTATAACTGGCGTGTACGTGTTTGGAATAAAAGCGATGAACCTTCGTCATGGAGCGATAAAGGACGTTTCATCATCACAAACGTAAAAGCATCTTTTGGTGAAAGCCGCTGGATTGGCGCCATCACCAAGGCAGATGCCCACACTCCGGAAGGCCGTATATTTCATGGCAGCGAAATGAAAAAAGAAACGGTGAAAGCAGCCTGGGCAGCAGCCGACTCCCTTTCACGTAAGAGCATCTATGTGCGCACCACTTTTAC
Organism: Bacteroides eggerthii; assembly: GCF_025146565.1. Taxonomy (NCBI): domain Bacteria; kingdom Pseudomonadati; phylum Bacteroidota; class Bacteroidia; order Bacteroidales; family Bacteroidaceae; genus Bacteroides; species Bacteroides eggerthii. The sequence continues at coordinate 1,218,526 of NZ_CP102258.1, read as the reverse complement.
CTCGCAACAAAAGAAAGTAAAACAAGCTGTGGTGAATATTTGCGGTCTTGGTCTTTATGAGCTGTCTATCAATGGCAAGAAAGTAGGCAACAGCGAGTTTACTCCTCTTATCTCCGATTATGACAAATCTGTGTGGTATAATACTTACGATGTAACCACACTGCTTCAAAAAGGCAATAACGCTATCGGAGTGCTGCTGGGTAATGGCTTCTACAATGTACAAGGAGGTCGTTACCGCAAGCTACTCATCAGTTTCGGCCCTCCTACCGTACGCCTGCAACTCACCATTCACTACGAAGATGGGACATCACAGACAGTAGCATCGGACAAAACATGGAAATACGACTTCAGTCCTGTTACATTCAACTGTATTTACGGAGGGGAAGATTACGATGCCCGACAAGAACAAAAAGGGTGGAACATGGCTAAGTTTAATGATACACTTTGGAACCAAGTAGTAGTTCAAGAAGGGCCCAAAGGTGTGTTGCGTCCGCAAATAGCAGCTCCCGTAGCTATTATGGAACACTACTCGCCAATATCCGCCACTCATCTGCCTGACTCCCTGCTGGCCGCTGCGTCCAAATCTACCAAACGTAAGGTAGACGCCTCGGCCATAGTACTGGATATGGGGCAGAACCTTGCCGGATTTCCCGAAATCACAGTTAAAGGAAAGAAAGGGCAGACAGTAACATTATTGGTCGCAGAGGCATTGACACCTGAAGGAGCCTGCAATCAACGCCAAACAGGTCGTCAACATTACTATCAATACACATTGAAAGGCGACGGTGAAGAAACCTGGCATCCACGCTTCTCCTACTATGGATTTCGATACATCCAAATAGAGGGTGCTACGATGCAAGGTGAGAAGAATCCTCAGAAGCTCCCGGTTATCAAAAAAATACGTTCATGTTTTGTATACAACTCAACTCCCAAGGTATCAACTTTTGAATGTTCCAATTCCATCTTTAATGGTGCACACCGTTTGATAGAGAAAGCCGTAAGAAGTAACATGCAAGGAGTATTTACCGACTGCCCACATCGCGAAAAATTGGGATGGCTGGAACAGGACCATCTCAATGGCCCCGGCTTACTGTTCAACTATGATTTAACAGGATTCATCCCGCAGACTCTACAAAACATAGCCGATGCCCAGCATCCCAATGGAGCAGTACCTACCACCGCCCCCGAATATGTCTACTTTCAGGGAAAAGGCATGGACGACTTCGCTGAGTCTCCCGAATGGGGATGCACGCTGGTGGTGCTTCCTTTCATGTATTATGATTTTTATGGTGATGACTCACTCATCCACACCTATTACAAGAACATGTCCCGTTATGTTGATTATTTAGCAACACGCGCCGAAGGACACATTCTCTCTTTCGGGTTAGGTGATTGGTACGACTATGGCAATTTTCGTGCCGGATTCTCACGCAACACACCGGTACCGTTAGTAGCCACAGCACATTATTACATGATAGTAAAATACATGATCAGGGCAGCTCAAATGGTAGGTAACAACTACGATGAAATCTACTTTACCAATTTAGCAACCGAAATCCGCAACGCTTTCAATGAGAAGTTCTATCAAGAAGAGAAAAAAACATATGGTACAGGCAGTCAGTGTTCGCTATCGCTCCCACTCTATTTAGGACTGACACCCGAAGGTGATGAAAAAGCTGTACTCAATAATTTGATAGCCGACATCAAGAAAAACGGAAATCACCTGACAACAGGTGATGTAGGGAACCGCTACCTCTTCCAAACATTAGCCGAGAATGGGTTGGACGAGCTAATGTACACAATGCACAATCATGAAGATGTGCCCGGTTATGGTTTCCAGCAAAAGTTTGGCGCTACAACTCTCACCGAGCAGTGGGATCCTCGCCAAGGTTCATCATGGAATCATTTCATGATGGGTCAAATAGACGAATGGTTTTTCAAAAGTTTAGCGGGTATACGAAGTGCCAAACCGGGAATGAGCGAAGTTATTCTATCCCCCCGTACAGTAGGCGACCTTCAATATGTGAAAGCCTCTACCGAATTACTTTACGGTAGGCTTACAGTGGAATGGAAAAAAGTCGGTGACAAGATAGAAGTAAAGTACGAAGCACCAATCGGTTGCAAAGTTAAGCTATTAAAGGAATAAAAAAATCTGTTTTATTATATTATTTATCAACAGATTACACAAAAGCCTGCATCTTTTATGAAAAATAATTCAGATATTATTTGCAGATTCCAATAAAAGCCGTACCTTTGCACCCACAAAACATCGCGGAGTGGAGCAGTTGGTAGCTCGTTGGGCTCATAACCCAAAGGTCGTCTGTTCGAGTCAGGCCTCCGCAACTAAAGAAGATCGCTAATCCAGCGGTCTTTTTTTATTTCTCAAAAAAAATGGAAGGAGCTAAGAATCACTCTCCACTCCTCCCGACACGACAAACAACTAAAATTATTGCTATTTGATGCCGTCCAATGCCTTTTTAGCAGTGGCATTGGTGGGGTCGATAGCCAGAATTTTATTCCAATACTCTTTTGAAACCGAATAATCACTCTTCAACAGATAGTAATATCCCAGATAACTGTAACATTCAATCAATGCAGAGTTATACCTCGGCTCGTTCTTTGCCAACAGCATGTCCGCTACCTTTTCATAATAAGGCTTTGCCAGGCCCTCGGTTGTCTCCGGGTCCATGGCAGAGTGAGTGCGGGCACGCCACATATCGCCCAAGTAGCTGTCAGGAGCTTGCCGGGCTACCAGCGCAAACACAGAGTCCGCAGCCTGTAATGCCGTCATACGATCGGCTGGCTGAACGGTAAGAGTATCCTGAGATGTGCCCTGACCATAATAGAGACGCCCAAGTTGGAATAGTGCCTCAGGCGTCTTTTTATCTTGACTTAAAGTATCATAATATTTTTGATAGGCAGCAATAGCCTGTGCGTAATCGTTTTTCAACTCATAAGCATCTGCTATTTCACGCCAGACATCAATCTGGCTGCTATCCTTTTCGAGCGCCTTTCCATATTCCACAATGGCGCGGTCATACTTCTTCAAAGCACTCAGCAAAGCACCGTAATACCGGTAATCCAAATAGGAGTAATCGGCATTGTCCGAGGCATTGAAAAAATCATTTGCCGCTTTTTCGGCTTCATCATAACGTTTCAAGTCGGTATAGTTGTACATAGCCAGACGATTAAACGCAGCATGTCGTCCGTTCTTCTGCAACCCTTTCTGGACCACCTCCAGCGATTTTTCAAAATCATGGTTCAGGAACAGGGCAAACGCATATTTCAAGATATCATCCTCCGTAGCAACAGGGGTATCTATGAATTTAGCATAAGTCTCGGCTGCTTTACCGAAACGGTTGGTTGCATAATACACTCCGGCAAGCTCCTTGTCCGCCTCCAAAAAGTCGGGAGCCAACGCCTTCAGTTGTTGCAGTTTGTCAATGGCCTGCGATGGGCTGGCAGATCTATAAGCCCGGGCATATTTCAGATAAGCCTCTTTACAGTCCGGATTAAAATAGATAGCCTGTTCGTAAAATTGGCAGGCACGCCCTACATCTTTCTGAGCAAGGGCAATGTCTCCCTCCAAAACGGACACGCCCGCATCTTTCTTATCCACTTTCTGAGCCATTTTCAGATAACTCTCCGCCTCCGGCAGCTTGCCTACATTCAGATAGGCGCGGGCTATGGAGATGATGAGTGATACGTTCTTCTTGTTTTTTCCTTTCAATAACTCCCCGGCAGTTGCAGATGCCTGTCCGGGATCTGTCTTTATCAGGCTTTTTATTTGCTCTACCCCTGTCTCCCACTCTGGAACAGGCACCTGTGCGGCAAGCGTACCGGCAAGCAGCATCGCTCCCATACATAATAATAATTTACGTTTCATGTTAGCTTCCATTTTAGTTATTCATCTTTGACGTTTACCACACGCACCGGTTGGGTGGCGGGCACTAATCCCGACTTCAAAATGATCCGCTGTCCCCGGTCGGAAGCAAGGAAAGAAGCGAAGCCCCAAGGAAGAGCACTTCTCGGATCATTCAGTAATACATAAATACTACGTGCCAGTGGATAATCACCATAAAACAGATACGCCTGATAAGGCTTGTAGCTGTTTGCCGGCGTGGCCTTATCGGCAGCACTGACGGACATAACCCGTACCTCTCTGCTGAAAGAAAGTCCGGTAGTATCGTTACGGTCACTCAACCAGTTCACTCCGATAACTCCCATTGCGTCCGGTGTACGTGCCACGTAATCAATAACTTCCTTATTCGTCTTTAACGCTTTCACCCGAGTCGAAAGCGGCGCTCCCTTAGCGATAGAGTCCACAGCAAAACGTACGGTGCTGGAATTCTTATTATCGAATACCAGGTGAATATCCCCCAAACGGGATGAGGGATAAATATCTTTCCACTGTCCGGCTTCCCCGGTAAGAATACGGCGAAAATCTTTCACTCCAATCAATGTGTCCGGATTGCCCCGATTCGTTATTAACGCAAGCCCATCCGTCGCAATCTTTATCTCTTGCGGAAAGAACTTCCTACTGTTGAAAGAGCCCATCTCCTCCGGAGTCAGCCTGCGGCTGGTTATCGCCAACCGCAGACTATCCTTGAGCAAAAGGTTGATAGCTTCTACTTCCGTCACATAACGGGGCACAATTCCCGCCAGAGGAAACAATCCCTCGAATACATCTATCTCTTCCTGCACAATCGGCCGGAAACTTTCGTCGGCAGCAATTGCTATGACGCCGGAAGTATAGGTATCCGTCAAGCCGTCTTTAGGCTTATGGCGACAGGCAGATATAAAGGCCAGCATTACTATCAATCCTGAAAGCTGAAGCAGTTTCACCATTTTCATAACACGTGCTATTTATTGTAATCTAAAGACAATAGGAACCGTATACTTCACAGAAACCGCCTTGCCATTTTGTTTGCCCGGTATCCACTTAGGCATTGACATAATTACGCGGATAGCTTCCTTGTCACAGTAAGGATCCAGCGTCTTTACAACTTTAGCATCCCGTACTCTACCGTCACTGCTAACCACAAACTGGCAGATCACCCGTCCCTCCACACCGTTTTCCTGCGCAATCGTCGGGTATTTCAAATGGTCGGCGATATATTTCATCAACTCATTGGTCCCGCCGGGAAACGTCGGCATCTGCTCTACCATGTCGAACACCTTCTCTTCCTCCTCCGGAGCTTGCGTCACCACCTGTTTCAGATCGGCAATATCCTTGCCATTAGCTTCGTCATTGCCTTTCACATCGGCGATGGAGATAGCTACTTTCGTTTCCGTCAGCTCGGTCTGACTTTTAATTTCATCTTCATCCCTCACCTCTTCATCCTTCTTGATGACCGGAGCAGTAAACTTGATAGAACTCTTCAATGCCGGTGGCGGTGGTGCAACAGGCTCCACACGTTTCATCTCTTCCTGCTTTACTTCCGGTTCTTCCAATTGCGACAGGGTGGTCACTTCGGTCATCACCTCTTTCTGCTTTGGAGTCGCCATCTTTATCAGGGTCGGAATGCTGAAACCTATCAAGGCTATCACTATCACCAATATCACAGCTATGTTGTGGCGGCGCGGAGAGTCTTCACGCATCTTATAGGCGCCGTACGCCTTATTCTTGCCGCTGAATATCAGGTCACACCATTCCAAAGAACTTAAATCTACTTTAGCCATATTCTTCTGTTTTTAGGTGTTATTATTCGGCAATATTCTGCGACAGTTCCCCTTTGCTTTCATAGTTCTTTATCAGGAACTGATCGGCATCGGCTATGTCCGTTATCACATACTTGCCTATATTACATATCTGCATTTCATCAAGAGCATCAATCAGGTTTTTATACGAGGCTGCATCGGTAGCCTTGATGATGACTGTCGGCGTGTCCTTCCCACTCTTTATCTCGGAAAGCTGTTTTCTGAAGTCATCTTCTGATATTTTAAGTTCCAGTTTCTGCTGTTTCAGTTTGTTCACCTCATTTACAGCAGTCCTATTACGTTGCAGAAGCATAGCCCTCAGACCATCCGCTTGGTAAGAAGTCTCTTTCAGCGAAGTATAATCCTTATAGTTGGGCTCTCCATCGTAATAGTACAATTTATCACTGTCTCCCAGCAACAGCGTGATTGCCTGCGACGCTTTCACTTTGGTCTGCTGCTCTTCGGTGATATTCTTATCATTGCTCGGCATGCTTATCTCCATCGTCTGAGGTTTGCTCAGTGAAGTACACAGCATGAAGAAAGTGATCAGCAACATATTCATGTCCACCATCGGCGTAAAATCCACCCGGACAGTCATCTTCTTTTGCTTGTTCTTTCCACCTTTCTTATTACCGCTTTCTTGTATTTCAGCCATACTATCTCCTTTCGTTAATCTTCAGCAGTGGTCTTCAAAGAGGTAATCAGGTTATACCTGTTCTCCCTAAGATCCTGAAGCGAGTTCATTACATTCTTGATTACGGAATAAGGAGTATCGGCATCCCCCTTAATGGCGATACGCAAATCAGCATTCGTGGCACGCGCGTTACGCACCCATGCCTTGAACTGGTTGTCGATACTGTCAATAGGTATTCCCTCATTCTTTAATACAGCGTCCTGCTGGTCTTGCGGCAGGTCGAGAAATTTCTTCATGCTCTTCATCGGCACTCCGAAAGTGGATGCCAGCATGAACTTCTTCGTCTCCTCAGGAGTAAAAGTCACTCCGTACTCCTGCCCCATAGCCTCCAGCACATTACGTAAGTCGGACTGCTTGTCCAAACTCATAAACACTTTCCCGTTCGGATCGACCAATATCTGGAGAACGTTCGTTTCCGGTATCTTAATCTCGGATACAGATGCCGGAGTAGTTACCTGTACCGGCTCTTTCTTCACAAACGTAGAAGTCAGCATGAAGAAAGTAAGCAACAATACAGTCACGTCACTCATGGCCGTCATATCGATGAACGTGCTTTTCTTTTTGATTTTCGCTCTACCCATAATTATCTAATTAAAAATTGAGAATTAATAATCGGGATACTCCCCGTAATTCAATTTATTTATGCGTAGCTGCAAAAGTCTGCACGATAGAGAAGCCAACCTCATCAAGGCTGTACGTCAGTTTGTCAATCTTATTGGTATAATAGTTATAGGAGATAACAGCCAAAGCACCGGTCAAAATACCGAAAGCAGTATTAATCAAAGCCTCGGAAATACCTTGTGACAGCGCCATAGAGTCAGCACTACCTCCGGCGGCCAAAGCAGCAAAGGAACGAATCATACCGATGACTGTACCCAGCAACCCCATCAATGTACCCAGCGTAGTGATGGTACCTATAATCGGCAGGTTCTGTTCCATCATCGGCAACTCCAGGGCAGTGGCTTCTTCCAACTCTTTTTGGATAGCAAGCAGTTTCTGGTCTTTAGTCAGTTCCGTCTCTCTCTCCATTTCGGCATATTTCCTCAAAGTAGCATTTACCACATTGGCTACAGAACCACGCTGTGTGTCGCATATCTCCTGCGCCTTCCTCATATCTCCGGCGGCCAAAGCTGCTTTGATATTAGCAACGAACCTCACCAACGAACCCTTACCGAAAGCGGCGCGAATAGCAATATAGCGTTCGATGCTCAAGGCAATAACGGTAAGCAGAAGAGTCTGAATCACCGGAACTATAAACCCACCTTTATATATAGTGCCCAGAAAGTTTCCCGGCAACGGGTGGTTGTTCGGATCATTGTTCATGAAGTTGGATGGATTTCCAAGAACAAAATTAAAGATTAGTACGGCAATGATAAAGCAAATTACAATTACCCAACCGGCGGATCTAATGCCTTTAAAAGAGGCTGCTTTTTTTTGAGTTGTTTCCATGATTAAAAAGTTTAATTGTTGGTATTAAAATTGATTTTGAGAATAAAGCGTAGGGGTATAACTTCCCTCTTACGGACCAATAGGGCGTAAATCATCCTTGCAACCTCATTTCAGCACACATGCACACAACAGGTCACCTACTCCCGCTTCCATTCAAAACAAAAGGAAGAAGGGGGGGGGGAAATTAAAAGGGAATTAGCGGCTAAATCAAAATCCGCCGAAGCGTGTAGATATAATAATCACTGCCCGTAACTGCATAATACGGGTCTTTATCTGAAAAGTATTGTTTGGTCCGACCATGTACAAGCAAATTTTCATGGTTGGACAATATCAGGAATATGTTTCTGAGGAAAATGTTATCTTCAATCACCCTGCGTATACGCTGCTGGTTGGAAGAATAAATTTCAGTAAGAGGCTTAGTGCCCAACTCAACATCTGTTGTCCATGAGAATCTGGTATCTGCAAATTTTGAGCTTTCCTGTTTAATTTTTTTGGATGAGGTAGAAGAACATGAAGACAATGTAGCAGAAACGTTGCAAGTTTCTGCAGACTTTACACAGACCTTGGCAAAGTCAACAGCTTTTCCACTAATACTACAAGTGAGTATCAGTAGCATGCTAATCCAAAATGTCTTTACAGTTGTTTTCATGTCATTTAATAAATCTACATAATAAACACAAACT